>NZ_CP144913.1:0-2400000 GCF_037198315.1 Janibacter sp. A1S7 | reverse complement strand
ACGGCGGGCGACGTCGTGCGAGTTCGACTGGCCAATGACCTGCCGGAGGACACGACGGTGCACTGGCATGGTCTCGCCCTGCGCAACGACATGGATGGTGTGCCCGGCCTGACGCAGGACCCGGTGGGTGCCGGCGCGAGTTTCGACTACGAGTTCGTGGTTCCCAACCCGGGCACGCACTGGTTCCATCCGCACGTCGGGGCTCAGCTCGATCGTGGGCTGCAGGCGCCGCTGATCGTGGAGGACCCGAGGGAGCCGATGAACTACGACGAGGAGGTCGTCCTGGTGCTGGACGACTGGACGGACGGGTGGGGAGACTCCCCGGACGTCATCCTCGATCGCCTGGCCCGCGAGGGCATGGGGGGCACGTCGATGACGGGGACGGACCACGGGGAGATGGACATGGAGGAAGCCATGCCCTCTGATGACCAGCCTCTTGGTGCGGACACGGGTGATGTCGTCTACCCCGTACAGCTGATCAACGGGCGTGTGCCAGAGGACCCCTTCGTCATCAACGCGGCTCCGGGCCGCAGAATCCGGCTACGGATCATCAACGCCGGCGGCGACACCCCCTACCGGTTCGCCATCAGCGGCCACCGCCTGAACGTCACGCACACCGACGGCTATCAGGTCGACCCCACCGAGGTCGACACCCTCATCATCGGGATGGGCGAACGCTACGACGTGGTGGTGACCACCGACGACGGCGCCTTCGCGGTGGTCGCCGTTCCCGAGGGCAAGGCCGCCCCACCTGGCTTCGCTGTGCTGCGTACCGCCTCGGGTGCGACTCCAGACCCGAATTCGCTCCCCGCAGAGTTGACCGGCAGGTTACTCAGCTATGCCGACCTGCGGGCCACTGAGTCGGCGGCGCTGGAGCCTCGTCAACCGGACCGGGAGATCGGCCTCGGGCTGCAGATGGTCGATGGTGGCCGCCAGTGGTTCATCAACGGGGCGGCGTACGGGGACCACGACCCGTTGGAGATCCGATCCGGCGAACGCGTCAGGTTGGTGATGCACAACGAGTCGATGATGTTTCATCCGATGCACGTGCACGGCCACACCTTCGCGCTCGTCGGCCAGAACGGGCGTGGGATTCGCAAGGACACGATCAACGTGAAACCGATGGAGAGCCTGTCGGTCGACGTCCGGGCGGACAACCCGGGCCAGTGGCTCGTCCACTGCCACAACATCTACCACGGTGAGTTGGGGATGATGACCGTGCTCTCGTACGTCACCTGACCCGGGCCCTCCCGGGGACCTGGGTCAGAGAGTCTGTTGGGACGTCTTCGTGACTTCCGCGAAGACGCTCGATCCCTTGTCCGTGATGAGCATGACCTCGTAGGGGTCGAACTGGTCTCCCTGCTCCATGCCCGGCGTCCCCACGGGCATGGCTGGAACGCTCAGGCCGCGCGCGCCAGGAGGCGGGTCAGCCAGGTACTCCACGACGAACCGGGCCGGGACGTGGCCGATGAAGACCTGTCCGTCCGCATTGCTCGCCAAGTGGCAGGACTGGAGCTCCAGGGGGATCTCGTGGTCCTGCCAGACCTGGTGCAGAGCCTCGGGGTGCTCGGTCGTGATGGTGAACCCGTTGCCTTCTGCATGGTCGATCCAGCCGCTGCAGCAACCGCAGGCGGGGTCCTTGTAGACGGTCATGGCCAGCTGCCGGGCATCGACTCCCAAGGCGGCGGCCTTCGATGGCGAGGAGCTCGGCGCCGTGGGAGCAGGTGCGTCAACGCTGCACGCGGTCAACACGGTGGTCGACCCGAGGCCGGCGATGAGGAACAGCGAGCGACGGCTGAGGGAGCGGGCAGGCCCCGGTGAGGAGCTGGTAAACATGTGATCAGTGCCTTGGGTGTCGGTGGATCGGTGTGGGTTTCGCGTCAGTTGTTGTGTCGCGGCGGGCGCGATCGTCAGGTGCCATGTCGGGTGAGGTCGATCAGCTGGAGGAGGCAGTGCTGACGCAGTGGTTCCGGGAATCCATCGGCGAGGCGGTAGTAGGCCACGCGTCCGGCCTTGCGCCGGGACACCAGGCCCGCGGTGCGTAGGACCCGCAGGGCATAGCCCGTGCTGTCTGCGCTCGCACCCAGGGCGATGGCGATGTCCCCCACGCACAGCTCCTCCGCGACGTCCAGGGCGTAGACGATCCGCAGCCGGGTCGGGTCGGCCAAGAGGCCCAGAACGCCCGCGAGTCGCTCCGTCGCCTCGAGCTCCGGCAAACGGTCGCGCGCGGCCGCCACGCGATCGGCGGCGAGCGGCTGGCCAGCAGGGTGGTGGGCGGATGAGGTCACGGCACAACCATACCCGTACGTCCGTCCGTGTACGCTGTCGACATACGGATCGGCGGGATCCGAGCCGACGTCAGGAGGTGCCGTGTACTCAGGTGCGATCGTCCTCGTCGTGGTGGTCCTCGGCCTCATCGGCGCGTTGTATGCGCTCCAGCGACTGCTCGCCGATGCCTCGACGCCGCTGACCTCGTTGCCCTACCAGTCCGGGTGGGAGCCTCGGGAGCACGCCCTGTCGAGGTACCACGCACGGTGGTACCTCGCGACTCTGGTCTTCCTCGCCTTCGACGTGGAGATGCTCTTCATGTATCCGTGGGCGGTCGTTGTCGGCGCCCTCGGCGTGACGGCGGTGGTGGAGATGTTTGTCTTCCTCGGTGCGCTCTTCGTCGCCGTTGCCTGGGCCTGGCGTGAAGGAGCCCTCCGGTGGGTCTGACCACGTGGATCACTCGACGGGCAGTGCGTTCTGCCCACGTGCTCATCGTCGAGATGCCGGGCCACTGGACGACGCGAGTGCACGTCGAGCGAGTGGTGCGCGCGTGGGGATGGCACCCAGCGGTCGCACCGGCGGATGCGGACCTGCTCATCGTCTGTGGCGCCCCGGGTCCGCAGATGGCCCCTCTGGTCGAACGGGTGTGGGGGCAGCTGCCGGGCCCCCGTGCGCAGGCGACGGTGACCGCCCCCGCAGAGGTCATCCCGGCCCTGGGGCGTGCGCAGGCCGCCCTGCTTGATCAGCGGGGGCAATGGGAGGACGCCCGTGATCGGGCCATCGAACCGGATGTCGAGCACGGGGACACGGGCCACGGGGACGTGGACCACGGCGAGATGGACCACGGCGACATGGACCACGGCGACATGGACCACGGCGACATGGACCACGGCGACATGGACCACGGCGACATGGACATGAAGCCGGGTGGGATACCGCTGGCCGAGGGGAGCGAGGACCGCGACGGCCTGGAGATGGATGTCCTGCACGTCTCGCTCGGGCCGCTCCTGCCGCACTGGCCCGCGGGTCTGGTGCTGGACTGCTCGCTCCAGGGCGACGTCGTCGTCGCCGCGAAGGCGGCCTGGATCCTCGGCGACGTCGTCGGTGCCCACGAGTCGGATGCGTACCGTCCGGGGACGGCCGGCGCCGTCCGGCTGGACAACGTCGCAACGGTCCTGGCTCTGGCCGGATGGGTCGCCGCCGCGACGAGTGCGTGGCGTCTGCGTGATGATGTTCTCGGCGCGCAGGATCCGCATGCCCTTCGTCCGGAGATCGAGCGTCTCCGGCGTCGGGTGGCCCGCAACCGGCTGCTGCGGTGGTCGCTGCGCCGGGTCCGCCCCATCGATGCGGCCGAGCTGGCCGAGCGGACGTGGCCGCGGATGTGGGAAGGAGATGTCCACGACCGCCTGATGAGTGCGCTGGATCGTGCCTCTGCCTCGCTCGCCACCAGTGAGCGACGCCGAGGGGCGCTCGACGGGTCAGCCGGGATGGCTGGTCCTGCCGTGGACGTGACCGAGGTCCTGCCCCAGGTGGTCCACGGCCTCGACGTGGCGACGGCCCGGTTGGCGATCGCAAGCCTGGACCTCGACCCCCTCGGTATGACGCAGATCCAGCATGTCTGACTCCTCGGTGGTCACGGTCGGTGCCGGATGGGCGCTGGTTGGTCTCGTCCTTCTGGGGCTTCTGGTGCTGCTCGCCGCAGTGGTGGATGGCCTGGTGGGGGCGCGCGCCTCCGGGGCGTCGGCTCTGGGTGGCGCGATGCGGCCGCTGGACGAGGGTGCCCGGCTGCTGCGCCAGCGACGCCGGACGACTGTCGCTGCCGATTCCCTGCTGTGGCGCCTTGGCGGGGGCGGTCTCCTCGTCACTGCTGCGTTGATGATTGCCGTCGTGCCGCTGGGCGACTGGACCATTCTCGACCTTGACGTGGGCATCGTGTGGTTCAACGCGATGGACGTGTTGGTGTGGGCGTTGCTGTGGCTGACCGGGTGGGGAGCGAACTCCGCTCACGGACTGATCGGCGGATATCGATTCCTCGCGCTGGCGCTCGGCTACGAGCTGCCGCTGATGTTCGCTCTCGTCGCCCCGGCGATCGCCGCGGAAAGCCTCAACGTCGGCACGGTCGCGGCAGCCCAGGACGGGGTGTGGTTCGTCGTGTGGATGCCGATCGCCTTCGTCGTCTACCTCATGGGCGTCGCCGCCTTCTCGGTCTGGGGACCGTTCGCTCCGGCTCTCGGCAGTGACATCGCTGGTGGGGTGGCCGCAGAACTGTCCAGCGTGGACCGTCTGGTCTTCGAGGGCGGGCGGTACGCGCTGCTGGCCGCCGGCGCTGCCTTCGCGGTCCCGATGTTCCTGGGCGGAGGCTCGGGCCCGCTGCTGCCGGGGTGGCTGTGGGTCGTGGTGAAGGCGGCCACGGTGCTCCTGGTCCTGGTGTGGGGACGGCGGCGTCTGCCGGCCGCGCGACCCGATGTCTTCGTCGAGGTCGGCTGGCTCGTTCTGCTGCCGGCCGTCCTGGTACAGGACCTGCTCGTGGCCGTCGTGGCCGTGTGGGGGTCGTGATGCTGGTCGGGATCCTGTTCTGGTTGCTCGCAGTGGTCGCGGTTCTTGCCGGCGCCGCCGTCTTCATCGTGGACTCGATGGCTCGGGCGACCTACGCCCTGGCGCTCTCCTTCGTGGCGGTCGGGCTGCACGTCCTCCTGCTCCAGCAGAACTATGTCGGGCTCGTCGTGATCCTGATGATGGTGATGGAGATGGCGATCATGGCTGTCTACATGGTGATGTTCATGGGGATGAACCCGGCGCTGATGCCCATGGACATGGTGCACGGCAGGGCCGCTGCGCTGGTGGCCTCGATCGGCACCTTCGGGTTGCTCGCTGCGGGGATCCTCCTGGTGGAATGGCCCGCTCGGCGCGGCTCTCCGGCGGGGGACCTCACTCGGGCGCTCGGTGAGGAGCTCATGGGGCCGAAGATGCTCGTGATGGCCGTGGTCAGTCCGGTGATGGTGGCGACGATCGTCGCCGGGGTCGTGCTCGCGGCGCACCGGACCCGGTACGACCGGATGGGCGACGACCTGACGGGGCCACCCTCCGATCCCCAACCTGGAGGTGTTGGCCGATGACCCTCGAGACGGTTCTGCTCGTCGCAGCCGCCCTGTTCAGTACCGGCCTGTACGGGGCGCTCTCCCAACAGGTCGTCGTCATGGTGATGATGGGTCTGGAGTTGATGATCAACGCAGTCATCCTCGCGGCTGCGGGCTTCTGGTGGTTCCTCGTGCCGGACCCCTCCGGCCAGGTGCTGCTCCTGGTGATTCTCGCGGTCATGACCGTGGAGATGGCCATGGGCTTCGCCGTGGCCACTCTGCTGCATCGGCAGGCCGGGGCGGACATGACCGACATGGCCGGGGAGCTCAAACGATGACCGGCTCGGAGTCGGTGCTCTGGCTGCTTCCGGTGGTCCCGGCGGGGGTCGGAGCTGCTCTGGTGATCACCCCGAGGGCGGAGCGGCTGGCCGCTCGGATATCGCTCGCAACCGCATCTCTGGTTCTCGCGCTGTCCCTGGTCGCCGCCGCCATGCGTCCGCAGGTCGCTCTGCCGTTCGTCGCCGGGGCCGACTTCGGTCTCGCCGTGGACGCCCTGACCGCGCTGATGTTGCCCATGGTGACGGTGGTGACCCTGCTGGTCCTGGTCTTCTCCACCGGTCAGGTCCACGAGTCGCAGGCCCGCTTTCACGGGCTGATGCTGCTCTTCGCTGCGGCGGCACTGCTCACGGCTGCGGCGACGACGGTGCCGACCCTGCTCCTGGCCTGGGAGGTGATGGGAGCGACGTCCTACGCCCTGATCGGTTTCTGGTGGCGCGAGGAGCACCGCGTCTCGGCTGGACTGACCGCGTTCCTGACGACCCGAGCCGCCGACCTGGGCCTGTACGTGGCCGCCGGTGCCGCAGTGGCCGGAGGCGCCGGCCTGACGCTGTCCGCCCTGCCGCAGGCGTCGGCGGGGTGGCGGGACCTCGCCGTCGTCGGGATCCTCGTGGCGGCGCTCGGCAAGGCGGCTCAGCTGCCCTTCTCCTTCTGGCTCTCGCGGGCGATGGCAGGTCCGAGTCCGGTCAGCGCGCTGCTGCACTCCGCCGCCATGGTGGCCATGGGCGGCTACCTGCTGCTGCGGGCCCAGCCGGCGATCGGTGCGACCGGCTGGGCGGGGCCGACGACGGCATGGATGGGTGCACTGACCGCGGTGGTTCTCGGCGGGGTCGCGCTGGCCCAGCGCGACCTCAAGCAGCTGCTCGCGGCCTCCACCTCGGCGCAGCTCGGATTCGTCGTCCTCGCCGCGGGCCTGGGAGCCGTGAGTGGGGGAGCGGCGCACCTGGTGGCCCACGCAGCGACGAAGGCTCTGCTGTTCCTCTCCGCCGGGGTCTGGCTGACCGTCCTGGGCACGCAGCATCTGGACGGCCTGCGCGGGGTAGCGCGCCGGTGGCCGGTGGTCGGCTGGTCGGCGATCATCGGCGCGCTGTCACTGGCCGGCGTGGTGCCGCTGTCTCTATGGGCCACCAAGGACGCCGTACTCGTGGCCGCGCGGAGCGAGTCGGTGGGCCTCTACGCGGTCGGGCTTGCCGCTGCCGCCCTGTCGGCGGGGTACGCCGCCAAGGTGCTGTGGCTCATCCGGCCGGTCAGGGCGACGTCACGCCACGGGCGCATGACGAGGACGCAGACGGATCGGCCGGTCATCGGTCAGGTCACGGGTCGGGAGAAGGCCGTTGTGGTCGTCCTGGCCATCGGTGCGACCGGGCTCGGGGTGCTTGCGCTCCCGCCACTGGCCGGACGGCTGGGTGCGGCCATGGGCGGGATGTCCGCGCAGCCGTCCGTGTGGGAGATGGTGCTGTCGGCGATGATCGCGCTGGTCGTGGTGGCAATGGCTGCCTTCTGGCGGGCCCCGGAACCCCGGTGGGCGGCGGACTGGCTACGGCTCGAGCGGGCCGTGCACGGAGGCGTTGTCCGCCCGACCCTGCGGCTGGCAAGGGCGCTGGCTCGGTTCGACGACCGCGTGCTCGACGCGGGGGTGGAGCGCGTCGCCGTCGCGACGATGACGCTGGCCGGTCGCGTCGGTCGGGCCGACGACCACTCCCTCGACGCAGGGGTGGGGCGCGTCTCGTCGGCGACATTCGCGCTGGCCGTCCGCGCCGGCCACGTCGACACGGTGCGCGTCGACGGCATCGTCGAGCGCACTGCGCGGTTGATCGGCCGGCTCGGTGCGCTCGCGCGTCGGCCCCAGACCGGACAACTCCACCAGTACTACCTGCAAGCGGTCGTGGTTCTCACGGTCGGTGTCCTCGTCCTCGTCCTCGTGAGGTGAGCGTGCTCTCTCTTGTCGTCTTCCTGCCTCTGGCCGCAGCCCTGGGGCTCGTGGTGCTGCCACGAGGGGGCGGCACTGCTGCCTCCTGGGTGTGGCTGATCGTGAGCGCGGTGGACCTCGTGCTGATCGGTTGGCTCTGGTTCGACTACGAGGACCCCGGCCGGGGCGCGTTGGCGCACGAAGAGCAGGCGCCGTGGATCCCGGGCGTGGACAGCAGCTACCACATCGGGCTCGACGGCCTCTCCCTCCCACTCGTGGCGATGACCGCCGTCATCTTCCTGGTCTGCGCGATCTACTCACTGCGCGGCGTGGACCGCCCTCGCAGTCACGCCGCGCTGTTCCTGTTCCTGCAGACCGTCAGCCTGGGACTGTTCGTCTCTGCGGACCTGATTCTCTTCTTCGTCTTCTTCGACCTGTCGATCGTGGGGATGTACTTCGTCATCGCCGGCTGGGGGCACGGCCAGGCGGCCCGCTCGGCGCTGAAGTTCTTCCTCTACACCTTCTTGGGCTCCCTGGCCCTGCTCGCCGGGTTCATCGGTCTATACGTCGCGGCCGATCCGCACACGTTCGACATGCTCGAGCTGACCGAGCAGACCCCGCTGGCCGGTAGTTCCGTCGGGGGTGGGTTGGTCCTGGCCTGCATCCTCGTCGGGTTGGCGATCAAGACCCCGACCGTGCCCTTCCACACCTGGCTCCCTGCGGCGCACACCGACGCACCTGCTGTCGGATCCGCGGTGCTGGCCGCGGTACTGCTGAAGATGGGCACCTACGGCTTCGTGCGGATAGCCATGCCGATGCTGCCCGAGGCATGGCGGGCCTGGGCCTGGGTGCTGATCGTCATCGGTGTGGTCTCCGTGCTGTACGGCGCCCTCGTCGCCCTGGCGCAGACCGACCTGAAACGGATGATCGCCTACACCTCCGTCAACCACATGGGCTACGTCGTGCTCGCCCTCGGGGCGGCCGGTCTGGTCGCCGGGGACACCACGCAGGCGCGGGGGATCGCCGTCACCGGCGCCGTGACCCAGATGGTCAGTCACGGTCTGGTCACCGGCGCGTTGTTCCTGCTCGCCGGCGTCTTCCACGATCGGGCCGACACCTGCGACATGGACTCCTACGGCGGGCTCGCTGCACCCGCCCCACGCCTGACGGTGCTGTTCGCCGTGGCCGCCTTCGCCTCCCTGGGCCTGCCGGCGCTGTCCGGGTTCATCGCCGAGTTCCAGATCTTCACCGGCAGCATTGCCGTGGCCCCGGTCACCGCGCTCGCCCTGCTGGGGATCATCATCACCGCAGCGCTGTTCCTGCGCGCACTCCAACGGGTGTTCACCGGAGGGACGCGTGGCCACTCGACCGCATTCGCGGACCTGCGACCGGAAGAGGTCTGGGCGGTGGCTCCTCTGATGGTGCTGTCGCTGCTCATCGGTGTCCTGCCCGGACCGCTCCTGGCGGTCATCGAGCCTGCCGCGGACGTCGTCGTCTCCCTCGTGGGTCGGTGACGATGGCTTCCGCGATGACGGGGATGAACCCGTTGCTGCTGGTCCCCGAGATGTTGTTGTTCGCGGGTGGTCTGGTCGCGCTGCTCGGTGGCTCCTTCCTGCCCCGCACACGGCAGTGGGTCACCCGTGTGGTCGCCCTGATCGTTCTTGCCGGTGCGGCTGCCACGGCGGTCGTCATCGGGACGAAGGGGGCGCAGTGGGCGTTCGATGGCACCTTCGCCATCGACTCCGCCACCACGGTGACCCGGGTCGTCGTCGCCCTGGCCACCCTGCTCGTGGTGGGGATCGCGGCCGACGAGGTCGCCGACTCCCCGCGGGAGAGCGAGACGTATGCCCTGCTGCTCTTCTCCGCCACGGGGGCCTGTCTCCTCGGTGGTGCCACGGACCTCATGGTGCTCGTCGTCGGGTTCCTGCTGGCGAGCATCCCGATCTACGGCCTCATCGGCATGGCCGGTGGCGCACGCAGCGCCGAGGCCGCGATGAAGGCCTACCTCATGGGTGCCCTCTTCGGCATCCTGTTGCTGCTGGGTGTGACCATGCTCTACGGACTCTCGGGGACGACCGGGTACATCGACCTTGCACAGCGGCTTGCTGCCGTCTCCGCAGGGGCGATGGTGGCGGGGGTCGTCGCGGTCGCGGCCGGGTTGCTGTTCGAGGCCGGCGGGGTGCCGGGACACTTCTGGATCCCCGACGCCGTCGAGGGCACGAGCGCCACTGCGGCGACCTTCCTCACCACCGTGCCCAAGGTCGGGGCGTTGGTCGCCCTCTACCGTCTACTCGAGGCACTTCCACCCGATCGGGCTTGGGCCCTGCTCGTCGCTGTGCTGGCGGTGACCGGGATGACAGTGGGCAATCTGGCGGCCTTCTGGCAGGACGATCCCCGCCGACTACTCGGCTGGTCCACGGTGAGTCAGGTCGGCTACCTGCTCGTGGCGGTGGTCGTCGTCCGCGGCTCCGACCTGGCCCTGCCCGCGCTGCTGGTCTACCTGGCCGGTTACGCCGTCACCAATGTCGCCGCGTTCGCGGTCACTGCGGCGCTGCCCGAACGAAGGGACCTGACCTCCTACCGGGGTCTGTCCTCGTCGCACCCGTGGCTGGCCGGCGCTCTTGTGGTCGCCCTGCTGGGACTCGTCGGGACCCCACCCACGGCGGTCTTCGTCGGCAAGCTGACCGTGGCCAGCGCCGCCTGGGACGGCGGACATGCCTGGCTGGTCATCGTCCTGCTGGTCAACACGGTGCTCAGCCTCTTCTACTACCTACGGTGGCTGGCACCGGCCTTCCGACCTTCCGCCGGTGGTGCAGCGGACCCCGGACCGTGGTCGGCGCGGACCGCTGTGGTCTCGGCGGTCCTCACCGTGGCCCTGGGGGTCGGAGGTGGCGTCCTCTGGCAGCTGGTCGACGGTCCGATGCTGCCGATGTAGGTGCTGTACCACGAGAGCGATCCGCGGGCGCTGCTCCCGGACCGTGGCTCCTAGGCGTCGTAGGTGTAGAAGCCGCGGCCGACCTTGCGGCCGAGCAGGTTTGCGTCGACCATGCGAGCGAGCAGGGGCGGGGGCGCGTAGAGCGGCTCCTTGAACTCCTCGTACAGCGATTGGGCGACCGCCATCGTCGTGTCCAGGCCGATCAGGTCGGCCAGAGCGAGCGGGCCCTGCGGGTGTGCTGCGCCCAGCACGAATCCCTGGTCGATGTCCTCGGCGGTTGCGAAACCCGACTCGTACATGCGGATGGCGCTGAGGATGAAGGGGATGAGCAGGGAGTTGACGACGAACCCGGCTCGGTCCTGGCAGGTGATCGCGTGCTTTCCGAGCCTGCCGTCGACGTAGGCGCGGGCACGCTCGGTCGTCTCCTCGGCCGTCATCAGGGAGGGGACGAGCTCGACGAGCTTGAGGACGGGCACCGGGTTGAAGAAGTGCACGCCGAGCACGTTGGCCGGACGCTTCGTCACGGTGGCGAGCTTCATGATCGGGATCGAGCTGGTGTTGGAGGCGAGGATCGCGTCGGGTGACTCGACGATCTCGTCGAGCTGCTCGAACAGCTCGACCTTCGCCGTCTCGTCCTCCACGATGGCCTCGACGACCAGGTCCCGGTCGGCGAGCTCGCTCAGGTCGGTCACGACCCGGATGCGCCCGAGGACCGTGTCCGCGCTGTCGAGGCGACCGCGCTCCTCCGCCCTACGAAGTGACTTCTCCAGTCGACTGCGGCCGGCGTCGGCGCGCTCCGGGGTCGACTCCACGACGACGACGTCAGAACCGGCGCGAGCACACACCTCGGCGATGCCCGCTCCCATGAGGCCGCATCCCACGACCCCGACCTTGTCCATGCTGTTTTCCATGGCAGTCACACTAACGTCCGTGTGACCATGCTCACCTCACCGGGGGCGCAGTCAGCTGTCATCTGGTGTGATCGACAGCGGCTCGTCCGCGCGCAGGTCGGCGAAGAGCTGCTCTGCCCGCGCCTCGTCCCACACCACGGCCGTCCCGACCGCCGTCGGCAGGCTGGTGTTGCTGGTGGGGACGGCCAAGGAGTTGCCGTCACCCGAGGAGATCCCGCGGAACGCCCACAGAGCGCGCGCCGTGCTGATCATCGAGTCGTCCTCGCCGACGGTCAGTGCGCCGGCACTCGACGTGCCCAAGGAGTGCACCCGCCACGGCAGCAGCAGGTTGGCCGGGGAGATCACCTTGTCCGAGAGTGCGCCGAGGAACTCCCGCTGGCGCTGGGCGCGGCCCAGATCGCCCTTGGGGTCGGAGTAGCGCGCCCGCACGTAGCCCAGGGCGGTCTTGCCGTCGAGGACCTGGCACCCGGGTTGGAGGTTGATGTGTGCCTTCTCGTCGTCCATGGCGTTCTCGACGCAGATCTCGACCCCGTCGACGGCATCGACGACGTGGGCGAAACCGCCGAAGCCGATCTCCATGTAGCCGTTCATCTCGAGTCCGGTGTTGTGCTCGATCGTCTCGGTCAGCAACTCCGCGCCACCGATGCTGAAGGAGGCGTTGATCTTGTTCATCCCGTGTCCGGGGATCTCGACGTAGGAGTCGCGGGGGATGGACACCAACGTGGAGGGACCGCTGCCGGTGTGCAGCACGAGGATCGAGTCCGTGCGGGCGCCCCCGGTGTCGCTCCCGGTGCCGAGCCGCTCCTGCTCCTTCGAGGTCAACCCGGCGCGGGAGTCGCTGCCGACGAGCAGGACATTTCGTCCCTCGCTGGAGGGGCGGTCGCCGTCCGGGGTGGCGTCGACCTTGTTGACCTCCGCCCATGAGGCACTGACGGCCCAGAACATGCCGACGGCCCAAGCCATGACGAGGACGAGCAGGACCGAGACGAACCTGCGACCCGGCCGTCGGCGTCGAGGACGAGCGGGGCCGTGGCCGCCCGGGCCCCCGGGCCCGCCCGGGCGACCGGGACCGTCAGGGGGGCTCTGGCGACGACCATCTCGTGGATAGTCGGCGGCGGGGCGCGACGCAGGGCTGCCGGTGGGCATGACCCGGGTGTGCGGTTCGTCCCGCTGCTCCGGACGACGTCGGGCAGCGGGTGGACGTTGTGCTTGTGACGGCTGGCCGCCTGCGGCCGGCCGTCCCGGGCGCTCACGCCGGCCGGTCGGGATCGCTCGGGCGGTGTCGTCACCGTCTCGGCGGCCGCGTCGGGCGTCGAAGACGATCGCGTCGTCACCGTCCCGACCTTCGGACGGGGGGTCGCCGGAGGGTCGACGGGGACGTGAGGGGCGGTCAGGCATGCGAACGAGGATAAGAGCAAAGACTGGCAACGGGCATGATGCGAGCGGCGAGTCCCGACAGCCGTGGTCGAGACCTTGTCCATACTGGAGCCCGTGTTGTCCCGAGTGAGCGTCATCATGCCCGTGCTGAACGAGGAGCGACACCTCGCGGACTCGGTCGGGCAGATCCTGCGTCAGGACTGGCCGGGCGAGCTGGAGGTCGTCCTCGCCGTCGGGCCGTCGAGCGACCGGACCGCCGAGGTGGCGGCCGAGCTGGCGGCGGCCGATCCCCGCGTGCGCACCGTGCCCAATCCCTCCGGGCGCACTCCGGACGCCCTCAACTGCGCGATCGGGGCGTCCAGCGGTGAGGTGATCGCGCGGGTGGACGCACACGCGGAGATCCCGGCGGACTACCTGAGCACGGCCGTCGCGACTCTCGAGGAGACGGACGCTGACAACGTCGGGGGGATCATGAACGCGGTCGGGGTCAGCGATCTCGAGCGCGCGATCGCCTGTGCGATGAAGTCCCCCCTGGGGGTCGGCGGGGCCCGGTTCCACACCGGAGGGGGAGCCGGCGAGGCCGACACCGTCTACCTCGGAGTCTTCCGCAGGGGGGCGCTCGAGCGGGTCGGCGGCTACGACCCGCACTTCGCGCGTGCCCAGGACTGGGAGCTGAACCACCGCATCCGTGCCGGTGGTGGCCGGGTGTGGTTCACTCCAGACCTCGTCGTCACCTACCGGCCCCGGTCCACCGTGGGGCGGCTGGCGGATCAGTACTTCAACTACGGACGCTGGCGCCGCGTCGTCGCCCGCCAGCACCCCGGGACCGCGAATGCCCGCTACCTCGCGCCGCCGGCGATGGTCATGGGCACGGTCGCCGCGAGCCTGCTGGGTCTCGCCTGGCGGCCCGCGTGGGCGGTCCCCGCCGGCTATGCCGTCGCCATCGGGATCGGCGGCTGGATCATCTCGAAGGGGGAGGCACCCCCCGTGCGCACCCGCGTTCCCCTCGCGATCGCCACCATGCACTGGTCCTGGGGCATCGGCTTCCTCACCAGCCCCAAGAACCTCGCCAAGGACTGACGGGGTCCTTCGCCCGGGAAGCCCTGACGGGACCGGGAGGCCTTGACCCGACCGCGTTGTACGCGGTCATCCGAGGGTTTTCCCGGCCACGTCGAGGTGTGCCGGTCATGGGCGGAGGTATCCAGCGGCCCGACTCAGGGCGGAGCCGCCCGCAACCACCGACACAGGTGCGACAGATGGCCATCGAACCGCGGGCGCTCAGCCCAAGGGCCGCGCCCCACCCCGTCGTCGGGAGCGGTGGTGCGGCCCTGTGGACGCTCGGAGGTCAGTCCAGATCGACCGTGAGGCTCGCCCCCGTCTTCTCGCGTACCTCGTCCTCGGTCACTCCGGGGGCGAGCTCGCGCAGGACGAGCCCGTCGTCGGTGACGTCGATGACGGCCAGGTCGGTGATGATCCGCTGGACGACGCCCTTGCCGGTCAGGGGCAGCTCGCAGGCCGTGAGGATCTTCGGCGTGCCGTCCTTGGCGGTGTGGTCCATGAGGATGATGACCTTCTTGGCGCCGTGGACGAGGTCCATCGCACCGCCCATGCCCTTGACCATCTTGCCGGGGATCATCCAGTTGGCGATGTCACCGTTCTCGGCGACCTGCATGGCGCCGAGGATGGCGGCATCGACCTTGCGGCCGCGGATCATCCCGAAACTGGTGGCCGAGTCGAAGATCGAGGCGCCCTTGCGCAGCGTGACGGTCTCCTTGCCGGCGTTGATCAGGTCGGCGTCGATGTCCGCTTCTCTCGGGTAGGGGCCGACGCCGAGGATGCCGTTCTCGGACTGCAGGACGATCTCGACGTCGTCGGGTACGTAGTTGGGTACCAGCGTCGGCATGCCGATGCCGAGGTTGACGTAGTCACCGTCCTGGAGCTCCTTGGCCGCGCGCTCGGCCATCTGCTCACGGGTGAGTGCCATCTCAGGCCTCCTTGTTGTCGTCGCTGATGGTGCGCTTCTCGATCCGCTTGTCGGCGGCCTGTTCCGGCGTCAGGGGGACGACGCGGTGGACGTAGATGCCCGGCAGGTGCACCTCGGCGGGGTCGATCTCGCCGGGCTCGACGAGTTCCTCGACCTCGGCGATCGTCACCTGGCCGGACATCGCGCACAGCGGGTTGAAGTTGCGGGTGGTCGTCTCGAAGACGAGGTTGCCGTGCCGGTCACCCCGGGTGGCGCGCACCAGCGCGTAGTCCGCGGTGATGGCCTCCTCCAGGACGAACTCGTGCTCGGTGTCGACCACCGAGCCGTCGGCGCCGCGCTCCTTGACCGTGAACGTACGGGTCTCCTTGGCAGGGGAGGAGACGGCGACGTTCCCCTCGCTGTCGTAGCGCCACGGCAGTCCGCCCTCGGCGATCTGGGTGCCCACCCCGGTGCGGGTCCAGAAGCCGGCGATGCCGGACCCGCCGGCGCGCAGCTTCTCGGCGAGGGTGCCCTGCGGAGTGAGCTCGACCTCGAGCTCACCGGAGAGGTACTGGCGGGCGAACTCCTTGTTCTCCCCGACGTAGGAGGAGACCATGCGGCGGATCTGACCGCCGCCGAGCAACAATCCCAGGCCCCAGTCGTCCACTCCGCAGTTGTTGGAGACGCACTCGAGATCCTTCACCCCCAACGCCCGGACGGAGTCGATGAGCACGCTCGGGATGCCGCACAGCCCGAATCCGCCCACCGCAAGCGTGGCGCCGTCGGGGATGTCCGCGACGGCCTCGGCCGGTGAGGTGACAACTTTGTCCATGCCCCGAGCCTATCCAGAGGCTCGGCGGCGGGTAGTGGGCGGGGAGCACATGGCTGCAGGCGAAGGGGGTGGTCACAGGCTGGTGACGGCCCGTCACCGCGGCGGAATGACAGGTCTGTAATTACCCAGTGGGGCTGGCGTGTCCAACGTGGCCCGTGGAATAAGAGTGACTGGCCTGACTTCTGAGCATCCTGTGACGGGTGTGAGGAAGAAGGGCTCGCCACTGTCCCGGTCGGGTTTCCCTGCCCGTGCCCTGTCCTAGGAGCATCCGCGTGTCACGATCCGTCCGCATGGTTGGTGCCGCCCTCATCCCGGCATTCGCCCTTCCCCTTGCCACCGGGAACGTGGCTCGTGCCGCCGTTCCCAACCCGCCGACGAACAACAACCTGCCCGGCGATCTGGACGTCGCCTCGCCGTACGTCCCGCAGGACACCTGCGACCCGGTCGCGAAGCCCGGCGTGCTCGCGTTCGCTCGCCTGATGGCCAGCCACTACAGCGAGTTCAACTACGGGATCTCGCGCGCGTGCACGAGCGGCGTCACCGAGCACTCCGAGGGGCGTGCCCTGGACTGGATGCTCAATGCCTACGACAGCCACGAGCGCGGCGTCGCCGACTCGGTACTGGCCTGGCTCATGGCCCCTGACGCGCAGGGCCGGCAGGGAGCGATGGCCCGCCGGTTCGGCATCATGTACGTCATCTGGGACCGCCGGATCTGGGGCACGTACCAGATGGATGCCGGCTGGCGCCCGTACAACGGGCCCAACCCGCACACGGACCACATCCACTTCAGCTTCAGCTGGGACGGCGCGATGCAGCGCACGTCCTGGTGGACCGGCAAGGCCTGGACCGGGGTGTCGACCTCCCCCTCGGGCCCATCCGTCCCGCTCACCCCGCCGACGTCCTACCCGCGCCTGAGCGAAGGGGCCCGCGGGCCGGATGTGCAGCTGGCGCAGAAGGTCATCGGCACCGACGCCGACGGGGTCTTCGGCCCCGCGACCAAGAGTGCGCTGATCTCCTGGCAGCGCAACCACTCCGTCCGCGCGACCGGCGTCCTGGACGCGGCGACGTGGGCCAAGATGGTCGCGCTGGGCAAGGTTCCGGCACGCGGAGGGTCCAGCACGCCGTCGCCGAGCGCCCAGGACACCGTGCGCCTGGGCTCGCGCGGCGAGTCCGTGAAGGCCTTGCAGCGCATTCTCGGCCTGTCCGTCGACGGTGTGTTCGGGTCGAAGACCAACGCCGCCGTGCGCAAGTTCCAGAAGGACAAGTCACTGAAGGTCAACGGGGTCGTCGACGGCAATGTCTGGAAGGCACTGAACGGCAAGAGCTACAAGAAGACGGGCGCCTCGGGTGGTTCGTCCTCGTCGTCGAAGATCCCGAGCACGGTGCGTCAGGGTTCCACGGGTGCCGCGGTCAAGGAGCTGCAGCGGGAGCTGGGTATCGGTGTGGACGGCATCTTCGGGTCGCAGACGGCGTCGGCGGTCAGGTCCTTCCAGCGCAAGAAGTCGTTGAAGGTCAACGGGGTCGTGGACAGCAATGTCTGGAAGGCACTGAAGGGCATGTCGTACAAGAAGACGGGCGCCTCGGGTGGTTCGTCCTCGTCGTCGAAGATCCCGAGCACGGTGCGTCAGGGTTCCACGGGTGCCGCGGTCAAGGAGCTGCAGCGGGAGCTGGGCATCGGTGTGGACGGCATCTTCGGGTCGCAGACGGCGTCGGCGGTCAGGTCCTTCCAGCGCAAGAAGTCGTTGAAGGTCAACGGGGTCGTGGACAGCAATGTCTGGAAGGCACTGAAGGGCATGTCGTACAAGAAGACGGGCACCTCGGGTGACTCGTCCTCGTCGACGAAGGTCCCGGAGACGGTGCGTCAGGGGTCGAGGGGGGCTGCGGTGAAGAAGCTGCAGCGGGTCCTGGACCTGAAGGCCGATGGGGTCTTCGGCTCGCAGACGGCGTCGGCGGTCAGGTCCTTCCAGCGCAGGAACTCCCTGACGGCCGATGGTGTCGTCGGGGCGAAGACGTGGGAGGCGCTGCTGGGGAAGGGCTCCTCCACGTCGGGTGGCTCCAAGGGCAACAGTTCCTCGATGGGTGACTCGTCGAAGGGTGATTCGTCCTCGTCGACGAAGGTCCCGGAGACGGTGCGTCAGGGGTCGAGGGGGGCTGCGGTGAAGAGGCTGCAGCGGATCCTGGACCTGAAGGCCGATGGGGTCTTCGGCTCGCAGACGGCGTCGGCGGTCAGGTCCTTCCAGCGCAGGAACTCCCTGACGGCCGATGGTGTCGTCGGGGCGAAGACGTGGGAGGCGCTGCTGGGGAAGGGCTCCTCCACGTCGGGTGGCTCCAAGGGCAACAGTTCCTCGAAGGGTGACTCGTCGAAGGGTGATTCGTCCTCGTCGACGAAGGTCCCGGAGACGGTGCGTCAGGGGTCGAGGGGGGCTGCGGTGAAGAGGCTGCAGCGGATCCTGGACCTGAAGGCCGATGGGGTCTTCGGCTCGCAGACGGCGTCGGCGGTCAGGTCCTTCCAGCGCAGGAACTCCCTGACGGCCGATGGTGTCGTCGGGGCGAAGACGTGGGAGGCGCTGCTGTCCCGCAGCGGCGGTGCCCAGTCCCTCCCACGGGCGTCCTTCCTCGGCTCCGCCGGGGTGGCCACCGTCGCCACGTCGACCGAGTTCGCCGGGCTGAAGTCGATGGTCCTCGCCGAGGGCACGCGCAGCGCAGCAGTGAAGCAGGTCCAGCAGGTCGTCGGCGGCGTCGCGGTCGACGGGGTCTTCGGCGCGGCGACGGCGACGGCGGTGCGCAGCTTCCAGACCGCCCACGGCTTGCCGGTCACCGGCGTGGTCGACGAGCAGACGTGGGATGCCCTCGAGGCGACGAAGTACCCCTTCCTCGCCTACCGCACGACGGTCCTCAAGCCGGGCTCGACCGGTCCCGCGGTCACGGCCCTGCAGTCGCGGCTGGGCATGTTCTCGGACGGGGTGTACGGCCCGGCCACCGAGCAGGCGGTGCGATCCCTCCAGGAGCGCAACGGGCTGACCCGGACCGGCTACGTCGGAGCGGTCACCTGGCAGGCCCTCGAGCGCGAGGTGCGCATCCCCGCCTGATCGTCGGCGAGGCACACGGGAACGGGGCGTCACCCCGCTGGTCCACGGATCAGCCGGTGGTGGCGCCCTCGCTCGTCGCGCGACGAGCCAGTGTCTGCGGGTCGACGGCGCCGAGCTGGAGCACGAGGGACCCTCCGCCGGCCCAGACCGACATCGCCGTGCGCACCAGCTCGCCGGCGGCCGGGTCGACCAGGTGCAGGCGCGTTCCTCTCGTCACCGGGATGGCCGTGACCGCGTCGGCGACTGCTGCGCCGTGGGTGTGTGAGGTGCCCCCCAGGGTGAGGGCGAGGTCGTCCTCGTCCGGCTCCTGCCAGGCCATGAAGTCGTCACCGAAGGAGGCCAGATCGGCGGCCTCGTCCATCGTGGAGTCGGTGAGGTCGGTCCCGGCCGAACGGGCCAGCGCGCCACGGGTGACGAGGACGGCGGGTCCGTCGTCGGGGAGCGAGGCGGCGTCGTCGGTGACCACGAGGTCCGCGGTCAGGTCGGCGTCGAGGTCGACGTGCGCCCCGACGGACCACACGGCCCAGGCCCAGTAGAGCAGCCGCCAGTGGGGCTGCATCGACAGCCGGACCACCGACCCCGGCTCGATGTCCCACTCCTCCTGCAGGGCATTGCCCGCCTTGTTCACCCACGTGCCCAGGACGCGCCCGGACAGCTCGATGCGCTCACCGGCGGTCGGGCCGGGGACGTCGTCGTAGCAGGTGATCCGCGGAGAAGTGGAGTCCCGGCCGTTGATCATGGTCAGGACCGATGCGGGGGTGGGCATGGCTCCAGCCTACGAAGGGGGGGAACCTCCGCTCCCACCGACCTGCGGTCGCATAGGCTGCAGCCGAGATGAGCGAGGTCGACCAGGCAACGGTGCGCACTGCGCGTCGGCGCGTCGTGGACCTGCTGCGCGCCGGGTTCCTCGTCCTGGTCCTGCTCGCGGTGGGTATCGCGCTGTGGACCAACTGGGAGGCCGTACGCTCCGACCTCGGCCGCCTGGGGCCCGTGTCGCTCGCCGCAGCGGCGCTGCTGGCGTTGTGCTCCCCCTTCCTCACCGTCCTGGGCTGGCGGGTACTCCTCGACGACCTCGGGTCGCGGTTGCACATCGCCGCGGCGAGCAGCGTCTTCTTCGTCGGCCAGCTGGGCAAGTACCTGCCCGGGTCGGTGTGGTCGGTCGTGGTGCAGACCGAGATGGCCGCGCGGCTGGGCGTGCCCCGTCACCGCACCGCCGTGGGCGGGCTGCTGTGCATCGGGCTGTCCGCCGTGACCGGGATGATCGCCGGGCTGCCGGCACTGCCCGCGCTGCTCACCCACGGTCAGGCCGCCCTCCCGTGGTGGAGCGTGCTGCTGATGGTCGTCGTGCTGCTGCCCCTGCTGTGGCCGCCCCTGCTCAACCTCGGCATCCGGCAGGCGCTGCGTGTGCTCCGCCGGCCCCCTCTGGACCACGACCTCGGGCCGGCGGCGGTCACCCTCTCGAGTGCATGGTTCACCGCCTCCTGGCTCGTCGGGGGGATGTCGGTGTGGGTGCTGGCCAAGGATCTGGCTCCGGAGGGGGCCGACCCTGCGCGACTGCTTCTCGTCGCGGTCTCCGGCTACCTGCTCGCCACCGGCATCGGGACGTTCAGCGTCGTCGTCCCGGCGGGGATCGGCGTGCGCGACGGCATCATGGTCCTGCTCCTGGCCACCCAGCTGTCGGTCTCCGCCGCTGCTGCGGTGGTGGTCGTCGCGCGCTTCCTCACCGTGCTCGGTGATGTCGTGTGGGCCGCCACCGGCTGGCTGTGGGGCCGCAGCCACGACCTCCTGCCCGAGCCATGATCCGGTCGGTCTCCCCGTCAGGTGAGCAGCGGGTCCAGGGCGCGGGTGTATGCAGGCACGTCCGCGGGACGGTCGCTGAGCAGCCGGAAGGCCGCGGCCCGGGCCATCGCCCCGCCGGCAGCCCCGGTGGCCCATTCCTGCATGACCGCGGGGTCCGCGCCGTGCCACAGCACCGAGTCGAGCACGAGGAGCGCCTCGGCCCACAGGACCGGGCGCCGGTACGCAGAGACGTCGATGACGATCGGGGCCCCTCGGGGGTCGAGCAGGACGTTGCCCGCGAGGTCGCCGTGGACGAGCTGGTCGGGGCCGAGCGGCGTGTCGTCGCCGTGCTCGATGAGGGTCCGCACCAGTGCCCCGCAGTCGGAGCCGAGGGTGCCGGTGGTCACGGGGGCCTCGCCGAAGGCCACCCGCTCGGCCCGCGCCCAGCGGTCCCGGCGGTGGGGCAACCGGACGGCGGGCACCCGGACGGCCAGCTCGGCGTGCAGCACCGCACCGACCGCGCGCGTGGCCGCGAGGTCGGTCAGCGGTACGGCGCCCGGTTCGTACCGGGTCGCGGCCCAGCCGTCGATGACCCAGCAGCCGTCCCGGGCCGGGACCGGCATCGCGATCCGCAGGTCGCGGTGGTCCCGCCCCGCTCGGGTGTCGAGGTCCGCCGCCAGTCGGGCGAGGACCGGGGCGATCGCCTCCGCGGTCGCCGCATCGCGGTCGGGGGAGAGGACGAGGTCGCCGGCGCGGACGCTGCGGCCCTGACCGCCGGGCACGGGCTCGGTGTCGCCGGGCACGGCGAACATGTCCAGCACGTGCTCCGTCGGTCGCATCGCGGCCAATCTATCGCCACGCTGGTCCCGTGAGGACCCGACGACACCGGCCGCCCGAGCCGCTCGACGTCGACCGGACGCTCGCCCCCTTCGTCCGGGGCGCCGGTGACCCGACGAGCGCGCACGGGCGCGACGGGTGGTGGTTCGCCTGGACCACGGCGGAGGGACCGGTCACCCTGCACCTCGGCGGCGACGGGAGCGAGGTGCGTGCCTGCGCCTGGGGTCCGGGCACGGACTGGATGCTCGACCGGCTCCCGGACCTGCTCGGCGGGCGGGACGACCCGAGCGGCTTCACCGCGCACCACGACCTCGTCGCACGGGAGTGGCCACGCATGGCCGGTTGGCGTGTGCCCGCCAACGGCCTCGTCGCCCAGATGCTGGTGTGCTCGGTGGTCGAGCAGAAGGTCACCGGCCGGGAGGCCTTCAGCAGCCTCCGCCAGCTGGTGCGCCGGTTCGGCACTCCTGCGCCGGGGCCGGGGGAGGGGCGCGGGTTGGTCGCCCCGCCGAGTCCCGCGGAGTGGACCCGCATCCCGTCGTGGGACTGGGTGCGCGCCGGGGTCGACGGATCTCGCGCGCGCACGGTCGTCACTGCCATGCGGGTCGCGGGACGGCTCGACGAGTGCGCCGCACTGCCACTGGACGAGGCACACCGGCGACTGCGGTCGCTACCGGGGGTCGGGGTGTGGACGGCCGCGGAGGTGGCCCAGCGGGCGCTCGGCGACGCGGACTCACCCAGCTTCGGGGACTACCACGTGGCCAAGGACGTGACCCTCGCCCTGGACGGCGTCATCGGGGACGACGCACGCATGGCCCAGCTCCTGCAGCCGTACTCGGGACAGCGCTACCGCGCCCAGCGCGTGATCGTCGCAGCCGGCCGGCGCCCGCGACGGGGACCGCGCCGCAGCCTGCCGGCGCACCTGCCCACCCGGTGGTGACCCGATCCGTCAGGAGCGAAGGGAGAGTGCGTGCGCCAGAGCGGTCGCGGCCACGTCCGTGGGGGCTGAGTCCACGAGCGGGCCCGTGTGCGCGGCGGTGGACCACCGGGAACCGGGCGGCGCAGCTGCGGCGTCGGCCGGGTCGACGATCCACCCGTCGAGCAGGTCCGTGAAGAGCGCGGCGACGCCGCCCGAGGTGGTGTCCACG
This sequence comes from Janibacter sp. A1S7, assembly GCF_037198315.1. NCBI lineage: Bacteria > Bacillati > Actinomycetota > Actinomycetes > Micrococcales > Intrasporangiaceae > Janibacter > Janibacter alittae. The sequence continues at coordinate 2,377,542 of NZ_CP144913.1, read as the reverse complement.
CCGACGGTGGTCAGGGAGGCCACGAGCGGCTCCGGGGCCGGGTCCGCATCGACGACGGGGCTGACCCCGACCACGGGCGCGGAGGTGCCGCGCAGGGCGTCGCGCAGGCCCGGGACGCCCATCGCGATGCCCAGCGCGAGCACCGGGTCGCTCGGGGGCAGCAGCACGACGTCCGCGCCGCGGATGGCGTCCAGGACGCCGGGGGAGGGGGTCGCGCGGTCCAGGCCCGCGACGACGAAGCGAGCGGCAGCGGGCCGCCCGAGCTCGTGACGCCATTGCTGCACGTGCACCGCACGCTGGTCCTCCGGCCCGTCGAGCACCGCGTGCGTCTCGACCGGGACGTCGGACATCGGCAGGACCCGGACGTGGTCCGGCACGCCGTGCGCCGTGGCGAGGCGGGCGGCGACCTCGGTCAGCGAGTCACCCCGCCCCAGCCATGCGGTGCGGGCCACGTGGACGCCCATCTCGCGATCGGTGACGGGATACCACCGGGGCTCCACGCCGAGGGCGGCCAGCTCGTCACCGACCACGCGTGAGGGCCGGGGGTCGGCCCCCTTCGCCGTCCCGAGGGCGTCGATGAGCAGGTCGAGGTCCGGGCACAGCCGTAGGCCCCACAGGGAGATGTCGTCCCCGGTGTTGGCGATGATGGTGACGTCTGCGTCCGCGAGATCGGGGCTGCGCTCCAGGTGGTCGAGGAGCCCACGGGTGAATCGGGCACCGGGTTCGCCCCCGGAGATGACGGTGATGCGCATGGCGTGCATCGTCTCAGGCGCAGATCGTCGGACCTGCACCGGCCGACCGCTCAGCGCTCCTTACCCCGTCCGGCTTGACGACGCACGTATGACACGCATGTAATTACGGACATGTCGTAACACTTTTGGTGTGACAGACATGAAGTCCGGGTCGAGTGCCGAGGTCGAGGAGGGACCATGTTGCACGAGCTTCACCTGATCACCGCCGATGAAATCGACGAAGAGTCCACCGAGTTGACCGAGTTGTCCTGGCAGGAGCGGTCGTTGTGCGCGCAGACCGATCCGGAGGCCTTCTTTCCGGAGAAGGGTGGCTCAACTCGCGAGGCGAAGAGGGTCTGCACGGGGTGCGAGGTGCGCAAGGAGTGCCTTGAGTACGCCCTCGAGCACGACGAGCGCTTCGGTATCTGGGGCGGACTCTCCGAGCGTGAGCGTCGCAAGCTGAAGAAGCGCGCGGTCTGACTGCCGTCGAGGCCGTGACGCAGCAGACCAGCACCACGTCCTCCGCCACTCCCTCCCGGCGGACGACGGCGCCTGTGGCGACGGTCACGGCCGTCGTCGTGGCGCGTACACGGGAGGGGACGGGCCAGACCCTGCGCGCCCTCCTCGCGCAGGAGCAGGCTCCCGATCGCATCCTCCTCGTCGACGGTGCCCTCGACGGGCTCGGAGACACCAGCGATCTCCTGACGGCCGTGGAGGACGCCGAGATCGACGTCCTGACGACCACGCTCGGGTCCCGACGTGGTCTGCGCCGCATCCTGCCCTCGATGGTCGACAGCCTCCCGCGCGCCGACCTCGGACGAGACCTGGTCTGGGTGCTGACCTCCCGCTCGCGGCCCCACCCACAGGCCCTGCGTCGACTGGTCTCCGCTGCCGGCCGCACCGTCGGCATGGTCACGCCCAAGCTCGTCGACGAGGACGACCCCTCCCGGATCGTGCGGCTCGGTCTGCAGGTGACGCGGACCGGACGGATCGTCCCCGACCCGGTCGCCGGCACCACCGACCAGGGCCAGTACAACGGCGTCGTCGATGCGATATCCGCGCCGCTGGAGGGCCTGCTGATCGACCGCTCGGTCCTCGAGCACCTCGGGGGACACGACCCCGGCATGGGGGACTTCGGCGGCGATCTCGACCTCGGCTGGCGTGCCCAGCGCGCCGGGCACCGGGTCGTCCTCGCACCGGGCGCTGCCGTCGCGGTCGAGCCCTCGGCGGCCGAGGTGCGGGCGACCGTTGACCACCGCAGGCAGGCCAGGCGGGTGGCGCTGACGCGAGCGAACCTCCTGGTCGCGCCCTTCCTCGCACTGTGGATCCTCATCGGCTCCCTCCTCGGTGGCCTGGCGCTCATCGTCCTCAAACGACCGGGGATGGGCGCGGCCGAGCTGGCCAGCCTCCCCGCTGCAGTCGACCCGCGCACCCTGCGATCGCGCCTGCGCGGCAGGGCACCGCGCGAGGTCGCCCGCGGCGACCTCTCCTCCCTCTTCGTCCCCCCCTCGCTGGCCCTGCGTCGGCTCGTCGACGAGGCCCGTGGTTCCGGGGGCCGGGACCACGGCGTCGCAGCGCGCTCCCTCGAGACCGAAGGACGGAGCGTCCTGCTCCACCCGCTGCTGTGGGTCGTCGTCGCGGCGAGCGTGATGTCGGGCTGGGCCGCACGCCACATCACCGACGAGCTACGTCACCGCTTCGACGCCGGACTGGTGGGAGGCGAGCTGCTCGGTGGTCGCGCCACCGGGGGCCAGCTGTGGGACTCGTGGTGGATGGCGTGGCACGGGCAGGGCTGGGGACACGGGCTCGAGCAGTCGCCCGCCGTGGCCGTGCTGGCCGGCATGACCACCGTGCTGAGCTGGATCCCCGCCGTCGGCGACGCCGACTCGCCCGCGGGGGTCGTCCTCGCACTCCTCGTCATCGTCGCACTGCCCCTGGCCGCCGTGGTCGCCTGGGGCAGCGCACGCACCTTCACCCACCGTCGGTGGCTGCGCGCCGGGGTCGCGCTCGCCTGGGTGACCTCCGCGCCTGCGGCGGTGGCGGTCGGCGAAGGGAGGATCGGCGCACTCCTCGCGCTGGTGCTGCTGCCGCGCGTGGTCGCCGGTCTCGTCCGGGTCGGTCGTGCGCGCACGCCCTACAGCGATGTCGTGCGCACCGGTCTGTGGGGAGCGCTGCTCGCCGCGGTGACCCCTCTCGCCGGCATCGTCGTCGTCCTCGTCGGCCTCGGCCATCTGCTGCTCGGCGGGACGCGCGGTCGTTGGCGTGGTGTCACCCTCGTGCTCACCCCGCTGCTCCTGGCGGGGCCGTGGTTGCTGACGTTGCGCAGCCAGCCCGCCCGCCTGCTCACCGGGTGGGGCCTGACCGACACCCCCGTCGATCTGCCGCCCTGGCAGCTCGCACTCGGGCAGCTCCCCGACGGGCCGATGACCACGTGGTGGACCGCGGGTGTGCTGGTCGTCGGTGTCCTCGCGCTGCTCGTCCCCGGGCCGCGCCGGGCCTCCTGGGTCGCGGCGGCCATGGCCGTCCTCGGGCTGGCCTGGGCCGTCGTCGTCCCGCACCTGGTCCTCGGTCACCGGCCCGCCGGAGCGGTGGGGGCCGGCGAGGCGATCACCCCGTGGGCCGGAACCGGCCAGCTCGTCCTCCTCGGCGCTGCCCTGGTCGCCGTGCTGCTCGCCTCGGAGGTACTGCCGGACCCCCTTCGCGGCGCAGGTCGACGCTCCCTGCTGGCCCTGCCGGCGGTCGGGCTGGTCGTGGCGGCCGTCGGCAGCGGCGTGGTCGTCGCCACGCACTCCTACGGCGACCAGCTGTCGACCTGGCGCGAGCCGCGTCCGCTCGTCGCGATCGCCGGCGCGGAGGGGCCGACCGCCACCCGAACCCTCGTCGTGGACCCGCGCGAGGAGCAGCTCACCTACCGCCTCCTCGGCAGCGAGCCGGGAGACCTCGTTCGCGATCTCCCGCACCAGCTGTCCCCGGTCGCCGGCGAGGAGCAGGTGGCCGCCGCCGTGGCCCGGTCGCTGGGCCACGGCGAGGGTGAGCGGGCTCCCGCGGACGTCCTGGCCGAGCAGGCAGTCGCGACCCTCGTGGTCCTGAACGCGACCGAGGCCGAGGGCCGCCTCCTCGATGCGTCGCCGGGCCTGTCCCGGCTCGGGTCGAGCGCGGGGAACGTGACCTGGGCCGTGCGCTCGCCGGTCACCGACGGCTCGACCTCATCGCGGGTTCGCGTCACGAGCGAGGGGTCCAGCGCACCCGTCGAGGGCACCGGAGCGCACGCCGACACCGACGGGTCGGTCCCGGTGCCCCGGGGCCAGCACCTGAGCATCGCCGAGTCGCTCGACTGGAGTGACCGGGCCGAGGTGCGCGCCGACGGGCAGCTCCTCGAGGTGCTCACCCACAGCGCCGTGCCGACCTACGACCTGCCGGAGGGCACCGGCCAGGTCAGCATCGACGTCGGTGCCGGTCACCCGCTGTGGAAGCTCATCCAGATCACCGCCCTCGTGCTCGCGTTCTACCTGGCCCTGCCGATGGAGCGCCGCACGGACCTCGAGGACGAGGAGGAGACCCGATGAGTCGCTGGTCGGGCCGCCGCGACTGGGCCCACCCGGTCGTGCGCGTCGTCGTCGTCGGCGCGTTGTCCGCAGCGGTCGTCCTGGGAGTCGATCGCCTCGGGGCGGTACCCGGCGACGCGGCACCGCAGGGGGCGGGGAAGCAGGTCGCGGCGACGAGCGTCACTGCCTACTGTCCGGGTGACCCGTTCACCGACAGGTCCGAGGTCGAGGTCACCGGCCAGGTCTCGGCGCACGCCGCGCCGAGCACGGTGCTCGACGGCGTCGTCACCCCGGACGACGAGCCGGGAGAGATCTCCATCCGGGACCTGGCCGCCGACCGGAGCAGCGACACCGACCAGGACGAGAAGCCCACGAGCGGCCGCCCCGACGTGGTCGAGGACGAGCTGGATGGGCCGATGCGGGTCCGCGCCCGGTGGCACCACGCTCCCGGGGCGGTCATGTCGCAGTCCTTCGTCGCCGGCGGTGAGCGGGCGACCGGTCTGGCCGCCGTACCGTGCACGGCACCGACCGCCGACGCATGGCTCGTCTCCGGTGGCGCCGAGGACGGCCGCCAGGAGCAGCTCGTGCTGACCAACCCCGGCGCCAATGCGGTCTCCGTGACCGTCGACGCGCTCGGGGCGAAGGGGGACGAGTCCGTCGTCGTCCCGCCGCGCGACCGCTCGATCGTCCTCCTCGACGCGATCGGCGGGACGGACGCGCCGCAGGCGGTGCACGTCACCAGCAGCAACGGGCTCATCGTCCCGACGATCGTCGACCACCACCTCGACGGGTTGACTCCTGCAGGGGTCGAGACCTCCGTCCCGACGACCTCTCCCAGCAAGCGTCAGGTCGTCCCCGCGGGCGTCGACGGTGACGACCAGGGGATCGTCCTCGCAGCCCCCGGCGGGAGCGACGCCGTGGTCCAGGTGCGCAGCCTCGGCGAGGACGGCCCGCGCAGCTCGAGCGTCGAGACCGTCCCCGCCGGCAGCGCCGTCGACCTCGACCTGCCCGAGCAGGAGCCCGGCGTGCACGGGTGGCTCGTCGAGTCCGACGAACCGGTCGTGGCGGCAGCCCACCTGACCACCCGGGCGTCCGACGGGACCCGCGACATGGCCTGGTCGGTCGCGACCACCGCCATCCGCTCGCTCGGTGGGGTCGCGCTGCCCACCGAGACGGGTGGCCAGGTCACCCGATCCGTCAGCATCACCGCCGACGAGACGTCCACCGCCGAGGTGCTCGCCCTGCGTGACGGGACGGTGACCGCACAGGAGGTCTCGCTCGATGCCGGTCACAGCACTGCCGTGCCCGTCGGGGCCGCCGAGGCAGTGTGGGTGCGGCCCACGAGCGGCTCGGTCCACGCTGCGGCACTGCTCGTGGGAGACGACGGCGCGAGCCGGGCCCGGGCGGCGTCCGTGCCCATCGAGTCCTCACGGGTGGCCGTACGCGACATCGAGGTCGTCCACCAGCGCTGAGCGGGGACACTCAGCGACGGTCCGGGTCGATCTCCCACGGGGCGACGCCCAGCAGCAGCGCGATCTGCTCCACGAGCACGTCGTGCACGATGACCGCGTGGTTGCGCCCCCTGGCCGCCGTGAGGATCGGGCGACGGTAGACGACGATCCGGGCAGGCAGCCTCCCCCTGGCCGGCCACAACCGAGCGAGGGGGACGCCCTCCTCCCATGACGCGGGGTCGGAGGGCGGGACCTCCTCGACCGCGAACTCCACCTGCGACCAGCGCCGTCCCAGCACGGGCTCGTAACGGCGGGCGACATCGAGGACGAGGTCGTCGAAGGCCTGGGCGCGCGAGGTCATCGCCGGGACACCCGGGTGGGCCAACGGCCCACGCATCCCGTGCCCTCGTCGATCCCGATGGCGGCTCATCACGACGATCGTAGGTCCCCCGCGGCGCGCCGGTCCGCAGGCTGACGCAGGCGTGGCCTATCGTGCACGGGTGACTCTTTCCCGACAGTGCTCCCGAGCGGCGTGCCCGCGACCGGCTGCCGGGACGCTCACCTACGTCTATTCCGACTCGACCGTCGTCCTGGGCCCGCTGGCCACCTACGCGGAGCCGCACGCCTACGACCTGTGCGACCAGCACGCCTCGCGCCTGACGGCTCCCCGCGGCTGGGATGTCGTGCGACTGGCCACCGACCAGCCGCCACCCGCGTCCCATGACGACCTCGTCGCCATCGCGGAAGCGGTGCGCACCCGCCCCGCGCCGAGCACCGACTCCGAGCGCACCGCGCACGTCCCCACGGGCGCCCGCCCGGAGCCCGACAGCGTGACCGAGACCGGCCGCCGCGGCCATCTGCGTGTCCTGCGCGACCTCGACTGATCCCTCGTCGAAGGGTCCCCCCGGTCATCCCGGGACATCGCCTGCGCCCGGCCGCCGCCACCGACAGGTGGCGAACTAGGGTGACGTCGTGACCGCCCTCGCCGACCTCGTCAAGGCCTATGACGTCCGTGGTCTCGTCCCCGACCAGTTGGATGCCGACGTCGTCCACGCCCTCGCAGCCGCCTTCGCCGAGGTCGTCGCGCTCGCCGACGAGGCGCCGGCGGTCGTCGTCGGCCACGACATGCGGCCGAGCTCCCCGGAGCTCGTCGACGCGTTTGCCGCCGGCGTCACCGCGCGAGGGGTCGACGTGGTCCTCATCGGTCTGGCCAGCACGGATGGGCTCTACTACGCCAGCGGTGCCCTCGACCTGCCGGGCGCCATGTTCACCGCCAGTCACAACCCGGCGCGGTACAACGGCATCAAGTTCTGCCGCTCCGGAGCCCGGCCCGTCGGGCAGGACACCGGCCTGGTGAGCATCCGCGACCTCGCCCAGAGGCACCTCGATGCGGGTGTGACCACCTTCGACGGCGTCACCCCCGGTCGGGTGTCCCGCCGTGGGGTCCTGGCCGACTACGCCACCTTCCTGCGCGGGCTCGTCGACCTGGGCGGGGCACGACCGCTGCGGGTGACCGTCGACGCCGCCAACGGCATGGGTGGCCTGACCGTCCCGGCCGTCCTCGGGACCGAGGCCGGCCTGGCGGACCTGCCACTGACGATCGACCCGATGTACTTCGAGCTCGACGGGACCTTCCCCAACCACGAGGCCAATCCGCTCGATCCCGCGAACCTCGTCGACCTGCAGGACCGGGTGCGCAGCCACGGGGCCGACATCGGCATCGCCTTCGACGGTGACGCAGACCGGTGCTTCGTCGTCGACGAGGCGGGGGACCCGATCAGTCCGAGCGCGATCACTGCGATGATCGCCCGCCGCGAGGTGGCCCGGGAGGTCGCCGACGGCCGCGAGGCGGGGGAGGTCGCGATCGTCCACAACGCGATCACCTCCGCCGCCGTGCCCGAGATCATCGCCGAGTGCGGCGCGCAACCCGTCCCCACCCGGGTGGGGCACTCCTACGTCAAGGCGGTCATGAGCGAGCACGACGCCGTCTTCGGCGGTGAGCACTCCGCGCACTACTACTTCCGGGACTTCTGGTTCGCCGACACGGGGATGCTCGCCGCGATGCACGTCCTCGCGGCGCTGGGGGAGTCCGACGCCCCGCTGAGCGAGGTCATGGCGCCCTACGAGCGCTACGTCTCCTCCGGGGAGGTCAACTCCACGGTCGAGGACGCCGACGCGGTCACCGAGCGCGTGCGGCATGCCTACGCCGACCGCGATGACGTCGTCCTCGACCATCTCGACGGCATGACCGTCCTCCGGCCGGAGCAGCCGATGTGGTGGTTCAACCTGCGCGCGAGCAACACCGAGCCCCTGCTGCGGCTGAACGTCGAGGCGGCCGACACCCACACGATGACCCGGGTGCGAGACGATGTGCTGATGATGATCCGGGAGACACGATGACCACGTCCACGATCGAGCCCTGGCTGCGCGAGATCCTGCGTTGCCCCGCGTGCCGCGCCGAGTTGCGCGACGAGAGCGGCGACCGCGGTCCTGAACTGGTGTGCACCGACGCTGCATGCGCCCTGGCCTACCGGGTGGACCGGGGCATCCCCGTGCTACTCGTCGACGAGGCCCGCAAGCCGGTCTGAGGTCGATGATGTCGCCCTTCGACGAGACCCTGCTCGACGACGAGGAGCACCGGCGTGCCGTCGACTCCTCGGACATGATCCGGGCCCTCGCCGGCGCCGGCGCCCAGGTGCGTCGCGCGGTCACCCTGAGCGAGGAGAGCGACCTGGCACGGGTCGCGGACGGGGCCCGTCCCAGGGCGGTGCACGTGGCGGCAGTCGGCGGGTCGGAGACCGTCGCCTCCGTCCTCGACCTGCTCGTCTCCCACCGCTCGCCGGTGCTCCTGACGGCGGACGGGTCCGGCCCCCTTCCCGGTTGGGTCGGGACCCTCGACCTGGTGATCGCGGTCTCCCTGTCCGGCCGTGCGGAGGGACCCGTCCGCCAGGCCCACGAGGCCGGGCGCCGGGGCGCGCACGTGCTGACCATCGGGGCGCCGGACAGCCCGCTCGCGAGTGCCGCAGCGGCTGCGCGGGGGGTGCACGTGCCGATCGACCCGGGCACCGGGCACTCCCGCACGGCGCTGTGGAGCCTCGTGGTGCCGGCAGTGCTCGCCACCTCGGCGTGTGGGGTCATCGACGTGTCCTCGAGCGTGCTCCTCGCGGTCGCCGACCGGTTGGATGCGCAGGCGGAGGCCTGTCGCCCCGATGCCGAGCACTTCGTCAACCCCGCCAAGTCGCTCGCGACCGACCTGAGCGAGATCTCCCCGGTCATCCTGGGGGACGGGGTCGTCACCGGTGTCGCCGCGAGCCGCACGAGCGCCATGCTCGCGCGCACCAGTCGGGTCCCGGCCACGTGGGGACGGCTGCCGGATGCGGCGTCCCAGGTCGTGGCCTGCCTCTCCGGTCCCCTCGCCGGGTCGGGGACAGCACCCGACGGAGGCCGCGACATCTTCGCCGATCCCTACCTGGACGGCCCCGCTCGGCCGGCCCTGGGGCTGGTGCTGCTGCGCGACCCGGTGCCCACCGGCGATCCCGACCCGCGGGAGGTCGAGCGGCACAACACCGCCCAGTCCGTCGCCGACCGGGCCGAGGGCTCCGGGGTGCGCGTCCTGGAGCAGGTGGCCGGTTCCGGGCACGACCTCGAGCGGCTGGCCGAGCACATCGCCCTGACCGATTTCGCGAGCACCTACCTCGCGGTCGGTCACGGCTTCGACCCGGCGAGCGCACCGGGCATCGATGATCTCCATCTCCCACGGAAGGCCTGAAGAGTGATTGACGTCGACATCGCCGTGATCGGCAGCGGATCCGGCAACAGCCTCGTCACGGACGAGCTGGCCGACCGCCGATTCGCCATCATCGAGGGCGGTGACGTCTTCGGTGGCACGTGCCTCAACGTCGGCTGCATCCCCACGAAGATGTACGTCCACGTCGCCGAGGTCGCGACCATGGTGCGCGAGGGCGGCCGACTCGGCGTCGACGCCACCCTCGACCGGGTGCGTTTCACCGATGTGCGCGACCGGGTCTTCGCCGGACGCATCGACCAGATCGCCGCTGCCGGTGAGGTCTACCGCAGGGACGACGAGAGCCTTGAGCTCCTGCGCGGACACGCGCGGTTCACCGGACCCCGCACCCTGCGCGTCGATCTGCGGGACGGGGGTACCGAGGAGGTCCGGGCCGGACAGGTCGTCATCGCCACCGGGTCCCGGGCGAGCATCCCCGAGGAGATCGCCGTGGCGGCACGGCGCGAGGGCATCACGTTGCACACCTCGGACACGGTGATGCGCCTGCCCGAGCAGCCCGCGCGGATGCTGGTCGTCGGTGGGGGTTTCATCGCCGCCGAGATGGCCCACATCTTCTCCGCGTTCGGGACCCGGGTGACGATCGCGGCTCGCGGTGGGGCGCTGTTGCGCCACCTCGACGACGAGCTCGTCGAGGTCTTCACGGCCCGGGCCCGCGAGCAGTGGGACGTACGCACCTCCACGACGGTCACCGACCTGCACCGTGACGAAGGGGGGATCACCGCCACTCTGTCCGACGGCAGCCATGCCGAGGTGGACGTCGTCCTCGTCGCGACCGGTCGCGCGCCGAGCACCTCGGACCTCGGGCTCGATGTCGCCGGGGTGGATGTGCACGAGGACGGTCGGGTGGTCGTCGACGCCCACGGTCGCACCACCGCCGACGGTGTGTGGTCCCTCGGCGACGCGTCCTCACCGTTCCAACTCAAGCACGTGGCCAACCACGAGGCCCGCGTCGTCGCACACAACCTCGCTCATCCGCAGGACCTGCAGGCGTTCGACCACGGGTCCGTCCCGGAGGCCGTCTTCACCCACCCCCAGATCGCCACCGTCGGACTGACCGAGAGCCAGGCGGTGGCGGCCGGGGTGGACGTCGTGACGAAGGTCCAGAAGTACGGGGACACCGCGTACGGGTGGGCGATGGAGGACACGACGAGCGTGTGCAAGGTGGTCGCGGACCGTCGCACCGGACGACTCGTGGGTGGCCACCTCGTCGGCCCGGAGGCGTCCACGCTCGTCCAGCCGCTGATCCAGATGATGGCCTTCGACCAGCCGGTGTCGCAGATGGTGCGCGGCCAGTACTGGATCCACCCGGCGCTGACCGAGGTCGTCGAGAACGCGCTGCTGGGTCTCGACCTGAACCCGGTCGAGGACCACATCGAGTACCCACACCCCGACTGACCCGCGACGTCGTCGCCCCCGCCGCCGTCAGGGAGTCGGTACCCTGAACGCGTGCTGACGCCGACCCCGACCCGACCTGCCGGAGGCAACCGATGAGCGGAGGTCTCGTCGCACTCCTCGACGACATCTCCGTGCTCGCACGTATGGCTGCTGCCTCCGTCGACGACGTGGGCGCCGCCGCCGGGCGGGCGAGCGCCAAGGCCGCCGGAGTCGTCGTGGACGACACGGCCGTGACGCCGCAGTACGTCGAGGGCCTCGACCCCAGGCGCGAGCTGCCGATCATCAAGCGGATCACCATCGGGTCGTTGCGCAACAAGCTCGTCTTCATCGTCCCGGCCATCCTGCTGCTCAACGCCTTCCTGCCGTGGGCGCTGTCGCCGTTGCTCATGATCGGTGGCACCTACCTGTGCTTCGAGGGAGCGGAGAAGGTCTGGGAGAAGCTCTCCGGCCACGGCCCGCAGACCAGTGTCGCCGGCGACACGGGGCAACGGACGAGGGTCGACGAGGACCAGATCGTCAGGAGCGCCGTGACGACCGACTTCATCCTCTCCGCGGAGATCATGGTCATCTCCCTCAAGGCGGTGCTCGACGAGGGGCTCGGGTCCTCCTTCTGGTTCCTCCTGGCGGTGCTGGTCGTCGTCGCCGTCGTCATCACCGCGGGTGTCTACGGCACCGTCGGGCTCATCGTGAAGATGGATGACATCGGCCTGCACCTGAGCCGGTCCGACTCGGGCGTCACGCAGACGGTCGGTCGCGGCATGGTCAAGGGCATGCCCAAGCTGCTCACCGTCCTGTCGGTCGTGGGTGTCTTCGCGATGCTGTGGGTCGGCGGGCACATCATCCTCGTCGGGCTGGCCGAGGACCCGATCAACTGGCCGCCGCTCTACGACGTCGTCCATCACCTCGAGGTCACCGTCTCCGAGGCGACCGGCGCGCTCGGCGGCGCCCTCGGCTGGGTGACCAACACCGTCTGCTCGATGGTCCTCGGTGCCGTCGTCGGTGCCGTCGTCGTCGCGGTCATGCACGTGCTGCCCCTCGGCCACGAGGCGACGGACGCTGCCGCCCACTGAGGCGTCGCCTCCGTCGAGCGGGACGAGGACGAGGACGGGCACACGTCTACACTGGAGCCGCCGGCGTGGGTGATGCCCCGCGAGTGCCCAGAAGGGTCGCGCCGGGTCCGATCCCCATTCGTCACAGGAGTTCTCACGTGTCCTTCGACTACACGGTCGCCGACCTGGGCCTCGCCGAGGCCGGCCGTCACCAGATTCGCCTCGCCGAGCACGAGATGCCCGGCCTGATGAGTATCCGCGAGGAATTCTCCGCCGCCCAGCCGCTCAAGGGGGCCAAGATCGCCGGCTCCCTGCACATGACCGTGCAGACCGCGGTCCTCATCGAGACCCTCACCGCGCTCGGCGCGCAGGTGCGGTGGGCCAGCTGCAACATCTACTCCACCCAGGACGAGGCGGCCGCCGCGGTCGTCGTCGGTCCGAACGGCACCCCCCAGGACCCCCAGGGCGTCCCCGTCTTCGCATGGAAGGGGGAGACGCTCGAGGAGTACTGGGACTGCACCCACCAGATCCTCACCTGGGCCGACGGCGAGGGCCCCAACATGATCCTCGACGACGGCGGGGACGCCACGATGCTCGTCCACAAGGGCGCCGAGTGGGAGAAGGCCGGCCAGGTGCCGCCGACCACGGAGGACGACTCCGAGGAGTTCAGCGTCTTCAAGGCCCTCGTGCGCCGCACCCTGGCCGAGGACCCCACCACGTGGCAGAGTGTCGGCTCCGGCATCAAGGGAGTCACCGAGGAGACCACCACCGGGGTGCTGCGGCTCTACCAGCTCGCCGAGTCCCACGACCTGCTCTTCCCGGCGATCAACGTCAACGACGCGGTCACGAAGTCCAAGTTCGACAACAAGTACGGCACCCGCCACTCCGTTCTCGACGGCCTCAACCGCGCCACCGACGTGCTCGTCGGCGGCAAGGTCGCGGTCGTCGCCGGCTACGGGGACGTCGGCAAGGGTGTCTCCGCCGCGCTCGCCGGTCAGGGGGCCCGGGTCGTCGTCACCGAGGTCGACCCGATCTGCGCCCTGCAGGCCGCGATGGACGGCTACCAGGTCACGACCATGGACCAGGCCGCCGAGTACGGCGACATCTTCGTCACGACCACCGGATGCTTCGACGTCATCACCGCCGACCACATGGCCGCGATGAAGAACAAGGCGATCGTCTCCAACATCGGCCACTTCGACAACGAGATCGACATCGCCGGCCTTGCCCGGACACCGGGCATCACCAAGACCGAGATCAAGCCGCAGGTCCACGAGTGGACCTTCACCAACGGCAGCTCGATCATCGTGCTGTCCGAGGGGCGCCTGATGAACCTCGGCAATGCAACCGGTCACCCGAGCTTCGTCATGAGCAACTCCTTCGCGAACCAGACGATCGCGCAGATCGAGCTCTTCGAGAAGGCCGAGGCGTACGTCGACGAGGAGGGCAACCCCACGGTCACCACGCTGCCGAAGCACCTCGACGAGAAGGTCGCGCGCCTGCACCTCGACGCCCTCGGTGTCGAGCTGACCGAGCTGACCAAGGACCAGGCCGAGTACCTCGGCGTGGACGTGGCGGGCCCGTACAAGCCGGAGCACTACCGCTACTGAGATCGATCAGCCGGCAGGACGAAGGGGGAGGCGCTCGCCTCCCCCTTCGTCCTGCCGGTCGTCGGAACGGCTGGGGGCGAGCGTGAGCCCGACGACGGCGACGATGATCCCGGCGATGAGCAGGGCCTTCACCGGGGCGAAGGCCTCCTCGCCGGAGGCCATGGCCCAGATGACGGTGAGCGCGGCGCCGACGCCGGTCCAGATCGCGTAGCCCGTCCCGATCGGGATCGTGCGCACGGCGACCCCGAGGCCGACCATGCTGATCGCGAGGGCGACGACGAAGACGGCGCTCGGCACCGGGTGGGTGAAGTTGTCGGCACGACCCAGGGCGGTCGCCCAGACGGCCTCGAAACCGGCACTGGCCAGCAGGATGATCCACGGCACGTCAGGCCACCACCTTCAGGCCGGCGACGCAGCCGACGAGCAGGACCAGGAGTGCCAACCGGCCGGCGGAGGCGGCTTCCTCCCCCTTCGCCATGGACCATCCGACGGTGAGTGTCGCCCCGATGCCGACCCACACCGCATAGGCGGTGCCGGTGGGGATGTCGGTCATGGCCCGGGCCAGACCGAGCATGCTCGCGGTGAGGGAGAGGACGAAGAGGATGGTGGGTCCGGGACGGGTCAGACCCCGCGACGCGGACAGTGCGGTGGCCCAGACCGCTTCGAGCATCCCCGACGCGATGAGGACGAGCCAAGCCATGACAACTCCTGACGAGTCAGTCTTGTCGTGGTGCGGGTACTGCTCCCTCGTCCGCAGGCCGATCGCCGGACCTTGATCCCGAGGATATCGGCGATGGCTGGCGGGTGCACGCGGGTGCCTGTGTGATGATGTGCGGGCAGCCGACCGCACGTGCGAAAGGGATCACCGTGAAGGGACGTGTCCTCGTCGTCGATGACGACCAGGCGCTGGCAGAGATGCTCGGGATCGTCCTTCGGAAGGAAGGGCTCGACGTCGCGCACGTCGCCGACGGAGCGCGGGCGCTCGACGCCTTCCACGAGGCCCGTCCGGACCTGGTGCTCCTCGACGTCATGCTCCCCGGGCTGGACGGGATCGAGATCTGTCGACGGATCCGGCAGGAGTCGGGAGTCCCGATCGTCATGCTGACCGCCAGGACCGACACCGTCGACGTGGTCGTCGGTCTCGAGTCGGGCGCCGACGACTACATCGTCAAGCCGTTCAAGCCCCAGGAGCTCATCGCGCGGCTGCGCGCCCGCCTGCGTCGCGGGGACGAGCCGGAGCCGGAGCGGTTGACGATCGGCGACCTGACCATCGACGTCGCCGGGCACTCGGTCACGCGGGGCCATGAGTCGCTGGCCCTGACGCCGCTCGAGTTCGATCTGCTGGTCGCCCTCGCGCGCAAGCCGTGGCAGGTCTTCAGCCGTGAGGTCCTCCTCGAGCAGGTCTGGGGATACCGGCACGCCGGCGACACCCGACTGGTCAACGTGCACGTGCAGCGCCTGCGCAGCAAGATCGAGCACGACCCCGAGAACCCCCAGATCGTCGTCACCGTCCGGGGCGTCGGGTACAAGGCCGGGTCGGCCTGAGCATGGCCTCGGCGCCCGCCTCCGAGGCGTCCGAGGCCTCGGACGCGTCGAGCCCCGAGAACTCGGGTGCGCCGCGCAAGCACGCCCCCGCGCGGGTCGTGCAGTCCGTCGTCGACCTGTGGCGGCGCTCGCTGCAGTTCCGGGTGGTCACCAGCACGCTCGTCCTCGGTCTCGTCGTCGTCTCGCTCATCAGCCTGACGATGTACCGCTCCATCGCCGACGGCCTCGTCGAGGAGAAGATCGACCACTCCCAGCTCGACTCGAGGCAGCTGACCGACCGGGCGCAGAGCTACTTCAACAACACCGATGTCGAGCCGGGTGAGTTGGATGTGTCCGCTTCGGACTACGTGGCCCGCTCCCTCGCGCCGCCGAGTGGCGACGACAGCCGCTACGTCATCCTGACCCCGAGCGCGGAGAACGAGTCCTCGACGATCTCGACGGTGGCCTACCCGCAGGGTGTCGGTCTGGACCAGGTCCCTGCCGCCCTTCGCCAGGCAGTGGCTGCCGACCCGGCCCGGCAACAGACGATGACCATCGGGCTGCAGCGCTCCGACGTCGACGGGGCCGCGGAGCCGATCACGGGTGTGCCGACCAACACCGACTCGGTCCCGGCCGTCGTGGTCGGGTCGCGGATCGAGGTGCCGACGGCCGGTAACCACGATCTGTACTTCATCTACCCGATGGACCAGGAGCAGGCCACCCTGCAGACCATCTCGCGTTCCTTCTTCCTGGGGGCGCTCTTCCTCATCGGCCTCGTCTCCGGCACCGCCTACATCGTGACCAGCATGGTCGTCACGCCGGTGCGTCGGGCCGCCTCGGCTGCCGAGCGGCTCTCGTCGGGCCACCTCAACGAGCGGATGTCCGCTCGCGGCCAGGACGACCTCGCGCTGCTGGGGCAGTCCTTCAACGACATGGCCGACAACCTGCAGACCCAGATCCGCCAGCTCGAGGGGCTGTCGCGGGTGCAGCAGCGCTTCGTCTCCGACGTCTCGCACGAGCTGCGCACGCCCTTGACGACGATTCGGATGGCCGCCGACCTGCTCCACTCCTCCCGGGACGAGATGGACCCGGTGACCGCGCGCTCGGCCGAGCTTCTCCACGACGAGCTCGACCGGTTCGAGGAACTGCTCGCCGACCTGCTCGAGATCTCCCGCTACGACGCCGGCGCGGCGGTCCTGGAGCAGGACCCGGTTGACCTCCATGCGATCATCGACCGCGTGGTGCTGGGGACGGAGTCGATCGCCGATGCCCGTGGCAGCGAGGTCATCGTCCACCGCGAACCTGCTGGGAGCGCCGTTGCAGAGGTCGACTCGCGACGGATCGAGCGGGTCCTGCGCAACCTCGTCGTCAACGCGATCGAGCACGGTGAAGGTCGCCCCGTCGACATCTGGGTCGGCAGCGACGACGAGGCCGCGGCCGTGATGGTCCAGGACCACGGCGTGGGCCTGAAGGCCGGCGAGGCGTCGCTCGTGTTCAACCGCTTCTGGCGTGCCGACCCGGCCCGCACCCGCACCACCGGAGGGTCCGGACTCGGTCTGGCCATCGCGCTCGAGGACGCCCGACTGCACCACGGGTGGTTGCAGGCATGGGGTGAGCCGGGGGAGGGCTCCCGCTTCCGACTGACCGTCCCGCGCGCCGCCGGTGCCCTGCTGACGACGTCGCCGCTGCCCCTGACGCCACGAGAGGGACGGCTGCCCGGGGAGGTCGGGTCCCCGTGACCGGCACGGAGATCACCCGGCGCAGCGCGCTCGGTCTGGCGGTGGTGGGCACCCTCGCCGGGTGCGGGCTGAACACCAGCTCGACGATCCGTCCGGGGCTGCAGATCGACGGCCCCCGCCCCCAGCCGCTGTCGCGCACGCCCAACGGACCCACCCCCGGCGCCACGGCCGAGGAGATCATCCGGGGCTTCCTTCGCGCCGGGACCACCAGCGGCGAGGGACTGGAGGTCACCCGCGCCTACCTCACTCAGGCGACGGCCCAGGGCTGGATCCCGGACAGCCAGACGGTGATCTACACCGGGGACCTCGAGATCAAGGCTCTCGGCGACGGGGCCTACCGGGTTGATGCGCGCGTCGTCGCGCGCATCAACGCCGATGGTCGTTATCTCGTCTCGCCGCCCTACGACGGCGCCGCATTCGACTTCCACGTCGGGCGCGTCGACGGCGAGTGGCGCATCGACGAGCTCCAGGACGGATTCGGTCGGATGCTCGAGGAGACCGAGGTCGAGTACATCTACCGCGAGTACCCCGTGCACTACCCGGCCGTCGGGTGGAACGCGCTGGTCGTGGACCAGCGGTGGGTGACCCAGGACCAGATGGCCACGCGGTTGACCCGTGCCCAGTTGGGCAGCATCCCCAGCTATCTGCGTGAGGCCGTGTCCAGCGACATCGGGGCGCGGCTCGCGGTGGACGCCGTCCCGGTGCGCAGCGGCGCGGCGATCGTCGACCTCGAGAGCGAGTCGGTCGCCGACGACGCCACCGCACGCAAGCGACTGGCGGCACAGCTCGTGGCCACCCTGATGTCCCTGCCGGGGGTCACGGAGGTGGCGATCTCCCTCTCGGGTGCGCCCCTGGACCTCGGTATGACGGCTCCCCTGACCTCGCCCGAGCAGCTCGGCTTCGTCGACCGCACCCAGACGAACACACCGACCGTCCTGGTCCGTCATGGGAACCAGGTCGTGCCGGTCGAGGACCGGTTGACCTCCGTCTCGACCGCTGACGTGCGCCGGGCGCAGTCCCCCTTCCCTCCTCTGCAGCCGGAGTGGCGCTTGCTGGCGCTGCGGCCCGACGGCAAGGAGTTGGCGGCCGTCGACGGCAAGCGGGACAACCTGCACCGCGTGCTCGAGGACGGCACGCAGGTCCACGTGAGTCGCTTTGCCGCCTCGTTGACCCGGCCCTGCTACGACTACGGCGGTGTGCTCTGGGTCGGTGGCTCCGGGCTCGGCCGCGAGGAGGGCTATCGACTGTGGGCGATCAACTCCACCGTCGACCCCGACAACCGGGCCGACTCCGCCCCGCAGCACGTGCCCGCCCAGTGGTTGGGCACCCGATTCGTCCGTGCTGCGGTGGTCTCTCCCGAGGGCAGCCGGATCGCGGTGATCTCCGAGGACGAGCCCGGAACCGGGAGCACCCTGCAGGTTTCCGGCATCGTCCGCCAGGCGAACGGGCTGCCGACCTCGACCTCCCCGCAGGGCTTTCGCATCGGGGCGGAACTGGTCGAGATGCTCGATGCGGTGTGGGTCGGTCAGTCCACGCTCGCCGTCATCGGCCGCCGCGACAAGCAGGAGGACATGCAGCCGTACCTCGTGGAGGTCGGTGGACCGGTCAGGGCCATGACCCAGCGCAAGGGCGCCGTCGCCATCACCACGACCGGCGACGACCAGGACGTCGTGATCCGGACCACGAAGGACCGCATCTTCCAGCGTGCCGGCGGCCGTTGGCAGGAGCTGAAGGCCATCGACGACGTCGTCACCGCCGGGGTCTGACGCCGTCGTCCACACCCGACCCCGCGCCGTGGTGATGTCCCCGGCCGGGCGAAGGGGGGTGCCCGCCGCGGTCGCGGTCGTCAGGCTGGGCACGTGGTCACCATGGGTCTCGGCAGCGTCCTGGCCGCAGCCGGGGACCTCGTCCTGCCGGACAGCTGCGCCGGGTGCGGCCGGCCGGGGGTGACGGTGTGCACCGGGTGCCGTGCACAGCTGTGCGATCTCGCCCTGCCGGTGCTCGGTCCGCTCGCGCCGTACCCGGTCCCCGCCGGCTGGCCCGGGTGCTACGCCACCCTCCGCTACGCGGGCGTGGCGGCGAGTCTGGCACGGGCCTTCAAGGACGAGGACCGGCGAGATCTTGTGGACGTGCTCGGGCGCCTGCTCGCCGACGCCGTCCGCAGGGCCGTGCCGCAGGGCGGTTCCGGTGACTCCGGTGGCCCTGCCCTGGTCGTACCCGTCCCGTCCTCTCCGGCCGCCATCCGACGACGCGGGGACCGGCCCATGCTGCTGCTGGCGCGTCGGGCTGCCCGCCTGCTCGGCTCGGACGTCGCCGTCGAGGCGGGGCTGGATCTGGGTCGGGGCACCGCGGACCAGGCCGGGTTGGACCGGGCCGCGCGGCTGGCGAATCTCGACGGAGCGATGACCACCCGCCGTCCACACCGGATCCGGGGGCGGCACGTCGTGCTCGTCGATGACGTGCTCACCTCCGGAGCGACCCTGACCGAGGGGCGCCGCGCGCTTCTCGAGGCGGGCGCGTCCCGGGTCGATCTCGCGGTGGCGATGGTGACGCCGCACCGATCGCCGACGTCCGCTCTACCGTTCCGCCCGGGTCCGGACTAACGTGTCGTCATGGGCCCCGTTGTGGACCGGACAACCGGTACGTCGCAGCGGCCCCTCGCGTCCTCTGCCGTACCAACGGCCCCGCCGGCACGGGAACGGAGGTGGTGCCCCGGCTGACACGCCCTCGCCAGGCGGCCTTCATGCAGCACCGATGTCCCAGGAGGACTCCGTGGAAATTGCCATCACCGGACGCAACGTCAACGTCTCCGATCGACTGAGGGACTACGTCGAGAGCAAGCTCTCGAAGGTTCCCCAGCTCGATCCGCGGGTCCAGCGGATCGAGGTCATGGTGAGTCACGAGCCCAACCCGCGCCAGGCGAAGGTCAGTGAGCGCGTCGAGATCACCTGCCGGTCCAAGGGGCCCGTGATCCGCGCCGAGGCCAGCCACGACGACCGACAAGCAGCGGTGGATCTTGCCGCCGACAAGCTTCTCGAGCGCCTGCGCCGTGCCCACGACAAGCGCAACGTCCGTCGTGGCCGCCGCCGTACCTCGGTGGCCGCAGCGACCGCGGACCTGACCGCGCCGCCGGCGCTCGACCAGCCCGCCCAGGAGCAGGAGGCGCCGGATCAGTTCGGCACGATCGGCGACAGCCCGATCGAGGTCCGCGAGAAGATGCACGAGTCCGCTCCGATGAACCTGGCCGAGGCCGTACGTCGCATGGAGCTCGTCGGGCACGACTTCTTTCTCTTCCACGACGTGGACTACGACCGCCCGAGCGTCGTCTACCGCCGTCGTGGCTGGTCCTACGGGGTGATCCATCTCGAGGTGCAGGACGGCGTGGACGGGACGGACCTGGACGCCGCAGCCGTCGACGTCGACCAGGGAGCCGGAGCCCGGGTCTGAGTTCTCTCGTCGCTGCGCGACCGGACGATGGGGCGTGGGCCGACGCTGTCGCCCCATCATCCGGTCGCGCTCCCGTTGGTCATCTCGTCCCGGAGCGGCTGTCGGTGCCCCACGGCAGGCTGGGTTCGTGACTGCTCGCACCCTTCGTCCTGATCAGGCCCGCCGGATCGCCATCGCTGCCCAGGGGCTGGCCCGTCCTCGACCTGACCGGGCGGTGACCACCCGCGACCTGCAGCGGGTGCTCGACACGGTCGGTCTCGTCCAGATCGACAGCGTCAACGTGCTCGCGCGTAGTCAGTACCTGCCCTTCTTCTCCCGGCTGGGGCCGTACGACACCGCTCTGCTCGACCGGATGCGTGACCGTGCGCCGCGGCGGATGGTCGAGTACTGGGCCCACGAGGCGAGCCTGATGCACCCCTCGACCTGGCCGCTGATGGACCACCCGCGGATGCAGCGGGCCGAGGACGGGTCCTGGGGTGGGATGCAACGCATCGCCCGGGACCACCCCGACCTGGTCGCGGCCGTGCTCGTCGAGGTCGAGTCCGGGCAGCCACGCACCGCGCGCCAGATCGAGGCAGCCCTCGGGCACGAGCGTTCCGGGCGTCCGGCGGACTGGGGATGGAACTGGTCCCTGGTCAAGAGCGCCCTGGAGTACCTCTTCTGGGCGGGTCGGATCTCCTCGGCCGGCCGCACGAGCCAGTTCGAGCGGCGCTACGCCGGTCTGGCGCGGGTCGTTCCCAGGGCCGAGAGCGGCCCGTGGTTGGACCGCGCCCGCCGGGTCCCCCCGCAGGAGGCCTACATCGAGCTCGTGCGGATCGCCGCGCGGGCGCACGGGCTGTCCACGCAGGCCGACCTGGCCGACTACTTCCGGATCCCGCGCGAGCACGTGCGTCCGGCGCTCTCCCGGTTGGTGTCCGAGGGCGAGGTGGAGGAGGTCCAAGTCGAGGGGAGTCCCGGGCCCTGGTATCTGCACGAGCGGGCCCGCCGCCCCCGCGCCGTCCGTGCCCGCGCACTGCTGTCCCCCTTCGACAGTTTGGTGTGGCACCGGCAGCGGGTCGAGCAGCTCTTCGACTTCCACTACCGGCTGGAGATCTACACGCCCGCCCACAAGCGGGTGCACGGTTACTACGTGCTGCCCTTCCTCCTCGGCGACCGGCTGGTCGGTCGGGTCGACCTCAAGGCGGACCGCGGTGCACGGGTGTTGCGGGCGCGGCAGGTCTCGTGGGAGCCGGGCCGTGGCGGCAGGGACGACCGGGCCGAGCTCGACGAGGAGCTGGTGCTCATGGCCGACTGGCTCGGCCTGACCGACGGGGTGACCGAGGGTTGATCATCCCTCGGCCAGACGCTCCCAGTGCAGGGCGGGGCCGACGCTCCCGTCGGGAGCGTCGGCGGCTCTCTCGCGCCCCCAGACGGTGAAGCCGGCTGCGGTGAGGACCCTGTTGCTCGCTGCGTGGTCGGCGGCGGTCTCCGCGACGAGGCGGCGCAAGCCCAGACCGCCCCGGGCAGTCGGCTGCAGGGCGTGCGCTGCCGCCGATCGCGCCGCCTCGCGGGCCAGACCCCGCCCACGAGCGCTCGGCCGGACCGTGTACCCGAGCTCGGCGGTGCCGCCCTCCGCCAGATGACCCGAGCGGACGAAGACCAACACCTCGCCGAGCGGCTCGTCATCGGCAGGGTCGGTGATGCACCAGACCATGCTCATCCCGAGGGCGACGGACTCTCGGCGGCGCAGCACCCACTCGTCGAAGGTCTCCGGTGTGGGCACTGCGTGGGCGGGCAGGTGGTGGGCCGGGTGGTCGTGGGGCTCGGCGATCGCCAGGTCGTCGTCGCGCAGCGGCCGCAGCCGCACACCCTCACCGTGCAGGTCGGCCGGCACGACCCACGGGGTGCGTGGCGCCATCGGCTGTCCGGGAAGCAGTGAAGCCGCCCATGCGTCGGTGCTGCCGCGCACCCGGTCGGCAGTGTGCTGCGGCAGCGTCCCGTGGTGGGAAGCCGCAGGCATGGGCGACCCGCCACGACGCGAAGTGCCCGCGGGCGGCACACCAGTACAGGCTCGCAGCTCCGTGGTCGAAGGCCCACCGAGCGGCGAGCCGAAGCGCACCGGACATCGCGCCACGCTCGCGGGCGGCCGGGTGGAGGACGAACCGGGTCTCCCAGGCGTCCCCCTTCGTCCCCGGCCGCAGGTCGATGATCCCGGCGAAGGGGGACGCCGGTGCCCCGTCGTGCGGGATCAGCTCGATCGCGCAGCGCGCGACCCCCCTCGGGTCCGCCCAGTCGGACGCGTGCACGGCGAGGAACTCGCGAGCGTTGCCGAGGTCATAGGGCTGGGGAAGGCCCGTCCACTCGACGGTCTCCAGGTCGTTGGACTGCTCGACGACGGCCGGCAGGTCCTCCTCGCTCATCGCTCGCAGCCGCACACGTCCGTCGGTGAGGACCGGCACCACGTCGGGGAAGGTGCCGGTGGGAACTGCGTGCGGCGGGCCGTCGTTCATGGCGGTCAGGGTGCCCGCTCGGTTGTGGGTCCGCAAACCATTAACCTGTAGGGCAGACTGCTTCGGGCCGTGGCGTTCTGCCGTGCCCGGATCGACCACGTCAGGAGATCAGTTCGTGAAGATCGTCGAGCGCATCCTTCGCGCCGGAGAGGGCCGCACCGTCAAGCGGCTCGAGG
The DNA here is from genome assembly GCF_037198315.1 of Janibacter sp. A1S7. Lineage (NCBI taxonomy): Bacteria > Bacillati > Actinomycetota > Actinomycetes > Micrococcales > Intrasporangiaceae > Janibacter > Janibacter alittae. The sequence goes on along the minus strand of NZ_CP144913.1, from coordinate 2,354,581 downwards.
GCATCGCCGCCCAGGTGAACGCGATCGAGGAGGACTTCCAGAAGCTCTCCGACACCGACCTGCGGGCCGAGACCGACAGCTTCCGGGAGCGGCTCGACGGTGGGGAGACCCTGGACGACATCCTTCCCGAGGCTTTCGCGGCCGTGCGGGAGGCCGCCGGTCGGACGATCGGCAAGCGGCACTTCGACGTGCAGATCATGGGCGGTGCCGCCCTGCACATGGGCAACGTCGCCGAGATGCGCACCGGTGAGGGCAAGACCCTCGTCGCGACCCTGCCGTCCTACCTCAACGCCCTCGCGGGCAAGGGCGTGCACATCATCACGGTCAACGACTACCTCGCGGAGTACCAGGCCGAGCTGATGGGGCGTGTGCACCGCGCCCTCGGGCTCGAGACGGGTGTCATCCTCTCGTCGATGACCCCGGCCCAGCGGCGGGCGGAGTACGCCAAGGACATCACCTACGGCACCAACAACGAGTTCGGCTTCGACTACCTGCGCGACAACATGGCGTGGAACACCGACGAACTCGTCCAGCGCGGCCACAACTTCGCCATCGTCGACGAGGTCGACTCGATCCTCATCGACGAGGCCCGCACCCCCCTGATCATCTCCGGCCCGGCCGACCAGCCGACCAAGTGGTACGTCGAGTTCGCCAAGATGGTCAGGAAGCTCGAACGCGGCCACGGCGCCGACCTGATGCGCGGGATCGAGGCCGAGGGGGACTACGAGGTCGACGAGAAGAAGCGCACTGTCGGCATCCTCGAGCCCGGTATCGAGAAGATCGAGGACCTGCTCGGCATCGACAACCTCTACGAGAGCGTCAACACGCCGCTCATCGGTTACCTGAACAACGCCATCAAGGCCAAGGAGCTGTTCACCCGCGACAAGGACTACGTCGTCATGGACGGCGAGGTCCTCATCGTCGATGAGCACACCGGCCGCATGCTCGCGGGCCGTCGCTACAACGAGGGAATGCACCAGGCCATCGAGGCCAAGGAGGGGGTGGAGATCAAGAACGAGAACCAGACGCTCGCCACAATCACCCTCCAGAACTACTTCCGCATGTACGAGACCCTCTCGGGCATGACCGGTACCGCGCAGACCGAGGCCGGTGAGCTCAACTCCATCTACGGCCTCGGCGTCGTGCCGATCCGCACCAACAAGCCGATGATCCGCGAGGACCGGGCCGACCTCGTCTACCGCACCGAGGTGGCGAAGTTCGGCGCCGTCGTCGACGACATCGCCGAGCGCCACGCGAGTGGTCAGCCCGTGCTCGTCGGGACGACCAGTGTGGACAAGAGCGAGCTGCTCTCCCAGATGCTGCGCAAGCGGGGGATCAAGCACGAGGTCCTCAACGCCAAGCACCACGAGCGCGAGGCCTCGATCGTCGCCGACGCCGGCCGCAAGGGCGCCGTCACCGTGGCGACGAACATGGCCGGTCGCGGTACCGACATCATGCTCGGTGGGAACCCGGAGTTCCGCGCGGTGGCCGAGCTGCGGCAGCGCGGTCTCGACCCTGAGGAGACGCCCGAGGAGTACGAGGCAGCGTGGGACGAGGCGCTGGCCGAGGCCGAGAAGGCCGTCGAGGCCGAGCACGACGAGGTCACCGAAGCCGGTGGCCTGTACGTGCTGGGGACCGAGCGTCACGAGTCGCGGCGCATCGACAACCAGCTGCGCGGTCGCTCCGGCCGCCAGGGGGACCCCGGTGAGTCGCGCTTCTACCTCTCGCTCGAGGACAACCTCATGCGCCTGTTCAACGCAGGCTTCGTCGACCGGGTGATGACCACGGCCAAGATCGACGACGAGACGCCGATCGCTGGTCGGATGCTCACGAAGTCGATCGAAGGCGCCCAGAGCCAGCTCGAGGGCCAGAACTACGAGATGCGCAAGAACGTCCTCAAGTACGACGACGTCCTCAACCGTCAGCGCACCGTCGTCTACGAGGAGCGCCGTCGCGTCCTGAAGGGTGAGGACCTCGAGGAGCAGATCCGCCACTTCATGACCGACGTCGTCGGCGGGTACGCCGACGCCGAGACCAACACCGGCTTCTCCGAGGACTGGGACCTCGATCGCCTCTTCACCGCACTGCGCGCGATCTACCCGGTGGGGCTGGACAAGGAGGCCCTGCTGGAGGCATCCGGTGGCCTCTCGCAGCTGAGCGCGGCGAACCTGCGCGAGGAGATCATCACCGACATCCACGAGTCCTACGATCGTCGTGAGGCCGAGTTGGGGGAGGCGGTCACCCGCGAGCTCGAGCGTCGGGTCGTCCTCTCGGTCCTCGACCGCAAGTGGCGCGAGCACCTCTACGAGATGGACTACCTCAAGGAGGGCATCGGCCTGCGGTCGATGGCCCAGCGCGATCCGCTCGTGGAGTACCAGCGCGAGGGTTTCCAGCTCTTCGAGGCGATGAACGATGCCATCAAGGAGGAGTCGGTCGGATACCTCTTCAACACCGAGGTCGAGGTGCCCACGGTCCCCGAGTCGACCACGCGACCCCAGACGGTCGACGAGCTGCTGGGTGGTGGTGGTGAGCAGCGCCCGGCCATCTCCGCCAAGGGACTGGAGGACGGGTCCCGCGGCAACCGGCACCTGCACTACTCGTCACCGTCGGAGGACGGCGGTGTGGAGGAGCGCGAGGAAGGGGGCTCCTCCTCCGCCGGCACATCGCGCGCCCAGCGACGCGCTGCCGCGAAGAAGTCGAAGAAGGCAGCCAAGAAGTAGGTTCGTCGAGCCCGTGGCACCACGAGCGGGGGTCACCGGGACGTCCCGGTGACCCTCAGCCGATCTGCAGCGCCTCGACGACCCAGCGGCCGTCGCGGCCGACCAGACGCAGCGCCAACGCGCGCACCCGCTCCCCGTCGATGAGGACGACCGACGCCTCGACGACGTCGTCGGCGGGCTCGCAGATGAGCACCCGGGTGACTCGGGTGCGGTGCGCGCGACGTCGGCCACGCGCTCGGGTCGCGCGGCGTGCGGTCCGGGAGCCGCGTCGGGCCACGACGGTGTAGATCTCGGGGGTCGCCCACCGCATCACCTGGCTCGGGGGCCGGACCCCGTGCATCACCTCGACCAGGGCCTGGGCGATGTGTGCCGCCCACTGCCGGGGGTCGGGGAGGTCGCACGTCCGGGTCGGCTGTGGGCCGAAGAGCTGCTCGTCGCTGGCCGCGGCGAAGTCGACCGCGAGGGAATCCTGCACGTACGGCGGTGAGGTCGTCACGGCCAGCGCTCGCTCTGCCAGTCCCTGGGCGTGCGTCGGCAGCGGGATCCCTGTCGGGCAGTGGCGTGCTGACGGCAGGACGTGCAACGGCTGCAGAGCGGTCATGGTGGCTTCCTCGATCGGTGTGGCGTCAGGTGGTCAGTCGGCGGGTGGAGGAGTGAGCTGCGTGCCGGGGAGCAGGGAGTGCGGGTTTTCGCCGATCGTCGCGCGGTTGGCCTCGTACCACCGGGGCCAGGCCCGGGCGATCTCGAGGTCCGTCGCGGTCGGCCCGAGGCGGGTGGCGGCGATGGACCACAGGGTGTCGCCGCGCCGGACGACGACGGCCTCCCCCTCGGTGGCGGAACGTCGTGTACCGGTGAGCAGGTGCGGGTCGGCGCGGTGACGGGTCGGGGGACGGTTGGGAACCCACCCGGGATTCGAGAGGGGTCCGACTGCGGGCAACCCGGCCGAGGGCGCCACCGCTGGCGCGCGCTCCGGGATCGAGTCAGCTGTCGACGTGAAGTCCGGTCCCGGCACGCCGGAGGGAGATGGTGCCGCACTCGCGTGCACGGCTGCCACTGCCGTCCCCGGCGCGATGGTCGCCCCGACCGAGGCGCCCAGGACGAGCGCTGCCCACCGCTGGACGACGGCCGGGGTCACCTGGTCACGCAAGCGACGGGCCACGCCGCCGACGGCACCCGGGAGCTGGCCGGTCAGGGTCAGAGCGAGGCAGAGGGTGAGCCATCCGGCAAGGAGCGTCACGCCGGCTGCGGCCAGCCCGGTGACGGCGGCGGCAGGGTCGCCGGCCCGGGAGGCCCCGATCGTCAGCAGGCGGAGCGTGGTGTGGGACAAGGCGGTCGTCAGGCCAGCGCCGATGGGCACGCAGACCACTGCCAGGGCTGTGCGTGAACCTGTCATGGATATCCCCCCGAAGTCTGTCGGAACAGTGCGCTGCTGTTTGATGTCATTTGATCATGTTTGATGCTGTTGGATACCAAATCATGTCATCTGATGATGCGCAACAGGAGGGGCCGGCCGATACATTGGGGCGGTGCGTTGGGACCGACTCTTCGATGACCTCGAGGCCCGGATGGCTGCCCAGTCCCGGCTCGAGCTGGACGCCGAGGTGGCCGAGCGGACGCGCTTGGAGCGTGCCCGGATCACCCTGGGCGAACGGCTCGCTGGTGCAGTGGGAGCCGGCGTGGCGCTGCGACTGAGGGGCGGCGCCGTCGTGCGGGGGCAGGTCGAGGACTCGGGTGACGGCTGGGTGCTCCTCGTCGAGGACGGCGGACGTCAGCTACTCGTGCCGGTGGCGGCGGTGCTCGGCATCTCCGGCCTGGGGCGCCCCCGTGATGACACCCGTTCTCGACGATTCGGACTCGGCTCGGCGGTGCGGGGCGTCAGTCGGGACCGACGGGCAGTGGTCGTGCGTGATGTGGACGGGGGTGCTGTGCACGGCACGATCGATGCGGTCGGCGCCGACGCCTTCGACGTCGCCGAGCACCCGCTGGACTCCCCGCGACGCCCGGAGAACGTCCGTGGCGAACGGGTCATCCCCTTCGCCGCGGTGGCGATGATCGCCTCGACCTGACAGCTGGTCTAGCTGCGACCGGTGTCCTTGCTCACGAACTCCCGGGTCTGGGCGTACATCCGCTCGATGTAGGCGTCGAGCTCGTCGACCTCGACCCGCCACTGGCCGCGCCCGCCGACCTTGATCGCCGGGAGCTCACCGCTGCGCACCAGGGCATAGGCCTGCGCGGCGGAGACGCCGAGCACCTCGGAGACCTCGGTCAGCGGAATGAACTTGCGGGCCATGCGCTCAGTCTGCCATCGGCGGTCGCGTCGGCGGACACACCGGCACGGCCCCTTGTGGACGGTCGACCGGCACGCAGGCCGCCGACGATGCATGATGATGCGGCAGGCTCGACCCCGACCCGAAGGACTCCCGTGAGCGCCCTGCCCGCCCGTACCGCCCGTCGCCTGGTCAGACCCTCGTGGAAGGATGCCCGGCTCATCGTCGGAGTCCTCCTCGTGCTGTTGGCCGTCGTCATCGGTTCCGCTGCGTTCAGCGCAGCGGACGACCGGGTCGGCATGTGGGCCGCCAAGCACACCCTCACTCCCGGTCACGCGGTGACCGAGGAGGACTTCGTGCGCGTGGACGTCCAGCTCGGAGACTCCGCCCCGGACTACCTCCGGGTCGACGACCGGCTGCCCAACGGCGCGATCATGGACCGGCTCCTGCAGCCCGGTGAGATCGTTCCGAAGGCGGCCGTCATCGACCCGACGGACCGGCGGGTCCGGGAGGTCCCGGTACGGGTGGACCCGATCTACCTGAGCAATCTCGCGGTCGGCTCCAGGGTGACCGTCTACGTCCCGCAGCCGTCGAAGGGGGAGGACGAGTCGGATGAGCCGGTCGCCTACACCCCGCTCGTCGAGCGGGTCACCGTCTCCTCCCTGCCGGAGACGTCGAGCGGTGTCATGGGCGGCGGCGTCGGGTCTGCCGCGGTGATCGTCGTGCCGGAGGGACGGGTGGCCGACATCCTCTCGTACGACCAGAAGGACACCCCGGTCAAGCTGGTGCTGGAGTCCAGCAGCGGGCAGGGGGACGACACGTGAGTGCCACGATCCTGACGGCGCTGGATCCCGACTGGGAAGGGCGCATGGTCGAGATCGTCGACCGGCTCCCGGGTGTCGGGGTGGGGCGGCGCTGTGCCGATCTGGCCGACCTGCTGGCCGCAGCCTCCGCCGGTCACGGCGATGTCGCCCTCGTCTCCGGTGAGCTGCGCGGACTGGACCGTGATGCGCTCAGCCACCTGGCCGACCACGGGGTCCGGGTCGTGGGTGCGAGCCGCGAGGGGGGCGAGGAGCAGGAGCGTCAGCTGCGACAGCTGGGGATCCCGCAGCACATCCACCTCGGCACGCCCCGGGAGGCGCTCGTGGCGGCATTGACGTCCCCGGACGCCATCATGACCGCGATCCCCGGACTCGCGCTCGACCCGGGCGAGCCGGTCGCCGGGGAGAACACGCCTTCGCGTATCGAGCAGGAGGTCGAGGACGAGCAGGCCCCGCTCCCGCCGGACGAGGGTCCCGGGACCGTCGTCGCCGTGTGGGGCCCGACGGGGGCGCCCGGACGGAGCACGCTGGCGGTCAACCTCGCGAGCGAGGTGGCCGCCGGCGGGACATCCGCCCTGCTCGTGGACATGGACACCTATGGCGCCTCGGTGGCGCAGCTGCTCAGCGTGCTCGACGAGGCTCCTGGGCTGGCGGCTGCGGCCCGGGCCTCGGAGCTGGGCACCCTGGACGTGCCGTCGCTGGCCCGGCTGGCCGTCGAGGCCGCTCCCGGCCTGCGGGTGCTCACCGGGATCCCGACAGCCAGCCGCTGGACCGAGGTGCGTCCCGCGGCGATCGAGCAGATCATCGAGCTCGCGAGGTCACTGGCTGCCGTCATCGTCCTCGACTGTGGCTTCAACATCGAGGACGACGAGGAGCTGAGCTACGACACCCTCGCTCCCCGACGCAACGCGACGACCCTGACGGCGCTGGCCGCGTCCGACGAGCTGCTGCTCGTCGGGGCTGCCGACCCGATCGGTCTGCAGCGGATGGTCCGGGCCGTCGAGGCCCTGGGACAGGTGCCCGCACCGCGACCACGACCGGTCGTCAACCGCGTGCGAGCCTCTTCGGTCGGTCCGGACCCTCGTCGCCGCATCGCGGAGTCGCTGCAGCGCTTCGCCGGCCTCGACGACGTGACCTTCCTCCCCGACGACCCGGCCGCGACGGACGCCGCACTGCTGTCCGGGCAGACCCTGATGGAGTGCGCACCCGAGAGTGAGCTGCGGCTGACGATCGGTCAGGTCGCCGCTCACCTCACCGGGCGCACCCCGACCCGACGCCCGGCACGACGATGGTGGCGTCGACCCCGTGCAGCCCGAGTCCCACGGATGAGGTCACACCCGCAGAGGGGTGCCTGATGGTTCGGTCCGTGTCACCATGACGTCGTGGTGAACAGACTCGGTGCCCTGGATGCGGCCTTCCTGTACGTGGAGGAGCCGACCCTGCCGATGCACGTCGGCTCCGTCATGGTCTTCCAGCCCCCGGCCGAGGGTTTCGACTACGACCGTTTCATCGCAGTGGTCGGGGACCGGATCGCGGGGCACACCCGATACCGCCAGCGCATCCGAGCGGTCCCCGCACGGCTGGACAACCCCGTGTGGGTCGACGACGTCCACTTCGACCTGGCCTACCACGTCCGTCGGTCGGCGCTGCCCGCTCCCGGCTCGCGGGTCGAGCTCGAGGACTTCGTCGCCCGGATCATGGCCCGTCCCCTCGACCGGGACCGGCCGCTGTGGGAGGCGTACTTCGTCGAGGGGATGGCCGACGGCACGTTCGCCATCATCACGAAGGCCCACCAGGCGATGGTCGACGGTATCCACGCGGTCGACCTCGCCCACCTGATCATCGACCCCGAAGCGGTGCCGGTGGACGAGCGCGCCGGGGAGCCGAATCCGGAGCCATCGGGCCTGCGACTGGTTGCCGATGCGGTCCTCGGCTCGGTCATCAACCCCGCCCGTGTCCTGCAGGGGGTGCGCTCGGGCCTGGGCGATGTCACCGAGACCGGACGTCGGGCCGTCGAGACGACCGGTCGGGTCGTCTCGACCCTGGCCAGGGTCGGCGCCCGGCCCGCCCCGAGCTCCCCGCTCAACGCCCCGGTGGGAGCCGCCCGCCGGTACGTGATGGTCGAGACCGATCTGGACGACTACCGCCAGGTGCGCAGCCGCCTGACCCGAGGCCGCTACGTCGACGACGTGACGATCAACGACGTCATCCTCGCCACGGTCACCGGGGCGCTGCGCTCCTGGATGCAGACACGTGGTCTGCCCGTGACCGGCGCCGCCACGGTCCGCGCCATGGTGCCGGTGAGCATCGTGGACGGCAGCGGTGACCAGCTCACCGATGCCGCCATGGCCGCCTGCTTCATCGACCTGCCCATCGGGGAGAACGCCCCCTCGATGCGGCTGCACCAGATTTCCTTCGCGATGCGCCAGCAGATCGAGTCGGCGTCGGCCGAAGGTGTCGACGCGGGCTCGCTCGTCTCGATCGGCGGTTTCGCCCCTCCGACCCTGCACAGTCTGGGTGCCCGCCTGGGCAGCGCCATGTCGCGTCGTCTCTTCAACCTCGTCATCACCAACGTCCCCGGCCCGCAGCAGGCGCTCCATGTCGAGGGGTCGCGGCTGTGCGAGACCTACCCCGTGATGCCGCTGGGCCGTGAGCAGGGACTGGCCGTCGGCCTCACGTCCTACGACGGCAAGGTGTACTTCGGTCTCAACGGCGATCGGGAGACCCTGGCCGACCTCGGGCTCCTCGCCCAGTGCATCGAGGACGCCCTGACCGAGCTGCGCACGACTCCCGGAGCCGGACGGTCCTCCTGATGCGCGTCTACCTGCCGATGCTCGTCGGCGAGCTCGCCGAGGTCCGCGCGGCCGCTCATCTGCCGGCACGGCAGGCGCACGGCGTGACGAGTGCCCTGCGCGCTGCCGACCCGGCAGCCGACGAGGAGGACCTGGAGTTCGAGGCCATGTGCCAGGCGTTGGATTCGGCCCGCGCCCTGGGACCCGGCCGTCGCGTCGTCGCCGCCGCGGACGCGAGCCCGCGCGAGGACGCCGGCGACGGAGCGCTCCTGGTCGGCGACGAGCGGTTGCGCCTGGGTGACGTGGTCTCGTTCCACGTCGAGGAGGGCAGCGGCGACATCGGGACGGGGTACGACGACCTGCTCTGGTACGACGTCACCGAGCTGGACGGGCTGGTCAGCGCAGTCGCTCGCTGAGCAGTCGCACCTCGTGGTCGAAGCTCTCCTCGATCGTCGGCTTCGCCGCGGTCTCGATCTTCCTGCCCAGGATGGGCACCGAGCAGGTGAGGTCGCCCGTGACGACCAGGTCGCTCCCTTCGCCCGCTGGTGAGAGGGTCACCGTGCCGCGCATCTGGACCGGTGCCCCGGCGACCCGGATCCCGAGGTCAGCACTACGGGTGCCGTCCGGACCGACCGGTCGCCACGTCTGCTCCTCGGTCACCGTCAGGGTGTCTCCGACGAGGGACGAGACGGCCGCGGGCATGCCACGCGTGGGCAGCACCCGCTCGGTGCGCACGCGGGTACGACCACCGCCCAGGTCGGTGACCGCCGCGCTCGAGCGACCCAGCTCGGTCGCGACCTTCGCCTGCTGGTGGTCCTCGCTGGCGACGACGGCGAAGACGTCGTCGACGGTGGCGTCGAAGTGGGTGGTGCGCGAGATCCTCATGGCGACACGCTAGCGCCGTCGGGGTGGCCGGGTGTCAGCGGCGAAGCTCGTCGGCGGCGCGGGCCAGCAACCCCTGTCCGCGGGCGAGGTCCTTGGCCAGCCGGGCACGGTGGCGGCCCAGGGCGGTGATGGTCTGGTGGACCTGCTCCTGGAGGCGGTGGCGTCGCCCATCCTCCTCGCGGGCGGCTGCGGCGTCCGCGACCCCGGTGATGCCCCATCCCCTGGTCACCGCGCCCTCGCGGACCTCGAGTCCCATCGTGGCAGCGGCGTCCTCGAGCTCGCGCAGGCGGGCGATCGCTGCGGCCAGGTCGGTCGCGGCGGTCTGCAGTGAGCGTCCGACCTCGTCCAGGGCGCTCGCGACGGCAGTGGTCTGCTCGGCTGTGGTCGAGGTGCGTCGACGTAGCCGGACCGAGCGCGGTCCGGGCCAGCCGGGGGTCGCCCCGGTCACGGCGCCGGCGAGGGCCTCGCCGTCGGCGGCCAGGTGGCCCGCGGTGCGTCGCAGGGAGGCGCCCAAAGCGCTCATCGAGGCGGGGTCGCCCAGCAAGGGGGTGGTCATCGCGGCCGCTGCACCCGCTCGGTGTCCCGACCCGGGCGGTGGGCCGGCGCCGCATCGGCGGACAGGGCCAGTGCCAGCTCGCGGCAGGTCGCGGAGAGCTCGCGCAGGACGTCGACCGCGGCGTCGATCGTCGTCTCCAGGGCGGTCTGGGTGGTGTGGTCACCGACCGTGACCATGTGGTCGATCAGCTCCTCGCCGTCGGCGGCGCAGTGGTCGCCGGTCGCCGTGAGCGCGTCGACGAGCGTGGCGGCGTCCTGCGGGCGCGGGTGCGAAGGGGGCATGGTCCGGCCAGCGTAGCGGCGTGGGTGGGGGCCACGCGGTGGCATGTCCACAGGCTCGCCGGCCGGCACCTCGGCCACGGCGGGCCGGCTGTGACGCGCGTCATGCTGGGGATAGGCTCGACCTGGGGACAACGCCGTCCCGATCACCCGCGAGACGCAGAACGAGGACGCCCATCCATGGCTCAACTGCCTGCCACTTCCGCCCCTGACGCCGTGCTCGGAGATCCTGCAGCACTCGACCGGGCCGCCACCTCAGCCGGAGTCGACCCGGTCTTCGTGGAGCGGTACCTGCGACACGGGGACACCACCGAGCTGCAGGGGAGGGGGGCCGAGGCTCTGGTCGCCATGGCGCGCGCCCACCGTGACGCTGCCCTGCGGCGCCGGCCCGAGGAGACCGTCGTCCGCGCCGCAGACGGTGTCCTGCACATCGTCACCGCTGATCGTCCCTTCCTCGTCGACTCCGTCCTGGGCGAGCTCGCGGGGCAGGGCATCGGTGTCGCCCTGCTGCTCCATCCGCAGTTCACGGTCCGTCGTGACGAGCAGGGAACGCTGGTCGAGGTCCTCGACGTGGATCCCAGACGGGGCCACGCCGGCGCCGACGCGGTCGAGGAGTCGTGGATCCGCATCGAGCTCGCCGACCGGTGCGACCACGCGGTCGTCGAGGAGCGCGTCCGCGAGGTCATCGACGCCGTCGCGATGGCGGTCGAGGACTGGCAGCCGATGCAGGAGGCGACTCTGGAGCTGGCGGCCGATCTCGAGGCGGGCCGCGGGCCGGGGTCGAGCGCATCGCAGCAGGCGGCCGCAGAATTCCTCCGATGGCTCGTCGACCACCACTTCACCTTCATCGGTGTCCGCGACCACGAGGTCGAGATCTCCGCCGACGGCTCGGTCGCGATCACCGCCATCCCGGGCAGTGGGCTGGGCATGCTCCGAGAGGACTCCACCGCCGAGTCGATCACCCCGCTCGGCGGCGGCTCCCTCGAGCAGGCCGCTGCCGGCACGTGCCTGTCGATCGGCAAGTCGCGGTCGGTCCTCCCGGTGCACCGGGTGACCCATCCCGACCTCATCGCCGTGCGGGTCCACGACGAGGACGGCACGCTCGTGGAGCGTCGGCTGGCCGGCCTCTTCTCGTCCACCGCCTACACCAGCTCGGTGCTGACGATCCCGCTCATCGCCGACAAGGTGCAGGCGGTCCTCGACCGCTCCGGGTGGTCCCGCAACAGCCACTCCGGTGGTTTCGCCCGACGGCTGTTCGAGACCTTCCCTCGTGACGAGCTCTTCCAGGCCCCCGTGGAGCACCTGCTGCGGGTGGTCACCCGCATCCAGCAGATGGTCCACCGCATGCGTACGGCCGCCTTCCTGCGGCTGGACTCCGGTGGTCAGTTCGTCACGGCGATGATCTACCTGCCCCGTGACCGCTACACCACCGTGGTTCGCCACCGGGTCGAGGAGCGGCTGTGCGAAGCCACGGGCGCGGACGAGGTCACCTTCACCGCGCACGTCTCCGAGGAGCCGATGGCCCGGCTGTACTACATCCTGCGGGGGAGCAACGGGGTCCGGCTGCCCGAGGGGCGGGCCCGTGACGACCTGGACGAGGCGATCACCGGGGCAGTCCTGACGTGGGAGGAGCGACTCACCCGCAAGGCGGAGGAGCTCGTCGGTCGACAGGTCGCCGAGCAGTTGATCTCCCCGTGGGCAGGCGGCTTTCCCGCCGACTACGAGGAGGACTTCGACTCCGTCCAGGCCGTGGCCGACCTGAAGAACCTCGCGCTGCTCGAGCGGGGGACCCCCTTCGCCTGCGCGCTGTACAACCCCCGCCCGAACCACGGGCACGCCGCGGATCCCACCGTCCGCCGGTTCAAGATCTTCAGCATCGAGGCGCTCATCCTGGATGACCTCATGCCCATCTTCCGCGACCTGGGCGTCCAGGTCACCGAGGAGAAGCCCTATGAGCTCACCCGCGAGGACGGCGTCACCGCGGGCATCTACGACTTCAGGCTGCGCGTCGACGACCCCGCGGTGTGGGAGGCGCACGACCACGACAGACTGCGCGACCTCGTCGAGTCCACGGTCGCTGCCGTCCAGTCGGGCAGTGCGGACTCCGACGGATTCAATGCGCTGGTCATCCGTGCCGGCCTGACCTGGCGCCAGGTCGCGCTGATCCGGGCGATCGCCCGCTACCTGCGCCAGATGGGCAGTTCCTGGGGGCAACGCACGCTCGAGTCCGCGCTCGTCGAGCACCAGGAGGTCGCGCGGGATCTCGTCGAGCTGTTCGAGACGCGGTTCGACCCGGGCCGCTTCGACGCGAGCGCCGGAGATGAGCGCGAGGCAGCCGAGGCGGAGGTCAGCACCCGCATCGATGCGGCACTGGAGGACGTGTCCTCGCTCGAGCACGACCGCATCATCCGCTCCTTCCGCGGCTTCGTCCGCGCAGTGCTGCGCACCAACTACTTCAGCACCGACGAGGTCGGCGCGCCCCTGCCGCGGATGTCCTTCAAGCTCGAGCCGGCCCGGGTCCCGGACATGCCCAAGCCGCACCCGGCCTTCGAGATCTGGGTGCACAGCCCCCAGGTCGAGGGCGTGCACCTGCGGTTCGGCGCGGTGGCCCGAGGAGGACTGCGGTGGAGCGACCGGCGCGACGACTTCCGCACGGAGGTGCTCGGGCTCGTCAAGGCGCAGATGGTCAAGAACGCGGTCATCGTGCCGACGGGGAGCAAGGGCGGGTTCTTCGCCAAGGCGCTGCCCGACCCTGCGCTCGACCGAGATGCCTGGCTGGCGGCCGGTCGTTCGGCGTACCGCAGCTTCATCTCGGGTCTGCTCGACGTCACCGACAACCGCGTCCACGGCGAGATCGTCCCGCCGAAGGCGGTGGTCCGGCACGACGGCGACGACTCCTACCTCGTCGTGGCGGCCGACAAGGGGACCGCATCCTTCTCCGACCTCGCCAACTCGATCGCCCGTGAGTACGGCTTCTGGCTCGACGACGCCTTCGCCTCCGGCGGATCGGTCGGTTACGACCACAAGGGGATGGGGATCACCGCCCGCGGCGCCTGGGAGTCGGTCAAGCGACACTTCCGCGAGCTCGGTCACGACACCCAGACGCAGGACTTCACCGTCGTCGGGGTCGGTGACATGGCCGGCGACGTCTTCGGCAACGGGATGCTGCTGTCACCGCACATCCGACTCGTCGCCGCCTTCAACCACATGCACGTGTTCATCGACCCCGATCCGGTGGCCGCATCCTCCTTCGCCGAGCGCGAGCGCCTCTTCGCCCTCCCGCGCAGCACCTGGGACGACTACGACCGGTCCCTGATCAGCGAGGGTGGCGGCGTCTGGTCCCGCAACGCCAAGTCGGTGCCGGTGAGCGAGCAGGCCGCCCGCGCGCTCGGACTGGACGGCCCCGGAGACCTCACCCCCAGTGAGCTCATCCACGCGGTGCTGCAGGCACCGGTCGACCTGCTGTGGAACGGCGGGATCGGCACGTACATCAAGTCCGCGCAGGAGTCCGATGCGGCGGTCGGTGACCGGGCCAACGACGCCATCCGCATCACCGGCTCCATGGTTCGTGCCCGGGTGGTCGGCGAAGGGGGCAATCTGGGGGCCACCCAGCGCGGTCGCATCGAGGCAGCCCACGCAGGAGCGCGGATCAACACCGACGCCCTGGACAACTCCGCCGGTGTGGACACCTCGGACCGCGAGGTCAACATCAAGATCCTGCTCGGTGAGGCCATCCGGCGGGGGGCCCTCGACGATGACGACCGCGTCGATCTGCTCGCGTCGATGACCGACGAGGTCGCCGAGCAGGTGCTGCGCGACAACTACGAGCAGAACGTCCTGCTGGGCAATGCGCGTGCCCAGGGCGGCTCGATGATCACCGTGCACGAGCGGCTCATGGCCTCGCTCACCGATCGCGGCGATCTGGACCGCGAGTTGGAGTTCCTGCCCAGTACCGCCGAGATGAAGGACCTCCTCGAGGAGGGCCGGGGTCTGACCTCGCCGGAGCTGGCGGTGCTGCTCGCCTACTCCAAGATGGCCCTCAAGGAGGACCTGCTCGACTCGGACCTGCCGGACGACCCGGCCACCGGGCGCCAGCTGCGCAACTACTTCCCCAGCCCGCTGCGGGACGACAGGTTCGCCGAGGACCTGGCGGGGCACCCCCTTCGCCGGGAGATCGTGATCACGGCCGTGGCGAACGACATCGTCAACCGTGGTGGGATCACCTTCGTCCAGCGCGCCGTCGAGGAGACGAGTGCGACGCCGGTCCAGATCGCCCGCGCCTACCTCGTCAGCCGCGAGGTCTTCGGGCTCGACGACTTCGTCGCCCGCGTCGAGACCCTCGACACGGTGGTGCCCACCCAGGTGCAGACCCGCATGTACCTGGAGTTCCGTCGACTCATGGATCGCTCGGTGCGGTGGTTCCTCGCCTCCCGTCCGGGACGGCTGCAACCGGCGGAGGAGATCGAACGGTTCGCGGAGGTCTCACGGCTCGCGCCGATGGTCCCGACCTTCCTCGACGGGTCGCAGGCGGACCGTCTACGGCACAAGGCCGATGAGCTCGTCAAGGACGGGGTGCCCGACGACCTCGCCCGGTCGACGGCCTCGCTGCTGGACAGCTTCGCCCTCCTGGACATCATCGACATGGCGCACGACTCCGGTCGCACGCCGCGCGAGGTGGCCCAGACGTACTTCCTGCTGTCGGAGTCCTTCGGCATCGACGAGTTGCTCACGATGGTCACCCACCTGCCCCGCGAGCAGCAGTGGGACTCGCTGGCGCGGGCCGCGCTCCGGGACGACCTCTACGCGACCCTGCAGGCACTGACCCGCTCGGTCCTCGACCAGGACGGCGCCGACGCGCAGGAGCGCTACACGGCGTGGCGCCACGAGCACGACGAGGCCGTGGAGCGCGTCGACACCCAGCTCACCGGCATCCGCCGACTGAGCGACCCCGGTGTGGCCGCGCTGTCGGTCGCGCTGCGCACGCTGCGCTCGGTGTCCCGCTGACGGGTGCCTGCCCGTCGCTAGGATCGCGACGTGCAGACACTGGCGGACTTCCTGCGGATCACCCCCGGCCTCGAAGCGGGGGACATGGAGCGACTGCACCTGCTCATCGAGGACTGGCAGGTGCTCGCTGACCTCGCCTTCAGCGACCTCGTCCTGTGGCTCGCCCAGGACGACGGCTGGGTCGCCGCCGCCCACACCCGGCCGATGACCGGACCGATGGTCTTCGTCGAGGACGCCGTCGGCCTGGGCGCGAGCGCGGTCTTCGGGGAGCTCGTCACCGATGCCGCCGAGCAGGGGATGAGTGAGCACGTCCGTACCCGCGGGCAGGACCTGATCCACGAGCGGGCACGGCCGGTGCGCCGGGGCGGCCGGACGATCGCCGTGCTGAGCATCCACGACCTGCTCGACAGCGGCCGACCGGACACCCGGCTCCAGGAGAGCTACGGAGCGATGGGGGACGACCTCTTCGCGATGGTGCCCGAGGGCAGCTGGCCCACGCCCGGGTCCTCACCGATCGGTGTGCGGCAGGGCGCGCCGCGGGTGGGCGACGGGGTGATCCGGCTCAATGCATCGGGGAGCGTCGAGTACGCCTCGCCCAATGCGGTCAGTGCCATCCGCCAGTTGGGGCACAAGGGGCCTCTCGAGTCGGAGGTCCTCGCCCACGTGGTCAGCGGCCTCGCCGAGCAGGTCGGGCAGGTCGACGAGAGCCTGGCCATGGTCGCGATGGGACGCGCGGCGTGGCGCGCCGACGTCGCCACGGACGCGGCCGCGCTCGCGATGCGCGCGATCCCCCTGATGACGGGGAGGCGCCGCCACGGGGCGATCGTCCTCGTCCGTGACATCTCCGAGCTGCGGCGGCGCGGCGAGGAGCTGATGACCAAGGACCAGACCATCCGCGAGATCCATCACCGGGTGAAGAACAACCTCCAGACGGTGGCTGCACTGCTGCGGATGCAGTCGCGGCGGATGCCGGAGGAGTCCGCCCGGATCGCGCTGACGGAGGCCGAGCGACGTGTCGGTGTCATCGCGATGATCTACGAGGCGCTCAGCACCGGGTTCGCGGAGACGGTCGACTTCGACACCATCGCCGTGCGGGGACTCCGGGCGGTCGTGGAGGTGGCGCGGACGACGGGCGCGATCACCTCGGGTTTCACCGGTTCCTTCGGCATGATGCAGGCCGAGGACGCAACCGCGATCGGGCTCATCCTCTCCGAGCTGATCCAGAACGCCGTCGAGCACGGGATCCCGGATGGTGGAACCGTCGAGGTCGACGCGCACCGCTCCGACGAGGGGGAGAGCGACATCCTGCGGGTCACCGTCGTCGACGACGGTGCCGGACTGCCGAGGGGGTTCCGACCCAGTCGCGCCGGGCTGGGGACGCGGATCGTCACGTCGATGGTCCAGGACCTCGGTGGTCAGATCCGCTGGGACGATGCCGAGCCGAGGGGGACGAGGGTGCGCTTCAGCGCCCGCCTGCGCCGTGTGGATCCCTGACGGCCCGCCCACGACGAAACCGCCCCCGAGCAGGTGCTCGGAGACGGTGGTCAGCGTGCGTGGGAGGTCAGCCGGCGCGGCGGGCGCGGGCCTTTCGGCGCTTGAGCGCGCGACGCTCGTCCTCGGAGAGTCCACCCCAGACACCGGCGTCCTGACCGGTCTCAAGAGCCCACTGGAGGCACTCGTCGATGACCTCGCATCGGCGGCAGACCTTCTTGGCCTCCTCGATCTGCGCGATCGCGGGGCCGGTGTTGCCGATGGGGAAGAAGAGTTCTGGATCCTCGTCCAGACAGGCTGCGCGGTCGCGCCAATCCATGGGGGATGTGCTCCTTGGTGTCGGGGGGAGGTCGTCAGTGGCCTGGGTCGGTGGTGCCTGCGGGTCAACGATCCGGATGGCCGGAAAAATTTCCTTGTGTCAGGCACACGAAGGTCCAAGATACCGCGATGACCACCCGTTGTGTCGAGGCTTACTCAGGTGTCACTTGACGTGTGCCGCGTCACCTACCCTGCTGGCGTGAGCATTCCGCAGCTTCCCATTGACCATCTCGTGCCTCCGCGCGTGGCCGGCGCCGTCTGCCTCGTCGAGTCCGCCCTGCTCTTCGTGACCGCGGGGTCGTACGCCCTGGAACTGCTCGCCGACCGGGCCTTCGACGCGAACACGGCGTCCATGTCGCTCGTGGTCTCGCTGATCTTCGCCATCCTGCTCCTCGCGGTCGGGATGTCCTGGCTGCGCGGACGGCTGTGGCCCCGGACCCCGACGGTCGTGTGGAACCTGCTGCTCCTGCCCGCGGCGTGGACGCTGGGCACGTCCACCGGGCTGTGGTTCGGTCTGGGCCTGGCGCTCCTGGCGCTCCTGGGCATCGCCGCGGCCGTGCTGTCGCCGGCGCACGACCTCGAGGACCGGGCACTGTGACCGGCGGCTTCGACGTCGTCGAGGCGGACATCGCGTCTCTGCGCGCCGCGCTGGCCTCGGGCAGGACGACGAGCGAGCAGCTGGTCCGGACCTACCTGGACCGGCTCGCCGCCTACGACTCCGACGGGATCCGGCTCAACGCCGTCGTCGTGCCCAACCCGCAGGCGCTCGCGGAGGCCCGGGCCGCCGACCGTCGACGCGCCGAGGGGAGTCCGCTCGGGCCGCTCGACGGGATCCCGTACACGGCCAAGGACTCCTACCTGGCCCGGGGGCTGACCTGTGCGAGCGGATCCCCGGCCTTCGCCGACCTGGTGGCCCAGCACGACGCCTTCACCATCGCGCGCCTGCGCGCGGGCGGCGCGGTCCTGATCGGCCTGACGAACATGCCGCCGATGGCCAACGGCGGGATGCAGCGGGGTGTCTATGGCCGCGCCGAGAGTCCCTACAACGCCGCCTTCCTCACCGCGGCCTTCGCCTCCGGCTCGTCCAACGGGTCGGGGACGGCGACGGCGGCGAGCTTCGCGGCCTTCGGGCTCGGCGAGGAGACGTGGTCCTCCGGCCGGGCGCCGGCGAGCAACAACGCCCTGTGCGCCTACACGCCCTCGCGAGGGGTGATCTCGGTGCGGGGGAACTGGCCCCTCGTGCCGTCGATGGACGTCGTCGTCCCGCAGACCCGCAGCATGGCCGACCTGCTCGAGGTGCTCGACGTCGTCGTCGTCGACGACCCGGACACGACGGGTGACCTGTGGCGCACCCAGCCGTGGGTCGAGGTGCCTGCGTCCTCGAGCGTGCGGCCGGACTCCTACCCGGCCCTGCGCACGGGGGACGGTGGCCCCCTTCGCGGACTGCGTCTGGGGGTGCCACGGATGTACCTGGGCACCGACGAGGAGGCCGGGACCGGCAGCGGCTTCGGTGGGCCGACGGGGGAGCGGATCGTGCCCCGACCCAGCGTCCTGACTCTCTTCGAGGCGGCGCGCGCCGACCTCGAGGCGGCCGGCGCGCAGGTCGTCGAGACCGACTTCCCGGTCGTGTCGAACTACGAGGGTGACCGTGCCGGTGCCCCCACGGTCGCCACCCGGGGCCTGCTGCCGCAGGGGTATCTGGAGGAGGAGATCTGGCAGCAGGCGATGTGGGGCTGGGAGACCTTCCTGCGCGCCAACGGCGACCCCCGCCTGCACCGGCTCGCGGACGTCGACGGTCCGGCGATCTTCCCGCAGCCGGAGGGCGCACTGCCCGACCGCTACGGGGAGCTCGACTTCGACCTGGCCGATTACGTCACGCGGGCCCGTGAGGTCGGGGTCGTCGAGGACGTCACCTCGCTCCCGCTGCTCGAAGGGGGTCTGCGTGGCCTCGAGGAGACCCGCCGGGTGGACCTCGAGGAGTGGATGGACGACCTCGGCCTGGATGCCGTGATCTTCCCCGCAGTGGCCGACGTCGGTCCCGCCGACATGGACGTCAGCGAGTCCTCGGCGGACCTGGGGTGGCGCAACGGCGTGTGGGTGGCCAACGGCAACCTCGTGCCGCGCCACCTGGGCATCCCGACGGTCACCGTCCCGATGGGCACGATGGCCGACATCGGGATGCCGGTCGGGTTGACCTTCGCCGGTCGCGGCTGGGACGACACCGCGCTGCTGACCATGGCTGCCGCCTTCGAGGCGACGGGGGAACGGCGCACCTCGCCGCCGCGCACGCCGCCGCTGGCCTGATCCTCTCGGGTATGCCGCGACACGAGTGGGATCTGCCCTTGCCGCACCGCCCGGACTCGTTGGTATTCGACCCGCGCCTTGTCATACGGGCCCGGGCGGCGGGTTGAGTCGGGCCGATCCCACCTTGCGCCTTCGATCCGCTCACCCTTGCCCTCCCGGCGTGGTCCCTCTCGCCACCTGGACCTCCTCGGCCCGGCCCTGGGCGATCAGATACCCGCGGCCGGGGATGCGCTGCAGCGGTGGGACGCGCAGACCGAGGGCGTCGCCGTCGCTGCGGGTCGTCGGCTGCAGGAGTATCCCGGTGCGGGCGCGTGCGAGCTCGGCGATGAGCCCACGGACCCGGGTGGCAGCCGTTTGCGTGGCCGTCGATACGACGACCAGCCCCCGGTCGCTGTCGACCCGACGCAGGATCTCCTTGAGCACGTCGGCGACGGGGTCGTCCTCGACGCGGTCGGCGTCGTCGATGACGACGACGAGGTCCGGATGCCTGCGACGCAGGGCGATGAGGTGCTCTCGACCGTCCGGCGCGCAGACCTCGGCACCGGCGAGGTCGGGATGTCCGGTCAGGTCACCCTCGCCGATGAGCACCACCGGGCGACCTGTGGACAGGGCCTGCCCGGCGACCGTGACGAGGGTGCTCGTGCGGCCGCTTCCCGGGGGGCCGCAGACGAGCAATCGGCGGGCGCCGGGAACACGCCAGGTCACCGGTTCGATCCCCGAGCCACCCAGGCCCAGCGGTATCTGCTCGGTGGTCGGTTCCGGGAGCCGGTCGACGGCAACCTCCTCGGGCAGTGGCTCGACGCGCCAGGCGCGCGGATGCTCGTGACCGGGAAACGCGCGCCCCGTGCCGGTGGATGATTCGTCGGAAGGCTGCGCCACCTGGACCAGGTGCCCATTGGGCTGGAACCGTCCCCGCCCCGGGATCCGTGGCCCGGAGGTCTCCGCCGGCGTCAGTCCGGCGAGGGAGGCGTCTCCCCGGTCGGGAAGGTGCAGCACGATCCGGGAAGTGACGAGTGAGGAGATCCGCCCCGAGAGCAGTTCGCGACCACCGGTGATGACGCCGCACACACCCGCTGCCATGCCGTCGCGCAGCAGGGCCTCGAGCAGCTCGGCGGTTTCGCCGAGGTCGGCCCCGCCACGGGGCTGCGTGACGCGTCCCCATCCGTCGACGGCCAGCAGCAGGTGTGGCGGGGGGGCATCACCGACAGGGTCGGCCTCGTACGCTGCCCACCACGCGTCGAGTGTCGAGTGACCGCTGGTGCGCAGCCGCGCGCGGCGCTGCGCCACGTCGTCCTCCAGACGGGTGAGGAAGCGGCGGGTCAGCGGTCGGTCCTCGCCATCGACCACGCTGCCCACATGCGGTAGACGGGCGAGGCCGCCCAGGAGGGAGGACCCGTCGCCGATGACCTGCACCTGTAGTCGGCCGGGCCCCCACCGGCGGCCGGCCGCCGTGACGATCGCGGCGATGCTGGTGGTGCGCCCGGTGCCCGGACCGCCGACGACCATCCAGTGACCCCCGGCCGGCGACCAGGTCAAGGCCACCTGCTCCTGGTGCTCCGGACGGTCGACGAGCGCGAAGGGGGCACCGTGGTCGTCACCATGGGGCACGGGCAGCTCCTCGACGGCGAGGGCCTGGGCCAGGGGAGGCAACCACGGGCGGTGCGGCTGGGCGATCCCGAGGTCCCCTGCGACGGAGGTCAGCGTGGCCGCCAGTCGCTGCAGGTCGGTGGGGCCGACGTCCGTGCGTCGCGACGTCGCCGGCCATGGCGACCCGGGGTCGCGCACGAGGACGGCGCCGGGCCCCGGGGCCTCGTGGCCGGCCACTCGGCCGGTCTGGAAGCTGCGGGCGGGCGACCCTCCGGTCCGCGCCAGGGCTCGTCCCGGAGCGGACTCGGGGAGGTCGACGGCATCCGGGACACCCAGCACGTCATCGCTGTCGGCCCGATCGCGCACCCGGAGGCTGATGCGCAGGTTGACGTTGGCCTTGATGTCGGCGGACACGATGCCTCCCGGACGCTGCGTGGCCAGCACGAGGTGCACGCCGAGAGACCGGCCGACGGCGGCGATCCTCATCAGATGGGCCATGGCCTCCGGCTGTTCCTCGGCGAGCATCCGGAACTCGTCGATGACGATCATCAGACGCGGTAGTGGAGAACCCCTGTGGTCGTCGACGTCCGTGGCCCCGGATGCGGCCAGGATCCGCTCGCGCCGGGTCAGCTCGGCATCAAGGCTGGTCAGGGCGCGCTCGGCCTGTGCCGGCTCGAGGTCGGTGAGGACGCCGACGGTGTGCGGCAGGTGGGCGCACTCGGCGAACGCGGCGCCGCCCTTGTAGTCGACGAGCACGAAGGTGATCTCGTCCGGCGACGAGCGCGCCGCGAGTGAGGCCACCCAGCTCTGCAGGAACTCCGACTTGCCCGACCCCGTGGTGCCGGCGACGAGCGCATGCGGGCCGTCGCGGCGCAGGTCGATGCGGAACTCACCGTCGGGTCCGAGCCCGACGACGACGTCCAGGTCGGTCGACCCGCCCGACCAGGCGGTCCGGATCGCTTCCCGGTCGTCAGGATCGATGTCGAGCAGGTCGATCAGTCGGGTTGCCTCCGGCAGGCCGGCGCCCGAGTCATCGGGGGTGGCATCCCGAAGGGGGGCCAACGCGGCGGCAACACGGTGGGCCCACGCCGGGCCGACGCCGTCGACGACACCGTGGGCGGCCTGCGTACCAGCGACCTGTAGCGCGATCCGGTGGCCGTCGAGCCGTACCAGGGCACCGCACTCGTGCGGGAGCCTCTCGACGGTGTCCGCGAGGGCAACGACCAGGACGCGGTTGGCGCGTCCGTGCTCGAGGACGGTGCGCAGGTTCGGGTCGCCGCGCCACCGGTCGACGTCGTCGATGACGAGCACGAGCGCGGTCGGGCGGGCAGCCTCCGTTCCCGCACCGGAGCGCTGTCGAGCACGCTCCCGGACGGTGGCGGCGTGACCGGCGAAGAGGGTGAGCGCATCGTCCTCGTCGGTCGTGGTCCGGTTCGACCAGGGCACGTCGTCGTGCTCCCGCAGGTGCACGAGGGAGCGGAAGGGGGACCACCACCCCTCGGCCGAGGCCACCACCGAGATCTGCACGTCGTGGTGGGAGTGCAGGACCGTCAACTGCCCGAGGAGGTGACGTGCGATCCGGTCGCGTTCCCCACGTCCACCGGCGACCCCCAGCACACATGCCTCCTCGAGGTCGACCACGAGGGGGACGTCCTCGAGCACGGGGTGGTCCTTCTCGCCGTGTCCACGGTCGACCTCGAGCCGGGCCGGAAGCGGGCCCGTCCCGAGGCGCAGGTCGAGGTGCTCCCGATGCCCGGAACGGCGCTCCCACAACCGCGTGGAGTCGCCCCGGGCCGCGTCGAGCAGTGCCGTCGCGTTCGGGGCCGACCGGAGACGTTGCCGACGTTCCCGTGCCAGGGCGCTCGTGAGTTGTTCGCCGGTTCGCGCCCGCTCGCACTCCCACTTCGCCAGGGCGTCCCGGTGGTCACGGCGCGCGGACGAACGGTCGGAAAGGGTCGATCCGATGGCGAGGACGGGTGTGAGCAGCCCGAAGAGGAGCATCCGCGGTCCGAAGAAGACGGCAAGCAGTGCCGCGAAGGGGAGGGGTAGGAGGACCATCACCCAGGGAATGCGCCGTCGGGCCGGGGAACTCGGCTCCTGCGGGATCGTGATCCGTGCCGGCCTGTGCGCGGAGGGCAGGTGCGGGGTCGGGTTGACCACGATCGTCCCCGATCCGCTGGGTCGCCGACGGCAGGGGCGTGACCGCGGGGCCTCGAGGGCGAAGGTCGTGCTCCCGGCGTGCACGCGGCTACCGACCCGGGCGCGTACCCCCTGGTCGGGCACGGCCTCGTCGTCGACGTGGGTGGCATTGGTCGCATCCAGCTCGTGCACGAGGACGCCGTCGCGGTCCACCGACACGGCCAGGTGCTCGCGCGAGAGAGTGTCATCGGCGAGTCGGAAGGAGGCCATCTCCCCGCGGCCGACCACGTGACGGCCGGGCGTCAGCGACAGCATCCGTCCGCCGTCGGGCCCCGTGGTCGTCGTGAGACGAAGGGGGGCACGGCCTGTTGGCCTCGTCACCGGTTCGTCGTGGCCGAGAACGAGGACGCTCCCGTCGAGCAGGGGAGGTAGTCCGATCGGCGCCTGAGGTGGGACCTTTGCGCCATCGACGTGGATGACCGTCTCCGGCCCGAAGCCCAGGGCCTCGAGCAGGTCGACGGCCGTGTCATCGCTCTCGGCACGGACCTCCACGGGTCGCTCGGCGCCACGTCGGGCATCGACAACGGTCATCTGCAGGAGCATGTGGGCACGGTAGGCACTGGAATCCGACCGGGCGTCCGGTTGTCCACAGGAGGGGGGAAAGGGGCCTGCTCCGGGTGGCCTGTGGATTTTCAAGATGCGAACTCCCGAGAAATCGCTAGCGTCTCCCGGGCGAGGGGGAGCGATTCGCCACTGAAGACGAGCCACACGGGGGCAGGAACATGGACGCGGTCGAGACGGTCGAGACAGAGGTGCGGGAGCTGATCCGCCGTACCGGTCTGGACCCGGTACGCGAGTCGGGAGAGGTCGCCGACCTCGTGCGTGAGGCCGTCAGTGACTACGACGACCGCAGCATTCAGGGTGGGCTCCCCGTCCTGGGCAACCGTGAGGCCGCGGTCAAGGCCGTCCTCGACACCGTGGCGGGCTTCGGACCGCTGCAGCAGTACTTCGACGACCCGCTCGTGGAGGAGATCTGGATCAACTCGCCGAGCCAGGTCTTCGTCGCGCGCACCGGCGTCGCCGAGCTGACGACGACGGTGCTCACCGGAGACGAGGTGCGTGACCTCGTCGAAAAGATGCTGAAGTCCTCGGGGCGACGCATCGATCTCTCCTCGCCATTCGTCGACGCGACCCTGCCGGACGGCAGCCGGCTGCACGTCGTCATCCCGGACATCACCCGGGAGCACTGGGCCGTCAACATCCGCAAGTTCGTCGTCAAGGCCGACCATCTCGACGATCTGGTACGTCTGGGGACGCTGACCCGGGAGGCATCGGCCTTCCTGCAGGCTGCGGTGAGGGCCGGTCTGAACATCCTGGTCTCGGGCGGAACGCAGGCGGGCAAGACGACGCTGCTCAACTGCCTGTCCGCAGCGCTACCACCTCGCGAGCGGGTGATCACCTGCGAGGAGGTCTTCGAGCTGAAGATCCCGCGGCGCGACGTGGTCGCGATGCAGTGCCGGCAGCCCAGCCTCGAGGGTGCGGGGGAGATCCCGTTGCGGCGCCTGGTCAAGGAGGCTCTGCGGATGCGCCCCTCCCGAATCATCGTCGGGGAGGTGCGCCAGGCCGAGAGCCTCGACCTGCTGATCGCCCTCAACTCCGGCCTGCCCGGGATGTGCACCGTCCACGCCAACTCCGCCAGGGAGGCCGTGACGAAGATGTGCACCCTTCCGCTCCTGGCCGGGGAGAACGTCGGGTCACGTTTCGTCGTGCCGACCGTGGCCGGCTCGATCGACCTGGTGGTCCACGCCGCGGTCGAGGGGGACGGTACGCGCCGGGTCCGCGAGATCGTCGCGCTGCCGGGCCGCATCGAGAACGATGTCGTGGAGACGACCGACATTTTCACCACTCGCGACGGCACCTTGGTGCGGGCCGACGGCTACCCCCCGCACCGGGAGCGGTTCGAGCACGCCGGGTACGACCTGGCGGCACTCCTCGGGCGTGGTCGTCCGTGACGGGGGTCGTGGTGGGAGCCGTGCTCGGTACAGGGCTCTTCCTCATCTGGTGGTCCATGTGGCCCCGTGAGGATGAGGTCAGGCGCGGCCGCGGGGAGAACCCCGTCATGCGTCGACTGCGTGACGAGCTGGCGCAGGCCGGGTACCGGGGAGTGGGACCGGTGGGCCTGCTCGCGGCCTGCGTCATCGCCTTCGTCCTCGTCCTCGTCACGGTCACGGCGATGACTCGGGTCCCCAGCATCGCCCTGTGTTTCGCGGTCATGGCCGGCTGGGTTCCGCTGGCGGTCGTGCGGATGCGCGCCCGGTCGCGGCGCTCACAACTGCGGGAGCTGTGGCCCGATGCAGTTGACAACGTCACATCGGCGGTGCGGGCCGGACTGGCACTGCCGGAAGCCCTGGCCCAACTGGCGGTCCGGGGTCCACAGGAGCTGCGCCCGGCATTCGCGGAGTTCGCCGGTGACTACCGAACGACGGGACGCTTCAACGACAGCCTGGATCGTCTCAAGGACCGGTTGTCCGACCCTGTCGGGGACCGGCTCGTGGAGTCCCTGCGCATCGCACGAGAGGTCGGCGGGTCCGATCTGGGGTCACTGCTGCGGACGCTGTCGGCGTTCCTGCGCGAGGACGCCCGCACCCGCAGTGAGCTGGAGACCCGCCAGTCCTGGACGGTCAGTGCCGCGCGCCTGGCCGTCGCCGCCCCGTGGATCGTCCTGGCCTTCCTCTCGACTCGACCGGAGTCGGTACAGGCCTACAACACCACCGCCGGAGCGGTCGTGCTCGCCTTCGGCGCCGGCGCCTCCGTGCTGGCCTACCAGGTCATGGTCCGTATCGGTCGTCTTCCCGAGGAAGAACGGGTACTGCGATGACCGACCTCGTCCACTCCATCGGCCCGGGACGCAGTGGTGCGGCCCTCGGACTCGTCCTCGCCCTGGGCGTGCTGCTCGTCCTGCAGGGGCTGCCACGCAACCGACGGGCCACGTTGGATGACCGGTTGGCCCCCTACCTGCGCGACACTCCCCGCCCCTCCCGTCTGCTCGAGGTCGAGCAGGTGCCCCTGGCCGCGATCATCCCCACCGTCCTGCGTCCGCTCGTCACCGACCTCGCCGGTCGGGTCGAGTCGGTGCTCGGGGGGACGCACTCGGTGGGCCGACGGTTGCAGCGCGCCGGCCGTGCCCCGGACACCGATCACTTCCGGGCCGAGCAGGTCCTGTACGGCTTTGCCGGTGCAGCCCTCGGTGGTGTGTTCGGAGTGCTCGCCGTCACCAGCGAGGGACGGTCACCGGTGCTGCTCATCCTGCTCATCGCCCTGGGGTTCGGTTGCGGGGTGGTCGCACGCGACGCCCTGCTCACTCGTGAGGCGAACCGACGCGAGGAGCGGATGCTCGCCGAGTTCCCGACCGTCGCCGAGCTGCTCGCTCTGGCCGTCGGCGCCGGGGAAGGCACCACCGGCGCCCTCGAGCGGGTCGTGCGCCTGTCCGAGGGGGAACTGTCGGACGAGCTCGGCCGGTGCCTGGCGGATGCCCGTGCCGGAGCGAGCCTGCAGAAGGCGCTGCAGGGCCTCGCCGATCGAACCGGCCTGATCTCGCTGGCCCGTTTCGTCGACGGGATCGTCGTCGCCGTGGAGCGGGGTACACCCCTGGCCGAGGTCCTGCGGGCACAGGCACAGGACGTCCGTGAGGAAGGACGGCGCCAGATCATGGAGGTCGGTGGCAAGAAGGAGATCACGATGATGATCCCCGTCGTCTTCGGTGTGCTTCCCGTGACCGTCCTCTTTGCGCTCTTCCCGGGGCTCTCGTTCTTCCAGTTCCAGATGTGAATCGAATACAACCACGTCACGAAGGAGACACACATGTCCGACCAGCTGATCAGGGCCCACGTCCGGCTGCGCGACGTCACACGTCGCGCGCTGGCTCGCCTCGACGACGAGACCGGAGACGTGCCGGGCTGGGTCCTCATCACCCTCATGACCGCCGCCCTGGTCACCGGCCTGTGGGCCGTCGCGGGGGAGCGACTGACGTCGATGTTCGAGCAGGCGCTCGACGACGTCGCGGGCGGCCCGTGATCGGTGCCGACCGGCTCCGCGGGGAGAACGGTGCCGCGGTCGTCGACTTCGTCCTGACCTCGGCCCTGCTGATGTTCGTCTTCCTCGCGGTCCTCCAGCTCGGCCTGGCACTGCACGTACGCAACACCCTGATCAGCTGCGCCGCGGAGGGAGCGCGGTACGGGGCACGGGAGGGGGTCACGCCCGAGCAGGGCGCAGGTCGAACCCGCGAGCTGATCTCCCGTTCGCTCTCCAGCCGGTTCTCCGGAGAAGTCTCCGCGAGTGTGCGGACCACGGGCGCGAACATGCGGGTCCTCGTCGTCGACGTCACCGCTCCGATCCCCGTCGTCGGACCGCTCGGCCCGGGTGACGGTCTCGAGGTGCGTGGCCGAGCCTTCATGGAGGACCAGTGAGCACGTGGCGCAGCCGGTTGGTGGACGAAGGGGGGAGCGCCGTGATCGAGTTCTCCTGGCTGGCGGTCCTCCTGCTGGTCCCGCTCGTCTACCTGGTGCTTTGTCTTGCCCGGCTGCAGGCCGGCTCGTACGCCGTCACCCAGGCCGCACGGGAGTCCGCCCGGGCCTTCGTCACGGCCCCTGACGACGTGTCCGCACGTGCCCGCTCGCACGTGGCGGCGGACATCGCCTTCGTCGACCAAGGGTTCGGGGGCCAGGGGGAGGTGTCGTCGTCGTGCACGGCCAGTCCGTGTCTCTCACCCGGCGCGTTGGTGACCACCCGCGCCGCGGTGGCGGTCCCGTTGCCGCTGGCTCCGGCCTTCCTCGACGGGGTGGTCCCGCTGGAGATCCCCGTCTCGGCGACCCAGGTGGCTCCTGTCCCGGAGTACGAGGCGCGATGACCCCCCTTCGCCATCTCGGCAGGCGCCTGCCCGGACTCGTCCGGCTCGCGCGCACCCGCGCTCGCAGGGAGGACGGGCAGCTGACCGTCCTCGTCCTCGGGCTGACGGTCATCGCCATGACCGTGATCATCGGGGGACTGGCCGTCACCTCGGTGCAGGTCTCGCGGATGCGGCTGCTCGACGCGGCGGACGCCGCAGCACTCGCAGCCACCGACGAGGGCGCCGAGCAGATCTACGACACGGGGTTGACGGACCGGGCGCTGCCGCTGACCGAAGGCGTCGTGCGCCGGGCCGCCACCGAGCACCTCGCCGGGCGGGAGCGGCCCCACGGCCTCGAGAGCTGGTCGGTGGCGGGTGGCACCGGGACACCGGACGGACGCACCGCCGTCGTGCGCCTCGTGGGGGAGGCCGACCTGCCGATGGTCGGGGGACTGATCAGCTCATTGGGCGGTTCGGTCACCGTCGGCGTGGAATCACGCGCTCGTGCGGACGTCGTCGTGGACGCGCCCTGACTTGGCCCCATCGCCCACCTCGACCTGACACGATGACCCCGCGGACGACACCGGTCGACCGGGAGGAGGCATGTACGTGGAGCAGGAGTCGTCGGACCCCGTGTCCGACACGCAGGAGGAGCCGACCGCGTCGCAGTCCACGACGGCCGACGAGCCCGAGGTCGTGCACTCCACGGAGGGGGAGGTCACTGCTCCGGGGGCCGACGCGCAGCCGGCGACCCCGGTCGACGAGCAGCCGACGATCCCCGCCGACGAGCTGGACGACCCTGATCGTGGGCACGAGCACCCGGACCTGCGCCCCACCACGGTCATCTCCCTGCCGCCGACGCTGACCCTCCTGGTGGGTGCGGCGGCCGGGATCGTCGCCATCTTCGGGCTGAAGCAGGTCGCCGGGATCGTCGCCCCGACCTTCCTCGCGGTCACCCTGATCATCGCGGTGTACCCGGTCTACAAGGCCCTGCGCCGGGTCCTGCCGTCGGCGGTCTCGGGCCTGCTGCTCATCACCATCCTCTACGGCATCATCGCCGCACTCGGTGCCTCGATCGGCGTGGCCGCCAGCCGATTCGCCACCGAGCTGGGCAAGCCGGACTACACGAGCACCTTCACCGCCGTCATCACCGACCTGCGTCTGATGCTGGCCGAGCGGGGGATCGAGGCCGACGAGATCGACCGGGCGATCGCCAACTTCGACCTGCGCAACCTCACCGGCATCGCCACGTCCTTGGCCAACACCGTCACCGGCCTGACGACGACGATGCTCTTCCTGCTCACGGTGATGATCTTCCTGGTCATGGACTCCGGGGGCTTCGGCCTGCGGCTCGAGGCCATCCACCGGCACAAACCCGACGTCGCCGACGCGCTCGTCGACTTCGGCTACCGGGTGCGCCGCTACTGGATCGTCTCGACGATCTTCGGCCTGATCGTCGCGGTCATCGACTACGCGGCCCTCGTGTGGCTCGGCGTCCCCCTGGCGATGACCTTCGCCCTGCTGTCCTTCGTCACGAACTACATCCCGAACGTCGGCTTCGTGCTCGGTCTCATCCCGCCGGCCTTCATCGGGCTGCTCTCCGGTGGGGTGTCGACGATGCTCTGGGTCATCGTCATCTACAGCGTCGTCAACTTCGTCATCCAGGGCATCCTGCAGCCGAAGTTCACCGGTGACGCCGTCGGCATCAACGCGACCACGGCCTTCCTGTCGCTGGTCTTCTGGGCCTACGTCTTCGGTGCGCTCGGTGCGCTGCTGGCCATCCCCTTCACCCTCCTGGTCAAGACGATGCTCATCGACCGCGACCCGAAGACGCGCTGGATCAACCCCTTCATCTCCAGCAGCCCCCGGGGCGGATGAGCGACGGTCTGCCCTGTCGTAGGGTGGTTCATCGTGGCAGTTGACTTCGCATCCGAGATCCAGCACCTCCGCGCGACCATGGCGTCGGTGCGTGAGGTGACCGATCTGGACGCCCTCGAGGCACAGATCGCCGACCTCGAGCAGCAGGCGGCCGAGCCCAACCTGTGGGACGACCCGGACACGGCACAGGGCGTCACCTCCGCGTTGTCCCGGGCCAACCACGAGCGTGATCGCATCCGGGCGATGGACACCCGCATCGACGACCTCGAGGCGCTGATCGAGCTCGGTCAGGAGGAGGGCGACGACGAGACGCTCGCCGAGGCCGAGGGCGAGCTGGGGAAGGTCGCCAAGGCGGTCAGTCAGCTCGAGGTGCGCACCCTGCTGTCGGGGGAGTACGACGAGCGTTCGGCGGTCGTGACGATCCGTGCCGGGGCGGGCGGCGTGGACGCCGCGGACTTCGCCGAGATGCTCATGCGCATGTACCTGCGCTGGGCCGAGCGCCACGGGTACCCGACCAAGGTCATGGACACCTCGTACGCGGAGGAGGCGGGCCTGAAGTCGGCCACCTTCGAGGTCAACGTCCCCTACGCCTACGGCACCCTGTCCGTCGAAGGGGGGACCCACCGGCTGGTGCGGATCTCGCCCTTCGACAACCAGGGACGTCGCCAGACCTCGTTCGCTGCGGTCGAGGTCATCCCGCTCATCGAGGGCACCGACTCGATCGAGATCCCGGACAACGACCTGAAGATCGATGTCTTCCGCTCCTCGGGTCCGGGTGGACAGTCGGTCAACACGACCGACTCCGCCGTGCGGATGACCCACATCCCGACCGGCATCGTCGTGTCGATGCAGAACGAGAAGTCGCAGATCCAAAACCGTGCGGCCGCGTTGCGGGTCATGCAGTCCCGGCTGCTGCTGGCCAAGCGGGCCGAGGAAGCCGCCGAGCGCAAGGAGCTCGCCGGCGACGTCAAGGCGAGCTGGGGTGACCAGATGCGCTCGTACGTGCTCAACCCGTACCAGATGGTCAAGGACCTGCGCACCGAGCACGAGACGGGCAACCCCTCGGCCGTCTTCGACGGGGAGATCGACCAGTTCATCGAGACCGGTATCCGCTGGCGCATCGAACAGGCCAGGTCAGACGACTGACCGGATCCCGGCACGAGCGGGCCGTTCGCCGGTAACGCGCCGAGGTCACCCGGGTGTCACGATCCCGCGGCGATGCGGCATATCCTTCAGGCGGCCGTTTACCCCCTTCGCACCGCTGAGGCCCCGAGCACCTGATGATCCGATTCGAGAACGTCACCAAGAGGTATCCCAGCCAGAGCCATCCGGCACTGGAGGAGATCGATCTCAATGTCGAGCGCGGGGAGTTCGTCTTCCTCGTCGGTGCGTCCGGCTCCGGCAAGTCGACCCTCGTGCGGTTGGCGATTCGCGAGGAGATCGTCACCAGCGGCAGGCTGCTCGTGGGGGGCCACGATCTGCGCACGATGCCCCAACGCAAGGTGCCGCAGCTGCGACGGCAGGTGGGCACGGTCTTCCAGGACTTCCGCCTCCTGCCGAACAAGACGGTCCAGCAGAACGTCGCGTACGCACTGCAGGTCATCGGTCGGCCGCGCCGCGCGATCCGTGCGCTCGTGCCCGAGACCCTCGAGATGGTGGGCCTGGCCGACATGGGCCAGCGGATGCCGCACGAGCTCTCCGGCGGTGAGCAGCAACGGGTCGCCATCGCCCGCGCCTTCGTGAACAGGCCTCCGGTGCTGCTCGCCGACGAGCCCACCGGAAACCTCGACCCGGCCACCAGCATGGAGATCGTCAAGCTCCTGCGTCGCATCCACGACTCGGGCACCACGATCGTCATGGCCACCCACGACAACGTCATCGTCGACCAGATGCGCCAGCGGGTCGTCGAGCTCGAGGACGGCCACATCGTCCGCGACGAGCTGGGCGGCAGCTACGTGCCCAAGGTCGTGGACACCCGGGACCGTCAGGAGCGCGACGCCGAGCGGATCGAGGAGGACCCGGACCGGCCGGCACCCCCCGAGGACCGACCGCTGGGTGAGGTGCACGCCCTCGACGACTGGGACGACGACGCGGAGGACCTGCTGCGATGAAGCCCTCGGTACTCGCTGACGCCTGGGAGGGGCTGCGGCGCAACAAGTCGATCGCCGTCTCGGTGATCCTCGTGACGATGATCTCGATGTACCTGCTCGGGATCGGCCTGCTCGCCCAGAAGCAGGTCGACCAGATGAAGGGGTACTGGTACGACCGTGTCCAGGTCTCGATCTACCTGTGCACCGGGACCTCGTCCCAGCCGAACTGCTCGTCGGGTGCCGTGACCGAGGACCAGAAGGAGTCCATCGCCTCGCAGCTGGAGGAGATGCAGCCCCTGGTCAAGGACGTGTACTACGAGGACGAGCAGGAGGCCTTCGAGCGTTTCAAGGAGGACTACAAGAACTCCCCGCTCGCCAGCCACATCCGGGTCGGCGACATCCCGGCGAGTTATCGCGTGCAGCTGAGCGACCCGGAGGAGTACGCGACGGTGGCCTCCGCCTTCAAGGGAGCACCGGGGGTGGCCAGTGTGCCGAACCTGCGCGAGGTCTTCGCCCCGCTCTTCCGGGCGATCAACATCATCACCGGCGTGATGGTCGGCCTCGCCGTCCTCACCCTCGTCTCCGCGGTCCTGCTCATGGCCACGACCATCCGTCAGGCAGCCTTCACCCGGCGTCGCGAGATCGCGATCATGAAGCTCGTCGGAGCCTCCAACGGCACCATCCGCACCCCCTTCATCCTCGAGACGGTGCTCTCCGGGCTCATCGGTGTGGTGATGTCCATCGGACTGCTGTGGGTGTCCGCCTGGGCCCTCTTCGACCGCTACCTGCTGCGGGAGACCGCCGGGACGGCGTTCATCTCCTCCAACGACGTGTGGATCATCGCCCCCTTCCTCGTCGTCGGGGTCGTGCTGCTGGCCATCGGGACCTCGACGGTCACCCTCTGGCGCTACCTGCGTGTGTAGCCCGACGCGCCGGAGTCGGGCGAAGACTGTTCAGGTGGTGCGGATGTGACTATTGTGGCCCTCGATGTCCCCTGATCGTCCGCCTCTGGTTACTCGTCGTGCCCGTACCCTCGTCAGCGCGGCACTGTCGGTGTGCCTGCTCGGTGGCGTGGCCACCTACGCTTCCGCGGATCCGGATCCGAAGCAGCAGAAGGAGCGCGTCGAGGAGCAGCTGTCCGACGCGCGGGGCGACCTGAAGGAGACGTCGACCGATCTGGTCAAGGCGCACGAGGCGCTGGAGAAGACCCGAGGCAAGTTGCCGGCAGCGCGGTCCAAGGCACAGGAGGCCGCAGCGGCCGAGGTGTCTGCGCAGAACGAGTACGACGACGCGGTGGCCGCCTATGAGGTGGCCCAGGCCAACGAGCAGAAGGCCGAGAAGGAGCTGCGCACGACGAGCACCCGCATCTCCCGGGCCCGCAAGCAGGTCGGCGGCTTCGCGGGACAGGTCTACCAGCGTCAGGGCGTCGGCACGATGGAGGTGGCCGTCGGCAGCGAGGACCCGAGCGACTTCATCGACAAGATGATCATGGCCGAGTCGGTCGGTGAGACCCGGGGTGCCGCACTGCAGGACCTGAGCACCTCACGTGCCAATCTCGTCTCCAGCGGTGACCGACTCCAGGCGCTGCGTGAGCAGACGAAGCAGGCCAAGGAGACCAAGGAGGGGGCGCTCGCCTCGGCCCAGGAGGCCAGCTCTGCCGCCGACGCGGCCCAGGCCGATCTCGAGTCCCTCGAGGAGGACCAGTCGAGCCAGGCAGCCGCGCTGGAGCGAGCGAAGAAGAAGGACGCGAAGCGCGTCGAGAGCCTGCAGGCCGAGTCGGACAAACTGACCGAGATCTTGGAGGAGCGGGCCCGTCAGGCGCGCATCCGCGAGGCGGAGATCCGCAAGGCCCGTAAGGCCCAGGAGCGTCGCGAGGCCGAGGCGCGCGAGCGTGCGGAGCAGGAGCGCCGTGAGCAGGAGCGCCGGGAGCGTGAGCGTGCCTCGAGGGAGAGTGCCCCGTCCGCGCCGTCCGCGCCGTCCGCCCCTGCCCCGAAGCCTCCACCACCGCCGCCGGCACCTGCGAAGCCCCCGCCCAGCTCCGGTGTCCTCTCCGCCCCGTCCGGTGCGCCCGTGAGCTCTGAGTTCGGGTACCGCTTCCACCCGATCCTCAACTACTCCCGGCTGCACGCCGGTCGCGACTACGCCGCCAACTGCGGGACGGCCGTCCGTGCGGCCGCCTCCGGCTCGGTCATCAGTGCGGGCGTCGCAGGTGGGTACGGCAACCAGTTGGTCATCGACCACGGCGTCAAGCGCGGGGTCTCCTTGGCCACGACCTACAACCACCTGCAGAGGTTCGTCGTCACCGGCGGCCACGTCGAGCGCGGCCAGGTCATCGGGTACGTGGGCACGACGGGTACCTCGACGGGCTGTCACCTGCACTTCGAGACCCGCGAGAACGGCACGCCGGTCGACCCGCGTCGCTGGCTCTGATCACCCGATCCGCGACAAACCGATGGCGCCGATGACCGGTGCAACGGGTACGGTGACCCCGGACGGATCGAGCAGCGAAGGGGGAGTCCCGTGGCCACGAAGAAGAAGGAGTCGGGTGAGCTCGTCGTCGCCCGCAATCGCAAGGCGCGCCACGACTACCTCATCGAGGACACCTACGAGGCCGGCCTGGCGCTCATGGGTACCGAGGTCAAGGCGCTGCGGATGGGTCGCGCCAGCCTCATCGACGGGTTCGCGATCTTCTACGGTGACGAGCTGTGGCTCGAGGGAGTGCACATCCCCGAGTACGTCCAGGGGACGTGGACCAACCACACACCCCGTCGTCGCCGCAAGCTGCTGCTGCACCGGTCCGAGCTGGACAAGCTGGCCGTGAAGGTCCAGGGCAGTCGACGCACCATCGTGCCGCTGTCCCTGTACTTCAGCAATGGACGCGTCAAGGTCGAGATCGCACTGGCCACGGGCAAGCGCGACTACGACAAGCGGCACACCCTGCGCGAGCAGCAGGATCGCCGCGAGGCGGACCGGGCGATGTCCGACCAGATGAAGAGGCGGGGCTGAGCGGGAATGCGTTTGGCCGACGCCGATGTTGTCGGCAATACTGGAACGAACAACTGAACAGCGTGATGTGTCCACCCCATGGGGGTGATCGGTTTCGACACTGGCCGGTCCTTCAGGGGAAGCGGGTCGAGGATGCACGGTCATCTCGTCAACGCTCCGTGCAAACCAATAGGTGCCGATTCCAAGCGCACCGACTTCGCCCTCGCTGCCTGAGCGAGCCCGAAGTCCGTTGGCCTAGGTTCGATCTCGACCTAGATCCCAGCGTCAGCTAGAGATCTTGCTGCAGTGTTTCGTCGCGGGACACTGTGGGACTCCTACGCGACTGGGCCTGTCGGGGAACGTGTGCGCGCGAGCCCCGGGGCCGAGAAAATCCATAGCGCACTGCACCCGGAGAAGCCCTGATCGTCTTCCAGTGGACGCGGGTTCGATTCCCGCCACCTCCACCATCGTGGACCACATCACGCACAACGACAGGAAGGGCGGGACCGTTGCGGTCCCGCCCTTCCTGTCGGTGGTGGGCTCACTTCTTGAAGGCGTCCTTCACCTTCTCGCCGGCCGACTTGAGGCTGCCCTTGGTCTCCTGGGTCTCGCCCTCAGCCCGCAGTTCGTCGTCCCCGGTGGCCTTGCCGGCCGCGGCCTTCGCCTTGCCGACGTTCTCGTCCTTCGCGTTGTCGAACTTGTCATCGATGCCCATGCGAGTGGCCTCCTGTGGTGGATGTTCCTCCACGCAACCACATCCACGAGGGGATGGCTACCCCTTCGCCTCAGTCCGAGGCGCTCTCACCCGCGGCCACCTGGGCCTTGACATCGTCCATGTCGACGTTCTGCACGGCATCGAGGAGCTGCTCGAACTGGGCCTTGGGCAGGGCACCGGCGCTCTGGTGGAGCAGGATGCCATCGCGGAAGGCCATCAGCGTCGGCACGGACGAGACATTCGCCAAGGAAGCCAGCTGCGGGTTGTCGTCGATGTCGACCTTCGCGAAGGTGATGTCGGAGCGCTCTTCCGCCGCGGCCTCGAAGACGGGCGCGAACTGCCGACACGGGCCGCACCAGCTCGCCCAGAAGTCGACGATCACGGTCCCCTCACCCGAGACGGTCGAGCGGAAGAGGTCGAGATCGAGATCGGTGATCTTGGTCATGGCTTCCATGGTAGGCCGCATGCCTGCACGGTGGCCAAAGCAGGTGTGTTGTGCTGTTCCGGTGAACGAACCACGGTCCGCGCGCTGGGTGGCACCCGTTGGCGTGTGGTTGCTCCTGGGGCTGCAGCTCGTCGTGCTCTACACCCCGTCGGCTCCCGGCCCGCCCGCGCCGATCCCACACGCGGACAAGGTCGTCCACGTCCTGGTCTTCGCCGCGCCGGTCCTCGTCGCTGGTCTGGCGCGACGAGGGTGGTGGTCCCTCCTCGCCGTGGCCGGTGCACTCCACGCCCCGGTGAGCGAGGTCGTCCAGCACCTCGTCCTGCCGGGCCGCTCCGGTGATCTCCGGGACGTCGTCGCTGATCTGATCGGCGTGGCCGCTGCGTCGATCGCGGTATCATTGTGGTTTCGGCGACCGCGTGGTCGTCGACCCTAGGAACTCGCACGCCGCTTTCGACCGTGATGTCGCCCGCGAAGAGTTGCGGGTTTACCCATCCATCGACAGAAGTGTGAGCTGCCGCCGTGCCGCCCAAGAAGAAGCAACGCTGGACGACTGCCCAGAAGAACGCCGCCGCCAAGAAGAAGGCGGCCTCGCAGGGCGCACCCAAGCGTCCCCACCGCGGTCAGGGAACCAAGCCCGCCGCCGGCGCACCCCGGACCAAGGACCGTTGGCGCGAGCGCGACGGCGCGCCCTCGGGTGAGCGTCCCACGCGCGTGCGTCGCGATGGCACCGAGGACCGGGGCCAGTGGGCCCGGGAGCGTCGTGATGACAACCGCAGCGGTGGTGGTCACGATCGCCGTCCCCGTCGTGACGACGACCGTCGCCGCCCCACCCAGCGTTACGAGCGCGAGCAGGCCCGCCGTCCCGTCGATCGCGCCGAGGACCCGGAGGCGCTGCGCCGGGAGGCCGACACCTGGACGTCCGCCGCTCGCACCACGACCAGCGGACCCGTGGATGTTGCCGGGGACAACGGCTTTGCCGGTCTCGGTCTGCCGCCCGTGCTCGTCGAGCGCCTGGCGCGCGAAGGCATCACCGCTCCCTTCCCCATCCAGCAGGCGGCCATCCCGGACGCCCTCGTCGGCAAGGACGTGCTCGGCCGTGGTCAGACGGGGTCGGGCAAGACGCTCGCCTTCGGGCTGCCGATACTCGCCCGCCTCGCCGGCGGTCGTGCTCGCAGCCGCAAGCCCCGCGCCCTGATCCTCGTGCCGACCCGTGAGCTGGCGATGCAGGTCAGTGACTCCCTGGAGCCGCTCGTGCACGTCGCCGGACTGCGGATCAAGCTGGTCGCCGGAGGGTTGTCCTACACCGGCCAGACCGCGGCCCTCGACCGCGGCGTCGACGTACTCGTCGCGACGCCGGGACGCCTGGTGGACCTGCTCGACCGCGGTGCGCTCACCCTCGACGAGATCGAGGTGGCCGTCCTCGACGAGGCGGACCACATGGCCGACATGGGCTTCCTGCCGTCGGTGACCCGCATCCTCGACGAATGCGCCCCCTCAGGCCAGCGGCTGCTCTTCTCCGCGACGCTCGACCGCGGCGTGGGCGACCTCGTCGAGGCGTACCTGGTTGACCCGGTCACGCACAACACCAACGACGTCGCCGCGAGCGTGGACACGATGAAGCACCACCTGCTCCTCATCGACCCGCAGCACAAGAAGCAGATCACCGCCCGGGTGGCCTCCCGTCCCGGTCGCACCGTGATCTTCGCCCGGACCAAGCTCGGGTGCGAGCGCATTGCCGGCCAGCTGCGCGAGGAGGGTGTCGCGGCGGCCGCCCTGCACGGTGGCCTGGCCCAGAACGTGCGCAACAAGGTGATCGGCGCCTTCCGCACCGGTGCGATCCCGGTGCTCGTGGCCACGGACGTCGCCGCCCGAGGCATCCACGTCGACAACGTCTCCCTCGTGATGCAGGTCGACCCGCCGGCCGACCACAAGGACTACCTCCACCGTGCCGGACGCACCGCCCGTGCGGGGGAGGAAGGGAGTGTCGTCACCCTCGTCCTGCCCCACCAGCGCCGTGAGGTCACCCGGATGGCCTCGGCCGCCGGACTCGAGGCCCGTCCGACGAAGACCGCACCCGAGGACCAGGTCCTCACCGACATCGGGGCCACCGAGCCGAGCGGCGAGCCGATCCCCGAGGCCGACTTCCGCAAGCTCGTCGACCCGCGACCGGCGCGTCGCCACCCCGGGACCCGGGGGCCGCGTGGTGCGCGGAACCACCGGGGAGACGACCGTCGTCGGGACGGTGGCGCCGGCCGTCGCAGCGGCGGCGGTGGGGTCAAGGGCCGTCAGGGCTCGGGGCGGGCCTAAGGTCGTCCCATGCAGACCTCGTTGGCCGGCAAGCTGCTCGTCGCCACGCCCGAGCTCGGGGACGACCTCTTCACCCGAAGCGTCGTCTTCCTGCTCCAGCACGACGAGGAGACCGCTGAGGGCGTGGTGCTCAACAAGCCTCTCGACGCCCCGGTCGACGACGTCCTGCCCGGGTGGCAGGAGGGGGCCAGCGAGCCCCGGCGCGTCTTCCAGGGCGGTCCGGTCCAGCTGGACTCCGCGATCGGCCTGGCCGGCCTGCCCGGCGACGTCGAGGCACCCCCGGGACTCAAGCGCCTCTTCGGTGCGGTCGCGCTGGTCGATCTCGACACCCCCCAGGAAATCGTCTGGCCACAGGTGAGTGCGCTGCGCATCTTCGCCGGCTACGCCGGGTGGACTGCTGAGCAGCTCGCCGACGAGCGGGCGCGGGGCGGCTGGTACGTCGTCGACGCCGAGGTCGGTGACGTCTTCGACGGGGACCCCTCCACGTTGTGGCGGCGGGTCCTTCGTCGGCAGGCCGGGCCGATCGGGTGGGTCTCGACCTACCCGGTCGACCCCGCACTCAACTGAGCAGGGACAGGGCGCGACCCCCTTCGTCCTGCCCGCCTACGATGGGGCCATGAGCACGCCTGCCGACCCGAACGAGCCCGGTGCCCTCCCGGAGCCCGGGGGCCCCTCCACGTCCACCGCGGTCCTGGAACGCACCGACCCGGAGCCCCAGGTCGCCGAGCCGGGTGACCACGAGCGCTTCAGCCACTACGTGCGCAAGGAGAAGATCCTCGAGAGCGCACTCTCCGGCGAGGCGGTCAGGGCCTTGTGCGGGAAGATGTGGATTCCCGGGCGCGACCCGGAGAAGTTTCCTGTCTGCCCGATCTGCAAGGAGATCTACGACGGGCTCCGCGACCCGCAGGACGGGGAGGACTGAGCCGCCGGGTGGACTCCTTCTACCGTCAGGTCGACGAGGGGCGTTTCGAGTCGCTCCCGACGACCGCCGGGCCGTGGAGCCCGCACGCGCAGCACGCCGGACCGCCGTCCGCGCTCGTGGCGCGCGCGATGGAGACGCACGAGCCACCGGGGCAGATGCGCCTGGCGGACGTGCGCCTGGACATCCTCGGTCCGATCCCGGTGGCGCCCCTCGACGTCGACGTACGGATCCTGCGGCGCGGCCGCTCGATGGAGCTGCTCGAGGCGAGCGTGGGCGCAGGCGGTACGCCGGTCGTCCTCGCCCGCGGCTGGCGAATCGTGCGCGCGCCGGAGGACTTCCCCGTACTGCGCGGTCACCGGCAGGAGGTCGGCGCGACGGTGCCGGAGGGTCCGGGAGTGCCCTTGGACCTGGCGATGCCGGGTATGCACGGGGACGGCTACCTCAGCCACGTCGAGTGGCGCACCCTCGCCGGCGGTCCCGGCACGGGCGGGACGGGGGTGTCCTGGGGGCGACAGTGCATCCCCCTCGTCGAGGGCGAGGAGCCGTCCCCCTGGCAGCGCGCGCTCGTCCTCGCGGACTCGGGCAGTGGCCTGACCATGACGGTCGACCCGCGCAGGCACACCTACATCAACTGCAACCTGACCGTCGCCCTCGATCGGGACCCCGAGGGGGAGTGGATCCGGATGAGCTCGCAGGCGCTCGCGAGTCCCGGCCACGGTGGCACGGTCC
Source organism: Janibacter sp. A1S7 (assembly GCF_037198315.1). Taxonomy (NCBI): domain Bacteria; kingdom Bacillati; phylum Actinomycetota; class Actinomycetes; order Micrococcales; family Intrasporangiaceae; genus Janibacter; species Janibacter alittae. Next base: position 2,314,463 of record NZ_CP144913.1, on the reverse strand, counting down.
AGACGGTGCTGGCCGACGTCCACGGCGAGCTCGGGATCGGGTGGCAGACCATGCTGGCCCACGACGCGCGTTCCTGAGCGCCCGTGGCCGAGGGCGTTTCGCGTCCTGTCCCCGCGGCGATCTAAGGTGACCCTGCGATGAGTCAGTCAGCCGCTTCCAACCTGTCACCCGCCTTCCCCAGGCGGGCCGCGTGGGGTACCGCCGGCAAGCTGCGGGCCTGGCAGGCGCAGGCCCTGCGGGAGTACCTCGACTCCGGTCGCTCGGACTTCCTCGCGGTCGCCACCCCGGGCGCCGGCAAGACGACCTTCGCGCTGCGGGTGGCCGCGGAGTTGTTGTCGGCCGGCGAGGTCACCAACATCACCGTCGTCGCGCCTACCGAGCACCTGAAGACCCAGTGGGCCGATGCCGCCGGTCGGGTGGGGATCCACCTGGATCCGCGGTTCTCCAACACGACCGCGGTGACCTCCAGCGACTACGACGGCGTCGCGGTCACCTACGCGCAGGTGGCCTCCCGTCCTGCGATCCACGAGCAGCGCACCAGGGAGCAGTCCACCCTGGTGATCCTCGACGAGATCCACCACGGCGGCGACAACAAGTCCTGGGGGGACGGGATCCGGGAGGCCTTCGAGCCGGCGGTGCGCCGGCTCTCCCTCACCGGGACCCCCTTCCGCTCCGACACCAACCCGATCCCCTTCGTCGGTTACGAGTACGGCGACGACGGGATCCTGCGCTCCAGCAGCGACTACACCTACGGCTACGCCGAGGCCCTGCGCGACGGCGTCGTGCGCCCGGTGCTCTTCATGGCCTACGGCGGGGCGATGAGGTGGCGCACCCGGGCCGGGGACGAGGTCGCCGCGCGGCTCGGTGAGCCGATGACCAAGGACGTCGTCGCGCAGGCCTGGCGGACCGCGCTGGATCCGAAGGGGGAATGGATCCCCTCGGTCCTCGCGGCCGCGGACAAGCGCCTGACCGAGGTCCGCAGGGGTGTCCCCGACGCCGGGGCGATGGTCATCGCGTCCAACCAGACCCAGGCGCGCGCCTACGCGCGCATCCTGCACGGGATCACGGGGGAGACGCCGACCGTCGTACTGTCCGACGACTCCGGCGCCTCGCAGCGGATCGAGGACTTCGCCTCCGACACCTCCCGGTGGCTCGTTGCCGTACGCATGGTCAGCGAAGGGGTGGACGTGCCCCGCCTGTGCGTCGGGGTCTACGCCACCTCCACCTCGACGCCGTTGTTCTTCGCCCAGGCCGTGGGGCGCTTCGTACGCGCCCGCAGCCGTGGCGAGACCGCCTGCGTCTTCCTGCCGAGCGTGCCGATCATCCTCGCCCATGCGGGGGCGCTCGAGGAGCAGCGCGACCACGCCCTGGACCGTCCGGCGTCGGCCGACGACGAGGCCCCCGTGTGGTCCGAGGAGGAGGGCATGCTCGCCGCGGCCAACCGCAGCGAGTCCGCCAGCGACGAGCTGCAGGGCGCCTTCGAGGCGCTGGAGTCGGACGCCCACTTCGACCACGTGCTCTACGACGCGCAGCAGTTCGGGCTGCACGCCGAGGTCGGCTCCCAGGACGAGCAGGATTACCTTGGTCTGCCCGGCCTGCTCGAGCCGGACCAGGTGCACGCCCTGCTCAGCGAGCGCCAGACGAAGCAGTCCAAGCGCACCGGCACCAAGAAGTCGGCGGACGACGCGCCCGTTGCCGCGCACCGCGCCCTGGCCTCGCAGCGCAAGGAGCTGAACAAGCTCGTCTCGGCCTACGCGCAGAAGTCGGGCTCGCCGCACGCCAACGTCCACATGGACCTGCGACGGGCCTGTGGCGGACCGGAGCTGGCGCAGGCGAGCAGTGATCAGGTCACCGAGCGGATCGAGCGGATCCGTCGCTGGTTCGTCGGTCGCCGCTGACCCCGGTCGGACGACGTCCCACCGTCAGGGGCCTTGTGTGGGCATCATGGAATCATGACAGCCATCGCGTGGACCCTCGTGGCACTCGGGGTGCTGGCGCTCGTCCTCACCCAGGTGCGGCTGCGCAGGTACCGCGCTCAGCGCGGGATGCCCGACATCGCTCCGTGGATCCTCAACGTCCACTCCGTCGCCGGGGGCGCCGGGCTGCTGCTCGTCGTCCTGCGCCTGCTGGACATCGTCTCCTCGGGGACGGCGATGTGGCTGGCGATCGTCGGTCTGGCCATCGCCTCGCTCATCGGGTTGAGTTTCCTCGCCCGGTGGCGCCGACCGAGCGGGCGCCACGCGGAACACCTGCGCGGTGACGGCTGGACCAACGGCCCGTGGCTCTCCCAGATCGCGCACTTCGGCATGCTGATCGGCACGGTGTTCCTGGCGTGGGGCATGCTCAGCGGCCGCTTCTAGCTAGCCGCGCCGTCGGGCGGCTGCCTCGACGAGGGGGCCGGTGCGCATCGTCTGGTGCGTCACCAGGCAGACCGACGTACTGGCCCGCAGCACGTGCGTGTCATCGATGATCTCGTCGATGACCCGACCCAGGTCCGCGTTGTCCATGGCGACGATGCGGATGATCAGGTCCCCGGCTCCGGTCGTGGAGTGGATCTCGAGGACCTCGGGGATCGCGCTGAGGTGGTCGACCACCGCCTGATGGCCGAGTCGTTGGCGGATCTCCAGAGTGCACAGGGCCGTCACCGGGTAGCCCAGGGCGGCCGGATCGATGGTCGGTGCGAGGGTGCGGATCACTCCCTTCGTGCGGAGGCGGTCGAGGCGGGCCTGCACGGTGCCCCGGGCGACGTCGAGCTCGCGGGAGGCGCCGAGCACGCCGATGGCGGGTTGCTCGCTGAGCAGGGCGATCAGGCGGGCGTCCAGATCGTCGATCACGGCGTCATGGGCTCGGGAACTGTTCATGGACAGATTGTCACCGCAGCGCGGCTGTGCTGGCAACAGATTGCGCACCGTGTCCATTCGGGAGTGGATTGATTGCGCACGGCTGTGACGGGCGCCATGCTGGCGCCATGTCGAACACCTCCGTAGAACTCACCCAGCAGGAGCTCGAGGCCGAGCTCGACCTCGCCCAGCTCAAGCAGCTCGTCGGGCTCGTCGAGTACGACGAGGCAGCCGATCCCTTCCCCGTGACCGGGTGGGACGCGATCACCTTCGTCGTCGGTAACGCGACCCAGACCGCGCACTACTACCAGAGCGCGTGGGGCATGGAGCTCGTCGCCTACTCCGGGCCGGAGAACGGACAGATGGACCACAAGTCCTTCGTCCTGCGGTCCGGCTCCATCCGCTTCGTGATCAAGGGCGCGGTGAAGCCTGACAGCCCACTCATCGCCCACCACGCCAAGCACGGCGACGGTGTCGTCGACATCTCCCTCGAGGTGCCCGACGTCGACAAGTGCATCGAGCAGGCCCGTTCTGCCGGGGCGACCGTCCTGGAGGAGCCGTACGAGGTCAGCGATGACCACGGCACCGTCCGGATGGGGGCCATCGCCACCTACGGCGAGACCCGCCACACCCTGATCCAGCGTGAGGTCGACGGCACGACCTACGACGGTCCGTACCTGCCCGGCTATGTCGCCAAGACCTCGACCTTCGTCAAGCGCGACTGCGCCCCGAAGCGACTCTTCCAGGCGCTCGACCACATCGTCGGCAACGTCGAGCTGGGCAAGATGGACGAGTGGGTGGAGTTCTACAAGCGCGTCATGGGCTTCACCAACATGGCCGAGTTCGTCGGTGACGACATCGCGACCGAGTACTCCGCGCTGATGTCCAAGGTCGTCGCCAGCGGCAACCACCGGGTGAAGTTCCCGCTCAACGAGCCGGCGGTTGCCAAGAAGCGCAGCCAAATCGACGAGTACCTGGACTTCTACACCGGGCCCGGCGCGCAGCACCTCGCCCTGGCCACGAACGACATCCTGCGCACGGTGGACGAGCTGCGCAAGGAGGGCGTGGAGTTCCTGAGCACGCCGGATGCCTACTACGACGCGGCGGAGTTCCGCGAGCGCGTCGGAGAGGTGCGCGTGCCCATCGAGGAGCTGCAGGCCCGCGGCATCCTCGTCGACCGTGACGAGGACGGCTACCTGCTGCAGATCTTCACCAAGCCCCTCGGGGACCGTCCGACGGTGTTCTTCGAGATCATCGAGCGGCACGGCTCGCTCGGTTTCGGCAAGGGCAACTTCAAGGCGCTCTTCGAGTCGATCGAGCGGGAGCAGGACAAGCGCGGCAACCTCTGACGCCGGGGACGTGATCTGTTCCGGAAGCGCCGCTACGGGTAAGGTTAGGTAAACCTCACTCTAGGAGTTTCCGATGGATACGCCCCTGTCCGTGGCGCTACGCACCGAGACCGCGACGGCTCACGCGGATGCCGAGGGGTCGGCCTTCGTCGAGCAGCTCATGGGTGGGCAGGCATGTCGTCCCGCCTTCGTGGCGCTGGCGGCACAGCAGATGGTGATCTACCGAGCCCTCGAAGAGGTCCTGTGGGGCCACTACGCGAGCCATCCGCTGCTCGCGCCGGTGTTGGACCACCGGCTGGACCGGGTGTTTGCTCTGGAGCAGGACCTGGTGCACCTGGCCGGTGAGGACGTCCAGGTCCGGCTCGCGACGGGCGCGCTGCCCATCGTGCCGGCGGCGGCGGACTACGCGATGCGGCTGCGCACCGAGCACACGCCCGAGATGATGCTCGCGAACCACTACGTGCGCTACCTCGGTGATCTCTCCGGGGGGCAGGTCATCGCACGGATGGTCCAGCGCCACTACGAGGTGGATCCGGCCGGGCTGGCCTTCTACCGCTTCACGCGGATTCCCAGGCCCAAGCCGTACAAGGACGCCTACCGGGCGGCGCTCGACGCCCTTGAGATCGACGACGACACCCACCGGCGGATCGTCGCCGCCGCGGTGGACAGCTTCGAGTTGAACCGCCGTGTCTTCGCCGATCTGGCTGCTGCGCGTGCCCCGGAGCACGCCGCAGCGGGTGGGCCGGCGTGACCTGGTCCGCCTTCCTCCCGACCTTCGGGCTCCTCTTCCTGGTCGTCATGGCCCGGGCCAATGCGACGTACTGGCTCGGGCGAGGGGCGGCCGCAGGGTCGCGGCGGTACCTGCGGACGGGCGAAGGGGAGAACTCGCCCCGCTGGCAGAAGGCGCGTGAACTCATCAACAGCTGGGGACCGCTCGCCGTCGCGATCTGTTTCCTCACCGTGGGCATCCAGACCGCGGTCAACGGCACCGCCGGGGTCACGCGCATGCCGCTGCGTCGCTACCTGCCCGCAGTCACCATCGGATCGATCCTCTGGGCCGCGCTGTACGCCACGGTCGGGCTCGCCGCGGCCCGCGCGTGGTTGGCCGCCGCCGCCCGCTGGCCGGGCACGGTGGCTGCCCTCGCGGTGCTCCTGGTCCTCGCGGTCGGCGTGGTCATCTGGCGTCGCCGCCGAAGCATGACCAACCGGGTGGCCACGCTCCCGCCGACCGCCCGGGAGGCCGTGCCGGCCACGACGGATGACGTGAGATCGTGAGGACATGAGCATCCCCGAGCGCGCCGGCTGGTACGACGACCCGGAGGACGACACCCAGCTGCGGTACTTCGACGGGGTCATCTGGAGCGATCACCGCGTGCCACGCCAGACCCGATCGGCCGAGCCGGTGGACCCCGCGTCCCAGCAGGGTGGCCAGTATGCATCGCGTGCGGGGACGCACCCGCAGCACGGTGGCCCGGGCCGGGACGTCTTCGGACGGTCAACCGGTGCGCCGGGTCCGCACCAACCCGGATGGGGCACACCGTCTGCAGGTGGTGGCTCGTCGCCGGCGGGACCGACGACCGCTGACGGCCAGCCGCTGGCGAGCTTCGGCTCCAGGGCCACGGCCTACCTCATCGACACCGTGATCATGAGCGTCCTCGTCCTGCTGACCTCCGGCTGGGCCTGGTACCTCTTCATGGCCGACTACTGGAGGCGGGCGATGGCGGGGACGATGAGTGGTTCGCCCGACCCCGTGACCCTCGAGGAGGCATCCGGCTACCTGCAGTACCTGAACTACGAGTACCTCTTCGTCGCCGTCGCCATCATGGTGCTCGTCCAGGCGGCCTACGGCATCGGGTTCCTGGTCGTCAGCGCAGCGACTCCCGGCAAGATGATGGTCGGGATCTGCGTGCGGCGCGTGGACCGTCCGGGGCCGCTGGGCCTCGGCACGGCCTTCAGGCGGATGCTCCTGCCGATGATCCTGCGCGTGTTGTGGGTCCTCACCTGCCTGGTCGAGGTCGTCTTCCGTGCGCTGGATCTGCTCTGGCCTCTCAAGGACACGCGTCGACAGGCCCTGCACGACAAGGTGGCCGGGACGCAGGTCGTCGTCGGGAAGCAGACGCGCGAGCGTTCCTGAGGGTCAGTCCTCGCCGACGGTGAGGAGGCCGAGCTCCTGCAGTTCGTCGATCGGGTCGGTGACGTCGCAGCATCCCTAGCCGGTGAAGGCGGCGCGCACGGCAGCGATGTCAGGGCTCGACCAGCCGGCGACGATGTCGGCGAGGGCCGCTGCGTCCCGGATCTGCAGCAGGTCCCGCACCGTGGCCCCGTCGGCGCCGCCGGCGCTGGCGTGGACCGCCACGAGCACGTTGAGCAGGCCGTGCTGCTCCTGGCTGTTCCCGTCGACGAGGTGCTGACCCCGGGCCACGTGGTGCATCCCACCGGTCAGGGTCAGGGGCAGGTGGCGTCGGCCGGACCCGAGGATCACGTCGGCGAGCTCGGCTGCACTCGGCCAGGACCAGTCGGGCGTGGGGCCGGTGCGGAACGTCGCGCGCACGTCGACGAAGTCGCTCGCCGAGGCGATGTCGTCGAGCGCCTCTCCCTGCCCCTCGCGGCCGATCTCGAGGTTGACGACGAGCTCGCCGATGTCCAGGTTGCGCCACTGAGGAGACCACGCCGTGTCCAAGGAGACCACCCTTGGCCACTCGAGGGCTCGCAACGTCTCCAGGGAGTCGTCGATGTCCGCGACCGCGGTCCCGGGGCGGGCGACCAGACCGATCGCGGACGGGGCGGGCGCTCCGTCGGCCACCGCGGCGGTCAGGTCCCCCACGGCGGGCGCTGAGACGAGGAAGGGGCCGACGACGTCGGCGTAGCGGGCACGGCGGTGGTCGGCGTGGGCTCGCAGGGCCTGGCCCATCGGCAGCCCTGCCGGTGGGAAGAGTGCGGCGTCGTTGATGAGCGAGATGAACAGGGCGCGGTGGGCGGCGCGGCTCACGCGGCCCACTCCACGGCGCCCGCGTCGATCATCTCCGTCAGCGCTGCCTCGGTCGTCCCGGGCGCGACCCCGGCGACGGTGTCGACGAGGAGCCGTACTGCGAACCCCTCGTGCAGGGCGTCGAGGACGGTCGCGCGCACGCAGTGGTCGGTGGCGATGCCGCCGACGTCGAGGTCGGTGATGCCGCGCTGGCGCAGCCAGTCGGCCAGGCCGGTCCGTCCGTCCCGGACCGCGAATCCCTCGAACCCGCTGTAGGCGGCCTCGCGCGCACCCTTGCGGAAGACCTCGTCGACGCGGTCGAGGACGGGGTGCAGGCAGTCGTGGAAGTCGGCCCCGGGGGTGCCGGCTGCACAGTGCACCGGCCAGCTGGTCACGAAGTCCGGCTTCCCCCCGGTGGCCCAGTGCGACCCCGGGTCGTGGTGCCAGTCCGCGGTGAGCGCGATGACGTCGTACTCGTGGTCGGTGAACTCGCTGCTGGGCCGATCCGCCAGGACCCGCTCCGCGGCCCGGGCGGCGACGGCCTCGCCGCCCTCGACCCCCATGGACCCCCCTTCGCAGAAGTCGTTCTGAAGGTCGACCAACAGCAGTGCGCGTCCCATACCCGCCACCATGCCACCCTCAGCCGAGCAAGGGCCAGAAGGCGTCGAAGGCCGCGACGGTCCCGGGCGCATCGACGGTGACCTGGGTGGCGAGGAAGGCCGCGCGTCCGGTTGCGGGGTCGGCGTAACCGATGGTGCCCAGACCACCCGCCCAGCCGATGCGGCCGTCGGGCCGGGTCTCCACGTGCAGGCCCCAGCCGGTGTCCGGATCCAGCAGCCCCGCCGTGGCGGAGCGCTGGTCGGCGGTGATGTGGGGCCGGCGCATCTGCTCGCGTGACTCGCGGGACAGAAGGGTCGGACCCGTCCCCACCAGGGATGCGAGGACGGCGAGCTGGTCGGGCACCGTGGCCACGAGGCCGGTTGCCAGGGACTCGAACTGCGGCGGTGTCGTGAAGGTCCCCTCGGGCAGGGGGAGGGCCACGAGACCGCCGGCCAGGGCAACCGTGTGGACTCCGGCCATCCGGTCGGGGTCGCCGGTGAACCCGGTGTCGACGAGGCCCAGGGGGTCACACACGTGCTCCTGGAGCAGGTTGCCCAGCGATGTGCCGGTCGCTCGCGCGAGGAGCACACCGAGGACGTCGCTGCTCGTGTGGTACCGCCACGTGGACCCCGGCTGGTTCGCCAGCGGAAGGGAGGCCAGCCGGTCCATGAACTCGTCCGGACCCATCGGTGGGGGGAACGGGCCGGGCGCCACCCCGACGTCGTGCATCGCGACGGCGAGCGGCCCGTCGGAGACCCACCCGAAGCCAGGGGTCATGGTCAGCAGGTGCCGCACGGTGATCGGCCGTTCGGCGGGGACGGTGTCGCCGAGGTCGGCGTCGGGGCGGGCCAGCACCCGGAGCCCGGCCAGCTCCGGGAGCCAGCGCTCCACCGGGTCGTCCGGGGTCAGGACGCCCTCCTCGACCAGGCGCAGGGCGAGCAGGCCCCCGACCGGCTTGCTGCAGGAGGCGATGCTGAAGAGCGTCTGCGGCTCCATGGGCGGGCCGTCCACGCGACGGCGCCCGCCGACAGCGACCTCGACGCCCGCGGGGCCCTGCACCCCGGCGACCCAGCCGACCAGTGCGCCGTCGTCGACGAGGGCATCGAGGGTGGGGGCCAGTCCCCGCAGGGCCTCGCTCACGGCGTCTCGGTGAGGAAGACGGTCTCGACGGCGGGACGGCCCTCGCTCAGCTGGTGCGCCGACCGCGGTAGTTCGGCCATCGAGGCCTCGTGCCGTGCGCGGGCCGCCGCCAGGGTGCAGTGGGCACGGCCGACGATCCGGCCATCGGTGACGAGCGGGACCAGCAGGTCACGGTCGTCACCGTCGCTGACCGGCTGCTCGCCGATCCCCAGCACCTCGGCCTCGGCCACGCCGAGCTCGTTGCGTCGCCGCAGCGCGTACTTGCGGCCACCGACGGAGATCTTGTCCTGGCTCTGCTTGGCGACACCGATCATCTCCCCGTCATCACCCTCGCGCGCGACGAGCTTGTAGACCATCGAGGCGGTCGGGTGGCCCGAGCCGGTGACCACCCGGGTCCCCACGCCATAGGTGTCCACCGGGGCAGCAGCCAGTGCAGCGATGGCGTACTCGTCGAGGTCGGAGGTGACCACGATCGTCGTCTCCGTCGCGCCGAGTGCATCGAGCTGCTCACGGACCTCGCTCGCCTGCACGACCAGGTCGCCCGAGTCCAGGCGCACCCCGCCCAGACCGGGGCCGGCGACCTCGATCGCCGTGTCCACCCCTTCGCCCACGTCGTAGGTGTCCACCAGGAGCGTGGTGCCGCTTCCGAGGGAGGCCACCTGGGCCTCGAAGGCCGCCCGCTCGCTCTCGTGGAGCAGCGTGAAGGCGTGTGCGGCGGTCCCCCCGGTGGGAACCCCGTGACGACGACCTGCCTCGAGGTTGGACGACGAGGCGAAGCCCGCGATGTAGGCCGCCCGTGCAGCCGAGACCGCGGCCTCGTCGTGGGTTCGCCGGCTGCCCATCTCGATCACCGGGCGGGCGCCCGCCGCACCGGTCATGCGCGAGGCGGCGGAGGCGACGGCCGTGTCGTGGTTGAGGATCGACAGGATGACCGTCTCGAGGATCACGCCGTGAGCGAAGTCGGACTCGACGACGAGCACGGGGGAGTAGGGGAAGTAGGTCTCACCCTCCGCGTATCCCCACACATCACCCTCGAAGCGGTAGTCGGCGAGGAAGTCCAAGGTGGTGGCATCCACCACGCCCCGCTCGCGCAGGTCGGTCAGCTCGGCATCACCGAAGCGGAAGTCCTCGATCGCATCGAGGACGCGTCCGGTGCCCGCGAGCACGCCGTAGCGCCGACCGGAGGGCAGACGGCGGGCGAAGGTCTCGAAGACGCACTGACGGGACGCGGCTCCGCTGTGCAGCGCGGCCTGGAGCATGGTCAACTCGTAGTGATCGGTGAGCAGCGCGGTGCTGGGTCGGTTCGTCACGCCAGCCACTCTAGGGTGGAGGGCGTGTCCACCGTTCCCGTCGAGCAGCAAGCCGTCGAACCCGATGCCGTCGAGTCCCTCGACGTCCCCTGGATCACCCTGGTCTGGAACGATCCGGTCAACCTCATGAGCTATGTGACCTGGGTCTTCCGGACCCACTTCGGCTACCCGAAGGAGCAGGCCGAGAAGTTGATGATGGATGTCCACCTCAAGGGACGCGCCGTCGTCGCGCACGGCCCCAAGGAACAGATGGAAGCCGACACCGAGGCGCTCCAGGGCTACGGCCTGTGGGCGACCTTCCAGAAGGACGAGTGATGGCACGCGCCTTCCGTCCCGAGGGCGACCGTCTCGTCGCCGTCCTCGACGAGCACGAGCGCTCGGTCGTGGCCGGTCTGTGCGCACAGGTCGCCTCACTCGTGCAGCCCACGATGCCGGCGAAGGGGGAGTCGGTCGACCCCTTCGACGCGATCGTCGCGGGGCTGAGCGATCTCGCGACCGACACGCAGGAGGGCGCGAGCGGCGCCGGGGTCCCCGACCGGTCCTTCGGGTCGCTGGCGGACCGGGACCCCGCCCTGGACCGGCTCTTCCCCACCGGGAACCGCGAGGACGAGCAGGAGGCGGCGGAATTCCGTCGCTTCACCGAGCAGGGGTTGCGCAGCCGCAAGCACGCCAACCTCATGACGACGGTGCGCACGCTCGACCGGGCCGTCGACGACGAGTGGGTGCTCACCCGGGTGCAGGCCCCCGCGGTGATGATCGCCCTGACCGACGTGCGGCTGGTCATGGGCGAGCGCCTCGGGCTGCGCACGGACGAGGACTCCGAGCGGCTCGAGGAGGTCGCGGACGGCCTCGCTCCGGATGACCCCGCGGTCTTCGCCCTGAGCGTCTACGACTTCCTCACCTGGCTGCAGGAGTCGCTCACCGGGGCGCTCACGAGCGACGCCGGTCCGGGGGACGAGGCGTGAGCGGTGGCTCCTGGGACGTCGCGGACCAGCCGATCGGGATCTTCGACTCCGGCTTCGGCGGGCTGACCGTCGCCCGCTCGATCATCGACCAGCTGCCGCACGAGTCGATCGCCTACCTGGGCGACACCGCGCGGGCGCCCTACGGGCCCCGGCCGATCGCGCAGACCCGCGAGTTCGCCCTCGAGTGCCTCGACCGGCTCGTCGACCACGGCGTCAAGATCCTCGTCATCGCCTGCAACACCGCCTCGGCAGCGGTCCTGCACGACGCACGCGAGCGGTACTCCGTGCCCGTGGTCGAGGTCATCCGGCCGGCGGTGCGGCGGGCCGTTCTCGCCACCCGCAACCACCGCATCGGCGTGATCTCCACCGAGGGCACGCACCGTTCGCGCGCCTACCTCGATGCCTTCGCGGCGGCTCCGGCGGCGCAGCTGTTCTCCCAGCCGTGCCCCCGGTTCGTCGAGCTCGTGGAGGCGGGCACGACGTCCGGCGCGCAGGTCCTGCAGGTGGCTCACGAGTACCTCGATCCCCTCCGCGAGCTGGACGTGGACACCCTGGTCCTCGGCTGCACCCACTACCCGCTGCTGACCGGGGTCCTGTCCTACGTCATGGGCGACGGTGTCACGCTCGTCTCATCTGCCGAGGAGACCGCCAAAGACGTCTACCGTGTCCTTGCGGACCGCGGCCTGCTTCGTCCGGACACCCTGCCCGGACCCGGTCACGGGTTCACCACGACAGCGGACCCGGACGAGTTCAGGTCGCTGGCCCGTCGCTTCCTCGGACCCGAGGTGGCGACCGTCATCGGCAACACGGGGGACGCGGTATGAGGCTCACCGTCGTCGGCTGCTCCGGTTCCTTCGCCGGCCCCGACTCACCGGCGTCGTGCTACCTCGTCACGGCCGAGCACGAGGGGCGCACGTGGCGTCTCGTCCTCGATCTGGGCAATGGTGCGCTCGGTGCGCTGCAGCGACACACGGCGCTCGCGGATCTTGATGCGCTCGTCCTCTCCCACCTGCACCCGGACCACTGCATCGATGTCACCGGTCTCTACGTCGCTCGTACCTATGACCCGGCTGGCCGGCAGCCGCAACTGCTGCCCGTGTACGGGCCGTCCGGGACGGCCGAGCGTCTTGCGGCGGCCTACGAGGGCATCGACGAAGGGGGGATGACCGGCGTCCTCGACTTCCGTCGCCTCGCCACCAGCGTGCCCACGCAGATCGGACCCTTCGTGGTGCGGCCCTTCCTCGTCGAGCACCCCGTGGAGGCCTACGGGTTCCGGGTGGAGGCAGGCGGCCGGGTGCTGGCCTACAGCGGTGACACCGACACCTGCGACTCCCTCGTCCCGCTGTTCGCCGGTGCCGACCTGGTGCTCGTCGACTCGGCCTTCGTCGAGGGGCGTGATGAGGCGCGGGGCATCCACCTCACCGCCCGACGTGCCGCGCAGGCCGCCGTGGACGCCGGGGGAGTCGGGCGGCTGATGCTCACGCACATCCCGGCGTGGAACGACCCGGAGGTCTGCCGGGCGCAGGCTGCCGAGGTCTGGCCCGGTGAGGTCGAGCTGGCCCGCCCCGACGCGACCTACGAGATCTGAACCGGTCGCCCCCTCGTCCTGCCTCAGGTGGCGTCCAGCAGCGGCAGCAGCGATTCCTCCAGCCGGTCGGGTGAGGCCGCGGCGAGGGTCGCGCGGTCGTGGGTTGCCTCCGGTCGGCACACGGCGAAGGTGGACAGACCGGCTGCCTGCCCGGCGCCGATGTCGTGCGTCGTGTCCCCAACCATCCACGCGCCCTCTGCCCCGAGGGTCCGTAGCGCGTGCTCGATGACGTCCGGCGCCGGCTTGGCCGGGAAGTCGTCAGTCCCCTGGACGTGGTCGAGGTGGTCGGACAAGCCGAGTGCGGTGACGACGTCGCGCGCCATCGCGCTTCGTTTGGTCGTCGTCACGGCGAGCAGGTACCCGCGCTCGCGCAGGGCGGTGAGTACCTGCACGACCTCGGCGAAGGGGGTGGAGTTGTCGGTGTACCGCTGCGGATAGATCCGTCGGTAGGTGTCGCACAGGCCCGGCACGGCATCGGTCTCGGCGACGACGCCGAAGAGGTCCTCGAGGGGGAGACCGATCAGGGGCCTGACGTCGTCGGCGTCGGGTACCCGGAGCCCGTGCTCGGCCAGCGCGTCGCGGATGCTCCCGATGATGTCGGGCAGGGAGTCCACGAGAGTCCCGTCGAGGTCGAAGCAGATGGCGTGTCGGGTCATGACGAGGAGGCTAGCTCGGGGCGCGCGCTGTGCTGATCAGGTGGGCACGACCATCGGCGTCCCGGCAACCGGGTCGGGGACGGTGAGGCACTCGACCCCGAAGACCTGTCGCACGAGGTCGGGCGTGACGACGTCCACCGGTGCACCCTCGGCGACGACGGTGCCGTCGCGCATGGCGATGACGTGGTCGGCGTAGCGGCACGCCTCGTTGAGGTCGTGCAGCACCATGACGACGGTGATCGCCCGTTCGACGTTGAGCTCTCGCAGCAGATGGAGGATCTCCAGCCGGTGGGCCAGGTCGAGGTAGGTCGTCGGCTCGTCGAGCAGGAGCACGGGAGTCTGCTGTGCGAGGACGAGCGCGACCCAGACCCGCTGCCGCTGCCCGCCGGAGAGCTGGTCGACGGCCCGGTCCGCCAGCTCGGTCGTGCCCGTCGCTGCCATCGCCTCGACGACGGCCTCCTCGTCCTGACGCGACCACCGACCGAAGGCGCCCCGGTGCGGGAAGCGACCACGGGACACCAGGTCGCGGACGGTCAGCTGCTCGGGGACGACGTTGGTCTGGGGGAGGAGACCGAGGCTGCGGGCGACGTCGCGCGTGGGCAGGTCGTGGACGGGCCGGCCGTCGAGGAGGACGGCTCCGCTGCTCGGTCGCAGGACCCGACCGACGGATCGCAGGAGCGTCGACTTGCCGCAACCGTTGGGGCCGACGATCGCGGTGACGGCGCGGTCCGGCAGGTGCAGGTCCAGTCCTCGGAGGACGGCACGGTCGCCGTAGCCGACGTGCAGGCCTTGCGCGTGGACGAGCGGCCGACCGGGTCGGGCGGAGGTCATCGACGTCGTCATGAGTTGCGTCCCATCCGATGGAGGAGCCAGAGGAGGTAAGGGGCCCCCAGCGCCGCGGTCACCACTCCCGCAGCGAGCGAGGTGGGGGCGAGCAGGTTCTTGCCGATGAGGTCGGCTGCGAGCACGAGCAGCGCGCCGACCAGGGCGGCGGTCGTGAGCGTCGCCGGTGAGGTCGGTCCGACCAGACGCCGGGCGATGTGGGGCGCGCCGAGGGCCACGAAGGCGATCGGTCCTGAGACGGCCACGGCCACCCCGGCGAGGAGTGCGGACGAGAGCAGCAACAGGTGGCGGGTCCTGGTGACCCGCACACCCGCACCCACGGCAAGCTCGTCCCCGAGCTCGAGTGTCTTCAGGTGGCGCAGCAGGCCGTACGCAAGCGGCAGGGTGAGTGCGGCACCGACGAGGATGGTGATGACGTGGGTCCACGTCCTGGCGTGCAGGCTGCCCGCGAGCCAGACCTCGGCCGCGCCGAGTCGGTCCGTGGGGATACGGGCGATGGTCAGGGCCACTCCGGCGCTGGCGATGGCATGCAGCCCGATGCCGATGAGGACCAGACGGGCACCGGAGCTGTTGCGGTGCGCGAGCACGTGGAGCACGGCCGTGGCCAGCAGTGCGCCGGTACCCGCTGCCAGGGGTAGCAGGGCGGGTCCTACCGCGGCGCTGATCGCCAGCACGGTCGCCAGGCTGGCGCCGCCGGTGACCCCGATGATGTCCGGTGAGGCCAGCGGGTTGCGCAGGAGGCTCTGCATCAGCGTGCCGGAGGCGCCGAGAGTGGCACCGACCCCGATCGCCACGAGCACCCGGGGCAGGCGCAGCTCTCGCACGATGAAGATCTCTCCGGGGTCGCCGAGACCGAGGACCGCGGGCACGGCAGACCTGACCGACAGGTCGCTGGAGCCGAGGGTGATGGCGACCGCCATCAGGCACAGCACAGCCAGCGCGAGGGACGAAGGGAGGACGAGTGACCGGGGGCCAACCCGGCGGGGCGACGTGGTCACAGGGCTCCCTTCACCCGGCTGGCCACCCGGATGAGCACCGGCGCACCGATGATGGCGGTGAGCACGCCCGCCTGGACTTCGGTCGGTCGGGCGATGACCCGGCCGATGATGTCGGCCACCAGGAGCACGATCGGACCAAGGAGGGCCGAGGTGATGAGGACGTCGCGGTGCGCGGACCCCACGAGGGCACGGGCCACGTGCGGGACGATCAGGCCGAGGAAGGCGACCGGACCCGCCAGCGCAACGGCAACGGCCGAGAGGCAGACGGCCGCGGCGCCGGCGAGGAGGCGCACGCGTCCGGGGTGCTGACCCAGGCCGACGGCGGTCTCGTCGCCGAGGGACAGCGCGTCCAGCGGGCGCGCCAGCAGGGCGCAGGCGAACAGGCCGATCCCGACGACGGGCAGCAGGGGCGTGACGGCTGCGGCGTCGCGTCCGGCGAGGGACCCCGCGAGCCAGTGACGCACGTCGTCGGCGTTGGCCTGGTTGAGAGCGAGCAGGGCCTGGGTCCACGCCGACAGCAGCAACGAGATGATGGCGCCCGACAGGGCCAGTCGGACCGGCGACATGGCGTCCCGACCGGTGCCGGCGAGCGCGAGCGCCAGGCCCGCGGCGACGGCACCGCCGACGAAGGCCGCCCAGACGGCGAACCCGGGCGGGACGTCGAGCAGTGCGACGGTCACCACCACGGCGAACCCGGCGCCCGCAGTGATCCCGAGCAGGGTCGGAGAAGCGAGCGGGTTGCGGGTCGCGCCCTGCAGGAGCACGCCGGCGAGTGCCAGGCACAGCCCGGCGATGACGCCGGCGATGGTCCGTGGCAGTCGCAGGTCCAGCACGATGAGGTGAGCCTCGGTGGCCCGTGCTCCGGCCACGGCTTCGATGACCTCGGCCGTCGGCAGCCGAACCGACCCGATGGCGAAGCTGCCCAGCACCGTGACCACGAGAACGATCAGGAGCGCTGCCGGGACGAGTACGGCCCGGGCGCCCGACCGGGGTGCGCGTGTGGCCTCGCGCACCCCGGCGGTACGGACGGTCAGGCTCACTGGTCGGTGAGCAGGTTGCCCTCGAGGTCCCGGAGCATCGCGTTGGCGGCGCCGATGCCTCCACCGAGGTTCCAGTGGCTCTCGTCGACGACCACGACGTCGTCCTGCGTGACGGCGGACAAATTCTGCCACAGGTCCGTGGAGGTCCACCGCTCCATCTGCTCGTCGACGCTGGTGGTGCCCTGCTGGGCGTAGTGCTCGGACGAGACCATCTGGAAGATGACATCACCGTCCATGTCGGGGATGCGCTCCTCGGAGATCTCGACGAGCTGCTCGGATGCCTCCCAGTCGTCGACGCGCTGGGCACCGGGGCGCTTGAGGCCCGCGTCGCGGATGACGGATCCCGGGAAGCCGGTGAGGTAGATGCGCACCTGGTCCGGCATGAAACGGATGATCGACACCTCGGTGTCGGCCTTGCCCGCCTCAGCCAGGTCCTCGCCGAGCTGCTCGGCCCGCTCGTCGTAGTCGGCGACGATCTCCTCGCCCTTCTCCGGCGTGCAGAGGGCCTGCGCCCACAGCGAGACGTTCTCCTTCCACGTCACGCCGATCGTCTCGGAGAAGACGGTCGGAGCGATCGTGGCGAGCGTGTCGTAGATGGCCTCGTGGCGAAGTTTGGAGCCGACGATGAGGTCCGGCTGGAGGGAGGCGACC
Organism: Janibacter sp. A1S7; assembly: GCF_037198315.1. Taxonomy (NCBI): domain Bacteria; kingdom Bacillati; phylum Actinomycetota; class Actinomycetes; order Micrococcales; family Intrasporangiaceae; genus Janibacter; species Janibacter alittae. The sequence goes on along the minus strand of NZ_CP144913.1, from coordinate 2,297,515 downwards.
TTCTCCAGGTCCGGCTCGATCTCCGTCCCGACGACCTGGGCCTCCTCGACCTCGTCGGGCAGGTACTCGTACCAGTCGTCGGTCCAGGGCTCGACCACGCCGACGGGGGTGACGCCCAGAGCGAGGACGGAGTCGGTCTGCCCCTGGCCGAGCGTGACGACCTTCTTCGGCGTGCAGGGCACCTCGGTGCGTCCCATGGCGTGCTCGACCGACACGCTCTCCCGTGAGTCGCCTTGGCCCGGGGTGGCCGAGCCATCGGACGTGCCGCAGGCGGCCAGGGGAAGGGTGAACGCGGGGGTGATCGCCAGCGCGCGGCGTCGTGTGGTGAACGAGGGCCCCGGGGGGTTGAGAGTCGGTCGAAGGCAGAAGGAACACTAATAGTTAGGTAAGCCTAAGCAAAGTTGTGTCTCACGAGGCCTCCGATGTCATGGCGATGTCGGTCGACGCCGTCGCAACCACCTGATGGACTGGCGCCATGCCCATCCGACTGCCCGCCCCGCTTCGCCCCGGTGACTCGATCGCCGTGACCGCTCCCAGCTCGGGGGTCGCGCCAGAGCTGTGGCCGCGTCTCGACGCGGGGATCGCCTACCTGCGTCGACAGGGGTTCGAGGTCATCGAGGGGCTGTGCCTGCGCGATCGCGAGGACCACCACGTGAGCGCCTCGAAGGCGGCGCGTGCGGACGAGCTGATGGCGCTGCTCGTCGACCCGGACGTCGCCGCCGTGGTGCCACCGTGGGGCGGTGAGACCGGCATCGACCTGTTGCCGTACCTGGACTTCGAGCTGCTCGCCGAGTGCGACCCCTGCTGGTACGTGGGCTTCTCCGACACGACCACGACGATGCTGCCGCTCACCCTGCGATCGGGCTGGGCGACCCTGCACGGACTGAACCTCATGGACACGCCCTACGTGCCCGCCCCCGGCCTGCGGCACTGGTTGGACACGGCCATGAGCGAAGGGGGTGAGCTCACCCAGACGGCTGCGACGCACCGTCGCGCAGACGGCTGGGACGACTACGTCGCCGACCCCGGGGTCGACCAGCTGACCCTCACCGAGCCGACGCGGTGGGCGCTCATCTCCGGTACCTCTGCTGCCTTCGCCGGGCCGCTGGTCGGTGGATGCATCGAGGTGCTCTCACCCCTGGCCGGAACCCCCTTCGCCGACGTGCCGGGGTGGGCGCAGGAGCAGCCCAGCCCGCCGGTGGTCCTGCTCGAGGCGGCGGAGGGCAATGCCTTCGAGGTCGCCCGCGCACTGCACGGGCTGCGGCTGGCCGGGTGGTTCGACCGGTGCGCTGGTGTCCTCATCGGCCGGACCCCGGCGCCGGACGGGTCCACCCTGACGCAGCACGAGGCGGTGCGGGATGCCCTCGGTGACCTCGCCGTCCCGGTGGTGCTGGATGTGGACTTCGGCCACCAGCAGCCGATGATGCCGTTGGTCCTCGGCGCCGGCACGCGGGTCGAGGTGGCCGGTGACGTCCAGCGGATCACTCAGGACCTGACGCGCTGACCTGAGCATTCTTCAGGACCCACTCGGCGATCCGTTCGCCGATGATCTCGGGGGAGCGGGCGAAGGAGACGTGGCTGACCGGCTTCCCTGGGTCCCCCGGGGCCTTGACGAAGGTGAACCGCTCCACCTGCGCCGAGGGGAGCTTGGCCACGAGCGCGTCGACGGCGGCCGGCGGTGCGAGGTGGTCACCGTCGAGGTCGACGACGAGCACCGGCAGGCGGACGTCCCGCAACGCCGGTTCGATCGGGCGTCCGCCGGGGGTGAGCCGCCCGGTGCGCGCGAAGGCCGCCCACTCCCGGATCAGGGTGCGGGGCTGGCGTCCACCGAAACCGAGGCGGTCGCCCGGCCAGAACCTCCGAATCCGGGTCAGCAATCCCATGAACTGCGTCTGCAGCAGCGTCTTGACCCCGTGGTGCGTGCGCCAGAAGGGCGTGCCGGCGCCGATGAGGACGGCGGCGTCGGGCAGCGGCTCGTCTCCTGCCAGATGGGTCAGCAGGATGTGCCCGCCGAGGGAGTGGCCGAGCCCGACGAGGGGTCCGTCGTGCTCCCGTCGCGCAGCCGCAACGACCCGCGGCAGCCAGTCGTGGGCGACCTCGGTGTACCCGTGGTCCAGATCGCGGTCGACGCGCGGTGTCGCCGCCCCCTGCCCGGGGTAGTCGGCGACGGCAGCGGTGACCCCGGTGCGGGCGAGGTCGTCGACGAAGGGTTCGTAGTACCCGGCCGGGACCCCCATGGCCGGTAGGACGAGGACGAGCGGCCCGCCGACCTCCTTGGCCTGCGCCACGTGCAGCACGGTGCTGCCCCCGTCCGCGAGGTCGATCCGTGTGCGTGCGTCCATGCCCCGAGAGTACGGAACCCTCCGGTCGTTAACCTGAGCGCATGACTGACACGACCCCCCGCCATGACGGACGCACTCCCGAGCAGCTGCGCGAGGTGCGCATCACCCGCAACTGGCTCGACCACGCGGAGGGCTCCGTCCTCGTCGAGTTCGGCAAGACCCGCGTCCTCGTCGCCGCGTCCTTCGAGGCAGGCGTGCCGCGCTGGCTCAAGGGCCAGGGCACCGGGTGGGTCACCGCCGAGTACGAGATGCTGCCGCGCAGCACCAACACGCGCAGCGGGCGGGAGTCCCGCAAGGGCAAGGTCGGCGGTCGCACGCACGAGATCTCCCGCCTCATCGGTCGCTGCCTGCGGGCGGTCATCGACATGAAGGCACTGGGGGAGAACACGATCGTCCTCGACTGCGACGTTCTCCAGGCCGACGGAGGTACTCGGACCGCGGCCATCACCGGCGCCTGGGTCGCCCTGGCCGACGCGATCGAGGACGCCCGCGCCCGTGGCCTCGTCGCCGCGTCGGCGAAGCCGCTCACCGGCTCCCTCGCTGCGGTCTCCGTCGGCGTCGTCGGCGGGCGCGCGGTGTGCGACCTCGACTACCCGGAGGACTCGACGGCCGAGACCGACATGAACGTCGTCATGACCGGCACCGGCGAGTTCGTCGAGGTGCAGGGGACGGCCGAGGGTGCCCCCTTCGACCGGGCGCTCCTGGGTGAGCTGCTGGACCTGGCGACCACGGGGTGCGCGGACCTGACCGAGAAGCAGCAGGCCGCGCTCGCCGGGACCCCGAGGGAGCGGGCGCGGTGACACGACGGGTGGTCCTCGCGACGCACAACGAGCACAAGGTGCACGAGCTCCAGCAGATCCTCGCCGGCGCGGCTGCCGACCTGGATCTCGAGGTCGTCTCGATGGCGGCCTTCCCGGAGGTCGGCGAGATCCCGGAGACCGAGGTGACCTTTGCCGGCAACGCGCGGTTGAAGGCCGAGCACGTCGCGCGGACGACCGCGACGCCGGCGCTCGCCGACGACTCCGGTCTGGCCGTGGACGTGCTCGGTGGGGCGCCCGGGATCTTCTCCGCCCGGTGGTCCGGCCAGCACGGTGGCCAGGACCTGCCCCGTGCCGAGAAGGACCGTCGCAACCTGCAGCTGCTCCTCGACCAGCTCGCGGACGTCCCCGACGAGCACCGCCGGGCGGCCTTCCGGTGTGCGGCCGTGCTCGCCGTCCCCGGTGGGGCCACCGTCGTGAGCGAAGGGCTGGCCCCGGGCGTCATCGCACGGGCGCCGGTGGGGGAGAACGGTTTCGGCTATGACCCGATCTTCGTCCCGGACGGTGGTACCCGTTCCCTGGCCGAGTACACCGACGAGGAGAAGAACGCGATCAGCCACCGGGGCCGGGCCTTCCGGGGGATGGTCCCGCTGCTGCGGGAACACCTGGTGTGAGTGCCGAAGGCGGGACTTGAACCCGCACACCCAGAGGGCACTTGGACCTAAACCAAGCGTGTCTGCCTGTTCCACCACTTCGGCTCGATCAGGCAGTCTAGGCGGGTGAGCGACCACTCGTTCGTCACGTCCCTCAGCTGGACCGGCTCGACCGGTACCGGCTACGACGTCTACGCGCGCGAGCACGAGTTGGCGATGGCCGGGGACGTGGTGCGAGCAAGCAGCGCGGCTGCCTTCCTGGGGGACCCGTTTCGGCCCAACCCGGAGCAGCTGCTCGTGGCCGCAGCGAGCAGCTGCCAGCTGTTGTCCTTCCTCGCCGTGGCTGCGCGGGCTCGGCTGGATGTCGTGGACTACCGCGACGAGGCCGTGGGACACCTGCTCGAGGGAGACCGCCCCATGTGGGTAGCCCGTATCGTGCTGCGCCCGCACATCACGCTCGGGGAGCCGGCGCCGCGCGCCAAGGTGGAGCGACTGATCGAGGTCGCCCACCGCGAGTGCTTCATCGCCGCGAGCCTGCGGAGTGAGATCGCGATCGAGCCGGTGCTCGTCGGGGTGGCGGACTGATCTCTCGGCGTTGGCAGGCACCCCCAGGTGGCCGCTCGCACCGGCACCCGGCGAGATCGAGCCCGCACGAGGGGACGTCCTTCTCGAACACGCGTCCGAACAGGCCGGGCGAAGGGATCGTGATGGAACAGTCGACACAGCAGCCGGAGTCGCAGGAGCGACTGCCCGACATGCTGCCGACCACGAAGGCCTGACGCCACCCGAGGGCACGTCCACTCGGTGACCGGTGCGGCGCTACGACAACCCTCGACCATCGAGGTCGTCTACGCCGACCTGCTCCATGCGGCCTGATCGGCGCTCCATCGGCCTCAGTGCCGCTTCAGCGCCGGTACCGACGCAGGGTCGAAGCCATAGGGCAGCTCCAGCCGGTGCGTGGCCATGAGCTCGCGGTCGCCGAGCACGTCCGCCGTCGGGCCGTCACCGACCACCAGCCCGTCAGAGAGCAGGACGGACCGCTCGCACAGCTCGAGGGCGTAGGGCAGGTCGTGCGTGACCATCAGGACGGTGACGTCCAGCCCCCGCAGGATGTCCGCGACCTCCCGGCGTGCGGCCGGGTCGAGGTTGCTGCTCGGCTCGTCGAGGACGAGGATCTCCGGCTCCATCGCCAGCACGGTCGCGACTGCGACGCGTCGGCGTTGACCGAAGGACAGGTGATGGGGTGGCCGGTCGGCCAGGTCGGAGACCTCGACCGCCGCCAGCGCGTCGTCCACGCGCGCGTCGAGCTGTTGACCACGCAGCCCGAGGTTCCGCGGGCCGAAGGCGACGTCCTGACGCACCGTCGGCATGAACAACTGGTCATCCGGGTCCTGGAAGACGATCCCCACCCGTCGGCGTACCTCCAGCAAGGAGTCCGCCGCGACGGTCAGACCCGAGATCGTCACCGTTCCCGAGTCGGGGCGCAGCACACCGTTGAGGTGGAGCACGAGAGTGGTCTTGCCGGCGCCGTTCGGGCCGAGCAGCGCGACCCGCTCGCCGGGGTGCACGTGCAGGTCAACGCCGCGCAGCGCCTCGTGCCCGTCCGGGTAGGCGTGCCGGAGCCCCCGCAGTTCCACCACCGGAGTGCTCATGCCCACGCCCCCATCCCGAGGGCGACGGCCGCGACCAGCACCGTGACCGAGGGCAGCGCCAGCGCGCGCACCCAGATGACCTCGGACGCAGCCGCACCCGCCCCGAGGTGCAGATCGCCGGTGTAGCGGCGGGAGAGCATCGCCAGGTGTACCCTCTCGCCCCGCTCGAAGGAGCGGATGAACAGGGCGCCCGCGGACCCGGCGATCACCGGCCAGGCGGCCAGAGACCTCCCGGCGAAGCCGCGGGACTCCCGAGCGATGCGCATGCGACGCAACTCCCCGGTGACGACGTCGAGGTAACGGATCATGAAGGCGAGTATCTCCACCAGCCGTCGCGGCAGCCGCAGCCGGGCCAACCCACCCACGAGCTCGGTCGGTGAGGTCGTGGCCGCCAGCAGGAGCGACGCCAGGGCGCCCAACGTCCCCTTCGCCAGCAGCGCCCACGCTCCCCACAGGCCGGGGACGGACAACGCCAGCGGACCGACCTGGGTCTGTGGCCCGACCGCGACGAAGGGCATGAGCAGCGCGAAGACGACGAACGGCAGCTCGATCACCAGCCGGGGCAGCAGCACCCGGAAGGGGACCGTCGAGATGACGATGGCCACCAGCAGCACGAGGACGTGCAGCCCGTAGGCCCAGAAGGCCTCACGTGGGGTCGCCACGACCGCGCCGACGAAGACGAGGAGCGCGACGACCTTCAGGTGGGCGGGCAGTCGGTGCACGGCGGATGCTCCGGCGACGTGCAGGGTGCGGCCGTGGGGGCCGCCCACTCAGTCCTCCGTCGAGTCGGAGTTGCTGCGGCGCAGCAGCCGCGTCAGGCCGACCATGACGATCCCGACGACGAGGACACCGATGACGCCGGCCAGCCCGCCGGACAGACGGGCGTCCCCGATACCGCCGACGCCGTAGTCGGCCAGCGGGGAGTCGCCGGCCGCGTGCTCACCGGCCGTCCCGGCGAATCCGAGGTTCTCGGCGACGCGCTCCAGGCCGTCGGGCGACCCCGATGCGTAGTACGACACGACCGCCGCGAGCAGCAGTGCGACGGCCAGGCCACCGATGACGACGGTACGGGTGCTGATGCGTTGCTTCATGCCGGGACCTGCGCTTCTCGTCGGGTGAGATCGGCCGGTCGTCGACCGGCAGCGCCGCGAACGAGGTCCGGGCGCGTGCCCACGATGGATCCGACGACGAGGAAGGTGATCACGGCCTCGCCGATCCCGATCAGCGCGTGCCAGGAGAGCATGGCGGTGGTCAGGGTCTCGAGGGGGATCGGCGCCTGCCCACCGACCGCGTACAGCGCGACGAAGGCCAGCGCGGTGATCGGTACCGAGAGGAAGGCGGCGATCGCGGCAGCGACCGGCACCGATCCGGTGCGACGTGGCAGGACCAGCCCCACAGCACGGAAAAGGGCCCATCCGACCCAGACACCGACCACCGCCATGAGGGTGACGTTCGTCCCGAGCGCGGTGATGCCGCCGTCGGCGAAGAGCAACGCCTGGACGACGAGCACCACCGTGATGCACAGGGTCGCCGTCCACGGGCCCACGAGGACGGCTGCGAGTGTCCCGCCGAGCAGGTGGCCGGAGGTACCGGCGCCGACGGGGAAGTTGAGCATCTGGGCCGCGAAGACGAAGACGGCAGCCATCCCCGCCATCGGCGCGCTGCGGTCGTCGAGGGATCCCCGGCTGCGCCACAGGGCCACCCCGATCCCAGCGGCTGCGATGGCGGCGGTGGCCACGGAGGTGGGCCCGTCGAGGAAGCCGTCCGGAACGTGCATCGCTGCATCTCCTCGTGTCGTCGGGTGGGACATCCACTATTGCACAGCATTTGCACCTTGGTCGGCGAGTCCCGGGCTGCCCGGGAGGTGCTGCGCTGGGATAGGTTTGATCACGTCCTCCGGCACCGACGCGCAGGCAGATTGCGAGGCATTCGTGGGCGAGCGACTCACCCCGGGCGATCCCGCTCCGGACTTCACCCTCCCTGATGACACCGGCACGGACGTGTCGTTGAGCGACTTCCGCGGCAAGCGGGTCATCGTCTACTTCTACCCGGCGGCGATGACGCCGGGCTGCACCGCACAGGCCTGCGACTTCAGCGACTCCCTGGAGGCACTGCGCGCCGTCGACACCGAGGTCGTGGGCATCTCCCCGGACGAGCCCGAGAAGCTCGCGAGGTTCCGTGAGCGCGATGGGCTGACGATCACACTGCTCTCCGACGCCGACAAGTCCGTGATGACGGCGTGGGGCGCATATGGTGAGAAGAAGTTGTACGGCAAGGTCGTCGAGGGAGTCATTCGCTCGACGGTCGTCGTCGGAGAAGACGGTGTGGTCACCCACGCCCGTTACAACGTCAAGGCGACGGGCCACGTTGCCCGCATCCGCCGCGACCTCGGCATCGAGTAAGGACGGAACACCACGTGAGCAACGACACCCCGAGCATCACCAAGCTCGAGAACGACATCGTCACCACCCGTGACCGACTGGCCCAGACGATCGACGAGCTGAGCGTGCGGGCCGCGCCCAAGAACGTCATCGCCCGTCAGAAGGAGGCGGCGAAGGCGTCCTTCGACAAGGCGATCAGGACCGACTCCGGCGAGCTGCGCATGGATCGTGTGGCCATGGCCGCGGCGGCTGTGGGCGCGGTCGTCGTGCTGAAGATCGTCTCGGGCAACCGCAAGCGCAAGAAGTGGGAGCGCCAGCGCGAAAAGCGCTCATGGTGAGCCAGGACGCACGAGGCGAAGGGGGTCGGTCCGGCCGGACCGACCCCCTTCGCCATCCCCGGCATCGGCTCGTGGCAGCCGATTTCGCCCACACCCCCGCATGCTGCTAATGTCTCTCCTCGCGCGCCAATAGCTCAATCGGCAGAGCAGCTGACTCTTAATCAGCGGGTTCGGGGTTCAAGTCCCTGTTGGCGCACCACATGACGAAGGCCCCGGAGATCCCTCCGGGGCCTTCGTGCGTCGAACGGGTCAGTCGCGGGGGGACTCGTCGTCCTCTGAGTCGCGGCGCCCACGGACCAGCATCACGAGCCCACCGATGACCACGACGAGTGCACCCGCGGCGAGGGCCCACCACCACGGTGAGGTGCTCTCCTGGGCCGTCTCGTCGGCGTCCTCGACGCTCGCGTCGTCCTGGGCCGTCGTGGACTCGCCGCTGCTCGTGGAACTCTCGCCGGGAGTCGAGTCGCCCTCGTCCCCACCGGTGGTCTCGCTCGGGCTGGGGGACTCGCTCGGCTCGGTGGTCTCGCTCGGCTGCGTGGTGGGCGAGGAGCTCTCCGACGGGGAGAAGGGGGTGGCCTGCGAGTCCTGCTCGACCTTGCCGTCGCCCTCCGGGGGCGCGTAGGTGAAGGTGAAGGATCCGCTCACGGGGTGACCGTCGGCGCTGACGACCTTGTACGTGACCGTGTACTCGCCGGGATCCATCGTGTACTCCACCGGCTGGTAGACGTTGCTGCCGTCGACCTGGGGGTCACCCTTGGTGACGTCGGTCGAGCCGGACTTCACGGTGACTTGGTTCAGGCCCTCCTGGATGGGCTCGTTGAACCGCAGCATGATCTCGGGCGGGACCGCGGCGAGCGTGGCGCCGTCCTGCGGGCTCGAGCCCTCCAGGCGGGCGTGGGCGTCCGCCGGGGTGGCGGCGAGGACCATGGTGGCCATGAGGGCCGCCAGGGCGAGGAGCGCACCCAGGACGCGGGCGAAGGGGGGCTGTGGGCTTGCGGAAGTCGTCACCCGACCATCGTGCCTGATCGAGCCGGCAACTCGTTGGAGGCAGGGTGGTCATGACCACGGCTTCGGAGCAGGTACGATGGTCCGCGCTGCCCAAGACAGGGCGCATGGTGGGTATAGCTCAGCTGGTAGAGCATCGCGTTGTGGTCGCGAGGGTCGCGGGTTCAAGTCCCGTTACTCACCCCACGGCAGGAGGCCCCCGGACGAGATCGTCCGGGGGCCTCCTCGTGTCGGTGGGTCAGCCGACCTGGTGCTTCGCCGAGATCTTCTTCAGCTCCGCCGTCTCGAGGCCGGGCTGGGGCAGGAAGACGGCTTCGCGGTAGTACCGCAGCTCGGCGATCGACTCGGTGATGTCGGCGAGGGCCCGGTGGCCGCCGTTCTTCTTCGGTGAGGCGAAGTAGGAGCGGGGGTACCAGCGACGGGCGAGCTCCTTGATGGAGGAGACGTCGATCATCCGGTAGTGGAGGTGTCCCTCGAGGTCGGGCATGTCCCGTTGCAGGAAGGTGCGGTCCGTCGCGACGCTGTTCCCGCCGAGGGGGGCCTTGCCGGCCTCGGGCACGATCTGCTTGATGTGCGCGAGCACGGCCTCCTCGGCGTCGGCCAATGACATGCCCTCGGCGAGGACGTCGAGGAGCCCGGAGGTGATGTGCATGTCGCGCACGAAGTCGTTCATCTGCGTCAGGGCGGCCTCGGGCGGGCGGATGACGACGTCGATGCCCTCACCCACCTGCTCCAGCTCGTAGTCGGTGACCAGCGCGGCGACCTCGATGAGCGCATCGTGCTCGAGGGAGAGGCCGGTCATCTCGCAGTCGATCCAGACGATGCGTTCGGACGAGGTGTGGGTTGGTGCAGTCACGCCGATCACCCTATCGACCCCCGACGGTCAGCCACACCGACCGGGATCTGATCGTCGCGTCCGTTGCTCCCGTGCTCGATTAGCGTATGGGGATGAGTTCATCTCCACCTCGGCCCGGGCACCCCGCCCTGCCGCCGAACGAGCAGCCGGCGTGGCTGCAGTACCAGCAGTACAGCCCGCAGTACGTCGCGGCCCAGGCGCAGATGAACCCGACACCCCGACCGACGCTGCGCAGGTGGCTGCTGGGCGGCCTCATCGTCGCCGTCTCCCTGGTGCTCGCCTCCCTCTTCGCCCTGCTCTACGGCTACAGCTTCGGCGTGGTGTGGACGGCCATGGGACTCCTCGCGGCACTGCTGCCGTTGACGGTGGTGCTGCCGCTCTTCCTGTGGCTCGATCGCTTCGAGGCCGAGCCGTGGCGCTACCTCGTGACCGCCTTCCTCTACGGAGCGCTCGGGTCGACGGCGCTGGCGATCGTCGTCAACTCGCTCGGCGGTGCCTTCCTGATGGGTGTCACCGACGAGGAGTCGGCCACCATGCTCACCGCCGTGCTCATCGCGCCGTTCACGGAGGAGACCTTCAAGGGTCTCTTCCTGCTCGTCATGTGGTGGTTCATGCGTCACGAGTTCAACGGACTGACCGACGGCATCGTCTACGCAGGCGTCGTCGCCGCGGGCTTCGCGTTCACCGAGAACATCCAGTACTTCGCCGGTGCGGCGATCGAGCACGGCCTCGGTGGGTTCGCCATGACCTTCGTCATGCGCGGGATCGTCAGCCCGTTCCTGCACCCGATGTTCACGACGATGACCGGGATCGGTGTCGGCCTGGCCGCCGTCTCGCACTCACGGTCCACGAAGGTCCTCGCGCCCGTCCTCGGGTGGTGCGCCGCCGTGCTGCTGCACGGGCTGTGGAACCTGTCCGCCTCGGGCACCGGCGTCGGACTGCTCCTGGGCCTGGCCGGCGGGTTCGTCACCTTCGTCGCCTTCCTGACCTTCGTCATGTGGGCGCGACGCCGTGAGGGCCGGATCATCGGGGAGTTCCTCATGCCGTACGCCGCGACCGGGTGGATCTCGAGTGACGAGGTGGGGATGCTCTCGTCGATGAAGGCCCGGCGACAGGCGCGCTCGTGGGCGAAGCAGCACCGCGGGAGCGTCGGGACGACGTCCATGCGCAGCTTCCAGGACTGCGCCTCGGAGCTGGCCCTGCTTCGTCGACGGATGCACCAACACCCCGTGGACGCGCAGACGCTGCACCGGGAGCGGGTGCTGCTCGACTCGATGACCGCCCGACGACGCGAGTTCGCCGGCATCGCCTGATCAGGTGCCGAGGATCTCGAGCGGCTGGTCGGTGAGGCCGGCGACGGCCGCGCGGTGGTTGGCAGTCGTGAGGTCGAGGTCGACCAGGGACACCGCCGGAGGTGCGGGCTCCTCGGCGCGCCAGGCGAGCAGCTCCGGCGGATCGAGCGGGCTGGAGACGAGGACCTCGGAGGGGTCGACGACCAGACCGTGGCCGGTCGCCTTGAGGATGGCCTCCTTGCGGGCCCAGACCCGGGCCCGGGCGATGAGGAGGTCACACCCGTCCAGCCCCTCGAAGCCACGGATCTCCTCGCGTGCCAGCGTGGCGTCCGCAAAACCCTCGAAGTCCGCATCCGTGAGGTCCTCGGTGTCGACCCCGACGTCGGTCCCCTCCGCGACGGCCACGACGGCCAGCGACGAGGTGTAGGAGAGCGAGAAGTGCCACCCGGGCGCGTCGACGAGGCTGGGCTTGCCGTGCAGCTCGCTGCGGCAGGTGGTGCACCGGCGCTCGAAGGACAGGCTCGCGGGGTCCCTGCCGAGCAGGTCGCCCAGCGTGCGGCGCACGAGGGCGTGGCCGGTGACGAAGGGGGCTGCGTCGCGCTTGCGCCCGGCCCGGGCTCGCTCGCCGTCGTCGAGCAGTGCGAGGTCGGCAGTGCCGTCGCCGACCTCCGCCTCACGCACGATGACTCTCGCGGACATGGTCCCGATCATGTCAGGTCGGGGGTGGCTCACTACACTGAACCCGCCCTGATCGTGGTCCACCGCGGTCGTGGGCGTGCCTCCGTAGCTCAGCTGGACAGAGCAAGGGCTTTCTAATCCCGAGGTCGCGAGTTCGAGTCTCGCCGGGGGCGCGGTCGACCACCGAGGTCGTGTGCTGGAGCATCATGCGCTGCCCAGGGAGGCCCGGTCACGCAGCCGTGGCTCCGGCGGTGGCGTCCCCGATCCGGTCCTCGCCGGATCGGGGACCGCCCAGAGTCCGTCCGCCCCGGGCATGCGGACCCCGGTGCGGTCGCCCGGGCGGCGGTCCGAGCCCAGCCGTGCCTCGATCGTGACCCGGGGTCCTGCTGCGACGCCGTGCTGCTCGAGTGCCACGACCACGTCCTGATGGGCGCCGGACTGGCGGACCTGCACGACCAGACCGGTGAGCGACCCGGGGGAGCCGAGGGGGGCCAGCTCCAGCCTCTCCTTGCGCACCACCAGGATCGAGGCGCCCGTGGACTCGACCTCGCCGGGCAGGAAAAAGGACCCCAGGCTCGAGTGGTGGACGCCCCCGTCGACCCGGCCGGCCACCTCGTTGAAGCCACCGACCAGTCGGGCGACCGCGAGTGTGCGCGGCGCCGTGTACAACGCCCCGAGGACGTCGAACTGCTGGATGCGTCCCTCGACGAGCACGGCAACACGGTCCGCGAGCTCGGCCTCGGCCAGGTCGTGGGTCACCATGACGATCGTGGGCTCCAGGGTGGCGCGGACCTCATCCAGCAGCCGGTGCATCGAGGTACGCAAACCGGTGTCCAGACTGCTGAAGGGTTCGTCCAGGAGCATCACCCGGCGCTGTGCGGCGAGGGCCCGCGCCAGGGAGACACGCTGTTCCTGTCCACCGGACAGCTGCCGCGGTCGACGGCGGCCGAGGTCCCCGAGGTGGACGAGGTCGAGGTAGCGCTGTGCGGCGACCCGACTGGATGCGCGGTCCCGGCTGCGCAGCCGGTCGGCGAAGGCGACGTTGTCCACAACGTTCAGGTGGGGGAAGAGGTGCGGCTTCTGGAACATCATGGTCAGGTCACGTCGCTCGGGTGGCACGTCGGACACGTCCACCCCGTCGAGGAGGACCTCACCGGACTCGGGGGACTCCAGACCGGCTGCGACCCTCAGCAGCGTGGTCTTGCCGGATCCGGAAGGGCCGAGGACGGCGACCATCTGGCCCGCTCGCACGTCGAGCCCGACGTCGGACAGGGTCGCCCCGGTCGTGCCCGGGTGCCGGTGGGTGATGGCGGACAGACGCAGTGCGAGCGTCATCGGTTCCCCTTCGCCGTGGTGCGGGCAACCACGGTGGCGTAGACGGCGAGCGCGGCCAGCGGTGGCACGCTGGCCAGGACGGCCAGGGTCGCCGTGAGGGCGTCGTTGCCCGAGCCGGCGGCCGCGGAGCCGATGAGCATGGGTGCGGTGATGATCTGGCCGCCCCCGATGAGCAGGGTGACGGCGTAGTCGCTCCACCCGACGAGGAAGGCCAGGCCCGCCGCGGTGACCAGTCCGTTGGTGGCGGCCGGGAGCGTGACGCGCCGTCGAGCCCCGGCCGGGGTGGCGCCGAGGACACGGGCCTGCTCCTCCAGCGCCGGGTCCAGGGACTGGTAGGTCGCCCGCAGGGTGAACGTGGTGTACGGCAGTGCGAACACGCTCAGGACGAGCAGCACGGCGACTTCTCCGGGGATGCCCAGCCGAAGGATGACGACGTCCAACCCCATGGCGACGGCGAAGGGGGCCAGGGCCACCGGCCCGAGCAGCACGAGCGAAGGGGGGATGGGCCTGCGCAGCAGTCGCCATCCCAGTGCCCGCCCCGCCAGGGCACCGAGAGGTGTCGCGATCAGCGCCACGACAGCCCCCAGCAGCATGGAGCGGCCCAGGGCGGTCAGGGCCCCTGCATCCAACGCCTCGTGCCACGCGTCCAGCCCGAGATCCTGCGGTGCCCGAGCCGTACCCGACCAGCGCGCGGCCCCGGTCCACATCACCAGCGGGACGAGGGGAATGACCAGCCAGAGCACGAGCACGGCCGTGACCGTCGCGCGGCGCAACCGGCTGGGCGCGCGGTGGTTGGCTGGCCGAAGTCTCATCGTTCGGCCCCGAGCCGACGCAGGATCGGCAGCGTGATCCCGGTGGCCGTCAACGCCACCACCGTCGCGACGACCGCAGTGGCCGCAGCCTGGGGTCGCGCGGTGACGTCGATGTCGGTGAACAGTCGATAGGCCATGACCGGCAGCGGCTCGGGGTAGGCACGCCCGAGGAGTCGCGCGACCTCGTAGGTGCCGAGTGAGTAGAGGAAGACGATGAGCGAGGAGGCAGTGAGGGCCGGAGCGGCCAGGGGGAGCAGGACCCGCTGCCACTGCGCCCTCGGGGTCGCGCCGAGGACCGCCGCCGCTTCGCGCAACTGCGCGTAGGGGCGCCCGATGGAGGCGACCACCACCAGGGCGACGAAAGCCGACTCCTTCCACGCCAGCTCCAGCACGGTGGCCCACGGCCACCGTCCCCCGACCAGGTCGGGCCACGAGGAGGCCGGGACCCCGGACCAGCGCTGGGCCAGACCCACGTCGGAGAGCAGCAGCCCAGTGGCTGCCGCACCGACGAGGTGCGGCACGGTCAGGGCCACGACGGCACACCCGATGACGAGGCGGACACCGCGCCCGGCGCGCACGACGATCGTGGCGATGGTCAGGCCGATGATCGCGGCGAGCACCGTGGCGGCGACGGCCGTCACGAGCGACTCCTGCGCCGCACCGCGCAGGTCGCCCGCCACACCGCTGAAGCCGTCCACGCTCAGGCGGGGCCGGCCGACGAGGGGCAACAGCCCCAGGCTGGTGGCGAGGACGGCGACGAGCGCCGTACCGGTCACCGCCACGACCAGGACCACGGCAGGCGTCACGAGCCGCGCCCCGGAGCCACGGCCGGTCATGACCCGGCCCCGAGGACCGCCCGACGCCAGCCGTCATCGAGCTCGGCCACCCAGGCCGACCCCAGCTCGGGCAGGGCATTTCGTGCCAGGACGTCGTAGGGCGGCACGACGTGGGAGGTGGGCAGGTCCTCGAACCGTTCCCGGTCGGACGGGTTCAGCAGATCCGTGTCGAGCACGGTGAACTGACCCCACGTACCCGGATCGGCCTTGATCGCCTGTTGCTCGGGCGAGAGCGCCAGGTTGGCCACCGCCATCGCACCCTCGACGTCGCCCGCCGTGGCCGGCATGGCCAGGAAGCTCGCGTTGCCGATCGTCCCCTCGTCCAGGGGGAGCACCCGGGTGCTCTCCGGGAAGGTGCCGTCCTCGACGAGCTTGGTCAACGTGGCAGGACCGTAGGTCATCGTCATGTCCACCTGGCCGTCCGCGTAGAGCCGATCCAGGGCCACCGAGTCACGCGGGTAGGTCCGGCCCTGGCGCCACAGGGACGGGGCCGCGTCCGCCAACGTCTCGTACAGCGTCGGTGCGAGGTCGTCGAAGGCGTCCTGATCGAATCGCGCGGGGACCGCGTCGACGCCGCCCGAGATGCTGTAGAGCGCCTGCCGCAGGAAGACCGAACCGGTGAAGTCGGGAGGGGCCGGGTAGGTGAACCGTCCCGGGTGGTCCTGTGCCCACTGCAGGACGCCGGACAGCGTCGTCGGAGGTTCCGCGACCCGGGCGGAGTCGTAGACCAGGGTGAACTGGGCCTTGTGCCACGGTGCCTCACACCCGTCGACCTCGGTCCCGAAGTCGCGGGTGACCAAGGCATCGTTCTCGGCCACGAATGTCATGTTCGGCAACTCGGAGGACCAGCCGCAGCGCCAGGCGTCGGCCTGCTTGCCGGTCGCGAAGTTGTCCCCGTTGACCCAGACCAGATCCACCGTGCCGTCCTCCTCGCCGGCCTGACGCTCGGCCAGGATGCGGGTGATGGCGTCCGTGGTATCGGCCACCGGGACTCGTCTGAGGGTCACACCGAGTTCGGCGGCGGCGGGCGCGAGTGCGTCGTCGACGTAGGCATTGCCCTGTGGGTCCCCGCCGTACATCCACAGGTCGACGGTCTGTCCCTCGGCCTGCTGCAGGATCTGCGTCCAGGATCGGCTCCCCGACGTGGATCCGCCCGGGGCGTCCGGCGCGGCGCAGGCGGAGACCACGAGGGCGAGCAGCGCGGCCGACAAGAGCAGTCGAGCACGGCGTGGGTACATCGGACCTCCGGAGCAGGGAACACGTCACATCGGGAACACTTCGAGGTGCTCGGGGACTTCCCGGGGTAGCACACCCGTTCATCACGAGTCAGGACCACCCATGGGGAACATCGCGCGGGTCAAGGCCGTGGTGCTGGTTGTCATCCTGCTCGGCCTCGTCCTCCTTGCGCTCGTACTGGGAACCCCGGACATCGCGGCCATCAGGTCACAGGTCGCGTCGGCCGGTGCCTGGGGACCTGTGATCTTCTTCGCGCTCTACGTCGTCCTGGCGCTGGTTCCCAGCCCCAAGGCCTTGCTGACGATAGCGGGTGGAGCCCTCTTCGGTCTGTGGTCCGGGGCCGCGCTCTCCCTGGCCGGCGCGCTGGTCGGCGCCGTCATCTCCTTCGGCCTGGGCAGGGCGCTCGGCCGGGAGGCGGTGGACCGGCTCACACGTGGCCGGGTCGAGCGGGTCGATGCCCTCCTGAGTGCCCACGGGTTGTCGGCGGTCCTGCTGGTTCGGCTGGTGCCCCTCGTCCCCTTCGACGTCATCAACTACGCCGCCGGGCTCACCGGGGTCAGGGTCCGTCACTACGTGCTGGGGAGCGCCGTCGGGATGGTTCCCGGCTGCTTGGCCTACGCGGCCCTGGGTGCCTACGGCTCCGACCCGTGGGGTCTGGGCGCTGCCCTCTCCGCGTTGGTCCTGCTCATCGCGGCAGGAGGCTGGTGGGCACGACGGTTCAACGCGCCCGTCGAGCCGGTCGGGCAGGAGCGGGCCGGTGTTTGATGCAGCCGCCCGACGACTGCTGGACCGGCCCTTGTCCGGGGTGGCCGGGCTCGTCGACCGTCCGGGAGTGAGCCCGAACGGGCTGACCCTGCTCGGTCTGGCCACCGGTCTGGCCAGTGCGGTCACCGCTGCCGGACACCTGTGGTGGTGGGCGTTGGGACTGTGGTTGTTCTCCCGTCTGATGGATGGTCTGGACGGCCCCCTTGCGCGGCGGCGTCACGCGGCCGCCCCCGATCGCCCGCAGGTGGGCCCACCCTCGCAGGCCGGTGGCTTCCTCGACATCACGGCTGACTTCGTGGTGTACGGCGCCACCGTCATCGGAGTGGCCATCGGCGCGACCGGCCAGTTCGACGTCGATTGGTTGCCATTCCTCTTGGTTCTCTTCGCCTACTACATCAACGGCGCGGCCTTCTTGGCCTTCTCGTCCATCGCTGAGCGGACCGGGCGTCAACGCGACGACGGGCGCTCGCTCAGCTTCCTCGGGGGTCTCGCCGAGGGCGCCGAGACCATCGCCGTGCACGCGCTGTGGCTGATCCTGCCGGCGTACGCCGGCACCATCGCCACGGTGTGGGCCGTGGTCGTCGGGGTCAGTGCCGCCCAGCGCATCGTGGGCGGCTTCCGTGATCTGGGGTGAGAGCACGGGTCTCCGGTCGCCGTGGCCCGGTTCAGGCCGCCCGCTGCACCCACCAGCGACGAGCCCGCGCGAGCACCCCGACGGCGCGGCGGGCGGTGGGTCGCGCGAGCTGGTCCAGCACGTCGGAGACCGCGGCATTCCAGGGCCCGTCGTTGTACGTGGGATAAGGGTGGGTCACCCCGGCGAGATCGCGTGTGGTCAGCCCGCGGGTGATCGCCAGGGTCAGCTCACCCACGGTCTCGCCCGCCCGCGGGCCGACCACGGTGGCACCGAGGACGCGACCGCGCCGGTCGACCACGAGCCGGGAAACGCCGTCGACCGAGCCCTCGGCCACGGCTCGGTCGACGTGGTCGTGGGACCAGGCGACGCGGCGCAGACCGGCCGCAGGGGTGTCGGTCGAGAGACCGACGGCGGCAACCTCTGGATCGGTGAAGGTCACCCTCGGCACCGCAGTCAGGTTGACCTTGCGGCGGACCCCCAGGACCGCGTTCGAGGTAGCCATGCTCGCGTGCGCACCGGCGGTGTGGGTGAACTGGGGATGACCGGTCAGGTCCCCGGCGGCCCAGATGTGGTGATTGGTGGTGCGCAGGAGGTCGTCGACGACGACGAAGCCGTGCCCATCGACCTCGACCCCCGCAGCGTCCAACCCGAGGTCGCTGGTGCGGGGGGCTCGTCCGACGGCCACGAGGAGACGGGTGAAGGGGACCTTGCGTCCGCTGCCGAGATGCAGGATCCCGGACCCTCCGCCGGTGGGTTCGACCACCTCGACGCCGGACCCGGTGTGCAGCTCCACCCCGTCGCCGACGAGGGCGCGAGCGAGTGCCTCGGCGGCTGCAGGATCCTCCCGCGGAAGGATCCCGGACGCACCCTCGACCACGGAGACCCGGCTGCCCAGACGGGCGAACGCCTGACCCAGCTCGCAGCCGATGCTCCCGCCGCCGAGGACCACCAAGTCGGCCGGGAGCTCATCCAGATCCCAGACGGTCTCGCTCGTCAGGTGCTCCACGTCGGCAAGGCCGGCGATGCCCGGGATCGCCGGGGCGGCGCCGGTGGCCACCAGGGCCTGGCGAAAGGCCACACTCGCCCCGTCGATGTCCGCAGAGTTCCTTCCGGTGAAACGGGCCGTGCCCTGCCTGACCACCACCGAGGACTTCTCCAGTGCCTCGACGGAGTCGACGGGGGCGATGTGGTGGATCGCCGCACGCACGTGTTCCATCACCTGCGCGAAATCGACGCGGACCTCGCCCACGTCGACGCCGAACCGCTGTGCGGTGCGGGCCGTGGCGGCGACGGACGCGGCCGCCAGGAGTGCCTTGGACGGGACGCAGCCCGTCCACAGGCAGTCTCCTCCGGTGCGCTCCTGCTCCACCAGGAGCACGCGGGCACCCAGACGCGCGGCAGTCTTCGCGCCGACGATCCCGGCCGTGCCACCGCCCACGACGAGCAGGTCCCACGGATCGTCCTCGGCGGGTGCGGTACCGGTGCGGTCGGTGCTCATGCGTGGTCCTCCGTGTTGATCGTGGACAAGAAGTCCCGGATGCGTTGGACCGACCGGGGGTCGACGTTCATCCCGCCCGACCACACGGACAACGCGCGGTGCAGCGCACGGTGCTCGGTGACGACCCGGGTGCACCGTGCGCAGGTGGCCAGGTGCCCTTCCAGGCGCGAGATCTCCCCGGGCGTGAGCGGGGCGGCGGGATCAGCATCGAGATAGCGCTGGATGCGGCGCGCGGACCAGTGACAGGTCAGCATCTGCCGCAGGGTCCCTGTCATGACAGGCCTCCTCGAACGAGTGGACTCGACTTCAGTGACCTGCGCACGCGCTGGCGCGCCCGGCTCAGACGTGACATCACCGTGCCGACGGGGGTGCCCAGGATCGCGGCGGTCTCGGCATAGCTGAGATCGTGGACGTCGACGAGGATGAGCGTTGCCCGGAAGCGGGGGTCGAGCGCGCGGATGGCGGCGGCCAGGTCCTCGTGCAGCCACTGGTCGACGACGTCGTCCTCGGCGCTGGGCAGTTGCGAGCGTCCGAAGGCCGGCTGTGCGGCGTGGACGAGCTCCCAGTCCCCGATGGTGCCCGGCCGTCGACGACGGTGCATGTTGGCGTTCGTGTGACGCAGGATCGTCAGCAGCCACGCCCGTGGATGCCGACCGTCGAAACGGTCGACCGCCCGGTACGCGCGCAGCAGGGTCTCCTGGACGAGGTCCTCGGCATCGGCCGGGTTCGCGGTGATGGATTGCGCCACCCGCAGGAGGATCTCGATCTCGGGCTCCACCCACTCCCGGAAGCGGGCCTTCCGAGGCGCGCTGTCCTGGGGCTGGAAGTCACTCACGACTGGGTAACCCGCTGCAGAGTCGCATTCCTTCCCGGTCTGTCGAACCGGTGTTGCTCGGCCGTGGTCATCATCGTCGATGGGCCGTCAGCCACCGGTCATCGATGCGGCGCTTGAGCCGGAGTGCGCCGGCGCCGTACCACCACCAGCGTCCCCGGACGGCGAGCCCCACGCCGCCACCGAGGTCGAGGATCGACAGCGGACGACGTCGTGGCCTGTACTCCGGCAGCTCGCGGCCATGGATCCGTGCCAGCAGGCTGTGGTGCAGCACCGGCCCCTGACGCACTCCGTGTACTCCGAGCCGGGGCAGCGGGTGGGGGAGGAAGCGAGCGCAGTCTCCCGCGGCGTAGATCCCGTCCCGGTGCGTGTGCTGGAGGGGGACGCCGCGCTCGTCTGCCAGTCCCGGAGCGTCGAGCACGGGAGGCGCCGACAGGCCTGTGGCCAGGACCGCGACGTCGTGTGCCAGCTCCCGCCCGTCACCACAGACCAGACCTCGCTCGCCGACCTCGTGAACGGCAGATCCGGTGTGGAGGGCCACACCCCGCCGCTCGAGGAGGTGCAGCACCCGGTGGCGGGCGCCGGACGGCAGGTCCGCCCCGATGACGGGGCCGGCCTCGACGAGGTGGACCCGTCCCACGCCCCACCGGACCGCCAGGTGGGCAGCCAGCTCGATACCGGTGGCGCCCCCGCCCACGACGGTGACGGTGGCCGCAGAGCGGGGCGACGCCGCCAGTCGGGCGCCCAGCTCCAGCAGCGCGGCCACGGGTTTCACCCGCACGACGCTCGGATGAACCCGCATGCCGCGTGGCGCGACGACGCTGCCGATGTTGAGGGAGAGCACGTCATAGTCGAAGCGGGCACCATCCGCGCCGGTGGCGACCCGCCGCTGCGGATCGAGAGAGGCCAGTGTGCTCTCGTGGAAGTCCACACCAGCGACGGCGAGGGCCCGCACATCGACCCGCCCCGCGCCACGAGGCAGATCCCCGACGGCCGTCGCCGAGGCGACCGCGCTGTAGTCGAGGTACCGCGGTGCCAGGAGACGGACCTCGTACCCTGCGGCAGTCAGCTCGTCGGCGTGCCTGATCAGGTGAAGGTGCGCATGGCCGGCTCCCACCAGCAGTGCCTTTGTCGGTGCCATGCTCCTGATCCTGACACCTTCGGTCCCCGACACCCGCGTCCGAAGGCGCGCAGCGGATTCCGGGGGGACGCACCGTGCTGGATAAGGTGGGCGCATGGCGGACACGACGGCAGGGCAGGTCGGCCTCGACGACATGCTCGCGCGGGTCTCGGAGCTCCGTGACGAGGTCGAGCGCAGTGACCTCCGCCTCGACCTGGCGTCCACCCGCCAGGCGCGCCGGGAGCGTGCCGCGCTCCTCGACCAGCTCGACGACTACGTCATCCCGCGGCTGTCGTCGATCGACGCGCCCCTGCTCGCCGTCGTCGGCGGATCGACCGGTGCCGGCAAGTCGACGCTGATCAACTCCATCCTGCGCCGCGAGGTCTCACGCTCGGGCGTGCTGCGACCGACGACGACCAGCCCCGTCCTCATCCACCACCCCGATGACGAGCCGTGGTTTCGCGACGGGCGGATCCTCCCTTCGCTCGCCCGCGTCACCGGGGGCGATGCCGAGCCCCAGCCGGGCACCGTGCGCCTGGTCGCCTCGCAGGACCTCCCGGTCGGGATGGCCATCCTCGACGCGCCGGACATCGACTCCGTCGTGTCGGCCAACCGCGAGATGGCTTCCCAGCTGCTGGCAGCCGCCGACCTGTGGCTCTTCGTCACGACGGCGGCGCGCTACGCCGACGCGATCCCGTGGCGACTGCTGCGCCAGGCAGGTGACCGGGGGACCGCCGTGGCGCTCGTCCTGGACCGCGTCGACCGCCCGGGGATGGAGGAGGTGCGTTCCCACTTGGTCGAGATGCTGCGTGAGCAGGGGATGGGCACCGCGCCGGTCTTCACCGTGCCCGAGGCCGACCTCGACGCCCGGGGATTCGTCCCGGAGGCGGACATCGCTCGGGTGCGCGGTTGGCTCACCGCGCTCGCCCGTGACCAGAGGGCCCGCAGCATCATCATCCGTCAGACGCTCGAGGGTGCCCTGCACTCCCTCGAGGGCCGGCTCGACGTACTCGTGGCTGCCACCCGAGCCCAGCGCGAGGAGGTCGGCGCTCTGGCCAAGGTCGCCTACGACGCGTACGACCGGGCCGAGGAGAGCGTCACCGAGGGGATGGAGGACGGACAACTCCTGCGTGGCGAGGTCCTGGCCCGGTGGCAGGAGTTCGTCGGCACCGGTGAGTTCTTCCGCAAGGTGGAGAAGGGGGTCGCCAGGATCCGCGACCGCGTCACCGCCTCCGTGCGGGGCCCGGAGCCGACCGCCGAGCTCGACGAGGCACTGCAGACCGGCGTCACCGCCCTCCTGTTGGCAGAGGCCGACACGGCGGCGGCGACGATCGCGCGCACCTGGCGTGGCACGGAGGCCGGCCCCGTCGTCCTCGATGAGCACCCCGGGCTGGCCCGGTCGTCGCGGGGCCTCGAGGAGGACGTCGAGCGACTGGTGCGCAACTGGCAGGATGACGTCCTCGACATCGTCCGGTCAGAGGGGGGCAACCGCCGCACCAACGCGAGGGTCGCCGCCTACGGCGTCAACGGCATCGGACTGTTCCTCATGCTCGTCTCCTTTGCCCACACCGGTGGTGTGCTCGTCGCCCCCGAGGTCGCGATCGCCGGCGGAACCACCGCCCTGGCGCAGAAGGTGCTGGAGGCGATCTTCGGCGACCAGGCCGTGCGTGAGATGGCCACGAAGGCCCGCACGCTGCTCCTCGAGCGCGTCGACGACCTCTTCACGGCAGAGCGCGGGCGCTACACCGAGGTGACGGGTGAGCTGACCGCCAGCGAGGCACAGATCCGCCGCCTGCAGAAGGCCGTCACCGCCGTCGAGGAGGGGCTGCGATGAGTCCGCTGCCCTCCCTTCGCCGGAAGGATGCCTCCGCGCTCGCGGCGGAGGAGATCTCCGCCCGGGCCGACGCGCTGGCCCGCGCCCTGGCCACCGCGGGCGCGCGCCTCGAGCCCGGCCCCGCCGCTTACGCACGTGAGGTCGTCGGGAAGGTCTCCCAGCGGTCCGCGCTCGTGGGCGGACACACCGTGGTCGCGCTTGCCGGGGCGACCGGGTCCGGCAAGTCCTCCCTGTTCAACGCCCTGACCGGCGCCGAGGCCGCCACGGTCGGTCTGCGCCGCCCCACGACCTCCACCCCGACGGCTGCCGTGTGGGGTGACGAGCCGGCCGGCGAGCTGCTCGACTGGCTCTCCGTCGGCGCCCGCCACCAGGTCGCGACGTCCGACGACGGCGGCTTGGCCGGTCTCGTGCTCGTCGACCTGCCCGACTTCGACTCCCGCGAGGAGTCGCACCGGCTGGAGGCACGCCGGGTCCTGCAGCTCGTCGACGTCTTCGTCTGGGTCACGGACCCGCAGAAGTACGCGGACGCCGTCCTGCACGACGACTACGTCAGGGTGCTGCGCGAGTACGGCGCGGTCACCCTCGTCGTCCTCAACCAGGTCGACCGCCTGCCGCCGGGTGGGCAGGAGCAGATCACCGCCGACCTCACGCGGTTGCTCGAGCGCGACGGACTGGAGCACCACGAGGTCATCGGCACCTCGACCGTCTCCGGAGCCGGGATCGAGGGGTTGCGTACCCACCTGCAGAGCGCCGTGGAGCACGCTGACGCCGTCCGGTACCGGCTGGCCGCCGACCTGCGTACCGCGGTCGACGGCCTGGGCGACTCCGTCGCGGACACGCAGGAGGGAGTCTCCGATCGCGCTCGCGACGAGCTCATCGACGCCTTGTGCCGCAGCGCCGGCGTCCCGACCGTCGTGGATGCCGTTGCCCGTGACTACCGCCTCGAGTCGTGGGCGCGCACGGGCTGGCCGTTCACCCGGTGGGTCCGAACCTTCCGGCCGGCCCCGTTGAAACGGCTGCGACTCGGCCATGACGATGCGCACGCGCCGGAGATCACCGAGCAGGACATGCGTGCCGTGCTGGGCCGCTCCTCGATCCCGCCACCCGCACCGGCTGCCCGGGCGGCGGTCGACCTCGCCGCACGACGCATCGGGACCAGCGCGGGAGAGGGACTTCCGACCCGATGGGCGGATGCCGTCGCCGACGCCGCCCGACCGGGCGAGCACGACCTCGCCGACACCCTCGACCAGGCCGTCCTCACGACCTCCCTGCGGGCGCGCACGCCGATGTGGTGGCCGATCTTCGGGGTGCTGCAGGTCGTCTTCGCCCTGGCCGCGGTGGTCGGTCTGGTCTGGCTCGTCGTGATCGGGGCGGCCGGGTGGCTGCAGCTGCCCGAGATCCCGACCCTCGACGTCGGCCCCTTCGCCACCCCCTTTCTGCTGCTCGTCGGTGGGTTGCTCGCCGGTGTGCTCCTCGCCGCCCTGTCGCGGTGGCTGGCCCGAGTCGGAGCCCGCAGGCGCGCTGCCGTGATCAGGGGGCGACTGCGGGAGTCCATCGGGCGGGTGGCGGACGAGCACGTCGTGGAGCCGGTGCACCGGGTGCTTGCCGAGCACGCGGACACCCGCTCGGACCTGCGCCGCGTCCTCGGCTGAGGATCCACAAGGTCGCCTGATCCTCCGGCGCGGTCCACAGCCACGCACGAGGCATGGTCCGGTCTCCGCCGGCTCGCGAGGGTGGTTCCCACGAGCCCACCGGCCGAGGTGGGCGGGAGAGAGGACCACGTGATGAATGAGACCGAGCTGACCGTCGCCGGGCGCCTCGTCGCCGACCCCGAGCACCGCACCACCCGGGCAGGGGTGCAGTTCACGACCTTCCGGCTGGCCACCAATGCTCGTCGCCGCAATCGCGAGGGCGTCTTCGTCGACGGCCCGACGAGCTACTACAACGTCGCGACCTACCGGTCGCTGGGCATGAACTCGCACACCTCGCTGCACAAGGGTGACCCGGTCGTCGTCCGCGGCCGCCTGACGATCAACGACTTCCAGCGGGCCGACGAGTCGTGGGGCTCGTCTGCCGACATCGACGCCTACAGCGTCGGTCACGACCTGACCTTCGGCACGACCGCGTACGCGAAGTCGGGCCGTGGCAGCGATCCTGCCAAGGAGGCGGCCGGTGAGGGCGGGTACACCCGGATGAAGGAGCGGCTCGAGGAGGGCGATGCCCAGAGCTGGGGGCTGCCCCCGGTGCCGACCGGGGTGAGGGAGATGACCGAGGAGACGGGGGAGTCCCGGACCGTCGCGGGGACCTCGTCCGAGGAGCCGGAGGAGACGGAAGCACTGCCTGCGTGAGGTGCGGCGCGATTCGGGCATGGAGGCAGGAGTGGATAGCCTGCCCCCATGGCCGACTACATCTACACCATGGTTCGTGCGCGCAAGGCGCACAACGAGAAGGTCATCCTCGATGACGTCTCGATGTCCTTCTACCCCGGAGCCAAGATCGGGATGGTTGGGCCCAA
This sequence comes from Janibacter sp. A1S7, assembly GCF_037198315.1. Lineage (NCBI taxonomy): Bacteria > Bacillati > Actinomycetota > Actinomycetes > Micrococcales > Intrasporangiaceae > Janibacter > Janibacter alittae. The sequence goes on along the minus strand of NZ_CP144913.1, from coordinate 2,272,143 downwards.
CGGGGCCGGCAAGTCGACCATCCTGAAGATCATGGCCGGGCTCGACCAGCCGAGCAACGGCGAGGCGAGCCTCAAGCCGGGGGCCACGGTGGGCATCCTGCTGCAGGAGCCGCCGCTGAACGAGGAGAAGACCGTCCTCGGCAACGTCGAGGAGGGCGCCGGCGAGATCAAGGCCAAGCTCGACCGCTACAACGAGATCTCCGAGGAGATGGCCGACCCCGACGCGGACTTCGACGCGCTCATGGAGGAGATGGGCAAGCTCCAGGAGGACATCGACCACGCCGACGCGTGGGACCTGGACTCCCAGCTCGAGCAGGCGATGGACGCGCTGCGCTGCCCGCCGCCGAACGAGCCGGTCACCCACCTCTCCGGAGGTGAGCGCCGCCGTGTCGCACTGTGCAAGCTCCTTCTGCAGAAGCCCGATCTGCTGCTCCTCGACGAGCCCACCAACCACCTGGACGCCGAGTCGGTGCTGTGGCTCGAGCAGCACCTCGCGAACTACCCCGGCGCCGTCCTCGCCGTCACGCACGACCGGTACTTCATGGACAACGTCGCCCAGTGGATCGCCGAGGTCGACCGCGGTCGGCTCTACCCCTACGAGGGCAACTACTCCACCTACCTGGAGAAGAAGCAGGAGCGTCTGCAGGTCCAGGGCAAGAAGGACCAGAAGCTCGCCAAGCGTCTGCAGTCCGAGCTCGAGTGGGTTCGCTCCAACGCCAAGGCCCGGCAGACGAAGTCCAAGTCGCGTCTGGCGCGTTACGAGGAGATGGCCGCTGAGGCCGAGCGCACCAAGAAGCTGGACTTCGAGGAGATCCAGATCCCGCCGGGCCCGCGTCTGGGCAGCAAGGTCATCGAGGTCGAGGGCCTGAAGAAGGGCTTCGACGAGCGGGTGCTCATCGAGGACCTGTCCTTCAGCCTGCCGCGCAACGGCATCGTCGGCATCATCGGCCCGAACGGCGTCGGCAAGACCACGCTCTTCAAGACCATCGTGGGCATCGAGGAGCCGGACGCCGGCACCGTCGACATCGGTGACTCGGTCCAGCTGTCCTACGTCGACCAGAGCCGCGCGGGCATCGATCCGGAGAAGAACGTCTGGGAGGTCGTCTCCGACGGGCTCGACTTCATCCAGGTCGGCAATGTCGAGATCCCCTCGCGCGCCTACGTCAGCCAGTTCGGCTTCAAGGGGCCCGACCAGCAGAAGAAGGCCGGTGTGCTCTCCGGTGGTGAGCGCAACCGCCTCAACCTCGCGTTGACCCTCAAGCAGGGCGGCAACGTGCTGCTGCTCGACGAGCCGACCAATGACCTGGACGTCGAGACCCTCGGCTCGCTGGAGAACGCCCTGCTCGAGTTCCCGGGCTGTGCCGTGGTCATCTCCCACGACCGGTGGTTCCTCGACCGCGTCGCGACGCACATCCTCGCCTACGAGGGCACCGAGGCCGACCCGGCCAAGTGGTACTGGTTCGAGGGCAACTTCGAGGGCTACGAGGCCAACAAGATCGAGCGCCTCGGTGAGGACGCCGCGCGGCCGCACCGCGTGACCTACCGCCGCCTCACCCGCGACTGAGTGTCCATGCGGTCCTTGGTCGAGCAGATCGACGGCCGCTCGAGCGTCGTCGACGAGGTGCTCACCGGAGATCTCGGCGACGGTGAGCGCCTCGCTGGTGTCGAGCTCGTCGGGTGCACGCTGCGCGATGCGAGCTGGGCCGGAGCCACCCTCGCCGGGGTCCACTTCGAGCGCTGCACCGTCGAGCGGGTGGATCTCTCCCGGGTCTCCTTGCCCGACTGCGTCATCGACGCGTGCACCTTCACCGGGTGCAAGGCGCTGGCCACCTCGTGGTCGACGATGCGCGCGCCCGTGATCTCGCCGGAGCCGTCGGGGTGGCTCGACTGCCAGCTGTCGATGGGCAGCTTCAGCGGCCTTGACCTCGCCGGGTCGCGCTTCGAACGGTGCGTCCTCGCCGACGCGGACTTCGACGGAGCGACCCTGACGGACGTCGTGGTCGAGGACTGCTCGCTGGCCGGCGCCCGCTTCGTGCGCGCCGACCTGCGCGGCGCCGACCTGCGCGGCGCGCGCGACTACGTCATCGACGTGCGTGAGACCCGGGTCGAGGGCCTCCGGGTCGACCGGACCGGAGCGCTCGGGCTGCTCACCCCCTTCGCCGTCTCCGTCGAGTGACAGCGGACGGGATCAGCCGTAGATCTGGGTCAGGGCGGAGTCGATGTCCGGGTGCTCGAAGATGAACCCGGCGTCCGCCAGGAGCGCCGACGTGCAGTGCCGACCGGTGAGTGCGAGGGCCGGGTCGCTCCGCAGCGCGAGCGCGCCCAGGCGCAGCAGCGGTGCGGGAGTCGGCGGTGCGGGGGGTCTGCGCAGATGGCGTCGCAGGGCGGCCATCAGGTCGGCATTGCGAAGGGGGTGGGGCGCCGCCGCAACGAGAGGCCCGTCGGGGAAGCTCACCTGCGGATCGAGACCGAGCGCGGCGATGGCCACCCGTACCCAGTCCTCGTGATGGATCCAGCTGAACCACTGCCGGCCGGAGCCCACCCGCCCGCCGAGGCCTGCGCGCGTCAGCCGCGCGAGGATCCGCAGCGCAGGAGCGTGCCGGTCGAGCACGATCGAGGTGCGCAGCAGCACGAGGCGGTCGGCCTGCGCCCCGTTGGTCGCCTCCTCCCAGGGCCTGGCCACGCCGGTCATCTGCGGCAGACCCGGGTCAGGCAGGGCTGTGGACTCGGTGACGCGCTCCTCTGCGGTGTCGGACCAGATCGCGGTCGTGGAACCCTGCACCCACGCCACGAGCGGACGCTCGAGCTGGCGAGAGGCCGCGACGAGCGCCCGGGTGGAGTCGACGCGGGAGCGGCGCAGCTCGGCGATGTTCGTCGGAGTCGGGCGCACGTCGACGAGCGTGCCGGCGAGGTTGACCAGGGCGACGCCCGCCTGGTCCGGCGTGCTGAGTGCCTCGGTCCAGGCTCCGAGGGTGCGTCCGTCCCAGACGGTCTGCCCGAAGGGCAGCCGTGGGTCCACCCGGCGAGTCAGGACGCGCACGTCATGGCCGCGTTCGACGAGCCGTGCCGCGAGCAGCCGCCCGAGGGACCCGGACCCGCCGGCGATGACGACGCGGGGCAGAGTCATCACGCCCCCACGAGCCGCAGCACGAGCCGCCCGTAGTCGGCGCCGATGTCCTGCGGGGTGCGCCTGACCCCGGGGTGGTACCAGCGCGCGACGTCCACGACCAGGGACAGTGCCGCCAGGGCCGTGACCCGGGTGTCCTCGACGCTGAACTCCCCGGACGAGACGCCATCGGTGATGATCCCCTCGACGACGCCGTCGATCTCCCGCCGCAGGGTGAGGACCTCACGCTGGTGCTCCGGTGAGAGGTGGCGGAACTCGTACTGGACGATCCGCGCGACCTGGTACTGCTGGGCATGCCATCGGGCGAAGGCCGAGATGACCTCCTGCAGGGCGTCGGTGGGAGAGCCCGCCTCACCGGCAGCGGCCGCGAGGGCATCGCGCGCTCCCTCGTGTCCGACCCGGCTGAGCTGGAAGAGCAGGTCCTCCTTGCTCGCGAAGTGCACGTAGACCCCGGCGGGGGACAGCCCGGCGCGCGAGGCGATGTCGCGGGTCGTCGTGGCGTGGAAGCCCTTGTCCGCGAAGGCGTCGGCGGCCGCCTCGAAGAGGCGCACGACCGTTGGGTTGTCGTGCGCGGGCAGGGATGGTGTCGGCGCCGTCACGTTTGACAGCATGCCCGCCCGGAGTAAGACTAAGCAAGCGCTTAGCACAAGTTTCGGCACGTCAGTGCCAGAGAGGTGGGCTCATGCCCCGCAACATCTACGAGGAGGACCACGAGTCCTTCCGTTCCTCCGTCCGGGAGTTCGTCGAGCGCACGCTCGTCCCCCGAGCCGAGACGATGATCGCCGAGCACACCATTCCTCGTGAGGTGTGGCTGGAGGCCGGCAGGCAGGGCTTCTTCGGGCTGACCATCCCGGAGGAGTACGGCGGTGCCGGCATCGACGACTACCGATTCAACGCCGTCCTCGGCGAGGAGCTGGCGAAGTTCAACGCCGCGACGTCGTCCTGCTTCGGCATCCACTCCGACATCACCGCGCCGTACATCGTCGCGCTGGGCACGCCGGAGCAGAAGCAGCGGTGGCTGCCCGAGGTGGTCACCGGTGAGAAGATCCTGTCCATCGGCATGACCGAGCCGTCCGGCGGCTCGGACCTCGCCGCCCTGAAGAGCACGGCGGTCAAGGCCGACGACGGCTCCGGCGACTGGATCATCAACGGCTCCAAGACCTTCATCACCAACGGCTACCAGTGCGACCTCGCCGTCGTCGCCGTGCGCACGGACCCGGCCAAGGGGGCCAAGGGCATCTCGCTGTTCGTCCTGGAGAAGGAGGACGCGGGCTTCACCAAGGGCAAGCCGCTGGACAAGGTGGGCCAGCCCGAGTCGGACACCTCGGAGCTGTTCTTCGACAACGTCCGGGTCTCCGGCGACCGTCTGCTCGGTCCCGAGGGCATGGGCTTCATCTCGATGATGCAGAAGCTGCCGCAGGAGCGCCTGGGCAATGCGGTCGGCAACATCGCCAATGCGCGCCAGATCCTCGAGGAGACGATCGAGTACACCAAGGAGCGCAAGGCCTTCGGCCAGCCGATCGGGACCTTCCAGCACAACAAGTTCAAGATCGCCGAGCTGGTCACCAAGATCGAGGTCTCCGAGGCCTACATCGACGCCTGCGTGGTCGCGCACTCCGAGGGAACGCTCACCGCGGTCGACGCCGCCAAGGCGAAGTGGTGGGCCGGTGAGATCCAGTGCGACGTGCTCGACGAGTGCGTCCAGCTCCACGGGGGCTACGGCTTCATGAACGAGTACCGTGTCGCCCGCGCGTGGAAGGACGCCCGCGTCCACAAGATCTGGGCCGGCACGAACGAGATCATGAAGGAGCTCATCGGCCGCGACCTGGGGCTCTGAGAACCTCGTCGGGGAGTCACCCCCGCGCTGCGGCGAGCCCGTGGTCGGGGCTTGAAGTCACCTGAGACACTGGAGGGACCCGAGCGAAGGGAGCCCTGGTGAGCGCCAAGGCCCATGTCGTCACCGTCTCCGACGGAGTAGCGAGCGGAACCCGGGAGGACGTCTCCGGCGACCTCGCCACCGAGCGCCTCACCGAGGCCGGCTACGAGACCTCTGCCAGTGTCGTCCCCGACGGGGCTGACGAGGTCGAGCAGGTCCTGCGCGCCACCCTGGCGACCGGGGTTCAGCTGGTCATCACCTCGGGCGGCACGGGGGTGTCTCCGCGCGACCGGACTCCCGAGGGCACCGTGCCGGTCATCGATCGTCAGGTCCCGGGGCTGGCCGAGCTGGTCCGTGCCGAGGGAACGCGGCACACCCCCTTCGCCTCCCTCTCCCGCGGTCTCGTGGGCGTCGTCGACGTCGGTCCCGACCGTCCCGGTGCCCTCGTCATCAACCTCCCCGGCAGCCCGAAGGGGGTCAGCGAGGGGCTCGACGTCCTCCTGCCCCTCGTGGGTCACATCCTCGACCAGTTGTCCGGAGGGGTGCACTGATGACCCGTACCGCGTGGATCTCCACCGAAGCGATCGACCTGGCCGCCATGCTCGCGAGCGTTGACCGGCCCACACACGGTGCGGTCGCGAGTTTCGTCGGGCAGGTCCGCGACCACGACCCCGAGGCCGCGGGAGAGGTCGTCGCCCTGCGCTACACCTGCCACCCGGACGCCGGACGGTTCATCGAGGAGGTCGTCGCGCGGACCGTCGCGGAGCACGACTGCGGGGACGAGACGGACGTCGCCGCCACCCATCGCATCGGCGACCTCGACGTCGGGGACCTGGCGCTCGTCGTCGTCGTCGGCAGCGCCCACCGTGATCTCGCCTTCACCCTCTGCCGCGCCGTCGTCGAGGCGATCAAGCACGAGCTGCCGGTCTGGAAGCAGCAGTTCGACGTCGACGGCTCCCACGTATGGTCAGGAATGAGTTGCTGATGACCCGCCCACTGATGGACACCCACGGCCGTCTGCACCGAGATCTGCGGATCTCGTTGACCGACAAGTGCAACCTGCGATGCACCTACTGCATGCCCGCTGAGGGCGTGCCGTTGCTCCCCAAGCAGGAGCTGCTGACCACCGAGGAGCTGCTGCGGGTCGTCGGCATCGCCGTCGACGCGGGGGTCGAGGAGGTACGCCTGACCGGTGGTGAACCGCTGCTGCGTCCCGACGTCGTCGACATCGTCGCCGGTATCTCCGCCATGGAGGGTGGGGCCGGGCCGGTCGAGGTGTCGATGACGACCAATGCCATCCGTCTGCCGAAGCTGGCCGAGCCGCTGCGCCGGGCGGGCCTGTCGCGCGTCAACATCAGCCTGGACACCCTGGATCCGGACAGGTTCAAGCAGATGAGCCGCCGGGACCGGTTCGAGGACACGATGGCCGGCATCGACGCCGCGGACGAGGCCGGCTTCCACCCGGTGAAGATCAACACCGTCCTGATGCCGGGCTTCAACGACGACGAGCCGGTCGAGCTGCTGCGGTGGGCGTTGCGGCGGGGGTTCGAGCTGCGCTTCATCGAGCAGATGCCGCTCGACGGCGGGCACGAGTGGCAGCGCTCGACCATGATCACCGGCGCGCAGATCCTGGCGAAGCTGCGCACCGAGTTCACCCTCACCGAGGTGCCCGGTCGCGGTGCTGCGCCCGCCGAGTTGTTCCACGTCGACGGCGGCCCGGCGCGGGTCGGGGTCATCGCGTCGGTGACGATGCCCTTCTGCGGGGCGTGCGACCGGCTGCGCCTGACCGCGGACGGTCAGCTGCGCTCGTGCCTGTTCGCGCGGGGTGAGACCGATCTGCGCTCCCCGCTGCGCGGCAACGACGACCCCGACGAGATCGTCGACCTGATCCACTCCTGCTTGGCCGGCAAGCGGCCCGGCCACGGCATCAACGAGCCCGGCTTCCTCCAGCCGCCGCGGCCGATGAGTGCCATCGGCGGCTGAGCCTCACCCCCCGGCACCGTGTCATCAGCCTCCGGCGAAGGGGGGAAGCACGTCGATCGTGTCGCCCGCCTGCACGGGAGTGGAGTGGTCGTCCACGTAGCGACCTGCGTGCAGGACCGAGCACCGCGGCAGCACCTCGGTGAGCCGGTCGCCGTGGGCGCGTTCCGCGGCCGCGAGGATGTCCCCGACGGTCGCCCCGTCGAGCTGCTCCTCGTCCGTCCCGGCGGCCTCGGCCGCTCCGGCGAAGTATCGAACCCGTGCCATCATGCACCGTCCTTGCGTGGTTGGTCCTTGATCGTCGCGGCGATGGCCCGCCGCATCGACTCGAGGTCCACGGGTCGACCCTGGGCCTCGAGGTACCCGACCGCGACCCCGAGGATGTAGGCGCCCACGGGGGCCATCGGCCGTTCGAACCCGTGCGCGATCTGTCGGGTGAGGACGTGGATCCCGGGGACGTCGACCGACTCGGGCTCGATGCCCACCGCCGCGCAGGCGTCCTCGATCCAGTCCGCCCAGCGAGCCTCCTCGGCGTCCAGGTCGGTCATCATCGCCCCTCCATGTGCTCGACCCAGCGGGCGTGGTCGGTCCAGGTGTCGATGTCGGCCACGTCCTCGTCGCCGGCGGGGACGGTCACGAGGGTGGACTCGGCGAACAGGCTGCGCATCGACCGGTCGCGCGGACTGTCGAAGCGGGCGAGGGCCCGCTGCAGGGAGGCGGTGCGGTGGATGCCGAAGAGCCACTGGGGGCGTCCTGTCGAGTCGGCGAGGCACCAGCCGTCGTGCTCGTCGGTGTCGATGGCAGCCGTGCGCTGGGCGTGGGCCCAGGCGGCGATGAGGCGGCCGAGTGCCGGTAGCGGGTCGGCGAGGTCGCAGGCGAGCAGTACGGTCCAGTCGGCCGTCGGGCTGGTCGTGGCCAGGACGTCCAGCCCTGCGGCGACACCGGCGACCGGTCCGCCGAGGGGCGGGTCCTCGACCGTGCGGTGCACCCCGTCGGGGACCTCGACGTCGCCGACGACGACGATCTCGCGGGCGTCCGAGACGGCGACGAGGACTGTGTCGACGAGTCGGCGTCCGCCGAGCTCGACATCGGCTTTGCTCACACCGCCGAGGCGTCGTGCGGCGCCGCCGGCGAGCACCACGGCATCGAAGGGATCCACGGTACTCACGCGTCCTCGCGCCGCCAGGTGCCGCTGCGGCCGCCCGTCTTCTCCAGCAGACGGACATCGGTGATGTGCGCGCTGCGGTCACGACCCTTGACCATGTCGATGACCGAGAGGGCGGCGACGGTGACGCTCGTGAGCGCCTCCATCTCGACCCCGGTGCGGTCTGCGGTGCGCACCGTCGCGGTGATCTCGACACCGCTGTCGGTGACCCGGAGGTCGACGACCGCCCCGTGCACACCGATGACGTGCGCGAGCGGGAGCAGCTCCGGGGTCTTCTTCGCCGCCTGGATGCCGGCGATGCGCGAGACCGCCAGCACGTCCCCCTTCGGCACGGCTCCGTCGCGCAGGAGGGCCACGGTCTCGGGGGAGGTGACCACGCGTCCGGCGGCGGTGGCGGCGCGCACGGTGGGCGTCTTGTCGGTGACGTCGACCATCCGGGCATTGCCCCGGTGGTCGAGGTGGGTCAGCGGATGGTCCATCTACAGGCTCCTGATCTGGACGAGGTCGCCGGCGGTGACCTCGTCGGTGTCCTCGGGCACGATCGCCATGGCGTGGGCACCGGCGAGGGAGGTGACCATGTGCGAGGCGGAGCCGCGCCGATGGGTCGGCGTCGCGAGCAGGCGTCCGGTCTCGTCGCTGGTCAGCTCCACCGGGACGAACTGGCGCCGGCCGGCGGGCGAGTGCCATCCGGTGGCGGCGACGGCGGTGGTCGGACCATCAGGTCGACGTCGCCCCAGCAGCCGGTCGAGGACGGGCCGGCCGAAGACCTCGAAGGAGATCGCGGTGCTCACGGGGTTGCCGGGGAAGGCGAGGACCGGCACGCCGTTCCACCGGGCCCACCCCTGTGGCTTGCCCGGCTGCATGCGCACGTGCCGGAAGGTGCCCCCGGCGGAGCGCTCCAGCACGATGCGCGAGACGTCGAAGGCCCCGACGCTGACCCCGCCGGTGAGCAGGACGAGATCGGCTCCGTCGGTGAGCGCGTCGAGACCCCTGGTGAAGCCGTCGGTGTCGTCGGCGAGCACCACCGCGCTGCTGACCTCGGCACCGAGCTCGGTGAGGGTGGCCGCGAGGTGGGTACCGTTCGACTCGAAGATCTGTCCCCGTTGCAGGCTCCCACCCGGGGCGACCAGCTCGTCCCCCGTCGCCGCGACGGCGACCACCGGTCGCCGGCGCACCGTGACCGTCCCGGTCCCAGCGGCGGCGATGCTGCCCAGGACGCGACCGGTGACGGTGGTCCCCGCGTCGGCGATGACATCGCCGGCACTGACGTCCTCACCGGCGCCGCGTACGTGGCGCCCTCGCTCGGGTGCCTCGGTGATCGTCACGAGCTCGGTCCCGGCGTCGGTGAGCTCGACGGGAACGATCGTGTCCGCGCAGCCGGGGACGGGAGCTCCGGTCATGATGCGCACGCACTGACCGGGCTCGAGTCGGGGGTCCTCCCCGGAGCCGGCGGCGACGTCCGCGACGACCTGCAGGCGCACCGGTGGATCGCCCAGGTCGTCGTGTCGAACGGCGTAGCCGTCCATTCCGGAGTTGGCGAAGGCGGGCACGTCGCCGACGGCATGCACCGGCTGAGCGAGGACCCGGCCGAGGGCCTGCGCCAGCGGGACGTCCTGCGTCCCGGGGATCGCTCCCGCTCCGTCGAGCAGGTCGCCCAGCAGCTCGTCGAGGTACTCCTCGACCGTGAGCAGGGTGCGTCGGGTGGTGGTCATCGCGTCTCCACCTCGTGGGGGACGGGCGTGGACCAGGCGAGCATCCCGCCCTCGAGGACGAAGAGCCGCTCGTAGCCACGGGCGCGCAGGGCGGTGGCGGCCAGCTCGGCGCGTGGACCGGCGCGGCACACGAGCACGACGTCCCGGTCGGTCGGGACGGCCGCGCTCGAGTCAGCATCGGCCGTGAGCGTCGAGACGGGGATGTGCGCGGCGCCCGGGACGACCCCGTCGGCCAGCTCGTGGGCGTCCCGTACGTCGAGGACGAAGGGAGCATCGGCTCCCTCAAGTCGGCTCGCCAGGTCCGTGGGGGAGACGAAGGGGGTGACGCCACCATCCGGCGCTGCCACCGGAGTCGGCCCCGCAGGTCGGGGGGGCCGGGGTGGCGCGTGCGTGCGCCCGGTACGCGCGGCCAGGGGGATCTCCCGCTGGGTCGCGGCGAGGACGTCGATGAAGAGCACCCGACCGAGCAGCGATCGGCCGACGCCGGTGATCAGCTTGATCGCCTCGGTCGCCATCATCGAGCCGACCTGCCCGACGAGGGGGCCGACGACTCCCGCGTCGCCGCAGGCGGGGACCGTGCCCGGCGCGGGTGGCTGCGGGAACAGGTCGCGCAGACCGGGGGCCGCGACGCCCTCGGGCGCACTCGGCCAGAAGACCGTCAGGTGCGCCTCGGTCCGGTAGACCGCCGCCCACACCAGGGGGACCCCGAGCTCGGCGCAGGCGTCGGCCACGGCGTACCGGGTGTCGAAGTTGTCGCTGCCGTCCAGGACGAGGTCGTGGTCGGCCAGGATGTGTGCCGCATTGGCGGCACCCAGGTGGTCGCGCACGCCGGTGACCTCGACGTCCGGGTTGAGCGCCCGCACCCGCTCCAGCGCGCTGTCGACCTTCGCGCGCCCGACGTCCGCGGACGCGTGGATGACCTGACGCTGCAGGTTCGTCTCGTCGACGAGGTCGTCGTCGATGACGGTGATCGAGCCGATGCCTGCGCCGGCGAGGTAGAGCAGCGACGGCGAGCCCAGCCCGCCGGCGCCGACCACGGCGACCCGGGACGCCAGCAGGCGGCGTTGTCCGAGCTCGCCGATGGTCGGCATGAGCAGGTGACGCGAGTACCGGCTGACCTGCTCGCTGGTCAGCGCCGGACCCGGGTCGACGAGGGCTGACAGGGTCATGTCCCGACCGTAGTTCACTTGCGCTTCTGCAGCTCCGGGTGGTCCCAGCCGCGCTGTGGTCCGCTGAGCCCGGCCTCGTCGCTGCGGACGCGGTCACGGCTGCGGTAGACGATGTAGGGCCGGGTGAGGTAGCCGAGCGGCGCACTGAAGACGTGCACGAGGCGGGTGAAGGGCCACAGCGCGAAGAGGATCATCGCGCTCATGGCGTGCGCCTTGAAGCCCCACGGCGCCTGAGCCATCAGCTGTGGCTCCGGCTGGAAGAGGAAGATGCTGCGCCACCACGGGGAGACACCCTCGCGGTAGTTGTAGTGACCGCCGAATTCCAGCAGCGACCCGGCAATCGTGTTCCACATCCCGAAGATGATGACTGCGCCGAGGAAGACGTACATCACCTTGTCGTTGACCGTCGTCGCGGAGAAGACCGGACCGGTCATGCGCCGACGGTAGACGAGGATGCCCAGCCCGACGAGGGCGGCGACACCGGCCGGGATGCCGCCCGCGAGGGCCAGCACGTGGTACGCGCTGTCGCTGATGCCCAGGAAGTCGGTCCACATCTTCGGGATGACCAGACCGATGATGTGCCCGGCGAGGACCCCGAGCATGCCGAAGTGGAAGAGCGGGCTGCCGATGCGCAGGAGCTTGCTCTCGTACAGCTGCGACGAGCGGGTGGTCCACCCGAACTGGTCGTAGCGCCAGCGCCAGACGTGCCCGATGACGAAGGTCGCCAGACAGAGGTAGGGAACGATGACCCAGAGGAAGTCAGTCAACGGGGGGCTCCTACGGGGATGGTCGGGCCGAGGTCGGCCCGGGCGGACGGCTGGGGAGTGGGAGGGTGGGCGGCGCTCGCCCCGTCGAGCGCGGGGTCCATGGCGTAGGGGGACTGGTCGATGCCGACCTCCTCCTGTGGCGGGCCCTCGGCGATGAGACGGGCCAGGGCCTGCTCGTCGTCGCCCTTGAGCGCCGGGAGCGTCGCCCGCAGCGCGACGACGACCGGACGCCACGGTGACTCGCGGTCGGTGAGGGCACGGTGGAGCAGTTCGATCCCGACCCGGTGGTCGTTGAGCAGCTTCCAGGCGCTGGTCGGGTCGGCGCTGGCCCCGAACTCCAGGATCACGGACAGGTGGTCCGGCAGCTCGCTCCCTTCGTCGGCCATCTCGACCCCCGCAGCGCGGTAGGCCTGCTTGAACTGCACGAGGGCCGCTCCCCGCTTGCGGGTGTCGCCGTGCAGGAAGAAGGTCAGGTGCAGCGAGCACTTGCGGGTGACGTCGAAGGTGTCGACGTACTCGCTCTGCACCTGCTGCAGCGGGACGGTGTCCAAGCGGTCGAGGAAGGTGAGCAGTGGGCCGCCGACGTGCTCGGGCAGACCTGTTGCGGTCTCCCGCAGGAGCGGGCGAAGGGAGTCCAGCCGCTCGTCGGGGTAGTCCAGCAGCAGGGAGATCAGCTGCCAGGCGTCGGCCTGCGCCTGCGGGCCGAGGGCCGGTGCGCTTCGTCGGTGCCGTCGCCAGGGCATCATCGGGGATCACCCGCGGTCTGCGACGCGTGCTTGTCCGGGAAGAGTCCCTCCGGGGTGCCCTTGCCATCCCAGTTGAGCAGGTTGACCCGGCCGGACTTGTCTCCGCCTCCGACCAGCTCGTCGGAGGTCTGACGGTTCTGCAGCATGTGGAAGTTGTCCACCGCGACGGGCGTCAGCGACCCCGTGCCCGACCCCTCGCCGAAGGGGCCCGAGCCCTCGTCCGGCTGGGTGTCGTAGCCCGAGACGGCGCAGTCGGTGGCCAGCTCCTCGAGGGAGTGGGCCTGCTCGCCGTGAGCGGTGGGGATGACGTACCGCTCGTCGTACTTGGCCAGCGCGAGCAGGCGGTACATGTCGTACATGTCCTCCTCCTCCATGCCGACCGACTCGGCGATGTGCGCCTGGGGATCGCGGCCGAGGTTGATGTCACGCATGTACGAGCGCATCGCGCCGAGCGTGCGCAGGATCCGGTCGACGGGCTCGACGTCACCGGCGGTGAAGAGGTTGGCCAGGTACTCGACCGGGATGCGCAGGGTGTCGATCGCGGCAAAGAGGTTGTCGTGATCCTCTCCGTCGTACCCGGTGTCCTTGATGACGTCGACGACCGGGGACAGCGGCGGGATGTACCAGACCATCGGCATCGTGCGGTACTCAGGGTGGAGGGGGAGGGCGACCTTGTAGTCCATGATCAACCGGCGCACCGGGGACTTCTTCGCGGCCTCGACCCAGTCACCGGGGATGCCGGCCTTCTCGGCCTCGCGCTGGACCTCGGGGTCGTAGGGGTCGAGGAAGACCGAGCGCTGCGCCTCGTAGAGATCGTGGTCGTCCTCCACCGACGCCGCGTCCAGCACCGCGTCGGCGTCGTAGAGCATCAGGCCGATGTAGCGCAGTCGCCCGACGCAGGTCTCGGCACAGACGGTCGGGATACCCACCTCGATGCGGGGGTAGCAGAAGGTGCACTTCTCCGCCTTGCCCGTCTTGTGGTTGAAGTAGACCTTCTTGTACGGGCATCCGGTGACGCACATGCGCCAGCCGCGGCACTTGTGCTGGTCGACCAGGACGATGCCGTCCTCCTCGCGCTTGTAGATCGCGCCGGAGGGGCAGGAGGCCGCGCAGCTGGGGTTGAGGCAGTGCTCGCAGATCCGCGGCAGGTAGAACATGAAGGTCTGGTCGAACTCGAACGTGACCTTGTCCTCGATGCCCTTGAGCATCGGGTCCTTGGCGGCGTGCTCCGCACTGCCGGCGAGGTCGTCGTCCCAGTTGGCCGACCACTCGATGTTCATCGGCTTGCCCGAGATCAACGAGTACGCCCGGGAGACCGGGAAGTTCTTCTGGGCCGGCGCGTTGAGTACCGTCTCGTAGTCGTAGGTCCACGGCTCGTAGTAGTCGCTGATGCTGGGCATCTTCGGGTTGGAGAAGATGTTGAGCAGCTTGTTGATCCGACCACCGGCTCGCAGCTTGAGGCGTCCGTTGGGGGAGCGGACCCAGCCTCCCTTCCACTCCTCCTGGTCCTGGTACCCGCGCGGGTACCCCAGGCCCGGCCGGGTCTCGACGTTGTTGAACCAGACGTACTCCATGCCTGCCCGGTTGGTCCATGCCTGCTTGCAGGTGACCGAGCAGGTGTGGCAGCCGATGCACTTGTCGAGGTTCATCACCATCGACATCTGGGCCATGACGCGCATGTGTGTTTCCTTCCTTCGCCCGGGCTCAGTACTCGACCGGCGCGGTTCGCTTGCGGATCATCGTGACCTCGTCGCGGTTGTTGCCGGTCGGACCGATGTAGTTGAAGAAGTAGGACAGCTGTGCGTACCCGCCGATGATGTGGCTCGGCTTGACGAGGATGCGCGTCAGGCTGTTGTGGATGCCGCCTCGCTTCTGATCGGTCTCCGTCAGGGGGACGTCGATGAGCCGGTCCTGGGCGTGGTGCATGAAGACCGTGCCCTCGGGCATCCGGTGGCTGACGATGGCACGCGCGGCGACGACACCGTTGCGGTTGACCGCCTCGATCCAGTCGTTGTCCCTGATCCCGATCTTGGCCGCGTCCTGGTCGGACATCCACACTGCCTGGCCACCGCGGCTCAGGCTGAGCATGAAGAGGTTGTCCTGGTACTCGCTGTGGATGGACCACTTGTTGTGCGGCGTCAGGTAGCGCACCGCGACCGAGACCGACTCACCCTCGGCCTGGTGGGTGTCGCCGATGGGACGCTCGCCGAAGAGGCGGGTCATGTTCAGCGGTGGACGGTAGGTCGGCAGGCCCTCACCCATCGCGAGCATCCAGTCGTGGTCGAGGTAGAACTGCTGGCGCCCCGTGAGGGTGTGGAAGGGCTTGAGTCGTTCGATGTTCTGCGTGAAGGGGGCGTACCTGCGGCCACCCGACTCGCTGCCCGACCACTCCGGTGAGGTGATCACCGGAGCCGGGCCGGCCTGGGTGTCGGCGAAGGTGACGTGGGCACCTTCGTGCTCGGCGGACAGGTCGTGCATCAACTGCCCGGTGCGCTTCTCCAGGTCCTTGAAACCTTCCGTCGCAAGGTGCCCGTTCGTCGTGCCCGACAGGCGCAGGATCGCCTCGGCGACGTTGATGTCGGTCTCCAGCGTCGGTCGGCCCGCGGTGGGCCCGCCCCGGACCTCGCCGTTGAGCCGCCGCAGCTCGTCGATCTCACGCGTGGGGTCGTACTTCACGCCCTTGGTGACCATGCCCACGTTCTCGAGCAGTGGCCCGATGGCGGTCAGCTTGGCGTGGATCGCGGTGAAGTCCCGCTCGACGGCGGCGATGGTCGGCATCGTCTTGCCCGGGACGGGTTCGCACTCGCCGTGCTTCCAGTCCAGGACACGGCCGTGGACCGCGGACATGGCCTCGGGAGTGTCGTGCCACAGCGGCTTCGCGACGACGTCCGTCCGCGTCCCGAGGTGGTCGACGGCCATCTCGGAGAAGCGCTTGGCGATCTCCTTCCACGCCTCCCAGTCGGTCTTGGACTGCCACGGTGGCGCGATCGCGGGGTTGAACGAGTTGACGTAGGGATGCATGTCCGTGGTGTTGAGGTCGTGCTTCTCATACCACGTGGCCGCGGGCAGCACGACGTCCGACAACAGTGTCGAGCTGGTCATCCGGAAGTCGATGGTCATGAGCATGTCGAGCTTGCCCTCGGGCAGCTCCTCCGGCCAGGCGATCTCCTGCGGGCGCAGGTCCTGCGGGGCCTGCGTCGCCTTGACCGCGTTGCTCGTCCCGAGGAGGTGCTTGAGGAAGTACTCGTTGCCCTTCGCGGAGGAGCCGAAGAGGTTGGAGCGCCACAGCGAGAGCACGCGCGGGAAGTTGTCCGGGTTCTCCGGGTCCTCGATCGCGAACTGCAGGCTGCCGTCCTTGAGGGAGGAGGCGACGTAGTCACCGACGGGGACGCCGGCGGCTGCCGCCTCGTCGGCCACGGTGAGGCTGCTGCGGTCGAACTGCGGGTAGGACGGGGCCCAGCCCAGCCGGGCCGACTGCGCGAGCAGGTCCATCGTCGTGCGACCGTCGAAGGCCCCGGTGCTGCCGTTGATCTCCTCGGCGGAGAAGGTGTCGTAGCGGTACTGGCTGGTGTTGACGTACCAGTACGCGGTCTGGTTCATGTGCCGCGGCGGGCGGACCCAGTCCAGGGCGAAGGCCATCTGCTGGAAGCCCATGAGCGGTCGGACCTTCTCCTGGCCGACGTAGTGCGCCCAGCCGCCGCCGTTGCGACCCTGGCAGCCGGTGATCGTTGAGAGGACGAGCATCGTCCGGTAGGCCTGGTCCGCGTGGTACCAGTGGTTCACTCCGGCGCCCATGATGATCATGCCGCGCCCGTTGGTGTCGATGGCGCTCTGCGCCCACTCCCGGGCCAGGCGCTCGATCTGCTCGGCGGGCACCCCGGTCAGCTCGGCCCCCCATGCGGGGGTGGCCGGCACGCTGGTGTCGGTGTAGCCGCTCGGCCACGTCCCCGGCAGGCCGTCGCGGCCGACGCCGTAGTGGGCGAGCATGAGGTCGAGGACCGTCGTGACCAGGTGGCCGCCGATGTGCCGCACCGGCACCCCGCGCCGCTCCGTGACCGCCCTGCCGTCGAGGTTGTCGAAACGTGGCAGCTCGACCTCGACGGACTCGTCGGACCCGTAGAGGCTCAGGCGAGGACGGATGTCACCGAGGTCGAGGTTCCACTGACCGACGCCCTCCTCGCCGAAGCGGTGGCCGATCGAGCCACGCGGGATCGCGACCTCGTCGGTGACCTCGTCCAGGACCGCCGGCTTCCACATGGCGTTCTCGCTCGCGGCGGCCGGGTGGTCGAGGTCGCCGGCCACGAGGAACTTGCCCGGTCGATAGGCGATCCCGTCCTCGGACCGCTCGAGACTGATGAGGTACGGCAGGTCGGTGAAGGTCTGGTTGTACTCGGTGAAGAAGTCGACCTGTCGGTCGACGAAGTACTCCTTGAGCACGACGTGGGCCAGGGCCATCGCCAGCGCACCGTCGGTGCCGGGAGCCGCCGCGACCCACTCGTCGGCGAACTTCACGTTCTCGGCGTAGTCGGGCGAGACGGCGATGACCTTCTGTCCTCGGTAGCGGGCCTCGATCATCCAGTGGGCGTCGGGCGTGCGGGTCAGCGGGACGTTGGATCCCCACATGATCAGGTACGCCGCGTCCCACCAGTCACCGGACTCGGGCACGTCGGTCTGGTCGCCGAACATCTGCGGCGAGGCATTGGGCAGGTCGGCGTACCAGTCGTAGAAGGAGAGCATCGGGGCTCCGATGAGCTCGTGGAAGCGGGCGCCGGACGCGTAGCTGACCTGCGACATCGCGGGGATGGGGGAGAAGCCGGCGATGCGGTCCGGTCCCCAGCGCTTGATCGTGTAGACCTTCGCAGCGGCGACCATCTCGACGGCCTCCGCCCACGACGCACGCACGAGGCCGCCCTTGCCGCGGGCGGCCTTGTAGGTCCGCGCGAGCTCCTCGTCCTGGACGATCGAGCCCCATGCGACGACCGGGTCGCCGTAGGTCGCCTTGGCCTTGCGGTACATGTCGAGCAGCACCCCGCGCACGTACGGGTAGCGCACCCGGGTGGGGGAGTAGGTGTACCAGGAGAAGGCCGCGCCACGCGGGCAGCCGCGGGGCTCGTACTCCGGGCGGTCGGCACCCGTGGTCGGGTAGTCCGTCTGCTGCGCCTCCCAGGTGATGATCCCGTCCTTGACGTAGACCTTCCAGGAGCAGGAGCCGGTGCAGTTGACGCCGTGGGTGCTGCGCACCACCTTGTCGTGGCTCCACCGGTCGCGGTAGAAGACATCACCCTCGCGGCCACCCTCGACGAACATCGAGCGCTGGTCCTCGGAGATGCCCGCCTTGGTGAAGAAGCGGCGGGTGCCGACGAGCGCGGACGAGAGCGAGCCGTCCAGGCCCGCGGAGCGGGGGAGCTTCGAGGCGGGTCGTGGGGTGGTGGTCATGAGTTGCCTCCTCTGGGGGCGAAGTCCGCCCGGGTGGTGACGTGGGCCAAGCAGTGGGTCGGACCGACGAAGGGTTCGAGGGAAACCTCGGTGTCGTGCTCGCCGAGCGCGTCGAGCGTGCCGCGGATCAGACCGCGATGGATCCCGCAGGCGACCTCGGGGTGCGCCCTGGCGAGGTCGATGAAGGGGCAGTCGATGAGGTCGATCCGGGCGGTGCGGCCGGTGTCCTCGGTCCGGACGTTGGGGGTGTATCCCCACACCTGCAGGGTGTCGACGAGGTGCCCGATGGTGCTCAGCCACTCGCCGGCCGTGCGCGCCGGTGCGGGCTCGTCGGGACGGGTCACGTGCTGCTGCGCCCAGGCGATGCCGACCTCCTCGGGGCTCAGGGGCCGTCCGTCCTGGTCGCGGGCACCGAAGGTCTCGGTCAGCAGGGTGGCCAGCAGGCGGAAGGCCTCGTGGGGCAGGCGGTCCAGGGAGCCGGGGGCGACGAGGTAGCGCTTCGTCGGTCGACCGGCGCCGGCAGTGCGCTCTGATCGGCTGATGAGCACTCCCGCCTCGACGAGCCGGGTCAGGTGGAAGCGCACCGTCGTCACGTGCAGACCGACGAGGTCGCCCAGCTCGCGGGCACTGAGTCCCCGGCCGCGCCGCTGCTCCGGGAGGTTGGCCAGGGTGTCGACGATGTCGCGCCGCACGGCGGACCGCAGCAACTCACCTGGGCTACCGGGATCGGCACTCCCTCGCGTGGACTCCTCGGAGACGGTCACGAGCGATACTGTGCCAGATAAAGAGGAATTAACCCAGTACGACCCGGCTCACCGTGTCGCGGTGAATTACGCAACAGAACGGTGGTCTAATCCCTTGATCTCATGGGGATCTCGGAACGGCGGGGGCCGACGGAGGTGCGCAACCGCCCGAGACGTGGCGTTCCCGGAGGTAGTGGAAAATGTGAATAAAAAGGAGTGGCCCGGGTCAGGCGTCCTTGACCCGGATCATGCCTTCCTGGGTGATCGTCGTCGTGAGCAGTCCGTCCCTGGTGAAGACCTTCCCGATCCCCAGTCCACGACCGCCTTGGGCGGAGGGTGACTCCTGCGAGTACAGGAGCCACTGCGAGGGGTCGACGATCCGGTGGAACCACATCGAGTGGTCGAGGCTCGCCACGCGCAGGCTCGGGTCGATCCACGTGCGTCCATGGCGTCGCAGGACCGACTCCAGCAGCGTGTAGTCGGACATGTAGGCCAGTACCGAGGCCTGGAGGTACGGATCGGTGCCGACCTCGCCGAGGAGACGGAACCACACGTCCTGCCCGGACTGCCGGGTCTGGGCGGGCTGCATCGTGATGTCGCCATCGATGTAGCGGTGGTCGACGGGGCGGCCGACGAGGTGGTGGGCTCGTGGGTGGTCGATGGTTGCGAGCGTGTCCGTGATCGAGGGCAGGTCCTCGGGCGGCGGGACGTCAGGGATCCCGTCGTGGTGGTCGAGACCGCCGGCGGGGTCCTCGAAGGATGCGCTCAACGACAGGATCGGTCGTCCGTGCTGCATCGCGTGGACCCGACGGGCGGAGAAGGAGCGACCGTCACGCATGCGCTCCACCGAGAAGCGGATCGGCTGGGTGTCGTCTCCCGGCCGCATGAAGTAGGCGTGCAGGGAGTGGGGGAGCCGTTGCGGGTGCACGTCGCGCACCGTGAGGCTGGCGGCCATGAGGGACTGGGCCAGCACCTGGCCGCCGTAGACCCGGTGGTGCGGCTGCACGAGGCTGTCGGCCACGTAGACGTCGGCCTCGCTGCTGCTGACGTTCTCGGTGTCGTCGACGCCCGCGACGGTGATGGTCGCGGTGCCCAGCCGTTGCAGCTCGAGGACGGACAGCAGGTCTGCCAGCGAGCGCGCCTGGCGCTCGGCGGGGGTGAGGTCGTCGGTCACGAGCCGTCTCCATTCATCGGGTCAGGCACGAAGGCTATGCGATGTCGGTGTCCTCAGCCGTCGATGCCCAGCACGAAGGGGAGGACCTCGGCCGCGCCGGCGCGTCGGAGGGCCCGGGCCGCGACGGTGAGCGTCCATCGGGAGTGAGCGACGTCGTCGACGAGCAGGACCGGTCCGGTCAGACCGGGAAGCGAGGCGGCCAGCTCCGGCCCGACCTCCAGACGCTCCCACACTCCCGCGAGCCGGTAGGCGGAGTTGCCGCCGGGTCCCCCGACCGGACCACCGTCGACGAGGTCGAGGGAGCCGAGGACGGGCAGGCGCCCGATCTGACCGAGCTGCTCGGCGAGTGAGGTGACCAGTGAGGGACGACTGCGGGAGGGGATGGTGACGATGCCCGCGGGGCGAGTGCCCCACCCCCACTCGGCGAGAACCCGGACGACGGCACGCACGGTCGTCTCCGGTACGGGCTGGTCGCTCGTGAGCAGCTCACGCACCCGAGGGCCCCAGCCCAGATCGGTGACACGGGCCAGTGCCCGCCCGGGGGACATGCCTTCGTCCGAGGGGATCCTGCCCCTGACCGGCACGCCGAGCCGGTCCATGCCCGTGGGCCACTGGGCCCGGGGGTCGAGGTCGACACCGGCGCGGTCGAGGGTCGAGCGGGCCGAGCCCAGGGCCTCGTCCGGGACGTCGGCGTCGATCCACGGACCCGCGCAGCGGTCGCACCGGCCGCAGTCCGTCGCGCTCGGATCGTCGAGGGTGCGCTGGAGAAAGGCCATCCGGCAGCCGTCGGTGGCGATGTAGTCGAGCATGTGCTGCTGCTCGGTCTCCCGGGCGGCCGCGACCCGCTCGTACCGCTGTGCGTCGTAGATCCACGGCACTCCCGTGCTGGTCCAGCCACCGCTGACGCGCTGGACGGCGCCGTCGACGTCGAGGACCTTCAGCAACAGCTCCAGCCGGGTCCGGCGGATGTCGACGATGGTCTCGAGAGCGGCTGTGGAGAGCGGCTTGGCGGCCTCGGCCAGGGCGGTGAGCACCGCAGCAGCCTGGTCCTCGCGCGGCATCGACGAGGAGGCGAAGTGCTTCCAGATGGAGACGTCGTCGTGCCCGGGCAGGAGCACGACGTCGGCGCGCTCGGTGGCGCGACCGGCACGGCCCACCTGCTGGTAGTAGGCAACCGGTGACGAGGGTGCGCCGAGGTGGACGACGAAGCCGAGGTCCGGCTTGTCGAAACCCATGCCCAGCGCGCTGGTGGCGACCAGGGCCTTGACCTCGTTGTGACGCAGCGCCTCCTCCATCCGCGCCCGATCCTCCGCGTCGGAGCGACCGGTGTAGGCGGCGACGGTGTGGCCGGCGGCGGTGAGCGCCGCTGCGACGTCCTCGGCAGCACTGACGGTCAGGGTGTAGACGATGCCGCTGCCCTCCAGCCGGCCCAGGTGGGTGGCGAGCCACGCGAGGTGGTGGTCCATCCCGCAGCGGGGCAGGACCGCCAGCCGCAGACTGTCGCGGGCGAGCCGCCCGCGGACCGTCAGCACCTCGTTGTCGGCTCCGGCGGCCAGCTGCTCGGCCACGTCGAGCACGACGCGCTCGTTGGCGGTCGCCGTCGTGGCGAGCACGGGGGTGCCCGTCGGCAGCTCGCCGAGCAGGTCCTTGATCCGGCGGTAGTCGGGGCGGAAGTCGTGACCCCAGTCGCTGACGCAGTGCGCCTCGTCGACGACGAGCAGGCCGCACCGGCGGGTGAGGTCCGGCAGCTGCTCGGCGCGGAAACGCGGGTTGTTCAGCCGCTCGGGGCTGACCAGCAGGACGTCGACCTCGTCCCGGGCGAGCTGGCCACGGACCTCGTCCCACTCCTGCGCGTTCGCGGAGTTCATCGACACGGCACGTACGCCGGCCCGCTCGGCCGCCGCGATCTGGTCCCGCATCAGCGCGAGGAGTGGGGAGACGATGAGGGCGGGCCCGGCCCCCTTCGCCCGCTGCAGCCGGGAGGCGACGAAGTAGACCGCCGACTTGCCCCACCCGGTGCGCTGCACGACGAGCACCCGCGACCCGCTGCCGACGAGCGCGTCGATCGCCTCGAACTGGCCGTCCCGGAAGGTGACGTCGTCCCGACCGACGAGCCGTCGCAGGACGGCGGTCGCGTCGTCGAGGAGCGGGGTGGCTGCGGGGGAAGTGGTCATGCGATCACCGTAGGTGAGGCCGCTGACGACACCGTCCCCACCGCACGGGGTGGGGACGAACGCGACCGTGGTGCGAGGATGTGGACATGAACGAGCACCAGTCGGCGTCCCCACGGTTCACGGCCGATGTCGGCCTGCGGTGGGGGGACATGGACTCCCTCGGGCACGTCAACAACGTCCAGTACCACCGGCTGCTCGAGGAGGCCCGCATCCGGGCCTTCAGCCACTGGTTCGATGCCAGCGGCAGCGAGCGGATGCGCAGGTCCGGCGTGCTGCTCGCCCGTCAGGAGATCGAGTTCCTCAGCCAGCTGGTCTACCGCCCCGAGCCGGTGGGCATCGAGATGTGGGTCACCCACATCGGCGGAGCCAGTTGGGAGATGGCCTACGAGATCGGTGACCCGGGCCCCGACGGAGAGACGGTCTACGCCCGGGCCGAGAGCACCGTGGTCGCCTTCGACATGGCAGCCCAACGACCGAGGAGGCTCAGCGAGGACGAGCGGGCGGCGCTGGCCGACTACCTCGGTGGGCCGGCGCAGATGCGCAGGCGTCGGTGACCCTCCGGCTGGTCGACGCGGCGAGCGCACAGGACCTGGCCACCTACCTGGCCCGGGCCAAACGGGTCGACGACTCCGGTGATGTGCGGCTGCAGGCCGTCGGTGGGGTCCTGGCGGCGTGGACCTGCGTGGTCCCCGGACGAGGGCTGGGCAGTAGCGGCCTGGTGCTCGGTCTGCGAACCTTTGCGCTCGCCGAGCCGACGACCAGTGACCGCACCGTCCCGCTCGGGGCCGTCACCGACCGCCTGGCCCGTAGCGGAACCGAGATCCCCGACCCGCCGATGACCACCCGGCCGGCGTGGGGCGCACTGAGCCCGCCCCGCTCCGGATGGGAGCCCGTCGGCACCGTCCCGGACGCCCGGCTGCGGGACGTGGCGCTCAGCGGCATCGAGGAGGTCGCGCAGGGGGCACCCGAGGGATCCGGGAGCGCGGCCGTGGCGGACCTGCGGTCCCGCGTCTGGGGGCGCTCCACCGACACGGTCCCGCCGGTGCCCGCGGGCACGGCCTTCGGGTTGCACGTCCTGGGCTTCCTGAGACCCGACGAGCGGTCCGAGGTGAGTGTGCACACGACCGGGCCGTGGATGCGCACGGCGACCGACCGGGGCTTCGTCATCGCCCGCTGACTGCGTCCTAGGGTGGGGCGCGTGGACACCCTGACCGCGGACATCCCCGCCGACGTCGACGACGTCACCCTGGCCCTCGAGCTGACCCGACGAGCAGCCCGGCTGGCGACGAGGATGCGAGCCGAGGGGCTCGAGGGTGCCCGGAAGACCTCGATCACCGACGTCGTCACAGCCGCCGACCACGCGGCCGAGGAGCTCGTCGAGTCCGCTCTGCTGCGCTTGCGACCACAGGACGGCATCGTCGGTGAGGAGGGTGCCGAGGCCGAGTCACGCTCCGGCCGCACCTGGGTCATCGACCCTGTCGACGGCACCTACAACTTCCTCGCCGGGCTGGCCACGTGGTGCAGTGCTCTCGCCCTCACGCAGGAGGGCGAGGTGGTCCTGGGTGCGGTCCACCAGGACGCGGTCGATGAGTCGTGGGTCGGCGGTCGTGACCTGCCGGCGCGCCTCAACGGCACCGGGCTGGTGCCCCTGGCCGACCTGCCGCTGGCCGAGGTCTGCCTGGCGACCTATCTGCACCCGACGCTGCTCCCGGACGATGACCTGCGCGGCCCGTGGCTGGCCGCGGTCTCGCAGGCGGCGACGGTGCGGATGTTCGGCTCCGCGTCGTGCGACCTCGCCGCCGTCGCCGCCGGTCGCGTCGGCGTGTGGGCCCAGCAGGCCGTCGCCGACTGGGACTGGCTGCCCGGCGCGGCACTGGTGCGCGCGGCCGGTGGCCACGCCGAGCAGGTCGAGGTGCGCGGGCGGGCCTGGAGTGTCGCCGGTCGTCCCACGGCAGTGGACGAGGTCGTCGCCGCCCTGCGCTCGGCCTGATCTCAGCGAAGGGGGTGGCCCCGCTCCGCGAGCACGTCCCGGAGGGTGTCGATCCGGTCGGAGACGATCCCGTCGACCCCGAGGTCGAGGAGGCGGTGCATCTCGTCGGCATCGTCGATGGTCCACACGTGCACGTGCTTGCCGAGGCGGTGGGCGGCCGCGACCAGGCGACGGGTGACGATGGTGGGGGTCACCGGTCCGATCCGGTGGGTCACGGGGATCTGCAGGGCCTGGGCGGGAGAGCGCAGCAGCCGGGAGAGCGCCGAGGGCAGCAGCCGCATCGTGGCGACGTCGGTCGGGCCAGCGGACGTCGCCAGCCGGGGACCGAGTGCCTTGCGTGCCGCCCGCAGTCGGGAGTCGCTGAAGGAGCCGATGCACACCCGGTCGAGTGCGTCGTGGCGGCGGATCGCCTCGGCCAGCGGTGCCACGGCTGCCGGCGCCTTGATGTCGATGTTGAAACGTGCCTGCGGGAAGGCCTCGAACAACTCGTCCATCAGCGGCACCGCGTCGGCGCCGTTGATGCGGGCGGTGGACACCTCGCTCCACGGCAGCTCCGCGATGGCACCGTGGCCGTCGGTGACCCGGTCGAGGACCTCGTCGTGGAAGGCGACGAGGCGACCATCGGCCGTCGCGTGCACATCGGTCTCCAGATAGCGGTAGCCCATCCCGACGGCCTCGCGGAAGGCAGCGACGGTGTTCTCCCTGCCGATGTTGGGCTCGTAGGTCGACCCGCCACGGTGGGCCAACCCGATGGGCGTCGCATCGGCGAAGTAGGGAAAGTACTCGGCCGGCGGCACGGGGCTCATGCTGCGTCGCCCCTGTCGAGGAAACCGAGAATGCGCTCGATCGTCGCGTCCCTGGCCGCCTCGTCGAAGTCGGGTCCCTGCGGATCGGTGAACAGGTGTCCCCGTCCGCGGGTGACGTAGTCCTCGAAGGGAGCACCGCTGGCCCGCACCGCCTCGCCGAGGGCATCGACATCGGCCGGGGAGATCCACGGGTCGGTGGCGTACCGGTGCACCTGGACCGGTACGCCCGACCACGGGGGCCGCGGCGCGGTGACCGAGTGCATGAGGACCGCCGCGCGTGCGCGCGGCCGCTTGGCAGCCAGGCGCTGCGCGAAGAAGGACCCGAGCGAGAATCCGGCGAGAACCGTGTCGTCGGGCAGCCCATCGGCGACGGCGCGTACGTGCTCGAAGTACTCCGGGTGCGCGTCCCGGTGGGCGATCCCCTCGGCCTCGTCGTCGAAGACGTGCCCCTCGTAGAAGTCGGGGGTCGTCACCCGGTGTCCGTGGCGGCGCAACCGCTCAGCGAAGTCGTGGACGGCCGGGCGCAGGCCGAGGGCCGAGTGGAGCAGCAGGATCGATGCCATGGGGACTCCTTCGTCGTTCAGCCGAGTGTGGCCCAGACCGCCGTGTCGGTGGGCACCTGCCGCCCGTCGAGAGCGCCCGAGGCCACGAGCACGGTGGCGTCATCCGGCAGCTCGACGGGGGTGGTCGAGAGGTTGGCGATGATGAGCGTTCGCTCGCCGTCGGGAGCAGTGACGACGTAGCCGAGCACGTCCGCGCCCAGGCCCTCGACCTCGGCGAGCGCGCCCCGGCCCATGGCCCGCTCCCGGCGCAGCGACAGCAGGGTCCGGTACAGCTCCAGCGTCGATCCCCTCACGCCGGTCTGCACGTCGACCGCCAGGTCCGCGTAGCTCTCCGGCTGTGGCAACCACGCGGCACCGGTGTCGTTGAACCCGAGGGCGCGGGCTCCCTTCGTCCACGGCATCGGTACCCGGCACCCGTCCCGGCCGCGCTCCAGACCACCGGTCCGCATGAACGTCGGGTCCTGACGCACGGCATCCGGCAGGCTCGTGTGCTCGGGCAGGCCGAGCTCCTCGCCCTGGTAGACGTAGGCGCTCCCGGGCAGGGCGAGCATGAGGGTGGTCGCCGCTCGGGCGCGGCGCAGGCCGAGCTCGGCGTCCGGCTGGGGGTCGGTGGCGCCGATCCCGTTCGGTCGGGGCAGCCCCTGGGGAAGTCCGAAGCGGCTGGCGTGGCGCAGCACGTCGTGGTTGCTGAGCACCCACGTCGCAGGGGCACCGACGGCGTCGTTCTCGGCGAGGGACTGGGCGATGACGGTACGCAGCGGCTCGGCCAGCCACGGGGCCTCGAGGAAGTCGAAGTTGAAGGCCTGGTGGTACTCGTCCGGCCGGACGTAGCGGGCCAACCGGTCCGCGGGCGCCACCCAGGCCTCGGCGCACATGATCCGCTCGGGCACGCCGTAGGAGTCGAGCAGCTCGCGCCACTCCCGGTAGATCTCGTGGACGCCGTCCTGGTCCCAGTACGGCGCCTCGTGCGTGACCTCGAGCAGGCCGCCGGGGTGCTTGTCGTAGCTGGGCAGTCCCTCCTTCTTGACCAGGCCGTGGGCGACGTCGACCCGGAAGCCGTCCACGCCACGGTCGAGCCAGAAGCGCAGGATCCCCTCGAAGTCGGCGCGCACCTGTGGGTTCTGCCAGTTCAGGTCCGGCTGACTCGGGTCGAACAGGTGCAGGTACCACTGGCCGGGCGTGCCGTCCGGCTCGGTGACCCGGGTCCACGCCTTCCCGCCGAAGTTGGACAGCCAGTCGGTCGGTGGCAGCTCGCCGTCCTCGCCGAGCCCGTCGCGGAACATGTAGCGGTCCCGCTCCGGACTGCCGGGCGCGGCGGCCAGCGCCTCCCTGAACCACTCGTGCTCCCATGAGGTGTGGTTGGGCACGAGGTCGATGACGACCCGCAGGCCGAGCTCGTGGGCGCGGGCGACGAGCGCGTCCGCGTCGGCGAGGGTCCCCAGGAGCGGGTCGACGTCCCGGTGGTCGGAGACGTCGTAGCCGCCGTCGAGCTGGGGGGAGCGGTAGAAGGGGGAGAGCCACACCGCGTCGACACCGAGGTCGCGCAGGTACGGCAGACGTGCGGTGATGCCGGCCAGGTCACCGACGCCGTCACCCCCGCTGTCGGCCCACGAGCGCGGGTAGATCTGGTAGATCACGGCGTCACGCCACCAGGGCGCGTGCGCTGTGGACGCGGGGTGCAGGGCGCGGGTGGGAAGGGGGGCGGGGACCGCGGCGGTCACAGTGGGGTTCCTTCGTCGTCGGCGTTGATGAGCATGTCTGCGGCCCGGCGGAAGTAGTCGCGCATGGCCGCGTCGTGGGGCTCGGGAAGCTCGAGGGTGTCCATCGCGGCCAGCATGTGCCGCATCCACCGGTCGCGCTGGTCCGGCGTCACCGCGTAGCCGACGTGACGCATCCGCAGGCGTGGGTGGCCACGCTGCTGGCTGTAGGTCGTCGGACCGCCGAAGTACTGCTCGAGGAACATCCGCAGTCGCACCTCGGCGGGCCCGAGGTCGGCTTCGGGGTAGAGCGCGCGCAGCGTCGGGTCGTGGGCGACCCCCTCGTAGAAGGCGCGCACCAGGCGCACGAAGGTCTCGTGCCCCCCGACCTGCTCGTAGAAGGTGTCGGAAGGTTGTGCGTCCACGTCTCGTCAGGCCTCTCAGATCGTGTGGGTGCCGCCGACGGGCGGCAGCGGGGGACCGGCGATGCCCTCACGGTCGAAGGCATCCTTGACCCGGCGACGGATCTCGCGCTGGAGTCCCCAGTTCTCGTTCGGTGCGCAGGTGGCGAAGACGCGCACGCTCACGGTCCCGGCGGTGATCGTCTCGACGCCGAGCACGCTGGGCGCCTCGCGCAGCTTCGGGCCCCAGTGCTCGTCCGTGTCCATCACCGAGACCGCGTCCCGGATGATGCCGATGACCTGGTCGACGTCCTCGCGGTAGGAGAAGGGCAGGTCGACCATCACCGTCGACCAGCCCTGGCTGCGGTTGCCGATGCGCAGGATCTCGCCGTTGCGCACGTACCAGACGACGCCGTCGAGGTCGCGCAGCCGCGTCACCCGGAGCGAGACCTCCTCGACGGTGCCGACGGCCTCGCCGGTGTCGATGTAGTCACCGACGCCGTACTGGTCCTCGAGGATCATGAAGATGCCCGACAGGTAGTCCTTCACCAGCGCCTGCGCACCGAAACCGAGCGCGATGCCTCCGACACCTGCGGACGCGAGCAGCGGTGCCAACGGGATGCCCATCAGATCCAGGACGGTCAGCGCCGTGATCGTGCCGATGACGATCGTGGCGATGCTCCGCAGCAGGGAACCGGTGGTCAGGGCCCGTTGCCGGGAGCGCTCGCGCACGGTGCTCGCCGGCATTCCCTTGGACCGCTTGTGGTCCCGTTTGGCCTGGGCTGCCTCGCTGCGGGCGATCGACTTCTCGATGGCCTTGTCGATCGCCCGATGAACCAGGCGCCGGGCCACATAGGCCAGCAGGATGGTGAGGACGATCCTCAGGGGCGCGCCGAGCAGCCACTCGAGGACACCGGCCCAGGTGAGGGGGTCCAGCGGCGACTGTGCGGCCTTGGGGAGGTCGATGATCGGGATACCGACCGGCATCAACGGCTGTCACGCTCCTGTGCTCGCACGGCGCGGGCGACGGTGTCGCGGCTCTCCGCGACCAGCCGACGAAGTCCGTCGGGGGCCTGGGGGTGTTCGTCGAGCCACGCCTGGGTCGTCGCGAGGAGGTCCGGCCCCGCCAGCGCCATCGGGTAGAACCCCAGGACGATGCCTTCGGCGATGGCGTGGGTCCGCTGCTGCCACACCTGCTCCAGCACGTCGTGGTACCGCTGGACGAAGGGGGTGAGCAGCGCCGGGTCGTGGGTGCGCCCGAAACCGAGTGCGTGCGCGTCCACGACCGAGTTGGGGGTGTCGGTGTCGACCACACCGGCCTGCCAGGCGGCCTCCTTGGCCTCGGCGGTCGGGATGCTCGCAGCGGCTCGCGCGGCGCGCTCACGACCGGTGGCCGTGTTGTCCCCCTTCGCCTCCCGCGCGATGGCGTCGGCGTCCGCCTCGCCGGCGGCGGCGAGCCCGGTCAGCAGCGTCCACCGCATGTCGGTGTCGACGGCCAGGCCCTCGAGCGCGGCGCTGCCGTCGAGCAGGCCTGCGACCAGACCGACGTCGTCACCGGGCGCCAGCATGCCCGCGTGCGCGGTGACCAGCTGCAGCTGGGCGTCGCTGCCGGGAGCTGCGGCCTCCGCCAGCGAGCGGAGTGAGGTGACGACCACCTCGCGCAGCGCCTCCCGGTGGCCGGGTGCGCTGTAGACGCCCACGCACGTCGACACCTGCGACAGCAGGGTGCGCAGCAGCGTGGAGTCGGCGAGACCCTCGAGGACCGGCAGGGCCAGGTCGACGTACTCGCGGGCGGCCATCTCGCCGTCGCGGGTCATGTCCCACGCCGACGCGAGCGCCAAGGACATCGGCAGCGACTCACCGAACGCGGTCGGGTGCGCCAGCAGTGTCGCGAGGGAGCGCTCGTCCAGACGGAGCTTGGCATAGGTCAGGTCGTCGTCGTTGAGCAGCAGCAGGTCCGGCTGACGCTGCCCGACCAGCTGGGGCAGGGGCGTGCTCGCGCCGTCGACGTCCACCTCGATGCGCTCGCGGCGCACGAGGGCGCCGTCGACGAGGTCGTACAGGCCGACCGCCAGACGGTGTGGGCGCAACGTCGCGAAGCCCTCGGCGTGGGTCTGCTCGATGACCGCATCGACGTAGTGGCCGCGCTCGTCGACCTCGACGAGCGGACGCAGGGTGTTGACCCCGGCCGTCTCCAGCCACAGCCGCGACCAGGACCGCAGGTCGCGACCGGAGGTGGCCTCCAGCTCGACCAGCAGGTCGTCGAGGGTCGTGTTGCCCCACGCGTGCTTGACGAAGTAGGCGCGGATGCCGTCGCGGAAGGCCTCGCGGCCGACGTAGGCGACGAGCTGCTTGAGGACCGAGGCGCCCTTGGCGTAGGTGATGCCGTCGAAGTTGACCTCGACGTCCTCGAGGTCACGGATCGGCGCGACGATCGGGTGCGTCGAGGACAGCTGGTCCTGGCGGTAGGCCCAGGCCTTCTCGTGGGTGCAGAAGGTGGTCCAGGCATCGGTCCACTCGGTGGCCTCGGCCTGACAGGTCGTCGAGGCCCACTCCGCGAAGGACTCGTTCAGCCACAGGTCGTTCCACCACTTCATCGTCACGAGATTGCCGAACCACATGTGGGCCAGTTCGTGCAGGACCGTGAGGGCACGACGCTCGACCAACGCGTCGGGGACCTTGGAGCGGAAGACGTACATCTCGTGGAAGGTCACGCAGCCGGCGTTCTCCATCGCGCCCATGTTGTACTCCGGCGTGAAGACCTGGTCGTACTTGGTGAACGGGTACCCCTGCCGGAACTCCTCCTCGTAGAAGGCGAAACCGGCCTTGGTCAGCGCGAACAGGTTCTCCGCGTCGAGGTACTGCGTCAGCGACCTGCGGCAGAAGATGCCCAGCGGCACCTCCTTGCCCCCCGAGACCAGCGAGTCGCGCACGACGTCGTAGGGGCCCGCGACGAGGGCGGTGATGTAGCTGCTCATCCGCTCGGTGGGGGCGAACGCCCAGACCGCGGCACCCTGCCCTGCCCCGTTGGGGACCGGCGTCGGCTCGGGGGTGGGGGAGTTGCCGATGACCTGCCAGTGCGCGGGGGCCGTCACGGTGAGGGTGAAGCTCGCCTTGAGGTCGGGCTGCTCGAAGACCGGGTACATCCGGCGGCTGTCCGGCACCTCGAACTGCGTGTAGAGGTAGACCTCCCCGTCGACGGGGTCGACGAACCGGTGCAGGCCCTCGCCGGTGTTCATGTAACGGCCGGTCGCGCGGATGGTCACCGTGTTGTCCGCGGCGAGCTCGTCCAGGCGCACACGGTGGTCGGCGAAGACCTCGGCCGGCTCGAGGGAGGTGCCGTTGAGCACGACCTCGTCCACCGACTCACCGATGAAGTCGACGAAGGTGCTCGATCCCTCCTTCGCCGTGAAGTGGATCGTGCTGGTCGTCGCGAACGTCGTCTCCGAGGTCGTCAGGTCGAGCGTGATCGCGTGGTCGTCCACCGCGACGACGGCCGCACGTTCCGCGGCCTCCTCGCGGGTGAGGTTCTTCCCGGGCACGTGGGCTCCTTCGTGTCGGCGATTTCCCCCCATGGTTTCACGCACCGGGCCCGACGCAGGATCTGCCCCGTCGGTCTGCGACGATGAACCCATGCCGAAGCAGTCCGTGGAAATGTGGTTCGACCCCCTGTGCCCGTGGGCATGGATGACCTCTCGGTGGCTGATGGAGGTCGAGCGGGTCCGCGACGTCGAGATCACCTGGTCGCAGATGAGTCTGTCGGTGCTCAACGAGGGGCGCGACCTGTCCGACGACTACCGCGACCTGATGCAGCGGGGCTGGACCCCGGTGCGGGTCATCGCGGCCGCGCGCAAGGCCCACGGCGACGAGGTCACCAAGCCGCTGTACGACGCGATCGGTACCCGGCTGCACCTGGGGGAGCAACAGGACTTCCGTGCCGCCACCGCCGAGGCGCTCGCCGAGGTCGGCCTACCGACCGAGCTGGTCGAGGCCGCGGACAGCGACGAGCACGACGATTTCCTGCGCCGGAGCCACGACCGCGCCATCGGCCTCGTCGGTGACGACGTGGGTACGCCGGTGATCTCCGTCGGTGAGGTCGCCTTCTTCGGTCCCGTCGTCTCGCCTGCTCCGAAGGGGGAGGCTGCCGGGCGACTGTTCGACGGCTGCGTCCTCGTCGCCGGTACCGAGGGGTTCTTCGAGCTGAAGCGCACCCGCACCCGCGGCCCGATCTTCGACTGACCGAGTCCACCCCCTTCCCACACCGGAGAGATCTTTGCGCGTTCACATCGGCGGCGACCACGCGGCCTTCGACCTCCACCAGGAGCTGCTCACCTTCCTCGCGGCGGAGGGCCACGAGGTGACCGACCACGGCCCCTTCGAGTACGACGCCGTCGACGACTACCCCGTCTTCGTGCTGCGGACCGCCCGGGCCGTGGCTGACGACCCGGGCAGCCGCGGGATCGTCCTGGGGGGTTCCGGCAACGGCGAGCAGATGGCCGCCAACAAGGTCTCCGGCATCCGGGCTGCCTTGTGCTACAACGCGGAGCTGGCCCGTCTGGCCCGTGAGCACAACGATGCCCAGGTGCTGTCGATGGGCGGCCGGATGCAGTCACTCGCCGAGGCCAAGGAGATGGTGCAGGTCTTCCTCACGACCGACTTCACGGGCGAGGACCGTCACCAGCGGCGCATCGACATGGTGAGTGCCTTCGAGGTGGACGGCACCCTCCCACCGCTGCCCTGAGGTCGAAATCGCACTCCTGACACGGGTGCTCGCGAGGTTTCCGATCGGTCACGGCCACTTCACAGACGGCCTGTCGGCGCTTATGGTGCGGTCAGGTCCCACCACTTGGTGGGGCGCCGGACGACCGGGGGAGTAGAGCGTGTCTGCGATCCTGCCGAGCCGCATTCCCGCGTGGGCGGAGCGACGGTGGTTGCCGCGGTCGCTGCCACGGCTCGAGGGGACGGCCCTGCTGCTGACGGTCCTGATGACCGTTCTCGCGATCGCCGCCGCGCACCAGACCTGGACCGCCACCATCCCGCTCGTGACGTTGGTGCCCGTGTGCCTCCTGGCGACCACGCTGTGCACCCTGCAGCAGGTCCGGATGGTCTTCGGTGTCGTCCTCGCCTGTGTCGCATGGTCCCTCGCCTTCTCCGGTGACGGAATGGGCGGCACCCTCCCACTGATCGTCTCCCTCGCGCTGATGTACGCCGTCGCCACCTCGCGCTCGCACCACGGTGCAGCCACCTTCGAGGGGGATCGGATGCTCGGGGACCTGCGCTCCCGCCTGCGTGCGATGGGCGACATCCCACGGCTGCCGGCCGGGTGGCACGCGGAGCGCTCCTTCGCGACCGCCCACGGGGACGCCTTCGCGGGCGACTTCAGCATCACCTCGGGCAGTCGCTGCGGTCGTCAGCTCGAGATGGTCCTCGCCGACGTCAGCGGCAAGGGACAGGCGGCCGGGACCCGTGCGCTCGTCCTTGCCGGCGCCCTCGGGGGCGTCATCGGCTCGGCCACCCCGCACCGGGTGCTGCCGATGGCCAACGAGTTCCTCGAGCGCGACATGTGGGACGAGGGATTCGCCACCGCCGTGCACGTCTGCCTCGACCTGGTCACGGGGGAGGCGTCGGTCGCCTCGGCCGGTCACCCGCCCGCGATGCGCTACGACGCCGGCTCCGGCCGCTGGATCCCGCTCGAGGGCAACCGCGGCCCGGCGCTCGGACTCGTCCCGGAGGCCGAGTACCCCCGGGCACACACGGTGCTCAACCGTGGGGACGCCCTGCTCGTCTACACCGACGGCATCATCGAGTCGCGCGGTCGTGACCTCGACGACGGCATCGACTGGATGCTCGGTGCCGCTCAGGCCCGGCTCACCCGGGGCTTCCCCGGGCTCGCCAAGGCCCTCGTCGATGGAGGTCGCGCGGGCGCCGACGACGACCGTGCCGCCGTGATCATCTGGCGCGACTGAGCTCGGGATAGCCTGTGCGGCCGTGACCACCTCCGAACCCGACCCGCACAAGGCGCCCCTGACGCACACCCCCCTGACCGCCGAGGGGCGCCACCGGGCGACCGTGCGCACATTCACCCCCCGCTGGCGGATGTCCCCGCAGACCCAGGAGCGGATGGAGACCTTCCTGCCACGTTTCGCGGTACCGACCACGCCGCTCGACCCCGCCCGGGCCTTCGGTCGGGACGTGCCGGTCGTCCTCGAGATCGGCTCCGGCTACGGGGAGTCGACGATCGCCTACGCGCGCGAGCGGCCCGACCACGGGATCATCGCCGCCGAGGTGCACGTGCCCGGGGTCGCCCGGCTCATGGTCCGTGCCGACGAGGAAGGGCTGGACAACGTCCGGGTGCACCGGGGGGACGCCATCGAGTACCTCGTGCAGTGCGTCGGCGAGGACCAGCTCGAGGCGGTGCACCTGTTCTTCCCCGACCCGTGGCCGAAGGCGCGCCACGCCAAGCGTCGCTTCGTCCAGCAGGACACCCTCGACATGCTGCTGCACCGACTGCGCCCCGGTGGTCACCTGCTCATCGCCACCGACCACGCTGCCTACGCCGACCATGTACGCAGCCAGCTCGCGGAGCACGGCGGCGTCATGGTCGTCGAGGGGGAGCGTCCGGACTGGCGACCGAGTGCCGGGTTCGAGGACAAGGGCAGGGCCGCCGGCCGGTCGATCCACGAGTTCCGGGTCACCAGCACGCACTGACCCGGCCTCGCGCGACACCAGTCGCCACTCGTCCCCACCGATTCACCCTCATTGGGGGACGCGCGGACGATCGGCTCGTGCGAGTGTGAATGGCCACGCGCACGGCCAACGCTCGGGCACGGCGGTGGACCCGGCTCCGACGAAGGGCGGTACACATGTCAGTGCCCCACATCGCCGTCCTCGGCGGCGGGCTGGTGTTGCTGGACCTGGTCCTGCGGATCCTCGCGTTGATCTACGTGCCGCCCAACCGCCGCCCCACGGCCGCGATGGCGTGGCTCCTGGCGATCTTCTTCATCCCGGTCGTCGGAGGGTTGCTCTTCCTGCTCATCGGCAATCCCAAGCTGCCGCGACATCGGCTGCAGAAGCAGCAGGAGATGGACGAGGTCATCGCCGAGCACGCCGCGCAGTCGCCCGAGCCGGACACCTCGCGGTGGCCGCCGTGGTGGGCCGGTGTGGTGCGGATGAACGACGAGCACACCGCCATGCCCCTGTGGGCCGGCAACCGCGGCTCGCTCATCGGGGACTACGCCGAGTCCCTGGCAACGATGACCCGGGAGATCGCCGGTGCGCGGGCCTACGTGCACGTCGAGTTCTACATCCTGTCGCTCGACGAGAGCACCGCCCCGTTCTTCGACGCGCTCGAGGCAGCCGCGGAGCGTGGGGTGACCATCCGTGTGCTCTTGGACCACTGGGCCTCGTCGCACTGTCGTGACTACGCGGCGACGATCGCCCGTCTCGACGCCATGGGAGCCCAGTGGCACCTCATGCTGCCGGTACAACCGCTCAGGGGGCGCTACCAGCGACTGGATCTGCGCAACCATCGCAAGTTGCTCGTGGTCGACGGACGGACTGCCTTCCTGGGGTCCCAGAACCTCATCGACCGCAGCTACAACAAGAAGAAGAACCTCTCGCGCGGGCTGCAGTGGCAGGACCTCATGACCCGGATCGAGGGACCGGTCGTCGCGTCGGTCGATCTTGTGTTCGCGACCGACTGGTACATGGAGTCGGACGAGCGTCTGCCCGTGACGAACTCGCCGTCGGTGACCGCCACGACCTCGGCTGACGAACTCCTCGAGTGCCAGGTGGTGCCCAGCGGTCCCGGCTATCCCGTGGAGAACAACCTCCAGCTCTTCCTGAGCCTGCTCTACGCCGCGCAGGAGCGGGTGGCGATCACGAGTCCGTACTTCGTCCCCGAGGAGTCCATGCTGCGCGGGATCATGGCCGCCATCGATCGCGGCGTGACCGTGGAGCTGTTCGTCTCGGAGATCGGGGACCAGGCCCTGGTGTGGCACGCGCAACGCTCGTACTATGCGCCGCTTCTCGACGCCGGTATGCGGATCTACCAGTACCCGGCGCCGTACATCCTGCACGCCAAGCACTTCAGCATCGACGACGATGTCGCGGTGATCGGGTCGAGCAACATGGACATGCGCTCGTTCGGACTGAACTGCGAGGTCTCCCTCATGGTTCGATCACGCCACTACGTGCAGCAGATGCGCCGGGTCGAGGACGAGTACCGCACCCTCAGCACCGAGCTGACGGCCGAGCAGTGGGCGATGGAACCAACCAGGCGTACGGCGGTGGACGGCTTGGCCCGACTGACCTCCGCCTTGCAGTGACCAGCGGTTCACGGCTGGGGACTCTCGGATTCCACGGTTCACGACGCCCGGATTGGTAGTTGCGGTGGTAAAAAGGACGCCATGACCATGTCTCACGTGGGTCCGCTGTCGTCAGTGGTGACACCTGAGTCCGCCTCCCTCGACAGCAAGGTCACGGTCAACCGGCCACGTCAGGGGACGGTCACGCGACGCCCGCTCATCGAGGCGGCGCGGCGAAGCGGGGGGCGCGTCGTGACGGTGACTGCTCCGGCGGGGTACGGGAAGTCCACCATGGCTGCCGAGTGGGCCCATCTGGAGACCCGTCGGGTCGCGTGGGCATCGCTTGATCGTCACGACGACGAGGCCGGTTCGCTGCTGACGGTCCTGGCCATGGCCTGCAGGTCCATCAGCCCACTGGCTGTAGAGGTCGTGCCGAAGATGCGGGGGACCGATGTCGCGGTTCTGGGCGGGGCCGCGCCCTTGCTGTCGGCCGTGATCCGTCAGGCCCCGGAACCCTTCGTGTTCTTCATCGACGACCTGCACGCCGTGGGCTCGGATGAGTGCCAGGACGCCCTGGAGGTCGTTCTCGCAGACCTGCCCGCAGGCTCCCAACTCGTCCTGACCAGTCGATACGAGCAGTCCTTCGTCACGCGGCGACGGTTGTGTGGGGACCTGTTCGAGATCGGTACCGACGACCTACGAGTCGATGCCGATGGTGCTCGGCAGATCTTCAGCGACAGTGGGATCGTCGTGTCCGACGACGACCTCGCCTCGGCAGTCGCTCGCTCCGAGGGGTGGCCCGCCGGGCTCTTCCTCTACGCGTTGACGGTCCGCGCCGGTGGAGATGCGCGGTCGCTCTTCGGTGATGAGCGGACCATCTCCGACTACCTCCACCTCGAGGCATTCGCCCGCTTGCCGGACGACCTGAAGAGCTTCCTGCGACGTACCTCGATCCTTGAGGAGCTGTCCGCTCCCGTGTGCGACGCGGTGGTGGGGATCTCCAACTCGTCGGCGCACCTGAGACGTCTCGAGGAGCTCAACCTCTTCCTCGTGCCACTGGACCGTCGTCGACTCCGAATTCGTTACCATCCGCTGTTCCGGGACTTCCTGGTCGCGCAGGCCCACCGCGACGAGGGGGAGATCGTCGGCGAGCTGCACCTGCGGGCCGCCGAGTGGTTCGAAGCGAACGGTCATCCGCACTGGGCGGTCGATCACCTCCTTGCCGCCGGGAAGTCGGCTCGTGCGGCGAGCCTCATCGCGGCCACGGCGGTGCCTGCCTATGCACAGGGTGACTTCACGGTGATCTCCCGGTGGCTGTCGACCATCGAGGACGCGGTGATCCGGGCATCGCCGCCGCTGCTCGTCATCGCGACGTGGACTGCACTCCTGCAGGGGAAGTCTCCGGGGTCGGAGCGATGGGCGGCCCTGCTCGAGGATCTCGACGAGGACACGGTCCCCGACGGCGATCGAGCAGAGTTCGCGTCGGCCCGTGCGCTCGTTCGTGCCGTGATGTGTCGGCACGGTCCTCGTCGAGCACACGAGGACGCGGCGTTCGCCGCGGCGTACGACCGGGAGTGGAGCCCGTGGCGCGCCACAGCCCTGTATGCGCTCGGGTCGACAGCCCTGCTCGTCGGGGACCGGGACGCGGCCGCAGACGCGTTCTCGCGCTCGTCGACGTGCGCGCTCGAGGTGGGGTCGGCGACGTCCGTCATGTTGAGCGAGTCCGAGCTGGCGCTCATGGCCATGGAGGACGGAGCGTGGTCGCAGGCCCGGGCACGAGTGGACGCGGCTGTCCGCCTCGTCGATGAGAACCACTTGGAGGGCTACGCGTTGTCCGCCTTCGTCTACGCGGTCGCTGCCCGAGTCGCACGACACCGGGAGGACGTGTCGACGGCGCAGGGATATCTGTCGCGGGCGATGCGTGCACGCGTCGACAGCACCCACGTGCTGCCCTTCGTGGCGATCCGTCTTCGAGTACAGCTCGCCCAGGCCTTCGTCGACAACGGCAACCGCACGGCGGCGGCGCACGTCCTCCGCGAGGTCGACGACATCCTGTCGCGACGGCCCGACATGGGTGGTCTCGTGGAGGACGTCCAGCGATTCCGCACGACGCTCGTGGACACGGTGGAGAGGGTGGCGACCGTCCCCCTCACCCCGGCGGAGTTGCGGTTGCTGCCCTACCTGCAGACACACCTCACGCTGGCGGCCATCGGGGAACGCCTCTTCATCTCACGCAACACCGTCAGCTCGGAGGTCGGGTCCATCTACCGCAAGCTGGGCGTCACCACTCGCAACGCGGCGGTCGAGCGGGCCCTCGAGACCGGTCTGCTCGGTCACTGACCGGACCCGACTCACCCCGGGAGCTGGAACGTGTCCACGTCGTAGCCCAGGGCCAGAGCCACCTTCGGCGCGGCCGCCACGACCCTGGGCCGCCCCACCACCGGCAGCAGCGCGTCGAGGACACCGACGATCTCCGCCTCGGTGGCCCCCGCACCGACGGCCGCGTCGATCTCGACCCGGATCGAGGGGACTCCGGCCAGGACCGTGACGAGCGCGCCCAGGCGCACCAGCGAGCCCGTCTTGGCGTCGAGTGTCCCGAGTGGGGTCACCGCGTCGAGGTTGTCGAGGGCGAGGTGTCGGAGCTGCTCTGCATAGTCCATGGATCCTCACTCACTGGGTGACTGATCGCCAGCCAACGCCCGGTCGTGCGTGTGCGCGTCATGCAGGTGGGATGACGTCAGCCGGGGGCCGGCGCGTCGGGCTCGGGCGGGTCCAGTCGACCGCTGACGAGCGGCAGGACCCACCGGCTCGTGGGGTCGGCCTCGACGATCACCGCACGG
This sequence comes from Janibacter sp. A1S7, assembly GCF_037198315.1. NCBI lineage: Bacteria > Bacillati > Actinomycetota > Actinomycetes > Micrococcales > Intrasporangiaceae > Janibacter > Janibacter alittae. Next base: position 2,233,471 of record NZ_CP144913.1, on the reverse strand, counting down.
AGCAACAGGCTCATCGGCACCGCGAGGATGGCCCCGAGCGGCCCGAGGATGAAGGTCCAGAAGACGAGCGAGAGGAAGGTCAACGTCGTCGACAGGCCAACCGAGTTGCCGATGACCCGCGGTTGGATGATCGACTGGATGACGAAGTTGATCACGCTGTAGACGATGATGACCGCCAGCATCAGTGTCGGCCCTCCGTCGAGCAGTGCGATGAGCGCCGGCGGGACCACACCGATGACGAATCCGATGTTCGGGACGAAGTTGGTGACGAAGGCGAGGACGCCCCACACGAAGGCGCCGGGCACGCCCATGATCCACAGTGCGCCGGTATCGACCACCGCGACGATGAGCCCGAAGATGGCCGACACGCTCAGGTAGGCCCGCGTGCCCCGAGCGAAGGAGGACATCGCCTCGACGGCGTTGGGCCGGAATCGCCGGGCATGGGTCATGAGCTTCTCGGTGTGCGCGCCGTCGAAGGCCAGGAAGAGCAGGAGGACGACGATGAAGAAGAAGTTGGACAGGACGCCCAACAACTCGCCGAGCACCGAGGCTGCGGCAGATGCCACTCGGGCGGTGTCCACGGAGTCCTTCATCGTCGCCAGCTGGCTCTGCGAGATCCCCCACGAGTTCAGGGTGGTGCCGATGAAGGCGAACTGTTCGTTGAGCTGGGCCTGGTACTGGGGCAGCAGTTGCGCCATCCGGGCGATCGAGACGAGGAGCATCAGCCCCAGGACGATGAGCAGCAGGTAGACGCCGACGACGACACTCACCGAGGCCAACCACGCGGGCACGCGCCGGGTCAGACGCTTGCGCAGCGGGTGGAAGACGATCGTCAACGCCAGCGCGAGCATCAACGGTCCGATGATGTCGCTGGCCGCCTTGATCGTGACGGCGAGGAAGGCGAGCGCCGCGGCGCCGAGCAGGAGCCGCAGCGTCCTCGTGCTGGCCACGCCCTCGAGCATCCCCGCAGGCGTGCTCGCGGGCGGTCGACCTCCCGGTGGGGGGACCGTCGAGACCTCCGCTGCTGACGCGCCATCGGTATCCATCGCCACATCCCACCACGTGCCCAGCGTCTGCACGTCACCCACTTAGCATGACTCCCGCGGTCTCGGTGGGGCAGACGATGATGAGGGTCGAGCACCGCGGCGGAAGGTCCGTGACGACCTGGACGCTCCTGCTGATGCCGGGGCCGTTCGACGAGCCCGGCGAGCCGATGGCACGCATGACCCCCGTGAGGGGCAGCCGACGTGATCACCCATCTCGCATGATGCGGGCGACCGTGTGCAGTGCGAGGCTCGACCTTCATTCGCCCACGACGCCAGGAGCAATCGATGACGCAGGAAACGGCCCTCGGGCCCCTCGACTTCTTCCTCATCGAATTTCCCGAGCACGCTGCCACGAGCCACGTGGCCACGGAGTTGTCCGCAGTGCTCGATCGCGGCCTCATCCGGTTGCTCGACGTGGCCGCCGTGCGCAAGGACGACTCCGGACGAGCGACACGGGCTGACCTCAGCGAGGTGAATCCGGGCCTCAACGGCTTCGAGGCCTTCGCGGGCGCGCAGAGTGGTCTCTTCGACACCTCCGACCTGGACCAGGCGGGCGAGGCCCTCGCACCGGGGATGAGCGGACTGCTCATCGCCATCGAGAACACGTGGGCCGGCGGACTCGTGACCGCCGTCGACGCCGCGGGCGGCCGGGTGGCCGCGAGCGAGCCCAGCTGCTCCTGGACGCCCTGGACGCAGTGGAGTCCGCAGGCTGACCGGCCCATCGATCCACCACCACCGATCCACCAGGAGGACACCATGCCGGGACTACTTCGAGGCGTTGCCCGCACGGCGGTCATCGCGGGGACCGCCAGCGCAGTCAACGGACGAGTGCAGCGCCGGCAGGCGGCACACTTCGCCGCCCCAGGACGCACGGGCCTACCCGCCGGCGGCCGGGCCGCGTGAATACGCCCCACCTCCCGCCGCCGCGTCACCCGCGCCGCCGCCAGCGTCGGCAGGGGGCAGTGGAGACGCGATCATCGACCGGCTGACCGAGCTGGCCAACCTCAAGGCGCAGGGAATTCTCACCGACGAGGAGTTCGCGGAACAAAAGGCACGGATCCTCGCCTCGTGAGCAACCGGATCCGAAAGGGGTGCTGAGCGAATGGCCACCTTCGCGGGCAACGCGCTGATCCTGCTCGTCGCGTTCGTCGTGACCTTCGGGCTGTCCCTGCTCGTGCGCCGGCGTCTCGGCGACAAGGAGGTGCACGTCAACTCGTGGGCGTCGACCCTGTCCTACATCGCCACCGCCTACGGTGTCGTCGTCGGCTTCTCGGTGCTCTTCCTCTTCGGGCAGTTCGCCGATGCCCGTCAGGCAGTCGGTGCCGAGGCAACCTCGATCGGCACGGCGTACAACCAGGCAGAGCTCTTTCCCGAGGCGCAGCCCGGGATCCAACGGGCGCTCATCTGCTATGCCCGCTCGGTCCCGGCGCACGACTGGCCTTCGTTGGTGGACGACTCGGTGGGGTCGCCGAAGGTGGATGCGACCTACCTCGCCCTCGTCCTCTCCCTCGGCGAGGAGGACGAGCCCGCGGCGGGTGCACTGCACGCGGCCTCGGCGACCAACCTTGCCTCGCAGATCGGCAACATCTCCACCGCGCGGGAGATCCGACTCGTGGCAGCGGAGACGACGGTTCCGCCGATGCTGTGGGTGCTGCTCATCGGAGGCGGAGCGAGTGTGGTCATGCTCATCTTTGCCGTGACCCTGCCCGCGAGACGTCACGCGCAGGCCTTTCTGGTGTCGATGTCGAGCGTCTTCACGGTGGTCCTGCTGCTCATCGTGGTGACCTTGGCGGATCCGTTCGCCCCGGGTGGCGGGCGCGTGACGCCACAACTCATCGAGGAGACCGCGGATGCGATGACCGCGTCCGCCAGCCCGGCCATCAGTGCACCGTGTGACACCGATCAGTGACTTCCCGGAACGTTCCACGCCCGCTGGCACCATCACCGCAGAACCCGACATCGGAGACGAACATGGTCGATCAACCGAACATCCTGATCATCTGGGGCGACGACATCGGAATCAGCAACCTCAGTTGCTACTCCGACGGACTCATGGGATATCGCACGCCGAACATCGACCGAGTGGCCACCGAGGGCGTGCGGTTCACCGACTACTACGGAGAGCAGAGTTGCACGGCCGGTCGTGCGGCATTCATCACCGGACAGAACCCCTATCGCACAGGACTGACCAAGGTCGGCATGCCGGGCGCGGACATCGGGTTGCGGGCGGAGGACCCGACGATCGCCACGGCATTGAAGTCGTTGGGCTACACGACCGGCCAGTTCGGCAAGAACCACTTCGGCGACCGGGACGAGTTCCTCCCGACGGCCCATGGCTTCGACGAGTTCTTCGGCAACCTCTACCACCTCAACGCCGAGGAGGAGCCGGAACTCGACGACTACCCGTCGGAGGACGAGTTCCCCAACTTCCGGAAGAACTTCGGTCCTCGCGGCGTCATCCATTCCTGGGCGAACGCCGACGGATCACAGCGCGTCGAGGACACCGGCCCCCTGACCAGGGAGCGGATGAAGACCATCGACGACGAGGTCGTGCCCGAGGCGCTGCGGTTCATGACCGACGCAAAGGACAGCGACACCCCCTTCTTCCTGTGGCTCAACACGACACACATGCACTTCCGCACGCACATCAAGGACGGTAGCCGGGGCAGGGCCGGGAGGTGGCAGTCGGAGTACCACGACACGATGTGCGACCACGACGACCTCGTCGGGTCGGTGCTCGACTTCCTGGACGACAACGGCTTGGCCGAGAACACCATCGTCATGTACTCCACCGACAACGGCCCGCACATGAACAGCTGGCCGGACGCCGGCATGACGCCCTTCCGCAACGAGAAGAACTCCAACTGGGAGGGTGCCTTCCGGGTGCCGGCGATGGTGCGGTGGCCGGGGCACATTCCGGCGGGGGAGGTGCTCAACGGGATCGTCAGCCACAATGACTGGTTCGTCACGCTACTCGCCGCGGCTGGCGACACCGACATCGCCGAGCGCCTCACGCGAGGCACCGAGCTGGCCGGGCGCAGCTACACGGTCCACCTCGATGGGCACAACCAGCTCGACTACCTCACCGGTCGGGTGGAGCAGAGCCCGAGACAGCACTTCTTCTACGTCTCGGACGACGGCGACCTCATGGCCTTGCGCTACGACAACTGGAAGTTCGTCTTCCTCGAGCAACGAGCGACGGGGACACTCGGCATCTGGGCGGAGCCGTTCACCGAATTGCGCTTCCCCAAGCTGTTCAACCTCAAGACGGATCCGTACGAGCGCGCCGACATCACCTCCAACACCTACTACGACTGGGTTCTCGACCACGTCTGGACCTTCGTCCCGGCACAGACCTATGTGGCGCAGATGATCAGCAGCCTGGCCGAGTTCCCGGCCCGGCAGGAGCCGGCGAGTTTCAACATCGACAAGGTGATGGAGAAGCTCAAGGCCGGGGCCCCGAGCAGTTGACGTGATGATCGACCTGCCAGGGGGCCTCTTCCGGATGGGGTCGGATGACCACTACCCGGAAGAAGGCCCCGTCCACCACGTGCGCGTCGGCGCGTTCTCGATCGACGCGACCCAGGTGACCAATGCAGAGTTCGCCCGGTTCGTGGACGCCACCGGCTACGTCACCGTCGCCGAGCGGGAGCTCGACCCGGCCGACTACCCTGGTGCTCCAGCAGCGAACCTGCGCCCCGGGTCGATGGTGTTCACCCCGACATCCGGGCCGGTCGACCTGCGTCACCTCAGCCAGTGGTGGCGCTGGAAGCCGGGCGCGTGCTGGAAGCACCCGAATGGTCCGAAGAGCACGATCGACCTACGGCTGGACCATCCGGTCGTCCACATCGCCCATGAGGACGCCACGGCCTATGCAGCATGGGCCGGTACTTCGCTCCCGACAGAAGCCGAGTGGGAGTACGCCGCCCGCGGCGGACTCGACGGCGCTGCCTACACCTGGGGAGACGAGCCCCGACCGGGGGGCCGACTGATGGCGAACATCTGGGACGGCCCCGACTTCCCCTGGCGCAGCAGCGGGGAGAGCGGCTTCCTGCGGACTGCCCCGGTCGGCAGCTTTCCGCCCAACGGGTTCGGCCTGTACGACGCGGCCGGCAACGTCTGGGAGTGGACCGACGACTGGTGGAGCACGACGCATCCCGACGACGCCGGCTCGTCATGTTGTGCACCCGAGGACCCGCGGGGAAGCGATGTCGAGTCGAGCTACGACCCGGCGCAGCCGCAGTTCCGCGTCGGACGCAAGGTGCTCAAGGGCGGCTCCCACCTGTGCGCCGATTCGTACTGCCTGCGGTATCGGCCGGCCGCACGCCGGCCCCAAGCCATCGACACCGGCATGAGCCACGTCGGGTTCCGGTGCGTCAGCAGGTCCGCCCCGGACGGATCCGACCGTGGGTGATGACATCCTGCCTTCGTGGCGGCCCGGCCCTGCCCGCGACGCCGTCGTGACCTTCCTCGACGCAGCCGAGTCGGTTCCGCGTGAGCAGCGCCTCGCCTGCTTCGACAACGACGGCACGCTGTGGTGCGAGCGCCCGACGTACGTCCAGTACGAGTTCTTCGTCGACGCGCTCAGGACTGCTGTGCTCTCGGAGCCGAGCCTGGCGACGGTGCCGGAGTTCGCGGCGCTGTTGGCCCAGGACCGAGAGGCGATCGGTGAGATGGGCCTGGAGCGGATCGCGTACGCGCTCACTCGCCTCTTCGAGGGGCAGGGCCCCGAGGACTTCACTGCGCGGGTCCGCGAGTTCCTCGCCCGTGCGCATCATCGGAGTCTGGGACGACCGCTGCGATCGAACACCTACCTGCCGATGCACGAACTCATGTCGGAGCTGCGCCGCCGGGGGTTCACCGTGTGCATCGTCACCGGCGGGGGGCACGGAGTTCCTCCGAGCGGTCAGCAATGACGTCTACGGCGTCCCGCCGCAGAACGTCGTCGGCAGCCTCATCGCCTACGACTTCATCCCGACGTCGGCGGACGGGACGGGCCCCGGCCTCAGGCGCACGGCTCGGCTGCTCGCCGGGGCGAACGAGGGGGCGAACAAGGTCACCAACATCCAGACGCAACTGGGGCGCCGACCGATCCTTGCGGCGGGCAACTCGGCCGGTGACCGCGAGATGCTCGAGTGGGCCGCGGCCGGCGATGGGCCCACTCTGGCTCTCCTGGTCGACCACGACGACAAAGATCGTGAGTTCGACTACGTCAGCACCGGCGAGACCGTGGCTGATTCGGAGCCGATCACGCACGTGGGTGCTCGCCAGGGGTGGACCATCGTCAGCATCGCGCACGACTGGCGGACCGTCTTCGGGTCGAGCACCTCGGGCAGCTCGTCGGATCCGACCGGGTAGCGCTCGGGGGAGCGACCCTTCCGACGATGGCGGCCCCGCTCACCAGCGGTGCGCGACGTCGATGACCAGGCGGGCGCCGTCACCGGGGCCGTCGAGAACGAAGGTGCGGAACGGCAGCCGTGCCCGCACTCCCACCCCGATGGTCGTCTGCCCCTCGAAGCTGCCCGCCCACGCCACCTGGCGGAAGGTCCGGTAGTTCGTCACGTCCACCAGGTTGCTGCGGTGGGTCGGCCGGTAGGTGGGCACGCCCTGGTTGGTGTGGGCCGGGGCCCGCAGCACGACCCGGAGGTCGGCGCCTCCGCGCAGCGGGACCCGGGTGCCGCTGCCGTCGGTGCGCACCGAGTTGACGTAGCGCACGCTGTACCCCGGGGCGCCCGGGACGTCGTCGACGTCCAGGACGAGCCGGTCGAAGCAGGCGTGCCGACCGGAGCGCACGTCGGCCAGCGTTCCGGTCGTCTGGGTGGGTGCGGACTTGGCCGTCGACCCCCACCAGATCCCGCAGTACGGACCGGCGGTCGTGGCCGGCGCAGCCGCCGGTACGGCGGCGACGGTGGCAGCCGCGGCCACGACCGCGATGCCCAGTCGAGTGAACTGACGACGAGTGTCCATGATCTCTTCCCCTTCGGCCGGGGGCGCGGTGCCCCGCGGAACGACGTGTGCACCACGTCATGTACAACCAGACGCACGAGGGGGGACGCGGGTTGCCTCCCGTGTCGGATCAGGTGAAGAGGGCCTGCCCGATGTACTCGCCCTTCCGGGTGCCCGGCGGGACGGCGAACAGCGCTGACCCGGTGAACTTCAGGTACTCCATCATCGCGTCGTTCTTGGCCATGGCGTTCTGCATCGGGATGAACTGCCGGTCCGGGTCGCGCACGTAGGCGAGGAAGAACAGCCCGGCGTCGAGATCGCCCAGAGCCGTCGACCCGTCGACGAAGTTGTAGCCGCGGCGCAGGATCCGCGAACCGCCGTTGTGGGACGGGTGCACCAGCCGTACGTGGGAGTCCTCGGGCATGACCGGACCGGTGGATCCCTTCATGTCGAAGTCGGGTTGGCTGTGCTCCGTGCCTCCGGACAACGGTGCGCCGCCACCCTTGGTCCGTCCGATGAACTCCTCCTGGGCGCCCAGGGGCTGACGGTCCCAGGTCTCGATGCGCATGTTGATCCGGCGCACCGCGAGGTAGGAGCCGCCGACCAGCCAGCCGGCGTCGGGGTCGTCGTCGGGACCGACCCACACGTGCTCGTCGAGCTCCGCGTCCTCATCGGCGGTGATGTTCATGGTCCCGTCCTTGAAACCGAAGAGGTTGCGTGGCGTCTCCTCCCCGGTGGTCGTGCTCGACGTCTTGCCGAAACCGAGCTGGGACCAGCGCATCCGGACGGTGCCGAAGCCGATCCTGGCGAGGTTGCGGATGGCGTGCACGGCCACCTGCGGGTCATCCGCGCACGCCTGGATGCACAGGTCGCCGTTGCTGCGCTCGGGGTCGAGTGCGTCCTCGGGGAAATGGGGCAGTGGCTCGAGCAGCGCCGGGCGGCGATCGGCCAGACCGAAGCGGTCCACGCCGTCCGCGTCGGTGAACAGTCCCGGACCGAAGCCGAAGGTCAGCGTCAACCGGGACGGGGGCAGTCCGATTGCCTCGCCGGTGTCGTCCGGGGGCGTGCGGTAGTCACCGGAGGTGGGACCGATGGGCCCCGCGGAGTCGCCGTGCATGAGTCGATCGGCCGCCTTCGTCCACTCCCGGAGCATCTCGACCAGCTCGTCGCGGGACTCGGTGGTCACGTCGAAGGCGGCGAAGTGCAGCCGGTCCTGCACCGGCGTCACGATGCCCGGCTGGTGGGTGCCATGGAGGTCGAAGACCGTCGGGTCGTCGCCGGTGCTGTCGTCCGCGACCGCCCGCCCTGCGGCGAAGCCACCGGCCAGGCCCACCCCGGCGAGCAGCCCGCCGCCACCGACGAGCGCGGCGCGACGGGAGGGCCGAAGTCCCGTGCTCCGGGGCTCGTCGGTCTCGTCGTCGGGTGTGCGACGAGCTCTCACAGGATCGCCCCCGTCAGCTTCGACAGCGGCTCGGACAGGGCGCTGACGTCGTCAGCGAGTGCCTGCACATCGGAATCGGACAGCTCGGTGTAGGAGACGAAGCCGTCCTTCCCCGTGCGGTGCCGGTCGAGCTCCTCCTGCAGTGCCTCGAAGCGTCTGTCCAGCTCGGTGGCCAACTGCTCGTCCGTGGTCAGGAGAACGGGCCGCACCCCTTCGTAGGCCACGCGGGCCCCGTCGACATTCGCCTGGAAGTCCCACAGGTCGGTGTGGGACCAGATCTCCTCCTCGCCGGTGATCTTGCCCATGGCCACCTCCTCGAGCAGGCCGATCGACCCGTTGGAGATCTGGTCGATGGTGAAGGTCATGTCCTGCAGGCGGGTGTCCAGCATCGTGGTGGTCTCCAGCAGGTCGTCGGCGACGGTGGCGCGCTCATCATCGGTCAGCGGGGTGTAGTCCTGCGCGTCCTGCGGCCACAGGTCCTTCTCGATGCGGTGCCAGCCGGTCCACTTCTGGCCCTCCTCGAGGTCGGCCTCGCGGGCATCCAGCTTCGGGTCGATGTCACCGAAGGACTCGGCGACGGTCTCGATGCGCTCCCAGTGCACGCGTGCCCGCGGGTACAGCTCCCTGGCCTCGTCGTCCTTGCCGGCCTTGTAGAGCTCGACGAACTCCTGCGTCCTGGTCAGCAGCTGGTCGGACTGGTCCTGCACGTAGGCGGCGTAGTTGTCCTCCGCCTGCGTGACGCTGGCCTGGTCGGACACCGGGACCTCGGCGTCGTCGGACGTCGCGACGGTGAAGTCCGCCCGGATGCCCTCGCCCCGCATGCCCGGCTTGCAAGCCGTCGTGTAGGTGCCGGCAGGCACGTTGACCACGAGTTCGCGGGAGAGCTGCGGGCCGATGTTCTCCACCTCGCCGACGATGCGCAGCCCGTCCTCGCCGAGGAGGTAGAACTCCGTGACCTGAGAACCCTCGTTGGTCACGTCGAAGGTCAGCGTGCCGGCCGGCACCTGGGTGGAGGAGACCTCGCAGGCGTCCTGCGTGGAGGTGACGGAGATGGCCCGGGCGTCGCCCCCTTTGTCGCCGGTCGGAGCCGAGTTGCTGGTGCAGGCAGCCAGGGCGGGGATGAGCAGTGCAGCGGATGCGCCGGTGGTGAGGTGTCGCAGGTTCATCTGTCGAGGGTGCTTTCTAGGCGGTGGTGACGGGGGTGGCGGGCGAAGGGCGGGGGGCCCGTCGGCGGGTGCCGAGGACGAAGAGGGTGAGGACGGGGACCACGTAGAGGACCCACGCGACCGCCTGCAGGACGGTCGTCCTCGGGGTGAAGTTGAAGATCCCCTTCAGCAGCGTCGCGTACCAGGTGTTCGGGTCGATGACGTCGGAGACGTCGAAGGCCACGGTGTCCAGGCCGGGCAGGAATCGGGCCTCCTGCAGGTCGTGGATGCCGTAGGACAGGACACCCGCGGCGACGAGGACCAGCAGGACACCGGTCCAGGTGAAGAATCGGGTGAGGTTGATCGAGATCGCGCCGCGGTAGATCAGCCAGCCCAGGGCGATGGCGGTCCCCAGGCCCGCAGCGGCGCCCAGCAGCGGTGTCCACGCCGACCCGGCGCCGGAACCGACCGCGCGGGAGGTGGCCCAGAGGAAGAGGGCGGTCTCCAGACCCTCGCGGCCCACCGCGAGCACGGCGATGAGGACCAGGCCCCAGGCGCTGCCGTCGTCGGCGGCGTGGTCGATCCGGCCGCGCAACTCGCCGGCCAGTCCGCGCGCGGTGCGGGCCATCCAGAAGATCATCCAGGTGACGAAGCCGACCGCGATGATCGACAGGCTGCCGCCGATGAGCTCCTGGGCCCGGAAGGTCAGCCCCCGCGGCCCGAAGGTGAGCAGGGCCCCGAAGGCGAGGCTGATCGCGACGGCGAGCCCGACTCCCGCCCAGATGCGCGGCAGCAGGTGACGACGACCGGACTTGACCAGGTAGGCCACCAGAATGCTGACCACGAGCGCGGCTTCGAGGCCTTCGCGCAGTCCGATGAGGTAGTTGGCGAGCACGAGACGCAGGGTACACCCATTAAGGGAAGCCTTGCCTAACTCGCCGGCAGCCGCTGTCGGGCCCGTGGAGCGGGTGACGGGAATCGAACCCGCGTAGCCAGTTTGGAAGACTGGGGCTCTACCATTGAGCTACACCCGCGCGCTGCCCCGTGAGTCGACCTGCGGCACAACGGCCGGAGCAGCAGGGGTTAGCCTAGTCTCCGCACGCGGCCCGAGCGCAATCGGGTCGACGGGGTATGGCGCAGCTTGGTAGCGCGTCCGCTTTGGGAGCGGAAGGCCGTCGGTTCGAATCCGGCTACCCCGACCACCACGGTGGGCATCTTTGGTGTGGGCCACAGCCCGAATGGCAGTCTGTCGCCCGTGATCACCGACCCGGCGAGTTACCTCGCTCTCGTGACCGCGCTCGCAGTGGCCTGTCAGGTCGTCGCGTGGGCAGTGCGCATCCCCTCGATCCTCATCCTGCTGATCGTCGGCTTCGGCCTCGGTCAGCTGGTGACCCCCGATGCGGTCCTGGGCAGGGACGTGCTCTTCGGGGGGGTGAGCCTCGCCGTCGGCGTGATCCTCTTCGAAGGCAGCCTGTCGCTGCGATTCAAGGACATCAGCGACCTGGGGCGCACGACGCTGCGACTGTGCACGGTCACCGTCGCGGTGGCCTGGGGGCTGATCACCCTGACGGTCTGGTTCCTCGGCTTCCCCGTGGAGCTCGCCCTCCTGGTCGGAGCCGTCCTCGTGGTCACCGGCCCCACGGTGATCGGACCGATCCTGCGCCAGCTGCGACCCACCCGACGGATCGCGGCGCTGCTGCGCTGGGAGGGCATCCTCGTCGACCCGATCGGCGCGATCCTGGCCGTCCTCGTCTTCCAGGCGGTCCTCGCCGGCGCCTCGGCCGACCCCTTCGGCGCGGTTGTGGTCACCCTCGGTACGACGATCCTCACGGCGGTCGTCATCGCCCTCGTGCTGGGGCTCCTGCTCGAGCTGGCCATCAAACGCCACCTCGTGCCCGACTTCCTCCACGGGGCGGTCTTCCTCGCGGCCGCCGTGGGTGCGCTCGCCCTGTCCAACTCCATCGAGTCCGAGAGCGGTCTGCTCACGGTCACGCTGCTGGGCATCTACCTCGCCAACCGGCCCAACCTCCACCTGGAGCACGTCGCCACGTTCCAGGAGCACCTGCAGGTGCTCCTGGTCGGGATCCTCTTCGTCGTCCTCGCCGGCCGGGTCGCCCCCGGCGCGGTCGTGGACATTGCTCCGGTGGCCGGGATCTTCGTCCTCGTCCTCGTCCTGGTGATCCGCCCGGTGAGCATCCAGCTCGCGCTCCTGGGGACGGGCTCGACGAAGGAGGAGCGTCGCCTGCTCGCGTTCATGGCTCCTCGCGGCATCGTCGCCGCCGCCGTGACGAGCATCTTCGCGCTCGAGCTCTCGCACGCCGCGGAGCGGGTGTCCGACCCCGCGCACGCCGCCCGTCTGGACCAGCTCGGCGAGCAGGCGAGCCAGATGGTTCCGCTGGTCTTCCTGGTCATCGTCGCCACGGTCGCGATCTATGGACTGGGTGTGGGGCGACTGGCCGAACGGCTCGGGCTGGCGACGACGTCACCGCAGGGTGTCATCCTCGCCGGAGGGGATGAGTGGATCGTCCGGGTGGCCCAGGCGCTCGACGACCTCGGGGTCGACGTCGTGATGGTCTCCGTCTACCGCGTGGCGCTCAACCGGGCCCGGATGGCCGGGATCCGGGTCGAGATGGCCAACCTGCTCAGCGACTACGTCGTGCGCGACATGGAGCTGGCGGGACTGAAGACCTTCGTCGCGGCCACCGACCAGGACGAGCGCAATGCCATCGCCGCGCGCGAGTTCTCCCACGTCCTGGGACGCAAGCACGTCTTCCAGCTCGCGCCAGCCGCCACCGAGCACGTCGGGAGCGACCGCACCGAGACGGCGTCGCACCTGACGGCGCGCACCCCCTTCGCCCCCGCGCTGGAGTACAAGGAGCTCACCGAGCGGGCCCAGCACATGGACGTGCGACGGACTTCGTTGACGAAGAAGTACACCTACGCCGACTTCCAGCAGATGTACGACGGCCGGGCCATCGCCCTGTTCACCGTGCGTGGCGACGAGGTCGACGTCGTCACCGAGAAGAGCAGCATCGAGGGCAACGTCACCCTCATCACGTTGGTCCCCCGCACCGACTGACATCCGCGCATTCGGCCTGTGCGGTCCAAGCCGATACAGTGGCTGGTTGTGTCCCGGCCAGCCGGGACGGTGCCTGCGTGCCCATCGGTCGAAGTCGACCCGGGAGCCAGCGCCCCAACCCTGTCGTCGTCGAAGATCGTGTGGAGTGCCTGCAGTGAAGAGTGCCGTCGAGAACCTCAGCCCGACCCGGGTCAAGTTGACCGTCGAGGTCCCGAGCGAGGAGCTCCAGCCGCACGTCGACGCGGCCCTGAAGTCGATCGGTGACCAGATCCAGGTTCCCGGATTCCGCAAGGGCAAGGTGCCCGCGCGGATCATCGAGCAGCGCGTCGGCAAGGGCGCGGTCATCCAGGAGGCCGTCAACGAGGCCCTCCCGGAGTTCTTCGGCAAGGCCGTCGACGAGACCGAGATCGACCCGATCGGCCAGCCGCAGGTGGACATCACCGAGGTGCCGATGACCGACGAGGAGAACCTCACGTTCACCGTCGAGGTCGACGTGCGCCCGGAGGTCACCCTCCCGGACTACGACGGTCTGAAGATCGAGGTCGACAACCTCGAGGTCACCGACGCCGACGTCGAGGAGAAGCTCACCGAGCTGCGTGAGCGCTTCGGCACCCTCGTGGGCGTCGACCGCGCCGCCGAGAACGGCGACTTCGTCTCCATCGACCTCAAGGCCGAAGCCGACGGTGAGGAGATCGACTCCGTCGAGGGCGTCTCCTACGAGGTCGGCTCCGGCAACATGCTCGAGGGCATCGACGAGGCGCTGATCGGCATGGCGAAGGGGGAGACCAAGAACTTCTCCGCCCCGCTCGCCGGCGGCGACCAGGCCGGAACCGTCGCCGACTGCACCGTGACCGTCCACTCGGTGAAGGTCCGTGAGCTCCCCGAGGTCGACGACGAGTTCGCCCAGATGGCCAGCGAGTTCGACACCGCCGCCGAGCTGCGCGAGGACGTCGCGAAGCAGGCCGAGCAGGCGAAGAAGTTCGAGCAGGGCATCCAGGCGCGCGACAAGGTCCTCGAGCACCTTCTCGAGACCACCGAGATCGCCATCCCCGAGGGCATCGTCGAGACCGAGGTGCACAACCACCTCGAGCAGGAGAGCCGCCTGGAGGACGACGAGCACCGCGCCGAGGTCGACGAGCAGACCCGCAAGGCGCTGAAGACCCAGTTCCTCCTCGACGCCATCGGCAAGGCCGAGGAGGTCGAGGTCGGGCAGCCCGAGCTCATCGAGTACCTGATGATGCAGGCCCAGCAGTACGGCATGGAGCCCAACCAGTTCGCCCAGCTGCTGGACCAGCAGGGCCAGGTCGAGGGCATGGTCGGTGAGGTCGCCCGCCGCAAGGCCCTGGCCGCCGCGCTCGACAAGGCCTCGATCGTCGACGCCGACGGCAACCCGGTCGACCTCGACGAGATCACCCCCGGTGGGGACGAGGAGGACGCGGCCGAGGACGTCGAGGCTGTCGAGGACGTCGAGGGCGACACCGCCGAGCCGGCCGAGGTCACCGAGGGCGAGAAGGCCTGACCTCCACCACCCCACGACGAAGGGGGTCACCGCCGGCCGGCGGTGACCCCCTTCGTCGTGCCCGCGCCGCGGTCTTCGTGACCTTCGCGGTCAACGGTTTCGGCTTCGCCTCGTGGGCGGCCCGCATCCCCGACATCCGGACCGACCTCGCGCTCACCCCGGGCGAGTTGGGTCGCACGCTGCTCGCGGGGGCACTCGGCACCGTGCTCGCGTTGCCGATGGCCGGTCGCGTCATCACCGCACTGGGCGCCGCCCGGACGACGACCACCGGGATCGTCGTCGCAGCCCTCGGGCTCGTGGCCCTCGGAGCAGGGCTCGACCTCGTCGGGAGCGCTGTCGCGACGGCGCTCGGTCTCCTCGTCTTCGCGGTCGGGGTCTCGCTGTGGGACGTGGCGATGAACCACGAGGGCGCGGCCGTCGAGCAGCACCTCGGCCGGACCGTCATGCCGCTCTTCCACGCGTGCTTCTCGGCCGGGACCGTCCTCGGCGCCCTCGTGGCAGCGGGGCTGGTGGCCGTGAACGTGCCCGTCCTGGCGCACCTCGTCGGCGCCGCAGCCCTCGTCCTCGTGCTCGGGCTCCCCACGGCGCGCGCCTTCCTCGCCCGCACGCAGGAGCCGGTCGGGGGGGCGACCACGACCGCGGGGACGACCACGACCTCGGCGCGGGGGAGCGCCTGGCTGGAGCCGCGCACCCTCGTCATCGGCCTCGTCGTGCTCGTCGCGGCACTGACGGAGGGCGCCGCCAACGACTGGATCGCCATCGCCGTCACCGACGGGCACGATCAGTCGGGATGGGTCGGCGTCCTGGCCTTTGCCACCTTCTTGGGCGCCATGACCGGCGGACGCGTGGTCGGGGTCCTGCTCCTCGACCGCTTCGGCCGGGTGCCGGTGCTGCGCGGGCTCTTCGTCCTCGCCGGCGTGGGGTCCCTCCTCGTGGTGCTCGGGTCGACCCCGCTCGCCTTCGTCGGTGTCGTGCTGTGGGGCGTCGGGGCCAGCCTCGGTTTCCCCGTGGGCATGAGCGCCGCCGCGGACGACCCGGCGCGGTCGGCGGCCCGGTTGTCGGTCGTCTCGACGATCGGGTACCTCGCGTTCATCGTCGGGCCGCCCCTGCTCGGCCTGCTGGGGGACCGCGTCGGTGTGCTGCGCTCACTGCTGCTCATCGGTGTGCTGGCCCTGCCGGCGCTCGCTGCGGTGCCCGCAGTGCGCGAGCGGTCGCCCGGCCCTCGTTGACCGTCGTTGCACCCGGGGGCGCGACGTTGCACACTCGTTCAGTACCCGCCCACCAGGAGGATCTCCCATGACCGATGGCGCATTCGCCTCTCCCGCCGCCGTCGAGGACCCGGACGCGCTCGCGGTCACCGAGCAGGCCCAGGGCGACCTCGCCGAGAGCCTGCGGGAGCTGGTCGATGCGTGCGTGCGCACGCGTGTCGACGACGGCACGCTGATGGCCGTCGCGCAGGAGGTCCGGACGCTGACACAGCGGCTGCTCGCGCGGGCACAGAGCGACCCCCTGGGCATCGAGGCCACGAGCGACGGACGCCTGCGTGACCACGGCAACCCGATGGTCGGTATGCGCAACCCCATCGCCCCGCCCCTGGCGGTCACCGGTGACGCGGATGGCACCATGAGCGCCAGTCTCTGCCTGGGTGCCGCCTACGAGGGCCCGCCGGGGTGCGTCCACGGGGGAATGGTCGCGGCCGTCCTCGACCAGGTCGTCGGGTCGGCACCGGCGATGATCGGGCGCCCGGGACTGACCGCCTACCTCAACACCAGCTACCGACGTCCGACGGTGCTCGGGACCGAGCACGTCGTGCGCGGCTGGATCGAGGAGGTGGACGGGTGGAAGGTTCGTGCTCGCGGCGACATCCGCGATCCGCAGGGTCGGGTCACGGCGGAGGCCGACGCGCTGTTCGTGGTCCCGAGGTGGGCCCGTGAGCATCTCGGGACGCCGACCGGGGACGCCGCCGGGATCGATCCTGCGGACACGGCCACGCAGGGGCCCGCCACGTCGTAGCGTGGTGCCATGAGCGAGCTGGACGACGAGACGCCCGAGGCGCTCGAGGTCGAGGACCCCGGCGAGCCCAACTTCGCCCAGGTCTTCTTCCCGGCGCGGCCCAAGGCCCTTCGACCCAGGGCCCGGCTCCGCCCGCAGACGGCGACGTCGTCGGCGCAGGAGCGCGCGGGCGACCCGGTCGGGTCCAACCCCGTCTACGTCGACTGGCTGCGGGGTCAGTCGATGCTCCAGGACGCCAAGGACATCTCCAACCAGTTCAGCGGCCTGGGCTCCATGTGGCAGAACCCGTACGCGCGCCCCGACCCACGGGCGGCGGTGCAGACGGCCTCGGTGTGGTTCACCGCCTACCCGATCTCGATGATCACCCGTCCGGGGGAGTCGTTCCTCGCCGCGCTGGCCGATCCGGACCTGTGGGCCGCCTTCGAGCGGATCGGCATCCAGGCCGTGCACACCGGCCCGGTCAAGCGCGCGGGAGGACTGTCCGGGTGGAACGCGACCCCGAGCGTCGACGGGCACTTCGATCGCATCGGGACGCACATCGACGACCTCTTCGGCTCCGAGGAGGACTTTCGGCAGATGTGCCGGGTCGCCGCCGAGCACGAGGGCACCGTCATCGACGACGTCGTGCCGGGACACACCGGCAAGGGGCCCGACTTCCGCCTCGCCGAGCTCGGGGTGGAGGACTACCCGGGGATCTACCACATGATCGCCATCCCTCCCGATGAGTGGCACCTGCTCCCGGAGGTCCCCGAGGGCAGGGACTCGGCCAACCTCGACGAGGTCGACGAGATGGCCCTCACCGAGGCCGGGCACATCATCGGCGAGCTGCAGCGGGTGATCTTCCACGTGCCGGGGGTCAAGGACACCAACTGGTCGGCCACGGCGCCGGTCACCGGACCGGACGGCGTGACCCGACGCTGGGTCTACCTGCACTACTTCAAGGAGGGGCAGCCGTCGATCAACTGGCTCGACCCCACCTTCGCCGGGATGCGCCTGGTCATCGGTGACGCCCTCCACAGCATCGGTGACCTCGGCTCCGGGGGTCTGCGGCTGGACGCCAACGGCTTCCTCGGGGTGGAGCGCACCCTCGAGGTCGGACCGGCCTGGTCCGAGGGGCATCCGCTCTCGGAGGCCGCCAACCAGCTCATCGGCTCGATGGTGCGCAAGGTCGGCGGTTTCACCTTCCAGGAGCTCAACCTCTCGATCGAGGACATCAGGGACACCGCCGCCGGCGGCGCCGACCTGTCCTACGACTTCATCACCCGGCCCGCCTACCACCACGCCCTCGCCACGGGGGACACCGAGTTCCTGCGCCTGACCCTGCGCGAGGCACAGCGACTGGGCGTCGATGCGGCCGGGCTGGTGCACGCGCTGCAGAACCACGACGAGCTGACCTACGAGTTCGTCCACTTCGCCAGTCGTCACCGTGAGGACGTCTTCACCTTCCGCGGGGGAGAGGTGACGGGGGACGAGCTGGCCGAGACGATCCGTGGGGAGCTGACCGACGCGCTGACCGGGGACGCCGCGCCCTACAACCTCGTCTTCACGACCAACGGCATCGCCTCGACCACCGCCTCCGTGATCACCGCGGCACTGGGCATCACCGATCTCGATGCGATCACCGCCGAGCAGGTCGAGCAGGTGCGTCGTGCCCACCTCCTGCTCGTGATGTTCAACGCGCTCCAGCCCGGCGTCTTCGCGCTGTCGGGGTGGGATCTCGTCGGCGCGCTACCGATTCCGGCGACGCAGATCGAGGGCCTCCTGCACGAGGGTGACACGCGGTGGATCCACCGGCCGGCCTACGACCTGCTCGACGTCGCACCGGGCGAGCAGAGGTCGACGTCCGGCATGCCACGCGCCCGCAGCCTCTACGGGCCGGTCGACCGACAGCTGCAGGAGCACGACTCCTTCGTCACCCGCCTGCGCGAGATCCTCCACCTGCGCGGGTACTTCGCGATCGCCACGACCCGCCAGGTGGACGTCCCCGACGTCGCCCACGAGGCGATGCTCGTCCTGGTGCACGAGTACGAGCAGGTTCCCGGACAGCTGCAGGTGACCGTCCTCAACTTCTCCGCCGAGTCGGTCGCCGGGACGGTGATCAGCGAGTCCCTCGAGCCCGGGTCGCGTCTGATGGACCTGGGGGACGGGTCGACGTTCGGCGAGGTCGACCAGCTGCACGGCTTCCACGTCGAGCTCGACGGCTTCGCCGGTCTCGCCCTCCTGGTCGGCCCGCCCACGCAGGAGCCGTGAACGGACGGGCCCGCGCGCCGGGTCCGCTGCCCACGTCGGCGTGTGCGTTGCGCTCACGGCGAACACGTGCCGGGGACGGGAAACAGTCCGGGCCGGCGAGCGTTAGGGTCGGTGACAGGGACAGCAAGCCACAGGCCATTGACCAGAGCACCGCCGTCACGGCGGAGAAGCGAGTGAGCGTGAGCAACAGCAGCGAGATCGTCGCGGCCGGCCCGCAGGGCGGGATGGGACTCGACGACCACATCTACCAGCGCCTCCTGAAGGAGCGCATCATCTTCCTCGGGTCGGACGTGCGCGACGACAACGCGAACGCCATCTGCGCCCAGATGCTGCTCCTGGCCGCAGAGGACCCCGAGCAGGACATCTGGCTCTACATCAACAGCCCCGGCGGTTCGATCTCCGCGGGCATGGCGATCTACGACACGATGAAGTGGATTCCCAACGACGTCGCCACCGTCGCGATGGGTCTGGCCGCCTCGATGGGCCAGTTCCTCCTGTCGGCCGGTACGCATGGCAAGCGGTATGCGACCCCGCACGCACGGGTGATGATGCACCAGCCGTCGGGCGGCATCGGTGGCACGGCCTCCGACATCAAGATCCAGGCCGAGCAGATGCTCTTCGTCAAGACCCAGATGGCCGAGCTCATCGCCGAGCACACCGGGCAGACGCAGGAGCAGATCCACATCGACTCCGACCGTGACCGGTGGTTCGGCGCGCAGGAGGCCAAGGAGTACGGCTTCGTCGACCACGTCTTCGAGCGCTCCGACCAGGCCGGTCGCGGGGACGCCAACCCCGTCAGCGACTGAGCCCCTTCCCCGCGAGCCATCAGGAGACCCCATGAACTTCGACCCCCAGCTCCGTACCAACCAGCCGGGTGGCGCCCCGATGCGCCCCGGCCCGTCGAACCGCTACGTCCTGCCGCAGTTCGAGGAGCGCACCTCGTACGGCATGAAGCGCACGGATCCGTACACCAAGCTCTTCGAGGACCGGATCATCTTCCTCGGTGTGCAGGTGGACGACGCCTCGGCCGACGACGTCATCGCCCAGCTGCTCGTGCTCGAGTCCATGGAGCCCGAGCGCGACATCCTCATGTACATCAACAGCCCCGGCGGCTCGTTCACGGCCATGACCGCGATCTACGACACGATGCAGTACATCCGGCCGGACATCCAGACCTTCGTGATCGGCCAGGCGGCGTCCGCGGCCGCGGTGCTGCTGGGTGCCGGCGCGCCGGGCAAGCGCTTCGCCCTGCCCAATGCCCGCGTGCTCATCCACCAGCCGGCACTCGCCGGCGGTGAGTACGGCCAGGCCAGCGACATCGAGATCCAGGCCAACGAGGTGCTGCGGATGCGCACCTGGCTCGAGGAGACCTGGGCGAGCCACTCGGGCAAGACCGCCGAGGAGGTGCGCGAGGACATCGAGCGCGACAAGATCCTCTCCGCCGAGGAGGCCAAGGAGTACGGCCTCATCGACGAGGTGCTCAGCCCGCGCAAGGCCTCCCTCGAGGACTGAACGGGCACGACGACGAAGGGCCTCGGACCTCCGGGGCCCTTCGTGCTGTCCCGGGGGAGCCGCTACCGTTCCGCTCATAGCGGACAAGGGCGACGCGTGCCCGTCCGGGGGTGTCGAATGGGGTCCGAGACACCCCGTTTTGGGTAGCGTCGACACACAGGCGGCCGGACGGGTCGGCACACCAGGCAGAGAGGATCGGACGTGGCACGAGTCGGAGAGAGTGGCGACCTGCTCAAGTGTTCCTTCTGCGGCAAGTCGCAGAAGCAGGTCAAGAAGCTCATCGCCGGTCCGGGCGTGTACATCTGCGACGAGTGCATCGACCTGTGCAACGAGATCATCGAGGAGGAGCTGACCGACACCGGTGACCTCGGCCTCGACGAGCTGCCCAAGCCGCGCGAGATCTTCGACTTCCTCGAGACGTACATCGTGGGTCAGGACAAGGCGAAGAAGGCGCTGGCCGTCGCGGTCTACAACCACTACAAGCGCATCCAGGCCGACGACGGTGCCGCCGCCAAGCGCGACGAGGACCATGTCGACATCGCCAAGTCCAACATCCTGCTCATCGGCCCGACCGGATGCGGCAAGACCTACCTCGCCCAGACGCTCGCGCGGATGCTCAACGTCCCCTTCGCCATCGCCGACGCCACGGCACTGACCGAGGCCGGTTACGTCGGCGAGGACGTCGAGAACATCCTGCTGAAGCTCATCCAGGCGGCCGACTACGACACCAAGAAGGCCGAGCAGGGGATCATCTACATCGATGAGGTCGACAAGGTCGCCCGCAAGTCGGAGAACCCTTCGATCACCCGTGACGTCTCCGGCGAGGGCGTGCAGCAGGCGCTGCTGAAGATCCTCGAGGGCACGACCGCCTCGGTCCCACCGCAGGGTGGACGCAAGCACCCGCACCAGGAGTTCATCCAGATCGACACGACGAATGTCCTCTTCGTCGTCGGTGGCGCCTTTGCCGGTCTGGAGAAGATCATCGAGTCGCGCGTGGGCAAGAAGGGGCTGGGCTTCGGCTCCGAGCTGCACAAGTCCACCGACCTGGCCGAGGCGATCACCGAGGTCATGCCCGAGGACCTGATGAAGTTCGGTCTCATCCCGGAGTTCATCGGCCGTCTGCCGATCATCACCACCGTCAGCCCGCTCGATCGCCAGGCGCTGGTGGAGATCCTGTCCGAGCCGAAGAACGCACTGGTCAAGCAGTACCGCAAGATGTTCGGCATCGACGGTGTGGACCTGGAGTTCACCGATGATGCTCTCGAGGCGATCGCCGAGTCCGCGATCGCCCGTGGGACCGGTGCGCGTGGTCTGCGGGCGATCCTCGAGGAGGTGCTCCTCCCGGTGATGTTCGATGCCCCGAGCGACGAAGGGATCAAGCAGATCGTCGTCACGGAGGAAGTCGTGCGCGACAACGTCCTGCCGACGATCGTGCGCCACGAGGAGAGCGGCAAGCGCAAGCACAAGCGTTCCGCCTGACCCACCTGAGACAATGGTCGGGTGAGCGCACCCTTCCGGTTGACGACCGGGTCATCGGGCCCGCGACAGCAGAGTCCGACGACCTGCGGTTCGGCGTGCGCGACCGTGGCCCGGATGCTCGTCGACGCGCCCTTCTCCCGGTGGGTCGTCCACGGTGAGGGCCACCCGGTCCCCGGCGCCGAGGGCAGGACGCAGGCCGAACGCTTCGCATCCTGGGAGCGCACCGTCCAGGCCCGCACGAACGGCTGGACGACGCCGGCCGGGGGGATGACCATCGCGTGGCCGAGGGCCATGGGGACACCGCCGTGGGGCCTGAAGCACGAGCTGGAGCGCGGCTCCTCGAGGGTGGGGACGCGCTATCGGTTGGTCTCGGTCCGGGGCCACTCGCAGGAGTCGCTGCGCGCCCGGTACCGCCGGCTGACCGATCTCGTCGTCGACGGGGAACCGGCTGCTCTCTACGTGGGCAACACCCTGCTGCCGCGCCACATCGTCCTCGTCATCCCGGGTACACGAAGCGGTGAGCTACTGGCGTACGAGCCGAGCTCCGGCCGGGTGCTGCCCCTGACCGAGGTCGCCTTCGCCACGCGACGCCTCGACCTGGGCGGCTGGTCGGTCCCGTGGATCCTGGTCCAGCCCACCGGACACCGTCGGGTGGGCAGCGGGTTGCCGGCCGTGGCCCCGTGGCGGGTGCCGCACCTGAACCCCGACCCGACCCCGGAGGCGCTGCGCCGGGCGTCGGACGGGGGAACGCTCAGTTCTTCTTCGGCTTGACGAAGGGGATCAGCTCGACGTCGCGCAGCTCGATCTCCTCGCCCTCGGCGTGCCCGAAGGATCCGGTCAGCCGTCCTGCACTGCGCAGGTCTGCCTCGCCGACCCGGACGAGTTCGGCCGTCGCGGCCGGGGCGACGAGCGTGGCCGAGGTGACTTGACTGCGCATGCCGACCTTGGCGTCGGACTTGGCTTTTCGGATCTGGCCGAGGGCCTCGCCGACGGCACCGAGGACGGCCGGGTCGCCGCCGGAGGGCAGCTCGTTCGTCGTCGGCCAGGTGGCACGGTGCACCGAGCCCTCGTGCCACCAGGACCAGACCTCCTCGGTGGCGTAGGGCAGGATCGGCGCCAGCAGGCGCAGCTGCGCGTCGAGCGCCAGGCGAAGTGCGGCGCGAGCGGAGTCCGTCCCCGCCGGGTCCCGACCGTCCCCGCCGTGGGCGCGGTCCTTGACCAGCTCGATGTAGTCGTCGCAGAAGGTCCAGAAGAAGGTCTCGGTCACCGAGAGGCTGCGCGTGTAGTCCCAGCCCTCGAAGCCGGCGGTCGCGTCGGTGATCACCCGGCCGAGCCCGGCGAGCATCGACTGGTCCAGCGGGTTGGTCACGGCAGCCGCCAGGTCACCCTCGACGGTGCCGAACCCCAACGCGAACTTGCTCGCGTTGAGCAACTTGATCGCCAGTCGACGACCGATCTTCATCTGCCCGGTGTCGTAGGCCGCGTCGGTACCCAGACGTCCGGAGGCAGCCCAGTAGCGCACCGCATCGGCGCTGTGCTCGACGACGACGTCCTCGGGAGTGACGACGTTGCCCTTGGACTTGCTCATCTTCTTCCGGTCGGGGTCGAGGATCCAGCCGGAGATCGCCGCGTTCTTCCAGGGGGCGCTCCCGTGCTCGAAGTGGGCGCGCACGACGCTGGCGAAGAGCCACGTGCGAATGATGTCGTGTCCCTGCGGGCGCACATCCATCGGGAAGACCCGGTCGAAGAGGTCGTTGTCCCCGCGCTCTCGACCCAGCCAGTCACCGGCGATCTGCGGCGACAGGGAGGAGGTGGCCCAGGTGTCCATGACGTCCGGGTCACCGGTGAATCCGCCCGGCTGGTCGCGCTGGTCCTCGGTGTACCCGCTCGGCACGCTCGCGGTGGGGTCGATCGGCAGCTGTGACTCCTCGGGCACGAGCGGCGACTCGTACTGCGGCTCGCCGTCCCTGTCGAGGGCGTACCAGACCGGGATCGGGACGCCGAAGAACCGCTGCCGCGAGATCAGCCAGTCGCCGTTGAGGCCGGCGACCCAGTTCTTGTAGCGCGACCTCATGAATTCCGGGTGGAAGGCGATCTCGTCGCCCCGGTCGATGAGGGCGGAGTTGAGCGACCGCCCTTCCCACTCGTGGTCCCTGCCGCCGTTGCGGATGTACCACTGGCGCGAGGTGACGATCTCCAACGGCTTCTCGCCGCGCTCGTAGAAGTTCGCCTTGCGCTGGGTCTTCTCCGGCTCGCCGACGAGGTCCCCGGACTCGATCAGGGCGTCCACGACGACCTGGCGGGCGGAGTGGACGGTCTTGCCGGACATCTGCTCGAAGACCTGCGTCCCGGTCGCGGATCCGGAGATCCACCCGGGGACCTCGGTGACGATCCGGCCGGCGCGGTTGACGACCGAGCGGGTCGGCAGCTGCAGCTCGCGCCACCAGATGACGTCGGTGAGATCACCGAAGGTGCAGCACATCGCGATGCCCGCGCCCTTGTCCATCTCCGCGCCGCGATGGGCGACGACCGGGACCTCGACCCCGAAGATCGGGGACGTGACCCGCGAGCCGAAGAGGCTCTGGTAGCGATCGTCGTCAGGGTGCGCGATGAGTGCCACGCACGCCGGCAGCAGCTCGGGGCGCGTGGTCTCGATGTGCACCGGTCCGTCCGGGCCGTGGAAGGCCACCCGGTGGTAGGCGCCGGGGTAGTCGCGGGCTTCGAGCTCGGCCTGGGCGACCGCGGTCTGGAAGGTGACGTCCCACAGGCCGGGTGCCTCGGCCGTGTACGCCTCACCGCGGGCGAGGTTGCGCAGGAAGGCCGTCTGGGCCGTCGCGCGGGAGTGCTCGTCGATCGTGCGGTACTGGATGTTCCAGTCGAGGCTGAAGCCCAGCCGGCGGAAGAGGGACTCGAAGGCCTGCTCGTCCTTGACCGTCAGCTCGTCGCACAGCTCGATGAAGTTCTGCCGGCTGACCGGGACCTGGTCGGCGGCCTTGACC
Source organism: Janibacter sp. A1S7 (assembly GCF_037198315.1). Classification (NCBI taxonomy): domain Bacteria; kingdom Bacillati; phylum Actinomycetota; class Actinomycetes; order Micrococcales; family Intrasporangiaceae; genus Janibacter; species Janibacter alittae. The sequence continues at coordinate 2,209,042 of NZ_CP144913.1, read as the reverse complement.
GTCTTCGTCGTCCCGGCGAAGGGGGGCGTGAAGTCCGGGTCGTGAGCCAGCGAGGAGTCGCCGCGGACGCCGTAGTAGTTCTGCACCCGCTTCTCGGTCGGCAGGCCGTTGTCGTCCCAGCCGATCGGGTAGAAGACGTTGAACCCCTGCATCCGCTTGTAGCGGGCCATGCAGTCGGTGTGGGTGTAGCTGAAGACGTGCCCCATGTGCAGGCTGCCGCTCGCGGTCGGCGGCGGGGTGTCGATGGAGAAGACCTGCTCGCGCCCACCGGTCCGGTCGAAGGCATAGGTCTCCTGCTCGCGCCATACCGCGGCCCACTTCTCCTCGAGCCCGTCGAGGGAGGGACGCTCCGGGATGCGGGCAGCGTCAGGGGCCAGGGAGTGCTCGGTCATGGGGCGAATCTTCCCATCCCCGCCGACTGCCCTGCCAATCGGGGCCACTGCTCGGGCGCGGACGTCGTACTCTGTCGACATGCGTGCACCCGAGCCCCTCTACCGGCTGATCATCATCATCGCCCGTGCCATCTTCCTCATCAACGGATACCGCTTCACGATCACGGGCGAGACCCACGTCCCGCGCCGCGGTGGTGCCGTGATGGCGATCAACCACACCGGGTACATGGACTTCGTCTTCGCCGGGCTCGGTGCCCGCAGGAGCAGGCGCTGGGTGCGCTTCATGGCCAAGAAGTCGATCTGGCAGCACAGGGTCGCGGGCCCGATCATGCGGGGCCTGAAGCACATCCCGGTCGATCGTCGTGCCGGCGCCGGTGCCCTCGTCGAGGCCACCCAGCGGCTGCGCGACGGACAGATCGTCGGTGTCTACCCGGAGGCGACGATGTCCCGCTCCTTCGAGATCAAGGAGTTGAAGTCCGGCTCCGCACGCATGGCCCAGGACGCCGGCGTGCCGATCCTGCCGACGATCGTCTGGGGCGCACACCGCATCTGGACCAAGGACGTGCCCAAGCGGCTGGGTCGGACCAGCACACCGATCCACATCACGATCGGGGAGCCCATCCACGTCGGCCCCAACGACGACGTCGCCGAGGTGACCGCCCACCTTCGCGAGGTGATGAAGCGGATGCTCGACGAGACCATCGCGGCCTACCCGGAGCCGAAGGGGGACGAGCTGCGCTTCCACCCGGCCCGCCTCGGCGGCACGGCACCGACGTACGAGGAGGCCTACACCAAGGACCGCAAGGACATGACCCGCAGGAAGGACCAGTTCAGCAGGTAAGCAGTCACGACGTCCTGGCCCGTGGGGTCCAGGCGTGCATCACCTGTCGTCGGCCACCGGCTGCGTCATGCAGGGTCGACGGGCGGCGCGTCGGCGTCGAGGGAGTGGGCGACCAGGCGCAAGGTGTCGCGAAGTCGTTCCTCCTCGGCAACGTCCAGACCGAGGCGCGCACCGATCTCGCACGGAATCGTCGTGGCGCGATCACGCAGCTCCTCGCCCGCACTGGTCAACGTCACGAGCACTCGCCGCTCGTCCTCCGGGTCGCGATCCCGCCTCAGGAGCTCGAGGCTCTCGAGGCGCTTGAGAAGCGGGGTCAGTGTGCTCGTGCTGAGGTGCAGGCGGGTGCCGATCGTTCCGACCGGGACGGCGTCCGGCGCCTCCCACAGCACGAGCATCGTGATGTATTGCGGGTAGGTGAGCCCGAGTTCGCTCAGCAACGGCCCGTACGCCCTGATCATCGCGCGGCTCGCGTCGTACAGGGCGAAGCAGAGCTGGTGGTCCAGCTCGAGATCAAGGGCGGGGGTGGATCTCATCCACACAGCCTACCGCGCCCTCCAATTGCGCGATTGGATCGTGCACGATATTATCGAACAGTACTCGACGGGATCGTCGAGTTCACCGAGGAGTGCGAAGGACGTGTTCCGTGCGCGGGCCGTGGCCGTTGTCCACGACCTGCTGCCAAGCCCCGGAACCACACCGTCCTCGAGTGCTCGCCGAACGGCGTGACGACATCGCCCGCCTCCTCCACCCGATGAAAGGCACCACACATGCCCACGTACGTGACAGCAAACCCGACCACCGGTGAGGTCGTGCGCGAGTTCGATGAGCTGACCGACGCCGACGTCCCGCAGGTCCTCGCCCGATCGACGCAGGCGTTCGCGTCGTGGCGGACGACCCCTGCCGCCGAGCGCGCCCGGATGATGACCCACATCGCGGATGCCTACGATGCGCGCCGGGACGAGCTCGCGACCGTGATCTCCACCGAGATGGGCAAGCCTCTGGCCGAAGCCCAGGGCGAGGTCGACCTCGCGGGGGCGATCTACCGCTGGTACGCGGACCATGGACCTGCCCTGCTCGAACCGGAGGTCCTCGACCCCCAGGGCTCCGACGAGTCGCTCGTCGAGACCACCCCCGTCGGTCCGCTCGTCGGGGTCATGCCGTGGAACTACCCCTACTACCAGGTGGCCCGATTCGTGGGTCCGAACCTGATGGCCGGGAACACCATCGTCTTGAAGCACGCCCCGATCTGCGCGGCCTCTGCGGAGGTCATGGCCGAGATCGTCCACGCGGCCGGGGTCCCCGAGGACGCCTACATCAACGTGTTCGCCACGAACGAGCAGATCGCGGACATGATTGCCGATCCCCGCGTGCAGGGCATTTCCCTGACCGGAAGCGAGCGCGCCGGTGCGTCCGTCGCCGAGACCGCCGGAAGGAACCTGAAGAAGGCCGTTCTCGAGCTGGGCGGTTCAGATGCCCTGATCGTGCTCGATGACGGCGACCTCGAGACGACCGCACAGATCGCTGCGGCCGCCCGACTGTCCAACGCGGGGCAGGCGTGCAACTCACCCAAGCGGATGATCGTCCCGAATGGTCGTGTCGATGACTTCGTCGCGACGATCGTCCGGGAGTTCGAGTCCGCGACGGTCGCCGACCCCACCGACCCGGAGACGACCGTGGGGCCGTTGTCCTCGATCACGGCCCGCGACACGGTTGTGGCGCAGGTCCAGCGAGCGGTCGAGCAGGGGGCAACGCTGCACACCGGAGGTGACGCGATCGACGGGGACGGCGCCTTCATGCGTCCGGCCGTGCTGACCGGAGTCACCAAGGACATGGATGCCTACGGCGAGGAGATCTTCGGACCCGTCGCCGTCGTCTACGGCGTCGACTCGACCGATGACGCGGTCACGCTCGCCAACGACGTGAGTTTCGGCCTGTCCGGCTCGGTGTGGGGCACGGACGTCTCCCGTGCCCAGGAGATCGCCGACCGGCTCGAGGTCGGGATGGCCTACGTGAACGAGCACGGTACGACCCTTCCCGGGTTGCCCTTCGGTGGTGTCAAGCGGTCCGGGTTCGGACGCGAGCTCGGCCGCTGGGGGATGGGAGAGTTCGTCAACACCCGGCTGCGCCGCACCTCGACGGTCAAGAAGTAGGAACTGCACGTGCGGGCCCCCGCGACCGCGGGGGCCCGCACTGCCGTCGCGCAGCCATCGCGTGCCGCCACCGCAGGGGCCGACCGGGTCGCCCGGGGTCTCGGCTCAGAAGCCGCCGTGCCCCAGGTGCGCCAGCGCCTGCTGGAGCAGCGCGCCGTGGCCCCCGGCCATCTCCGCCTGCAGACCGGTCTCGCCGGCCTCCTCCGGCGTGAGCCACGCGAGGTCGAGGGCATCCTGCTGGGGGGCGCAGTCACCGCGCACCGGCACGATGAAGCTCAACGCGACCGCGTGCTGCCGTGGGTCGTGGAAGGGCGTGATGCCCGGCGTCGGGAAGAACTCCGCGACGGTGAAGGGGACGGGTGAGGCCGGGACGGAGGGCAGTGCCATCGGACCCAGGTCCTTCTCCAGGTGCCGCACGAGGGCATCGCGCACCCGCTCGTGGTAGTTGACCCGCCCGGCGATGAGCTCACGATCCATCGTCCCCGTGTCCGAGGCCCGCAGGAGCAGTCCGACGCGGGTCACCGAGCCGTTGTCCGCCACCCGCACGGGGACGGCGGCCACGTAGAGGATCGGCACCCGCCCGCGGATGTTGTCCAGGTCCTCGCGGCTGAGCCACGCTTCATGTCGGTCGAGGTCCGTCGGCATGGCGCCATCCTCGCAGACGCTGCTCAGTCAGCCGCGAACGAGGCCCGTCGGGCGGCCCGGCGCAGGGCACCGAGCACGGGACGCCCGGTGAGCGCGATGAGCGCGACGTTCGTCAGGGAGCGGCCGATGTCCCAGCCCAGGGAGGTCGCGAGGGAGAAGGTCAAGAACCGGGTGAGGTTCTCGGTGACCGGGGCGCCCGCGACGAAGGACAGCGACTCCTCGCCCTGGACGGTGAACGGCCAGAAGGAGAAGTTCAGTGCGACGCCGTAGAGCAGACCGGTCACCGCGCCGTAGGTGCACAGCAGCGCGATCTCGGTGACCCCCTTCGCCCGCGGCAGCAGACCGGCCCCGAGACCGACCCAGGCGGCCGCGAGCATCTGGAAGGGCAGCCACGGGCCGACGCCGGCGGTGATCAGGGCGCTCGAGGCGAGTGTCGTCGCGCCGAGGACGAAGCCGAAGCCCGGGCCGAAGACGCGGCCGGCGAGGATGAGCAGGAAGAACACCGTCTCCAGACCGGCGGTACCCGCCCCCAGCGGTCGCAGTGCCGCACCCACGGCGGACAGCACCCCGAGCATCGCCACGGCCTTGGTGTCCAGCCCCCCGTCACTGACCTCGGCGAGGACGACGGCGAGCACGCCGATGAGGATCGCGGCGAAGACGAGCGGGGCGTCGCCGGAGTGCGACAGGCCGGTTGCGGGGGAGATGAACAGCGGCCAGAAGAAGGCGAACAGTCCGGCGACGCTGGTCACTCCGATCGCGGCAACCGCCCGGGGACGCAGCTGGACGGCGGTCGCCCTCACGGGGCCGCCCCGGGGGCGAGCGAGGCCCGGACGGCCGCCACGGTCAGCAGGGACGTCGGGGCGAGGACCTTGGCCACCTGGGGCGCGAAGGCGGGGGAGGAGACGATCACCTCGGCCGTGGGGCCCTCGGCGATGACCTCCCCGTCGGCCATGATGACCACCCGGTTGGCCGCCTCGGCGACGAACTCGACGTCGTGCGTCGCCAGCAGGACGGTGTGTCCTCGGGCGACGAGGGCACGCAGGGCCCGGTCCAGTGCGCGCTTGGCGGAGTAGTCCAGACCCCGGGTGGGCTCGTCGAGGAGGAGCACCGGTGGGTCGGCCGTCAGCTGCACCGCGAGCACCAGGGAGAGTCGCTGGCCCTCGGACAGGTCACGCGGGTGCGTCCCGGGTGAGATGCCCGGAGCGATGTCCGCCAGCAGGGCCGCGCAGCCACCCGGCGCGATGTCGGCGTCGGCGTCCGCCCGCGCACACTCCGCGCCGACCGTCTCGAGGTAGAGCAGGTCGCCCGGGGTCTGTGGCACGAGGCCGACGACGGTGCGTCGGGCGGCGGGTGCCAGGACGGCCGGGTCCACGGTCCCCTCAGGGGTGGCGACCGCGACGCTTCCGGCGGACCTCGTGCCGGATCCCTGGAGCGCCCACAGCAGCGAGGACTTCCCGGCGCCGTTGCGTCCCATCACGGCGGTGACCGTGCCGGGCCGCAGGGCCAGGTCGACGTCGTCGACGGCGACCAGTCGACCGTGGCGGACGCTCACCCCCGTCGCCTCGAGGCCGCCGGGGCGCTGCGTCGGTGCCGTCGGGGTCGGTGCCTGCGTCAGCCGTCGGCGAAGGGGGCCGGCCGCCCGTCGGGCATCGCGCACCGACAGCGGCAGCGGGGCCCACCCGGCCCACCGGCCGAGCTCGACGACCGGTGGGGCGACGGTCGAGGTGATCATGATCTGCTCGGGCGTGCCGTGCTCGACGCGTCCCTCGGCGACGTGGATGACCGAGTCGGCGTGGTGGATGACCCGCTCGATGCGGTGCTCGGCCACGACCACGGTCGTGGACAGGTCGTGCACGAGCCGGGAGATCGCGGCGAGGACGTCCTCGGCGGCGGTCGGGTCCAGCGCGGAGGTCGGCTCGTCGAGCACGATGACCCGGGGGTGCTGGGTGAGCACGGACCCGATGGCGACACGCTGCTGCTGACCGCCGGAGAGATCGCGGAGCGGGACGTCGCGCAGGTCGGCGATGTCCATGACGTCCAGGGCCTCCTCGACTCGGCGTCGCATCGTCGCCGGCGCCAGACCGAGCTGCTCCATGCCGTACGCGAGCTCCGCCTCGACGGTCTCGGTGACGAAGCCGGCGAGCGGGTCCTGCCCGACGACGCCGACGACGTCGGCGAGGTCACGGGGGAGGTGGGTGCGGGTGTCCCGGTCGGCGACGAGCACACGGCCGGCCAGGTGGCCGCCGGTGAAGTGGGGGACGAGGCCGTTGATCGCGCCGAGCAAGGACGACTTGCCCGAGCCGGTGCGGCCGACGACGAGGGCGAGTTCCCCCTCGTCGATGGTCAGGTCGACGTGGGAGAGCGCCGGGGTGGCGCTGCCGTCGTAGGTGAGCGTCACGTCCTCGAGGACGACGGCGGGGTCGGGGGCCCAGTTCATGGTCGGCTCCCTTCGATCTCTCGGTGGCGGACCGGATCGGCACCAGCACGTCGGCTGCGGTCACGCTGCCGGCCCAGCGGGGGAGGCGGGGTGAGGATGCCGGGAAGCGTCGCCACGAGCAGCCCGACGGTGAGGATCCACGGCAGCGGGGGAGGAGCGATGGGAGTGAGCGGCATGCTCAGCGCAGCCGGCTCGAGGCTGGCGCTGGCGAAGGCCGCGACCGCGGCGATGACCCCGCACGCGGCGGTGAGGGTCTCCGCGGCACGCCACGGGGACGGCCGGTACACCGTGCGTGTCACGGCGGTGGACCCGCTGGCCAGTCCGAGGGCGCCGAGGGCCACCCCGACGAGGAGCAGGGGCAGACCGAGCCAGCCGGGACTCGTCGCGTCGAGTAGGCCGTAGCTGCCGACGGTCATGGCGAGCAGGCCCCCGAGAGCGAGGCTCCCGGTGACCCGGTGGCGTGCGGGCGAGGTGGCGTTGCGCCGTCCGTACCCGCGCGAGTCCATCGAGGCCGCGAGGGCCATGGACCGCTCGAGGGTGTCCTCCAGGACCGGCATGGCCACCCGCCGGAAGGCCCTGAGTCCCCGTGCCCCGTCGCCGCGCAGCAACCGGGCCCGGTGGACACGGCGCACCGACTCGACCAGCTGGGGCGCGACGCTGATCGCCACGACGATCGCGGTGCCGATCTCCTGCAGCGCCCCCGGCAGGGAGGCCAGCAGACGCTTGGGGTCGGCCAGGGCGTTGGCTGCTCCGATGCACAGGATCATCGTCGCCAGACGCATGCCCTCGAAGATCGCCGCGAGCAGGCCCTCGAGCTTGACGTCGCCGAGCAGGTTGATGCCGGCGGCCCAGTCAGGCAGCTCGATGAGCGGCAGCGGCAGGACCGTGACCTCCCCCCACTTCAGGCCGACGAGCACGTGCAGCACGATCCGCAAGCCGATGATGAAGGCCCCGAGGACGGCGTAGAGCTTGAAGGCGCGCGCCCAGGGGGAGTCGCTGCGGCGCGAGACGACGACGAAGGTCACCGCGCCGGCCGCGATGAGCAGCACGAGCGGGTTGGTCGTCTGGGAGACCGCCACCGCGAGCCCGATGGCCCAGAGCCACCAGGCCCCCGGGTGGATCGCTCGCGGAGTCGAGGAGAGCACGAAGGCAGGTCAGTCCTGCCGACGCCGTGCCATGACGACGGCGCCACCGCCGAGGGCGACGAGCAGGCCACCACCGATGGCGGTCGGGACGAGCGCGCTGCTGCCGTCGTCGGAGTCGGAGCCAGCGGCCGTCGGCGTGGCCCCGTCATCCGAACTGGTCACTGACGGCGAGGAGGCGCTGCTCGAACTGGTGGAGGTCGAGGACTTCTTGTTCTTCTCGTCCTTCGTGTCCTGCCTGGTCTTCTCCTTGGACTTCTCGACCTTCTCTGCCTCCTTGGCGGACGCGGACGTGTTGCCGGAGGCGGACGTGTTGGCGGACGAGGACTCCTTGGCGGGGCTCGTGGCGTCCCCGTCGTCCGACGATCCGGCCGTGGACCGACCCGTCGACGTGCTCTTTCGGGTCGTGTCCGCACTGTCCTGCCCGGTCGTAGCGCCGGAGCCGCCGGTTCGCGGGGTCGAGTTCGATCTCGGAGCCGAGGACGTCGTGCTGGCCGTCGGCTTCGGTGTGGGCTTCGCGGTCGGTGCGGCGACCGTGGGCGGTGGGGTGCCGGGTGCACCGCCGGCGCCGAGGCTCGCCCCGACGACGCTGCCCGGCGCGGGGTCGTAGGAGTAGAAGCCCCGGTTGGAGTAGGTCCACGACCCCCCAGCGGGCGCGTGGTGCAAGGACCAGTAGTTGTTCGTCGGAGGCATCCGTCGGCACGAGGTCTCCGGAGCGCCGTTGATCTGGCAGACGGCGGCACTGTTCGGAGGCGCCACGCGGGTGATGGCAAAGCCAGCCTGCTCGATCGCGGCCCCGGCCGACGATGGATCGCCCGGGGCGCACCGCACCTGGCTGGAGCCACCGAAGTCGACGACGACCGTCACCCCGCTCGTGCCGCTGCATCCGGCCGCCTGGGCGGGTGCGGCCGCGGCCAGGCCGCCCCCCGCGAGGAGGACGGCCGTGCCGAGTCGGGCGATGGCGCGCTGCATCAGTGCTGCGAGGCGGTGCGGCGTCGGACGAGGACGACCAGGGCCGCGGTCAGGCCACCCGCGCCGAGCGCGAGCAGAAGGTTGGGCGTGCTCGCGACGGCGCCGTCGGTCTGGACGACCTCGGGTCGCTCCGGGCCGGTCGTCGTGGTCCCGTCGTCGTTGGTGTCCGTGCCGGTCGTGTCGTCGGTGGGCCCGGTCGCCTCGTCCGTGGGCTCGGTCGCCCCGTCGCCCGGCTCGGTGGTCTCGTCGCCCGGTTCGGTGGACCGGCACTCGAGCGTCGGCGTGGCGCCCGTCTGACCCGCGGCGGTGACGGTCGCGTAGGACTCGTCTGTCTGACCGAGCACCGCCTGGGCGGTGGTGCGGGTGATGGTCCCGTCCGGCTGCGCGTCGGCGCCCTTGGCCGTGGCGGCCTCGAAGTCGGCCCGGTTGTAAGCGATGCCCCCGACCACGGCCGGGGTGTCACAGCCGAAGGTCACGGACTCGACGTAGTCCAGCGCTCGGGCACGGGCATCGGCGCGCCCGGCGAGCCGGAAGGCGACCGCAGCCAACCCGGTGCTGTTGGCGTTGGCGCCCTCGGTGGTCTCGCCGCCACCGACGCCACCGGTCGCCGCCTGGCGGCTCGCGAGGTAGTCAGTGGCCGACTGGACCGCCGTGTCGTGGCCACCGACGGTGTGCAGGGCCTGCACCGCCATCGAGGTCGCGTCGGGGTCGGAGGTGCACGCCTCGTCGCCCGTCTCGTCGGGGTTGTCGTAGGTGAGCCGGAAGCCCCCGTCGTCGCACTGCTGCTCGAGCAGGAACCCCACGGAGGCAGTGGAGGGGTTGACGCCGTCCGCGCGCTCGAGGCCGATGAGCGCGAAGGACTGACCGAGGGTGTTGGAGTAGTCGCCGTACTCCGACTGGTCGGCGAACTGGCCGTTCTCCTCCTCCAGCGACTGGAGCTTGGTGACGAGGTCGACGCCGTTGACGGTGCGCGGATCCAGACCGCGAGCGGTGGCGAAGGTCAGCAGCTTGGCGGTCGCAGCCGAGTACACCTCGTCCTCGGAGCCGATGTAGGTGGCGGAATTCGCGAGGACGTAGTCGCTCGCCGCGGCAGCGGAGTCGCCACCGGAGCCGGCGGCGGTCATCCCCAGGATGGCGTCGATCGTCAGGCCGAGGTCGTCGAAGGACTGGCCGCCGGACTCGGTCACGAGTCGGTCGCCGCCATCGGCGAGCCGCTCGGCGAGATAGGCGACGGAGTCGTCCGGGGCGGCGGCGGACGCCGCCGGAGCCACGGCCAGACCCACGACGCCGAGGGAGGCGGTGAGGGCCAGGGTGGGGAGTGAACGCATGATTGGCGACCTTTCGGGTCGGACCGGTGGTCTGGACCCGGACGCGGTGCGCGTCGGGCTCGACCCGCTGTCCTCGACGGGTTGTGGTGGAGCCTCGCGTCACGACAGGTGGTCCGGCTCGCCGATGGTGGCTCACGGTTGCGGGTCAGCGCCGGAATCACACCGGCTTCCCCAGTCGCGCGCGACTGCCTCCCGGCAGTGCTGTGACCATGGTACCCGGTACCCGCCGACCGGTCCCCGTGCCTGCCCTACACTGGGTGCCCACAGGCGTTCGAGCCGTCATCAGCGGCGAGCCTTCCGGAAGAACGAGTGCCGGCGGCACTTCACTAGACCCGGACGCGTGGTCACGTCACGACCGATCGACCAAGAGCGGTCTCCTCCCTTCGCCCGAAGGGGGTGGACAAGCGGGGTGGTACCGCGGTGGCCTGCACGCACAGGCCGTCGTCCTCGTGGCACTGACCACGACGAGCACCCCGGAGCCGCCGCGATGACCTACCCCAGGGTCTCCACCACCGACGCGACCACCGTCGCCTCCTCCCCGTCCTTCCCGGACATCGAGCAGCACGTGCTCAGGTACTGGGAGGACGACGGCACGTTCCAGGCCTCGATCGACCAGCGCGATCCCGGCACGGACGGGACGAACGAGTTCGTCTTCTACGACGGGCCCCCCTTCGCCAACGGCCTGCCGCACTACGGCCACCTGCTCACCGGCTACGTCAAGGACGTCGTCCCGCGCTACCAGACCATGCGCGGCAAGCGCGTCGAGCGGCGCTTCGGCTGGGACACCCACGGCCTGCCGGCCGAGCTCGAGGCGATGAAGCAACTCGGCCTGAAGACCACGGACGAGATCCGCGAGCTCGGCATCGAGAAGTTCAACGCGGCCTGCCGCGAGTCGGTCCTGAAGTACACCGGTGAGTGGCGCGACTACGTCACCCGCCAGGCGCGCTGGGTCGACTTCGACAACGACTACAAGACGCTCAACCCCGGCTTCATGGAGTCGGTCATCTGGGCCTTCAAGTCGATGTACGACAAGGGCCTGGTCTACGAGGGCTTCCGCGTGCTGCCGTACTGCTGGCAGGACGAGACCCCGCTGTCCAACCACGAGCTGCGGATGGACGACGAGGTCTACCAGCAGCGCCAGGACCCCTCGGTCACGGTCGGTCTGACGATGGACACCACCGGCGAGGACCCGGTGCTCGATGGTGCCCGTCTCCTGGTGTGGACCACGACCCCGTGGACCCTGCCCAGTCACCTCGCGGTCATGGTCGGCTCCGAGATCGACTACGTCGTCGTCGAGGCCCCGGTCCCGGGCGCCGAGGGCGCGAGCGCGAAGTACGTCCTGGCCGAGGCGCGGCTGGGCGCCTACGCCCGAGAGCTCGGCGAGGAGCCCGCCGTCCTCGGGCGCTACTGCGGGGCCCAGCTCGTCGGTCGCACCTACACCCCGCCGATGTCGTACTACGCCGGTCACGAGAACGCCTTCCGGGTCGTTGCGGCCGACGACGCCGTGACGACCACGGACGGCTCCGGGCTCGTGCACACCGCCGGCGCCTTCGGTGAGGTCGACAAGGAGGTCACCGATCGCGAGGGCATCGAGGCGGTCATGCCCGTGGGCAAGGACGGCGCCTTCACCGCACCGGTCACCGACTACGCCGGCCTGCTCGTCTTCGACGCCAACGGGCCGATCATCGATGCGCTCAAGGCGACCACGCGCGGGGAGCAGGCCGACTCGGTCAGCCCCGGCACGATCCTGCTGCGCCGCGAGTCCTACGAGCACTCCTACCCGCACTGCTGGCGCTGCCGCCAGCCCCTGATCTACAAGGGGGTCGAGTCCTGGTTCGTCGAGGTCACGGCGATCAAGGACAGGATGCTCGTCAACAACGAGCAGATCACCTGGGTGCCCGAGCACGTCAAGCACGGTCAGTTCGGCCGGTGGCTGGAGAACGCCCGCGACTGGTCGATCACCCGCAACCGCTTCTGGGGCAGCCCGGTCCCGGTGTGGAAGTCCGATGACCCGGCGTACCCGCGTCTGGACGTCTACGGCTCGTTCGAGGAGATCGAGCGTGACTTCGGCCGGCTGCCGGTGGACTCCGATGGCGAGCCCGACCTGCACCGGCCCTTCGTCGACGACCTCACGCGTCCCAACCCGGATGACCCGACCGGCAGGAGCACGATGCGCCGCGTCGAGGACGTGCTGGACGTGTGGTTCGACTCGGGCTCGATGAGCTACGCCCAGGTGCACTACCCCTTCGAGAACGCGGAGTGGTTCGAGCACCACTTCCCGGGCGACTTCATCGTCGAGTACATCGGCCAGACCCGCGGCTGGTTCTACACCCTGCACATCTTGGCAACCGCCATCTTCGACCGGCCCGCCTTCTCCTCGGTCGTCAGCCACGGCATCGTCCTGGGCAACGACGGGCAGAAGATGTCCAAGTCGCTGCAGAACTACCCGGACGTCAATGAGGTCTTCGACCGTGACGGCGCCGACGCGATGCGCTGGTTCCTCATGTCCAGCCCGATCCTGCGCGGCGGCAACCTCGTCGTCACGGAACAGGGCATCCGCGAGGGTGTGCGCCAGGTCCTGATCCCGCTGTGGAACAGCTACTCGTTCTTCTCCCTCTACGCCAATGCCCTGGGTGGTGGCTACGAGGCGGCCTGGTCGACCGAGTCGAGAGATCCCTTGGACCGCTACCTGCTGGCGAAGCTGCGCGAGTTCGTCGAGGAGACGACGGCCCGCCTGGACGAGTACGACATCGCCGGTGCCTGTGACACCACCCGCTCCTTCACCGATGTCCTGACCAACTGGTACATCCGGCGCAGCCGCGAGCGGTTCTGGGCCACCGGGGAGTCCGGCGAGGACGCCGTCACCGACGCGCAGCGCGCCTGCGACACCCTCTACACGGCCCTGGAGGTGCTCTGCCGGGTCTCCGCCCCCCTTCTCCCGCTGACGACCGAGGAGATCTGGCGCGGCCTGACGGGGGAGCGCTCGGTGCACCTCGCCGACTGGCCGGACGCCCACCAGCTGCCCGCCGACCACGAACTCGTGCAGGCCATGGACGCGGCGCGGGAGGTCTGCTCGTCGGCGAGCGCGCTGCGCAAGTCGAACAAGCTGCGCAACCGCCTGCCCCTGCGCGACCTGACCGTCGTCGTCCCGGACGCGGCGGCGCTCGCCGACTTCGGTGCGATCGTCGCCGACGAGGTCAACGTGCGCCAGGTCAGCCTGCTGGACATCACCGACCCGGCCGCGCAGGAGTTCGGCGTCAGTCAGAGGTTGACCGTCATCGCCCGGGCCGCCGGACCGCGCTTGGGCAAACAGGTGCAGGTGGCGATCAAGGGCTCGAAGTCGGGGGACTGGTCGGTCGCCGAGGACGGCACCGTCACCTCCGGCGGGATCGAGCTGGTGGAGGGCGAGTACACGCTCGAGACCGTCGCGGCCGATGACGAAGGCAGTCAGCGCGCCACCGCGATGCTGCCCGGCTCCATCGGTGGCTTCATCGTCCTGGACACCGAGGTCACCGACGAGCTGGCCGCCGAGGGCCTGGCCCGCGACGTCATCCGCGCCGTCCAGCAGGCCCGCCGCGACGCGGGCCTGGAGGTCTCTGACCGGATCAGCCTGACGATCACGGGTAGCCAGCCGGTGTGGGAGGCGGTGGCCAGGCACCAGAACCTCGTCGTCGAGGAGACACTCGCGAGCCAGTTCGGCTCCGCGCCGACCCTCGAGGCGCTGCCCCTGGCGGACGACGTCGTCGAGGCCGACCTGTCCGGCAGCGAGAGGGTGCGGATCAAGGTGAGCACGCTCTGAGTGGCCGGGCACGACTTGTGACAATGGCCGGATGATCAACGGCGCGTTGTGGGTGCTCGGGTGCCAGCTCGTGGGCGAGGTGGTGGTCCGTTGGCTCGGCCTGCCCGTGCCCGGCCCGGTGCTGGGCATGGTGCTGCTCTTCGGGGTGCTGTCGGTGCGCCGACCCGGTCCGCAGTCGGGGACCCTGCGCGTGGCCGACGGTCTGCTGCGCCACCTGCAGCTGCTCTTCGTCCCGGTGACGGTCGGGATCATGGTGCACGCGGGCACGATCCGGCAGGAATGGCTCCCGGTGACCGGTGGACTGGTCCTCTCGTGGACGGCCGGGCTGGCGACCGTGGCCGGCCTGGCGACGCTGCTCGTGCGCCGGCGCGGCACATCCGGGGAGACCGCACCCGGGGACGCGTCGTGAGCGCGGCCCTGGAGTACCTGCGGACGTCGCCGCTGACGTGGATCGTCGTCACGCTCCTCACCTACCGTGCCGGGGTGTGGCTGCGGGATCGCACCGGCGGCCACCCCCTGGCCCAGCCGGTCTTCATCGCCGCCGGACTCGTCATGGCACTGCTCGCCGCCGTGGATCTCGACTACGAGACCTACATGGAGGGTGGGCTGCTCATCCACGTGCTGCTCGGCCCGGCAACGGTGGCTCTGGCGGTCCCGCTCCACCGCCAGGCGCACCACCTCAAGGAGATGCTCGTGCCGCTCCTGGTGGCCCTGCCCGTCGGCACGCTCGTCTCGATCGGCTCGGCGGTGCTGACGGTCCGGGCGCTGGGCGGGGACCGGGCGCTCGAGCTGACCGTGGCCCCGAAGTCGGCGACGACCCCGGTGGCGATCGGGATCGCCGAGCAGATCGGTGGCGTGCCGGCGCTGGTCGCGGTCTTCACGATGCTCGCCGGGCTGCTCGGTGCGGTTGTCGGGCCCGGCCTCCTCGACCGGCTGCGCATTCGGGACCACCGCGTGCGAGGGCTGGCCCTGGGCGCCGTCTCGCACGGGGTCGGCACGTCGCGGGCCCTGCACGACCATCCCACGGAGGGTGCCTTCGCCGGACTGTCGATGGGGCTGACGGCGTTGCTCACGAGTCTGCTCGTTCCCGTGGTCATCGCCCTGCTGTGACGGGAGGCGAAGGGGGCCGGCGACTGAACCGGCCCCCTTCGCCGTGGTGCTCAGGCAGTGGGCTCCATGGGGCTGCCGGTCTCGAGGACCGACTTGAGGCCGGAGAGGACCCACGGCCAGCCACCGCCACCGGCACCCATCGGGTCGGGGTTGCCGGCGACCTGAGCGGCGGTTTGCGGTCGACCGGTCAGCTCGTGGGTCAGCGTGAGGCGGGTGGCCCCGTCAGCGGTGGGCTCGATGTCCCAGGTGAGCGTGCCCGGCTCCTCGTCCTCGATCCACACCGGGCCCCACGTCTGTACGAGGCGGCGGGGTGGGTCGGACTCGAGGACCTCGCCGGTGACGACGACCTCGGGCATGCCCATGGAGAGCATCTCCTGGCTCGCTCGGTGCTCGAAGTGGCCGCCCCGCTCGAGGTCGTAGGAGACGTCGCCGGTGTAGCCGTAGAGCCGGCTGAACTCCGGTGTGGTGATCGCCTCCCAGACCCTCTCGGGGGTGGCGTCGATGAAGATGCGGTGAATCTGTGTCTCGCTCATGACTCGTCCTCCAGTGCTCTCTTGAGGTCCAGCAGCGCGGAGGCCCGCACTGCCGTGTACTTGTCGATCCAGCGGTCATGGATCGCCTGGATGGGGACGGCATTGAGGAAGTGCCGCTTGCTCCGCCCCTGCTTGCGGGGAAGGACGAGGTTCGCTTCCTCGAGCAGCTTCAGGTGCTTGGCCACCCCGAACCTCGTCATCTCCGCGTGCTCGCGCACGACCTCCTCGAGCTCGGACTGGGTGCGCCCGTTCTGCTCGAAGAGCGCGTCCAGCAGCAGTCGGCGGGTGGGATCCGCCAGCGCCTTGAACACGAGGTCGTCATCGGTCACGACAGGAACAATAGGTGACCATAAGGTCACGTGTCAACGGTCTACTCTCGGGGCCATGGACACGACGCTGCACCACGTGGACGGACTGCTGGACCTGCCGCCGGAAGGCACGGGCACCCGGCCCGGGGTGAAGAAGGCGCTGGTGGGTCACGGCGCCCGGGTGGTGATGTTCCGTTTCGCCGCCGGACAGGTGCTCGCCGAGCACACTGCTGCCTTCCCGATCCTCGTCCAGTGCCTCTCCGGCACCGTCGAGTTCGTCGCGGGGGAGCAGACGGTGGCGCTGTCCCCGGGAGCGGTCGCCAACCTCGACACGCGTGTCCCGCACGAGGTGCGCGCCGTGACCGACGCGCTCTTCCAGCTCGTCATGCTCGACCCGGCGGCCGCGCCCTGACGCCTGCCGCAGGGCTGCGACAATCATCCCCATGAGCCCAGCCCCCGATGCCCAGCAGCGACAGGCCGCCGACGAGCTCGAGCTGCGCAAGCGGATGCGTGAGGTCGAGGACGGGATCCTCGCCCGCGCGCCCGAGCACGACCTCCAGCCCAGCCTCGACCGCATCCGGGCGGTGATGGACCTGCTCGGGGAGCCGCAGCGTGCGCTGCCCGCCATCCACATCACCGGCACCAACGGCAAGACCTCGACCGCGCGGATCATCGAGTCGATCCTGCGCGAGTCCGGCCTCAAGACCGGCCGTTTCACCTCCCCGCACCTGCAGGACATCCGAGAGCGCATCACCATCGGGGGCGAGTTGATCACCCGTGCCGCCTTCCTCGACGCGTGGTCGGACATCGCCCCCTTCGTCGACGCCGTGGACACCCGCTCCGTCGCCGAGGACGGTCCACGGATGACCTACTTCGAGGTCCTCGTCGCGCTTGCCTACACCGCCTTCGCGGATGCCCCGGTCGACGTCGCGATCGTCGAGGTCGGTATGGGCGGGTCCTGGGACGCGACCAACGTCGTCGAGGCCGAGGTCGCCGTCATCACCCCCATCGGGATCGACCACCAGCACTTCCTCGGCGACTCGATCCAGGACATCGCCCACGAGAAGGCCGGGATCATCCACCCCGACGCCATCGCGGTCTCGGCGCCGCAGGACCCGGACGTCGCCGAGATCCTCGCCGACCGGGCGGAGGAGGTCGGCGCCCGGCTCGCCGTCGCCGGCATCGACTTCGGGGTGCTCGAGCGCGACGTCGCCGTCGGCGGGCAGATGGTCTCCCTCCGAGGCCTCGCCGGCGACCACCGGGACCTGCTGCTCCACCTCCACGGGGCGCACCAGGCAGGCAACGCCGCACTCGCCGTCGCGGCCGTCGAGGCCTTCCTCGGCGGGGGTGAGCAGCCGCTGGCCGAGGAGGTGCTCGCCCCCGGTCTTGCCGCAGCCACCTCGCCCGGTCGCCTGGAGATCGTGCGTCGCAGCCCCACGGTCATCGTCGACGCCGCCCACAACCCGCACGGGGCGGCCGTGCTCGCCGAGGCGCTGAAGGACTCCTTCACCTTCGGTCGACTCGTCGGTGTGCTTTCGATCCTCACCGACAAGGACGTCGTCGGGATCCTCGAGGCCCTCGAGCCGGCACTGGACGAGGTCGTCATCACCCGCAGCACGTCACCGCGGGCGATGCGCCCCTCCCGCCTCGGCGAGCTCGCCGCGGAGGTCTTCGGTGACCACCGCGTCACCGTCATCGACGAGCTGCCCGACGCCTTGGACCATGCCGCGCAGCTGGCGGACGAAGGGGGCGTGTCCGGCGGCGTCGTCGCCACCGGTTCGATCGTCACGGTCGGTGAGGTGCGCCTGCTCCTCGGGCTGACCGAGGTCGAGATGCCGGTGAAGCAGCCGGAGGTCCAGCCGCTCGAGCTCCCGGACGAGGACTGACCGGTGCGGCCGACGACGGTGCGCGACATACCCTGTCGTCCGTGACTTCCGACAGCACCCCGCCCGAGCGGGCTCGCCCGCAGGGCAAGTTCATGTGGCGCATGCTGGCCGCCGTCCTCGGTGGCCAGGCGCTGGTCATCTTCTTCGGCGCCCTGACCGGCCGCGGGCTGAACCCGGACCAGGAGCCGGTCGTCGCCGGTCTGCCGGTCCTCACCCCCTTCGTCCTGATGAGCGCGCTCGCGCTCCTCGCCGTCGTCGCCGCCGGTCTGATGAAGCGCCCCTTCGGCCCGGCCCTGGGCTGGGTCGTGCAGGTCCTGTCGATCCTCTCGGGGTTCTGGGTGACGATGATGTTCCCCGTCGGCGTCCTCTTCGCGCTGCTGTACGGCTACTGCCAGCGCGTGGGTCGGCGGGTCGACCGGGAGCAGATCGCCCGTGCCCTCGGTGAGCAGCAGGAGCGCTGATGGACTACCTGACCGCCGTGATCCTCGGCCTCGTGCAGGGGCTGACCGAGTTCCTCCCGATCTCCTCCAGTGCCCACATCTCGATCGTCGGGCAGCTGATCGGGCAGGACGACCCCGGGGCCGCCTTCACGGCGATCACCCAGCTGGGGACCGAGACGGCCGTGCTCATCTACTTCTGGCGCGACATCGTCACGATCATCCGCAAGTGGACCCTCGCCCTCGCGCGCACGGTCCCGCAGAGCGACCCGGACGTGCGCATGGGGTGGTTGGTCATCGTCGGCAGCATCCCCATCGGTCTGCTGGGCCTGCTCTTCAAGGACCAGATCGAGACCGGGCTGCGCAGCCTGTGGATCACCGCCACGATGCTGCTCGTCTTCGCCCTGGTGATCATGGCTGCCGAGCGGGTCGGTACGCAGGAGCGCCGGCTGACGCAGCTGACCTGGAAGCACGGCATCTTCTACGGTCTGTGGCAGGCACTGGCCCTCGTCCCCGGTGTCTCGCGCAGCGGGGGCACGATCGCCGGTGGCCTGTTCATGGGCTACACCCGTCAGGCCGCGGCCCGCTACTCCTTCCTGCTGGCCATCCCCGCGGTACTCGCCTCCGGTGGGCTCCAGGTCGTCGAGGTCCTGCGCGGCCAGGCCGAGGGGTCGGGTACCGCGTGGGGCCCGATCTGGGCAGCGACCGGCATCGCCTTCGTCGTCGGTTACGCGGTCATCGCGTGGTTCATGCGGTACATCACCACGCACACCTTCACCCCCTTCATGATCTACCGGATCGTGCTCGCGCTGGGGCTGTTCGCCCTGCTGGGCACGGGCACGATCGCGGCGTGACTACGCTGGGCCCCGTGACCGAGACTGCGCAGACCGAACGTTCCCTCATCCTCGTCAAGCCCGACGGCTTCCGCCGTGGCCTCACCGGCGAGGTGATCCGCCGGATCGAGGCGAAGGGGTACACCCTCACCGCACTCGCGGTGGTCACCCCGACGCGGGAGCAGCTCGCGGCCCACTACGCCGAGCACGAGGGCAAGCCCTTCTACGAGCCACTGCTGGAGTTCATGTCCTCCGGCCCCGCAGCCGCGGTCGTCATCGAGGGGGAGGAGTGCATCAAGGGATTCCGCTCCCTCGCCGGCGCGACCAAGCCGACCGAGGCGGCTCCCGGCACGATTCGCGGCGATCTGGGCCGCAAGTGGTCCGGCACGGTCGACGAGAACATCGTGCACGGCTCGGACTCCCCGGAGTCGGCCGCGCGCGAGATCGGCATCTGGTTCCCCGGCCTCTGAGGTGACCCCGCGGACTCCAGGAGCGCGCCGCCCGTTCCGGGGCCTCTCGCGTGACCTCGCGATCGATCTGGGGACGGCGAACACCCTGATCCACGCGCGGGAGCGGGGAGTGGTCCTCGACGAGCCCAGCGTCGTCGCGCTGAGCGTGGAGACGGGTGAGCTCGTTGCTGCCGGGAGCCGCGCCAAGGAGATGCTCGGCCGCACCCCCGGCGCACTGCGGTCCGTGCGTCCCCTGCGCGGCGGTGTCATCAGCGAGCCGGACGCGGCCGAGCAGATGCTGCGCTGGTTCACCGAGAGCGTCGGGATGTCCAGCGTCTTCCGACCCCGGGTCGTGGTGTGCATCCCCAGCGACATCACCGGCGTCGAGCGGCGTGCGGTCGAGGAGACGGCGCTGCGCGTGGGCGCCAGGCGGGTGTACCTCGTCGAGGAGCCGATGGTGGCCGCCATCGGCGCCGGGCTGCCGGTGACCGACACCCGGGCCTCGATGGTCGTCGACATCGGCGGCGGCTCGACCGACGTGGCGGTGATCGCACTGGGTGGCATCGTCGCCTCCCGCAGCACCCGCACGGCCGGTGACGCGGTGGACGAGGCGATCGCCGAGCACGTGCGCCGCCACCTCTCGCTGCTGCTGGGAGAGCGCAGCGCAGAGGACATCAAGGTCACGGTCGGGTCCGCCTTCCCCCTGGCCACAGAGGTGAGCACCCGGGTGCGGGGACGCGACCTCGTCACCGGTCTGCCCAAGACGGTCGACGTCGGCTCCGCGGAGATCCGTCGGGCCATCGCGACGCCCGTCGGGACGGTCATCGGCCTCGTGCGCGAGGTGCTGGACCGATGCCCACCGGAGCTGGCCGGAGACGTCCTCGAGCGAGGGATCACCCTCACCGGAGGAGGCGCGCTGCTGCGTGGGATCGACGCGCGGATGCGTCACGAGCTGGGGGTCCCGGTCACCGTCGCCCCCGCACCGTTGCGCGCCGCCACTCGTGGCGCCGGCCGGTGCGTGGACGACTTCGCCGCTCTGCGACCCGTCCTCGTCGACGGGCACCGCTTCTGATGCGTCGCGTGCTGCTCGCCCTGCTGGCGCTGACCCTCGCCGTTCTCCTCGCGGACCTCGCCGGTGCTCCGGTGGGCGCCGTGCGAGGCGCGGGTGCCGCCGTCCTCGGCCCGGTCGAGCGCCTCGTGGCGCCGGGAGGGGACCACGCCGACGCCCTGGAGGAGGACAACCTGCGCCTGGCCGAACAGGTGCGCCGGCTGGAGGAGCAGCGTCGGATCGCCGAACAGGCGAGTGACCTGCCGGTCCTCGACATGACGACCACCACGGCCAGGGTCGTCGCCCTCGAGCGGGCAGGTGCGTCCGGTCCCGAGCGGGTCACCATCGACGTCGGACGACACGACGGCATCCGGGCCGACAGCGCCGTCATCGCCCCGGGAGGCCTCGTCGGCCGCGTCGTCCGGGTCGGACGGTGGACGGCCGACGTCGAGGTCGTCGGCTCGCCCCGGGCGGTCGTCGGTGTGCGCACCGGAACGAAGGGGGTCATCGGCACCCTCACCGGGTCCGACCCCACGACCTCCCACGACGCGGACGAGCTCGTCGTCACCCTGCTCGGGCGCGACGAGGTGGGAGAGGGCGATGAGGTCGTCACCCTCGGCAGCCCGGGTGCTCGTCCGTACCCGCCGGGCCTCAGGATCGGTGACGTCACGGAGGTCGAGCGGCCTCCCGGAGCACTCACCGACACCGCCCTCGTCGACCCGGCCGTCGACCTGACCTCGCTCGACGTCGTCGCCGTCGTCACCGGCACCGGGTCCGCCCGATGAGCGGTCTGCGTTGGCCCGTGCGGCTGCTGCTCCTCGCCGCGGCGCTCGTCGCGATGCTTGCGCTGGGGGCGCGGGGGGTGGTGAACGCGCCGGACCTCGTCCTGGTGGTGGTCGTCGGGGTCGCCCTCGTCTCGGGGTCGCCGGCCGGCGCCCTGCTCGGTCTGGTCGGCGGATGGCTGCTCGATCTCGCTCCGCCGGTCGCCGACCCGCTGGCGGTCTCCGCCCTCGGTTACGCCGCTGCGGGCTGGCTCGCCGGACGGGCCCACCGCCGGGCCGGGCACCCGTGGTGGTGGCCCGTGCCCGTCACCGTCGTCGCCCTGCTCGTCGCCCGTGCCCTGCCGGTGCTCGTCGACCTGGCCGGTGCCCGCCCGATCGCCTGGGCCGGCCTCGCCTGGGAGGTGGTCGCCACCGCGACCCTCTCCCTCGTCCTCGTCGCACTCATCGTGCGGCTGGAGGCAGGACTGACCAGGCGGCGGTGGGCGTGAGCCGTACCGCCCCGCGACTGCAGCTGCGCATGCTGGCCTCCCTCGCCGTTCTACTCCTGCTTGCCGGTGTCCTGCTCGGACGGCTCGGGCAGCTGCAGCTGACCGACCACCGGGATGGTGCCGGCGCGAACACGCCGGTGACGGCGAGCGTGCCGCTGCCCGCCCTGCGTGGCCGCATCCTCGACCGGCACGGACGACCCATCGTCGACAACGCGGTGCGCACCGATGTCACGATCGACCGGGCCGCGCTCGCCGACGCCGAGGACGGCGGCCGCGCGACCGTTCGCCGCGTCGCGCAGGCGCTGGACCTCCCCTTCGACCGGCTGTGGGGCAGGACCACTCTCTGCGGCGCCCCCGGGGCAGCCGAACCCCCGCTGTGCTGGCCCGGGTCACCGCTCGTGCCGGTACCGCTGGTGGTGGACGCGGACCGTGCGCTGGCCGCCGCCCTGACCGAGCGACCGGAGCGGTACCCGGGGGTGGCCGTGACGAGCCAGCCGGTGCGCTCCTACCTCGGGCCGACGCGCGGTGGCGCCGCGCAGACCATCGGCTACCTGGCCCGACCGACGGCGGAGGCCGTGGCCGAGTCGGACGGGGAGGTCACCGGCGAGGAGCTCGTCGGGGCCGCCGGTCTGGAGCTGCAGTACGACGACCTGCTGCGCGGACGCGCGGGTCAGCGCACCGTGCGCGTCGACGCCCGGGGCGTGGCCGTCGACGAGGTGGCCCGCACCGAGCCGGTCCCCGGCGAGGACCTCGTCACGACGCTCGACCGACGGATCCAGCGCGCGACCCAGGCCGCGCTCGTCGACGGTGTGCAGTCGGCCCGCGACGGCGGCCACACGGCCGACACCGCCGGAGCCGTCGTCCTCGACCTGCGCGATGGTGGCGTGCTCGCCTCGGCCAGCGTGCCCACCTACGACCCCACGGCCTGGTCGCGGGGCGTCACCCAGGACGAGTACGACCGCCTGACGAAGGGGGCGGACAGCCCACTCATCGACCGGGTCACCGGCGTGGCCCAGCCACCGGCGTCGACCTTCAAGGTCGTCTCCCTGCCGGGAGCGGCCGCCTCCGGTGTCGACCTCGACGAGGAGGTCAACTGCACCTCGTCCCACCGGATCGGCAACCGCACCTTCAACAACTACCAGTCGCGCTCCTACGGCTGGATCTCGTGGCGCCGGGCGATCACCGTCTCCTGCGACACGGTGTTCTACCGGGTGGCCGAGGAGGTGTGGCGCGCCCAGGGCGGCCTGGCCGCCGAGGACGACGGTGGTGATCCGCTCATCCGGACCGCCCGGCGGTTCGGTCTCGGTTCGGCCACGGGTATCGACCTGCCGGCCGAGTCCGCGGGCCGCATCCCGGACCGCGAGTGGAAGCGTCAGTGGTGGGAGTCGACGAAGGAGGAGTCCTGTCGCCGTGCGCAGACGGGCTACCCCGAGATGGAGGACCGTGCCGACGCGCGCTACCTCGAGGCCCTGGCGCGGGAGAACTGCACGAGCGGCTACCTCTTCCGTCCCGGTGACGAGGCCAACCTCTCGATCGGTCAGGGCGACGTCACCGCCACCCTGCTGCAGATGGCGACCGTCTTCGGCACGATCGCGCAGGAGGGACGGGTGCCGAGTCCGCACCTGGGCCGTGCGGCCATCACGGCCGAGGGCACGCGCACCGCCCTCGCTGCTGACAGCGACGATGACGCCGACAGCATCGATCTGCCGGGGACGTCCGGCGACCTGCTGCGCCGGGCGCTGCAGGACGTCGTGGCCGAGCCCGGCGGGACCGCGCACTCCGCCTTTGCCGGCTTCCCGCTGCAGGACTGGCCGGTCGCGGGCAAGACCGGGACCGCCGAGGTCCAGGGCGAGCAGGACACCGCCTGGTTCGTCTCGTACGCACCCGTCGAGGATCCCCGGTACGTCGTCGGGGTGGTCGTCGCCCAGGGCGGGACCGGGGGAGCGACATCGGCGCCGATCGCCCGGCAGATCCACGAGGAGCTCGCCCAGCGCACACCGTGACCCGGCACCCGCAGGGCCGCGTACCACCTGCGTGGTGCAGGCCACGTTCTGGTGGTTAGGCTGTCCCGCATGGCTGACTTCGACCTCGTAGTGCTCGGTGCAGGACCCGGTGGATACGTCGCGGCGATCCGCGCGGCGCAGCTCGGCAAGAGCGTTGCCGTGGTGGAGAAGCAGTACTGGGGCGGTGTCTGCCTCAACGTCGGGTGCATCCCGAGCAAGGCGCTGATCAAGAACGCCGAGATCGCCCACATGCTCACCCACGACAAGAAGAAGTTCGGCATCGAGGGCGACGCCACGATGTCCTACGGGCCGACGCACGCGCGCTCCCGCCAGGTGAGCGAGGGCATCGTCAAGGGTGTCCACTTCCTGATGAAGAAGAACAAGATCACCGAGATCGACGGCTGGGGCACCCTCACCTCGGCGACGTCCATGGACGTCGCCCTGAACGACGGCGAGACGAGGTCGGTGACCTTCGACAGGCTGATCATCGCCAGCGGTGCCACGACGAAGATGCTCCCCGGTGTCGAGCTCAGCGACAACGTCGTCACCTACGAGGAGCAGATTCTCGACGATGACCTCCCGGGCTCGATGATCATCGCCGGTTCCGGCGCCATCGGCGTCGAGTTTGCCTATGTCATGAAGAACTTCGGGGTCGACGTCACGATCGTCGAGTTCCTCGACCGGATGGTCCCCACCGAGGACCCGACGATCTCCAAGGAGCTGGCCAAGCACTACAAGAAGCTCGGTGTGAAGGTCATGCTCAAGACCAAGGTCGAAGCGGTCGAGGACACCGGTTCCGGAGTCAAGGTCACCGTCACCCCCGCCGACGGCGGGGACAGCGAGGTGCTCGAGGCGGACAAGCTGCTCTCCGCGATCGGCTTCGCACCACGGGTCGAGGGCTTCGGCCTGGAGGCGGCCGGGGTCGAGCTGACCGAGCGCGGTGCCATCGCCATCGACGAGTACTGCCGTACCAACGTCGAGAACATCTACTCCGTGGGTGACTGCACCGCGAAGTTGATGCTCGCGCACACCGCGGAGGCCCAGGGGGTCGTCGCCGCCGAGCACATGTCCGGCGCCGAGACGATGCCGGTGTCCTACGACTTCATTCCGCGGGCGACCTACTGCCACCCGCAGATCGCCTCCTTCGGCTACAGCGAGGAGCAGGCGAAGGAGAAGGGGTACGACGTCAAGACCGCGACCTTCCCCTTCTCCGCGAACGGGAAGGCGGTGGGGCTCGGCGACCCGACCGGCTTCGTCAAGGTCGTCGCGGACGCGACGTACAACGAGCTCCTCGGCGCGCACATGATCGGCCCGGACGTCACCGAACTGCTGCCCGCACTCACGCTCGCGCAGCAGTGGGACCTCACGGCGGACGAGGTCGCCCGCAACATCTTCGCCCACCCGACGCTCTCCGAGGCGGTCAAGGAGGCAGTCGAGGGCATTGCCGGGCACATGACCCACCTCTGAGCGTCAGGCCATGTCCTCCAGCTCGACCCCCTTCGTCTCGGGTACGAACTTGACCACGAAGATCAGGGAGAGGAAGGCGCACAGGGTGTAGAAGCCGTAGGCGAACCACAACCCGATGTCAGCCATGTCCGGGAAGCTGGTGGAGACGGCGAAGTTGGCCAGCCACTGCGCTGCGGCCGCGAGCCCGAGTGCCGTGCCCCGGATCGTGTTGTTGAACATCTCACCCAGGAGCACCCACACCACGGGGCCCCAGGTGGCGCCGAAGAAGACAACGAAGGAGTTGGCCGCCACCAGCGCGGTCAGGCCCGCGGAGTCGGTCAGGTCCGGGGCGCCGTCGACGATCCTGGCCTGGGAGAAGACGACGGCCATGACACCCAGGCTGACGGTCATGCCGGCCGAACCGATGAGCAGGAGCAGCCGGCGCCCGATCTTGTCCACCAGGGCGATGGCGACCAGCGTGACGACGATGTTGGTCACCGAGGTGATCACCGTCTGCAGCAGGGCGTCCTCCTCGGTGAAGCCGACCGACTGCCACAGCAGTGACGAGTAGTAGAAGATGACGTTGATCCCGACGAACTGCTGGAAGACCGACAGGGCGATACCGATCCACACGATCGGCAGCAGCCCGCCGCCGGGCTTCTTCAGATCGGCGAAGGAGGCGCGTGCTTCCTGGGTGATGGTGCGCTTGATCTCCCTGATGCGGGTGTCGACGCCGGTACGCAGGATGGTGCTGAGCACCGTGCGCGCCTGGCCCTCCTGACCGATCCGCACGAGATATCGCGGGGACTCCGGGATGGTCGCCGCCAGGGTTCCGTAGGCCAGAGCGGCCACGACCTCGGTGAGGAACATCCAGCGCCACGCCTCGAGTCCCAGACCGAGGACCTGCCCGGAACCGCCGGCTGCCCCGGCGATCGCGAAGTCCGAGAGCAGCGCGACGAAGATGCCGGTCACGATGGCCAGCTGCTGCAGCGAGCCCATCCGGCCACGGATCTCGGCGGGGGAGATCTCGGCGATGTAGGCGGGGGCGATCACCGAGGCCGCGCCCACACCCAGGCCGCCGACGACCCGCCAGACGATCATGTCCACGGGACCGAAGGCCAGACCAGAACCGATCGCGGACACCGTGAACATGACCGCGGCGAGGAGCATCACGCGTACTCGTCCGATCCGGTCGGCGAGGCGGCCGGCCAGGTAGGCACCGACCATGCACCCCAGGAGGGCGGAGGAGACGACGAAGCCGGTGAGGGTACCGCCCATGCCGAAGTCGCTCTGCATGGCCGTGACGGCGCCGTTGATGACGGCGGTGTCGAAGCCGAAGAGAAAACCGCCGATGGCGGCGACGGTGGCCAGGTGGATGACCCTGACGGTGTGGAATCCATTGGATGATGCCGTGGGCGTGTCCGCGTTCGTCATGGCGCTCCTTCGATGGGCCGATGGATTCACGGTAGCCATCACTCGATTAGGGCGGGGTAGCGGCGCACTGGTAATCTCCAAGGGTTGCCGTTAGATCGGCCGCGGATCCACAGAGCCCCGGTGAACCAGCCCGGGCGCGCCGCGCAACAACCCCAGAGAAGGAGCAGTGTCGCAGCATGCCGCTGACCGCTGACGTCAAGAAGCAGATCATGACCGAGTACGGCACCGCCGAGGGCGACACCGGCTCCCCGGAGGTCCAGATCGCGATGCTCACCCAGCGCATCACCGATCTCACCGAGCACTCGCGTGACCACAAGCACGACCACCACAGCCGCCGCGGGCTGCTGCTCCTCGTGGGCAAGCGCCGCCGCCTCCTGCGCTACCTGGAGAGCACCGACATCGAGCGTTACCGCTCGCTGATCAAGCGCCTCGGTCTGCGCCGATAAGACCTCGTGAAGAGCGGTTCCCGCCAGTGGGAGCCGCTTCTTCGCGTATCCGGGGTCGGTCAGACACCCGGAGGACAGCACGACAACTGAAACACCGGGGCACAACGACGATGCACCCGGTACGTAGAGAGAAAAGGAGGACCCGATGGAGGGTCCTGAGATCACTGCCGCCGAAGCCACCATCGACAATGGCGCCTTCGGCACCCGCACCGTCCGGTTCGAGACCGGGCGCCTCGCCCAGCAGGCCGGTGGCGCAGTCAGCGCCTACCTGGATGGCGAGACGATGCTCCTGTCGACCACGACCGCGAGCAAGAACCCCAAGGAGCACCTCGAGTTCTTCCCCCTGACGGTGGACGTCGAGGAGCGGATGTACGCCGCGGGCCGCATCCCCGGGAGCTTCTTCCGACGTGAGGGCCGTCCGAGCACGGACGCCATCCTCACCTGCCGGCTGATCGACCGCCCCCTGCGCCCGACCTTCAAGAAGGGTCTGCGCAACGAGGTCCAGGTCGTCATCTCCGTCCTGTCGGTCCACCCCGACCACCAGTACGACGTCCTCGCGATCAACGCGGCCTCCGCGTCCACCCAGATCTCCGGTCTGCCCTTCTCGGGTCCGATCGGTGCGGTGCGCGTGTCGCTCATCGACGGCCAGTGGGTCGCCTTCCCGAACTTCAGCGACATCGAGCGCTCGACCTTCGACATGGTCGTGGCCGGTCGGTTGACCGAGACCGGCGACGTCGCCGTCATGATGGTCGAGGCCGAGTCCACCCTCGCCACCTGGGACCTCGTGAAGAACCAGGGCAAGCAGGCCCCGACCGAGGAGGTCGTGGCCGAGGGCCTCGAGGCCTCGAAGAAGTTCATCAAGGTGCTGTGCGAGGCCCAGGCCGACATGGCCACCCGTGCTGCGAAGCCCGTCGAGGACTTCCCGGTCTTCCTCGACTACGAGGACGACGCCTACGCGGCGGTCGAGAAGGCCACCTCGGGTGACCTCGCGACCGCGCTGACGATCGCGGGCAAGGCCGAGCGTGAGGACCGTCTGGACGAGATCAAGGACGCCATGAAGGCCTCCCTCGCCGGGACCGAGGAGGCCCCGGGCGAGTTCGCCGGTCGCGAGAAGGAGCTGTCCGCGGCGTTCCGCTCGGTGCAGAAGGCCCAGGTGCGCCAGCGCATCCTGCGTGACAAGGTCCGCATCGACGGCCGTGGCCTGGCCGACATCCGCGCCCTCGGTGCGGAGGTCGAGGTCCTGCCGCGCGTGCACGGTTCGGCGCTCTTCGAGCGTGGCGAGACCCAGATCATGGGTGTCACCACGCTGAACATGCTCAAGCTCGAGCAGACGATCGACTCGTTGAGCCCGGTCACCAAGAAGCGCTACATGCACAACTACAACTTCCCGCCCTACTCGACCGGTGAGACCGGTCGGGTGGGTAGCCCGAAGCGCCGCGAGATCGGCCACGGAGCGCTCGCCGAGCGAGCGCTCCTGCCGGTGCTGCCGACGCGCGAGGAGTTCCCGTACGCGATCCGCCAGGTCTCCGAGGCCCTCGGCTCCAACGGTTCGACCTCGATGGGTTCGGTCTGCGCCTCGACGATGTCGTTGCTCAACGCCGGCGTGCCGCTGCGCGCAGCCGTGGCCGGTATCGCCATGGGCCTCGTCTCGGACACCGTCGACGGGGAGACGCAGTACGCGGCCCTGACCGACATCCTCGGTGCGGAGGACGCCTTCGGGGACATGGACTTCAAGGTGGCCGGCACGCGCGAGTTCGTCACCGCCATCCAGCTCGACACCAAGCTCGACGGCATCCCCGCATCGGTGCTCGGTGGCGCGCTCACCCAGGCGCGGGACGCGCGGATGCACATCCTCGACGTGATGAACGAGGCCATCGACGCGCCTGATGAGATGGCGCCGACCGCGCCGCGGATCATCACGGTCAACGTGCCCGTCGACAAGATCGGTGAGGTCATCGGGCCCAAGGGCAAGATGATCAACCAGATCCAGGACGACACCGGCGCCGACATCAGCATCGAGGACGACGGCACCGTCTTCATCGGTGCGGTCGACGGCCCCTCCGCCGACGCTGCGCGCAACGCGATCAACGCGATCGCCAACCCGCAGATGCCGGAGGTCGGCGAGCGCTTCCTCGGGACCGTCGTGAAGACGACGACCTTCGGTGCGTTCGTCTCCCTGCTCCCGGGCAAGGACGGGCTGCTGCACATCTCCGAGGTGCGCAAGCTCGTCGGCGGCAAGCGGATCGACGCGGTCGAGGACATCCTCGGCGTCGGCCAGAAGGTCCAGGTCGAGCTCAAGGAGATCGACCCGCGTGGCAAGCTCAGCCTCGCTGCGGTTCTCACCCCCGAGCAGGAGGAGGAGCTCTCCTCGGGCTCGAAGGGTGACGACGAGGGTGGTCGTGGCGGTCGCGACGGTGGCGGTCGCCGTCGTCGTCGCCGCGACAACGACGGCGAGTCCGCTGACGCGCCGGAGTCGGTTTCGGCCGACTGACGTCAGCCCGCACACGTTGGGGGCGGACCTTCCCGAAGGGAGGGTCCGCCCCCTTCGTCATGGGGTGACGCTCTGCGGACCGGTCAGTCCCACTCGCGCACGTCCAGCAGTGGGCCCTCGCCGGGAGTGAGTCGGCTGACGGCGACGACCTCGGCACGAAAGCGCAGCCCGTCACGCACACGCTGAGCGATCTGGCCGGTCAGATCAGCCAGCGCGGTGGGGTCGTCGCCGTCGGTGGCCACGATCTCGCAGCGCAGGGTGTCCACGTGGTCCTGCCGGCCGATGACGAAGCGGTAGTCCTCCACCCCCTCGACGCCGGACATGAGGGTGGCGGCCTGACTCGGGTGGAGGAACATCCCCTTGACCTTCACCGCGGCGCCGGTGCGGCCGAGGACCCCACGCAGACGCAGCGATCCGTCGGGAGCCACCATCCAGCCGGAGCGGTCGCCCGTGCCGAAGCGGACGAGTGGGTAGTGCGGGCGCAGCACGGTGACGACCACCTCGCCCTCTCTCTCGTCCTCGACGGGGGTGCCGGTGGGGTCGCACACCTGGACGAGGACCCCGTCGGCGAGCGCGAGTCCGTGCCCGTCGCCGGTCTCGTAGGCGAGCAGCCCGGTCTCCCCGGTGCCGTACGCCATCCGTACGGTCGGCACTCGTTCGGTGAGCAGCTCGCGCAGGGAATCGGGGAGGGGCTCGGCCGTGACCATGGCCCTCTCCAGGCGCCATCGCCGCGAGGGCAACGCCTGCTCGTCGAAGCGCTCGATGAGGACCTTGAGGTAGCTGGGCAGCCCGCAGTACGCGCTCACGCCGAGGTCGGCGATCGCGCGCACCTGCAGGTCCTGGTTGCCGATGCCACCGGGAACCACGCTCGCCCCGGTTGCGTGGACGCCGGCCTCCATCATCGCCCCGGCGGGGGAGAGGTGGTAGCCGAAGCAGTTGAGCACGGTGTCGCCGGGGCCGAGGCCCAGGTCGTTGAAGACCTGCCCCCAGCGCCAGTAGTCGTCACCGACGAGCTGGGGCTCGTACAACGGGCCCGGGGACTGGAAGACCCGCGCCACCCGGGCATCGGGAGCCAGCAGACCGCCGAAGGGGGGAGCCTGCGCCTGCTGGGCGATGACCGCGTCCTTGGGCAGGACCGGGAGGCAGGTGAGGTCCGCGACGCCGCGGATGCCCTGCGGATCCACCCCGGCGCGGGTGAACCTGTCGGCGAGGCCGGGGACGCCGACGGCCTGCGCGATCAGGGTCGCGACACGAGCGTCGAGATCGTGGTTCGCGAGATGAGCGTGCAGTGCAGCCTTGATGGACATACCAGCTCCTCGTGAGTGGTGTGGAGATGACGGTGGAGGGCTCAGAGCCAGCGCTTGCGGCGCCGGTAGTGCTTGACGTCGCGGTAGCTCTTGCGCCCGCCCTCCTCGCCGAGGCCGAGGTAGAACTCCTTGACGTCGGGGTTCTCCCGGAGCTCGGCTGCCGAGCCCTCGAGCACGATGCGTCCCTGCTCCATGATGTAGCCGCGGTCGGCCACCTCGAGCGCCCGGCGGGCGTTCTGCTCCACGACGAGCACGGTCAGTCCCTGCTCCTGGTTCAGTCGCTTGATGTAGCCGAAGATCTCCTGCACGAGCAGGGGAGCCAGGCCCAGGGACGGCTCGTCGAGCATGAGCAGCTTGGGGCGGGCCATCAGGGCACGACCGATGGCCAGCATCTGCTGCTCACCTCCGGAGAGGTATCCGGCGACGCGGTTGCGCATGTCGGCCAGCTTGGGGAAGAACTCGTAGACCAGGTCGAGGTCGTCAGCCGAGTTCTTCTGGGTGTAGGCGCCGGCGGTGAGGTTTTCCGTGATGGTGAGGTGCTCGAAGACGTGCCGCCCCTCCATGCACAGGCTCATCCCTGCACGGACCCGGTCGGGCGCATCCATCGCGGTGATGTCCGTGCCCGCGAAGGTCACGGAGCCGTCGGTGACAGCACCGCGCTCACTGGGTAGCAGCCCCGAGACCGCCTTGAGGGTGGTCGACTTGCCGGCTCCGTTGGAGCCGAGGAGGGCGACGATCTCGCCCTCCGGGACGAACAGGGAGAGGCCGCGCAGCACGAGGATGACGTCGTCGTAGATGACCTCGACGTTGTTCATGGACAGCAGGGAGCCCCCGGGGGCAGCCGTGGCTGCCCCCGGGGTGCTGGTGTCGGTCACCTGGTTCACAGCGAGGCGTCCGGGTCGATCTCGACCATCGCGCCGTCCTGGGCCTCGTAGATGCCCGTGGCCGTGGAGCCGCGGTGGCTGTCGGCGCTGAACTCGACCGTTCCGTCACCGACGACGCCGCCGGTGTCGATGGCGCCCATGGTCTCCAGGGCCTCTCGGATGCTGGCTCCGGTGAGCTCGTCACCGGATGCCATGGCCTCCTCGATGCCCTGCGCCATGATGTCCATCGCGTACCAGCCCTGCACCCAGGCCGCACCGATGTCCGCCGTGTCGATGTTGTTGGCCTCGGCGTACTCCTTGATCGGGGCGTGGCCCTCCTTCTCGGCGCTCAGCGGGGCGAAGGGCTGGATGAGGATGTGCCCTTCGGCCGCCTTGTCCCCTGCGGAGTCGATGAACAGCTCGTTGCCGCACCAGTTGAGGCAGACGATCTTCATGTCGAGGTTCTGTGCGGCAATGTCCTTGGCGACCAGGGCGGCCGGCGATGCCACGTTCTGGATGACGACGTACTTGGCACCCTGGTCCTTGGCCTGGGAGAGCAGACCGACGTAGTTCTGCGAGCCGCTCGGCATGGCGTAGGACTCGTACCCCAGGTCCAGTCCCTCCTCGTCGATCCAGGTCTGGCCGTCGCCGACCGGGGCCTCACCGAAGGGGCTGTCGTGGTGGAAGACGGCCACTTCGCCACCACCGCCGCTGTCCTCCTCGATCCAGTTGAGGGCGATGCGCATCTGGTCGGAGTAGGTCGGCGCGATGATGAAGTTGTAGGGCGCCTCTTCGGGGTCGGTCAGCGGCTCGGCGAAGGAGCCGGACATGAACGGCAGCTCGTCCTTGCCGACACTGGCCGAGAGCGCCTCCGTGTCACCGGTGCCCCACCCCTGGACGGCCACGACACCATCGTTGATGTACTGCTTGTACAGTTGCTCGGCCTTGGGGACCTCGTAGGCGTAGTCGTTGGACAGCGCCTCGATCTGGCGACCGTCGATGCCGCCCTCCTCGTTGCGCCAGTCGACGTAGGCGAGCATGCCCTCGTTGTAGGGGGTGCCCACGTCACCGGTGGCACCGGTGAGGTCGGCGATCATGCCGATCGGGATGGGCTCGTCGGAGTCGGCTCCGCCGCCTCCTCCACCGCCTCCGCAGGCGGAGAGAGCGAGAGCGGATGCAGCGGCCATGGCCACCGCGAGGGTGCGGTTTCGTGCAGACATCGTTGTCTCCTTGTGTGATGGGGTCCGTGCGGTGGGCGGTCAGTAGCGGAAGGGCCAGAAGCCGAAGTAGTCCTTGATGCGGTGCCAGATGCGATCCAGACCGCGTGGTTCGAGGATGAGGAAGAGGATGATGACCAGTCCGAAGACGGCGTTGCGGACGGCCGGGAGCTGGTCGGCGATGAACGGAACGCTGTCCCCGAGCCCGAGCGAGAGCTGGCGGATCAGCTCGGGAAGCAGCGTCATGAAGATGGCGCCGTACACCGCCCCCGCGATGCTGCCCAGGCCGCCGACGATGATCATCGCCAGGTAGAGGATCGACACGTCGAGGGTGAACTTCTCCCACGACAGGACCTCGCTGTAGTGGGCGGTGAGCGCACCGGCGAGTCCGACGAAACCGGATGAGATGGCGAAGGCCATCAGCTTGGCGCGGGGAATGTTGACCCCGATCGCCTCGGCGGCGATGTCCTGGTCGCGCACCGCCATGAAGGAGCGACCCAGACCCGTACGGAAGAGGTTGCGGGCGGTGATCACCGACAGGCTGGCAAGGACGAGCAGGATCCAATACCACTGCTGCTCGAAGACCGCCCGGCCGCCGATCTGGAAGCCGAAGACGTCCAACCGGTCGATGTTGAGGTAACCCTGGCCCAGGGTCAGCCAGTCCCACCGGCGGATGACGAACTCGATGATCATCTGGCTGGCGAGCGTGGCGATCGCCAGGTAGAGACCCTTCAGGCGCAGTCCCGGGAGCCCGAAGAAGGTCCCCACGGCCGCGGTGAGCAGCACGGCAAGCAGGATGGCGATCGGCGTGGGCAGGCCCATCCGGTCGGAGAGGATCGCCGAGCTGTAGGCGCCGACGGCGAGGAAACCGCCCTGCCCGAGGGAGATCTGGCCCGTGTAGCCCACGAGGATGTTCAAGCCCACGGCGCCGATGACGGCGATGAGGATGAGGTTGGCCTGGGAGAGCCAGTAGTTGTCGAGGATGAAGGGCAGCAGGAGCAGAAGAAGAGTCAGCAGACCCAGCCGGACGTACTCGGCGCGGGTGGCCCGTAGTCGCAGCTCGGATGAGTAGCTGCGGTGGTGGATTCCGGTTGCCGTGGCGGCCATCGTCAGGTCACACCCTCTCGATGCGGGTCTCGCCGAAGATGCCGTACGGGCGCACGAGCAGGATCAGGACGAGAACGATGTACGGGATGACGGTCGCCAGACCTGGGTCGAGGTAACCGGCGGTGAACTGTTTCAGCAGGCCGATCGTGAGCCCACCGATGATCGTGCCGGGCACGGAATCGAGTCCGCCGAGGATGACCACGGGGAAGACGAGCAGGCCGAACGCGGCGATGTTCTGGTCCACGGCGGAGATGTCACCGACGAGGACACCCGCGATGAGCGCACTCACGGCGGCCAGGGCCCAGGCCAGGGCGAAGATTCGTCGTACCGAGATGCCCATCGTCATGGCGGCCTGCTGGTCGTCGGCGACAGCGCGCATCGCGATGCCGTGGCGCGACTTGCGGAAGAACAACGTGAATGCCGTCAGGACGACGGCCGCGATGGCGATCGCTGCCAGGCGGTTGATGGGCACGGTGGCACCGAGGATGTCCACCGATCCCCTCGGCAGGATGTTCGGCTGCCGCCGTGGGGAGGTGCCGTAGAAGGCCTGGACCAGGGCGTTGAGCAACGAGGACAGACCGATGGTCACCATGATGATGCTGATCGGGTTCTCACCGACCATCGGGCGCAGGATCAGTCGCTCGACGAGGACACCGATCAGGGTGGCCACCACGAGGCCGAAGACGACGGCAAGGACCAGCGGAAGATTCAACACGACGAAGGCGGTGTAGAACATGTAGGCGCCCACGAGGAGGAACTCGCCCTGGGCGAAGTTGATGACGCCGGTGGCCTTGTAGATCAGGACGAATCCCAGGGCAGCGAGCGCCAGGATGGAGCCGTCGGCGAGGCCGTAGGCGAGCTGGTTGATGAAGGTGCTCATCGGGTCCTCCCCGACGAGGTCCGCGGACCACTGCGGGCCCCGCACGCTCGTGTCCTCGCGTTCCTGTCACTCATCGGCGGCCACTCCAGACGGGTCGGCGGCCCCTGCCTTCGGGGACCGAGTAGGTGGTCAGGTCGAAGATGTCCAGCTCGAGGACGCGCTCGGTGCTCGAGCCGTCCTGGTAGGTGATGCGGCTGCGTACGTCGACCCTGTCGTCGCCGCGAGCAAGGGCTGCGATGATGTCCTCGTACCGCTCGGCGATGACATTGCGGCGGACCTTGCGGGTGCGGGTGATCTCGTCGTCGTCGGGGTCGAGCTGCTTGTGCAGCAGGACGAATCGACGCACTCGGATGCTGTCCTGCAGGTCCTCGTTGGCCCGGCTGGCCTCCTCGGCGATGAGTTCCTGGACCTCCGGCTTGCCGGCGAGGTCGGTGTACGTCGTGTAGCTCAGGCGTTCGTTCTCCGCCCAGGACCCGACGGTGGCCGGGTCGATGATGACCATCGCCGTCATGCCCTCCGCCTCGTCCTCGGGTGGGAAGACGACCGCCTCCTCGACATAGGGGGAGAACTTCAACTTGTTCTCGATGAAGGCGCTGGAGTAGCGGGTGCCGTCCGGTGCGGTGAGCACGTCCTTGGCGCGGTCGATGATCACGAGGTGGTCGTTGTCGTCGAGGTATCCGGCGTCCCCGGTGTGCAGCCACCCGTCGGCGTCGACGATCTTCGCCGTCTCCTCCGGCTGGCGGTGGTAGCCACGGAAGACGGAGTCCGAGCGCAGCAGGACCTCTCCGTCATCGCTGATGCGCAGGTCGGTCCCCGGGATGGGGGTACCGACGGTGTTGAAGGGGACGTCGTCGTCGCGGTGGACGACGGCGATGCCGCATATCTCGGTCTGGCCGTAGATCTGCTTGAGGTTGACGCCGATGGCGTGGAAGAAGCGGAACACGTCCGGTCCCATGGGTGCGCCACCGGTATAGCACCGGCGGATGCGCGTCAGGCCGAGCTGGTCGCGTACCGGACGGGTGGACACCGCATCGGCGAGCGCGTGCATGGCGGAGAGCGCCGGTCCGGGCTTCTGGCCGGTAACCCGCATCTCCGCGACCGTGTCGCCGACGGAGTACCCCCAGCCGAACACGCGACGCTTGAGCCAGCCGGCCTCATCGATGCGCACCTGGACCTCCGAGAGCATCGACTCCCAGATGCGCGGTGGCGAGAACATCACGTCCGGACCGATCTCGCGCATGTCGCTGCGCTGGGTGGAGGAGTCCTCCGGGAAGGAGATCGTCAGCCCCCGGGACAGCCCGCAGGCGACGGCGAGCATCTGCTCACCGATCCAGGCGAAGGGGAGGAAGGAGACGTAGCGGTCCTTCCGGTCGATCGGGTCGATGCTCGTGAGGTGGTCGGCCATGGCCAGCAGGTTGCGGTGGGAGAGCTCGGCGAGTTTCGGTCGTGAGGTCGTGCCGGAGGTGGTGCAGATGACCGCGATGTCGTCGGCCGCCCCGGCAGTCACCTGCTCCTGGAACCATCGCGGGTGCTCGGCTGCCCGACCCCGGCCCAGCTCCTCGAGCTCGGTGAACTCCATCAGGACCCGGTCCCGGTACTGCTCCAGGCCGTGCGGATCGTAGTAGACGATCGTCTCGATGTGCAGCGGATCGGCGTCGGCGGGCGCCTCCTCCTCGAGCAGGCGCAGCAACTTGTCGACCTGCTCCTGGTCCTCGGCGACGACGATCCGCGCGCGGGAGGTGGTCAGGATGTGTCGCAGCTCCTCGCCGATCGAGGTCGGGTAGATGCCCACGACGGCAACGCCCATGCTCTGGGCGGCAAGCTCGGCGATGAGCCACTCGGGTCGGTTGTCCCCGAGGACCGCGATGATCTCACCACGGGTGATCCCCAGGGCAGCGAGACCGTGGGCGGCGTCGTGCACCCGGCGCTCGTACTCGCTCCACGTGAGGGGCTGCCAGATGCCGTACTGCTTCTCCTGCATGGCGACTGCCGTGGGCCGCGTGGCGGCGAGGTCACCGAGCAGCTTCGGGAAGGTGTCGGCGGGCCGGTCGGCGGTGCGGGTCTGCTGGGCGGATGCGTCCGCTCTCGTGTCAGCCACGGGAGTCCTCCTCGTCCTCGGCACCGAGATACGCCTCGATGACCGCGGGGTTGGCCATGACCTCTGCCGGGGTCCCGTCGGCGATCAGAGCGCCGAAGTCCAGGACGCTGATCCGGTGCGAGATGTCCATGACGACGTTCATGTCGTGCTCGATGAGGACGACGGAGACGCTGGCCATCTCGTGGACGTCGAGGATGAAGCGCGCCATGTCCTCCTTCTCCTCGGCGTTCATCCCGGCCATGGGCTCGTCCAGCAGGAGCAGGGACGGCTGGAGGCACAGGGCGCGTCCGAGCTCGACGCGCTTCTGGATGCCGTAGGCGAGGGAGCCGACCGGCTTGTTGCGCACCGCCTGCAGGTTGAGCAGGTCGATGACCTCCTCGACGAGGTGGCGGTGGCGGATCTCCTGTCGGCGGGCGGGACCGAACCACAGCAACGACTTCAGGACGCTGTGGTCCATGTGGATGTGCCGGCCGAGCATGAGGTTCTCCAGAACGCTCATCGCGTGGAAGAGCTCGATGTTCTGGAAGGAGCGGGCCACACCCAGTCGCGCGATGCGGTGCGGAGGAAGCGTGGTCAGCTGGTGGGTGCTGACCTTCCCGGCGGTGCCGTCAGCGCCGGGGGCAGCGGCGGTCTGCAGGCGGATCTGCCCCTCCTGCGGCCGGTAGAGGCCGCTGATGCAGTTGAGCAGGGAGGACTTGCCGGCGCCGTTGGGGCCGATGATCGAGTGGATGTGCCCCTCGGTGACGGAGAACGAGACGTCGCGCAGGGCGGTGACCCCGCCGAAGCGGAGCGTGACGTCATCGACGTCGAGCAGGGTCTCGCCCGCAGCCAGGTGGCTTCCGCGGAGCGAGTGCTGGTAGGCCCGGGTCAGCACTGACCCTCCCTTTTCTGGTTTCGACGGTGAAACTGCATGGACGTGACACTAGATTTTCATTATGTGAAAATCAAGGGTCTTGTTGAGAAATTTATCTCCGAGCATGATTGACTCGATGACGTTCGCGCAGTGACGTCGGAAGGGGGTCGTGGTGACCGCATCGCACGCGCCCGAGTCGGCGACAGCCGGTCGGGGGGGTCTTGGGACGGTGCGCAATGCCGTGCGCCTGCTCGAGCTCTTGGGCGAGGGGCCCGCGTACCAGCAGCTGACCGACCTGGCCGAGCGGTCGGGGCTGTCGGTCCCGACCGTCCACCGACTGCTGCGCTCACTCGTCCTGGCCGACCTCGTCGTCCAGGACCCCCGCTCATCCCGCTACGGGCTGGGGCCGGAGCTGACCCGGCTGTCGAACCACTACCTCTCCCGGCTGCCGCTGCTCGGAGCGCTCAGTCCCTACCTCTCGCAGCTGCGCGACCAGCTCGAGCACACCATCCACGTCGAGATCCTCGTCCACGGCGAGGTCATCTACGTCGACCGCGTCGACGGCACCGGCCCCGGTCCCTACCGGGATGCGCACCGGGTGACGGCGGCGCTCTCGTGCGCCGGCGGCCGCCTGCTGGCCGCTCGTGCGGACGACGACGCCGTGTGGCAGCGCTCCCTGGACCGGGCCGAGGACCACGACCGGGAGGCGGCCACCGAGGAGGCGCGCGCCCGGTGGGCGGCGGCCGCCCACCTCGCCCTGGCTCCCGAGGACCCGACGATGCCACCGGAGGTGGCTGTCCCGGTGGTCGACGGGCAGGGCGCGACGGTCGCCGTCCTGGCGGCCAACATCGACGATCCCGACGACGACTCCGTCGTGAGGGCCGTCGCGGGCCGGCTCGGTCGCGCCGCGCGCGCGGCAGGAAGGACGCTCGGCCATGCCTGAGTCGGACGCCGCAGACGTCTGGGAGACCGTCCCGCCGTCCTCGTGGGAGGAGGTCGCCGACCTGATCTCCTTCGACACCCCCTTCGCCGACCTGTGGCTGCCCGGGGAACGATCGGGCCGCTGGTTCGTCGGTGGGGCCCTCAACCTGTCCACCAACTGCGTCGACCGCCACCTGGCTGACCGCTCCGACCAGCCGGCCATCCACTGGGAGGGGGAGCCCGGGGACCGGCGCACGCTGACCTACGCCCGGCTGCACGACGAGGTGCTCGCGCTCACCGCTGCCCTGCGGGGGATGGGCGTCGACCGGGGTGATCGGGTCGGTCTGCACCTGGGCTGGCTCCCCGAGACCGTGGTCATCATGCTCGCCTGCGCCCGCATCGGTGCGATCCACACCGTCTTGCCGGCGCCGCTGCCGGTCGAGCCGCTCGGGGACCGGCTGGAGCTGCTCGACCTGAAGGTCCTGTTCACCCAGGACGGTGCGTGGCGTCACGGCACCGTCCTGCCCCTGAAGTCGCGCGCCGACGATGCCCTCCTCGCCGGCGGCTCGGTGGAGCACACCATCGTCGTGCGTCGCACCGGGATGGACGTCGCGTGGTTCGAGGGGGACCGCTGGTACCACGACCTCGTCGCCCCCTCGCGGCCCGGCGCCGCGACGTCGCCGGAGGGTGACCCGTCCGCCGCCGCCTCACTGCCCGCCGACCACCCGATCGCGGCCATCCCCTTGGCGCACCGCGGCGGTCAGACCGTCTCCGTGCTGCACGGCACCGCGACGATGTTGGCCGGCGCGGTGGCCGTCCATCGTCGTCTGCGGACCGGTGGCGTGTTCTGGTGCGCCGCGGACATCGCCTGGACGGTGACCCAGTTCCACGGAATATACGGTCCGCTGGCCCACGGCGACACGGTCGTGATGTACGAGGGCACGCTCGACCAGCCCTCGCAGACCCGGGCGTGGGACATCATCGCCCGGTACGGGGTCGACAGCATGGTCACGACCCCGTCCGTCGTGCGGACCGTGCGGGGCTGGTCCCGTGAGCTGCCCGAGGTCTCCGAGCTGCCCTCGCTGCGTCGGGTCACCACGGCCGGCGAGGCGGTCGACGACGAGCTGCGATCCTGGTTGGGGCAGGCCTTCGCGTCCCGGGCGGTCGATGTGGTCGACGCCTGGGGCCAGCTCGAGCTCGGGGGCATCGTCCAGGTGGCCCCCAGTGACAGAGACGACAGGCACGCCGTACCGGACTGCGGGGTCGACATCGTCGATCCCGACGGTCAGCCGGTGACCGAGGGGGAGGTCGGCGAGGTCATCCTGCGCTTCCCGTGGGCGGGCACGATGGTCGGTGTCGAGGGGCCGCAGGCAGCAGTCGCGCAGACGCACTGGACCCGTCATCCCGGCAGTTACGCCACGGGTGACCTGGCCGTGCGCCGGGAGGACGGGCGCATGGCCTTCCTCGGGCGCGCCGACGAGGTGGTCTCGATCTCCGGGCAACTGGTCTCCCTCCGCGAGGTCCGTGAGGTGCTGGCGGACCACCCCTTCGTCGAGGCTGCTGCGGTCACCTCACGCAAGGATCCCGATCTGGGTCGCTCCCTCGTCGCAGCGGTCAGCCTCAGCGTCGAGGTCGGGGCCGACCCGGACCTGGACGGCGTCGCCGTCGAGCTGATGGACACGGTCCGCGAGGTCATGGGCGGACTCGCCCGGCCACGTGCGGTCCTCGTCCTCGACCGGTTCGGCGAGGGGTTGGGGCAGTTGGACCAGTTGCGGGCGATCGCCCTGCTGGCCACGCCCGACCGCGCGGGCGCCCCGCGGCAGGTCACCTGGGAGCAAGTGGTGGCTGCTGCCGGTCACTGACCCATGTGCACGTCGCGGCTCAGGCGGCAGATCGGGTGGAGCGCTCAGCGGTCTGCTCGACCCAGCGCATCTCCATGCGGATCCGGCCGTCCGGCCGACGGACGGGGACCCACGTGCAACTCAGACGCTGAGACGGACGCGCCTGGGGCGTCGTCAAGGGGGTGACGGGCATGTCGGACACCTCCTGTTCATCGTGTGTTCGCCTTCATACTAGCACGAAGATGAACGGCAGGTGAACAGAAGCGGTCCGTTGCGTGTCCGGTGTGCCTTCCGGTAGCGATCACCACGTGGTGCGACGCGGGGTGGCCCTCGCTCGTAGGCTGTGGCCATGACGACGAAGGTGGCAGTGATCGGTGCCGCGGGGCGCATGGGTTCGACGGCGTGCGACGCGGTGGAGGGGGCTGCTGACCTCGAGCTGGTCGGCCGCTATGACGACGGGGACGACCTCGGCGACCTCGGGGGCGCGGATGTTGCCATCGACTTCACCGTCCTGGCCGCCAGTGAGGGCAACGTTCGGCAGTGCGTCGAGCGTGGGGTGCACGTCGTCGTCGGCACCTCAGGTTGGACGGATGCCAAGGCAGAGGAGCTGCGCAGCGAGGTCGAGGCGAAGGGGGACGTCGGGGTGCTCATCGCGCCGAACTTCGCCATCGGCGCCGTGCTGATGATGAAGTTCGCCGAGCAGGCCGCTCGCTTCTACGAGTCGGTCGAGGTGATCGAACTGCACCACCCGCGCAAGGTCGACGCTCCGAGCGGCACCGCGACGCGTACCGCCGAGCTCATCGGTGCCGCGCGTCAGGAGGCCGGCGTCGGTCCGGTCCCCGACGCGACGACCAAGGACCCGGACGGCGCCCGTGGCGCCACGGTCGAGGGCGTGCCGGTGCACGCGGTCCGGCTGCGCGGACTCGTCGCCCACCAGGAGGTTCTCCTGGGCAACGAGGGTGAGATGCTCACGATCCGGCACGACTCCTTCGACCGGGTCTCGTTCATGCCCGGCGTCCTCGCCGGCGTGCGCGAGGTCGGCAAGCACCCGGGTGTGACCGTGGGGCTCGAGCACGTGCTCGGTCTGTGATGGGCGGGTGCGCCTAGCCGAGCGGGTCTGCTCCAGGGGCGCGTCCTTCGCGCAGCAGGGGGAACAGGTCATGGTGCATGGGGGCCCCGGCGGGCAGTTCGTCCTCGAGTCCGTCGAAGGGAGGCGAGGTCACCCACCGGCGTGGCGCATGCACCATGTCGTCGCCGAGGAAGCGCAGCGAGAAGGCGCGGCGCCTCGTGCGGCCCGGGACGCCGTAGGCGTGGTGGAGCGTCAGCATGTGGAAGAAGACGGCGTCGCCCGGCTGCATCGCCCAGCCACGGATGTCGTGGTCCGAGCGGTGGGCCTCGATGTCCGGTAGCTCGGAGAGCGAGCCTTCCGGGAACCACTTGGCCTCGTTCGTCATGAACGTGCGGGGCATGAGCCATCCGTGTCGGTGCGACCCGGCAAGGAACTCCAGCGTCGACTCCGCCGCCACCGGGTCGACGGGCGCCCACATCGAGCAGTTGTCGAGGCCGTCGACGTTGTAGTACGGCTGGTCCTGGTGCCACGGAGTCTCCTGCTGGGTGCCGGGCTCCTTGACCAGGACGTGGTCGTGGTACAGGCGAATGCGTTCGCTGCCGGTCAGGGCCGCGGCCACGTCCGCAGCGCGCGAGGTGTACGCCACCCGGCAGAACTCCTCGATCCGCTGCCAGTTGCAGAAGTCCTCGACGAAGCTGCCCGGGTCCGTGGCGCTGCTCGCCACCTTCCGGCGAGGGCTGGGGTCCGCCAGCGTGCGTTCGATGCCCTGCTCGATGGTCGCAACCTGCTCGGGGGTGAAGAGGCCGCGCACGATGACGGCCCCGGTCGAGGCGAACTCCTGCACCGTGGTCGCGTCGACGACGGCGGCCGGTCGTAGGGCAGTAGGGGACATGTCGGGCTCCTGATCATCCGTGGACCGTCTCCATGCTGGCAGCAGTGGTTGACCGATAAAAGTGGTCACTTTCGGTCATGGTGATCGAAAAACCCAATCGATGGCTAGTGTGTGCGCATGCCTGCCACCGACTTGAGCCTGCGCCACCTCGCTGCGGTGGTCGCGATCCACGAGGAGGGGTCCTACCGTCGTGCGGCCGCACGGCTCGGCTTCTCGCAAGCTGCCGTGACCAGTCAGATCGCGGCCCTGGAGAAGACGTTGGGGGCCACGGTCTTCCACCGGCCCGGAGGACCCCGACCGGTGGTCCTGACCACGGTGGGCCAGGAAGTGCTCGAGGCTGCCCGTGACCTCCTGGCCACGGCCGACCTGCTGGATCTGCGCATCGCGTCGTTGCGCGACGGGACCTGGGGTCGATTGGCGATCGGGACGTTCCAGTCGGTGTCGGCCCGACTGCTCCCGGCCGTCCTGGGTGAGCTGCGTCGTGCCAGCCCGGCCGTCGAGGTGACCGTTCTGGAGAGCACCGACAACGATGTGCTGATCCGGGCATTGCGCAGCGCCCGGTTGGACGTCAGTTTCTTCGTCGGTCCGGTCGATGCCCCCGGGCTGACGGTGCGTGAGGTCGTGCGGGACACCTTCGTCGCCGTCGTCGACGTCGACGACCCGGCACGGGACGCGCTCTCGCTCCGGGACCTGGGGAGCCGCCCGTTGGTCGGACATGACCAGTGCGCTTGCCACGAGCTGGTCGAGCGAGGTTTCACGGCCGCGGGCATCCTCCCGTCCTTCGCCTTCCGAAGCAACGACAACGCGGCGGTGCAGGCCATGGTGCGAGCAGGTATCGGTACCGCCGTGATGCCTGCACTGTCGGTCGACCCGCAGGACCCGGGGGTGCGTCTGCTGCCCATCGCGCCCGCCCTGCCTGCACGCACCATCTCGGTGGCGCACACCGCCGATCGCCCACCACCCACTGCGATCGATTTCGTCGACCGCACCCTCGCGGCGGCCGCGGAGCTGAGGCTCTAACCCCAGCCGAGTGCTCGCAGGCCGGCGGCCAGGGCCGCTGCCGCGACGACGACGACGACGAAGTTGGCCCGCAGCCACAGCAGCACCACGGCGAGGGCGGCTGCTGCCAGTCGGGCGTCCACGACGATGCTGCCCTCGCCACCGACCGTCTGGGTGACGACCAGCCCGGCCAGGAGGGCGACCGGGAGCAGGCCGATGATCCGGGAGCGACGTCGGCCGTCGACGACGGACTCGGGGACGAGGTACCCGGCGTACTTCGCGGCGAACCCGAGCGCGCACGCCGCGAGTACGGCGAGCCAGAGGACTGTGCCCGTCACAGCAGATCACCGTCCGGCTGCTCGATGTCGCGCGCCCGGCTGGGTGCGGCCTCGACGAGGCCGACGACGACAGCGGCGGTCGCGGCCAGCAGGACCGGGACGCCGGCGGGGGTGGGCACGAAGCTGATCAGGGCGACGGCGGCGGCGAGCGCCGCGGTGACCCGTCCGGTGCGGTCCCGCAGACGGGGCCAGATGAGGCCGATGAAGGCGGCGGCAGCGGCGGCGTCGAGACCCCACGTGCGGGGGTCTCCGATGGCATTGCCGACGAGTGCACCCACGAGTGTCGCCAGATTCCAGAAGGTGAACACGCCCAGGCCTGCGGCCCAGAAACCGGTGCGCTGCGCCGGTGTGCCCTCCTGTGCCAGTGCCACCGCGGTGGACTCGTCGATGGTCAGGTGGGCGGCCGCCGCTCGTCGCC
This sequence comes from Janibacter sp. A1S7, assembly GCF_037198315.1. NCBI lineage: Bacteria > Bacillati > Actinomycetota > Actinomycetes > Micrococcales > Intrasporangiaceae > Janibacter > Janibacter alittae. Next base: position 2,164,839 of record NZ_CP144913.1, on the reverse strand, counting down.
ATCCCCGCAGGCGCAGCACGCGGGCCAGCTGCAGGCCGTACAGGCCGTTGCGGATCCCCAGGAGGGTGGACGTGGCCACCGCCGTGACCGGGTTGCCTCCGGACCCGATGATGCCGATGAAGGCGAACTGCGAACCACCGGTGAACAGCAGCAGCGACAGGGCCATCGTCTGCCAGACATCGAGGCCGGCGGCGACACCTAGGGCACCGAAACTGACTCCGTAGACCCCTGTCGCCACACCAACGGACAGGCCCTGTCGACGTGCGTCAGCGTGCGCCGCATCCGCCGGGGGCGTCACCCACCAGCCTCCGGGGTGACGTCGTCGGTGAGGGTCGCGACAAGCCGCACCTCGCGTGCCGTGTCGTCCTCGGGGGAGACCACCCGGTCGCGGTAGGCGCCGTCGGGCTCGAGTCCGGAGGCGGTGAGGAAGGCGCGTACTGCCTCGTGCGGGACGAGGCACCAGACTGCGACGTGCTCGGCGCCGGCGTCGCGCAGGATGTCGACTGCGGCATTGAGCAGCCGGGAGCCATGCCCCTGTCGCCGATGCATCGGGTGGACGCCGAGGGCGGTGACCTCACCCGTCGTCTGGCCGGTGTCCGGGTCCTGGCTGGGTCCGATGGCCACGAAGCCGACCACCTGCTCGCCGGCGCAGGCGACGAGCAGGCGGTGCACCCCTTCGGGCGGTGTGCGCAGGGAGTCGCGCCAGGCCGCGGCGAAGGACTGGGGGTCGAAGGCCGCGTGCACCTGCGGCGGGACGATGCCGTCGTAGGCCTCCTGCCAGACGAGGGCCTGGACCTGGCCCACGGCCGGGACGTCGTTGGTGCCGGCGGCACGCACGCTCGCGTCGGCGGTGGGCATCAGCGACCCTCGAAGACGGGGGAGCGGCGCTGCGTGAAGGCGCGCTGGCCCTCGGCGAGGTCGGAACTCGCCCAAGCGCGCGCGAATGCCTTGTCGTAGGCCGCATCGGGGCCGGTGGGGGAGTCCATCCCGACCTTCGACCCCTGCTGGGTCAGCGGGGCGAGCTGGACGGTTGCCCGCGCGAGGTCCAGGGCGAGGTCGAGGTCGCCCTGGCGTTGGCTGAAGCCGAGACGCCAGGCGTCCTCGTGGTCCAGGACCGCGGCCGTGAGCACCATGTGCCGGGCTGCGCCCTCACCCCAGAAGCGGGCGGCGCGCTCCAGCGTCCACTTGTTGACCATCAGGCCGAGCTTGGCCACGGGGATGGCGAAGCGGGCGCCGTGCTCGACGACCCGGACATCACAGGCCACGGCGAGCTGCATCCCCAGACCCATGCACGAGCCGGAGATCGCCGCGATCGTCGTGATCGGGAGGCCGGCGAGGTGCTCGAGGACCTCGGCGAGCCGCTCGGTGAAGGTGACGTCCTCGAGCTCGGTCAGGTCCGCACCGGCACAGAAGTGTCCGTCGGCACCGGTGAGCACGAGTGCCCGCGAGCCGGTCTCGACGGCGGCGGTGACGGCCGCGTCCAACTCCTCGAGGGTCGTCAGGTCGAGGGCATTGCGGCGGTGGGTGCGGTCGATGGTCAGGGTCGTGACGGCATCGGTGGTCTCGCTGAGGATGGGCACACCCGCCAGCATACGAAAGGAGCGAAGGGGTGGCGCCAGCCCTCCCTTCGCTCCCGCCGGAGCCCTACGGTGGGGTGATGGAGACGACGATGCCGCTGACGATCATGCCGGTCCCCGGCGCCGGCGCCGAGGACGTCCTCGTCGGACCCGACGGGCGGGTGTGGACCGGCACGGTGGACGGCGCGGTCATCGCCGTCACCCCCGACGGCCGGCAGAGCGAGCGGGTGGTCGAGACGGGTGGTCGGCCGCTCGGGCTGGAGTGGCTGCCGGACGGGCGGTTGCTCGTGTGCGATGCGAGCCGCGGCCTCCTCGCGGTGGATGTGGACGGGTCGCGTGCCATCGAGGAGCTCGTCACCGAGGTCGACGGGTCCCCGATGGTCTTCACCAACAACGCCGCGGTGGCCGCGGACGGCACGATCTGGTTCAGCGACTCCTCCCGGCAGTGGGGTGTGGAGGTGTGGAAGTCCGACCTCATCGAGCACACCCGCAGCGGACGACTGCTGCGGCGCGCGGTCGACGGCACCGTCACGACGGTCCTGGACGGGCTGGCCTTCGCCAACGGTGTTGCCCTGCTGCCGGACGAGAGCGCCGTCCTCGTGGCGGAGACCGCACTCCGGCGCATTCGCCGGGTCGAGCTCAGTGGTGGCCTGCCGGTGGCCGGCCACGTCGTCGGCAGCGAAGGGAGCGACGTCGAGCCGTCCGCGGAGCAGCTCTTCGTCGCCGGCCTGCCCGGCTACCCGGACAACATCTCGCGTGGGTCGGACGGGCTGATCTGGTCGGCCATCGCCTCCCCGCCCGACCCGGTGCTGAACGTGCTCCAGGCGTCGCCGCAGCGGCTGCGCGACCTCGCCCTTCGGTTGCCCGAGGCGATCAAGCCCACGCCCAAGCGCACCGTGCGCGTCATCGCGCACGATGCCACTGGCACGCTCGTGCACGACCTGTCCGCAGACGCCACCGGTTGGCACATGGCCACCGGTGTGCGCGAGCAGGACGGTCGGGTGTGGCTGGGCAGTCTGGTCGAGCCGGCGATCGCCCACTTCGAGCTGCCGCGCTGAGACGCGCCTCGTCAGGCGGCGAGAGCGAGAGCAGACAGCGCGACGAGCCAGCTGACGAAACTGCCGACGAGGAAGTACTCGGTCACGGTGTCGATGTCCGAGCGGCGACCACCCTCGGACCCGGGCCGTGCGTAGGAGCGCAGCTCCGGCCAGCGGATCAGGCCCTTGGCGGCGATGACGAGCCCGGCAGCGGTCACCTGACCCGCGAGACCGAGGCCGAGGATGAAGATCCGCTCCAGCGGCCCGAGGAGACGCCCGCCCTTGAGCGTGTCGGACGGCTGGTCCTGGTCCTGCGTGGGGATCATGGCTCCGGTGCTGATGAGCACGAGCCGCACGATGAGGTTGCCCGTGCTCAGCTGGACGAGCGCCAGGCCGGCGATGAGCAGCGCCCGGTCCGGCTCGGGGGTCCAGGGCAGGTCCGCCCAGGTGATCCATCGCGCCAACGCGCCGCCGGCCTGCGGTGCCCACCCGGCGAGGACGAGCTGGAGCACGAGCCCACCGGCCAAGGTCGACAGGGCGATGACGTGGCCGCGCTCGCGGGACAGCGCCCATCCGGAGACGAGCAGCCACGCGGCGAGCGAGACGCTCGCCAGGGCGACGAGCAGCCATCCCGACGGAGTGGCCAGCAGGCCGGTCAGGGCCGCGCCGAGCCAGAGGGAGACGATGCCCGCCTCGGTGCCGACGCGGTGGAGCCGCCGCCGCGTGGCGGCGTCGTTGCGGCTGCTGCGCTGCTCGACGATGCTGCGTGCGAGGTCGGCCACACCGACGGCGACGAGCAGGAGCGCGAGGACACTCATGGCAACCCCGCCAGATCGGCATCGATCGCGACCAGCTGCTCGAGCCCATCGCGGTGTACCCGGCGGGAGACCGCGGTGGGGCTGATCCCCTCGTCCTCGGCGAGGGCGCGTTGGGTCCGCCCGAGGAGGAGTCCGCGCAGCAGCCGCAGCGATCGCTCGTCCAGACCGGCGACGAGCAGGTCGCGGTGCCGGACTGCAGCATCGACGGCCAGGCCCGTGGGTCCCTCCTCCTGCCAGCGGGTGCGCACGACGAGGCCGTCGGAGCGCACGTCGGCCTCCGCCCCCTTCGCCGCAGTGATGGCCTCTCGGGCGCTCCACCAGCCCGGTCCGTCCTGCACGGTGCCGTCCTGCTCGAGTGCGGTCACCTCGCCCCGACCGAGGCCGTAGCGGGTCTCGACCCGGGGGAGGAGGGTCAGTCGCAGGAGAAGAGCGGCGTGCAGCGCCTGACCGCGCTGCTCCCAGGCGCCCTGGAACTCGTCGCCGACGGTGATCCGCAGAGGGTGCAGAGGGCGCGTCGCGGCGTTGACGGCGGCGAGTGTCTCCTGCACGAGCGCGTGGAGCTCCCGCCGGTCCGGCGCGGTGCGCGAGGAGACGACGTCGCCGATGAGCGTGACCACCGCTGTCATGTGAACATCATAGCTTCATTTCAATATATATGAACTGTATAGGTTCATTCTGCGTCAGGTGAACTTCGGCGGTTGACGCTCATAGGTGACGAAGTCGAAGCCCTCCCGTGGCGTACGAGAGGTCTCGCGCCAGCTGCCCGGGTCGATCTCGGGGAAGAAGACCTCGGCCTCGGGCGAGGCCGCGACCTCGGTCAGCTCGAGCCGGGAGGCCAGATCGATCGTCTGCCGGTAGATCTCGCCACCACCGGCGATGAAGATCTCACCGGGGCCGGCCACCGAGATCGCCTCGTGCACAGCGTGGACGACGAGCGCGCCGGGAGCGGACCACCCGTGGTCGGAGGTCACGACAATGGTCGTGCGTCCGGGCAGCGCGCGGCCGATCGACTCCCAGGTGCGCCGGCCCATGATCATCACCCCGCCCATGGTCACGGCCTTGAAGTGGGCCAGGTCCTCCGGCAGGTGCCACGGCATGCCCCCGTCGACACCGATGGCGCCATTGGCGCCCAGTGCTGCCACGAGAGTCAGCCGCTGGTCGTGGCCCCGTTCGACGAAGGGAGGGACCTCACCCTCCCGCAGTGCCTCGAGGACGACCCGCTCGTGGGGGACGACCTGGACCGGAAGCTCCTCGAGGGGGAACCAGCGCAGGTCCGCGGCCTTGTCCGGCTCGCGCAACCTCGGCTCGCCGGACCACCGGGTGACGTGGAAGAAGAAGTCGGCGCGCTGCTCGAGCGGGCCGACGGGGTTCGAGCGCTGGAGCGTCGTCAGCGGCTCGGCGCCCTCGATCGTGATGCCCAGCTCCTCGAGCGCCTCCTGGGCCAGCGCCTCGCTCGGGGACTGGGCGTCCTCGAGGTGGCCGGCGGCGCCACAGGCCCACCAGCCGTCCATGTAGCCGGTACCGCGGCGCAGCTGCAGCAGCACCTCCCGACCGTGGTCGCCCGCACGGGTGATCACCGCGTAGGCAGCGGCGGTGAGCGGGATGCGACCCCGGAGCGAGGTGGGAAGGGGGCGGGGCAGGCTCATACGGCGATCGGCGCCTTGATGCTCGGCGCGGCCTCGTAGCCGATGAGGGTGAAGTCCTCGATCTCGTAGGCGTCGATGGACTCCCGGGGAGCGATCTCCATCCTCGGCAACGGCCCGGGGGTGCGGGTCAGCTGCAGGTCAGCCTGCTCGAGGTGGTTGAGGTAGAGGTGTGCGTCGCCGAGGGTGTGCACGAACTCGCCCGGCTCCATGTCCACCTGCGCGGCGACCATCATCGTCAGCAGCGCGTAGGAGGCGATGTTGAAGGGCACGCCGAGGAAGATGTCGGCACTGCGCTGGTACAGCTGGCAGGACAAGCGTGGACGGGCGCCGTCGAGCCCCGGGGTCACGTAGAACTGGAACATCGTGTGGCACGGCGGCAGCGCCATCTCGCCGACCTCGGCGACGTTCCACGCGGAGACGATGTGCCGACGGCTGTCGGGGTTGGTGCGCAGCCCCTCGACCAGGGCGGCGATCTGGTCGATGGTGCCGCCCTCCGGGTCCGGCCAGGAGCGCCACTGGTGCCCGTAGACCGGCCCGAGGTCGCCGTCCTCGTCCGCCCACTCGTCCCAGATGGAGATGCCGCGCTCCTGCAGCCACCGGACGTTGGTGTCGCCGCGCAGGAACCACAGCAGCTCGCCGATGATCGAGCGCAGGTGCAGCTTCTTGGTCGTCAGCACCGGGAAGCCCTCGGCGAGGTCGAAGCGCATCTGGTACCCGAAGACGCTGCAGGTGCCCGTGCCGGTCCGGTCGTCCTTGACGACACCGTGGTCACGCACGTGGGAGATCAGGTCGAGGTACTGGCGCATGGCGCCACGATAGACGCGAGCACCGACGGCTACCCTGAGCGCATGACGACTTCCCCCTTCGGCAGGGTGATCACGGCGATGGTCACCCCCATGACTCCTGACGGTGCGCTGGACACGAAGGCCGTCGCCGCCGTCGTCGAGCACCTCGTGGCCACCGGGCACGACGGGGTCGTGGTCAACGGCACGACCGGCGAGTCGCCGACCCTGACCGCCGGCGAGAGCATCACCATGGTCCGCGAGGTCAAGGCCGCCGCGGGCGATCGGCTCAGGGTCACTGCCGGCATCGGGTCGAACAACACCGCCCATGCGATCCAGATGGCCGCGGAGGCGACCGAGGCCGGGGCGGACGCCCTGCTCGTCGTCTCGCCGTACTACAACAAGCCGACCCAGGCAGGCCTGCTCGCGCACACCCGCGCGATCGCCGACGCCGCGGTGCTGCCGATCATGCTCTACGACATCCCGGGGCGCACGGCCACTCCCTTCGCCGTGGAGACTCTCATCGAGCTGTCGACGCACCCGCGCATCCTCGCCGTCAAGGACGCGAAGGGGGACCTGTGGGCCTCGACGCAGGTCATGGCCCGGACCGACCTGCTCTGGTACTCCGGGGCCGACGAGATGAACCTCCCCCTCCTGGCCCAGGGCGCCCACGGTGTCGTCTCCGTCGTCGGCCACGTGGCCGGTCAGCACTACCGCGAGATGGTCACTGCGGTCGACGCCGGTGACCTGGTCGCCGCCCGCGCCGTCCACCACCGCCTGATCCCCGTGGTCAACGCGATCATGGGCACCTCGCAGGGCGCCATCATGGCCAAGGCCGCCCTGGTCGAGCTCGGGGTCATCGACAACGCAACTGTCCGCCTGCCCTACGTGGAAGGTCCTGAGGAGCACCTCGAGATCCTGCGCGCCGGGCTCAACGCATCCGGAATCGGAGCCGCCTCATGAGCCATCCCCACCCCGACCTGCAGCTGCCACCGCCGTTGAAGAAGGGCGCCCTGCGCGTCACTGCCCTCGGCGGTCTCGGTGAGGTCGGCCGCAACATGACCGTCATCGAGCACGACGGACAGCTGCTCGTCGTTGACTGCGGTGTCCTCTTCCCGGAGGACCACCAGCCCGGCGTCGACCTGATCCTGCCGGACTTCGACGCGATCGCCGACCGCCTCGACGACATCCAGGCGATCGTCCTCACGCACGGCCACGAGGATCACATCGGTGCCGTCCCGTACCTGCTGAAGCTCAAGCCGGACATCCCGCTCGTCGGCTCGACCCTCACGCTGGCGCTCATCGAGGCGAAGCTGAAGGAGCACCGGATCAAGCCCTACACCCTGGGGGTCCGGGAGGGCGGTCGCGAGAAGTTCGGCGTCTTCGACTGCGAGTTCATCGCCGTCAACCACTCGATCCCCGACGCCCTGGCGCTCTTCCTCCGCACGCCCGGCGGCACCCTGCTGCACACCGGCGACTTCAAGATGGACCAGGTGCCGCTCGACCGACGCCTGACGGACCTGCGTGCCTTCGCCCGGGCGGGGGAGGAGGGGGTCGACCTCTTCCTCACCGACTCCACCAACGCCGAGGTCCCGGGCTTCACCACGCCCGAGCGCGACATCTCCAGCTCGATCGACGACGTCTTCCGCAAGGCGCGTCGCCGGGTCATCGTTGCCTGCTTCTCCAGCCACGTGCACCGCGTCCAGCAGGTGCTCGACGCCGCCGAGCGCTCCGGACGCAAGGTCGCGATGGTCGGCCGTTCGATGGTGCGCAACATGGGCATCGCCGCGGACCTGGGCTACCTGCACGTCCCCGACAACGTGCTCGTGGACGTCAAGAAGCTCGACCAACTGCCCGACGACGAGGTCGTTCTCGTGTGCACCGGTAGTCAGGGTGAGCCGATGGCCGCGCTGTCGCGCATGGCCAACCGCGACCACCGTATCGACGTCGGCGAGGGCGACACCGTCCTGCTCGCCTCGAGCCTGATCCCCGGCAACGAGAACGCCGTCTACCGGATCATCAACGGTCTGATGCGTCTGGGCGCGGACGTCGTGCACAAGGGCAACGCCCGGGTGCACGTCTCCGGCCACGCCAGCGCGGGCGAGCTCCTGTACTGCTACAACATCGTCAAGCCGCGCAACGTGATGCCGGTCCACGGCGAGTGGCGTCACCTCGTGGCCAACGCCGAGCTGGCCATCGACACCGGCGTCGACCCCGAGCACGTGGTCCTCGCCGAGGACGGCGTCGTCGTCGACCTGATCGACGGTCGCGCGCGCATCGTCGGGGCGGTGCCCTGCGGTTACACCTACGTCGACGGTTCGAGCGTCGGCGCCGCGACCGAGGAGCTGCTCAAGGACCGTCGCATCCTGCGCGACGAGGGCTTCATCTCGGTCATGGTCGTCGTCGACTCCTCGACCGGCAAGATCGTCGCCGGCCCGGAGATCACCGCGCGCGGCTTCGCCGAGGACGAGGAGATCTTCACCCAGGTGCGACCCAAGATCATCTCCGCGATCGAGGAGGCCACCCGCAAGGGCACGACCGACCCGCACCAGCTGCAGCAGGTCGTGCGCCGCGCCGTCGGCGGCTGGGTCGGCGGCAAGATCCGTCGTCGTCCGATGATCATCCCGGTGGTCGTGGAGGCCTGAGCCTGCTGACCGCCTCGTTCGCCCCGCGAATATCGGGTAACCCGATACTCCCCGGGTCCGCCCGAGTTACCTACTCCGGCGAACCCGGAGGAACTCGGGTGAAGCCCAGGGGTAGCGGCTGAGGAGCGCGGGCACGGCCCCCTTCGTCTGTCCTGCCGTCAGAGAGAGCGAAGGGCGGCAAGCACCCGGTCCACGTGCTCGCTCGTCGTTCCCAGCCCCGCGCTGATCCGTACCGCGGTGGTCTGCGGGCGATCGGCAAGGAGCTCGTCGACGAGCAGGTGTGCGCAGAACCTCCCCTCGCGCACGCCGATCCCGTGCTCGTCGCCGAGGACGCGGGCGACCTCGGCGCTGTCGTGCCCGTCCACGGTGATCGTCGCGACCGGTGCACCCGCCCGACCGCCGAAGAGGGTGTGCACGTGTACCCCGTCGATGGTCGCGAGGCCGCCGAGCAGCTGCATGCGCAGGGCGTGCTCGTGGGCGACGATCGCCTCCTCGTGCTCGCTGATGACGTCGCAGGCCGTGGCCAGGGCGACCGCGCCGAGGACGTTCGGGCTGCCCGCCTCGTGGCGGGCCGGGCCGGCGGCCCACTCGACGGCACCGGTGCCCGCCCCGACCCGGGCCGTGGCGCCTCCTCCGGCCAGGTAGGGCTCGGCCGCGTCCAGCCAGTCGCTGCGGCCCACCAGGGCGCCGGCGCCGAACGGCGCATAGATCTTGTGGCCGGAGAAGGCGATCCAATCGATGTCCAGAGCGGCGATGTCGACCCGGCGGTGCGGGGCGACCTGCGCGGCGTCGAGCGCGAAGCGGGCCCCGTGTGCGCGTGCCAGGTCGGCGAGCCGCTCGACGGGCCAGTGCTCACCGGTGACGTTCGATGCCCCGGTGGCGACGACGAGCCGGTGCTCACCGGGGTGGGTGCGCAGTGCCTCGTCGAGCAGGGTGATCGCCTCGGCGTGACTGTGCGGGATGGGCAGACGCACGGCGTCGGCCCACGGCAGGAGCGCGGCGTGGTGCTCGGAGGCGAAGACGAAGACCGTCGTACCGGCCGGCAGCGCGCGGGCGAGCAGGTTGAAGGAGTCGGTCGTGTTGCGGGTGAAGACGACCTGGTCGTCCTCGCGGGCGCCGACGAAGGCCGCCACCGATTCACGGGCCGCCTCGTATCGGCAACTGGTCACCCTGGAGGCGAAGCCTGCGCCACGGTGGACGGAGGAGTAGGTGACGGCGGCGGCCGCGACCGCCTCGGTGACGGCGACCAGTGCGGGGGTCGTCGCGCCGTGGTCGAGGTGGGCGTACTCGACGGTCGAGCCGTCGTGGTCGCGGTAGCTCAGGCCCGCCGAGACCAGCCGGGGCAGGGTCGTGGTGGTGGGACGCAGGTCGGACAGGGTCATGGCGAACTCCATCGGGTCGTGGACCCAGGCGTCGACCGTGAGTCCGCGCTTGCCGGGCGACACCGCGCCGCCGGCCAGGTCGTCACCCGGAGCACCCCACCGCGGAAGGAGGGTTGCCGACCAGCTAGCCGGGGCTTGTCGCTGGTACTCGTGACCTTTGGGACGAGACAGTAGCGGATGTCGGGTACGTCGGGTCCACTCGGATGGTGCCCGTCTCGGGTCGTGGGACGTCAGGAGAGCAGGACGGCGAGCAGCGCACCGCTGACGAGGTAGGGGCCGAAGGCCAGGTGGGTGCCCCGACTCGCCCGACGGGTCAGCAGGAGCGCCAGGGCGACCGCCCCGCCGAGGGCGAAGCCGAGCCACAGCCCGGCCAGGACGTGGGCCCACGAGAGCCAGCCGAGGGCGGCCGCGAGCGAGACGACGAGCTTGGCGTCGCCCATGCCGATCGAGCGTCCGAAGAGCACGAGGGCCAGCAGGAGGACGCCGCCCCCCACGAGGACCGCGGCCAGGCCGGCACGGCGAAGGGAGTCCCAGTCGCCGGTCGTGGCGCTCGCCCCGGTGAGCAGGACGAACTCGATCGGTACGAGCGGCAGGGTGATCGCGTTGGGCAGCCGGTGGACATCCGCGTCGATGGCCGCGAGCGCGATCCCGGCGGGCACGAGCGCAAGGTAGGGCAGCAGCACCGGCCACGGGCGGTCGGCGAGGGCGTGATCGACGAGCACCCCGGCGAAGGGAGCGAGCGGCACCACCCACCAGTGGCCGGGGAGCGGGGCGGTCTCGTCGGAACGGCGATAGGCGCCCCCGCGCAGGCCGAGGAGGACGCCGATGCCGAGCGCGCCCATCACCAGGACGACGAGGATCGTGCGGGGGTCCACCGGGGGAGGCTACCGCCTGTTGCGCGTGTGACGCGTGTGTCAGGCGGGTCTTTCCCCTACCCTGCGAACATGGCCACTCGTCCGTCGACCACCGCTCGCAAGAGCGCCGCCTCGCGACCCCGCGGCAGCACGCGGCCCTCGGGGCGGAAGCCGGCTGCCAAGCGCAAGGCCCCCGCTTCCCGCAAAAAGGGTGCGTCCGGGGGCGGGCTGCCCCTGCCCCTCGCGGTCGTCCAACGCACCTGGATGGGCGTCGCGCACGCCACGGGTTCGGGAGTGCGCCGGATGGGGCACGGGGCCAGCCAGATCGAGCCGGAGCACCGTCGTGACGGTCTCGGCTTCCTCGCCCTCGCCCTCGCCCTCGTCGTCGCAGTGCGCGAGTGGTGGGGCCTGCCCGGGGCCTTCGGCGACGTCGTGCACGCGGTCTTCGCAGGGACCTTCGGGCGGGTCGCCTACGCCCTGCCCATCGTGCTGCTGCTCCTGGGCGTGCGTCTGCTGCGCACCCCGAGCAACGAGGCGGCCGATGCCCGGTTGGGCTTCGGCACGGTCATGGCCCTCTTCGCGGCCTCCGGGCTGACCCACATCGCCAAGGGCATCCCGCAACCCCCGGACGGGGCCACCCCGATGCGTGACGCCGGAGGCATCGTCGGTTTCCTCGCCTCCGACCCGCTCGCCACGGCCGTGACCGAGTGGCCCGCGACGGTCCTGCTGGTCCTGCTCGGACTCTTCAGCCTGCTGCTGCTGACGGGGACCCCGCTGCACGAGGTCCCGCAGCGGCTGGCCTACGTCCGCGCTGCCTTCACCGGTGAGGTGCCCGCGCACGTGAAGGCGGCGCCGGCCGGCGATGATGCCCCCGGTACCGCCGTCAACCGGGCACGTCGTCGGCGGCGGTCGGCAGAGGACGACGCGCTCTCCGGCCAGCGCGACGGCGACACCGCCTACGACCAGGCAGCCGTCGTCCAACCGGTCGACGGCAAGAGCCGCAGGAAGAAGGGCGCCGCCGCGGCGACGACCCCGATCGAGCAGCCCGAGGCCGGCGGCCCGCGGCCGGGGGAGAAGCGCCCGACCGCCAACCCCGTCGTCGCCCCGGTGAAGGCCGAGAGCAAGACCGTGCTCGAGGCGCCGCCCACGGCGCAGCTGCCGCAACGGGTGGAGCAGCTCGCCCTCGCGGGGGATGTCACGTACACCCTCCCGGAGAGCACGTATCTCAAGCCGGGCCCGCCGCACAAGGAGCGCTCCGAGGCCAACGACCAGGTCGTCGAGGCGCTGACCAACACCCTCGACGAGTTCAACATCGACGCCCAGATCACCGGGTTCCACCGCGGCCCGACCGTGACCCGGTACGTCGTCGAGCTCGGCCCGGGCGTCAAGGTCGAGCGCGTCACCGCCCTCTCCAAGAACATCGCCTACGCCGTTGCGTCCGCTGACGTGCGCATCCTCAGCCCGATCCCCGGCAAGTCGGCCATCGGCATCGAGATCCCGAACGCGGACAAGGAGATGGTCTGCCTCGGCGACGTGCTGCGCTCGGACGTCGCGCGCAACAACGAGCACCCGATGGTCATGGGCGTCGGCAAGGACGTCGAGGGCGGCTACGTCATTGCCAATCTGGCGAAGATGCCACACATCCTGGTCGCCGGTGCCACCGGCTCCGGTAAGTCCTCCTTCGTCAACTCGATGATCACCTCGATCCTGATGCGGGCCACCCCGGACGAGGTGCGGATGGTGCTCGTCGACCCCAAGCGTGTGGAGCTGACGGCCTACGAGGGCATCCCGCACCTGATCACGCCGATCATCACCAACGCCAAGAAGGCGGCTGAGGCCCTCCAGTGGGTCGTGCGCGAGATGGATATGCGCTATGACGACCTCGCGACCTACGGCTACAAGCACCTCGACGACTTCAACAAGGCCGTCAAGGCCGGCAAGGTCGAGCCGGTCCCCGGCAGCGAGCGGGTCCTGGAGCCCTACCCGTACCTCCTGGTGATCGTCGACGAGCTGGCCGACCTGATGATGGTCGCCCCGCGCGACGTCGAGGACTCGATCGTGCGCATCACCCAACTGGCGCGTGCCGCCGGCATTCATCTCGTGCTGGCGACGCAGCGGCCCTCCGTCGACGTCGTCACCGGGCTGATCAAGGCCAACGTCCCCTCGCGGATGGCCTTCGCCACGTCGTCGCTGTCCGACTCACGTGTCGTCCTCGACCAGCAGGGCGCGGAGAAGCTCCTCGGCCAGGGTGATGCGCTGTTCCTGCCGATGGGCAAGTCGAAGCCGATGCGTGTCCAGGGCGCCTGGGTGACCGAGTCCGAGATCGACGACGTCGTCCAGCACGTCACCGGCCAGCTCAAGCCCACCTACCGCGAGGACGTGGCGCCCCCGGAGGCGCCGAAGAAGCAGATCGACGAGGACATCGGCGACGACCTCGACGTCCTGCTGCAGGCGACCGAACTCGTCGTGACGACGCAGTTCGGCTCGACGTCGATGCTGCAGCGGAAGCTGCGGGTCGGCTTCGCCAAGGCCGGCCGTCTGATGGATCTGCTCGAGTCCCGTGGCGTCGTCGGCCCGTCCGAGGGATCGAAGGCACGCGACGTGCTGGTCACACCGGAGGAGCTGCCGACCACCCTGGCGCTGATGAAGGGCGAGGACCCGCCGGAGCCCGAGGGTGGCCGGACCGAGGAGGCCTTCGACCAGGACTCCGCCGACGAGGTCGAGCAGGGCGAGATGGTCGACACGACGGCCGTACCCTCCCGGGGTGGCCGGTACGCCGAGGACCCGATCGGGACCGACCCGCCGGCCCAGGAGTGGACCGAGGAGGATGACGAGGACGCCTGGACACTCACCGACAACTACCGGTGATCAGGCGGGGTCGATGACCCCTGCCGTGAGCAGCTCCTCACGCACGTCCTCGACGAAGGCGGTGACGTCGTGGGCCCCCACGACCGGTCCGCCGGCGAGCATCCCGTCCCCGCCGAGGAGGACCGCGCTCGGCGTGCGGGCACCGAAGATGCGAATGGTCACGCCCTGCGGGTCGTGCATGAGGTGACCCTCGAGCTCCGGGACGACGGCCACGGTGGCCTCGATCGTCTGGGCAACGACGCCGACGACCCGCACCGGGGCGAGATCGGTGGCCCACCGGGGGATGCTCTCGATCGCCGGGAGGCATGATCCACAGGCGGGTGAGACGAAGACGAGCAGCACGGCGCCGGATCGGGTCAACTCGGTGAGGTTGTGCAGGGTTGCGTCGGCGTCCGCGAGGGTGGCGAAGGGGAGGGGCTGGCGCACGTAGTCCAGCTCGCCCTCGGCGTCGGCGCCCGGGACGCCCACCGCGGAGGTGGCGGCGCCCTTCGCCCCACCGAAGGTGGTCACGAGGACTGCGCCGGTGAGCACGACCAGCCCCAACCACACCCACTCGACGCCGGAGGCCCCGACGAGCCGGCTCGCCACGGAGGTGTCAGCGGTCGCGGACCAGACACCCAGCAGGGCGACGACGACGAGCAGGACGTTGCGCACGGCTGTCCGGGGGGTCACCTCCCCGAGCCCCAGCTCGCCGAAACAGCTGCACGTGACCGGGTGGTCGAAGGTGAGCGCGCGGGCGATGACGACGAGGTAGCCGACGAAGAGCAGGGCGGTGATCACGGCCACGGGCAACGCGAAGGGAGGCGGGGACAGCAGCACCGCGACCGCCAGGACGATCTCGACCCAGGGGAGCGCGCGGGGCACGAGGGAGTCGGTCAGTGCCCGCGGCAGGGCGAGCTGGAAGAAGGCGCTGCGGGTGGCGGGGGTGTGGTGCACCTTGGCCGCTCCGCTGACCAGGAGGAGAGCCGAGAGCAGGAGCGGCGGGAGCAGAAGCGGGCCGGTGAGCACGTCGGCAGTCTAGGTCGCCGCCCGACACCTACAGTTGGACGCATGACGAAGGCCTGGTACGAGCTCGACAGCCGTCCGACCGGCGCCCACTACTGGGCCGCAGTCGTCCGCAAGCAGCCATCGGCGGTCCTTGTCTCCGTCCAGCTCCTGGCGATCGCGCTGCTGCCGTGGGTGGAGTCGGAGTCCTGGGGTCGCGCTGCCATCGCCGGCCTGTCGTTGTTCGCGGTGACCTTCGGGGTCTGGACGGTGCGCTCCACGCCCGCCCTGACCTGGCTGGCCCTGCTCATCGGGTTGCCTGCCTTCCTCCTGGAGGTGTGGTCGGTCGTGGACCCGTCGAACGTCCCGGTGACCTTCTCCGCGCACATGATGCTCGCGATCTTCTACGTCTACGTCGCCTACGGGCTCGTGGCGTACATGTTCGCCGACACGTGGGTGACCAAGGACGAGTTCTTTGCCGTGGCGGCGGCGTTCACCGTGCTGCTCTTCGCCTTCGCCTACCTGTACGTCGCCATCCAGACGGTGGCCCCCGGCTCCTTCGTGTCCGGGGACGGCGGGGGGCCCCAGCGCTCCTTCCTGGAACTCCTCTACTTCTCCGGTGCCAACCTCACGAGCGTCGGCCTCTCGGACATCGTCCCGGTCGAACCCCACGCGCGTGCCGCCACGATCCTCGAGCAGCTCAGCGGTGTGCTCTACGTGGCCATGGTCATCTCCCGCCTGGTGGCCCTGACGGTGATGCGGTCGCGCAACTGAGGTGGGTACGGGCCCGAGCACCCTCGCCCGGCCGCATACAGTGGTGGGCATGCCCGTGTCCCGTAGCGTCGCCCTCGTCACCCTCGGGTGCACCCGCAACGACGTCGATTCCGAAGAGCTCGCCGGGCGGCTCACCGCCGAGGGCTGGACCCTGGTCGATGATGCCGCAGCGGCCGACGTTGCCGTCGTCAACACCTGCGGTTTCATCGAGCAGGCGAAGAAGGACTCGATCGACGCGATCCTCGAGGCGGGTGACCTGCGCGAGCACGGCCGGACCCAGAAGGTCGTGGCCGTCGGGTGCCTCGCCGAGCGCTACGGCAAGGAGCTCGCCGACGAGCTGCCGGAGGCCGACGCCGTTCTCGGCTTCGACTCCTACGCCGACATGTCCAATCACCTGCGTGCCGTGCTCGACGGGCACGCGCCGGAGGCACACACGCCCGGCGACCGCCGGAAGCTGCTGCCGATCTCACCGGTCGAGCGCGAAGCCGCCACCCAGGACGTGTCGGTCCCCGGCCACGGTGCGAGCGACCTGCCGCGAGCACGTCTTGACGATCGCCCGTGGGCGCCGCTGAAGATCGCCTCCGGCTGCGACCGCCGCTGCTCCTTCTGCGCCATCCCGACCTTCCGAGGGGCCTTCGTCTCCCGCCGACCGACCGACGTCGTGGCCGAGGGACGGTGGCTGGCCTCCCAAGGGGTGCGTGAGCTCTTCCTCGTCAGCGAGAACTCCACGTCCTACGGCAAGGACCTCGGTGACCTCGACCTGCTGGAGCAGTTGCTGCCCGAGCTCGTCGCCATCGAGGGCATCGAGAGGGTCCGCGTGTCCTACCTGCAGCCCGCCGAGATCCGTCCCGGGTTGCTGCGCACGATGGCGGCCACACCGGGAGTGGTGCCGTGGTACGACATCTCCTTCCAGCACGCCTCGGGCCCGCTCCTGCGCAGGATGCGCCGGTTCGGGGAGACCGACTCCTTCCTCGGGCTGATCCGCTCGGTGCGCGAGCGCCAGCCGGAGGCCGGGATCCGCTCCAACGTCATCCTCGGCTTCCCGGGCGAGACGCCCGAGGACGTGGCCGAGCTCGAGCGGTTCCTCATCGAGGCGCGGTTGGACGTCGTCGGTGTCTTCGGCTACTCCGACGAGGACGGCACCGAGGGCGAGGGCCTGCCCGACAAGGTCGACCCCGAGGTCATCGCCGAGCGGGTCGAGCGGATCACCCGCCTCGTGGAGGAGCTGACCGCCCAGCGCGCCGAGGGGCGCATCGGGCAGAGCGTCACCGTCCTCGTCGAGGAGGTCGACGAGGAGACCGGCGAGATCACCGGGCGCGCTGACCACCAGGGCCCGGACATCGACGGTGCGACCCTGCTGACCGGAGCGGTCGACGCTGCCACCCCGGGCACGTTCGTCACCGCGACGGTCGTCGGTACCGAGGGGATCGACCTCATCGCGGAGGTGACGGCATGAGCAACGAGCGCTCCCCGTCGGCCGGTGCGAGCACCACGGCGCCCGAGCCGAGCCCGTGGAACCTGCCCAACGCACTGACGGTCCTGCGCATTCTGCTGGTGCCCGTCTTCGTCTGGCTGGTGCTGCGCTACGGCGGCGACGACACGATCTCCCGCTGGTGGGCGTGGGGGGTCTTCGCCGTCGCGATCATCACCGACCGGATCGACGGCGACCTGGCCCGAGCCAGGGGACTCGTCACCACCTTCGGCAAGGTTGCCGACCCGATCGCCGACAAGGCGCTCACGGGAGCCGGCTTCATCACCCTGGCGATGATCGACGAGATCCCGTGGTGGATCACCATCGTCATCCTCGCCCGCGAGCTCGGCATCACCGCCCTGCGCTTCTGGGTCATCCGCCACGGGGTCATGCCGGCCAGCCGTGGGGGCAAGATCAAGACCGTGCTGCAGGGTGTGGCGATCGGCCTGTTCGTGATGCCACTGCACACCTTCCCCGCCGAGGACTTCTTCCGGCTGCTGGCCGGAGGTGTGCTCCTCGCCGCGCTGATCGTGACGATCGCCACGGGTGTCGACTACGTCGTCAAGGCGCTGGATCTGCGCACGACGAGCGAGCGGGCCCGGATGAAGCGCGACCGCAAGGTGAACGGTGGCCGCTGAGCCGCACACCGAGGCAGAACGCCTGCTGGTGGGTCTGGCTGGCCGGGGCTGGTCGCTCGGCACTGCCGAGTCGCTGACCGGGGGCCTCCTCGCGGCGACCGTCGTGGCGGTCCCCGGCGCCTCGCGGGTCTTCCACGGCAGCGTGGTGGCCTATGACCGTCGGGTGAAGATCGACCTCCTGGGTGTCCCGGCGGACCTCGTCGAGCGCGTCGGCACGGTCGACGAGGCCGTCGCTGCCCGGCTGGCCAGCGGTGCGCGGCGGGTGCTCGGCGTCGACGTCGCGTTGGCGACGACCGGTGTCGCCGGCCCGGGCCCGAGCGAGGGACACCCCGCCGGGACCGTGTGGCTGGCCTGCGCGACCCCGACGGGAGTATCCACACGCCTGCTCGCGTTGACGGGGGACCGGCCGCAGGTGCGCAGCGACGCCGTGCTGGCCTCGCTCGTCCTCGGCTGCGAGGTTGCTCTGTCAGCTGACGGGGGCCCGATGTACGGTGGAGCGTGACGAAGGACATGAGGAGGTGGACCGGATGGTGCTGCTGAGGGAAGAGCTCGGTGACGTGCTCCGCAGTGCCCGGCGCGCCCGGGGAAGCACCCTGCGGGACGTCTCCGCCAGGGCATCGGTCTCCTTGGGCTACCTCAGCGAGATCGAGCGCGGTGAGAAGGAGGCGAGCTCGGAGCTCGTGGCCTCCATCTGCCAGGCGCTGGAGCTGCCGATGTCCGTCGTCTTCACCGAGATCGCGCACCGGGCCGACCGAGCCGAGCGGGCGAGCGCCCCGGTCGCGCTGCCCGTGGCCAATCGCGAGGAGACCGTCGTCTCGGCTGCCTGACGGTCTGACCGTCCGGCCGGCGCCGCCCTTACCGACGACGGTGCCCCAGGGGCGCCTGCTCCCGCCCGTCGTCAGTCGGTGCGAGGCCCCCCTGACAGCTCGGGCACGAGAAGAACACCCGTTGGTGCGCTCCCACGCCCAGATCCGCCACCCGAATGGTGGTGCCGCACCGCCGACACGGGTGGCCGACGCGCGCGTGGACGAAGGATCGCCGATCGGCGCGCCGCTCGCCGGTCGAGGACTGCACGGCGAGCGAGTGACCGCGCACCATCATCGTGTGCACCCTGTCCACGAGTGCGGTGAGCTCGTCCTCGTCGAGGTCGTCGACGGGCCGCCACGGGTGCAACCGCTGCACGAAGAGGGCTTCGCTCGCCCAGAACGTCCCCACCCCCGCCAGGTTGCGCTGGTCCAGCAGTGCCGACGCGACGGTCGCGCCTGCCGACGCGGACAGGCGCGCCACGGCGGTCGCCGGGTCCCAGTCCGGGCCGAGCACGTCGGGCCCGAGATGACCGACGAGGTCGACCTCGTCCCCGCGACGGACCAGGTCGACCGCCCCGAGCCGCACACCGAGGGTCGTCCACGCAGCGGTCCCGAGGGCGATTCGCAGGTCGGTCCGGCGCAGGGCCCGCGCCGCTGCCGGTGAGTCACCCCGCTCGATCCGCCAGGACCCCTCCATCCGCAGGTGCGTGTGCAGGGTCCACCCGTTGTCGAAGCGGTGCAGCAGGTGCTTGCCCCGGGCCACGACCTCCCCGACCCGGGCCCCGCGAACCGGACCTTCCCCGATGGTGCTCCAGCGGATGTCGACGAGGGTCAGCCGCTCGCCGGCCAGCGCCGCTCCCAGACGCTCGGCGGCGCGCCGGACGGTGTCGCCCTCGGGCACGGTCAGCGACTCCCGGTCGGTCGCAGGCGCAGCCCGCGCGGGGTCATCGTGAAGCCGGCGTCGGTCATCGCGAGCGCGAGCGGGTCGGTGGACCCCAGGACCGGTGCGCCGTCGACCGTACGCACCGTGATCCGACCGAGGGCACCACGACGGACGGCATCGGCGAGTCCGCTGACCGCGACTGCCAGGACCTCGGGGTCATCATCCCAGGACAGCAGGGTGTGGCCCCCGCGCTCGACGTAGAGGACGAGCTGTCCGTCGACGACGACGACGAGGGCGCCGGCCTTGCGTCCGGGCTGGTGACCCGATCGGTCCGAAGACCGCTCCGGCCACCGCAGGGCAGCCCCCCAGGGATTGGCCGGGTCGGTGGCAGCCAGGACGAGCGCCTCCGGGCCCGGGCGGGCTGACCGGACCTCGTCCACAGCGCCCGGCACGGCGAACTGGGAGGCGCCCAGCCCTTCGACGAAGTATCCGCGGCGGACCTGCCCGGCCTCTTCCGCCGCCCCGAGCACCCGATGCACGGCGGCGAAACCTCCGGCGACCTCCTCGGCGACGACAGCTCCCCGGGTGACCACGCCGTGCCGGTCGAGGAGTCCCTCGGCGGCGGCGTGGACACGGATCGTCGGGTCGGTCTCGGCGCGGGGGAGGAGCGACCAGCGGCCGGCCACGCGCGGCGGACCGGTCCGGCTGGGGACCCCCGCTCGGCCCAGGCGGGGGCGACCCCCGTAGCGGCTGCGGCTGGTCGGGCGACGCGGGGTGCGGTGGGCTGGGCGGCCACCGGCGAGCAGACCGCGCAGCGGGGCCACGGTGTCACCGGTGACCAGCCCACGGTGGACGAGCGACCACAGTGCGTCGGCGAGCTCGTCATCGGTGGCCGCATCCCGGGGTGGGCCCTGACCGTGCTCGATCCGGTCCCGAGCGACCGCGTCGGCGATGTCACGGAAGAAGTACGCGCCGCCACCCTCCAGTGCCGCGTGGGCGGCGCGCTCCACGGGGGTCAGGTCGTCTGTTGCGGGGACGGGCAGGGTCGCCGACGCCCCGTCCGCGAGATGCAGGCTGACCCAGGCATCGTCACCGGGCAGCGATCCGTGCCCGGCCCAGAGCACCTCACCAGTGCCCATGAGGTCGTCGAGCAGCGGTGCGACCGGGTCGTCGACGCGCGCCGGCAGCACGAGGGTCTCGAGGGCACTGGCCGGGAGCAGGACACCACTGAGCTGCTCGACGGCGCGCAGCATGCCGTCGCGCCCGCGCATCTTCTGCCCCACGCCCTGCCATGTCGGGAGGAAGCGCGCGTACTGCCGAGGCGCCACCGGCTCCACCTCGTGCCGGAGCGCGGCGAGCGAGCGTCGACGCAGGGTCCGCAGCACCTCGACCTCGCAGAACTCACCACCCCGGCCCCCGCACTCGACCGGCAGCAGCTCGCCCTCGGCGAGCCGCCCCGCCCGGACGAGCCGGCGCAGCACGTCGACGGCCACGGCCCGACCGATGCCGTAGTGCTCGGCGAGGTCGGTGGCTGCGAAGGGGACGTGCGTGCGGGCGTAGCGGGTGACGAGGTCACCGAGAGGATCGGCGACGGGCTCGAGGGCGGTGTCCGGCAGACCGGCGGGGAGGGAGACGCCCAGCGCGTCCCGCAGGCGCGCGGCGTCGTCGATGCTCGCCCACCGTTCCTCACCCGCGACGGGAACACGGATGACCTGACGCGCCCGCTCGAGTGCGGTCAGGGCAGAACGCACGCACGACTCGTCGAGCTCGGGGACAGTGCGGTCGACCAGGGCCGTGACCCCCAGGGGCCCGAGGACCCGGACGAGGTCGGCGATGTCATCAGCGTCCCGTGCGGCCCGCGTGGGCACGAGGTGCTGCAGCTCGGCGGCGGTGCGTTCCACGGCCTGCGGGTCGAGCAGGTCCGCCAGAGAGAGCTGCTCACCGCGACCGAGGAGGTCGGCCAGCAGTGCCGGATCGAGGGTGAGGGCGGCGGCGCGGCGCTCGGCCAACGGCGAGTCACCCTCGTAGAGGAACTGCGCGACGTATCCGAACATCAACGAGGCAGCGAAGGGGGAGGGCCGCGGGCTCTCGACGTCCACGAGCGTGACCCGTCGTCGCTCGACGGCCGTCATCAGCTCGGTCAGCGAGGGCACGTCGAAGACGTCCTGGACGCACTCGCGGACCGCCTCGAGCACGATCGGGAAGTCCGAGTGGCCGCTGGCGACCTGCAGCAGGGAGGCGGCGCGCTGGCGCTGCTGCCACAGCGGTTGCCTCTTGTCGGGGCGTCGGCGGGGGAGCAGCAGGGCACGGGCAGCGCACTCGCGGAACCGCGCCGCGAAGAGCGCCGAGCCCCCGATCTCGTCGGTGACCAGGGCGTCGACATCACCCGGGTCGATGGTGATCAGGTCGAGCAGCTCGCTGCTGCTGACGGTGTCACCCCCGACCGAGTCGCTCAGCTCCACGTCCGGCAGCCGTAGCACGATCCCGTCGTCCGCGTGCATCGCCTGCACGTCGACGCCGAAGCGTTCGCGCAGCCGAGCGGACACCGCCAGGGCCCACGGCGCATGTACCTGCGCACCGAAGGGGGAGTGGATCGCCACACGCCAGTCGCCGATCTCGTCGCGGAAGCGCTCGACGACGATGGTGCGGTCATCCGGCAGGCGGCCGGTCGCTGCGCGTTGCTCGGCCAGGTACTGCAGGAGGTTGTCCGCGGCCCACGCGTCGAGGCCGGCCTCGGCGAGGCGGGCGATCGCCCCCTTCGCATCCAGGCCGGACAGCTCGCGGACGAAGGCGCCCACGGCGGTGCCCAGCTCGGCTGGGCGCCCGATCTGGTCGCCGTGCCAGAACGGCAGCTTGCCCGGCTGCCCGGGCGCGGGGCTGACGAGGACCTGGTCGTGGGTGATGTCCTCGATCCGCCAGCTGCTCGTGCCGAGGGTGAAGACGTCGCCGACCCGCGACTCGTAGACCATCTCCTCGTCGAGCTCGCCCACCCGACGGCCCGGGCCGTCGCCGCCGGCGAGGAAGACTCCGTAGAGCCCACGGTCGGGGATCGTGCCGCCGCTGGTCACGGCCAGGCGTTGTGCACCGCGTCGACCGACGAGGGTGCCGGCGACGCGGTCCCACGTGATTCGCGGGCGCAGCTCGGCGAAGTCCTCGGACGGGTAGCGGCCGGCGAGCATGTCGAGGGTCGCGTGCAGCAGGCTGTCCGGCAGGGAGGCGAAGGGGGCGGCCCGTCGCACCAGCTCACCCACCTCCTCGACCTGCCAGTCGTCGAGGGCGCACATCGCCACGACCTGCTGGGCGAGGACGTCGAGCGGGTTGCTCGGGACGTGGAGGGACTCGATGGCGCCCTCGCGCATGCGTTCGACGACGACGGCGGACTGGACGAGGTCGCCGCGGAACTTCGGTACGACGACGCCGTGGCTGACGGCGCCGACCTGGTGCCCGGCGCGCCCGACCCGCTGCAGGCCGGAGGCCACGGAGGGCGGGGACTCGATCTGGATGACGAGGTCGATCGCGCCCATGTCGATGCCGAGCTCAAGGCTGGAGGTGG
Organism: Janibacter sp. A1S7; assembly: GCF_037198315.1. Classification (NCBI taxonomy): domain Bacteria; kingdom Bacillati; phylum Actinomycetota; class Actinomycetes; order Micrococcales; family Intrasporangiaceae; genus Janibacter; species Janibacter alittae. The sequence continues at coordinate 2,142,121 of NZ_CP144913.1, read as the reverse complement.
CGACGACGCAGGGCAGGCGCCCGGACTTCAGGTCGTCCTCGATGTCGGCGCGTGCCTCCTTGCTCACCGAGCCGTGGTGGGCGCGTGCGAGCACGGCCGGCGCGCCGGAGTCGGACCCGGCCTGGGCCATCACCTCGGCCGGCGGGCGGGTCGGTTCGGGCGACTCCCCGGCCGGGGCCGTGCGTTCGTGCCAGATCTCGTTCAGCCGCCCGGTGAGGCGTTCGGCGACCCGGCGCGAGTTGACGAAGACGAGGGTGGTGCGGTGCTGGGAGACGAGGTCGACGACGCGCTCCTCGACGTGCGGCCAGATCGAGGCGCGGGGTGGCTCGCCCGCGGCAGCGCCGCTGAGGTCCCCGGTGGGCTCGCCGAGCTCGGTGAGGTCGGCGACGGGGACGACGACGTCGAGCTGCCACTGCTTGTCCGAGGTCGGGGCGACGATCTCGACGGGGCGGTTGCCGGTGAGGAAGCGGCCGACCTCCTGCGTGGGCCGCACGGTGGCCGACAGGCCGATCCGTTGGGCGGGCTGCTCCAGGAGGGCATCGAGCCGCTCGAGGGAGAGCGCCAGGTGGGCGCCGCGCTTCGTCCCGGCGAGGGCGTGGATCTCGTCCACGATGACCGTCTCGACGCCGTGCAGGGCGTCGCGCACCCCGGACGTGAGCATGAGGAAGAGGGACTCGGGGGTCGTGATGAGGACGTCGCTGGGCGCCTTGGCGAAGGCCCGACGCTCGCTCGCCGGGGTGTCACCGGAGCGCACCGAGACGCTGACCTCGGGCGCGGTCAGCCCGAGGCGGTCGGCGGCGTGGCCGATGCCGACGAGCGGGGAGCGCAGGTTGCGCTCGACGTCGACGGCCAGTGCCTTCAGCGGGGAGATGTAGAGGACGCGGCAGCGCTGCAGCGGCTCCTGCGGCCGTGGCTGAGAGGCGAGCCGGTCCAGGGCCCACAAGAAGGCCGAGAGGGTCTTGCCCGAGCCGGTCGGGGCGACGACGAGTGCGTGGGCGCCGGCGCTGACCGCCCGCCACGCCCCCTCCTGCGCGGCGGTGGGCGCGGCGAAGTTGCTCCGGAACCACGCAGCCGTGGCGGGAGAGAAGCGGTCGAGGACGTCGTCGCTCATGTCGGTCCCAGCCTGCCACCCACCGCCGACAACGGCTCACTGCCGGCCCGCGGGCTCCCGGGTGAGCACGGTCCCGAGGTGCACGAGCAGCATCGTCACCACGACGAGCAGAACCGCTGCGACGACCGCGTCGGCGGGCCGAGTGACGACGAAGGTCGGGATCGTGCGCTCCGGGACCGCGACCGCTCCGACGAAGGCTCCGCACAGTCCGAGCCAGCTGCCGCGCATGTTGCCCTTGTGCGCGGCGAGGTTGCCCCGTCGGGCCGCGACCACGCCGAGGGTGACGGTGACGAGGGTGACCGTGGACAGGATGTGCAGCAGCGAGAACTCGCCATGGTTCAGATCACGCAGCCCGAAGGAACTGATCGCGACCCACACCATGAGCCCCGCCCAGAGGCGACCGAGGAGGACGTGGCGCGGATCCCCCTTCGTCGGGCGGAAGAGCTGGTACCCGCCCAGCGGCAGCGCGACGAGCGCGGCGAGCAGGTGACTGACGAGCAGTGGAGTCATGGCGCGTCCTCGATGATCGCTGTCATGCGCCGCACGTCCGCGGCGAGGGCATCCGGGTCGTGGCCCACGGCTCGGGCGACCTCGTCGAAGGCCGACCCGAGCGCGGTGCCGGAGCGCCGGAGCAGCTCGTGTCCGGCGCTGGTGAGGGTGAGGACGCGGCGGTTGCCGGCCCCGGGGATGCGTTCCGCCTCGAGCCAGCCGGCCTCGGCGAGGGCCGAGGCGGTGCGGCTGGCGGTGGGCTCGCTCTGGCCGAGCGCGGTCGCCAGGTCGCGCTGGGTGAGCCCCTCGTGGTCCGCCACGATGACCATGGCGAGGTACCGCGCGTAGCTGATGCCGAAGGGGGCCAGTCGCGTCTCCGCGGACCGGTCGAGGGTGCGGACGAGGACGTGCAGGTCGTACGCGAGGGAACTCATGCGTACATACTTTCACCGGTAAGTTACTGGCGCAAGTATGTGTGCTGAGCGGTCAACGGCGCTGGTCCGGCTCCATCCGCAGGGTCGTCAGTGTCGTCGCCAGCATGTCGTAGTGGCCCACGAGCAGGAGCAGCTCGATGGCCTCGCGCTTGGTGGTCATGCGCCGCAGAGCCGCCCACTGCTCGTCGTCGAGGTCCTTGGTCCGCACGAGCACTTGGGCGCTCTCGCGAAGCACCCGCTCGCGCGGGCTCAGCGACCCGACGACCTCGTCGGCGAGGATCCCCTCGATCTCCGTGCCGGTCAGGCCCGCACGACTGCCGAGCAGTCGGTGGTGCTCCCGCTCGTACTCGCACTGCCGCTCGGTGGCGACGGTGAGGATGACCATCTCCGACTCCCGGCGTGCCAAGGAGCCGAAGGGCATCAGTCGGGCGGCGAAGTGCAGCCATCCGGTGAACAGGCCCTTGGTGCGCCCGAGGGTGGTGAAGATGGCCGGTGGCTGCGTGCCGGTGACCTTGCCCGCTGCGCGGGAGAGGCCCCACCGGATCGGACCGAGGGACGCCAGGTCACCCGGGGGGATCCGTGCCGTCATGAGGGCTGCTCGGTGGTGTAGCCGACCTGCTCCGTGCGGGCGATCTCGAGGGACTCCTCGAGGTCGGGCAGGGGCTTGAGCTCGATGACCCGCTGGGCGATGTGGCGAAGGGGGACCACCGGCCTGGCCCAGCCGGGTGCCACGACTCGGCGGCTGCGCCGCGCGATGCCGCGCTCGATGGCCCGCAGGCCGGTCGCGAGCGGAGCGAGACCGCTGACGGTGCCGCCGAGCGCGTCGGCCGCCCGGGTGTCGAAGCCGCGGCGGGTCATGTCCGTCTCCAGCTCGGCGTAGTACGCGACGCCGACCTTGGCGCCGGCCGGCTTGACCTCCTGACGGAAGGTGTTGCCGATGGCCTCGACGGCGGCCTTGCTCGCGCTGTAGGCGGACAGCAGCGGGAGGTGGACCGCGGCCGCCAGGGAGGCGGTGGCCAGGGCGTAGCCGCCCGGGTGGCTGATGTGTGGTCCGGCTGCGCGCAGGGTGTAGAAGACCCCGAGGGTGTTGACCCGCAGGTGGGCCTCCATGACCCCCGGCTGGCCACCGATGATCGGCAGCTGCCGGGCGATGCCCGCATTGGCGATGACGACGTCGAGGCCGCCGAGCTCGGTCGCCAGCTCCTCGACTGCCCGGTCCACGGCGTCCGGGTCGGCGACGTCGCACTCACGCCACGGCGCGTTGGTGCGGGCGGCGACCTCCGCGAGGAGGTCGGGCTCGAGGCCCATCAGGGACACTCGCGCGCCGTGGGCGCTCAGCAGGTCTGCGGTGCCGGCTCCGATGCCGCGGGCTGCGCCCGTGATCAGGACGCGACGACCGCGCAGGGCCGGGGTGTACTTGGGCAGCGGGTGGAGGCTCATACTGGACGGTAACAACAGGCTCGGCTTTCGGCCACCGGTCAGACGTCGTCGCGTAGCCCGTGCACCAGCAGCGCCAGGGCAGCCGTGTACGTCGAGAGGATGACGCCGTCGGCGACCGCCCGCCGCGCGGGTGTGCTCGCGCACTGCTGTCCGACGATGATCGCTGCGTCGGAGAGCAGGAAGAGGGCGCCACCGAGGACGACCCCGCGACGATCACGTGGGGGTCCCCCTTCGCCCATGGCCAGCGCCGACATCGACCCGAGGAGCACGCCGTAGCCAGCCAGGACCGGGTCGGGGAGGCCCCCGTCCGAGTCGAGCAGCCCGAGCACGCCCATCACGCCGGCAGCCGCCGCCGACGGGACCGGGCGCGGACGGGCGCCGTCGTGCAGCAACGTGCGGATCAGACCGATCTGCTGGACGGCGAAGGCGCTCGCGCCCAGCCGCATCTGCTGCCGAGAGATCGCCCCCTCGGCCCGGTCGGAGCGGTACATGAACCAGTCGCCGACGAGGGAACCGCCGAGCGCGACGAGCAACGTCGTGGTGCGCCCCGGGGTGCGCGTCGAGCGCGTCGCAGCGACACCGGCCGCGAGCGTCGGGGCGAGGGCCAGCTTGCTGACCAGATGCATGCGGCTGCGGCCGGCCATCGCCGCCGCGGTCGTGGTCACCGCTGCGGGGACGTAGGCGAGCAGGTCGGCGCGCGAGCGCACGGCAGCGGTGATCATGCCGACAACGGTTCCTGCTGGGTGATGCAGTGGATGCCCCCACCCCGGTCGAAGAGGGGTCGGGCGTCGACGCCGACCACCTCGCGGCCGGGATAGGCCTCGCGCAGCACCTGCAGCGCGCGCTCGTCGTTCGGGTCGTCGAAGACGCACGCGACGACGCCCCCGTTGCACACGAGGTGGTTGACGTAGGACCAGTCGACCGGCCCCTCCTCGTCGGACAGCGTGGTGGGCGCCGGGATGCGGGTGACCTCGAGGGAGCGCCCGGCCGAGTCCGTCGCGGCGAGCAGCACCTGCTCCAGCTCGCGGCAGACCGCGTGGTCCGGGTGCGTCTCGTCCTCCTGCCAGTGCAGCAGGACGCGCCCCGGCCCCGTGAAGGACGTGACGATGTCGACGTGTCCGCGCGTCCCGAACTCGTCGTAGTCACGCGTCAGGCCGCGCGGCAACCAGATGAAGGTGTCCACGCCCAGGAGCGGTCCGACCTCCGCCTCGATGTCCGCCTTCGTCGCGCCGGGGTTGCGGCCCGGATCGAGTTGGACGGTCTCGGTGAGCAGGACCGTGCCCTCCCCGTCGACGTGCAGCCCACCCCCTTCGTTGACGATGGGCGAAGGGAGGTGGAGGGCGCCGGAGGCGTCCGCCACCTGCGCGGCGACCCGGGCGTCGTGGTCCCACGCCGCCCACGCCTGGGCACCCCAGCCGTTGAAGACCCAGTCGACCGCGCCGAGCTCCCCCTGCGGGCCGAGGACGAAGGTCGGGCCGATGTCGCGCATCCAGGCGTCGTCGAGCTCGGCCAGGACGATGTCGATCGGGTGAGCGGTGTCGTTGCGCAGGTACTCGCGGCACCCGTGGATGTCGCGGGGCTGGACGACCAGGGTCACCGGCTCGAAGGCGGCCACCGCACGGGCGACGGCCGCCCAGGTGCGTCGTGCCTCGTCGGCCTGCTCCTCGGTGTCGCCGAGCGTGTAGCCGTGGCTGGGCCAGGCCATCCACGTCTGCTCGTGCGTCTGCCACTCGGCGGGCATGTGCCACCGGGTCGTCGAGCGTGTCATGCGGCGACCCCCTCCTTCGTCGTCGTCGTGGCTGCAGTATGCCGTCTGCCCCGTGCAGTCGACGCCCAACGGGAGGAACTACTCTGTCCGGGTGCGTCTGAGTCGTTTTTGGACCCTGATGACGGACGAGTTCGGTCAGGCGTACGCCGACACGCTCGCCCGGGGCCACGTCGTGCAATCGCTCGGGGAGCGCACCGTTGTCGCGGCTCTCGAGGACGGGGTCCCGCCGCGTCTGGTCTGGGAGTCGCTGTGCGAGGACCTCGGGATACCGGAGCACCGGCGCCTGGGCATCGACCGGGAGCCGATGGCGGTCCCGCCCGAGATCGCCTTCGAGCGGCCCGAGTGAACCAGCTGCGCCCGTCGTGAACGAGATCCTCCTGTCCGCCCGGGGTCTGACCAAGACCTTCGCCGGCTTCACCGCCGTCGACGGTATCGACGTCGACGTGACGAAGGGGGAGTCCTTCGGCTTCCTCGGTCCCAACGGCGCCGGCAAGTCCTCGACGATGAAGATGGTCGCCGCGACGTCACCGCCGAGCGGGGGGGACCTGCGCATCTTCGGTCTCGACCCGCTCGTCGACGGCCCGGCCATCCGCGCGCGTCTGGGCAACTGCCCGCAGCAGGACAACCTCGACGAGGAGATCACCGTCGAGGAGAACCTGCAGGTCTACGGACGATACTTCGGGCTGCCCCGGAAGGTCATCCGCGAGCGCACCGACGAGCTGCTCGACTTCGCCCAGCTGACCGAGCGTCGCAAGGACACCGTCGAGCCGCTGTCGGGCGGCATGAAGCGGCGTCTGACCATCGCGCGCAGCCTGGTGAACAACCCCGAGATCCTGCTGCTGGACGAGCCGACGACCGGTCTGGACCCGCAGGCCCGACACGTGCTGTGGGACCGGCTCTTCCGTCTGAAGCGCCAGGGCGTGACCCTGATCATCACCACGCACTACATGGACGAGGCCGAGCAGCTGTGCGATCGGCTCGTGGTCATGGACCACGGCCGGATCGTCGCCGAGGGCTCGCCCCGCTCGCTCATCCGGGAGCACGCCACGCGTGAAGTGCTCGAGCTGCGGCTGCCGTTGGATGAGCCTGCCGACCACGCCGATGCGTCGTACCTCGTCGAGGGCATCGGCAGCCACGTCGAGGCACTGCCGGACCGGCTGCTGCTGTACACCGACCGGGGTGACTGCGCGCTGGACGCGGTCCACTCCCGCGGCATCGACCCGATCAGCTCGATCGTGCGGCGATCGACGCTGGAGGACGTCTTCCTCCACCTCACCGGACGGACGCTGGTGGACTGATGGCCCTCCCGTCGTCCACCGCCCCACGGGCCGGGGCGCGGCACCTGCACGGGGCCCGCAGCCCCCTTCGTCCGATCGAGCGAGTCCTCGCCGTCGCCGGGTACTTCGCGGTGGTCTACAAGCGGACCTGGCAGGGCTCCCTGTTCAGCCGGTTCGTCTCCCCACTGCTCTTCCTGCTCGCCATGGGTCTCGGTCTGGGCTCGCTCGTCGACGCCGCGTCCGGCGGGGTCGACGGCGTCCCGTACCTGGCCTTCGTCGCCCCGGGCATGGTTGCCGTGCAGGCGATGATGACCGCCGTCAGCGAGTCCACCTACCCGGTCTACGGCCTCTTCACGTGGAACCGGATGTACCACACGATGCTCGCGACCCCCCTGCGCGTCAGCGACCTCCTCCTCGGCCACCTCATGGTCGTCGCGGCCCAGGGCACGATCGCTGCGGCCGCCTTCGTGCTCGTGGCCGCGATCTTCTCCAGCTTCTCCTCGGCCTGGGTGGTGCTCGCCGTCCCGGTCGGGCTCCTCGTCACGCTCGCCTTCGCCATCCCCCTCTTCGGATTCACGGCACGGGCGAAGGGGGACTCCTCCTTCAACGTCGTCTACCGCCTGGTCATCACGCCGCTGATGCTCTTCTCCGGGGTCTTCTTCCCGGTGGACCGGTTGCCGTTCGTCCTGGAGGCGCTCGCCTGGCTCACCCCGCTGTGGCACGGCGTGGAGCTGACGCGCGGGGCGGCCACCGGCGAGTTCGCCGCCGTCGACATCGTCCACCTGGCGGTGCTGCTGACCTTCATCGGTTTCGGCTGGGTGTACGCCCACACCGGCATGACGCGGAAGCTGGTGTCATGACCGCCCTGCCACCCGGTGTCCTCACACCCGGCCTGGCGATGTGGCGCTCCGTCGTCGAGCGGAACCTCGTCTCCTTCCGCCGGCAGTGGGCGGCCTTCGTCACCGGCTTCGCCGAACCCGTCTTCTACCTCCTCTCCCTCGGGATCGGGGTCGGCTCGCTCGTGCCCTTCGTGACGACCGACGGGGGGTCGAGGGTCACCTATGCCGCCTTCGTCGCGCCCGCGATGCTCGCCGCCTCGGCGATGAACGGCGCGGTCATGGACTCCACGTTCAACGTCTTCTTCAAGCTGAAGTACGCCAAGATCTACGACGCCGTGCTCGCGACCCCGCTGGGACCCCGGGACATCGCCGTCGGCGAGGTGGCCTGGTCGCTGATCCGGGGCGGGGTCTACGCACTCGTCTTCTACCTGGTGGCCCTGGCGGTCGGTGTGGTCGAGTCGTGGTGGTCGGTGCTCGCGGTCCCGGCGGCCATCTTCATCGGGCTGGCCTTCTCCGCCGTCGGCATGTTCGCGACGACCTTCATGCGCTCGTGGGTGGACTTCGACTGGATCATGCTCGTCATCCAGCCGCTCTTCCTGCTCTCGGCGACGTTCTTCCCGCTCGCGACCTACCCGGGCTGGGCGCAGCCGATCGTCATGGCGACACCGCTCTACCACGGTGTCGCGCTCGAACGCGGGCTGATGCTCGGCGAGGTCGGCTGGGGGCTGCTGTGGCACGTCGGCTACCTGCTCGTGCTGGGTGTCGTGGGGATCTGGGCGACCTCCCGACGGATCGAGACGCTGCTGCGGGCCTGACGTCCGCCCGGGGCGCTGGCAGGCTGGGACGATGGGACAGCGGATGTTCGTCGCGGTGGTGCCGCCGCAGGACGTGGTCGAGGAGTTGGCCGACTTCCTGACCCCCCGGGAGGGGATGCCCTGGATCGATCCGTCCCAGTGGCACCTGACGCTGGCCTTCCTGGCCTCGGTCCCGGACGCACGTGCGGACGATCTCGTGGAGCGTCTCGGCGTGGCGGCGGCGCGCGTCGCTCCCTTCGACGTGGTGCTCGGGGGATCCGGGTGCTTCCCCGATCCGTCCCGGGCGAAGGTGCTGTGGCTGGGCGTCGACGAGGTGGCGGGGGAGTCGCTCACGCGGCTGGCGAAGGGGGCCCGGGCAGCGGCGAACGTCTCGGGCGCAACCCCCGACGGCAAGAACTTCGTCCCCCACCTGACCCTGGCCCGGCTGAAGCGGTCGATCGAGGCGACGACGTGGCTGCGCGTGCTGGACACGTTCTCCTCGTCGCGGTGGCGGGTGCGCGAGATCGAACTCGTGGCCTCCCACCTGGGGGAGGGGCCGAGACGTCGGCCCCGCTACGAGACGGTCGCCCGGCTGACCCTGTCGGGGTAGTAGTCGCACACCCGGGCATCCGATGCGGCGCGTCGGCGCGTCGGACACCAACCTCGAACACGTGTTCGGGTAACCTCGTCCACAGGTGCTCATCCGACAGCACCGGCGTCCACAGCCCCACGGCAGCTGCGGACCGTTGTCGGTGGTGGCTCCTAGCGTCTGACCAGACAGCACGAGACGTCCGACAGTGTGGATCCGGTCGCCGGTGGGCGCGCCCGACACGATGACAAGGAAGGTGTGGCATGGCTGAGGTCACGACCATCGACAGCAAGCAGCACGAGCAGAAGCTCAAGTCCCTCGACAGCGTCATGGGGCAGATCGAGAAGGCGCACGGCAAGGGTGCGGTCATGCGCCTCGGCGATGACGTGCGTCCCCCGATCGCGACCATCCCGACGGGCTCGATCTCCCTCGACGTCGCCCTCGGTATCGGTGGTCTGCCCCGCGGCCGTGTCGTCGAGATCTACGGCCCCGAGTCCTCCGGTAAGACGACCGTGGCGCTGCACGCCGTGGCCAACGCGCAGAAGGCGGGCGGCATCGCGGCCTTCATCGACGCCGAGCACGCCCTCGACCCGGAGTACGCGAAGAATCTCGGCGTCGACACCGACGCCCTCCTGGTCAGCCAGCCGGACACCGGTGAGCAGGCCCTGGAGATCGCCGACATGCTCATCCGTTCCGGTGCGCTCGACATCATCGTCGTCGACTCCGTCGCCGCGCTCGTGCCCCGCGCCGAGATCGAGGGCGAGATGGGTGACAGTCACGTCGGTCTGCAGGCCCGTCTGATGAGCCAGGCGCTGCGCAAGATCGCCGGCGCCCTCAACACCTCCGGCACGACGGCGATCTTCATCAACCAGCTGCGCGAGAAGATCGGCGTGATGTTCGGCTCGCCCGAGACGACCACAGGTGGCAAGGCGCTGAAGTTCTACGCGTCGGTGCGCCTGGACGTCCGGCGCATCGAGACGCTCAAGGACGGCACCGACCCGGTGGGCAACCGCACCCGGTGCAAGGTCGTGAAGAACAAGGTCTCGCCGCCGTTCAAGCAGGCCGAGTTCGACATCCTCTACGGACAGGGCATCTCCCGCGAGGGTGGTCTGATCGACATGGGCGTCGAGCACGGCTTCGTCCGCAAGGCCGGTGCCTGGTACACCTACGAGGGCGATCAGCTGGGGCAGGGCAAGGAGAACGCGCGCAAGTTCCTCAAGGACAACCCGCAGCTCTCCGACGAGATCGAGGCCAAGATCAAGAACAAGCTCGGTATCGGAGTCGTACCCACCGAGGACGAGGTCAAGGAACCGGCCGAGATCCCGGTCGACTTCTGAGCGGATCATGAGCGATCACGACCACCACGGGACCGCCCCGCGCACGCTGGACCAGCTGCGCGAGGCGGTCTCCGCCATTGAGCAGGCACCCACGTCCCTCGAGGTGCGAGGTGAGTCCCCGCCCCCTTCGGCCCCCCCGGCAGATCCGACCTCCGCGGACGAGGACGCCGACCCGTACGCGGTCGCCCGCGCCGTGGTTCTGCGTCTGCTCACCGGGGCGCCGAAGTCACGCGCGGAGCTGGAGAAGGCCCTGCGCCGCAAGGGGTGCCCTGATGACGTCGCCACGCAGGTGCTCGACCGCTACGAAGAAGTCGGTCTGGTCGACGACGAGGCCTACGCACGCACCTTCGTCCGGTCCAAGCAGGCCGGCCGGGGCCTGGCACGCCGCGCCCTGTCACACGAGCTGCGCGCGAAGGGGATCGACGACGAGATCACCCGGGCCGTTCTCGACGACGTCGATCCGGAAGACGAACGTGCCCGCGCCCACGAGCTGGTCGAGAAGAAGGTGCGCTCGATGCACGGCCTCGACCGGTCCGTCCAGACACGACGCCTGGCCGGCATGCTCGCCCGCAAGGGGTACGGGCCGGAGATCTCCCGCCTGGTCATCAACGAGGCCCTCGACGCCGAGCCGGAGCACCAGCGCGACTGACGCCGCGGGAGGCATTCTCGCGGTTAGTGTGGGCACGTGACTGATCGCGACTCCCTCTTCGGCGACTACGTCCCCGGCGCTGCCTGGGACGAGATGCTCGACGGGTCGGGCGAGCCCCGTGCGCCGTACAAGCCGATCCACCACACGCTGCGATCGATGGAGCCGGGGGCGCTGAAGGAGCGTGCCGACGCGCTCGCCCGGACGTTCTTCGAGCAGGGCGTGACCTTCGACCACGCCGGGGAGGAGCGACCCTTCCCACTCGACGCCGTGCCGCGGGTCATCGACGCCGACGCCTGGCAGACCGTGGAGCGGGGAGTCGCCCAGCGGGTGAAGGTTCTCGAGGCGTTCCTCGACGACATCTACTCACGTCCGCACGGCCTGCCCCGAGCCGTGGAGGACGGGATCATCCCGTGGAAGCTCATCGCCACCTCGGCGCACTACCACCGCGCCGTCGCCGGCCTGCGGCCGCCGAACGGTGTGCGTGCCCACGTCAGCGGCATCGACCTCATCCGGGACGAGGAGGGCACCTTCCGGGTGCTCGAGGACAACGTCCGGGTCCCGTCCGGGGTCTCCTACGTCATCGCCAACCGTCGGGCGATGACCAACGTCTTCCCCGAGGCCTTCGCGACGATGCGCATCCGCCCGGTGCACGACTACCCGCGGATGCTCCTGCAGGCGTTGCGGGCCTCGGCGCCCGAAGGGACGGCCGAGCCGACGGTCGTCGTCCTCACTCCCGGCGTCTACAACAGCGCCTACTTCGAGCACACGCTCCTCGCCCGGATGATGGGCGTCGAGCTCGTCGAGGGCCGTGACCTCGTGGTGCGCGGGGGAGAGGTGCGGATGCGCACGACCCACGGCGAGGAGCGGGTCGACGTGATCTACCGCCGCATCGACGACGACTTCCTCGACCCGGTGCACTTCCGCCGCGACTCGATGCTCGGGGTCACGGGGCTGGTCTCCGCGATCCGGGCCGGCCGGGTCACCCTGGCCAATGCGATCGGCAACGGCGTGGCCGACGACAAACTCGTCTACTCCTACATCCCGGCCCTGACGCGGTACTACCTCGAGGAGGAGCCGATCCTGGCGAACGTCGACACCTACCGGCTCAACGAGCCCGAGGCGCTGCAGGACGTGATCGGCCGCCTCGACGAGATGGTGGTCAAGCCGGTCGACGGCTCCGGTGGGAAGGGCCTGGTCGTCGGCCCCGACGCTGCGCCGGGGGAACTGGACGAGCTGCGCTCGAAGTTGCTCGACGACCCGCGCGGGTGGATCGCACAGCCGGTCGTCCAGCTGTCCACGGTCCCGACGCTGATCGACGGAGCGCTGCGGCCACGGCACGTGGACCTGCGGCCCTTCGCGGTCAACGACGGCGAGGAGGTCTCGGTGCTACCCGGTGGCCTGACCCGTGTCGCCCTCCCCGAGGGACAGCTGGTCGTCAACTCCAGCCAGGGCGGCGGGTCGAAGGACACCTGGGTGCTCGCCGGTCGCTACAACCGCCTACCGCAGGAGTCCGACGAGGGCGAGGTCATCTTCCTCGGCTCCGGTGCGCCCAGCGAGGCCCGATCGACCCAGGAGGACCGGTCATGATGCTCAGCCGGATCGCCGACGCCCTCTTCTGGATCGGCCGGTACGTCGAACGCGCCGACGGCACTGCCCGGATCGTCGACACGCTGCGTCTGCAGCTGGTCGACGATCCCGCGACCGACGAGCAGACCGCCTGCACGATGGTGCTGCGCGGGATCATGGGCTATGACGACGTCGGCGAGGTCGACTACACGGGGACCAGCCGGATGCTCGTCTTCGATGCCGCCAACCCCAACGCGATCTCCGGGTCATGGCACTCGGCCAGGGAGAATGCCCGCCGTGCCCGCGAGACGGTCTCCACCGAGATGTGGGAGACGATCAACACGACCTACCACCGCTGGAACGTCTTCACACCGGGCCGCGCGACCCAGCACCACCTCGGCTGGGTGCGTGAGCGGGCCGCCCTCGTCGGAGGCCTCGCGGACACGACGATGAGCCACGACGACGCCTGGGACTTCCTCGTCCTCGGGCGGGCTCTCGAGCGCGCGGACATGACCGCCCGCCTGGTCGCCACCGGGGCCAGCGACTTCGGCCCCGGCTGGGGCTCGGTGCTGGCCAGCTGCGGTGCCCAGCAGGCCATGATGCGCACGATGCGAGGTGTGGTCAGCGATCGCGCCGCCGCCGCCTTCCTCACCCTCGACCGACGCTTCCCCCGCTCGGTCATCGCAGCGCTGAAGGAGGCGGAGGACCGGCTGATCGTGCTCTCCCCGGACAAGGACCGGGTCGGTTTCTCCGATGAGGCCCGCCGCCTCCTCGGGCACATCCGGACGTCGCTCGAGTTCAGCAATCCGGAGGCGGTCCTGCGCGACCTGCCGGAGCGGATGCAGGAGGTCCAGGAGGCGGTCCGGGCGGCCTCGGATGCGGTCGGCGCGCGCTACTTCATGTCGGCGCCGGTCCAGGAGTGGACGGGAGAGATCGTATGAGCACCAGGCGTTACCGCATCGTCCATCACACGACGATGCGCTACGAGGGAGAGGTCGCCACCTCGCACAACGAGCTGCGGATGACCCCGGTCGACGAGCCGGGCCAAGCGACCCTCGAGGCCCGGGTCCGGGTGCGTCCCCTGACATGGAGCACCGTCTACGAGGACCACTGGGGCACCCAGGTCATGGCCATGGAGGCCCAGTCCCCGCACGACGTGCTCGAGATCGAGGCGATCAGCCTCGTCGAGCGGTCCGAGGTGGCGGTGGAGGCGCCGGACACCGGCTGGGAGGTGGTGCGCTCCGCGGACACCCAGGACCGACTCAGCGAGTTCCTCGCGCAGACCTCACGCACCGCACCTCCGCAGGAGGTGGCCGCGCTCGCCGCGCAGGTCGCCGACGAACGCACCCCGCAGGCAGCGGCCCTCGCGCTGGCCGACCGGGTCCACTCGGCGCTCACCTACGAGCCGGGGATCACCGGGTGGCAGGCGACGGCGGCCGACGTGTGGGGGACGCGTCGCGGCGTCTGCCAGGACTTCGCCCACATCACTCTCGGCGGCCTGCGCTCCATCGGCATCCCGGCCCGGTACGTCAGCGGCTACGTCACCGATGACCCCGGGGAGATCCCGCGGGGGACGAGCGCCGTCGCCCGCAACCACGCCTGGGTCGAGGTGTGGGACGGGGACTGGCACCCGATCGACCCGACCAACCCCGGCTCCGTGGGCCTCGACCACGTCGTCCTCGGTCGTGGCCGGGACTACGACGACGTCTCGCCCTTCCGCGGCATGTTCGTCGGGCCCCCGCTGGAGGAGCTCGACCTCGAGATCACCTTCACCCGCGTGGGCTGACCACTCGCCGGACGGGGGGATGGTCTGTCGACTCACGCACCAGTGGTGGACTCGACGTTCTCGACGGTCGTCGCCCCTCGTTGACTCATCTTGTGCTCCGCGTACACCGCGAGCCTCGAGAGGCTGTAGTTGACGATGATGAAGACGACAGCCAGCACGACTGCGGTCGCGAACGGGTTGTTGTACAAGGGTGAGATGTAGATCTGCTTCCCCACCTTGAGAATGCCGGATGCGCCGATCACGTAACCCAGGGCGGTGTCCTTCAGGGCGACGATGCACTGGCTGATGATCGCCGGCAGCATCGACCGAACTGCTTGGGGGGCGAGGATCTGCGCGAGGACCTGGGACTTCGTCATCCCGATGGCGTAGGCGGCCTCGCTCTGCCCCTTGGGGACGGCCTGCACGCCGGCGCGGAAGATCTCCGCGAGCACCGAGCCGTTGTAGAGCATCAGGCCGAGGACGAGCGACCAGTAGGGCCCGAGTGAGGAGAAGCCGAGGAAGATCACCAGGATGAGCAGCAGCAGCGGGACGGCCCGGAAGAACTCAACGACCAGCCAACTCGGCCAGCGCACCCACGCCCGGTCGGACAGTCGTCCGGTGGCGAAGACGGCGCCGAAGGTGACGGCGAGAGTGATGGCCAGGGCCGCAGCCGACAGCGTGTCGAGCAGCCCCTCGAAGAGCGCCTGGATGATGTGCGGCTCGGTGAAGGCCTCCCACTTGTCCGGGGTGATCTGCTCCGTCGACCACAGCTGCCAGAGGGCGAAACCGAGGAGCACTCCGAAGGCCAGCAGAGCCACGCCGGTGTAGACGCGATGACGGGCACGGGTCACGGGACCCGGGTTGTCGAAGAGGACGGTGCTCATCGGGCCACCGCCGTCCGACGCTCGAAGCCGCTCGCGATCGCCGAGAGAACGGCGACGATGAGGATGTAGCCGGCGACGATCCCGGCGAAGTTGAACCACAACGACCCGGGGAAGTCCTCGATGAGTGCCTTCAGCTGGTAGGTCGCCTCGGTGATGCCGAAGGCGTAGGCGACGGAGGTGTTCTTGGCCATCGCGATGTAGACGCTGACCAGTGGCGGGATGATCGCGCGGAAGGCCTGGGGAAGGACGACGTGCCGCAGGGAGGCACCGAAACCCATCCCGATCGACCGGGCGGCCTCGGCCTGCCCGGGATCGACGGTGTTGACCCCGGAGCGGATGCACTCGCAGACGAAGGCCGCGGTGTACAGCGACAACGAGATCACCGCGCGCCAGAAGAAGCTCGGGCCGATCCCGACACCGGGCAACCCGACGACGACGAAGAGGAAGACCACGACGAGCGGGGTGTTGCGGAAGATGTTGACATAGCTCGTGCCGACGAAGCGCAGCGGCGCGATGGGGGAGACGCGCATCGCCCCGAGCAGGGTGCCGAGGATGGTCGAGAACAGCAGCGTCCACCCGATCAGCTGGAGGGTGACCAGGAAGCCGTCAGCGAGGCTGGTGGCCAGCTCGCTCAGGTAGTCGGGGCCCACAGGCGTCCTCTCATGTCCCGGGGTCGTGGTGCGACGGTGGTGGCGCGCCCCGGGTCAGGATGACCCGGGGCGCGCCACCGATCGGTCAGGCCTTGCAACCCTCGTCCAGTGCCGGGGGCTCCGGCGTGTCGACGTCGGCCTGGCCGAGCGTGCTCTGGAAGGCCTCGTCGTACGCCCCGTCGTCGAAGGAGTCACTCATCGTCGTGGTGAGGAACTCGCACATGTCGGCGTCACCCTTCTTGAAGCCGATGCCGTAGCGCTCCTCGCTGAAGGCGTCACCGACGACCTCGAGCTCGTCGGGTGCGTCGGCCGCGTAGCCGAGCAGGATCGCGCCGTCGGTGGTGACCGCGTCGACCGAGCCGTTCTGCAGCTGGGTCACGCAGGCGGAGTAGGTGTCGAAGGGAACGGGCTTGGCCCCGAACTTCTCCTCCACCGTCTCGATCGACGTCGAACCGGTCACCGAGCAGGTCTTGACGCCCTCGAGGTCATCGGGACCGGCGATCTTCTCCTTGTCCTCCTCGCGCACGAGCAGCTGTTGACCGGTCACGTAGTAGGGGCCGGCCTGGCCGACCACTTCCCGGCGGTCGTCGGTGATCGAGTACGACGCGACGACGATGTCGACCGTGCCGTTCTGCAGGAAGGGCTCACGGTTGTCGGAGACCGTCTCCTTCCAGGTGATGTCCTCCGGTGCGATGCCGAGCTTGCCGGCCACGATCTTGGCCATCTCGATGTCGAAGCCCTCGGGGACGTCTGCGCCGGGTGGCATGAACCCGATCCCGGGCTGGTCGAACTTCACGCCGACGGTGATCTTCCCGGCGTCGGCGAGCTCGGCCATGGTCGTGCCCGAGTCGAAGTCCGGGCTGTCCTCGACGGCAACATCGCTGTCGCCCCCGCCGCCGCAGGCGGCCAACGTCAGCGTCAGGGCGGCCATCGTCGCGAAGGCCTTGGTCTTCTGCAGTGCCATGGGTGTCCTCTTTCCCTCCGGGCTCGGTGCTCGAGCCGTGCGGCCTTGTGGTGGTCGGTGTCTCAGTGCTCGAGGATCTTGCCGAGGAAGTCCTTGGCGCGATCGGACTGGGGGTTGGTGAAGAACTCGGTCGGCGTGTTCTCCTCCGCGATGCGGCCGTCGGCCATGAAGACGACCCGGTCACCGGCGGTGCGGGCGAAGCCCATCTCGTGGGTGACGACGACCATGGTCATGCCCTGCTGTGCCAGGTCGACCATGACGTCGAGGACCTCCTTGATCATCTCCGGGTCCAGCGCGGAGGTCGGCTCGTCGAAGAGCATCACCTTGGGATCCATCGCCAGCGCCCGGGCGATGGCGACGCGTTGCTGCTGACCGCCGGACAGCTGGGCCGGGTACTTGTCGGCCTGCTCGGCGATGCCGACGCGGGTGAGCAGCGAACGGGCGCGCTCGTTCGCGGTGGCCTTGTCCTGCCCGAGGACCTGGATCGGCCCCAGGGTGACGTTCTGCAGGATCGTCTTGTGGGCGAAGAGGTTGAAGCCCTGGAAGACCATCCCGACCTCGGCCCGTAGCCGGGCGAGCGCCTTGCCCTCCTCGGGCAGCTCCTTGCCGTCGAGGGAGATGGTGCCGGCGTCGACCGGCTCGAGGCGGTTGATCGTGCGGCACAGGGTGGACTTGCCCGACCCCGACGGGCCGATGACGACGACGACCTCGCCGCGCTTGATCGTCAGGTTGATGTCCTGCAGGACGTGCAGCTCCCCGAACCACTTCTGCACGTCGTCGAGTACCACGAGGGGTTGGCCTCGGGCAGCGGTCATGCTCTCGGGAGAGGTGACGGTCATGCGGGCAAACCTAACCTGACGCAGCACACCCGTGGGGTGCTGCCGGGTCTTCGTGATGAATCCTTTTCCTTCAGCCCCCTTCTGCCGAAGGGGGTGTGGTCGCCCCCTTCGCCCGACGTACCCTTGATCTGCCATGACTGCAACGCCCAAGACCTACGATGTGCGCACCCACGGGTGCCAGATGAACGTCCACGACTCCGAACGTCTCGCCGGTCTCCTCGAGACCGCCGGGTACACCGACATCGCCAGCCTGCCCGAGCAGGAGCGCGGCGAGGTCGCCGACGTCGTCGTCTTCAACACCTGCGCGGTGCGGGAGAACGCCGACAACAAGCTCTACGGCAACCTCGGCATGCTGCGCCCGCTGAAGCAGCGCAACCCCGACCTGCAGATCGCCGTCGGCGGTTGCATGGCACAAAAGGACCGCGCGACGATCGTGGAGAAGGCGCCGTGGGTCGATGTCGTCTTCGGTACCCACAACATCGGCTCCCTGCCGGCGCTGCTCGACCGCGCGCGACACAACGAGGAGGCGCAGGTCGAGATCCTCGAGTCCCTGGAGACCTTCCCCTCGACGCTGCCGACCCGCCGTGACTCCGCCTACTCGGGCTGGACGTCGATCTCGGTGGGCTGCAACAACACGTGCACCTTCTGCATCGTGCCCGCCCTGCGCGGCAAGGAGAAGGACCGCCGCCCGGGCGAGATCCTCGCCGAGCTCGAGGCGCTGGTCGCCCAGGGCGTCGTCGAGGTCACCCTCCTGGGGCAGAACGTCAACAGCTACGGCGTGGAGTTCGGTGACAGGTACGCCTTCGGCAAGTTGCTGCGCTCCTGCGGCGAGATCGAGGGGCTGGAGCGGGTGCGCTTCACCAGCCCGCACCCGGCTGCCTTCACCGACGACGTCATCGACGCGATGGCCGCCACGCCCAACGTCATGCCGAGCCTGCACATGCCGTTGCAGTCCGGCTCGGACCGGGTGCTGAAGGCGATGCGCCGCAGCTACCGCTCGGCGAAGTTCCTCGGCATCCTCGAGCGCGTGCGCGAGCAGATCCCGGACGCGGCGATCACGACCGACATCATCGTCGGCTTCCCGGGGGAGACCGAGGAGGACTTCGAGGACACCCTGCGGGTGGTGCGCGAGTCGCGCTTCTCGTCAGCGTTCACCTTCCAGTACTCGATCCGCCCGGGGACCCCGGCGGCGACGATGGCCGACCAGGTCCCCAAGGAGGTCGTCCAGGAGCGCTACGAGCGCCTCCTCGCGGCGCAGGAGGAGATCTCCGGGGCCGGCAACCGCGCGCTGCAGGGGCGCGAGCTCGAGGTCCTCGTCGCGACGGGGGAGGGACGCAAGGACAGCCAGACCGCACGGCTGAGTGGTCGCGCCCGGGACAACCGACTCGTGCACTTCGCCCTGCCGGAGGCGCTGCCCGAGGCCGAGCGCCCACGTCCGGGCGACATGGTCACCGTCGGGGTCACCTACGGCGCTCCACACCACCTCGTCGCCGACTCCGCGCTCGAGGGTGGCGCCTTCTCCGTGCGCCGGACCAGGGGCGGCGACGCCTGGGCGGCACTGCAGGACAAGGGCGCCGAGGGCGCCGTCGCCAAGCCGAGCGTCTCGCTCGGGATGCCGCGCATCGGTGCGCCCGAGTCCGTCGCGGCCAGCGAGCCCGCCTGCGGCGCGTAGCCGCAGCGCTCCACCCGACCACGACGAAGGGGGTGGGTCACCGCCGAGGTGACCCACCCCCTTCGTCATGTCCCGGTCCCAACCGGAGGGCCGCACGGCATCCGCGAGGGGGAGTAGTTGACATTTCAATAAGGGTTCCACTAGTGTCGTACTCACAACGACAGGCCAACCGCCTCCGTCACGATCCCCCACAAGGAGTTCCCCCATGACCGAGACCACCACCAGCACCTTCCAGGACCTCGCCGCAGGCACCTACACGATCGACCCGAGCCACACCGAGGTCGGCTTCGTCGCCCGCCACGCGATGGTCACCAAGGTCCGGGGCTACTTCCGTGACCTCGAGGGCACCATCGAGGTCGCCGAGAACTTCGCCGACTCGACGGCCAACGCCACGATGAAGACCGCGTCCGTCGACACCGGCTCCGCGGACCGTGACGGCCACCTGAAGTCGGAGGACTTCTTCGACGTCGAGAAGTACCCGGAGATCAGCTTCGTCGCCAAGCGCGTCCAGGACGTCGACGGCAGCAACTTCGACCTCGTCGGTGACCTGACCATCAAGGGTGTCACCAAGGAGGTCGCCCTCCAGTCCACCTACGACGGCACGGCGCAGGACCCGTTCGGCAACGTCCGGGCCGGCTTCACCGCCGTCACGTCGGTCGACCGTGAGGACTGGGGTCTGAGCTGGAACGCCGCCCTGGAGACCGGTGGCGTCCTCGTGTCGAAGAAGATCACCCTCAACGTCGAGATCTCGGCCATCAAGGCCTGAGCCTCGACCTCCCCCGCGAAGCCGGGGCCGGCACCCCTGGGCCGGCCCCGGCTTCGTCGTGGGCGGGCGGTGCGGGAAGATACCGCTCATGACCATCCACCCGATCACCATCTGCGGTGAGCCGGTCCTGCACACCCGAGCGGAGCCGATCACCGAGTACGACGACTCGTTGCGCACCCTCGTCCAGGACATGTACGCCACCCAGGAGGCCGCCCACGGCGTCGGCCTGGCCGCCCCCCAGATCGGGGTCGGCCTGCGCTTGTTCACGTGGAACATGGACAACGAGGACGGGGTGCCGACGCTCGGCCACCTCATCAACCCGTACGTCAAGCCCACCAAGCCGGCCGTGGGGGAGCCCGACCGCGACCACGAGTCCGAGGGCTGCCTGTCCGTGCCCGGGTACTCCTTCCCCCTTCGCCGGGGTGAGCGGGCCGAGGTCACCGGCTACGACGTGGACGGCAACGAGATCGCCTTCACCGCGACCGGGTGGTTCGCGCGGTGCATGCAGCACGAGTACGACCACCTCAACGGCTTCCTCTACATCGACCGGCTGAACGAGAAGTGGAAGAAGAAGGCGAAGAAGGTGGTGCGTGCCGAGGAGTGGGGTGTGCCCGGGCTGACCTGGCTGCCCGGCGACGACCCGGACCCCTTCGGCCACGGCGAGGAGTCCGACGAGAGCCTGTGATCGCGCAGGTCATCGCCGTCGTCGGCGCCACGGCCACGGGCAAGTCCGACCTGGCGCTCGACCTCGCCGAAGCACTCGGCGGCGAGGTGGTCAATGCCGATGCCATGCAGCTCTACCGGGGCATGGACATCGGCACCAACAAGCTGCCTCCCGAGCAGCGACGCGGCATCCCGCACCACGTCCTCGACGTCCTCGACGTCACCGAGGAGTCGACTCTGGCCGACTACCAGGTCCGTGCCGAGGCGGCCATCGCGGACGTCCTCGACCGTGGGCTCGTGCCGGTTCTGGCCGGAGGATCGGGCCTGTACGTGCGCGCGGCGATGGACCACCTTCGGATCCCGCCGACGGATCCGACCGTCCGGGCGCGTCTCGAGGCCGAGGCGCAGGACGAAGAGGGCGTGGCGGCCCTGCGTGACCGGCTGCGGTCCGTGGACCCGTCCGCTGCCGAAGCGATCGAGCCGAACAACGTGCGCCGGATCATCCGGGCGCTGGAGGTCGTGGAGATCACCGGCCGGCCCTTCTCGGCAACGGCACCGACGAAGCGGTACCGGCGCCCTTCGTTGGTCATCGGGTTGCGCGACGACTGGGACGCGTTGACCACGCGGATCGAGCGCCGTGCCCGGGCGATGTGGGACGACGGTCTGCTCGACGAGGTGGCCGCGCTCGACGCTGCCGGTCTGCGGGACGGACGCACGGCCTCGCAGGCCATCGGCTACTCGCAGGCGCTGGCCGAGATCGACGGGCGGACCACCCGCGAGGAGGCGATCGCGCAGACCGCGCAGGCGACGCGACGCTACGCCCGGCGGCAGGAGTCGTGGTGGCGCCCCGACCACCGGGTCGAGTGGTTCGACGCCGCGGATCCGGGTCTGGCGGAGGCGGCCACCGCCCGTGCACGACGACCGACTCACCACCATCGGTCAGAATGGACCCCATGACGCTGCGCTTCACCAAGGGCCACGGCACCGAGAACGACTTCGTCCTCGTCCCCGACCTGTCCGCCGAGCTCGAGCTCACTCCCGAGCAGGTCGCCCTGCTGGCGAACCGGCACGCCGGCATCGGTGGCGACGGGGTGATCCGGATCGTGCCGACCGCCGATGCCGCGGAGGAGTCGGTGCGGGCGCTGGCCGGCGAGGCCGAGTGGTTCATGGACTACCGCAACGCCGACGGATCACGTGCGCAGATGTGCGGCAACGGCACCCGGGTCCTCGCGACCTGGCTGCGGCGGGAGGGGCTCGTCGGGGACGAGTTCTCGATCGCCACGAGGGCCGGGGCGAAGCGGATCCGGTTCGAGGGCCACCACGTCGTCACCCACATGGGCACGTGGCGCTTCGTCGACGAGGCGAGCGCGCACGCCGACGGCTTCGACGCGCTCGTCCACGTCGAGGAGGCCGAGGCGGTCACCGAGCCGTACTCGGCGCTCTCGCTCGACCTGGGCAATCCGCACACCGTCGTCGCGTTGCCGGAGACGGTCTCGCTCAACGGTCTTCGGCTGCGCACACCACCCGTGGTCAACCCGACGCCGCCGGAGGGGAGCAACGTCGAGTTCGTGCGCGTGCTCGGTCCGGGGCACATCTCGATGCGCGTGCACGAGCGCGGGGTGGGGGAGACCCGCTCCTGCGGGACCGGGGTCTGCGCCGCCGCGATCGGTATGGCGTTCTGGACCGGTGACGCCGATGCGGCCGGGCAGGTGACGGTCGAGGTGCCCGGCGGCACGCTGCAGGTGCGGTTGTTGCCCGGACGTGAGGTGGAGCTGGCCGGGCCGGCCGAGCTCGTGGCCGACGGGACGACGGAGCTGGTGTGACGTGGAACTGCTGACGCACGTCGAGTCCGGGGACTGGCTGCTCGGTCGGGTGGGTGACGGGGCCCGGGTCGGTGGGGTGGCCGGCACGGGCTTCGAGTCGTACGCACGGGTCCTGCACCCCGTCCCGGCGTGGCTGGAGGACCTCACCGTCGCGAACGAGTGGGGGTTGCACCCGGTGCTGCAGGAGACCCGATGGCGCTGGTCGCAGGTGGCGGTGCGGCAGGACCTGACGATGCATCCGCTCGTGCAGTTCAACCGGTTGGCGGACCTCCACCAGGGCGTGGACTTCCCGGACGGCTGGCGGGTCGGTCAGACGCAGGAGGGGTACTTCGACCTCGACCTGCTGGCGGCCCTGACCGAGCACCTGGGGTTGGCGACGGCCACACCCCACGACCTCGTGGCCGGGATCTGGAACGGCTGGGGAGAGGTGCGCGGCCACAGATGGTCCGCGTACGTCGAGGAGGGCAGTGGACTGCGGGGTTGGCTCGCTCGGCGGATGTGGCGCAACGAGGTGGGCGGCAGCCACCGGCGAGCCGCGCCGGAGATCCGCGCAGTGGCTGCCGGGGGTCCGTGGTTGGAGTGGCCGGACCGGAAGATGGTCCTCTTCGCCACGTCGATCGACGAGCTGGCCGACCGGACCTGGCCGGAGCGCGCCCGGATCGGAGTGCAGCCGGGGTGGTCCGGGACCAGCCCGCAGCTGCTCTGGCCGGCCGATCGCTCGTGGGTCGTGGCGAGCGAGATCGACTGGGACAGCACGATCGTGGCGGGGAGCCGCTCGCTGGTCGATGCCGTTCTCGGCGACGAGCGGTTCGAGGCCTTCGAGGTCGGCGAGGAGGACGACCTGACCTACGAGGGCGACACGGTCAACCCGCCGCGGGGCGACTGACCCGCAGCACGCGGAAACCCTTGCTTGTCGTGACCCGCTCGGTCGGCAGGCCGAGCTCGGTGGTGATCCAGCGCTGGAAGGTGTCGGCGCCGAGGTTCTTGCCGATGACCAGGTGGGCGTCTGCCCCCGTCGCCAGCCGGGGCAGCCACCTGCGCAGCACGTCGTGGACGGCGGGCTTGCCGATGCGGATCGGGGGGTTGGACCAGATGGCGGCGAAGGTCAGGTCGGCCGGGGCCTCGTCCGGTCGCGCGGTGCGGACGTTGTCGAGGCCGAGGGCCTGCGCGTTGCGACGGGTGAGATCGAGGGCGCGCTCGGTGACGTCGACGGCCCAGACGGTCGCCTCGGGCGAGCGCATGGCCAGGGTGAGGGCGACCGGCCCCCAACCGCAGCCGAGGTCGAGCAGGTCCCCGGACGAAGGGGGCTCGGGCACCTCGTCGAGCAGGATCGCCGTCGCCCGGTCGAGGGCGCCGGGGGAGAAGACCTTGCCAGCGGTCTCCACGGTCACGTCCTGCCCGGCGAGATGGGTGTGCAGCTGGCGGCGCTCGGAGTCGGTCGCTGCGGGGCTGTCCGTGAAGTAGTGGTCGGTCGGCTCGGTCACGGGGACACTGTAGGCCGGTTGTCGGTCAACAGATCCTTCCCTGCGACCTCTTGATTTGTTCGAACAGACGTTCGACAATGAACGCCACAGGAGGCGTGATGACCGGGCAGGCGGTAGAGGCAGCACCCGAGACCAAGGGTGCCGCCTGGCTGCTGGGCCGGCTCGATGACCTCCTCGAGGCGCAGAGCGCGCAGCGGTCGACGGCGTGTCCGAGGCCGACCTGCTGCGCGTCGTTGGCGCGGTTGTCGGGTCGTGACGAGGGGCAGGTGCAGCCGGTCGAGGTCGCACTCGGCATGCGCGAGGACCCGGTCGTGCCCGGGGTGGGTGCGAGCGCTGATTGGTCGGGTGGCTGCGATGCCCTGGCGGACGAGGTCGAGATCCCGTGGTGGGGTGCCGTGCCCGGCGTGCTGCGCCCACTGCTTCGCTTGCGTGACGCGGTCGGCCGGTGCTCGGCCATGGCCGAGCAGCGGTGGACGATGACGAGTCCGCTCTCGAGATCCACGACGAGCGCTTGTCCGCAGCATGATCCACCACCGATCCAGGAGTCCCTGACATGGCCGAAGTTCTGCTCTACCACCACATCCAGGGCCTGACCGAGGGAGTGAGGGCGTTCGCGGACGAGCTGCGTCGGGCAGGGCACACGGTGCACACACCCGACCTCTTCGACGGGCGCACCTTCGCCGGCATCGAGGAGGGCTTCGGGTTCGCGCGCGACGCCGGCTTCGAGGCGATCCGGGAGCGTGGCGCCGCTGCGGCCGGGGAGCTGGGGTCGGATCTCGTCTACGCCGGGTTCTCCTTCGGCGTGATGATCGCCCAACGGCTCGCACAGACCCGTCCCGGCGCTCGTGGAGCGCTGCTCATGTACTCCTGCGTGCCGGTCTGCGAGTTCGGGGAGTCCTGGCCGCAGGGGGTGCCGGTGCAGATCCACGGCACCGAGGGTGACGAGTTCTTCGAGGAGGACCTGCCGGCGGCACGAGAGCTCGTTGAGTCCTCCCCCACGGCCGAGCTGTTCACCTACCCCGGCGACCAGCACCTCTTCGCGGACTCATCGCTCGACGCCCACGACCCGGAGGCGGCCGCGCTGCTCATGGAGCGGGTGCAGGCCTTCCTCGCTTCTGTGTGACGAACCCGGCCCGCTGACTTCGCCCTCAGACCACGTCGTCGTCGACCCAGTCGAGGGTCTTGGTGATCGCCTTGGTCCAGTTGCGCATCAGCCGCTCCACCTCGTCGGTGTCCATCTGCGGGCTCCAGCGCACGTCTTCCTGCCAGTTCGCCGCGATCTCGTCGGTCGACTCCCAGTACCCGACTGCGAGCCCCGCGGCATAGGCCGCCCCGAGAGCGGTGGTCTCGGAGATCTTCGGCCGCACCACGTCCACCCCCAGGATGTCCGCCTGGAACTGCATGAGCGTCTCGTTGGCGACCATTCCGCCGTCGACCTTCAGCTCCGTCAGTCGCCCACCGGCCCGCTCTGCGTCCCCCTGCATCGCGTCGAGCACGTCGCGGGTCTGGTAGGCGGTCGACTCCAGAGCGGCTCGGGCGATGTGCCCCTTGTTCGCGAACCGCGTCAGTCCGACGATCGCGCCCCGCGCGTCCGGGCGCCAGTGTGGCGCGAAGAGCCCGGAGAAGGCGGGCACGAAGTACACCCCGCCGTTGTCGTCCACGCTCGTGGCCAGTGACTCGACCTCCGGAGAGGAGTTGATCAGCCCGAGGTTGTCGCGCAACCACTGCACGAGCGAGCCGGTCACCGCGATCGACCCCTCGAGGGCGTAGACCGCGTCGGCGTCGCCGAGCTTGTAGCAGACCGTCGTCAGCAGGCCGTTGTCGCTGCTGACGATCTCGGTCCCGGTGTTGAGCAGCATGAAGTTGCCCGTGCCATAGGTGTTCTTCGCCGTCCCCGGCTCCAGACAGGCCTGTCCGAAGGTCGCCGCGTGCTGGTCGCCGAGGATTCCCGCGATGGGCGTCCCGTTGAGCACACCCGGCTGGCAGTCCCCGTAGACCTCCGATGACGACCGGATCTGCGGCAGCAGCTGCATCGGCACGCCGATGGCCTCGCAGATGTCCTCGTCCCAGGCAAGCGTGCGCAGGTCCATCAGCATGGTCCGGGACGCATTGGTGACGTCGGTGACGTGCACGCCCTCGTTCTCCGCCCCACCGGTGAGGTTCCACAGCACCCACGTGTCCATGGTCCCTGCGAGCAGCTCCCCGGCCTCGGCCCGTTCCCGGGCACCGTCGACGTGGTCGAGGATCCACGCGATCTTCGGTCCGGCGAAGTACGTCGCGAGCGGCAGCCCGCTGACCTTCCTGAAGCGCTCGGTCCCACCATCACGAGCCAGTGAGTCCACGAGCGACTGTGTCCGGGTGTCCTGCCAGACGACCGCATTGTGGATCGGCTGTCCGGTGGCCTTCTCCCACACCACCGTCGTCTCGCGTTGGTTGGTGATCCCCACGGACTCGATGTGGCCCGAGTTGAGATTCCCCTTGCCGAGCGCCCCGCCGATGACCCGGCGGGTGTTCTCCCAGATCTCCAGCGCGTCGTGCTCCACCCACCCGGCGCGGGGGAAGATCTGCTCGTGCTCGATCTGGTCGGTCGCGACCACCGAGCCGTCCCGGGCGAAGACGATGGCGCGGGTGCTCGTGGTGCCCTGGTCGATGGCCAGCACGTATGACGTGGAGGTGCTCATGTCGGCATCTTCGCAGGTCACCATCGCGAGCCGGCCGAATCGGCACGTACCGTTGGCGGACAAGGGGAGTTGCTCCCCTCGTCCAGACCATCGGAGGAACCATGCCCGTCGCCGCCCCCTTGGACGCTACCCAGCGCGCATCCGCGTGGCGCCGCATCGCCGAGGACGACCTCGACGTCCTGGTCGTGGGCGGCGGCGTCACCGGCGCCGGGGTGGCTCTCGACGCGGCCACCCGCGGTCTGAAGGTGGCGCTGGTGGAGCAGCGCGACTTCGCCTCGGGGACCTCTTCGCGCTCGAGCAAGCTCTTCCACGGCGGCGTGCGCTACCTCGAGCAGTTGAACTTCGGTCTCGTCCGCGAGGCACTGCAGGAGCGGGAGCTGATGCTCACCCGGATCGCGCCGCACCTGGTCAAGCCGGTCTCCTTCCTCTACCCCCTGTCCCACCCGGTCTGGGAGCGTCCGTACGTCACGGCCGGTCTGACGCTCTACGACACGATGGGCGGGGCACGGTCGGTGCCGCGCACCAAGCAGTTGACGAAGGGGGGAGTGCGCCGGATCGCACCAGGGCTCAAACCCTCCGCGCACCACGGTGGGCTGATGTACCACGATGCGCAGTGCGACGATGCCCGCCACACGTTGACCGTGGTCCGCACGGCCGCGGCCTACGGCGCGACCGTCCTGAACTCCGCGAAGGTCACCGGCCTGCTCCATGCCGGTGAGCGGGTGGTCGGCGCGACGGTCCTGGACGTGGAGACCGGGGACGAGACCGAGGTCAGGGCCTCGGTCGTCATCAACTGCACGGGGGTGTGGACCGATGACATCCAGCGGATGGCCGGGGGACGCGGTCGGTTCCACGTCCGCGCGAGCAAGGGTGTGCACCTCGTCGTCGCCCGGGACCGGATCAACTCCGAGACCGGGCTGATCCTGCGTACCGAGTCCTCGGTTCTCTTCTGCATCCCGTGGAACACCCACTGGATCATCGGTACGACCGACACCGACTGGAGCCTCTCGCGAGCCCATCCGGCCGCCACCGCGGCCGACATCGACTACCTCCTCGATCAGATCAATGGCGTTCTGCTGACCCCCCTGACCCGCGAGGACATCCAGGGCGTCTACGCCGGACTGCGTCCGCTGCTCGCGGGGGAGAGCGAGGAGACCTCCCAGCTCAGCCGCGAGCACGCCGTCGCCCGTCCGCAGCCGGGCCTGATCTCCATCGCCGGCGGCAAGTACACGACCTACCGCGTCATGGCCGCCGATGCCGTCGACGCCGCCCGTGAGGACCTGTCCGCGGGCGTGCCCGACAGCGTCACGGAGCACATCCCGCTGGTGGGCGCCGAGGGCTACCAGGCGCTGGTCAACCAGCTCGACACCCTCAGCCGGCGTCACGACCTGCCGCCGTGGCGCATCACCCACCTGCTGGATCGGTACGGGTCGCTGGCCGTCGACCTCTTCTCGCTCATCGACGAGGACCGCTCCCTGGCGACACCCCTGCCCGGGGCCGAGGAGTACCTCACGGTCGAGGTCATCCACGCCGCCCGCAACGAGGCCACGATGCACCTCAACGACCTCCTCACCCGGCGCACCCGCATCTCCATCGAGACGACGGACCGGGGCGTCGAGGCGGCCGAGTCCGCCGGTCGTCTCCTGGCCCGCGAGCTCGACTGGGACGAGGAGCGCACCCGCTCCGAGATCGACCACTACCTGCGGCGCGTGCAGGCCGAGATCGACAGCCAGCAGATGACCGAGGACGAGCGGGCCGATGCCGAGCGCACCGAGGCCACGGACATCCGGACCATGGCGAAGGGATGAGCCCGGCCCGGTCGGTCCGTGAGCGCCTGGCGTCGATCAGGTCCCTGACGGGGACACCACCGGAGCTCGACCGGGAGCGCCTACCCGCGGACCCGGTCGACCTCTTCCTCGCCTGGCTCGACGATGCCGTGGCCGTGGGAGTGCCCGAGCCGCGCGCCATGACGGTGTCCACCGTCGACGCGGACGGTGTGCCGGACTCTGGCTGCGCGCAGCCCGGACGCCCGAGCAGCAGTCGGGGCGGGGGACTGGCGCCTGTGGCACCTTCGGCCGACCCGCGTCGAGCACTGGCAGGGATCACCCGACCGGCGTCACACCCGGGTCGTCGACGTTCGCAACGGTGACGACTGGGTGCGAGAGGTCACGACCGGCTCGGAGTGACACCCCACCATGCTGGGTCTGGACGTGACGATCGAGTGGGGCTGTCCCGTCGCCTCGGTGCATCGGCCCGGTCCCGTGGGCGAACGAGGCGAGCACGAGCTGTGGGCGAGGGGGCCGACGGGACTAATCGGTGGCCGGATGGCGTTCCCTGATGAGACCCTGAGGAGAACATGACAGAACCACTGAGCAGCGACCAGCACGGCGAGGACCATGCCACCGACGCCGACCCGACCATCGATCGGGTCCTCTCGCGACGGGCCGAGGCACTCGACCGCGCGGCCGGGGACGAGCGACCGGCCGACCCCACCGGGTATGACGGCGTCGACGGTGACCAGCTCGACCGCGAGGAGCGCTCCGCCCTTCGTCGGGTCTCGGGGCTGTCGACCGAGCTCGAGGACATCACCGAGGTCGAGTACCGCCAGTTGCGGCTGGAGCGGGTCGTCCTGGCCGCCGTGTGGACCGACGGCACCGCCGAGGACGCCGAGAACTCGCTGCGCGAACTGGCCGCCCTCGCCGAGACGGCCGGCTCGGACGTCCTCGAAGGGGTCCTCCAGCGCCGCCAGAACCCCGACCCGAGCACCTACCTCGGCTCCGGCAAGGCCGCCGAGCTGCGCGAGATCGTCCTCGCCGAGGGCGCCGACACCGTCATCTGCGACACCGAGCTCGCCCCGAGCCAGCGGCGCGCCCTCGAGGACGTCGTCAAGGTCAAGGTCATCGACCGCACCGCGCTGATCCTCGACATCTTCGCCCAGCACGCCAAGTCCCGTGAGGGCAAGGCGCAGGTCGAGCTCGCCCAGCTGCAGTACCTCCTGCCGCGCCTGCGTGGGTGGGGTGAGTCGATGTCCCGTCAGGCCGGTGGCCAGGCGGCCGGCGGCCTGGGTATGGGTTCGCGTGGACCCGGTGAGACCAAGATCGAGCTCGACCGACGGAGGATCAACTCTCGCATCGCCAAGCTCAAGCGAGACCTCGCGGGGATGAAGACCCACCGCGACACCCGCCGCTCCCAGCGGATCAGCCACGGCGTGCCCGCGGTGGCCATCGCCGGTTACACCAACGCCGGCAAGTCGACGCTGCTCAACCGGCTCACCCACGCCGGTGTCCTCGTGGACAACCAGCTCTTCGCGACCCTCGACACGACCGTCCGCCGCGCCGAGACCGAGGACGGGCGCGAGTACACGCTCACCGACACCGTCGGCTTCGTTCGCGCCCTGCCGCACCAGCTCGTCGAGGCCTTCCGATCCACCCTCGAGGAGGTGGCCGACGCGGACCTGCTGCTGCACGTCGTCGACGGCTCCCACCCCGACCCGGAGGGCCAGATCTCAGCGGTCCGCGGTGTCCTGGCCGACGTCGATGCCACCGATGTCAAGGAGGTCATCGTCGTCAACAAGGCCGATCTGGCCGATCCCGAGGTCGTCGACCGGATCCTGCACCATGAGAAGTACTCGATCGCCGTGTCCGCGCGCACCGGTGAGGGTGTACCCGAGCTGCTCGAGCTCATCGCCGACGAGCTGCCCAAGCCGGACATCGACATCGAGGTGCTCCTGCCCTACTCGCGCGGGGACCTCGTCAGCCGGCTCCACGACGAGGCCGACCTCCTCTCCGAGGAGCACATCGGTCAGGGCACCCGCGTGCACGCGAAGGTGATGCCCGATCTGGCCGCCGAGCTGGCCCCCTTCGTCGCGACGACGGCCTGATCTCAGGCGGTCACCAGTCGGACCGCCAGGGCGAGCATCGTCACCCCGATGATGCCGTCGAGCGCTCGCCAGGTGCGGGGGCGGCCGAGGGGCCCGGCGAGAGCACGGGCGCCCAGGGCCAGGCCGGTGAACCACAGGGTGCTCCCCACGACGGCGCCCCCGGCGAAGGTCCACCGCTGCTCACCGAACCCGTTGGCGATCGACCCCAGCATCAGCACCGTGTCGAGGTACACGTGGGGGTTGAGGAAGGTCAGGGCGAGCGTCGTCAGCACGACCGACCCCCGCGAGGCGGGTGCATCGGCGATCGACAGGCCCTGCGGCCTGGTTGCCCGGCGCAGCGCAAGCAGGCCGTACCCGACGAGGTAGGCGGCCCCGAGCCAGGTGACCACCCGCACGAGGTCGGGGTGGGCCGTCACGACGACACCCACTCCCGCGGTGCCCAGGAGGATCAACGCGGCATCGGCTGCGATGCAGACGAGCACCACCGGCAGCAGGTGCTCCCGACGCAGGCCCTGTCGCATGACGAAGGCGTTCTGCGCGCCGATGGCGACGATGAGGGCGAGCCCGGTGAGCGTCCCGGCGAGGGCGGTGGTGAGCACGCGTCCACGCTAGGCCCCTTCGTGTGCGCAGCCCAATGAATGATTCTGCATGATCATTAGGATTGCTTCATGCAGATCGACCAGTTGCGCGCCCTCCTGGCCGTCGTCGACCACGGCACCTTCGACGCCGCGGCCTGCACCCTCCACATCACCCCGTCCGCGGTCAGCCAACGCATCAAGGCACTGGAACGGGACGCCGGCCGGGTTCTCGTCGAGCGGTCGACGCCGTGCCGTGCCACGGCCGCGGGGGAGGCACTGATGCGGGCGGCCCGCCAGATGGTCGTCCTCGAGGAGGACGCCCGCGCGGCCCTGGGCGACGGGGGCGGCGCCGCCGTCGACCTTCCCGTCGCCGTCAACGCCGACTCGCTCGCCACGTGGTTCGAGCCGGTCCTCGGGGTCGCCGCCGGGTGGGACGACGTGAGGATCCAGCTGGAGGTCGAGGACGAGGAGCACAGCGCCGAGCACCTGCGCCGCGGCAGCGTCGTCGGTGCCGTCACGGCCGACCCGGCCCCGGTGGCCGGCTGTCGCACCGAGTCGCTGGGCGCGATGCGGTACCTGCCCGTGGCCTCCCCCCGACTGGCGCGCCGGTTCACCCGGGGCAGGCGGGTCGACTGGGCGTCGCTGCCGGTGCTGCGCTTCAACGCCAAGGACCAGCTGCAGCGGGGTGTGCTCCGCGACCTCGGCGTCACCACCGACCCACCCTCGGCGCAGGTGCCCTCGTCCGAGGGTTTCGTCGCGGCGGTGCGCGCCGGGCTCGGGTGGGCGATGGTGCCGGAGGCGCAGCTGGGCGACGACCTCCAGACCGGCACCCTCGTCCTGCTGCGCCGCCGCGCCCACCGGGACGTGCCCCTGTACTGGCAGGTGTGGACCCTCGGGACCCCGCGGATGACCCGCTTGGGCGAGGCGGTTCACGAGGCCGCGCGGCAGCTGCGGCCCGCGCGTCGCAGCGAACGTCCACCGGCTGTCGGTCAAGCGGACTAGCGTTGACCGCACCGGGACTGCCCCGTCCCGTGGACGTATCAGAGGATGGTTCCCATGGCCACGCGACTGAACCCCTACCTGAACTTCGACTCCACCTGCCGGGAGGCGATGGAGTTCTACCAGTCAGTCCTCGGCGGTGAGCTCGTCGTGCACACGTTCGGTGAGTCGATGCCCGGCGCCGGCGACATCGCGAACCAGGTGATGCATGCCAGCCTCGAGACCGATGCCGGCTACACGATCTTCGCCAGTGACTCACCTCCGGGCGCTCCCCGGCACGAGGGCGCCGGGATGTCGATCAGCCTCAGCGGTGACGAGCCGGAACGACTGCGACGGTACTGGGCGGGCCTGTCCGAGGGGGCCGAGGTCGTCATGCCTCTGCAGAAGCAGATGTGGGGGGACGAGTTCGGCATGCTCACCGACCGGTTCGGCACGCCGTGGATGGTCAACGTGGCCGGGGACGCGACGCAGGCCTGAGGGACGACCCACATGGAGACCCTCCGTAGCCGGTGGCTCACCGACGTCGACGCCCTGGGCGCCGACGTCGGGCGTGACGCCCTGCTCGCCGAGGCCACCGACCTGCTCGACCGCTGGTTGGAGGACCACCGCAGCTACCACGACGCGGTCCACCTGGCGGAGGTGCTCGCCGCGCTCGACGAGTTGTCGGATGAGGGCGAGCTGCCCGGACGTGACCGTCACCTGGCGGGACTGGCGGCGTGGTTCCACGACGCGGTCTACGACGCCGGTGTCGCGGCCGGGGCCAACGAGGAGGCCTCGGCGCAGCTGGCCGAGGACCACCTGGGGCGGCTCGGTCTAAAGGAGGAGGACATCGCGCGGGTCGCCCAGCTGGTGCGCGAGAGCGCGACCCACGAGATGTCGACGGATGACCCGGCGACCAAGGCCTTCCACGACGCGGACCTGTGGATCCTCGCGGCACCCGCCGAGCGCTTCGATGCCTACTGCCACCAGGTCCGGTTGGAGTATCGGCAGGTGCGCGCCGCGGACTACGCGAGAGGGCGGATCGCGGTGCTGACCCCCTTCGCCACCCGCGATCGGCTCTACCTGACCGACCACGCGCACGAGCACTGGACCGGGCGGGCCCGGGTCAACCTCGCTCGTGAGATCGACCGGCTCGCTGCGCCTGCGTGACCCGCAGCCCGCTGGCGAGCAGCCGGCGGATCAGCTCGCGACCGCTGACCTCGACCGCCCCCGCGGCGACGACCTCGTCGTAGCGCTCGACCGGCACGTCGTAGTGGTCCTCGTCGAAGAGTCGACGGGGGATGCCGAGCCGACCGGCGAAGTCGTGCAGCTCCTCGATCGAGGAGTCCGAGACGAGATGGCTCCACGTGCGGCCCCAGCCCGGCCACGTGGCCGGGTCGATGAGGATCACAGCCGCTTCAGGGCGGTCGTCAGGACGACCGCCTCGCCGATCCGGTCGGACGCGTCGAGGTCGACGGTGGCCTCGACGACCCAGTCGTGGTCCCCCGCGGGGTCGGCCAGCGTCTGCCGCACCAGCCACAGCCGCGCGTCCGGTGCGTCGACGGAGTCGTCGAGTCCCGGCGGTCGACCGATCTCCTCCTCGATGTGCAGGTGGTGCGGTCCGCGGGCGTCCTGGTCGGTCCCGATCCGGTCGTGCTCGTCCCAGTAGTCACCGAGACCGACGTCCCAGTCCTCGTATCGCATCACCGGGGAGCGAGCGTCGTCGGCGAGTTCGGCTGCGGCCGTCTCGATACCGGAGAGGGCGCCGAGGTCGTCGCGCGAGGCCCGGTCCACCCGCTGCCACATCGCGCCGCGGACCATCGCACGGAAGGGCCCCGTGCGCGCGCTCAGCGGGCGCGGGGGAGGAGCAGCCTCCTGGTGACTCACCAGACCCGGGGTGTGCGCGTCCGGGTTGGCCAGGGCGTCCCACTCGTCCAGTAGCGACGAGTCCGTCTGGCGCACGGTCTCGCCGAGCCATTCGATGATCTCCTCCAGCTCGGGGGAGGAGTGGGCCTCGGGCACGGTGCGGGTGAGGGTCCGGTAGGCGTCGGTGAGGTAGCGCAGCACGAGCCCCTCACGCGGGCCGAGCTCGAAGCGACGCACGAAGTCCGCGAAGGACATCCCCTCCTGCCACATCAGCCGCACGACCGACTTGGGGACGAGTGCCTCCTCGGGCAGCCAGGGATGGGTCTGCCGGTAGGTCTCGAAGGCGGCCGCGAGCTCCTCCGCGAGCGGCTGGGGCCAGGTGATCTCGTCGAGCAGTCGCATCCGCTCGTCGTACTCGATACCGTCCGCCTTCATCTCGCCGATCGCCTCGCCGCGGGCGGCGTGCTGCTGGGCCATCAGGATGGCCCGCGGCGCCTCGAGGACCGCCTCGATGGTCGAGACGACGTCGAGGGCGTACCCCGGGTCGTCCGGGTCGAGCAGGTCGAGGGCAGCCAGGGCGAAGGGGGCCAGGGGCTGGTTGAGCGCGAAGTCCCTGGGCAGGTCGACGGTCAGGTCCACGGTCCGGCCGGTCCCGTCCGGCTCGGCCAGGCGCTCGAGCACACCGGAGTCGAGGAGGCTGCGCCCCAGACGGATGGCGCGACGGGCGAGGCGAGCCCTCCCCTTCGCCTCCTCGTGGTTGTCCCTGGTGAGGCGGGAGAGGGCGGCGACCGCGTCGCCGGGGCGGGCGACGACGTTGAGGATCATCGCGTTGTCGACCTTCATCCGGGAGCGCAACGTCTCCGGCTGCGCCGTCGTCAGCTTCGTGAAGGTGTCCTCGGTCCA
Source organism: Janibacter sp. A1S7 (assembly GCF_037198315.1). Classification (NCBI taxonomy): domain Bacteria; kingdom Bacillati; phylum Actinomycetota; class Actinomycetes; order Micrococcales; family Intrasporangiaceae; genus Janibacter; species Janibacter alittae. The sequence goes on along the minus strand of NZ_CP144913.1, from coordinate 2,107,432 downwards.
CACGACGAAGCCCTCGGGTGCCTTCTTGCGCTGGACCTTCCTGCGTTTCTTCTCGTCGTCCCCGGCCTTGGCCAGGGCGCGGTGGTTGTCGATGACGTGCTCGGGTGCCTGGACGACGACGTAACCCTCGGTGTCGTACCCCGCCCGCCCGGCGCGCCCGGCGATCTGCAGGAACTCGCGCACCCGCAGCACGCGGTGGCGGGTGCCGTCGAACTTCGTCAGCGAGGTGAAGAGCACGGTGCGGATCGGCACGTTGATGCCGACGCCGAGGGTGTCGGTCCCGCAGATGACCTTGAGCAGACCGGCCTGGGCGAGCTGCTCGACGAGCCGCCGGTAGCGGGGCAGCATGCCCGCGTGGTGCACTCCGACCCCGCGACGCAGCATCGCCGAGAGGGTGCGGCCGAAGCCGGCGGAGAACCGGAAGTCCGCGAGCCGGTCGGCGATGGCCTGCTTTTCCGCCGGGGCGAGGAGCCTGAGGGTCTGCAGCAGCCTGGCGTGCTCCGCGGCCTTGGCCTGCGTCTGGTGGACGACGTACACGGGCGCACGCTGCCACTCGAGGATCTCCTCGATCGTCTCCTGCAGCGGGGTCATCGCCCACGAGAAGGTCAGGGGCACCGGGCGCTCGGCGTCGTCGACCACGACCACGTCCCGTCCGGTGCGCTCGGCCAGGTCCTGCTCGATGGCACGGGTGTCACCGAGGGTCGCCGACATCAGCAGCATCTGGGCCTGCGGCAACTCGAGGAGCGGCACCTGCCACGCCCACCCACGCTCGGGCTCCGCGTAGTAGTGGAACTCGTCCATGACCACGAGTCCGACGTCTGCGGTGTTGCCCTCGCGCAGGGCGAGGTTGGCCAGGACCTCGGCGGTGCACACGATGATCGGGGCATCGGCGTTGACCGAGGCGTCGCCGGTGAGCATGCCGACGTTGTCCGCGCCGAAGACGGCGCACAGGTCGAAGAACTTCTCGCTGACGAGCGCCTTGATCGGGGCGGTGTAGAAGGCGACCTGGTCCTTGGCGAGCGCGTGCGCGATCGCGCCGGTGGCCACAAGTGACTTGCCGGAGCCCGTGGGGGTCGCGAGCACGACGTGGTCATCACCCAGGAGCGCCAGCAACGCCTCCTCCTGGTGCGGGTACAGGGTGAGTCCCCGCCCGGTCGACCACTGCGAGAAGCGCTCGAAGACATCGTCGGGGTCCGTCCCGATCGGGACGGACAGGTGAGCGGGGGCGGTGTGTGTCGACGTCATCGTGTCCACATCGTCCCAGCGAGACCCGTGTGGTGCACCATGGGCCTGTGAGTTACCCCCGATTCACCACGGACGGGCACGGATGCTCCACGCCTCGTGCCATCATCACCGACGCGATCACGATGCACCCACCCGTCGATGCCGACGCCTCGCTCGTGGCCGAGCTGATGGGCGTCCCCGCCGAGGCGGAGCGACCGGCGCAGATCGTCGCCGTGTGGCAGGAGCACTGGGACGAGCACGGCTACGGCACCTGGATCATCCGGGAGTCGGGGGGCGACGCGGTCGGCTTCGTCGGTCTGCGCGCCCATGCCGAGTTCATCCGGCTCACCCTGCGCACCGCCGAGCGGGCCGCCAACGAGGCCCTCGAGGTCCGGGCCCTGCGCCTGGCGAGCGCCCATGCCATCGAGTGGCTGCCCGACCTCCCGATCCGCATGCGGGTCGCCCCGGAGGATGCCGCCACCCGATCGACGCTCGAGTCGGCCGGCATGGCACACGTGGCGGACCTCGACCACACCACCGACGAGGGGGACTGGCAGGTGCTGGAGCTGCCGTACGTGCGTGTCGCCGAGCGCATCCCCTCGCGTGCCGGCGAGGCGATGCTCGCCATGTGGGTCGAGGTCAACGACGCCGGCGGGGCGGTCGGGTTCCTGCCCGGAGCCTCCGCGGAGGAGGTGGCGCCGGTGCTCGACGGTTACGCGAGCCGGATGCAGGCGGGCGGGACGGCGTGCGTGTCGCTGAACTCCCCGGTGGGTGACCTGCTCGGCTTCGGTTTCCTCGTCGGCTCCACCGGGCCGCTGACGCGTCACGGAGCCACCCTCGAGCGGATCATGACCGACCCGGCCACGCGGGGCACCAACCACGGCGCCCTGCTCATGGCCGGCCTGCACCGGGCCGCCCGCGAGCGGGGTGTGGAGCTGGTGACCCTGGACTACCGGGGCGGCACCGGCCTGGGTGAGTTCTACACCCGCTACGGCTACACCGAGGTCGGTCGGGTGCCGGGTGCGCTCCGCGTGGCGGCCGGCGACGACCGTGACGGCGTCATCATGGCGAGGTCGCTGTGAGCGAGCTGGTGCCCTTCGGCCACGAGCAGGCCTGGCTGGCCGTCCGTGGCCAGCCGCAGACCGTGGTCGTCGAGGCGCTCGGCCTCACCGGCGGGCGGGTCGTCGAGGTGGACGAGGCCGTCCGCGAGGCGCTCGGCAGCGCAACCGCCGTGCTGCCTCCGATCCCGGGAGCAGGGAGCCGGTGGACGCTCGTCGTCGGCGAGGACGTGGCACGGCCCTCCGCGGCGCGGATCACGACGCTGTCGGCCATGCTCGGCACCGGGGTGCAGCTCTTCCATCGGGCCGAGGACGGCTCGCGCCGCTGCCTCCTCGTGGAGCGTGGTGCCGTGTGGCGCGAGGTCGAGGCCGCCGAGGACGACCTGCCTGGGGTCGCGGGGGAGTGGAGCATCGACCCGACCTCGCTGTCCGGCCCCGCCCCCGGACCGGCGCTGCTGGTCGGCGCCCTGCGGTCGGAGCCGCCGACCCCGGACACCGAGCCCGGACTGGTGGAGCTCCCGCCGCGTGGGGGGTTCTGGGGGCGGATCCTCGGTCGCTGAGATGGCCGTCGCCGGGCCCGAGCGCATCCCCGACGTCAGTTGAGCAGTCCCTCCTCGCGGGCCCGGGCGACCGCTGCGGTGCGTGAGTCGACGTCGAACTTGGTGAAGACGTGCACGAGGTGCGTCTTGACCGTCGCCTCGGAGATGAACAGCTCGCGGGCGATCTCCTTGTTGGACAGACCGCGTGCCACCGCGGCCAGGGTCTCGACCTCCCGCGGGGAGAGGACGGCCCGTGGGCGGGAGATCCGAGCGACGACCCGCTGCGCGAGCGCCGGGGAGAGGACGGTCTCGCCGGCGGCGGCACGCAGCACCGCGGAGGTGATCTCGGCCGGATCGGTGTCCTTCAGCAGGTAGCCTGCGGCGCCGGCCTCCACCGCCCGGACGATGTCCCGGTCGGTGTCGTAGGTCGTGAGCACGAGCACCGCCGGAGCAGGCGCCCGGGCGCGAAGGGAGGTGGTCACCCCGACCCCGTCCATCCCCTCGCCCAGACGCAGGTCCGTGACGACGACATCCGGGCTCTCCCGTCCGACGACCGTCATCGCCTCCTCGCCGGTCCCGGCCTCGCCGACGACCGTGATGCGCTCGTCCTGCGTGAGCAGGGCGACGATCCCCATCCGGGTGACCGGGTGGTCCTCGACGACGACGACGCGGGCGCTCACCGGGAGTCTCCGTCCGCGCCGTGATCGTGCACGGGCAGCCACGCCGAGACAACGGTCCCCTCACCCGGTGCGGACTCGAGCGCCAATCCACCGCCGAGCTCGCGCAGGCGGGTGCGCGTGGCCCGCAGTCCGTAGCCACCGTCGCCCGGGGAGCGTGGCGTCCGGGTGGTCCAGTCGGTGGTGTCGAAGCCCTGCCCGTCGTCGACGACGTCCACCCGGATGCTCTCGGTGGACCCGTCGAGGCTGACGACGACCGACTCGGCCCGGGCGTGGGTACGTACATTGGCCAGCGCGCCCTGCACGTACCGCAGGAGGGCCACCTCCGTCGTGGTCGGGACCGGAGGGACGGAGCCGGTGGTGACGATCCGGGCGGTCACGCCGCTCTCCGCCTCGAAGCGCTCGGTGACGCGGTGCAGGGCGGCGACCAGACCCCCTTCGTCCAGATCGGCGGGAGCGAGGGCGCCGACGACGCGGCGGGACTCCTCCAGCCCCTCGGCGGCGCTGGTCTCGAGGTGGGCGAGCAGCTCGCGCACCCGGGTCGTGTCCTCCTCCGCGCGCGCCGCGCGGGCGAGCAGCAGGATCGAGGAGAAGCCCTGGGCGATGCCGTCGTGGATGTCGCGGGACAGGCGGGTGCGCTCGCTCGTGGCGCCAGCGGCCCGCTGCAGGCGGGCCAGCTCGTCGGTCAGGGCGGCCGTCTCCTCCTGGGCGCTGTAGAGCGAGGTGATCAGCCGCTGGCGTTCGATGCCGTCACGCACGAGGGCCATCTGGGCCCGGGAGATGCCGAGCGCGACCACCATCCCGATCAGCGGTCCGATGACCGCGGCGAAGCTGGTCCCACCCACCTGCCGGACCGGCTCGGCGACGACGACCACGAGGATGAGCACGGAGACCAGCACCCCACCGACGAGTGGCAGCAGGTGGCCGGCGAGCAGCCAGAGCGGGAAGGCGAGCCAGACGTTCTCCGGGGAGACGAGCACGAGGACGCCCCACAGCAGGGAGAGGACGAGGAACCAAGCAGCCCCGCCCACCCCACGGCGGGCCAGCGGGATCCCGACGAGGTACCAGGCCACGAAGACGAGCAGGGCGCCCACCTCGGCGGCGGGGTGGGCGCCTGCGGCGACGGCACGGGTCAGGCAGATCGCGGCGAGCGCGGCGAGCAGCGCGTGCTGACCCCACCGCAGCCACCTGGCCGTGCCGCCGGCGACGGACTCCTCGCCGGGGACGCCGACCGGGCCGGCGAGCCGGGCGTGCGGGGTGGCCCCCGGTCCCGAGACGTCTGGAGCACTCACGTACGGGACGCTACCCGGCTGGGGCGTGAAGGCCACCAGAAGCGGTCCCCGAGGAGGGCCGCGGCCGCCGGCACGACGATCGTGCGTACGACCAGGGTGTCGAGCAGGACACCGATCCCGACGATCAGACCCAGCTGACCCAGGACCACCAGCGGCAGGACACCCAGCGCTGCGAAGACCGCGGCGAGGACGACACCGGCGCTCGTGATAACCCCACCGGTGTGGGCCACCGCACGCGAGACGCCCTCACGGGTACCGTGCTCGGCGGCCTCCGCCCGGGCCCGGTGCATGAGGAAGATCGTGTAGTCGATCCCCAGGGCCACGAGGAAGAGGAAGGCGATCAGCGGCACCTGCACGTCCAGCGCCGGGTGCCCCAGCAGGTGCTCGTCCAGCCAGGCACCCAGTCCCAGGGCAGCCAGGGCGCTGGAGACGTTGAGTGCGAGCAGCACGAGCGGTCCCATGACGGCGCGCAGCAGCAGACCGAGCACGACGAGGCTGACGAGCAGCACGAGCGGGACGATGATCTCCAGATCCGTGTCGGCGGCTGCCCGTGCGTCCAGCAGCTCGGCCGAGCCGGCCCCCACCAGTGCGTCGGCCCCGTCCACGCCGTGCGCCGCGGAGCGCAGGTCCTCGGCCAGGTCGAGGCTGGCCGGGGTCCCCGGTGACGGCTCGCCGGTGACACTGATCCGTGCCAGGCCGGCGCCGTTCTCCCCGGCGGGTCGCACGGAGGTGACCCCGTCGACGGACTCCAGCGCGGAGATCGTCTCCGGGGCGTGCGCCGCGTCGGTGGTGACGGCGAAGGGGGCGGTCATCCCGGCGGGGAAGTGCTCACCGACGGTGACGAGGCCGTCAGCGGACTGCGATGCGGTACGGAAGGAGTCGGCCTGGCTCAGGCCCACGCTCGCCCCGGCGAGTCCGGAGGCGAGCACCGCGAGCAGGGCGAGTCCGCCGACGAGGTGCGCACCCGGGCGGGCGACCACCCGGCGGGCGACCGTCGCCCAGATGCCCTCGTGGCTCAGCGCCCGCCCCGGCCGGGGGATGAAGGGCCAGAAGACCCGTCGCCCGAGGAGGGCCAGCGCGGCCGGGAGGACGAGCACGACGGCCAGCAGCGCGACGACCAGCCCGGTGGCGGATGCCAGCCCCAGGCCGCGGGTCCCCGGGACGGTCGCCAGCAGCAGCGTGCCCAGCGCCAGCACGACCGTGGCATTGCTCGCGAGGATCGCCGGGACGGTAGCCCGCCAGGCCACGGCCATCGCCGTGCGGTGGTTCTCGTGCTGGTGCAGCTCCTCGCGGTAGCGGGAGATCAGCAGGAGGGCGTAGTTGGTGCCGGCGCCGAAGACGAGCACCGAGACGATACCCGCGTCGAAGGGGAGACCACTGGCCTCACCGACGGCTGCGGTGAGCCATCCGGCGACCCGGTCCGCGAGGCCGACGACGGCCAGCGGGACGAGCCAGAGCACGGGGGAGCGGTAGGTGAGCAGGAGCAGCACCGCGACCACGGCGATCGTGACCGCCAGCAGGGTGAAGTTCGCCCCGTCGAAGGAGGAGGTGATGTCGGCTGCGAAGGCGGGTCCGCCGGTCACCTGCACCGTCATCCCGTCGGGGGTGTGCTCGGCGATGTCGGCCCGCAGCGCGTCGATGCGCTCGACGGTCTCGTCGCCGTCACCCGTGGTCGCGACGGAGACGGTCGTGACCGCGGCCTCGCCGTCGTCGGAGAGAGTGACCGGTGACGGCCGCTGCGAGCCCGGGGCCACCTGTCTCGCCAGGTCTTCCAGGGCGGAGGTGTCCGAGGCGGAGAGCTGCTCGCCGTCCTTCGTCGCGACGAGGATGGCGGGGGCGCGGTCACTGCCGGGGAAGGTCTCGAGCTGCTGGGCGACGACGGCCGACTCGGCGCTGGCCGGGTACCCCGCACCGCGGGCCGGTGGCTCGGCCGAGCCGAAGAAGGCGTTGGCCAGGCCCGCCAGGACGAGAGCCAGGAGGATGACGGCGGGGGCCCCGCGGCGGCTGGTGAGCCAGCGGGCGCGCCCGGCGGTGCGCTGCTGTGGCGGCGCCTCGGGACGATGCGGATGCAGGGTGGTTGGCATGCCACCCATTCCAGCCGTTGAGGGGGTGCCGGCACATCGCGCTGGAGGTTGGTCCGCCGGTCAACCTTTCGGTGGATGGGGACGGGCATCCGACGTCCCCCGGAGGCTCGTCGGGGCCCCGGGACCGGGGCCGTGATTAGGGTGGGGGATGACGAACCAGCGCCACGACGGGCCCGGGCGACCAGCCCTGGTGATCTTCGACGTCAACGAAACGCTGTCCGACATGGCTGCGATGGGTCAACGCTTCGAGGATGTCGGGGCGCCCGCACACCTGGCCCGGACGTGGTTCGCGGGAGTGCTTCGGGACGGTTTCGCCCTGACCTCGGTCGGTGTGAACGAGTCCTTTGCGACCGTTGCGTTCCAGACGCTGCGCGTCGTCCTCGACGCACAGCCGCTGGACCGTGGCGTGCAGGAGGCGGCCGAGCACATCATGGCCGGGTTCGCCGACCTGCCGATGCATGCCGATGTCCGGGAGGGGATCCGTGGACTGGCGGCATGCGGCATCCGGATGGTGACCCTGAGCAACGGCTCGCCGTCGGTCGCCGAGGCGCTACTCGAGCGCGCCGGCGTACGTGACCACTTCGAGGTGGTCCTCTCGGTGGAGGACGCCCGCCTGTGGAAGCCGGCAGCGGACGCCTACGCCCACGCGCTGGGCCGCAGCCACGTCGACCCCGCGGACGCGATGCTCGTCGCCGTCCATCCGTGGGACATCGACGGTGCCGCGCGGGCAGGCCTGACCACCGCGTGGATCAACCGGACCGACGGTCCCTACCCGGACTACTTCAGGGCTCCCGGTCTGCGGGTCGGCTCATTGACCGAGCTGGCCGATCAGCTCGCTCGGCCCCCTGCCTGATTCGCGCCCGACTGACGAGCCCGCTGGGCAGCCGAGGTGCAGGGGCGCGCCTCGGTCAACCGGGTCCTCACGCGTTTCCCGCGCGCCGGGATGGTGGACGTGCCACGGTCTACGGTCGTCGTCATGGACGTCACACTGCAGTACTTCCAGGGGTGCCCGAACTGGGAGGTCGCCGACGCACGGCTCGCCGCGATCGCCGCTGAACGGAGCGACGTGACGGTGACCCGACAACTCGTGGAGTCGGTCGAGGAGGCGCAGCGACTGGGTTTCCACGGGTCGCCCAGCATCCTCGTGGACGGTGAGGACCCCTTCGCCGCACCCGACACGGCGGTGGGCCTGTCGTGTCGGGTGTACCGCACCCCGGAGGGACCCTCCGGCGTGCCCACCCTGGCGCAGCTGCGGGCCGTGATCGCCCAGGCGTGAGCGCATCGCGATCGGCGTCCTGTGGATGACGCTGCGGGATGTCGCTGAGGCGTCCTAGGGTGGGGCGGTGTCCTCGTCAGTTGAGTCCCTGCTCGCCGCGGCCGTCGGGGGAGTGGGTGGCACGACCCGGCCCGGGCAGGTCGAGATGGCCACCGCCGTGGCCCGTGCCATCGACACCGAGGAGCATCTGCTCGTGCAGGCGGGCACCGGGACCGGTAAGTCCCTCGCCTACCTCGTTCCTGCCGTCGAGCACGCGCAGCGCACCGGACGCCCGGCGGTCGTCGCCACCGCGACCCTGGCGCTGCAGGCACAGATCGTCGACCGGGACATGCCCCGGCTGGCCGACTCACTCGCCGGTCAGGTGAAGCGCCGCCCCACCTACGCGATCGTCAAGGGTCGACGCAACTACGTGTGCAAGCACAAGGTCGAGGGCGGGTTCCCCGACGAGGACGAGGGCATGTTCGACATCGGCGAGGTGGATGCTGCTGCCGGCCGCCTGGGCAAGGAGGTCGTCCGGGTGCGCGAGTGGGCGGCCGAGACCGAGTCGGGTGACCGCGACGAGCTCGTCCCCGGCGTCTCGGAGAAGGCGTGGCGCCAGGTGTCGGTCTCCGCCCAGGAGTGCCTGGGCTCGAAGTGCCCGATGGTCGCCGAGTGCTTCGTCGAGCGCTCCCGCGAGGCCGCCAAGGACGTCGACATCATCGTCACCAACCACTCCTTCATGGCCATCGACGCCTTCGAGGGGCGACCGATGCTGCCCGAGCACGACGTCCTGGTCATCGACGAGGCCCACGAGCTCGTCGACCGGGTCACCTCGACCGTCACCGACGAGCTGACGCCGGGCGGGATCCGCGCCGCCGCCAAGCGGGCGCGCAAGTACGCCGAGTCGGACGACGCGCTCGACGACCTGGCCGGTGACCTCGAGGCGGTGCTGGAGCAGGCCCCCGAGGGGCGGCTCACGGCCGGCATCCCCGACTCCCTGGCGAGCATCCTCGGTCGGTGCCGCGACGTCGGCCGCACCCTGCTCACCCAGATGAAGCCGCCGAAGGGGGAGAACGTCGACGGTCCCCGCCAGATCGCCCTCGCCGCGGTCGACGAGCTGCACGAGACCGCCGGACGGATGCTCGAGGAGCACGAGCTCGACGTCATCTGGGTCAGCCGCGACACACGGCGCGGGCCGGTGCTGCGGGTGGCGCCGATGAGCGTCGCCATGCGGATGCGGGAGCGGATCTTCGGCTGCGGCGCCACCGATGAGGACGAGTCCGTACGGGACCGCACCGTCATCCTCACCTCGGCCACCCTCGAGCTCGGTGGCACCTTCGACGCCGTCGCGGGGACACTCGGGCTGCGCGGTCCCGGATCGCCGGAGTGGACGGGGCTCGACGTCGGGTCACCCTTCGACTACTCCCAGCAGGGCATCGCCTACGTCGCCGAGCACCTGCCCGCCCCCGGGCGTGATGGCCTCGCCCCACAGACCCTCGACGAGATCGAGGCGCTCGTGCGCGCCGCCGGCGGTCGCACCCTGGGGCTCTTCTCCTCCATGCGCGCCGCCAGGGAGGCGAGCGAGGCCATGCGCGAGCGACTCGACGAGGAGTTCACCGTGCGCTGCCAGGGCGAGGAGACGATCGGCACCCTCGTGCGCGACTTCGCGCGTGACCCGAAGACGATCCTCTTCGGGACGCTCACCCTCTGGCAGGGCGTCGACGTCCCCGGCAGCGCCTGCCAGCTCGTGCTCATCGACCGCATTCCCTTCCCCCGGCCCGACGACCCGCTCTCGTCGGCCCGTACCCAGGAGATCGCCCGTCGTGGCGGTAACGGCTTCATGGCGGTCTCCGCCACGCACGCCGCCCTGCGGCTCGCGCAGGGCGCCGGCCGACTCATCCGCAAGGGTGACGATCGCGGCGTCGTCGCCTTCCTCGACAACCGGATGATCAAGGCGCGCTACGCCGGCTTCCTGCAGCGTTCGCTGCCGCCCTTCTGGCCGACGACCGACCGTGAGCTCGTCCTCGGCGCGCTGCGACGCCTCGACCAGATCGCCCCCGAGGTCCAGGCCGTCGCCGACCCGGCGAAGCGGGGAATGACCGGCCAGCCGGTCGCCGGCGACCCCGGACCCGCCGACGGGGCGCGCACGGCAGTCACGCAGGGCGAGGGGTGGTCCACCCAGGACGACGACGAGCTGCGGGACGGCGTCGACCTCGGGCTGCCGCTGGCAGAGCTCGCCGTCTCGCTCGCTCGTGGTGAGTCGGCGGTCGCGGCCCGGGCGAAGGCGCTCGGACTCGCGGTCCCGTCCCGGGGCTAGCCTGTCGCCCATGGAACTTCGCCGCCTCGGACGCTCCGGCCTGACCGTCTCCGCTGTCGGTCTGGGGTGCAACAACCTCGGTCGGCGTGGTGCCGCCACCCAGGACCAGGAGGGCAGCGACGCCGTCGTGCACGCCGCGCTCGACGCCGGCATCACACTCTTCGACACCGCCGACACCTACGGCGCCGAGCCCGGTCTGTCCGAGGCGATGCTCGGCGCGTCGCTGGGCAGCCGCCGCGACGACGTGGTCGTCGCGACGAAGTTCGGCATGGACGTGCGAGGGACGAACGGCCCCGACTTCGGCGCCCGAGGCTCGCGGCGCTACATCACGACCGCGGTCGAGGCCTCGCTGCGGCGACTGGGTACCGACCACATCGACCTCTACCAGTTCCACAGCCCGGACCCGTTGACACCGATCGAGGAGACGCTCGACGCGCTCGACGACCTCGTGCGCTCCGGCAAGGTCCGCTACATCGGCCACTCCAACCGCGCCGGCTGGCAGATCGCCGAGGCCGAGTACGTCGCCCGAGCGCGCGGGGGAGCACGGTTCATCTCCAGCCAGAGCCACTACAACCTCCTCGACCGCCGCGCCGAGCTCGAGGTCACCCCGGCAGCGGAGGCCTACGGGCTGGGTGTGCTGCCGTACTTCCCGCTCGCCAGCGGTCTGCTCACCGGCAAGTACTCCTCGGGGGTGGCACCCGAGGGCAGCCGGCTGAGCCAGTCCGGGCGGCACCTGGTCGCCGGGGCCGATCTCGACCAGCTGCGCGCTCTCGGCGACTTCGCCCGGGAACGCGACCTGAGCGAGCTGGAGGTCGCTTTCTCTTGGCTGGCCACCCGCCCGAGCGTCAGCAGCGTCATCGCCGGAGCCACCCGAGCCGAGCAGGTCCGGCAGAACGCCGAGGCGATCAGCTGGGCGCCGACCGCCGAGGACGAGGCCGCGCTCGACCAGATCCTTCCCCCGGAGCCGAAGGTGGCGCTCTTTTGAGCGCCGGCGCGCCCCCCTTCGTGCTCGTCTCCGGGCCGGAGACCGTCCTCGCGGACCGGGCGGTCGAGCAGGTCCTCGCCGACGTGCGGGTGAGCACTCCCGAGGTCGACGTCGTCACGCTCACGGCCGAGGGCTACGAGGAGGGCGAGCTGACCGTCCAGGCCAGTCCCTCCCTCTTCGGCGAGGACAAGGTGATCATCGTGCGCGACCTGCACCAAGCGCCCGACGCGCTCCAGCTCGACCTGCTGACCTACCTCGCCGACCCGGCGGACTCGGTGACCCTCGTCGTCACCCACGCCTCGGGCACCAAGGGCAAGCGGGTCCTCGACACGCTGAAGAAGGCCAAGGCACACGTCATCCCTGCCCCGGCGATCAAGAGCGACCGCGACAAGGCGGAGTTCGTCACCAACGAGTTCCGCACGGCCCGGCGCAGGGCGAGCCCGGACGCGGTCCAGGCGCTCGTCGAGGCCGTCGGCAAGGACGTGCGCGAGCTGGCCTCCGCCTGCCAGCAGCTCGTGGACGACACCACCGGGGTCATCGACGCGGACGTGGTCGAGCGGTACCACGGCGGGCGGGTCGAGGCGACCGGCTTCAAGGTCGCCGACGCCGCGGTGGCCGGCCACACCGGGGAGGCCCTGCGGCTGCTGCGCCACGCCGTCGACGTCGGGGTCGATCCGGTGCCCATCGTCGCCGTCATCGCGATGCAGCTGCGGCAGCTGGCCAAGGTCGGGGGAGCGGCCCGCGGTCGCAGCGCCGACCTCGCCCGTGACCTGGGTATGGCGCCCTGGCAGATCGACAAGGCTCGCCGGGCCCTCCAGGGATGGAGCGGCGACGCGCTGGGCCGGAGCATCCAGGCCGTCGCCGCGGCCGACGTCGAGGTCAAGGGCGGGGGACGCGATCCCGTGTACGCCGTCGAGAAGGCGATCCTGACGATCTCCCGGGAACGCAACGGCTCCTGACCGGCGGTTTGGCGGCGGTGAGCGGCGCTGCTAGATTTGGCTTTTGCGTGCGCGCATGGTCGTGTGCGTACAGCGAGCACCACCCAGGGCGTCTCTCCCACGGTGTCCCCACGCCGGTCCCGAGACGTCTTGCCGCCCTCTAACGGCAATCATCGACCGACGACGAAAGAACACCTGTGGCAAACATCAAGTCCCAGATCAAGCGCGTGAAGACGAACAACGAGCGCACCGAGCGCAACCGTGCGATCAAGTCTGAGCTGCGCACCTGGATCCGCAAGGTCCGCAAGGCCGTCGAGGCCGGCGACGCCGAGACCGCGAAGTCGGCTCTCGTGACCGCGAGCACCAAGCTCGACAAGGCCGTGACCAAGGGCGCCATCCACGCCAACCAGGCCGCCAACAAGAAGTCGGCCATGGCGAAGAAGGTCAACTCGCTCTGAACCGAGCACCGCTGAACCTCGAAGGGGGCCGGTCACCACTGCGGTGACCGGCCCCCTTCGTGTGCTCAGACCGGGTCGTCGTCGTACGCCCGGCCCGCGGCCACCGCCCGCACCGCTGTGGCGACGGCGACGAAGAGATCCTCCTGCAGTACCGCCCCGTCACGTCGTACGGCGGAGGGATCGATCCGGATCACGCGGTTGACGCGTACCTCGCTGCGCCGCCCGCGGTGGTCCCACTGCCCGGCGCCGATGTCGATCCAGTGTCGCCCCGCGCTCGCCTCCTGGGCCTCGTCGAGATCGTGGTCCACGCTCGTCAGCTGCAGACCGAGCAACCACGGCCCGTCGCGTCCGATGAGCAGGACGGGGCGGTCCTTGCCCCGGGTGTGGTCCTCCTCGTAGGGGACGTGGGCCCACACGACCTCCCCGGGTGACGGGGTCGGGTCCTGCGGGGTGGGAGCCCACTCCAACGGGGGGACTGCCTCGTAGTCACCGGGGTAACCGTCCATGGGAGCACCGTAGCCGGGTCGTTCGTCCCGGCGGCCGGTCCGTGGGAGTATGGGACGCCAGAGTCCGTGTCCCGACGACCCCGAGGTCCGCCACCCGTGTCACCCAAGGCCAGTGAGGCCCTCCCGCCGAACGCGACCCCGCCGGCGCAGATCCGCAACTTCTGCATCATCGCCCACATCGACCACGGCAAGTCCACGTTGGCCGACCGGATGCTGCAGATCACCGGGGTGGTCGAGGAACGGCTGATGCGGGCCCAGTTCCTGGACCGGATGGACATCGAGCGTGAGCGCGGCATCACCATCAAGTCGCAGGCCGTGCGGATGCCGTGGGGGATGGACTACGCCGCGGGCGGGTCCGAGGTCTTCTGCCTCAACATGATCGACACCCCGGGACACGTCGACTTCACCTACGAGGTCTCCCGCTCGCTCGCCGCCTGCGAGGGCGCGGTCCTGCTCGTCGACGCCGCCCAGGGCATCGAGGCGCAGACCCTGGCCAACCTGTACCTGGCCATGGAGAACGACCTGACGATCATCCCGGTGCTGAACAAGATCGACCTGCCGGCCGCCCAGCCGGAGAAGTACGCCGAGGAGATCGCCGGTCTCATCGGATGCGACCCGGCCGACGTGCTCAAGGTCAGCGGCAAGACGGGCGAAGGCGTCGAGGAACTCCTCGACGAGATCGTCACCCAGCTCCCGCCGCCCGAGGGCGACGCCGACGGACCGGCCCGCGCGATGATCTTCGACTCCGTCTACGACAACTACCGCGGTGTCGTCACCTACGTCCGCGTCGTCGACGGCGCCCTCCACCCCCGCGAGAAGATCGTCATGATGTCGACGCGGGCGACGCACGAGCTCCTCGAGATCGGGGTGATCGCACCCGACATGGTCGCGAGCAAGGGCCTGGGTGTCGGCGAGGTCGGCTACCTGATCACCGGTGTGAAGGATGTGCGCCAGTCCAAGGTCGGCGACACCGTCACGGCCGCGGCCACACCGGCTGATACGGCCATCGGGGGCTATCGGGAGCCCCGCCCGATGGTCTACTCGGGTCTGTACCCGATGGACGGCAGCGACTACCCGACGCTGCGCGACGCGCTGGACAAGCTCAAGCTCAACGACGCCGCCCTGGCCTACGAGCCGGAGACCTCCGCCGCACTCGGCTTCGGTTTCCGCTGCGGCTTCCTCGGGCTGCTGCACCTGGAGATCGTGCGCGAGCGCCTCGAACGGGAGTTCAACCTCGACCTGATCTCCACCCAGCCCAATGTCATCTACGAGGTGACGATGGACGACGGGACCGCGGTGGAGGTGACCAACCCGAGCGAGTTCCCCTACGGCAAGGTCGCCGAGGTGCGCGAACCGATCGTCAAGGCCACGATCCTCGCCCCGAGCGAGTTCATCGGCCCGATCATGGAGCTGTGCCAGGGCAAGCGCGGCCAGCTCGGCGGGATGGACTACCTGTCCGAGGAGCGCGTCGAGATGCGCTACACGCTGCCGCTCGCGGAGATCGTCTTCGACTTCTTCGACCAGCTGAAGTCCCGGACGCGGGGCTACGCCTCGCTGGAGTACCAGGAGGCCGGGGAGCAGTCGTCCGACCTGGTCAAGGTCGACATCCTGTTGCAGGGCGAGGGCGTGGACGCCTTCAGCGCCGTCGTCCACAAGGACAAGGCCTACGCGTACGGCACGATGATGGCCGGCAAGTTGCGCGAGCTCATCCCGCGCCAGCAGTTCGAGGTGCCGATCCAGGCCGCCATCGGCTCTCGGATCATTGCGCGCGAGACGATCCGGGCCATCCGCAAGGACGTGCTCGCCAAGTGCTACGGCGGTGACATCTCCCGCAAGCGCAAACTGCTCGAGAAGCAGAAGGAGGGCAAGAAGCGGATGAAGAACATCGGCACCGTCGAGGTGCCTCAGGAGGCCTTCATCGCCGCTCTCTCCTCCGACGACAACGCCGTGGAGAAGGCCAAGAAGTAGCCCGGACGTCGCTACGCTGGACGGGTGACGGACGTCGTCGAGGCAGCGATTCCGCCCGGTCTGCGACCCTACGCCGAGTCGATGGTGGGCTACCGCATCGACGGGGCGTCACCGGGGACCCACATCGGCATGCCGTCCGGCACGATCACCCTCGTGCTCGCGCTCGACCAGCCGCTCCACCTCATCGGTGCCGACGGGCGAAGGGGGCGCTTCGACACCGTGGTCGCGGGGCTGCACGCGTCCCCGGCGCACATCCTCCACGACGGATTCCAGCACGGGGTCCAGCTGGGGCTGACCCCACGGGGCGCTGCCCTGCTGCTCGGCGGGCCACCCGGCGAGATCGTGGGGACCTCGGTCGATCTCGCTGAGTTCGTCGGCCCGTCCGCACGTCGCCTCCACGAGCAGCTCTGCGACACGCCGGGATGGCGCGAGCGGTTCGCTCTCGTCGTCGAGGCGCTCTTCACCCATCGCGACACCTCGTGGGAGCCGCGAGCGGAGGTGGAGCATGCATGGAACATGCTCAGTCGCACGCGTGGTCGGGCGCCGATCGCAGGCCTCGCGGAGGATGTGGGGTGGTCGAGCCGACACCTGACCCACTGTTTCCGCCAGGAGTACGGCTACCCGCCCAAGACGACCGCGCGGGTGCTGCGTTTCCGGGAGAGCCACCGGTTGATCTCGGCGGGACGCCCGCTCACGGAGGTTGCGGCACGGGCAGGGTACGCCGACCAGAGCCACCTCAACCGCGACTGGCTCGCCTTCGCGGGCACGTCCCCGACCCGGTGGTTGCGCGAGGACGACATCGCATTCGTCCAAGACACGACGTCCTCTCCGGGGCGATCATGAGGGCATGGACAGCAACGACACCGCCCGCACCGACCACAACATCTGGCCCGGCCTGACGGCCCGTGACCCTGCGGCCCTGCGCGACTGGCTCGTCGGTCTGGGCTTCACCGAGGGGATCGTCGTCGAGGACGGTGGCATCGTGCAGCACAGCGAGGTGCTCTGGCCCGAAGGGGGCCGGGTGATGATCTCGAGCGCCCGCCCCGATGACCCGCACTTCACGACCCCGGTCGGCGGCGCGATGCTCTATGTCGTCACCGACGACCCCGGTGGCGTGCACTCCCGCGCCGAGGCAGCCGGGGCCACGTTCACACGGCCGCTGGAGGACGCCGACTACGGGTCGCGAGGGTTCAGCATCCTCGATCCCGAGGGCAACTCCTGGAGCTTCGGCACCTACGCCGGGTGAGTGGGCTCCTGGGTGTCGAGAGGTCGTGCGTACAGTCGGCACGATCTAGGGTGAGGCGATGGATGCCGACCTGCACTTCTACTTCGATCCCGTGTGTCCCTTCTGCTGGCTGACCAGCAAGTGGGTTCGCATGGTCCGCGACCAGCGGGGCCTGACCGTCGACTGGCGCTTCATCTCCCTTCGCATGGTCAACGCCGAGGTCGACTACGACGCCCAGTTCCCTGCTGGCTACGAGGCCGGGCACACCGCCGGCCAGCGGCTGCTGCGGGTGGCCGCGCGTACCCGGGCCGATCACGGCGCCGAGGCCGTGGACGCCTTGTACGCCGCCCTCGGCACGCGCATCTTCGACACCGCGCCCGACGACGCGGGGGACCGGGAACGCGCCGAGCTGCGCGGGACCGTGGCCTTCGTCGAGCCGGTCCTCGCCGACGCCGGTCTGCCGACGGAGCTCGCCCGGGCGCTCGACGACGACACCTGGGACCGGCAGGTCCGGGCCGAGACCGACGAAGCGCTCTCCCTCGTGGGCAAGGACGTCGGGACACCGATCCTGCACTTCCGCCCCCCGGAGGGCGTGGCGTTCTTCGGGCCGGTGATCAGTCGGCTGCCGGATGAGGATTCTGCTGCGCAGCTGTGGGACCACGTGGTCGGCCTGGCCGGCTTTCCCGGGTTCGCCGAGCTCAAGCGCAGCCTTCGGGAGCTCCCGCAGCTGGCCGGGCTCGGCGTCGAACCGGGCGAGGTGGGCGTGCAGGAGGACTGGCACGGCGGTAGCCGGCGCCAGCACAAGTGACGGACGCGGAGGTCATCATCAACGATCCAGGACGATTCAGCCACGAGGAGACGATCGAGGTCGCGGCGCCACCGGAGGTGGTCTACGACACGGTCTCCGACATCACGCGCACCGGCGAGTGGAGCCCGATCTGCGTCGCGTGCTGGTGGGACGATCCCCGCGAGGCCGGGCAGGTGGGGGCGCGCTTCACCGGACGGAACGAGCTGCCCGAGCGGACCTGGCAGACCCGCTCACAGGTCGTGGCGGCCGAGCGGGGCCGTGAGTTCGCGTGGATCGTGGGCGACGGCTTCGTCAGGTGGGGCTTCGCCCTGGCTCCGGCGGGGGGTCGGACCGAGCTGACCGAGAGCTGGCAGTTCCTGCCGCCGGGCCTGCAGATGTTCCGGGAGAAGTACGCAGCGGACGCCGAGACGCAGATCCGAGCGCGCATCGAGCAGGCCCACACCGGGATCACGCAGACGCTCGCGGCAATCAAGCGCGTCGTCGAGGGACAGCAGGGGGTTGCCGGGCCCGGCTGATGCCCCGCCTCGGCGCGCGCTTAG
The DNA here is from genome assembly GCF_037198315.1 of Janibacter sp. A1S7. Classification (NCBI taxonomy): domain Bacteria; kingdom Bacillati; phylum Actinomycetota; class Actinomycetes; order Micrococcales; family Intrasporangiaceae; genus Janibacter; species Janibacter alittae. The sequence goes on along the minus strand of NZ_CP144913.1, from coordinate 2,089,559 downwards.
GGTGCTCATGTGGCACAGCAGACCTTCACCCTGTACAAGCGCATCGCGCGTCTCCCGCGAGGCAAGGAGATCTTCTCGCTGTTCTACAGCAGGAAGGCGCCCTACTTCGCGACCGTGCGGCCGAAGGTGCGCGAGGTCCGTCCCAACTACGCAGAGCTGTCCATCGCCAACCGCAAGGCGGTGCACAACCACATCGGCACGCTGCACGCGATCGCCGTGTGCAACGGTCTCGAGGCCGCGATGGGTCTGCTCGCCGAAGCCACCTGCCCCGGTGGGATGCGGTGGTTGCCGCGGGGTCTGCGGGTGGACTACCTGGCGAAGTCGACCACCGACCTGCTCTGCATCGCCGAGACCGACGCGTCCGACTGGGCACGCGGCCCCGGTGACGTCGACATCCGCGTCAAGGCCGTGCGCACCGACGGGGTGGTCGCCGTCGAGGGCGTCATCCCCGTCTACGTGTCGATGAAGCCGAGCACGAGGGACTGACCTAACCGGTCAGGCGTGCGCGAAGTCGGTCCAGTCGCTCGTCGTCCCACCCGTGCTGGCGCAGCCACCCGGTGGCGCCGCCGTGCTCGTCCTCGAGGGTGCGCAGGATCATCTCCATCGTCTCCGGCTGCGGGGTCTGCTCGTCGAGTGAGCGCCCCTGCAGACCCCACTTGTACGGCTCGACGTCGACCAACCGGTCGATGATCTGCCGGATCCGCTCGCCGCTGGCGGCGTAGTCCGCGATGATCTCCTCGTCGGGGACCCCGGCGACCGACAGCGCCATCGCGGTGACCGTCCCGGTGCGGTCCTTGCCCGCGGCGCAGTGCACCACGGCGCCTCCGCGGCTGTCCGCGATGACGTCGAGTGCCCCCGCGACGGAGTCGGGACGCTGGTGCAGGTAGCCGAGGTAGTGGCGCGTCCAGAAGCCCGAGGACCCCCGATCCGGGTCACCCTCGGACAGCAGCAGGGCGTCCTTGCCACTGTCGGCGGTGCTCCGGGCCGCACCCGGGTGACGGTCCTCGGCGATGAAGCTGAGGTGGTGGTGCGCCAACGACGTCTGGGTCAGGGGGCCGGGTCCGGTGAGATCACGCTCGACGTCGGTGCGCAGGTCGATGACGTCGGTGACGCCCACCTCGCCGACGAGCCGCTGCACGTCCGCCCGCGTGAGGTCCTGCAGGTTGTCGCTGCGCACGAGCCGACCATCCCGGGTGCGGCCGCCGCTGAGGGTGGGCAGGCCGCCGAGGTCGCGCATGTTGACGACGCCGTCGAGGTCGATCCAGTGGGTCATGGTCCTCACCGTAGCCAGCGATGCTGACAGGAGGGTGACCGGCTGGTGTCGGGCTGCGTCCCGCGGGTGGGAGGATGGCGCGGTGCCTGCCCTGCCCGATGGAGACGAGGCGCCGCGGGACGGCGCCCTGCCCGCCACCGCCCGTGACGCGGTCGGGCAGCGACCCTTCGGGATCTACCTGCACGTGCCCTTCTGCACGGTCCGGTGCGGCTACTGCGACTTCAACACCTACACCGCCACCGAGCTCGGTCCCGTCGGGGGAGCGAAGGGGGCGGGCGTCGCCACCTTCGTCGACGCGGCGATCGACGAGCTCGACCTCGCCCAGCAGGTGCTGGGGGACCCGCCGGCCGTGTCCACCGTCTTCGTCGGCGGAGGCACCCCGACCCTCCTGCCCGCCGCGGACCTCGTGCGCTTCCTCGGGGCCGTGCGTGAGCGCTGGGGGCTGGCCGATGACGTCGAGGTGACCACCGAGGCCAACCCCGACTCGGTGGACGTCGACTCCCTTCGCGTCCTGGCCGAGGGTGGGTTCACCCGGGTGAGCCTGGGTATGCAGTCGGCCGTGCCGGGTGTCCTGGCGACACTGGACCGCACCCACGACCCCGCCAACGTGAGCAGGGCGGTCGCGGCCGCCCGCGAGGTGGGCCTGGCCGTCAGCCTCGACCTGATCTACGGCACGCCGGGCGAGAGCCTGCAGCAGTGGCGCACCTCGCTCGAGACGGCGATCGCACTTCGACCGGACCACCTGTCCGCCTACGCGTTGACCGTCGAGGACGGGACCAAGCTGGCCGCCCGGGTGCGTCGCGGTGAGCTGCCCCGACCCACCGATGACGACGAGGCCGACAAGTACGAGCTCGCCGACGAGTTGCTCGCCCCGGCCGGATTCGACTGGTACGAGATCAGCAACTGGTCGCGCACGCCCGCCGGACGGTGTCGGCACAACGAGGCCTACTGGCGCGGCGACGACTGGTGGGGCGTCGGGCCCGGGGCCCACAGCCACGTCGCCGGCGTCCGGTGGTGGAACGTCAAGCACCCCGCTGGCTGGGCGCAGCGCCTCGCCGGGGGGTCCCCGGCAGCGGCCCGCGAGGTCCTGACCCCCGGGCAGCGCCACGACGAGGACGTCCTGCTGGGGGTGCGGTTGCGTGACGGACTGCCGACCGGCATGGTGACGCCGCAGGGACGAAGGGCGGTGGCCGGCCTCGTCGCCGACGGTCTGGTCGACGGTCGTTCGGCCGTCCGCGGGCGCGTGGTGCTCACCCGTCGCGGTCGTCTGCTCGCCGACACCGTCGTCCACCAGCTCATCGCCGGGGCCGTCGAGCCATGGCAGGTGTCCACCGGCCATGACTGAGACACCTGCCGCCGTCCCGGACATCATTCGGCTCCTCGACCTGCTGGGAGTGCTCGCCAACGGGTTGCTGGGCGGGGCCGTGGCCCGCCGCTTCAACCTCGACCCGGTCGGATTCGCCGTGTTGGCGATCGTCTCGGCCCTGGGCGGCGGCGCGATCCGCGACGTGCTGCTCGACCTCACCCCGATCGCGCTGACGGACCTGGCCTACCTGACGGTCGCGCTCGTCGCTGCAGGCGTCGCGTTCATGGTCCCTCTGGAGGGCCGTCGCTGGCGCCAGCTCTTCCCGTGGGTCGACGCGATCGCCCTCGGGACCTGGGCGGTCGTCGGCACGCAGAAGGCGCTGATGTACGACATCCACTGGCTGCCGGCGATCCTCCTCGGCGTGCTCACCGCCTGCGGTGGCGGTGCCGTGCGGGACATGATGCTGGGCCGGGTGCCGGTCATCCTGCAGCAGTCCGAGCTCTACGCCAGCGCAGCCTTCGTCGCCGGCGCGACCTTCGTCGTCTTCTCGTCCTTCATCCCGGGCCCGGGGGACTCCCTGGTCGCCGCAGGCGTGGGTGGTGGCATCTGCGTGCTGGCCCGCAAGCGCGGGTGGCGACTGCCGACGGAACCGCGGTGGATCGCGGTGCGTCCCAAGGAGTGAGCGTCCGGGCGACCGGGGTGTCGTGCGCCGGGACGATGCACGACGATGGGGAGGGAACCCCCTTCGCGATCATCAGGAGCTGCACATGAGCACCACCCGCACCGCCGTCGTCACCGGAGCCGCCCGCGGCATCGGCCGTGCCGTCGCCCACCGACTGGCCACCGACGGCCACCACGTCGCCGTGCTCGACCTCGACGAGTCGGCCTGCCAGGTCGTCGCCGACGAGATCACCGATGGCGGCGGCACGGCCCTCGCCGTGGGGGTGGACGTCTCGGATCCCGAGCAGGTCGAGGCCGGCGTGGCCCGGGTCGCCGAGGAGCTCGGCGCGCCGACCCTGCTGGTCAACAATGCCGGCATCATCCGCGACAACATGCTCTTCAAGATGCCGGTCGAGGACTGGGACGCCGTGATGTCGGTGCACCTGCGTGGCGCCTTCCTGATGACCAGGGCCTGCCAGGCGCACATGACGACCGAGAAGTACGGCCGCATCGTCAACCTCTCCTCGACGTCGGCGCTGGGCAACCGCGGCCAGGTCAACTACTCGGCCGCGAAGGCCGGGATGCAGGGCTTCACCAAGACCCTGGCCATCGAGCTGGGCAAGTTCGGGGTGACGGCCAATGCGATCGCCCCCGGCTTCATCCAGACCGACATGACGGCCGCGACGGCCGAGCGGATCGGGGTGCCCTTCGAGGACTTCCTCGCCCACGCCGCCAAGGAGACCCCGGTCCAGCGCGTCGGTCAGCCCGAGGACATCGCCGCGACGGCGTCCTTCCTGCTGTCGGAGGAGGCGGGATTCGTCTCCGGCCAGGTCATCTACGTCGCGGGCGGCCCGCGGGACTGACCCGGGACGCCGCAACTGCTTGGGCTCCTGCGAGTTCACTCCGCGGTGACGAAGTCGATCAGCTCCTCGACCCGGCCGAGGAGGGCTGGTTCGAGGTCGGCATAGCTGCGCACCGTGCCCAGGATCTGCTTCCAGGCGCGGGCGATGTCGGCCTGCGAGTCGTGCGCCCAGCCCAGGTGCGCGCAGACGCCGCGCTTCCACTCCACGGAGCGCGGGATCTGCGGCCAGGCCTGCATACCCAGACGCTGCGGACGCACCGACTGCCACACGTCGACGTAGGGGTGGCCGACGACGAGGACGTGCTCGGGGGCGACCCGGTTGGCCTCCTCGACGATGCGTGACTCCTTCGTGCCGGGCACGAGATGATCGACGAGGACGCCCATCCGACGGTCGGGGCCGGGGGAGAACTCCCGGATGACCCCGGCAAGGTCGTCCACGCCGTCGAGCATCTCGACGACGACCCCCTCGATCCGTAGGTCATGGCCCCAGACCTTCTCGACGAGCTCGGCGTCGTGCCGGCCCTCCACGAAGATGCGCGACCCGCGGGCCACCCTCGCCCTCGCGTCGTGTACGGCGACCGACCCGCTGGCCGTGCGCGATGCGGCGCGCTCGGCCTTCGCCAGGGCCGCTCGCCGGTCCCCCTTCGGCGCGGTGAGCGCCACCGGTGTGCCGTCCTGCAGGAACCCGGCACCCAGCGGAAAGGCCCGGACCGTGCCGTGCCGGTCCTCCAGGTGCACGACGTGGACACCACCGGCCTTCTCCACGGCGACCACGGCGCCGACCCAGCCGGTCTCGACGTCCTCCACGACGGTGCCGTGGGTCGCCTCGATCGGGCGCGAGGTGGGACGGGCGAGGCGGCCTCTGGAGCGCCAGTCGCCGGAGAGCACGTCATTGCCGTATCGGTCGTTCACGAGGCCGACGCTAGGCCGGGCGAGGCGTTCCGGACGGCAGGGCACGCCGGATTCCGGGGAATGCACCGGTCGGTCGTAGACTTGGCACTCAGGTGGACCGAGTGCCAAGGCGGTGCGGTCGGTGATGTCGGAAGGAGGACTCCATGAGTGACGAGCGTCGGATGGCGGTACTCAGCGCCATCGTGGAGGACTACGTCCAGACGTCGGAGCCCGTGGGCTCGCGGGCGCTGCTGGACCGGCACCGGCTCAACGTCTCTGCCGCGACCGTGCGCAACGACATGGCCGCGCTCGAGGACGAGGGCCTCATCGTCGCCCCGCACACGTCCGCCGGCCGGATCCCCACGGATGCCGGGTACCGCCTCTTCGTCGACCGGTTGCAGGCCATCCGGCCGATGTCCCGGGGGGAGCGGGCCGCCATCACCGACTACCTCGAGGGCGCCGACGAGCTCGATGCCGTCCTGGACCGCACCGTGCGACTCCTGTCGACGCTGACCCGCCAGGTCGCCGTCGTGCAGTATCCGTCGCTGACCAGGAGCATCGTCAAGCACATCGAGCTGGTGGCGATGAGCGACACCCGCCTCATGGTGGTCGTCATCATGGGGACCGGCCGGGTCGAGCAGCGGGTCGTACCCACGGGCGTCGACTACACCGACGGCCCCGGCCTCGAGTCGCTGGCCCGGGCACGTTCCCGGGTCAACGCCGCGACCCGTGACCGGCGCCTAGCCGAGGCGCTCGATGCCCTCGGCACGCTGCACTCCGAGGACACCGGCACCGAGGACGCTCTCACCGCCGGGGTATTGGCTGCGCTCGCCGACGCGCTCGCCGACGAGCGGGAGACCAAGATCGCACTCGCGGGGACGGCCAACCTCGCTCGCAGCCCCGGCGACTTCCCGATGACGCTGGAACCCATCCTCGATGCACTGGAGCAGCACGTCGTGCTGCTGAAGCTCCTGGGTGTCGAGGCCGACCAGGACGAGGCGGGTGTCGCCGTGCGCATCGGCTCGGAGAACCCCGTGAGCGGCCTGCACACGACCTCGTTGGTCACCTCGGGCTACGGCTCGGGTGACGAGCAGGTCGGGACCGTCGGTGTGCTCGGCCCCACTCGCATGGACTACCCGGCGACGATGGCACAGGTGCGTGCCGTCGCCACCTACCTCTCGCGGATCATGGACGCCTGACGGCTCCCGTCCGCATCAACCAGACAGACCCACGACCTACGAGGACGTCAACGCGTGAACGACTACTACGAGGACCTCGGCGTCAGCCGAGAGGCCAGCCCCGAGGAGATCAAGCGGGCCTACCGCAAGCTCGCCCGTACCCTGCACCCGGACGTGAACCCCGGTGAGGACGCCGAGGAGAAGTTCAAGCGCGTCTCGCAGGCCTACGACGTGCTCTCCGACGAGACGAGGCGTCGCCAGTACGACATGGGCGGCGACCCGTACGGCGGGGCGCACGACGGCTTCGGCGCGGGCTTCAGCTTCAGCGACATCATGGAGCAGTTCTTCGGCGCCCAGTCGGGCGGCGGCCGGGGGCCGCGCTCGCGCCGTTCGCGCGGGCAGGACGGCCTGGTCGGGCTCGAGGTCGACCTGGCGACCGCCGTCTTCGGCGGTCAGGAGGACCTGGTCATCGACACCGCCACCGCGTGCTCGGTGTGCGACGGCGACGGCGCGCAGCCGGGCACCGGCCGCCGCACCTGTGACACCTGCGCCGGTCGTGGTGAGATCCAGCAGGTGCAGCGCTCCTTCCTGGGGCAGGTGATGACCAGCCGTCCGTGCCCGACCTGCCAGGGCTTCGGCGAAGTCATCCCCAACCCGTGCCACGAGTGCTCCGGCCAGGGCCGGGTACGCACCCGGCGCACGATGACGGTCAAGATCCCCGCCGGCGTCGATTCCGGCACCCGCATCCACCTCTCCGGCGAAGGGGAGGTCGGACCCGGTGGCGGACCGGCCGGCGACCTCTACGTCGAGCTGCGGGTCGCCGAGCACGACACCTTCACTCGTCGGGGTGACGACCTGCACGCATCCGTGCCGGTGCCGATGACAGCGGCCGCGCTCGGTGTCGACATGAGCTTCATGACGCTGGACGGGGAGCAGGAGATCTCCATCAAGCGGGGCACCCAACCCGGCGACACGATCGTCCTGCCCGGTCTGGGCGTGACGCACCTGCGCCACGAGGGCCGCGGCGACCTGATCATCCACATGGACGTGCGTACTCCGACCCGTCTGGACGGGGAGCAGGAGCAGCTGCTGCGCGACCTCGCCAGCGTCCGCGACGAGGAGCAGCCCGACGGCGACCTCGACGACATCGACGCCGGTTTCGTCGGTCGTCTGCGCCACGCCTTCAAGCGCTGACGCGTCGATCCGGTGACCGCACCACTGTTCCTCGTCGACCCCGGCGTCCTCGACGGCCTCGGAGTCGACGACGACGTCGCGCTGACCGGCTCCGAGGCGCACCACGCCGCGACGGTGGTGCGGCTGCAGACCGGTGAGGAGGTCCTCGTCGCCGATCGTGCAGGCGCGCGTGTGCGGACCGTCGCCGCGTCGGTGGCCAGCGACCTCGTCTCGTTGCGCGTGACCGGACGGGCGGACGAGCCGGCACCGTCCCTGCGTCTCACGCTCGTCCAGGCGTTGGCCAAGGACGGACGCGACGAGGATGCCGTCGAGGCGGCCACCGAGCTCGGTGTCGACGGCGTGATCCCGTGGCAGGCGGACCGCTCGATCGTGCGGTGGAAGGGCCCCAAGGTCGACAAGGGCCGGCGCAAGTGGGCCAACGTGATCGAGCGTGCGGCCAAGCAGTCCCGACGTGGGCGGTGGCCCGACCTCGGCGAGCTCGTCACCACCGCCACGCTCGCCGAGACGTGCCGCAGGACGGGGACCACCCCCTTCGTCCTGCACGAGGACGCGACGACGGCACTGGCCGGCGTCGACCTGCCCGAGACCGGGGAGATCCTCCTCGTCGTGGGGCCCGAAGGGGGCATCTCACCCGACGAGAGAGACCTGCTGGTGGCCGCCGGTGCGCGCGCGGTCCGCCTCGGGCCGCAGATCCTGCGGGCGTCCACCGCGGGCCCGGCGGCGATTGCCGCCATCAGCACCCGTACCCGCTGGAGGTCAGCGGGCGGACATCGCTAGGGTCTCGGGAAGCACCGTCGCAGCGATTGGAGCAGTGCACTCGATGACCGTCAGGAGTCACGACGTGACGAACCGATTCTTCGAGTGGCACGGTGGCACCGACCGGGACCACGCGGAGCTCGGGTCCTGGGCCACGGCCACGCCGCGGGACATGGGGCCGCGGGTGGCCTGCTTCCGCGGTGGTGTCCACGTGCGGCTGTGGACGAAGGGGGCGCTGCTCGCCCTGGACCTGGGGTTGGCGTTCGGCCTCCTGCGGGCGATGACCGGACCTGGGGATGACCTCCCGCGTGACGTGTTCGTGATCTTCGTCGGCGCCGCAGCGCTCGTCCTGGTCGCGCTGCTCCTCGTGCGGCTGGCCGCGCGCCGTCGCCGGTACGACGTGCACAGCGGTGGGCTCGTGTTGCGGGCCACTGCCGATGCACCGGCCTCGGTCGTCCCGTGGGCGAGCATCGACCCCGGCCGGACCTTCATCGCCCCGAGCACGGCGACGGCCACCCGACCGGTCACCGCCTGGGTGCAACGGGCGATCCGGCCGCCGGCAGTCGTCGTCAACGGGTCGGTCCGCGGAGCAGGTGGGCCGGAGGACCCGGGCGGGGTGAACGACGTCCTGCGCCACCGACCGGTTGCCGAGGACGGGCCCTTCGGCTGGTGGCAGATTGCGGTCCCGGACCCCGTGGCCGTGCTCGTGGCCATGGAGTCGGCGATGGTGGCCCGGGGCTATCGCGCCGACGGCATGGCGTCCCGGGCCCTCTCTCGCGAGACCACGCTGCGCGCGGCCGGGCGGGACCCGGTCACGGCGCTCGACCGGGCCCTGACCGATCCCGTCATCGGTGTCCGCGCGGACGGTGACTGAGGCCGCAGCGAACCCGGCGCAACTCGTGACGCACCCGCCACCCCACGTAGACTGGTGCGCACGATGCCTCGACCAGACCAACCCGACCTGCGCGCCCTCGACTCGATCTCAGACGACCCGCGACGTGACGACTCCGACACCCGGACGGTGCAGCAGACGATCGTCCTGCCCGACAACGTGCCCATGGTCAACCTCCTGGGGCCCACCGACGAGCTGCTGCGGACGATGGAACGCGCCTTCCCCAAGGCGGAGATCCTCGTGCGTGGCAACGAGTTCCGTCTGCACGGCCCCCGGCACGACCTCGAGGTCATCGACCGTCTGCTCGACGAGCTGATGGAGATCATCGAGGCCGGGCAGCCCTTGAACCGGGACGCCGTCGAGCGCTCGATCACCATGCTGCGCGGACAGTTCCGAGAGCGCCCCGCCGACGTGCTGACGACCAACATCGTCTCCAGCCGCGGCCGCACCATCCGTCCCAAGACGCTGGGACAGAAGCACTACGTCGATGCCATCGAGGACCACACGGTGATCTTCGGGATCGGGCCGGCCGGTACCGGCAAGACGTACCTGGCGATGGCCAAGGCGGTCGCCGCCCTGCAGGCCAAGCAGGTTCAGCGGATCATCCTCACCCGACCGGCCGTGGAGGCGGGGGAGAAGCTCGGCTTCCTGCCCGGCACGCTGGGCGACAAGATCGACCCCTACCTGCGTCCGCTCTACGACGCCCTGCACGACATGCTCGACCCGGAGTCGATCCCGCGCCTGATGGCCGCCGGGACCATCGAGGTCGCCCCGCTGGCCTTCATGCGCGGGCGCACGCTGAACGACTCCTTCATCATCCTCGACGAGGCGCAGAACACCTCACCCGAGCAGATGAAGATGTTCCTCACGCGCTTGGGCTTCGGCTCCAAGATGGTCGTCACCGGTGACACCAGCCAGGTCGATCTGCCGGGCGGGGTCCAGTCCGGCCTGAAGGTCGTCCAGCGCATCCTGACCGACATCGACGGGGTCGACTTCGCCCACCTGGACGCCACGGACGTCGTGCGGCACCGCCTCGTCGGGGAGATCGTCAATGCCTACGACCGGTACGACGCGACGAAGGGTCAGCAGCAGTGAGCATCGAGGTCCTCAACGAGACCGACCACGAGGTCGCGGAACGCGAGTTCGTCGACATCTCCCGCTACGTCCTCGGTGAGATGCGGGTCCACCCGCAGGCCGAGCTGTGCATCCGCATGGTCGACGAGGACACGATGACCGTCCTGCACGAGCAGTGGATGGACCTGCCCGGCCCGACCGACGTCATGAGCTTCCCGATGGACGAGCTCGAGCCCGCGCGCGAGGGCGAGCAGCCCGTCGAGGGCATCCTCGGTGACATCGTCCTGTGCCCCTCCGTCGCAGCCAAGCAGGCTGCCGAGGCCGGTCACGCGACGATCGAGGAGATGCTCCTGCTGACCACGCACGGCATCCTGCACCTCCTGGGCTACGACCATGCCGAGGCCGAGGAGGAGAAGGAGATGTTCGAGCTGCAGCGCCAGCTGCTGCTGACCTTCCTCGCGGGACGCGGGAGGGAGACCGGACGGTGACCGGCTTCATCGTCGGTGCCGTCGTCTCGATCATCGTCGCCTTCGCGCTCACGCTCATCGATGCGGCCATCGGTTCCGCCTCTCGCGTCGCCGCCGAGGACGCCGAGAGCGAGGGGCGGCGCGGGGCCAGGGAGTTGCGCGCCATCCTCGCCGAGAGCGCAGGTCCGATCTCCGTCATCGCGTTCCTGCGGGCCATCGCCGAGGCCGCAGCCGCCGTGCTCATCGCGCTCGTCGTCGTCGAGCAGGTCGAGCGCACCTGGCTGGCACTGATCATCTCCGTGGCCATCATGGCCGTGGTCACCTTCATGCTCGTCGGCGTCTCGCCACGCACCCTGGGCCAGCAGCACAGCACCACGATCGCCCTGGCCACGGCCCCCTTCGTCATCTGGCTGCGCCGCATCCTCGGGCCCTTCGCCCGGTTGCTGGTGACCCTCAGCAACGCGTTCACGCCCGGAGGCGGCTACCGGGACGGGCCATTCCGCTCGGAGGCCGAGCTGCGCGACCTGCTCGACCTCGCGGGGGAGAACGCGCTCATCGAGGACGAGGAGCGCGACATGCTCCACTCGGTCTTCGAGCTCGGTGACACGCTCGCGCACGAGGTGATGGTCCCGCGCACCGACATGATCACCATCGAGTCCGACAAGCCGGCGCGCAAGGGACTCAACCTCTTCATCCGGTCCGGGTTCTCCCGGGTGCCGGTCGTCGGCGAGTCCAGCGACGACATCGTCGGGCTGGTCTACCTCAAGGACGTCGTGCGCTCCCTGCTGGCCGACGAGGGCGCCGCGGACAAGCCGGTCTCGACGTTCATGCGGCCGGCACCCTTCGTCCCCGAGAGCAAGCCGGTCGACCAGCTGCTGCGCGAGATGCAGGTCGACCAGACGCACGCCGCGATCGTCGTCGACGAGTACGGGGGGACAGCGGGCCTGGTGACGATCGAGGACATCCTCGAGGAGATCGTCGGCGAGATCGCCGACGAGTACGACCGCGAGGGCCCCGGCGTGGAGGACCTCGGGGACGGTCGCCATCGCGTCCCGGCCGCCTTCGGCGTGGACGACCTGGCCGAGCTCTACGACGTGGACCTCGAGGACGAGGAGGTCGACACCGTCGCGGGGCTGCTCGGCAAGGTCACCGGCCGGGTGCCGATCAGCGGCGCGCACTGCGAGGTGGCAGGGTTGTCGCTGACGGCTGAGAAGATGTCCGGACGACGACACCGGGTCGCGACGGTCATCGTCGAACGCGTCGCGTCGTCGGACGCGATGACGGACCAGGAGATCGGGGCATGAGCGTGGACGATGCGCAGTGGAAGGCAGGCTTCGTCTGTCTCGTCGGACGCCCCAACGCGGGCAAGTCGACGCTGACCAATGCCCTCGTCGGGGACAAGGTCGCGATCACCTCGAGCAAGCCCCAGACCACCCGGCACATCATCCGCGGGGTCGTCACGCGCCCCGACGACCGTGAGCAGCTGATCCTCGTCGACACCCCCGGGCTGCACAAGCCGCGCACCCTGCTGGGGGAGCGCCTCAACGACCTCGTCCGCGAGACGCTGCTCGAGGTCGACGTCATCGGCTTCTGCCTGCCGGCGGACCAGAAGATCGGCCCGGGCGACAGCTTCATCGCCACCGACCTGATCGAGCTGCAGCGCGCGAAGAAGGTGCCGGTCGTGGCCATCGCGACCAAGGCCGATGCCGTGGACAAGCAGCGGCTGGCCGAGCACCTCATCGCGATCGACCAGCTCGGGGACTGGGCGGCGATCGTGCCCTGCTCGGCCGTGCGCGGTGACCAGGTCGACGAGGTCCTGGGCGTCCTGGCCGAGTACCTGCCACCCTCGCCCGCGCCGCTCTACCCCGAGGACGCCCTGACCGACGAGCCGCAGGAGCGGATGATCGCCGAGCTCGTGCGCGAGGCCGCGCTCGAGGGGGTGCGCGACGAGCTGCCGCACAGCATCGCGGTCCTCGTCGAGGAGATCGTGCCGCGCGAGGGACGGCCGCAGGACTCACCGATGCTCGACGTGCGGGTGCACGTCTTCGTCGAGCGTGACAGCCAGAAGGCGATCATCATAGGCCGCGGCGGCTCCCGCCTGCGGGAGGTCGGCACGACCGCCCGCCGGGGGATCGAGAAGATCCTCGGCCAGCGGGTCTTCCTGGACCTGCACGTCAAGGTGGCCAAGGACTGGCAGCGCGACCCGAAGCAGATGCAGCGGTTGGGGTTCTGACGCCCTGCCGTCGAGGCTCACGGGCGGCGCTCGCGGCGTCGTCACTGCGCGCCGCGCAGTCCCGGTTTGGTATTGGTGCACCGGCCCAGCAGCATGGTGTGCTGCACACCGTGACCACCGTGAGAACGCCGCGACAATCTGAGAGGTGAGCACGGCCCCCTTCGGCAGCCGTGATCCGTCATGACCGACCACACGTCAGTGAATGAAGAAGCGGCTCCGCCAGCAGGCGGACACTCCGATCTCCCGCAGGCCCCCGAGCCCGGACCCACGATCCCGGCCCCGCGGGTCTTCTGGCCCGCAGCGGTGCTGCTCGTCCTCTTCGTCGGGTTGGCCCTGGTCTTCCCGACGCAGCTGGACGGCATCCTGTCGTCGGTCAACGACACCGTCGTCGGTGACCTCGGCTGGTTCTACGTCCTGACCGTCACCGGGTTCGTCTTCTACTCGATCTGGCTGGCGCTGACGCCCATGGGGTCCATCGTCCTGGGGAACAAGGACGAGGACCCGGAGTACTCCTTGCCGTCGTGGTTCGCGATGCTCTTCGCTGCCGGCATGGGCATCGGGCTCGTCTTCTGGGGAGTGGCCGAGCCGCTCAACCACTATGTCAACCCGCCGCCGGGAGGCGCCTCTGGCGATGCGGCCCGTGCGCGGGAGGCACTGGACACGACCTTCCTGCACTGGGGTCTGCACGCCTGGGCGATCTACGTCGTCGTCGGCCTCTCGGTGGCCTACGCCGTGCACCGCAAGGGGCGTCCGGTCTCGATCCGGTGGGCGCTCGAGCCGATCTTCGGCGACCGGGTCAAGGGAGTCCTCGGTGACGCCGTGGACGTCCTGGCCATCATCGGCACCCTCTTCGGTGTGGCCACCTCACTCGGCCTGGGGGTCTCGCAGGTCGGTGCCGGCCTGGGCCACCTGGGGGTCGCGGGCGTCGACCCCGAGACGGGCACGGTCTCGACCACGCTGCTGGTGATCCTGATCGTCGCCATCACGGCAGTGGCGGTCGTGTCGGTGGCCAGCGGCGTCGACAAGGGCATCCGCTTCCTGTCCAACGCCAACATGACCCTCGCGGGCCTGCTCATGCTCGTGGTCCTGCTCCTGGGCCCGACCTTCTTCCTCCTCAGCGACTTCGTGCAGCAGATCGGCTCCTACCTGCAGAACTTCCTGTCCCTGAGCTTCCGGACCTTCGCCTTCGCCGGCGAGGACGGCAAGTCCTGGCTGTCCGGGTGGACGACGTTCTACTGGGGCTGGTGGATCAGCTGGTCCCCCTTCGTCGGGGTCTTCATCGCCCGCATCTCCCGCGGCCGCACCGTCCGGGAGTTCATCACCGGTGTCCTGCTCGTCCCGACCGTCGTGGGCATGCTCTGGTTCTCGATCTTCGGCGGCTCGGGCATCTACCGCCAGATGTTCGGCGACGGCGGCCTGGTCGACGAGGAGGGGGCGGTCTCGACCGATCTGGCCCTGTTCCAGATGCTCGACGGCCTGCCCGCCTCGACCCTGCTGAGCATCGTGGCCATCATCCTCGTGGTCATCTTCTTCGTCACCAGCTCGGACTCCGGGTCCTTCGTCGTGGACATGATCGCCTCCGGTGGCATGGCCAACCCGCCGCTGTGGAGTCGTGTCATGTGGGCCACCCTCGAGGGGGCCGTCGCGGCCGCCCTCGTCCTCGTCGGCGGGGCCGGGGGGACGGGACTGTCCGCCCTGCAGACCATGGCCATCCTCGTCGCTGCACCCTTCAGCATCGTGATGATCCTCATGGCCTTCGCCACGGCGAAGGAGCTGACCGCCGAGTACGGAGAGATCGTGCACGGACGACGGCGCCGCTTCCGCGTCTCGCTCAAGCGTGAGGTGCGCGAGGACGTCAAGGACCTCGTCGACTCGGTCACGCGACGCAAGCGCTGAGGCAGTGGCGCGACGGCCCCTCCTGAGATGGATTCGGGAGGGGCCGTCGGCGCGTTTAGACTGGAGCGCATGCACATCGGAATATTTGGTGCCACCGGCCAGGTCGGATCCGTCATGCGCGGGCTGCTCGAGGAGCGGGACTTCCCCGTCACCTCGATCCGCTACTTCGCCTCTGCACGCTCCGCCGGGTCGACCCTCCCGTGGAAGGACCAGGAGGTGACGGTCGAGGACACCGCCACCGCGGACTTCTCCGGTCTGGACATCGCGCTGTTCTCCAACGGCGGCTCCTCCAGCAAGGAGTACGCGCCCAAGGTCGCGGCCGCCGGCGCGACCGTCATCGACAACTCCAGCGCCTGGCGCAAGGACCCGGAGGTCCCGCTCGTCGTCTCCGAGGTCAACGCCGCGGACATCGACGAGTTGCCCAAGGGGATCATCGCCAACCCGAACTGCACGACCATGGCGGCGATGCCGGTGCTCAAGCCCCTCCACGACGAGGCGGGCCTGGTCTCCCTTCGAGTGGCCACGTACCAAGCCGTCTCCGGCTCAGGGGGCAAGGGTCTCGACGAGCTCGACAGCCAGCTGCGCGCCGGCTATGCCTCCGGCGACCCGAAGGACCTTGCCACCGACGGCGAGGCGCTGACGCTGCCCGAGCCGCAGGTCTACGACGCGCACATCGGCTTCAACGTCGTCCCGGTCGCGGGTGCGGTCGTCGACGACGGCAGCCTCGAGACCGACGAGGAGCAGAAGCTGCGCAACGAGTCGCGCCGCATCCTGCACGTGCCCGAGCTGCGGGTCTCCGGCACCTGCGTGCGCGTCCCGGTCTTCACCGGCCACGCGCTGGCCATCCACGCCGAGTTCGACCGGGAGATCACCCCGGAGCAGGCGGAGAAGGTCCTGCAGGGCGCGCAGAACGTCGTCGTCACCGATGTACCCAACCCGCTCCAGTCCGCGGGCAGGGACGACGTCTTCGTCGGTCGCATCCGCGCCGACCAGGCGGCTCCCGAGGGCAAGGGCCTCACCCTCTTCGTCGCCGGCGACAACCTGCGCAAGGGCGCCGCGCTCAACGCCGTCCAGATCGCCGAGGCGGTCGTCGCACGCAAGGGCTGACACCACGGCAGGACGCACGAAGGGGGCCGGTCACCTGGTGGTGACCGGCCCCGTCGTCGTGTGCCCAGCAGCCGCGTCGACGGCGGAGAAGACGCCGATCCTTATGGTTTGGCGAGGTCGACTTGGTGCGCGAGGGGCTGCAGCGTGGCCTGCCATCGGATTCGGCGTGGTCGGCGCATGACTGGGTCACGCGAGCTGAGGGGCAGCGGGCGTGTGACCCGGGGGCGCGGCACGTCGCGTCGGTGGTCCGGGTGGCGCGGGCCGGCAGCCGGATGGCGGGACCGTACGCACTCAAGGCCGGGGACGCAGTCAACGACCTGCGTAGCGCCTTCGGCGCGGGAGATCTCCCGTTGGGCAAGGCCGACCAGCTCGTACGGTTCCACACGCAGCTGGCGCCGATCGCGGACGAGAGATGCTCGAGACCGAGATGCACATCCTCGTCCAGGGCGCCACGGACGATGAGGTCGCCACAGGTCCCGACGGGCGGCGCCGGGAGCGCGTGCGAGGTCTCTCCGAGAAGGAGCTGGGGACGGCCATCACGCGAACCGGTCGGCTCCTGAAGCCCGAGAAGGAGACCGAGGATGATGACCGTCGTGCGAAGCGCGGGCGCTCCCTGTCCAAGAGCGAGGGGCCGGCAGGCACGTCGGCCTACCGTGTCGTGCTCGACGCGGAGGGCGCCGCACTGGTCGATTCGGCCTTGGCCGCCCTGTCCGGTCCGGTCACGGACCGAACGGCGAGCACGACGATCGACCCGCGGCGCAGCGTCCTGCGGATGCGCTGGTCGAGGTCATCCGCCGTGGGGTCGCGGCGCCGGGGGCCGAGCCGAGGTGCGAGGAGGCGCAGGTGGTCGTGCCATCGGGCTGGAGGACTTGTCCGAGGGGACGCACGGTGCGGGAGTGACGGCCACCGGCGAGGTGCTCGCCCCCTCTGCCTCCGCAATGGTGCGATGCCCACCACGTGGACGGGTGGTCCCGCGGCGGCCGGAGCGACGTGAGCAACGGGGCACTGCTCTGTCAGCGACACCACACGAGGGTGCACACCCACGACCTGACCGCGACGATCACCGGCACCGGTGCCACCTGGCACGTCTGGCGACCCCGCCCCGTGCCCGGCCACACCGGCCGGGCGACGCTGCATGGCCGGGTGCGGCCGACCCTGTGGGTCACCCGACGGGGCGCAGCCGACGCCCCCTTCGCCCGTCCAGATCGTGACCGGCATCCCACCCGGCGGTGACACGGAGTAAGGTCAGTGGCCATGCGGACGGATCTCCTCCTTCTCTGCCGCGGCGAGGCCTGACAGACGGCCACCTCGTCGCGGAGTTCGTGGTGCCGCCCCACCCACCGACGTGACGAAGGACAACGCATGATCCACCCCCAGCAGTCCACCCGGATGCCGATCCAGAAGTACATCCCCTTCCAGGACCAGATCTCCGTCGAGCTGCCCGACCGCACCTGGCCCGACCAGGTCATGACGAGGGCACCGCGCTGGTGCGCGGTCGACCTGCGCGACGGAAACCAGGCACTCATCGACCCGATGGACGCCGACCGCAAGCTGACGATGTTCCAGCTGCTGGTGAAGATGGGCTACAAGGAGATCGAGGTCGGCTTCCCCAGCGCGAGCGAGACCGACTTCAACTTCTGTCGCCAGCTGATCGACGGGGGACACATCCCCGACGACGTGACGATCCAGGTACTCACCCAGTGCCGCGACCACCTGATCGAGAAGACCTTCGATGCCATCGCCGGGAGCAAGCAGGCGATCGTGCACTTCTACAACTCGACGTCGATCGTCCAGCGGCGGGTCGTCTTCAACTCCGACCAGGACGGCATCGTCGACATCGCCCTGCAGGGCGCGCGCCTGTGCAAGAAGCTCGAGGAGACGGTCGCCGACACCACCACCGTCTACTACCAGTACTCGCCGGAGTCCTACACGGGCACCGAGCTCGACTTCGCCGCCCGCATCTGCAACGAGGTCATCGAGGTCATCGACCCGACGCCGGACCACAAGATGATCATCAACCTGCCGGCGACCGTGGAGATGGCCAGCCCCAACGTCTATGCCGACTCCATCGAGTGGATGAGCCGTCACCTGGACAGGCGTGAGTCGATCATGCTCTCCCTGCACCCGCACAACGACCGCGGTGAGGGCGTCGCCGCAGCCGAGCTGGGGTACCTGGCCGGTGCCGACCGCATCGAGGGCTGCCTCTTCGGCAACGGCGAGCGCACCGGCAACGTCGACCTGGTCACCCTGGGCATGAACCTCTTCAGCCAGGGCATCGACCCGCAGATCGACTTCTCCGCCATGGACGAGGTGCGACGCACCGTCGAGCACTGCACGCAGCTGCCGGTCCACCCACGCCACCCGTGGGGCGGTGACCTCGTCTACACGGCCTTCTCCGGATCGCACCAGGACGCGATCAAGAAGGGCTTCGACGACATGCAGCGCCGGGCGAAGGAGGCCGGGGCCAGCATCGACGGCATCGACTGGGGTGTGCCCTACCTGCCGATCGACCCGCACGACATCGGTCGCGACTACGAGGCGGTCGTGCGCGTCAACAGCCAGTCCGGCAAGGGCGGAGTCGCCTACCTGCTGCACTCGGAGGTCGGCCTGGAGCTGCCACGGCGCCTGCAGATGGAGTTCTCGGCGGTCGTCCAGCGCAAGACCGACTCCGACGGCGGCGAGATGAGCGGTCTGGCCTTGTGGGATGTCTTCAACGACGAGTACCTGCACGGTGAGGACACGGACGGCTGGGGTCGCTACCAGCCGGTGCGCACCACGCTCACCGGTGAGGACGACGGTCTCGACCGCATCGAGGGCCACATCCTCGACCGCGGCCAGGAGGTCGCGATCTCCGGCAGCGGCAACGGCCCGATCGCGGCCTTCCTCAATGCCATCGAGCCCCTGGGTATCGACGTGCGTGTGCTCGACTACGCCGAGCACGCTCTTTCCGCCGGTGGTGACGCACGGGCTGCCTCGTACGTCGAGTGCGCCGTCGGCGAGCGTGTCCTGTGGGGCGTCGGCCTGCACGACTCGATCGTCAAGGCCTCGCTGCGCGCGATCCTCTCCGCGGTCAACCGCGCCGAGCGCGACGCCCAGGTGGACGACGCGGCCTGACCATTCGTCCCCTGACTACGAAGTGCTGCTGGCTCTAGTTCGTTGAGCCAGCAGCACTACGTGGTGCTGCACGTTCAACGAAGTGCTGCCTGCAGCAGTTCGTTGGGGGCCGGCGTTCGTTCGGGGAGAGGGCGAGCGGGCTGACCGGTCAGCGAACCCCGGCGACGCGGTACTGGATGGAGATGCGCGGCCCGAGGGCAGCAGTCGTCTTCGGGATCGCGTGGTCCCAGGTGCGCTGACAGGCGCCACCCATGACGGCCAGGTCGCCGTGCCCGAGTGACAGCCGTTGGGAGCGACCGCCGTCGCGCGGCCGGAAGGCGAGGTGACGGGCCGAGCCGAGAGAGACGATGGCGACCATCGTGTCGTCGGTACGACTGCGCCCGATCCGATCGCCGTGCCAGGCGACGGAGTCGGCGCCGGTGCGGTAGAGGCACAGACCGGCGGTGACGAAGGGCTCGCCGAGCTCGGGCGCGTAGTGCTCGGTCAGCCGCTCGCGCATGTCGACCAGCATCGGGTGGGGGAGTGCCTCGCCCGCCGAGTAGAAGCAGGTCAGCCGCGGTACGTCGACGACCGAGTCGTACATGGTGCGCCGCTCGGAGCGCCACGGCACCTCGTGCAGCAGCGCTTCCAGAACCTCGTCGGCGCCGCAGGCCCAGCCGGGCACCAGGTCGATCCAGGCGCTGCCGTCGAGGTAGCGCCGATGACGCGACTGCAGGTCCCCGAGGGTCGGGTCGTCCGCGGTGTCGAAGAGCGAGGACTGGAGCGCCTGCATGTCATCGAGGGTAGCAGTCGGTCGAACGCGTGTTCGACAACCATGTCGGCGTGGGGGTGCGTGTCGCCGCGGGACGAAGGGGGACAATGGGCGCGTGCCCCTCTACCGCGAATCCGGAGTCGTGCTGCGCACCCACAAGCTGGGTGAGGCCGACCGGATCATCACCGTGCTCACCCGCGGCCGCGGCAAGATCCGGACCGTGGCGAAGGGAGTGCGCCGGACCAAGTCGAAGTTCGGCGCCCGCCTCGAGCCGGGGATGCATGTCGACCTCCAGTGCTACGAGGGGCGCAACCTCGACACCGTGACGCAGACCGAGTCCCTCGACGCCTGGGGCGATGCGCTCGCGCGCGACTACCGACGCTGGACCAATGCCAGCGCCATCCTCGAGACCGCGGACCGGCTCACCGAGGAGCACGAGCCGGCCGTGCAGCAGTACCTCCTCCTCGCCGGGGCACTGCGCTCCCTGGCCCACGACGAGCACGCACCCGAGCTGGTGCTCGATGCCTACCTGCTGCGGGCCCTCGCTGTCGCCGGGTGGGCACCGAGCTTCCACGACTGCGCCCGATGCGGCGACGGGGGGCCGCACCGGGCCTTCCACGTCGCCTCAGGTGGGGTGCTGTGCCGTCTCTGCCGGGTGCCGGGGTCCTCGGCCCCCGCCCCCGAGACCCTCGACCTGCTCGCGGCCCTGCTCACCGGCGACTGGGTCACGGCCGACCAGTCCTTCGACCGGCACCGTCGCGAGGGGTCGGGCCTGGCGGCGGCCTTCCTCCAGTGGCACCTCGAGCGCGGGGTGCTCTCCCTGCGCCACGTCGATCGCAGCGTCGCGCGGACCACTGCCGACCGCACCCCACCGCAGAGGACCGGATGAGTCGCTACGCCACCCCCTTCGCCCACCCGAGTGGAGTCACCCCACCGCCGGTGCCCGCCGAGCTCGTGCCCGGCCACGTCGCCGTCGTCATGGACGGCAACGGTCGGTGGGCCAACCAGCGCGGCCTGGCGCGGACCAAGGGCCACGAGGCGGGGGAGGGCGCGCTGCTCGACGTCGTCGCCGGTGCGCTGGAGATCGGCGTGCAGCACCTGTCGACCTATGCCTTCTCCACGGAGAACTGGCGACGGTCGCCCGAGGAGGTGCGGTTCCTCATGGGCTTCAACCGCGACGTCATCCGTCGTCGGCGGGACCAGTTGCACGCGTGGGGAGTGCGGATGCGCTGGGTCGGGCGTCGGCCGAAGCTGTGGAGCTCGGTGATCAAGGAGCTCGAGATCGCCCAGGAGATGACCCGGGACAACGACGCGATGACGCTGTACTTCTGCGTCAACTACGGCGGACGGGCCGAGATCGCCGACGCGGTGCGGGGGATCGCTGCCGACGTGGCCGCCGGTCGGCTGAAGGGCTCACGCATCGACGAGCGGACGATCGCGCGCTACCTCGCCGAGCCGGACATGCCGGACGTCGACCTCTTCCTGCGCAGCTCGGGCGAGCAGCGCACCAGCAACTTCCTGCTGTGGCAGTCCGCCTACGCGGAGATGGTCTTCCAGGACACGCTGTGGCCGGACTACGACCGCCGTCACCTGTGGGAGGCGATCGAGACCTACGCCGCGCGGGACCGGAGGTACGGCGGCGCGGTGGACACGCCCACCGGCGCCTGAGCGAAGGGGGTCACTCGCCGGGGCAGTCCGCGCAGCGACCGAAGAGCTCGAGGGTGTGGGCCACCTGCGTGAAGCCGTGCTCGGCGGCCACCCGATCGGCCCACCGCTCCACGGTCGGTCCCTCGACCTCGACGGTGCGACCGCAGTCGCGGCACACCAGGTGGTGGTGGTGACCCGTGCTGCAGCGCCGGAAGATCTGCTCGCCGTCATCCGTGCGCAGCTGGTCGACGATGTCCTCCTCGACCATGGTCTGCAGCGTGCGGTAGACCGTCGCCAGCCCGATCTTGTCGCCGGCGGCGTGCAGGCTGGCGTGGATCTCCTGCGCGGTGCGGAACGCCTCGAATCGGTCGAGGTCCGCCTCGATGGCGATGCGCTGCTTCGTCGGGCGGCGGGTGCGGATGTCGGTCATCGATGGCTCCCTTCGAAGGTCGAGTGCGGGTCCTCGCGCCCGGGCGCGTGCTCGCCCCGGTGGTCCCCGTGCTCGGCGTGGCGGTGACCGTCGTGGACGTAGTCGACGTGGTCGTCGTGGAGCACGGCCTCGTGTCCGCAGTCCTCCCAGTGCACGTGCTCGTGGTTCTCGGCGCTCGTGTGCTGCGTGCGCCCGATGAGGTGGACGAGCCAGGCGCCGACGGCGGAGGTGATGAAGGCGGCGATCGCCAGCAGGACGATCGTCGCGCCGGAAGGGGTGTCGCCGTAGAAGCTGGTGACCACCCCCCCGACGCTCGTGGCCAGGCCGACGGCGACCGCCCACACGAGGCTGCTGCGGAAGGAGCGCCCGAGGCGCTGGCCGGTGGCATTGGGCAGGATCATCAGCGCGCTGATGAGCAGCAGTCCGATGACGCGCATGGAGATCACGACGGTGACGCCGGTGAGCACCGCGAGCAGGACGTTCGTCGCGAGGACCGGCAGGCCCGAGGCCTTGGCGTACTCCTCGTCCTGGGCGACGGCGAAGAGCCGCTCGCGCAGCAGGAGCACCGTCACGAGCACGACCCCGGCGAGGACGGCGAAGGCGATGAGGTCGTTGCGGGAGACGGTGTTCAGTGCGCCGAAGAGATAGCCCTGCAGGTTGGTCGACGACCCCTGGGGAGCCCTGGCGAGGATGACGACGCCGGCGGCGATGCCGCCGTAGAACATCACGGCCAGGGCGAGGTCCCCGCTGGTGCTGCCGAAGTGCCGCAGCAACTCGATCGCCACCGCGGCGACGATGACGACGACGAGCGCGGCCAGGACGGGGGAGGTCTGCGTGAGCACCCCGACACCGACCCCGGCCAGGGCCATGTGCCCCATTCCGTCGCCGATGAGGGACATGCCGCGCTGGACGAGGAAGACACCGACCAGCGGGGCGGACGCGCCGACGAGAACGGCCGCGATGAGTGAGTTGCGCATGAACTCCAGGCTGAGCAGATCCATCATCGAGGCCCTCCCGTCGTCGGCAGGAACGTCGTGGGGACGGGGGAGCGGGGTCGCGCGTCCTCGCCCTCGTGGTGGATGTGGTCCACCTCGTGCGGGGCGACGTCCTGCGGTGGTCCGTCGTGGCTGATCCGACCACCGCTGACGACGATCGCTCGGGTGACCAGGTCGGCCAGCGCGTCCAGCTCGTGGGTGACGACGACGAGGGTGGCACCGCGCTCGACGAGACGGCGCATCACCGCGACGAGCACCTGTTGGTGCCCGCGGTCGACGCCCGCCGTGGGCTCGTCCATGAGGAAGACCTCCGGCCGGCTGGCCAGCGCTCGTGCGATGAGCACGCGGCGCTGCTGCCCTCCGGAGAGGGTGGCGACGTCGTGATCGGTCAGGGTGCCCAGGCCGACGACGGCCAGGGCCTCCCGGACGAGGGCCCGGTTGCCCGCGGAGCGGATCCGCCACGGCGCCCACCAGGGCGTGCGCACCGTGCGACCCATCGTGACGATCTCGGTGGCCGTCGCCTTGACCGCCGAGGCGAGGGTGTGGCGCTGCGGGACGTAGCCGATGCCGTTGCGGGCGGGACGTGAGCCGATCGGGTTCCCCAGCACCCGGGCGGTGCCGGCCTGCAGCTCGGTGAGTCCGAGGAGGCCCTTGACGAGGGTGGACTTGCCGGAGCCGTTCGGCCCCAGCACGGCGACGACCTCACCGCGTCGGATGGTCAGGTCGATGTCGCCGACCACCGCGCGGTCCTCGTAGCCGAAGGCCGCGCGGCGCAACTCGATGACGGGCTCGTCGCTCATCGGCAGCCCTGTCCCTCGACCACGGCGTCGCGGTTGCTGCGCATGATCTCGAAGTAGTCGGAGCCCGCGGACTCCTTCGTCACGCCCTCGATCGGATCGAGCACGGCGACGCTTGCGCCGGAGTCGCGGGCAATGGTGTCCGCGAGGTCGCGCGGCACGAGGGGCTCGGCGTACACGGTCGAGATGTCCTCCTCCTTGATGTAGGAGATGAGGTCGGCCATCGCCGCTGCCCCGGGTTGTGCGTCCGGGCTGAGCCCGCTCAGCGAGACCTCGTGGAAGTCGTAGCGGTCGGCGAAGTACGCGAAGGCCGCGTGCCCGGTGACCAGGTCGCGCCGGGTGCAGTCGGACAGGTCCTGCTGCAGTTCCTGGTCCAGGTCGGTGAGCTCGGCCGTGAAGGCCTTGGCATTGGCCCGGTAGTCCTCGGCGTGCGCGGGGTCGTCCTCGGCGAGCAGCTCGGCGATCGCGTCGGCGACGTCGGCGTATCGGGTCGGATCGAGCCAGAAGTGGGGGTCCCGCGCGCCGTGGTCGTGGTCGTCGTGCGCGGCGTCCTCGTGCTCGTCCTCATCCGTTGCGACGTCCAGTCGTGCCGTCCCGGAGACGTCGAAGGCGGTGTCCGGTGTCTGCGTGGCCGCGTCGTCGACCGAGGGCTGGAAGCCCGAGAGGTAGATCAGGTGGTCGGCACGGCCGGCCTGAAGGACCTGCTTGGGACTCAGCTCGAGGTCGTGCGGTTCGGCGCCGGGTCGGGTGAGGTTGCTGACGGAGACGTGCTCCCCGCCGACCTGCTCGGTGGCGTACTCGAGGGGGTAGAAGGACGTGGTGACGGCGACCGCGTCCTCGTCCCCGCCGCTCGCGTCCGAGGTCCCGCAGGCCGAGAGGGCCAGCAGCAGGGCACAGGTGGTCACGGTGACCGCGGTCCGGTACATGAGAATGATTTTCACTCGTAGTGAGAACGATTGTCAATCTCGACCGGCCGGGCCGCTGGCTCCACCGGTCAGCGGGGGACCACCTTGATGATCGTCAGCCCGACCACGAGGGCGACGACCGCGATGCGCATCAGGCGCTCGCTCGGGCGCAGCCGCGGCCAGCTGAGCGCGAGCATCCAGACGAGGAAGAGCACGACGAGCCCGAGGGGGATGGTGCCCCAGGGGCCGAGGAGGCCGCCGAGGATCACGAGGACGAAGACGACGACCACCGGGACGTACGGTGGTAGTCCGGCGAGGAAACGCGTCGCGGGGAGGCTCGCGCGTTCGAAGGCGTTGGTCGCGACGGGCTCGGGGCGGGGCGTGTCGTTGCTGGGCACGCCCACAGGATAGGCGGCCCGATGCGGTCACCGGACGGGGTGCCGGATAGCCTCTCCCTCATGGCCAAGCCGATCTCCACCGTGGACACCGTCGTCAACCTCGCCAAGCGCCGTGGCTTCGTCTTCCCCTGCGGAGAGATCTACGGGGGGACCCGCTCCGCCTGGGACTACGGGCCCCTCGGCGTGGAGCTGAAGGAGAACATCAAGCGTCAGTGGTGGCGCTCGATGGTCACCGGTCGCGACGACGTCGTCGGCCTGGACTCCTCGATCATCCTGCCGCGCGAGACCTGGGTCGCCTCGGGCCACGTGGGCACGTTCAGCGACCCGCTCATCGAGTGCCTCACCTGCCACCGGCGCCACCGTCAGGACCACCTGCAGGAGGCGATCGCGGACAAGGCGGAGAAGAAGGGCAAGTCGGGCGCTGACATCGACCCGGACCAGGTGCCGCTCAGCGAGATCGTCTGCCCCGACTGCGGTACCCGCGGTCAGTGGACCGAGCCGCGCGAGTTCAACATGATGCTCAAGACCTATCTCGGGGTCATCGAGGACGAGTCCGGGCTGCACTACCTGCGTCCGGAGACCGCCCAGGGCATCTTCATCAACTTCAACAACGTCCTGCAGACCTCACGGAAGAAGCCACCCTTCGGCATCGCCCAGACCGGCAAGTCCTTCCGCAACGAGATCACGCCGGGCAACTTCATCTTCCGAACCCGCGAGTTCGAGCAGATGGAGATGGAGTTCTTCGTCAAGCCGGGTGAGGACGAGCAGTGGCACGAGTACTGGATCGCGGAGCGCACGCGCTGGTACACGGACCTGGGGATCGACCCGGACAACCTGCGCCACTTCGAGCACCCGGTCGAGAAGCTGAGCCACTATGCCAAGCGCACCGTCGACATCGAGTACCGCTTCAACTTTGCCGGGAACGAGTGGGGTGAGCTCGAGGGCATCGCCAACCGCACCGACTTCGACCTCAGCTCGCACAGCAAGCACTCGGGCACGGACCTGTCCTTCTTCGACCAGGCCAACAACGAGAAGTACACGCCGTACGTCATCGAGCCGGCGGCCGGTCTGTCCCGTTCGATCATGACCTTCCTCGTCGACGCGTACGCCGAGGACGAGGCCCCCAACGCGAAGGGGGGCGTGGACAAGCGGACCGTGTTGCGCCTCGACCACCGGCTGGCTCCCGTCAAGGCGGCCGTGCTGCCGCTCTCGCGCAATGCCGACCTCTCGCCGAAGGCCCGCGACCTGGCCGCGCAGCTGCGCAGGAACTGGAACGTCGAGTTCGACGACGCCCAGGCCATCGGCAAGCGGTACCGTCGCCAGGACGAGATCGGGACGCCGTACTGCATCACCGTGGACTTCGACACGCTCGAGGACAACTCGGTGACCGTCCGTGAGCGCGACTCGATGCGTCAGGAGCGTGTCTCGATCGACCAGGTCGAGGCCTGGCTCGCTCCCCGCCTCCTCGGCTCCTAGCCGTCATGGATCGATCGGGAGCGCCGATCCGGCTGCTGCTCGTCCACGGCAGTCGGCTCAATGCCGCGGCGTGGATCCCCTTGGAGGAGGCCCTCCTGGGCCGGATCGTCTGCGAGCACCTCGACCTGCCCGGTCACGGTCTGGAGCAGCACGTGCCCTTCACCATGGAGGGCGGCATCGCTGCGGTCGGCGATGCGGTCGAGGCGCTCGACCCGAGCCGACACCGGATCGTCCTCGGTGGGCACAGCCTCGGTGGGTACGTGGCGATGGAGTGGGCAGCGCGCCACCACGGCGTGCTTTCCGGGCTCGTCCTCATGGGCTCGACGGCCCAGCCCTCCTCACGTCTGGCCGGGATCTACCGGGCCTTCGGCAGCGCCCTGCGGGCGGGGCTGGGGGACGTGCGCAGGGCGGAGTCCCTCCGGGAGACCGATGCGGCCTCGCTGCGCCGGATCATCGGGGCCCGCACCGCTGCCGCGGTCCTGCAGCGAGGGCCGGGCCTCGAGGCGATCCCGGATGCGTGGGACGCGGTCATCGACGAGGTGGACCTCGGGTCGCTCGCCGAGGTCGACGTGCCGGTCGTGGCGATCAACGGCGAGTACGACCAGTTCCGCGTCGGGGAGGGCACGGCACGGGCGCTGCGCCACGACCTCGAGATCGTGCACATCCCCGGAGCCACGCACTTCGCGCCGATGACCCATGCCGCCCCGGTCGCCACGGCCATCGGTTCCTTCGTCGACTCCCTCCCCGCCTGATACGACGTGCTGCAGGCTCTAGTTCGTATGGTCAGCAGCAGGTCGAGGTGCGGCTGACCATACGAACTAGAGCCTGCAGCAGTTCGTGTCAGCGGCGGCCGGTGGCGACCGGTCGGACCGGGTCGGTGACCCAGTGGCTCCAGCTGCCGACGTAGACGGCGGCCTCGATACCGATCTCGTGCAGTGCCAGGGCGGTGTGGGCCGCGGTGACCCCCGACCCGCAGTAGCTACCGACCACGGTGCTCCCGTCGATCCCCTCGGCCGCGAAGCGTGCTCGGAGCTCCTGGGGGGAGCGCAGCCGCCCTTCGTCGGTCGTGAGGTCACCCATCGGCACGTTGACCGCACCGGGGACGTGCCCCGCGACCGGGTCGATCGGCTCGACCTCGCCGCGGTACCGCTCGGGGGCCCTCGCGTCGACGAGCACGCCCGCCTCGGTGAGGTCGGCCGCGCCGTCGGCGGTCAGGACCGGCACCGAGCCCGGGCGGACCGTGACCGAACCCGGGGTGGGGGAGACTGCCCCGGTGGAGACCGCACCTCCCGCGTCCCGCCAAGCGGCGAGCCCGCCGTCGAGGACGCGCACATCGGTCAGCCCGGCCCACCGAAGCACCCACCAGGCGCGGGCGGCGGCGAGGGATGACGCCTGGTCGTAGACGACGACGTGCGAGTCGTCGTCGACGCCGGCTGCCCGCAGCCCCGCCTGCAGCACCGCGGGATCGGGAAGGGGGTGGCGGCCTCCCGCTCCCGGCTCGCCGGCCAGCACGGCGTCCAGATCGACGAAGGGGGCGTCGGGAAGGTGCCCGCCGGCGTACAGGTCCGCTCCGTCGCCGGTGAGGGTGAACTGCACGTCGAGGACGACGGGGCCCGACGGGCCGGGCTCGGCGAGCTCCGACTGCAGGGTGCGGGGATCGACGAGGGCGCTCACGGGATCTCCTTGCTGGGTGCGACATCGCGGTCCGGCAGCGGCTGGATGGGGATCTCGTAGCCACCGAAGTCATCGTAGGACCGGGGGTCCTCGCTGGGCTCGATGTGGATGGTCACCCGCAGGTCGGGGTGCTCCTCGGCGATGGCGGTCTCGATGTCCTCCACGACGTTGTGCGCCCGACGTACCGACCAGGCACCCGGGACCAGCACGTGGAACTCGGCGAAGGAGATGTGTCCCGCCATCCGGGTGCGCAGCCCGTGCACGTGGACCTCGTCGCTGCACAGCGCGTTGATGGTGTCCGCCAGATCGGCATTGTCCTGGGGGGACAGCGCCGCGTCCATCAGCGCGGTCCCCGACTCGTTGAGCAGGCGCCACCCGGCCCACAGGATGTTGGCTCCGACGAGCAGGGCGACGATCGGGTCGAGCAGCTCGATACCGGTCACGGCGACGAGCGCGATCCCGGCGACGACGCCCACCGAGGTCCAGACATCGGTGAGCAGGTGCTGCCCATCGGCGCGCAACGTGATCGAGCGGTGCCGCCGGCCGGCGCGCAGGAGGACGAAGGCCACGGCGCCGTTGAGGACCGCAGCCACGACGGAGATCGCCACACCGAGCCCGACCTGGTCGATGGGTCGCGGGTCGAGCAGCCGACCGATCGCCTGCCAGATGATGACGCCGGCGGCGACGAAGATCATCGCGCCCTCGATCGCGGCCGAGAAGTACTCGGCCTTCGAGTGACCGAAGTGGTGGTCGTCGTCGGCCGCGCGCCCGGCGACCCGAAGAGCGATGAGGGCCGCGATCGCCGCGACGAGGTTGACGATCGACTCGGCCGCGTCGGCGAGCAGACCGACCGAGTCGGTGATCCACCAGGCTCCGGTCTTGAGCGCGATCGTGGCCAGGGCCGCCGCGATGGACAGCCAGGCGAACTTCTCCAGGTGCTGCCGGGAGCCGGTGGATGCCGTCATGTCCACAGGACCACCGCCACGACGACGAGGATGCCGGGGAGCAGGAGCAGCCCCAGGACGGCCCAGCCCATCGGTCTGCCGAGGTTGACGGTGGTCCCGACTCCCGCACGCTTGGACACGAGGACGTCCGGATCGTCCGGGTTGGCGTAGACGAGGCCGCCCAGGCGCCAGCCCGCACGGTCGTCGCCGCTCTCGCGCCCGGCGCGGACGGAGGCGATGACGACCCAGATCGTGGTCGCGGTGAGGCCCGCGAGGAGCGCCCAGAAGGTCCATGGTGGTGGGACCGCATCGTCGGTGAGGTACTGGCTGATGGAGGTCAACGAGATGCCCCCGCCGACGACGCTGGCGAGCGCGGCGAGCGGCGTGACGAGTCGGGCGTGGCCCTGGGCGCGGATCAGCAGCAGCGTGGCGAAGACCGCGAGTCCGCTCGCCTGCCCGACGAGCGTGGGCATCAGGACGCTGCCGAGGGAACGATCGGTGTAGCGGTCCGGGTCGCCCAGCACACCGAAGTGGACGGGGTACGGATCGGGCAGCTGGTCCAGACGCACGACCGCGATGATGACGGCGGCCACGCCCAGGGCGAGCGTCCCCAGGAGCCACGGCACGGCCGGGCGGAGGGAGATGCGCTCGCTGCCGTCCGTGGTCGTCTCCTGCCTCGACTGCCTGCCCATGCGCACGATTGTCCCTGTCCCGTGCCCCGGTGAGACACTGGGCCGCGTCATGACCACCCTGACCCAGCCCACGAGCCCGACCCGGCACGACGCCCCGACCGCCGGCGAGCGCGTGCTGCCCCCCCTTCGCATCGGTCGGCACGTCATCGACTCGCCCGTGGTCCTCGCCCCGATGGCGGGGATCACCAACCGGGCCTTTCGACGGTTGTGCCGCGAGGCGGGCGACGCGGGCCTGGCCGCGAGTGGGGCCACGGGGGCGAACAGCCTCTACGTCAACGAGATGGTCACCTCCCGCGCCCTGGTGGAGCGCACCCCGGAGACGATGCGCCTGATCGAGCACGACCCGGACGAGAGTCCGCGCAGCGTGCAGCTCTACAGCGTCGACCCGGCGACCACGGCCCGGGCGGTGCGCATGCTCGTGGCCGAGGACCGGGCCGACCACATCGACCTCAACTTCGGCTGCCCGGTCCCCAAGGTCACCCGCAAGGGTGGGGGAGCGGCGTTGCCCTGGAAGCGCGACCTCTTCCGCGCGATCGTCTCCGCGGCGGCCACCGAGGGGGCGAAGGGGGACGTCCCCGTCACCGTCAAGATGCGTGTCGGCATCGACGAGGAGCACCACACCTACCTCGAGGCCGCCACGGCCGCCGTGGAGGAGGGGGTCGCGGCCGTCGCGCTGCACGCCCGGACCGCGAGCCAGGCCTACTCCGGCACCGCCGACTGGTCGAGGATCCGCCTGCTCAAGGAGACCATCACCTCCGTGCCGGTCCTGGGCAACGGCGACATCTGGTCCGCCGAGGACGCGGTCAGGATGGTCGAGGAGACCGGCGTCGACGGCGTCGTCGTCGGCCGCGGGTGCCTGGGACGGCCCTGGCTCTTCGCGGACCTCGCAGCGGCACTCAACGGCACGCAGGTGCGCATCCGCCCCTCGCTCGGCGAGGTCACCGCGACCCTGCGTCGGCACGCGGAGCTGCTCACCGACTTCTACGCGGGCGACGAGCTGCGTGCCTGCCGCGACATCCGCAAGCACATCGCGTGGTACCTCAAGGGGTTCCCGGCCGGCTCCACCGTACGCAACCGGCTGGCGCTCGTCGACTCCCTCGCGGCGCTGGACGACCTCATCGCCACCCTCGACCCCGACACCCCGTGGCCGGGGGAGGCCGCCGAGGGGCAGCGCGGCCGCGCGGGCTCCTCGCGCGTGGTCGCCCTCCCGGAGAACTGGCTCGCCAGCCGTGAGCTCGACGCCGACCAGCGGGAGCAGGTCGCCCAGGCGGAGCGGTCCGTCGTCGACGGCGGCTGAGGTCTGTCGGGACTGCCCGCGGGGGACTAGGGTCAGGCACCACACCCGCACTCATCTGGAGGGCACCATGGGATTCCTCGACACGCTCCTCGGCAGGAGCAGACAGCTGAAGGACAAGGCCGGCCAGTACGCCTCCGAGCACGGCGACACGATCGGCCAGGGCCTCGACAAGGCGGAGGAGGCAGCCAACAAGGCCACCAAGGGCCGCTTCGAGGGTCAGCTCGACAAGGCCAAGGGCGCGGCCAAGGACGGCGTCGACAAGCTCGGTGAGCAGGGTGGGTCTGCCGATCCTGGCCCATCAGGCGGCGCTGCTCCTCCCCCTCCATCGCCGAGCGGACCGCCTCCCGGGGGCCGGAGCGGCTGACCGGGGCTACTCCACGACGACCAGGAGGTCGCCCCCTTCGACCTGCGTGCGTGCACCGATCGCCAGCCGACGGACGGTGCCGGCCCGTGGGGTGGTGATCGAGGCCTCCATCTTCATCGCCTCGATCGTCGCGACGGTGTCCCCGGCCTCGACCTGGGCGTCCTCCTCGACCTGCAGGGTGACCACCCCGGCGAAGGGGGCCGGCACCTGACCGTCGTCGTCCGGGTCGGCCTTCTCCGCCGCGACGACCTCGGCCTCGACGGACCGGTCGCGCACCTGGACGGGACGCAGCTGGCCGTTGACCGTGCCCATGACGGTGCGCATCCCGTGCTCGTCGGGCTCGCTGACCGTGGAGATGCCCAGCGTCAGGGTCTTGCCCGGTTCGATCTCGACGTCGTGGTCCGCGCCGTGCTCGAGGCCGTGCAGGAAGATGCCGGTGTCGAGCACGGAGGTGTCACCGAAGGTCTCCCGCGCCTGACGCATCTCCTGCGTGGGGCCGGGGAAGAGCAGCTCGTTGAGCATCTCCCGGGGGCTCTCCCGCAGCGCCTGCTCCTGGTCGTCGGTGAGGTCGACGAAGGGCGGGTCCACCTTCCGGCCCTCGAGGGCCTTGGTCCGGAAGGGCTCCGGCCATCCGCCGGGCGGGTCACCGAGGTCACCGCGCAGGAAGCCGATGACCGAGTCGGGGATGTCGAAGCGCGAGGGCTCGGCCTCGAAGTCCGCCGGGTCGGCGCCCGCGCCCACGAGGGCGAGGGCGAGGTCTCCGACGACCTTGCTGCTCGGGGTCACCTTGACGATGTTGCCGAGCATGGAGTTGGCCGCGGCGTACATGTCCTCGATCTCCTCGAAGCGCTCCCCGAGACCCAGGGCGATCGCCTGCTGGCGCAGGTTCGACAGCTGCCCGCCGGGGATCTCGTGGCGGTAGACACGTCCGGTCGGCGAGGAGAGCCCGGACTCGAAGGGGGCGTACGTGCGTCGCACCGCTTCCCAGTAGGGCTCGAGCGCGAAGACGTTCCGGATGTCCAGACCGGTCGGCCGCTCGGTCCCGTCGGTCCCGGCGACGAGGGCCGACAACGACGGCTGTGAGGTCGTCCCGGCCATGGTCGCGCTGGCGGCGTCCACGGCGTCCACCCCGGCGTCGATGGCCGCCAGGAGGGTGCCGATCTGGCCGCCGGCCGTGTCGTGCGTGTGCAGGTGCACCGGGAGATCGAAGCGACTGCGTAGCGCGCGCACCAGCGTTCCTGCTGCGGGGGCGCGCAGCAGACCGGCCATGTCCTTGATCGCCAGGACGTGGGCGCCGGTCTCGACGATCTGCTCGGCCAGTCGCAGGTAGTAGTCGAGCGTGTAGAGCCTCTCGCCCGGGTCGAGCAGGTCGCCGGTGTAGCACAGGGCGACCTCGGCGACGGCGGTGTCGGTCGCCAGCACGGACTCGACCGCCGGGCGCATCTGGCTGACGTCGTTGAGCGAGTCGAAGATGCGGAAGATGGACAGCCCGCTACGGGCCGCCTCTGCCACGAAGGCATCGGTCACGGTCGTCGGGTAGGGCGTGTAGCCGACGGTGTTGCGACCGCGCAGGAGCATCTGCAGGGGGACGTTGGGCATCGCCTCGTGCAGGACGTCCAGCCGCTCCCACGGGTCCTCGTGCAGGAAGCGCAGGGCGACATCGTACGTCGCCCCGCCCCATGCCTCGACCGACAACAGCTGTGGGGTCAGCCGGGCGACGTGTTCGGCGACCGTGACGAGATCGCGCGTGCGCACGCGCGTCGCGAGCAGCGACTGGTGGGCGTCTCGGAAGGTGGTGTCCGTGACCGCGACGTCGGTGCGTGAGCGCAGGTCGGCCGCGAAGCCGGCCGGGCCCAGCCGGCGGAGCCGGTCGGCGCTGCCCTCGGGCAGGTCACCGGCGGGCAGGGCGGGCAACTTCTCCCCCGGTCGCAGGTCGGTGGTGCGCGGGCCGTGCGGCTGGTTGACGGTGACATCGGCGAGGTAGGTCAGCAACCTGGTGGCGCGGTCCTTGCCGCTGGGTGCATCGAGCAGGTGGGGGCGTTCGTCGATGAAGCTCGTGGTGGCCCCACCGGCCCGGAAGGTGGGGTCGGACAGGACGGCGTCGAGGAACGGAAGATTCGTCGCGACCCCGCGCACGCGGAACTCCGCGAGCGCCCGGCGGGCGCGGCGCACGGCCAGGGGGAAGGTCGCGGCCCGGCAGGTCAGCTTGACGAGCATCGAGTCGAAGTGGGCGCTGACCTCCGCGCCGACGAAGGTCGTCCCGCCGTCCAGACGCACCCCGGACCCGCCGGCCGAACGATACGCCGAGATCGTCCCCGAGTCGGGACGGAAGCCGTTGGCGGGGTCCTCGGTGGTGATCCGGCACTGGAGCGCGAATCCGCGCGTGCGGATGTCCTCCTGCCGCAGGCCCATGTCGGCGAACGTCGCGCCGGCCGCGATCTGCATCTGCGCGACGACCAGGTCGCGCTCGGTCACCTCCTCGGTGACCGTGTGCTCGACCTGGATGCGTGGGTTCATCTCGATGAAGACGTACCGTCCGTCCTCGCCGAGTAGGAACTCCACGGTGCCCGCGTTGACGTAGTCGATGGACTTGGCGAAGCGCACGGCGTCGGTGCACATCCGCTCGCGCAGGTCCGGATCGAGGTTCGGGGCGGGGGCGATCTCGACGACCTTCTGGTGGCGGCGCTGCACGGAGCAGTCCCGCTCCCAGAAGTGGATCACCTCGCCGCTGGCGTCGCCGAGCACCTGGACCTCGATGTGCCGCGGATCGACCACGGCCTCCTCGAGGTAGAGCGTGGGGTCGCCGAAGGCCGACTCCGCCTCACGCTGGGCGGCTTCCAGGGCATCACGCAGGTCCTCACGCCGCTCGACGCGGCGCATGCCTCGCCCACCGCCACCGCTGACGGCCTTGACGAAGACGGGGAAGCCGATCCGCTCGGCCGCCGACTCGAGAGCGTCGAGGTCCCTCGTCGCCTCGGCACCCTCCAGCGTCGGCAGGCCGGCCGCCTCGGCAGCGGCGATGGCACGCGCCTTGTTGCCGGTCAGCTCGAGCACCTCGGCCGGGGGGCCGATGAAGGTGATTCCGTGGCGGGCGCACTCCTCGGCCAGCGCAGGGTTCTCCGAGAGGAACCCGTACCCCGGGTAGATCGCGTCCACCTCGGCCTCCCGGGCCACCCGCACGATGTCCTCATGGTCCAGGTAGGCGCGGACGGGGTGGCCCTCCTCGCCGATGAGGTAGGCCTCGTCCGCCTTCATCCGGTGCTCGGAGGTGCGGTCCTCCGTGGGGTAGACGGCGACGGTGGTCGCATCGAGCTCGGTGGCCGCACGAAAGGCGCGGATGGCGATCTCGCCTCGGTTGGCGACGAGGATCTTGCGGAACACGGGTACCTCCGAGGGTGTGGCGGCAGTCACCTGCGAGGCTACTGGCGAACCAGCCTGCCGCGGGGGCCGGTTCCGCGGAGGGAGATGACGGCGACCAGGGGGACCGGCCGGAGCGCCGTAGGCTCACGCACGTGAGCAGCCAGAGCGATCGTGAGCGGTGGGTCTCCGAGGACCCGGTGCACAAGCGCGCCGATCGGGACGACTTCGCACGTGATCGCGGGCGGCTGATCCACTCCGCTGCCCTGCGACGGTTGTCGGCCAAGACCCAGGTGCTCGGACCGGGCAGCAACGACTTCGTGCGCAACCGCCTCACGCACAGCCTGGAGGTGGCGCAGATCGGCCGCGAGTTCGGCGGGGCGCTCGGGTGCGCCGCCGACGTCGTGGAGGTGGCCGCTCTCGCGCACGACCTGGGGCATCCGCCCTTCGGTCACAACGGCGAGAGTGCCCTCAACTCGATCGCCGCCGACATCGGGGGTTTCGAGGGCAACGCGCAGACGCTGCGGATCCTCACCCGTCTGGAGCCCAAGCGCGTCCACGCCGACGGCCGGCCGGCCGGTCTCAACCTCACTCGGGCCAGTCTCGATGCGGCGACCAAGTACCCGTGGCGCCGGGGACTGGGCCCGGCCCCGACCCCGAAGTTCGGGGTCTACGAGGACGACCTCCTCGTCTTCGCGTGGCTGCGCTCGGGCGGTCCGGGCACCGACAGCTTCGTGCGCTGCCTCGAGGCCGACGTCATGGACTGGTCCGACGACGTCGCCTACAGCGTCCACGACGTCGAGGACGCGATCGCCTCGGGCCGGCTCGACCTGCGACAGCTGCGCGACGCCCACGACACCGACGCCGTGCTCGACGTCGCCGCCAGTCACTTCGCCGCCGACCTGGGCCGTGACGCCATGGGCGAGGGGCTGGAGCGGCTGCTCGCGACCGGAGCGGTCCCGCAGTCCTACGACGGGTCCAGGCAGGCGCTCGCCGGGTTGAAGGACATGACCTCACGGATCATCGGGCGCTTCGTGCACGCGGCGGAGACCGCGACCCGGTCGGTGCACGGGCCAGGAGACCTCGGCCGCTACGATGCCCGGCTCGTGGTGCCGGACGACTCCCTGGCGGAGGTCGCGGTGCTCAAGGCGGTCGCGGCCCACTTCGTCATGTTCTCCGGGGAGCGGGACGAAGAGTATGCCCATCAGCGCCACGTCGTGGCCGACCTGGCGCAGTGGTTCGCGGCGGACCCCGAGCAGCGGCTCGACCCCGACCTGCGGCACGACCTGGCGGGCGCTCAGGGCGAGGACGCCCGGCTGCGGGTGGTGATCGACCAGGTCGCCGGCCTGACCGACCTGCGGGCTCTGGAGCTGCATGGCGCCCACTGCCGTTGAGGTCCCGCGCCCGTGGATGGTCCCGGGGCCGGACCCGGGGTGCTGGTCCTAGACTCGGGGACAGAAGTGAATCGACCTGGGAACGAGGTGAATGGTGGCGGGCCGGATCCGAGCCGAGGACGTGCAGTCCGTCAAGGAACGCTCCTCGATCACCGACATCGTCCGGGACCACGTCTCGTTGCGCCCCGCCGGGATCGGGTCGATGAAGGGCCTGTGCCCCTTCCACGACGAGAAGACCCCGAGTTTCACCGTCCGTGAGGCCGTCGGCGCCTACCACTGCTTCGGCTGCGGCGAGGGCGGCGACGTCATCTCCTTCGTGCAGAAGCTGGACCACCTCACCTTCGCGGAGGCCGTCGAGCGCCTCGCCGCGAAGCTGGGGATGGAGCTGCGCTACGAGGAAGGGGGTGGCCCCCGTGACGGGGTCGGGCTCGGCAGGCGCACCCGCCTGTTGGAGGCACACCGTGCCGCGGCGGAGTTCTACCACCAGCGACTGCTGGAGTCCCCGGAAGCACGGATCGGTCGGGACTTCCTGCGCGAGCGCGGATTCCACAGCCCGGAGGCGAAGCTCTTCGGGGTCGGCTACGCGCCCCGCGGCGGGGAGGAGCTCGCCCGCTACCTGCGCGGCAAGGGCTTCACGGCCGAGGAGCTGACGGTCGGCGGACTGTGCGGGAGTGGTTCGCGCGGCCTCTACGACCGCTTCCGGGGTCGCCTCGTGTGGCCGATCCGCGACATCACCGGCGAGACGGTCGGCTTCGGCGCGCGCCGGTTGTACGACAACGACCGGATCGCTGCCAAGTACCTCAACACCACCGAGACGCCGATCTACAAGAAGTCGAGCGTCCTCTACGGACTCGATCTGGCGAAGAAGTCGATCACCAAGGACCGACGGGCCGTCGTCGTCGAGGGGTACACCGACGTCATGGCGGCACACCTGTCCGGTGTCGAGGGGGCGGTCGCCACGTGCGGCACCGCCTTCGGGATCGACCACATCAAGGTCCTGCGTCGGATCATGCGGGACGAGGCCGACCTCGCACCCGCCCGGGTGGTGTTCACCTTCGATGGTGACGCCGCCGGGCAGAAGGCCGCGATGAAGGCCTACTCCGAGGACCAGCGCTGGGCCAGCCAGAGCTTCGTCGCGGTCGCCAAGGAGGGCATGGACCCGTGCGACCTGCGACTGCGGGAGGGCGAGTCCGCGGTGCGCGAGCTGGTGGCCGACGCGGTGCCGATGTTCGAGTTCGCGGTGCGCACGACGCTGGCGCGCTTCGACCTGTCCACCGCCGAGGGGCGGGTTCGCGGTATGTCGGCGGTCGCGCCGATCATCAACAGCATCCGTGACTCCTCGCTGCGACCGGAGTACGTGCGCACGGTCGCCGGCTGGGTCGGCGTCGAGGTCGAGCAGATGCGTGACCAGGTGGCCCGGGCCGGACGGATCCGGGCCAAGGAGGAGGCGAAGGGGGAGACCCGCGCCAACCCCGAGACACCGGAGCCCACCGCGGACGACGCGGGGAGCGGGGTGCCGGTACCCGATCTGCGTGACCCGATCGTTCGCGCCGAGCGCCAGCTCCTCCAGGCGATGCTCCAGCACCCCTCGCTGTTCACCTCCCAGGACCTGGATGCCGTCGAGCCGGAGGGTTTCTCCGCACCGGCGCACCAGGCGGTCTTCGCCGCCGTGCGTACGGTCGGTCCGCTGCGGGAGGGGGAGACGCTCGGGGCCTGGCACGGGCGCATCGACGAGGCGACGCCGTTGGCGGTCGCCTCACTGGTCGCCGAGCTGTCGGTCGCCCCCCTTCCTGTCCTGCACGACCAGTCGACCGGCCTGCCTCCGGCGAGCTACACCCGATCCCTGCTCGTCCGTGTGCGCGAGGTGGCGGTCGGCCGTCGGATCTCGGACGCGATGTCGCGGATGCGACGCATGGCTGCGGATCCGGCCACCGACCAGCAGAGCCTGCGTGAGCTCTCGCTGTCCCTGCAATCGCTGGAGCGTCAACGTGCCGCGCTGCGTGAGGAGATCATCTGATGGGTTGGTTGAAGGTCCTGAAGAACAAGGCGGTCGCCGTCCCCTCCGACGTCGAACTCCAGTCGGGGGAGCGGGTGCTCGCGACGGCTGCGACGGATGACGGGACGCTCGTGATCACCTCACGGCGGCTCATCGCTCCCGGTGCGGGCGCTGCCGGGGGCAAGCCGTGGCACCTCGTGGACAGCGGTCGGTGGGAGCCGGAGGGGTCGGTGCTCGTGGTCTCGTGGGTCGACGGAAGCACCGGGGGGCAGTGGCACCTCACCGACCCGGGTGGTGTCCCCGATGCCTTCCACGAGCGAGTCAACGCGTCCGTGCTCCTCGTCGAGCACGTGCGCCTGGATCGGTCGCGGCGGGCGCGCGTGGTGCTGCGCAAGGACCTCACGACCGACGCGGTGCTCGCCCAGACGATCGTCGCGCGTGGTTGCGACCCCGACGACGCGGAGCTCGTCGCGGTGACCGAGCAGGTCGCCGCTCGCCTGGCGGAGCAGGTGGGGCAGGAACCCTGAGTCCTGGTTTCGACACAGGCCCCCTTCTTGCTATGGTGGCGCAGCGCTTCGGCGCGATCCCCTGTAGCTCAATTGGCAGAGCATTCGGCTGTTAACCGGAGGGTTGTTGGTTCGAGTCCAACCGGGGGAGCGGATCGCCCCGTGACGTCGGCACACGCGGACGTCACGGGGCATTCTCTTGTCCGGGCACGCTGCAGCCCCTCACGAGCGCAGATGTGACGCACACCACGATGCGTGCGACCAGCCCCACAGCAGAGGCTCTCCCGGACTGATCGGGAGACGTCCACCACGGGTGTCAGTTCACAGTTCGGTCACCCATCCGTCATAATCGGGGGATGCACCTCGTTCGCAAGTGGCCGTATACGGTTGCGGTGAGCGTGTCCCTCCTCGTCGGGATCGCCTCGGTCATCGGCAGCCAAGTCCTCGGGATCCCGTTGAAGGACCCCGAGGGCTTCCTTGGTCCTGCCTACGTCCGTCTGCCGCTGTTGGGGCTGATGCTCTCCGGAGTCGGCGTGCTCATCGCGGCCACGCGCAGACGTGGTTGGCGCAGCATCCCGCTCGGTGTGACCGAGGTGATCAAGCACGAGTGGAGCCTGCGCCGCGCCCTCTACATCATGACCGGTCTGGTGACGTTCTACGTCAGTTACGTGGGCTACCGGAACCTCAAGAACGTCCTCCCGCTCTATCGGGACGGCACGCTCTACGACCGGGGCCTGCTGCAGACCGACCGGTGGTTCTTCCTCGGCCACGACCCCGCCACGGTTCTGCACGCGGTCCTCGGCACCGATGTCACGGCGATGTTGCTCTCCTTCGTCTACCTCTCGTACATGCCGCTGGTGCCGATCAGCCTCGGTGTCTTCCTCGTGCTCAGCCGGGATGTGCGGGTGGGCGCCTGGTACGCGACCACCCTGTCCCTGAACTGGGTTTTCGGCGTGGTCAGCTACTACATCATCCCGGCCGTCGGCCCGATCTACTCTCGCCCCGACCTGTACACCGACCTGCCCGTCACGGGCGTCAGTTCTCTGCAGCAGGCCCTGCTGGACAATCGGCTGGAGTTCCTGACGAGCCCGCTCACCAGTGACGCGATCCACGGAGTCGCGGCCTTCGCCTCGCTCCACGTGTCGGTGACCTTTGCGGCCGCTCTCTTCCTCCACAAGACCGCACAGAACGCCATGGTGCGCACGGCTGCATGGGTCTTCTTCGCCCTGACCTTCCTGGCGACGCTCTACTTCGGCTGGCACTACGTGCTGGACAACGTCGGTGGCATGCTCATCGGCTGGGGTTCGCTGGCCATCAGTGCCTGGGCGACCGGCTGCACCAAGGAGCACCTGAAGAAGGTGCGTGAAGAGTCCGTGCTGGATCTCCCGCAGGAGAAGGAGCTCGCCTCGATGACCGGTGGAGCCATCTGAGTCCGGTTCACGGCCCACCCTGATCGCGGT
Source organism: Janibacter sp. A1S7 (assembly GCF_037198315.1). Classification (NCBI taxonomy): domain Bacteria; kingdom Bacillati; phylum Actinomycetota; class Actinomycetes; order Micrococcales; family Intrasporangiaceae; genus Janibacter; species Janibacter alittae. The sequence continues at coordinate 2,049,573 of NZ_CP144913.1, read as the reverse complement.
CAACGACGTGACCACATCCGCGCCTGATCCGATCCCCACACAACGGCGACCGTTTGCCCTATGCTGAGCGTTTGCTGAGAACCATGCCTTCATCGTCCGGCGCTGCTTCCGCATCGTCACGAGGATGACGAAGCCACGCGAACGGGGATGCCATCATGGACATGCACGCGACCATCGGGAGGATCGGCGGCATCGTGCTGGCCGCCACCCTTGTGACAGGGTGCTCGACGATTGCCGACAAGGCGGGGGAGAAGGTCGCCGAGAAGGGGATGGAAGCCGCTGGGGGTGGAGACGTCGACATCGACAGCGACGATGACGGCAAGGTCACCATCGAGTCGGACGAGGGGTCCTTGGAGGTCGGTGGTGACGAGCTCCCCGCGGGTTTCCCCGACGAGGTGCCGCTGCCGGATGACTTCGAGGTGCAGGCGTCCATGTCGATGGGCAGTGACGACGACCAGTCGTTCACCGTGCACTTCAGCAGCCCGGACGCCGACGTCAAGCAGACCCATGACGACCTGAAGGCCCGCGCCGAGGCCGCTGGCTTCGAGATCCTGTCGACCAACTCGATGGGCGGGGACGACTTCGAGTTGCGCTCTTTCACCATGAGCAACGACGACTGGAACGCCAATGTCGCGGTGAGCGCAGATGCCGACGCGACCGCGGTCAACTACACCGTCATGACGCCCGATGAGGACCAGTGATCTGACCGGCTCCGCTCCTCCCACGGGTTCTCGACGATGACGCAGGACGGTTCCATCGGTGGCTCCGTCCCCCAACTCGCGATCGACCTCACGGCCTATCGCGAGGCGGTCGATGCGTTGGTCACGGACGTGGGCGCCGGGGGCCTCGAGGTACAGCGGCACCGGGTGACGCAGCTCCTCGACCGGAGCCGGGTCGCTCCGGAAATCGCCCGGGCGCTCGAGTTCGCGCCCGGTGGAGCCGGCCGTGCCATGGACTCGATGAGTCGTGAGATCACCGACTACCAGCCGAACGCCCGGAGCGCCGCGGACGACCTGCCGTCCCTGGTCCGGATCCTCCTGCTGGCCCAGATCGATGCCATCTGGTGGGGACACGTGCCGGCCTACCGCACGACGGAGACGGTGGACTCGACCACTGAACTCGTCGACGTGCGCAGCGGCAGGAACGGTCGGGCCCCGGTGCGGTGCCGCGTGCAACCCAGGACCCGCACGCACCGGCTGGCCCGAGCCGTCGAACGCCGCATCGTGCCGGATCGCACACCGCGCACTGCTGGGGTCGTGAGCCCGCGGACACGCCCGGAGGTAAACACGTTGCTCGGCGAGATCTCCGCCGACTTCCACCGGATCGTGCCCTCCGGGACCCCGCCGCTGTGGGTGACCAGCATGACGCGCAGCATCGAGCACCAGCAGCATCTGCGGTCGCTGGGGTACTCGGCGGTCCTGCCGAGTGCACACTGCACGGGGCACGCCGTCGACCTCGAGATGCGGTGGTTCGAGCGCTTCGGTGTCGGCGACGTGCTCGCCGAGGTGCTGTGGGCCCACCAGGACGAGGGCCGGGTCAATGTCATCAACGAGGGGCAGGCCTGGCACGTGTGCATCAGTCCCGACGCACTGGCAGGGTTGCGCACGCACGGCGCGACCGGGACCGAGGACTGAGCCATGGGCGGCTTCGCTGCCATCATCGGACCGAACGCAGATCGTGCCCGCTTCGACCTGATGCGGCAGTCCGTCGCCGGCCGTGGAGAGGTCGAGGAGACCGCCGAGGCCGCGGGTGTGCTCGTGAGTACGCGGACCAGCGACCGTGGCCAGGAGGACACCACGAGTACGTGGCAGTCGAGGGACGGTGAGTGGATCGTGTGTCTCGACGGGACGGTCTACAACGGTGCCGAGCTCGCCGTCGAGCTCCGTGAGGAGGGACACCCCCTTCGGTGCGGAAACAGCCTCGACGTCCTCGTGGCGGCTGTCCTCCGCTGGGGCGAGACCGCCGTCGCCCGGCTGCGGGGGGACTTCGCCTTCGCGGTCATCGAGGTCGGCACGGGTCGGACCTACCTGGGTCGGGATCCCGTGGGCGTCCGGTCGCTCTACTGGGCGTGGGCCGACGGTTGCCTCCACGTCGGCTCGGAGGTGAAGGCACTGGTCCCCACAGGCACCTCGATCCACGAGGTCCCGCCGGGAAACCACGCCTGGGCTGCGCCCGGGTCCACTCCGGAGGCGAAGCCGTACGTCGACCTCTTTCGCTCCGTGGACACGACGCCGGTCACCGACACCCACCGGGCCTGCACCCTGGTGCGCGCGGCGCTCGAGGAGAGCGTCCTGGCGCGGTGCCGCACACAGGTCCCCGTGGGAGTGGTCCTCTCCGGTGGCCTCGACTCGTCGCTCGTCCTGGCCCTGCTGCGCAGGAGCCACCCGGACTGCGTGGCGTTCACGATCGGCAGCCCGGACAGCGAGGACGTCCGGTACGCGCGACGGCTGACCGCCGACCTCGGGGTACGACACGAGGTGATCGATGTGCCTCCGGAGCGGATCAGCCGCCACGATGTGCGTCGGGCGATCCGGATGTCGGAGTGCACGGAGTACGGCGACGTCATCAACGCCGTCGTCTCGGTCCCGTTGTTCGCGCGGATGCGGGAGGCCGGCGTCGACATCGCCCTCGCGGGGGACGGCTCGGACGAGCTCTTCGGTGGGTACGCCATGTACGACCAGGTGCCACCGGAAGCGGCGCGGCGACTCTTCGAGCACAAGATCCGCAACCTGTCCCGGACCGAGCTGCAGCGCGTCGACCGCACCGGCATGGGGCAAGGGGTCGAGGTACGCATGCCCTTCCTCGACCCCACCCTGATCAGGGCGGCCATGCGCGTTCCGATGGAGCTCAAGGTTCGCGATGGTCGGGAGAAGTGGATCCTCAGGCACGCCTTCGCCGACCTGCTGCCCGACTACGTCCTCAACCGGCCGAAGAACCCCATGTCGCACTCATCCGGCCTGCACGAGCGGGCCCGACTCCACAAGCCGTGGTTCGCGCGTCACTACCGCAAGGCAGGGTACGAAGCGCTGGGGCCACTGCGTCGTGACTTCTCCGTGGTGCTCGGGCAGGAGGGTCACGACCTGGACCGAGCCCTCGCGGCGATCTCGGCCCGTCCCGACCACACGGCGGCCGAGCACGGCAGAGATCTGCTGGGTGCCGTGCGATGGAACGCCGTCAGTGCAGCACGCGCCGCCCGGCGTGGCGCTCGGGCACGCACGTCGCGAAGCGGGTGACCGACTGCGTGCGGTGGGGCGACCGGGGCTTGAACCCGGGACCGACGGATTATGAGTCCGGTGCTCTGACCGACTGAGCTACCGCCCCGAGGCCCTGCAGGGCCCGCGACAGCCTACAACGTCGGCCCACCGCGGCACGGACCGAACATCACGGTGGGTCCGCCGGCAGCCCGTCCTGCCCGATCTTCTCCCGCACCTGACGCTTGATCCGCGCGAGCATGCCGGCCATGCCGCGCAGCCGCAGCGGCGAGACGGCCTCGCGCAACCCCAGCTGTTCGGAGACGTCCATCGGCACGGCGAGCAGTTCGGCAGCGCTGAGCCCGTCGAGCCCCTCGTGCAGGATGCCCGCGAAACCACGGGTCGTCGGCGCCTGCGGCGGAGCGGAGAAGTGCAGGTGCACCACGGCGCTCCCGTCGGTGCCGTCGACCTCGGTGACCAGGAAGATCGGTGACTGGCACTCCGGTACCGGCTCGAGCAGCTCGGGGTGCTCGGTGTAGCGCGTCGGCAGGGCCGGCAGCTCGTCGCTGAACTCCAGCAGCAGCTGCAGGCGGTCGGGGATCTCGAGGTCGTTGAAGTCCTCGATCACCTGGGCCAGGGCCGCCGGCAGGGCCGGCCCATCGGGTGCTGGTTCCGCGCTCATCGCTGCGGGACCTCCCCGGGCTCCGGACCCGTGACGATGGGGGCCCGCACGAGGTTGCCCCACTCCGTCCAGGAGCCGTCGTAGTTGCGCACGTCGGGAAAGCCCAACAGGTGCTTGAGCGCGAACCAGGTGTGCGACGAGCGCTCGCCGATGCGGCAGTACGCCACGACCGGTTCGCTCGGGTCGAGGCGCTGCTCGGTGAGGTAGATCTGCTCGAGCTCGGCGCGTGAGCGGAACGTGCCGTCATCGTTCGCGGCTCTCGCCCAGGGCACGGACACCGCCCCGGGGATGTGCCCGCCGCGCAGTGCACCCTCCTGCGGATAGTCGGGCATGTGGGTGCGCTCGCCGGTGTACTCGGGCTCCGAGCGCACGTCGACCAGCTGCCCGCCGAGGAAGTCGAGCACATCCGGTCGGTAGGCACGCTCGAGCGAGTCGTCCCGCTCGACGACCGGGTAGTCGCTGGGCGTCGGATTCGGCACGGCGCGCGTCATGTCCCGACCTTCGGCGTCCCACAGCGCGCGTCCACCGTCGAGCAGCCGCACGTCCTCGTGACCGAAGAGGGTGAACACCCACAGCGCATAGGCGGCCCACCAGTTCGACTTGTCGCCGTAGACGACGATCGTCGTGTCGCGCGCGATCCCCGTGGCGCTCATGAGCCGGGAGAAGGCCTCTCCATCGATGTAGTCGCGGGTGACCGGGTCGTTGAGATCCAGGTGCCAGTCGATCTTCACGGCCCCCGGGATGTGACCCACCTCGTAGAGCAACACGTCCTCGTCGGACTCCACGACCACGAGTCCTTCGCTGCCCAGGTGGCGTTCCAACCAAGACGTGCTCACCAGCCGGTGTGGGTGGGCGTAGTCGGTGAAGCGTGCATCGTCGTCGAAGGGCAGGGCCATCGGTCAACCTCCAGCTGGGAAACTCCGGTCCTCATCGTCTCATCCTCCGCGGACCGACACGGCGCCGATGCAGGCACGGGAGGGCCCTGCCGGTCCGTGATGCGGGTGTGACGACCGTGAGGGCTGGTGCTCTTGTGATCCGTGGGGCACAATGGCGACACAAGCACTTCGGTGCACATATTGCTCGAGCAGCACACCGCGACACGCGTCGCAGCCGTTCGATCCAGAGTGTCTGGCGTTGGGGAAGACGTCCATCGCACTCAAGGAGGATCAGGATGTCTGCAGGAAAGCGCATCAGTACCCGCGGCGTGGTGTTCATCCACAGTACCCCCACGGCCCTGTGTCCCCACATCACGTGGGCCCTCGAGTCCGTGTTGGACCAAGCTGTGGCCCTCGACTGGATCGAGCAGCCGCTCGGCCGGTCACTCAAGCGTGCCGAGTTCTCCTGGACGGGAGACCCCGGCACGGGAGCGACTCTGGCCTCCGCGCTGCGCGGCTGGGAGGGCGTTCGCTACGAGGTGACCGAGGAGCCCACCCCGGGCCTGGACGGCTCCCGTTGGAGCCACACCCCGACCCTGGGCATTCACCACGCGACGATCTCCGCCTCCGGTGACGTGGTCCTCCACGAGAACCGACTGCGCGAGGTCATCACGCTCGCCCAGGGGGCCGGCGACGCCGTCGAGGACATGATCGGTGAGCTCCTGGGTGAGGCCTGGGATGCCGAGCTGGAACCCTTCCGCCACGCCGGCGACGGCGCCCCCGTGCGGTGGTTGCACAAGGTGGGCTAGGAACCACCGCCCCATGACGAAGGGGGCTGCGCTTCCTCCTTGGCGCAGCCCCCTTCGTCATGTCCGGACCATCAGGACGTGGGCACGATGTGCTCCCACGGCTTGGACAGCCGAAACCGGCGGCCGGTGACCTCCACCGCAACGATCCGCACGACGCTGTCCTTGTCCCCGGCGACCCAGGGGCGCAGCGGGACCTGCTCCGCCCGCTGGGCGTCGGTCTCCCCGAGAACCTCGGCGCGGCCCCGCACGACAACGGACCACGCATCCTCCGAGCCCAGCTCGTCGATCTCCAGCGCCACCGGCTCGTGCATGACGGCGCTGAGCAACTTGTTACCCTGCGCGGTCCGGAAGAGCAGCGCGTCACCGTCGACGGCGTAGTTGATCGGCGTGATGTGCACGTCGCCCAGCAGGCGGTAGGCGAGCCGGCCGAACTCGTGCTCACGCAGCGCCTGCCAGCACTCCCCGGCGGACATCGTGCGGGGCGGGGTGTCGTTCACAGCAACCTCCACGAAGACGGTGCCGGTGGATTGCCCGGCACCGCGAGGCTACCGCGATCACAACGGGATGTTGCCGTGCTCCCCACGTCGGGCGGGCGCCTCGGCCAGTGCGGTGGCGACGGCCGAGCGGGTTCGGGTGGGCTCGACGATCTCGTCGACGACCCCGATCTCGACGGCACGCGGCAGGCCCCCGGAGAGACGCTCGTGCTCGTCGGCGAGCTCCTGCTCGACGGCGGCGCGCTCCGACTCGTCGACCTCCGCCAGCCGTCGGCGGTGCAGGATGCGGATCGCAGCCACCGAACCCATGACGGCGACCTGCGCGTCCGGCCAGGCGAAGACCTTCGTGGCGCCCAGGGAGCGCGAGTTCATCGCGATGTACGCACCGCCGTAGGTCTTGCGCGTCACGACACTCACGCGCGGCACGACGGCCTCCGCGAAGGCGTGCAGCAACTTGGCACCGCGGCGCACGACGCCGTCCCACTCCTGGCCGACGCCCGGGAGGTACCCGGGGACGTCGACGAGGACGACGAGCGGCACCCCGAAGGCATCGCACATCCGCACGAAGCGTGCCGCCTTCTCCGCGGACGAGGAGTCCAGGCACCCACCCAGGCGCATGGGGTTGTTGGCGACGACACCGACGGTGCGGCCACCGAGGCGGCCGAGCGTGGTGACGATGTTGGGTGCCCACCGCGCGTGCAGCTCCTGCACCGGGCCCGTGTCGAGCAGCATCTCGATGAGAGGGTGCACGTCGTAGGCGCGCTTGGTCGACTCGGGCAGCTGCTCGGCGAGATCAACATCGGCGACGTCGCCGAGCCGGAAGGCACCTTGGTCGGACAGCAGCTCGCACAGCACACCCGCGCGGGTGTAGGCGTCGTCGATGGACTCGGCGAGCACGTGGACGACACCGGAGCGCCGTCCGTGGGGCTCGGGACCGCCGAGGCGAAGGGCGTCGACGTCCTCGCCGGTGACCGAGCGGACGACGTCCGGTCCGGTGACGAAGATCCGTCCCTCCGGGGCGAGGATGACGATGTCGGTCAGCGCCGGCCCGTAGGCGGCGCCACCGGCGGCAGCACCGATGACCACGGAGATCTGCGGGATCCTGCCCGAGGCCCGGGTCATGATGGCGAAGACCTCACCGACGGCGTGCAGGGAGACCACGCCCTCGGGCAGGCGGGCACCGCCGGAGTGCCACAGCCCGACGACCGGGACACCGTCGGCCAGGGCGCGCTCGTAGGCGGCGACGACGACCTTGCAGCCGGCGACACCCATCGCGCCGCCCATGACGGTGGCGTCGCTGGAGAAGGCGACGACGGGCTGGCCGTCGACGGTGCCCGTCGCAGCGAGCATGCCGGAGTCGTCGTCGGGGGTGATCAGCACGAGGGAGTCGTCGTCGAGGAAGCCGGCCAGACGATGGTTCGGGTTGCGGGGGTCCTCCTCGCGGGGGACCTTGACCTTCTTCGAGACGCTCGCCGAGGCGGCGTTGGGCTGGCGCGCCATCAGTAGCTCCCGAAGGCGAGGGCGACGTTGTGCCCGCCGAAGCCGAAGGAGTTGTCGAGGACGAGCAGGTCGCCCTCGGGGAGGTCGCGAGGGGTGTCGCGCACGACGTCGAGGTCGACGGCCGGGTCGAGGTTCTCGATGTTGATCGTCGGTGGGGCCTTGCGGTCCCGAATCGACTGCGCGGCGAAGACCGCTTCCAGCGCGCCGGCGGCACCGAGCAGGTGGCCGGTCATCGACTTGGTGCCGCTGACGGCCATGTGGTCCGCATCCGCGCCGAACGCCCGCCGGATGGCCGCGACCTCGGCGACGTCACCCACGGGGGTGGAGGTGGCGTGCGCGTTGATGTGGCTGAGGTCCTTCGGGTTCGCCCCGGCATCACGGACGGCATCGGCCATGGCTCGTGAGGCTCCGGCGCCCTCGGGTTCGGGGGCGGCGATGTGGTGCGAGTCGGCGCTGACGCCGGCTCCGGCGAGGGTGGCGATGATGGTCGCCCCGCGGGCCTTCGCGTGCTCCTCGGACTCCAGCACGAGGATCGCGCCACCCTCGCCCAGGAGGAAGCCGTCCCGATCGGTGTCGTAGGGGCGTGAGGCGGTCTCGGGGGAGTCGTTGCGGGTGGACAGCGCCTGCATCTGGGTGAACCCGGCGATCGGCAGGGGGTGGACCGACGCCTCGGAGCCTCCGGCGATGACGACATCGGCCAGGCCCTCGCGGATGAGGTGCAGCCCGTAGGCGATGGACTCCGCGCCGGAGGAGCAGGCGGAGACGAGGGTGTGCGCGCCGGCGCGGGCACCGAACTCCAGGGAGACGGTTCCTGCGGCGCTGTTGGGCATGAGCATCGGGATGGACAGCGGGTAGACGCGTCGGGCTCCCTTGGTGCGCAGGGACTCCCACGCGGCCAGCAGGGTCTGCACGCCTCCGATGCCCGTGCCGACGGAGCTGGCGAGGCGCTCGGGCTCGACCTCGGGGGCGCCGGCGTCGGCCCAGGCCTCCCGGGCGGCGACGAGCGCGTACTGGGCGAAGGGGTCGAGGCGCTTCGTCTCGACCTTCTTCAGTACCTCGGTGACGGGGGTGGCCAGCTGCGCGGCGAAGGTCACCGGGAGCTGGTAGTCCTCGACCCACGAGGCGTCGAGCGGGCCGGCGCCCGACCGGCCGGCGAGAGCGGCCTGCCAGGTCTCCTCGGCGGTGCCGCCGAGCGGGGTGGTCGCGCCAAGACCGGTGACGACGACGGTGGGCCGGGGAGAGGTCATGTGGACTCCTGTTGCTGCGGGGTGGGAAGAGGGGTGGTTCCCCCCTTCGATGATGACGAAGGGGGGAGGTCACCGGCCTCAGGCGGCCTGGTTGGCCTTGATGTAGTTGACGGCGTCACCGACGGTCTTGAGGTTCTTGACCTCCTCGTCGGGGATCTTGGCCCCGAACTTCTCCTCGGCGGTGACGGCGATGGTCATCATCGACAGCGAGTCGACGTCGAGGTCGTCGGTGAAGGTCTTGTCCGCGGTGACCTCGGACGCGTCGACTCCCGTCTCCTCCGAGACGATGTCGGCGAGGCCTGCGAGGATGTCCTGCTCGGTGTGGGCCATGTGGGTACTCCTTGTGTCGGGGTGTTGCGGGGTGTGGGTGGTCCGAGATCCCGTCGGACCGACGGGTGAACTAGGGGAGGGACACGACCTGCGCGGCCCAGACGAGGCCGGCGCCGAAGCCGATCAGCAGGGCCAGGCCACCCGGGGCGACCTCACCCTCGCGCAGCATCCGGTCCATCGCCAGCGGGACGGAGCCACCGGAGGTGTTGGCGGTGGTGCGGATGTCGCGGGCGACGGGCAGGTCCTTCGGCAGCCCGAGCTCCTTGGCCATCTGGTCGATGATGCGCACATTGGCCTGGTGGGGGATGAAGGCGGCGAGGTCCTCGGCCCGGACCCCCGCGGCGTCAAGGGCCCGCTGGGCCTCCTTGGCCATCGACCACACGGCCCAGCGGAAGACGCTCGGCCCCTCCATGACGATCGCCGGCCAGGGCAGGTCGCGGTTCTCGGCCAGCTCCATCCACGAGTTGCGCGAGGTGATCAGCGCCTTCTTGTCGCCGTCGCTGCCCCACACGGTCGGACCGATGCCCGGGGTCTCGCTGCGCGAGACGACCGCGGCTCCGGCGCCGTCGCCGAAGATGAAGGCCGATCCCCGGTCCGTCGGGTCGGTGAAGTCGAGCATCTTCTCCACGCCGACGACGAGGACGTTCTCGGCCGTGCCGGCACGGACCTGGTCGTTGGCGACGGAGAGCGCGTGGCAGAAGCCGGCGCACGCGGCCGAGAGGTCGAATGCGGCGGCACGCGAGCCCAACCGGGCAGCGAGCTCCGGTGCGGCAGCAGGGGTCTGGTACGGATGAGTCACGGTGGCGACGATGACGGTGTCGATCTCGCTCGCGTCGATGTCGGCGTACTCCAGCGCGGCCCGGGAGGCGTGCTCGGACATGTCGACGACGCTCTCGTCCGGTGCGGCGCGGTGACGTGACTCGATGCCGGAGCGCTCGCGGATCCACTCGTCGGAGGAGTCGATCGCCTCGACGATCTCGCTGTTGGGCACGACCCGTGCCGGGCGGTAGCTGCCGGTGCCGGTGATCCGGGCGTGGTGGAACTCGGTGGGGACCGTCAGGCGGCTCATGCGATCGCACCCTCGGGGTGCAGGCGCAACAGCGGCTGGCCGGGGGACACGGGGTCGCCGTCCTCGACGAGCCACTCCACGACGGTGCCCGAGTGGTCTGCCAGCACCTCGCGGGTGTCGCGCAGCGAGGAGATCCGGGCGACGACGTCACCGGCCGGGACGGCCGTGCCCGGCGTGCTGGCGGTGATCTCCACCGTCCCCTTCACCGGCGCGGTGATCAGTCGCCAGGTGGGCTGGGAGGCGTCGCGGGCCGAGCCGTGCTCGCGCACCATGCGGTGGGCGGCCTCGAGGTCGTCCGGGGACTTCAGCGCGAGGGTCTCGACGCCCTTGAGCCCGCGCTTGGCCAGACCGGTGAGGGCGCCGGCCGGCGGGATCTCGATGATGCCGGTCACGCCCAGGTCGCGCATCGTCTCCATGCACAGATCCCATCGCACCGGGTTGCGCACCTGACTGACGATACGGCGCAGGGCCTCACGGCCGGAGTGGATCACCTCACCGTCGACGTTCGAGACGAGCGGGACGCGGGCGTCGTGGACGGAGACGGCACGAGCCAGGCGGGAGAGGTCGTCGACGGCGGGCGCCATGTGCTCGGTGTGGAAGGCTCCGGCGACCTTCAGCGGCATGACCCGGGCCTTGGCCGGCGGGTTGTCCGACAGCGCGGCGAGCTGCTCGAGGGTCCCCGCGGCGACGATCTGCCCGGCGCCGTTGACGTTGGCCGGGGTGAGGCCGTGCGACTCCAGCGACGCGGTGACCTCGTCCGGGTCGCCGCCGAGGACGGCGCTCATGCCGGTCGGGGTGGCCGTGGCCGCCGTGGCCATGCCGCGGCCCCGCTCGCGGACCAGGACCATCGCCTGCTCCGCGCTGATCACACCGGCGGCAGAGGCCGCGGTGATCTCCCCGACGCTGTGGCCGGCGCCGGCACCGACGACGCGGAAGCCGTCGGCCGGGTGCTCGAACAGCGCGAGGAGGGAGAGCAGACCCGACGCGACGATCAGTGGCTGGGCGACTGCAGTGTCCTTGATGGTCGCCTCGTCGGAGGTCGTGCCGTGGGCCTCGAGGTCCATGCCGGCCACGGCCGAGAGCCAGTGGAGGCGGTCGGGGACTCCGGGGAGTTCGAGCCACGGGGCGAGGAAGCCGGGCGTCTGTGAGCCCTGGCCGGGACAGGTGATGGCGAGCACGTCTCCAGACTCGCGGGCGAAGGGGGGCCCGCGCGACGTCGACCCCACCAGAGAATCACCCCACGATTTTGGAGGAATCCTCCACAATCGAACCCAGGGTCAGCGCCACCCGCACCGTGAAGGCCTCGTGCGGGTTGGTCAGGTCGTACCCGACGATGTCCGCGATCCGGCCGAGTCGGTAGCGCACCGTGTTCACGTGGACGTACAGCGCGCGGGCGGTCGCCTCCAGGCCGGGGGAGTCGAGGTGCGTGCGAGCCGTCTCCAGCAGGCTCGGGTGGTCCGCCAGCGCAGTGGCGACGGTCTCGACGAGCGTCGCCCGCGCCAGCGGGTCGCCGGCGACCGCGCGCTCCGCCATCAGGTCGTCGGCCGCGACCGGGCGCGGCCGACCGGGCCAACCGTCTGCGGCGAGGTGGCCCGCCACGGCGGCGTGAGCGGACAGGGCGCCCTCAGCGAGGTCCTCGACGAGAGGGCCGTGGACGAGGTCACCGTCGGCGAAGCACTCGGCGAGGTCACGCACCCGCGCCCGAGGATCGGTGACCGCACCGATCACGACCACCAGTCGGGCGCCCTGGACTCCTGCGAGCACCGGGACGTCGAGGCGCTGGGCGACCCGGTGGACGGCGCTCACCGCCCCCGCCGGATCGTCTCCCTCGGGAGAGTGCGGCGAATTGCCCACCAGCACAACGATATCCGCTACACCGTCCCAGCCGAGGGCCGCGGCGCGGGTGCGGATCGACTCGTCGACCTCACCGCGCATCACCGCGTCGATGATGAGTGACTCCAGCCGTGCGTCCCAGGCGCCGCGCTGCTCGGCGGCCTGTGCGTAGACCAGCGCCGCGCCGAAGGCGATCTCGCTGGAGTAGCGCAGGACCGCCACGCGCAGGTCGGTCACGTCGCCGGGGCGGGCCAGGTCCTCCACGCGCTCCTCGACGACCTCGACGACCGTCCGGGCGAGCTCGAGCGTCTGGGCGAGGCTGATGGTCCGGGTCAGCTCCCGAGGAGCCGCGCCGAAGATGGTGCGGGTGTCCGCGGGGCCGGTGCCGTTGAGCCAGTTGATGAAGTTGGCGATACCGGCCTGCGCGACCATGCCGACCCATGAGCGCTCGCGAGCGCTGAGTGTGGCGTACCAGTCGTGCCTGTCCTCGAGCCGCTTGGTCGCCGCTGTGGCGAGCTCACCTCCCTTGCGTCGCACCGAGCGACGAGTGGTCAGGGAGACGAGGCCACGACGCGACATGTGGGCAGTCTATGTGTGAACAGCACAATCACCCACGAGCGTTGGAGGGATCAGTCGGTGCCGAACTCCATGGCCGCCCGGTCGAGTGCCTCGTCGTCGTCGTCGCTACCTGCGGCAAGGGGATTGGCCGCGATCCGGTCGCCGCCGCCTGCCTCCAGCTCGCCCATGATCTCGAGGTAGCCGCCACTGAGCTGGTCCTGCGCGGCGTAGACCTCGAGCTTGCTGCGGCTGTCCGCGATGTCGAGGTTGCGCATCGTCAGCTGACCGATGCGGTCGACCGGGCCGAAGGCGGCGTTCTCGGTGCGCTCCATCGACAACTTGTCCGGGTGGTAGCTGAAGTGCTCTCCCGTGGTGTTGACGATGGTCCAGTCCTCGCCGCGACGCAGCCGGATGGTCACCTCACCGGTGACCACGGAGGCGACCCAGCGCTGCAGCGACTCGCGGATCATGAGCGCCTGAGGATCGAACCAGCGGCCCTCGTAGAGCAGACGACCCAGTCGGCGGCCCTCGGCGTGGTAGCTCGCGATCGTGTCCTCGTTGTGGATCGCGTTGACCAGGCGCTCGTAGGTGGTGTGCAGCAGCGCGATCGCCGGACCCTCGTAGATGCCGCGGGACTTGGCCTCGATGATGCGATTCTCGATCTGGTCGGACATGCCCAGGCCGTGGCGGCCACCGATGTCGTTGGCCGCGCGCACGAGGGCCACGGCGTCCCCGCCGAAGTCGTCGCCGTTGAGGGCGACCGGGCGTCCGCGCTCGAACCGGACGGTGACGTCCTCGGGCTCGATGGCCACGGACTGGTCCCAGAAGGGCACGCCCATGATCGGGGTGACGATCTCCATCGACTCGTCGAGGTGCTCGAGGGTCTTCGCCTCGTGGGTGGCACCCCAGATGTTGGCGTCGGTGGAGTAGGCCTTCTCGGCGCTGTCGCGGTAGGGCAGCCCACGCTCGGTGAGCCACTCGGACATCTCCTGACGGCCACCGAGCTCGGTGACGAAGTCGGCGTCGAGCCACGGCTTGTAGATCCGCAGACCGGGGTTGGCCATGAGGCCGTATCGGTAGAAGCGCTCGATGTCGTTGCCCTTGAACGTCGAGCCGTCACCCCAGATGGAGACGCCGTCCTCCTTCATGGCGCGCACGAGCAGCGTGCCGGTCACGGCGCGGCCCAGGGGCGTGGTGTTGAAGTAGGTGCGGCCACCGCTGCGGATGTGGAAGGCGCCGCAGGCGATCGCGGACAGTCCCTCCTCGACCAGTGGTCCCTTGCAGTCGACGAGGCGGGAGAGCTCGGAGCCGTACTGGCCCGCTCGGCCGGGGATCGACTCGATGTCGTCCTCGTCGTACTGGCCGAGGTCGGCGGTGTACGTGCACGGCACCGCCCCCTTCTCGCGCATCCACGCGACGGCCACCGAGGTGTCGAGACCACCGGAGAAGGCGATGCCGACACGTTCACCAACAGGGAGGGATGTGAGTACCTTGGACACGAGCCCCACCCTAGGACCTTGGTGCGGCAACCGACGACCTGCCATGACCCGTGCGCCATCCCGTGGGCGCGGTCACGTCGCGAGAGGAGTGCTGCACCCCTGATCTTCGCGCACCGCGGCGCCTGCGGATACCGACCCGAGCACACAGCAGCCGCGTACGAGCTGGCCGTGGCGATGGGCGCCGACTACATCGAGCCCGACCTGGTCATGACGGCCGACGGGGTGCTCGTGGACCGGCACGAGCCGGACATCTCCGAGACGACCGATGTCGCCGACCGCCCCGAGTTCGCCGGCCGCCGGCGGACGAAGGGGGTCGACGGCACGGTCGTCACCGGCTGGTTCGTCGACGACTTCACCCTCGAGGAGCTGCGGACGCTGCGGGCCACGGAGCGCCTGGGCGAACTGCGCCCCGGTTCGGCCCGCTACGACGGTCGGTACCCGGTCATGACCTTCGAGGACGTGCTGCGCCAACGCGCGGACCTGGCGCGAGAGTACGGACGACCCATCGGGATCATCCCGGAGATCAAGCACCCGAGCTACCTGCGCGAGCTCGGCCACCACCCCGAGGCCGAGGTGACCCGCCTGTTGGAGGAGCACGGCCTCAACGACCCGGGCGCCGCGGCCTGGGTCCAGTGCTTCGAGCCGAGCGCCCTGCAGAACCTGCGCACCTGCGGGTACCGCGGTCACTCGCTCCTGCTCACCGAGGTGGGCGGCGCCCCCTTCGACCTGCGTGCGCAGGGGACGACCTGCGCCGACCTGCTCACTCCGGCGGCCCTGCAGGACGTCGCCCGGTGGGCCGACGCGGTCAGTCCGCAGAAGACGCAGGTCATCCCGTGGACCACGGACGGGCGGCTGGGGGAGGCGACCCGCCTCGTCGCGGACGCCCACGCAGCGGGCCTGGCGGTCTTCCCGTGGACCTTCCGCGCGGAGAACGCCTTCCTCCCGCGCGACCACCGCATCGGTGACGACCCGGCGGCTCACGGGCGACTGGTCGACGAGGTCGTGGCCCATCTCGACGCCGGTGTCGACGGCATCTTCTGCGACCATCCCGACCTGTGCGTCGAGGCCAGGGCGCAGTTCCTGGGCGGGAACTGACCCGCCACAGCCGAGGGAGGACTCCAGACCGTGCACGTCCCCGTGGCCATGCGTCGTCGAGCGAGCCGCCGTACTCGCACGGGTGCCGGGGAGTGTGCGGTTCGAGTGAGTACGTTCTCGCCGAGGGATCCCGGGCCGATGTCGTGCCCGGCGGCCCGGATGAGGTGGACCTGGCGCAGGGTGGGCCGGTTGGGCTCGCGACGCACCCGCGACCGGTGCTGAACGAGGGTCCCGGCTCACGGACACGACGAAGGGGGCGCCCACACCGCGATCCTGCCACGCTGTGGGCGCCCCCTTCGGGGTGTGCTCAGGCGTCGCCGCCGGTGGTGCCGGAGGTGCCGGCGGTGACGTCGAGGAGGCGGTACTTCTCGGCCGCCTTCGCCGGGATGTCCTCGGCGACCCACCCGCGGTCGGCGAGCATCTGCAGTGCCCGCACCGCCATCGACGGACCGTCGACGTGGAAGTACCGGCGTGCGGCCGCGCGGGTGTCGGAGAACCCGAACCCGTCCGTGCCGAGCGCCGAGAACTCTTCCGGCACCCACGGGCGGATCTGGTCCTGGACCTGCTTCATGTAGTCCGAGACGGCGACGATCGGGCCGACGGCGCCCTCCAGCGCTTGGGTGACGTACGGCGTGCGCCGCTCGTTCTCCGGGTGGAGGAAGCGCTCCTCGTCGCACCGCATCGCCTCACGGCGCAGCTCCGTCCAGCTGGTCACCGACCACACGTCGGCGGCCACGCCCCAGTCCTCGCGCAGCAGCTCCTGCGCCTCCAGCGCCCACGGCAGGCCGACACCGCTGGCGAGCAGCTGGCAGCGCGGCGGCGTGTCCCCGAGCCCGGAGTCGTCCGCAACGGCGTAGCGGTACATGCCCTTGAGCAGTCCGTCCACGTCCAGGTCCTCCGGCTCGGGCGGTTGGACGAGGGGCTCGTTGTAGAGGGTGAGGTAGTAGATGACGTTGCGGCTGGGGTCGCCCTGCGGGGCGTCGCCGCCGTACATCCGCTCCAGCCCCTGGTGCATGATGTGCGCGATCTCGAAGCCGTAGGCCGGGTCCCAGGAGACGACCGCAGGGTTGGTCGAGGCCAGCAGTGGCGAGTGCCCGTCGGCGTGCTGCAGCCCCTCACCGGTCAGCGTGGTGCGACCGGCCGTGGCGCCGAGCATGAAGCCGCGGGACATCTGGTCACCCGCGGCCCAGATCCCGTCGCCGGTGCGCTGGAAGCCGAACATCGAGTAGAAGATGTAGACCGGCACCATCGGCTCGCCGTGCGTGGCGTAGCTCGTCGCGGCCGCGGTGAAGGCAGCCACCGAGCCGGCCTCGTTGATGCCCGTGTGCTGCAGCTGCCCGGTCTCGGACTCGCGGTAGGCGAGCATGAGGTCCGCATCGACCGAGGTGTAGTTCTGCCCGTGCGGGTTGTAGATCTTCTTCGTCGGGAAGAAGGAGTCCATGCCGAAGGTGCGCGCCTCGTCGGGGATGATCGGCACGATCCGCTCCCCGAAGCCCTTCTCGCGCATGAGGTCCTTCAGCAGGCGCACCCAGGCCATCGTCGTCGCGATCTCCTGCTTGCCCGACCCCTTGGCCAGCTGTCCGTACTTCTCCTTCGCCGGCAGCTTCAGCGGCTCGTAGTCCACACGGCGCTCCGGCAGGCCACCCCCGAGCTTCGCGCGGCGCTCCTTCATGTACTGGATCGCCTCGTCGTCCTCGCCCGGGTGGTAGTAGGGCGGCAGGTAGGGATCCTTCTCCAGCTCCTCGTCGGAGATCGGGATCCGCAGTCCGTCGCGCAGGCCCTTGAGGTCCTCGATCGTCAGCTTCTTCATCTGGTGGGTGGCGTTGCGGCCGGCGAAGCTCGAACCGAGGCCGTATCCCTTGATCGTCTTGGCGAGGATGACCGTCGGCTGACCGGTGTGCTCCATCGCGGCACGGTAGGCGGCGTAGACCTTGTTGTAGTCGTGGCCACCGCGCTTGAGCTTCCACCAGACGTCCGCGTCGGACCAGTCCGCCACGAGCTTGCGGGTGCGCGGGTCACGGTCGAAGAAGTGCTCACGCACGTAGGCACCGTCGTTGGCGCGGAAGGTCTGGTAGTCCCCGTCGGGCGTCTGGTTCATCAGGTTGACCAGGGCGCCGTCGTGGTCGGCGGCCAGCAACGGGTCCCAGCCTCGTCCCCAGACGACCTTGATGACGTTCCAGCCCGCGCCGCGGAAGAAGGCCTCGAGCTCCTGGATGATCTTGCCGTTGCCACGCACCGGCCCGTCGAGACGCTGCAGGTTGCAGTTGATGACGAAGGTGAGGTTGTCCAGCTCCTCGAAGGCCGCGGTCTGCAGCAGACCCCGGCTCTCCGCCTCGTCCATCTCGCCGTCCCCGAGGAAGGCCCACACGTGCTGCTCGGAGGTGTCCTTGATGCCGCGGTTGTGCAGGTACTTGTTGAACTGCGCCTGGTAGATCGCGTTCATCGGGCCGATCCCCATCGAGACCGTGGGGAACTCCCAGAACTGCGGCATCAGCCGCGGGTGCGGGTAGGAGGGCATGCCGTTATCGGCGTCACCGGCCAGGGTGGCGGCCTCCTGGCGGAAACCGTCCATCTGCTCCTCGGTCAGCCGTCCCTCGAGGAAGGCTCGCGCGTACATGCCGGGGGAGGCGTGCCCCTGGAAGAAGATCTGGTCACCACCGTCGGGGTGGTCCTTGCCCCGCCAGAAGTGGTTGAAGCCGACCTCGTACATCGTCGCGGCCGAGGCGTACGAGGAGATGTGACCGCCCACGCCGATGTCCGGGCGCTGGGCGCGGTGGACCTGGATCGCGGCATTCCACCTGATCCACGCCCGGTAGCGCCGCTCGACCTCTTGGTCGCCGGGGTACCACGGCTCGTTGGTCGGGGAGATCGTGTTGACGTAGTCGGTCGTGGTCAACGACGGGACGCCGACGCTCTTCATCCGGGCCCGCTCGAGCAGCCGCAGCATCACGTACCGGGCTCGCTCCCGCCCCGCTCCGTCGATGACGGCATCGAGCGACTCGAGCCACTCCGCCGTCTCCTCGGAGTCGATGTCCGGCAGGTGGGTGGGGATGCCGTTGAGGATGGGGCCGTCGCTGAGGTGATCGGCAGATCCGGGCACGTCGTCGTCCTTTCCGAAGAACTGTCCCCCGGTGGGTGTCGGAGGACACACTCATCTTCCCTCGCCCGTGGCGCGCGTCACAAGCCGGGGTCGCCGAACGAGCGAGGGCGCTGTCCTCGCTCAGTCGTCGACGCGTTCCGGATGGGCGTAGGCGGTGGCCCTCGGCCCCCGGACGAACCCGAGCAGGGTCAGTCCGCTGCGCTGCGCCACCTCGACGGCCAGGGTGGTCGCGGCGGAGACGCAGGCGAGCACCGGGGCGCCGGCGACGGCGGCCTTCTGGGCGATCTCGAATCCGGCCCGGGAGGAGACCAGCAGCACGTGACCGCGAAGGGGGAGACCCCCTTCGCGCGCGGCCCACCCGATCACCTTGTCGACGGCGTTGTGCCGACCGATGTCCTCCCGGACCACCAGGAGGCGTCCGTCGGGGGCGAGCAGGGCGGCGGCGTGGACTCCGCCGGTGGCCTCGAAGACCTTCTGGCGCTCGCGCATGGCGGCCATCCCGAGGTGGATGTGCTCCAACGTGTGTCGCGCCGGGTCGTCGGAGGGGGAGTGGGGCAGGGCCGCCAGCAGGTCGTCGACCGAGGTGGAGCCGCAGACGCCGCAGGCGCTCGTGGCGACCTCGGTCCGTGCCGTCACCGGGCGCCGCAGCGAGACACCCGCCGCGAGCGTGACCTCGACGACGTTGAAGGTCGGCGAGCCGTCCGGGTCGGTGTCGGTGCAGTGCATCATCGCGGCCACGTCCTCGGCGTCCGTGATGAGCCCCTCGGTGACCAAGTGCCCCAACGCGAGGTCGAAGTCGTCACCGGGCAGGCGCATCGTCGTGGTCACCGTCGTCGACGGCGGCCGCAACTCGCTCGGTGCGCCACCCGCGGCCAGCCCGGCGGCGGGCAGGGAGGCCACCCGGATCTCCAGGGGTTCCTCGACGGCGAGTGACTCGAGGCGACTGACCGAGCGATCGCCCATCCGCTGGGCGCGCAACCGCTGCGTCATCCGTCCCATGCGCACCTCTTCCCTCGCCCGACCATGTGACCAGCCTACGGACGAGGTCTGGTGTGATGGTGCCCGTGGATGATCACGAGCCCCGGCCCCCTTCGCCCGCACCGGCGGTGCTGCCGCTGACGGGGGACCACGGCGCGCAGTGGCGACCGGTCTCGCCCGACCTGACGACCGTGCGGCGGGTGAGCGCCACGGCGGTGCTCGTGCCGCCGGCCCTCGCCACCGCCGTGGCCGCCATCCTCCTCACACCGTGGCTGGCGGTGGCCACCGGTGTCCTCGTCATCGTCTGGTTGTGGCTGATGTGGCTGATCCCGCGTCAGGTCGCCGCGATCAGCTGGGTGGAGCTGCCGGAGGAGCTGGCGATCCGCAGGGGCCGCATGTGGCGCTCGCTGGTGACCATCCCCTACGGCCGCATCCAGTACGTCGACATCTCCTCCGGGCCGTACAAGCGGTCCAAGGGTCTTGCCGACATCACCGTCAACACCGCCTCCCCGGCGAGCAGCGGGGACATCCCCGGTCTGCCCGTCGACGTGGCCGAGGAGCTGCGCGTCCGGCTCGCCGCCCACGGCGAGGCGCAGCGGGCCGGCCTGTGATGCCCGATCATCCTCCCGGCGGCGAAGGGGGTGACGACGGCTTCTCGCGCGTGCATCCCCTCTCGCCGTTCATCCGTGGTGGTCTGGTGGTCATCGCCGTCTTCGGTTACGTCCTCTCCCAGCAGGTCGACCGGATCGTCGGCGCGACCGGGCCACCGGCGCCCGGCGAGGGCTCGTCCTCCCTGCTCGTCCCGGCCGTCCTCGTGGGGCTGACCGTGGTCGGGGCCGTGCTCCTGGGTCTGCTGTCCTGGTGGTTCACCCGCTACCGGCTCGGGGAGAGCGACCTGGAGATGCACCAGGGCGCGATCATGCGCCAGCACCGTCAGGTGCGCTACGACCGGATCCAGGCCGTCGACCTCGTCCGGCCGCTCCTGGCCCGGGTCACCGGCCTGTCCGAGGTGCGGGTGGAGTCCGCCGGTGGCGGGGACTCGCACGTGTCCATCGCCTACCTCAGGCACGCCGAGGCCGAGGCCGTGCGTGCGCGGCTGCTCGGCCTGGCGGCCCACGCGAAGGGGGCGCCCGCCCCCTCCGCCCCACCGGACCCGGGCGAGGCGACGGATTGGCCGGCCCCGGGGCCCGAGTCGGCCGGGTCCGCGGGCCGATCGGTGTGTCCCGTCCGACCGGACCACGTCGACGAGCCCGTCCGGCCGCTGCTGCAGATGCCCGCGCACCGGCTCGTGGGTTCGGTGCTGCTCTCCTGGGACACGATCTTCCTCGTCGTCCTGCTCACCCTCGCGCTGGTGCTGACCGTCGCCGACCTCGGCGTGGTCATCGGCGGATTCCTGCCGCTCGTCCTGGTCACCGGCATGCGCAGCTTCATCAAGCTCACCCGGTGGTACGGGCTGACGCTCGCGCTGCGGGGCACGACGCTCACCAGCCAGCGGGGACTGACCGACACCCGGCACTCCTCGATCCCCCTGCACCGGGTGCAGGCCCTGGAGGTCAGGCAGCCGGTCCTCTGGCGCCGTCCGGGCTGGTGGTCGCTGAAGGTCAACGTGGCCGGCGCGAAGATCGCCTCCGCTGACGGGGACTCCGGCGAGAGCGTCCTCGTCCCGGCGGCGACCACCGCCGAGGTGCTCCACCTGCTCGAGGCGGTGACCGCCGACCCCGGCACGACGGCGGAGATCGCCTCGCTCGTCGACGACACGCCCGAGGACTTCGTCGGGCTTCCTCGTGCGGCCCGGTGGTTCCACCCCTTCGCCCACCGACGGATGGGCTACCTGCCCGGGAGGCGCGCCGTGCTGATCCGCTCCGGGTGGCTCGACCGGGTCCTGCAGGTCGTGCCGTGGGGTCGCATCCAGTCGATGACCCTCCACCAGGGGCCGTGGGCGCGTCGTCTCGACCTCGCCAGCGTCGACTTCGTCAGTACCGTGGGCCCGGTACGACCCGACGCGAAGCACCTCTCGACGGCTGATGCGCAGTGTCTCGAACGCCTCGCGGCGGAGCGGGCGAGCCACGCCAGACAGCGCTCGAGCGGGCCCGTTGGTTGCGATCCGACGCCGGACCCTGTGGACTGGCCCTGATGACTGATGACCGAACCGAAGGAAGGACCACGACCTTGAGTGGGGACTCGACGGCCCGGGGAGAGCAGATGGCTCGCGGCGCCGTGGACAAGTTGGGCTTCGCCCACGACCAGATCGTCCAGGAGTACAACTGGGACGACGACGTCGACGAGGCCCTGCGGGCGGCCATCGAGGAGGTGGTCGGCATCGAGCTCGAGGACGAGGACTACACCGGTGTCGTCGACGCCGTGATCATGTGGTGGCGCGACGACGACGGTGATCTCACCGACGCACTCGTCGACACCCTGGGCACGCTCGCCGAGGGGTCCTCGATCGTCCTCCTCACCCCGCGCCCGGGCCAGCACGGCGAGGTCGACCCGAGCGAGGTCGACGAGGCGGCGACGACCGCCGGCCTGCACACCTCCGGCTCGGTGATGTGCTCCGAGGGCTGGGTCGCCACCCGACTGGCGGCCCGCAAGGGTGTCGCCTGAGCCGGGCCGGCGCACTGCCGGCATGAGTCAGCAGATCCCCGACGTCGGCGACACCGCCCCGGGCTTCACCCTCCGCGACCAGAACGGCGCGGACGTCACGCTCGGCGAGCTGACCGCCGGGCGCGCCGTGCTGCTGGTGTTCTACCCCTTCGCCTTCTCCGGGGTCTGCACGAGCGAGTTGCGCGAGATCCGCGACGATCTCGGGCGCTTCGAGTCCGCGGAGGTGACCACGCTGGCCATCTCCTGCGACCCGATGTTCAGCCTGCGCGCGTGGGCGGACCGCGAGGGGTACTTCTTCCCCCTGCTCTCCGACTTCTGGCCCCACGGTGCCGTCGCGTCCGCCTACGGCGTCTTCGACGAGGGCGCCGGCATGGCCGCGAGGGGTACCTTCCTCGTCGGGCGGGACGGACGGGTCGCCTGGCGGCTGGTCAACCCGGCGGGCGAGCGGCGTGACTTCGGTGGCTACGACCGCGCCCTGCAGGAGCTGCTCGGTGGCGCTGCGGCGGTCGGCAACGGGTAGTCTCCGCGTCCATGGGCGACGACATCCTCGAGGTGGACCTGCTGGCCTTCGAGACAGGGGATGGTGAGCGCGCGCGAGCGGTCGTCGACGGTCTGATGACCTCGCTGGACACCGGCTTCGTCTACGTGCGCCACGACCTGTCCGAGGACCTCATCGACACCGCCTACGGGATGCTCGAGGAGTTCTTCACCGCCGAGCGCGAGGTCAAGCGGCAGTTCGTCGCGCCCGGGACCCACGGTCAGACCGGCTACACCGACCTGCTGGTCGAGACCGCGGCCACCTCTCGGGTCGCGGACTGGAAGGAGATGCTCAACTGGGGCCCCTCGATCCCGGCCGGGCACCCCCTTCGCACGCGCTACCCGCACCGCTACCACGACCCGGTCCTGCCCGAGTCGGTCGTGCCGGGCATCACCGAGACGCTGACCGCCTTCCACGAGGCGGTCGCCGGTCTGCAGCGCCGGGTGCTGCGCATCATCGCCACCGGGGTGGGTGCCCACCCCGACTACTTCGAGACGATGCTCGTCGACGGGCCCACGCTCTCGCGGGCGATCCATTACCCGCCGATGCAGTCCGCGCCGGACGCCCCGCACGTGTGGGCCGCCGAGCACGCCGACATCAACCTCGTCACCGCCCTGCCGCGTGCGACCGCCGCGGGCCTGCAGGTGCGGTTGAAGGACAGTGGTGAGTGGGTCGATGCCGTCGCCCCCGAGGGCGGCGCCATCATCAACACCGGTCTGATGCTCGAGGTCGTGACCAACGGCGTCATCGAGCCGGGCATCCACCGGGTCGTCGCGGCCCCCGGGCAGCAGGGTGATCGCTACTCGGTCGTGCAGTTCAGCCACCCGACGCCGTGGACGGTGCTCACCCCGCTGGTGAGCACGGTGACGCCGCAGACGCCGCAGCGCTTCTCGCCGATCAGCGCGGCGGACGCCCTCGATCTGGTCCTCTACGAGATCAACCTCATCGAGGACGCGCGCCGCTGAGGACCCCGCGGGGTCGGCCTGTCAGAATGACCGCGGCGCACCGTGCGCCGAGGGGCCTGTAGCTCAGTTGGTAGAGCACCGCGTTTACACCGCGGTTGTCGTCGGTTCGAGCCCGGCCGGGCCCACATGAGCACACTCCGCCTGCGTGACGTGCTGGCTGCCCTCGAGGAGATGTACCCGATCGACTCGGCCCAGCCGTGGGACCGGGTCGGTCTGGTCACCGGCGACCCCGACCAGCCCGTGCGTCGGGTCCACGCCGCGGTCGACCCCACCCTCGAGGTCATCGAGGAGGCCCGCGAGGCGGGCGCGGACCTGCTCATCACGCACCACCCCCTGCTGCTGCGCGGTGTGCACTCGGTCGCCACGACGAGCGCGAAGGGGGCGAGCGTCACCTCACTCGTCGTCTCCGACATCGCCCTGTACGTCGCCCACACCAATGCCGACGTGGCCGATCCCGGTGTCAACACCGCTCTCGCGCAGGCGTGCGGTCTGACCGGGACGGAGCCACTGACCGCCGGGGAGGGCGCCCTGGGGCGCGTCGGTGACCTGGCCGTGGAGGTCTCCCTCGCGACATTCGCCGAGCGACTCGCCGACGCACTACCGCCCGCGCCGGGGGGCATCCGCGTCTCCGGTCCGGCCGACGGTCGGGTGCGGCGGGTCGCCCTGCTCGGTGGGGCCGGTGACGGCCTCATCGACGCCGCTCGCGCGGCGGGTGCCGACGTCTACGTCACCGCCGACCTGCGTCACCACCCGGCCCTCGAGGCGCGGGAGGAGGCCCGGGCGGGTGGGGGGACCCCCTTCCTCGTCGATGCGGGCCACTGGGCGAGCGAGTCCCTCTGGCTGGAGCACCTGCTGGTCCGGCTGCGGAACTGCCTCGCAGCCGCCGGCGCCGACGTGGTGGGATGGGACGGCCACGTGAGCACGATCTGCACCGACCCGTGGACGTTCACCGTCGGCGCACAGACAGCCCAAGGAGATCCCCAGTGAAGGCAGACCCCTTCGTCCAGGCTCGGCTGCTCGAGCTGCAGGCGCTCGACACCCGGCTGCAGCAGATCGCCCACGCCCGCACGCGGGTGCCGCAGATCGCCGCCCTCGAGCGGGCCCTCGCCGAGTTGCAGCAAGCCCAGGGCGACGTCGTACGGGCCGAGACGACGCTCGGCGACATCCGACGCGAGGTCACCCGGGCCGAGGCCGATGTGCAGCAGGTGCGCGACCGGGCCGCCCGCGACCAGCAGCGCCTCGAGACGGGAGCCGGCATGACCTCTCGCGACCTCACGGCGCTGCAGAGCGAGGTCGAGTCGCTCGCGCGCCGTCAGCGCGACCTCGAAGAGGTCGAGATCGAGGCGATGGAACGCCAGGAGGCCGCGGAGGAGCGGGTCGCCGCCGGGACCGAGAAGCAGGCCGGCATGCAGGCCGAGGTCGAGCGACTGACCCGGGAACGGGACGACGCGCTGGCCGAGCTCGACGCCGAGCAGGACCAGCTCGCCGCGCCCCGCGCCGAGCTGGTCGCGAGCATCGACGACCCCCTGATCACGCTGTACGACCGGATCCGTGAGAAGTCCGGTGGCCTGGCCGCCGCGGAGCTGAAGCACGGCCGGTGCGGCGGGTGCCAGCTCGAGCTCAACCCGGTCGACCTCGCCGCGATCGACAAGGCCGCCGTCGACGAGGTGGTGCGCTGCGAGGAGTGCGACCGCATCCTCGTGCGCGTCCCGGCTCCGCAGAGCTGATGGGGCGCTCCCTCCGTGTCGAGGCGGATGGTGGCTCCCGCGGCAACCCCGGTGTGGCCGGGTACGGGGCCCTGGTCCGGGACATCGGGACCGGTGAGCTGCTCGTCGAGCTCGCCGCACCACTGGGGAAGGCCAGCAACAACGTCGCCGAGTACCGCGGCATGCTCGCCGGCCTGCGGGCCGCCCGCACGATCGACCCCGGCGCCGACGTCGAGGTCGCGATGGACTCCACGTTGGTCGTCGAGCAGATGTCGGGTCGGTGGAAGATCAAGCACCCCGACATGCGTGAGCTGGCCCGGCAAGGACGCGACCTCGTGGCCGAGTTCGCCGCTGCCGGAGGATCGGTCGAGTTCACCTGGGTGCCACGCAACGCCAACGCGGACGCGGACGCCCTGTCCAACCGCGGGATGGACGGTGCGGACGTCGAGAACTGGCACGCGGACCTGCCGCCTCGTGCGCAGCGTGGTGAGGCGACGCGAGTCGTCCTCGTGCGCCACGGCGCCCCGGAGCAGGCGGAGCGGACGAGCACCCGGATGGCCGAGCTCGTCGGCGACACGCAGGTACGCATCATCACCTCCGACCCGGCCCGGGCCGGTCGGACGGGCGCCGTCCTCGCCGATCGGCTCGGGGTCGTGCCCGAGGTCGACGTGGACTGGGACGAGCAAGCGGACGGCGAGACCCACGACCACATGGCCACGAGGGTCATCGACGCGTGGCAGCGGGCCGTTGCCGGTGGGGGTGCGGTGGGCATCGCCTGCCCCCGCACGCCGATCCTCCTCGTCCTCGTGCACATCCTCGGCATGCCGCACGAGCGGATGCGACGGCTGGCCTGCGCGCCCGGCTCCCTGACCGTGATCGAGGCCTGGCCCGACGGCGAGGCGGTCGTCGCCTTCACCAACCGGACCTGAGGGGTACCGAGATCGAGGACCTTCCCACCTGGTTGACCGCGTCCGGGCTCGTCGGCGCGGTCGTCTTCGGGCTCCTCTCCGCGTACTTCCCGCCGCTGAACGCCGAGATCTACGCCGTCGCCGCTCCCGTGCTCTTCCCCGATCTCTGGGTCCTCCACGTGTCCGCCATGACGGGCGGGCTGGTCGTCGGCAAGGTGACCCACTTCATCGCCGCGGAGAAGGGCGCAGAGGCCGTCATGAAGCGGCGCGAGGAGAAGGACGCGCGCACCGCCGCCAAGATGCGGCGGCCACCGGGTGCCTTCCGGGAGCGTCTCGCGCGATGGAGCAAGGCGATGATCGACCTGCTCGACCGTCCGCGGTTGGGACCGCTGGTCATGCTGGCCAGCTCCGGTGTGGGCTTCCCCCCGCTGGCCGTGGTCACGGTCGCGGCGGGCATCAAGGGCATCTCGCTCGTCCTCTTCACCACCGTGACGATGATCGGGTGCCTGGCCCGATTCCTCATCACCTCCTGGCTCGTGGTCCAGGGCATCGAGTTGAGCCTCTGACCGTCTCGGGTGTCGACCGGCCCGCGGTGGTCTTCCCCTCGGCGCCTACCCTGTGCGCATGACCTACGCCGCAGACCTGAGCCCCCAGCAGACGTGGGAAGCCCTCACCGACGACCCCGAGGCCGTCCTGGTCGATGTGCGCACCCGGGCGGAGCTGTCCTTCGTCGGCGTGGCGGACCTGACCCCGATCGACAAGCAGATGGTCGCCATCGAGTGGACCTCCTTCCCGACGGGTGCGCCCAACGGGGCATTCCTGGAGCAGCTGCAGGAGGCCGTCCCACAGGACGCGGCCGTGTACTTCCTCTGCCGCTCCGGCGGGCGGTCCGCTGCTGCTGCCGAGGCCGCCACCGCTGCCGGCTGGACCAGGGCCCACAACGTCCTCGACGGTTTCGAGGGCCCACTCGACGAGCGCGGACACCGTGCCGTCGCCGGGTGGAAGAACGATGGCCTGCCCTGGCGGCAGGGGTGAGCAACGCTCCCTTCGGGCCGGGCAACCCCACCCCGTATCTGGACCCGGCCGGCCTGTCGCCGCAGACGCTGGCCGTGCGGGGCGGTCAGGCTCGCAGCACCTTCGACGAGACGTCCGAGGCGCTCTACCTGACCTCGGGCTTCGTCTACGGCAGCGCCGAGGAGGCCGAGGCGGCGTTCTCGGGGAGTGTCGAGAAGTACGTCTACTCGCGCTACGGCAACCCGACGGTCGGCATGCTCGAGGAGCGGCTGCGCGTGCTCGAGGGCGCCGAGGCGGCCTTCGCCACCTCGTCCGGGATGTCCGCGGTCTTCACCGCGCTCGCGGCGCTCGTCGGTGAGGGGGACCGCCTGGTCTCGTCGCGCTCGCTCTTCGGCAGCTGCTTCGTCGTCGTCGACGAGATCCTGCCGCGATGGGGTGTGGAGACCGTGCTCGTCGACGGGACCGACCTCGATCAGTGGCGTGAAGCGCTGTCCGAGCCGACGACAGCGGTGTTCTTCGAGACGCCGAGCAACCCGATGCAGGAGCTCGTCGACATCGCCGCCGTGAGCGAGCTCGCCCACGCAGCAGGGGCACAGGTGGTCGTCGACAACGTCTTCGGCACGCCCGTCTTCTCCCGGCCGCTCGACCACGGTGCCGACGTCGTCGTCTACTCGGCGACCAAGCACATCGACGGACAGGGCCGTGTCCTCGGCGGGGCGATCCTCGGTCCGGCCGACTACATCGACGGCCCCGTGCGCAACCTCATCCGGCACACCGGGCCGTCCATGTCGCCCTTCAACGCCTGGGTGCTGCTCAAGGGTCTGGAGACCATGGACCTGCGGGTACGGCGCATGGCCGAGTCCTCGCTCGTCCTCGCGCGGGAGCTGCAGGCACACGCGCGGGTCACGCAGGTCGTCCATCCCTGGCTGCCGGACCACGAGCAGCACGAGCTCGCCCGGACGCAGATGAGTGGCGGCGGCACGGTGGTCACCTTCGCCATCGACGGCGGCAAGCCCGAGGCGTTCGCGCTGATGAACGCGCTGCGTCTGGTCGACATCTCCAACAACCTCGGCGACTCGAAGTCGCTGGTCACCCACCCGGCGACCACGACCCACCGACGGATGGGCCCGCAGGGGCGCGCAGCCATCGGGATCACCGACGCGACGCTGCGCATCTCGGTCGGCCTGGAGGGGGCCGCCGACCTCGTCGCCGACCTCACCGCGGCCCTCGACGGGCTCGGCTGAGACCTACCTCGCGGTGACGTCGAGGAGAAGGGGGCCGTCTGCCTTCGTCGGAGCCGTCAGGTCGACCTCGAAGGCCGGCTCGAGGGCGGCCACGAGCGCCCGGGGGGTCCGCGGCTCCCGGTCGACGCCCAGCAGGTGGCGGGCGACGAGGCCGCGGGTGTGCTTGGCCATGTGCGTTGCCCCCGGGACGCGCACGTGGACCCACCGCTTCGCGGCCCCGCCCGTGGGCTGCCACGCCGCCGCGTAGGTGCTCGAGCGGCAGTCGACCACCAGGCCGGTCCCGGCGGCCGCCGTCAGCTCGGCGTCGAGGACCTCTCGCCAGTGCCCGGCCAGCGGACCGACTCCCGGGAGGTTGACCGCCATGGAC
This sequence comes from Janibacter sp. A1S7, assembly GCF_037198315.1. NCBI lineage: Bacteria > Bacillati > Actinomycetota > Actinomycetes > Micrococcales > Intrasporangiaceae > Janibacter > Janibacter alittae. The sequence goes on along the minus strand of NZ_CP144913.1, from coordinate 2,020,967 downwards.
AACCGGTAGGGCGGGATGCGATCACCGGGACGAACCGCACCGAAGAGCGCCGAGACGATGACCAGCCAGCGACCGGCGCGGCGCTTGGCGCCGGGGGACAGGCTCGCGAGGTCGAGGGCGTCGTAGAGGACGCCGTCGTAGACGTGCGATGCCGGTGGTGCCGGTGCGCTGGTCAGGGCGGTGTTGCGGGCGACCTCGGTCACCAGGTTGGGGCTGACACCCAGCACCTCGTGGGCGTCCTCGCGAGAGCTGGCGTCCGCCAGTGCAGCGAGTACACGCTGCCTCGCCGGGGTCAGGGCAGGGAAGGACAGCGAGTCGAGGTCGAGGGCCTTGCCCCGGGTACGACCGGTCTTGGACTCCGACGGTGGCAGCAGCACGAGCACGCCGAAACCCTACGGGGTGCGGCTCGACGAAGGCACCGACCCGCCAGTCAGCACCCGGGCGAGCAGGAGGCCGACCTCGGTGACACACTCTCCGTGCGTCAGACCGGTGTGGACCCGTCGTGACACAGGTGCTCGTCCGGGGAGAGGGAACGTCTCATGATCGAAGCAGTGGTGCTCAGCACCGTGGTCATCTTCGTCGCCGAGCTCGGCGACAAGAGCCAGCTGATGGCGATGACCTTCGCCACCCGGTACCGGGCCCGCGACGTCATCCTCGGGATCACCGCGGCGACGCTGCTGGTGCACCTCGCCTCGGTGGGGATCGGGTACGTCATCGGTGCCGGCTTCGAGAGGTACCAGGGCCCGATCGCCGTCGCCGCCGGCATCGCCTTCCTCGGCTTCGCGCTGTGGACGCTGCGCGGTGACGAGCTGACCGAGGAGGAGGAGCAGAGAGCGCAGAAGGCCACCGGCTCCGCCCTGCTGGCCGTCGGTATCGCCTTCTTCCTCGCCGAGCTCGGTGACAAGACGATGCTCGCCACGATCACACTGGCCGTGCGTGAGGACTGGTTCGGCACCTGGATCGGCTCGACGATCGGCATGGTCGCCGCCGATGCCCTGGCCATCGCGGTCGGAGCAGTCCTGGGGCGCAAGCTGCCCGAGAGGGTCATCACCTACGGCGCCGCCGCCGCCTTCGCGATCTTCGGCGTCCTCCTCATCGCGGAGGGTCTGGGCTGGATCTGACCAGAGCGAGGGCGGTCGATTCGCTGAAGACGGCGGGGGTATGGTAAAGGCATCGCCGCGCCAGGGAGGCAATGATGTCGACCATCTCCGGGCCACTGTCCCGGAACGTGAACGAGACGGAGGTCTCCGAGAAGACCCTCGCCCGCCGCGAGAGGGCCGGAAGCCAGTTCTTCCGCCTGGTCACCTCGACCGACCACAAGGTCATCGGTCACATGTATCTGGTCACCGGCTTCGTGTGGTTCCTGCTCGGCGGACTGATGGCGCTGGTCATCCGGCTCGAGCTGTGGGCACCCGGGCTGCAGGTGGTGGACAACCCCGAGCAGTTCAACGAGATGTTCACGATGCACGGCACGATCATGCTGCTGCTGTTCGCGACCCCGGTCTTCGCGGGCTTCGCCAATGCCGTCATGCCCTTGCAGATCGGGGCTCCGGACGTCTCCTTCCCCCGGCTGAACATGTTCGCCTACTGGCTCTACCTCTTCGGCGGCATCATCGCCGCAGCCGGTCTGCTCACTCCCGGTGGTGCGGCGGCCTTCGGCTGGACCGGGTACGCGCCGTTGTCGAATCCGACCTACAGCCCCGGCGTCGGTGGCGACCTGTGGGTCTGGGGTCTGGCCCTGGCCGGATTCGGCACCATCCTCGGTGCGGTCAACTTCATCACCACGGTCATCACCATGCGGGCACCCGGCATGACGATGTTCCGGGTGCCGCTCTTCACCTGGACCGTCCTGATCACCTCGGTGATGATCCTGATGGCCTTCCCGGTCCTGGCCTCGGCCCTCATCGCGCTGGGGGTGGACCGCCGCTTCGGTGGGCTGGTCTTCGCCGCCGACAGCGGGGGCGCGCTGCTGTGGCAGCACCTCTTCTGGTTCTTCGGCCACCCGGAGGTCTACATCATCGCCCTGCCGTTCTTCGGCATCGTCTCCGAGATCACCCCGGTCTTCTCCCGCAAGCCACTCTTCGGGTACAAGACCATGGTCTTCGCCACGATCGCCATCGCGGGGCTGTCGGTCTCCGTCTGGGCCCACCACATGTATGCCACCGGTCAGGTCTTCCTGCCCTTCTTCGCGGTCATGACGATGGCGATCTCCATCCCGACAGGACTGAAGTTCTTCAACTGGGTCGGCACGATGTGGGGCGGCACGCTCGAGTTCAGGGCGCCCATGGTGTGGGCTCTGGGCTTCCTGGCCACCTTCCTCTTCGGTGGCCTGACCGGCATCATCCTGGCCAGCCCGGCGATGGACTTCCACGTCCACGACACGTACTTCGTCGTCGCCCACTTCCACTACGTGCTCTTCGGCACGATCGTCTTCTCCACGTTCGGCGGGATCTACTTCTGGTGGCCGAAGTGGACCGGCAGGGTCCTGGACGACTTCCTGGGCAAGGTCCACTTCTGGTTGGTCTTCGTCGGCTTCCACACGACGTTCCTGATCCAGCACTGGCTGGGGGTGGAGGGCATGCCGCGCCGGTACGCGGACTACATGCCCGAGGACAACTTCCAGCTGGCGAACCAGGTCTCCACGGTCGGCTCGCTGATCCTGGCGGTCAGCTTCCTGCCCTTCTTCTACAACGTGTGGAAGACCCAGGTGAGCGCACCGCTGGTCGAGGTCGACGACCCGTGGGGCTACGGCGGAAGCCTCGAGTGGGCGACCTCCTGCCCGCCGCCGCGGCACAACTTCACGTCGATCCCGCCGATCCGCTCCGAGCGACCGACCTTCGACATGAACCACCCCGAGTACGCACCCAAGGCGCTGCGGGCACGCAGGACACCGCTGCCTGTGGGGTCGTCGAACCCCCGGTAGCCCACGGTGTGGGTGGATGAGCCGGCCTGTAAGCCGGGTTCTGTTCTCCGGAACCGTTGCCGGTGCCGGAGTGACGGCCATCCATCTCGGGTCGCCGTTGCCGACGACCTCCAGCGTCCTACCCGTGCACTCGGGCGGGCAGCCCTCGAGCGCGCACTGTCCGGACTTGCTCCTGGTGGGGTTTACCGAGCCGATCCGGTCACCCGGATCGCTGGTGGTCTCTTACACCACCCTTTCACCCTCACCGCGTCCACCGAGGTGGACGCGGCGGTCTGCTTTCTGTGGCACTGTCCCGCGGGTCGCCCCGGGTGGCTGTTGGCCACCACCACGCCCTGTGGAGCCCGGACTTTCCTCGACACCGCCGAGGCGGTGACGCGGCCGTCCGGCCGACTCATCCACGGACAGTCTACGCGTCGCGTCCCTCGCGGGTGGTGTACCGCGCCCAACCGACGAATGCCCCGACCGCGAGGATGACCACTCCGGCGACCACGGACTGCCAGGGCAGGAGGAGTGCGACGACGACGCAGGCCACGAGGCCGAGAGTCGGCACGATCTTGGCGGACGGGCGACGCTCCAGCGTCCACGCGCTGGCGTTGGCGATCGCGTAGTACGTGAGCACGAGGAAGGAGGAGAGCCCGATCGCCCCCCGCAGGTCGATGAGCACGATGAGCACGATCACCAGAGCGGCGATGACCGCCTCCGCGCGGCGCGGCGTTCCGTGTGGGCCGTCGACGACGGCCAGCGCCGGCGGCAGGTGACGGTCCCGCGCCATGGCCAGGAGAGCGCGAGACGCGCCGAGGACGAGCGCGAGCAGCGCACCGCCGGCGGCCAGCACGGCAGCCACCCGCAGTGCCGGACCCAGCCAGGGCCAGGCGGAGATCTCCGCGGCCTCTGCCAGCGGTGCCTCACGGGCAGCCACCCAGCCGGCCCCGAGGGAGTTGGTCAGTGCCACCGCGACCAGGGCGTACAGGGCCAGCACGATCGCCAGAGCGATGCCGATGGCTCGCGGGATCGTTCGACGCGGATCGGTGATCTGCTCACCGAGAGTCGCCACCTGGGCGTAGCCGACGAAGGCGAAGAACATGAAGCCCGCCCCCCGGATCACCCCCGGGGGGCTGCCCGAGCCGGGCACGGCTGGTGGTGGTGTGTCGACCGTGACCGCAGGAGCCAGGAGCATGACGATGCCGAAGACGACCACCAGCGTGACCACGAGCGCGACGATGCCGAAGGCCATCCGGGCGGAGCGGTGCACACCCTGCACGTTGAGCGCGAGCACGGCGACGACGGCCAGGACGGCGATCGGTTTGGCGAAGCCGGGCCACACGTGCACGGCGAGGGTCATGGCCATGGCGGCGCACGCGGCGATTGTGCCCACGACGATCGCCCAGCCGGCCAGGTGGCCCCACGCCAGCCCCAGTCGCTCCCGGCCGTAGACGTAGGCCCCGCCGGAGTCGGGGTAGCGGGCTGTCAGCCGGGCCACGGAGTGGGCATTGACGCCGGCCACCCCGGCCGCGATGACGACGGCAAGGACCAGCCACCGGCCGGCACTGGCCGCTGCCGGGGCGAAGGTGCTGAACAGGCCCGCCCCGATCATCGCGGCGAGGCCCAGTGCGACGGCGTACCACAGCCCCTGACGTCGATCCAGGGGCCGAGTCGGCGCACCCGAGGAGTTCGTCATGGCCACCACCTTGCCGCATCGCGTGCCTGGGTGTCCGCCACATCCGCACCCGTGGGGGACACGGTCCGGTTTCAGTTTCCTCGAGCGGCCAGGTGGGCGGCGCCGATGATCCCGGCCTTGTTGCGCAGCTTTGCCGGGACGATGTCGGTGCGCAGGTCGAGCAGGGGCAGGAACTGGTCGGCCTGCTTGCTGACGCCACCGCCGACGACGATCAGGTCCGGTCGCAGCAGCGACTCCAGGTGGGCGTAGTAGGTCTGCAGACGGTGCGCCCACTCCTGCCAGCTCAGCCCCTCGCGCTCGCGCACCGACTCGGCCGCGCGGGTCTCGGCGTCGTACCCGTCGATCTCCAGGTGCCCCAGCTCGGTGTTGGGCACGAGCCGCCCGTCCATGATCAGGGCCGAGCCGATCCCGGTCCCCAGGGTGGTGAGGACGACCAGCCCCGTGTGCCCCCTGGCGGCTCCGTGGTGGAGCTCGGCGACGCCCGCAGCGTCCGCGTCGTTGACGAGGTGGACGGGTCGGCCCAGACGTTCGCTGAAGAGCGTGTCGGCGTCCAGGTCCACCCACGAGCGATCGATGTTCGCCGCGCTGCGCACGACGCCGTGGGTGACGACGGCAGGGAGCGTGATGCCCAGCGGGACATCGGTGTCGACCGAGAAGTGCTGCGCGATCTGCTCGACGACGTCGCAGACCGCGTCGGGCGTTGCCTCCTCGGGGGTGGCGATGCGCAGTCGGTCCTCGGCGAATCGCCCCTTGTCCAGGTCGACCGGCGCTCCCTTGATCCCGGATCCGCCGATGTCGATGCCCAGGGCGTGATGCGTGACCATGGCTACCTTCCGGCCGCAGGGAGAGTGAGGATCTCGTTGCCGTCCTCGGTGATGAGGATCGTGTGCTCGAACTGGGCGGACCGCCGCAGATCCGTCGTCACGACGGTCCAGCCGTCGTCCCACAGCGTCCACTGCGGTGTGCCGAGGTTGAGCATCGGTTCGACCGTGAAGGTCATCCCCGGCTCGATCACGGTGTCGTACGAGGGCGCCGAGTCGTAGTGGGGGATGACCAGACCCGAGTGGAAGGAGGTGCCGATGCCGTGGCCGGTGTAGTCGCGCACCACCCCGTAGCCGAATCGGTTCGCGTACTTCTCGATGACCCGGCCGATGACGTTGATCTGTCGCCCGGGCAACGCCGCCCTGATCCCGCGCATCGTCGCCTCGTGGGTCCGTTCGACGAGCAGGCGTGACTCCTCGTCGACGTCACCGGCGAGGAAGGTGGCGTTGGTGTCGCCGTGGACGCCACCGATGTAGCCGGTGATGTCGATGTTGACGATGTCTCCGTCCTCGATGCGTCGGCTGTCCGGGATGCCGTGGCAGATCACCTCGTTGACCGAGGTGCACAGCGACTTCGGGAAGCCCCGGTAGCCGAGGGTCGAGGGGTAGGCCCCGTGGTCGAGCAGGTACTCGTGGCCGACCCGGTCGACCTCGTCGGTGGTGGCTCCGGGGGTGACTGCGCGACCGGCCTCGGCCAGCGCGCCCGCAGCGATCCGGCCGGCGGTGCGCATCCGCTCGATGGTCTCGGCGTCCTTGATCTCGGAGCCGGCGAAGGGGGTCGGAGCGGCCTTGCCGACGTACTCGGGTCTGGCGATGCCTGCAGGGACGGCACGGCGGGGTGACACCACGCCGGGGAGGACGGTTGCGGTGGACGCGGACATGCTGTGGAGTCTAGGCAACGAGCGCTGGCACGATGCGCTCCGGTGTGCGGGCGTCCGACCCGCGGGAGAGGACGACAGACATGGCGTACTGGTTCAACATCGAGACCCGACAGGTCGAGACCGACGAGAACCGCTCACAGAATGCGGACGTCATGGGGCCCTATGACACCGAGGCCGAGGCCGCCGCGGCGCTGCAGACCGCCCGGGAGAACACGCAGAGGTGGGACGAGGAGGAGCGCCGCGAGAAGGAGTGGGACGACGGCTGGTCCTGAGACCGTCGCGTCCGGCAGCGCGATCAGCTCTCGAAGGAGTGCTCCGCGGCCGGGAACGAGCCCGTGGCGACGTCCGCCGCGTAGGCCCGGGCTGCGTCGGAGAGCACGGAGCGTACGTCCGCGTAGCGCTTGACGAAGCGGGGCGTGCGGCCTGACCCCAGCCCCGCCATGTCCTGCCAGACGAGGACCTGGGCGTCGCAGTCGACGCCGGCGCCGATACCGATGGTGGGGATGTCCACCTGCCCGGTGACCGCGGCGGCCGCGTCGGCCGTGACCATCTCGATCACCACGGAGAAGGCACCTGCGGCCTGGACCGCACGCGCGTTCTCGAGCAGCTGGGCCGCGGCATCGCCGCGTCCCTGGACCCGGTACCCACCCAGCGTGTGCTCGCTCTGGGGGGTGAAGCCGATGTGTGCCATGACGGGGATGCCCCCCTTCGTCAGCCGCTCGATGGTCGGGGCCATCTCGGCGCCGCCCTCGAGCTTGACGGCGTGGGCCAGCCCTTCCTTCATCAGGCGGGCCGCGGAGAGGTACGCCTGCTCGGGCGATGACTGGTAGGTGCCGAAAGGGAGGTCCGCCACGACGAGTGCGCTGGTGGCGCCGGTGGCGACGGCCCGGGTGAGCACGATCATCTCGTCGAGGGTGACCGGCACGGTGGTGTCGTAGCCGAAGACGGTGTTGCCGGCCGAGTCGCCCACGAGCAGCACCGGGATGCCGGCCTCATCGAAGATCTGCGCGGTGTTCACGTCGTAGGCGGTGAGCATCGCCCAGCGTTCGCCGCGCTCCTTCATGGCCCGCAGGTGCGGGATGCGGGTGCGCTTGCGCCGGGCAGGAGCAGCAGACGCCTGGCCCGCGTACGGGGCCGTGGTCTCTGGGGTCGGGTCGGGCGAGGACATCGAGGGCGTGCTCATGGCCCCACCCTATGGCGGTGGCCCACGCCGTGGTCCCGGCGGGCAACGTCCGGTACCCGACGGTGGAATGCGGACGGAAGGGCGTGATCCAGTAAGAGTTTGTTCAGAATTTCCTGTCACCCCTCGTGTGGACCGTCAGACCTTGGTTGAGTGCTGACACCGCTGTGGCCACCAGCCACACGAAAACAGGAGGATCCGTGAAGAGACGCCACACCCATGTCGTGTCCGGCCTCGCCGCATCCGCTCTCGTGCTCGCGCTCATGCCCCTGTCGGCGAGTGCGCAGGAGACGGGTGGGGGCGTGCCACCCCAGGAGGACAACCCCTCGTCCTCGGCCCGGCCCGACGACCTGCCCAACCCCCTCGGTGACGCCCAGCGCGCGCTGCGCAAGGACGCGGTCACCCAACTGCTCACCGGGGAAGCGGAGGTCGTGAAGAAGAACGGCTCGAACGTCATCGCGCTGACCAGCGAGTCGTCCGAGGACCAGGCTGCACCCGACCGCACGACCAAGGACAAGAACGACGGACAGGCCGACGGCAACGGCAGGGGCAAGGGCAAGGGCAAGAACAAGTACGTCCAGTACGACGTCAACCGTGAGGCCTCGATCTTCACGATCCTCGCCGAGTTCGGTGACAAGACGCTCGACGCCGCGGGTGGCGAGCCCGGGCCGGTGCACAACCAGATCGAGAAGCCGGACCGTGACTGGGACGGCGACCGGACCGATGACAACTCGACCATCTGGCACGAGAACTTCGACCGCGACCACTACATGGACCTGATGTTCGCGGACGGCAAGGAGTCCTTCCGCGACTTCTTCCTCAAGCAGTCCAACGGACGCTTCCTCGCCGACGGTGATGTGAGCAACTGGGTGCAGGTGCCGTACAACGAGGCCCGGTACGGCCACAACCCGACCCGTGGTGACGGCACCTCCGAGGCCGAGGGGTACTGGAGCTTCATCCAGGACACCGCCACTGCCTGGTACGAGGACCAGAAGGCCCAGGGCAAGTCCGAGGCCGAGATCCAGGCGTACCTGACCGAGTTCGACGTCTGGGACCGTTACGACCACGACGGGGACGGCGACTTCAACGAGCCCGACGGGTACATCGACCACTTCCAGGCCATCCACGCCGGTGAGGGCGAGGAGGCCGGCGGCGGCGCGCAAGGTGAGGACGCCATCTGGAGCCACCGCTGGTACGTCCACTCCGACGGGATCGGCAAGTACGGTCCCGAGGGCAACCCGATGGGTGGCATTCAGCTCGGCGACTCCGGGATCTGGATCGGTGACTACACCACGGAGCCGGAGAACGGTGGTCTGGGTGTCTTCACCCACGAGTTCTCCCACGACCTCGGCCTGCCCGACCTCTACGACACCGCCGGTGGCGACAACAGCGTTGCCTTCTGGTCCCTGATGTCCTCCGGGTCGTGGCTCAACGAGGGCACCGACAGCATCGGCGACAAGCCCGGCTACATGGGGGCGTGGTCGAAGCTGCAGCTCGGTTGGCTCGACTACGACGTGGTCCGGCCCGGTGAGAAGGTCACCACGCGGCTCGGCCCGGCCGACCGCGACCACAACAAGCTGTCCCAGGCCATCGCGGTCCTGCTGCCCGAGCAGACCCTGACGAGCGAGTACAACACCCCGCACTCAGGCAGCTACGAGTGGTGGTCCGGTTCGGAGAACAACCTCAACAACACGCTCACCCGAGAGGTCGACCTGACGGACGCCTCGGGTGCCACGGTCTCCGCGTACATCGCCTCCGAGATCGAGGAGGGCTACGACTTCCTGTACACGGAGGTCTCGACCGACGGCGGCCAGTCCTGGACCGAGATCGCCGAGCTCGATGGCGGCGACCTCAGCTGGAACCAGGTGCAGTACGACCTGAGCCCGTTCGTCGGGCAGTCGGTGCAGTTCCGCTGGAGGTACCAGACCGACGGTGGCCTCGCCATGGACGGTGCCTTCATCGACGACATCGCCGTCGAGGTCGACGGCACCACGGTCCTGTCAGACGACGTCGAGTCGGGCGAGAACGGCTGGACCGCGGATGGCTTCACCCGGATGAGCGGTTCGACCTCGGAGACGGTGCAGAACTACTACCTGGCCGAGAACCGCACCTACTCGGGATACGACCGGTACCTGAAGACCGGGCCGTACAACTTCGGTTGGGGCTCCACCCGTCCGAACTGGGTCGAGCGCTTCCCCTACCAGGACGGCCTGCTCGTCTGGTACGTCAACAACGCGTTCGTGGACAACAACACCAGCCAGCACCCCGGTGCCGGCCAGGTGCTCCCGGTGGACGCGCGACCGGAGCCGATCGTCTTCGACAACGGGGCGACGCTGGGCAACCGGCGCACGCCCTTCGACGCGACCTTCGGCAAGCAGCGCACGGACGAGGTGACCTTCCACAACAACGGGGTCGCCGAGACCGTCCCGTCGAGTCGAGGGATCCCGGTCTTCAACGACTCCGACCCGGACCGGTACTGGGACGCGGACAACCCGCTGGCCTCGACGAAGGTCGCTGGTTCGGGCACGACCATCAAGGTCAGGGCGGAGCAGCGTCGCAAGGGCCACATGGTCGTCCAGGTCACGGGTGGCACCACCGCCGAGTGATCGACTGACCCCACGCACGAGGGACCCCGTCGGGAGCACATCCCGGCGGGGTCCCTCTCCCGTGAGGCAGGATGGATGCATGGATCGTCAGCAGGAGTTCGTCCTCCGTACCATCGAGGAGCGGGACATCAGGTTCGTCCGGCTCTGGTTCACGGATGTCCTGGGCACCCTGAAGTCCGTGGCCATCGCTCCCGCGGAGCTCGAGGGGGCCTTCGCCGAGGGGATCGGTTTCGACGGCTCGGCGATCGAGGGCTTCACCCGTGTCTACGAGGCGGACATGCTCGCCCAGCCGGACCCTGCGACATTCCAGGTGCTGCCGTGGCGCGGCGAGTCCCCCGGGACGGCCCGCATGTTCTGCGACATCCACCTGCCCGACGGCACCCCCTCGCTGTCGGATGCGCGCTACGTGCTGCGACGCACCCTCGACAAGGCCGGCGAGATGGGCTTCACGTTCTACATCCACCCCGAGATCGAGTTCTTCCTGCTCCAGCCGGACAGCGTTCGCACCGGCCGTCCGGTGCCGGTCGACGATGGTGGCTACTTCGACCATGTGCCGAAGGGGGAGGCCCACGACTTCCGTCGCCAGGCGATCACGATGCTCGAGTCCGTGGGCATCTCCGTGGAGTTCAGCCACCACGAGGGTGCGCCGGGCCAGAACGAGATCGACCTGCGCTACGCCGACGCGCTCTCCACCGCGGACAACGTCATGACCTTCCGGACCGTGATCAAGGAGGTCGCCCTCGAGCAGGGGGTCTACGCGACCTTCATGCCCAAGGTCTTCGCCGAGCACCCCGGCAGCGGGATGCACACGCACATGTCGCTCTTCGAGGGGGACACGAATGCCTTCTACGAGCCGGGGGCGCCGTACCAGCTGAGCAAGGTCGGTCGGCAGTTCATCGCCGGTCTGCTGCGCCACGGGCGGGAGTTCACCGCCGTGACCAACCAGTGGGTCAACAGCTACAAGCGGCTGTGGGGCGGAGGTGAGGCGCCCGCCCACCTGACCTGGGGCCACAACAACCGCTCGGCGATGGTCCGCGTGCCGATGTACAAGCCGGACAAGGGCAACTCGAGTCGGGTCGAGCTGCGCAGCCTGGACGCCGCCTGCAACCCCTACCTCGCCTTCGCCGTGATGCTCGCCGCCGGGCTGAAGGGCATCGAGGAGGGGTACGAGCTGCCCGTCGAGACCGAGGACGACGTCTGGGGTCTGACTGACCGGGAGCGTCGGGCGATGGGTATCCGTCCACTGCCGGCGAGCCTGTCCGAGGCCATCGAGGCGATGGAGGAGAGCGAGTTGGTCGCCGAGACGCTCGGCGAGCACGTCTTCGACTTCTTCCTGCGCAACAAGCGTCAGGAGTGGGCGGACTACCGCCACCAGGTGACCCCCTTCGAGCTGGAACGACTGCTGCCGCGCCTGTGAGCCCCTCGTGACCCCGCCACCACGCCCCGGCCCCACCCTCGCCCGCCACGGGTTCACCGACACCCGCCGCGCCGAGCACCTGCTCGCCGACCCCGCGCTCGACCTCCCCGAGGGGGTCGAACGGGATCGGCTGATCCGGGCGCTCACCCGGGCAGCCGACCCGGACGGGGCGCTGCTCGGACTGGTCCGCGTGCTCGAGTCCGCCGGCGACCGGGCGGAGGAGCTGCGCGAGGCCCTGCGCGAGGACGAGCGGGTACGTGACCGTGTCGTCGGTGTGCTCGGTGTGTCCACCGCTCTCGTGGACCATCTCGTCGCTCATCCGGAGCACTGGCGCGATGCGGTCGACGCGGAGCCGATGACTCCCGAGGAGCGCACCGAGGCGGTGCTCGCGGAGGTCGCCGACCCCGGGGACCTGGAGCCGCAGGACGCGATGCGGGTGGCCTACCGTCGCCAACTCCTCGGGATCACGGCGATCGACGTCACCGGCGAGGAACCCGTCGCGGACCTGCCGGACGCGGCGGCTGCGCTGGCCGACCTGGCCGGATCCGCCCTCGAGGCGGCCGTGCGCATCGCCGTGGACGAACAGGGTGAGCAGGGCCATCAGGTTCGCTTCGCCGTCATCGGGATGGGCAAGGCCGGCGGCCGCGAGCTGAACTACATCTCCGACGTCGACGTGATCTTCGTCGCCGAGCCGTGCGACGGCGCCGACGAGCCCGCCGCCCTGGAGGTCGCCGCGCGCATCGCCACCCGGGTGATGCACGTGTGCAGTGACGTGACCGCGCACGGCAGCCTCTGGCAGGTCGACGCGGCCCTGCGCCCCGAGGGCAAGCAGGGTCCCCTCGTGCGCACCGTCGCCAGCCACCGGACGTACTACGAGAGGTGGGCCAAGACCTGGGAGTTCCAGGCCCTGCTCAAGGCCCGGCACCTCGCCGGTGACGCGAGCCTGGGCGCCGAGTACCTCTCGACGGTCGGCCCCCTCGTGTGGCAGGCGGCTTCGCGCGAGGACTTCGTCGTCGACGTCCAGGCGATGCGCCGACGCGTCGAGGAGCACATCCCGCGGGCGGAGGCGAAACGGCAGCTCAAGCTCGGGCCCGGGGGACTGCGGGATGTCGAGTTCTCCGTCCAGCTCCTTCAGCTCGTCCACGGTCGCACCGACGAGACGCTCCGCTCGCGCACCACGCTGGAGGCCCTGGCGGCGCTGTCCGCGGGCGGCTACGTCGGGCGCGACGACGCCGTCGTCCTCGATGAGGCCTACCGGGTGCTGCGCACCATCGAGCACCGGGTCCAGCTGCACCACCTGCGGCGCACCCATCTCATGCCGACGTCGGAGGCCGACCTGCGCCGTCTCGGACGCTCGCTCCTGCTGTGGGACGAGCCGCAGACGAAGGTCGTGGCACTGCGTAGCCGCCACTCCCGCGAGGTCCGTCGCCTCCACCAGCGACTGTTCTACCGGCCGCTGCTCTCGGCCGTCGCGCGGCTCAGCCCTGCCGAGGCCCGGCTGACCCCGGACGCCGCCCGGGAGCGACTGAGCGCCCTCGGTTACCGCGACCCGGCCGGCGCGCTGCGACACATCGAGGTCCTCACCGACGGCATGAGCCGGCGTGCGGCCATCCAACGTCAGCTGCTGCCGGTGATGCTCGAGTGGTTCGCCGAGATGGCCGACCCCGACGCCGGCCTGCTCGCGTTCCGCAAGGTCAGCGAGGAACTGGGGGCGACCCACTGGTACCTGCGCCTGCTCCGCGACGAGGGGGAGGCCGCCCAGGTTCTCGCGCACACCCTGGGGGCCAGCCGGTTCGCCGGAGACCTGCTCCTGGCCAGTCCGGAAGCGGTGCAGATGCTCGGGGAGAGTGATGGGTTGCGCCCCCGGACCCGTGGCGAGCTGCTGCGGCGGATGCGCTCGGCCGCCGGCCGCAAGGACTCCCCGGACACCGCCGTCGCGGCGATCCGCACGATCCGCCGCGCGGAGATCTTCCGGATCACCGTCGCCGACCTGGAGGGCCGACTCGCGCTCGACCGGGTGGGCGAAGCGCTGACCGACCTCAGCGAGGCGACCATCGAGGCCGCTCTCGAGGTGACTGCCGCCCACGTGGCCACGGAGCGCGGCGAGGCACTGGGGACCGACATCGTCATCGTCGGGATGGGACGCCTCGGCGGTCGCGAGCTCGGGTACTCCTCCGACGCAGACGTCCTCTACGTCCACGAGCCGCACCCGGGCGTGGACGAGCAGTCCGCGCAGGACGCTGCGCTCGCCGTCGTCGCCGAGCTGCGGCGGCTCCTCGGTGCCGCCGGCTCGGACCCCCCGCTCGGGCTGGACGCCGACCTGCGGCCGGAGGGCAAGAGCGGTCCGATGATCCGTTCGCTGGCCTCGTACGCGGCCTACTACGAGCGCTGGTCGCACACGTGGGAGGCACAGGCGCTCCTGCGGGCCCGGCCGGTGGCCGGGGACGCGGCCCTCGGGGAGCGCTTCACTTCCCTCATCGACGCCATCCGCTGGCCGGACGGCGGCCTCGACCAGCACCAGGTGCGTGAGGTGCGACGTCTCAAGGCACGCATGGAGGCCGAGCGGCTGCCGCGCGGCGCCGACCGGCGAGCCCACTTCAAGCTCGGGATGGGTGGACTCTCGGACGTCGAGTGGTCCATCCAGCTGATCCAGCTCCAGCACGCGCACGAGTACCCCGCACTGCGCACGCCACGCACACTGCCCGCCATGACCGCTGCCGTCGAGGCGGGCCTGCTCGCGCCGACGGACGAGCTCGTACTCCGCGAGGCCTGGTCGATGGCCTCGTTGCTGCGCAACGCGGGGATGCTCTTCCGCGGGCGCCCGGTCGACTCCGTCCCCTCGAACCTGCTGGAGGCCGACGGTGTCGGACGGATCGCCGGGATGGAGCCCCAGGCCGGGCACGCCCTCGCCGAGTCCTACCGTCGCACTGCCAGGCACGCCCGACACGTGGTCGACCGCGTTTTCTACGGCGAGGAGTGATCCGGTCCACACCACGGACCGTGCGGGTGAGACGGCGGGCGGAGCCCACTCGCGGCGAACCTAGACTGGCCCCATGCTCGCCACGATCGACCTGCGTTCCCAGCCCCTTGGTACCCGGGACCTGCGTGCTGCCCTGCCGCGCGCCGAGTACGACGTCGAGGCCGCTCTCGTGGCCGTTCGGCCCATCTGTGACGAGGTCCATGACCGCGGTGCCGACGCGCTCTACGACTACGCCGAGCGCTTCGACGGGGTGCGCCCGGCCTCCCTTCGCGTCCCGCAGGAGGTCCTCGAGTTGGCCCTCGAGGCGCTCGATGAGGACGTACGCGCGGCCCTGGAGGTCTCGATCGAGCGGGCCCGCACCGTCCACGCGGCCCAGCGCCGGACCGACACGACGACCGAGGTCGTCCCCGGGGGCATCGTCACCGAGCGGTGGGTCCCCGTCGAGCGGGTCGGTCTGTACGTCCCCGGCGGCCGTGCGGTCTACCCCTCGTCGGTCGTGATGAACGTCGTGCCGGCGCAGCTGGCCGAGGTCGGGTCCGTCGCCGTCGCCAGCCCGCCGCAGAAGGAGAATGCCGGGGTTTTCGCCGGCTATCCGCACCCGACGATCCTCGCCGCCTGCGCCCTGCTCGGCGTCGACGAGGTGTGGTCGATGGGCGGCGCCCAGGCCGTGGCCGGCTTCGTGCACGGGTTCGTCGACGAGGGCGAAGGGGGGCGGTGCGAGCCGGTCAGCCTGGTCACCGGCCCGGGCAACATCTACGTCGCCGCAGCCAAGCGGCTGCTCAAGGGCCTCGTCGGTATCGACGCCGAGGCCGGGCCGACCGAGATCGCGGTCCTCGCCGATGCCGGTGCCGACCCGGAGTACGTGGCCGCCGACCTGATCAGCCAGGCCGAGCACGACCCGCTGGCCGGGTCCGTCCTGGTCACCGACTCGAGCGAGCTGGCCGATGCCGTTGCCGCGGTGCTGGAGCGCCGGGCCGCCGCGACCAAGCACAGCGAGCGGGTCATCGAGGCGCTGGGGGGGCGCCAGTCCGCCATCGTCCTCGTCGACGACCTCGACGCCGGGCTGCGCGTCGTCGATGCGTACGCGGCCGAGCATCTCGAGGTGATCACCGAGGACGCCGCGGAGGTCGCCGCCCGGGTGCGCAACGCCGGTGCGATCTTCGTCGGTCCGTACTCACCGGTGAGTCTCGGCGACTACGCCGCCGGGTCCAACCACGTCCTGCCCACCGGCGGCAGCGCTGCCCACAGCAGCGGACTGTCGGTGCAGTCCTTCCTCAGGGGCATCCACGTCGTCGAGTACAGCCGTACGGCGCTGGCGGCCACCGCCGCGCACGTGCTCGCCCTCGCCGAGGCGGAGGACCTGCCCGCACACGGCGAGGCCGTGTCGGCGCGCACGACGGGGGAGGGGCAGCGGTGAGCGAGATCGAGCAGCTGCTGCGTCCCGAGCTGCGTGGACGCACGCCCTACGGAGCCCCCCAGCTGGACGTCGACGTCCGGCTGAACACCAACGAGTCCTCGTACCCCGTCCCGGACGCGGTCGTGCGGGCGGTCTCCGCGGAGCTGGCGGACGAGCTCAGCGGCCTGAACCGCTATCCGGACCGTGAATTCACCGCCCTGCGCACGGCCTTGGCGGACTACCTGGCGACGCAGGCCGGTGTGTCCTTTGATCCCGAGCAGCTGTGGGCCGGCAACGGCAGCAACGAGGTCCTCCAGCACCTCGTCCAGGCCTTCGGTGGCCCCGAGCGGACCGCGCTCGGCTTCACGCCCGCCTACTCGATGCACCCGATCATCACCGAGACCCTCGGCACCCGTTGGGTCGACGGGCAGCGGGACGCCCAGACCTTCGACCTCACGGTCGAGTCCGCGGTGGAACAGGCCGGGGAGGTCGACCCGAACCTCGTCTTCCTCTGCTCACCCAACAACCCGACCGGGTCGGCGCTGCCCTTCGAGGTCATCGAGGCGATGCTCGACGCGGCCCCCCGCGCGCTGGTGGTCGTCGACGAGGCGTACGCCGAGTTCGCCCGTCCCGGCACGCCGACCGCGCTGTCGCTGCTCGCGGACCACCCGCGGCTCGTCGTCACCCGCACGATGAGCAAGGCCTTCACCCTCGCCGGTGGTCGTCTCGGATACCTCGCGGCCGCCCCGGGCATCATCGACGCACTCCGCCTGGTGCGCCTGCCCTACCACCTGTCCACGCCCACGCAGACGGTCGCCCGCATCGCGCTCGAGCACGCCGACCTCCTCCTCGAGACGGTCGAGGCGATCAAGGCGCAGCGCGACCGCATCGTCGCGGAGCTGACCGCGCTCGGCCTGGCTCCCGTCCCGAGCGACGCCAACTTCGTGCTCTTCGGCGGCCTCGCCGATGCCCCGGCGACGTGGCAGGCTCTGCTGGACGACGGGGTGCTGGTCCGTGACGTCGGGATCGCGCACCACCTGCGCGTCACGGCCGGTACCCCGCAGGAGACGAGCCGGTTCCTGGCGGCGATGTCCCGGCTCGTCCCCGCCCACATGATGACGAAGGAGAACCCGTGAGCAGCCAGTCCCGCACCGCCACGGTGCGCCGAGGTACGTCCGAGTCCCGCGTCGAGGTGAGCGTCGACCTCGACGGCTCCGGCATCGGCGACGTCTCGACCGGGGTGCGCTTCTACGACCACATGCTGCTGTCGCTGGCCAAGCACAGTCTCATCGACCTCACCGTCCGCGCGGACGGTGACGTGGACGTCGACGCCCACCACACCGTCGAGGACGTCGCGATCGTTCTCGGTCAGGCGGTCCGGGAGGCTCTCGGCGACAAGAGCGGGATCAGCCGGTTCGGTGATGCCACCGTCCCGCTCGACGAGGCACTCGTGCACGCGGTCGTCGATGTCGCCGGTCGACCCTATGTCGTGCACACGGGCGAGCCCGCCGGGCAGGAGCACGTGATCATCGGCGGCACCTTCGTCGGGTCGCTGACCCGCCACGTGATGGAGTCCTTCGCCCACAACGCCGGCATCGCCCTGCACGTGCGCGTCCTGGCCGGCCGCGACCCACACCACGTGGTCGAGGCCCAGTTCAAGGCCCTGGCCAGGGCCCTGCGGTCCGCGGTCGCCCATGACCCTCGGGTCAGCGGCATCCCGAGCGCCAAGGGCGCACTGTAGATCGGGCATGCGATGAGCACAGCCGGCAGGGGAGTGGTCTGCCTCTCCGCGACCGCGGCCAGCGCCGCCGACTGGGTGCGCCGCGGCGTCGTCCCGTGCCACGTCCTCGAGCACGCCTCGTGGTCGGTCGTCGTCCCGGCACGGACGGCCTCGGCCGCCGCAGCCCCCTATGACGACGCCCTGACCGTGCTGGCCTCCCGGCACATCGCACCCCGGCTGGGTCCGGCCATCGGACTCTTCCACTTCGACGACGTCGCCGTGCTGACGGCCCGTGCGGCCGGCCGGGCGCCGACCCGCTGGGCACTGCGCGACTCCGACGGCAGGGTCGTCGGGGGGCCCGACCTACCGCGACTCACACCCGAGGACCTGCACCGCACGCTCGCCGGTGGTGCCACGAGCCGACTGGTGCCCATTCGTCAGGTCCGGGAGCTGTGGCAGCGCACGGATCTGGCCCACGACCAGTGGCTGGTCGAGGTGACCGCCGTCCTGGGGCTCCCCGCCGGCCGGGTCCTCGACGGCACCGACACCCACCTCGGGCCGGTCATCGCACCCCATGCGCGATCGGTCGCGGGCTTCGACTCCGTCGTGAAGGATGTGCACCAATGACCTCGCCCCACGTCGTCGTGCTCGACCACGGCTCCGGCAACGTGCACTCCGTCGTGCGCGCCCTGGACCACGTCGGCGCCGATGTCGAGCTGACGGCCGACCGCGATCGCGTCCTGTCCGCGGACGGCCTCCTCGTCCCGGGGGTCGGTAACTTCCATGCCTGCATGGGCGGCCTCGAGGCGGTCGACGGCGCGGCGCTCGTCGACCTCCGGCTGGCCGGGGGGCGCCCCGTCCTCGGGGTGTGTGTCGGGATGCAGGTGATGTTCGACGGGTCCGAGGAGCCGAGTGGGAGCGCCCCGGCCCGGGCGGGCCTGGGGCAGTGGCCCGGGACCGTCACCCGGCTCCGGGCGCCGGTCGTCCCGCACATGGGGTGGTCGACGACCACCCCTGCCGAGGACAGTGTGCTCTTCGCCGGCGTCGAGGCCGAGCGCTTCTACTTCGTCCACTCCTACGCGGTGGCCGACTGGGATCTGCGCGTGGCGCCCGGAGGGCTGGCCGTGGCCGCCCCCCGCGTCACGTGGAGCGAGCACGGGTCCCCCTTCGTCGCGGCCGTCGAGAACGGCCCGTTGTCCGCAACGCAGTTCCACCCCGAGAAGTCCGGGGACGCGGGACTGCACCTTCTGAAGAACTGGGTGATGTCACTGTGACCACGACCGAGACCCGACGGCTGGAGCTGCTTCCCGCCGTCGACGTGCGTGAGGGGCGGGCCGTGCAGCTGCAGCAGGGCATCTCCGGTTCCGGCTGGGACTTCGGCGACCCGTTGCAGGCCGCGCAGGCCTGGCAGGAGCAGGGTGCCGAGTGGATCCACCTCGTCGACCTCGATGCCGCCTTCGGCGAAGGGAGCAACCGCGACCTCCTCGCCGGGATCGTCGGCCAGCTCGACCTCAAGGTCGAGCTGAGCGGCGGGATCCGGGACCAGGACTCGCTCACGGCCGCGCTCGACTCCGGGTGCGCCCGCGTCAATCTCGGCACCGCCGCGCTGGAGAACCCCGAGTGGACGGCCCGGGCCATCGCCGAGCACGGTGACCGGATCGCCGTCGGCCTGGACGTGCGCGGAACCACGCTGGCGGCTCGAGGGTGGACCCGGGAGGGGGGCGATCTCTGGGAGACGCTCGCCCGGCTCGACTCCGAGGGCTGTACCCGCTACGTCGTCACCGACGTGGCGAAGGACGGCATGCTCGCCGGGCCCAACCTCGAGCTGCTGCGCAGCGTCTGCGAGGCCACCTCGGCCAAGGTCGTCGCCTCCGGTGGGGTGACCACCCGTGAGGACGTCGTCGCCCTGCGTGAGCTGGTACCAGTCGGGGTCGAGGGCGCCATCATCGGCTCGGCGCTGTACAAGGGCACGGTGACCCTCACCGAGGCCCTCGATGCGGCGGGTCGGCCATGACCACGCACGGTGACTCGGCCGGTGTGCCCTGGCAGGGGCGGGAGCTGCCCACGGGCGGGTTCGAGGGTGACTCCGGCACCGCCGATCCCGGGCTGATCCGGGCCCTGACCACCGGCGGGGAGACGGACGTGATGCGGAGGTTGGCGAAGGCCCGTCTGATCGTCCCCGTCACTGCGGTCGCCGGGGAGCTCGGCGAGGGCGTGGACGGCACCGTCTCCGACACGGAGGCCGACATGGCTGTCGCCCTGCTGGAGCACCCGGACGGACGCACGGCCCTGCCCGTCTTCACTTCGGTGGAAGCGCTTGCGGCCTTCAGCTCGACGATGCGGCCGGTACCGGTCGAGGCGGCACAGGCGGCGCAGGCGGCGGTGGGCGAGCGCGCCGACCTCATGGTGCTCGACTGCGCGAGCGAGCAGGCCTTCGAGGTACGTGCCTCGATGGTCTGGGCGCTGGCCCAGGCGCGGGAGTGGTTGCCGTCGTACGAGGACCCCTTCGTCGAGGCCTCCGTCGCGCGGGTGTGCAGCACGCATGACGAGGTCACCGGCCACGCCCTCTCCGAGGGGGCACCGGATGGCCAAGGAGTGCTCCAGGTCGAGCTGACCCTCGTTCCCGGTCTGGGTCAGCAGGAGGTCGAGCAGCTCGTGACCACCATCGCCGAGGAGTTGGCCACCGACGGCGAGCTGCGTGCCCGGGTCGACGGGTTGAGCTTCGCCATCACCTGATTTCCTGCCTCGAGGGTGCCGCTGCTATTGTTGTCACTGACCGGTCATCGTCGTGCGACGGTGACTCAAGAGGAGCCTCGCTTCCCACCCGCGACGACCGCATGGTTGCCGGGTCTCAGGTCTCGGTGCGGTACGAGCCGCCGACGGTCCCCGTCGAGGTGCTCGTGGGCATCGTGCTCTGGTGAGGCTCCTCGCGATCGACGAGGAGCCTTTCTTCGTCGGTGGCGGGAGTGGACACACCGAGCTAAGGAGCAGCACATCAGCGAGCCTCGCATCAATGACCGAATCCGCGTCCCAGAGGTGCGGTTGGTCGGCCCCAACGGGGAGCAGGTCGGCATCGTCCGCGTGGAGGATGCTCTCAGGCTCGCTGCCGAGGCGGACCTCGACCTCGTCGAGGTCGCTCCGACGGCCAAGCCGCCCGTGGCCAAGCTCATGGACTTCGGCAAGTACAAGTACGAAGCCGCCATGAAGGCGCGTGAAGCGCGCAAGAACCAGGTCAACACGATCATCAAGGAGATCAAGCTCCGGCCGAAGATCGACAGCCACGACTACGGCACCAAGAAGGGCCACGTCGAGCGCTTCCTCAGTGCCGGCGACAAGGTCAAGGTGACGATCATGTTCCGCGGACGCGAGCAGTCCCGCCCCGAGCTGGGGTTCCGACTGCTGCAGCGTCTGGCGGAGGACGTGGTGGAGCTGGGCACCGTCGAGTCCGCCCCGAAGCAGGACGGACGCAACATGGTCATGGTGCTCGGCCCGACGAAGAAGAAGTCCGAGGCCCGCGCCGAGGCGCGCCGCAAGAAGGACGACCAGGCCGCCGCCAAGGCAGCCGAGAAGAACGACAGCGACGCCCCGGCCGAGTCCTGAGCGCCGGCTCGAAGACCAGCACAGCAACACGAAGGAGATCGGCGACCATGCCGAAGAACAAGACGCACAGTGGTGCCAAGAAGCGCTTCCGGGTCACCGGCTCGGGCAAGATCATGCGTGAGCGGGCCAACCACGTCCACAAGTTCCACGAGAAGACCCCTCAGCACGCGCGGCGACTCGCGAACGATGTCCAGGTCTCCAAGGCCGACGAGAAGAAGGCCAAGAAGCTGCTCGGTCGCTGAGCCTGAGCCTGATTTTCACCCCCATACCTGAAGGAGTACTCACGTGGCACGCGTGAAGCGGGCGGTCAACGCCCACAAGAAGCGCCGGGTCGTTCTCGAGCGCGCGAGCGGCTACCGGGGCCAGCGGTCCCGCCTCTACCGCAAGGCCCGGGAGCAGGTCACCCACTCGCTGGAGTACAGCTACCGTGACCGTCGCGCCCGGAAGGGCGACTTCCGTCGCCTGTGGATCCAGCGCATCAATGCGGGCGCCCGCGCCAACGGGATGACCTACAACCGGTTCATCCAGGGTCTGCGCGGCGCCGAGGTCGAGGTCGACCGTCGCATGCTCGCCGAGCTGGCCGTCAACGACGAGGCCGCCTTCGCCGCTCTCGTCGAGGTGGCCAAGGCCAACGTTCCGGCCGCCGACGCCAAGGCGCAGGCCTGAGCGATCACGATGGACGCCGGGAGCGCCCTCCCCTGACCAATCCCGCCTCCGAGCGGGTGAAGCAGGTGCGTGGGTTCTCCCGGCGTTCCGTGCGTCGGCGCACCGGCCGTGTACTCGTCGAGGGGCCGCAGGGAGTGCGCGAGGCGGTGCGCTTCGCACCCGAACGGATCCGTGACCTCTACGTCACGGCGGAGGCTGCGCGACGGTATGCCGACTTCGTCGAGCCGGCCCGTGGCCGGGGCGTTGTCGTCCACGAGGCGAGCGAGGAGGTCCTCGCCGCGATGTGCGACGCCGACACGCCCCAGGGCACCGCAGCCGTCGTCGACTGGACGCCCTCCACGCTGGAGTCCGTGCTCGCCCGGGAGCCCCGCCTGCTCGTGCTGCTCACCCACGTGCGCGACCCCGGCAACCTCGGCACCGTCATCCGCGGTGCGGACGCTGCCGGTGCCGACGCGGTCCTCGTCAGCGAGGGGTCGGTCGATGTGACCAGCCCCAAGGTCGTGCGCTCCACGGCCGGCTCGATCTTCCATCTGCCGGTCGTCACCGGCCTCGACGTCGCCGCGACCCTGGCCGCGCTCGACGACGCCGGGGTGCGCCGCCTCGCGGCGGACGGGATGGGGGAGCAGACCATCGACGAGATCGACCTGACCACCGCGCACGCCTGGGTCATGGGCAACGAGGCCCGGGGCCTGGAGCCGGCCACCCGTGAGGCGTGCGACGACGTCGTGCGCGTCCCGATCCACGGCCACGCCGAGTCGCTCAATCTCGCGATGGCGAGCACACTGTGTCTCTACGCGTCCGCCCGGAGCCAGCGCCCGACCTGAGGGGCAGGCAACGGGTCCGGCCCGTGCCGGTGGTTCCGGTCCCTGAATGGGCTTGACTGGACGACATGGGAGGCATGCCGAGGTCGGACGATGTTCCCGGCCGTGCGCCGGGCGGCGGTCCCGCGCGCGAGGCGGGGCGCGTGCACTGGATGGAGCTGCTCTTCGACCTCGTCTTCGTCGCCTTCGTGGGCCAGCTGGCCCACGGGATCCACGGAGATCCCGGCTGGAGTGACATCGGGACCTTCATCCTGCTGTTCTTCCCGGCGTGGTGGGCATGGGTGAACATCGTCTCCGTCGTCAATCTCCTGCCCGGCCTGACCGCCCGCGGGCTGGGAGTGGCCATGCTCACGGCGATGGCGGCTGCCGGCGCCATGGCCGCAGCCGCACCCGAGGCCTTCGGTGAGCGGGCCTGGGCCTTCTCCGTGGCCAACGCCGCCCTGCGTCTGGTCCTGCTGACGCTGTGGCTGCACCGACAGCGAAACCTCCTCGGTGCCGCGCCATCGTGGCGCATCTGGCTGTACAACGGCGGGACCGCCGTGCTGTGGCTGGTGGCGGCATTCCTTCCGCTGGAGACGGCCGCGATCCTGTGGGCCGTGGCGATCCTCGTGGAGGTGGTCATGGTGACGGTGAGCGCCCGGCGGCAACCAGCGGCCGGCATCGCCGACATCAACGTCGAGCACGCCGCCGAACGCCTGGGGCTGTTCGTCGTCATCGTCCTCGGCGAGTCGGTCTTCACGATCGTGACCCGGGTGTCGGCACTGTGGGGCCCGGCGGCCCGGCTCACGGGCGCTCTCGGCTTCGTGATGGTGGCCCTGCTGGGCTGGACGTTCTTCCAGTACGGGATGGGCACCCTGAGCGAGGGGCTGCACCGACTGGCACTGCGCCGGGACTTCGGCGGGGTCGTGCTCACCACCCTGTTCATGCCCTTTCTGCTGGTGGTGGGTGTCACGGCGATGGCCGGGGCGATCGCCACGGCCATCGGGGCCCCCTTCGCCCCGCTCCCGATCGGGTCGGGCGCGACGCTGGGCGGAGGTCTCGCGCTGTTCTACCTGACCAACGCCATCGTGTCCCTGCGGTACGGGCAGTCCACTCGTGCGGTGCTGCCGTGGTCCATCCCCGCCGTGGCGGGCAGCCTGCTGCTCGTTCCCACCAGCGCCGTCGTGCCGGCCGCTCCCCTGCTCGGCGCGAGTGTGGCCCTCCTGCTCGTGCTCACGGTGTTCGCCGAGTTGCGTGCCCGCGCGCCGCGTCACTGACGAGCGAAGGGGTGGGGCCACCCGGCCCCACCCCTTCGCCATGTCCGACTCAGCCCTCGCGCAGGACCTCGCCGGGATCGACCTCGCCACCGGAGTCGGCCGCGGCCTTGCCCTCGCGGATGCGCTGACCGATCTCGGCGTCGATGTTCGTCCAGTACTCGAAAACCCGTGACAGCACCGGATCCTGCACGCCCCCGAGCGACCCGATGACCGTCTCGACGAGGCGGTCGCGCTGGGCGTCGGAGAAGACCTCGCGCACCAGCGTCCCCGGCTGACCGAAGTCATCGTCCTCGGCGTGCAGCTCGTAGGCGGAGCGCACGATCTCGCCGTCGGCCTCCCAACCGTCGTCGACCGGGCCCTGCTCGTCGGCGTGCGGGCGGCCGAAGCTGTTGGGCATGTAGGTCGGGGCGGCGCCAGAGTGCTCGTAGCGCATCGGCCCGTCGAAGGAGTAGTGGTTCTCCTGCTCGACCGCGGGTCGGTTGACCGGCAGCTGGTGGAAGTTGGGACCGATCCGTGCCCGGTGGGCGTCGGCGTAGGCGAAGACCCGTCCCAGGAGCATCTTGTCCGGGGAGAAGCCGATCCCCGGGACGGTGTTGCTCGGCGCGAAGGCCGCCTGGTCGATCTGGGCGAAGAAGTTCACCGGGTTCTCGTCCAGGGTCATCGTGCCGACCTCGATGAGGGGGTAGTCCTTGTGCGACCACGTCTTCGTCAGGTCGAAGGGGTTGAAGCGGTACGTCTTCGCGTCCTCGTACGGCATGACCTGCACGGACAGCGTCCACTGGGGGGCGTCGCCGCGCTCGATGGCCTCGAAGAGGTCCCGACGGTGGAACTCCGCGTCCTCACCGGCGATGCGGTCGGCAGCGTCGTTGGTGATGCCCTCGACACCCTGCTTGGTGTGGAAGTGGTACTTCACCCAGAACCTCTCGCCGGAGGCGTTGACCCACATGTAGGTGTGGCTGCCGTAACCGTTCATGTTCCGCCACGAGCGCGGCAACCCCCGGTCGCCCATGAGGTAGGTGACCTGGTGGGCGGACTCGGGGTTGTTGGTCCAGAAGTCCCACTGCATCGTGTTGTCGCGCAGACCGCTGTCGGGCAGACGCTTCTGGCTGCGGATGAAGTTGGGGAACTTCAGCGGGTCACGCAGGAAGAAGATCGGCGTGTTGTTGCCGACGAGGTCGAAGTTGCCCTCGGACGTGTAGAAGCGCAGGGCGAAGCCGCGCACGTCACGCCAGGTGTCGGGGGAGCCGAGCTCACCGGCGACGGTGGAGAAGCGGGCGAGCATGCGGGTGGTCGCACCCTGCTGGAACATCGCGGCCTTCGTGTACTTCGAGACGTCAGCCGTGGTCTCGAAGTGGCCGAAGGCGCCGGCACCCTTGGCGTGTGGCTTCCGCTCGGGGATGTTCTCCCGGTTGAAGTGGGCCAGCATGTCGACGAGATGGGTGTCGTGCAGCAGCAGCGGCCCATTGCTCCCGACGGAAAGACTGTGGCGGTCGTTGACGGTCGGGGAACCGTTGATCTGCGTCGAGGGTCCGGACACGTCGAGCGTCCCTCGGGCGTCGGACTTGGGTTCTGGGGTGGCGGGAGTGGTGGACATCTGCTGCTCCTCTTTCTCTGTGGGGTGGGGTGCAATGCAGGTCAGCGGGTGGCGACCGCCGTGGCGGCGCAGGCGGGGCAGATGCCCCAGTAGATGACCTCGGCCTCGTCGATCGCGAAGCCGTGGTCGTCGGCCGCCTCGAGGCAGGGGGCCGCGCCGGGGGCGCACTCGACATCGGTCATCGAGCCGCAGGTACGACAGACGAGGTGGTGGTGGTTGTCGCCGAGGTCGATCTCGAAGCGGGCGGGGTGGCCGGCCGGCTCGAACTTGCGTACGAGCCCGATCCCGGCGAGGGCCGCGAGGATGTCGTAGACGGCCTGGGTGCTCACCGATCCGAGTCGCTCACGCGTGGCGCGGGTGAGCGTGTCGACGTCGGCGTGCGGATGCGCGGACAACTCGCGCAGCACGGCGATCCGCGGGGCCGTGACGCGCATGGAGCGCTCACGCAGCAGCCCGGCGGCGACGTCCGGATCGATCATGGTGGCCATCACGATCAAGAATCCCACCAATACTTGAACGAGTCAAGAAACGGGCGACGTCCTCGAGCGCCGGGACGAGGCGTCCCGACGTAGGTTGCCGACCATGGACCTGCGCCTCCGGCTCGACCGCCTGCGCCATCTCGGCCGGGCACTGCGCGGCCTGCTGTGCCGACGCACGTCGGCATCGACCGATCCCCACGAGCCGGGGGCGGTCATCCCCCTTCGGCCGGACAGCACGGACGTGCCGCAGGGACTGGCCTGGGACGAGGCGCACGAGGAGTTCGTCTACACGTTCTACGACGCCGACGACCACTCGACCGGCTGGGTCGTCTTCGCCGATCGCGACGGAAGGGTCAGCGCACGAACCCGGCTGGGCGGACTGGTCCACTACGGGGGGATCACCCTCCACGGCGGGCGCACCTACGTCTGCGGTGCCGGGGCGGTGCAGGTCCACGACACCCGGCGGCTGCGGCAGGGGGTCGGTGAGCCGCTGATGACCACGAGGGTCCGGGCCGGCTCCACGGTGACCTCCCACCGCGACGGCCTCTACGTGACCGGGTTCCGACGCGACCGCCCCGGTCGCATGTACCGCTACGACCTCGACGAGGACGGGGCCCCCGTCGAGACCGGGGCGGTCTTCACGGTGCCGCCGCAGACCCAGGGGGTGGCCTTCGCCCCGGACGGGACGGTGTACTTCTCCCGCAGCTGGGGGAGGGCCCGACGCTCGGTCCTCACCCGGGTGGGAGCGTCGGACCTGGCCGAAGACGGTGGCTGGACGGCGCAGAACGGCCGGGACACCTCCCTTCCCCCGATGGCGGAGGGGTCGGTCGTCGTCGACGGACGGCTGCACCAGCTCTACGAGTCGGGCGCGCTGCGCTACCGGCGCCACCGGCGCGCCGATCTGGCGATGTCCCTTCTACGGGGTCCGCTGGCGCCGCGGGAACGCCTGACCGTCCACGACCTGGGCGGGAGCCAAACCCGCGGGACCCGCACGCGCGGCTCACCGTAGACTCTGGCCCCGTGTCAGGACCCAACACGAACTACGACCCGGTCGAGGTCGCCGCGCTCGATCCGCAGACGATCGAGGAGGCCGTCCGGGCCGCCCTCGCTGCCGTTGCGGACGCTGCGACCTTCGACGAGCTGAAGCGAGCACGCGCCACCCACCAGGGGGACAAGTCCCCGCTGGCGCTGGCCAACCGAGAGATCGGTGCGCTGCCACCGAGCGCCAAGGCCGACGCCGGCAAGCGCGTCGGTCGGGCACGCGGTCAGGTCGCCCAGGCCCTCAAGGCGCGGCAGGCCGAGCTGGAGGCGGAGCGGGACGAGCGGATTCTCGTCGAGGAGACCCTCGACCTGACGGTGGAGCGGGCGCACCCGCGCCTGGGTGCCCGGCACCCGATCAGCCTGGTCACCGAGCGCGTCGAGGACATCTTCGTCGGGATGGGCTGGGAGATCGCCGAGGGGCCGGAGATCGAGTCCGAGTGGCTGACCTTCGATGCCCTGAACATCGCTCCGGACCACCCTGCCCGCGCCGAGCAGGACACCTTCTTCGTCGAGCCGGCCGACGCGGGTGTCGTCCTGAGGACGCACACCTCACCGGTGCAGATCCGCACGATGCTCGACCGTGAGCCGCCGATCTACGTGCTGTGCCCGGGCAAGGTCTTCCGCACCGACGACCTCGACGCGACGCACACCCCGGTCTTCCACCAGTTCGAGGGTCTCGTCGTGGACAAGGACGTCACCATGGCGCACCTGCGCGGAGCCCTGGACACCTTCGTCCAGGGGCTCTTCGGCGAGGGGGTCGTCACCCGACTGCGGCCGAACTTCTTCCCCTTCACCGAACCCAGCGCTGAGATCGACTGCCAGTGCTGGGTCTGTCGTGGTCGGGACAGTGCCTGCCGCACCTGCGGCGGCACCGGCTGGATCGAGCTCGGCGGCTCCGGCATGGTCAACCGCCGCGTGCTCGCTGCGAGCGGGGTCGACCCGGACGAGTACACCGGCTTCGCCTTCGGCCTGGGCATCGAGCGTTCGCTCATGCTGCGCCACGGTGTCGCCGACATGCGGGACATCATCGAGGGAGACGTGCGCTTCTCGGCCGCGTTCGGGATGGAGATCTGATGCGGGCCCCCATCGAGTGGCTGCGTGAGCTGGCCGACGTCGACCCCGGTGCGAAGGGGGCGGACGTCGCCGCCACCCTCGTGCGCGTCGGCCTCGAGGAGGAGGAGATCCACGGTGGCGGAGTCACCGGCCCCCTCGTCGTCGGCAGGGTCCTCACGCGCGTGCCCGAGGAGCAGAAGAACGGCAAGACGATCAACTGGTGTCACGTGGACGTCGGGGCGTCGTTGAACGCCGTGCACGGATCCGCGGACGAGGGTGTGGGCATCGTCTGCGGTGCGCACAACTTCGACGTCGGTGACCTCGTCGCGGTGATCCTGCCCGGTGGTGTCCTGCCCGGGAACATCGAGATCTCCGCCCGCAAGACCTACGGGCACGTCAGTGACGGCATGATCTGCTCCCTGCTCGAGCTCGGGCTGGGGGAGGACCATGACGGGATCATCGTCCTCACCGACCACCTGGCCGAGCGGCCGGACGTCCTCGCCGGTCTCACCCCGGGGGAGGACCTCGTCCCCGTCCTCGGCCTCGACGCGGAGACGGTGGAGGTCAACGTCACCCCGGACCGCGGGTACTGCTTCTCCATGCGCGGGATCGCGCGGGAGTACGCCCTCTCCGCCGCAGTCGCCTTCCGTGACCCGGCCGACCTGGCGGTCGCCGACGCGAGCGGCCCCGGCTACGAGGTGCGTCTGGCCGACGACGCACCGATCGACGGCGTCCCCGGCTGTGACCGCTACGTCGCGCGGGTGGTCCGCGGCATCGACGCGACGGCGACCTCCCCCGAGTGGATGCGTCGCCGCCTGACCGAGGTCGGCATGCGGCCCATCTCGCTGGCCGTCGACGTCACGAACTACGTGATGATGCTCCTCGGCCAGCCGCTGCACGCCTTCGACCTCGACTCGCTCTCCGGGGCGATCGAGGTCCGTCGGGCCCGAGCGGGCGAGACGCTGACGACGCTGGACGATGTGGAGCGTCAGCTCACACCCGCGGACCTGCTCATCACCGACGGCGGCACCACCCCGCTGGCGATCGCCGGCGTCATGGGCGGTGAGACGAGCGAGGTCTCCGCCTCGACGACCAACGTGCTCGTCGAGTCCGCCCACTTCGACCCCGTCACGGTCGCTCGGTCCGCCCGTCGCCACCGACTGGCCACGGAGGCGTCCAAGCGGTTCGAGCGCGGTGTCGACCCGGCGATCGCGGCCGCCGCGGCCCAGCTGGCCGTCGACCTGCTCGTCGAGCACGGTGGCGGCAGCGCGGACCCGACCGGTACGGACGAGGGCTCACCGATCGTCCCGCGAGCCTTCTCCGTCGACCCGCAGCTGCCCAGCCGCTACATCGGCCTCGAGTACCCGCAGGAAGAGGTCGTGGCGACCCTCACCGCGATCGGGTGCACCGTCGCGGATGCCGGCGGGATGCTCACCGTGACGCCTCCGACCTGGCGCCCTGACCTCGTCGACGGTCCCGACCTCGTCGAGGAGGTCGCCCGGGTGCGCGGCTACGACCAGATCCCGTCGGTCGTGCCGCGTGCCACCGCCGGTCGCGGCCTGACCCACGAGCAGCGCGCCCGCCGTGTCGTCGCGCGCTCCCTGGCCGGCAGCGGCGTCGTCGAGGTGCTGTCCTACCCCTTCATCGGGGCCGAACGACACGACGAGTTCGGCCATGCCGCGGACGACCCCCGCCGCGAGACGGTCCGCCTGGCCAACCCACTCCAGGACGAGGTGCCCCTGATGCGCACCTCCGTCCTGGACACCCTCGTCGACACGCTGCGCCGCAACGTCTCCCGGGGTCACCGCGATGTCGCCCTGTACGAGATCGGCCTGGTCACCGCCGAGGGGGTGCGTCCGCTTCCGCTGCCGCCGGGTGGCGCGTTGCCCTCCGCCGGGGACCTCGAGCAGATCACGAAGGGAGTGCCCCGCCAGCCCAGGCACGTCGCCATCGCGGCCGCCGGGAATGCCGTACCGGCCGGTCCATGGGGCCAGGCGCGGGCCGTCGATGCCGCCGACGTCGTCCGCTGGGCCCGGATCGTCGGGTCCTGCCTCGGTCTCGACCTGCAGGTGACGGCCGCGGAGCGCACGCCCTTCCACCCCGGACGGTGCGTCTCGCTCTCTCTGTCCGACGGGACCCTCGTGGGGTACGCCGGCGAGCTGCACCCCAAGGCGGTCGGCCGATTGGAGCTGCCCGAGCGCACGGTCGCGGCCGAGATCGACCTCGACGCGGTCATCGACGCCTCCGGGGAGCCGGTTCGACCGGCTCCGCTGTCGACCCACCCGGTCGCCAACACCGATGTCGCACTCGTGGTCGACGAGGCGGTGCCCGCGAGCACGGTCGGATCGGCCCTGCGCTCGGGAGCCGGTGAGGCACTCGAGACGCTGACGCTCTTCGACGTCTACCGAGGTGACCAGGTGGGCGAGGGGCGCAAGTCCCTGGCGTACCGCTTGACCTTCCGCACCGACCGCACGCTGAAGACGGAGGAGGTCAGCGTGCTGCGCGACAAGGCGGTCGATGCTGCCGCATCGGCCACGGGGGCCCGGCAACGATGACCGGGGTCGCGGTCGTCACCGGAGCGTCGCGGGGGATCGGTCAGGTGCTCGCCGACGCCCTGGAGGGTGCCGGCTGGAGCGTCGAGCGCGGGTCGAGTGCCGTCGCCGACGTCACCGATGTCGCGTCCGTGCGTCGGTGGGTCGATGACGTGCTCGCCAGGCACGAGCGGATCGACCTGCTCGTCAACAACGCCGGCACCATCGACGCCGAGGTGCCGATCGAGGAGTCCGACCCGGACGACTGGTGGCGCTCGATCGAGGTCAACGTGCGGGGTCCCTACCTGATGACCAGAGCGGTGCTGCCGACCCTGCTCGCGCAGGGTTCCGGTCGGATCATCAACCTCAACTCCGGTTCCGGTACGAAGTCGGGTGAAGTCGCCTCCGCCTACAACGTCGGCAAGTCCGCGCTCGGCCGGATCACCGGCTCGACGCACCAGTCGGGGCAGGCCAAGGGCGTGCTGGCCTTCGACTTCGCTCCCGGAGTGGTGTACACCGACATGACGCGGTCGATGCCGCGTCACGACGGCCGCACCGACTGGACCGACCCGAGAGATGTGGTCGAGCTCTTCCTCGCCCTGGCCGACGGGCGTCTGGACGCCTGGTCCGGTCGCATGGTCCGTGCCGGCGCGGACACCGTCGAGGCACTCCTGGCGGCGACGCCGACCCTGGGGCCGGAGCACCGCACCGTGGGGTTGATCCCCTACGGCGAGGACGATCCGCTCCGCTGATTGCATGCACTGTCATTGTCACGTATAGTCATTCATCATGATCACCGCAGCCGTTGCCGGCGCCAGTGGCTACGCCGGCGCCGAGATCGTCCGCCTCCTCCTGGCCCATCCTGACGTGGAGGTGGGTGCCCTGACCGCCTCGGGCAACGCCGGCGCCCGGTTCGGCGATCTGGCGCCACACCTGCAGCCGGTCGCCGACACCGTCCTGCAGCCGACGAGCGCGGAGGCGCTGGCCGGCCACGACGTCGTCTTCCTCGCACTCCCGCACGGTTACTCGGCGGCCATCGCCGAGCAGCTGCCGCCCGAGGTGACGGTCATCGACTGCGGCGCCGACTTCCGGCTCGACGACGAGCAGGACTGGACGGACTACTACGACACCCCCTTCGCCGGGACGTGGCCGTACGGTCTCCCCGAGCTCGTGCGCGCCGGCGGGGAGAAGCACCGCGCGGATCTCGTCGGGGCCGGGCGCATCTCCGTGCCCGGCTGTTATCCGACGGCGATCAGCCTCGCGCTGGCGCCCGGGCTGGCCGCCGGCGTGATCGAGCCCCAGGACATCGTGGTCGTCGCCGCGTCCGGCAGCTCCGGAGCCGGCCGCTCGACCAAGCCCCACCTCATCGGTGCCGAGGTCATGGGGGCGATGAGCCCCTACGGTGTCGGCGGGGGGCACCGGCACACCCCGGAGATCGAGCGCAACTTCACCCGGGCCGCCGGGCGGCCCGCCAGCGTCTCCTTCACCCCGACCCTCGCTCCGATGCCACGCGGCATCCTCGCCACGACGACCGCCCGTGCCGCCGACGGCGTGGACGCGGCGGGTGTGCGCGCCGTGTGGGAGCAGGCGTACGCCGACGAGCCCTTCGTTCACCTCCTGCCCGAGGGCCGGTGGCCGCACACCGGCAGCGTGGTGGGGTCCAACCTCGTCCACGTCCAGGTCACCCTCGACGAGCGCAGCGGTCGGGTCGTCGCCGTCGCTGCCGAGGACAACCTGACCAAGGGCACCGCGGGCGCTGCCGTGCAATCGATGAACCTCGCGCTCGGCATCCCCGAGACGACCGGCCTGCCGATGACCGGAGTGGCGCCGTGAGCGCGACGACCCCGGCAGGATTCCGCGCCTCGGGCGTGACCGCCGGCCTCAAGCCGAGCGGCCGTCCGGATGTCGCCCTCGTCGTCAACGACGGACCCGACCGCCACGCGGCAGCGGTCTTCACCAGCAACCGTGTCGAGGCGGCACCCGTGACGTGGTCCCGCCAGGTCCTTGCTGACGGGCGCGTCGACGCCGTCGTGCTCAACTCCGGTGGCGCCAACGCGTGCACCGGCACCCAGGGCTTCACCGACACCCACACGACGGCCGAGCACACCGCTGCCGCGCTCGGCGTCTCCGCCGGTGACGTCGTCGTGTGCAGCACCGGCCTGATCGGGGAACTCCTGCCGATGGACGCGGTCACCGCCGGCGTGACCGCTGCCGCCGGTGCCCTCGGTGACGACGGGGGAGCGGCGGCGGCCGAGGCGATCATGACGACCGACACGGTGGCCAAGACCGCTGTCGCAGCCCGGGACGGGTGGAGCGTCGGCGGCATGGCGAAGGGGGCCGGGATGCTCGCCCCGGCGCTGGCCACGATGCTCGTGGTCGTCACGACCGACGCCGTGACGAGCGCCGCGGACCTCGATGCCGCACTCCGGGAGGCGACGCGCACCACGTTCGACCGGATCGACTCCGATGGCTGCATGTCCACCAACGACACGGTCCTCACCATGGCCTCCGGGGCCTCGGGCGTGACCGTCGCCCGGGCGGACCTGACCGAGGCGATCCGCCAGGTGTGTGCCGACCTGGCGCGCCAGCTCATCGGGGACGCCGAGGGCGCCCACCACGACATCGAGATCGTCGTGCGCAACGCGGCGTCGCAGGAGGACGGCCTCGAGGTCGCCCGCAGCATCGCACGCAACAACCTCTTCAAGTGCGCCATCTTCGGCAGGGACCCCAACTGGGGGCGCGTGCTGGCCGCCGTGGGAACCACGCGAGCGGTTTTCGACCCCCACCAGTTGGACGTCTCGATCAACGACGTGCAGGTGTGCCGGGCCGGTGGGGTCGGGGAGGACCGCTCGCGCGTCGACCTCGAGCAGCGAGAGGTGCGGGTCGAGGTCGACCTGCACGCCGGCTTCGAGGACGTCACCGTGTGGACCAACGACCTCACCCATGACTACGTCGAAGAGAACTCGGCCTACTCCACCTGACCCGCTCCACCTGACGCACGAGGAAGACCACCACATGCACTCGGACACCACCCTGCGCGGCGCCATCGACGCCGCGGCACTGCGCGTGGCCCGGAGCAAGGCGACGACACTCGTCGAGGCGCTGCCCTGGCTCGAGCAGTTCCGCGGGGCGCTCGTCGTGATCAAGTACGGCGGCAACGCGATGACCGACGAGACGCTCAAGGCGGCCTTCGCCAAGGACATCGTCTTCCTGCGCTACGCCGGTCTGCGTCCGGTGGTCGTCCACGGCGGTGGTCCCCAGATCCAGACGATGCTCGACCGCCTCGGCCTGGCGAGCGAGTTCAAGGGCGGGCTGCGCGTCACCACCCCCGAGGTGATGGATGTCGTGCGCATGGTGCTCACCGGCCAGGTCGGTCGTGAGCTCGTCGGCCTGCTCAACCAGCACGGCCCCGTCGCGGTGGGCATGTCCGGTGAGGACGCCGGGCTCTTCGGCGGCCGCCGCCGCCAGCTCCACGTCGACGGCGAGAGCGTGGACATCGGGCTCGTCGGTGACGTCGAGTCCGTCGATCCCGGGGCAGTCCTCGACATCCTCGACGCCGGCCGCATCCCCGTCGTGTCGACGATCGCCCCTGACCTCGACGTCGACGGCCAGGTGCTCAACGTCAACGCGGACACCGCGGCCTCTGCGTTGGCCGTGGCCCTGCAGGCCCAGAAGCTCGTCGTCCTCACCGACGTCGAGGGCATCTACGCGCACTGGCCCGACCGCGACTCGCTCCTGTCCCACCTGAGCGTCTCCGGTGCCCGTGACCTGCTCGACCGGGTCGACACCGGCATGATCCCCAAGCTCGAGGCCTGCATCCGTGCCGTGACGAAGGGAGTGCCGCAGGCTCACGTCGTCGACGGACGCCAGCCGCACTCGATGCTGCTCGAGATCTTCACCTCGGAGGGATTCGGGACGATGATCGTGCCCGATGAGCCCCGCCCCACGGACACCGGCGGCGACGCAGAAGGAGAGGGCAGCCCCTCATGACCACCATCTCCCCGGACCAGCAGGCACTCCTGGAGCGGTACCGTGCCAGCCACATCGGCGTCTTCGGTCTGCCCGGCCTCGTGCTCTCGCACGGCGACGGTGCCTACGTGTGGGACATCGACGGCAACCGTTACCTCGACCTTCTCGGCGGCATCGCCGTCAACGCCCTCGGGCACGGCCACCCGGAGCTGGTGGCCGCGATCTCGCAGCAGGCCGGTGCCGCCGTGCACGTGAGCAACTTCTTCACCACGCCCGCGCAGATCGGGGCGGCCGAGGCCCTGCTGCGCGTCGCACAGGCGCCCGAGGGCTCGGGTGTCTTCTTCGCCAACAGCGGCTCCGAGGCGGTCGAGACGGCCATCAAGCTCTCCCGGCGTACGGGCCGCACCGGCATCGTCGCCGCGGCCGGTGCCTTCCACGGGCGCACCACGGGGGCGGTGAGCCTGACCCACAAGGAGGCCTACCGTGCCCCCTTCGAGCCGCTCCTGCCCGGGGTCACGCACGTGCCTGCGGGAGACCTCGACGCGTTGCGCGCCGCCGTCGGACCGGAGACCGCGATGGTGCTGCTCGAGCCGATCCAGGGCGAGGCGGGCGTGGTCCCGACCCCGACCGGCTACCTGGCCGAAGCCCGCGAGATCACCCGCGAGGCCGGAGCCCTGCTCGTCCTCGACGAGATCCAGACCGGGGTCGGTCGCACCGGAGCATGGTTCGCCCACCAGCTCGAGGGTGTCGTCCCGGATGCGATGACCGTGGCCAAGGGGCTGGGGGGCGGGGTGCCGATCGGGGGGCTGGTCACCTTCGGGCCCGAGGTCACCGGGCTGCTCACCGCCGGCCAGCACGGATCGACCTTCGGCGGCAACCCCCTGGCCTGCAGTGCCGCCCTGGCCGTCATCGCGACGATCGAGTCGGAGGGGCTGATCGACCACGCCGTGCAGGCGGGGGAGTTCCTCGCCGAGCGGGTCACCTCCCTCGGGCACCCACTGGTCACGGACGTGCGCGGAGCCGGCCTGCTGCGCGCGATCCGGCTGGCCGAGCCGATCGCCCCGGCCGTCGCTGCCACGTGTCGCTCCCGCGGCTTCATCGTCAATCCCGTCGCGCCCGACACGCTGCGTCTGGCGCCGCCCCTGATCATCACCACCGACCAGCTCGCCACCTTCGTCGACGCCCTCCCGGCGATCCTCGACGAGGCAGCCGAGCCGACCCCGGAGACGCCATGACCACCCGACACCTGCTCGCCGACGACGACCTCACCCCGCACGAGCAGTCCGGTGTGCTCGACCTGGCGCAACGACTCAAGGCAGAGCGCCACGCCCGGCAGCCCCTGGCCGGCCCTCAGGCCGTCGCGTTGATCTTCGACAAGCCGACGTTGCGCACCCAGCTCTCCTTCGCCGCGGGTGTGGCCGAGCTGGGGGGCCACCCGGTGTCCGTCGACGGCGCCCTGGCCCAGATCGGGACGCGTGAGTCCGTCGCCGACGTCGCCAGGGTCGTCGGTCGCCAGGTGAGCGCCATCGTGTGGCGTACCCACGGTCAGGACCGCCTCGAGGAGCTCGCTGCCCACGTCGACGTCCCGGTCGTCAACGCGCTCACCGACGAGTACCACCCCTGCCAGCTGCTCGCCGATCTGCTGACGATCCGTGAGCACAAGGGCGGCACCACGGGACGCACGCTCGCCTACGTCGGTGACGGGGCGAACAACATGGCCCACTCGTACCTGCTCGCGTGTGCCACGGCCGGGATGCACGTGCGCATCGGGACCCCCGGCTCCCACCAGCCGGACGGCGAGATCCTCGCCCGGGCCCGGACGATCGCCGCGGGGCAGGGCGGTTCCGTCCGGATCACCGACGACCCGGTGGGGGCGGTCACCGGCGCCGACGTGGTCGCGACCGACACGTGGGTGTCGATGGGCAAGGAGGGGGAGAAGGGCGACCGCACCGGCGAGACCTCGCCGTTCGCTCCCTTCGCCGTGACCCGGGAGCTGCTCGGGCACGCCGCCGGCGACGCGATCGTCCTGCACTGCCTGCCCGCCTACCGCGGCCTGGAGATCGAGGCCGAGGTCATCGATGGCGACCAGTCGGTCGTCTGGGACGAGGCCGAGAACCGCCTGCACGCCCAGAAGGCCCTGCTGACCTTCCTCCTGACCGCCTCGTCATGATCCCCGCGACCCGACCCGGACGACAGGCGCGCATCACCGAGCTGCTGCGCGAGCACGCCGTGCGCAGCCAGACCGAGCTGCTCGCGCTGCTCGCCGCCGACGGCATCGAGGTCACCCAGGCGACCCTGTCGCGGGACCTGCTCGAGCTGCGGGCCGAGAAGGTGCGCATCGGTCGGGACCTCGTCTATGCGCTTCCCGGCGAAGGGGGTGATCGCACCCCGCGGGCCGCCGTGGGCCGGGTCGAGATCGACGACCGTCTGCGGCGACTGTGCGAGGAACTGCTGGTCACCGCACGCACCAGCGCCCAGCTCGTCGTCGTGCGCACGCCGCCCGGTGCCGCAAACTACCTCGCCTCGGCCATCGACCACGCGCGGTGGCCGGAGGTGCTCGGCACGATCGCCGGGGATGACACCATCATGGTGATCACCGGCTCGCCCGACGAGGGGCGAACCCTGACCGACCGACTGCTGGGCCTGACCCAGACCGCCCCCGACAGCCAGGAGACACCGTGACGCCCGACAGCCCGGACCGGCCCGCACCGAGCGCATCGCGCGCGTCGTCGGGGGAGCGGGTCAGCCTGTGGGGCGGTCGCTTCGCCGGCGGTCCGAGCGACGCGCTGGCCGCGCTGAGCAAGTCCACCCACTTCGACTGGCGGCTGGCGCCCTACGACATCGCCGGCTCCCGGGCGCACGCCCGCGTGCTGCACTCCGCCGGCCTGCTCGAGGAGGCGGACCTCTCGGCGATGCTGCAGGGTCTGGCCCGGCTGTCCGAGGACGTCGAGACGGGCGCCTTCGTCCCCGCCCCGGATGACGAGGACGTGCACACGGCGTTGGAGCGCGGGCTCATCGAGCGGGTCGGGGCCGACGTCGGCGGCCGGCTGCGTGCGGGTCGCTCGCGCAACGACCAGGTGGCCACCCTCTTCAGGATGTACCTGCGTGACCACGCCCGGGTCGTCGCCGGGTTGCTCCTCGAGGTCGTCACAGCGCTCGTGGAGCAGGCCGAGGCCCACATCGACGTCCCCATGCCCGGACGCACCCACCTTCAGCACGCCCAGCCGGTCCTGCTCAGCCACCACCTGCTGGCGCACGCGTGGGCCCTGTTGCGTGACGTCGAGCGCCTCGTCGACTGGGACCAGCGCACCTCGCTGAGCCCGTACGGGTCCGGTGCGCTGGCCGGGTCCTCGCTCGGGCTCGACCCCGAGGCGGTCGCCCGCGACCTCGGCTTCTCCGGCGCGGTGGAGAACTCCATCGACGGCACCGCCTCGCGCGACTTCGTCGCCGAGTTCTGCTTCGTCGCGGCGATGTCCGCCGTGGACGTCTCCCGGCTGGCCGAGGAGGTCATCCTCTGGGCCACGAAGGAGTTCTCCTTCATCACCCTCGATGACGCCTTCTCGACCGGGTCGAGCATCATGCCGCAGAAGAAGAACCCGGATGTCGCCGAGCTCGCCCGTGGCAAGGCCGGTCGCCTCGTCGGGGACCTGACCGGGTTGATGACCACGCTGAAGGCCCTGCCGCTCGCCTACAACCGGGACCTGCAGGAGGACAAGGAGCCGGTGTTCGACGCGGTCGACACCCTCGAGCTGCTCCTGCCGGCGTTCTCCGGGATGGTCGGGACGTTGACCTACCACGGGGAGCGGATGGCCGCCCTCGCGCCGCAGGGCTTCTCCCTGGCGACCGACGTCGCCGAGTGGCTCGTCCGCCAAGGCGTGCCCTTCCGGACCGCGCACGAGGTCGCGGGTGCCTGCGTCCGCGAGTGCGAGGACCGCGAGATCGAGCTGTGGGACCTCACCGACGCGGACCTCGCCCGGATCAGCGAGCACCTGACCCCCGGGGTGCGCGAGGTGCTCTCGGTCGCCGGGTCGCTGGCCTCCCGGGATGCGAAGGGCGGAACCGCCCCCGATCGGGTCCGGGACCAGATCGGCACCGCCCGGGCACAGGTCGAGGAGCTCGGCGCCTGGGCGACCACCCGGATCGAGGCGCGCTGATCGCACCCGCTCGTGGCCGGCGCCTGACCGCTGGTGATCTCGCGCGGGACCCGCTCGAGGTCGCCCGGTCACTGCTGGGCACCTACCTCGTCGGTCGGGGGGTCACCCTGCGACTGACGGAGGTCGAGGCGTACCACGGCGAGGTGGATCCCGGTTCGCACGGGTACCGCGGGGTGACCCCGCGCACCCGGGTGATGTTCGGTCCGGCGGGCCACCTCTACGTCTACCGCAGCTACGGCATCCACTGGTGCTGCAACATCGTCTGCGGGACGAAGGGGGAGTGCGCCGCGGTCCTGGTCCGTGCCGGAGAGGTCGTGGCCGGCCAGGACGTGGTGGCCGACCGTCGCCCGGACGTCGTCACCCGCGACCGGGCGCGCGGACCGGGTCGGCTCACCCGGGCGATGGCGATCGACGGCGAGGACAACGGTGCACCCCTGACTGGGGCGGCTGCCCCCTTCGTCCTGTACGCGCCGAGCGAGCGGGTGCCGGACCCGCTCGTACGCACCGGGCCGCGTGTCGGGGTCTCCGGGCCGGGAGGAGATGGCACCGCATTCCCGTGGCGGTACTGGATCGACGGGGAACCGTCGGTGTCGGTCTACCGCCCGGGCAAGCCCCGGAAGGGAGAGCGGGCCGGGCGGGGTTGACTCAGGCGGGGTTGACCGAGACGTCGACCTGCTGGGCGAGGTAGTTCTCCATACCGACGCGACTGCATGCGTCGAGCTGGGCCTCGAACCAGTCCGCGTGGGCCTCCTCGTCGCGGGCCATGCCCTCGAAGACGTTGGCGGTGGCGTGGTCCCCGAATCCGTGACACTCGTGGGCTGCGGCGTTGAAGGTCTTGATCGCGTGCAACTCGCTGGCCAAGGCCAACTCGAGCATCTCGACGGCGTTCTCGCCGACCTGGATGTTGTTCAGCTTCTGCACGTTGGGGTGCCCGTCGAACATCAGGATGCGCTCGATGAGCTCGTCGGCGTCCTTCATCTCGCCGATCGAGAGGTCGTAGAAGACCTTCCCGAGGCGGGGCATGCCCCAGTTGTCGAGCATGCGGGCGTTGAGGAAGTATCCGTTGACGACGGTCAGCTCGATGGTGAGCGCCTCGTTCAGGAGGGTGATGACCTTCGGATCAGCTGGCTGCACGTTCGACCTCCGCGACGGTGGGGAAGGAGTCCTGCGGACTCTCGTTCCCCACAGTGTCGCAGAGAATTCGGCGCACGGAGAAGACGCAGGCACCGCAATCGCGCCCCGCCCCGGTGCTGGCGCACACCCGGGAGAGGGTCGTCGCGCCGGCCGCTGCGGCATCAGCGATCTGCTTGTCGCCGACGACGGCGCAGTTGCACACGATCACGCGGATCTCCCTTCAACGGTGAGGCAAGGCACACCTTACCCCCTTTTCGCTGGGGAATGTCACCGGGTGTTCCACATGGCGGACCGGGACGTCTCCACGGCGGGGGACGAAGGCATGGCAGGCTGTGCCCGGACGCCCATCGGGGGCGTCCGACTCACACCCGGAAGGACCGAGACGATCGTGACCGACATCCTCGACGAGCTGCAGTGGCGCGGGCTGGTTGCCCAGACCACTGACGAGACCGCCTTGCGCCAGGCCCTCGCCGACGGACCGATCACGGTGTATTGCGGGTTCGATCCCACCGCTCCGTCGCTCCACTTCGGCAATCTCGTGCAGCTGATCCTGCTGCGACACCTGCAACGGGCGGGACACCGGATCATCGGCCTCGTGGGCGGCTCGACCGGCCTCATCGGCGATCCACGGCCCACGAGTGAGCGACGGCTGAAGGAGAAGCACGAGACGGCCACGGATGTCGAGCGAATCGCCGCCCAGGTGCGCCAGATCCTCTCGGTCGACGGGGGGACTCCCCCCACGTTCGTCAACAACCTCGACTGGACCGAGCCCATCTCCGCGCTGGACTTCCTGCGCGACTACGGCAAGTACTTCCGGGTCAACCAGATGATCAAGAAGGATGCCGTGGCCGCGCGGCTGGAGTCCGAGCAGGGGATCAGCTACACGGAGTTCAGCTACCAGATCCTCCAGGCCCTCGACTACCTGCACCTGTACCGCGAGTACGGCTGCACCCTCCAGACGGGGGCCCAGGACCAGTGGGGCAACATCACGGCGGGCAGCGAGTTGATCCACCGCGTCGACGGTGGGACCGCCCACGCCCTGACCACCCCGCTGATCACCGACTCGCAGGGACGAAAGTTCGGCAAGTCCGAGGGCAATGCCGTGTGGCTGGACCCGTCCATGACCAGCCCGTACTCCTTCTACCAGTACTGGCTCAACATCGAGGACGACTCGGTGGTCCACCTCCTGAGGATCTTCACCGACCTGACCCGGAGCGAGCTCGACGAGCTCGCTCGCCAGGTGGCGGTCGAGCCGCATCGCCGTACGGCCCAGCGAACCCTGGCGACGGAGGTGACCACGCTCGTCCACGGGGCGCAGGCCACGGCATCGGTCCAGGCGGCGTCGGAGGCGCTCTTCGGCAAGGGCGACATCACGGCGCTCGAGGAGCAGACCCTCGTCGACGCCACCGGGGAGCTGCCCGGCGCCGACGTGCCGGCGGGCACCGGACTGCTCGATGCCCTCGTCGCCACGGGTCTGGTGGACTCGAAGAAGGCCGCGCGCCGGGCCATCGGAGACGGAGCGGTCTCGATCAACGGTGACAGGGTGGGGGATGAGGGCTACGTGCTGGCCGCGGGGGATTACCTGCACAACCGGGTGGCCGTCCTGCGGCGCGGTCGCAAGAACCTTGCCGCAGCACGCCTGGCCTGAACCGGTGCAGCGCGAAAGCGCTTGTCCGGCACCCGATTTGGCGTGCCACGCACCCGTGTTCTAGAGTTCTTTCTGTCAGCCCGAGAGGGAGGAACGGACACCACGCGGTGGCCCTTGGCAGGGTCACACCAAGCAGGCCGGTCCCATCGAGTTGACTCCCTTCAGATCGGACCGAGCACCCCCGGGTGAACGGAACAACCGAGTTGGATCCGAGGCAGCCACGCTGCTAAGGTGGGAAGTCGCCCCAGAGGCACAGTGGTTGTTCTCAGTGCATCCAGTTGAGGACAGCGAGTTTGACTCTGTGACGGCAAGTAGTAAGATGGAGAAGTTGCCCCTTGTGCGGTTCGCCTGGTTGGTGGGTTGTGTGGGGTGTGCGTGTGAATCTTGAGAACTCAACAGCGTGTCAAATGATCGATGCCAATACCTCGTTTCTTGGCTGATTGTTGTTGGTCACTGTGTGTGGCTGGTGATGGTTGGTCGGGGAGCATTTTCTTTGGTTGATTGAGATGATTAGCAGTTTTTTGCTAGTTGTTCTTGCTCAGCTGGGATTTTAGGCCCTTTGTTGGGTTATTGATTGGCTCCTGGTTCTGCATTTTTTGTGGGGTTGGGGGTTTTTATCATCAACGGAGAGTTTGATCCTGGCTCAGGACGAACGCTGGCGGCGTGCTTAACACATGCAAGTCGAACGGTGATGCTCCAAGCTTGCTTGGGGTGGATCAGTGGCGAACGGGTGAGTAACACGTGAGCAACCTGCCCCAGACTCTGGAATAAGCGCTGGAAACGGCGTCTAATACTGGATATGAGATCAACCCGCATGGGTATGGTCTGGAAAGTTTTTCGGTTTGGGATGGGCTCGCGGCCTATCAGTTTGTTGGTGAGGTAATGGCTCACCAAGGCGACGACGGGTAGCCGGCCTGAGAGGGCGACCGGCCACACTGGGACTGAGACACGGCCCAGACTCCTACGGGAGGCAGCAGTGGGGAATATTGCACAATGGGCGAAAGCCTGATGCAGCGACGCCGCGTGAGGGATGACGGCCTTCGGGTTGTAAACCTCTTTCAGCAGGGAAGAAGCGAAAGTGACGGTACCTGCAGAAGAAGCACCGGCTAACTACGTGCCAGCAGCCGCGGTAATACGTAGGGTGCGAGCGTTGTCCGGAATTATTGGGCGTAAAGGGCTTGTAGGCGGTTTGTCGCGTCTGCTGTGAAAATCCGAGGCTCAACCTCGGACTTGCAGTGGGTACGGGCAGACTAGAGTGTGGTAGGGGAGACTGGAATTCCTGGTGTAGCGGTGAAATGCGCAGATATCAGGAGGAACACCGATGGCGAAGGCAGGTCTCTGGGCCACTACTGACGCTGAGAAGCGAAAGCATGGGGAGCGAACAGGATTAGATACCCTGGTAGTCCATGCCGTAAACGTTGGGCGCTAGGTGTGGGACTCATTCCACGAGTTCCGTGCCGCAGCTAACGCATTAAGCGCCCCGCCTGGGGAGTACGGCCGCAAGGCTAAAACTCAAAGGAATTGACGGGGGCCCGCACAAGCGGCGGAGCATGCGGATTAATTCGATGCAACGCGAAGAACCTTACCA
This sequence comes from Janibacter sp. A1S7, assembly GCF_037198315.1. Classification (NCBI taxonomy): domain Bacteria; kingdom Bacillati; phylum Actinomycetota; class Actinomycetes; order Micrococcales; family Intrasporangiaceae; genus Janibacter; species Janibacter alittae. Next base: position 1,977,831 of record NZ_CP144913.1, on the reverse strand, counting down.
AGGCTTGACATATACCGGTAACACCCAGAGATGGGTGCCCCTTTTTGGTCGGTATACAGGTGGTGCATGGTTGTCGTCAGCTCGTGTCGTGAGATGTTGGGTTAAGTCCCGCAACGAGCGCAACCCTCGTTCTATGTTGCCAGCACGTGATGGTGGGGACTCATGGAAGACTGCCGGGGTCAACTCGGAGGAAGGTGGGGATGACGTCAAATCATCATGCCCCTTATGTCTTGGGCTTCACGCATGCTACAATGGCCGGTACAATGGGCTGCGAAACCGTAAGGTGGAGCGAATCCCAAAAAACCGGTCTCAGTTCGGATTGGGGTCTGCAACTCGACCCCATGAAGTCGGAGTCGCTAGTAATCGCAGATCAGCAACGCTGCGGTGAATACGTTCCCGGGCCTTGTACACACCGCCCGTCAAGTCACGAAAGTCGGTAACACCCGAAGCCGGTGGCCCAACCCCTTGTGGGGGGGAGCCGTCGAAGGTGGGACTGGCGATTGGGACTAAGTCGTAACAAGGTAGCCGTACCGGAAGGTGCGGCTGGATCACCTCCTTTCTAAGGAGCTTTACATTGCCGCCGGCCACGTTCGTGGTGGGTGGTCGTGCTTGGTTTTGTCGGCGAGTGTCCGGCAGCCGAGTGCTCTGGGTGGAACATCGATCATGACATCGTGGCCGTGCCTGGTCGCGTCCTGGTACCTGCGTCGTGCGCGCCCTGTGTGGGTGTGTCGGTGTGGTGGAACGGATGGGTCGGGTGTGGTGTGGGTGTCGGACACGTTGTTGGGTCCTGAGGGTTCGGGCGTGAGCTTGTTCCTGATGGCCAACGTGACGGCTTGCTGTTGTTTGGTGGGTTGTTGTTGGTTGTGGGCCCTGTCTGGCAGGCGAACTGCCGGCATCTGCTGTGGTGGGTGTTGGTGGGCGTGTGCGTTCAGTGCAGGGTGCTGCCCGTATGTTGAGAACTACACAGTGGACGCGAGCATCTTTGTGGCTCAAGTTTTTAAGGGCGCACGGTGGATGCCTTGGCACCAGGAACCGAAGAAGGACGTAGGAATCTGCGATAAGCCTCGGGGAGTCGATAACCAGACTGTGATCCGAGGATTTCCGAATGGGGAAACCCGGCTGGAGGCAAGTCCAGTCACTCCCGGCTGAATATATAGGTCGGGTAGAGGGAACGTGGGGAAGTGAAACATCTCAGTACCCGCAGGAAGAGAAAACAATTGTGATTCCGTGAGTAGTGGCGAGCGAAATCGGATCAGGCCAAACCGTATGTGTGTGATAGCTGTCAGGCGTTGCGCGTACGGGGTTGTGGGACCAGCGTCCCGGGACTGACATCCCGGGCGGGAGTGATAAATCTGCGTCATAGTCGAAGAGTCTTGAATGGCTCGGCACAGAGGGTGCGACCCCCGTAGACGAAATGATGTGGACTCTTGTGTTGTGTTCCCAAGTAGCACGGGGCTCGAGAAATCCCGTGTGAATCTGTCGGGACCACCCGATAAGCCTAAATATTCCCTGGTGACCGATAGCGGACAAGTACCGTGAGGGAAAGGTGAAAAGTACCCCGGGAGGGGAGTGAAATAGATCCTGAAACCGTGTGCCTACAATCCGTCGGAGCCTCCGTGTGGGGTGACGGCGTGCCTTTTGAAGAATGAGCCTGCGAGTTAGTGCTCAGTGGCAAGGTTAACCCGTGTGGGGAAGCCGTAGCGAAAGCGAGTCCGAATAGGGCGTTGAGTCGCTGGGTCTAGACCCGAAGCGGAGTGATCTACCCATGGCCAGGTTGAAGCGACGGTAAGACGTCGTGGAGGACCGAACCCACTTAGGTTGAAAACTGAGGGGATGAGCTGTGGGTAGGGGTGAAAGGCCAATCAAACTCCGTGATAGCTGGTTCTCCCCGAAATGCATTTAGGTGCAGCGTCACGTGTTTCTTACCGGAGGTAGAGCTACTGGATAGCTGATGGGCCTCACCAGGTTACTGACGTTAGCCAAACTCCGAATGCCGGTAAGTGAGAGCGTGGCAGTGAGACTGCGGGGGATAAGCTCCGTAGTCGAGAGGGAAACAGCCCAGATCACCAGCTAAGGTCCCTAAGCGTGTGCTAAGTGGAAAAGGATGTGGAGTTGCCGTGACAACCAGGAGGTTGGCTTAGAAGCAGCCATCCTTGAAAGAGTGCGTAATAGCTCACTGGTCAAGTGATTCCGCGCCGACAATGTAGCGGGGCTCAAGCACACCACCGAAGCTGTGGCATTGACGCATTGCTTGATGCACCTTGTGTGTGTCCAGGCGTGTTGATGGGTAGGGGAGCGTCGTGTGGCGAGTGAAGCGGCGGAGTGATCCAGTCGTGGATGCCACACGAGTGAGAATGCAGGCATGAGTAGCGAATGACGGGTGAGAAACCCGTCCGCCGAATAACCAAGGGTTCCAGGGTCAAGCTAATCTGCCCTGGGTAAGTCGGGACCTAAGGCGAGGCCGACAGGCGTAGTCGATGGACATCCGGTTGATATTCCGGAACCGGCGAAGAACCGCCCCTGACGAATCCAGTGATGCTAAGCGCCTGAAGTTCACCACAGGAATCTTCGGATTTCGCCGGTGGATGGAACGCGTGACCCGATCTGGTAGTAGTCAAGCGATGGGGAGACACAGGAAGGTAGCCTCCGCGTGGCGATGGTTGTCCACGTCCAAGGATGTAGGGCGAGTTGTAGGTAAATCCGCAGCTCATGTGCCTGAGATCTGATGGTGACCGCTTTTGCGGGAAGTAGGGTGATCCTATGCTGTCGAGAAAATCCTCTAGCGAGGTTCTAGCCGCCCGTACCCCAAACCGACTCAGGTGGTTGGGTAGAGAATACCAAGGCGATCGAGTGAATCGTGGTTAAGGAATTCGGCAAAATGCCCCCGTAACTTCGGGAGAAGGGGGGCCCGGACCCTGAAGCTCTTGACGGGCTAGGGGAAAGGGCCGCAGAGACCAGGGAGAAGCGACTGTTTACTAAAAACACAGGTCCGTGCGAAGTCGCAAGACGATGTATACGGACTGACGCCTGCCCGGTGCTGGAAGGTTAAGAGGACCGGTTAGCTCCCCTTGTGGGGGCGAAGCTGAGAATTTAAGCCCCAGTAAACGGCGGTGGTAACTATAACCATCCTAAGGTAGCGAAATTCCTTGTCGGGTAAGTTCCGACCTGCACGAATGGCGTAACGACTTCTCCACTGTCTCAACCACGAACTCGGCGAAATTGCATTACGAGTAAAGATGCTCGTTACGCGCAGCAGGACGGAAAGACCCCGGGACCTTCACTATAGCTTGGTATTGGTGATCGGGACGGCTTGTGTAGGATAGGTGGGAGACGTTGAAGCATGCACGCCAGTGTGTGTGGAGTCATCGTTGAAATACCACTCTGGTCGTTCTGATCATCTAACCTCGGTCCGTGATCCGGATCAGGGACATTGCCTGGTGGGTAGTTTAACTGGGGCGGTTGCCTCCTAAAATGTAACGGAGGCGCTCAAAGGTTCCCTCAGCCTGGTTGGCAATCAGGTGGCGAGTGCAAGTGTACAAGGGAGCTTGACTGCGAGACAGACATGTCAAGCAGGGACGAAAGTCGGAACTAGTGACCCGACGGTGGCTTGTGGAAGCGCCGTCGCTCAACGGATAAAAGGTACCCCGGGGATAACAGGCTGATCTTCCCCAAGAGTCCATATCGACGGGATGGTTTGGCACCTCGATGTCGGCTCGTCGCATCCTGGGGGTGGAGTATCTCCCAAGGGTTGGGCTGTTCGCCCATTAAAGCGGCACGCGAGCTGGGTTTAGAACGTCGTGAGACAGTTCGGTCCCTATCCGCTGTGCGCGTAGGAAACTTGAGAGAGGCTGACCCTAGTACGAGAGGACCGGGTTGGACGAACCTCTGGTGTGTGAGTTGTTCTGCCAAGAGCACCGCTCATTAGCTACGTTCGGGAGTGATAACCGCTGAAAGCATCTAAGCGGGAAGCATGTCTCAAGATGAGGTTTCCATGGACTACGGTCCGAGAGGCTCCCAGTAGACGACTGGGTTGATAGGCCAGATGTGGAAGTGCAGCAATGCATGGAGCTGACTGGTACTAATAAGCCGATGACTTGATACACACACAACCCCGCCACTTGGTGGTGGGGTTGTGTAAAAGAAGTAGTGCTACGCGTCCACTGTGCAGTTCCCGAGATACGGTCAGCCACCGTGTCTTCCACCCCCCTTCACCCAGGGGGCCACGGGAGAGACTGCAATCGTATTTCCATAGAGTTACGGCTGTCATAGCGAAAGGGAAACGCCCGGTCCCATTCCGAACCCGGAAGCTAAGCCTTTCAGCGCCGATGGTACTGCACTGGAGACGGTGTGGGAGAGTAGGACGCAGCCGGACAACCATTCCACGAAAGCCCCCGACCACCCGTCGGGGGCTTTCGTACGTCCACACGACCGGAAACAACACGGCACGCGAGAAGAGCCCGCGGGCCGACGCGTTGTTGCATCAGCCGGCGCGGCAGGCAAGTGTGGAGCATGAGGGCCACCCCGTGGCAGAGAGAGGGTTGAACAGTGGACGAGAAGCGCAGCGGACCGCAGCGTGGACGAGCTGACGGTGGCGGACGCGGACGGGATCGCCCCCAGGGCGGTCGGTCCGGAGGCCGCCATGGGGGACGTGACGGTTCCGCGAGTCGGCGTGACGACCGGCGAGGTGGTGCGGCTCGGGACGAGCGGGACGCCCGATCAACCCGTCCCGAGCGGGCCGGTGGCGGCAGGGGCGAGGAGGACCGGGGTGGGTCGCGTCTGGTCCCCAAGGAGGGTCGCAAGCCCGAGCCGGCGATCTCGCCCGAGGTCACGGGAGCGGAGCTGGACCGGGGGGTGCGCCAGCAGCTGCGGACCCTGAGCAAGGAGAACGCCGACGGCGTCGCCCAGCACCTGGTGATGGTGGCCCTTCTCCTCGAGGCGGAGGACATGGACGGCGCCCTGGCCCACGCCGAGACCGCTACGCGTCGGGCTGGGCGTGTTCCTGCGGCGCGTGAGGCCCTGGGCTTCGTCGCCTACCGCATGGGGGACTACGCCCGCGCACTCACCGAGTTCCGCACGGTCCGCCGTCTGAGTGGGTCCTCGCACCTGTTGCCGCTCATGGTCGACTGCGAGCGGGGCCTGGGGCGCGCGGAGCGAGCGCTGGAGCTGCTCGGGTCGCCGGAAGCACGGTCCCTGGGCCAGGAGGAGCAGGTCGAGCTGCTCATCGTCGGTTCCGGTATCCGCCGCGACATGGGCCAGCCGCAGGCTGCGGTCCTCGCGCTGCAGGGCCAGGTCGACAAGGTCAGGGACAGGCCGTGGGCCGCACGGGTCTGGTACGCCTATGCCGATGCACTTCTCGAGGTGGGCCGCACCGACGAGGCACGCGAGTGGTTCAGCCGGGCCGCAGTGGCCGACCAGGACGGCGAGACCGACGCGGTTGAGCGCATCGACGAGATCGACGCGCAGGAGCCCCAGGAGTGACCCGACTCGTCGACCGCTTCGATGCCCTCATCTGCGACGTGGACGGCGTCGTCGTCTCCGGGGCGTCAGCGGTCGGACACGCCGTCGAGGTGTTGAACTCCCTGGAGCCGCCGGTCGTCTTCGCGACGAACAACGCCTCACGAACGCCGGCGGAGGTCGCCGCGATGGTGGGAGGTCACGGTGTCCACACCAGTGCTGAGCGTGTCCTCACCTCATCCCTGGCCGCTGCCCGTGAGGTCGCGAACCTGGTGCACCCCGGGGCCGCGGTCATGGCCATCGGGGGGCCGGGGGTGGCCGCCTCCCTTCGCTCGGTCGGTCTCGAGCCCCGATCACCGCAGGACGAAGGGGAGGTCTCGGCCGTCGTGCAGGGGTACGGACCGCAGGTCACGGCTGCGGACCTGGGAGCCGCAGCTGTGGCGATCCGGTCCGGCGCCCGATGGTTCGCGACGAATGCGGACCTGACCCTCCCGACGGAGCGAGGCGTCCTGCCCGGAAACGGGTCGCTCGTGGCTGCCGTTCGAGGAGCCGTCGAGGTCGACCCCGTGGTCATCGGGAAGCCGGGGCCGACGATGTACGCCATGGCCGCCGACCTCGTCGGTGTGCGGGCGACCCGGATGCTGGCGCTCGGCGACCGCCTCGAGACCGACATCGCGGGAGGTGCTGCAGCCGGAATGCCCGGGGCGCTCGTCCTCACCGGTGTCCACGGACCGATGGATGCCGCCGGCGCACCCCCGGAGAGCCGGCCGGTGTATCTGTTGGCGGATCTGCGTGATCTGGTGGAGCACTACCCCGAGAGGGTCAGGGACGGTGACTGGTACCACCGGGGGGACGCCCGGGCCAGGTGCGGGGACGATCTCGACGTCCGGGGCCGCGGGATCAACGCGGTCCGGGCCGGTCTGGACGCTCTGTGGGCCGCCGTCGACGCGGGACGGATCACCTCGCAGGACGCTCGCTCGCTGATGGGCAACAGGTAGCGTGGACCGGTAGTCGACACGAGGAGTGACGTGGACCCCGTACGCCGAACGATCCATCTTGGACTGAAGATGGCCGAGACGACCCTGGACCGGACCTTGGACGTCGTCCGCCTCGTGGACACCCTGCTCGTGGCCTCCGCCGTTCCGCGCGAGCGTGGGTCGACGGGCGATGACCGCGAGCCCGTGTGGCCCGAGGAGGAGCAGGCGGACCTCGACGTGCTGAGTGCCACCCTGCGGGCCCGCAAGGAGCCCGCGTCCGGCGCTGACACGCCCACGGCTGCGAAGAAGACGGCTCCGGCCGCGAAGCAGCCAGTGACGGCAGCAGCAGGGAAGAAGACGTCCTCCACGCAGACGGCTCCGGCGACGACGACCGGCACGAAGAAGGGCGCCACGAAGAAGAGCGCCACGAAGAAGAGCGCCACGAAGAAGAGCGCCACGAAGAAGAGCGCCACGAAGAAGAGCGCCACGAAGAAGAGCGCTGCGAGGAAGACCCCGGCAGCGACGACGGCCAGGACGTCGACTGCGAAGAAGACGTCCGCAACGACGGCGTCGACGAAGGCGGCCCCGGCGAAGAGCGCTGGGAAGAAGAGCGCCAGGAAGAAGAGCGCTGGGAGGAAGACGGCCGCGACGAAGGCCGCCACGAGCAAGAGCTCTGTGAAGAAGGCCACCGCACGTCCCGAGTCACCCGGCATCGTCGTCGTCCCGGATGCCTGAGCCCATGGACCCCTCCGAGAACGCACCCCTGCCCGGGGCCCCGACGAGACCGCCGGAGACCGGGGACATCGTGGTCGATGCGACCTTGCGCGACCTCGCTGCCGTCGATGCCACGGACCTGCCGGCCACGCTGGCCGCCGGGGAGTCGGTGCACGCGACGCTGACTGCGCGCCTGTCCGACCTCGGCACCTGAGTGGCTGCGGACCTCCGGCTGGACGTCGCCCTCGTCGAGCGTGGCCTCGCCCGCAGCCGCACCCGGGCCCGCGCGCTCATCGCAGGGGGTGAGGTGCTGGTCGACGGGGTCACGGTCACCAAGGCCTCCGTGCGCGTCACCTCCGCGAGCGAGGTGATCGTCTCCGTCGGCGCCGACCGGTGGGTCGGGCGGGCCGCACTCAAGCTCGTGGGTGCCTTCGAGGACTTCGACCTGGAGGTCGCGGGCCGACGGTGCCTGGACATCGGAGCCTCGACGGGCGGCTTCACGCAGGTTCTCCTCGAACACGGTGCGGACCACGTGACGGCACTCGACGTCGGCCACGACCAGCTCGTGCCGGAGCTCGAGGCGGACCCGAGGGTCGACGACCGCAGCGGCACGACCATCCGCGGGTTGACCCCGACCGACATCGGCGGGCCCGTCGAGGTGGCCGTCGGTGACCTGAGCTTCATCTCCCTTCGCCTCGTGCTGGCCGAGGTCGCAGGCCTGCTCACCGACGACGGCGAGGCCGTGCTGCTCATCAAGCCGCAGTTCGAGGTCGGCCGCGAACGCATCGGTCGTCGAGGGGTGGTGCGGTCCCCGGCGGCCCGCGCCGAGGCGATCGCCTCCGTCCTGGGTCGGGCAGCCGAGGTCGAGCTGGCCGTGCTGGGTCTGACGGCGAGCCCGGTGCGCGGGGGAGAGGGAAATCATGAGTACCTCGCGCACCTCACCCGCCGCACCGACGTCGGTCTGACGTGGCAGGCTCAGCAGATGAGGATCAGCGACCTGGTGCAGGAGGAGGACACGTGAGCGACCAGCGACGAGTGCTCCTGATGACCCACCCCGGTCGCCCGGAAGCGCTCGAGGTGGCCATCGGGGTTGCCGAGCGTCTGGCCGAGGCCGGCATCGAGGTCCGGGTTCCCGCCGGGGAGATCGCCGAGAGCGTCCTGGGTCAGCACCCCGTCTCCGTGGTCCACGATGGCGATGATCCGGCGGGCCGTGTCGAGCTCGTCGTCGTCCTCGGCGGCGACGGCACGATCCTGCGTGGCGCGGAGACCGCCCGCGGTGCCGGCGTGCCGGTCCTGGGGGTCAACCTCGGTCACGTGGGCTTCCTCGCCGAGGCCGAGCGCGAGGACGTCGACGCGACCGTCGAGCACATCGTCGACCGCGCCTACCGTGTCGAGGAGCGCATGGCCCTCGACGTCGTGGCGACGCTGGACGGTCAGGAGATCGCCCGCACCTGGGCGCTGAACGAGGCCACGGTCGAGAAGGCCTCGCGCGAACGCGTGCTCGTCCTCACCGTGGAGATCGACGGGCGGCCCCTGTCGACGTGGGGCTGCGACGGCGTCGTGATGGCCACGCCGACCGGATCCACCGCCTACGCCTTCTCGGCCGGCGGCCCGGTCGTGTGGCCGGGTGTGGATGCCATGCTCGTCGTGCCGATCAGCGCGCACGCGCTCTTCGCCCGTCCGCTCGTCGTGGCCCCGACGTCGGACCTGGCCGTCGATCTGGTCCCCGGGACCGAAGGGCACGGGGTCCTGTGGTGCGATGGTCGGCGGGCGGTGGACCTGCCGCCCGGCGCCCGTGTCGAGGTCAGTCGCTCTGCCGAGCCGGTACGCCTGGCCCGATTGAGTGACTCGCCGTTCACCGATCGCCTCGTCGCGAAGTTCGATCTTTCCGTGCACGGCTGGCGCGGGCGACGCCAGAGCCAGCAGGAGGCGTGACGCATGCTGCGTGAGCTGCACATCCGCGATCTCGGCGTCATCGAGGACGCGACGCTGCCACTGGATCCCGGCCTCACCGTCGTCACGGGGGAGACCGGCGCGGGCAAGACCATGGTCGTCACCGGTCTCGGGCTCGTCCTCGGCGGGCGTGCCGATGCCGGTCTGGTCCGCGCCGGCCGTGACGAAGCGGTCGTCGAGGCGGCCCTCGAACTGGATCCGCTGCACCCGGCACGCGCCCGGGCCGCGGAGGCCGGCGCCGCCGCGGACGAGGACGAGCTGCTGCTCGCTCGCACGGTCTCGGCGACCGGGCGGTCCCGGGCCCACGTCGGTGGTCGGCGGGCTCCGATCGCGACGTTGAGCGACCTGGCGGAGCAGCTCGTGGCCGTCCATGGCCAGGCGGACCAGTGGCGTCTGCGTCGGCCGGCGCAGCACCGGATGCTGCTCGACACCTTCGGCGGCGAGGCAGTGGCCGGCCCACTGCAGCAGGTGGCCCACCTCTACACGACGTGGCAGGAGGCGAAGGGGGAACTGGCGGAGCTCGTCGAGGGCGAACGCGCCCGCCTGCAGGAGGTCGAGCTGCTGACCCACCAACTGGAGCAGATCGACGCCGTCGACCCCCAGGCCGGTGAGGACACGGAGTTGGCCCGGGAGGCGGAGCTCCTCGGTAACGCCGAGGACCTGCGGGTGGGAGCCGACCGGGCCCACCGACTGCTGTCGGACCCGGACAGCTTCAGCGGCGACGACGTCGTGGGGCGGATCGCCCGGGCCGGTGACGAGCTCTCCAGGATCGTCGGGCACGATCCCCGGTTGGCCGAGGTCCACGGCCGGCTCGGGGAGCTCGGCGTGCTCGCCGCGGACGTCGCCGGTGAGCTGTCCGCCTATGCGGCCGACATCGAGGCCGACCCGGCACGCCTGGGTGTCGTACAGGAGCGCCGGGCCGCCCTGACCGACCTGACCCGTCGCTACGGCGAGGACATCACGGCCGTCCTCGCCCACCGCGAGGGCTCCCGGCAACGCCTGCTGACCCTCGAGGGAGCCGACGCGCGCATCGAGGAGCTCAGCGGCCACGTCGACGGCCTGGCCAGCGACCTCGGCCCGGCCCTCGATCGGCTCACGGCGGCGCGCGCTGCGGCCGCGGCTGCCCTGGCCGAGACCGTCGAGGGTGAGCTGGCCCGTCTGGGGATGGACCGTGCTCGCGTGGAGATCGTGGTCGGGGCCCGTACCGACGACGGGGGCGTCAGGCTTCCGGGGCCGGAGGGGGAGCGCACCGTCTCTGCGGATGGCGCCGACTCGGTCGAGATCCGGGTCGCCGCCAACCGAGGGGACCCGCCACGCTCGGTGAGCAAGGCCGCCTCCGGCGGTGAGCTCTCCCGGATCATGTTGGCCATCGAGGTCGCCACGGCCGGCTCCGGCCGGGCGCAGGTGCCCACCTTCGTGTTCGACGAGGTCGATGCCGGTGTGGGTGGACGTGCCGCCCTGGACGTCGGCGCCCGTCTTGCCGCACTGGCCCGCACGAGCCAGGTGATCGTCGTCACCCACCTGGCCCAGGTGGCCGCCCATGCCGACCGGCACCTGGTCGTGCACAAGAGCCACGACCAGCAGGTCACGTCCAGCGACGTACGTGCCGTCGAGGGACAGGACCGCCTGGGGGAGCTCTCCCGGATGATGGGCGGTGGGGACACCGAGATCGGCCTCACGCACGCCCGCGAGCTGCTCGAGCAGTGCCGCGGGACGCTCTCCCGACCCTCTTGAGGTGACGTCACGAGTGGGCGAGCGACTCGTGGCGCCCCGAGGTACGAAGAACCGCTCCCGTGACGTAGAGTGAAAGCCCGTGGTGGCACTGACGAAACACATCTTCGTGACCGGAGGAGTTGTCTCCTCACTCGGCAAGGGTCTGACGGCGTCCAGCCTGGGGCACCTGCTTCGGGCGCGTGGCCTCTCGGTCACGATGCAGAAGCTCGATCCGTACCTCAACGTGGACCCGGGGACGATGAACCCCTTCCAGCACGGGGAGGTCTTCGTCACCGAGGACGGGGCGGAGACCGATCTCGACATCGGTCACTACGAGCGATTCCTCGACCGGAACCTCGACGGCGCGGCCAACGTCACGACCGGCCAGGTCTACAGCCGGGTCATCGCCCGGGAGCGCAAGGGGGAGTACCTCGGCGACACCGTGCAGGTCATCCCGCACATCACCAACGAGATCATCTCGCGGATGCGCGCACCCGCGGCGGGCAGCCCCGGTGTCGAGGACGTGAGCGCACCGGACATCATCATCACCGAGATCGGTGGCACCGTCGGTGACATCGAGTCCCTGCCCTTCCTCGAGGCCGCCCGACAGGTGCGGCACGAGCTCGGCCGGGACAACTGCTTCTTCCTGCACGTCTCGCTCGTGCCCTTCATCGCCCCGAGCGGCGAGATGAAGACGAAGCCGACGCAGCACTCCGTCGCCGCGCTGCGCCAGGTCGGCGTCCAGCCGGACGCCATCGTCCTGCGTGCGGACCGGGAGATCTCCGCCGACATCAAGCGCAAGATCTCGATGAGCTGTGACGTCGACAAGGACGGGGTGGCAGCCTGCGTCGATGCCCCGAGCATCTACGACATCCCCAAGGTGCTGCACCGCGAGCGACTGGACACCTTCGTCATCCGCCGTCTCGGCGTGAACTTCACCGACGTCGACTGGGACAGCTGGGACACCCTGCTGCGCCGGGTGCACCAGCCCGCCCACGAGGTCGAGATCGCGCTCGTCGGCAAGTACATCGACCTCCCGGATGCCTACCTGTCGGTCACCGAGGCGTTGCGCGCCGGTGGCTTCCACAACGACGCCAGGGTGCGTATCCGCTGGGTCCCCTCGGACGACTGCGAGACCGAGGCCGGGGCCACCAGGGCCCTCGGCGGGGTCGACGCGATCCTCGTCCCCGGCGGCTTCGGTGTCCGGGGGATCGAAGGCAAGCTCGGCGCGCTGCGCTGGGCCCGTGAGCGTCAGGTGCCCACCCTGGGCATCTGCCTCGGCCTGCAGTGCATGGTCATCGAGTACGCGCGCAACGTGGCCGGGATCGAGGGGGCGAGCTCGACCGAGTTCGACAACGCGTCGGTCGCACCGGTCATCGCGACGATGGAGGAGCAGAAGTCCTTCGTCGACGGTGAGGGCGACCTCGGCGGAACCATGCGTCTGGGCTCCTACCCGGCCGACCTGCGGGAGGGCTCGGTGACGGCGCAGGCCTACGGCTCGACCACGGTCACCGAGCGCCACCGCCACCGCTACGAGGTCAACAACGGCTACCGGGCCCAGCTCGAGGAGGCCGGCCTTGTCGTCAGCGGCACGCACCCGCAGCTGGGGCTCGTCGAGTTCGTCGAGCTGCCCCGCCAAGTGCACCCGTACTACGTGTCCACCCAGGCACACCCCGAGTTCAAATCGCGACCGGACAGGGCACACCCGCTCTTCAGTGGCCTCGTGGGCGCCGCCGTGCAGGCCCAGCGCGACTCCCGACTCGTCGAGGTCGAGCCGCCGACCGAGGCGTCGCTCGTCGCGGACGAGACGGCCTGAGGTGATCGAGCACCCGCCCCTGCGCGACGAGATCGTCCCCTCGCCGGTGGTCGACAGCGAGATCGTCTTCAACGGTGTCGTGTGGGACGTGCGCCGGGAGGCCTTCGACCTCGAGGGGGAGCGCCTGGTGCGGGAGGTCATCGACCACCCGGGCGCCGTTGCCGTGCTCGCGCTCGACGAGGAGGACCGGGCGCTGCTCATCCGTCAGTACCGACATCCGATCTCGTCCCATGAGTGGGAGATCCCTGCCGGACTGCTCGACATCGCCGGTGAGGACCCGCTTCTCGCGGCGCAGCGCGAGCTGGCCGAGGAGGCCGATCTCGTCGCCGAGCACTGGGCGGTGCTGGTGGACTACTTCAGCTCGCCCGGCGGATTGAACGAAGCGCTGCGCGTCTACCTCGCGCGCGGCCTGAGCGAGGTACCCGACGCGGAGCGGCATGCGCGCACGGGCGAAGAGGCGCGCATCGTCCACCGCAGGGTGCCCCTCGACGAGGTGGTCGATGCCGTGCTCGCCGGGCACGTGCACAACTCCACGCTCGTCATCGGCGTCCTCGCGGCCCAGCGGATGCGCGACCGCGGCTGGACCTCCCTTCGTCCGGCCGACGGTCCGTGGCCGCAGCATCCGCGCAACCGCGACCACTCCTGACATCCGTAGGATGGACCACGCCCGACGACCGCCGGGCGCCCCGACGAGGACAAGGAAGAACTCCCCGTGCTCCGCACCCATGACGCCGGCGCCCTGCGCGCCGACCACTCCGGCCAGACCGTCACCCTCAGCGGATGGGTGGCTCGGCGACGTGATCACGGTGGCGTGGCCTTCCTCGATCTGCGCGATGCCTCCGGCGTGGCCCAGGTCGTCGCCCGCGACGAGGTCCTCACCGGCGCGGCCCACGACCTGCGCAACGAGTACGTCATCACGGTCGTCGGCGAGGTCGCCCCGCGTGACCCCAAGGACGTCAACCCGAACCTGCCGACCGGTGAGGTCGACGTCGTCGCCACCTCGATCGAGGTGCTCAGCACGGCGGACCCGCTGCCCTTCCAGATCGACGAGCGCGTCTCCGTCGGTGAGGAGGCGCGTCTGAAGCACCGCTACCTCGACCTGCGCCGTCCCGGCGCGGCCGGCGCCGGTGCGGGTCTGCGGTTGCGCAGCAAGGTCAACGCCGCCGCACGGTCCGTCCTCGCCGAGCGTGACTTCGTCGAGATCGAGACCCCTACCCTGACCCGGTCCACCCCTGAGGGTGCCCGTGACTTCCTCGTCCCCGCGCGACTCGCACCGGGTGAGTGGTACGCCCTGCCGCAGAGTCCACAACTGTTCAAGCAGCTGCTCATGGTCGCCGGGATGGAGCGGTACTACCAGATCGCCCGCTGCTACCGCGACGAGGACTTCCGCGCCGACCGGCAGCCAGAGTTCACCCAGCTCGACATCGAGATGTCCTTCGTCGAGCAGGACGACGTCATCGAGCTCGGCGAGTCCATCGCGAAGGCGGTCTGGGGCACCATCGGGATCGACCTGAGCGCTCCCTTCCCCCGGATGACCTACGCCGAGGCGATGGAGCGGTACGGCAGCGACAAGCCCGACCTGCGGTTCGGCGTGGAGCTGCAGGACTGCACCGAGTTCTTCGCCGACACCCCTTTCCGGGTCTTCACGGCCGACTACGTCGGCGCCGTCGTCATGCCCGGTGGCGCCGGCCAACCCCGCCGGCAGTTCGACGCCTGGCAGGAGTGGGCGAAGCAGCGTGGCGCCAAGGGCTTGGCCTATGTCACCGTCGGCGAGGACGGCGAGCTGGGCGGACCGGTCGCCAAGAACATCTCCGAGGAGGAGAGGGCCGGCCTCGCCGCGCACGTCGGCGCCCGCCCCGGCGACTGCATCTTCTTCGCCGCGGACCAGCCCCGGGCCGCGCGGGCGCTGCTGGGCGCTGCCCGAGCGGAGATCGCCCAGCGATGCGACCTGATCGACGAGTCCGAGTGGTCCTTCGTCTGGGTCGTCGACGCCCCGCTCTTCGAGCCCACGGGCGAGGCCGTCGCCGCCGGTGACGTCGCTGTCGGCTCCGGCGCCTGGACCGCGGTGCACCACGCCTTCACCAGCCCGAAGCCCGAGTTCCTCGACACCTTCGACACCGACCCCGGCTCCGCGCTGGCCTACGCCTACGACCTCGTCTGCAACGGCAACGAGATCGGTGGCGGGTCCATCCGTATCCACCAGAGGGACGTGCAGGAGCGGGTCTTCTCGGTCATGGGCCTGGACGAGGAGGCGGCGCAGGAGAAGTTCGGCTTCCTCCTCGAGGCCTTCAAGTACGGGGCGCCCCCGCACGGCGGCATCGCCTTCGGCTGGGACCGCATCGTCATGCTCCTGCTGGGGGCGGACTCCATCCGCGACGTCATCGCCTTCCCCAAGTCCGGGGGCGGCTACGATCCGCTGACCGACGCGCCCGCCCCGATCACCCCGGAGCAGCGCAAGGAGGCCGGCATCGACGCCCGGCCCACGACGAAGGGCGATACCCCGGCAGCCCAGGGGGCACCGGAGGTCAACCCCCGGCAGAGCTGATGCCCGACGTGGCCGTGGAGGTGATGCTGTGGGACTGCGACGGCGTCCTCCAGCACGGGCTCTTCGACTGGCGCGAGCGTCTGGACCGGACGGTGGGGCCGGGCTTCGCCCGCAAGGTCTTCGAGGCAGAGCTGCCGGCGCTGCGCGGTGAGCGCAGCCTGCGAGCGGTGTTGCGTGACCTGCTGGAGCAGGAGAACCGATCGCGCCGACTGCCGGTCACGATCGAGGACCTGTTGGGCATCTGGGAGCAGTTCGATCTGGACCTCCAGGCCATCGGGCTCGTGGAGGAGGTCCGACGCCTGGGGGTGCGCTGCCTGCTCGCCACCAACCAGCAGGACCACCGGGTGCGTTTCATGCGAGAGGTCCACGGGTACGACGACATCGTCGACGGCGCCTACTGGTCCAGCGAGGTCGGGGCGATGAAACCCGACCCCGCCTTCTTCGAGCACATCCTCGACGACCTGGCCGTGCCGGCCGATCGGGTCGGCTTCGTCGACGACGTACGGGCGAACGTCGAGTCGGCGCAGTCGCTGGGTATCCGGGGGGTGCACCACGTACCGGCCAGTGGTGCGGCAGGGCTGAGGCGCGCACTGCACCCGCTCGTGCCCGCGCTCGCGGGCACCCTCCACCAGCCGGATCCGTAGTCAGCTGACGAGACCCGGAAGCAGCGACATCTGCAGAAGCGCAGTTCATACAGCGAACCGCTTGTTTCGGATCACGTCAGTTTGCCAATGACCTTTGTTCAAGCCGGGGTCGTCCAGACGGGCGATCGCGCGCCACTGAGTTGGGAGGAGGCTGTCTGCTTCGTGTCGTATAGGGCCCGGTCACCGGGCAGATCACCGGACGGGTCTTGCGGGACGATGCCATGCGCGGGCCGTCGTTATTCAGATCAGGTATGGCTTGAATTCGACGGGGGTTCGTCATTCGGGACTGGCCTGCCCTGGCGAAGCCCGCCGCAAACCGCCCACTATGACCCGCCACCCGCAGGTTGTCTTCGGGGTCTTCATTACTGCGGCGAGGAACAGCGGAACTCGTCCGGGTGCGGGTCGCCGCGGCAGGGAACAAGTCAGCTTGGCCAGGTACATGAAGGAACTCTCGGCAGAGTGTCGGTGTCGTCGGTTACGGTCGCGTGCATGGTCACCCGCGTTGTCCCGGAGCACTCCAAGAGCGCGGTTGGTCGCGCCAGCAAATTGGTTGGAAAGGGCAAGGGCACGCCCGAGAAACTAGCGGAAGCCCGCGCCGTCCTGAGCAACTTCCGCAGCGCGCACGCCTTTCCGCTGAATGCCGTGACGGTGACGGTCCGGCAGAAGGCGCTGGCCGTGAACCCCAACGCGGTCGTCGCGCAGCGGCTCAAGCGCCTCCCGACCATTCTCGACAAGTTGGCCCGCATCCCGACCATGAGCGTGACCACCATGCATGACCTTGGGGGCTGCCGAGTCGTGTTCGAGTCGGTGCCTGAGGTCGAACGCCTCGTGGAGGACTTGCGCGACTTGCCCCGATCCCGCAACCGTGTCACCCGGGTCTATGATTACCTCCACGACGACCCCGGCCCGAAACGTTCGGGCTACCGAGGCGTCCACCTCGCCTACGAGTACGGGGCCTCCAAGGAGGAGTACCACGGCCTGCGGATCGAGCTCCAGGTCCGCACACAGTTGCAGCACGCTTGGGCGACCGCGGTCGAGACGATGGACCTGTTCTCCGGCAGTGAGTTGAAGTACAGCAAGGGCGAGGCGGACGTCATCCGCTTCTTCATCTTGGTCAGTTCGCTCATGGCCCACGAGGAGGGCACGGCTCCGGTGCCGGGTGCTGCGGCCTCCGTCCCTGAGTTGCTCGATGAGTTGGCGGACTTGGAGAACCGCTTGGGCATCGTTGGCCGCCTCCGCGGCTACGCAGCCATCGCTGGGAACCACGCGACCAGCGATCGCCGCAACGCTCTGACTCTGGAACTGCGGCGCTCGGCCGGGGCGTTGACGGTCACCGTTCACGAGACTATGGCCAAGGCGGAGGCGCGCCTGACCGAGTTGGAGGCGCTGAACGACGACGACCTCGACGCCGTGCTCGTCAATATCGCGCGGATCAGCCAACTGCAGGCCGCCTACCCCAACTACTACGCCGATACCTCGATGTTCACCGAGTTCGTGGAGTCGCGCCTCGACGACCACCTACTCCAGACCGCCTGAGGTGCGAGGCTTGGCTGAGCGCCGAAGATGGAGACTGACCAGCAATCACCCTGGAGTGACACGTCCCTCTGACTGCCAACGGGAACCGGAAGCGGATCGCTCATCGGAGTACCTGCCCATGCTGCATAGAGTGTTTGTGTCGACGATTGGCAAGGAGAATCCATGAGACTGCACCACGTACAGGTTGCGTGCCCTCCGGGGACGGAGGGCACGGCGCGGCGGTTCTACGCAGAGGGCCTTGGGCTGAGCGAGGTGGAGAAGCCAGAAGACCTGAAGCCGAAAGGTGGAGTGTGGTTTCGGGCATACGACGAAGGCGGGAGCGTGAGCGCTGAAATCCATGTCGGGGTAGAGGATCCGTTCTATCCCGCACTCAAAGCGCACCCCGCTCTGCAGTTCGCCAGTGTGACTGAACTCGAGGCCGTCGCCGAACGACTGGTCGACTTAGGGTTCGGCGTCGACTGGAGTCAACGGCACAACTTCCCCGGAAACGAGCGCTGCCATACGGCCGATGGACAGGGGAACCGTGTCGAGCTCCTCGCGCCGGTTGCGTCTGGGTGAACGCGCCTACTTTCCCGAGCATTGAGGGGCTGCGCGCTGCACATGGTTGCCGTGCCGTGGAAGGATCGGCTCGCGGAGCGTGCCAGTGCAGGATGGGGTCTACGACGCGCTGGACTCGTCCCCGGACTCCGTCCCGGCGTGCCGCGGTTGGTGGTTCAGCCCGTCTTCGCAGGGGGCTGGGCGACGCACAATATCCCCTTGTTGCCCTCTTGGTCAGCGAGGACGGTGAGCGACGGTGCGTCGCTGTCATCGACGACGATCCCACCTGCGGCGACGGCTGCGGCAATTCGTTGCTCGGCCACCTCGGGCGCCACATAGACCTCGACGTGGAACCGCTGACCCGGGGCCCCACCCTCGTCGTCGTCCCCGAACCACAGGTTCGGCACACGTCCCGTGGCGTCCCGGATCTCGTCGCTCGGGGACCCGTGACCCTGGGAGTCGGCGTTCCCTGTCAGCAGGGCAGCCCACACCGGTGCGATGGTCGCGGATTGCGTGCTGTCGAGGCCGAGCTCGACGACGCTCACCGAGGCCGGGTCGGCATCGAGATTGTGATTGGCGGCGATGTCGCTGATTCGCCGAGCGAGGTCGACGTCCTGCTGGGTCACCCATTCGACGACATGCTCGTTGCCCTCGTCGTCGCGATAGATCGCATCCGCGGTGACCAGCTTGAGGTCGACGTACCCATGGCCCAGCGACACCCGGGGGTAGTGGCCGATCGCATCGCCCTCCTCGCCCACCGCGGCGATGAACCGCGCGCCGGTGCCGAAATCGGCGACCAGGTAGCGGGCATGCAGTCCCTGGGCCAGCTTGCGCCACTCGGCCAGGCGGGCTTGGGCGATCTCGTCACTCTTCAGCATGTCCATGCTCGGGGACCCTATCGGCGACCCCGCTGCAGCGCGTGTGCTCATCGCTTCGCCACCTCGATCGACATCACGCAGTTCTTCAATCCCTTGGGTCGGACGTAGCTGAAGCCGAGGCGTTCGTAGAGCCGGCGGGTGCCGTTGTAGAGGAACGACGAGGACATCTTCTTCGTCTGGTGCGTCAAGTCGTGCGGATAGGCCTCGACCACGCCGCCACCGGCCTGCGCGATGAGGTCGAGGGCGCCGCGGATCGCGATCTCGGTGACGCCTCGGCGGCGGTACCTCCGGTCGACGAAGACACAGGTGATCCGGTAGTCGGGATCTTGGTCCTTCTCGGCGTCGTACTGCTTGCGATGGTGGAGGGTGGGCAGCTCGGTCGGCGTGCCGAACTCCGCCCACCCGATCGCCTCGTCGCCGTCCATGACGAGCGCCGCGTGGGCTGCGCCGGCCTCGACGTACTGCTTCTTCAGCTCCCGGTTGGCCTCGGCCCCCTGCCCGCGCTCGGGGCCGTCTGGATGGAACCAGATGCACCAGCAGCCGCCGAAGATCCCGTTGTGGCGCTGCACGAGGGCGTCGAAAGCCGGCCAGGTCTCGACAGTCAGAGGAATGACCTCGAACGTCGCGTCGGCGCTCGTCTCGATACTCATGGACCCACCGTAGAACCGTTACCGGACGATCCGCGTCCGGATCAGCGACTCGTGTCAGACCAAGTCGAGCGCCGCCTCAAGCTACTCCTCGGTGGGCCCCGTGCTCGAATGGCGACAGAGCCCACCGAAGAACCGTCGTTCTCGGTTGGGCGCGCGTCCCGGGAGACGATCCCCATGCGAACAGGTCGGTGACGTCGCTCCAGGGGGCAGTACCTCGACAAGAGAGACCTGGATGAAGTGTCTCTCGGTACCCTTGACCTATGAGTGAACTGACCGCCGCGTCGCTGAGACTCCGTGCTGCCCTCACGCAGCATGAGAGTCGCGTTGTTGACGTGCTGGAACGGTACAGCGCCACCAACCCACGTCTCTTTGGGTCGGTGGCGCGCGGCGATGCCGAAGAGGACAGCGATCTGGATCTTCTCGTCGACCTGACCGCAGGGGACGGTAACGAGCTGCTGCGTGTGGCCGGGCTCGCCGAGGAACTGAGTGAGCTGCTTGGCGTCCGAGTTGATGTCGTTGCGGCAACGCTCTTGCGCGACGAGGTCTCCACTACTGCGCTCGCAGACGCGGTTGCAGTGTGAGCCGCTCGGAGGCGCAGCGCCTGGAAGACATTCGGGCCGCAATCTCGCGATGCATCGCCTACCGCGACCATCTCGATTCGGCAGAGTTGGGCTCGATGGCGTACGACGCCGTGCTCCGCAACCTGGCCGTTGTCGGCGAGGCAGTGAAGTCCCTGCCCGAGGACTTCAGGCAGGAACACCCCGACACGCCGTGGGCCTCGATAGCCGGTCTCCGCAACGTGGTTGTCCATGAGTACTTTCGGGTCAACCCGGATCTGATCCGCGACATCGTTGACAATCAGCTGGCGCCGCTACTGGACGACATCTGAGGGCCCCTCAGGGATCTCGTTCGTCGGATCGGTTAGTGGGGGCGGGCGATGTTGCGGGTGACGGGATCGAGGTGCCTGCTGATGAGGTCGGACGTTGTCCGATGTCGGAGCCGGCTGCGTCCTGTGGTCTGGCCTGATCCATCTCATTGGAGGTGCGCCATGAGCGCACTGCTTGTCGGGTACGCCCGATGCTCCACCGATCAACAAGATCTCACCGCTCAACGTGACGCCCTGGGCAACCTCGGGGTCCAGACCGAGCGGATCTACGTCGACCACGGCCTGACCGGCACCAACCGAGAGCGCCCTGGGCTGCGCGAAGCACTCGCTGCCTGCCGGGCCGGCGACACCCTGGTCGTCACCAAGCTCGACCGCTTGGCCAGGTCCTTACCGGATGCCCGGGCGATCGCTGATGAGCTCACCTCCCGGCAGATCAGCCTCTCGCTCGGCGGGTCGGTCTATGACCCCACCGATGCTGTCGGGCGGCTGCTGTTCAACGTTCTCGCGATGGTCGCTGAGTTCGAGTCTGACCTCATCAGGCTTCGCACCGTCGAGGGCATGAAGGTCGCCAAGGCCAAAGGACGGCTGCGTGGAAAGCAACCGAAGCTCACCCGAAAGCAGGAAGCCCACCTGGTGTCCTTGGTGAGCAGCGGCGAGTACAGCACCGCCGAGGTCGCCGACCTGTTTAGCGTGGGTCGCTCCACCGTCTACCGGGCCATCGAACGCCAACGGATCGCAGCCAAGGCTCAGACCACGAAGGCGACTTCGAGGCGTTGATCCGGCCGTAGCGCCGGTCGTCCCGTATCCGACACCCCACCGGGACACCGGCGCTGCGGACGTTCCCATCGACTAAAGGCGTCCGGTCTGGGTTCGGCTGCTGGTGATCCTCCGCGACTCGCGTCAGTTCCTCAGACTGCCCTGGCCTGCGCGCGGGGCGTCACGGTAGGAGCTCCCAGTACTGCTTGCGCGCTGGCATGGCGTGGATCACCAACTCATCACCGTCGTCGAAGGTCAGCACGACGATCTCCAGCAGCCGCGCTTGCGTGTCGAACCCGAGCCGCAGTTCACGATGCGGCCAGTCGTCATTCTCAAGCGGCTCGATCCACTGCGACCAGTTGGCGGCCTGCACCGCGTCCTCGCTCAATACCCCATGTTTGAGCGCGCTGTGATGAACCTTCACGCGGCGAAGTTACCCAGCGCCCGCCGGATCGCCTCGGAACGCGACAGGTGCTCCCGCTCGGCCACCGCATCCAGCGCAGCGACCTCCTCAGCCGTCAGCCGCACCGCCACAACCTGCATCGGCTCGGCACCACGCCCCGGGCGTCCACGCCCGCGACGCTTCAACTCTTCGATGTCGTACCCGGCCTCGGCTTCGTCGGCCCAACGCTGGATCTGCTCCTCGCTCACCATACGAATATCGTATAACGAAAATCGGGACGGCGGTAGACCACCGTCCGGAATGGCGGATCAGTGCGCGGGCAAGATCCGTCGGTTCCTCGCTACGTCGGAGTGGCCTCGCCTGAGGAAATGCCCCAGGCGAGGCCCCGGCCATCTGACCGCCCGCAAGAGGTTCCTCAACCGAGACGAGCATGACTTCACCACGCAGCAATCAGCACGGGGGGTTGCGCAACAACCGTCAGCTGTGCATTCCGATCAAAGGTAGACGGCAACAGGTATGACCCGCACGGACGCCCCCGCAACTCGTGAGTCGAGAGTGAAGTTGAACAGGTCGGCCGCAGCCATGCCGTCGTCCTCGTCATGCCCCTCGTCCCCGTCGCCATCGAGGTCCACTCGATCGGCTGCTGCAGCCGATTCGCTCGTCTCCTCATCATCGGCCTGAGTCAGCGCGCTAATCTTCTCAGTCTGCTCCTGCACGGACTCGTTCATGACCCGCACCAGCTCATCCACAGCCTCGGGACGCATCCTCTCCAGTACCTTGTTCCGCGACAGGATCGGTTCATCCTGCATCAGCGGTCCAGCTACCTTCCCGAGCACAGTGAAATGGCCGTCAAGGATACGATCCTCGTCTTCCACAACGAAGTGCTCGACATCGCACATAGTGATAAACGTGAGCAGGTCGTCGCCTTCCCCGATCTGCCCGTAGAACTCACGAGTCTTCGCGCTGCGGAAATCGGCTCGCACCGCCTCCGTCGCCGATCGTCCTATCGCACCCCAAGTGTCCATGTCCCCGTCGAGGCGCAGTTTGAACTCCTGCACCTTCTCCACGGTACCGCCCTAGAAGGAGCGCATACCCTCTGTGAACCCGTTCCTTCGGACGATCTGCTCCACCAAGTCCGGCGTGACGATGTCGAGCAATGCGACGACCTGGCTCGGCGTGAATGATGCTGAAAACTCGACAAACTCACCTGGTCGCAAGTTGGCTGCGTCGGCTCTACCTTTTACATCTTGGATCAGGCCGGTCTGGCCGAGCACGGACCGAACGACGTGCAGGTAGTACGGCTGGGTGTAGTGAGCTCTTGACGTCGCCGTGCTGCCTGTCAACTGCTGGCTTCCAAGCCGTCTCTCATAGTCGGCCTCCACGGCTGCGTCACCAGCGAACAAGCCAGGGAATTTCGCAGCCAGGCCCACCTTGGCCTTCCCACCCGCGGTCGTGTCCTGCGAATTCCCGTGCTCGCTGCGGGCCTCGTTGGCGAACTCCGTCAGCAGCGGCTGTCCATACGTCTGCTGGAGGATGCCTTCCACGTAGTCAGGATTCTGGTAAATGGACACTGTGGGCGGCAACGGCTTGGGGTCAGCCCGCGGTTGTCTAGACTGTCTCATGACGTCCCTCACCTTCGCGCGACTGAACTTACACAGAAGACTGCCTGAGCAGACTATGCGACTACGGTAACTGTCCCGTAGGGGTAGTCGCCGCGCCATTGAGCAGCTCTCAGATCATCCCGCTAATCGATAGGTCCATAGACTCGTGGTACACCTGTGACCTGCTGGTCACACGTCGAGCCGGAATATCAGGGTCGGGACGCCGGACGGCGTCTGATCGTTCCTGTCGAAGGTGAAGCCCAGCTTGGTGGCCAGGTGAATCGAGGCCGTGTTCTCCGGGTGAATGTTGGCGATGAGCGAACGGATGGTGCGGTCCCTTCTCGCCCAGTCGATCCAGGCTCGACACCCTTCGGTAGCGAGTCCTTGACCCTGGGCCTCGCGGGAGAGGACGTAACCGAGTTCGGTCTCTCCCCAGTTGGGCCAGAAGTGCAGTCCGATGCGACCCAAAAACCGCCCGTTCTCGCGGCGAATGACTGCGCTCTGCCCGTAGCCGCGTTCTTGCCACTCGTGGGTGAAATCGGCCACTTGAAGGCCGATCGCTTCTGGAGTAAGTCGATCGCCCCCGACATACCGAGGGACCTGCGGATCGCTGTAGACCGCCACCAAGGCATCCGTGTCCTCGACCGACAACGGGGGAAGGAGAAGTCGCTCAGTAGCGAGAAAGTCAAAACTAGACATGCCACTCATTACATCGCAGCGCAGGCTTGCCCGCCTCGCCAACGAGATGGCCGCTTGCCCGTGCAAAGAACCTACCGTTGGAGGATCCGCACGGCTCTGCCCAAGGTGAAGATCAGCGCCGATCACTGGCACGTCATCCGCCTGGCCAACGAGATGGTCACCAAGGTCCGCCGCCGGCGGATCTGGGAGCTGCACCAGCGGCGGGGCCGCAACATCGACACCGCCTACCGGTACCGCAAGCTGCTCACCTGCGCCGCCGACCGGCTATCGGTACGTCAACGCACGCGCCTGAACCAGCTCCTGCAGGAGGACATCGAACCCGGCCGTCGCGTGGGGCATCAAAGAACACGTGCGCCAACTGCTCGCTGCCCGCGACACGGCCACCTTCCAGCGTGAGTGGGCCGCGCTGGCCAAGGCCATGCGCGCCACCCGACTGCCCGAACCCCTCGCGCTGTTCAAGACCTGACTCGTGCCACCTGATGCGTGATCGGCGTTCGGGGTCGACTTTTCGGCCATTTCTCGAGGGGTCGTTGGGCTGAGTGACGTACCCCGCTCCTCGGTAGGGTCGAGGTCGTGGTGTTCGTTCGCAAGTCGGCTGGTCGTTCTGGTGCGACGAAAGTGCAGATCGCCGAGCGGCGCGATGGGCGTAACCACATCATCGAGCACGTGGGCACCGCGCGCTCGGATGCCGAGTTGGCGGTGCTGATGGCCGAGGCACGTCGTCGGCTGCGCCCCGGTCAGGAAGCGCTGGACCTCGACCTCGACGACGAGGACGGGCAGGAGTCGGGCCGGTCGGGAGTGATCACCAGCAAGCGGTCCGCGCTGCTGTGGCACGTGCTGTCGAGCGTGTACGAGCGGCTCGGGTTCGACGTCGTCGCCGATGAGGCGTTCAAGGAGTTGGTGCTGGCTCGGATCATCGAGCCGACGTCGAAGGCGGACTCGCTGCGGGTGCTGGGAGAGGTCGGGGTCGAGCACGCGTCGCTGCGCACGATGTTCCGCTCCCTGGCGCGGGCCCAGGAGCGCGGCTATCGCGACGAGGTCGCTGCCGCGTGCTTTACCCATGCCGCCAGCAGTGGGGACGTGTCCTTGTGCCTGTATGACGTGACGGTGCGCCGTGAGGCGCTTGTTGTTCGAGTGGAGGTGAGAGACCTTTGCCTGATTCCCTGCCGTAGCAGGGAGTCCGTAGCTGGGGGCAGCCTGATCGCAGGGACGTGCGGGAGGGCGGGAGCAGCCCCGACAAAGCCGTGTCGCGTCAGCACCGTTGGATGGCGTGGGCGCGGCGAGCAAGCCGAAGAGGTATACGCGAGGAACCGGTGTCATCACCTGTCTTGACGTACTACCGCCTCAAACCCAGTGGATATGGGGCGGGCGCGGCCAGCCACCTGCCGGAGTGATGGGCGGTGGACCGCCCGGGGCACGAGTTACATGTCCCGGGTCGGGTCGGCGGTGAAGGACTACGGAGTAGTCGCCGACGAGTGCCGCAGGCAGATAGCCGGGTGCCTCCTTCGGTCAGCGGACAGCAAGTGAACACGGGAAGGTCCCCGGGGCCTGCCCGCCGAGCCTGTACAGCCAGCGCGGGTCGGTGTGGCTGGGTGCGTCGCCTGCCGATCGGCCCGGGGGCTGGCGGAGCCGCCGTAGTACTGCGAGTCCGGGAAAGCCGGACACATCGGGAAGGGCGGCAGCGAGGATGGATAGGAGGTACTGCGATGGCGCAAGAGGCGTTGGTGAACTCCGACGCTCGAGCCTTGATGGAGCAAGTCAGGGAGCGGGTAGCGCGGACGCAGATCAAGTATCACCGGTGGGCCAAGACCGACCGCGATCAGCGGTTCGGGGACTTGTTCAACCTCGTGTCACACCCGGACTACCTGCGGGTGGCCTGGCAGCACGTGGCACGAAACAAAGGGGCTCGCACCGCGGGGGTCGACGGCGTGACCGTGCGTCAGATCGCCCAGCGGGGTGAGATCGGGGATTTCCTGAATGGGATCGCCGCGAGCCTGAAGGACGGCACGTATCGGCCCTCGCCGGTGCGGCGGGTGCTCCTTCCCAAGCCGGGCGGCAAGTCGCGCCCGTTGGGGATCCCGACCGTGACCGACCGGGTCGTGCAGCAGTCGTTGAGGATGGTGCTGGAACCGATCTTCGAGGCCGACTTCCAGCCGGTCTCCTACGGGTTCCGGCCCAAGCGGCGCGCCCATGACGCGGTCGCCGAGATCCACCACTACGCCACCAGCGGGTACCGGTGGGTGCTGGACGCAGACATCGAAGGATGTTTCGACCACATCGACCACACTGCCCTGCTGGGTTTGGTGCGGGAACGGATCAAGGACAAGAAGACCGTGGCACTGGTCCGCGCGTTCCTCAAGGCCGGAGTTCTTGATGAGCTCGGTCTGCAGGCCGCGACCAGTGAGGGAACCCCACAAGGCGGGATCATCTCGCCGCTGTTGGCCAACATCGCCTTGTCCGTGCTGGACGAGGCGATCATGGCCCCGTGGAAGCCAGGTGGTGACCAGTCAAGCCAGGCTGAACGCGCCAAACGTCGTTACCACGGGTTGGGCAACTGGCGGATCGTGCGCTACGCGGACGACTTCGTCATCATGACCAACGGCAGCAAGGATGACGCGCTGGCCCTGAAAGAACAGGCCGCCGAGGTGCTGGCCGGGATCGGGCTGCGGCTTTCCGAGGCCAAGACCCGCGTCACGCACCTACGCGAAGGGATCGACTTCCTCGGCTTCCACATCCAGTGGAGGAAACGCAGAGGAGGCGGCAAGTGGTGCTGCATGGTCTTCATCAGCAACAAAGCGTTCGCGAGGATCAAACAGACCATCCGCGCTCTGACCCCTCGCCGGTCACCACGGCCCATGATGGACGTGATCATTGAGGTCAACGCGGCGCTGCGCGGGTGGACGTCCTACTTCCGCCACGCCATCGCCGGGCGACGATTCAGTTTCCTTCGGTACTTCACCTGGAGACGCTTTGTCGCGTGGCAGCGCGAGCAGCGCCGCTGGAACTGGTCCAAGGTCAAACGATGGCTCCGCCGCCCAGACGGCAGTTGGAAACCCATCGCGACTACGGACGTGGCCGTCTTCGACCCCACGAAAGTGCGGGTTCGACGCTATCGGTACCGCGGGAATCGGATCCCCAGTCCCTACGACCCGGCCACGGCCGCCTGACGGCATCACCTCGTGGAGAGCCCGTTGCGTTGAAAGGCGCACGGCGGGTTCGGCGGGCGGTCCGGGGAAACGGGGCAGCAGCAATGCCGCCACCGCGCCCCGGACCGACCCAACACGCTGTACTTCGAGGCCGAGCATGAGGACGAGCTGCGCAAGGTCGGATTTTCGAAGGAGCGGAGGGTCGACCCGCAGGTCGTCGTGGGTCTGCTGGTCGATCGCAACGGCTTCCCGCTGGAAATCGGCTGCTACGAGGGCAGCAAGGCCGAAACAGCCACGATCATCCCGATCGTCCAGCAGTTCCAGGCCCGGCACGGCCTGAGTGACATGGTCGTCGTCGCCGACGCCGGGATGCTGTCCACGAGCAACCTGACCGCTTTGGATGAGGCCGGGCTGCGGTTCATCGTCGGCTCCCGCGCGGTCAAGGCCCCGGGCGATCTGGCGTCCCACTTTCGTTGGCACGGGGACGCGTTCGCTGACGGGGAGCTCATCGACACCATCACCCCCAAGCGGGCCACGGCCGCTGCCCGCGGCGAGAACGATGCGGCCAAGCGCGCCGAGCCGGTCTGGGACCCAGCCACGTTTCTGGGGTCGTGGCGGGCGTGTGGGCCTACTCCAGGAAACGAGCGGTGCGGGATCGGAAGACGTTGACGTTGCAGGAGAACCGCGCGAAGGCTGTCATCGCGGGTGAGAAGGCCTCCCGCACACCCAGGTTCGTCAAGACCACCGGCGGCGACCGTGTCCTGGACCAGGCCTCCCTGGAGCGTGCCTTCAGGCTGGTCGGGCTGAAGGGGTACGTCACCAACATCCCCGTCGACCTGATGCCTGCGGGCGAGGTCATCGCCAGCTACCACTCGTTGTGGCAGGTCGAAGCGTCCTTCCGGATGAGCAAGACCGACCTGCGCGCGAGGCCAATATTCAGCCACTCACGTGAAGCGATAGAGGCGCACCTGACCATCGTGTTCGCTGCCCTGGCCATCGCTCGCTACCTGCAAGACGCGACCGGGGTGAGCATCAAGAAGATCGTGCAGGCGCTACGCCCGATCCAGCAGATCCGCGTGCGCATCGCCGGCCACGAACACCATGCCGAGGACCCCCTCACCCCAGACGCGGTCGCCATCTTGGACGACCTGGACCTCCCGCCTCAGTGACGTACCCCGGTGGCACAAGTCAGGTGGGCCGCGCTGGCCAAGGCCATGCGCGCCACCCGACTGCCCGAACCCCTCGCGCTGTTCAAGACGCTCACCGCGTGGCGTCGCGAGCCGCTCACCTTCGTGCGCACCCGCGTCAACAACGCCCGTTCCGAGGCAGCGAACCTGACCGCGAAGACCTTCAAAAGGATCGGCAGGGGCTACCGCAACCACGACAACTACCGATGCCGCATCATTGGCTACGCGCCCCAACCAATCGCGGCGTGAACACCCAGCACCACGCTCAAAGTTGAAGAGCCCTCATCCTCTCAGTAGCGCGGGGCACTTCCCACCGCTCGCCATAGGGGATCCACCCGGGAAAGCCTGCTGCCAGCTGTCGTAGAGGGCGAGGCCATCAGTTGTCGAGGCTCGCGGGCTGCTCCACGGCAAACTTCACGCGGAGAGAGTAAACGCCTTTCGACAGGAAACCGCTCGCTGAAGAGAGTACTCTCAACTGAACAGAATCACTTAGGGAGCCCGAATATGTCGAAAATGCTCAGGTCATCGACCGTCCTCGCACTCGCCGGTGCTCAGCTACTAACATGGAGCACTCCGCCAAGTAGTGGCGCGAAAGGCAATTCAAATGTGGACATCGTTGGTGATGCCTCGGGCTTGTCAGTGGTTGCACCGGATTCCTCTATTCGACGAACGGGTGCAACCCAGCGGGGTGGTGGGGGTGGAGCATGGCTAGAGCTTCCTAGCCGGTCTGGCTCAACCGCGGGGGAAATGCGCCACTACGTAGTCCAGAACAAGAGCGGCGTTACCGAGGATCTGGTCGTGGATCGCACGGTCAAGGCGCCCTCAGACAGGAAGAGGCGCGTCGGATGGACGCGAACCAAGAATTCGGTGGGCTTGGAATGGGCATCTAATAGAGATATATCAGATTGGGAGATATCCACTCCGGACAAGCAAAAGATAAAGACAACGAAAGACTACTTTGTCGACAACAGCACAGCAGCTAGTGGTACATATCTGATCACTGGATCGGATCCTGATGGCGGAATTGAGAGTTTTGTGCTAACAATTCCTGAGGCTTCATCCGCCAGTTCAACGATCGCGTCTGCAACTGCAGAGGGTTCAGATCAATGGAGGGCCGTCGCCTGGGCTGCCTTTATTGAAGAGAACAAGGTCCAAGCCAAACTGCTCGGTGTTCCTACGTGTACAGAATATCTGACTCTCGGGTATGACTCCTATGGTGGAGATAACCGAGATTTTGTTGATACCATTCCTGACCTATACACAACTGACACTCGACGATTCAGGGTCGGGTCAGCTGTCGCCAGTAATTGGCGAGGGTCAGCGTGGGTGAATCCCACCATCTACGACAATTTGGTGTCAAAAGAGACTGGCATAACTACAGCATATGACGAGAACGGCCAGCTTTTGCAAACTGCCCAGGCCAACGCTCAAAATGATGTCACCTTGGAGAGTGGCTTCTCGGAAATACTGCCGCCAAATCTCGGGGATTTGGGTGCGGCGACCCGAATTGTGAAAATGGATTCATCGAACCCGCTGTGTAATCTACCTAACCCAAACCCTCCCCATGCACCTACTCCCGCCCCCGCAATTAGTGTAGATTACGACTACCGCCATACTTCAAATGGGTGGGTTAGTGTCGAAGCGTCGCACGACAAAGCTCCCATGCACGAGGTGTTGTGGGCTGCTGCGGACGATGAGTCCAACCCCGCGAAACCAAGTGGGTGTTTGTACCGGTTTAGGAACCAAGGATTCCTAAACCTAAGTAACACGCCAGTGAACAATGCGGACGTAACCTTGGATTTCAACCCCGATGTTAGTGCGCCGAGTTGTGTCACGGTCTGACGGTGGATTTACGCAGTGGTTTTGGGCTCTTGGCCTGCCGTGGTTGGTACCTGTCGCAGTCGCCTGGCCGCCGCCTCTCATTACATGGGTATCGGCAATCTGCTTTTGGTTAACTGGGCTTCTGTTCGTGTTCGGGATGTTAAAAGTGCGGGTACCTCAGTGGCTTCTTATTACGCTACTGCCGTTTATGATGGTGCTCGTCATTGCTCTAGTCTCGAAGGTGCTGATGCGGGTAGGCGCGGTGGATGAATCACTGCATGTCTTTGACGGGTGGACTTGGGCACTTGGAGTGCTGTGGTGGGTGGGTGCTTGCGCAGTGCTACTCGTCTGGGCTGCCGGACGCACATGGAGGAGTCTCGCGTAGGCGAATGAAGCCCGGGGTGCTGGTTCTTCGGCCCCGGCTTTTTTTGGGGGGGCCTATGGTGGCTGTACGGAGGGGCATCGAGGTCGCAGCGAGCATCTCCTCCAACCGGCTAATCGACGCTTGCCGGCGGCGCGTAGCCCGGTGGGGCCACCGAATCGCCTCACCAGTTCCAGCACCGCGGGGTTTCTGCACCCTCGGGCCCAGGGCCCGTTACACCAAGGGAGACATGACCCTCGCGCTATTCGATCGAAGCGTCGACCACCCGGACTTCGATTCCGCTCAAGCCCACTGCCACCCATGACGCCGGTGGGCGATCGACCCGATCTGCGTGCATAAGGCATGTTCGAACGTCCCGGTCGTTGAACGTCACGCGGAACCAGTGACCGATCGATTAACGGACCACTGGCTGGTGTTGACGCCTTCTTGGCGGTGCCTCTAATCGGTGTCAGGTATCCATTCGAGGAGGGCGCCGGGTTGGCAGTCCAGGACTGCGCACATGGCCTCGAGTGTGGACAGGCGGACCGCTTTGGCTCGTCCGTTCTTTAGGACCGCCACATTTGCGGGCGTGATGCCCACGCGGGAGGCGAACTCGGAGACGGACATCTTGCGGCGAGCGAGTTCGACGTCGATGCGCACAACGATGGCCATCAGATGACAGCGTCCATCTCGGTTCGCAGGGCCGTGGCCTGATGCAGCAGGGACCGCATGACGACCATGAGCGACATCATTCCCAGGGCGACGATGGTGGCGAACAGCGCGAAAGCCGGCACGGTGATCGGCCCCACTGCGGCAGCCAGGAGGTACACGAGAGTCACGAACGAGATGCCTGCTGCGGCGGCTAGGGCCCACACGATCCAGTCGACCCAGCCGAACAGCTGAGGATCGAAGATCCGGGACGTCTGGACCGCGTTCAGAAGGCACCAGATGCACACCAGGACGACCTCGACACACACCAAACCAAGGATCGACAGCGTGAGGATGGGCCAGCGCATGTACGCCACTTCAGGATTCTCATGAGCCACCCAACCCGACATCCATGGCAGTACCACCACCTGCAAGGCGAGGCAGCAAGCTAGTGCGATGCCGAGCACGGCCCGCAGTGTCAGGATGGGCAACCTGTTCGTCATGGATTGAGTTTCAATGCCCAACTATCGAATGTCAATAGATCCCATGGCTCCGGGTGCGGCTCGGTCTCGTCCCGTATGCCGCGCCCTCACCGGTCAGCGATCCGCTTCCGGTTCCCGTTCGCAGTCAGAGGGACCTGTCGCCTCAGAGTGGCGGTTGGTCAGTCTCCATCTGCAGAGTTCGGCCAAAGAACATCGGCAGCGCCTTGTCGAGTCCTTCTACGGTGATGGGAACGTGTCCATTGGCGTTCCACCGGGTGTTGGTGAGTCGCAGGCGGTCGGAGACGAGAGCTTCGGATCCGCGTGCATCACGCGAGATCCCGTCGGGCTGGTATCCCAGCTTGCGTGAGACGCCTTGGGAAGCATGGTTGTCGGGAAAGACTTCGGTGGTGGCGTCTGTGGCACCTAGATGATCGAACGCCAGCGACAGCACGGCGGTGCGAGCTTCGGTGCCGATGCCGTGACCCTGATGTTCTTGACCGAGCCAAGACGAGGTGCTGACCTCACGCAGGACCGGGTAGTCGCGAGCCCGCAGGTTCACCATCCCTACCGGCTGATCATCACGAAGAAAGACCCCAAGCCCCAGCCGCCAGTTGTCTACACGCCAACTAGCGAGTCGAGCCCAATGGTCACGCAGCACGACCTCCGCCCGCTGCGCCGAGCTCCCTTCAGTCCACGGAGTCAGGAACGGCCGTTCGTCGGGCTCACGGACGCCTCGGCCTGCCAGTTCGGCGAGCGCGCCGATTTCCTCGAGGTCAGGCAGTCGAAGACACAGTCGGGGCGTGCAGATGCGCAGACCGTAGGTCGGCCACAGATCGGCGAGCATTCCCACAGTCTCTCCAATCTCTGAAATGCCGCCACTCGACTTTCGCTCCGATGCCTCGAGTGACGTTCACCCATCGACGAATGGAGCAGTCTCACTGATCGGTTGACGGTCCCGGATCGTAGGGCTGTGTACCCCCGTCGACGGTCCACAGTGCCGCGAGAGGCATCAAATCGGAGATCAGGACGCTGCGTACTCCGTGCTCGGTCGGCAGGATCACGCGGATGTTCCGGTGGTAGTCGAACAGCACCTGCCGGTCCCGGCCACACGGACCTACCGGTCCACGACCGTGATTGCCCACGGCCACGATGGCTGTCAGCTCCCGGGCGCCTGCAGCACGTGCGGCACCGAGGACCACTAGTTGTACCCGGCCGACAGGTTGGTGACACTCCGGTTGGGTCGTTGACGTAAGGGAGGACCCCCGGGTGCGGTGGGTGATGTCTAAGTCGCCGACCGACCGGAGGTCCTCGTGTCCCACAGTAATGCCCGACTGACCGTGCGTGGTCATCAGTTGTTGGTGGAGCGGGTCTGCGAGCAGGGGTGGGCTGTGGCCCACGCCGCCAAGGCCCAAGGCGTTTCCCGCCAGTGCGCCCACCGGTGGATCAACCGGTTCCGTCAGGAAGGCCCGGCCGGTCTGCACGAGCGTTCCTCGCGTCCGCACCACTGCCCGCGCCAGACCCCGGTCGAAATCGAAGAGCAGATCGTGGCCACCCGCCGCCAGGAACGTCGTGGTCAGGACTGGCTCGGTCCCGAGCTCGACGTGCCGGCCCGTACCGTCTCTCGGGTCCTACGACGCCATGGCGTGCCCTACCTGCGCGAGTGCGACCCGCTGACCGGGGAAGTCATCCGCGCGTCGAAGACCACTGCCGTGCGCTATGAACGCGAGCGTCCGGGCGAGTTGACCCACGTCGATGTGAAGAAGATCGGCAAGATCCCCCACGGTGGTGGGTGGAAGGCCCACGGACGGGCAATGGGTTCCACTGCGGCGAAGAAAAGGGCTCGCATCGGCTACGACTACGTCCACTCGATGGTCGATGACCACTGCCGGCTGGCCTACAGCGAGATCCTGCCCGACGAGAAAGGGCGCACCTGCGCCGGGTTCATCAAGCGCGCAGCCGCGTACTTCGCCGACCACGGCATCACCACGATCGAGCGGGTGATGACCGACAACCACTTCTCCTACCGCAACTCCCACGACGTGCGCGAGGCGATGGAGGAACTGGGCGCCACACACAAGTTCATCCGGCCCCACTGCCCCTGGCAGAACGGCAAGGTGGAGCGGTTCAACCGCACCCTGCAGACCGAATGGGCCTACCGAGAAGTCTTCACCAGCAACGACCAACGCTGCGCTGCCCTTGCGCCCTGGCTCGAGCACTACAACACTGAACGCCGCCACACCGCACTCGGCGGTCACACCCCGACCAGCCGACTGTCACCAACGTGATGGCCGGGTACATCTAGTTCTGCGCACGGGCCACCGGTGAAGTGGAAGAGGTTCACACCGGCAAACATCTGCCCGTCGGCGGCTTGGACAGCGGCTCCCATGGTGTGCACGCCATCTTCGTTCGGGCCCGCGTCGGTGTTCGCGTCGATTGTGGAACGGGCCAGCTTCACGAGCTGCCACTCGTCGTCGGTCAGCTCACGGACAGAAGCAGGAAGTGTCATGACCTCACGATGACACGGCGCGCCAGGCAGGCACGCCTCCCCACGACGTCACTTGCCTGCAGCGGGATCGCTGGGCGGTGAAGGAAGCGATGCGCCGGTTGCGTCGTGCCACGCGTATGACCAGCAGCCAGCCGAAGCCTCCTGCGGTCAGATCCAAACGACGTAAGTAATGCTGGTCCTGCCGACGGTTTCGGTGACTTGCCAACAGCCAGGACTGGGGAAGCTGATCGCGGTAGGCCACCAGTGGAAGGTCTTGCCGGCGTCATCTACGGCTTTGGCATATCCACCCGTGCTGCCGGAGGCTTCGCCTTTGCCGTCGACCCGTTCGGCCTGCACCCGAGGCGGTCCCAGCTCATCTGTCACATTCCCTTCCCGGATCGTGAATGACGGGTACTTCATGCCGCCGATCTCGCGGGCCTGTTTGAGTGCCGGTTTGTCGGTCCACCAAGCCCCCACCCACAGTGCCCCCTGACCGAAAACGGGACCCTCGTGAGTTTCGCGCACTCCGCTCGGGACCCCCTCCGTTGTCGGAGGAGTCACCCGGCAATCGTCCGCTCCGGGACTCGGAGTCGCAGTCGGTGGTGTCGCTGCCTTGGGGGAAGTCTCGGTGGTTTCATCCGCGGCGGTGCACCCCACGGTGAGCAGAACAGCTGAGCACAGGCCAACTAGTGGTCCGTCTCAGTTTTGACTTTGCACTGTGTCCAGAGCGGCGCGGGCGTGGGCGACTTTCGTCAGGATCGATTCGGCGGTAGCGGTCCAGGTGTATGGCTTGGGGTCCTCGTTGTTCACTTCGAGGTAGTCCTCGATGCTGGCGATCAGGTCCGGCACGGACCCGAAGATCCCGCGACGCAGGTTCTTCTCGGTCAGGTCGCGGAACCAGCGTTCGACCTGGTTCAGCCACGAGGAGGACGTCGGCGTGAAGTGCAGATGGAACCGCTTGTGGCTGGACAACCAGTGCTTGATCGCGGCGTGCTTGTGGGTGGAGTAGTTGTCCAAGATCAGATGCACTTCGAGCCCCTTGGGGACCTCGCGGTCGATGGTCTTGAGGAACTTCAGGAACTCCTCGTGCCGGTGCCGGGGCAAGCACTGACCGATGACCTTGCCGGTGAGGACATCCAAGGCGGCGAAGAGGGTGGTGGTCCCGTTGCGCTTGTAATCATGGGTCATCGTTCCCGCCCGGCCGGGAACCATCGGCAGGCTCGCCTGCGTGCGGTCCAAGGCTTGGATCTGGGACT
Source organism: Janibacter sp. A1S7 (assembly GCF_037198315.1). Classification (NCBI taxonomy): domain Bacteria; kingdom Bacillati; phylum Actinomycetota; class Actinomycetes; order Micrococcales; family Intrasporangiaceae; genus Janibacter; species Janibacter alittae. Next base: position 1,942,683 of record NZ_CP144913.1, on the reverse strand, counting down.
TCTCGTCCATGCACAGCACCACCGCCTGCTCGGGCGGATTAAGGTACAGCCCCACGACGTCGATGACCTTCTCGGTGAACTGCGGATCGTTGCTGACCTTGAACGAATCGACCCGATGCGGCTTGATCCCCAGCTCCGACCAGATCCGCTGCACGGTGTCCTTGCTGACCCCGACCCGCTTGGCCATCTCCCGGCACGACCAGTGCGTCATACCCTCCGGAGTCGTCTTCGTCGTCAGTTCGAGGATCTCGGCAACCTTCTCCTCGCTGATCGTCGGCTTCCGTCCCCGCCCCGGCGCGACCTTGCCCCAGTTGGCCAGACCATCGACCTCGAACGCCTTCCGCCACGCACGCACCGTCACCGCCGTCACCCCATGACGATCAGCGATCACCGTGTTCGCCACCCCGGCAGCAGCATCAAGCAGCACACCCGCGCGCACCACCTCCCGGTGCGCCGCAGCGCTGGATCGAGCCACCCCTTCCAGCACCTCTCGCTGGGTGGACGAGATCGGCATGGCAGCTGCTGTAGAGGTCATACCTCAAAGGTAAAAGGAGACCAGATATCTATTTGCGCGACACGCTACTAGAACGAGGCGGACCATTAGGTTGGGGTGGCGTTCATCACCATGTCGGTGATAGATACGCCGTTCGCTCCATGCTGTCGCAGTTCCTCTGCGTGTTTGGTAGCGCTGTCGATCGAGTCGAAAACCTCGCTGACGGTCGGACCGTCGTCGCTTTCGATGGTGACCACTAGGTGCACCGTGTCCCGGGTATCGTCCGCGCTCTTCCCCTTGCGGTCACTGGCGCAGAAGGGGTAGTCCTCGACCAGGTTGGAGCGCCCGGGAGCCGAGGCCAGCAACTGCTCGAGCAGTTGCAGCGCCTCCTGCTCGCTGGACGTGACGGCCACGGGTGCCAGCCCTGAGGATGCGGTTGCTTGCGTGTCAGGACGGTCGAAGTAAACCACCCAACAGGTGCCGCTGCGGGTTCGGCTGCGCACGGAGTCAGCCTCCGCAGGAGAGCGAGACGCGGGCGGGGTACACGCGCGCATAGTACGTCTTTCCCCGGTAAACGATCGTTCCTGCCGTGGTGCTGCCCCACCCCGACTTCTCGCTACTGACGCATTTGAACTGTGCATTCTTCTGCTGCAGAGATGCGACGCCACGGTTGCTGGCCGTCTTCGTGCCCTTCAGCTTCCACCAGATGAAGGACTTGTATCGAAGGTCTGTGGAGTGGCGAATGCTGGTGACCGAGACCGTGCACTTGGTGTGCGGCTTCGTCCGTACGTAGCCATTCCTCTTGCGGATTGGGGAGGGGTACAGCGTGCAGGGCCCGTACCTGACGCTGGCCGCGGATAGCTGCCCGGAGTCAAGTCGATCTAGGACGCGATTGGCCTCGCTCGGACTGTCAGCGAGGACGTACCGGCCAACGCCCTCGGACCCCGCGAAGTCCTGGTCAGAGATGGACTCGGGTGAGCTCGTCGAAGCGCTGGGCTTGCTCTCGTCGGCGACGCTCGCGACGGCGGACGGTGTCGAGGCAGCGATGGCGGCAAGGACGGCGATCGCCGAGACAGCGGTGCGGTTCATGGTTTCTCCCCCTGAGTGTCATGTACCGAGGAAGGTAGCAGGAGATTCGATGGGTGTCTCGTTGACCGTTGAGTCCATCCTTCACGAAGTTCGTTTGGGCACGAACCGCCCTCGATGCAGTAGAAACTCAAAACTGAGACGGACCACTAGAATTGCGCTCTCACGCTGCAGCGTCCCCGCCACGATTCTGCCTAACATCGCTTCGTCCAAGGCTTCTACTCTTACCGTCGATGCTGGTTCAACTCTCCCATTGTCGCCGAGGCCGGCGAGCAATTGGGCCAGCCAACCAACCTGTTCCGGTCACGGATCCCTCTACGACGCATTTGCCGCGCGCCCCGGTGCGATCAGCCCTCTTAAGGATCGACCTGCTCTTCAGCGAACGCAGTCTCCCAGTTCTGGCCGCCGTGGAAGACGCCGAGGATGTTGACCACGAGGTCACCAGGCGACTCATCAACCTCGTAAGCAACGATGGTCCTCTTCTTGTACGTGGTCACTCGCATGCCCGCGCGAACGTCGTCGCCAGCGCGGCCGGCGAATGGGAAGACCAGGATGCCGTTGACGTGGTCGAGGACCGCTGAAACGAATCGCTGAGCGATGTCAGTGGAGGCCGCCTTGGTAATCCAGTCGTCGAGTTCGTTGAGTTGCCGTTCGGCTTCGGGAGTGAAGTTGATCCGTCCCGTCATGAACGGGCGGCCCACTTCTCTTCGAAGCGAGCCCGGACATCCCCGGCCGGAACTGCTCGGGACGGATCGGCCTTGAGTGCGTCGTACGCGGCAGCGGCTTCGGTGCGCAGCCACGACTCAGAGGCCACGCCGAAGGCCTCGTCCGGGTCGACCGATTCGAGCAACCGCAGAGCTACGTGCTTGCGCACGTCGGGAGGCAGGGACAGCCCTGCCTCGTAGAAGTCCGATTCGCTCAACGACACGTCACGACTCTACGCCGAGTAGGGCTGATACGGCTATGACCACACGCCATCGTTGCGGCCATCCAGAGCTTTCAACGGACCAGCCAGCGTCGCCGCAACAGGTTGGTGATGCGGCGCACGAGGTGCGGTCACTGGCACAGCCCGCATACTCGTGGGTCTCCGGATATGTTAACGGATTCGATCGACCAGGGCGCTGCTCGACGCGGCGCTCGAGGGCGCGCGGCACGCCGACATCGTGAGGGTGGGTGTGGAGGTGATCCCTGCGTTGGAGGCCTCCGCCGACACCGTCCTCGCTGCCGACGGCTACCTGCTCGGCACGCCGGCGAACTTCGGCTACATGTCCGGGGCGCTCAAGCACCTTTTCGACTCGACGTTTCTGCAGATCGGCGGCGCGCTCGACGACTCCGGCGGGGCAGGCGAGGGGCAGGTCGGCCCGACGTCCAAGCGGCCCTTCGGCCTGTGGGTGCACGGGCGCTACGACGTCACCGGTGCTGTGCGGGCAGTGAACTCGATCGTCGCGACGCTGGAGTGGAAGCAGGCGACGGACGTCCTCGAGGTGCTCGGCGGCACCCTTGCTGCCCCGCTGACCGCATGACGAAGGACACCAGAGGGAACCATGCCAGCTCCAGTCTGATCCGCTCGCCCCGATCGAGCGCATCCGCGACGGCGATCCAACTATGGAGTTGGCGAGCAATGGTCCGCGCCGACGACCATGATCGATGGACGAGACACCGCGATGGGGCGGCAGGCATTTTCGTCCTGCGAACTCGCTCTCCCCGTGACACGCTGGTCCATATCGGACCTGACAATAGTTAGAGAGAGAATCGTGTTCCACAGCGCGTCCGCCACAACTCGCCGACTATCTGCCGTACTGGTGGCAGGAGCAATGACAATAGCCGTGGCACCCCAGCCTGCTGCGTCTGTTGAGATTGAGCCGACCGATCACCGAGCAGTGGTTGAAAGGGCGCTGGAATCGGAGAGCGTAAGTCCGAAAATGGGGAAGTCTCAAGATGATGCGCCGCTTTTTGAGGCCACTGGCGAAACGATATCGTTGGAGGCCTCCCTCCCGGTGACAGCACCTGCGAACCGTGAAACTTTCGCGACGAGGGATGCGCTCATTGCGGTGCTTGAGGATGGAGAGTCGACTGCCTCATTCGGGCTTCCCACGGGCAATGCTCAAGTCCTGGACGACGGATCTGTATTGCTGAAGCGGAGCCAGGGTCAATCGACTAGTGGAGCCTCCCCCGACGAGGGCAAAGTGACGCAGACGGCCCGCCTCGATGCACCGTGGGCAATCGATGCGAACGGCGAACGCCTCCGCACGTGGTACAGCATTTCCGGATCGGAACTGATCCAGCATGTCGACACCGACGGCGCCGAGTTCCCAATCGCCGCCGACCCACGATTGACTTACGGGTGGGGCGTGTACCTGAACATTACCGGTGCCGAGGCTAAGGCCATCGCGACGGCTATCATTGGGGCTGGCGGTGCTGCAGCTGTGGCCACCTGTTCTGGCCTTGGGAAGTTGCCAACGGCGGTTACCAAAGTTGCCGCCTTGGCTTGTACAGCCATCGGTGCTCCTACGTTGAAGGCGGTGTACAGCTCCATCGTCTCACTTTGGCGTTCAGGAGGAAGTGCATCTTCTTCCACGTGCTACCAACGACGAATCGTAGGTACCTCAACCGGGTGGTACACCGTGGCGCTGAGCAATTGTCTAGGTTGAGCTAGGAAGGATGATCGGCATGGTTTCCAACAGTATCGCTGTCCTATTGTCGTGGACGCTAGGCGCGATGGCTGCCGGTGCGGCCGGTGGAAATGCTTGGGTCGCCTCTGGCGTGGCCGCAGCCATCATGGCTGGGCACTTGTATCTTGTTGAGCCGAAGTTACGAGAGCTTCGAACGAGACGTGCCGAACGCGGCCGGGAAGCGCCCGACTCGCGTTTGGTCAAGCACTGATGGTCCGGTTTGATAGAACCATGGAATTGAGCCCCCGAAACGCGGAGTAGTCAGCGTGTGGCTGCCAATCCGGCTCTTCGAAGTTTACCGGGCAGCGGTTGGGGCCGCGTCGTTGACGTGAGGGGCCCGTGACCTCGGTGATCATGGCTGTTGTCAACGCAGTCATGGTCACGAAGTGAGGTCACGGGCTTGGTCAATGGTATGTCGCGTGCCGGGTCTGATGGAGGCTCTCATTCCACGGAAGGAGTGAGAGCCATGGCAGCACCAAGGAGGTACCCCACGGAGCTTCGGGAGCGGGCGATCCGGATGGCGGTCGATCTGCGTCGTGACCCAGCAGCTAGGTCGGGCGCGTTGCGTCGGGTCGGTGAGCAACTCGGGATCAACCTCGAGACGCTGCGCAATTGGGTCGGTCAGGCCGAGATTGACGAGGGTCACCGGCCCGGCGTCACCAGCGACGAGGCGAGGCGAATCATCGAGCTGGAGCGTGAGGTCAAGGAGTTGCGGCGGCACGATCAGGTGAAAGTGGTGACCACTGCGCGGTCAGGGCTTCTGTACAAGCTCTCTAGTGGGTCCGTCTCAGTTTCAGCTGACCCGTTGGGGTAGGGCCGCGCGGGCGCGGTCGACTTTGGCGAGGATGGATTCGGCTGTGGCGGTCCACGCGTAGGGGCGGGGGTCTTCGTTGTTGGCTTCCATGTACTCCTCGATGCTGGCGATCAGGTCGGGGACGCTGGCGAAGATGCCCGGCGAAGGATCCCGCACTGGTCACGCCGCGTGACGATCGGCTTGTGGTCAGCGAGGCGTGGCCCCCTGCTGCTCGTGCCATGTCAGTTGGCATGAGCAGCGGGGGCGGCGAGTCGCTCTACTCGACGGCGGTACCTTCGAGCTCGACCATCTGGCCGGGGATCGCGAGCCGTGCCACTTCGAGCATGGTGGTGGTTGGTGCCACCTTGGCAGCGCCCAAACGTGATGCCAGGACCCCGTAGTGGGGGAACAGCTGGTCGACGTCGGTGGTGTAGACGTTGAGTCGAACGAGGTTGCCCAGGGACATTCCTGCCTCGCTGAGCACTGCTTCCAAGTTCTGCAGGCTCAACGTCAACTGTGCGGCGATGTCGCCCTCATACATTGGTTGGCCGTCGCTGCTCATGGCGGTCTGTCCGGAGCAGTACAGCGTCCGGGTGTCCCCGGTGACGATCTCGCCCTGGTTAAAGCACATCTCCAGCGACCAGGTCACCGGGTTGACTGCCGTTCGTTGAATTGCCACATCCACTCCAATCATCCCGTTGAATCTCGCCGTCTGCCGGCCTCGGTAGCCGTCACCTCGACGTCGTGAAGGCGAGCCTGACAACGAATCACGACATCCTTGGTCAGGTATTTGGATAGAGTGCCGCATGCGTGCTGACCGGTTGGTCTCCTTGGTCTTGTTGCTACGGCAGCGCGGACAGTTGACCGCAGACACGTTGGCCCGCGAGCTGGAGATCTCGACGCGCACCGTGCTTCGCGACATCGAAGCGCTCTCCGCAGCCGGCATCCCGGTTTACGCCGAACGTGGACGGCACGGCGGGTTCGCGTTGTTGCCCGGCTTCCGCACGGAGCTGACCGGTCTCAACCACGACGAGGCCCTTGCCCTTTTGACCGCCGGTTCGGGGCGCGGGGAGCAGGTGTTGGGCCTCGGCTCCGCTCTCGCTTCAGCCGTGCGCAAAGTGGTGGACGCGCTGCCCGATACTCATCAGGCGACCGCGAGCGACGCGACCCGGCGGTTCCTGTTCCAACCGCAGACCGATCTCCTCTCCCGCCGACTGGTCACCGAGGAGGTGCCCGACGCAACGATGCGCGCGGTCCGTGACGCCGTGCTCGCCGGACACAAGCTGCGTCTGCATTACGCGTCTCGAGGCCACCCGGCACGGTGGAGCATCGTCGACCCGATCGGTCTGGTCGCCGTGCGGGATCGGCGCTACCTGCTGGCCACGCAGTCTGGGCAGGACCGCACCTACCGGCTCTCGCGCATGCTGGCCGCCGAGGACCTCCGCGAACCAGCGCAGCGATCAGACCAGGTGGACTTGGAACAGGTCTGGAAAGAGCGCTGCGCTCGGTTCCTGTCCGACGCACACATCACGGTCTCGGTGCGGGTGAACCCGACAAGGCGGGACGACCTGTTGAAGACCGCCGTCGCCGTGCGCGCCGAAGAAGTCGACACCGATGGCTGGTTGCGTCTCGAGGTGACCTACCAGGACCTGTGGCACGCTGAATGGGCGTTGTGGCAGTTCAGCACGGACGCCGAAGCCCTGGCCCCACAGGCGTTGCGCACCGCACTGCACAACCGCGCCGCCGCGACGGCGAACCGCTACGCCAATTCAACCTGAGAGTGGGGCCAGGGCAGCGGCCCAACGACACGGGAGTGGACCAGGTACACCACCCACCGGGGGCACCGGATGGGATCGCCAGATGGGGGACTGATGCTCTCCTATGGGTTGTCAAGCGTCGGTGACTCGAACTCGGCCGACGCCGCGACGACACCTTCGCCCACCGCTACCGACAATGGCTCACCGCCGCTTGACAACCCATAAGAGCATCACTCCCACGACCCCTGAGCCCGAATCGCCCCGGGTGCGATTTTTCTTGGACTGCGGGTCAGCAGCGAGGGCCTGAGCGACTCTGGGCTTGGCCTGTTTACGGGGTCTTCATACCTGCGGTGGGGGTCAGGTACGAAGAGCCTGTTTACGGCACTCTGAGTTCGCTGAGTGGGTCTCGGCGGGCGGCCCAGGTGGCGGGGATGGCGGCGATGAGGGTCGTGGTCGTAGTGAAGGCGACCACAAGGGCGAGGAGGTAGGTAGGGGTTGGAATGGGGTCGCCCGAGGCGGCTAGGAAGCCGGCGCCTGCTGCAGCTCCGACGGTGGCTCCGGCTGCGGCGAGGACGAGGACTTGGCCGGTCATGAGAGCGACGATCATGGCTCGAGTGGCTCCGAGAGCTCGGCGGCGGCCGAAGTCGCGCCGTCGCATCAGCGCGAGGGACCACACGTTGACCAGGCTGGCGGCGGCCGCGGCGGCGAGGACGCCAAGGATGATGGAACGGGACTGCGCGGTGAGTTTGCCTCCGATGACGGCGCGTAGGTCGGCCATAGCTTGGGAGGACTCGATCTTGAGCCCGTCAGGCGGCACATCGGTTAGAGCAGCGGTGACGAGGTCGGTGACCAACGGCAGATCCTCGGGCCGGTCGGCGATGACCACGAGTGAGGTCAGCGGTTCATTGGTAGCCGGATCTCCAGGGGTGATGACGGCCGGCTCGATAGGCTCAAGGTGCTCAGGCAGGGTGACCCTGTCGGTCACCAGCAGTTCGCGGCCTTGGTCGGTGACGCGGACGCTTCCGCGGCCCTGCGGCATGCCGAGAGTATCGAGAGCTGCCGGTGTCGCCCAGGTTTGGGTGAGACCGGCGACCGGTTCACCGGGGGCCAAAGGCCGCCCGCTGAAGGTTCCGTATGCCGTGCGCATCCCCACGGGCGTGCCGACCGGGATGGCCGCTGCCGTGACATCCGTGACGGGACCGAACCCAACCACCTCGGCAATCACGTCGTCGTGGGCGGCGAGGCGCGGAACGATGGCGGAGGTGAACGAGGGCTGCACCCCTTGCGCGTAGACGGTGAGAGAGCGGGTGCCGGCCGCATCGACCTGCGCGAGGACGGCGGCTTGGGCGCCAGCGTTGCGTCCAGCGGTGACGAGCACGGTGGCAGTTGCACCGAGCACGAGGAGGAAGGTGACGACTGAGGTGACGCGTTGGCTAAACGCCGAGGCGAGGACCTCGCGGGCGAACGCGCGGGCACGAACCATCAGTGGCGCGGTCATGCGCTGAGGCTCTGGTGCGAGGTGAGCGGGAGATGCTGATCGGCCCACGAGGCGATGTCCGGGTCGTGGGTGACGATCACCACCGCGGCGCCGCTGTCAGCGTGTTCACGCAGCATGCCAAGTACTGCTGCTGCGCTGCCCGGATCCAAATTTCCGGTGGGCTCGTCGGCGAAGACGACGTCCGGGGCCCCGACGAGTGCGCGACAGACCGCGATGCGCTGCGCCTGGCCCCCGGAGATCTGTCCCGGGCGCCGGTCGACGGGGATGTCGACGCCCATCTGTGCGAGCAGAGTCTCGGCGCGGGGTCGAAGGTCAGCCGGGTCCTGACCGCGATAGAGCGCCGCCTCCAAGACGTTGTCCATCACACTGCGGGTGGAGTCCAGCGCGGCGTCTTGGAAGACGAACCCGAACCGCGTGGCACGCAGGCGCGCCCGTTCGGCGTCCGGCAGGTCGTCTACGCGGTGTCCATCAAGTTCTACGATGCCGCCGTCCAGGCCGAGCATCAGCGCCAGCAGGTAGAGCCGAGTGGACTTCCCGCATCCGGAAGGACCGGTGATAGCGCTCACCTCACCTGCACGGAACTCGGCAGACCAGTCGTGGGCCACACGCGCCGAACCCCCGCCGTAAGCGAAGCTCACTGCATGTGCGGCCAGGCGTGCACCATTGGTCGTCGGGTTGCGATAGCTCCGCACTGGCGTGGTGGACGGGTTCATGGGGTCACGGCTGCCGGGTCGGACTGTCCCGGGACGCGGACTCGGGTACCGGCATCGATGCCGGTGACGACGGCTTGGCCACCTGCGGAAGCCTTCACTTGGACCTCTACCTGGTCACCATCCTCGGTGACGACGGCAGCGGATCCGTCATCGCCGACCACCAGCGCCGCCGTGGGAACGACCGTGCCTGTGGTGGGCGGCACGGCGATCACCTCGGTCGGAAGCGATCCACCGTTGATGGGAACGAGGTGGCACTGCTTGCCACAGATGCTCTTCTTACCCTTGGCAGGGAGGACCTGGGCGACGGCCGAGCCCTCCTGATCCGGCTCACCGACCCGGCCCACTCTGGCTCGCCAGGCCACGTCCTCAGCGTGGATGGCAACGGGCGTGCCCCGCTCGACCATGCTGAGCTGATTCGCGGGGATCGTCATGGTGAACTCGGGACGCTTCGGCAACAATCGCGCCACCACCGTGCCCGGCGCCAACCGCGAGCCGACGGTCGCCGACGACTCGCTGCCGCCCTCCCCGCTCGATGGTCCACCGAACTGATCCGTCGGCGCCGGTGGAGTCTCGCCCCAAGCGACAGCGCGCGGCAACTCCGGAACGAACACCATGGAGCCGAGCGGCACCGTCCCGGTCCATGGGAGATCTTCCTGCTGCTGCCACTCCTTCAATTGCGCCAGTGTGGCGTCATCGAAGGTTCCGGTGGGCTCGGCGTCCCGCACGCCGGCGTGAACGAGGAGTGCCTGCAACTGCTGCACATCGGCGCCCTCATGGCCCGAGATCAAATCTCGAAACGCGGGAACGGTGCCTTCAGCCACGATGACCGGCTTGAGGTCCATGGTGTAGAGGACATCACCCGCGCCCACGGTGGAACCGTCCTCCACCGCACGCTCGGTCAGCACGCCATCAGCGGCGTTGATGACCTCGGGCCCCCCCGACCACTGAGCTGAGACATTGAGGTTGAGCGATCGCTCAACCTCACCCTCGTCAGCCTTGACCACGGAGAAGTCCCGGCCCTGCGGCAACGGATCAGGAGGCAGCAGCAACTCGCGACCTGACCATCCGAGCGCCACACCCGTGACCAGGACAATGGCCACGATGACTCCCCAGAGACCGACACGGCGCCGCCGCTCCTGTGGCTGATCGCCGGGCTCTCGATCAACTGAACTCGCTGAGCTTCCCCGTGACTGTGCCCAAACCTCTCCTACGGCCACTGCGTCCTCGTCTCAGATGTCATCAAGCGACCCAGTCACGATGGCTGACGCCGCACATTGCGGACATGCCATCACGTGTCCACGCCGCGCAGATGATGAGTCACTGATCCGTTGCATAACCGTTGCCGCACATGTCCTGCTGCCACCAACAGCTGACCCGGCCCGTTCCCGGCGCAGCCTTGGTAAGCCACACCGGGAACAGGCCGTAGCCATTCCCGTACTCACTCGTCGAGCGGCAGATCCTGCGGGCAGTCCGCTATCAGCGAATCCCACTCCTCTTGCCTCAAGTCGGCCGGCACGTCCATATAGGGATTCCATGGCGGCCGACCGCTCAGAGCCGTGTTGACAAACTGCTCCTTGCTGGGGGGCTCGCTCGTCTCATAGCCATGCTCGGACAGGCAACCACGCATCTTCACGTGGTACTCATACCGACTCTCGGCACGCTCCCGGGTGATTGGCGGAGGGACGGGTCCTCGACCGAGCTTCTTCGTGCAAGCCCGGTCGTCCCGGATAAAGGCCTCCCTCTGGCTGGCAGGGTAGTCCGATTCCACGCTAGGAGGACGCGGAGTTACCTTCGCTTCCCATCCTGCATCGCGCAGGCAATCGGCGACGGCCTCCATGTACTCCAAGGGAGTGCCCTGCCAAGTGGGATAAGCGTCATTGGCCTCCTTCTCTTGACTAGCGCAACCAGCCATCAAGAACACGAAGAGTAGAGCCATGCAGCCCGAAGACTTTGCGTGCAGAAGCCTCACAAGACTTCCCTCAGCCCACGCAATACGCCCTGGTCGAGGTCGGGTTCAACCGACCCGAAGTCCAAACGACCCAGTGCCCACCACCCAGCGCATTCGCGGAAGCGTAACTAACGCTCCAACCGCCGTGGTATACCGTCTTTGACCCCGAAGGTGCGGGATTGTGATGCACCGTTCCAGTCGCGTAAGCCTTGGTTTTCTGCACCTTGTGCGAGCACCACACGGTACCGTCATCCTCCCCCAAGGCAGCTGCGCTACCCGCAGTGCTGACAACCAACATTGCGGCTGCAGACGCCGCAACGGCAACTCGTGCCGCGACGGATCGAGTTTTCCCCATGATCTTTCCTTCCCCGAAGAAATAGCACTCCATTCGCCTCACGCGGTAGTCAACCAATCACTGGTATGGAGCGATACCCAAGCTTGTATTTTTGCTTGAGGTTCGACGTACGCTACTCCCTCTCCTCGCGTAAGAGGAGGTCGAAACCGTAAAGACTTCGTAAGAGAACCCCTTCCTTCAGCAACCGCGCAATCGCCTAATTCCTCATCGCGGGCACCCCGCCGCACCGACGCAGGTCCCCACTCCAACGCCCCATCCGGTGTCGGCACGTGCGGTGCTGAGCGATCGGCAACCGGGTCGCTCCGCGACCCAGTGAGCGATCCGTGACCGGAACAGGTTTCCCGCTTACGGGACTGCTGCTTGTTCAGCTGCGTGAGCTCAGAATGGCAACGGGCTGTAGTCGGGGGTGACGATCAAGAGTCCTACCACCCGCTGGTGGTCATCGACGGCCACGCGGCCCATCATCTCGCCGGCTTCGCAGTTCAGCGTGGTGACTCCTACAACGGTCCCTAGGATTTGGTCGTCTTCTTCGATTCGCTCTCCTGCGGGCAGAGCCACGTGAGTGTCTACGTATGACTCCTTTACGCCGACCTCTGTCAGGACGCGGGCCCAGGTCTCCGAGATCAGCGATGCTGGCAACTCGTTCCTGACCTCAGGGTGGATCAACTGCTCGAGCTTGTCGTACTCACCCGCACTGATGAGGTCGAAGATCTGCTCGGTTGTTCGTCGAACCTGGTCGATTGACATACGCACTCCCTCTATTTTCCGGCCATCGACCGGGTTGGTCACTTCGCCGAATCGCTTGAAAGCGGCTTGCCGGCTCATGTTCAGGGCCTGACCGATCGCCGCCCAGGTCTGCCCCTGGCTCCGGGCCTCCTGCACGGCTGATCTCAACTGATCCTTGGCGCGGTCCACAGCCTGCTGCGCTTCCCTGATCGCTTCCATATCGACAGTAAACCAATGGTTGACAAATTTGTCAACCATTGGTTTACGGCAGCGTATTCCGCTTGGGAAGAGCGGAGTTGGCCTGGGCCAGGAGGTGACCTGCGAGAGTGCCAAGGGGATCGCTGACCGGTCACCGATCGTCAGGGTGGACTTCCACGAGAGTTGCCATGGGTCTACCCTACGACGGAGCTCGCGTCACTTGTCGAGGGCGAAGTACGCGTATCCGGCTCCGTACAGACAGTCGTTCGCCTCCGGTGCGGTTGCGTCGAAGGGGAACTTGTCGGCGATCAGGTTCCTTTCGAACTCCTCGGCCGAGTAGGTGCTCGAGACGAGCCCCTCCTTGGCCAGGCACTGCACGGCAACGAGCCGCGAGTCGCTCAGACCGCGGGGGTTGAACAACTGTATCCGGTAGAGGGCCGAGACCATGGCAGTGCCGACAGAGCAGTCCCGCACGGCGGCATCCAAGCGCGCTGGATCGCCGACAGTCAGATAGGGCAATTCCACGTAAAGGCCGTCCGTGCTCTCCCGGAAGCGTGGGGTGTAACCGCTCTCCGTCATGCAATCTGCGTACCGACGGTGCGCCTGCGCATTCTCCTTGGGATCAATGCGTCCGTCCGCAAGTGCCCACGACAGGGCCATGTCCTCCCCTGGAGAGACCGAAGCACGCCTGAGCGCCTTCTTGTATACCAGTGAGTAGGCCGTCTCCGTGGACTCGTCAGCTGCCGGAGCAGAAGTGCTCGCTGTCCCAGGGCTCATGGCCGCAGTGGCGGCAACGGCACCTACCGCGAGGGCCGCCAGAGCGGCACTGCGAATTGTGTGAACCATGATGAGCCTCCCTGCAGTTCCTCATCCACCGTTGACCTGTTTAAGCGATTCTCATGCAGTACCAGTGGCCGCTGTAGGTCCCTACCCGTCTCAGACTGACGAAGCTTTCACCATCCACACTATTGACTGACTTGGGCCCTAACGCCACGACGCCACTGAGAACAGCTTTTGCTTGAGCGATGAGAGCCGTTGTTGGGTAGCAACTGGTCACGACCGCATAGGAGATATACGGCGAGGACGTCGGGTAAATGGTGTAGCCAGAGCCCCCCGTGCCGGGATCGATACCAGCAGAAGCAGCCGACTGCAGGCCGAGAACCATCGTTGTGCCCAGAAGAGCCGCACATCCGACCCGCCGAACAATGCCACCAATGCGACTCATGATCCCCCTCCGATGAAGCGACTCATTGAATACTGCAAAGCCGCTTCACCCTGCTTCATCACTTTACGTGAATAGAATTAAGATATCGCGCAGTGATCACATCGTCAACGGCCGACGAGACTCACGAAAAGTGCCCGCGAACCACCCTCGGCGCCTCACGAAGGAAATGCCCGCGAAATCGGTGGATGCTGCTGGGGCATGGGAAGTGAGTTGTCGATGGCCTCGCGTGCCGATGTGACCAACAAGTACGCCACGGCCTACGCGAAGGCGAGCAAGACCGACAAGGGCGTGATGCTCGATGAGGTGGTCTCGGTGACCGGCTGGTCGCGGGACAACGCCCGCCGGCGGCTGGTCGCGGCGGCCAAGACGCCGCCGGGGCCCGGTCGGGCGGTGGCCACGCCGGTCCGTAAACCGCGGGCGCCGAAGTTCTCCTACGACGCGTGGAAGGTGCTGCAGAAGGTGTGGGCCGCATCCGGTGGGCAGAGCGGCAAGTGCCCGGTGGTCTCGATGCGCGCCCACGTGGACGCCCTGGAGCGCCACGGTGAACTCGTCGAGGCGAAGGATCGCTACAGTCGCGCGGTACGGACCGAACTGCTGTCGATGAGCGCGGCCTCGATCGACCGGTAACCTGGTCCCGGCCAAGGCCAAGGACGCCATCGCCGACGCCGGAACCACGCCTGCCGCCGATCCCGCCATCGAGCAGGGAAACCTCGCACAGCCCTCGGTGGCCGATATCCCGGACACGCACACCACTGGCCCTGCACGCGACAACTATAGACTTTTCGCGGAGGCCTCGGGGGTTGCCGCTGGGTATTTGTTCTCATCGACCGGTCCGCGTTCGGCTCCTACGTCGGCAGATGGCTGAGCAGGGCATCCACTGACGGACTGTGCGCAGGCGCACGGCTCGCGAGGGCGGGGCTCTGCAGGGGGAGCCTCGCCCTCGTCGTACTGTGGGCGCCCCACAGACGCGAATGGTCGGTCTCATCCGCGCGTTCCAGTCCGGGATCCGCTTACGGACGGGGTGATCGCGCCCGATGTCGTCGATCATCCGATCCGGCGCGCGAAACCCTCGTAGTCGATCACGACCCCACCCTCATCGACAGTGAGCCGGAACGTGCCGTGGTCGGGGTCGCCGTACTCCCACTGCGCCCCACCGTTGGCGGCGGGCGAGAGCCGCTGATAGGTCTGGTCAACCCGGCGCACCCGCAGCGACGGGACCTCGACCCAGGCCACAGGTGAGGTCCGCGATTCACCGGGTGGAAGGGAGGCCAGCCGCCGGATCGGGAACGCGTTGGTGAGTGGCGTGGCCGCCACGTCGACGTCGACGCAGCCATCGAGCCCCGGATCATAGACGCCGTCGACCTCCCAACGCCCGTCGGAGGCGCCCAGCACGAGGCGACGCTCGCCACTCGCATCAACGGCCGCCACCTCGACCTCGCGCGTGTGCCAGTCCGGGTCGAGCCGTACGCGGAAGGTGCACGCGAGGGTTTCCTCGCCGACGAGCACTTCGGTGCCGTGGACCGTCCAGCCGGCCGGATGCTCCTCGACCCGGGCGAAGCTGTGCCCGCGGCCCTCGTCGTCGCGCTCCCACGCGTACGTCTGCGCTGTCACGCGATGACGGTACCGAGAACGACGAAGAGGTGGAGTGCCAGGTGGCGCTCAGTAGCCGATCGTCAACCGCGACATCGGACGGGCCGACCGCTCACCGACGGAACTCGCTGAAATGCTGTCGCATTAGACCCGCCCGGCTATAGGGTCGCAATGACCCCGGACAAACGCGACCGGCTGGCGAGACTGTCAGACCTAGAAGCGACGATGGCTTTGGTCAAAAGGCGAAGGAAGCGACTGCCAGGGACGCGACTGAGAATAGGAGCTCGATCAACGATGAAGACTCAGAGTGAAGTTGTCGAAGGCGTCCGAGGCTGGGCGAAGGGCATCTGTCCCCTCGAGGCCGGCGTGGAGCTACTGATCAGACAGGGCCGCGGGATCTACGCCGGCGCGCCGTGGCTGTACGACTATGGCGACCGGGTTGTCGTCGACGTCGACGAACTTCTCGACGGGATTGGTGCTTGGTCCGGAGGAGAGCAGCGCGTGGCGCGCATCGCCGCGTCCCTGATCGGGGGGGAGCGGGTCGACCTCAACGAGGACGTCTCGGGACTCGACCGCAACAACATCTCGCTTGTGCTCGCTGCCATCGCCCACGCCAACGGGTCGCACGAGCACTCGGAGATCCGGTACGACAACGACGGCACCCCGCAAGGCTTCGACCGCCTCCCTAGTCTCTATCCGTGGCCGCAGTCGGCGACCGACTTGGCCGCAGGGAACTGAACCCGTGCTAATCGGCTACGCGCGAGTCTCGACTGGGCGGCAGGACCTTGCCGCTCAGCTGAAGGGGCTGGCCGACCTCGGAGTCGACCAGGAACGGATCTACACCGACAAGGGCACCGGCCGCTCCACGAAGGACCGGCCCGGGCTCGAGCAGGCGATCGCTGCCCTTCGCCCGGGCGATGTGCTCGTGGTGACCAAGCTCGATCGCCTCGCTCGTTCTGTGCCCGACGCTCGTGACCTCGTCGGACAGGTCTACGAGAAGGGTGCGGCGCTCCAGCTGGGTCCGTCGCTGCATGACCCGGAAGACCCTGTCGGCAAGTTCCTGTTCAACGCGCTGGCGATGGTTGCCGAGTTCGAGGCTGACCTGAACCGGCAGCGCACGATGGAAGGGCTGGCGATCGCCAAGGCTCAGGGCC
Organism: Janibacter sp. A1S7; assembly: GCF_037198315.1. Classification (NCBI taxonomy): domain Bacteria; kingdom Bacillati; phylum Actinomycetota; class Actinomycetes; order Micrococcales; family Intrasporangiaceae; genus Janibacter; species Janibacter alittae. The sequence goes on along the minus strand of NZ_CP144913.1, from coordinate 1,926,475 downwards.
GGCTGCTCGGAAAGCAGCCCAAACTCAACGAGCGACGCACGAGAAAGCTTCTCCAGGAGTACGAGGACGGCACCGCCACCGTGGCCCAACTGGCCGACGACTACGCGGTCTCTCGCGCGACCGTCTACCGGACCATTCAGCGCGCCAAGGCGAAGGGGGAGATGTCGCAGTGACGACAGGTGTTGACGACGCGGTGCTGTGTCCGATGCTCATGGCTCATGGGACCAGCAAGCAGATCCTGCCGCTGTTGGCCGTTCAGATGTTCCCGCCTGCAGGCAGAGCAACGGAGATGCTCGAGTTGTTTGCGCGACGGGTGGGCTTGGAGCATGTGACGGGCCCCGTCTCCGATTGGCGTCCAGGACGCCGGAAGCCTGCTGTGCAGGCATCGGTGGCGCGCAACGGCCGCTGGGTGGTGACCGCAACTCGCGGAGTCATCTTCGACGACTCGACGGCAGCCGTGGCCCCGGATGGACTCGATCAGGCATGGATCGACACCGCAGGCGAGATCGAACGAGCCCTGATCTTCATCGGCGGGCCGCGTCCACTCCAGACGCCCAACGACCTCGAGGCCGCTGCCGCCGCGAGTGCACTGATCGGAGGGTGGACGGCGGTCACCCTCCCGCCAGCTACCTGACGACCTAACGCCACACCTCGGCTAGACGGTATGGAGTGACCGCTTGGGGCGTCTGAGTGGTTGCGGGCCGGGGCCTCTCTCACACATGTTCGTGGGTTACCGAGTAGGGGCTGCCTGCTCGGCCTGTCCGACAGTTGTGGGAGGCCCCGGGTGTTTACCGAGCGTACGAGTGTTGGGCTCGACGTGCACGCACGATCGGTCGCGGCGGCGGCGATCGATGGCGTCACGGGCGAGCTGTTCCAAGCGAAGCTGACTCCATCACGCGAGCACGTCATCTCCTGGGTGCAGGCCCTGCCGGGCCCTGTGGCGGTGACCTATGAGGCCGGGCCGACCGGATTCGGGCTGTACCGGGCACTGACCCAGGCGGGGGTCCGCTGCGAGGTCGCCGCGCCGAGCAAGCTGCAAAAGCCCTCTGGTGATCGGGTCAAGACCGACGCCAAGGACGCGCTCCACTTGGCTCGACTGTTGCGGCTGGACGAGGTCACCTCGGTGGCGATCCCGAGCGTGGATCAGGAGGCCGCCCGGGACTTGGTCCGTGCCCGTGAGGATTGTCGCGGTGACCTGATGCGGGCTCGGCACCGGTTGTCGAAGTTGTTGCTGCGTCACGGGATCGTCTACTACGGCGGCGCGGCGTGGACGGGCAAGCACGATGTGTGGCTACGCACCGAGGCGCTGGCGCAGCTGACCAGCCAAGCCACCCGAGTGACCTTCGACTCCGATTACGAGGCCGTGTTGACGGTCAAGGCACGCCGCGATCGACTCAACGCGGCGATCCAGGAAATGGCCGAGGACGGCGAGTACACCGACCTGGTGCACCGGCTTGGGTGCCTGCGCGGGGTTGGTGCCCTGACCGGTTTCGCGTTGGCGGTCGAGGTCGGCGACTGGCACCGGTTCACCGGTAACAGCATCGGGTCTTTCGTCGGGCTCGTACCCAGCGAGTACTCCTCCGGCAGCTCGCGCGTGCAGGGATCGATCACCAAGACCGGCAACACCCATGTACGTCGGTTGCTGGTCGAGGCCGCGTGGCACCACCGCCCCAGCTACCGAATCGGCAAGACCATGCGTGATCGGTGGGACCTGGCCCCCGCTGCCGCGAAGTCCCGCGGGGACGCGGGCAACCGGCGCCTGCACGAGCGGTGGGTGAGGTTCAACGAACGCAAGAAGAGGCCCACTATCGCCAACGTCGCGATCGCTCGCGAACTGGCCGGCTGGTGCTGGTCCCTGGCAGTGCTCGAGGAGCCGTCCATGTCATAGGCCCCACGAACTGCTTCGTCGCCGCGCCGGTACTGGTAGCAGCGCGTGGAGCGATCCGCGAAACACCTATGAGCAGCCCGACCCGCTCGGGCGACGCTCGTTGCTAGATGTACTGACCCGACAGGTTGATCAAGCGGGTGATGGGCGGCTTGTTCCCGCAGGCGGTGTGGGGACGATGGTGGTTGTACTCGTGGAGCCATGCTGACAGAGCTTGGCGTCGCTGGGTCTCTGAGGTGTAGCAGCGGGCGTATCCCCACCCGTCGGCCATGGTTCGGTGGAAGCGCTCGATTTTGCCGTTCCACCTGCGGCGAAGGTGAGTAGAGCGGCTATTGACGCCTTTCCCTGTGCCAGTCAGTGTGCGAGCGTTGGCCCTCGAAGGCCACCACCGCTCCGCACGTCTCGCAGACAGGGAGCCGAGGACCTCGGGAGTTGGTTCGGTAACCGCTGAGAACGTGGACGCTGTCTAGACCCAAGAACTCTCGCATTTTGGTGAAGACTGCCATCGCGTCATCGTGCCAGTCCAGCGATTCAGCAAATGCGGATGGGGCGCAACCATTGAGGCCGCGCAGTACTTCCACATCCTGACCTCGCCATCCCCGTGCGGCGACGGTCACGCAGAACGTGCCGATGCGCGATCCTCCCTCGGGGTCCCTGATGTGCTTGAAGAGTGGTCGGACTGCTAGACGGGGCCGAGGGGGACGCGGGGTGCGTCAGGCAGAGTCACGGTGATCGGGGTCTCCGGCCAGACGGTCCCACCTCGTTCAACCACCGCCATGACCCCCGCCTTGCGAATGACCGGAGGGGTCGCGGACGTCAGTGAGGCGGTCGACGGGGGCGGCTCGTCGGTTGGCGTGCCGTCTGCACGGGACAGCACCACCTTGAGCAAGCCGGTACGAAAGTCGTTGATCTGCGCGCAGGGATTGCGTAGGCCCGTCAGTCGCACCACCGGCCCGCCGAGATCGAGCAGAGCTCCGGTCGGCAGTCCAAGCAGGTCAAGATGCTCCGTGAGGACGTTCTCGCCGAGATCACCAGGGGCCAGCTCGTAGCCCAGGCCTCGGGCCTCATCGAACACCTCGCGGTGAAGCAGATGAACCTGGCGCAGGTTCGGCTGGTTGGGGTCACGACGCACACGCGACCGATGCTGCACCAGCGTCCCGGCATGGGCGTCGCCGAGCACACCGAGTCCGGCCACGAGAGTGATCGACTCGGCAGGCTCCTTGCTGAATCGATGAAACTCGTCTCTGCTGACGGCTGCAACCCGGGATGCGGTCATGGACTCATTCTTCACTGGCGGCGGCACCGCTCGGGGAGCGGTGACCGCTCACCGATCGTCACGCGGCGAGCAAAGACTCGGTTGTTTGAGGGATGGGCTGGTTCAACTCAGCCAGTTAGCGAGTTGAGCGAGCGTTTTGGTGTGCCCATTGTGGTGTCCCTCGACCATGCCTTGTCCCACGAGCGAGGTGACTTGGTCAACCACCGTGATCCGGGTGCCGGCCTCGGTCGCTTCGAGCTCCCACGTCAGCAGCGCCACGGCCATCAGTTCTCCGTCTCGTTGGACCGCGTCGCTGTAGATCAGGCGGTGGGGAGCGTCGATCAGGTGGTAGCGATGCGCACCGAGGTTGGACAGGTCGTCCGGTGGACCGCATCGGTAGATGTCTTCACCCCCCGTCGTGAAGTCGGCAAGATCGTAGACGATCTCTTCACCTGCGGGCACGGACCATTCGCGGCGACTGTCGACGTCAGCGTAGGCCGCCCACACCGTATCGATTGGTGCGTCGATCTCCTGCGTGAAGTGCAGGGTCTCGTGTACTGCATCCATCCTCATCCACTCCCTCGTGTCCGCCGTCGATAGTCAGTAGACCAGCGAGGGCGCTCGAACTCATCGTCTGTCTGACCGGCACCCTCCCGCCAGGAGATCGGTGACCGGTGGTGGTTCGTCTGCGGGGCCGTCGTGGTTGTCCAGGAGGTCGTCACTGCTGGGTGTTGTGCTGCGCTAATGTTAGCAACTAACATAAACGGCATGACTGTCACCGGTACCAGCAGGACGGCACGTACACGTGCGCTGCTGCAGGCGACGGCACTGAGGCTGTTCTCCGAGCAGGGGTACGACGCGACGACCGTCGAGCAGATCGCGCGAGTGGCCGGCGTGAGTCACATGACGTTCTTCCGGTACTTCCCAACGAAGGATGCGGTCGTGCTGGAGGACGGCTTTGATCCGGCCATTGCGGCTGCTGTAGCCGCCGCATCGACCGAACTCGAGCCCTTGGCGCGGGTGTGCGCGGGGCTCCGTGTCGCGCTCACCCACGTTGACCTGCCAGATCAGGAGGAGGTTCGGCTCCGGGTCCGGATCGCTGCAGGGCACCCGGCGCTTCGAGCCGGGACGTACGCAGCGACCGAAGTCACCCAGGGGGAGATCGCCGAGGTCCTGGTGGCGGACGGTGTCAGCCTGTTCGAGGCCCGCGTCGCCTCGGCGGCTGCGCTGGCCGCGCTCACCGTCGCCCTGCATGAGTGGTGCCTCAGTGACTCGAACGAACCGATGTCGAGTCGGCTGGGCGCCGCACTCGGCGTGCTCGACGGGACGGCGATGCGATGAGCGCTCTGCAGATCCGTCACCTGGCCCACCGCTACGGCAACACTGCCGTGCTGCACGATGTCGACCTGAGCATCGCTCGTGGCGAGGTGCACGCGCTGGTCGGCTTCAACGGGGCGGGGAAGTCGACCCTGATGCGCGCTGCCCTGGGAATGATCCGGCCTGACGGTGGTGTCGTCCGCATCGATGGTGTCGAGGTTGCCCACCTTGACAACGCGGGGTGGGGCCGCGTCGGACACCTGATCGACACGCCCTTCGTCTACCCCGAGCTGACGGTGCGGGAGAACCTCTGGGCGGCGGCGCGGTTACACGGCGTGCCCGCTGCCGCGGCCGGGGCACGCGCCGACCGCGTTCTGGCCGACCTCGAGCTCGGGCAGTGGGCAGAGCGCCGTGCATCGACGCTTTCGCAGGGCAACCGCCAGCGCGTCGGGCTGGGCAGCGCGCTCGTGCACGGACCGCGGCTGCTCGTCCTGGACGAACCCACCAGTACCCTCGACCCGGCCGGGGTGCTGCTGCTGCGCGAACTGCTACTGGCGCGCGTCGCCACCGGAGCGGCCGCGTTGGTCTCCAGTCACCACCTGGACGAGGTGGCTCGGATAGCCGCCCGCGTGAGCGTCATCCATGACGGCACGATCGTGGGCGAGCTGGACCCGCATGGCGTCGACCTGGAGCGGGCGTTCTTTGCGATGGTGCACGCCGCCGACGAGGAAGCCCGGCGCGTGGAGACACTCCGATGACCGCGGCGTACGCCGTCGAGGCGCTCAAGCTGCGACGCTCCCGAGTAGTGGCCGTGGCGACGGTGACCCTCCTGATGGTGCCGGCTCTGCTCGCTCGCGCCTTCCTGATCGCCGCTGAGGCAGGTGGCGCCGACCCGACGAGCGCCAAGGCAGCCCTGCTGCTGCCAGGCGTCGGCTGGACCGGTTATCTCGGTGGCCTGATCCAGATCTACGCCACTGCCGGCGTGATCGGCTCCGGCATCGTGGTCGGGTGGTGTTTCGGACGGGAGTACGCCGACCGCACCATCGTTTCCCTGTACGCTTCGGCGACCCCACGTGCCTCGGTCGCACGGGCCAAGCTGGTGCTCCTCGCGGTGTGGTCCGTCGTCGTGGGCGTCGGCGGGGCTGGAGCAGCCTGCGTGATCGGGATCGCCTCCGGCCTCGGGCTCCCCGACGCGGCCGACGGACGTGTCCTCCTGCGGCTCGCGGCACTGGCGGTCCTGTCCGGGTTCCTTGCTCTTCCCGTCGCTCTGCCTGCCAGCATCGGTCGCGGCTACCTGCCTGCCGTTGGCGGTGTGTTGGCGCTCGTTGTCGCGGCCCAGGTCGCGATGGTGGCCGGCGCGGGCCAGTGGTGGCCTTGGTCGATCGCCGCAATGTGGGCCATGGGCGCCGACTCGGGGATGGAGCCGGTCGCCCCCGCGTGGCTGACGGTGGTGCCATTGGTCGCCGCCCTGGGTGCGTGGGCCACGGTCGCGTGGTGGCGGCGGGCCGAGGTGCTCTGACCGGGGACACGGACACACGGGATTCGGCTCGTCTCTGTCCTCACTCGCCACAGAACCTCGCACAGACGGCGTGCCCACAGTCGGATCCGCCCGTGGGGCACTCAGATTCGGCAGCGCACGAGCCTAGGAGTCACCGAAAGAGGTGCCGCGTACGACGTCCCGCTCAGGTCGTCCGAGTCTGGATCGGCACCCCGCCGGTTGGCTCTATGAGGTGAGCCGCCAGACGCTGACATGGCCTTCGCTCTGGGAGGTGAAGGGCGTTGCGACCCAGTCCTGTGTACGGCGCTCGAGTTGCATCCCGGCGAGCTGCGCCATGAGATCGAGCTCACTGGGCCAGACATAGCGGTAGTTGTGTGTCCCACGGAGGTAGGTTCCGTCGGCCTGTCGGGTGAGGTGGTGCGAGCCCGCTTGCTGACTCACCAGGTCGTAGGTGTCGAAGCCCAAGTGTTTGTCGGAGACGTCGAAAGGCACGGCAGCCTGACCTGGCGGTAACCGGCGAAGAGATGGAACGCCGACCTCAACGACGAAACGTCCACCAGGAGATAGGTGCCGCGCCGCGTTCCGGAAGCACTCGACCTGCTCCTGCTGCGTGCACAGGTTCCCGATGGTGTCGTAGACGAGATAGACGAGCGAGAACTCGCCCTTGACCGGGGTGGTCGCCATGTCACCGATAGCCACCGGGATCTCCTCAGGCGTGACTTTGGTGCGCAGCTGCTCGACCATCGCAGCCGACAGTTCGATCCCGGCGACGGACACTCCCCGTGCCCGAAGGGGCACGGCCACCCGCCCGGTGCCGATGGCCAATTCCAGGACCCGGCCCCCATCGGCCATGGCCACGAGGGCATCGACAGTCGGCGCGAGGACCTCGGGACTGAACATGCCATCTTCGGAGTCGTAGCGCTTGGCCTGCTCGACGGTCCACACATCGCTGCTTGTCATGCGTGGCACTGTCTCGTACCCAGCCCCGACACCACCACCGAGTTTCGGCAAAGGCCCGTGCCGTCACCCGAGGTCACTGGTCTCCGTACAGACATTTCGCAATGGTCACGCTTCGCGTGACGGATCGACTACCGGGCACAGCCGATCCGTATGTCGTTTTCCGCTGTGGTGACCGAGGAAGCGCTGTCTGAGTGGCCGAGCAGCGGGTCAAGGCCCAGCTTGGATGCTCTCCCAGCCGCTGACCGAGCACTGGCCATCGGCGTTGTTGCCGGTGCTGACAACAGTGCCGCCGCTGCGCAATCCCAGCGTGTGGATAGATCCTGCCGACACCGCGACCAGACTTGCCCAGTCACCGACGTCACACTGGCCGTGGCGGTTGTCACCGACTGCGAGACCGCGCGGCGTGCAGGTCTTGGCCGATCCGCACGACACCGAGGTCGGCGAGGGCACGGCACTCGCGCGCTAACGATGAAGGACACCGAAGGCAATCCCTGGACGATCGGGGACGACCGGAAATGCCCAGAAGATCGAGATCTGTGCACAGTGGGACGCGTGCGCGTGCAATCAGCACTGCTGCGCAGACACTAGCGCTCAGCCAGGTCCACCAGGCGATCGAGGAACTCTCTCTGCGCCGCCACGATGAGCTCGTGTGCCCTACCCACCTCGCACCACTCGGCCCGCTCGATCTCCGGGAAGGAGACGTGGTGACCGGATCGTGGTGGCCACTGCATCGTCACCAGGTTGCTCGAGACGAAGCCCAACGACAGGTCGGCCTCCACGGCCCAGACGCGGACCCGCTTCCCTCCCGACTGGCGCACCTCGCCGAGGTCGAGACGGGGGCCGACCGGCGGTGGGGTTCCGACCTCCTCGAGGAACTCCCGCTCCGCCGCGGCCAGCGCGTCCTCGCCCGGTCCGTGCTCGCCCTTGATCACCGTCCACGCCCGGGGGCGATGTGTCCAGGCCGGTCCGCCCATGCGTCCGAGGAAGACGCGGGTGACCCCCTTCGCCGTGATGAAGGGGAGGAGACCGGCGCTCGTACGGGGCACGTGGCCCAGCCTGCCACCGGGACACTCTTGCGCGGTCGAAGTTGCGCGGCGGCACGCGCGTCGCTCCGGTCCGCGACGTGGGAAGCCCCCGGAGACGGCCGTCTCCGGGGGCCTTCGAGCGGGGACCGGTCAGGTCGATTGACCCTTGTCGTGCCCGTTCTCGCGCTCGCGGGCCCTGGTGACCGTCGTGACGGGAGTGCGCTCCCGGGTCCAGATGCCCTTGGTGCTCCTGAGCGCGTAGTCGATGCGGTCGTCGACCTGCTCGCCGAAGACGTCGTCGAAGTTCTCCGTGAGCTCTCCGGCCATCGCCCGGCGGCGCATCCGCAACTCGGTGTCGAGGATCACCCGGTGCTCGCTCTTGAGGGCCTTGTACAGCGCGATCATGATGAAGACGATCACGATCGCGAAGGGCGCACCCGTCGCGACCGAGCCCGCCTGCAGTGCGGACAGACCCTCTGTTCCTCCGGCCAGGAGCAGGGCGCTCGCCACGACTCCCTCGAGGACGGCGAACAGCACCCGGCTCCAGGTCGGCGGGTCAGGGTGCCCACCGGAGGCGAGCATGTCCACGACGAGGGAGCCCGAGTCGGACGAGGTGACGAAGAAGACGATCACCAGGATGATGGCGATGGTCGACAGGAGGCTCCCCAGGGGCAGCGTCGCCAGCGTGTCGAACAGGGCGACCTCGGCCACGAGGCCGTCGTCCGGCACGAGGTCCCCGACCGTGCGCTCCCGGTGGATGGCGGTCCCGCCCAGCACGGTGAACCACACGAAACCCAGCAGCGTCGGCACGAGCAGTGCACCGGTCACGAACTCACGGACCGTGCGTCCCCGTGAGATCCGGGCGATGAAGACGCCGACGAAGGGGGACCAGGCGATCCACCATCCCCAGTAGAAGATGGTCCATCCACCGGCCCAGTCGAGGCCTGCCTGCCCGGTGTAGGCAAAGGCGTCGAAGGTGTTCGGCAGGAGGTTGGCGCTGTAGGCACCGATCGACTGGACGAAGTCGCGCAGCAGGAACAGGGTGGGGCCGAGCGCGAGGATCGAGACGAGGAAGATCGCGGCCAGACCGAGGTTGAGGTTGGACAACCACTGGATGCCCTTGCCCACGCCACTGATGACCGAGAGGGTGGCGATGGCGGTGATGACCGCGATGAGGACGACCATGAAGGTGTTGGAGGCCTCGTCGATGACGCCCAGCTCCATCAGCCCGGTCGAGACCTGGGTGACGCCCAGACCCAGCGAGGTGGCGACACCGAAGAGGGTGCCCACGATGGCCAGGATGTCGACGACGTCACCGATCCAGCCCTTGACGCGATCGCCGAGGAGCGGCTCGAGCGCCCACCGCAGGGAGACGGGACGACCCTTGCGGTGGATCGCGTAGGCGAGGGACAGGCCGACGATGACGTACACGGCCCACGGGTGCAGTCCCCAGTGCAGGAAGGTCTGGGCCATGGCCTGGTTGGCCAGCTCGGCCTCGCTTCCCTCGACGCCCGGCTTGGGGCTGGTGTAGAACGTCAGCGGCTCGGCGACGCCGTAGAAGACCAGACCGATCCCCATCCCGGCTGCGAAGAGCATCGCGAACCAGGACACCAGATTGAACTCCGGCTTCTCGTGCTCACGTCCGAGGGTGATGTTTCCGAACCGACTCACCGCGAGGAAGATCGCGAAGACGACGAAGGACGCGATGGCCAGGGTGTAGAACCAGCCGAAGCCACTCACGATGTTGCTCTGGATCGAGTTCCACAGCTCGCCGGCCGTCTCGCTGAAGACGATCGAGAAGAGGGAGACGGCGACGACGATGATCAGCGAGGGCCAGAACACCCTCGGGGCGATGCCACCCGGACCCAGCCGGACGCCGTGTGCACGGAGCTGGTCGGCGATGCGCTCGTCCTCCGTGCGCGGGTCGGGATCATCGTGGTGGTTCGGGCTTCGACCGTCGGTGGCGTTCGACGATTCGCTCATGCGCGCCTGCTCTCCTCGAAGTTGGTCGTGGTCCCCAGCAGCAAACCACACCTCGTCGATGTGGGTCCGACTGCGAGGTTCCTGTCGCACGACACGATGGTGGAGCAGAGCGCAGCGGGTCAAAGTGCCCGGTACCGCCCGTGCGCCGTGGCGTACGGGCCTCACGACCCGGTGAGGGCCTCCTCCACGCTCCGCAGCTCGGCCGCGATGGCCGCTGCCGACCGGGTCCGGGACACCTTGTGGTCGAGGATCCCCCCGAGTCGCTCGCGCGCCAGGGCCATCCGCTCTCGTTCACCGCGCATCCGGGGGTTCCACGTGGCCCCGAGGACGAGGTACCCGATGTGCGCGAGCAGTTGCTCCATCTCGCGGTAGGGAGCGACGGCACGGGGGGCATCGGCCAGTGCGCGGGTGGCGACCTGGTCCGAGGCGAGCAGCTCGACGTACAGCTGTCGGCAGTGGTGCAGGTGCGCATCCATGCCCTCCGGAGTGCGCGTTCGGCGCTCCACCAGATCGGCGAGGACGTCGTCCAGGGCGAGCACCACCCGCCGGGCGTGCGCCCGCAGCAACAGCTCCGGGCGCCCGAGCGTCCCGGAGACCATGACCACCACCAGCGCCACACCCACCCCGACCACGGTGTCGATGCCGCGGTCGTAGACGATGGTCGACAGGTCCATGTCCGTGACGGACATGGAGATCGACAGCGCCAGGGGTGTGAGGAAGACCACGGCGGCTGCGTAGTTGCGGGTCACGAGCATCTCGACGACGAACTGCAGGCCGACGACGAGAGCGATCAGGGCCCAGTGGCCGGGATCGAGCCGCAGGACCAGTCCGAAGGCCAGCAGGCCGGCCGCCGTGCCGACCGTGCGCTGGAAGGAACGCTGCAGTTGCGCGCGACGGGTGCCACCACTGTGGACGATGAGCACCGCGAAGGCCGCGGCCCAGTACGCGTGTGCGTTGTCGAGGGCGAGGGCGATGGTGCCCGCGACCAGCCCGGCGACAAGGACCCGGATCGCGACGAGCAGGTCCTCGCTGGGCCAGCGCAGTGCCTGACGCAGCGACCACCGGGCCCGCGGACGACCGAGCGAGACCTGGCGAGCGCTGGCGGCCTCGTACAGAGCAAGCTCCGCCGTCACCTCGTCGTCCGGACCGCCGACGGCACGCGAGACGGCGGTCGCGTAGCGAGAGTGCATCCGCTGCAGCCGACCACCGAAGCGGTCCTCGCTGCCGCCGTCGGTGACGGCGGTCCAGGCACGGTTGAGGGCAGCGGAGGCGGTGCGCCGCGACCGGGCGATCGCCGACGGGTCGGTCTGGTCGATGTACGCCTCGATCAACTCCTCGGCCGACGCGACCGCGGCCTTCTCGACCCCGTGGGCTCCGACCCACAGGTCGGCGGTGCCGACGACGATCGCCGAGAGGACACCCACGGCGGCGATGCCCAGGATGGTCCGTGGGTCCGCGCCGTGCGAGGCGGCGAGGTTGCCGATCCCGACGTCGAGGGCGAAGAAGAAGCCGGCCGGGGGACCGATCTGCAGGGAGTAGGTCAGGAAGGTCGCAACGGTCGCCACGAGCGCCATGAGGGACACCGCGAGGAAGGGGTGGTCGGCCGTCGCGATCCCCAGGGCCAGCGAGGCGAGCAGCCCCACGCCCGCGCCGGGGATCGTGCGCAGCCGCCGGCGCACGGGAGCGCCCGCGCCGTAGAGCACCGCGAAGACGCCGAGTCCGGCGAGGAAGACCTGCTGCGGGGGAAACCCCGCGAGGGTGAGCCCGGTCAGCGGCAGGCCGATCGCCAGGGCGGCGCGCAGGGCGATCCACCGCCGGACGGGGCTCGGCGCGAAGGAGACGACGGGCCGCGCGAAGTCGACCGCGGCTGATCTGCTCATCCCAGCGCTCCACTGCTCCAGACCGCGCCGGTCTCGTATCCCAGGGAATGGTAGAGACGCCGTGCGGTGTCGTTGACCGAGTACATGCCCAGAGTGCACCACCCGTGGGTGCCGATGGCGACCCGTGTCAGGTCTGCGGTGACCATCCGGCCCAGGCCACGTCCGCGGGCCGCCGGGACGACGGTGATCCCGGACAGGACCGGGGTGCCCGACCGCTCCGGCTCGCAGCAACCGACGGCGAGCAGGTCCCCGTCGACGTCCCGGACGCCGACCCAGCGCTGACCGGGCCGGGCGAAGGGTTGGCCGTCCGTCCCCGGGTTGTGCGCATCGAGCAGTGCCTGCAGGGCGCCCCGGTCCTCCTCGACCAGCTCGACCGTCCCGTGCGGGGGGTGCGCGGCCGGGGGCGTGGTCGTCCACATCCATTCCCACAGCCCCTGTGGTTGCGGCAGCAGCCCGCCGATGTGCGCCGCGGTGCGGGGGAGGGAGACCGCATCCACCCCCTTCGTCCGCTGGTGCGCCAGCCACCCGGCGAACGAGGCGGACGAGACGAGCTCCTCGAGCGCGGCGACGACCGCGGGGGAGACGAGCTGACCGCTGTCGTCGTCACCGTGGAGCATCAGGTTGGTGCCGTGGGTGTACGTGGGCCGGGCGAAGGCGACCGCCCAGACGGGTCCGTGCCGGACGCACAGCGCGTCGGTCCCGGGCAGGGGCGTGGACTCCGCGAGGACGACGCGGTCGCCACCCGTCCAGAGGGCGAGGTCTGGCAGGGGGATGCGTACGACGCTCACTCGGTCACCCCGACGCGGGCGTGCAGGCGCTTCATCCAGCGTGGGGCCCACCAGTTCCACTCGCCCAGGACCGACATCGTCGCCGGCACGAGGAGCATCCGCACGAGCGTCGCGTCGATGATGATCGCGACGACGAGGGCGACGCCGGTCTGCTTGACGGCCAGGATCTGGGCGAGGACGAAGCCGGAGAAGACGATGACCATGAGCAGGGCCGCGCTGGTGATGATCCGCCCGGAGCGCTGCAGGCCCAGCCGTACGGCTTCGTCGGTGGGTCGGCCCTGCTCGTGCAGCTCGACGATCCGCGAGAGCAGGAAGACCTCGTAGTCCATCGACAGGCCGAAGGCGAAGGCGAGGACGAGGACCGGGATGGACACCTCGACGGCACCGACGGAGTCGAAGTCGAGCAGACCGGACAGGTGCCCGTCCTGGAAGACCCACACGAGCACCCCGAGCGAGGCGCCGAGGGAGACGACGTTCATCAGCAGGGCCTTCACCGGGACGATGACCGAGCCGGTCATGAGGAAGAGCAGCACGAAGGTCGCCAGGACGACGGTCGCGGCCGCCCACGGCGCGCGGTCGACGAGGACGTCGACGAAGTCGGCCAGCCCGGCTGCCTGGCCCCCGATGTCGGCATCGAAGGGAGGCCTGTCCGCCCGCAGGTGGGCGACGAGGTCGCGACTGTCGTCACCGAGGGGTTCGTCGCTGGTGCGCAGGTCGACGGTGAGCACCGTCTCTCCGCCCGGTGTCGTGCCGACGTCGCTGACCTCCGCGGAGTCCACGTGCGGCAGCGCCGTCGCCTCGTCCGCCGCCCAGGCACGCACCCGCGACCCGTCGGCGGTGGTGACGACCTGGACGTCCGGTGTGGCCAGCTGCGGATAGTCCTCGGCGAGCTCGGCGAAGAAGGTCCGCTGGTCGCTGCCGACGGGCAGCAGCTCGGTCCCGGAGGAGGTGACCTCCATGCGGGTCGCCGGCAGGGCCATGGCACCGAGGGCCGCGAGCACGAGGACGATGACCAGCCACGGCACGCGTTGCACACTGCCCGCCAGGCGGGCGAAGGCCCCGTCGTCATGGGCCTGCTGGGCGCGTCCCCTGACCAGGTGTCGGGCCCACAGGGCACACAGGGCGGGCACCAGCGTCGTCGCGACCGCGAGGCAGAGCACCACGACCGAGACACCGGCAGCGCCCGAGGCGCGCATGAAGGTCGCGGGGAAGAAGAACAGCCCCGACATCGCGATGGCGACGGTGACCGCGGAGAAGACGACCGTACGTCCGGCACGGTCGAGGGTGCGGCCGGTGGCCTGCTCGACGACGTGACGACCGCCCCCGGCCCCGTCGGGCCCGCGGGAGAGCTCCTCGCGGAAGCGGGAGACGATGAGCAGGCCGTAGTCGATGCACAGACCCAGACCGAGGACGGTGACGATGTTGACGACGGTGGCATCGAGGTCGATGACGTGGGCGAATCCCCACAGCGTCGCCAGTGCTCCCGCGATCGAGGCCAGGGCGCCGAGCAGCGGGATCCCGGCGGCGAGGAAGCCGCCGAAGATCAGCACCATGACCACGAAGGTGATCGGCAGGGCGATGCCCTCACCGACCGTGAGGTCGGTGCTCACCTGCTCGATCACCTCGTCCACGAGCATCTGCACGCTGCCCCGGGAGCTGTCCGTGGCCTGTGAGCCGCTGACGATCTCGCCGAGCTGGACGTCGACGGCGCGTTGGGCCCGGTCCAGTGCTTCGTCCCCGAGGTCCTCCTCGTACTCCACGACCGTGACGAAGCCGTAGCGCCCATCGCCCTGCTCCTGCACGAGGGGGTCCGCGCGCGCGGACTCGACACCGCCGGGCAGGACGAGGGGGTTGACGACCCGGGCGACGCCCTCGGTCCCGTGGATGCGTTCCACCGCCGCCGCGACCTGCTGACGCACGAAGGGGGAGGTGGCCGGCGACCCCTCGACGATCAGGGTGTCCGCGGCGAAGTCGCCACCACCGGCCTCGACGAGCAGATCACGGGCCTGGAGTGCCTCGCCCGGGGCGGTGATCTCACCGCTGGACAGGTCGTCGAAGAGGGCGTGGCCCGTGACGGTGCCCAGCGCCAGCGCGAGGGAGAAGACCGCGAGGACGAGCCAGGTGATCAGGACGGCGACAGGGTGCTTCGCCACCTGCACGCCGATCCGGTGCAGGAGGGTGGAGGTGTCCCGGTGAGCGGCCACCGGGATAGCGTGCCACCCGTGACCTCCTTCGATCTCTTCGCCTCCGCCGGTGGGGAACCCGACGGTGGTGGGGCGGACCTGCAGGCGCCGCTCGCGGTGCGCATGCGGCCACGTGACCTCGACGAGGTGCGTGGTCAGCAGGAGGTGCTTCGGCCGGGCTCACCACTGCGTCGGCTCGTGGAGGGCAGCGTCAGCGCCGTGACCGGACCGATGTCGGCGATCCTGTGGGGCCCGCCCGGGACCGGCAAGACGACCCTGGCCCACCTCGTCGCGACGGCCGCCGATCGGGACTTCGTCCAGCTCTCTGCCGTGACCGCGGGAGTCAAGGACGTGCGCGCCGCCATGGAGGGGGCCGCGCGAGCGCGGTCGCTCTACGGGCGACAGACGGTGCTGTTCCTCGATGAGATCCACCGCTTCTCCAAGGCGCAGCAGGACGCGTTGCTGCCCGGTGTGGAGAACCGCGAGGTCGTGCTCGTCGCGGCGACGACGGAGAACCCGTCGTTCTCCGTCATCGCGCCGCTGTTGTCACGCTCGATCCTGGTCACGCTGGAGTCGTTGACCCGGGAGGAGGTCGGGGAGGTCATCGATGCCGCCCTGACCGACGAGCGGGGACTGGCTGGTGGCTACGACCTCGCGGACGAGGCCCGGGACCACCTCGTGGCGATCGCCGGGGGAGACGCCCGTCGCGCGCTGACCTCGCTCGAGGCCGCCGCCGGCGTCGCCGACGGCGACGTCCCCTTCGGCCCCGACACCCCGAAGACCATTCCGCTCACCCTGGCCCACGTCGAGCAGGCGGTCGCCCGTGCAGCCGTGCGCTACGACCGCACCGGTGACCAGCACTACGACGTCGCCTCCGCCTTCATCAAGTCGATGCGCGGTTCCGACGTCGACGCGGCCCTGCACTACCTCGCCCGTCAGCTCGAGGCGGGGGAGGACCCGCGCTTCATCGCCCGACGCATCGTCATCGCCGCCTCCGAGGACGTCGGCCTCGGCGACCCGACAGCCCTGCAGACGGCGGTCGCCGCGATGCACGCCGTCGCCCAGATCGGGATGCCGGAGGCTCGCATCATCCTCGCCCAGGCCGTCGTCCACAACGCGCTCGCGCCGAAGTCCAATGCCGCCTACACCGGCATCAACGAGGCCATCGCCGACGTGCGGGCCGGCAAGGTGCAAGCGGTCCCGGCCCACCTGCGTGGCAGCGGATACACGCAGGCCTCCGACCGGGCCGCCGGCGCGAGCGGGGGAGCGAAGGTCGAGGGGTATGTCTACGCCCACGACCAGCCCGACGGCGTCGCCACGCAGCAGTACCTGCCGGACGACCTGCACGCCGAGCTCGCCGAGAGGTCCTACTACCGGCCGACTGATCGCGGCTTCGAAGCACGACTGCAGGACAGGTGGGCCTGGCTCAGGGAGCGCCTGCGCCGCCGGTGACCGCCGGGTACGAGGGCGGGTGACGCTCTTCGGGTGGGTAGGGTGTAGGTCATGACCGTGCCTCTCTCACGACCGCGGCGGACCACCGCGCGGCGAGCTATCCCGGGGTCGACCTGCGCCTGACGCGCCGCTCGCCCCCTTCGCTCCTGCCTGAGACCTGCGCACCTCGCTCTTCGCAACAGCATTGATTGGACACGAGACACCCATGGAAACTGCCGAGATCCGGCGCCGCTGGTTGACCTTCTTCGAGGCGAAGGGGCACACGGTCGTCCCCTCCGCCCCGCTGGTCCACGAGGACCCGACCCTCCTGTTCGTCAACGCCGGCATGGTCCCCTTCAAGCCGTACTTCTCCGGTCAGGAGACGGCTCCGTGGGACCGGGCCACGAGCGTGCAGAAGTGCGTGCGCACCGGTGACATCGACGAGGTCGGCAAGACGAGCCGACACGGCACGTTCTTCCAGATGAACGGCAACTTCTCCTTCGGCGACTACTTCAAGCGGGAGGCCATCGCCTTCGCCTGGGAGCTGCTGACCACGCCCCAGGACGAGGGTGGCTACGGCCTCGAGCCCGAGCGTCTGTGGGCCACGGTCTACCGGGACGACGACGAGGCCGAGCGCCTCTGGCTCGAGGAGACCACGATCCCGGCCGGGCGCATCGTGCGCCGCGGTGAGCTCGACAACTACTGGAGCATGGGCGTGCCCGGGCCCGGCGGCCCGTGCAGCGAGATCTTCTACGACCGCGGCGAGGAGTACGGCGTCGACGGTGGGCCGGAGGTCGACGAGGACCGGTTCATGGAGATCTGGAACCTCGTCTTCATGCAGTACGAGCTCTCGGCCGTGCGCGCCAAGGACGACTTCGACGTCGCCGGCCCGCTGCCGGCGCAGAGCGTCGACACCGGCATGGGGCTGGAGCGCATCGCGAGCATCCTGCAGGGCGTCGACAACATGTACGAGATCGACGAGGTCTACCCGGTCCTGGAGAAGGCCGCGGAGATGACCGGTCGCGACTACGGTGCCTCCTCCGGTCAGACCGCGGGGGACTCCCACCCCGACGACGTCCACCTGCGTGTCGTCGCCGACCACGTGCGTTCCTCGCTCATGCTCATCGGCGACGGGGTGACCCCGGGCAACGAGGGTCGCGGCTACGTGCTGCGCCGGATGCTGCGGCGCGCGGTGCGCGCGATGCGCCTGCTCGGCTACGAGGAGCCGGCCCTGCCGCACCTCCTGCCGATCTCCATGGAGCGGATGAGCGCCTCCTACCCCGAGCTGCGGACCGGCTTCGACCGGATCGCGCAGATCGCCTACGGCGAGGAGCAGGCCTTCCGCCGCACCCTGGCCCAGGGCACGACGATCCTCGACACTGCGGTGAGCGAGACCAAGCAGTCCGGGGGTGATGTCCTGACCGGGGAGAAGGCCTTCGCCCTGCACGACACGTACGGCTTCCCGATCGACCTCACCCTCGAGATGGCGGCCGAGCAGGGTCTGACGGTCGACCGCGAGGGTTTCGTGCGGCTCATGGACGAGCAGCGTCAGCGGGCCAAGGCGGACGCGAAGGCCAAGAAGGGTGGCCACGCCAATACCGAGGTGTGGAAGCGGCTGCGCTCCCTCGGTGCCACCGACTGGCGTGCCTACGAGGAGCTGACCACCCACGGCTCGGTCGTCGGGCTGGTCAGCGACGGCGTGAGCGTCGAGGAGCTCGAGCCCGGTCGGACCGGCCAGGTGGTGCTCGACCGCACCAGCTTCTACGCCGAGTCCGGTGGTCAGGTCGCCGACAGCGGCATCATCGTCGCCGATGGCACCCGCCTGCTCGTGACGGACGTGCAGCGACCGGTCAAGGGCCTGGTCGTGCACACCGTCGAGGTCGCCGACGGTCCGGTGCGGGTCGGCCAGGAGACCTCGGCCGAGGTCGACCCGG
The DNA here is from genome assembly GCF_037198315.1 of Janibacter sp. A1S7. Classification (NCBI taxonomy): domain Bacteria; kingdom Bacillati; phylum Actinomycetota; class Actinomycetes; order Micrococcales; family Intrasporangiaceae; genus Janibacter; species Janibacter alittae. Next base: position 1,908,336 of record NZ_CP144913.1, on the reverse strand, counting down.
GCTGGCGCGTCGATGCCTGCCAGGCCCACTCCGGCACGCACGTCGTGCACGCTGCCCTGCGCCAGGTGCTCGGCCCGTCGGCCCTGCAGTCCGGCTCCTACAACAAGCCCGGGTACCTGCGGCTGGACTTCGCGTGGAACCAGTCCCTGTCCGCCGACGCACGCGCCGAGATCGAGCACGCCGCGAACCTCGCCGTGCGCGACGACCTGCCGGTCTCCGCGGACTGGATGACCCTGCCGGAGGCCCGTGAGCAGGGCGCTCTGGCGCTCTTCGGGGAGACCTACGACGAGCAGGTCCGCGTCGTCGAGATCGGCGGACCGTGGTCCCGGGAGCTGTGCGGGGGCACCCACGTGCGCCACTCCAGCCAGATCGGTGCGCTCACCCTCACCGGCGACTCCTCGGTCGGCTCGGGCGTGCGCCGCCTGGAGGCCTTCGTCGGGATGAACGCCCTGCAGCACCTGGCCACCGAGCGGGCCCTGGTCGCCGAGCTCTCGGACCTCGTCAAGGCGCCGGCCGGTGAGTTGCCCGAGCGCGTCTCCGACATGATCACCCGCCTGCGCGAGACCGAGAAGGAACTGGAGAAGGTCCGCCGCCAGCAGGTCGCAGCCTCTGCGGGGTCGCTCACCGACTCGGCGAAGGACGTCGCAGGGGTGACCTTCGTCGGCCAGCACGTACCCGGCGCGTCCGGCGACGACCTGCGCCGCATGGTCACCGACACCCGTGGCCGACTGGGTGAGGAGCGGCCCACGGTCGTGGCCCTCACCGGTGACGGATCCGGCAAGCCCGTGGTCGTCGTCGCCACCAACGAGTCGGCCCGCGCGAAGGGGGTCCGGGCCGGTGCTCTCGTGCGCGTCGCCGCGACGACCCTCGGCGGCGGGGGAGGCGGCAAGGACGACCTCGCCCAGGGCGGTGGTCAGGATGCCGGCAAGGTGTCCGAGGCGCTCGCCGCACTCGAGCGCGAGATCGGGGCCTGATCCGCGCATGCGCACCGGCACACGGCTGGGGATCGATGTCGGGGACGCTCGGGTCGGGGTCTCGACGAGCGACCCCTCCGGGCTCCTGGCGACTCCGGTCGAGACGGTGGCCCGTGACCTCGAGCACGACGGCGACATCGATCGGGTCGTCGAGCTGGCCGTGGAGCTGTCGGTGATCGAGGTCGTCGTCGGCCTGCCGCGGTCGCTCGACGGCGGGGAGGGGCCCGCTGCACGCAGCGTGCGGGACTGGGCGCAGTCGCTGCGCTCCGCCCTGCACGGAGCGCCGATCGGGAACACGCCGATCCGCCTGGTGGACGAACGCCTCTCGACGGTGGATGCTCATCGAGGTCTGCGGGACAGTGGCGTGGCCGGTCGCAACCATCGTCAGGTGGTCGACCAGGCGGCCGCGGTGCTCATCCTGCAGACGGCGCTGGACACGGAGCGCGCAACCGGTGGACCCCCCGGGGAACGGGTCGGTCGGCCGCGCCGACGCACACCGCGGAAGGGCGATGACGCATGACCGGGCTCGACGACAACATCTTCGACGACGGTGCGCACGAGGTCCGGGACGACCGGGACGGTGGACCGCACCCGACCCGGGCCGAGCGACGCCGGGGCCGGCGTGAGCGCGGGCGTCGCCCACCGGACGCCGCCCGAGGTGGCGGTCGCCGGCGAGGCGCGTCCTGCCTCGCGGTGCTCCTGGCGGGTGCCCTCGTGCTGGCCGCAGGGTGGTTCGCCCTCGGGTCCCTGCGTTCGCTGCTGCCCGGGTGGGGTGAGTCCGACGACTACGCAGGTCCGGGGAGCGGCAAGGTCGAGGTCGTCATCGACTCCGGCGCGTCCGGGGCGGTGATCGGCCAGACCCTGCAGGAGGCGGATGTCGTGAAGACTACGAGCAGCTTCACCGCGGTGGCCAGGGCGGAGCCGGAGCAGGCCGCCTCGATCCAGCCCGGGACCTACGTGATGCGGCAGAAGATGTCGGCCACCGACGCCTTCGACCGTCTCCTCGACCCGGCCAACCGCGTGGCCAAGGGCGTCACCCTCCGCGAGGGCCTGTGGCGCTCGGAGATCTACGAGCGTCTCTCCGAGGGCACCGACGTGCCCGTGGAGGAGTACGAGCAGGCCGAGGAGTCGGAGGAGCTCGAGCTGCCCCCGCAGGCGGAGGGCGAGGTCGAGGGGTGGCTCTTCCCCTCCACCTACGAGTTCGCCGACGACGCGAGCGCCGTGCAGCAGATGAACACGATGATCAGCCAGACGGTGTCGCAGCTGGAGGAGGCCGGCGTCCCGAAGGACGAGTGGGAACGCACCCTCACCGTCGCCTCGATCGTCGAGGGCGAGGCCGGGGCGGCGGATCGACGGAAGGTCGCCCGCGTGGTCGAGAACCGCCTCGACGACCCCGCGGGCCCGACCCGCGGGATGCTGCAGATGGACTCGACGGTGCACTACCTGCTGCAGAAGCGGGGGACGATCACGACCTCCGACAAGGAGCGCAACACCGACAGCCCGTACAACACGTACACGAACCAGGGGCTGCCTCCGGGACCGATCAACAACCCCGGTGCCGCCGCCATCGACGCCGCAGGCAACCCGGCCGAGGGCGACTGGCTCTTCTTCGTCACCGTGGACCCGTCCACGGGCGAGACGAAGTTCGCCGAGACGCAGGCCGAGCACGAACGCAATGTCCAGGAGTTCTGCCGCAACACGGGTAGCTGTGAGTGACCCCGTCCGCTCACGACGGACCCTGCGCGCAGGGGTTCTCGGGTCCCCGGTCGCGCACTCGTTGTCGCCGACCCTGCACCGGGCCGGGTACGTCGCGGCCGGATTGACGGACTGGACCTACACGGCGCACGAGGTGGACGAAGGGGGTCTGACCCCCTTCGTCGCCGACCTCACCGAGGACTGGCGGGGCCTGAGCCTGACGATGCCGCTGAAGGTCGCCGCCACCGGACTCGCCGAGAGCGTCACCGACACCGCCCGGGCCGCCCGGGCCATCAACACCCTCGTGCGCACGGACACCGGGTGGGCCGCCGACAACACCGACGTCCACGGCATCACGGCGGCCCTGCGTGAGGCGGGCGTCGACGGTGTCGACCGGGCGACCGTGGTCGGGTCCGGAGCGACCGCACGCTCGGCGGTGCTGGCCCTGACGGACCTGGGCGCCACGCGCATCACCGTCGCCGCCCGCACCCCACAGCGGGCGGAGGCGCTGCGCGACGTCGCCGAGGTGGGGCTCGAGATCGTGCCGATCGAGCGCTGGTCGCGCACGGGCGCTCCGGCCGTGATCTCGACCCTGCCGGGCGGCGAGGCCAACGCCGCCGCCGCGGGCCACATCGACGACGGACTCGCCGGGGCCACCGTCCTGGACGTCGTCTACGCGGACTGGCCGACGCCCCTTGCCCGCGCGGCCGCCGACCACGGCGCCCGGGTCGTCTCCGGCCTGGAGATGCTCGTCCACCAGGCCGCGCGGCAGTTCGAGCTGTTCACCGGGAAGAGCGCGCCGGTGGCGGCGATGCAGGCAGCCGGGCTCGCTGCACTGGGCCAAACCCCGGACGCCTGAGTCGACGGGCCGGTCGGGATGCGAGGATTTGGCCCATGTTGCGTTGGTTGACCGCCGGTGAGTCGCACGGACAGGCCCTCGTGGCGACCCTCGAGGGACTGCCCGCGGGGGTGGAGGTGAGGACGTCCGACGTCGCCGACGCCCTGGCCCGACGCCGCCTGGGCTACGGGCGCGGGGCCCGGATGACGTTCGAGCGGGACGAGGTGACCTTCCTCGGCGGGGTGCGCCACGGACGCACCCTCGGCTCACCCCTGGCCGTGATGATCGGGAACACCGAGTGGCCCAAGTGGGAGGCGGTCATGGGCGCGGACCCGGTTGATGATGTCGAGTTGGCTCGGTCGAACGACATCGGCGCCGAGAAAGAGCTGGCCCGCAACAAGCCGCTGACCCGCCCCCGACCCGGTCACGCCGACCTCGTCGGCATGCAGAAGTACGGCTTCGACGAGGCCCGCCCGGTACTCGAGCGCGCCTCGGCCCGGGAGACCGCGGCCCGCGTCGCCCTCGGCGAGGTCGCGGAGCGGTTCCTCGAGCAGGCCTACGGCATCCGCCTCGTCGCGCACACCGTCGCCATCGGCGAGGGGGCGGCCCCGGCCGACGGTCCGCTGCCGACCCCCGACGACGTCGAGGCGCTCGACGCCGACCCCGTGCGCGCGTGGACCCGGGAGGGAACCGACGCGATGGTGGCCGAGATCGAGGCGGCCAAGAAGGACGGCGACACCCTCGGCGGCGTCGTCGAGGTCCTTGCCCACGACGTCCCCCCGGGACTGGGCAGCCACGTCCACTGGGACCGCCGGCTGGACTCCCGGCTCGCCGGTGCCCTCATGGGCATCCAGGCGATCAAGGGTGTCGAGGTCGGCGACGGCTTCACCACTGCGCGGCGTCGCGGCTCGGCGGCGCATGACGAGATGGAACGTGATGCCGACGGCACCATTCGCCGGCGCACCGGCCGTGCCGGTGGCACCGAGGGGGGAATGAGCACCGGTGACGTGTTGCGCGTGCGTGCGGCGATGAAGCCGATCAGCACCGTCCCGCGTGCCCTCGACACGGTCGACGTCGCGGGCCCTGACCCGGCGACGGCGATTCACCAGCGATCCGACGTCTGCGCCGTCCCGGCCGCAGGCGTCGTCGCCCAGGCGATGGTCGCCCTCGTCCTCGCGCAGGCCTGCGTGGAGAAGTTCGGCGGCGACTCCGTGGCGGAGACCGCGCGCAACCACCGCGCCTACCTCGCGTCGATCCCGGAGCTGATGCGGTCGTGGGACGCGTGAGCGCGGTGGGTGCCCCCTTCGTCGTCGTCATCGGTCCGCCCGGCGTGGGCAAGTCGACCGTGGCGGTCGGCATCGCCGAGCGCACCGGCCGTCGGGTCGTCGACACCGACTCCCTCGTCGAGGAGCGCGAAGGCAGGTCCGTCCCCGACCTGTTCATCGAGAGCGGCGAGCAGTACTTCCGCGAGGCCGAGCAGCGTGCGGTGATCGACTCGCTGGCCGAGGACGGGATCGTCCTGGCCCTCGGGGGTGGCGCGCCGATGACGGCTGCGGTCGCCGAGGCGCTCGCCGGCCATCGGGTCCTCTTCCTCGACGTCGGCGTCGCCGACGCCGCCAAGCGCCTGGGCTTCAACCGGTCCCGGCCCCTCCTGGCGGTCAACCCGCGCCAGTCGTGGATCGCCGCGATGGAGGAGCGCCGCCCGAGGTACGAGGGCCTGGCCCGGTGGCGGGTCGACACCGCCGGGCGCGACGCCGAGTCGGTGGTCGACGAGGCAGTGCCCCTGCTGCAGGCGGAGGCATGAGCGACATGACGACCGTGCCGGTCGGGCAGGAGTACGACGTCCTCGTCGGCCCCGGGGTCTCCTCGGGCGTTGCCCGGGTGCTGCCCGTCGGTGTCGGGCGCGTGCTGGTCGTCCACGGTGAGCCCCTGGGACACCTGGCCGAGCCGGTGGCCACCTCCCTTCGCGCGGCCGGACTCGACGTGCACCTCGCCGCGGTTCCCGATGCCGAGGCGGCGAAGACCGTCACGGTCGCCGCCGACCTGTGGGCGCGCATGGGGCAGGCCGGATTCACCCGCGGCGACGCCGTCGTCGCCGTCGGTGGTGGCAGTGTCACCGACCTCGGAGGATGGGTGGCCGCGGCCTGGTTGCGTGGCGTGACCGTGGTCCACGTGCCCACCACGGTGCTCGGCATGGTCGATGCTGCGGTCGGAGGCAAGACCGGGATCAACACCGCCGAGGGCAAGAACCTCGTCGGTGCCTTCCACCCTCCGGCGGCGGTCCTGTGCGACCTCGACCACGTGTCCTCGTTGCCGCCCGCAGACCTGGCTGCCGGCCTGGCAGAGGCCGTCAAGTGCGGTTTCATCGCCGACCCGCGGATCCTCGAGATCGTCGAGAGCGACGCTGCCGGCGTGCAGGAGCCCGGCTCGCCCGCCCTGCGAGAGGTCATCGAGCGCACGATCGCCGTCAAGGCCGAGGTCGTCGCCGCTGACCTGCGCGAGTCGAACCTGCGCGAGATCCTCAACTACGGGCACACGCTCGGCCATGCGGTCGAGCACCACGAGCGGTACCGGATGCGCCACGGCGAGGCCGTCGCCGTCGGGATGGTCTTTGCTGCCGAGCTGGCCCACCGCACCGGTCACATCGACAAGGCCCTGCTCCAACGGCACCGCTACGTCCTCGGCCTGCTCGGCCTGCCCACGACGTATGCCCGGGCCGACTTCGACGACCTGCTGGCCGCGCTGCGGCGGGACAAGAAGACCCGGGGGGACACGCTGCGGTTCGTCGTCCTCGACGGGCTGACGCGGCCCACGCGTCTCGAGGGGCCGGACGAGGTCCTGCTGCGGGAGGCGTACGCCGCCCTGGCGTGAGAGTCCTGCTGGGTCAGCCGTCCAGGTCGGCCACGTGCACGGTGATCGCGACCTGGACCCGGTTGTCGGCGCCGAGCTTGTCGAGGATGCGCCCGACGTGCGCCTTGACCGTCGCGACGCTGAGGAAGAGCTGCCCGGCGATCTGCGCATTGGACCGGCCCGCGCCGACCGCCCGGGCGACCTCGAGCTCGCGCTCGGTGAGCGTGGCGAGCCGTTCCCGCGCGGCGGAGCGCGAGGTGTCGCAGCCGTGGCGTGCGGCGCCACGGACGGTCTCCAGCACCTGGGAGGTGACGCTGGGGGAGAGGATCGACTGACCGGCCGCGACGAGCCGGACGGCCTCGATGAGCCGGGCCGGGGGAGTGTCCTTGAGCAGGAACCCGTCTGCCCCGTGCTGGAGCGCCCGCATCACGTCGTCGTCGGCGTCGAAGGTCGTCAGGACGATGACCTTGCTCGGGGAGCCGCTGCGCACCAGCTGCTCGGTCGCGGAGAGACCGTCGAGCCGCGGCATCCGGATGTCCATGAGCACGACGTCGGGGCAGTGCTCGGCGATGACCGACAGGCCGGCTCGGCCATCCGGGGCCTGGCCGACGACGGAGATCTCGGGGTCACCGCCGAGGATCATCGACAGGGCGGTACGCACCATCGCGTCGTCGTCGACGAGCACGACTCGGATCGGGGTCATGGCGGCCACGGTAGCCACACGCGGAGCCGGTGCTCGTCCTCGCCCACCCAGCCGTGCTGCATCCGTCCCCCGGACAGCTCGACCCGTTCGGCCAGCCCGAGCAGGCCGAGACCGGAGGTCGGGACGTCGGGCGCGACGCCGACCGTACGCGGGTTGCGCACCCCGATGTGCAGCTCCCCACCGGGTCGGCCGGCGAGAGTGATCTCCACCGTGGCTCCGGGAGCGTGCTTGCGGGCGTTGGTCAGTCCTTCCTGGGCGACCCGGTAGGCGGTGCGGCTGATCGTCTCGGGGACGGCAGCCGCGTCGAGGCCGCCCGTCTCGACGGTGACCCGCGTGCCCGCCGAGGTGGCACCGTCGACCAGCTCCGGCAGGTCGGTCAAGGTGCTCTGGGGGCGAAGCGACCCATGGCCCTCCGGGTCGCGCAGGACCCCGAGCACCTCACGCAGATCGGTCAGGGCCGCTCGCGCGTTGCTGTCGATCGCGGCCACGGCGTCGCGCCGCTCGGCCTCGGGCAGGTCGTCCCGGTAGGCGAGTACACCGGAGTGCATCGTCACCAGTGAGATGCGGTGGGCGAGCACGTCGTGCATCTCCCGGGCGATCCGGGTGCGCTCGGTGCTCTGGGCCTGTTCCACCCGGGCCCGCTGCTCGGCTTCCGCGGTGCGGGCCCGGTCGACCCAGGAGCGCACGAGCGCGCGGCGCGAGCCGATCGAGTAGCCCACGGCGACGACGATGCCGGTCGCCAGGATGCTGAAGCCGGCCTCGAAGAGCAGCGGCAGGGGCTCCGGGTCGGGATAGAAGAACCGGGTCAGCACGAGGCCCCCAGCAGTGGTGAGCACGCCGACGGGGATGATCTCCCGCCACCGCTGGCGAGTCGCGAGGGAGGCGAGCACCACCGTCTGCGGGCCGACCGCCGCCGCGGAGACCGCAGTGAGGGCGGTGGTGGCCACCGCGATGCGCACCGGCCAGCGGCGTCGCAGCAGGAGCAGTCCCAGGGCCACGAGACCCAGGATCGGGTCGACGACGACGAGCCACAGGCCGGGCAGGAGCGCCGGATCGCTGTCCGCCTCGGGGAAGACGACGGCGGTGGTGAGGAGCCAGAGCACGCCGCCGATGAGCAGCGCAGCAGCGACCCGCCACGTCGTGCCCCACCGGGTGAGCCGGTTGGGGTCACGCTCCTCGGGCGCTGCCGTCCTCGTCGTCACGACCCAACCGTAGGCCGGGGCCGGGGATCGCGGATCCACACCCCGGGCGGGGCGGACGACGTCGACCCCCTCCGAAAGTCGTAGGTGAGGTCGAGACCCGGGGCGGATGTGCTCGCGCCCGGTCCCCCCGCATGCTGGGGGACATGATCGCGGTAGAGAACCTCACCAAGCGCTACGGCGGGCTCGTCGCCGTCGACGACATCACCTTCGAGGTCCGGCCCGGCAGCGTCACCGGCTTCCTCGGACCCAACGGGGCCGGCAAGTCCACCGCCATGCGGATGATGACGGGACTGACCCCACCCACGAGCGGGCGGGCGAGCGTCCTGGGCCGCGCCTACAAGGAGCTGCCGACTCCGGGTCGGCACGTGGGCGTGATGCTGGATGCCTCCGCGCAGCACCCGGGACGCACTGGTCGTGAGGTGCTGCGCCTGGCTGCCATGCACCTCAGGCTCGGCACCGACGAGGTCCGTCGGGCCCTGGACCGCGTCGGCCTCACCGAGAAGGAGTCCGCCCGGCGGGTGCGCAACTACTCGCTCGGGATGCGTCAACGCCTGGGCCTGGCGGCCGCGCTGCTCGGGCGCCCGCAGGTGCTCATCCTCGACGAGCCCGCCAACGGACTCGACCCCCAGGGCATCCACTGGATGCGGGGTCTGTTGCGCGACTTCGCCGACGCCGGTGGCACCGTGCTGCTCTCCTCGCACCTGCTCAGCGAGGTGCAGGTCATCGCCGACGAGATCGTGATGATCGGTCGTGGTCGGATCGTCACCCGGGGGCGCACGAGCGAGTTGCTCGACGCACGCGGGACCCGGGTGCGCTCCCTCGACGACGCTCGGCTGGCCACCGCGCTGGAGGTGGCCGGCCACTCCGTCACCACCGACCGATCCGGTCTGGTGGTGCCGGCTCCGCCGGAGGCGGTCGGACGAACCGCCCTGGACGCCGGAGTCGTCCTGCTCGAGCTGCGCGCCGGTGGAGCCGGCGGCCTCGAGGAGATGTTCCTGGAGATCACCGCCGCCGACGCACGTGAAGGAGCAGCGGCATGAGCGCCATCACCGCAACCACCAACGACACGCCCTGCGCGCTGCCCGCCCTCGAGGACGTCGGGAAGGTCTCCTTCCTGCGGCTCGTGGCCATCGAGCTGCGCAAGTCGGTCAACACCCGCGCCGGGATGTGGCTGATGATCGTCATGACCGGCCTCTCGCTCGTGGTCGTGGGCGCCTCCGCCATCTGGGGCCCGGACGAGGGCCACACCCTCGGATCCTTCCTCGCAGTCACGGCGATTCCGTTGATGATGCTGCTGCCGATCGTGGGGATCATGCTCGCCACCCAGGAGTGGAGCACCCGCACCGGGCTGGTCACCTTCACCCTGGAGCCGCGTCGTGGCCTGGTCATTGCCGCGAAGCTGGTCGCCTCGGCCGTCCTCGGGCTCCTGGTCATCGCCGCCGCCTTCGTGGCGGCCGGCCTCGTCACAGCCCTCGTGGGCGGCGAGTGGACCCTGTCCGGGGTCTCCGCCGGCGGCATGGTGCTTGCGACGGTCATCTTCGTCCTGCAGGGCGCGGCGTTCGGACTGGCCTTCCTCAACACGCCCTTCGCCATCGTTGCCTCGCTCGTGCTGCCCACCGCGTGGACCATCGCGTCGAGCCTCATCTCGGCGCTGAGTGACGTCGCCGGGTGGCTCAACCTCGAGCAGCCGACCGGCATGCTCATCTCGGGTGCCGAGATGAGCGGTGAGAACTGGGCACAGCTGGGCACCGCGAGCCTGGTCTGGGTCGGGCTGCCGATCGCCGTCGGCACCTGGCGGGTGCTCACCCGCGAGGTGAAGTAACCCACACAGGCATCGGCCCGGTCACGTCAGGGGGTGACCGGGCCGAGTCGTGCGCACGCACTCAGACGACGGTGACCTCCGGGCGGCGGCGCGTCTCGCCACAGGTGGCCGTGCCGGACATGAGGTCGACGATCTGCGCGGCATCCGTCTCGTTGAGGGTGCCCCAGCCGCTCCGGTATCCGTAGATGTCGCCGAGCGGGACCGCGGTGCGGTGGCCGTCGAGGATCTCGATGTCGTCGACGGTGAGCAGGCTCGGGTGCCAGACCCCACATGCCTCGGAGACCTTGAGCAGGTCCCGGCGAAGGGTGCGCACGTAGTTGTCGAGACGATTGGCCTTCAGCATCGGGTCGAGACCCCGCTCCAGCCACGGGTTCTGCGTGGCGACGCCGGTGGGGCAGCGGTCGGTGTGGCACTTCTGCGCCTGGATGCAGCCGACGGAGAGCATGGCCTCGCGCGCGACGCTGACCATGTCGGCCCCGAGGGCGAACGCCACGAGCGCGTTCTCGGGCAGGCCGAGCTTTCCGCTGCCGATCCAGGTGACCCGGTCGGTCAGGCCGGCCTCGGCGAAGAGGGAGTAGACCCGCGTGAAGGCGAGCCGGTAGGGCAGGGCCACCGCGTCGGTGAACACGAGGGGGGCCGCGCCGGTCCCCCCTTCGCCCCCGTCGATCTGGATGTAGTCCACGCCCCGTTGCCCATCGGCCATCTGCTCGACGAGTCCCTCCCAGAGACCCGAGCCGCCGACCGCCGACTTGATCCCCACGGGCAGGCCGGTCTCCTGGGCGATCAGCTCGACGAAGTCGAGCATGGAGTCCACGTCGTGGAACTCGCTGTGCCGGGCCGGGCTGGCGCAGTCCCGGTCCTGGCGGATGCCGCGGGTGCGGGCGATCTCCTCGGAGATCTTCTCCGCGGGCAGGTGACCGCCCAGGCCGGGCTTGGCGCCCTGGCTGAGCTTGATCTCGATCGCCTTCACCGGTGCTGACTCGACGACGTCCTTGAGCATGGCCAGGTCGAAACGGCCGGTCGAGTCGCGGCACCCGAAGTAGGCGGTCCCGATCTGGAAGATCAGGTCGCCGCCCTGGCGGTGGTAGGGGGAGAGGGAGCCCTCGCCGGTGTTGTGCAGGATCCCGGCCTGCTTGGCGCCCCTGTTCAGCGCGGTGATGGCATTGCCGGAGAGGGAGCCGAAGCTCATCGCCGAGATGTTGACCACGGACTCCGGGCGGAAGGCGTGGCGGCGCCCGCGGGGCGCCCCGAGGACCTTCGCGGACGGGAGGGTGATCCGATGGGAGTCGGTGATCGAGCTGGAGGCGGCCACGTCGGAGAAGGTGCGGTGCTTGAAGATCGCGTAGCCGTCGAGGTGCTCCGTGTCGTTGTCGGTGCCGAAGCCGGTGTAGTTGTTCTGCCGCTTCGACGACGCATACACCCAAGTGCGTTGGTCCCGGCTGAAGGGTCGCTCCTCGTCGTTGCTGGTGACGATGTACTGCCGCAACTCCGGCCCGATCCGCTCCAGCAGATAGCGCGCATTGGCGACGACGGGGAAGTTCCGGCTGAGCGCGTGCCTCCGCTGGAGAAGATCGCGGGCGGCGATCCCGACGGTTCCGGCGGCGAGCGTGCTGAGGAGGGCCTTGGACTTCATGTCCGCCATCCTGCACCCTCGCGAGCAGATCCCGGTCGTCGGAGGGGCGTGCGTGTGTGGATGCGCGTCGGCCGGGCCCCTGTCGGCGGTTAGGATGCTGTGCGGCCCACGTGCGCCGGATGGGCGCGCGGGGATGACAACGACTCCGACGCGAAGGCGAGCAGCACGTGGCATCGACGAACGACCTCAAGAACGGCATGGTCCTCAACCTCGAGGGGCAGCTGTGGACCGTCGTGGAGTTCCAGCACGTCAAGCCCGGCAAGGGTCCGGCCTTCGTGCGCACGAAGCTGAAGAACGTCACCAGCGGCAAGAGCATCGACAAGACCTTCAACGCGGGGACCAAGGTCGAGACGTCCAACGTCGACAAGCAGACGATGCAGTACCTGTACAACGACGGTACCGATTTCATCTTCATGGACCCGGGCACCTTCGACCAGATCCCGGTCACGCCCGAGGTCATGGGTGACGCCAGCAAGTTCCTCCTGGAGAACAACGAGGCGGTCGTGGCCCGGCACGAGGGCAACGTCCTCTACGTCGAGCTGCCGCCGTCGGTCGAGCTCGAGATCACCTACACCGAGCCCGGTCTGCAGGGTGACCGCTCCACGGGTGGGTCCAAGTCGGCCACCCTCGAGACCGGCGCCGAGATCTCGGTGCCGCTCTTCCTGGAGCAGGGCACCCGCGTGAAGGTCGACACCCGCGACGGTTCCTACCTCGGTCGCGTGAACTGAGTGAGCGCACGCACCAAGGCCCGCAAGCGGGCCATCGACCTGCTCTTCGAGGCCGAGTCACGAGACATCAACGCCGGTGAGCTGGCGCAGGAGCGGGCCGAGCGACCCGTGACCCCGGCGCCGTTGAACCCCTACACGATCACCGCGGTCCGCGGGGTCGTCGCGCACTGGAGCGACATCAACGATGCGCTGACCACCTACAGCCAGGGCTGGAGCCTCGAGCGGATGCCCGACGTGGACCGTGCGATCCTGCGCCTGGGCGCCTGGGAGATCCTCTACGGTGAGGACGTGCCCGACGAGGTCGCCGTCAGCGAAGCCGTCGGGCTGGCCACCGAGCTGAGCACCGACGAGTCGCCCCGCTTCATCAACGGTCTGCTCGCGCGGATCGTGGAGGTCAAGCCGACGCTCGTGTGAACCGTCCCACCCCGCCCCAGGAGGCCGCAGTGCAGCAGTCACCGAGCACCACCCAGGACCCCGGAGTCAATGACCGCGGGGCGGTGATCGGCGACGGCATCACCTGGTTGGCCAGGTGGTCGCTGCGCCTGCTCCTCGTCGCGGTCGGAGCAGCCGTGTGCTGGTGGCTCCTCGGCGTCCTGTGGGTCGGGGTCTTCCCGGTGATCCTGGCGCTGATCGTCACGACCGTCCTGTCGGGCCCCATGTCCTGGCTACGCCGTCGCCGGGTGCCGTCGGCGCTGGGAGCTGCGCTCGTCCTCCTCGGTTCGCTCATGATCTTCTTCGGCGTGCTCGGCGCGATCGCCCCGTCGATGATCAGTCAGGCCGGTGACCTCGCCGACTCGGCGGCGGAGGGTCTGACCAGCCTGCAGGAACGCCTGGCGCAGCCACCCTTCAACGTCGACAGCCAGACCATCGACCAAGGGGTCACCACGGCGACGCAGTGGTTGCAGGAGCGTGGCGGTGACATCGCCTCGGGGGCACTGACCGGGGCGTCGGCCGTGGGCAGCGGCCTGGTGACGCTCGTCCTCGTCCTCGTCCTCGTCTTCTTCTTCCTCAAGGACGGGCCGGCCTTTCTCCCCTTCGTCCGTGGCGTCTCCGGCGAGCGCGCCGGAGACCACTTCACCGAGGTCGCGACCCGCGCCTGGAACACCCTCGGCGGCTTCGTGCGCACCCAGGCGCTGGTGTCACTGGTGGACGCCGTCCTCATCGGGGCCGGACTGCTCCTGCTCGGCGTCCCGCTCGCCTTCCCGCTGGCGGTGCTCACCTTCTTCGGGGGGTTCATCCCGATCATCGGTGCCTTCTCCGTCGGTGCCCTCTCGGTCCTCGTCGCGCTCGTCGCGCAGGGTCCGACCACGGCCCTGCTCGTGCTGGCGCTGATCATCGCGGTGCAGCAGCTCGAGGGCAACGTCCTGCAACCCTTCCTCCAAGGACGCTCGATGCAGCTGCACGCCGGGGTCATCCTCCTCGCGGTGGCCGTGGGCGGCACCGTCGCCGGCATCGTCGGTGCCTTCCTCTCCGTCCCGATCGCGGCCGTGGGTGCGGTCGTGCTGCGCTACCTCAGCGAGCAGGCCAACCTGCGCTCCGGCTCGGTCCGCGCGGACGGCGTCCCCACGGAGACCGCCGAGGGGCGACGGGCGGCCGCCCGTGCCGAGCAGGCCGCCGTCGTGGCCCGTGCCAGGGCCGAGCGAGCGGCCCGGGAGGACGCCCGCGTCGGTGTGGGCGTCGACGGGGTGCCGGCGCGGCGTCGCGGCCTCTTCGTCGGGATCGCCGACCGGCTCTTCGGCTGAGCGGGCCCCGAAAGACCACCTCCCGGGGCGCTCGGGCAGGATCGGGGGATGCCCTCCGACTCCGCTGCGACCGTGCGGCCGGTCCTGCCCGGCGACCCGGCGCTGGCCGACCTCGCTGCCATCGAGGACGCGGGCCTGCCGATGTTCACCGAGATCATGGACACCTCCGGCTGGCGACCTGCACCCACCGGCGCGGCACGGGCCGAGCGGGCCGGGTTCCTGCTCGTCGCGGGAGAGCCGCCGGAGGGATTCGTCCACGTGCTCGACCTCGACGGTCACGCCCACCTCGAGCAGCTCTCGGTCCGACCGGACCGGATGCGTGCAGGAGTCGGCCGCGCACTCGTGCGCGCGGCCCTGATCGAGGCGGCTCGTCGCGGTCACGACGAGCTGACCCTGTGCACCTATGTCGACGTCGCGTGGAACGCTCCCTTCTACCGCCAGCTGGGGTTCCGCGAGGTCGAGGAGGCCCACGCGCCCGAGTCGGTCCTGGCGATCCGGGCACAGGAGCGCGCCGCCGGCCTGGACGACGGGGGCCGCCGGGTCATCATGCGCGTCCCCCTGGCGACGACCGTCGTCGAACCCCGCCCGGCGGTCAGTGTCATCCCCCTGCGCGACGGGACGCAGGGGCTGGAGGTCTTCGTCCAGCACCGGCAGGCCACCATGGACTTCGCCGCCGGAGCCGTGGTCTTTCCCGGCGGACGGTGCGACGCCGCGGACACCGCTGCCGGGCATCGCCTCCCCCTGCCTGCCGGCGTGCTCGACGACCACGTACGACGCTGGGCCGCGACCAGTTCCGGCGCCCGTGCCGTGGAGGCGCGGACACTGCTCGCCACGGGGCTGCGCGAGCTGCAGGAGGAGACCGGGCTGGTGGCCGACCCGAGCGCGCTCGTGCCGTGGGACCGCTGGGTCACCCCGGAGATCGTCCCCACGCGCTTCGACGTCGCCTTCTACGTCCTGCACGTGCCCCGGGATGCGGTGAGCCAGCCCCGGCACTCCACGACCGAGGCCACCCGGTCCGGCTGGGAGCCGGTGGTGCATCTGCTGGAGGGGCTGGAGACCGGACGGGTGACGATGCTGACCCCGACCCGGGTCATCGTCGAGGAGCTCGCCTGGCTCGGCGTCGTGGACGCCGTCATGGCGCTCCGCCCCGTCATCACGACGGTGCGTGACGACCACCCGGCCGCACGACCGAGGCCGGGGGGCGAACCACGGACCGGTGTGCGGCCGCCCCGGCAGGGGCGGTAGGGTCGAGCCGATCGGCACCCCGATCGACATCCTTTAACCGCTGTCCCGTGAGGCAGAGAAGGAGGTCTACGACACCCATGTGTCCGGACTCGCCGCCCCCGCAGGCCCCTGACCAGTCCCCGCCCGATCGTGAGGTCCTCAGCGCCGGTGACATCTCCCGAGCGCTGCGCCGCATCGCCCACGAGATCGTCGAGCGCAACAAGGGGGCCGGCAACGTCGTCCTCCTGGGCATCCCCAGCCGCGGTGTGGAGCTCGCCCGCCGCCTGGGCGCCCTCATCGCCGACATCGAGGGCAGCGAGGTACCCGTCGGCTCGCTCGACGTGACGATGTACCGGGACGACCTGCGGGGTCGTCCGACGAAGACCCCGCACCAGACCCACTTCCCCTCGACCGGGGTCGACGACCGCGTGGTCGTCCTCGTCGACGACGTCCTCTACTCCGGCCGGACCGTGCGGGCCGCCCTCGACGCGCTGGCGGACTACGGCCGCCCCCGGGCCGTGCGACTCGCGGTGCTCGTCGACCGTGGCCACCGGGAGCTGCCGATCCGCGCCGACCACGTCGGCAAGAACCTGCCGACCTCCCACGCCGAGCGGGTGACGGTGCGCCTGACCGGTTACGACGACGTCGACGACTCGGTGACGATCGCCAGGGCGGAACGATGACTAGGCACCTGCTGTCCGTCTCCGACCTGGACGACGACGCCCTGCGCTCCGTGCTCACGACCGCAGCGCAGATGCACGACGTGCAGCACCGTGCGGTCAAGAAGCTGCCGACCCTGCGCGGACGCACCGTGATCAACCTCTTCTTCGAGGACTCCACCCGCACGCGCTCCTCCTTCGAGATCGCCGGCAAGTGGATGAGCGCCGACACGATCAACATCACCGGCAAGGGCTCGTCGGCGTCCAAGGGCGAGTCCCTGCGCGACACCGTGCGGACCATCGCCGCAATGGGTGTGGACGCCATCGTCATGCGCCACCAGGCCTCCGGTGCCGCGCAGCAGGTCGCCGGCTGGTTCGACGAGTCCGGGGTGGCCACCTCGGTCCTCAACGCCGGTGACGGCACCCACGAGCACCCCACCCAGGCACTCCTGGACGCCTACACGCTCGAGCAGCGCCTCGGCCCGCTCGCGGGGAAGCGGATCGCGATCGTCGGTGATGTCACCCACTCGCGGGTCTTCCGCTCCAACGTGCTCGCCCTGCCACGGCTCGGTGCGCACGTCACCGTGGTGGCACCGCCCACGCTCATGCCCAGCGGGGTCGCCTCGTGGGCGGCGGCCGACGGCTTCGCCCTCTCGGACGACCTCGACGAGGTCATCGACTCGGGCGTCGACGCGCTGATGATGCTGCGGGTGCAGCGCGAGCGCATGGCCGGTGGTTTCTTCCCCACGCCCCGCGAGTACACGGTCGGCTACGGACTCACCCGCGATCGGCTCGCGACACTGACCAGACGCAACCCCGAGGCGGTCATCTGCCACCCCGGCCCGATGAACCGCGGTCTGGAGATCGCCGCCGATGCCGCCGACGCGGCCAGCAGCCTCGTGCTCGACCAGGTCAGCGCCGGGGTCGCCGTGCGGATGAGCGTCCTGTACCACCTCCTCGCCTCGGACGGCATCGTCGAAGGGAGCCTCGCATGAACGGACACAGGATGAGTGGCCACAACGACCTCCTCGTGACCGGAGCGGCCGTCCACGGTGGCGAGAGCGCCGATGTCCTCGTCCGCGACGGCCGCGTCGTCGCCGTGGGCCCGGACGCCACGGGGGCCGCCACCGAGACCGACCTCGAGCGCGTCGACGCCGACGGGCTGGTGCTCCTGCCCGGTTTCGTCGACCTGCACACCCACCTGCGCGAGCCGGGCCGGGAGGACGCCGAGACCGTGCGGTCCGGGTCCGCCGCTGCGGCTGCCGGGGGCTTCACCGCCGTCCTCGCGATGGCCAACACCTCACCGGTGACCGACACCGGTGAGGCGGCCGAGCACGTCCTCGACCTGGGTGTGGCCGCCGGGCTGGCCGACGTGCGCCCGGTCGGCGCCGTGACCAAGGGCCTCGAGGGGGCCGAGCTGGCCGAGCTGGGGATGATGCACCGCTCCCGTGCCCGGGTGCGCGTCTTCTCCGACGACGGCAGATGCGTCCACGACGCCCGCGTGATGCGGCGCGCGCTGGAGTACGTGCGGGCCTTCGACGGTGTGGTCTCCCAGCACGCGCAGGACCCGGCGCTCGCGGGGCCGGGCGCGTGCTGCCACGAGGGCGAGGTCAGCGGTCGACTCGGACTGACCGGCTGGCCGGCCGTGGCCGAGTCGAGCATCATCGCGCGGGACGCGGAGCTGGCTCTGCACACCGGGTCCCGGGTCCACATCGCGCACGTCTCGACAGCCGAGGGCGTGGAGGCCGTGCGCTGGGCCAAGCGTCGCGGGGCCCGGATCACCGCGGAGGTGACCCCCCACCACCTGCTGCTGACGACCGATCTGCTGGGCAGCTATGACCCGGTGTTCAAGGTCAACCCCCCGCTGCGGCCGCAGGAGGACGTCGATGCCCTGCGCGAGGCGCTCGTCGACGGGACGATCGATGCGGTGGCCACCGACCACGCCCCGCACGCCCGGCACGACAAGGAGCACGCCTTTCCCGACGCGGCCTTCGGTATGCTCGGGCTCGAGACGGCCTTCTCCGTCGTCCACGACGTGATGATCGCCTCCGGCCGCATGGACTGGGCGTTGCTCACCGAGCGGATGTCCACCGCCCCTGCCCGGATCGCGGGGCTGGCCGAGCACGGACAGCACATCCGCCCGGGCTCGCCCGCCAACCTCGTCCTCGTCGACCCACGTGCCGAGGTCACCGTCGACCCCGGCGCGTCGCTGTCCCTGTCCCGCAACACCCCCTTCGCCGGACGCACGCTCACCGGTCGCGTCCGCACCACGATCCTGAACGGCCGCATCACGGTAGCCGACGGAGAGGTTCGCCCATGAGCACCCACCCAGCCACCCAGCCCGCTCTCCTCGTCCTCGAGGACGGCCGCACCTTCTCCGGCAGCGTCTACGGCGCCGTCGGCGAGACGGTGGGCGAGGCCGTCTTCACCACCGGCATGACCGGTTACCAGGAGACCCTCACCGACCCCAGCTATCACGGCCAGGTCGTCGTCATGACCTCCCCGCACATCGGCAACACCGGGTGGAACGACGAGGACGACGAGTCCGACCGGATCCAGGTCAACGGCTACGTGGTGCGTGACCCCGCGATCCGACCGAGCAACTGGCGCTCGCGCCGCACCCTCGACGAGGCCCTGACCGAGCACGGCGTCGTCGGTATCGGTGGCATCGACACCCGCGCGCTGACCCGGCACCTGCGCGAGCGGGGTGTGATGCGTGTCGGGATCTTCTCCGGTGACTCCCTTGCCGACGAGGCGACGTTGCTGGAGCGGGTCCGCTCGGCGCCCGAGATGGCCGGGTCGGCGCTCGCCGCCGAGGTGAGTACGAGGGAGCCCTACGTCGTGGAGGCGAAGGGGGAGAAGCGCTTCACGGTGGCGGCCATCGACCTCGGGGTCAAGACGTCCACTCCGGCCAGTCTTGCCGAGCGCGGCATCGAGGTCCACGTCCTCCCCGCGACGTCGACGATGGATGATGTGCGCGCGGTCTCGCCGGACGGGCTCTTCTTCTCCAACGGCCCCGGGGACCCGGCCACCGCCGGGCAGCAGATCGAGCTGCTCACCCAGGCGCTGCGGGAGGGACTGCCCTACTTCGGGATCTGCTTCGGCAACCAGCTCTTCGGCCGGGCGCTGGGCTTCGCGACCTACAAGCTAAGGTACGGGCACCGCGGCATCAACCAACCGGTGATGGACCGCTCGACCCGCACGGTCGAGATCACCGCCCACAACCACGGCTTCGCCGTCGAGGCCCCCCTCGACGGGGCGACACAGACCCCCTTCGGCAGTGTCACGGTCAGCCACGTCTGCCTCAACGACGACGTCGTCGAGGGCCTGGAGCTGCGCAACGAGGCGGGGGATCTGCTCGGCTTCTCCGTCCAGTACCACCCCGAGGCATCGGCCGGCCCGCGTGACGCCGGCTACCTCTTCGACCGCTACGTCGACCTGCTCGAGACCACCAGCACGACCACCAAGGAGAACCAGGCCTGATGCCCAAGCGCGACGACATCTCCAGCGTCCTCGTCATCGGCTCCGGCCCGATCGTCATCGGGCAGGCCTGCGAGTTCGACTACTCCGGCACCCAGGCGTGCCGCGTCCTGCGGGAAGAGGGGATCCGGGTCGTCCTGGTCAACTCCAACCCCGCGACGATCATGACCGATC
Organism: Janibacter sp. A1S7; assembly: GCF_037198315.1. NCBI lineage: Bacteria > Bacillati > Actinomycetota > Actinomycetes > Micrococcales > Intrasporangiaceae > Janibacter > Janibacter alittae. The sequence goes on along the minus strand of NZ_CP144913.1, from coordinate 1,888,612 downwards.
CCGAGTTCGCGGACGCCACCTACATCGAGCCGATCACCCCCGAGGTGGTCGAGAAGATCATCGATCGCGAGCGTCCGGACGCCGTGCTGGCCACTCTCGGTGGACAGACCGCGCTCAACGCCGCGATCGCCCTGCACGATGCGGGTGTGCTGGAGAAGTACAACTGCCCGCTCATCGGCGCCAGCGTCGAGGCGATCCAGCTCGGCGAGGACCGGCAGCGCTTCAAGGGCGTCGTCGAGCGCTGCGGCGCGGAGTCGGCGAAGTCGATCATCTGCAACGCCGACGACGCACCTGCCGGGTCGACGCCGGGCCAGCAGGTCAACCACGCGCTCGACAAGACCCTCGCCGCGGCGGAGGAGCTCGGGTACCCGGTCGTCGTGCGGCCCTCCTTCACCATGGGTGGGCTGGGCTCGGGCTTCGCCTACGACGAGCACGACCTGCGCCGGATGGCCGGAGCCGGGCTGCGGGCCAGCCCCACCACCGAGGTGCTCCTCGAGGAGTCGATCCTGGGGTGGAAGGAGTTCGAGCTGGAGGTGATGCGCGACAACGCCGACAACGTCGTCGTGGTCTGCTCCATCGAGAACCTCGACCCGATGGGCGTGCACACCGGCGACTCGATCACCGTCGCCCCGGCGCTCACCCTGACCGACCGGGAGTACCAGAGGATGCGCGACGTGGGGATCGCGGTCATCCGCGAGGTCGGCGTGGAGACCGGTGGGTGCAACATCCAGTTCGCGATCAACCCGGCCGACGGTCGGATGATCGTCATCGAGATGAACCCCCGTGTCTCGAGGTCGTCGGCCCTGGCCTCGAAGGCCACCGGCTTCCCGATCGCCAAGATCGCCGCGAAGATGGCCATCGGCTACACCCTCGACGAGGTCCCCAACGACATCACGCAGGAGACACCCGCGAGCTTCGAGCCGACCCTCGACTACGTCGTGGTCAAGGTCCCTCGCTTCGCCTTCGAGAAGTTCCCGGCAGCGGACCCGACGCTGACGACGACGATGAAGTCCGTCGGCGAGGCGATGTCCATCGGGCGCAACTTCACCGAGGCCCTGCAGAAGGCCCTGCGCTCCGTCGAGCGCTCGGGCTCGGCCTTCCACTGGGACGGCGAGGAACCGACGATCGAGGAGGCCCGGGCGCTGCTCAAGCAGTCCGGGGTCCCGACCGACGGTCGGATCGTGCAGGTGCAGCAGGCCATGCGCGCCCGGGTCTCCGTCGAGGAGGTCCACGAGGCGACGAGGATCGACCCGTGGTTCCTCGACCAGATGGCCCTGATCAACGACCTCGCCCAACAGGTCCACGATGCCGACGAGCTGGCCCCGCACCTGCTGACCCTGGCGAAGCGGCACGGGTTCTCCGACGCACAGGTCGCCCGGCTGCGCCGCATGGACGAGTCGGTCGTGCGCGGGGTCCGGCACGCCCTGGGGATCCGCCCGGTCTACAAGACGGTGGACACCTGTGCCGCCGAGTTCGCCGCGCGCACGCCGTACCACTACAGCTCCTACGACGAGGAGAGCGAGGTCGAGACGCGGGAACGTCCGGCCGTCATCATCCTCGGCTCGGGGCCGAACCGGATCGGCCAGGGCGTCGAGTTCGACTACTCCTGCGTCCATGCGAGCTTCGCCCTGCGCGACGCGGGGTACGACACGGTCATGGTCAACTGCAACCCGGAGACCGTCTCGACGGACTACGACACGAGCAGCCGCCTGTACTTCGAGCCGCTGACGCTCGAGGACGTGCTCGAGGTGATCCACGTCGAGAGCCAGGCCGGTCCGGTCGCCGGGGTCATCGTCCAGCTGGGCGGTCAGACCCCGCTCGGTCTGGCGAGGGATCTCAAAGCAGCCGGAGTGCCGATCGTCGGGACCTCCCCGGAGGCCATCGACCTCGCCGAGGACCGCGGTCACTTCGGGCGGGTGCTGCACGAGGCGGGGCTCAACGCGCCGAAGCACGGTACCGCCTTCAGCGCGGAGGAGGCCGTCGAGATCGCCCGTGGGATCGGCTACCCGGTCCTGGTGCGTCCGTCCTACGTCCTGGGTGGCCGGGGGATGGAGATCGTCTACGACGACACCACCCTGAGCGAGTACGTCACCCGAGCGGCCGTGGCCTCACCCGAGCACCCGATCCTCGTCGACCGCTTCCTCGACGACGCGATCGAGATCGACGTCGACGCGATCTACGACGGGAGCGAGATGTACCTCGGCGGGATCATGGAGCACATCGAGGAGGCCGGGATCCACTCCGGTGACTCCAGCTGCACCCTCCCGCCCGCCACGCTCGGCTCGAGCGAGCTGGCGCGGGTGCGCGAGGCGACCCGCAAGCTCGCCGAGGGCATCGGGGTGCTCGGCCTGATGAACGTCCAGTTCGCCCTCGCCCAGGACGTCCTCTACGTTCTCGAGGCGAACCCACGGGCCTCCCGGACGGTTCCGTTCGTGGCCAAGGCGACCGGCGTGCCGCTGGCCAAGGCCGCGGCCCGGGTGATGCTCGGCGCCACCATCGCCGACCTGCGTTCGGAGGGGCTCCTCCCGAAGGACCTCGATGGTGGGGCGATGCCGGCACGGGCGCCGATGTCGGTCAAGGAGGCCGTGCTGCCCTTCAAGCGGTTCCGCACCGCCGATGGCGACGTCGTCGACTCGCTCCTCGGTCCGGAGATGCGCTCGACGGGTGAGGTCATGGGGATCGACGCCGACTTCGGCGCCGCCTTCGCCAAGAGCCAGCTGGGCACGCTCGCCACCGGCCTGCCGACGTCGGGGACGGTCTTCGTCTCGGTCGCCAACCGCGACAAGCGGGCGATGATCTTCCCGATCAAGGTCCTCATGGACCTCGGCTTCAACATCCTCGCCACCCAGGGGACCGCGGACGTGTTGCGACGCAACGCCGTCCAGTGCGAGGTCGTGATCAAGCACTCCGACCGGGCCGAGGGGGAGGTGAGCGTCGTCGACCGGATCCTCGCCGGTGAGGTCGACGTCGTCTTCAACACGCCGTCGGGGCAGCATGCCCGAGCGGACGGCTACGCGATCCGCGCGGCGACGACGGCGATGGACAAGCCGATCGTCACGACCGTCCAGCAGCTCGGTGCCGCCGTCCAGGCCATCGAATCCAGGATCAACGGCGAGCTGGACGTCAAGCCGCTGCAGGAGCACGCCTACGACCTCGACCTGTACGGGGCTCACCAGTGACGCGCACGATCGCCGCCCGCGAAGGTGCCGGGGTGGTGCAGCTCGAGGCCGAGGTGATCGGCAACGTCGCTGCGGGCAGCTATCGGCACCTCACGCTCGTCACGCCCGGCCTGGCCGAGCTGGCGCGCCCGGGACAGTTCGTCGCCCTGTCCGTGGGGGACGGCACGAGCTCGATGCTGCTGCGACGCAGCTTCTCCATCCACAAGGTCTCCCCGGCGGGGACCTACGGCGGCACGACGGAGATCGTCGTCGCCGCCCACGGTGCGGGCACCCGGCTCCTGACCGCACTGGAACCGGGGGAGAGCGTCGGGGTCATCGGCCCGCTCGGGCGAGGTTTCCCGCTCCCGGCGCAGCCCGTGCCGTGCGTCCTCGTCGGCGGCGGGTACGGCTCGGCGCCACTCTTCTGGCTCGCGGAGCAGCTGCGCGAGCGCGGCTGCGCGGTCGAGATGGTCCTCGGCGCGGCGTCCGCGGACCGCCTCTTCGGGGTCGTGGAGGCACGTCGGGTCGGCGACGGGGTCACCGTCACCACCGACGACGGCTCGGTCGGGGTCCGGGGCTGGGTGTCCGATGTCGTCCCCGATCTGATCGAGAGCACGGGCGCCGCGGTGGTCTACGGTTGCGGACCGATGGGCATGCTGCGCTCCCTGAGTGCCATCGCCGACGAGCACGGCATCGTCGCCCAGGTCGCCGTCGAGGAGGCGATGGCGTGCGGCATCGGGGTCTGCATGACCTGCGTGATGCCGGTGCGCGACGAGTCGGGCACGACGAGCATGGTCCGCAGCTGTCTGGACGGCCCCGTCTTCCGCGGTGACCGCGTGCGGTGGGAGGCCTTCGAGGACGGGTACTGCCGTGTTCCCGAGGACGCCGTCGGTGCGCCCACGGTGGTCCGCTGATGAGCACTCCCGCACCCGCCGTCGACATGTCCGTGGACATCGGCGGCGTCCGCCTGCCCAGTCCCATGATGACCGCGAGTGGGTGCGCCGCCAACGGCCGCGAGATCCACCGCTTCATCGACATCACCGCACTGGGGGCCTTCGTCACGAAGTCCGTCAAACTCGACCCCGTCTCCGGGAGAGGCACCCCCCGCATGGCCGAGACCCCCTCGGGCATGCTCAACTCGATCGGTCTGCAGGGCCCCGGCGTGCGGGCCTTCGTCGAGAAGGACCTCGCGTGGTTGCACTCGATCGGTGCCCGGGTCATCGTCTCCATCGCGGGCAACACCGCCTCGGAGTTCGCCCGCGTCGCCCGGACGATCGTGCGTAGCCGGTACGCGAGCGCCGTCGCGGCGCTCGAGGTCAACATCTCCTGTCCGAACGTCGCCAACCGGGGCCTGGTCTTCGCGTGCGACCCGGCGGGTGCCCACAAGGTGCTCACCCTCGTGCGCGAGGAGGTACCGCGCGGCCTGCCGATGGTGGCCAAGCTCAGCCCGGACGTCACGGACATCGTCGAGATCGCGGATGTCGTGCTGCGGGCCGGGGCGCACGGCCTGACGATGATCAACACCACCCTGGGGGTGGCCATCGACACCGATCGGCTGCGTCCGCACCTTGTCGCAGCGACCGGTGGTCTGTCCGGGCCCGCGATCCGCCCGACGGCCGTGCGGGCCATCTGGCAGGTGGCCGGTGCGATGCGCGAGGGGCGGATCAGGGCGGCCCCGATCGTCGGCGTCGGGGGAGTGCGCCACGGCACGGACGCGCTGGAGCTCGTCGCGGCCGGTGCCACCGCCATCCAGGTCGGGACCGCGGCCTTCAACGACCCGAGTGCCCCCCACCGGGTCGGTGTCGAGCTGGAGCAGCTCGTCGCGGACCGGGGCTTCGAGCGTCTTGCCGACGTCGTCGGCATCGCCCACGAGAGATTCACCGCATGAACTGCGTCAGGAGCAGGACATGAGCCCGGACACCACCCCCTTCGGTGGTCGTCTGCAGGCGGCGATGGCCGAGCACGGCCCACTCTGCGCGGGGATCGACCCGCACCGCGGGCTCCTCGAGTCCTGGGGTCTGTCCTACGACCTCGCGGGTCTGGAGCGATTCACCATGACCTGTGTCGAGGCCTTCGGGGGCTCGGTCGCGGCCGTCAAGCCCCAGTCGGCCTTCTTCGAGGTCTTCGGGGCGAAGGGGGTGGCTGTCCTCGAGCGAGCGCTCGGCGAACTGCGCGAGTCCGGCACCCTGACCGTCCTCGACGTCAAGCGCGGTGACATCGGCACCACCGTCGACGCCTACGGCGAGGCCTTCCTCGGCCGGGACGCGCCGTCCGCTGCGGATGCGATCACGCTCAGCCCCTACCTGGGGTACGGCTCGCTGCGTCCGGCGATCGACCTCGCGCACACCACCGGGCGAGGGGTCTTCGTCCTCGCGCTGACGTCCAACCCGGAGGGGGCCGAGGTCCAGCACGCCCACCTGCCCGATGGTCGGTCGGTCGCGGGCGCCATCGCGGACGGTGCGGCGCAGGACAACGCCCCCGACCGGGCCGCCGGCAGGCTCGGAAGCGTCGGACTCGTCGTCGGTGCCACCGTCGGCTCCGCCGTGTCCGACCTGTCCGTCGACCTGCCGTCGATGGCCGGACCGATCCTCGCTCCGGGCCTGGGAGCCCAGGGAGCGACCGCCCGGGACGTGCGCGCGGTCTTCGCCGGGGCCCTTCCGCAGGTACTGGCCAGCAGCAGTCGCGACGTCCTGCGTGCCGGCCCCCACGTGGCCGCGCTGCGGGAGCGTGCTCGGACGGTCGCCGGCGAGGTCGCTGACATCACCGGGGTCTGAGTATGGTTGGGCCACCCCTCTCGCTCGACCCCGGAGTGCTCGTGCCCGTCCCCTCGCTGAGTGCCCAGCAGCGTGCCCACGCCCTGACCAGGGCCACTGCTGCCCGTCGCGAGCGTGCTGTCGTCAAGCGTCGGCTCAAGCAGGGGAGCGTGACCATCAGCCAGGTCATCGCCGACGGTGCCCACGATCCGGCGATCGCGAAGCTGAAGGTCCTCGAGCTCCTCCAGTCGATGCCGGGTGTGGGAGAGGTCCGGGCGGGTCAGCTGATGGACGAGCACGGCATCGCCCGGTCACGCCGGATCCGTGGCCTGGGACCACACCAGGCCCGGGCCCTCGTCGAGAGGTTCGAGAGCCCATGACATCGCGCCTGACCGTCCTCGCGGGCCCGACCGCCGTCGGCAAGGGCACCGTGGCCGCCTGGATCCGCGAGAACCACCCCGAGGTGTGGCTCTCGGTATCGGCCACCACGCGACCACCGCGCCCCGGCGAGGTCGACGGGGTGCACTATCACTTCATCTCCGGCGAGGAGTTCGCTGCCAAGGTCGGCGAGGGCGAGATGCTCGAGTGGGCCGTCGTCCACGGCCGCGCTTCCTACGGCACACCGCGGGGCCCTGTGGACCGGGCGCTGGACGAGGGCAAGCTCCCCCTGCTCGAGATCGACCTGCAGGGGGCACGTCAGGTGCGCGCGTCGATGCCGGACGCCCGATTCGTCTTCCTCGCCCCGCCGTCGTGGGATGAGCTCGTCGGCCGACTCGAGGGTCGCGGGACCGAGACGGCGCAGGAACGGGCCGTCCGGTTGGACACCGCGAAGGTCGAGCTGGCGGCCCAGCACGAGTTCGACCACGTCGTCGTCAACGACGACATTCGTCGTGCCGCCGAGGAACTCGTATCATTGATGAGATCCGACTGACCCCGACGACGAAGGACCACCTCGACGTGTCCGGTACCAAGGCCAATCCCATCGGCATCACCAAGCCGCCGATCGACGATCTCCTCGAGCGGGCGGACAGCAAGTACGCCCTCGTGATCTACGGGGCTAAGCGCGCCCGCCAGATCAACGCCTACTACTCGCAGTTGCAGGAGGGCCTGCTGGAGTACATCGGCCCGCTGGTGGACGCCCAGGTCCACGAGAAGCCGCTGTCGATCGCCCTGCGCGAGATCGACGAGGGCCTGCTGACCAAGGAAGCCAGCAAGCCCGCCGACGCCACGGTCGAGTCCATCGTGGACATCCCGGCGACCGACGAGGTCTGAGGCCGCCTTCGTGCGCATCGTCCTCGGTGTGGGCGGCGGTATCGCCGCCTACAAGGCGGCGCTCCTGCTGCGCCTGTTCAGCGAGGGCGGTCACGAGGTGACCGTCGTACCCACCGAGGCTGCATTGCGCTTCGTCGGGGCGCCGACCTGGGAGGCGCTGTCCGGTCGGCAGGTCCAGACCGACGTCTGGAGCAACATCACTGATGTGCCCCACGTGCGCATCGGCCAGGAGGCCGATCTCGTCGTCGTCGCGCCGACGACGGCAGACCTGTTGGCCAAGGCCGCCCACGGGCTCGCGGGCGATCTCCTGACCAACGTCCTGCTCACTGCGCGTTGCCCGGTCGTGCTGGCGCCGGCCATGCACACCGAGATGTGGGAGCACGCCGCGACCCGGGCGAATGTGGCGACCCTGCGTGAGCGCGGTGTCACGATCATCGACCCGGCCTCGGGTCGGCTGACGGGCACCGACACCGGGCCCGGTCGCCTGCCCGAGCCGGAGGACATGCACGCTGCGGCGATGGCTGCTGTCGGCGGCACCTCGGGTCCGCGGCCCGAGGGCGGCAGCGGACACGACCTCACCGAGCATGCGGTACTCGTGAGCACCGGCGGGACCCGCGAGCCGCTCGATCCCGTGCGGTACCTGGGCAACCGCTCCTCCGGCAAGCAGGGACTGGCGGTGGCCGAGGTGGCCGCTGCCCGCGGCGCCCGGGTGACCCTCGTCGCGGCCAACCTCGAGTTGCCCGTCGCTCCCGGCATCGATGTCGTCCCGGTGGAGACCGCGTTGGAGTTGCAGGCCGAGATGGACGCCCGCGCTGCCGACCACGACGTCGTCGTCATGGTGGCCGCCGTCGCGGACTTCCGCCCGGCCGACTACGCAGCGTCGAAGATCAAGAAGACGCACGATCCGGCCGACCCGGACGCGGCCCCGTCCATCACGCTCGTGCGCAACCCCGACATCCTCGCCGGCCTGGTCTCGGCACGGGGTGGTGCCGCCTCACCACTGCTCGTCGGCTTCGCTGCGGAGACGGGCGACGAGACCGGCTCCGTGCTCGAGCTCGGGCGTGCCAAGCTCGCTCGCAAGGGCTGCGACCTGCTCGTCGTCAACGAGGTGGGGGCGGGCCTGACCTTCGGCGCCGACGACACCACGGTGCACGTCCTCACCCGGGGTCGGGACGATGCGGTCGACATCGGCCCCGCGAGCAAGCGGGCCGTCTCCGAGGGCATCTGGGACGCGGTGGTGGCCTCCCTCCATCCCGCGGGGTTGCGGGCCATAGACTGACCGCGCCCCAACCGGGCGGTCCCTCCGCCTGCCAGTCGAACCCGGGAGTAATGCGTGACCGGACGTCTCTTCACCTCAGAGTCGGTGACCGAAGGTCACCCCGACAAGATCTGCGACCAGATCTCGGACTCGATCCTCGACGCCATGCTCGAGGCCGACCCGCACAGTCGCGTCGCCGTCGAGACGATGGTCACGACCGGCTTGGTCCACATCGCCGGTGAGGTCACCACCGAGGCCTATGTCGAGATCCCGCACCTGGTGCGATCGGTCATCGCCGACCGGGTCGGCTACGACTCCTCCGAGAAGGGATTCGACGGACGCACGTGCGGCGTCTCCGTGTCCATCGGCGCGCAGAGCCCCGACATCGCCCAGGGCGTCGACACCGCCTACGAGAGCCGCACCGGCGGGATCGACCCCAAGGACAAGCAGGGCGCGGGCGACCAGGGCCTGATGTTCGGCTACGCCTGCCAGGACACCCCCGACCTCATGCCGCTGCCGATCTACCTCGCCCACCGGCTCTCCCAGCGACTCACCGAGGTCCGCAAGGACGGGAGACTGGACTACCTGCGTCCCGACGGGAAGACCCAGGTGACCATCGACTACGACGGCGACAGCCCCATGCGTCTGGACACCGTGGTGCTCTCGACCCAGCACTCCGCGGAGGTCGACCACGAGAGCCAGCTACCGGCCGACATCATGGCGCAGGTCTTCGATCCCGTGATGACCGAGCTGAAGGACTCCGGTGTGCGGCTGGACACATCTGACTACCGCACCCTGATCAACCCGACCGGCAAGTTCGTCATCGGCGGGCCCATGGGGGATGCCGGCCTGACCGGACGCAAGATCATCGTCGACACCTACGGCGGCATGGCCCGTCACGGTGGCGGTGCCTTCTCCGGCAAGGACCCCTCGAAGGTCGACCGCTCCGCCGCCTACGCCACCCGGTGGGTCGCCAAGAACGTCGTCGCCGCTGGACTCGCCGGACGGTGCGAGGTCCAGGTCGCCTACGCGATCGGCACCGCGCAGCCGGTCGGCCTGTACATCGAGACCTTCGGCACGGAGACGGTGCCGGTGGACGCGATCCAGCGCGCGGTGGACGCCGTGTTCGACCTGCGCCCGCTGGCGATCGTCGAGGAGCTCGACCTCCTGCGGCCGATCTACGCACCGACGGCTGCCTACGGCCACTTCGGGCGCACCTCGGCTGCTGGGTACGACAACGCCTTCCCGTGGGAGCAGACGACCAAGGTCGATGAGTTGCGGGCGGCCGTCCGCCGCTGAGTCGATGCACCCGGGTCGGCTGACACCCCACCCGGTTACGTTTGTCCCGTGCTCCTGTCCCTGCCCGTCGCCCGGGTCCTCGTCGACACGGGGCTGGTCCACCTCGACCGGCCCTTCGAGTACCTCGTGCCCGAGGAGCTCGACGAGTCCGCGCAGCCCGGAGTCCGGGTCAAGGTGCGGTTCGCCGGCCGGGACCGCCCCGGCTACCTGGTCGAACGCGCCGACGCCGCGGAGCACACCGGCCGCCTGGCTCCCATTCGCTCGGTCGTCTCCGACGAGCCGGTGCTCACGCCGCAGGTCCTCGAGCTGGCCCGGCGCCTGGCCGTGCACCACGCAGGGACGACTGGTGACGTCCTTCGTCTGGCCATCCCGCCCCGGCACGCGCGGGCGGAGAAGGCCCTGCCACAGGGGGATCCCGACAGGACGCCCATCGCTCCGGTCGCCACTGCGGACGTGTGGGCCGGCTACCGGGCCGGGGCCGCGTGGCGGTCCCGGGTGGCCGCGGGGGAGTCGCCTCGCGCCGCGTGGCTGGCCGCCCCCTCACGACCGGCGGCGTCGGACTGGCCGGTGGCCCTCGCACAGGCCGCTCGTGCGGCACTGGCCTCCGGTCGGGGCACGGTGATCGTCGTACCCGACCAGCGGGACGTGACCCGCGTCGACGAGGCGCTGTCCGAGGTTCTCGGGCCGGACCGGCACGTGCGGTTGACCGCTGACCAGGGACCGCAGGCGCGCTACACCGCGTGGCTGAAGGTCCTGCGCGGGCACGTGCGCGTGGTCGTGGGCACCCGGGCGGCCGCCTATGCACCGGTGCACGACCTCGGGCTGGTCGCGTGGTGGGACGACGGCGACGACCTGCACGTCGAGCCGCGGGCCCCGTACGCGCACGTGCGTCAGGTGCTGACCACGCGTGCTGATGTGGAGGACGCGGCCGTGCTCGTCGGCGGTCTGACGATGTCCACCGACGTCGCGGCGCTCGTCGACTCGGGGCGGGTCCATCTCGTCGGGGGCCAGGCCTCGCGCCAGGAGGCCCCGCGGGTGCTCGTCGCCGGTGAGGGGACCGACGAGGAGCGGGACGGGCCCGGAGCCCGGGCGCACATCCCCTCGTCCGCGCACCGGGCGGCCTCGACCGCGCTGTCGGGGGGTCCGGTGCTCCTCCAGGTACCCCGCCGCGGGTACCTCCCGGCGATGTCGTGCGCGTCCTGCCGTGCGCCGGCACGATGTCCCCAGTGCCGGGGCCCACTGGCCCTGCCGTCGTCGGACGAACCGCCTCGGTGCGGCTGGTGTGGCCGTGCCCCGCACGGCTTCATCTGTCCCCACTGCGATGGCGACCGGTTGCGGGCCGGCATCATCGGCGCCCGACGGACGGCCGAGGAGATCGGCCGCTCGTTCCCCGGCACCAAGGTCATCACGTCGGGTGCGGGCGAGGTGCACGCGAGCGTCGGGAGCGAGCCGGCGATCGTCGTGGCCACCCCCGGGGCGGAACCCGTGGCCGACGGGGGGTACGCGGCGGTTCTCCTGCTGGACGCCTGGGCGAGTCTGGACCGCCCCGACCTGCGGGCAGCGGAGGAGGCGGTGCGTCGCTGGTTCGCGGCTGCCGCACTGTGCCGGTCGTGGACCGACGGGGGAGTGGTCGTGCTCTGTGGCGCACCGAGCCACGTGACCATCCCTCCGGTCGAGGCGCTCGTGCGGTGGGACCCGCAGTGGTTCGCCGGTCGCGAACTGGCGGATCGCGCGGAACTCTCCCTGCCCCCGACCACGTGGACCGCGGAGGTCGTTGCCCACCGCAAGCGGGTGGAGCCCGTCGAGCACGCCGTGCGGGCGGTGGTACCTCAGGCGCAGGTCCTCGGGCCGTTGCCGGTGGCCGGCGCGGACGAGCAGCGTCGACTGGTCGTCAAGGCGCCCTTCGCCGATGGTCCGCTCGTCGCCGCGGCACTGAAGGATCTGCGGGCCGGGGAGAGCGCTCGCAAGGCGGAGACCCTGACGTCGGTGAGGATCGGGCACCTCGGCGCACTGTGATGACCGGGCGCCCGGGGTGGCCTCGACGTGGAGCACGGCGATGCGCCCTAGGATTGCCCCCGTGCGACTGATCTTTGCCGGGACCCCGCAGGTCGCCGTCCCCTCCCTTCGTGCCCTGGCCGACTCCGACCACGAGGTCGTCGCGGTGGTCACCAGACCGGACGCCCGGGTCGGACGGGGTCGGCGCCTCGAGCCGTCGCCGGTCAAGACCGTGGCGCAGGAGCTGGGACTGCCGGTGCTGACTCCGGGCAGCCCCCGGGAGCCCGAGTTCGTGGCCGCCCTGACCGAGCTGGCGCCGGACTGCTGCCCGGTCGTCGCCTACGGTTCGCTCCTGCCGCAGCAGGTCCTGGACATCCCGACCCACGGGTGGGTCAACCTCCACTTCTCGCTGCTGCCGGCGTGGCGCGGTGCGGCTCCGGTGCAGCGGGCACTCATCGCCGGTGACGAGATCACCGGGGCCAGTACCTTCCTGATCGAGGCCGGCCTCGACACCGGGCCCGTCTACGGGACGATGACCGAGCGGATTCGTCCGGACGACACCTCGGGGACGGTGCTGGACCGGCTCGCCGAGGCGGGTGCCCCCCTTCTCCTGGCGACGATGGACGGGATCGGGACCGGCGATCTCGCGCCGCAGGAACAGCCGGCGGAGGGGGTCAGCCACGCCGCCAAGCTCACCGTCGCGGACGCCCGGGTCCACCTGTCCCATCCGTCGTTGGCGGTCGATCGCCACATCCGTGGCTGCACCCCGGCCCCCGGCGCGTGGACGACCTTCCGTGGCGACCGGCTGAAGCTGGGTCCGGTGACGATCACCGACGAGACCCTGCCGGCAGGTCGCGTCGACGCGCGCAAGCACGAGGTCCTCGTCGGTACCGCCGACCGGGCCATCCGGCTGGGTGATGTCACCCCCCTGGGCAAGAAGGCGATGCCCGCCGCCGACTGGGCGCGGGGAGTGCGGATGGCCGCGGATGAGCGACTGGGTGAGGAGCCGGCATGAGTGATGCACGAGGTGGTGGTGACCGGCGCCGCGGACCCCGGCAGAAGTCGCGGACCGCACCTGCCGAGCGCTCGCGCCGGGGCAGTCCGGCGCGCAGGACCGCACATGCCGTTCTGCAGGCCGTCGGCGAGGGCGCCTACGCCAACCTCGAGCTGCCCAAGGCACTGCGGCGTGCTCGACTGGACGATCGGGACGCCGCCTTCGCCACCGAGCTGACGTACGGGACCCTGCGGATGCAGGGCTTCTACGACGCGGTCATCACCGAGGCGGCCGGACGAGCGACGAGCCGACTCGACGGCGGTGTCCTCGACGTCCTGAGGATGGGAGCCCACCAGGTTCTGGCCATGCGGGTGCCGGACCATGCCGCCGCTGACCAGGCCGTCGCCCTCGCCCGCTCGGTCGCCGGGCCCGGGGCGGCGGGTCTGGTCAACGCCGTGATGCGTCGCATCTCCGAGAGCAGCGTGGCGGAATGGCGCGAGCGGGTCGTCCCCGTCGAGCCGCTCGCCGAGCGGCTCTCGATCGAGCACTCCCACCCGGTCTGGATCGTCAAGGCACTGCGTCAGGCCCTCATCGGCCACGGCGTGGCCACGTCCGAGACCGCCGACAACGCGGTCGCGGAGCTGCTCGCAGCGCACAACGTCCCCGCGCCCGTCTCGCTCGTCGCCCGTCCGGGTCTCGCGGAGGTCGACGAGTTGCTCGGAGCCGGTGCCCACGTCGGGCGATGGTCCCCCTTCGCCGCGGAGCTCGACGGAGGAGATCCCGGTGCCATTGCGGCAGTCCGCGACGGACGTGCGGCCGTCCAGGACGAAGGGAGCCAGCTGCTCGCCCTCGCCCTCGCAGCCGCGCCGGTCAGCGGGCGCGGTGACGGTGCCACCGAGCAGTGGCTCGACCTGTGCGCCGGCCCCGGCGGGAAGGCCGGACTGCTCGCCGCCGAGGCGCTGGCGCAGGGGGCGGACCTCGTGGCCAACGAGATCAGCGACCACCGCGCCGAGCTGGTGCGCCAGACGCTGCGTCCGGCGCTGACCGCCGCGCAGACCGCCGGCCGGCACCTCGAGGTTCGGACCGGCGACGGTCGTGAGTTCGGCGTCGACGAGCCAGAGCGCTACGACCGCGTCCTCGTCGATGCACCGTGTACCGGCCTCGGCGCCCTGCGCCGGCGCCCGGAGGCACGCTGGCGGCGTCAGCCGAGCGACCTCGTCGGTCTCGGCCCCCTCCAGCGTGGGCTGCTGGTCGCAGCCATCGAGGCCACCCGACCCGGAGGTGTCGTCGCCTATGCGACGTGCAGTCCGCACCTGTCCGAGACGACCTTCGTCGTCCGTGACGTGCTGAAGAAGCGTGACGACGTGGAGCAGATCGAGGCACGTGACCTGCTTGCCCACGTCGCGACAGGGGGCCTGACCGATCTCGGCGACGGCCCCCATGCCCAGATGTGGCCCCACATCCACGGCACGGACGGGATGTTCCTCGCCGTCCTGCGCAAACGCGCGTAGTCCGCGGGTCCTGGTACCGGTATCCGCCTCGTGGCCGCCGAGTGGTGTACTGGCCCCCGTGCAGATCTCCCCGAGCATCCTCTCCGCCGACTTCGCCAACCTCGAGTCCGAGCTGGCCGCGATCAGCAACGCCGACTGGGCACACGTCGACGTCATGGACGCGCACTTCGTGCCCAACCTGACGCTCGGCCTGCCGATCGTCGAGTCGCTGTTGCGGGTCAGCCCGATCCCGATCGACTGCCACCTGATGATCGAGGACCCGGACCGCTGGGCACCGCCGTACGCCGAGGCCGGAGCCAAGAGCGTCACCTTCCACATCGAGGCAGCGAAGGACCCGGTGACGCTCGCCCGCGACATCCGCGGTCAGGGTGCCCGGGCGAGCATGGCGCTCAAGCCGGGGACCGCCTTCGCTCCCTACGAGGAGCTGCTGACGGAGGTCGACATGGTTCTCGTCATGACGGTTGAGCCGGGGTTCGGCGGGCAGTCCTTCATGGCCGACCAGATGCCCAAGGTCGAGCAGGTCCGCCAGGCCGTGAGGAAGCACGGCGGTGACATCTGGGTCCAGGTCGACGGCGGCGTCTCCGCCGGGACCATCGAGCAGTGCGCCGAGGCCGGCGCCGACGTCTTCGTCGCCGGGTCAGCCGTGTACGGGGCGCACGAGGCGGCGTCCGCGGTCGACGAGCTGCGGGAGCTGGCGCTCCGCCACTCCCACTGAGCGCTGCGGCCAGGTCAGGGACGACGCATGTCGATCATCGAGTGGATCTACTCGGCCGCCCTCGACATCGCCGGCTACCGACTCTCGCTCATGGAGGTCATCGGGATCGGCTTCGGTCTCGCCTCGGCGGTCGGAGGGATGCTGCGCAGGGTGTGGGCCTGGCCGGTCGGGATCGTCGGCAACGCGATCCTCTTCCTCGTCTACATCGGCATCACGCTGGACGTCCACGACAAGGCGCCGCTGTTCGGCCAGTCGGCCCGCCAGATCTTCTTCATCGCCACCTCGCTCTTCGGCTGGTGGCGGTGGCAGCGCATCAAGGCGCACCAGGGCGACGACGACGGCCGGGCGATCACGCCACGGTGGGCGAAGGGGGCAGAGCGCCTCGGTCTGGCGCTCACCCTCGTCATCGGGATCGTCGTCGTGCAACAGGTCTTCGCCGCGCTCGGCGCCGGCTGGCCGGCGCCACGCTGGTACTACTGGGCGGACGCCTGGATCTTCATGGGCTCGTTGCTCGCCACGTACGCGATGGCGCGGGGCTGGAACGAGTTCTGGTTGATCTGGATCGGCGTGGACCTCGTGGGCGTGCCCCTCCTGTGGCACAGCGGGTACCTGCCGACCGCCCTGCTCTACGCGCTCTACGCGATCTTCGTCGGCTACGGCTTCCTCGTGTGGCGGCGCGCGACCCGGACCGAGAGTCCGGACCATGAACCCGAGGCATCGACGCGCACCTCGGCCAACTAGGCTGGGCCGTTGTGAAGACCTTCGAGACCCTCTTCGCCGAACTCACCCGGAAGGCCACGGAACGGCCGGAGGGCTCGGGCACCGTCGCCCAGCTCGACGCCGGAACCCACGCGATCGGCAAGAAGATCGTCGAGGAGGCCGCCGAGGTGTGGATGGCCGCGGAGTACGAGAGCAAGGAGGAGCTGGCCGAGGAGATCAGCCAGCTGCTCTACCACCTGCAGGTGCTGATGATCGACGGTGGCCTGACCCCCGACGACGTCTACACCCACCTCTGAGAGGACCGACGTGCGCATCGCCGTGCCCAACAAGGGCTCCCTGTCCGAACCCGCCGTGGAGATGCTCCGTGAGGCGGGGTACCGGGTCCGCCGCGACAGCAAGGAGCTGATCGTCGCCGACCCCGACAACGACGTGGAGTTCTTCTACCTGCGTCCGCGTGACGTCGCCGTCTACGTCGGCCAGGGACAGGTCGATGCGGGCATCACCGGCCGTGACCTGCTGCTCGACTCAGAGTCCGCCGCCACCGAGATCATGGGCCTGGGCTTCGCGGGATCGACCTTCCGCTTCGCCGGACGTCCGGGCGAAGCCAGCTCCGCAGCGGACCTCGACGGCCGCCGCGTCGCCACCTCCTACGCGGGGCTCGTACGCAGCCACCTCGAGGCGAAGGGGGTGTCCACCGAGGTCGTCCGTCTCGACGGTGCCGTGGAGACCGCCATCACCCTCGGTGTCGCCGACGCGATCGCGGACGTCGTCGAGACCGGCACGACCCTGCGCCAGCAGGGTCTGGAGGTCTTCGGCGAGCCGATCCTGCGCAGCGAGGCCGTGCTCATCCGCCGGTCCGACGCCAGCGAGAGCGGCATCGACGTGCTCCACCGTCGCATCAAGGGGGTCGTCACCGCACGGGAGTACGTGCTGCTCGACTACGACTGCCCGGCCGATCTCGTCGAGCACGCGGTGCAGCTGACACCGGGCTTGGAGTCGCCGACCGTGAGCACGCTGCACGACGAGCGGTGGTGTGCGGTGCGCTCGATGGTCCCGCGCGGACGAACCAACCGGATCATGGACCAGCTGTACGACCTCGGCGCCAGGGCCATCCTCGTGACCGAGATCTCGGCGTGCCGGCTGTGACCGCCGCCGGCCGCTCCTCGGGACAGATCTTCCGGCCGGTGCGCGGTCGGATCGTGCCCATCGTCATCGGGGTCGGGATCCTCGTCGGAGCCGTCGTGCTCGCCCTGACCATGCCCGGGCACTACGGCGTCGTGGACCGGCTCACCATCGCAGGGATCGGGGTCGCGACCGCTGCCTTCCTGCACCGCTATGCCACGATCCACGCGCGGCCCGATGCGGCCGGACTGTGGGTACGCAACCTCGGGCCGGGGGAGTACGTGCCGTGGGAGGACATCGTCGCGGTGCGCTTCTCCCAGGGCATGCCCTGGGTGCGCCTCGACCTCGCCGACGGCACCGACATGGCCGTCATGGCCATCCAGCGGGCCGACGGCCCACGCTCGGGCGACGAGGCGCAGCGGCTTGCCGACCTCGTCGGCAGGTAGACAGCCCGCGTCAGGTTCCTAGAGCGCGTCCTGACCGCCGGTCCACGTGCCGGTGAACGGCGTGGCGGAGACCCCGCGCACTCGAGTGGCGATGAGCGGGAACGCCAGGACGGAGACCATGCCCGCCCCGACGAGGGCGGCAGCGGTGGCCTCGGTCAGCTCCCCGCTGTCGACCCCGATGGTGGTGATGACCACGACGAGGGGGAGAGCGGTGGCGGAGTAGATGCCCGCTCCCACCCGTTCCCTTCCCGAGAGGGTGCCCCGCAGCGCGAGGTAGGTCGGTAGGCCACGGATGACGAGGAAGCCGACGAGCGAGAGCGGGATCATCAGCAGGGCCCCGGGGTCGTTCAGCAGGGAGGCGAGGTCGAACCGGATCCCGCTGACGACGAAGAAGATCGGCACCAGGAACCCGTAGCCGACACCCTCCAACCGCGCGATGGTCTGTTCCTGCGTGTGCTCGTCGACGCCGGAGAGGAACAGCCTGGCCACCAGCCCTGCGACGAAGGCCCCGAGGAGGACGTCCAGGCCCAGGTGACCGGCTGTCCACGCCAGGAGGATCACGATGAGCATGGCCACGCGCACACCCAGCTGCCCGCTGGTCGTCAGGGTGTGGCTGAGCAGCCGGCTCCACCTCGGCGACCGAGGGCGCGATGCCATCGTCAACGTCGCGGCGGCGACGCCCGCGAACGCGACGAGCACCACCACCGTGTGCAGCGGGCTCTGGCCGGACAGCAGCAACGCGATGGCCAGGATCGGGCCGAACTCGCCGATCGCGCCCACCGCCACCATGACGCCGCCGAACCGGGTGTCCAGCTCCCCTGCGTCGCGCAGGATGGGCAGGATGGTCCCCAGCGCCGTGGTGGTGAAGATCAGGCCGATCATGATCCCGGCAGACAGGCCCTCCTCCGGTCGGGCCAGCGTCACCACGGTGATGCCCGCCACGAGCGCGATCGCGAGGGAGATGAGCCACCCGGTGCAGGCCGCGCGAAGGGGCGGCCCCGCAATGCGGGACAACTGCAGCTCGTACCCGGCGAGGAACATCAGCACGGCCAGCCCGAGCTCCGAGAACGAGGAGACGACCAGGTTGTCGGCAGCGATGCCGAGCACGGCAGGGCCGATGAGGATGCCGCCCAGGATCTCCAGCACGACGGTGGGCAGGGGCAGCCACTGTGCGGCGAGATCGGAGAGGATCACCGCCACGACACCGACACCGAGGCACAGGCCGATCGTCCGGGCTGCTTCGAGGCCGAGTTCTTCGGTGGTCACCCCGCGAGATTAGACCCCAGGAGAAGATCGGCGCGCTCACGCGTCCGGTCCGCGCCGAAGACGCGGGACTCCTGCTCCGCCCACATGTCCCAGTGGGCAGCGAAGACCTCGCCGTCCCGCCGGAGCGCACGTTCCCGTCGCACGCTCTCGTCACCGTCGAGCCACACCCGGGTGCCGATGAGGGCCGCGGCCGGGCCCACGGTGCTGCCACACCCTTCGACGACGAGCCGACCGCCGACCTCGAGCCTCCGCCCGGGCCCGGGGGCACCGCGGGACCAGTCCCACGTCGGGACGAGCGCAGTGCGTCCCTGCGACAGGGGGGTGAGCACCTCGTGCAGGAGGAGCGTCGTCGCCTCCGCCAGGCCGTCCCAGCCGGGGTAGATCTCGTCCATGGACACCACGGGCGCCGACCAGGCGTCGGCGACCTGGTGCGCGAGGGAGGTCTTGCCGGCGCCGCTGCGGCCGTCGATCCCGATCACGTGGACCCGGCCGCACGAAGGGGGCGCACTGCCGGCGTGGGCGAGGATCCGGGTCAGCGGTGACATCGGGGCGAACACTAGCCCGTCCTGACGCTCGGTAGGCTGCAGCCGTGTCCCTCGCCGTGCGTGTCATCCCCTGTCTCGACGTCGACGCCGGACGGGTCGTCAAGGGCGTCAACTTCGACAACCTCCGTGACGCCGGCGACCCGGTCGAGCTCGCTCGTCGGTACGGGGCCGAAGGGGCGGACGAGCTGACCTTCCTCGACGTCACCGCCAGCAGCGGCGATCGGTCCACGACCTATGACGTCGTCACCAGGACCGCAGAGGAGGTCTTCATCCCGTTGACCGTCGGTGGCGGAGTACGCACCGTCGAGGACGTCGACCGGCTGCTGCGCTGCGGGGCGGACAAGGTCGGGGTCAACACCGCAGCCATCGCGCGCCCGGAGCTGATCAGCGAGGTCGCCGACCGCTTCGGCGCCCAGGTGCTCGTGCTCTCCGCCGACGTGCGTCGCCGACGGGACGAGAGCGGCTCCCTCGTGGGCGGCTTCGAGGTGACGACCCACGGCGGTCGGCGCGGCACCGGGATCGATGCCGTCGAGTGGTGCGCGCGGGCTGCCGAGCTCGGTGCCGGTGAGATCCTGCTCAACTCGATGGACAGGGACGGCACCAAGGCAGGCTTCGACCTCGAGCTCATCGCGGCGGTGCGACCCGAGGTGGGCATCCCGGTGATCGCCAGCGGGGGTGCCGGTGTTGCGGAGCACTTCCCACCCGCGGTGGACACCGGCGCCGACGCCGTACTCGCGGCGAGCATCTTCCACTTCGGTGAGGTGACGCTCAGCGAGGTCAAGGACGCACTGGCCGCCACCGGTCACCCGGTGCGTCGCGGTGATGCCGGGGCCGGCAGGAGCGGCTCCTAGAGGCTGTAGTCCGCCGTCCGGACCGTCTCGACGGCCTCCGGAGGTCCGATGAGCTCGACCTCGGCGACGTCCCGACGGCCGAAGCCGAAGAGCAGGATCTCGCCGGGACGTCCGTGGATCTGGACCACCGGCCCGTCGCCGGAACCGATCCGGGTGCGGCGCTTGGCGGTGACGAGCTCCACCCGTGCCCCGTTCGTGCGGCGGAAGAGCAGGCGGCCCACCAGGGCGAGCTGATCCCCGAGGGCGGCCACGTGCTCCCGGCTGAGCGAGCGGCGGGGAGCGCCGAGGCCGGCGCGCAGGACGTCCTCGTGGTGCACGAAGAACTCCACGAGGTTGACCTTCTCGTCAACCACGGGGACGCGGGTCGGGTGCCACCTGGGCGGTCCCTGGCGCAACCGCTCGACGAGCGTCTCGTGGTCGTGGCGCGCCCGCAGCCGCGCCATGGCCGTCTCCGCGCGTCCCGACAGGGCGGGGACGACGATGCCGGCCGAGGCGTCCGGGCGGCCTTCTCGCACGATCAGGTGGGCGAGCAGGTCGCCGCTGCTCCATCCGCCGCAGAGGGTGGGTGCATCGGGTCCGACCTCGAGGAAGGTGTCGCACAGGGCGGCTCGCTCGATGCTGGCATGACGGGTCATCGGTGCTCCGTGGTCGGGGGCAGGGGCATCTGAGGTCGAAGGGTAGCCCCGACACCTGACCGCGCCACGCCGACCGGGTGGCCGTGGCCGATTCGAGACCCGACAGGCACCGTGTGGGCGGCTCGGCAGCGGCATGCGTCGGAGTGCAGAATGGCAGGCGTGTCCACTCCTACCTCGCCCCTCCCCGACGAGGTCGCGGCCCTACTGAGCCGTGATCCCGCCGGACTCGTCGCGGCCGTCATCCAGCAGCACGACACCGGTGAGGTGCTCATGCTCGGTTGGATGGACGACGAGGCGCTGCGGCGCACCCTGACCTCGGGTCGGGTGACCTTCTGGTCGCGCAGTCGCGGGGAGTACTGGCGCAAGGGTGACACCTCCGGCCACACTCAGCACGTGCGTTCGGTGGCACTCGACTGCGATGGTGACGCACTGCTCGTGCGCGTCGACCAGGTCGGGGCTGCCTGTCACACCGGAAGGCGAACCTGCTTCGACGCCGGCGACCTCGGTGCCGTCGTGGGAGCGCGTGCATGACCGCGCCCCGCAGCGAGATCCCGGACCTGAGCCCGGGCCGCACCTGGCCCGATCTCGACGCCTTCACCGTCCTGGCCCGGGATCGCCGGGTCGTGCCGGTCGTGCGCCGACTCATCGCCGACGGCGAAACGCCCGTCGGCGTGTACCGCAAGCTCGGTGGCGGTGCTCCCGGCACCTTCCTGCTCGAGTCCGCCGAGCACGGCGGTGTGTGGTCCCGATGGTCGATCGTCGGCTCCCGGAGCCACGCGACGCTGACCGAGCAGGACGGGCAGGTGCACTGGATCGGTGAGCCGCCCGTCGGGGTGCCGACCGAGGGTGACCCGACCACCGCCCTTCGCTCCACCCTGGAGGCCCTGGCCACCGAACCCGTCGACGGTCTGCCGCCGTTCACCAGCGGGATGGTGGGGGCGGTCTCCTACGACGCGGTGCGCCGGTGGGAGACGATCCCGAGTCGGCTTCCCGACGTCCTCGGGGTGCCGGAGCTCGGCCTGGTCCTGGCCACCGACGTCGCCGTGCTCGACCACAGCGACAGATCGGTGCTGCTCGTGGCCAACGCGATCAACTACGACGACACCGACGAGCGCGTCGAGGAGGCCTGGCGGGACGCCGTGGCCCGGATCGATGCGATGGCCGAGTGTCTGGCGGCGCCCGCGGAGAGCACGGTCGCGACGGTCGATCCGGAGGTGGCCGCCGCCGCCCGAACCGAGGTGGAGAGCGACGTGGACGTCGAGCGCTTCGAGGAGATCGTCGAGGAGGCCAAGGAGGAGATCCGCGCCGGGGAGGTGTTCCAGGTCGTGCTCTCCCAACGCTTCTCCACCCCGTGCCCCGTCGACGGCCTCGAGGTCTACCGGGCGCTGCGCCGGTCCAACCCCAGCCCGTACATGTACTTCGTGCGCCTGCCGCACCCCGACGGGTCCACCTACGACGTCGTCGGCTCCTCGCCGGAGGCCCTGGTGAAGGTCACCGGCCGCCGGGCGATCACCCACCCGATCGCCGGTACCCGGCCACGCGGGAAGTCCCCGGAGCACGACCTCCAGCTCGAGGAGGACCTGATCGGTGACCCCAAGGAGCGCTCCGAGCACGTCATGCTCGTCGACCTGGGTCGCAACGACCTGCAGAAGGTGTGTGCCGCAGGCACCGTCGACTGTGTCGAATTCATGAACCTGCGCCGCTACAGCCACGTGATCCACCTCGAGTCCACGCTCGTCGGCGAGATGGCGAAGGGGGTGAACGCCTTCGACGTGCTCGTCGCCACCTTCCCGGCCGGGACCCTGTCCGGGGCGCCGAAGCCCCGGGCCCTCCAGCTGGTCGAGAAGTACGAACGCAGCCGGCGGGGTGTCTACGGCGGGGTCGTCGGCTACCTGGACTTCCACGGGGACATGGACATGGCGATCGCCATCCGCACCGCCCTGATCAAGGACGGCGTCGCCCACGTGCAGGCCGGTGCGGGCATCGTCGCCGACTCCGTCCCCGCGCTGGAGCAGGAGGAGACGGTGCACAAGGCCGGCTCGGCCCTGGCGGCCGTTGCGGCCGCCCGCGCGGTGCGCCCCGTGGGGAGTGCAGCCCGATGAGCCGGCTCACGCGCAAGCCCGCCGTGGTGCTGCTCGCGATCGCCGCCGGGATCATCATGCTGGCGGCCGGTCGCGCGGACTGGATCACGGGGACCGTCGACGGCCCGGCCGGTCCCGTCCGGGCGATCGCGGTCGGGAGCGAGGCGGCGCCCGGCCTGGCCGGTCTTGCGCTCGTCGCGATGGCTGCCGCGGTCGCCGCGACGACCTCCGGTCGGATCGCCCGGTGGATCAGCATCCTGGCCATGGTCGGGGTCGGGGTCGGGGTCAGCGCACTGTCGGTGCGCGCGGTACTGAGTGCGCCCGAGGTGCTCGGGGCCGTCGCCGCCGAGGGCTCCGGCACCACGGGCACCCTCGAGGCCACCGGATCCGCCAGCGCCTGGCCGTGGGTCGCCGTCGCCGGCGCCGTGCTGCTGCTGGTCGCCGCGGCCGGGGCCGTCGTGGGCGGCCGCCGGTGGGGCGCGCTCGGTGGCAGGTACGAGCGGCCGGCCGGTGACGGGGCCACCCAGGTGGGTGGTGCGCGTGGTGAGCGCGTCGACTCCGACTGGGACCGGGTCACACGCGGGGACGACCCGAGCGTCGACTAGCCTGTGGACATGCCCACTGTCCTCGACCAGATCATCGACGGTGTCCGTGAGGACCTGGCCGGGCGCGAGGCCCGGCTCCCGCTCGAGCAGCTCCAGCGACAGTGCGACGGCATGCCGGCGCCACGCGATGCCCAGGCCCTGCTGCGGCGTCCGGGCCTGTCCGTCATCGCCGAGGTGAAGCGCAAGAGCCCGAGCAAGGGCGATCTGTCCCGCATCCCCGACCCGGCGGCGTTGGCGAGCGCCTACGCCGAGGGTGGGGCCACAGCCATCTCGGTGCTCACCGAGGAGCGGCGTTTCTCCGGGTCGCTGGACGACCTCAGCGCCGTCCGCGCCGCCGTCGACCTGCCCGTGCTGCGCAAGGACTTCATGGTGAGCGAGTACCAGGTCTGGGAGGCTCGCGCCCGGGGCGCCGACATCGTCCTGCTCATCGTCGCGGCCCTCGACGACGCGCGTCTGGCCTCGTTGATGGCTCTGGCCGGAAGGCTCGGCATGACCTGCCTGGTCGAGGTCCACGACGAGGCGGAGGCAACCCGCGCGGTCGACCTCGGGGCCACGGTGATCGGGGTCAACAACCGCAACCTCAAGACCCTCGAGGTCCACCACGACACCTTTGCCCGGCTGGCTCCGCTCATCCCGCAGGCATGCGTGCGGGTCGCCGAGTCCGGGGTGCAGGGGCCCGAGGACGCGCGGCTCTTCGCCCGTGCCGGTGCCGACGCCGTCCTCGTCGGAGAGGCCCTCGTGATCGGGGGAGACCCCGCGGCGGGTGTGCGCAGCATGATCGAGGCGGGAGCCACGCGATGAGCGAGCAGCAGCAGCCCACACCGGGACGATTCGGCGCCTTCGGTGGGCGCTACGTGCCCGAGGCGCTGATCCCCGCGCTCGAAGAGCTGGACGAGGCCCGCCTGAAGGCCATGGTCGACCCCGACTTCCTCGACGAGCTGGCCCGGCTGCACCGCACCTACACGGGCCGGCCGAGCATCATCACCGAGGTCCCCCGCTTCGCCGAGCACGCCGGGGGGGCGCGGATCATCCTCAAGCGCGAGGACCTCAACCACACCGGCAGCCACAAGATCAACAACGTCCTTGCCCAGGCCCTGCTGACCAAGCGCATGGGCAAGCAGCGCGTCATCGCCGAGACGGGTGCCGGCCAGCACGGTGTCGCGACCGCGACGGCGGCGGCGCTCATGGGCCTGGAGTGCACGGTCTACATGGGTCGCGTCGACACCGAACGCCAGGCGCTCAACGTCGCCCGCATGCGGGTCCTCGGGGCCACCGTCGTGCCGGTCGAGCACGGCAGCGCCACTCTCAAGGACGCGATCAACGAGGCCATGCGCGACTGGGTGACCAATGTCGAGCACACCCACTACGTCCTGGGCACGGTCACCGGCCCCCACCCCTTCCCCGAGATGGTCCGTGACTTCCACAGGATCATCGGAGAGGAGGCCCGCGAGCAGGTCCTCGAGCTGACCGGACGTCTCCCGGACGCCGTCATCGCCTGCGTCGGCGGCGGGTCCAACGCCATGGGCATCTTCCACCGGTTCGTCGGCGACGAGGCGGTCCGTCTCGTCGGCGTCGAGGCCGGTGGCGAGGGCATCGAGACCGGACGGCACGCGGCGCGCTTCGCGACGGCCGAGCCCGGCGTGCTCCACGGAGCGATGAGCTACCTCATGCAGGACGAGGAGGGCCAGACCCTCGAGACGCACTCCGTCTCCGCAGGACTGGACTACCCGAGCGTCGGTCCGGAGCACTCGTTCCTGCGCGATTCGGGCCGGGCGGAGTACCGCTACGCCACGGATGAGCAGGTGATGCACGCCTTCGAGCTGCTGTGTCGCACCGAGGGCATCATCCCGGCACTCGAGTCGGCGCACGCCCTGTCCGCGGCGCTCGACATCGGCCGGGAACTCGGTCCCGAGGCCGTCCTGCTCGTCAATCTCTCCGGCCGCGGCGACAAGGACATGCACACGGTCGCCGAGTGGTTCGGGCTGGTCGACGGTGACGAGGGAGATCAGGCATGAGCGCCTCCCCGGGGCTGGCCGACGTCTTCGCCCGGTGTCGCGACGAGGGCCGTGCTGCACTGATCGGCTACCTGCCCGTCGGGTACCCGAGCGTCGAGGGTTCCATCGACGCGGTGCGCACCCTGGCCGAGGCCGGTGCTGACATCGTCGAGGTCGGCATGCCCTACAGCGACCCGGTCATGGACGGCCCGGTCATCCAGCGCGCCGCCACCGAGGCACTGGCGAAGGGGGTCCACGTCGACGACGTCTTCCGGGCCGTCTCGGCGGCCAGGGAGGCCGGAGCAGTTCCGGTGGTCATGTCCTACTGGAACCTCGTCCTGCGCCGGGGAGTCGACCGCTACGCTGCCGACCTCGCTGCCGCCGGCGGCGCGGGGATCATCACCCCGGACCTCATCCCGGAGGAAGCGGGGGAGTGGCGCACCGCGAGCGAGCGGCACGGGCTCGACCGCATCTTCCTCGTCGCACCGAGCTCGACGACCGAGCGCATCGCCGCGGTCACCGGCGCGACGAGCGGGTTCGTCTACACCGCCTCGACGATGGGCGTCACCGGTGCCCGCGGGAGCGTGGGAGGTGCGGCGTCGGCTCTGGTCGCACGTGTCCGGGCGACGACCGACCTGCCGCTCTGCGTGGGTCTCGGAGTCAGCACGGGCTCCCAGGCCGCCGAGGTGGCCTCCTTCGCCGACGGAGTCATCGTGGGCTCCGCCCTGGTGAGCACCATGCTCGATCGTGCCCCCGAGGAGGGGCTGGCAGCGCTGCGCGACCTCACCCGGGAACTGGCGGAGGGCGTGCGGGGACGCGCATGAGCAGACAGCGTCTCCCGGACCTCGTGGGTCTGGCGGCCCGACTCGCCCTCGGCGGGGTCCTCCTCGTCGCGGGTGGGTTGAAGCTCGGCAATCCCCGAGGGGCCGCGCGCGCAGTCCAGGGCTACGACGTCATGCCCTTCGAGGTGGCCAAGTACATCGGATACGCCCTGCCCTGGATCGAGGTCATCATCGGGCTGCTCCTCGTCCTCGGTCTCTTCACCCGGATCAACGCGCTCCTGGGCACGCTGCTCATGGCCGCCTTCGTCATCGGCATCGCCCAGGCGTGGGCCCGGGGACTGACCATCGACTGCGGCTGCTTCGGCGGTGGCGGCGACGTGGCGGCCGACGAGACGAGATACGGGCAGGAGATCGCCCGCGACCTCGGTCTCGCCCTCTGCGGGGTGTGGCTCCTCGTCCGGCCACGCACCGCCCTCAGTCTTGATCGATACCTCTTCGCCGACGTGAAGGAGCACACGTGAGCAACCAGGACCGCAAGGCCAAGGCGCAGGCCGCAGCCAAGGGCACCGGCGGCGGGGCCAATGCCGTCATCGTCGGTGGGATCGTCCTCATCGTGGCCATCGTCCTCGTCGTCGGCGCCGTCGTCGTCAACGCCGTGCGCGACTCCGGCGGCGTGGACGCGCTGCCGCAGGGCGTGACCAAGGGCGAGCCCGTCGAGCCCTACGCGGACGCCGATCCGGCCAAGGACGCGCCCGTCGTCGACATCTACGAGGACTTCCGCTGCCCCGCGTGCAAGGCCTTCGAGCAGTACGAGGGAGAGACCGTCACCCAGCTGGCCCAGGACGGGAAGATCCGACTGCGGGTGCACCTGATGACCCTCATCGACAACAATGTCGGTGGCGAGTCGTCGGCGATCGCCGGTTCGAGCGCCCTCTGCGCCGCGAACCAGGGCAAGTGGACCGAGTACCACGAGGCGCTGTTCGCGTTGCAGCCGCAGCAGGAGACCGCTGACGGCTTCCCCGACGCCGCCTACACGCAGGCTGCGGAGCGAGCCGGCCTCACGGGCGACGGGCTCGACGAGTGGCAGCAGTGCACCGACGAGCACACCTACGTGGACTACGTCCAGAGCGTCGACGACGCCGCGGTGGAGTCCGGGATCAAGGGGACACCGACGGTGGAGGTCGACGGGACGCCGTTCAACTGGGGCAGCGTGATCGACCAGCAGACCGGAGAGGTGGACACCGACACCCTGAAGCAGATCCTCACCAGCGGTGACGTGCCCGAGGACATGGTGGCCCGGCAGTGATCGCCCCCGGGGCGCTCCCTTCGCCCACGACGGCCGCCATCGAGCTCGGCCCACTGACCATCCACGCCTACGCCCTGTGCATCCTCGCCGGGATCGCCGTGGCGATCTGGATGGGGGACCGGCGGCTGCGCGATCGTGGCGCCGAGGAGGGCGTCGTCCTCGATGTGGCCATGTGGGCCGTGCCCTTCGGCATCATCGGTGGCCGGCTCTACCACGTCGTCACCACGCCCCAGCCGTACTTCGGGGAGGACGGCACCCCGCTGGACGCGCTGAAGATCTGGCAGGGCGGACTCGGCATCTGGGGCGCGGTCGCCCTCGGCGCCGTGGGGGCCTGGATCGGACTGCGCTCGACCGGGGTCCGCTTCCTCGACTTCACCGACGCCGTCGCACCGGGCGTGCTCATCGCCCAGGGGATCGGCCGCTGGGGCAACTGGTTCAACAACGAGATCTACGGTGAGCCCACTGATCTCCCGTGGGGTCTGGAGATCCACCGCTTCGATGCGGCGTCCGGCCAGGCGGTGGTGGATGCAGCGGGGGACCCGGTCGTCCTCGGCACCTTCCAACCGACCTTCCTCTACGAGTCACTCTTCCTGTTCGCGCTGGCGATCGTGCTCCTGGTCGTCGACCGTCGAGTCGTGCTGGCGCGCGGGCAGGTCTTCGCGCTCTACGTCGCCGGCTATCCGGCGGGCCGGTTGTTCATCGAGATGATGCGAACGGACGCGGCGAACACGATCCTGGGACTGCGCGTGAATATCTGGGTGAGTGTGATCGTCTTCACGTTGGGAGTCGTCATGTTCCGGATTTTCGGGAGGCGCGAGCGCGCCCGCGCCTGAAATCTCACTAGGTGAGAACAAGATTCTCATCCAGCAAGACGTGGCGCTGCTACTCTTCTCCGCACCGCGGCCACCGGTGTCTGCGGATCCCACCAGCAGGTATCCGCGACGTCCGTGCCAGGTCGACGCGAGCCTGTCCGACCCGATTGCACCTCAAGGACGGTGACCCGACGTGACCCCTGTGTCCTTCTCCCCCTACGAGCGCTGGTCGGCCCTTCCTCCGGACACGGGTCTCTACCGTCGCGACACCGAGCGCGATGCCTGTGGCGTCGCCATGGTCGCGACGATGCGCGGTCACGCCGGTCACGACATCATCGAGCACGCGCTGCTCGCCCTGACCAACCTCGAGCACCGCGGTGCCACCGGCGCCGACCCGCTCGTCGGTGACGGCGCGGGCATCCTCACCCAGGTCCCGGACCGGTTCCTGCGCGAGGTCGTCGACTTCACCCTGCCGGAGGCCGGGCACTACGCGGTCGGTACCGCGTACGTGCCGACGGACGACGACGAGCGAGCGGCCATGGTCGGCCGGATCGAGGAGATCATCACCGAGGAGGGGCTGCAGGTCCTCGGCTGGCGGCAGGTCCCGGTCGATCGGGAGATCGTCGGCCGGATGGCGCGTGACTGCATGCCCGACTTCCATCAGCTCTTCATCGCCGCGCCCGGCGGTGAGGTCTCAGGTCTCATGCTGGAACGACTGGCGTTCGTGACCCGCAAGCGGGCCGAGCGGGAGACGGGCGTGTACTTCGCGTCCCTGTCCGCCAAGACCATGGTCTACAAGGGCATGTTGACCACGGCACAGCTCGAGCCCTTCTACCCCGATCTGTCCGACGAGCGGTTCGAGAGCGAGCTGGGCCTGGTCCACTCACGCTTCTCCACCAACACCTTCCCCAGTTGGCCGCTGAGCCATCCCTTCCGATTCATCGCCCACAACGGGGAGATCAACACCGTCAAGGGCAACCGCAACTGGATGCGGGCGCGTGAGTCCCTCCTGCGCAGTGACATCATCCGGGGTGATCTGCAGCGGATCCTGCCGGTCTGCACCCCGGAGGCGTCCGACTCGGCGTCCTTCGACGAGGTCCTCGAGCTGCTCCACCTCGGTGGCCGCTCGCTGCCGCACGCCGTGCTGATGATGATCCCCGAGGCGTGGGAGAACCACGCGACGATGGATCCCGCGCTCAAGGACTTCTACGAGTTCCACTCGATGTTCATGGAGCCCTGGGACGGCCCCGCGTGCGTGACCTTCACCGACGGGCGCCTCGTCGGCGCCGTGCTCGACCGCAACGGCCTGCGTCCCGGGCGCTACCAGGTGAGTGACGACGGGCTCGTCGTCCTCGCCTCGGAGACCGGGGTCCTGGAGATCGAACCGAAGCACGTGGTCGCCAAGGGCCGTCTCCAGCCCGGTCGGATGTTCCTCGTCGACACCGCCGAGGGACGGATCATCGAGGACGAGGAGATCAAGGAGCAGCTCGCGACCGATCACCCCTACGGGCAGTGGCTCGACGAGGGGCGGATCATGTTGGCGGACCTGCCCCCGCGTGAGCACGTCATGCACACGCCGGCCTCCGTCGCACGCCGGCAGCAGACCTTCGGCTACACGCAGGAGGAGCTGAAGATCCTGCTCACGCCCATGGCCACGAAGGGGACCGAGGCCCTGGGCTCCATGGGCACCGACACCCCGGTGGCCGTCCTGTCGGAGAAGCCCCGACTGCTCTTCGACTACTTCACCCAGATGTTCGCGCAGGTGACCAACCCGCCGCTCGACTCGATCCGCGAGGAGCTCGTGACGGCCCTGGGCACGGCGATCGGGCCGCAGGGAAACGTCCTCTCCGCTGATCCGGACCACGCCCGGCAGGTCGTGCTGCCCTTCCCGGTGATCGACAACGACGAGCTGGCGAAGATCGTGCACATCGACGCCGACCGGGAGTGGCCCGGCAAGGCCACCCACGTCGTGCGTGGCCTCTACGACGTCAACGGTGGCCACGAGGCCCTGCGCGCCCGCCTGACCACGATCTGCGAGGAGGTCTCCGAGGCGATCACGCAGGGCGCCCGCTTCATCGTCCTCTCGGATCGCGACTCCGGCCGGGACCGCGCGCCGATCCCGTCGCTGCTGCTCACCTCCGCCGTGCACCACCACCTGCTCCGGGAGCGCACCCGTACGCAGGTCGGGCTCATCGTCGAGGCGGGTGACGTGCGCGAGGTCCACCACGTCGCCCTGCTGATCGGCTACGGCGCCGCGGCGGTCAACCCCTACCTCGCGATGGAGTCCGTCGAGGACATGGCCCGACGCGAGGTCATCACCGAGGTCGACGAGGAAACGGCCGTTGCCAACCTCATCCGGGCGCTCGGCAAGGGAGTGCTCAAGGTGATGTCGAAGATGGGCATCTCCACGGTGGCCTCCTACCGGGGCGCACAGGTCTTCGAGGCTCTGGGGCTCGGGCAGGGCCTCGTCGACGAGTACTTCACCGGGACGGTCAGCCAGCTCGGCGGGATCGGACTGGACGTCATCGCCGCCGAGACCGCGGCCCGGCACGCCAGTGCCTACCCGCGCGAGGGGGTGCGCCTGCCGCACCGCAGGCTGGAGGTCGGCGGCGAGTACCAGTGGCGACGCGAGGGCGAGCCGCACCTCTTCGACCCGGACACCGTCTTCCGCCTGCAGCACTCCACCCGTGCGCGTCGGTACGACATCTTCACGCAGTACACCTCGCGGGTGAACGAGCAGGCTGAGCGGTTGATGACCCTGCGCGGTCTCTTCTCCTTCGCCGACGACCGGGCGCAGCCACCCATCAGCATCGACGAGGTGGAGCCGGCCAGCGAGATCATCAAACGATTCTCCACCGGCGCGATGAGCTACGGCTCGATCAGCAAGGAGGCGCACGAGACGCTTGCCGTTGCGATGAACCGGATCGGCGGGCGCTCCAACACGGGGGAGGGCGGTGAGGACCTCGACCGCCTGCTGGACCCGCAGAGACGCAGCTCGA
Organism: Janibacter sp. A1S7; assembly: GCF_037198315.1. Taxonomy (NCBI): domain Bacteria; kingdom Bacillati; phylum Actinomycetota; class Actinomycetes; order Micrococcales; family Intrasporangiaceae; genus Janibacter; species Janibacter alittae. The sequence goes on along the minus strand of NZ_CP144913.1, from coordinate 1,857,493 downwards.
TCAAGCAGGTCGCCTCGGGCCGCTTCGGCGTCACCTCGAGCTATCTCACCCACAGCGACGACATCCAGATCAAGATGGCGCAGGGCGCCAAGCCGGGCGAAGGGGGACAGCTGCCCGGGCCGAAGGTGTATCCATGGGTGGCCAGCACCCGGCACTCCACCCCCGGCGTCGGCCTGATCAGCCCTCCGCCCCACCACGACATCTACTCGATCGAGGACCTCGCGCAGCTGATCCATGACCTGAAGAACGCGAACCCGCAGGCGCGGGTACACGTGAAGCTGGTCAGCGAGGTCGGCGTCGGCACGGTCGCCGCCGGTGTGAGCAAGGCCCACGCCGACGTCGTGCTCATCTCCGGGCACGACGGCGGGACCGGCGCCTCACCGCTGACGTCGCTCAAGCACGCCGGGGGACCGTGGGAGCTCGGCCTCGCCTCGACCCAGCAGACCCTCGTGCTCAACGGCCTCCGGGACCGGATCGCCGTCCAGGTGGATGGTCAGATCAAGACCGGTCGGGACGTGATGGTCGGGGCGCTGCTCGGTGCCGAGGAGTTCGGCTTCGCGACCGCACCCCTCGTCGTCAGTGGCTGCATCCTCATGCGGGTGTGCCATCTGGACACCTGTCCGGTGGGGATCGCGACCCAGAACCCGCAACTGCGGGAGCGCTACTCCGGCACACCGGAGTTCGTCGAGACCTTCTTCGAGTACATCGCGCAGGAGGTGCGTGAGCTGCTCGCCGGCCTGGGCATGCGCACTCTCGACGAGGCGATCGGTCGGGTCGACCTGCTCGACACCCGGCGGGCCGTTGACCACTGGAAGGCCTCCGGACTCGACCTCGGGCCGATCTTCGCCGAGGTCAGCTCCTTCGACGGGTCCGGTGTGCGGCACGGCCGCGCCCAGGACCATGGGCTCGAGGACGCCCTCGACCACCGACTGATCGAGCTCGCCGCGCCGGCCCTGGCCGATGGCACGACGGTCGCGGCCGAGGTGCCGGTGCGCAACGTCAACCGCACCCTGGGCACGATGCTCGGCCACGAGGTGACCAAGCGCAGCCCCGAGGGGCTGCCCGACGGAACGATCACCCTGACCCTGACCGGCTCGGCCGGTCAGAGCCTGGGCGCGTTCCTGCCGGCAGGAATCACGCTGCGCATGCTCGGCGATGCCAACGACTACGTGGGCAAGGGCCTCTCCGGTGGTCGGATCATCGTGCGGCCACCGGAGGATGCGAATTTCGTCGCCGAGGACAACGTCATCGCGGGCAACGTCATCGGCTACGGAGCGACGTCCGGACAGCTCTTCCTGCGCGGAGTCGTCGGCGAGCGCTTCTGCGTCCGCAACTCCGGTGCCGTCGCCGTGGTGGAGGGCGTCGGCGACCACGGGTGCGAGTACATGACCGGTGGCACCGTCCTCGTGCTCGGGCACACCGGCCGCAACTTCGCGGCCGGTATGTCCGGCGGCAATGCCTTCGTCCTCGACCTCGAGGAGTCGCTGGTCAACCGCGAGCTCGTCGACGTCACCCCCCTTCGCCCTGCTGACCGGGAGGTGGTGCTCGACCTGCTGACCCAGCACCTCGAGGAGACCGGCTCAGCCGTGGCCACGGAGCTCCTGGCGGACCCCGAACGCGGCCTGGACCGCATCTCGCTCGTCCTTCCCCGCGACTACCAGCGCGTCCTCGACGTGCGGGCCGATGCCGAGGCCGAGGGCCTCGACGTCGACGGACCGCTTGTCTGGGACCGGATCATGGAGGCTTCCCGTGGCTGACCCGCACGGCTTTCTCACCACCCGCGAGCGTGAGCTGCCCGCTCGTCGCCCCGTCGACGTGCGCATCAAGGACTGGAAGGAGGTCTACGAGGAGCAGCAGTCCGGCGAGCTGCAGCGCCAGGCCGGACGCTGCATGGACTGCGGCATCCCGTTCTGCCACTCGGGCTGCCCGCTGGGCAACCTCATCCCGGAGTGGAACGACCTCGCCCGCCGCGGCGACTGGCACGATGCGATCGAGCGGCTGCACGCGACGAACAACTTCCCGGAGTTCACGGGTCGTCTGTGCCCCGCACCGTGCGAGACCGCGTGCGTCCTGGGCATCAACCAGCCGGCCGTGACGATCAAGCAGGTCGAGGTGACCATCATCGAGCAGGCCTTCGGCCGCGGTGACGTCCCGCCACAGATCCCGGACCGTCTCACCGGCAAGACGGTGGCCGTGGTCGGCTCCGGGCCCGCGGGGCTGGCCGCCGCCCAGCAGCTGACCCGGGCCGGGCACACCGTCGCGGTCTACGAGCGCGCCGACGCGCCCGGTGGGCTGCTGCGCTACGGGATCCCGGAGTTCAAGATGGAGAAGCGGATCGTCGACCGCCGCATCCAGCAGATGAAGGCCGAGGGCACCCGCTTCCGTTCCGGCGTCGACGTCGGTGGCGAGCTGACCGGTCAGCAGCTGCGTGACCGGTACGACGCCGTCGTCCTCGCCACGGGTGCCACCGTGCCGCGTGACCTGCCCGTTCCCGGTCGTGCGCTGGACGGGGTGGTCCAGGCGATGGACTTCCTGCCGCCGGCCAACCGGGTCGCCCTCGGCGAGGAGGTCGAGGGACAGGTGACGGCAGCGGACAAGGACGTCATCATCATCGGTGGCGGTGACACCGGCGCCGACTGCCTCGGCACCTCGCTGCGCCAGGGGGCGCGCTCGGTCACCAGTCTGGAGATCATGCCGCAGCCGGGGCCGGAGCGTCCCGACAGCCAGCCGTGGCCGACCTACCCGATGCTCTTCCGGGTCGCCTCGGCCCACGAGGAGGGCGGCGAGCGCGTCTACGCGGTCTCGACCACCGAGATCATCGGCGACGAGCACGGCGCGGTCTCGGGGCTGCGGCTGACCGAGGTCGAGCGCACCGACTCCGGTTTCGAGCCGGTGGCGGGCACCGAGCGGGTGCTGCCCGCGCAACTCGTGCTGCTGGCGATGGGTTTCCTGGGTCCCGAGCCCGAGGGCATCGTCGCCCAGCTGGACCTGACGACGGACGAGCGCTCGAACATCGTCCGCGGGCGCGACTACCAGAGTGATGTCCCGGGTGTCTTCGTCGCCGGTGACGCCGGCCGCGGCCAGTCGCTCATCGTCTGGGCCATCGCCGAGGGACGGGCCGCCGCACAGGGCGTGGACGCCTTCCTCATGGGCAGCTCCCAGCTGCCCCGCCCCGTCGACCCCACGGACCGGCCGCTCACGGCGTGATGCCGGTCGGCGAAGGGGGCGTGACCGCCCAGCGAGTCCCGCCCCCTTCGTGGATCGGTGGGCCGTGAGCGGCTCCGGGAGGTCGGCATAGGGTGGAACCATGCGACGCGCCAAGATCGTCTCCACGCTCGGCCCCTCGACCTCCACCCCCGACCGCATCCGCGAGCTCGTCACCGCGGGCGTCGACGTGGCGCGGTTCAACCTGTCCCACGGTGACCACTCGATCCACGAGGCGAACTACCGCAGCGTGCGTGCTGCCAGCGACGCCGTCGGTCGCGCCGTCGGTGTCCTCGTCGACCTGCAGGGCCCCAAGATCCGCATCGGCAGGTTCGCCGACGGACCGATCCACCTCAAGGCTGGGGACCACTTCACGATCAGCACCCGGGACGTCCGGGGTGACCAGCAGATCGTCGGTACGACCTACCCCGGCCTGACCGATGATGTGGCCGCCGGTGACCGCGTCCTCGTCGACGACGGCAAGATCAGCCTGACGGTCCGTGAGGTCGACGGGACCGAGGTGCGCTGCGTCGTCGTCTACGGCGGTCCCCTCTCGGACAACAAGGGGATCAACCTGCCCGGTGCCGCCGTGAGCGCCCCCGCCCTGTCCGAGAAGGACGAGGAGGACCTGCGCTGGGCGCTGGGACTGCGCGCGGACTACATCGCACTGAGCTTCGTGCGCTCGCCCCGCGACATCGGCCGCGTGCACGAGATCATGGACGAGGTCGGGGTGCGGCTGCCGGTGATCGCCAAGATCGAGAAGCCACAGGCGGTGGACGCACTCGAGGCGATCATCGATGCCTTCGACGGGATCATGGTCGCCCGCGGCGACCTGGGGGTGGAGATGCCCCTCGAGGAGGTGCCGATCGTGCAGAAGCGGGCCGTCGAGCTGTGCCGCCAGCGTGCCAAGCCGGTCATCGTGGCCACGCAGGTCCTCGAGTCGATGATCGACAACGCCCGCCCGACCCGGGCGGAGGCGTCCGACGCGGCCAACGCCGTGCTCGACGGCGCCGACGCGCTGATGCTCTCGGGGGAGACGGCCGTCGGCAAGTTCCCCGTCGAGGTCGTCACGACGATGTCGCGGATCATCGAGGCGACCGAGGAGGAGGGGCTGGGCCGTATCCGTGACCTGATGGCACCGCCCGCATCCCAGGGCGGTGTCGTCACTGCTGCGGCAGCGGAGGTGGGGGAGGCCCTCGGGGTCAAGTACCTCATCGCCTTCACCCAGCTGGGCGGGAGTGCCCGTCGGCTGGCCCAGGTGCGCTCCGGCCTGCCGATGCTCGCCTTCTCCCCCGTGCAGGACACCCGGTCCCAGCTGTCCCTGGTCTGGGGGATCCAGACCTTCCTCACCGGGCCGGTGACCCACACCGACCAGTATGCCCTCCAGGTCGACGAGCACCTGCTCGGGCTGGGCTGGGTCACGGAAGGGGACCTGGTCGTCATCGTCGCCGGGTCCCCTCCGGGGGTGCCCGGCTCGACGAATGCCTTGCGGGTCCACCGGATCGGTGACGCGAGGAACAAGACGGCGGTCGCCTACGAGGAGGACGCCGCCACCGTGGACGGTGCCCTGCCCGGAGGGATGGGCTGAGGACGGGATCACCGCCGCGGGTCGGTATGCTTGCGGCGCACTCCGGCCGGGGTGGTGGAATGGCAGACACGGAGCACTCAAAATGCTCTGCCCGAAAGGGCGTGCGGGTTCGAGTCCCGCCCTCGGCACCAGGTACGACTCAACGACGAAGGATGGACCATGACGGCGCAGACGGACGGCCGGCAGGGCCAGCGGGTGCTGCTGGCCGAGGACGAGGCGCTGATCCGCCTCGACCTGGCCGAGATGCTCACCGAGGCCGGGTACGAGGTCGTCGGGCAGGCCAGCAACGGGGAGGAAGCCGTCTCCCTGGCCGAGTCGCTGCAACCAGACCTGATCATCATGGACATCAAGATGCCGGTCATGGACGGGCTCACCGCCGCCGAGACGATCGGCGAGCAGCGGATCTGTCCGGTGATCATGCTCACGGCCTTCTCGCAGAAGGAGCTCGTCGAGCGTGCTCGCGACGCGGGCGTGATGGCCTACATCGTCAAGCCCTTCACCGTCTCCGACGTCACGCCGGCCGTCGAGGTGGCGCTCTCGCGCTGGGCGGAGCTGAAGGCCCTCGAGTCCGAGGTCGCGGACCTCGGGGAGCGCCTCGAGACCCGCAAGGCCGTCGAGAAGGCCAAGGGTGTGCTGATGAAGAAGTTGAAGATCTCCGAGGCGGAGGCCTTCCGGTGGATCCAGAAGACGGCGATGGACCGACGTCTGGGCATGCGTGAGGTCGCCGACGCGGTCGTCTCCGGCATGGACAGGGCCTGATCTACCCCAGGACCACCACGAGGTGCGTGAGGACCGGCGCGACGACCAGCGCCGGGAGCATGTCACCCACCGGGATCTGACGGATCCGGAGCAGCCGCAGGGCGATACCGACGAGGATCAGACCTCCCGTCGCGGTCAGCGCGGCGATGTGGGCCTCGGGCAGGACGGCGCCGAGTGCGACTCCGGCGATGGTCAGGGACCCCTGGACGACCGCCACGCTGACGGCCGACATGAGCACCCCGATCCCGAAGGTGGAGGCGAAGGCCAACGCCGCGAAGCCGTCCAGCGCGGACTTCAGCGCGAGCTTGTCGATACCGCGTCCGAGGCCGTCATCCAGGCTGCCGAGGATCGTCAACGGGCCGACGCAGAAGAGCAGGCTCGCGGTCAGCCACCCCTCGATGAATCGTTCACGGGCATCGTGGTCCGACCGGCCCCGGCCCAGGTACCCCTGAACCCGTCCGGCGAGCGCCTCCAGACGGCGCTCTATGCCGGCCAGGGACCCGAGGATGCTGCCGACGAGCAGTGAGCCCAGGACGATGAGTACCGGCGCGCTCGACCCCACGGCCGCGGTCAGGGCCGGGGAGAGCACCTCCATCACCGACAGTGCCGCCATCAGGAGCGTCACCAGCCCGAGGCAGTCGGTGACCACGTCGCGGGTCGCCTGTGGGAGCCGTCCCCCGATGGCCATGCCGGCCAGGGCCCCGATGACGACCGTGATGACGTTGAGGACGGTGCCCGCACCGATGAAGTCCACTCATCCGCCCTTCGTCGTCACTGGTCGGGCCCCTGCGTGGCACCGGTGTCACGGTAGACCGAGATGGTCCCGTCGCGGTGGGCCAGGTCAACGGCGGCGATCTCTGGAGCCGCTCCGGGGACGGCGTCGTGGAGCTCGGGCTCGGTGCTGTCGATGACGAAGAGCTCGTCCGCCTCCTCGGGGGCCGTCCCGGCCCAGAGGTACTCGGCGTCCTCCTCGAAGGGCCAGGAGCTCAGGTAGTGGGGCTCCCACCCGGCCCGGTGCGCTTCCCAGGCGATCGCCGGGGCTGCGCCGAGGGTCGGCACGAACCCGAAGCCGGAGATGCGCACGGCGCGTCCTTGACCGGTGCCCATCTCGGACACGGTCGTGCTGGCGACCGCGCTCATCGAGCGGTTCTCCGACCAGTCGGGCGGCACGGCGAGCACGGAGGCAGCGAGACCACCGACGACGAGGCCGCCCGCCAGTGGCATCGCGATCCGCGCCGGGAGTCGGGGAGTGGCGTTCTCGAGGTAGGCCAGGCCCCGCCACACCAGAGCGGCCCAGGTGAAGGCCGCGACCGGCAGCCAGGTGATGACCCAGTAGGGGGCGGCCGGCCACTCCGGCAACCGGGACGCGGTCGCGATCATGCCGACATTCGCCACCAGTGCGGCACGAGCGGGCCACGCGCTGCTCGCCCGGCCCTGGGGCACCCGCCACCCGGTGCTGATCCCCACGAGGAGGAGGAGCACGACGATCCCGAGGATCGTGCCCACCTGGGTCCCCGTGGTCAGCAGGTCCGGCGAGTAGCGGCGGAACCCGCCCGGTACGGGTGCGAGCAGACTCAGGTGCTCGAGCCCGGCGACCACACCGATCGGATCACCGGAGCCCGCGGTGGCCCAGCGTACGAACTGGCGCACGTTGTTCGGCTGGTGGACGAACAGCTCGAGCATGCTCGGCAGCCACACGAGGACGCCCAGTCCGATGGCCCATCGGCGGGACCGGCGGTGGGCCCGTACGAGGCGGGCCCGGGGCGGCCCCCCGGATCGACGGCTCGCCGGACGGGGTTGGTCCCGGGGCGGCCACAGGGCCACCGTGACCGCGGCCAGCCCGAGGACTCCGGCCAGCGGCAGGAAGGCGAGGTTGCCCTGGGCCAGCAGCGAGACGGCGACGACGAAGGGAGCCAGCGCCCGATGGTCACCACGCGCCAGCGCCCACAGGAGCAGGAGCGCGAGGTAGGTCGGTAGCAGGGGCGCATACGGGTTGAGTGGCCGGAACAACGCCGCCGGCCCGATCGCCCATTGCGCCAGGAGCAGGCCGCTGGTGAAGACGGCGACTCCGAGGGTTCCGCCGAGGCGGCGTGCCCACACGACGGTGAGCACGGATGCGACGGCGGCGATGAGACCGCCCCCGATCACTATCCCCGAGGCGGTGCCCCCGGCCAGGGCCAGGGGGAGCGCGAGCAGGTAGAACTGCAGCGGCCCGAGGTGGTGCGTCGAGAGGCTGACGTCCACGCCGTTGCCGGCCGTGCTGCGCATCCCGGTCAGCGGAAGGTGACCCTCGAGGATCCCGGCGCTGCGCAGGGCGATGGTGGCGTCGTCGCCGGTGGGTGCCCAGTCGTGGGAGATCGCCGTGACGACCGCGAAGAGTGGGGCGAGCAGGACCGCGAGGACGGCCAGGGCGACGAACCGGTCCGCGGGGCCCCAGTCGCGGGGATCGAGGGCGTGCGGGAGGGCTCGGCGGACCACTCAGGCGCCGGGCGGCTGGTCGCGCAGCAGGCACGTGAGCCGGGAGGTGCACGTGCGGCGACCGCTGTCGTCGGTGATCGTGATGTCGTAGCAGGCGAGCGTCCCGCCGAGCGTGACCGGTACGGCCGTCGCCGTCACCCAGCCGGCGCGCGCTGCCCGGTGATGGGTGGCGTTGATGTCCAGACCGACGGAGATCTTGCCCGACCCGGCGCCGTGCATCGCGGAACCGATCGACCCGACCGTCTCGGCGAGGACGACGCTCGCCCCTCCGTGGAGGATGCCGTACGGCTGTGTGTTGCCTTCGACGGGCATGCGGGCGACGACCCGCTCCGGGCTCGCCTCGAGGATCTCGATGCCCATGCGCTCGGGGAGGGCGCCGCGGTGGGCGTTGAGCTCGTCGAGGGAGAAGGCGGTCTTCCCGCGGGGCGCGCTGGTCTCGGTCATCGATGTCTCCTACATCTGTCGTGGTCTTGCACCAGCCTGCCATGAGGACGAGCTGTCGGCACAAGCGCTTAGGCTGGCGCGCGTGAGTCGACTACTGCTGCTGGACGGACATTCTCTGGCCTACCGTGCCTTCTTCGCCCTCCCGGCGGAGAACTTCTCGACGAGCACCGGCCAGCACACCAACGGCGTGTACGGGTTCGTCGCGATGCTGATCAACGTGCTGCGTGACGAGGACCCCACTCACGTGGCCGTGGCCTTCGACGTGTCGCGCGCGACCTTCCGCAGCGCGGAGTACGCCGAGTACAAGGCCGGCCGCAGCGCCACCCCGGATGCCTTCGCCGGGCAGATCCCGCTGCTGCAGGAGGTCCTGGACGCGTTGAACATCAGCCATCTGCAGCTCGAGGGCTACGAGGCGGACGACATCATCGCCACCCTCGCGACCCAGGGACGCGAGTGCGGGATGGACGTCCTCATCTGCTCCGGTGACCGCGACACCCTGCAGCTGATCGACGAGCACACCACCGTGCTCTACCCCAGGAAGGGCGTCTCGGACCTGGCCCGGATGACTCCGGCTGCCGTGACGGATAAGTACGGGGTCGGACCGGAGCGGTACAGCGACCTCGCGGCGCTCGTCGGCGAGGCGAGCGACAACCTCCCGGGTGTCCCCGGAGTCGGACCGAAGACGGCCGCGAAGTGGATCACTGCACACGGTGACCTCCAGGGGATCGTTGCGGCGGTCGACCAGATCGGTGGCAAGGCCGGGCAGTCGCTGCGCGACAACCTCGACCAGGTCCTGCGCAACCGACGTCTCAACGCGCTGGTGCGCGACGCCCCCGTCCCGCTCGAGGTCGCCGACGTCGAGCGGCGGGAGTGGGACCGGGAGAAGGTCCACACCCTCTTCGACAGCCTCGAGTTCCGGGTCCTGCGCGACCGCCTCTTCTCGACCTTCGACACGGCCGAGACCGAGGTCAGCGGTGGCATCGAGGTCGACGGCACGCTCCTCGCCGAGGGCGAGGTGGCCGGCTGGCTCGCGGAGCATGCCGCGGGCCGCCTGGGTGTCGAGGTGATCGGTGAGTGGGGCCGGGGCACCGGCGAGGTCAGCGGCCTCGGCCTGGCCACGGTCGACGGGACGGCGGCGTTCGTCAGCGTGCCCGGTCTCGACGGTGCCGACGAGAAGGCGCTGCGCGACTGGCTCGCCGACACGGAGCGTCCCAAGGTGCTCCACGACGCCAAGGGCCCGATGCTCGCCCTCGCCGCCTCCGGGCTGCCCCTGGCCGGCCTCGCCGTCGACACGGCCATCGCGGCCTACCTCGTCCGCCCGGACCAGCGTTCCTACGACCTGGCCGACCTGGCGGTCCGGCACCTCGGCCGAGACCTCTCCGGTGGCGACGAGGAGCCCCGGGACCAGGGGATGCTGGACTTCTCCGCGGACGACACCGAGGCCGGTCGGGGCGCGATGGTCCGTGCGACAGCCGCCGCGGAACTCGCCGACGTGCTCGAGGCGCAGGTCGAGGAGACCGGTGGCACCGAGCTGATGCGCGCGGTGGAGCTGCCCGTCGTCGGGGTACTCGCCCAGATGGAGACGGCCGGGATCGCCGTGGACCGCGCCGCCCTGGACGGGCTCGAGTCGGACTTCGCCGGCAAGGTGGCCGCCGCCCAGGCTGACGCGTGGGCGGCGATCGGCGACGAGCAGATCAACCTGGGCTCGCCGAAGCAGCTGCAGGCTGTGCTCTTCGACACCCTCGGTCTGCCCAAGACCCGCAAGACCAAGACGGGGTACACCACGGACGCGGATGCCCTCGCGGATCTCTACGCCAAGACGGAGCACCCCTTCCTGGAGGCCCTGCTGCGCCATCGTGACGCCACCCGTCTCCGGGTCACCGTCGAGGGGCTGATCAAGTCCATCGCCGACGACGGGCGGATCCACACGACCTACCAGCAGACGATCGCAGCCACCGGACGGCTGTCCTCGACCGACCCCAACCTGCAGAACATCCCCATCCGTACCGAGGAGGGCCGACGCATCCGCGAGGTCTTCGTGGTCGGGCCCGGGTTCGAGACGCTGATGTCGGCCGACTACAGCCAGATCGAGATGCGCGTCATGGCGCACCTGTCCGGGGACGAGGGGCTCATCGAGGCCTTCCGCACCGGTGAGGACCTGCACCGCTTCGTCGGCGCCCGGGTCTTCTCCGTCCCGCCCGAGGAGGTCTCGCCGGAGATGCGCAGCAAGGTCAAGGCGATGTCGTACGGCTTGGCCTACGGGCTGAGTGCCTTCGGCCTGTCCAAGCAGCTGGGCATCTCCACCGCCGAGGCGAGCGGGCTCATGGAGGAGTACTTCGAGCGCTTCGGCGGGGTGCGCGACTACCTCGAGGAGATCGTCGACCGTGCACGCGCCACCGGGTACACCGAGACGATGCTCGGTCGGCGGCGGTACCTGCCCGACCTGAACAGCGACAACCGTCAGCGTCGCCAGATGGCGGAACGGATGGCGCTCAATGCACCGATCCAGGGGTCCGCAGCCGACATCATGAAGGTGGCGATGTTGCGTGTCGACGAGGCCCTGACCCGCACGGCCCTGAGCTCGCGGGTGCTGCTCCAGGTGCACGACGAGCTGGTCATCGAGGTCGCGTCCGGCGAGGCGGAGCAGGTCGAGGAGCTGGTCCGGGCCGAGATGGGCGCTGCGGTCGAGATGGACGTCCCGCTGGACGTGTCCATCGGGCTGGGGGACAGCTGGCACGACGCCGCCCACTGAGCGGTCGAGACCGAGGTCAGGCCTCGGGACGAAGGGCGTCGGTGAGGTTCTCGCCCGGGGCCACCTGTTGTCCGGTGCCGAGCGCCGAGTCGACGACGTGGGCGGCAGCGCCGATGCGGGCGCCGCGACCGAGCACCGACCGGACCACCTCGGCGCGGTCGTCGACCCGTGCGCCGGGGAGCACGACGGCCGACTCCAGTCGTGTCCCCGCTGCGATGCGTGCGTCGGCGTGGACGACGGTGCCGGCGGACAACCGGGCCCCCGGGGCCACGACGGCGCCCGGCAGCACGAGCGACTCCCCGCGCGGCGTCGGGGCCGCACCCGGCCAGGGGGCGAGCAGCAGGTCGTGGGTGGCCCGCACGAGTGCCGCGGGGGAGCCGACGTCGAGGAAGTAGGCGTCCTCGCGGTGGGCGAGCACGGCCCCGTGCCCGGCGAGCCCGGGGAAGACATCCCGCTCGAGGGAGACGGCCCCGTGGTCGGGGATGGCGTCGAGCAGGGCAGGTCGTACGACGTAGGTACCGGCGTTGACGGTGGGCGAAGGGGGTGTGGGTGACTTCTCGACGAAGGCGGTGATGTACCCGTCGCGATCGGTGAGCACGCTGCCGTACGGCCGGGCGTCGGCCACCTCCCGCACGTGCACGGTGGCGGCCACCGAGGGGGGAGCGGAACGCAGGAGGTCCACCTGGGTGGCGAGGTCGTGCCCGGTGAGCAGGTCCCCGTTGAGGACGATGACGGCCTCGGCGCCGGGAAGGGCCCGTAGCGACTCCCTCAGGCCCCCTCCGGTGCCCAGCGGGGTGTCCTCGACGACAGTGGTGAGGTCGACCCCCTTCGCCCGGAGCGTGGTGACCAGCTGTGCGAAGTCCGCGTGGCGGTACCCGGTGGAGAGGACGACCCGCCCGACACCGGCTCGGGCGAGGGCAGCGATCTGGTGCTCGACCAGGCTCCACGGCCCGACGGGGAGCAACGGCTTGGGGCAGTCCTGTGTCAGCGGGTGCATTCGTCGGCCCAGGCCCCCGGCGAGGATGACCGCGTCGGTGCGGCTCAGGAGAGGTCCTCCCCACGGGAGATCCGCTGCAGGCGTGGCGCGAGCCACCGCCAGAAGACCGGCCCGGACTCGGCCGTGAAGTGGATCCCGTCCTGGTAGAGCGGGACGCCGTTGATCGTGTCGTGGTACTCGCCCCCGGGGCACAGGAGGGAGTGCTGGTCCAGGACCGGCACATCGTTCTCCTGCGCCCACGTCGAGACCGTCTCGTTGAGTGTCGTGACGTACTGCTCGTCGTTCACGCGCTGGATCTCCTCGCTGTTGAACGTCGGCATCTCGTGGCAGGCCAGATTCATCAGCGCGAACTCGCTGTCGTCAGCAGCCGATCGGACCTCATCCAACTCCTGCTCGATGAGATGCACCCAGGCGGGTGAGCCGAACGTGATGACCCGGCCGTCGAGCACTCGGTCGGTCACCATCGTCTGGGCGATGAAGTAGAGGACGACATCGGACGGATCCTTCGCCAATTCCGTGCTCCAACTGTCACGCCACTGCGGGCACCCCTCAGCCTCCGTCAGGACCTTTCCGTCGGCGAAGCGGTTGACGTCGAGGGGGTCGCAGCCTGTGTTGGCGAGGCTCCTCAGGCGCAGGTCCGGGTGATTGGAGGCCGAGAAATTGGTGGTGAGGCTCAATGGCACCGAGTTTCCGATGAAGGTGACCGAGATCATCTCGCCGCCGGGGCGGTACGCGGGCTGGGGGATGGTCAACTCGCTCGACGACGCGGTCGTCGACGCGACGGTGCGGGCCGCAGCCGGTAGCGCGACGGCACCGACGACCAGGGCGGGGACCGCGGCCCAGGCGACCATCGCACTCGCCCGGGGCAACCGGGGCACGAGTGCTCGGATACCCTCCCGGCGAACCGGACGCTCGACATACCGGTAGGACAGCCAGGCCAGGAGTGCGGTGAGCCCCGCCTGCACCACGACCCGTGCTGCGGTCGGGATGGGCAGGACCTGGTCGTTGAGGAAGACGATGAGGGGCCAGTGCCACAGGTACAGGCCGTAGGAGACCACCCCGATCCGCCGTAGTGGCTCCCACGACAGCAGCCTCTGGCTCAGCGAAGCGGCAGGGCTCGACGCGGCGACGAGCACCACGCAGATCGTCAGGGACAGGGGCACGGCCCAGCCCTCGAAGATCGCGCTCTGGGCGGGACCGGCCCACCAGAAGGCGGACAGCACCACGAGGAGCGCCGGGAGGGCGAGCCGGCGGCACCACGTGTCGAGGATCCGGATCCTGTCGCGGTCGATCGCTCCCGGGCCCCCACTGATCAGCGCGGCGACGGCGGCTCCGACGAGCAGCTGGTGGGCACGGGTGTCCGTGCCGTAGTAGACGCGGCTCGGGTCGAGCCCGGGGTGGTGCAGGGAGGCCATCAGCACCGCCGAGGCGACGCTGATGAGTGCGAGGACCGCGACGAGGGTGGCCCGCCGTCGCAGGAGCGCGAGCAGGCCGATCAGGATCACCGGGTAGACGATGTAGAACTGCTCCTCGACCGCCAGCGACCACGCGTGCCGCAACGGTGAGGGGGAGGCCACCTGGCCGAAGTAGGCCTCGTCGCCGAGGACGAAGCGCCAGTTCGCGAGGTACCCGAGGGTGGCCAGGACGTCGCCCGCGACGTGTCCGGTACGTCCCGACACGGTGAGGAAGGTCGCGCCGACGAGAACGGCAGCGAGCACGACGAACAGAGCGGGCAGGAGCCGACGGGCACGGGCGAACCAGAAGCCCACGAGGTTGATGCGGCCGCGTTCACGGCGGTACTCGGCCAGGAGGAGGGCGGTGATGAGGAAACCGGAGATGACGAAGAAGACGTCCACGCCGAACCAGCCTCCGGGCAGGGTCGCCGGCAGGAGGTGGAAGGTGATCACGGAGAGGACTGCGAACGCCCGCAGTCCGTCGATGGCGGGACGGTAGGGAAGGGACGTGTGCGTGGTGGCTGAGATCGTCGCGGTCATGACCTGATTCCGAAGGGGGGCGAGGCCATTATTACCCGACCGGCGGGTAATGTGCGCTCCATGAATGAGCACACCGAGGCGACGTCCACCACACGCCAGATCGCTCCCCTGGCGATCATCCTCGGGATCCCGTTGATCTTTGCGGCGGTGTTCTTCTACACCACCCCCGTCGTCCTCGAGACCGGCGGCCAGCAGGGGATCTTCAAGTGTGGATCCCCGAGCTCACCCAACACCGACGCGAAGAACGTCTGCAACGACCCCGAGACGATCGCCCGGAACAAGGCGATCTACTCCGGTCTCTCCGGGGTCTGCGTGGTGGGGCTGGGAGCGTTCTGGCTGCTGCGCGGTCAGCGCGACGACGAGGACTGGGACGATGACGACGACCGCCCGCGTCGCCGCCGGCAGGACGACATCGACCTGCGCGCCGACACGCGCGACCGCGATGTGGACCTGCGCGACCGCGGCGACGACACACCCCCCACCTCGGAGCGGGGGCGCTCCGAAGGCCTGCGCGGCGCGGAGAACGCACGTGACCGCGCAGCCGATGACGATCTCGACACCGACGTGGCGGACAGTCGCACGGCTCGCCGCCGCGGCGGAGGACGCCGCTCGGTGCTGCGGGACGACGACTTCGCGGACCCGGCTCCCCGACGCCGTGCGGACGACGACTGGTCCTCGGACGGCTGGCGCTGATGCGGGTCGAGGAGTTCCTCGCGGAGGTCGACCGGGCCTTCGACGGGGACCCGCGGACGAGCGCGCCACGCGATCCGCGCTTCGTCGGGATCGCCGAGTCGGTCAACGGCTACACCTCGGCCAACGAGCTCGCGGTGCTGAACGCGGCGGCCCGGGTCATGCCGGTTGACGAGTGCTACCTCGAGGTCGGGAGCTACAAGGGCCGGTCGATGTGCGCCGCGGTCCAGGACGTGGACGACAAGACGTTCTACGTCGTGGAGAACTACCTCGAGTTCGGGATGCAGGGTCGGGCGGCCCGCGTGGAGCTCGAGCGCAACCTCGCCACCTACGCCGCCCACGCGGACGTGCGCCTCATCGAGGGCAACTGCTTCGCGCTGCTGCGTCGTCCGGGGATCGTCGACAGGCCCGTCGGGGTCTACTTCTACGACGGGGAGCACACCGGGCTCTCGCACTACCTCGCGTTGGGCATCATCGAGCCGTGGCTGGCGGACGAGGCGATCATCCTCGTCGACGATGCGAGCTACCCGATGGTGAGCGGTGCGCACGAGGAGTTCATCGCGCGACACCCGCAGTGGCGCGTCGAGCGCCGCTGGGATGCCGAGGTCAACGGGGATCCGCGGTGGGCCAACGGTCTGCACGCCCTGAGCTTCCGCCGCGACGCGGCGACGGCACGGGGGAGCGCGGAGTCCTGGGACGTGCGGTGGCGTCGTCTGGCCTACCTGGCCTCGCTCGGGCCCGGCCAGAAGGCGGCCTGGAAGGCGATCCACCACTTCCCCGGGCTCATCCCGCTGGCCAAGACGCTCTACCCGTCGAAGAAGGCCAGCCAGATCGACCCGGGCTGACCGGGTCCTCCACAGTTCACTCCCGCGTCATCCCGAGCGCCTCCGCCGTCTCGGCCGAGTCCGGGGAGGGGGTCATCCCACCTCTGGGCACTCGCGCCAGACCGATGAGGGCGACCACCCCAGCGGTGCCGCCCACGGTGGCGAAGATCTCGTAGGGCGAGCTGTTGAAGACGACGAGGACGAGGGCGGCCTGCACAGCGGCGGCGAGCCAGACCACGACCGTCATGACGTGGTCGCCGCGGCTCATCCCGGCGAAGAGCCACACCTGCACGACGGCCCACAGGGTCCCGGTGACGGCGGCCCACACCAGGAGCGGCTCGGCGTCGACGAACGCCGAGCCACCCGAGAGCGCAACGAGCGGTCCGGGCAGCAGCGCGCACCCGAGGGAGACGACGGAACCGATGAGCAGCACACCCAGGGCGGAGCGGTGCAGCGTCGCGCGCACCTGCCCGCCGGTGCGGGAGTCCGCGAGGATGGGCACGATCGCCAGTGCGACGAACTGGGTCCCCCAGAAGACGACCTTGCCGAACAGTGCGGCCAAGGCGTACGAGCCGCTGTCGTGGTCGGTCAGGACCGTGCGAGCGAGCACCACGTCAAGGCTCGACAGGGCCATCAGGCCGGCGAGCGCGACATTGCTGCGGACGAGATCGTCGAGCAGCACCAGGACCCGTGGTGCACGGGATCCGGTGCCCAGGTCCCTGCGGGCGAGCGCCAGGGCGACGCCGACGGTGGCCACCGACGCGACCAGGGTGGCCCCGAAGACCTCGGCCACGTCGAATCGCCAGCCGACCGCGATCCCCGCGGCGGCGAGGCGGGTTCCCGCCGTCACGAGGTAGACGAGGGAGAGGCGCCCGTAGGCCTCACGTCCGAGCAGCACGCCCTGCAGGGCGCCGGTGACGGTCATCGGCGGCAGCATCAACGCCAACCAGACGACCGACCAGGCGGTCTCGAGGCGCAGGAGGTCGCGGAGCAGGGGGGACAGGGCGATGGTGATCACGGCGAGGAGCACACCGACGACGAGGGAGCTCCTCAGCCCGGTCACGTGACGGTGCTGGGCACGGTGCGTGCGGGTCTGACGACGGGCCACGATCACCTGGAACGCGCCGGCGGGCATCGCGAGCAGGACACCGTAGGTGTTCAGCGCGGAGTATCCACCGAAATCAGCGGGCCCCAGTGTCGCCGAGACCAGGGCGACGAAGACGTAGCCCATGACGTTGGCCAGTCCCATGGCGACGCCGAGGGTCAGCCCGGCGGTCGGCAGCATCCGGCGAGCGCGCGACGACATGGCACTCCTGATGCGGTCGTTGATGGGGGGCGGGTCCGATGTTACGCCCCGGTAGCGGGGTCAGCGCCGTCGGTTAGGATCGCTCGACCGGCGCGCTGCAGGTGCGTCACACTCCAGAACCGGACGAGAGGAGACGTCAGCGTGCGCAGCCGGCTCCGGCTACCCAGCGCGGTCTCCGTGCGGACGGTCTCGGTCATCCTCCTCGTCGTCCTGGCAGTCATCGTCTTCGGCAACAGCTGGGGTGTCTTCCAGACCGACATCAAACCAGAGGTCTACCTCAACCCCGGCGAGATGCTGCCGCGGTACCTGTCGGCGTGGACCTCCTCGCCCTATCTCGGATCGCCGAACTTCAACGTGGGACTGGTCCCGGTCCTGGCCACGACAGCACTCCTGCGCGGCATCGGGCTCGACCCCGAGCTGGCCTTCAAGGTCTACCACCTCATCCTCTGGGCCCTGGCCGCATGGGGGACCAACCGCCTCCTGCGCACCCTCGTCCCCGGCGCGAGCGTCTGGGCCGGCCTGCTCGCGGGGGTGGCCTACATCGCCAACCCCTACGCGGTCGCCGCGGGCAGCACCCTGGCGGTCGCCCTGCCGATGGCCCTGCTGCCCTGGCTGCTCGTCGCGGTGACGAAGTCGTTGCGCGACCCGTCGAGCTGGGCGTGGCCGGCAGCGGTCGGGCTGGTCTTCTTCGCCATGAGCGGGATGAACGTCGGTGTCATCCCCGTCTACCAACTCCTGCTCGTCATCCCGGTGGCCCTCTACGTACGGGCCGAGCAGGGGCTGCCCTGGTCCCGGGTGGCGGCCTCCCTGGGCAAGAGCGCCCTCTTCGTCATCGTCGTCTCGCTCTACTGGTTGATCCCCGGTGCGGCTGCCACGGACACGGGAGCCCGGATCGCCGCCGGGTCGGAGTCGCTGGACGGGATCGCCCGGACCAGCTCCTTCGTCGAGGTGCTGCGCGGGCTGGGTCTGTGGTCGTACTACGGGTCGGGAGACGCCGGCCCGTGGCTGCCACAGTTCGCCATGTACTTCACCAGCGCCGTGATCATCCTGCTGACCATGCTCTGGCCCGCGCTGGCCCTCTTCTCGCTGAAGGTGGCACCGGCACGTCTGGCCCGGCTGTCGGCGGTGGCCACCGGCATGGTGGCGGTGATCATGGTCGGGATCTACCCCGGGGGCAACGGTGGCTCGCTCGTCGCGGTCGTGCTGCGTCAGCTCTTCGAGCACGTCGGGCCGCTCGTGGCCTTCCGCACCACCAACAAGGTCGGCGCAGGTCTGGCACTGGCCTTCGCGCTCGTGATCGGGTGGGCGATCATCCGCCTGCTGCCCGCCGTGGTCCGACGCCCGGGCGGTGCCCCGATCGTCGGCACCCTGGGCACGGCGACCGTGATCGCGTTGATCGCCCCCGCCGTGAGCGGCAACCTCTACGTCTCGCCGTTGGACGTCCCGGACTACTGGCAGGAGGCGGCCGACGCCGTTGACACGGGCGACCCCAACCACAGGGTGCTCCTCCTGCCCGGCCAGACCAGGTCCGACTACCGCTGGAGTCTCGAGCGACCGGACGATCTGCCGAACTCCCTGTTCGAGCGCGACGCCGTCATCCCCGAGACGACCCCCAACACCTCGCGGTGGGGCGGCAACTATCTCGCGGCGTTGAGCACCACCCTGCAGTCGGGGACGTCCGGGAGCACCGACATCTCCCCCTTCGCCCGCTACCTGGGGGTGGACCACGTCCTGCTGCGTCACGACGTGGAGTGGGAGGACTCCGGAGGGGCCCGCCCGGCACACAACGCCGAGGCGCTGAGTGAGGACGAGGGCCTGCAGGGACTGCGGAACTTCGGCGAGTCGGGTCAGAACATGTTCACCCGGTCCTTCCCGCCGCAGTCCCAGACGGAGGCCCTCCTGCCACCGCTGCAGCTGTATGGCGTCGAGCAGTCCCGGGGGATGGTGCGCGCGACCCCCGCCACCGGCACCGTCGTCGTGGCCGGGGACGCGTGGGCCATTCCACCGATGGCCCAGCAGGGGCTGCTCTCCGGCTCACCGGCGATGCGCTACGCGCAGGACGTCTCGCAGGAGGACCTTCGTCATCTCCTCGAGCAGGGCTCCCGCATGGTCGTCACCGACACCAACCAGCGTCGTGAAGCCATCACCAACCGGTTGACGGCGAACCAGGGAGCCGTGCTGCCCCCGGACGAGGAGCCGGCGATCACTCGGGCCCTGGGCGATGCGCAGGACCAGAGCACCCTCGCCACGAGCGGTGTGCTGGTCGACGCCACCAGCGCGGGCGGCGCCTTCTTCGACCTGCCCTACGGGGTCGCGGAGAACGCCGTCGACGGGGACCCGTCGACCTCGTGGATCTTCGGTGACTTCCGTCGGGCGAAGGGCGAGTCGCTCACCCTCCGGCTGCCGGAGCAGCGCCCACTGGACACGGTGAGGATCGACACCATGTCGGTGGGCGACGTGGCGATCTCCTCCCTGGACGTGCGCGCGGGCGATGTGGCGCGGACGGTCGAGGTCGACGGCGAGGGCACGGCGACGATCGACCTGGGAGGCGTGAGCACCGACGAGGTGGAGCTGACCGTCGCGGGGTTGAGGGGCGAGGGCGTCAGCCTGGTGGGGATCTCGGAGATCGACCTCGGCGATGACGACCTCGTCGCCGAGCGCGCGATCGAGACTCCCGACACCTTCTCGCGCCTGTACGGCCAGCTGTCCGCCCGTGAGCGCCAGGACTTCGCGGACGCCCCGCTCGACGTGCTCTTCACCCGGGTGGAGAACACATCGGACCCGGACGACGACACCGAGACCGACCTGCGCCGCAACTTCACGCTCCCGGACGAGCGGACCGTCGAGCTCGGCGCCCGCGTGCGTGTCCGCGGTGACCTCGAGTCGGCGGCCGACCGGCTCTCCGGGATGGACGACACCTACCGTGCCCGCTCCAACCGCACGTACTTCGACTCGCTGGCCCGCCGTGCCTCCAAGGCCGCAGACGGATCGGCACGGACCGCGTGGGTCCCCGGTGGCGAGATCACCGAGGCGTGGTGGCAGCTCACCGGGCCGCAGCGAGACCTCTCCCGGGTGACCGTCACGCAGAAGCCGGGGCCCGGCGACGAGGACGACACGGCGTGGGCGACCACCGCCACCGTGCTCGTCGACGGCGAGGAGGTCGCGACCGGGAAGCTCGGCGAGGGCACGGCCTCGATCGACCTGCCACCCGGCACGAGCGGGGAGAGCGTCCGCCTGCGGATCGACGCGGTGGACGGGGCGCAGGGTGAGCGCCCCGCGCGGTTCGTGAGCATCGACACCGGCGCCACGATCACCCGTGGAGGACCCGCACGCCCGTGCGTCGCGGTCGCCACCATCGACGGGGAGCCCGTGCGCATGCGGCCGGCGGACCCCGAGCAGATCGGCGGGACCGATGGCTACGGCACACCCTGGGGCGGGTGCGAGGAGCAGACGTTCGTCTGGGGTGAGCACCGGCTGCGGCCGGTCGAGGACTTCCAGCTCGACGAGCTGAGCCTGCGCGACGTCCGGGGGAGCGAGGTCGTCGAGGAGGTGCCGTCGCCGGTCGTCGAGGTGCAGCGGGAGACATTCACCTCGTCCATGACCGTCGACGTCGGACCGGCGCAGGAGCCCTACTTCCTGTCCATCGGTCAGGGCTACGACCCCCGCTGGAACGCGACCCTCGAGGACGGCACCGACCTGGGTGAACCGGTCGTCGTCAACGGGTACGCCGTCGGCTGGTACGTCGACGACCTCGATGCGCACAGCGTGCACATCGGATACGGGCCGCAGCGCGCAGCGAACGTCGCCCTCGTGCTCTCCGGTCTCGGCCTGCTGGTGGCACTCGCGGTCTTCTTCGCCCCCCTCGTGCGGCGTCGAGTCGCCAGCCTGCGCACCGAGCGGGAGACTGAATGGGGCCAGGCGCCCGGCGGGACGTCTGCCTCCTCGCACGAGGACCCGTCCTCGACCACGGGCGATGATGACGCGTTCCTCGCCGGCGACGTCCCCGGAGACGATCCCTTCCACAGCGGTGACGGCGCCGGTGCGGGTGGGGATCCCGAGCCCGATCCGCAGGTGCGTCACCGCCGCGTCACCCGGGGGCTGACCGAGCTGCTGACGCAGCAGCACGGTGGTCGACGACTGGCGGTCGAGGCGGGAGTCGTCCTGGGCACCGCTGCCCTGACCGGGATCGGCGGCGGCCTGGCTGCGCTGGCGGTCGTGCTGCTCGTGCGTCGCGGGAGCCCGCGGCCGGGCTTGGTCATCGCGACCGGCGCCGGACTCGTCCTCCTCTCCGCGGCCGCCTTCGTCCTGTACGCGGCGGTCGTCACCGACACCTTGGGTACGGTCGATGCCGATGCGGTCAAGTCGGCCCTCGTGCCCCACCACATCGCCGGTGCCGGACTCGTGCTCGCCGTCCTCGGCACCTTCATGCGCCACGATCCACCAGAGGAGACCGACCCGTGACCTCCGTGACAGTCGTCGTCCCGACCCGCAACAACGTGCGCACGATCAAGGCGTGCCTGCACTCGGTCGTCGATCAGACCCACCCCGACGTCGAGCTGATCGTCGTGGACAACCACAGCACCGACGGCACCGCGCAGATCGCCGAAGGGATCGCCGACCGGGTCATCACCGCCGGGCCGGAGCGCTCGGCGCAACGCAACACCGGCGTGCGCGCCGCGACGTCCGACTGGGTGCTGTGGCTCGACAGCGACATGATCCTCCCACCCAGGACGATCGCCCTGGCGCTGGAGACGGCGCACGCGACGGGCGCGCTCGGGATCGCCCTGCCGGAGCGCACGATCGGCGACGGGTTCTGGACGGCGTGCCGTGCCCTGGAGCGCGAGTGCTACCTCGACGACCCCTGGCTGCACAACCCGCGACTGGTGCGGCGTGACTACCTCCTGGGGGAGGGAGCCTTCCACCCGGACATGTCGGGGCCCGAGGATGCCGACCTGCGGATGAAGATGCGCTCCAGCGGAGCCGGCATCGAACTGGCCCCGATCATCATCGACCACGACGAGGGCCGGCTCACGGTCAGCGACGTGATGCGCAAGCGGTACTACTACGGTCGCAGCATTCCTGCCTTCGCCCGCGAGCACGACGGTGCTGTGACGGCCCAGGGCCGTGCCGTCATGAAGTCCTACGTGCGCAACCACCGACTCCTGCTGCGGCAGCCCGCGCATGCTGCGGGGATGGTCGTGCTGCGCGCCCTTGAGGCGGGCGGCTATGCGCTCGGTGCCCACCGGGGACGCCGGGACCGGGCCGGGCAGGCGCGACGATGAGTCCCGGGCCCGACGACGTGCGGCGCATGCTGTGGGTCTCGCTCCCCGACCAGCGACCCCGTCGCGAGCTGTACTGGATGTCGCGCATGCCCGGCACCCGGGTCCGGGCGATGGCCCGACAGGAACCCGTGGGTGAGGTCGACTGGATCCCGAGCACCTACCGCCGCCCCATCAAGCGCTTCGTCGAGGCGGGCGCCCTGGCCTGGGTCCGCGGCCTGGACCAGCAGGACCCCCGGCAGCACGACTGGGTCACCTCGCTCGAGCTGTGCTCCCTCGTGACCGGTCAGGCGTCCGCCTGGCGGCGGGCCGCCCGCACCGCCGGGGCGTCCCGTCCGCTGCAGGCGGTGATCACCTGGGAGAACCTGCCCGACCAACCCCTGTACCGGCTCCCGCCGTACCGTCAGGCCCTGAACTCCTGTCGGGACGCCGACCTGCTCCTGTGCATGGTCGACGCGGCCAAGGACCACCTGGTGGCCAATGGGTTCGATGAGGAGCTGATCCGGGTGGTCAAGCCGGGGGTGGACACGCAGCTGTTCCACCCCGCGCCCACGCCGACGCAGGAGCCCGTCGTCGTCTTCGTCTCGCCGTTGGCGGCGAACAAGGGCATCGACCGCGTCCTGCAGGCCATGCGCATCGTGCGCCGCTCGATCCCGCAGGCCCGCCTGCGGGTTGCCGGGAGAGGCCCTCTGGAGCACCTCGTGCGGGCCGAGGCCGAGGACCCGCGCACCGGGGTCGAGTTCATGGGGTCGTTGGACACGGCCGGGGTGGCCGCACTCATGCGGTCCGCCGCAGTCTTCACGACGGCGCCGCGGCCGACATGGAAGTGGACCGAGCAGCTCGGCCTGGCCTACCTCGAGGCACTGGCCAGCGGGCTGCCCGTCGTCACGACCCGGTGCGGCACCAACGACGAGGCGGTGCATCCGCCGAACCATCTCGTGGAGGACTCGGCCGAAGCCGTGGCCGACGGGATCCTGCACCATCTGTCCGACCCCATCCGACGTGCTGAGGTCGGGGCGGCCAACCGACGTCATGCCCTGACCCACCACGATCTGGCGACGCAGTGCGTGGCCATGGGCACGGCATTCAGCGAGGTCGAGGCCCTGCACCGGTCGAGCTGATGGACCGCACACCTTCCCGGTTTCGGCCAATGTCGGTCGGGGGCTGCGTCGGCCTCGTGCTGGGCGTCCTCGTCCTGGGCCCGGCACTGGTGCCGGGCTACACCCTGCACTACGACCTCGTCTTCGTCCCGGACCTGCCGGTGTCGGCACGCACCCTCGGTGTCGACGGCACCGTGCCGCGAGCCGTCCCCAACGACCTGCTGGTCGCGCTGGCGTCCCTGGCCCTGCCGGGATGGGTGGTGCAGAAGGTGATCCTCCTGGGCGGCTTCGTGCTCGGTGGCGCCGGGGTCGGTCGGTTGGCCGCCACCCGGGTGGGTGCCGTGGCGGCTGCCACGTGGTGGTCGTGGAACCCGTGGGTGGGTGAACGGCTCGGCATCGGTCACTGGGGCTACCTCGTCGGCTTCGCCCTGCTGCCGTGGGTCCTCGTGGCGGCCGCACGACTGCGGTCCTCGGGGAAGGGGGTCGCCGCCCTCGTCGTGACGCTCACGGCGTCGGCGCTCGCCGGTTCGACCCCCGGGATCATCGCGACGATCCTCGCGGCGGTGGTGGTACTGGTCCCGGGTGGATCGGTACCACCCCACCCACGGCACCTGGCGATCGTCGCCGGGACGGCTCTGCTGGCCAATGCCTCGTGGTGGTACCCCTTCCTGCGCTCGGCCTCCCACGCGGCCGACCCGGCCGGTGCGAGCGCCTTCGCCGCGACGGCCGACACCCCCTTCGGAGCCCTCGGCTCGCTGCTCCTCGGTGGGGGCCTCTGGCACGAGGGCACGTGGTTCGTCGAACGTACGACCTGGCCGGTGGCCGCGGGTGCGTTGCTGGCGGTGCTCGCCCTGCTCCTGCTCTGTGTCCGCCGCCGGCACTGGTGGGTCGACCCGCTCTCGCGGGGCGCCACGATGGCCGGCGTCCTGGGGTTGGTGCTGGCGGCGCTGGGGGCCCTGCCGGGAGGTCCGGTCCTCCTCGAGGCCGTCGTCACGACCGTCCCCGGCGGTGGCATCCTGCGTGACGCCCAGAAGTTCGCGGCCCTGTGGGTGCTCCTCCTCGCGGTCGCCACGGCGCGAGTGGTCGACCGGGTCCGTCTGGACCGACTCCCGGTGGTCCTGCTGACCGTGGCCGTGGTCTGGCCCGTGGCGACCCTCCCGACACTGGCATGGGGGCACTGGGGGGCGTGGGGCAGTGTCGGGTGGCCTAACGAGGTCGAGCTCGTGACCGATCGGCTGTCGACCTCGGCCGATGCGGTGGCGGTCTTCCCGTGGTCGACCTACCGGCGCTACGACTGGAACGACGACCGGGTCGTCCTCGACCCGTGGAACCGCCTCCTGCCGCAGCGGGTCGTCTCCGACGACCGACTGGCCCTGCGTGGCGAACGGACCGTGGCGGGGGAGGACCCTGCGGCGGCTGCCGTGACCACCTCCTTGGCGGACGGGACGGACACGGTCGAGTTGCTGAGGCAGGAGGGCGTGCGGTGGGTCGTCGTCCAGACCGACCAACCGGCGCCGCCGCGGTCGGTGCCCGACCTGCCCGGTGAGCCGGTCCTCGTGGCCGGTGACCTCGAGGTCCACGACCTAGGGGCCACGGACGCGACGGCCACCTCGCGTGGTCCCCTGGTGGGTGCGGGTCTGGCCGGTACGCTGGTTGCCGTGCTCGTGGCCGTCGCTCTGCTGGCGCGGTCACGTCGCGATGAGACCTGACGCACGCCTGTTGGGGTCGCGCCGTAGTGACCCGTGGGTTTACCATGGGGGAAAGACATCCACTCCTGGAGGGTTGTGAAGTGAACACCGGCTCGAAGAAGATCGCCTACAACGTCGGCGGCACCGTCCTTGGCGCGCTCGTGGCGGCACTGGCCATCTTTGGCATCGTCCAGTCCCAGAGCACGGCCTCCATGCCTCAGGAGAACCAGCAGGTCATCAACTACAACAGCTGACCTCGCACGACGAAGGGGGCCGGTCACCGCACGGTGACCGGCCCCCTTCGTCGTCCCCGGACGGTGACGACCATCAGGAGGCGATGGCCGCCAGGCCCTCCTTCGGTACCACCTCGGTGGCGGGTGCCTCGGGCGTCTCGGGCGCCCGGGCGATGAGGGCGTCGAGGTCGATGACGTCATCGCGGTAGCGGTCCGCGTGGCCGATGACGGAGGCGATCACCGACTCCAGACGCCGACCGGTGCGGTCCCAGTCGAAGGAGCTGGCGTAGAGCCGGGCCGTCCGGCCCAGGGTGCGTCGGAGGAGGGGGTCGTCGATGAGCTCGATGACGTGCTCCTCGAACTCCTCCACGGAGTCGGCGAGGAGACCGGTGCGCCCGTGGACGATGGACTCGCTCGGTCCTCCGGCGAAGGAGTAGGCCACCGCAGGGGTGCCGTGCAGGCCGGCCTCGACGATCGTCAGGCCCCACCCCTCCTTGTGCGAGGGCATGACCACGGCCCAGGCCCGGGCCAGCAGCTCGTGCTTGACCGGCTCGTCGACGAAGCCGTGGAGGTGGACGCGATCGGCGACACCGCGCTCCCTGGCGTGATTGGCGATCTCCGCCTCCCAGTAGCCGCCGCCGACCACGTGCAGCTCGAGGTCCGGATGGGTCGCCGCGCGCGCGGCGAGGATGTCGATGGCCTGCTCGACGTGCTTGTGCGGGACGAGGCGGCCCAGGAAGAGGATCGATGGGGTGTTCGTGCGCTCGAGCGACGCGTAGTGGTCCAGGTCATCCGGTCGGTCGTTGCCGGAGTAGACGAGGTCGACCCGGCCGGGATCGACGCCCAGGCCGGCGAGCTCGTCGCGGGTGGACTTGGAGACGGTCACGTACCGGTTCTTGCGGTACACCCACGGCGCGACCTTCGACTCCAGCAACCAGCCCAGGCGGGCCACCGTGTCGTTGAATACTGCACGCCACTGGTCGCGGTGGACGTGGTGGACGATGTTGATGATCGGGGTCCGCGACACCAGCGGCGACCAGAAGGGCACGCCGTTCTGCACGTCGAGCACGATGTCGTAGTCGCGGCCATGGCGCAGCAGATGCCACATGCCGTGGAGATAGACGCTGAACTTCGAGCCGCGGCGGAGCACCTGCACGTCGCCGTGGCGGGTGGTGGGGCTGGCACCGGGGTAGGCGGCGGTGAAGATCGTCACCTCGTGCCCCCGCTGGGTGAGGACCTCGGACGTGCGCTCGGTGAAGGTCTCGGCGCCGCCGGCTTCCGGGTTCTCGCGGTCGCGCCAGGACAGGTACAGCACCCGAAGGCGGGTCATCGGGTGGGTCCCGCTGATCGTCATCATCTCTCCTTGTCGGTACCGGGGAGGTCACGGCACCGACGGTTAGGCTACTGCCGTGAGTTACCCAACGGTAGGCCAAAGGTCCCGATCCGAGTGTGAGATGTGCGGCTCTTTGGTGCTCGGCGAGGCCGTCGGGGGTGGGTGCGTCCTCGATCGCTGCACCCGGTGCGGGCACGTCGAACGAGATCTCGGTCGTTGTCCGGCCGACCACCGCGACCTCGCGTACGGGGGTGAGCCCACCCTCGACCGGATCCGTCTGGACCTGACCCACCGGGAGCTCGTGCGCGACGGCATGCCGGAGCGCGTCCTCGAGATCGGGTACGGAGCGGGCTCCCTGCTGCGCCGCTTCCTCGACGCCGGGGCGGAGGTCGCCGGAGTCGATCCGGACCAGCTCCTCGTCGACGTGGACCCGGTGGTGCGGGCCCGCGGGGACCTGCGCGTCGGCGGCATCGAGGACGCAGCCGACCTGCCGGGTGACCAGGACCTCGTCTACGGCGTGCACGTCCTCGAGCACGTGGCCAACCCCCACCGGGCGCTCGCTACCGCCCACGACCTGCTGCGTCCCGGTGGGCGCGTGGGCTTCCTCACCCCGGCCGGTGACAGCACCGCCCTCGACCGGTACGGGGCCGCATGGTGGATGCTGGAGGACCCGACGCACGTTCGGTTCTTCACGGCGGACTCGTTGACCCGGGCCGCCGAGGCGGCCGGCTTCGTCGACGTCCGGGTGCGCCGCCTCCTGCTCGACAGCCTGAGTGTCGATGCCGCCAGCGTGGCCAGGGCCGTGCGCCCGGGGCCGCGGCCCCGTGGCGTGCTCGCGTCCGATGCCGTGGTGGCCGGAGCGGTCGCGAGCCTGCCGCTCGTCCTCGCCCAGCGCCTGGTACGACCGCGCACACGGCCCACGCTGCACCTGCACGCCCGTCGGCCATGATGGGTGGCGTGCCGATGACCACCCCACCGCCCGCGCATCGCGGGATCCGACGCTCGGTGCGGCTCTTCTCGGCCTTCCTGGTCGAGCAGACGGACCCGCACCGCTTCTACTCGGAGCTCGCGGCCGACTCCATCGACCTGCTGCGTGAGCACACCGGCCTGCACGGCCGGACGGTCCTGGACGTCGGTGCCGGGCCGAGCGAGTTCGCCCGGGCCTTTCGGCAGGAGGGGGCGCGCTACGTCCCGCTCGACCACGATCCGATGGTCGCGTCGGTACGCGACGGTGGTGTGGTCGGCGACGCACTGCGGTTGCCCCTGGCCGAGGCATCGGTGGACGTCGTCTTCTCGAGCAACATGTGGGAGCACGTCCCGGACCCCGAGGCCGTGGCCGACGAGCTGCTGCGCGTCACCCGACCCGGCGGGATCGTCCTGCTGTCCTACACCAATTGGCTCTCCCCGTGGGGCGGGCACGAGACCTCGCCCTGGCACTGGCTCGGAGGGCAGCGGGCCATCCGCCGCTACGAGCGCACGCACGGGCACCCGCCGAAGAACAGGGTGGGGGAGACGCTCTACCGCGTGTCCGTGCGTCAGGGGCTGCGCTGGGCCCGCGGCGCGGACGTCGAGGTCCTCGCCGCCCGCCCGCGTTACCTGCCCGACTGGTGCGCGGCCATCCTGCGTCTGCCGGGTGTCCGCGAGGTCCTCACGTGGAACCTCCTGCTCGTCCTTCGGCGGCGATGACCCCGGCGCAGGACACCGGGTCGGCTGCGGACGCAGGAGCCGTCGAGGAGGTCCGACAACGGGTGCAGCGACTGGCGGCGACGCTGCTCGTGGCCGTCCTGCCGTGGCTCATCGCCCCGGGACGACTCCAGCCGGACACCAAGACCGACCTCGTGGTCTCCCCGGCCAGGTACCTCCGGCGCTCCCTGTGGGCGTGGAACGATCACACCGGGATCGGCGAGCTGCAGAACCAGGCCTATGGCTACCTCTGGCCGATGGGTTCCGTCTTCCTCGCCGGCGATGCTGCCGGACTGCCCGGATGGGTCACCCAACGACTGTGGTGGACCCTGCTCCTGGTCGTCGCCTTCGTGGGCGCGGAGCGGTTGGCCCGTCGCGTCGTCGGTCTGCCGACGGTCCCCGCCCTGGTCACCGCCGTCGTCTTCGCACTGTCACCGCGGGTGCTCACGGTGCTGGCGGAGATCTCCGTCGAGGTGTGGCCGTATGCGCTCGCGCCCTGGCTGGTGCTCGTCGCGGACCGGATGGTCGCGCCGGCGGCCGGGAGAACAGGTCGACGCAGGGGGGCGGTGGCGACCGGCCTGCTCACGCTCTGCCTCGGTGGCGTCAACGCCACGGTCTCCCTTGTCGCGCTCGTGCCCGCGGCGGCGTGGATCGCGGTGGCCCCCACGGCCCGTGGCCGGGGTCGCGCCCTGGCCTGGTGGCTGCCGGCGACCGTCCTGGGGGCGCTGTGGTGGCTCGGCCCCCTCATCGTGCTCGGACGCTACTCCTACCCCTTCCTCGACCACATCGAGGTGGCCTCCATGACGACCGCGGTGGCCACCGTGACCAATGTCCTGCGGGGGACCGAGCACTGGATCGCCTTCATCCTCACTGACGGCGACCACCCGACCTGGCAGAGCGGATGGGTGCTGGCGCAGTCGGTCACCGCGATCATCGCCACGACGGTGCTCGCCGGGCTGGGGCTGGCGGGTCTGCTGAGACGGCGGGCCGAGCCGGTCACCACCGACGAAGGGGGAGGGGCCCATCTCACGCGGTGGGCCCTCCTGCTGGTTCTCGTCGGGACGGTCACCATGACCATGGGCCGCACCGGCGCGGGCTCGGGGCTCCTCGCCGAACCGGTCCAGCACCTCCTGGACGGCCCCCTCGCGCCGCTGCGCAACGTGCACAAGGCAGACCTTCTCGTGCGCCTGCCCGTCGCTGTGGGCGTGGGACTGCTGGCCCACTGGGCGACACGGATCGAGCGGGGAGCGGGACCGCTGGTGCGGCAGGTCGTGGTGGTCACCACCGTGCTCGCCCTCGTCGGCGCACTCTCCCCGGTGTGGGTGGGCCGGGTCGGCGACGCCTGGGCACCGCGGGGCATCCCCGCGACCTGGACGCAGACCGCCGAGAGGGTCGACGCCCTGGCCGAGCAGGACGGGGGCACCACGCTGGTCCTGCCGGGTGCACGCACAGCCGACTTCACCTGGGGGCGGGTCACCGACGAGCCGCTGCGGGCGCTGGCGTCCTCGCCGGTCCTCGTCCGGGCCGCAGCACCCTTGGGGCATCCCGGAGCGACCCGCGTGCTCGACCACGTGGACGCACTCGCGGCCACCGGACGCAGCCAACCGGAGCTGGCTGCCGGCCTGCGCCGTCTCGGGATCTCCCGGGTGGTCGTGCGCGGGGGGCTGGGCCAGGACCTCGCTGCCGTGGACCCGGGCCGGGTCGCCGCCACGCTCGCGGCCTCGCCGGGGCTGAGCCGCACGTGGTCCCACGGGGAGGGTCGTGAGGAGATCAGCATCTGGCGCCTGGAGGAGCCGGCCTCACCCGTCACCATGGTCCCGACCGACGCCGTGGTCACCGTGGCAGCCGCCCCCGAAGGGTGGTTCGCACTCGTCGCGGCGGGACTGCTGGACCCCCGATCGGTGACGCGGCAACCCACCGCCGACCGCCCCGCGCAGGTGAGGACGGACACCCTGCGCTGGCAGGCGCTCAACTCCGGCCGCCCACCGGCGCTGGGCAGCGGTCCGACCCTCCCGGCCGGGGACCGCCTGCCGACGACCGTGGGTAGCCGGGCGCTCACGGCCCCTCCGGCCGATGGCGCGGGCCCGGGGGCGAGTTGGACGACCCGCTTCTGGATCGGCCTCTCCGGGATCGCCACCAGCTCCAGCGCGGCCTCCCCCTTCGCCCGTGCCCCGCGGAGCCCTGGGGAGGGGCCCGCGGCACTCGTTGACGGGGACCCGGCGACAGCGTGGGTCAGCGGCGACGGGGCTGCGACGCAGCAGATCACCCTCCACCTCGACGAGACGGCCTCACCCCGCGAGGTCCTCGTCCACGAGGCCTGGGGAGGTGACCTCGGCCGCCTCGCGTCCGTCTCCGTCGACGGGAGGCAGGGAAGCCGGCCACAGGACTCGATGACCTGGCACGTCCCTCTCGACGGCGCAGATCGCGACGAGATCACCATCGACCTCAGGACGCAGCCGGGGGCGGACGGTGACGATGCCCGACCCGTGGGGGTTCGCGAGGTGGAGCTCGACGGGGGGCCGCGGCTCGGGACCGGACTCACCCTCCCGGACGGCAGCGGGCCGGTGCTGTTCACCCGCGACCCGCGTGCCGGCGCGGACCTCACCGCGGGAGAGGACCCGAGCACCCTGGTTCGGCGGGCCGGTGCCCTGCCCAGGAGCCGGATCTCGGCGACCGTGCGGATCCGTCCGGGTGCCGCCGGCCAGGATCTGGTCGCCGCGCCCTGGAGCCTGCACGGCAGTACCCTGCCGGACGGATTCGCCTCGTCGGCCGACCTGGAGCGCTGGCCGGTCGCCGCGCTCGACGGTGACCCGGACACGCGGTGGACTCCCGCCGCCGGGACGGCCGACCCCGTCCTGTCCATCGACTTCCAGGCCGAGCAGGAGGTCGGCACGATCCGGCTCGACCGCGCGGTCGGTGGTGTCACCGTGGCCACGGACTCCGAGCGGTACGTCCTGCCCAGCGGCACCACGCTGACGATCCCGCGACAGCGGACGCAGCACCTGACGTTGAGCTTTCCCCGACCGCCCGGTCGTGCCGCATGGTCGGCGCCGGAGGTGACCGTGCCGGGGATCGACGGGCCACGGGAGCAGGTTCGGTTGGACTGCGGTCAGGCCGGCTCCGTCGGCCGTGGGGACGGTCGGGTCGGACTCTCCCTCGATGCGTCGCGCCGTGCCCTCATCGAGGGTGGGCCGGTGGCGGCCACCCCGTGCGGGGACCTGCCCGCCGGTGACGGGACGGTCACCGCCACCGCCGTCCCCGGACTCGTGGCCGAGCGGGTCTCGCTGGTCCCCGAGGGCTGGACCGCTCCCGGGGTGACCCGGACCCGGGCGGTCGCCAGCCACCGTGAGCACGCCGGCAGCTGGTCCTTCGACGTCGGGTCGGGCGAGCGCTCGCTGCTGGTGCTCACCCAGGGCGCCAACGAGGGCTGGCAGGCGATCACGACTGACGGTCAGACCCTGCGTCCCGTCACCGTGGACGGGTGGCGCCAGGCCTTCGTCGTACCGGCGGGGCCGGCCACCACCGTCGGCGTCGAGTTCACCCCCAACCGCACGCACCGAGCGGCCCTGGCCGCCGGCGCCGTCGCGGCGGTGCTGCTCCTCATCTGGGGAGCCATCGAGCTGGCTCTGCGCCGACGAGCGGCTCCCGCTCCGGGTGGCGAAGGGCCGCACGAACGCGCCGACCCGGCGGGGGGCGGGACCACCGCGTCCATGCCGGACGCAGGTCGCGGGCGCGGGCCGATCGTCATCGGTGTCCTGTCCGCGGCGGTCATCGGGCTCCTCGTGGCCGGACCGCTCGGTCTGCTCGTCGCCGTGCCGGGAGCGTTGGTTCCCCCTCGGTTCCGCTGGCTCGCCGTGGCGCTCGTCCTCGCCGGCGCCGGGGTGGCACTCGCCGTCCTCGGGGTGGCCGAGCGTCAGTCGGCCGGGGCCTGGGTGGCGCAGGGCCTGGGGACGTTCACGCTCGGGATGCTGGCTGGGGCACTGGCGCGTGCCGGCGCCGGTGGGCCCGGGCCAGCACCGGACGCTCCAGCAGGCTCCACGACAGATGGGCCAGCCCCACGCTGACGACCGTGGTCAGCACGAGGACGAGGCCGAAGGGAGCGGCGAAGAGCTGGAGGTCAAGCACCGCAAAACTCACCTGGAGCACGACGACGTGCCAGAGGAAGACGCCGTAGGAGATGTCACCGAGCCATCGCGCGGGGCCGGCGACAGACGAGTCGGTGAGCAGCTCGGTCAGGCCACGGGTCGTCGCCGCGAGCAGGAGGCATCCGGCGACCAGGCCGTAGAGCGCCTCGGCGGCAACCGACTCGAGCCCGCTCGCCGGCTCCAGCCCGCGTGGCCCGGCGACGTCCGACGAGGCGGCCAGCCACAGGACGCCGGCGAGGAGGACGAGGGTGCCGGGACTGGTGCGCAGGACCTCCAGCCACGGCCGTCGGGAGACCGGATGGCCGGCGTGCTCCGCCTCGATGACGACCGTGACGGCCGCCCCCAGGGCGAACCACGCGGCGTGCCCGGCTGCCGAGGTACCAAGGACACCGGCGTCCTCGGGGCTCGGCAGCAGACCGGTGGCCCCTTGGCAAACCAACCCGACGACGGCGACGACGCCACAGGCCACGAGCAGCCGGTGGGCCGTTGCCAAGGGGGTGGCTCCTCTCGTCGGACGAGCCAGCACCAGCGCGACGACCGGGAGGACCAGGTAGAAGGTGACCTCGGTCGTCAGGCTCCACGTCTGGGTGAAGGACTGGAAGGTGCGTCCCGTCCACCCCTGTCCGACGACGAGGTGGACGAGCACGGTCGGGAGGTCGAGCACGTCAGCGGCAGCGCCTCCGATCACGGCTGCCGCGGTCACGACCCCGGCGAGAGCCAGCAGGTAGGCAGGCATGATCCGTGCTGCCCGGCGCACCAGGTAGGTGCCGAGTGACCACCGGGCTGGCTGCCCGAGCGCCCGTCGGACGAAGGGGGTGGACAGCAGGAAGGCCGACAGGGCGAAGAAGATGGCCACCCCGAGCTCGCCGCGGGCGGCGAGCCCGCCGACGATGCCCGCACTGCTCCTGCCGGTCCAGAAGGCCACGTGGGACAGCAGCACGAGCCAGGCCGCGAGCGCCCGGAGCAGGTCGAGGCCGAGGATGCGTGGTCGGGCGTGCAAACGTGCGTCGATGTCGTCACCTACTATTCGGTACACGTCGATTGTGCTGCATGAGAGGGATGTCCATGACCGTGCGCCCGGTACTGCGTGCCCGCGCGCCCCTTCGGGTCAGCTTCGCCGGCGGTGGCTCGGACGTGGCTCCCTTCCCCGAGCGCGAAGGGGGAGCGGTCCTCAGCGCCACGATCGGCAGCTACGCCTACGCGACGCTGCGCCCACGCGATGACGGCCACATCACCGTCGAGTCCCACGACTACGGGACCTCGATCGGCTACGACGTCGGCGCCCCGCTCGAGCTCGACGGTGAGCTCGACCTGCCGAAGGCGGCGATCGCCCGCATCATGGCGCTCGAGGGAGCGATGGCCTCGGGCGGATTCGACCTCTTCCTGCACACCAACGCACCTCCGGGATCGGGTCTGGGCAGCTCGAGCGCCGTGATGGTGGCCGTCATCGACCTCGTCGCCCGACACTGCGGTCTCGATCTGGGTCCGTACGAGATCGCCGAACTCGCCTACCGACTGGAGCGCGAGGACCTCGCGATCCCCGGCGGCTCCCAGGACCAGTATGCGGCTGCCTTCGGTGGCTTCAACTTCATGGAGTTCCGCACCGATGGCCAGGTGGTCGTCAACCCCCTGCGCGTGCGTGCGGACACCGTGCACGAGCTGGAGCACAACATGTTGCTCGCGTACACCGGACGCACCCGAGTCAGTGACCACATCATCGAGGACCAGGTCTCGCGGTACGAGACCGGCGACCTGGATGCCGTGGCCGGCCTGCGAGCCCAGCGGGACCTCGCGGACGCCATGCGGATCGCGCTCCTGAGGGGCCAGGTCGACGAGGTCGGCCACCTGCTCGGCGAGGCCTGGCGCGAGAAGCAGCGGATGTCCTCGCGGATCACGACGCCGTTGATCTCCCAGGCAGTCGAGATCGCCATGCGCAGCGGTGCACTCGGGGGCAAGGTCACCGGCGCGGGTGGCGGTGGCCACCTGATCTTCATCTGCGAGTTCGAGCGGCGCCACGTCGTCGCCGACGCCCTGATCGAGCTGGGGCTGACGGTCTCGGAGTTCACCTTCACCACGCACGGTGTGACCACCTGGAAGGGTCGCCAATGACCACGCACGAACGCTCGGGAGCCGACCTCGTCGCGACCCGGCTCGAGGCCGGGATCGAGGCCTGGGGCCGGCTGGCAGAGCAGGTCGCCGCCCCGGACCTGCGCGACCGCGCCCACACTGCCGGCGTGGCCGTCCTGGCAGCGCTGGGGTCCGGCGGCGCGCTCCTCGTCGCGGGCAACGGTGGCAGCGCCGCGATCTCCAGCCACATCGCTGCCGAGTTCCTCGGCAAGTGCGTCGTGGACCGTCACCCGCTGCCGGCGATCAGCCTGGCGGAGTCGCACTCCTCACTGACCGCGATCGGCAACGACTACGGCTTCGACCAGGTCTTCGTGCGCGGGGTGCAGGCATTCGGCCGACCGGGGGACGTCCTCCTGGCGATGTCCACCTCGGGCACGAGTCCCAACATCGTCGCCGCCCTGGCGGAGGCACGCTCGCGTGGCCTGGTCACGATCCTGATGACGGGGGAGAAGGGTGCCGGCCTGGTGGATCTCGCCGACCACCTCCTCGTCGTTCCTTCCCGGGAGACACCACGGATCCAGGAGGTCCACCTGCTCTGGGCCCATGCCTGGTGCGAGGCGGTCGACCACGCGATGCAGGAGCAGGGCTGACCCGGCAGCCGTGGTGGTCCGGCCCGGCGGTGATCGACTCCGCCGGGCCCGGGGCCCCCTTCGACCTCGTCCTGCTCGATCGCGACGGGACGCTCAACGTCCGGGTCCCGGATGGCTACGTCACCCGCCCGGAGGACCTGGTCATGCTGCCGGGCGCCGGGCGTGCCGTCGGGAGGATCGCCGCGACAGGATGTCGCATCGTCCTGGTGACGAACCAGCGGGGCATCGCGCGCGGACGGATGACCGGCGCGGACCTGGTCGCCGTGCACGCGCGCCTCCGCGAGGAGGTGGCGCTCGGTGGCGGGCGTCTCGACGGCATCGCGGTGTGTCCCCACGAGGAGGGAGAGTGTCGCTGCCGCAAGCCGCAGGACGGGCTCTTCCGCGCCGCGCTCTCGCGCGCACCCTGGGCGAGCGCGGACCGGTGCCTGATGATCGGGGACATGCCCTCCGACCTGGAACCGGCGGCACGTCTCGGGATGCGGACGCTCCGCGTCGACGGGTCCGTCGGCATCGTGGAGGTTCTCGACCGGGTCCTCGGGTCCGATCCGGTCGACGACAGGCCATCCTGAGGTCAACAGTGGCGAACGCCACGTCCTCTAGTCTGCCTTTTGACCGAAGCGCGGGCGAAGAGGTGCTACCGTCCGGTAAGTTGTTTAGGGCCAAGGAGGGTTTCTCTCGTGCGCAAGTACCTGCTGCCGGCGATCATCATGGGCGTCGGCGCGTTCATTCTCACCATGGGACTGCTCTTCCGGTTCTATGCCTATCCGAAACTGGCGGTCGTCCCGACCGACCAGAACACCACGTCGGTCATCCAGGACCCCAACGCGACCTTCTTCGACGCGGACAACGTCGAGCCGGGGGCCACCGGCGAGCTGACCACCACCGCCCGCATCATCGGCGACCCGGAGGCCTCCGAGGCCGCGTCCGAGGAGACCGGCCGTGACGTCGCGGTGTGGAACATGGGGCAGGTCAGCGACAACAACGGCGACAACATGCCAATGGCCGGCAGCACGTCCGTGATGGTCTTCGACCGTCACACCGGCGAGGCGATCAACTGCTGTGGTGAGTCCGAGAACGGCGAAGAGGTCGAGCGTGAGGGACTGCTGGTGAAGTTCCCCTTCGACACCAAGGCCGTCGACACCTACGAGTGGTGGGACGCGACCGTGGGCCAGGCCTTCTCCGTCACGTACGAAGGTGAGGAGACGCTCCAGGGCATGGACCTGTACAAGTTCACCAGCGACGTCCCGCTGACCAAGTACACGACCATGGAGCTACCGGGATCGTTGTTCGGTGGAGCACCCTCTGCGCCCGCCGTCGAGGCCGACCGCTTCTACTCCAACGAGCGCACCTTCTGGGTCGACCCCGTCACGGGTGTCATCATCGACCGCGTCGAGGACCAGCACCAGGAGTTCCGCCACGACGGCGAGACCGTCAACGCCCTGACGACGACCTCGAGCTTCACCCAGGAGACGGTCGACACGAACGTCGAGGACTACAAGTCGAAGTCGACGCAGCTGGCGATGATCCAATCCACGCTCCCGGTCCTCTTCACCGTGGTCGGTCTCGTCCTGCTGCTCGCCGGTCTGGTCCTGTCCGTCATCATCGGTCGACGCAGGAACCGCGACGTGCCGGCCCACGCAGACGACCGCGGTGACCCGGTCTTCGGCGACCGCGGCTGAGGACACGTGATGCGCGCAGTCGTCACCGGTGGCGCCGGATTCCTCGGCTCGCACCTCTGCGAGCGACTGCTCGCACGTGGTGATGAGGTCATCGCCCTCGACAACTTCGTCACCGGTGATCCGAAGAACGTCTCGCACCTGCGGAGCGACCCGCACTTCGAGCTGCGTCAGGTCGACGTCACCCGCGACGTCCGGGTCGAGGGCGACGTCGACCTGATCCTCCACTTCGCCTCACCCGCCAGTCCGGTGGACTACCTGCAGCTGCCGATCGAGACCCTCGAGGTCGGGTCGATCGGGACGATGCACGCCCTCTCCCTGGCTCGGGACAAGGGGGCCCGCTTCGTCCTCGCCTCGACGTCCGAGGTCTACGGCGATCCTCAGGTGCACCCGCAGCCGGAGAGCTACTGGGGGCACGTCAACCCGGTGGGACCTCGCGGTGTCTACGACGAGGCGAAGCGCTTCGGCGAGGCAGTCACCCTGGCCCACCGCAACACGCACGGGATCAACACCGGCATCGTGCGGATCTTCAACACCTTCGGTCCGAGGATGCGGCCCAACGACGGACGGGCGATACCCAACTTCATCCGGCAGTCGCTCGCCGGTGACCCGGTGACCGTGGCCGGTGACGGGTCGCAGACCCGGTCGATCTGCTTCGTCGACGACCTCGTTGCCGGGATCCTCGCACTGGCCGACAGCGACCACCCCGGGCCGGTCAACATCGGGAACCCGCACGAGATCTCCATGCACGACCTGGCGGCGTGGATCATCGAGTTGGCCGGGTCCACCTCGGTCATCGAGTACATCCCGCGTCCCGTCGACGACCCGACCGTGCGTCAGCCCGACACCACCCTGGCCCGGCACCTGCTCGGCTGGGGGCCGGAGGTCGACATCGAGACGGCTCTGCGGCGCACGATCGACTGGTTCCGGACCGAGTCGCAGATGGCGCACCGCTCGCACCTGCCGCTGGACTCGCAGCGGACCACGTCGCTCCTCGGCGGCACCTGACCGGTCTCATCCGCCGGGACGGGTGGCGACGAAGATCGCCGTCCCGGGGAAGTGCCGGCCGCGCAAGGGCGACCATCCTCCCCAGACCCCGGTGTTGTCGGCGGGCCACTCCGGTTCGATCACCGCGCGCAGCACCAGACCGGCGTCGATGATCTCGGCGATCCGGTGACCCATCGTCCGGTGGTGCTCGACATAGCTGGCCCGCCCCCCGTCGTCCTCGACGTAGGGGGTCTCGTCGAAGTAGGAGGCCGTGGCGGTCAGCCCGGTCGGTCCCGGGACGTCGGGGAAGGCCCAGCGGATGGGGTGCGAGGTGGAGAAGGCGAGCGTCCCCCCGGGCCGTAGGACACGGGCCAGCTCGGCCATGAGCCCGGCACTGTCCGCGACGAAGGGAGTCGCCCCGTACGCGGAGAAGACGATGTCGAAGCTGGCGTCGGCCAGCCCCAACCGGGTGGCGTCCGCCTGGAGGAGCTCCGGCGCGGGCCCCGGAGACCGCGCGTCGACCTGGCGTGCGGTGCGCAGCATCCCGCCCGACAGGTCGCTGGAGACGACGCGGGCGCCCTGGGCGGCGCACCACCGTCCACCCTGCGCCGCGCCACCGCCGAACTCGAGGACATCGGCGCCCCGGAGGTCCTCCGGTGGGCCGAGGACGCGCAGCTGCGACTCCGTCCACCCCTCGGGACCCCAGACCAGCTCGGCATCGCCGAGGAAGTCGCCGTGCTCGTGGAGGTACCCCGTGGCCTCACGGTCCCACCAGGAGCGGTTGGCTGCCACCGTCTCGCGGTGCCCGCTGTCGCGGCGTGCGACCCTACTCATCCCGCCCGACCACCCATCACTCGACTCGTCGGACCACGCGTCACCCATGTGCGGACCGTACCCGGATCGGGTTTTGCCCACGTGCCCGGCGGCGACTAGCATGAGAGAGCACTTTTGTGTATCCACCTGCCCGTACGATCAATTGTCCACAATCGGAGTTCCTACTACATGACTGCCAGCACGGTCGACACGACCGCCCCTCAGATCGCCGTCAACGACATCGGCTCTGAGGAAGATCTTCTCGCCGCCATCGACGCCACGATCAAGGACTTCAACGATGGCGACATCGTCGAGGGCCACATCGTCAAGGTCGATCGCGACGAGGTGCTCCTCGACATCGGCTACAAGACCGAGGGCGTCATCCCCTCGCGCGAGCTGTCCATCAAGCACGATGTCGACCCCGCCGAGATCGTCGCCGTCGGCGACGAGGTCGAGGCCCTCGTCCTCCAGAAGGAGGACAAGGAAGGTCGCCTGATCCTGTCCAAGAAGCGCGCTCAGTACGAGCGTGCCTGGGGCACCATCGAGAAGATCAAGGAAGAGGACGGGGTCGTCACCGGCACCGTCATCGAGGTCGTCAAGGGTGGTCTCATCCTCGACATCGGCCTGCGTGGCTTCCTTCCTGCCTCCCTGGTGGAGATGCGCCGCGTCCGCGACCTCCAGCCGTACGTCGGCAAGGAGATCGAGGCCAAGATCATCGAGCTCGACAAGAACCGCAACAACGTCGTGCTCTCACGGCGCGCGTGGCTCGAGCAGACGCAGTCCGAGGTCCGCACCACCTTCCTCAAGGAGCTGCAGAAGGGTCAGGTCCGCACCGGGGTCGTCTCGTCGATCGTCAACTTCGGTGCCTTCGTGGACCTGGGTGGCGTCGACGGTCTCGTCCACGTCTCCGAGCTGTCCTGGAAGCACATCGACCACCCGTCCGAGGTCGTCGAGGTCGGCGACGAGGTCACGGTCGAGGTCCTGGACGTCGACATGGACCGCGAGCGCGTCTCCCTGTCGCTCAAGGCGACGCAGGAGGACCCGTGGCAGCACTTCGCCCGGACCCACGCGATCGGTCAGGTCGTCCCGGGCAAGGTCACCAAGCTCGTCCCCTTCGGTGCGTTCGTGCGCGTCGAGGACGGCATCGAGGGCCTGGTGCACATCTCCGAGCTGGCCGAGCGCCACGTGGAGCTGCCCGAGCAGGTCGTCAACGTCGGTCAGGAGATCTTCGTCAAGGTCATCGACATCGACCTCGAGCGTCGCCGCATCTCGCTGAGCCTCAAGCAGGCCAACGAGGACGGCGCCAACCTCACCGAGTTCGACCCGACCCTCTACGGCATGGCCGCTGAGTACGACGAGCAGGGGAACTACAAGTACCCCGAGGGCTTCGACTCCGAGACCAACGAGTGGCTCGAGGGCTACGAGGCGCAGCGTGAGGCGTGGGAGAAGCAGTACGCCGACGCACACGCCCGCTGGGAAGCGCACCGCGCCCAGATGGAGAAGGCCGCGGCCGACGACGCCGCTGCGGCCGAGGGAGGCGACGAGGTCGCGAGCACCTCGTACAGCTCCGACAGCAGCACTCCCGCCCCGAGCAGCACCGGTCCGGCGGCTCCCGCCGCCGCGTCGACCAACGAGGGCACGCTGGCCTCGGACGAGGCGCTGGCCGCGCTTCGCGAGAAGCTCACGGGCAACTGACTCGAGCAGCACCCCACGACGGGGGCGTCGCACCACTGGTGCGACGCCCCCGTCGTCATGGATGGGGTGGTCGCTTCGTCATGGGTGGGGTGGTCGGTCGACGGCGGTGACCCGCAGACGCGCAACGCGATGACCGTCGACGGACAGGACCTCGAGGCGCTGCCCGGCCACCTCCACGACGTCACCGGCCCTGGCCAGGCGGCCGAGTCGTGACATGACCAGGCCGCCGGCCGTGTCCACGTCCTCGTCGGAGACGTCGGTACCGATCAGGTCGGACAGCTCCTCGACGTTGAGCGACCCGTCCACGACGAGGCTCTCCCCGCGGCGGCGGGTGGCGTCCTCCGGGTCGGAGCCGATGTCGTGCTCGTCGTAGATCTCGCCGACGAACTCCTCGACGAGGTCCTCGGTGGTGACCAACCCACTCGTTCCCCCGTACTCGTCGACGACGATGGCCAGTGGCTGCTTCTCCGATCGCAGGTGGGACAGCGCGGGGAGGACCTCGAGGCTGTCGGGCAGCGCGAGGATGGTGCGGGCGAGCTCCCGGACGCGGGTGGTGCTCTCCTGCGGCGAGGGAGGCAGCAGCAGGTCGCGGATGTGGACGAACCCGACCACGTCGTCGACGTCCTTGCCGATGACGGGGAAGCGTGAGTGGGGGAGGTCGCGCACCGTGCTCCTGGCCTCGTCGAGCGTCAGGTCCGCATCGAGGAAGTGCACGTCCGTGCGCGGGCGCATCACGCGGGTCAGCGAACGCTCGCCCGCCCGGAAGACGTCCGTGAGGATGCGCCCGGGGTAGGGGCGCAATCCCTGGTGTCCCTCGATGAGGTCACGGATCTCCTCCGGACTCATCTCGTCCTCCGAGGCCGAGGGGTTGCCTCCCACCAGCCGGACGACGGCGTTCGTGGAGACCGAGAGCAACCAGATGACCGGGCGGACCATGGTGGCGAACAGCCGAAGGGGGGTCCCCAGGACCCGGGTGAAGGCGAGGTTGTGCTGCATCGCCAGGCGTTTGGGCGCCAGTTCGCCGAAGACGAGGGACAGGTAGGCGATGAGCAGGGTCATCGCGACGAGCGCGAGGGTGCCGGCCGCGGCCTCGGGGACGCCGACGGCGACCAGACCGGGCACGAGGTCCGGGGCGATCGTCGAGCCTCCGTAGGCCGAGGAGAAGAAGCCGGCCACGGTCACGCCGATCTGCACCGCCGAGAGGAACTGGTTCGGGTTGCGCACCAGACCTGCCAGTCGTCGTCCGCGCTCACCACTGTCCTCGAGCGCCCGGACCTGCCCCTCACGAAGGGTCACGATGGCCATCTCGGTGGCTGCGAAGACACCCCCGACGAGGACGAAGACCATGACGAGCAGGAGGTTGACGAGTGTCTGCGAGTCCACGACGACGACGCTACCCACGACAGGGCACCCTGTGTCGGACGGAGCGCGGCTAGGATAACCGACATGCTGCGCGTGGGCCTCACCGGTGGGATCGGTTCCGGCAAGTCGACCGTCTCACGGCGCCTGGCCGAGCTCGGCGCGGTCGTCGTGGATGCCGACCTCATGGCCCGGGAGGTGGTCGAGCCGGGGGAGCCGGCACTGGCGCTGATCCGGGCGCAGTTCGGGGACGGGGTCTTCGACGCCGAGGGAGCCCTGGATCGTCCGGCACTGGGTCGGCTGGTCTTCGGTGATCCGCACGCGCTGACCGCCTTGGAGGAGATCACCCATCCGGCGATCTGGGAGCGGACTGCCCGAAGGCTCGACGCGGCGGCGGCCGGGGGCGCCCGGGTCGCGGTGCACGACATGCCCTTGCTCGTCGAGAAGCAGATGGCCGGTGGGTACCACCTGGTGGTCGTCGTGGACACCGCCGAAGAGGAGCGCGTGCGGCGCCTCGTGGAGTTTCGCGGGACGCCGGAGGACGAGGCCCGATCACGGGTGGCGGCGCAGGCCGGCGACGAGCAACGGCGGTCGGTCGCCGACGTCCTGCTGGACAACAACGGCACCCCTGGGGCCCTCCTGACTGCGGTGGACCGGCTCTGGCGGGAGCGGCTGACCCCCTTCGCCGACAACCTCGCCGCGATGCGTCCGGTGACCGCTCCCGAGGAGCTCGTCCTCACCGAACCCGATCCCGCCTGGCCGGACATGGCCGCGCGCGAGATCGCCCGACTGCGGCACCGCCTCGGTGACCTCGCCCTCACCGTCGACCACATCGGCTCCACGTCGGTGCCGATGTATGCCAAGCCGATCATCGATCTGCAGGTCGGCGTCGCGTCGCTGGAGGTCGCGGACTCGGCGGACTTCACCAGCGCGATGCGCGAAGGGGGGTGGCCTCGCCGGGCGGACATCACCCGGGACAACCCGAAGGGCGGGGGGCACTGGCCGAAGCGGTACCACCGGGGGTGCGACCCGGCAGTCCCGATCCACCTGCACGTGCGGGAGGTCGGCTCCCCGGGGTGGCGCTGGGCGCTGCTCTTCCGCGACTGGCTGCGTGCGGAGCCCGACGCCCGGGCGGTCTACCGTGCCGAGAAGGAGCGCCTCGCAGCGCTCGGACTCCCGCGGGAGGAGTACGCCGCGGCCAAGGAGCCGTGGTTCGACTCCGTGCACCAGGGGGCGCGGGCGTGGGCGCGTCGGGCCGGGTGGACGCCACTGCACGAGGACTCCTGATGCCGTCCTATCGGCTCGCCCTCGACGTGCTCGGCGTGCGCGCCGGGGTGGACCCACCGACCGTCCTGCCGCGGGCCGATGAGCTGCTGTCGCGCACGCACCTGGTCGAGGACCGGTCGGTGGAGGTCGTGCGGGGTCAACCGCAGCTGCACCTGCGTTTCCTCGTCACTGCGAGCCGCGACGTCCACGAGGACGACCTCGCCGAGGACGCAGTGCGGGTCATGGCCCGCGACCTGGGCGCGATCGCCCATCTCGGTCGGTGGACGCTGCGACGAGGGCCCGGTCGGCACTGGCGCACGGTCCGCTCCGGCGGGGTGTGACGGGCGGGAATCCGGGCGCTCCGGTCGGTGTTGCTCTTGGGTGACCGCCCTGTCACACCCCTGACATACCGTGAGGACCATGCGCCCCGTAACCGACCTGCAACGCACGGTGGCTCCCTTCGAGGTCGTCTCCGACTTCGAGCCCGCCGGCGACCAGCCCACCGCGATCGCCGACCTCGCGGGCCGGGTCCGGTCGGGCGAGCAGGACATCGTCCTGCTCGGCGCCACCGGTACGGGCAAGTCGGCGACGACGGCCTGGCTGATCGAGGAGGTCCAGCGGCCGACCCTGGTCATGGCCCCCAACAAGACGCTCGCGGCGCAGCTGGCGAACGAGTTCCGTGACCTGCTGCCCAACAACGCCGTCGAGTACTTCGTCAGCTACTACGACTACTTCCAGCCCGAGGCGTACGTCCCGCAGAGCGACACCTACATCGAGAAGGACTCCTCGATCAACGAGGAGGTCGAGCGCCTGCGCCACTCGGCGACCAACAGTCTGCTCACCCGGCGGGACGTCGTCGTCGTGGCCTCGGTGTCCTGCATCTACGGCCTGGGGACCCCGCAGGAGTACGTCGACCGCATGGTGACGCTGAAGGTCGGGGAGGAGATCGAGCGGGACGACCTGCTGCGCCAGTTCGTGACGATGCAGTACACCCGCAACGACCTGGCCTTCACCCGCGGGA
The DNA here is from genome assembly GCF_037198315.1 of Janibacter sp. A1S7. Classification (NCBI taxonomy): domain Bacteria; kingdom Bacillati; phylum Actinomycetota; class Actinomycetes; order Micrococcales; family Intrasporangiaceae; genus Janibacter; species Janibacter alittae. The sequence goes on along the minus strand of NZ_CP144913.1, from coordinate 1,813,462 downwards.
CCTTCCGGGTGCGTGGTGACACCGTCGAGATCATCCCGATGTACGAGGAACTGGCGGTGCGCATCGAGTTCTTCGGCGACGAGATCGAGCGGATCCACACCCTGCACCCGCTCACCGGCGAGGTCGTGCGCGAGGAGAGCGAGATCCACATCTTCCCGGCGACGCACTACGTCGCGGGTCCGGAGCGGATGGAGCGAGCGGTCTCGGGGATCGAGACCGAGCTGGCGACGCGGCTGGAGGACCTGGAGCGACAGGGCAAGATGCTCGAGGCCCAGCGACTGCGCATGCGCACCACCTACGACATCGAGATGATGCGTCAGATCGGCTCGTGCGCCGGCATCGAGAACTACTCGATGCACATCGACGGTCGTGAGCCGGGCAGTGCGCCCAACTGCCTCCTGGACTACTTCCCCGAGGACTTCCTGCTCGTCATCGACGAGTCCCACCAGACCGTGCCGCAGATCGGGGCGATGTACGAGGGCGACGCCTCCCGCAAGCGGACGCTGGTCGAGCACGGGTTCCGGTTGCCGAGTGCCATGGACAACCGGCCCCTGACGTGGGAGGAGTTCCTCGGGCGCATCGGCCAGACCGTCTACCTCTCGGCGACGCCGGGGGACTACGAGATGGCCAAGTCCGATGGTCACGTCGAGCAGGTCATCCGTCCGACCGGACTCATCGACCCGGAGGTGGTCCTCAAGCCGACCAGGGGACAGATCGACGACCTCCTGCACGAGATCCGGGAGCGGGCGGAGCGCGATGAGCGCGTGCTCGTGACGACGCTGACGAAGAAGATGGCCGAGGACCTCACCGACTACCTGCTCGACAAGGGGGTGCGCGTGCGGTATCTCCACTCGGACATCGACACCCTGCGGCGGGTGGAGCTGCTGCGAGAGCTGCGGCTGGGGGAGTACGACGTGCTCGTCGGCATCAACCTGCTGCGCGAGGGGCTGGACCTGCCCGAGGTCTCGCTCGTGAGCATCCTGGACGCCGACAAGGAAGGCTTCCTGCGCAGCGCGCGGTCACTGATCCAGACGATCGGTCGTGCGGCCCGCAACGTCTCCGGCCAGGTGCACATGTACGCCGACAAGGTCACGCCGTCGATGCAGGAGGCGCTCGACGAGACCAACCGTCGCCGGGAGAAGCAGATCGCCTACAACCTCGAGCGCGGTCTGGACCCGCAACCGTTGCGCAAGAAGATCGCGGACATCACCGACATGCTGCAGCGCGAGGACGCCGACACCGACGAGCTGCTCGGGTCGGCCCGGGCCCAGTCGCGCGGCAAGTCGAGCCGCTCCGCGTCGAGCGCGTCAACCGAGGGTCGTGAGCGTGACCTGCCGGCGACCGAGCTGGCGCGCCTCATCCAGGAGTTGACCGACCAGATGCACCAGGCGGCCACCGACCTGCACTTCGAGCTCGCTGCCCGGTTGCGGGACGAGATCGGCGACCTGAAGAAGGAGCTGCGCCAGATGACGGCGGCCACACGGTGATCACCGTCGGATGCGCCTGAACGCCCCCGATGTGCCAACATGGTCGAGTCGGAGGGGAGTATCCCCGAGCGTCAGCCTCGTCATCACGGTCGGTCCTCACCGTCCCGGGGCAGCGGCCCACGGGCGGGAGAGACCTCCGGACGTGATGTCTCTGTCCGGAAGGTAACCATTGTCAACGTTCTCCGCTCTCCAGCCGACGATCATCAGTGGCGGCACGATGGTCGTGCCCACGTGGGCCTGGCTGCTCACGCTCGGGGTGGCTGCCCTCGTGCTGATCTTCGACGTCATCTGGGTGGCCCGCAACCCACACGTGCCCTCCACCCGCGAGGTCTCCGTCGTCCTGGGGATCTACATCACCGCGGCCGTCCTCTTCGGCATCGGCATGTGGATCATGGCCGGGCCCGAGCGAGGAACCGAGTTCTTCGCGGGGTGGTTGACCGAGTACTCGCTCTCGATCGACAACCTGTTCATCTTCCTGCTGATCATGGCCAAGTTCGGGGTGCCGCAGAAGTACCAGCAGACCGCGCTCCTGTGGGGCATCATCATCGCGATCGTCCTGCGCACGATCTTCATCTTTCTCGGTGCCGCCGCGATCAACCAGTTCTCCTGGGTCTTCTACATCTTCGGTGTCTTCCTCCTCTACACCGCGGTCAAGCTCGCCACCGAGGGCGAGGCCGAGGAGGAGTACGAGCAGAACCGCGTCGTCGACTGGATGCAGAAGACCCTGCCCAGCACGACCGAGTGGTCCTCGAAACTGTTCACGAAGAAGAACGCCACGCTGGTCGTCACGCCGATGTTCATCGCCGTGTTCGCCCTGGGGATGACCGATCTGCTCTTCGCGCTCGATTCCATCCCGGCGATCTACGGGCTCACCAAGGAGCCGTACATCGTCCTGACGGCCAACCTCTTCGCCCTGATGGGGCTGCGCCAGCTGTACTTCCTCATCGGTGGTCTGCTGAAGAAGCTGGTGTACCTCACGATCGGCCTGTCGGTCCTGCTCGCCTTCATCGGCGTCAAGCTGATCCTGCACGCTCTCCACGAGAACGAGGTGCCCTTCATCAACGGTGGTGAGCCGCTGTCCGTCCCGGAGATCCCGATCGGCGTCTCCATGGGTGCCATCGTGGTCATCCTCGGCGTCACGACGATCGCCAGCCTGTGGAAGACGAAGAAGGACGAGGCCCGGGCCGGCTCCGGCAGCTGACCTCCCTCGCCCCGACCCTCAGATGCCGGAGGGCTCCGGCTCGCGGCGGGCGCCCAGGCCGAGGACCATCGTGCTGGCCAGGACGACGAGGACCATCCCGCCGAGCTGGACCGGGTCCAGCCGTTGTCCGAGCACGACCAGACCGGCGAGGGCGGCGACGGCGGGCTCGAGGCTGAGCAGGATGCCGAAGACCTTCGCCGGCAGCCGCCGGAGGGCGAGCAGCTCCAGCGAGTACGGCAGGACCGAGGACAGCACGGCGACACCGAGGCCGGTGAGGACGACCGCACCGCTCCAGGCGCTCGTCCCGTGCACGGTGACGTCCCAGAGACCGAAGGGGAGGATGACGAGCGTGGCCACGACCATGGCCAACGCCAGCCCCTCGAGCGCAGGGAACTCGGCGCCCGTCCGACCCGAGAAGATGATGTAGCCGGCCCAGCAGACACCCGCGAGGAGCGCCAGGACGATACCGGTGCCCTCGAGCTGTGCCATCGGCACGCTGAGCGCGCGGGAGATGAGCAGCACGCCGACGGCGGCTGCTGCCACGGCGAAGAGGTCCCTGGGGCGACGGGACAGCACCGCGGCCAGCGTCAGCGGGCCGGTGAACTCGATGGTGACGGCCACGCCGATGGGCAGGTGCGCCAGTGAGCCGTAGAAGGCGAAGTTCATCAGCCCCATGGCCACGCCGAACGCCGTGACGGTCAGCCACGCGCGGCGGCTGTGCCCGCGCCACCGCGGACGGGCGACCACGAGCAGCACGGTGGTGGCGAAGCCGAGTCGCAGCAGCACGGAACCGGCCGCGCCGATCTGCGGCACGAGGGTGGCGGCGAGCGCTCCGCCGAACTGGACGGAGACGATGGCCCCCAGGACGAGCAGGGGAGCGGGGACGAACCGTGGTGTCGTCACCACCCCCGCTCTCGCCACTCCTGCAGGTGGGGTCGCTCTGTACCGAGCGTGGTGTCGGAGCCGTGGCCCGGGTAGACCCAGGTGTCGTCGCCGTACACGTCGAAGACGCGGTCGGTGACATCGGCGTAGAGGGACGCGAAGTTCTGGCCCGGGCGATCGGTGGCCCCGACGCCGCCCGGGAAGAGGCTGTCGCCGGTGAAGAGGTGGGTGTGCCCCTCCGGGTCGTCGTAGGCCAGCGCGACCGAGCCGGGAGTGTGCCCCCGTAGGTGGATGACGTCGAGGGAGACGTCGCCGAAGCGGATGGTGTCGCCGTGGCGCAACCGGTGGTCCGGGCGTACGGGCAGGGCGGGCGCATCGTCCTCCCCGGCATACATCTCCGGGGTGTGGTCGCGGCTGATGTCGGCCAGGGCACGCACGTGGTCCCAGTGCTGGTGCGTCGTGACGAGGTGGCCGAGCCCCGAGCCCGCGGTGGCGATGAGCTCGTTGATCCGCTCGGCCTCGTCCGCGGCATCGATGAGCAGCTGCTCGCCCGTGCCGGCGCAGGTGAGCAGGTAGACGTTGTTGTGCATCTGCGAGACGGACATCTTGCGGATCGTCAGGGCCGGCAGGGTGCGTACCGCGACGGGGCCTCCGGGCTGGACGTCGGGGTCGTAGGTGGTGGTCATGTCAGTCCTCCTCCACGGGGTGGGTGGGTGTGGCGGCGTTCTCGGCGTCGCACAAGGCGTACGCGGCACCGATGAGGGTCAGGTGGCTGAAGGCCTGGGGGAAGTTGCCGACCTGACGGTCGCCCCCCACGTCGTACTCCTCGGCGATGAGGCCGACGTCGTTGAGCAGCGAGAGCAGTCGTCGCATCAGCGCGTGCCCCTTGTCCAACTGACCGGTGAGCGCGTACGCACTCACCAGCCACCAGGAGCAGGCGAGGAAGGGGTGCTCGTCGCCGGCGAGGCCGTCGACCCCGCTCTCCGTGCGGTACCGCAGCAGGAAGCCGTCGCGCATGAGGTCCTTCTCGACGGCGGCGATGGTCCCGTGGACCCGTGGGTCGTCCGGCGGGAGGAAGCCCACCACCGGGATCAGCAGGAGCGAGGCATCGACCTCGTCGGTCGCGTAGTGCTGGGTGAAGGTCTGCCTCGCCTCGTTCCACCCCTTGTCCAGGATGTCGGCGCGCACGCGGTCGCGCAGGTCGCGCCAGGTCTCGACGTCACCCTCGTAGCCGTGGATCTCCACGCCGCGGATCGCGCGGTCGAAGGCGGCCCAGACCATGACCCGGGAATGGGTGAAGTGCTGCTTGGGGCCGCGCATCTCCCAGAGCCCGTGGTCGGGCTCCTGCCAGTGCCGGGCCAGGTTGTCCACCATGGCCCGCTGGATGGCCCAGGACTGCCGAGACTCCTCCAGCCCCTGGGTCCGGGCATCCTCGAGGGCGATCATCACCTCGCCCAGGACGTCGGTCTGCTTCTGGTCCACGGCGCCGTTCCCGACGCGGACCGGGCGGGAGTCCGCATAGCCCGGGAGGTGGTCGAGCTCGCGCTCGGGCAGCTCCCGACCGCCGTCGACCGCGTACATGATCTGCATGTCCTCCGGGTCACCCGCGATGGCCCGCACGAGCCAGTCCCGCCACAGCTTGGTGACCTCGACGTAGCCGGACTTCAGCAGCGACTCGAGCGCGAGCGAGGCGTCGCGCAGCCAGCAGTACCGGTAGTCCCAGTTGCGGACGCCGCCGAAGTCCTCGGGCAGGCTGGTCGTCGCGGCGGCGACGATTCCTCCCCGCCGGGTGTCGGTGAGCAGCCGGAGGGTGAGGAGCGAGCGCACGACCTCGTCCCGGTACGGGCCCTCGTAGGTGCAGTGCGAGGCCCATCGCTGGGAGCGCGCGTGGGTGCTCGCGATCCGGTCCTGGATGTCCAGCGGCGGAGGGATCGGCTTGTAGGAGGCGAACCAGGTGGTCGAGAAGTTGTAGTGCTCCCCGGCCCGGACGGTCCACCGGTCGTAGTGGTGGCCGTTGTCGGCGTGCGGGAGCCGCGAGCCGCGCAGGACCAGCATGTCGTTGCCGGCGATGGCCGTGATCACGTCGTGGTCGCGCACGTGGCCGGGGGAGTGGGCCACCCAGGGACGGATCCGGCCGTAGCTGGGCCGCACGATCCACTCGTGCTCCATGTCGACCTCGCCCTCGAGGCCCTCGACGACCCGGACGAGGTCCGCGCGGCCGTCGCTGAGGGGCATGACGTCGGTCACCCTGACTGCGCCGGTGGCCGTCCGGTGCTCGGTCTCGAGGATGAAGGTGTCGTCCCGGTAGGAGCGGGTGGTGCTCGCCTCGCCCACGGGGCCGATGAGCCATCGTCCGTGCTCGGGAGTCCCGAGGAGGGCCGTGAAGCACGAGGGCGAGTCGAAGCGCGGGAGGCACAGCCAGTCCACCGAGCCCTTGCGTGAGATGAGGGCGGCCGTCTCCGTGTCGCCGACGGCTGCGTAGTCCTCGATGGGGGTGCTCATCCTCCACAGGCTAGGCCCCTCCGCTTGATGGCGGAGGGGGAGGTGGCTGTCGGTGGGGGCACCTAGAGTGGGGAGGGTGACTGTTGCCAAGGCCGCTGGTTCCCGACTGCACGACCGGATCGTCGTCCAGGGAGCCCGTGAGCACAACCTCAAGAACATCCACATCGACATCCCACGGGACTCGCTCGTGGTCTTCACCGGCCTGTCCGGGTCGGGCAAGTCCTCGCTCGCCTTCGACACCATCTTCGCGGAGGGCCAGCGTCGCTACGTCGAGTCGCTGTCCGCGTATGCCCGGCAGTTCCTCGGGCAGATGGACAAGCCCGACGTCGACTTCATCGAGGGCCTGTCGCCGGCCGTGTCGATCGACCAGAAGTCGACGAACCGCAACCCGCGCTCGACGGTCGGCACGATCACCGAGGTCCACGACTACCTGCGTCTGCTCTTCGCCCGCGTCGGTCGCCCCCACTGCCCGGTGTGCGGTGAGCCCATCACCCGGCAGAGCCCCCAGCAGATCGTCGACCGACTGCTCGAGCTGCCGGAGCGCACCCGCTTCCAGGTCCTGGCCCCGGTGGTGCGTGCCCGCAAGGGCGAGTTCGTCGATCTCTTCGCCGAGCTGCGGGCCAAGGGGTACAGCCGTGCCCTCGTCGACGGCGAGGTGATCACCCTCTCGGAGCCGCCGACGCTGGAGAAGCAGGTCAAGCACACCATCGACGTCGTCGTCGACCGACTGGTGGCGAAGGGGGACCAGGACCGGGCCAACAAGCAGCGCCTGACCGACTCGGTCGAGACCGCACTGGGTCTGGCCGGCGGCGTCGTCGTCGTCGACTTCGTCGACCTGGCGGAGGACGACCCGCAGCGCCAGCGCCGCTACTCGGAGACGATGGCCTGCCCCAACGACCACCCGCTCGACATCGACGAGATCGAGCCGCGATCGTTCTCCTTCAACTCCCCCTTCGGTGCCTGCCCGGTCTGCACCGGTCTGGGCACGGAGCTGGAGGTCGACTCCGAGCTCGTCGTCCCGGACGACGATTTGAGCCTCGGTGAGGGAGCGATCGCCCCCTGGGCCAAGGGAACGCAGTCGGCCCAGTACTTCCAGCGGACGATGGCCGCGCTCGGTGACGACCTGGGATTCGACATGGACACCCCGTGGCGGGCCCTGCCGGAGCGTGCCCGCAGGGCACTGCTGCACGGTCACAAGCACAAGGTGCACGTGCGCTACCGCAACCGCTTCGGCCGGGAGCGTGCGTACAGCACGGGCTTCGAGGGGGCCATCTCCTTCGTCAAGCGCCGGCACGCGGAGACCGAGTCGGACTGGAGCCGGGAGCGCTACGAGGGGTACATGCGCGAGATCCCGTGCCCCACGTGCAACGGGACCCGGCTCAAGCCGGAGTCGCTGGCCGTGCTCGTCGGGGGGTACAGCATCGCCGACGTCTCGTCCATGTCCATCGCCCGGGCCGCCGGCTTCCTGGGGACCGTGGACTTCACCGACCGGGAGCTGCAGATCGCCGAGCAGGTGATCAAGGAGATCGACGCCCGGCTCGGCTTCCTCCTCGACGTCGGTCTGGAGTACCTCTCGCTCTCCCGCGCCGCCGGGACCCTCTCCGGCGGTGAGGCGCAGCGGATCCGACTGGCCACCCAGATCGGCTCCGGTCTCGTCGGTGTCCTCTACGTCCTCGACGAGCCGAGCATCGGTCTGCACCAGCGGGACAACCACCGCCTCATCGAGACGCTCACCCGGTTGCGTGACCTCGGCAACACGCTCATCGTCGTGGAGCACGACGAGGACACGATCGCCTCGTCCGACTGGGTCGTCGACATCGGTCCCGGCGCCGGCGAGCACGGCGGTGACGTCGTGCACTCCGGACCGCTGTCGGAGCTGCTCACGAACGAGCGCTCGGCGACCGGCCGGTACCTCGCCGGGCACCTGGAGATCCCGCTGCCTGCGTCACGCCGTCCCCAGCGCCCCGGGCGGGAACTGAGCGTGCGGGGTGCACGCGAGCACAACCTGCACGACATCGACGTGAGCTTCCCGCTCGGGAACTTCATCGCGATCACCGGTGTGTCCGGCTCGGGCAAGTCCACGCTCGTCAACGACATCCTCTACCGCGTGCTGGCCAACAAGCTCAACGGTGCCCGGCAGGTGCCCGGTCGGCACAAGACCGTCACCGGGCTCGAGCACCTCGACAAGGTCGTGCACGTCGACCAGAGCCCCATCGGTCGGACGCCGCGGTCGAACCCGGCCACCTACACGGGTGTCTTCGACCACGTGCGTCGACTCTTCGCCGAGACGAGCGAGGCGAAGGTGCGCGGGTACCAGCCCGGCCGCTTCTCCTTCAACGTCAAGGGCGGTCGGTGCGACGCGTGCTCCGGTGACGGGACGCTGAAGATCGAGATGAACTTCCTGCCCGACGTCTACGTCCCGTGTGAGGTGTGCCACGGCGCGCGCTACAACCGCGAGACGCTGGAGGTGCACTTCAAGGGCAAGAACATCGCCGAGGTGCTCGACATGCCGATCGAGGAGGCGGAGGACTTCTTCGCCGCGGTCCCGGCGATCGCGCGCCACATGAGAACCCTCAACGCGGTCGGCCTGGGCTATGTGCGCCTCGGTCAGCCCGCCACCACCCTCTCCGGCGGTGAGGCGCAGCGCGTCAAGCTCGCTGCGGAGCTGCAGAAGCGGTCCAACGGTCGCACCGTCTACGTGCTCGACGAGCCGACCACCGGCCTGCACTTCGAGGACATCCGCAAGCTGCTGATCGTCCTCCAGGGGCTCGTGGACAAGGGCAACAGCGTCCTGGTCATCGAGCACAACCTCGATGTCGTCAAGAGTGCCGACTGGATCATCGACATGGGGCCCGAGGGCGGCGACGGTGGAGGCCGGGTGGTCGCCACCGGGACCCCCGAGGACGTGGCCGCCAACCCGGGTTCCCACACCGGGCAGTTCCTCGCACCGGTCCTGGCGAAGTCGGACACCACCCCGGTCATCGGCGAGCTCGTCGACGAGGAGCCTGCCGCCCCACCGACGAAGAAGGCCAAGACGACTGCGAAGAAGACGGCCAAGCCTGCCCCCACGAGGACGACCACGACACGGACCCCGTCTGCGACGAAGTCCGGTGTCTCCTCCGCCGCAGGTGCGGCCGCCCGACGGGCCAAGAAGGCCGGCTGAGGCACGTTCAGCCGGCAGTGACAGGATCAAGCCGACCCCTTCCGCAGATGGAGTTCGATGTGACGACGACACGACGTGAGGTCTTCGCAGTGGTCGCGACCACAGGCGCAGCGGTACCGCTGACGGCCTGTGGTGGCAGCCAGGAGCCGGTCGACTCGTCGGAGCCGGTCCGCGTGCCGGTCGAGGAGGTTCCCGAGGGCGGGGGCACCGTCACTGACGGAGTCGTCGTGACCCAACCGAGAGCGGGCGACTACAAGGCCTTCGACGCACGGTGCCCCCACCAGGGCTGCACCGTCGCCGAGGTCACCTCGCGCGCGATCGTCTGTCCCTGCCACGGCAGCGAGTTCGACCCGGAGTCCGGGGACATGACCCGGGGCCCGGCCACCGAGGGGCTCGACGAGCGCACGGTGACCGTCGAGGGCGACGACGTGGTCGTCGCCCGGGGGTAGGCAGTGGCGGACCCGGCAACCTACCGACCCGCGCCCGGGTCGATCCCGACCGACCCGGGCGTCTACCGCTTCCGCGACGAGCACGGTCGGGTCATCTACGTCGGCAAGGCGAAGTCGCTGCGGTCCCGGCTGTCCTCGTACTTTCAGGACATCGCGGCGCTGCACCCGCGCACCCAGCGCATGGTGCGCACCGGCGCGAGTGTCGAGTGGACGGTCGTCGCCAACGAGGTCGAGGCGCTCCAGCTCGAGTACTCCTGGATCAAGGAGTACGACCCCCGGTTCAACGTCAAGTATCGCGACGACAAGTCCTACCCGTACCTCGCGGTGACGATGGGCGAGGAGTTCCCCCGTGCCCAGGTGCTGCGGACCGCCAAGCGCAAGGGCACGCGCTACTTCGGTCCGTACACCCATGCGTGGGCCATCCGCGAGACCCTCGACCTGCTGCTGCGGGTCTTCCCGGTGCGGACGTGCAGCCCTGGTGTCTTCAGGCGCGCGGAGCAGTCGGGGCGCCCCTGCCTGCTGGCCTACATCGACAAGTGCTCCGCGCCCTGCGTCGGGTGGATCACGCCGGAGGACCACCGCGCCCTGGCCGACGACCTGTGTGACTTCCTCGCGGGAAACACCTCGCGCTTCGTCAAGCGCCTCGAGCAGGAGATGCGCGCGGCCGCGACCGAGCTCGACTTCGAGCGGGCGGCCCGGCTGCGGGACGACGTGGCGGCGCTGACCAAGGCCCTGGAGAAGTCGGCCGTCGTCCTGCCCGACGGCACGGATGCGGACGTCTTCGCCCTGGCCGACGACGAGCTCGAGGTCGCCATCCAGGTCTTCCACGTCCGGGGCGGGCGGATCCGCGGTCAGCGCGGATGGGTCGCTGAGAAGGACGCGGAGGACCTCCCGGATCTCGTGGAGCACCTGCTGCAGCAGGTCTACGGTGGCGAGCAGGTGCCGCGCGAGGTCCTCGTGCCGGTCCTCCCGTCGCAGAGCGGGGACGTGGCGGCCTGGCTCGGGGAGCGAAGGGGGAGCCGCGTCACCCTGCGCGTGCCCCAGCGCGGTGACAAGCGCGCCCTGATGGCCACCGTCGAACGCAACGCGGTCCAGTCCCTGGCCCGGCACAAGGTCTCCCGCGCCGGCGACCTGACGGCCCGCAGCCAGGCCCTGCAGGAGCTGCAGGAGGCACTCGGGCTCGACGACGCGCCCTTGCGGATCGAGGGCTACGACATCGCGCACGTGCAGGGCAGCGATGTCGTGGGCTCCATGGTCGTCTTCGAGGACGGGGTCGCCCGCAAGAACGAGTACCGACGGTTCATCGTGCGCGGGGACGTCGACGGCCGCACGGACGACACGGCATCCATGCACGAGGTGCTCACGCGGCGCTTCGCCCGGCACGTCAAGGAGCGCGATGCCGGGACGACCCCGGGCGCGGAACAGCCGACCGAGGTGCGCCGGTTCGCCTACCCCCCCAACCTCGTCGTCGTCGACGGCGGGGCTCCGCAGGTGGCTGCCGCGCAGCGTGTCCTGGACGAGCTCGGGATCGTGGACGTCGCGCTCGCGGGTCTGGCCAAGCGCCTCGAGGAGGTCTGGGTCCCGGGCGAGGAGTACCCGGTGATCCTGCCGCGCACCAGCGAGGCGCTGTTCCTCCTGCAGCGCCTGCGCGACGAGGCGCACCGTTTCGCCAACACCTTCCACCGGGAGCGCCGCAGCAAGTCGATGACCCGCAGCGCACTCGACGAGATCCCGGGCCTGGGCCGCAGTCGACGCAAGGCCCTGCTGGCCCGGTACGGATCGGTCAAGCGCATCCGGGCCGCCGGCGCGGAGGATCTGGCGCAGACCCCGGGGATCGGACCCGCACTTGCCGAACGGATTGCGGCAGAGTTGACCACGACGGAGTCCACGCCCGCCGTGAACCTCACCACGGGTGAGGTCCTCGACGAAGGAGAACCAGGATGAGCCAGCCTGCTGCCACCCCCGAGCGCGAGACCGAGGGCCCGATCCCGGAGATCGTCATCGTCACCGGCATGAGTGGGGCCGGCCGCTCGACGGTCGGCAAGGTCATGGAGGACTACGGCTGGTACGTCATCGACAACCTCCCCGTGATGCTCCTCGGTGAGCTGATGCGCCTGTCGGAGTCCCGCGCGGAGGCAGCGGGCGAGCCGGGCGACCCGGTACGCGTCGGCATCGCCCTCGATGTGCGCGCACAGGGCTTCGAGACCCTGGCCAGCTCACTGCAACGACTGCGCGAGCGCGGCTGGCGCACGCACCTGATGTTCCTCGACGCGACCAACGAGGCTCTCGTGCGTCGGTTCGAGAGCGTGCGTCGTCCCCACCCCCTGCAGGGCGATGGACGTCTGCTGGATGCCATCCAGCACGAGCGCGAGGTCCTCTCCGACATCCGGGCGAGCGCCGAGATGGTCGTCGACACCTCAGGGCTGAACGTCCACCAGCTCGGACGCAAGATCAGTCCGATCTTCCACGACGACACCTCCGAGCGGTTGCGCCTGGCCGTCCTCTCCTTCGGCTTCAAGTACGGAGTCCCGCTCGACGCCGACTTCGTCCTCGACATGCGGTTCCTGCCCAACCCCTTCTGGGTGCCGGAGCTGCGGCCGTTCACGGGTCGGGAGACCCAGGTCGCCGAGTACGTCCTGTCCCAGCCCGGGGCACAGGAGTTCATCGACGGCGTCGAGACCATGCTCACCCCGGTGATCGCGGGCTACCTGAGGGAGAACCGCCGGTACGTCACCCTCGCCGTGGGGTGCACCGGGGGCAAGCACCGCTCCGTGGCGATCGCCGAGGCCCTGGCCACCCGGCTGGGGTCGAAGGAGATCGCGACCTTCGTCGTCCACCGTGACCTCGGCCAGGAGTGAGTGTGCCCGACCTCCTGCGCTCGTCCAAGGTGGTCGCCCTCGGGGGTGGCCACGGTCTTGCGGCCTCGCTATCCGCCCTTCGTCTCGTGTGCGAGCAGGTGACCGCCATCGTCACCGTCGCCGACAACGGCGGCTCCTCCGGCCGCCTGCGGGAGGACTTCGGGGTGCTGCCGCCCGGAGACCTGCGCATGGCGCTGACCGCGCTGTGCGACGACAACGAGTGGGGGCAGACGTGGAGCGACGTCCTCCAGCACCGCTTCACCGGTGAGGGCGACCTCGCGGGGCATGCCCTGGGCAACCTGCTCATCGTCGCGCTCTGGCAGCTGCACGACGACCCGGTGCTGGGGCTCGACCTCGTCGGGCGACTGCTCAGCGCACGCGGAAGGGTGCTGCCCATGGCGGCGGTGCCCCTTGACCTGCGCGCGCAGGTCAGCGGTCTCGACGCTCACGACCCACGGGCCACCGAGACCGTGGTCGGCCAGGTGGCCATCGCGAAGACCCGGGGTCTCGTCGAGTCGATCCGTCTCGAGCCGCAGGATCCCCCGGCGCAGCCCGAGTCGCTGTCGGCCGTGCGCGAGGCCGACCACATCGTCCTGGGGCCCGGCTCCTGGTACACCTCGGTCCTCACGCACCTGCTCGTCCCCGAGCTGCGTACCGCGCTGGCCGAGTCGCCCGCCCGCAAGGTGCTCACCCTCAACCTCGACATGGAAACCGCCGAGACGCGTGGCTTCTCAGCCACCCGGCACATCGAGACGTTGCACCAGGCTGCACCGGAGCTGGCGGTCGATGTCGTCCTCGCCGACCCCACCATCGTCGAGGACGCGAGCCGCCTGTCCGCAGCCTGTGACACCCTCGGCGCGCAACTCGTGGTGGCGCCGCTGTCGCAGGCGCAGCACACGGACCGCCATGACGAATTGCGGCTCGCGGCGGCCTATCGTGACATCCTCTCGTGAACGCGCTGGCCACCACCCCGGAAGGACGGACCCCATGGCGATGACCGACAAGGTCAAGGACGAGCTGAGCAGGTTCCAGGTCACCCGGACCTGCTGCCGCAAGGCCGAGGTCGCCAGTGTGCTCCGCTTCGCCGGCGGTCTGCACAAGGTCGGTCGGCAGATCGTGGTCGAGGCCGAGCTCGACACCGCCAGTGCGGCCCGTCGGCTGCGCAAGGACATCATCGAGCTCTACGGCTACGAGACCGAGATCATGCAGCTGGCTGCCGGTGGCCTGCGCCGCCGTAGTCGGTACATCGTCCGCGTGGCCAGCGACGGCCAGGCGCTGGCCCGACAGACCGGCCTCGTCGACGCCGAGGGCCGACCCGTACGGGGCCTGCCGCCCCGCGTGGTCGGGGGAGCGGTCTGCGATGCCGAGGCCGCGTGGCGGGGTGCCTTCCTCGCGCACGGCTCGCTGACGGAGCCCGGGCGCAGCTCGTCGCTCGAGATCACCTGCCCCGGACCCGAGGCCGGGCTCGCCCTCGTGGGAGCCGCTCGTCGTCTGGGGATCTCGTCCAAGGCACGCGAGGTCCGCGGGGTCGACCGGGTCGTCATCCGTGACGGCGACGCCATCGGTGCCATGCTGACCCGTCTCGGCGCCCATGACGCGGTACTGGCCTGGGAGGAGCGGCGCATGCGCCGGGAGGTGCGGGCGACGGCCAACCGCCTGGCCAACTTCGACGACGCCAACCTGCGCCGCTCGGCGCGGGCAGCGGTCGCTGCAGGAGCCCGGGTCCAACGCGCGCTGGAGATCCTCGGTGAGGACATCCCGGACCACCTGCGCGAGGCCGGCCAGCTGCGGCTGCAGCACAAGGAGGCCTCCTTGGAGGAGCTCGGACAGCGGGCCGACCCCCCAATGACCAAGGACGCCGTCGCCGGCCGCATCCGCCGGTTGCTGGCCATGGCGGACAAGCGCGCCGACGACCAGGGGATCCCCGGTACCGAGGCCTCCCTCACCTCGGACATGCTCGACGGTTGAGGCAGCTCAGCCACGGTGCGGGCCCGGATCCGCACCGGGCCCCGACAGGCCATAGGGTGGACGGGAGCCGCGATCCGCGGCCATCAGTGCGCAACCACTCCCGGGAGGCACCACCGTGACAGTACGAGTTGGCATCAACGGGTTCGGTCGGATCGGCCGCAACTTCTTCCGCGCCGTCAAGGCGTCCGGGGCCGACATGGAGGTCGTGGCCTTCAACGACCTGGGTGACGACGCCACCCAGGCGCACCTGCTCAAGTACGACTCGGTCCTGGGTCGCTTCGACGGTGAGGTGAAGGTCGTCGAGGGCGGCATCGAGGTCGACGGGAGGCTGATCAGGTCCCTCGCCGAGACGGACCCGGCGCAGCTGCCCTGGGGCGACCTCGGTGTGGACGTGGTGGTCGAGTCCACCGGTCGCTTCACCGACGCGACCAAGGCCAAGGCGCACGTCGAGGCCGGCGCGAAGAAGGTCATCATCTCGGCCCCGGCCAAGAACGAGGACCTCACGGTCGTCATGGGTGTCAACGACGACCTGTACGACGCGAGCAAGCACACCATCATCTCCAACGCGTCCTGCACGACGAACTGCCTGGCCCCGATGGCCAAGGCGCTCAATGACGGCCTGGGGATCACCAAGGGCCTGATGACCACCATCCATGCCTACACCGCCGACCAGAACCTCCAGGACGGCCCGCACAAGGACCTGCGCCGGGCCCGGGCCGCTGCGATGAACATCGTGCCGACCACGACCGGTGCGGCCAAGGCCGTCTCCCTGGTCCTGCCGGAGCTGGAGGGCAGGCTCGACGGCTTCGCCTTCCGCGTGCCCGTGCCCACCGGCTCGGCCACCGACCTGACCATCGAAGCCGCTCGGGAGACCTCCGTCGAGGAGGTCAACGCGATCATGCGTGCGGTCGCGTCCGAGGGGCCGATGAAGGGGCTGGTCACCTACACCGAGGAGCCGATCGTCTCCACCGACATCGAGACCGACCCGGCGAGCTGCATCTTCGACGCGGGCATGACCCGGGTCATCGGGAACCAGGTCAAGGTGGTCGGCTGGTACGACAACGAGTGGGGCTACTCCAACCGGCTCGTCGACGTGGTCGCCCTCGTCGGCTCCTCCCTCTGATCCCCACCCCGACCCACGATCGACGGCAAGAAAGGCATCCGTGAAGACCATCGCTGACCTCGGCGACGTGCGCGGCCGACGCGTCCTCGTCCGGTCCGACCTCAACGTCCCGCTGGACGGGGAGACGATCACCGACGACGGACGAATCCGGGCCTCGCTGCCGACGATCACCCGTCTGGCCGAGGCGGGCGCACGGGTCATCGTGTGCGCCCACCTGGGTCGGCCGAAGGGGGAGCCGGACTCGCGCTACTCACTCGCCCCGGTCGCCACACGACTGGGCGAGCTGCTCGGCGCCGAGGTGGCCTTCGCCACCGACACCGTGGGCGACTCCGCCCGCCGCACCGTCGCAGACCTCGCCGACGGCCGGGTGGCGGTGCTGGAGAACCTGCGCTTCAACGCGGGGGAGACGAGCAAGGACCCGAGCGAGCGGGAGGCCTTCGCCGATTCTCTCGCCTCCCTCGCCGAGGTCTACGTCTCCGACGGCTTCGGCGTCGTGCACCGTGCCCAGGCCTCCGTCTACGACATCGCGACCCGGTTGCCGGCCGTCGTCGGCGGACTCGTCCAGACCGAGGTCGAGGTGCTGCGTCGCCTGACGAGCGACCCGACGCGGCCCTACGCGGTCGTCCTCGGCGGTGCCAAGGTCAGTGACAAGCTCGGCGTCATCGACAACCTCCTCGGGACGGCCGACCGCCTCCTCATCGGCGGCGGCATGGTCTTCACCTTCCTCAAGGCCCAGGGGTACGAGGTGGGCACGAGCCTGCTCGAGGAGGACCAGCTGGAGATCGTGCGCGAGTACCTCGAGCGTGCCGAGCGGGACGGCGTCGAGATCGTGCTGCCCACCGACGTCGTCGCGGCCACCGACTTCGCTGCGGACGCGGACCACGAGGTCGTCGCGGCTGATGCGATCCCCGCCGACAGGATGGGGCTGGACATCGGCCCGAGGTCCGGTCAGCTCTTCGCGGACACGCTCGGGGACTGCCGCACCGTCTTCTGGAACGGTCCGATGGGTGCCTTCGAGA
The DNA here is from genome assembly GCF_037198315.1 of Janibacter sp. A1S7. Taxonomy (NCBI): domain Bacteria; kingdom Bacillati; phylum Actinomycetota; class Actinomycetes; order Micrococcales; family Intrasporangiaceae; genus Janibacter; species Janibacter alittae. The sequence continues at coordinate 1,796,810 of NZ_CP144913.1, read as the reverse complement.
TGGAGCCCTTCGCCGCCGGCACCCGGGCCGTCGCCCGAGCGCTGGCCGACGTGACCGGGTCGGGTGCCCTCACGGTCGTCGGGGGTGGCGACTCCGCCGCGGCCGTGCGCCGACTCGGTTTCGCTGATGGCGACTTCAGCCATATCAGCACCGGCGGTGGTGCCAGCCTCGAGTACCTCGAGGGCAGGGACCTGCCGGGCCTGTCCGTCCTCGACCAGCAGGAGAACTGATCATGACCAGCCGCAAGCCGCTGATGGCGGGCAACTGGAAGATGAACCTGGATCACCTCCAGGGCACCCACCTCGTGCAGAAGCTCGACTGGACCCTGCGGGACGGCAAGCACGACTACGGGGCCGTGGAGGTCGTCGTCCTGCCGCCCTTCACCGACCTGCGGTCCGTGCAGACGCTCGTCGAGGGTGACCGGTTGCTCATGGGGTACGGCGCCCAGGACCTCAGTCCCCACGACTCCGGTGCCCACACCGGCGACATCTCGGGCGCTTTCCTCGCCAAGCTCGGCTGCAGGTATGCCGTGGTGGGGCACAGCGAGCGACGCCATGACCACGGTGAGACCGACGAGGTCGTCGCGAGCAAGGCGGGCGCCGCCCTCCGCCACGGGATCGTGCCCATCGTCTGTGTCGGCGAAGGCCTGGATGTCCGTCAGGCCGGTGAGCACGTCACCCATGTCGTGGGCCAGATCGAGGGCAGCCTCGCCGGCATCACGCCGGAGCAGGCCGCGAACCTCGTCATCGCCTACGAGCCGGTCTGGGCGATCGGCACCGGCGAGGTCGCGACGCCCGAGGACGCGCAAGAGGTCTGTGCCGCCATCCGCGCCACGATCGCGCGGCTGTACTCCACCGGTGCCGCAGAGACCGTTCGGGTCCTCTACGGCGGTTCGGTCAAGCCCGGCAACATCGCCTCGATCATGGCCGGCGCCGATGTCGACGGGGCGCTCGTCGGCGGTGCCTCCCTCGAGGCCGAGGACTTCGCCTCGATCTGCCGATACCAGCAGCACCTGACCGCCTGACACCGACAGCCGGACCGGGGAGGTATCCTGACCCGGGTGCTCGTCTCGGGTGCCCGCTTGAACCGACCGACCGTCCCGACCGACAAGGACCTGATCGAGTGAATGCCGTCCGCATCGGACTCCAGGTGATCCTCGTGATCACCGGCCTGATCCAAATCCTGCTCATCCTCATGCACAAGGGCAAGGGTGGTGGCCTCTCCGACATGTTCGGTGGCGGCATGTCGGCCTCGTTGGGCAGTTCGTCGGTCGCGGAGCGCAACCTCACCCGCTTCACGGTCGTCATCGGTCTGGTGTGGTTCACCTCGATCGTCGGCCTCGGACTCGTCGACCGTTTCGACGCCTGATCCCCGTCTCGATCTAGGAGTTCCTCATGGCAGGTGGCAACGCAATCCGCGGCAGCCGTATCGGCGCCGGCCCGATGGGGGAGGCAGAGCGCGGCGAGGCTGCTGCCCGGGGTTTCGTCTCCTACTGGTGCGCCAACGGCCACGAGATGACTCCGTCCTTCTCCGTCGACGACGGCGTGGAGATCCCGGCCGAGTGGGTGTGCAAGCGCTGTGGGCTACCGGCCGGTCGTGACAGGGACAACCCCCCGGCAGCACCGACGGCCGAGGTCTACAAGACCCACTTGGCCTATGTGAAGGAACGCCGCTCCGACTCCGAGGGTGAGGCCATCCTCGAGGAGCGTCTCGGGGAGCTGCGCAACCGCGGTCTCATCCGCTGACCTGACCCACACCCGAGGCTGCTGCCTCGTCGACCAGCCAGACCGTGCGTTCCTGACCACGGACCAGGCCCGTGCTGCTCTCCTCGGCGGGCGCACCGGCCACCCCCTTCGCCACGGCCTCGGCCTTGTCCTGACCGGAGACGATGAACCACACCTGACGTGACCGGGAGAGGCACTCCGCCGTGAGCGTCACCCGCGTCGGCGGTGGCTTGGGCGAGTCGTGGACCGCCACGGCGATGCCGGAGGTGTCCTGCTGCTTCGGATGGCCGGGGAAGAGCGAGGCAACGTGGCCGTCGGGGCCGACACCGAGCAGGACGACGTCGAAGGCACCGTTCCCGTGGGTGCGCAGCTCCTCCTCGTAGCGCCTCGCCGCATCCTCGGCGGAGTCGGCCTCGTCCGGTCCGAGGACCCGGTGGACGGTCTCCGCGGTGGCGGTGAGCGTGCGCAGGCCGGCATCGTCGCTCTGGGTGTCGTTGCGATCGGGATCACCCGCCGGCAGGTACCTCTCGTCCCCCCACCAGAAGTGCACGCATGACCAGTCCACGACATCGCCGGCCGGGTGGTCCGTCAGGGCAGCGACGACCGCCGAGCCCATGGAGCCGCCGGTGAGGGCGACGTGTGCCTCTCCCCGGGCGGCGACGGCGTCCTGCACGGCGGTGAGCAGGCGCCCGCCGGCCAGGGTGATCAACCGGCTGGGGCCGGGGTGGATGACGAGTAGCGGTGCGGTCATGGTTACTCCTGGTCGAGTCGATCGCGCACGGCGTTCTTGACGGCATCCGTGCTCGTGCCGGCGGACTCGGGGTCGGCGTCGACCATCGCGTTGCGGATGGTGCCCCTGGACCCCTCGGCGAGACGCTCGGTGGTGCGCCGGGCGTCGCTCGGTGACGGTACGAGGTGCTCCTCGACGGCCTCGGTCATCGTCATCCTGCGTCGGATCAGCTCGGGCAGACCCTTGGTCAGGGCATCCTCGTACACCTCGTCCGCGTCGAGTCGGCGCAACTCGTCGGCGAGGCACTCGGCGTCGGACCGGGGGGCGAGGGCGATGGCCCGTCGGGGTTGGCCGGGTTGGTCGAGGGTCGCGGTGGCACCCAGGAGCGGACGGACCAGGTCGATGGGGCCGGAGTCGCGCTGCAGGCGGACACTGACCACCCCGGTGCCCGTGCGCGAGCGGACGAGGGAGACCGGGCAGTTCAGCCGGTACCGGAGCCAGCCGGCGAGCAGGTCGGCCGACGGCGAGTCCTGCGCACCGACGACGGTGGCAGCAGTGACCGGCTCGAAGGGGGCCCGATCCAGGGTCGTGGCGAGTAGCCCCCGCCAGAGGGTGACCCGGCTCCACGCCAGATCGGTGTCGCCGGAGGTGTAGGTACGGGCCAGGCGCTTGAGCGTGGTGGTGATGGCTCCGGCGCCGGCAGCGCTGTCGGTGATGCGGCGTTGGGCCATGGCGCCGACGGGGTCGGCCCCGGGATCCTTCGGGCCCTCGGTCGGCCACCAGGCGACGACGGGCGAGTCGGGCAGCAGGAGTGGCGTCACGACGCTGCGGGCATGCCTGACGAGCTCTCCGTACAGGCGCAGCACGACGACCTCCGAGGCCCCGGCATCGCCACCCACCCGGATCTGGGCGTCCAACCGTGCCTTGCCGCGGGCATTGGCCAGGATGACGCACACGATCCGTGCGGGGTGCTGGTGGCTGGCCGTGTTGGCCACGGCCAGGGCGTCCTCGGCGTCCCCCTCCGGGACGACGACGACGAGGGTGAGTACCCGGCTGAGGGCCATCGCGCCGACGTCCTCACGGACCTCGATCAGGCGCTGGGCCACCTGCGCGGTGCTCGCGCTGGGCAGATCGACGATCACGGCATCCTCCAGGTGCGTCCGTCACGCTGCATCATCGTGTCGGCGGCCTCCGGTCCCCAGGTCCCGGCGGCGTACTCCTCGACGGTGCCCTGTCTCGTCCAGAACCGTTCGATCGGGTCGAGGATCCGCCAGGAGAGCTCGACCTCCTCGTGGCGGGGGAAGAGCGGGGGGTCCCCGAGCAGGACGTCGAGGATCAACCGCTCGTAGGCCTCCGGGCTGGACTCGGTGAAGGCGCGACCGTAGCCGAAGTCCATCGTTACGTCCCGCACCTCCATCTGGTTGCCCGGGACCTTCGCGCCGAAGCGCATGGTCACCCCCTCGTCCGGCTGGACGCGGATGACCACGGCGTTCTGGCCGAGCTCCTCGGTCTCGGTGTCCGTGAAGGGAAGGTGGGGGGCGCGCCGGAAGACGACGGCGATCTCGGTCACCCGCCGGCCGAGCCGCTTGCCGGTCCGCAGGTAGAACGGCACCCCGGCCCACCGGCGGGTCTCGATGTCCAGCCGCATGGCCGCGTAGGTCTCGGTGGTGGAGCCGTCGGCGACCCCCTTCTCCTGCCGGTAGCCCTTGACCTTCTCACCGCCCTGCCAGCCGGCCGTGTACTGCCCGCGGACGGTGGCGGCGCCGAGGTCGTCCGGGACCCGGACGGCCGCGAGGACCTTCTCCTTCTCCATCCGCAACGCCCCCGCGTCGAAGCTCGTCGGTTCCTCCATGGCGGTGAGGGCCAGCAGCTGCAGCAGGTGGTTCTGGATGACGTCCCGGGCCGCCCCGACGTCGTCGTAGTAGCCCGCTCGTCCACCGATGCCGATGTCCTCGGCCATCGTGATCTGCACGTGGTCGACGTAGTGGCTGTTCCACACCGGCTCGAACATCTGGTTGGCGAAGCGCACCGCGAGCAGGTTCTGGACGGTCTCCTTGCCCAGGTAGTGGTCGATCCGGAAGATCGCGTCGGGCGGGAAGACCGCTTCGACGATCCCGTTGAGTTCCTGCGCGCTCGCCAGGTCGTGGCCGAAGGGCTTCTCGATGACCACACGCCGCCAGGAGTCCTCCTGGGGGGTGGCCAGACCGCTGCGCTGGAGCTGCTCGCAGACGATGGAGAAGTAGTCCGGGGGGATGGACAGGTAGAAGGCGTGGTTGCCCCCGGTGCCGCGCTCCTCGTCGAGCTCGTGCACCGTCCTGGCGAGCAGGTCGAAGGCCGCGTCGTCGTCGAACACCCCGGGGACGAACCGGAAGCCCTCGGACAGCGAACGCCAGACCTCCTCCCGGAAGGGGGTGCGAGCGTGCTCGCGCACGGAGTCGTGGACGACCTTGCCGAAGTCCTGGTCGGCCCAGTCGCGACGGGCGAAGCCGACGAGCGAGAAGCCCGGCGGCAGCAGTCCGCGGTTGGCCAGATCGTAGATCGCCGGGAGCAGCTTCTTGCGGGCCAGGTCCCCGGTGACCCCGAAGAGGACCAGGCTGCACGGGCCGGCGATGCGCGGCAGACGCTTGTCCCGCGGGTCCCGCAGCGGATTGGTCTCGGCGGTGACGCGGGCGGGGTTCATGCGCGGCCACCCCGGAGCGCGTCGCCGACCAGGGCCAGCCCGCGGTCGTGGTCGCTCAGGTGCAGCACGAGGACCGGACGTCCGTGGTCGGCCAGCACGGCAGCATCGCCACCGGCCTGGGCGCGGATGAACTCACCGAGCGTGAAGTCGCGACCGGGGACGGGCAGGTCCTGCGCGGGTGCGTCGGTGATCTGCAGGTAGACCCCGGTGCGGGGGCCGCCCTTGTGGTACTGGCCGGTCGAGTGCAGGAAGCGAGGCCCCCACCCGAGGGTGGTCGGTCGCCGCACGCGGGCAGCCAGCGCGTCCACCGCCTCGGCGAAGGGGGCATCGGCTGCCCGGTCGAGGTAGGCCATGACGGCGACGTACCCGTGCTCGGTGTCGAGCTGGGCGAGCAGGGCCTCGAGAGCCTCCTGGGTCGTGGTCGCTCCGCCCAGCCACTGGCCTCCGAGGTGACTGATCTCGACCGGGCCGTCCACGGCGTCCACGGCAGTCGTGGCGGTGTCGGACCCCGACATCCGCTCACGCGCGGCCTGCTTGGCACTCTCGACGTCGGGCTGGTCGAAGGGGTTGATCCCGAGCAGTCGGCCGGCCACCGCGGTGGCGACCTCCCACAGGAGGAACTGGGCGCCCAGCGAGCCGCCGACGTCCACGGTGGAGGGGGCCACGGTCGGGGCGGGATGGTCGTCCTCGCCGACCTCGACCAGGCGGCAGAGGGTGGCATCAGCCGGCAGCGAGGTTGGTCCGGGTGCGTCGAGGACGACGGGGAGCAGACCGCGCTGCTGCTTGCCGGTGGACTCGGCGACCAGCTGCTCGATCCAGTCGCCGAGACCACGCGCGCTCGTCCCGTGGTCGACGAGGTAGAGCTTGTCGCGCGGTGGTTGGGTGCCCGCGATGGCCGCGCCGAGGCGCAGGCCCGGGTTGGCCTCGTCGTCCTCGGCGAGCAGGTCGGTGACCGCCTCGGCGTCGTCGAGCAGTGCCTCGATGTCGACACCGGCCAGCCCCGAGGGGACCAGTCCGAAGGCGGTCAGGGCGGAGTAGCGTCCACCGACGTCCGGGTCCGCGGTCACGACCCGCTGGCCCTTGCTGCGGGCATCCTCCTCGAGGGGGCTGCCCGGATCGGTCACGACGACGATCCGTGCGGCGGCATCGATGCCTGCGTCGGCGAAGGCCTGCTCGAAGACGCGCCGCTGGCTGTCGGTCTCCACGGTCGAGCCGGACTTGCTGGAGACGACGACGGCCGTGCGGGCCACATCGGTCGTCGCGGCACGCACGACGTCGGGGTGGCTGGAGTCCAGCACCGTCAGCGGGACACCGGCGCTCGCGCAGATGACCTCGGGCGCGAGCGAGCTGCCGCCCATGCCGCACAGCACGATCCGGTCCACGCCCTGCTCGCGCAACGCCTCGCGCAACGCGCCGATCTCACCGACGAGGTGTCGGGAGGTGCGGCCGAGGCCGACCCAGGACAGACGCTGGGCCGCTTCCCCCCGGGCGGCGTCACCCCACAGGCCGGCATCACGCTCGAAGAGTCGGCTGGCCACCCGGTCCGACACCAGGTCGGGGACGTGGTCGCCCACCGCGTCGGCGGCGGCGCCGGAGGCCAGGACGGCCAGACTGGTCATCGCGTGGCCGCCTTGCCGAGCTCGGCGCGCACGCCGTCGAGCAGCTCCTCCCAAGCCTTCTCGAACTTCTCGACGCCCTCGGTCTCCAGCGTGTCGGTGACGTCGGTGTAGCTGATGCCCAGGCCGGCGAGCGCGTCCAGGACCTCCCGGGCATCGGCATAGGACCCGGTGACGGCGTCACCGGTGACCGTGGCATGGTCGATGGTCGCGTCCAGCGTCTTCTCCGGCATGGTGTTGACGGTGTTGTCCGCGACCAGGTCCGTGACGTACATCGTGTCCGGGTAGTCCGGGTTCTTCACACCGGTGGAGGCCCACAACGGGCGCTGACGGCGTCCCCCTTCGTCCTGGAGTCGCTGCCACCGCGGCGTGGCAAAGACCTCCTCGTAGGCCTGGTAGGCCAGCCGGGCGTTGGCCACGCCGGCCTTGCCACGCAGGGCGAGCGCCTCGTCGGTGCCGATCCGCTCGAGCTGGCCGTCGACCTCCGAGTCGACCCGGGAGACGAAGAAGGAGGCGACGGAGTGGATCGTCGACAGGTCCCTGCCTGCGTCCAGAGCCCGCTCGAGGCCCTCGATGAAGGCATTCATCACCGCGCGGTAGCGCTCGAGGCTGAAGATCAGCGTGACGTTGACGCTGATCCCCGCCGCGAGGGTCTCGGTGATCGCGGGCAGCCCGGCCTCGGTCGCCGGGATCTTGATGAAGACCTGCGGTCGGTCGACGGCCTCGGCCAGCTGGCGAGCGACCGTGACGGTCTGCTCGGCATCGTGGGCCAGACGCGGGTCGACCTCGATCGAGACGCGGCCGTCGACGCCGTCGGTGGCCTGGTGGATCGGTCGGAAGACGTCACAGGCGTCGCGCACGTCGTCGGTGGTCAGGGCGAAGACGACCTCGTCGACGTCCGTGCCCCGGGCAGCGAGTGCGTTGAGCTGCTCGTCATAGGCGTCTCCCTGGGCCAGTGCCGCTTGGAAGATGGATGGGTTCGTGGTGACCCCGACGATCCCCTTGGTGTCGATGAGGTCCTGCAAGTTGCCCGAGCGGAGTCGCTCGCGGCTGAGGTCATCCAGCCAGACCGACACTCCGGCCCGGTCCAGGGCCTCGACCGCTGCGGGCTTGGTCGGGAGATGTCCTGCCATGTTCACTCATCCCTTTGCGTTGTCGATGGACGCCTTGGCCGCCGTGACGACGGCGTCGGGCGTGATGCCGAACTTCTCGTACAGGGTCGCGTGGTCCGCCGAGGCGCCGAAGTGGTCGATCCCGACGCTCTCGCCGGCATCGCCGATGACCTCGCGCCAGCCGAAGGGGGTCGCGGCCTCGACGGAGACGCGTGCCCGGACGGCGGGCGGGAGGACCTCGTCGCGGTAGGCCCTCGGCTGCCGGTCGAACCACTCCCGGCAGGGCATGGACACCACGCGCGTACCGGTGCCGGCCTCCTCGAGCGTGGCGCGGGCCGCCATGGCGACGGCGACCTCGGTTCCGGTGGCGATGAGGACCACCTCCGGCACGTCGCTGCTGGACTCGGCCAGGACGTAGGCGCCCTTCGCCGCCCCGGCCGCCGACGCGAACTCGCGGCGGTCGATGACCGGGGTGCCCTGGCGGGAAAGAGCCAGTGCCGCGGTGGAGGTGTTCCTCAGGACCTGGCCCCAGCAGACGCTGACCTCGTTGGCGTCGCCCGGACGGACGACGTCCAGACCCGGCATGGCGCGCAGGGCGGCCAGGTGCTCGATCGGCTGGTGGGTCGGTCCGTCCTCACCCAAGCCGATGGAGTCGTGCGTCCACACGTAGGTCACCGGCAGCTGCTGGAGGGCGGCCAGGCGCACGGCAGGGCGCATGTAGTCGGAGAAGACGAGGAACGTCCCGCCGTAGACGCGGGTCAGGCCCTCGAGCGCGATGCCGTTCATCGCCATGCCCATGCCGTTCTCGCGGATGCCGAAGTGCAGTGTGCGGCCGTACTCGTGGCCCGACCAGGTGTCGGTCTGCTTGCCCTTGGGGATGAAGGAGGGCTGGCCGTCCATCGTGGTGTTGTTCGATCCGGCCAGGTCGGCGGAGCCGCCCCACAGCTCGGGCATGACGTCGGCGAGGGCGGTCAGGACCTCGCCGGAGGCCTTGCGGGTGGCCATGCCCTTCTCGTCGGGCTCGAAGGTGGGAAGTGCCTCGTCGAGGCCCTCGGGGACCTTGGCGTCGACGACGCGGTCGAGCAGCGCGGCGCGCTCGGGGTTGGCTGCACGCCAGGCCGTCATCCGCTCGTCCCACTCGGCGTGGGCGCTCCGGCCACGGGCGACGACCGCGCGGGTGTGCTCGAGCACGGCCTCCTCGACGGGGAAGTCCACTGCCGCGTCGAAGCCGAGCACCTGCTTGATGCCGGCGACCTCGTCCTCGCCGAGCGCGGCGCCGTGGGCGGCACCCGTGTCCTGCTTGGTGGGGGCGGGCCAGCCGATGATCGTGTGCAGGACGATCATCGTGGGTGCCGAGGTGTTCTCCTTCGCTGCCGTGCAGGCCGCCAGGAGCGCGTCGATGTCCTCGACGTACTCCGAGCCGTCACCGGTCCGGCGCCAGTCGACGTGGATGACGTGCCACCCGTAGGCGCGGTAACGGGCACCGACGTCCTCGCTGAAGGAGATGTCGGTGTCGTCCTCGATGGAGATATGGTTGGCGTCGTAGATGACGTTGAGGTTGCCCAGCTCCTGGTGACCGGCCAGTGAGCTGCCCTCGGACGAGACGCCCTCCTGGAGGTCACCGTCGGAGGCGATGCACCAGATGGTGTGGTCGAAGGGGGAGGTGCCCGGCTCGGCGTCCGGGTCGAACATGCCCCGCTGACGGCGCTGGGCCATCGCCATGCCCACTGCGGAGGCGAAGCCGGAGCCGAGCGGCCCGGTGGTGATCTCGACACCGGGCGTGTGGTGGACCTCGGGGTGGCCGGGGGTGAGGGACCCCCAGGTGCGCAGCGCCTCGAGGTCGCTGAGCTCCATGCCGTAGCCGGAGAGGAAGAGCTGGATGTACTGGGTGAGTGAGGAGTGGCCCACCGACAGCACGAAACGGTCGCGGCCCAGCCACGTCGGATCGCTCGGGTCGTGCGTCATCACCTGCTGGTAGAGCAGGTAGGCGGCGGGGGAGAGGCTCATCGCGGTACCGGGGTGCCCGCTGCCGCACTTCTGCACCGCGTCCGCGGCCAGGACCCGGCCGGTGTCGACCGCACGGACATCCAGGTCGCTCCAGCCGGCCTGCGTCGCGACCGGACGGGGCAGGTCGCTGGAGCGCGAGGACGTCCCCGCAGGACCGGCGGGGTTCGCCGAGGTGACCGTCGTGGTGGTTCCCGCGGGGGCCGCGGCACCGGCCGACTTCTTGGCGGGGGCCGTGGGGGAGTTGTCGGTGTCCGTGCTCACGGAGGACCTTTCTCTGCAGATCGTCGGGTGCTCACGTCCCACACTAGTGGGACCGTGGGTGTGTGCCACGACGTGCGGGGGCGGGCTCGAGGGTCCTTTCGACACAGGTAGACTGTCGGCACGGTCGGCGCACCGCGCCACCGCGTCCCACCCCCTTCGGCAAAGGCAGTCCGTGAGCACTCTCGAGTCGACGCGCGACCTGTCGCCGGCGACCCGTCCGTGGCGGCGCACCGTGCGTGCGTACGTCGCGTTGACGAAGCCTCGGATCATCGAGCTGCTCCTCGTCACGACGGTGCCGGTGATGTTCCTCGCCCAGCGCGGCGTCCCCTCGTTGGGCCTGATCGTCCTCACCCTCGTCGGCGGATCGCTCAGCGCCGGTGCGGCCAACACCTTCAACATGGTCTACGACCGGGACATCGACGCGAAGATGGGCCGCACCATCAACCGTCCCCTGGTGACCGGCGAGGCCACGCCCCGAGGGGCGATGGTCTTCGGGCTCGTCCTCACGCTCGTCTCCACGCTGTGGTTGGGACTGCTGGTCAACTGGTTGTCCGCGGCCCTGTCGCTCGCGGCGATCCTGCTCTACGCCGTCGGCTACACGATGATCCTCAAGCGCCGCACGGCGCAGAACATCGTCTGGGGCGGTATCGCCGGGTGCATGCCGACCCTCATCGGGTGGTCCGCGGTGACCAACTCGGTCGAGTGGCCGGCGATCATCCTCTTCCTCGTGATCTTCTTCTGGACGCCGCCGCACTACTGGCCGCTGTCCATGCGCTTCACCGACGACTACTCCGCCGCGGGCGTGCCCATGGCCCCCGTGGTGCAGGAGCAGACCACCGTGGCGAAGCAGATCGTCGCCTACTCCTGGCTGATGGTCCTCACCTCGCTCGCGCTCGTCCCCGTGGCCGACATGGGCTGGATCTACCTCGGGGCGGCCCTGCTCTCGGGTGGGCTCTTCGTCGCCGAGGCGCACCGGCTGATGTCGGCGGCCCGCAAGGGCGCCAGCCAGCAGGTGCTCAAGCCGATGCGGCTCTTCCACTTCTCGATCACCTACGTGACGCTGCTCTTCCTCGGTGTGGCCATCGACCCGCTGCTACACCTGCCGCTACCCGGCCTGGCCTGAGTTACCCTCCCGGCCTGCGTCCACGAACGAAGGGACGCGCGCGGGCCTTGGCGCACGGCCCGGCCCCCTCGGACTGTGCTGCGCCTTGTCGTGTCGGACCGGGCTGTGGCCTGAGCCGGCCCACACCCTCCCTTCGTCCGCTCCCGGGGCGCAGACCTCCGCCGGGTCGCCTCGTGGTGACTGGGTCGCCGCGGATGGGCCGCGTCGTGTCTCGACCACGGTGAGACTTCCCGGCCATCTCCCGACATCCGGGGCATCCGTTCACGGACGGAGCACACACGCGCCACAGACGAGCCCGCGTCCGCCTGCTCGGGTCAGTCAGCCACGAGGGGGTCCGTCGTGCGGGAGAGCACGATCGCTCGGGCGATGACGACGACGAGCGCGGCCGCGCCGAACATGTGGGCCAGGACGAGGACCTCGGGCAGCTTCGTGAGGTACTGCACGTACCCGACGAGACCCTGGGCGAGGGTGACCACGAGGACGACCGCCCAGGCGCGGGCAGGACCGTCCGCGCGCTCGGTGAGCTTGGCACCCAGCCAGACGGCGACGCCGATGCCGATGAAGAGCATGACGGCGTCGGCGTGCAGCCAGGAGATCGTGCGGGGGTCGAAGCCGGTGCGGGCCGGGGTGTCCGCGTCGCCGGAGTGCGGACCCGAGCCCGTCACGACGGTGCCGAGCACGAGCACGACGACGGCCACGGTGCCCAGCAACCAGATGGTGCGCCCGACCAGTGGGTGGAGCAGCGACCGGGTCGGGCCGGCGCTCTGTCGGTAGCGCCACAGCAGCCATGCCGAGATGCCGATGATCACCATGGAGCACAGGAAGTGGAAGCCGACGATCCACGGGTTGAGGCCGGTGAGCACCGTGATGCCACCGACGATCGCCTGTGCCGCGACGCCGCCGAGGACGACCCAGGTGCCGCGGATCAGCTCCGGGCGGTCACGGGCCCAGCGGTACAGCGCGATGAGCAGGACGAGGGCGACGACACCGACGACCCCGGTGAGGGTGCGGTTGCCGAACTCGATGAACTTGTGGACCCCCTCGGCCTGCTCGACGGTGGGGACGTACGACCCCGGGACGCACTGGGGCCAGGTGGGGCACCCGAGCCCGGAGCCGGTGAGGCGGACCAGGCCGCCGGTGAGGACGATGCCGATCTCGACGACCAGGTTGAGCAGGAGCAGGCGGGGCAGCCACGTGCGTGCGGCAGCGGGGTACTCGGACACCCCATCACGGTATGTGGCGCGTCGTCGGTGCCGGTCGTCGGGGGCGGTCACTCGCGCCAGCGGAAGGTACGCACCACGAGCAGGCTCAGTGCGGTGCCCCAGACGAGCAGGACCAGCCACGGCAGCAGTGGCACGTCCCCGTGCCCCAGCTGGTCGCGGAAGGCGTCACCGAGGGCCGCCGACGGCAGCCACTGCACGACCGCGGCGGCCGTGCTGCCGAGTGTCTCAGCGGGCAGCAGCAGGCCACCCAGGCCGGCGAGGAGCACCCACACGAGGTTGGCGACCGCGAGGACGGCCTCGGCCCGCATGGCTCCGGCCAGGAAGAGGGCGAGGGCGACGAAGACCCACACCCCGAGCGCCGCCGTCACCGGGGCGATGAGCAGCCCCACGAGATCGGGCTGCCAGCCCATGGCGACGGCGAGCAGGCCGAGCACCACGAGCTGGACGGCCGCCACGGCGCAGATCGCCAGGGCCTTCCCCGCGAGGAGCCCGTCGGTGCCGACGGGGGTGGTCGCGAGCATGCGCAGTACGCCGTAGCGGCGGTCGAAGGCGGTCTGGATGGCCTGGCCCGTGAATGCCGTGGACACGACGGCCAGCGCGAGGACACCGGGAGCCACCACGGCGATCCGCGGCGCGGCCAGGTCCGGGTACGAGGTCGTGACGAGGGCCACGAGGGCGAGGGCCGGCAGGACGAGGGAGACGAGCAGCTGCTCTCCGTTGCGTGCCAGGATGCCCGCCTCGAAGCGGGCCTGGGCGGCGACACGGGCCGGTCGACGAGCCGGGGTGGGGACGTGGGTCCCGGTCTCAGCGGTCACGGGGGCCTCCGGTGAGTGAGAAGTAGGCGTCCTCGAGGCGGCCGCCGCCGGAGATCTGCTCCGGTGCCCCGTCGGCCACGACGCGCCCCCGGTCGAGGATGACGACCCGCGCCGCGAGACGCTCGGCCTCCTCGAAGCTGTGCGTGGTCACGACGAGGCCGACGCCTGCCTCGGCCTCGTCCCGCAGCAGGTCCCACACCTCCAACCGGGCGTGGGGGTCGAGCCCGGCGGTCGGCTCGTCGAGGAAGGCGACCAGGGGCCCTCCGACGAGGGCGGCCGCCAACGCGACCCGCTGCCGTTGGCCGCCGCTGAGGCGACGGATGGGGGTGGTGGCGAAGGGGGTGATGTCCAGACGCTCGATCAGTTCGGCTGCGCGGTCGGCAGTGTGGAGGCGAGCGAGGTGCGCCATCAGTCGCCCGGCGTTCACGCTCTGGGGCAGGCCGCCGTCCTGGAGCATGACGCCGACGCGGGCCCGGTGGGCCGCACCCGCCTGCCACGGGGTCACGCCCAGGACGCGGCAGTTGCCGGAGTCGGGCCGCAGCAGGCCCTCGAGGCATTCGATGGTGGTGGTCTTGCCGGCGCCATTGGGGCCGAGAACGCAGGTGATCTCGCCCGTGTCGGCGCCCCACGTGGCCCCGTCGACGGCGATGACGTCACCGAAGACGCGGCGCAGGTCCTCCACGACAACGGCTCGGGTCACGGTGGGCAAGTCTAGGCAATGCCGGGGCGGTCCCATGGTTAGGGGTGCCTGTGTTGTCTCCTGTGGAGAATTACGTAACATGGGTGTGTGCTTAATTCACCGCGGGACCTCTCGACGTCGCAGGGCGACGTCGACACCCGTGATGCCAGCACCCGCGACCGGGTGCTCGCGGTGATCAGCGAGCACGGCCCGATCACCGCCGCTGACATCGCCGTCCACCTCGGCCTGACGGCCACCGGCGTACGGCGCCACCTCGACCAGCTGGCCGAGGACTCCTCGGTCACCAGCCGGGCACCCCACCAGGGCAAGCGGGGCCGCGGTCGCCCTGCCCGTGAGTGGGTCGTGGCCGACTCCGGGCACGATCACCTCCCCTCCGAGTACGACGAGCTGGCCACCGAGGTGATGCGCTTCCTGCGGGAGCGGGGCGGTGAGGACGCCGTGCGTGCCTTCGCCGACGAGCGGGTCGCCGGCTTCGAGGCACGGGTGCGCGACCGGCTCGACGCCGCGGGCCCCGATCCGCACGCCCGCACGCAGGCGCTGGTCGAGGCACTGGGGCTCGAGGGTTACGCTGCCAGCGCCCGCCCGGTCGGCGAGGACAGCAGTGTCGGTGTCCAGCTGTGCCAGGGGCACTGCCCGGTCCGACACGTCGCCACGGAGTTCCCCGAGCTGTGCGAGGCGGAGACCGACGCCTTCAGCCGCCTCCTCGGCGTGCACGTCCAGCGTCTGGCCACCTTGGCCCAGGGCCATCACGTCTGCACCACCTTCGTCCCCGCACCGGGGACGCGATCCCACACAGAGAGGTCCACCCGATGAGCACCAACATCGAAGAGCTGAACCCAGGACTCAAGGACATCGGCCGCTACGAGTACGGCTGGTCCGACAGCGATGCTGCCGGGGAGTCGGCCAAGCGGGGCCTCAACGAAGAGGTCGTGCTCGACATCAGCGATCGCAAGAGTGAGCCGACGTGGATGCGGGACCTGCGCCTGAAGTCGCTGCGCCTGTTCGGCAAGAAGCCGATGCCCACCTGGGGCAGCGACCTCACCGGCATCGACTTCCAGAACATCAAGTACTTCGTGAAGTCCACCGAGAACCAGGCCAGCTCCTGGGAGGAGCTGCCCGAGGACATCCGCAACACCTACGACAAGCTCGGCATCCCCGAGGCGGAGAAGCAGCGTCTCGTCGCGGGCGTCGCGGCCCAGTACGAGTCGGAGGTCGTCTACCACCAGATCCGTGAGGACCTGGAGGAGAAGGGCGTCATCTTCGTCGACACCGACTCCGGTCTGCGCGAGCACGAGGACCTCTTCCGGGAGTACTTCGGTACCGTCATCCCGGCCGGTGACAACAAGTTCTCGGCGCTGAACACCGCCGTCTGGTCGGGTGGTTCCTTCATCTACGTGCCGCCGGGCGTCCACGTGGACATCCCGCTGCAGGCCTACTTCCGGATCAACACCGAGAACATGGGCCAGTTCGAGCGCACGCTGATCATCGCGGACGAGGGCTCCTCCGTGCACTACGTCGAGGGCTGCACCGCACCGATCTACACCACTGCATCGCTGCACAGCGCCGTGGTCGAGATCGTCGTGAAGAAGAACGCCCGGGTGCGCTACACGACCATCCAGAACTGGTCGAACAACGTGTACAACCTCGTGACCAAGCGCACCACGGTCGAGGAGGGCGGCACGATGGAGTGGATCGACGGCAACATCGGCTCCAAGGTGACGATGAAGTACCCCGCCTGCTTCCTCATGGGCGAGTACGCCAAGGGTGAGACCCTCTCGGTCGCCCTCGCCGGCGAGGGCCAGCACCAGGACGCGGGCGCGAAGATGGTCCATGCCGCGCCGAACACCTCCAGCTCGATCATCTCCAAGTCCGTCGCCCGTGGCGGTGGACGCAGCTCCTACCGGGGCCTGGTGCAGGTGCTCGAGGGGGCGACGAACTCCAAGTCGAACGTCGTCTGCGACGCGTTGCTCGTCGACACGATCAGCCGATCGGACACCTACCCCTACGTCGACGTCCGCGAGGACGACGTGCAGATGGGCCACGAGGCGACCGTGTCGAAGGTCTCCGCCGACCAGCTCTTCTACCTCATGTCCCGCGGGATGAGCGAGGAGGAGGCGATGGCGATGATCGTGCGCGGCTTCGTCGAGCCGATCGCCAAGGAGCTCCCGATGGAGTACGCCCTCGAGCTGAACCGCCTCATTGAACTCCAGATGGAAGGAGCCGTTGGCTGATGAGCCTGCTGGCTGACACACCGAGCCGACAGGCTCACACCCACTCCGGCGAGACCATGGTTCCGGACGCCTCCCGTGGCGAACGGATCCGCTCGTGGGAGGTTGCCGACTTCCCGATGCCCGAGGGTCGCGAGGAGGACTGGCGGTTCACCCCGATCAGTCGCCTGACGAACCTCCTCGCGGACGAGGCGAGCGGCGCGTCCCTCGAGTGGACCACGCACCTGCCGGAGGGCGTCACCCTCACGACGACATCCGTGGAGGAGCTGGGCCGTGACTCGCTGCCCAAGCCGATCGACCGGCCGGCGGCGCTGGCGGCGACCCACGGTGAGGGCATCTCCCTCGTCGACGTGCCGAAGGAGAGCGAGCTCACCGAGCCGGTGCGCATCTCGCTGGAGGGAACCGAGCGACAGACCGTGAACGGCCACCTCGTCGTGCGCGTCGGCGCGTTCTCCTCGGCGACGATCGTGCTCAACCACACCGGGTCGAGCGACTACAACGAGCTGGTCACCGTGATTGCCGGGGACTCCTCGAAGGTCACGCTCGTCACGGTGCAGGACTGGCAGGACGACACCCACCACCTCGCCCAGCACGACGTCGTCGTCGGCCGGGACGCGTCGGCGCGGCACATCGCCATCTCCATCGGTGGCGGCATCGTGCGGCTGAACACCAACGCGACCTACACCGGTCCCGGTGGGTCCTTCGAGGGCCTGGGCGTGTACTTCGCCGACGCCGGCCAGCACCTGGAGCACCGTCTCTTCGTCGACCACGAGGCGCCGCACTGCCGCAGCAACGTCGAGTACAAGGGCGCGCTGCAGGGCGAGACGGCGCAGACCGTCTGGGTGGGCGACGTCCTCATCCGGGCTGCCGCGGAGGGGACCGACACCTACGAGCTCAACCGCAACCTCATCCTCACCGACGGGGCGCGGGCGGACTCGGTGCCCAACCTCGAGATCGAGACCGGAGAGATCGTCGGCGCCGGTCACGCCTCGACGACCGGACGTTTCGACGACCAGCAGTTGTTCTACCTGCAGTCCCGTGGTGTCCCGCAGGAGCTGGCCCGCCGTCTGGTCGTGCGCGGGTTCTTCAACAGCATCGTCCAGCGCATCGGTGACGACGAGATCAGCGAGAAGGTCATGGCCGCCATCGACGAGGAGCTCGAGGCGAGCTCGGGGGCCACGGCATGAGCACCGCGACCGAGGCCGACTTCATCCGCGTCTGCCGGCTCGACGAGTTGCCGGACGTGGGCGCTGCCAAGGCGGAGATCCAGGGACGGGTCGTCTCGATCATCCACGCCGAGGACGGCAGCGTGCACTGCATCGACGACGAGTGCACGCACGGTCGTGTGTCGCTGTCCGAGGGCGAGGTCGAGGGGTGCGAGATCGAGTGCTGGCTGCACGGTTCGCGCTTCAACCTCGTGTCCGGCAAACCGACCAGTCTCCCGGCCACGGTCCCCGTGGTCGTGCACGCCACGCGAGTCATCGATGGCGAGGTGTTCGTCGCACTGTCCGACGAGGCGCCTCGCACGGTCTGACGGTCGCCGGCCCACCCCAATCATCTCCACATACGAAGGACGAACAGACATGGCAACGCTCGAGATCACCGACCTGCACGTCAGCGTCGACACCGAGGAGGGCTCCAAGGAGATCCTCAAGGGTGTCACGCTGACCCTGAAGTCCGGCGAGACGCACGCGATCATGGGGCCGAACGGCTCCGGCAAGTCGACCCTCGCCTACTCCATCGCGGGTCACCCCAAGTACACGGTCACCTCCGGGTCGATCACCCTCGACGGCGAGGACGTGTTGTCGATGAGCGTCGACGAGCGCGCCCGCGCAGGGCTCTTCCTCGCGATGCAGTACCCGGTCGAGGTTCCCGGTGTCACGGTGAGCAACTTCCTGCGGACCGCCAGGACCGCCATCGACGGGGAGGCCCCGAAGCTGCGCCACTGGGTCAAGGACGTGCGCACGACCATGAGCGAGCTGCGCATGGACCCGACCTTCGCCGACCGCAACGTCAACGAGGGCTTCTCCGGTGGTGAGAAGAAGCGCCACGAGATCCTGCAGATGGAGCTGCTCAAGCCGAAGTTCGCCGTCCTCGACGAGACGGACTCCGGTCTGGACGTCGACGCCCTGCGCGTCGTCGCCGAGGGCGTCAACCGCGTGCAGGACAAGACCGACTCCGGTGTCCTGCTCATCACGCACTACACGCGGATCCTGCGCTACATCAAGCCGGACCACGTGCACGTCTTCGTCGACGGACGCATTGCCGAGCAGGGTGGTGCGGAGCTGGCCGACCAGCTCGAGGCCGAGGGCTACGACCGCTTCGTGCCGACGGGGGAGCCCGCCGCGATCACCGGGGCGTGATGATGACCGAGCAGCTGATCCCGGACACGGAGCTGGCCGCACTGCGCGACCAGTTCCCGATCCTCGGGCGCAGCGTGCGCGGGGGCAAGCCGCTGGTCTACCTCGACTCGGGGGCGACCTCGCACAAGCCGCTTGCGGTGCTCGACGCGGAGCGGGAGTTCCTCGTCACGGCCAACTCCGCTCCGCATCGCGGCGCGCACGCGCTCTCCGAGGAGGCCACCGAGGCCTACGAGCAGGCGCGTGCGGACATCGCCGCCTTCATCGGCGCGGCCGAGCGCGAGGTCGTCTTCACCAAGAACGCCACCGAGGCGCTGAACCTGGCGGCCTACGCCTTCTCCAACGCGGAGGCGGGATCACCCCTGCGCGTCGGTGAGGGGGACGAGATCCTCATCACCGAGGCAGAGCACCACGCCAACCTCGTGCCGTGGCAGGAGTTGTGCCGACGCACCGGCGCGACCCTGCGGTGGATCGGAGTCACCGAGGACGGCCGACTCGACATGGACCAGCTGGAGGGCATGGTCACCGAGCGCACCAAGGTCATGGCCTTCACCCACGCCTCGAACGTGCTCGGCGCCATCAGTGACGTCCCGCGCTTCGTCGCCGCGGCGACGTCGGTCGGAGCGATCACCGTCCTCGATGCCTGCCAGTCGGTACCCCACCTGCCGGTGGACGTCTCCGAGCTCGGTGTGGACCTGATGGCCTTCTCCGGCCACAAGATGTACGGCCCCAGCGGTATCGGGATCCTGTGGGGTCGTTACGACCTGCTCGACCGGATGCCGGCCTTCCTCACCGGCGGCTCGATGATCGAGATCGTGCGGATGGAGGGCAGCACGTACATGGCCCCTCCGACCCGCTTCGAGGCAGGCGTGCCGATGACCAGCCAGGCCATCGGCCTGGGTGCCGCCGTGCGCTGGATGCGCGAGATCGGCGTCGAGCGCATCGCCGCGCACGAGCAGGCGCTCACCGCCCGGCTGCTGGATGCGGTTGCGGCCCGGGACTGGGTGCGCCTCGTCGGCCCGGCGGACACTGTCCACCGGGGTGCGGCGGTCAGCTTCGTCGTCGACGGCGTGCACGCGCACGACGTCGGTCAGGTACTCGACGACCACGGTGTCGCCGTGCGCGTCGGTCACCACTGCGCCTGGCCGCTGCACCGCGCCTACAAGATCGCGGCCACCACGCGCGCCTCGATGGCCGTCTACAACACCCCGGCCGAGATCGATCGCCTCGTGGAGGCACTGGACACCGTTCCCGGCATCTTCGGTGTGGATCGGGGGGCTGCCTGATGAATCTCTACCAGGAGCTGATTCTCGACCACTCGAAGCGTCAGGTCGGGCACGGCCTGCGTGAGGGGCACCTGGCCGAGGTCAGCCACGTCAACCCGACCTGCGGCGACGAGGTCACCCTGCGGGTGCACCTCGACGGCACCGGACCGGACGCGACGATCACCGACATCTCCTACGAGGCGATGGGCTGCTCGATCTCGATGGCGAGCACCTCGATCCTGGCCGACGAGCTGACCGGTGAGTCGATCGCGGACGCCATGGAGATCCACGCCGCCATGCGCCAGATGCTCACCAGCCGCGGCCAGGAGAGCGGCGACGAGGAGATCATCGGGGACGGTGTCGCCCTGGCCGGCGTCGCCCAGTACCCGGCGCGCGTGAAGTGCGCGCTGCTGAGTTGGATGGCTCTCACCGACGCCCTCGTCCAGGCCGGCGTCGATATCGCGAAAGAAACCGAAGGAGAGACCGCATGACCGCCCAGGCACCGACCCCCACCAACGTCGCAGACGTCGAAGAGGCGCTGCGCGACGTCGTCGACCCCGAGCTCGGCATCAACGTCGTCGATCTCGGCCTCGTCTACGGCATCACCGTCGACCCGCAGAACCATGCGGTCATCGACATGACCCTCACGTCTGCCGCCTGCCCCTTGCAGGACGTCATCGAGGACCAGGTCGACTCCGTGCTGACCGACCTGGTTGCCGGCATGCGGATCAACTGGATCTGGATGCCGCCGTGGGGCCCGGACAAGATCACCGACGACGGGCGCGAGCAACTGCGCGCCCTCGGCTTCAACATCTGATCATCCACGCCCGATGACCCGCCTCATCGAGGTCGATGCGCATCGCCTCGACCGGTGGGTCGATGGCTTCGCGGCCCGGCACGACGGCGTCACCCGCTCCGTCGAGCCGGGCCGTGTGCTGCTCGTCGGCGGTGACGGTGCCCGTGCCGTGGGGGAGACGTTCGAGCACGAGCACATCGGTCTGGTGCTCGTGCGTCGCGGCGGCCACGCCGTCGGTGTGGACGAAGGGGGCGAGCTCACCTCCCACACGTGCGGCACCCGGTACGTCCAGTCGCGGACCAAGGCCGGTGGGTGGAGCCAGCAGCGGTACAGCCGCCGACGCGGCAACCAGGCCGACTCGGTCGTCTCCGCGGTGGCCGAGCTCGCGTGCAAGCACCTGCCTCCCGGGCGAGTGGACGCCCTCGTCCTGGGCGGCGACCGGACGTTGGCCGAGCAGGTGCTGACCGACCCGCGACTGGCCCACTTGGGTGACCTCGAGCGACGAACGCTGTGGAACCTGCCCGATCCACGGCTGTCCGTCCTCGAGGATGCCGCGAGACGGTCCCGGGCAGTGCGCTTCACGCTCGACGACTGAGCACGCGGGATGCCGGGAGCCCCGGCCCGCGTCGTCGAGCGAATGCGGTGACCCGACGGACCGCGACCTACACTGACCGCCGACCCCCTTCGACCCTGCAGGAGAACAACCCCGTGATCACAGCAACCGGGATCGAGCTGCGCGCTGGCTCCCGGATCCTTCTCGAGGGCGCGACCTTCCGGGTCGCGCCGGGTGACCGGGTCGGCCTCGTCGGGCGCAACGGCGCCGGCAAGACGACCCTGACGAAGGTGCTCGCCGGTCAGGGGCAGGCGGCAACGGGCGAGGTCACCTCCGGTGGGGGCATCGGCTACCTGCCGCAGGACCCGCGGACAGGTGACCTGAGCGTGACCGCACGCGAACGCATCCTCTCGGCCCGAGGTCTCGACCGCATCGTCACCGAGCGGCGGACCGCGGAGCAGCGGATGGCGAGCGCCGACCCGGAGACCCTGGAGCGGGCGATGGCCCGCTTCGCGCGACTGCAGGAGGAGTTCGAGGCCGTCGGCGGCTACGCGGCCGAGTCGGAGGCGGCGAGCATGGCCTCGGCCCTGGGCATCGACGAGGACCGTCTCGACCAGACGCTCGAGACCCTCTCCGGCGGTCAGCGGCGGCGCGTGGAGCTGGCCCGGATCCTCTTCTCCGGCAACGAGACCCTGCTTCTCGACGAGCCGACGAACCACCTCGACGCCGACTCCATCGCCTGGCTGCGGGAGCACCTGAAGAACTACAAGGGCGGGCTGATCATCATCAGCCACGACGTCGAGCTGCTCGAGGTCGTCGTCAACCGCGTCTTCCACCTCGACGCCAACCGGTGCGAGCTCGACATCTACAACATGGGCTGGAAGAACTACCTCCAGCAGCGCGAGACCGACGAGCGCCGCCGCAAGCGCGAGCTGCAGAACGCGCAGAAGAAGGCCGGCGCGCTGCTCGAGCAGGCCGACAAGATGCGGGCGAAGGCGACGAAGGCCACCGCCGCCCAGCAGATGATCAAGCGGGCGGAGAAGATGCTCGCCGGCGTCGAGGGGGAGCGGGCCAGCGACCGGGTGGCCCGGTTGCGCTTCCCCGACCCCGCACCGTGCGGGCGGACCCCCCTTCGTGCCTCGGGGCTGTCGCGCTCCTACGGAAGCCTGGAGATCTTCACCGACGTCGACCTGGCGATCGACCGGGGGAGCAAGGTCGTCGTCCTCGGCCTCAACGGTGCCGGGAAGACCACCCTGCTGCGCATGCTCGCCGGCGTCGACGCACCGGACACCGGCCAGGTCGAGCCGGGGCACGGGCTCAAGCTCGGCTACTACGCCCAGGAGCACGAGAACCTCGACGTCGACCGCAGCGTGCTGGCCAACATGAAGTCCGCGGCGCCGGATCTCGGCGAGACCGAGGTGCGCAAGGTGCTGGGGTCCTTCCTCTTCTCCGGCGACGACGTGGACAAGCCCGCCGGCGTGCTCTCCGGCGGGGAGAAGACCCGGCTGTCCCTGGCACTGCTCGTCGTCTCCAGCGCCAACGTCCTGCTCCTCGACGAGCCGACGAACAACCTCGACCCGGCCAGCCGCGAGGAGATCCTCGGGGCGTTGTCGACGTTCTCCGGCGCCGTCGTTCTCGTCACCCACGACGAGGGCGCGGTCGACGCCCTGCAGCCGGAGCGGATCCTGCTGCTGCCCGACGGGATCGAGGACTTCTGGAACGCCGACTATCGAGAACTCATCGCCTTGGCGTAAGACCTTCTCCGGTTGCGCGACCTCCAGCCTCGTGTGATGGTGGTACAGGCACGCTTGAACCGAGCCAAGGGGAAAAGCCAAATGGGCACTACGACGAATCTTTTTCTGGGCTTCGACGCGTCGTGTGGGGAGTGCTCCCGAATAGCACGAAGGATCACCGAGGGGTCAGGCGAACGCGTCCAAGTGATGTCCTTGCGGTCGCACGCAATGCAGGAGTGGCGACAGCGAGCCTTGGGCAAGAATCCACCTTGGGCGCCCACGCTGGTTGTGGAGAAGGGAGGAGATATTCAAGCGTGGACGGGGTGGCAGATTGCGCCCGTGCTTTCGCGCCATCTTGACACGCGAACCACTTGGCGGATCCTTGCGGCTCTCGGTGGCGACGCTCTCAGTGGTTCTCCATGGAAGGCCCTCATTCAGCGGCGGGCACTTATCCGCGGTAGTCTTGGAGCAGCCGTGGGGATCGGGTTGTTGGCACGAACAAGCAACGCAGTGGCAAAGCCGTCAGCCAAGCCCACGTCAACAACAACTACGAAGTCGGCTGGGGTGTATCTCGAAGGTCGCGATTTGATTGACGAGGTTGAACGAGCCTTCGCCTCAACTGATATGAGGAATGTAGTCGGTGCCCACGCCCTACTGGGGTCACAGGCTAAGTCCTCCGAATTGTCCAGCGTTTCCAAGGATCTATTGCAGCAAGCGGGAGACGGAACTGGCAGTGTGTCGACGGGCACCGGGGCAATCGAAGTGTCGGGAGTTGAGCACAGGTTGTCGAACGGCGTAATTGAGCGGACGGTGTTGTGCTACCAGCACGAACAGCGGATCTTTCTTACGCACACTCGTCGTACCGAGCCGGTCGATGGATTCGTATCCCGTGCGCAGCATATGCACGTGGACCTACTAGAGTCGGGCGACCTGTCGTCGTTCGAAAATGTGGCCGTGAGCGTCAACGGAGATGTCCCAGTGCCTGTCCCGCAGGACGCTGATCTCCTGAATATGGCGAGCGACCCATGTGGAGGGTGCAATCTGTCGTGCGGCCCGGGCAATACCTGTGGTGAGAAGCACATGACGGAGGAGTGCGACTGGGCAGCGACGTGGCAGTGTGTGGCAGGAACAGTCAGTTGCATCGGGTGCCTGTCGTGCAGCGGCTGGTTCACCTGCATCCTCTGTGCGATGGCTTCGTGTCCCGCTGCTGTTGATGCATGCTGCGCGTCTGCACACGCAGTTTGCTCAACGTGCGTGTACCCGACGTGAAGACTCCAGAAAGCGCTCAACAGGACCAGTCATTTGCATCGATGATCCGATTCTATGTTTTCGCCCTGTGCTGCCTACTTATCACAATTCTTGGCGTGGATAGAATTGTCTCGGGCGGACAGGTACTGGGTTGGGTCCTTGTCGTGGTGGGCGTTGGGATGCTGATAATGCATGTAATGTCACCTCGGCGCTGATGGCAGACTCAACGCTCGATAATGTGGGCCGCCTCGCGGATTTCGACCACGTGATTGTTGTGACCGACGTGGGTGTGCGCACAGCAGGACATCTGTACCGGATCGGTCGGTTGCTCGAAGAGGGCGGTGTGCGCAGCGACGTGCTCGTGCTCATGCAGTCTGCGGCGGCGACAGTCGCCGGGGTCCAAGAAATCCATGATCGACTGGCTCGCAACTCGTTGGGCCAGTTTGGCATCGTTGCTCTGGGCGGTGGAAGCGTTGTGGATACGTGCAAGGTGGCTGCGCTTGCCACGCGGTATCCATGGCTGTTGGATCCCGTAAGCATGAGGGCTCAGCGTGGACTTGTTTCCATGGTGAACGCGAGAAGGGGTGAAGTGCCTGTCTTCGCCGTGCCGACCAGGTTCGGTTCGGCGGCGGAGGTGGCACCCCGAGCTGCCATAGCGCCAGATCCATTATCAGTTCGTCGACTCATTGTTGGTGATGCTTTGGTGCCCGACGATGTAATGATCGACCTTGGCCTGTGTGGCGGGCTGATCCTTGAGCAGTGGATGGATGGCCTCTTCGAAATGATCTTCCGGGTGATTGGGCCGTTCATGGTGACCCAGACCAGTACGCGCGAGACGGACGTCCAAGCGCTGACCATGTTGGAGGAGGTGCTGAGCCTCGGTGAACGCCTAGTAGTTGACGGCCGTACACCGACCATCGATGAACAAGCATCGTTGGTGGAGTTGAGTACACAGACCGCGACTGGGCCCCATACTGAAGGGTGGAATCCAGTCATGCCTTCTTGGTGGTGCATCCAGAATACTTTGATGACGTATGCCGGGTGGACAAAGGGAGAATTGTTAAGGCGGGCGCTGCCAATCCTCTTCGAGAGAATCGAGGACGGCGCTACATGGTTGGGCAGTCCAGAGCGGCTGGCACTCTTGGGTCAAGGGGCTAATTGTGTCAAGGCGCGCGTGGTCCAGATGTGCAAATCTTATCGGGCTGGCGCGAAGGCAAAGGCGCCACCATCGCTGGACTACGGGGCGTGCGCCCGGGAGACAATGAAGTTGTGGGGCGGCCATCCAGACATCCATCGTGCCGGTGAGGAGGGGGTGGGTGGCCTCATCTATGACGTGGTGACGGCCTGAGGTAGCCGAGACGCTCGGATGGCGAGACGGACATAACGACAGGTTATGCAATGCATAAGTCGCGCCGTAGGCTGAGCGGCGTGACTGTGACGACCCGACCCACCCGCACCAAGGCCACCGGCGCCTGGGCCGACGGCGACCGGACCCCGTTGAACGACAACGAGGCGTTCAAGCAGGAGGACGACGCCCTCAACGTCCGCCAGCGGATCATCGACGTGTACTCGCGGCAGGGCTTCGCGTCGATCTCGCACGACGACCTCACCGGTCGCTTCCGCTGGATGGGGCTGTACACGCAGCGCAAGCCCGGTCTCGACGGCACCCACACCGGCGAGGAGGACGTCTCCGACGACCGGTTCATGATGCGCGTGCGCAGCGACGGGGGTCAGCTGACGACGCAGCAGGTGCGCACCATCGCCGAGATCAGCAACGACTTCGCCGAGGGCAGCGCCGACATCACCGACCGGCAGAACATCCAGCTGCACAACGTGCGGATCGAGGACGTCCCCGAGATCTGGCGGCGACTCGAGGCGGTCGACCTGGGCTCGACGGAGGCCTGCGGCGACTGCCCGCGCACGATCATCGCCTCTCCCGTGGCCGGGGTCGAGAAGGACGAGATCGTCGACGGGACGAGCGCGATGCAGGAGATCAAGCGTCGCTGGATCGGCAACCCCGAGTTCTCCAACCTGCCGCGCAAGTACAAGACGGCCATCTCCGGGTCCCCGGTCCACGACATCGCCCACGAGATCAACGACGTCTCCTTCGTGGGCGTCCACCACCCCGAGCACGGGCCGGGATTCGACGTCTGGGTCGGCGGTGGGCTGTCGGTCCAGCCGATCTTCGCCCAACGGCTGGGTGTGTGGGTCCCGGTGCAGGAGGTCCCCGCCGTCTGGGAGGGCGTCACCTCGATCTTCCGCGACCACGGCTACCGCCGGCTGCGCAACCGGGCGAGGATGAAGTTCCTCGTCAAGGACTGGGGCGCGCAGAAGTTCCGCGAGGTCCTGGAGAACGACTACCTCGGTCGCCGCCTCCTCGACGGACCGGCCGCGACGGTGGCACCGGGGACGCGCCGCGACCACGTCGGGATCCACGAGCAGCACGACGGTCGTGTCTGGGTCGGGGCAGCACCGATCGCCGGTCGGATGAGTGGCGACAGGCTGGTCCGGCTGGTCGAGCTCGCCGAGGGCGTGGGGAGCCGGCGCATCCGCTTCACCCCCCACCAGAAGGTCCTGATCCTCGACGTCCCACCGCAGGAGGCGGACCGTCTCGCGCAGGACCTGCGCGAGATCGACCTCGTCGTCCACCCGAGCGAGTGGCGCCGCAACGTGCTCGCGTGCACCGGCCTGGAGTACTGCAAGCTCGCCCTGACCGACACCAAGGAGCGCGCGCGCTGGACGGTCGAGGAGCTGGAGAAGCGCCTGCCGCACATCGACATCCCCTTCAGCATCCACATCAACGGCTGCCCCAATGCCTGCGCCCGCAGCCAGGTCGGCGACGTCGGCCTGAAGGGCATGCTCGAGAAGAAGGAGGACGGGTCCCACCAGGAGGTCTTCCAGGTCCTCCTCGGCGGCTCGCTGGCCGAGGACACCGCCCTGGCCCGCAAGGCCCGCTCCCTCAAGGTCGCCGCGGAGGACCTGCCGGACTACATCGAGCGGCTCGCCCGCACCTACCTCGACCAGCGCGAGGACGGGGAGTCCTTCCACGGCTGGGCGCGGCGCGCGGACGAGGACGACCTGCGATGAGCGCGGTCGCCGCGGCCGACCTGCGCGCCGTCGCTGCCCGGGGGGAGGCGCGCTTCACCCACCTCGAGTCGGAGCTGTCCGGGACCTACGAAGGAAGGGTGCAGCTGGCTCGTCGGGCGCTCGCCTGGGCCGACGAGACCTTCGGCAGCGGCCTGACCGTCGCCAGCTCCATGGGCGACGAGGTGCTCGTCCACCTGGTGGGCACGACGCTGACCGGCACCGACGTCTTCTTCCTCGACACCGGGTACCACTTCGCCGAGACGCTGGGGACCCGGGACGCCTACGACGAGATGCTCCCGGTGCGCATCCGCACGATCCTGCCACTGCTCACCGTCGCCGAGCAGGACGCCGAGCACGGCCCGCGGCTGCACGACCGTGACCCCAACGCCTGCTGCGCCATGCGCAAGGTCGAGCCGCTGAACCGCGCCCTGGCCGACCGGGACGCGTGGGTGACCGGCATGCGTCGGGAGGACGCGCCCACCCGCACCGACATCGGCGTCGTCGGGTGGGACGAGCGGCGCGGGATGGTCAAGATCAACCCGATCGCCGGCTGGACCCAGGCCGACGTCGACCGCTTCGTCGCCGAGGAGGACGTCTTCCTCAACCCCCTTCGCCAGAGCGGTTACACCTCGATCGGGTGCGCCCCGTGCACCCGGCCGGTCGCCCCGGGGGAGGACGCGCGGGCCGGACGCTGGTCGGGGCAGGACAAGGTCGAGTGCGGTCTGCACACGTGAGCGCGTGACGACCGTCCTGCTCGCCCACGGCTCCCCGGACCGACGCCACGCCACGACCCTCGAGCGGCTGCGGCGGCGCGTCGCCGGGCCGCTGCGCGCGGCCGGCCACGGCCCGACCCGGCTGGCCCACATCGAGCACGACGGACCCACCCCGACCGAGCTGGGCCGCGAGCTCTCCGGAGCGGTCACCGTGGTCCCGATGCTCATCACCCCCGCCCTCCACGCCCGCGTCGACGTGCCGGCGGCCGTCCGTGCGCTGGCCGCGCACGGCGCACGGGTGCGCGCGGTCGCGCCGCTGGGTGGTGACCGCCTGCTCCTCGCCGCCGTCGAGGAGCGGCTCGTCGCCGCCGGGCACGACCCCGGTGCGCCGACCCTGCTCGTCGCCGGCGGCTCCAGCTCCGGCGAGGCGGCCCGCAGCCTGGCCTCCCTCGTGGCCGACGGCCCCAGGCGCACCTGGAGCTCGACGACGCTCAGCGCGCCCCGGCTGGGCGCGGCCATCGGGCGCACCGTCGTGCCTGCGGTCCTCGCCGAGGGCGTGCTCCACGACAAGGTGGCCGCCTATGCCGACGAGGGGGGCGCCCCCTTCGTCCGTGGTGGGCTGGCCGACTCCCGGGCCGTCGCCGACCTCGTCGTCCGGCGGGTGCTGCACTCCTGCTGAGACGATGCCCCGGGAATCACCGGGGCCGCTCGACGGTTGTCGCCCCCGGGTGACCGCAGGAGAAGGAGGACGCCGGTGTCGATGACCAACGCGTGGTCGCTGATGCGCTCGATGAGCCGCAGCGACGACATCGCCGCGACGCCGCTGCCGCCCGGCACCGCGCGGCGGGTGCTCGGCTACGCCAGGCCGTTCACGCGCACGATCATCGCCTTCCTCGTCCTCGTCGCGCTCGGTTCGCTCACCGTCGTCGCCGTGCCCCTGATGCTGCAGCGCCTCATCGACGACGGCGTCACCCCGGGCAACCGGCAGGTGGTCATCACCCTCGCGCTCCTCGTCGCCGCCATCGCCGTCGTCGAGGCCGTCACCACGCTGGTGCAGCGGTGGCTCTCCGCGCGCATCGGCGAGGGCCTGATCCACCACATGCGCACCGAGGTCTTCGAGCACGTGCTGGGCCAGCCGATCGCGTTCTTCACCCGCGCGCAGACCGGTGCCCTCGTCAGCCGGCTCAACAACGACGTCATCGGCGCGCAGCAGGCCTTCACGACCGTCCTGTCGTCCGTGGTCAGCAACGTCATCTCGCTCGTGCTCATCCTCGCGGCGATGATCTCCCTGTCCTGGCAGCTGACGATCGCCTCGCTCGTGCTCGTCCCGTTCTTCATCATCCCGGCCAAGCTGATGGGACGGCGTCTGGCCGGCCTGTCCCGGGAGCAGATGAACCTCAACGCCGAGCTCGGCACGCAGATGACCGAGCGGTTCAACGTCGCCGGGGCGCTGCTGGTGAAGATCTTCGGGCGGCCCTCGCGCGAGGTGGCCGAGTACGACCTGCGCGCGGCTCGGGTGCGCGACATCGGGGTGCGGATCGCGGTCAACCGGGCCTTCTTCTTCGTCACGATCACCGCACTGGCGTCGCTGGCGACGGCGATGGTCTACGGCTTCGGCGGGCTCATGGCCGTCGAGGGCACGATGACCGTCGGTACCCTCCTCGCCCTCGCCGCGCTGCTCGCGCGGCTCTACGGGCCGCTGACCGCGCTGTCCAACGTCCACATCGACATCCTCACCGCGCTCGTCTCCTTCGCGCGCCTCTTCGAGCTGCTCGACATGCCCTCGAGCATCACCGAGAAGCCCGACGCCCGGGCCCTCCCGCAGGGCGAGGCGCTGGCGGTGGAGCTGGACGACGTGCACTTCACCTACCCCGGCGCCGACGAGATCTCCCTGCCCTCCCTGGACGGCGGCCGGACGGGTGACCGCGAGAGCGGCGAGCCGGTGCTGCGGGGCGTGGACCTGCGTGCGGAACCCGGGCAGCTCATCGCGCTCGTGGGTCCGAGCGGTGCCGGAAAGAGCACGATCACCTCACTGGTCGCCCGCTTCTACGACCCGACCAGCGGCGCCGTGCGCATCGGGGGAGTGGACCTGCAGGACGCGACGCTGGAGTCGGTCGGGGACACCGTCGGCATGGTCACCCAGGAGGCGCACCTCTTCCACGACACCATCCGCAACAACTTGGCCTATGCCCGACCGGACGCCACCGAGGAGGAGATGCTGGCTGCGCTCGACGCCGCCCAGGTCCGCTCGCTCGTCGCGGCACTGCCGGCTGGTCTGGACACCGTCGTCGGTGATCGCGGACACCGGCTGTCCGGGGGCGAGAAGCAGCGCTTCGCCATCGCGCGCCTGCTGCTGAAGTCCCCGGGTGTGCTCATCCTCGATGAGGCGACCGCGCACCTGGACAGCGAGTCCGAGGTGGCGGTCCAGCGCGCCCTGGACTCCGCGCTCGAGGGCCGCACCGCGATCGTCATCGCGCACCGGTTGTCGACGATCCGCGCGGCGGACCAGATCCTCGTCGTCGACCGGGGGCGGATCGTCGAGCGGGGCACGCACGAGCAGCTGCTCGGGCAAGGCGGTCTGTACGCCACGCTCTACGCGACACAGTACGACGGCCCGGTCACCACCGCGCTCGCTCCGGAGCGGGACGGTATCGAGGTCGGCTGACGGGTCAGCCGTCCTCCTCGTCCCAGATGCGCACCTTCTTCTCGCGGGGAAGGTGGCCCGCGCCCGACTGCGCCTCCCGGCGCAGCGCCATGCCGTAGAAGATGAAGGCGGCCGGGCCGACGAGCCACCACTGGATGGCGTAGGCCATGTGCGGTCCGGTGCCGGTGTCCGGCACCTCGAGGGGAGCAGGACGCGCCACGGAGGGGTCCTCGGACTCCAGGGAGACGTAGCCGCCGAGGATCGGCCCGTCGACACGCTGGGCGACCTCCGGCAGGTGGATGCTGGCGACCTGCCCGGCGGGCATGTCCCGGTCCAGGTCGGGCTCGCTCTCCAGCACCCACCCGGTGATCGTGACGGTGCCCTCGGGCGGGGGCGGCACGTCGGGGGCGACGTCGGCCCCCTTCGGACTGTTGACCACCCAGCCCCGGTCGACGATGAGCTGCTCACCGCCCTCGAGTCGAAGGGGGACGAGCACCTCGTACCCGTAGGTCCCCGCCAGGGGGCGGTTGCGCACGAGCAGCTGCTCGTCGGGCAGGTACTCGCCGGTGGCCCTGACCTTGGTCCACTGGCGCTCGATCGGCAGGGGATCTGTGGTGAGCACGTCCGTGACGGGGACGGGGTCGCCCCCGTAGTGGGTCTCGATGCGATCGGCCCGGGCGGCCTTGTCCTCGTACCGGGACCACTGCCACTGACCGAGCCAGGTGCACACCAGCGCGACCAGCACGGCCAGAGCGAGCCACCCGAGCCACCTCGGGGTCAGCAGCAGGCGCAGCATCAGCCGGCGTCAGCCGGGATCTCGTCGATCCCGCACGTCCGGACCGGGAAGCCACGGACCGACAGGTGGTCACGCAGCACGTGCTCGTGCTCGTCGCAGGCGAGCCACACCTTCTGGCGGGACTCGTCGTGGATGCGGGGATTGCGCCACAGCACCGCGCGGGTGGCGGCCCCTCGGCACGCCTTGCGGCTGCACACCAGGTCCTCGCTCATGATGGCCCCAGCTGCTTCTGCCGGTGCTGACCGGCCGGGGTGTCGATCTCCGAGACGCCGCGCGGCCGGACGCTGTTGACGAGCACGACGGCGAAGTACGGGAGCACCACCGCGAGCGCGACGCAGGTCCACCGCAGCCACCCGTCGAAGAAGAAGGCGCCGATGAAGCAGGCAGTCCGCAGGGCCATCGTCCACAGGTACTGCCGCATCCGTCCGGCCTGCTCCTCATGGAGCGTGACCGGAGCGGTCGTGACCGACGGGACGGTGGAGTGCTGCACGTCGTCAAGGATACGCCCGGACCCTGTGCGTACCCCGGTGGGCCAAGGGTCGTTTGGGCCTACTCGACGGTAGTGCTCTAGCGTCGCACCCGTGGTGATGTAACCCACATCCAGCAGCAGATCGACTTTAGGAGAGGCGATGACCGCACGCCGCGTACTCGTGACCGGGGGCAACCGGGGGATCGGCGAGGCCATCGCCCGACGGATGCAGTCCGAGGGGCACCGGGTCGTGGTG
Organism: Janibacter sp. A1S7; assembly: GCF_037198315.1. Classification (NCBI taxonomy): domain Bacteria; kingdom Bacillati; phylum Actinomycetota; class Actinomycetes; order Micrococcales; family Intrasporangiaceae; genus Janibacter; species Janibacter alittae. Next base: position 1,764,671 of record NZ_CP144913.1, on the reverse strand, counting down.
ACTTCCCGGTCCGGCGACCCCGTCGACGGCCTGCAGGTCGTGGCCTGCGAGATCACCGACAGTGACTCGGTGGATGCCGCCTTCGCCGAGGCCAGGGAGCACCTCGACGGCGACGTCGAGGTGCTCGTCGCCAACGCGGGGATGACCAAGGACACCCTGCTGATGCGCATGTCCGACGAGGACTTCTCCTCGGTCGTCGACACCAATCTGCACGGCACCTTCCGCTGCGTGCGCCGCGCCTCGACCGCCATGGTGAAGGCCCGTTTCGGGCGGGTCATCCTGCTCTCGAGCGTCGTCGGGCTCTACGGCTCACCGGGCCAGGCGAACTACGCGGCATCGAAGTCGGGCCTGATCGGGATCGCCCGGTCGATGACGCGTGAGCTCGGTGCGCGGGGCATCACGGCCAATGTCGTCGCGCCCGGCTTCATCGAGACCGACATGACGGCAGAGCTGCCCGAGAAGACCCGTTCGGAGTACCAGGCGGCCATCCCGGCCAAGCGCTACGGGCAGGCCGCAGAGGTCGCCGGCGCGGTCGCCTTCCTCGCCTCCGACGACGCCGCCTACGTCTCGGGCGCCGTCATCCCCGTCGACGGCGGTCTGGGGATGGGGCACTGAATGGGCCACCGCTCGCCACAACACACCCACCTGACGAAAGGCAGCAGATGCTGACCGGCAAGACCTTCCTCATCACGGGCGTCCTCATGGAGTCCTCCATCGCCTTCCACGTCGCGAAGCTCGCGCAGGAGCACGGCGCGCAGGTCATCCTCACCAGCTTCGGACGCACGAGCAAGATCACCAAGACCATCGCCAAGCGCCTGCCGCAGGAGGCCCCGGTCGTCGAGCTCGACGTCACCAACGAGGACGACCTCGCTGCCCTGGCCGACCGCATCGGTGAGCACGCCGAGACGCTCGACGGGGTGCTGCACTCGATCGGCTTCGCGCCCGAGGGTGCCTTCAACTTCCTCGAGGCCGACTGGGAGGACGTCTCCACCGCGATCCACGTCTCCGCCTTCTCGCTCAAGGCCCTCGCCGTCGCCGCGCTGCCGCGGATGGCCGACGGTGGCTCCGTCGTCGGCCTGACCTTCGACGCGTCCTACGCCTGGCCCGTCTACGACTGGATGGGCGTGGCCAAGGCGGCCTTCGAGTCGACCAACCGTTACCTCGCCCGCGACCTCGGGCCGAAGGGCGTGCGCTGCAACCTCGTCGCTGCCGGGCCGATCAAGACCACGGCGGCGAAGTCGATCCCCGGCTTCGAGCAGTTCGAGGAGAACTGGGACGACCGGGCGCCGCTCGGCTGGGACGTCGGGGACCCGGTACCCACCGCCAAGGCGTGCACGATGCTGCTCTCCGACTGGTTCCCGGCAACGACGGGCGAGATCCTGCACGTCGACGGCGGCGTCCACGCGATGGGCCTGTGAGAACCGGCCCTTCTTCCGCACCTGCGTAGGCTCCTGCGGTTGTGGCCCGCACCGCTTGGGCTCCTGCGGTTGTGGCTCGCACCTGCTTAGGCTCGTGCGAGGAGGGGGTGGCCGCCCTCGTCGTCTTGCTGCGGCACGGGCTCGATCCCCAGCAGGTCGAGGACGCGCCGCAGATCGCGCTCGTCGATGGCGACGTCGGCGTGCTCGCGCACGGTGGGCTTGGCGCAGAAGGCGACACCGAGCTGGGCGGCAGCCATCATCTGCAGGTCGTTCGCACCGTCGCCGACCGCGACCGTGCGGTCCATGTCGACTCCCGCGGCGGCCGCGAGGCGGGTGAGGAAGTCGGCCTTGGTGTCCGGGTCGACGACCTCACCGAGGACGGCGCCGGTGAGGTGGTCATCGACGACCTCGAGGGTGTTGGCTCGCACGGTCTCGATGCCCAGTTGCTCGGCGAGCGGGCCGACGACCTCCACGAAGCCACCGCTGACGATCCCCACGACGTGGCCGGCCTCGGTGAGGGTCGTGACGAGGGTGCGCGCGCCGGGGGTGAGGCGCACGGCGGCGCGGACCTGCTCGAGCACCCCCACCGGCAGTCCCTTCAGGGTCGCCACTCGGGCGTGCAGGCTCCCGGCGAAGTCGAGCTCGCCGCGCATGGCGGCCTCGGTGACTGCGGAGACCTCCTGCCGGGTGCCCGCGTGGTCGGCGATCAGCTCGATGACCTCGTCCTGGATGAGGGTGGAGTCGACGTCCAGGACGACGACGATCGGACCCTCACCGGGTAGAGCGCTCACGCGGTGGCACGTCCGTGGCCGACTGGCGTGGCTGCGGTCCTGGTGTGACCCGGGTGGAGATCGCACGGGCCGAGTTCCCACGGGGTGGCGTCCACACGCACCGGGACGAGGCAGGTCACGCGCGCCACCGCGCCAGGGACGTCGCGATGTGGTCGGTGAGCGCGGCCTGCAGCAGGGGTCCGAAGGTCACTCGGCGCACTCCGAGCCCGGTCAGCTCGGCGAGGGAGAGGCCGGCCGGGACTGCGCCGTCCACGGGGTGGGCGGTGACGTTGAGCGGTGTGTTGACCGCCTGCAGGATCTGCACCAAGGTCGCCTCGTCCGGGAGGGCCACGGGGTAGAGGCTGTCCGCCCCTGCCTGCTCCATCAGGGTGAGCCGGTGGATGGCCTCGCCGAGACGGTCCTCGATCGGCTGCGTGGTCTTGAAGACGTCGGTGCGCCCGTTGACGACGACGTGCACGCCCGTCTCGTCGGCGCGCTGTCGGACGGCCGCGATGTAGTCGGCGTGCTCCTGCGCTCCCCTCAGGCGGCCCTCGGAGTGGACGGTGTCCTCGATGTTGACGCCGACGGCGCCTGCCTCGAGGAGGCGGTCCACCAGCTCCTCGGCCGGGGTGTCGTAACCGGACTCGAGGTCGGCCGAGACCGGGACGTCGACGGCGTCGGTGATCCGCTTGACCACCTCGAGAGCCTCGGCCAGGTCGAGGTCCTCCCCGTCGGAGCGTCCGAGCGCATCGGCGAGCGGGTGGCTGCCCACGGTGATCGCCGCGAAGCCGGCGTCCACGATCGCGGTCGCCGACCACGGGTCCCACACGGTCGGCAGCACGACCGGGTGGTCCTGCCGGTGCAGGGAGAGGAGGCGATCGGCATGCTGTGCGAGAGAAGTCATGTGGCCATCATGCCCACTTCGACCGGCGATCAAACCCTGACCCCTCGGGGGATGGCTGGGAACGCACCCGTGGCCGGCTTGCTAGGGACGGATCTGGGGGTCGAAGACATGCCCTTTGCCCACGACCGTGATCCCTGATGCAGTCACGTGCAGCCCACGCGCCCGGTCCAGGTCGTGGTCGACGCCCAGGTGCATCCCCGCAGGCACCGTCACCCCCTTGTCGACGATGACCCGGTCCAGCTCGGCGTGCCGACCGATGTCCACCCCGTCGAGGAGGACGCTGTCGCTGACCCGGCTGTAGGAGTGCACGAAGACACCGGGCGAGAGGACCGAGTTGTCGACGTGCCCACCGGAGACGACGACGCCGGGGGAGACGATCGAGTTGGTCGCGCCACCGGCGCGCTCACCGTCGGCGTGGACGAACTTCGCCGGGGGGTAGGCGCCCAGGTGGGTGTTGATCGGCCAGTCGTAGTTGTAGAGGTTGAAGACCGGCAGGATCGACGTCAGATCCATGTGCGCATCGAAGTAGCTGTCCATCGTGCCGACGTCCCGCCAGTAGCCACGGTCGCGGTCGGTGGACCCGGGGACGGTGTTGTCGGCGAAGTCATACGCGTAGGCACTGCCCTGGCCGACGAGGGCGGGGACGATGTCGCCGCCCATGTCGTGGGAGCTGTCGGAGGACGTCGCATCGGCATGGATGGCGTCCATCAGCGCCTCGGTGGTGAAGACGTAGTTGCCCATCGACGCGAAGACCTCGTGCGGGGCATCGGGCAGGCCCTGCGGGTTGCTCGGCTTCTCCCGGAAGGCGGTGATGCGTCGCGCGTCGTCACCGACTTCCATGACGCCGAACTGGTCGGCCATGCCGATCGGCTGACGGATCGCGGCGACGGTGCAGTCGGCGCCCGTCCGAAGGTGCTGGGCGACCATCTCGGAGAAGTCCATCCGGTACACGTGATCGGCCCCGACCACGACGACGAGCTCAGGACGCTCGTCGACGATCGCGTTGAAGGACTGGTAGATCGCGTCCGCACTGCCCGTGTACCAGCTCTTGCCGCGGCGCTGCTGCGCCGGGATGGGGGCGACGTAGTGGCCCAGCGGCGAGGCCAGGCGCCAGGCCTGGCTGACGTGCCGGTCGAGGCTGTGCGACTTGTACTGGGTGAGGACGATGATCTTCGCGTAGCCGGAGTTGACGACATTGCTCAGGGCGAAGTCCACGAGGCGGTAGATCCCGCCGAAGGGGACCGCCGGCTTGGCCCGGTCGGCCGTGAGCGGCATCAGGCGCTTGCCCTCGCCGCCGGCGAGGACGATCGCAAGGACCTTCGGGTGCTTTCCACCAGGCATCGGGCACTCCCTTCGCTTGCTGACGAATGTAGTGCGTCGCGGCCTACGCTGGGCGGGTGCGAGTCGACATCCTGACCAAGGAGTACCCGCCCGCGATCTACGGCGGTGCCGGGGTCCACGTGGCTGAACTCAGTCGCGCCCTGCGCGAGCGTGGCGACACGGACGTGCGCGTGCGCTGCTTCGGCGACCACCGGGACGAAGGGGGGACGACCGGCTACCGTGAGCCGGACACCTTGGCGGGGGCCAACCCGGCACTGACGACGATGGGTGTCGACCTCGCCATGGCCGCGGACTGCGGTGGCGCGGACCTGGTGCACAGCCACACCTGGTACGCCAACTTCGCCGGCCACACCGCCGCGCTCCTGCACGGCCTCCCGCACGTCGTCTCCGCGCACAGCCTCGAGCCGCTGCGGCCGTGGAAGGCCGAGCAGCTCGGCGGTGGCTACCGGCTCTCGTCCTGGGTGGAACGCACCGCCTACGAGGCCGCAGCCGCGGTCATCGCAGTCAGCGCCGGGATGCGTGCGGACATCCTGCGCAGCTACCCGGACATCGACCCGGCGCGGGTGCACGTGGTGCACAACGGGATCGACTCACGGCTGTGGCAGCCCGGTGAGGATCTCGATGTCGTGCGTCGTCACGGGGTCGACCCCGACCGAGCGTCGGTGGTCTTCGTCGGGCGGATCACCCGGCAGAAGGGGCTCTCGCACCTGCTGCGTGCGGCGAAGGACCTGCCGGCCGGGGTCCAGGTCGTGCTGTGCGCGGGAGCGCCCGACACCCCGGAGCTGCTCGCCGAGGTGGAGGGGCTCATCGAGCAGCTGCGTCAGCAGCGTGACGGCGTCGTCTGGATCCCGCAGATGCTGCCCCGCCGCGAGGTCATCGCCCTGCTCACGGCGGCCACGGTGTTCGCCTGCCCCTCGGTCTACGAGCCCTTGGGCATCGTCAACCTCGAGGCGATGGCCTGCGGCCTGCCCGTGGTCGCCACCGCCACCGGAGGGATCCCAGAGGTCGTCGTCGACGGAGAGACCGGGTGGCTGGTGCCCATCGAGCAGGTGCAGGACGGAAGCGGTGCCCCCCTCGATCCGGCGCGGTTCGAGCGCGACCTCGCGGGCGCGCTCACCGAGGCACTCGCCGAGCCGCGGCGAGCCGCCGCGCGGGGGGTGGCCGGTCGACAGCGTGCCGTGGACCAGTTCTCCTGGGCGAGCATCGGGGAGCGGACCATGGAGGTCTACGCCTCGGTGCTCGGCAACTCCTGACGGCAGGTCACCGTACGGGCACCCAGCCGGCGAGGGTGGCGCAGGCGGCATTCGTCGCGTCGGCGAGCGCTTGCTCGGCATCGCGGTGCAGTGACCTCAGCGCGCTGGCCCGCGTGTGCTCGTGGACCGCGGAGAGCGTCCCGGAGTGCTCCAGACCGACCGTGGCGGCGACCGAGAGGGTCGCGGCCATCCCGATCACGCTGCGGGCCCGATCGGGGAGTCGCGGCGGCAAGGACCAGTCGGCCCCGAGGCGGTCGTCGACGAGGTCGTGGGCCAGATCGCTCGACCACGGGCGGCCGCCGATGTCCTCGAGGTCGTCGACGGCGGCGAGCATCCGCTGGCGCAGGTGGCGCTCGAGCTGCGAGTGGTCGAGCGCCTCGATCCGGTGGACCGGTACCGGCTCGCAGTCGTGGGCGACCCAGTCGATCCGATGGGCGGTGGCGCCGGTCGAGCCGTACGTCGAGTGCTCCGGGACGAGCATGCCACCCAGGCCCGGGACGAAGAGGGCCTCGCCCGCCTCCACCGCCGCCTGCGTGGCGACGGGGCCGCACCTGGGCAGACCGGCGGTGTGCCCGGGACCCGGGAGTGCGACGAGCACGGCCGCCTCGCCGAGATCGCGCCACAGGTCGAGCTGCTCCTGCAGCCCCTGTGTGTGGTCGACGTCCGGAAGCGCCCTGCGGAGGGCATCGGGCATCCCCGTGCCGCCGGCCCACGCGTGGGTGGCCCACAGGGCGACACGGACGGAGGCAGGCAGTTCATGCATCTCACCGATGATAGGGACCGACGGTTAGGGTCTGAGGCATGAGTGATGTCCTCGCCCTCGCCGGTGCCACCGTGGTGCGCGGCGACACCACGCTGCTCGCCGACGTCGACTGGGAGGTCGAGGAAGGGCAGCGCTGGGTCGTCCTCGGACCCAATGGTGCCGGCAAGACCACGCTCCTCCAGCTGGCCGCCGCCCGCATGCACCCGACCAGCGGCGTCGTCGGCATCCTCGGCGAGGTCCTCGGCACGGTCGATGTCTTCGACCTGCGTCCGCGGATCGGTCTGTCCTCAGCAGCACTCGCGGAGCGGATCCCGAAGGGGGAGAAGGTCCAGGACGTCGTCGTCACCGCCTCGTGGGGAGTCGTGGGTCGGTGGCGGGAGACCTACGAGGACCTCGATCACGGGCGCGCCCGTGAGCTGCTCGACGCGCTCGGGGTCGCCCACCTGGCGCAGCGGCCCTTCGGGACGCTCTCGGAGGGCGAGCGCAAGCGGGTGCAGATCGCGCGGGCCCTGATGACCGACCCGGAGCTGATGCTCCTCGACGAGCCCACGGCCGGGCTGGACCTCGGCGGCCGCGAGGACCTCGTCGCCCGCCTCGGCGAGATCGCCGCCGACCTCGAGGCTCCCGCCGTGGTCATGGTGACCCACCATGTCGAGGAGATCCCGCCGCACTTCACCGACGTGCTCCTGCTGCGCGAGGGGCGTGTCGTCGCGCAGGGGCCGATCGGGATGACGTTGACCGAGGCCAACCTCTCCGAGACCTTCGGCCTCGACCTCGTGCTGGAGCAGCACGGGCAGCGCTGGTCCTCCCGCGCGCGGGGCTGACCTGCCCGATCTCCCACCGGGTGGTCTTCCGGACACGGTCCGCGCCGGTACTCGACGCGGTCTAGGGTGACCGGGTGTCCTGGCTCGAGATCGGTGCGGTGGTCCTCGCCGCAGTGTGGGCGGGCGGGATCAACACCGTCGTCGGCTCCGGGACGCTGGTGACCTTCCCGACCCTGCTCGTCCTCGGCGTACCGCCGCTGACGGCGAACATCTCCAATTCGGTCGGTCTCGTCGCCGGTGGCATCAGCGGCACCCTCGGGTACCTGCCCGAGATGAAGGGTATGGGCCGCAAGGTCGCCCAGCTGATCCCGATGTCGGTTGTCGGTGCGATCATCGGCGCCCTGCTCCTGCTCGTCCTGCCGGCTGACGCCTTCGCGGCCATCGTCCCGGTGCTGATCGCCGTCGGCATCGTGCTCGTCGTCCTCGGCCCGCGGCTGTCGGCGTGGTCGAGGCGTCAGCACCGGGAGGGCGGCACGGTGCCGCTCTGGCACCTCGTGGCCCTCATGGCGGGGGTCCTGCTCGCCGGTGTCTACGGCGGGTACTTCGGGGCAGCACAGGGCGTCATCCTCATCGGTCTGCTCTCAGCGCTGTCGACCGAGCGCCTGCAGGCACTCAACGGGCTGAAGAACGTCCTGGGCACGATCGTCAACGCCGTCGCGTCGCTCGTCTTCATCGTCGTCGAGCCCGACCTCGTCGACTGGCGGATCGCCGGACTGGTCGCCGTCGGCGCGATCGTCGGGGGAGTGCTCGGCGCTCGCTTCGGCCGCCGACTGCACCCCAACGTCCTGCGCGCCGTGATCGTCGTCGTCGGCGTGGTCGGCCTGATCAAGTTCGTCTTCTTCCCATGATCGGCTGGCTCGACCCGACCATCCTCGCCCTCGGTCTGGCCGTCGGTGCCGGGGCCTTCGTCCAGTCCTCCATCGGATTCGGCATCGCGGTCGTCTCGGCGCCGGTGATCGTCGTGGTCGAGCCGCAGCTGATGCCCGTGTCGCTGATGGTCTGCGCGATCTTCCTGCCGTGCGTCCAGCTCGCGGGCGGACCACGGGTGGTCTCCTGGCAACCGCTGGGCTGGTCGCTCGCGGCCCGGTTGCTGGCGACTCCGCTGGGTGTCGTGATCGTGGCCGTGACGTCCGCCGACGCCATCGCCCTGATCGTCGGGGTGCTCATCCTGGTCACGGTGGCCGTCTCGGTGCGGGCCGTGGACGTGCGTCCCACACGGGGCAGCATGCTGGCCGCCGGGGCGATCAGCGGCGTGTCCGGGACGGCAGCCTCGATCGGTGGGCCCTTCATGGCCCTGGCCATGCAGCACGAGCCGCCGCACCGTCTGCGCGCCACCCTGGCCGTGTTCTTCATCGTCGGCACCGGTGTGAGTCTCGCGGGGCTGGCCCTGGCCGGGCAGGTCAGCGCCGAGCAGCTACGGGCCGGGTTGACGTGGTGGCCCTGCGTCGTCGCCGGGCACCTGGCGGCGGGCCCGGTGCGTGCACGACTGGACGCCGGGGCCCTGCGACGCGTCGTGCTCGCCTTCTGCGTCGTGGCCAGCCTCGGCGTCATCATCCGCACCCTGATCTAGCTGTACTGACCCGACAGGTTGATCAAGCGGGTGATGGGCGGCTTGTTCCCGCAGGCGGTGTGGGGACGATGGTGGTTGTACTCGTGGAGCCATGCTGACAGAGCTTGGCGTCGCTGGGTCTCTGAGGTGTAGCAGCGGGCGTATCCCCACCCGTCGGCCATGGTTCGGTGGAAGCGCTCGATTTTGCCGTTGGTCTGCGGACGGCGGGGTCGGGTGCGGGAGTGCTGGATCCCGAGCTCGGCGCAGACATCGCGCCACAGGTGCGAGACGTAGGCCGATCCGTTGTCGGACAGCACCCTGTGGGTGGTGATGCCGCGGGCGGTGAACCAGGCGACGGCTCGGCGCAGGACAGCAGTGGCGGTGGCCGCGGTTTCGTTGTCGTGGACCTCTGCGTAGGCGACTCGGGAGTGGTCATCGATGACGGTGTGCACGAACGCGTGGCCCATCTTCGGGTTGCGGTGCTTGCTCTTCGGCTTGCCCGGGGTGGCTGCACGGTTCTTTCCGCCCTGGGCTCGGCCCACGAAGCGCCACCCGCCCCCGTCGGGGATGTTGCCGAACTTCTTGACGTCCACGTGCAGCATGTCGCCGGGACGCTCGTGCTCGTATCGGCGCACGGGTTCACCGGTAGCGCGATCGACGTGCGTCAACCGGTTGAGGTGGCACCGAGTGAGCACCCGGTGCACCGTCGAGGGCGCAACCCCCACGTGTGCGGCGAGCTGGACAGGGCCCAGGCGCTTGCGCAGCCGCAACGACACGATCCGCTTGGTCGTCGACGGGCACGTCTTGGCCGGCAGCGAGTGCGGCCGGCTCGAGCGGTCTCTCATCGACTCACCCGCTGAATACCGGTCGGCCCAGCGCTTGACCGTCGCCCAGGAGCACTGGAACCGGGCCGCGACCTCACTGATCGGCACTCCCTGATCGACGGCGAGCTGGGCGACCTTGAGCCGGTGACGCACCGTCAGAGCGGCATTAGCGTGGGACATGAGGGCCTCCTGTGAGTGGCAGTGATGACTTGGCAGTTCCACTCCACCGCAGGAGGTCCTTCCGCGCCACTGATCAGATCAGCGGATCGCAATCACTCAACCAACGTCCCGGGTCAGTACATCTAGCCTGCTCCCGTGCCGATCACCATCACCGACCCCGGGGACGAGCGCCTGCGTGACTTCGTCGGCCTCACCGACGTCAGGATGCGCCGTCTCCTCGAACCTGCCGGGGGGCTCTACCTCGCCGAGAGCGAGAAGGTCATCCGCCGCGCCCTCGCCACCGGGCACGAGCCGCGCGCCTTCCTCATGGGGGAGCGGTGGTTGAGCGACCTGGCCGACGTCGTCGAGGAGGCCGAGGCGAAGGCCGTGCCGGTGTACACCGGCACGGCGGAGGTCATCGAGGGGATCACCGGGTACAACCTGCACCGCGGGGCGCTGGCGTCGATGCACCGGCCGCAGCTCCCTTCGCTCGCCGAGGTGCTCGACGGTGCCCGTCGCGTCCTCGTGATCGAGGACGCCGTCGACCACACCAACGTCGGTGCGGTCTTCCGCTCGGCCGCGGCACTGGGCACCGATGCCGTCCTCGTGACGCCGCGGTGCGCCGACCCGCTCTACCGACGGGCGATCCGGGTCTCGATGGGCACGGTCTTCCAGGTCCCGTGGACGCGGATCGAGACCTGGCCCGGCGGGATCGAGGACCTGCGCGCAGCAGGCTTCACTGTCGCGGCGCTCGCGCTGGCGCCCGGCGCGATCGGGCTCGACGAGCTCTCGGCCGATCCACCCGATCGCTTGGCGCTCGTCCTGGGCACCGAGGGGGATGGGCTGGCCCGTCGCACCCTCGGTCGGGTCGACCTGACCGTGACCATCCCGATGACCGGGGTCGTCGACTCGCTGAACGTCGCGGCCGCGGGGGCCGTGGCCGCGTGGGAGCTGCGGGTGCGCTGACCCGCAGGCCCTGCCTCAGGACTGGTAGGTCCCGGTGATGACGGCACGGCCGAGCGTGTGACCGAGATAGGTGAAGGCCGCGACCGTGCAGCTGACGCTGCCGTCGATGCCCAGGCCACCCGGCTCGACGTCCAGGGCGTGCACCGCGAAGACATAGCGGTGGACCATGTCGCCCTCCGGTGGGGCGGCCCCGCCGAAGTCCCGCGTGCCGTTGTCCGTCGTGGTCATGAAGGCGCCCTCGGGGAGGTTCGCACCACCCTCGCCGCCGGCATCCGCCGGGAGCGAGGTCGTGGCCGCGGGCAGGTCGACCACGGTCCAGTGCCAGAAGCCGGCCGGTGTCGGGGCGTCCGGGTCGAAGCACGACACGGCGAAGCTCTTGGTGCCCTCCGGGGCACCCGACCACGACAGGTGGGGGCTGCGGTTGCCGCCCGAGGCGACTTGGGCGTCCGGGAGGGTCCCGCCGTCGGAGAAGTCCTCGCTGGTGACGTCGAAGGAGGCCGTGGCCGGGAGCATCTCGTAGGGGTCTGGTGCGGTCGGTCGCGTGAAGTCCATGCTCCCGAGCCTAGGAGGTTCCCGCGAGTCGGTCGAGGAGATGCTGCGTCCGCCCGGTCTCCCGTCCCGGATTTCATCGCCGGCGGGTCGCCGTGTAAAGTTTCACGTCGTTGCCCCGGTGGCCCCCGCCGCCGGTCAGCACCACTCGTCCGGGTGGCGGAATTGGCAGACGCGCTAGCTTGAGGTGCTAGTGCCCGTATTAGGGCATGGGGGTTCAAGTCCCCCCTCGGACACACACGAACGAGACCCCCGGTTCGCCGGGGGTCTCGTTCGTATGCGGGTGGAGCCCGCCGGCACCAGGTGGCTCAGACGCTCCCGACGGTGGCGGCCCCGTGACGGGCCAGCCGGTCGACCCAGGCACGGGCGTGGAGTCTGGCTCGCGTGTCCAGCAGCTCCTGGTGGGTGCGCACGGCCCGCCAGGAGCTGCCCTCCGGCAGGACGACGAAGTGGCTGAGGCTGATCGTCGTCGAGGAGTCGATCCACTCCTTGAGCTCCATCGCCCCACCGCTGTCCAGCGTGCCGACGCCCGGGTGCGGATCCCGCCACGTCAGGGTCCAGGGACGGTCGTGACCGGTGACGGTCACCTCGTGCCCGGTCGGCAGCGTCAGCGGATGGCCGTGCTCGGCGCCGTCGAGTCCGGCGCCGGTCGCGATGTCGATGAGGTACCAGGTGCGTTCGCAGGACAGCGACGCGGTCAGCCGCGTCTCGGAGGTCAGCCGCACGGGGGTACGGGTCGGCTCGGGCTCTGCGGCGCGGCGTCGACGACGGCGAAGGGGGCGTGACCACATGCTGCAAATAGTGCACCTCTCGTGCGGGACGGCCAAGGGGTCGGGGCGCCTCGCTGCGGACCTGTGACCCTCTTTGGCATCCTTCGTCCATGCACTCCGACGAGATCACCTTCACCGGGACAGGGGGTGAGGCCCTCGCCGGCACCCTCGATCGTCCGGACAAGGAACCCGAGGGCTACGCCCTGGTGGCCCACTGCTTCACCGGGGGACGCAACCACCACGCCACCCGACGGATCGCGCGGGAGCTGTGCGAGCGGGGTCTGGCGGTGCTGCGCTTCGACTTCACCGGCCTGGGGGACTCCGGTGGCCGCTTCGCGGAGTCCACCTTCTCCTCCAACGTCGCGGACATCGTCCGCGCCGCCGACTGGATGCGCTCCGAGCACGGTGCCCCGCAACTGCTCGTGGGCCATTCTCTCGGCGGGGCTGCCGTGATCCCGGCTGCTCCTCGGATCCCAGAGGTGGCCGCCGTGGCCACGATCGGGGCGCCGTCCGACCCCGCCCACGTGACCCACCTCTTCGAGGAGGTCCTCGACGAGGTCGAGCGCGACGGTCGTGCCGATGTCGTCCTGGGGGGCCGGCACCTGAAGGTATCCCAGGCCTTCGTCGACGACCTGCAGGCCTTCGATCCCATGGGTGCGGCCGCGGGCCTCGAGCGGCCGCTGCTGGTCATGCACTCGCCGCAGGACGAGGTCGTGGAGTTGGACAACGCCCGGGACATCTTCCGCTCGGCCCGACACCCGAAGTCCTTCATCGCCCTCGACGGTGCCGACCACCTGCTGCGACGTGCCGTCGACTCCCGCCGGGTCGCCCAGTTGGTCGCCGCGTGGGCGGATCCCTACCTGCCCGAGACCTTCACGCCCGGGATCGACTGACGCCGACCGCGACGCCGGGCGCCGCACCAACTAGCCTTCGGGCATGAGCGAGATTCCCCCGCAAGCGGGAGGTGCCCCCACGGCGCCCGAGCAGGAGGTCGTGGACATCTGCCGCGAGCTGCTGCGGATCGACACGAGCAACTACGGCCCCGGCCAGGACGGACCCGGCGAGCGGGAGGCCGCTGACTACGTCGTCGGCCTGCTGCGCGAGGTCGGGCTGGAGCCGCAGGTCTTCGAGTCGCGGGAGCGTCGCACCACGGTCGCCGTGCGCGTCGCCGGCGCCGACCGCGATCGGGGCGCCCTGTGCATCCACGGGCACCTCGACGTCGTCCCGGCCCACGCCGAGGACTGGACGCATCCCCCCTTCGCAGCAGTGGAGGCGGACGGCTGCCTCTGGGGCCGCGGCGCGGTGGACATGAAGGACATGGTCGCGATGATGCTCGCCAACGTCCGTCACCTCGCACGTACCGGCACCGTCCCGCCGAGGGACCTGCTCTTCGTCTTCTTCGCCGACGAGGAGGCCGGGGGAGTGCTCGGCAGCCAGTTCATGGTCCGGGAGCACCCCGAGGTCTTCGAGGGCGTCACCGAGGCGATCAGCGAGGTCGGTGGATACAGCGTGACCGTCGAGGACGCGAAGGGGGATCCCCGCCGGGCCTACCTGCTCCAGACCGCGGAGAAGGGCATCGCCTGGCTCCACCTGCGGGCCAGGGGAACCGCCGGCCACGGCTCGGTCCCCACGAGTGACAACCCGATCGTCCACCTCGCGGAGGCCATCGCCCGCATCGATGCGCACAAGTGGCCGCGCGAGTTCATCGCGTCGGTGCGCGGGCTGCTCGACGGGTTGTCCGAGGTCACCGGGGTGGGCTACAGCGACGAGGACGCAGAGGAGCTGCTGGAGCGGATCGGGCCTGCCGCCGGCTTCGTGCGCGGCGCCCTGCAGGACACCGCCAACATCACGATGCTCGATGCCGGGTACAAGCACAACGTCATCCCGCAGGACGCCACGGCCGCTCTCGACTGCCGCTTCCTGCCTGGCCACCAGGACGACCTGATGGCAACGATCAGGGAGCTCGCCGGCGAGCACGTCGACGTCGAGGTCGGCCACTTGGACACCTCCCTCGAGTCGCCCTTCGAGGGCGCCCTGGTCGAGCGGATGACATCCGCGCTGCTTGCCGAGGACCCCGGGGCGGCGATCCTGCCGTACTGCCTCTCCGGTGGGACCGACAACAAGGCCCTGTCGACGATCGGCGTGACCGGCTACGGCTTCGCACCGTTGCGCCTGCCCGCGGACCTGGACTTCGCGCCGATGTTCCACGGCGTCGACGAGCGGGTGCCGCTGGAGTCGCTCGAGTTCGGCGCGAAGGTGCTCCGGCGCCTCGTCGAGGACTGCTGAGGCGTCAGCGGACCCTCACGGGCAGGTGGTCCGGTCGCGGGACGCGGATGATCTTGCGGCGCAACCACGCCTTCTCGACGCCACCGAGGTAGACCACCGTGCGGTGCAGTTCCCAGTGGCCGTACTCGGCGTGGTCGGCCAGCTCCTGACGGATCGCGGCGCGTGCGGCGCCCCGTGGGAAGACGACTGTGCGGAACTCGTACTCGGGCATCGGCACCATTGTGGCCCAATGGCGGTAGCGTCGTCCCCATGAGCGACCCGCGCCCCGCCCTGAACCAGCTGATCGCCGCCCTCGAGCGACACCTCGAGGCCTCGTCCCAGCGCCGCGGCGAGGACGACCCCACCGTCGTCGCGGCCTACGAGGACCTCGCCGACGCCTTCGAGGCCTACGACGATGCCCTCCACGACGCCACGGGGGAGATGACACCGTTGGTCGTCGTGGACGAGCAGTTCATGGTCGACGAGGACTCCGACGACGATGACGACTCGGACGAGTACGACGACGATGATGAGGACCAGTCCTACGGCGGGCTCGATGACGAGGACTACGACGAGGACGACACCTCCCGCTGATCGGCGCGCTGGCGCAGGGTCAGGATCCAGACCGCTCCGAGTGCGGCGATGGCGCTCCCTGCGGCGAAGGCCCACGGGATGCCCCACCCCGACGCCACCAGGCCGAGGGCGATCGGCCCGATGCCCAACCCGAGGTCGATGGCGGCGGTCGCTGTTGCGGAAGCGACACCGCGCTCCGACGGCGTCGCCGTCGCAAAGATCGCCGAGAAGAACGCGGGGGTACTGAATGCCACTCCCACGGCCATCACGACGATCCCCGCGAGCAGTCCCAGTGGGTGACGCACTGCTGCGGCCATCATCAGCCCGAGCGCGATCGCTCCCAGGGACGAAGCACCGAGCGTGAGTGGTGGCACCCGGTCCGGGACCCGGGCCAGGAGCGTCCGGCACAGCACGACGACGCCGCCGAAGACGAACAGCGCGATGCTGGCGTTCTCGAGCCCCAGACTCGTGGCGTACAGCGACACGAACGCGATGAAGCCACCCATCGCGGCCAGCGAGGCGAGGAAGCCGAGGGCGACCGCGAGCGCAGGCCGGTGGATGAAGCCGGGCGCCACCTCCTCCGGTGCCGCCGCTACGCGGGTTTCGCCGACGAGAGAGGCGACCGCGGCGGCCAGAGCGGTGATCCCGGCCGCACCGACCCAGACCGTGGTGAACCCACCTGCGCGCACCAGGGCTTCGGCGAGCACCGGTCCCAGGGCCATGCCGAGGTAGAGCCCCAGTGAGTTGTACGACAGTGCTTCACCCATTCGTTCCGGTGGCGCGAGGTCCGCCAGGGCCGCGAACCCGGCGACGACGAAGGCCGCTTCCCCGAGACCGGCCAGCAGTCGAACCACCAGGACCAGCGCCAGGCTGTCCGTGAGGGGGAGCAGGCCGAAGCACGCCGTCGCCACCATCGCCCCGCCGAGGAGCAGTGGCCGCCGCCCCACCGTGTCGGTCAACCGACCGGCGACCGGTCTCAGCGCCAGTGCCGAGATGGCGAAGATCCCCACGGCCAGGCCGGCACCGACCTCGTCGCCGGCCAAGTGCGGCCCGGTCACGTAGAGCGGCAGGGCGAACACGGCCATGCCCGCAGCCGTGAAGTAGCCCAACTCGGAGACGGACAGGGCGATGAATCCCCTGGTGAAGAGCGGTGTGGCCATCGGCCGCCCTCCTCGAGCCATGACGCGCCGATCCCTTGCCTCCAGCATCCCACGCGGGTAGGCGTCAGGGACCACCCGTGGGCCGGTGCTGCGCCGACCGGCTCACAGCCACCCGGACCGCTTGAACGATCGGTAGAGCACGGTGCAGGCCGAGACCATCAGCAGCAGGACCAACGGGTAGCCGTAGTAGATCTGGCGACCCCCGACGCCCACGCTGGCGTCCAGCTCGGGCATGTGCTGGAAGTTCATCCCGTAGATGCCGGCGATCATCGTCGGCAGGACCGCCATGGCCGCCCACGCCGAGATCTTGCGCATGTCCTGGTTCTGCTGCACACCGACCTGAGCCAGGTGGGCGTTGAGGACGTCCGTGAGCAGCCGGTCCTGTGACTCGGTGTTGTCGATGACGAGCGACAGGTGGTCGTTCACGTCACGAAAGAGCAGGCGCAACTCCTCCCCGGGGACCGGGGTCGCGGATCCGACGAGCAGCGTGAGCGGTCGCTGCAGGGGGAGTGCGGCCCGCTTGAACTCCAGGACCTCGCGCTTGAGGGTGTAGATCTCCTCGCTGCCCACCTGCTCCTCCTGCGAGAAGACACGGGACTCGATGTCCTCGAGATCCCTCTGCAGCTCGTCCTCGATCGCCAGGTAGCTGTCGACGACGAGGTCGATGATCGCGTGGAAGACGCCCCAGGGGCCGCGTTCCAGGGCGTCGGGGGCGTCCTCGAGACGACTGCGCAGACCGGCGAGGGGAGTGGCCGCCCCCCGTCGGATCGTCACGATGTAGTTCTCCCCGAGGAAGAGCATCAGCTCGCCGGACTCGACATCGGACGTCGACTCGACGTAGCGCAGCGGGCGCAGGACGACGAAGTGCCCGTCGCCGTAGCGCTCGATCTTGGGCCGTTGGTCCCCGGTGACCGAGTCCTCGATGGCCAGCGGGTGCAGGCGCAGCCCGTCGGAGACCGCGGCGAAGGTCTCGGTCGAGGGGTCCTTCATCCCGATCCACAGGAAGTCCCCGGAGCGCTCCGCGCGAATGGCCGCGAGCTCCTCACCGATGTCGGCGCAGGGCAGGCGCCGACCGTCGCGGTAACGGGCCTGGTCGACGATCACCCGAGCATCCTCGCAGGTGCCGCGCCTAGGGTGGCGTACGTGGCGTACTGCATCCTCATCCGACACGGCCGCTCGACGGCCAACACCCAGGGCGTGCTCGCCGGCTGGCTGCCGGGCATCGGTCTCGATGACACGGGCCGCGATCAGGCCGCGGCCCTCGTGGACCGACTGGCGGGGACCCCCTTCGTCCACCTCGCGTCCAGCCCGTTGCAGCGGTGCCTGGAGACGACCGAGCCGCTGGCAGCGGCCCACGGGCTGACGGTGGAGGTGCACGAGGGGATCGGTGAGTGCCGGTACGGCGCCTGGACCGGCCGGCCGATCAAGGAGCTCGCCGAGGAGCCCCTCTGGCGTGATGTGCAGGACCGACCGAGCGAGGCGACCTTCCCGAGCAGCGACGACTACCCCGGCGAGTCGATCGCGCAGATGTCACAGCGCGCCGTCGCGGCCGTCGCGGAGATCGATGCGGCGGTCACCGCCGAGCACGGACCGCATGCGGTGTGGGGCGCCTTCAGCCACGGCGACATCATCAAGTCCGTGCTCGCGCACGCTGTGGGCACACCCCTGGACCAGTTCCAGCGTCTGCACGTCGACCCCGCGTCGATGTCCGTCATCCACTTCACGGACACGCGACCCATGCTCCTGCGCACCAACGACACCGGCACCTCCACGCTGCAGCCGGCGATCCCGAAGGACGCGTCGAGCGCGGGCGACGCCACGGTCGGGGGCGGCACCGGGCTAGGGTCGCAGTCATGAGCCTCGTCGAGTTCAACCCGCCGGATCGCTTCATCGTGGGCACGGTGGGTCCGCCCGGGCAACGGACCTTCTTCCTCCAGGCCAGCGACGGCGAGCGTCGGGTGCAGCTGGCCCTGGAGAAGGTGCACGCCCAGGTGCTCGCGGAGCGCGTCGGCGAGCTGCTCGACCAGGTCGCCGGGCTCGAGGCCACCATCGCAGCCGCCGCCGCGGCAGCGGACAACGCGCCTCTCGACACGCCCATCGAGGAGGACTTCCGGGTCAGTGCCCTCGCCCTGTCGTGGGACGAGGACCGGCACGTCGTCATCATCGAGGCGCACGACCAGGATCCCGATGAGGTCGAGGACGGCTCGGTCGTCAACACGCTGCGCGCGTCGCTCTCGCCGGCACAGGCGCGGGCCTTCGCCCGGCGGTGCGAGACCGTGGTGCGCGCCGGCCGTCCGGCCTGCCCCTTCTGCGGTGGCCCGGTCGACGCCGACGGCCACATCTGCCCCCGCGCCAATGGGTACAAGCGCTGACCGCGATGGGTCGGGACCACGCGCTCGACGACGGTGATCTCGTCGTCCTCGGACGTCACCCGTCGGCGAGCAACATCGTGACGGTCGCGGAGATCCGTCGCGACGACCTCGCGCCGGTGACGGTCGCGTACAAGCCGATCGCGGGGGAGCGGCCCCTCTGGGACTTCCCCGACGGCTCCCTCGCCGCGCGGGAGGTGGCCGCAGCGCGGATCGATGCGCTCGGTGGCTTCGATCTCGTCCCGGAAACCCTGCTGCGCGACGGACCGCTCGGTCCCGGATCGGTGCAGCGGTGGATCGGCCGGGCGAGCGTGCAGACGCCCAGCCCCGTCGTGGTGACGCCGCTGGAGACGGTGCCCGAGGGCAACCTCGTCGTGCTCGCCGGTGAGGACGACGGGGGTGCTCCCGTCGTCCTCTCCCACCCCGATCTCCCGCGACTACGGTCGATGGCCGTGCTCGACGCGGTGCTGAACAACTCCGACCGCAAGGGCGGGCACATCCTCGTGCAGGGCGATCGGCTGTGGGGGATCGACCACGGGGTGAGCCTGCACGCCGAGCCGAAACTGCGCACGGTGCTGTGGGGCTGGGCGGGGGATGTACTGACCGAGGAGGACGCCCATCGCCTGCAGCGGCTGGCCACAGCGCTGGAGGAGGATGCGGTCGAATCGGAGCTGCTCGCCCTGATCACCTCCGAGGAGCTGACGGCGTTGCGGCGGCGCACGAAGGACCTTCTGGCAGCCGGGAGCCATCCGCAGCCCTCGCCCGGGTGGCCCGCGATCCCGTGGCCACCGTTGTGACCACCACCTCGTAGGCTGTCCCGCGTGAGAGCCTGGCCGTCCCCCCACCTTCCCCTGGTCCCCGGTGACCCCGTCCCCCTTCGCCTCCACGACGTGGCGCGCCGACGCGTCGAACCGGTGGAACCGCAGGGCGGCGCGACCCTCTATGTCTGTGGCGTGACCCCGTACGACACGACGCACATGGGCCACGCGGCGACCTACGTGACCTTCGACCTGGTCAACCGCGCCCTGCGCGACGGCAACCGTGAGGTCACCTACGTGCAGAACGTCACCGACGTCGACGACCCCCTCTTCGAGCGCGCCGAGCGCGACGGGATCGACTGGCGGGACCTCGGGCAGGAGCAGATCGCCCTCTTCCTCGAGGACATGACCGCTCTCGACGTCATCGCGCCGGACCACTTCATGGGTGTCATCGAGTCGATGCCGACGATCATCGAGACGGTGCTGGCTCTCGTCGACCGCGGCGTGACCTACGAGGTCGTCGAGGACGGCATCCGCGACACCTACCTCGACCTCGCGGCGGCCGGTGGCCTCGGGGAACTGAGCCACCTCGACCGCGACACGATGCTCGCCTTCTCCGCGGAGCGTGGTGGCGACCCCGAGCGCGTCGGCAAGCGGGACCCGCTCGATCCGATGCTCTGGCGCGGCGAACGAGCCGGCGAGCCCGCGTGGGAGGGCGGAGCGCTCGGCCCCGGGCGACCCGGCTGGCACATCGAGTGCACGGCGATCGCCATGGAGCATCTCGGGGAGCGGATCGACGTCCAGGGCGGCGGTACCGACCTCGTCTTCCCGCACCACGAGATGTCGGTCATCCAGGCCGAGGCGATCACCGGCCACCGTCCCTTCGCCACGCACACGGCCCACCAGGCGATGGTGGCCTACGACGGCGAGAAGATGAGCAAGTCCAAGGGCAACCTCGTACGCGTCTCGACCCTGCGCGAGGACGGTGTCGACTCCCGGGCCATCCGACTGGCGCTGCTGGACCGCCACTACCGCACCGAGTGGGAGTGGACCGACGAGCTGCTGGCCGCCGCGCAGGCGCGCCTTGAGCGGTGGCGCTCGGCCATGTCGACCGACGGGGGACCCGACTCCGCGGCGACGATCGCTGCCGTGCGGGCCGCCCTCGCGGACGACCTGGACACGCCGAGCGCCCTTGTCGCGGTCGACACGTGGTGCGCGCAGTCCCTCGGCTCCGGGGGCGATGTCACCAGCGCGCCCGGGGACCTCGCCCGGGCGGTGGACGCGCTACTGGGCGTGCGTCTGTGATCCAGCCGGGGTTCGGCGCTCAGCCGGGGCCGTTGGTGTCCTCGCCACGCCGACGCAGGTAGCGCTCGAACTCCTTGGCGATCGCGTCCCCGCTGGCCTCCGGCAGCTCGGAGGTGTCCTGGGCGCTCTCCAGCGCGGAGACGTACTCGGCGATGTCCTCGTCGCTCGTGGCGAGCTCGTCGACGCCCCGCTCCCACGCGCGCGACTCCTCCTCGAGCTCGCCGTGCTCGATGACCGTGTCGAGCAGGTCCTCCAGCTGCCCGATCAGGGCCAGACTCGCCTTGGGGCAGGGGACCTGGGCGGCATAGTGCGGGACGGCGGCCCACGAGGAGATCGAGACCATCTCGGCCTGGTGAGCACCGTCGGCGACGACCCCGGTGATGCCCGTCGGGCCCTCGTACTGCGAGGGTTCGAGCTCGAACCGGTACGAGGTCATCTCGTCGGGGCTGGAGGAGGAGACCGGGATGGGTCGCGTGTGCGCGACATCGGCCAGGAGCGAACCCAGGCAGATGACCGTCCCGACGCCGTGGGTGACTCCCAGGTCGAGCAGCTCGGTGGTGAAGGCCCGCCAGCGGAAAGAGGGCTCTGCGCCGGTGACGAGCAGGACGTCGCGACCGAGGCTGTCGGGGGAGGCGAGCAGGACGCGGGTGGTGTCCCAGTGGATACCGCGTCCGTGGCCCTGGTTGGTGAGTCGGGGCCGGGTGACCTGGAAGTCGTAGTAGTCCTCGGGGTCGATCGCGGCCACGGTCTCGGCGCCCCACAGCTCGATGAGGTGCTCGATGACCCGTGTGGCGGCCTCGCCGGCGTCGTTCCACCCCTCGAAGGCGAGGATCATCACCGGGTCATGGAGCTCAGGCACGTCCTCGATCTCGATCACGTTCCCCAGCCTACGACGCCGGAGGTTGCCGCCGTGGGCTCCTGGCGACGGGCCGGCACGAGGACGGGGGCACGTGGGCCAGCGGCGACGAGCTCGTCATCTTCGCGAGCCCGGGGCAGCGCAGCCACCGCATGCCCGACAGGGTGATGGACGAACTGGGGTCAGGACCACGCCCATTCCGGGCGTGATCCCAAGCCCACCCGAATCGGGTGATGCTTGGCGAGGAACGCGAACACTAGATTCGCGTCCATGACAGAAGTGTTGACCGTGATCACCCAGGTGGGGATCCTGAGTTTCGTGGTGGCCGGGATGCTCGGGATGGGTCTGAGCCTGAGCCTGCGGGAGATCACCGCACCACTGAGCGACTCACGGCTCGTGGTGGGGGCGCTCGTCGCGAACTTCATCGTGGTTCCGGCGGCGGCCATCGCGATCGGCCGCCTACTGCCGATGGGGGACGCGACCAGCACCGCCGTGATCCTCGTCGGCTGCTGCGCCGGGGCCCCCTTCCTGCCGACTCTGGCGAAGCTCTCTCACGGAAGCCAGCCGCTGGCGGTCGGAACGATGGTGCTGCTGATGGTCGTGACGGTCGCCTTCGCGCCACTCGTCGTCCCCCTCGCGGTTGACGGCGCGCAGGTCTCGGCCCGGGACATCGCCCAGTCCTTGATCCTGTTCATGCTCGTTCCGCTGGCGGTGGGACTCCTGGTCCGGGCTCGCTACCCGCACGCTGCGGATGCCGTGGTCGCCGGGTGCAACCAGGCTTCGACGGTCGGCCTCTCCGTGGGAATCGTCTCCGCGCTCCTGGTGACGTGGCGCGAGGTCTTTGCGTCGGTCGGGTCGTGGGTGTTCATCGGCACCGTGCTGATCATCGTGGTGGGACTCGCCGCCGGATGGGTTGGTGGACTGGGACACGAGAGCGGGGACCGGATGGTGCTGGGTCTCGCGGCTGCCCAGCGCAACATCTCCGCCGCACTGGTGATCGCTGCGTCCCTCGGGGGTGACGTGGTCGTCCAGACCCTGGTCGCTGCCCTGACCCTTCCGATCGTGCTGATCCTGATGGCCAGCGAGATCGGTAAGCGCAACGAACCAGCAAGGGGCTGACGAAGGTGTCACTGGACCTGGCCGTCTCCTTTCGAGGTTACCGACGCGCGTGGTTGCGGCCGGACCTGATCGCCGGACTGACGGTGTGGGCCGTGCTCGTTCCCGAGTCCCTCGCCTACGCCACGATCGCCGGGGTGGATCCGGTCGTCGGTTTGTACGCGGCCGTTCCCTCACTGGTGCTGTACGCCCTCATCGGTTCGTCGAGACACCTGGTGGTGGCACCGATGTCAGCTACCGCGGCCCTCTCCGCCGGAGTGATCGCCACGGTCGCGCCGTCAGGGGACCACGGTGCCTATCTTGCGTTGTCGACCGCTCTGGCCCTGGCGACGGGCATCGCCGCGGTGGTGGCCGGGGCCCTGCGGCTGGGCTTTCTCGCAGGTTTCATCAGCGAACCGGTGCTCAAGGGTTTCATCATCGGCTTGGCGCTGACCATCATCGTCGGACAACTGCCCTCGCTGTTCGGCGTGGACAAGGGGTCGGGCAACTTCTTCGAGAAGTTGTGGGACCTGGTCCGGCACCTCGGCGACACCGAACCGCTGGCCCTGGCGGTCGGTGCAGTGAGCCTGGTGACCCTGCTGCTCCTGCGCCGGTTCCTGCCGCTGGTGCCCGGTTCGCTCCTGGTGGCGATGGCCGGAATCGGTGTGGTGGCGATGTTCGGCCTGGACGATCATGGGCTCGAGATCGTGGGACACATCGACTCGGGCCTGCCGCAACTCGGCCTGCCCGCCATCACGGCATCGGACGTCTCGGCCCTCTTGGCCGGCGGGGTCGGGGTCATGCTGGTTGGGTTCTCCGAGGGGCTGGGTGCGGCCAAGACCTATGCCGCGAAGGCCGGCTACGACATCGACCCGAACCGAGAACTGCTTGGCTTGGGCGTCGCCAACCTGGGAACCGGTATGGCGTCCGGCATGGTGGTCAACGGAAGCTTGTCCAAGACGGCGGTCAACGGAGCCGCAGGAGCCAAGTCCCAGCTGTCCACAGTGACCACGGCGGTGCTGACGCTGCTGACTCTGCTGTTCCTGACCGGACTCTTCGAGAACCTGCCCGAAGCGTGTCTCGCGGCCATCGTCATCGCGGCGGTCATCGAACTGGTGGACGTGGCCTCCCTGCGTCGGTTGTGGCGATTCCGGGCAGGTTCGGTGGCGAAGACGTACTCGCTCACGGCGCGCGCCGACTTCTCTGCGGCTGTTGCCACGGTCGCGGGAGTTCTGGTGTTCGACACCCTGCCGGGGTTGGCCATCGGTATCGCCGTCTCGTTGGTCCTGCTGCTCGCGCGTACGTCGGATCCGCACCTGGCGCAGCTGGCTCCGACCGACACCGCGCAGCATGCCCCGTGGGTCGACATCAGCCGGAATCCGGACTTCGCCGCGCCCCCGGGCGTGTTGGTGATTCGCGTCGAGGGGCCACTCGTCTTCGCCAATGCCGACCATGTCCGCAGCGCCGTGCGGGAGCTGGCTCGTGACCACGATGCCCTCGACCTCGTGGTGCTCGACGGTCGAACGACTCCCTCCATCGACATCACCGCTGCTGAGATGCTCGCGCAACTGAGGACGGACCTGCGTCGGATGGGTGCGGATCTCGCGCTTGCCGCGAACATCGGGCAGGTACGAGACGTGCTGGCGAAGGCCGATCCGGAGGGTGCAGAGCCCCGGATGTTCCCCTCGATCGACGCCGCGATCGCCTCGCGCGCATCGCCTGATCGAGACCGTGAATGAGCCTGATTTCACCTATAACGGGTGATGAGGGGATTCCACCTCCTCATGCAGGCTGGGGTCGCACACGCCCCGCGTCGCCGTTGGCGACGCCAGATGGTAGGAGTACGTCGATGGCCCAGCCCACCCTCACTGTCTGGAAGTTCGACAACACCGACGGTGCCCAGGACGCAGTCCGAACACTGGAGGACCTCACGAAGAAGAATCTCCTGACGGTTATCGATGTCGCCACTGTCTCCTGGGAGGAGGGCAAGAAGAAGCCCAAGACCCGCCAAGGCACGTCGACGACAGGGACCGGCGCGCTCGGGGGCTCGTTCTGGGGCCTGCTCTTCGGCCTCATCTTCTTCGTCCCACTCCTGGGGGCCGCCGTGGGTGCTGCGACGGGAGCACTCGCCGGCTCGTTGTCGGATGTCGGGATCGACGACTCCTTCATCGACAGGGTTCGCGACCAGGTCACACCGGGTACGTCGGCCTTGTTCCTGATGAGCAGCGATGCGGTCCTGGACCGGGTGAAGGAGGAGTTCGCCGGACATGAGCCTTCCGAACTCATCTTCACGAATCTCACCGGCGACCAGGAAGAGGCGCTTCGGAACGTGTTCGGTGACGACTGAGCCGGAGTAGGCCACCTCCCGGGCGAGCGCCCGCACATGCACGACGGTTCCCCACCGGGAATCGGCCGCGCAGTGGGCTGCTGCGCGTGGGGGGTGGCCGCCGGCCTCACTCCGGTGAATAACCGAGATTCGGTCCCAGCCAGCGCTCGGCCTCGCGGATGGTCCAGCCCTTGCGCCGGGCGTAGTCCTCGACCTGGTCCTTCGCGATGCGACCGACGACGAAGTACTGGCTATCGGGGTGGCCGAAGTACCAGCCGGAGACCGCTGCACCCGGCCACATGGCCATCCCCTCGGTCAGCTCGATACCGATCTCGTCGACGTCGAGGAGCTGCCACAACGTCTTCTTCTCCGTGTGGTCGGGACAGGCCGGGTAGCCCGGCGCCGGTCGGATGCCGGCGTACCGCTCCTTGATCAGGGCCGCGTTGTCCAGGTCCTCGTCCGCGGCGTAGCCCCAGTACTGCGTGCGCACCCGCTCGTGGAGACGCTCCGCGAAGGCCTCGGCGAAGCGGTCGGCCAGTGCCTCGAGCAGGATCGCGTTGTAGTCGTCGTGCTCGGCCTTGAACTCAGCGATCTTGTCCGCGGCGCCGAGGCCACCGGTGACGGCGAAGGCCCCGATCCAGTCCTTGAGGCCGGTCTGCCTGGGCGCGATGAAGTCCGCCAGACTGCGGTTGGGCACGCCCGGTCGGTGCTTGCCCTGCTGGCGAAGCATGTGCAGCGTGTGCGCGACCTCGGAGCGGGACTCGTCGGTGTAGATCTCGATGTCGTCGCCGATCGCGTTCGCGGGGAAGAGCCCGATGACCCCCTTCGCGGTCAGCCACTTCTCCTCGATGATCCGGTCGAGCATCACCTGCGCCTCGTCGTAGAGCTTGCGGGCCACCTCGCCGGTCGTGGGGCTGTTGAGGATGTCCGGGAAGGAGCCCTTGAGCTCCCAGGCGTTGAAGAAGGGCTGCCAGTCGAAGTACCCGCGCAGCTCGGCCAGGTCGTAGTCCTCGAAGACCACGCGGCTGGGGGAGACGCCGGACAGGTGGGCCTGCTCCTGTCCCCAGTCGATCGGCGTGCGTGCCTCCAGGGCCTCCTGGTACGTCAGCTTCGGACGGTCGTTGTTCTTCGCCGCGTGCCGCTTGCGCAGGGCGTCGTAGTCGGCCGCGACCTCCGTCAGGAGCGGCTCCTTGCCGGTCCGTGAGAGCAGCTGGCTGACCACCGGGACGGAGCGGGAGGCATCCTTGACCCAGACGACGGGACCGTCGTACTGCTGGTCGACCTTGACGGCCGTGTGCGCCCGCGAGGTCGTGGCGCCACCGATGAGCAACGGGATGTCGAACCCCTGGCGCTGCATCTCCGAGGCGACGCCCACCATCTCGTCGAGGGAGGGCGTGATCAGCCCGGAGAGGCCGATGATGTCGGCGTCGTGTTCGCGCGCGGTCTCCAGGATCTTCTGCGTCGGCACCATCACGCCGAGGTCGATGACGTCGTAGTTGTTGCACTGGAGGACGACCCCGACGATGTTCTTGCCGATGTCGTGCACATCGCCCTTGACGGTGGCCATGATGACCATCCCCTTGGAGCGGTCTGCGTCACCGGGCTTCTTCGACGCCTCGATGTAGGGGATGAGGTGGGCCACGGCCTTCTTCATCACCCGGGCCGACTTGACCACCTGGGGCAGGAACATCTTGCCGGCGCCGAAGAGGTCCCCGACGACCCCCATGCCGTCCATGAGCGGCCCCTCGATGACCTCGATCGGCTCACCCTCGGCGGCCTCGATCTCCTGGCGCAGGGCCTCGGTGTCCTCGACCACGTGGTCATCGATCCCCTTGACGAGGGAGTGCGTGATGCGTTCGCGAAGGGGGAGCCCGCGCCACTCCTCGCTCGCCTCCTCGGCCTTCTGCCCATCAGCGCGGAACTCCTCGGCGATCTCCAGCAGGCGCTCCGTCGAGTCCTCGCGCCGGTTGAGGACGACGTCCTCGATCCGCTCGCGCAGCTCGGCGTCGATCGTGTCGTAGGGAACGAGGGCACCGGCGTTGACGATTCCCATGTCCATGCCGGCGCGGATCGCGTGGTACAGGAAGACCGCGTGGATGGCCTCGCGCACGGCATTGTTGCCGCGGAAACTGAAGGAGACGTTGGACACCCCTCCGGAGACGAGCACGTGCGGCAGGTTCTGCTTGATCCAACGGGTACCCTCGATGAAGTCGGTGCCGTAGGCAGCGTGCTCCTCGATACCGGTGGCCAGGGCGAAGATGTTGGGGTCGAAGACGATGTCCTCGGCGGGGAACCCGACCTCCTGCGTGAGGATCGTGTAGGCCCGCTGGGCGATCTCGGTGCGGCGTTGCAGGTTGTCCGCCTGCCCCTCCTCGTCGAAGCCCATGACGACGACGGCGGCACCGTACTTGCGGCACAGGCGCGCCTGCTCGACGAAGGGCTCGACGCCCTCCTTCATCGAGATGGAGTTGACGATCGCCTTGCCCTGGGCGCGCTGCAGGCCCGTCTCGATGACCTCCCACTTCGAGGAGTCGATCATCAACGGAACCTTCGAGATGTCCGGCTCCGAGGAGACGAGGTTGACGAAGGTGCCCATCGCGGCCACTCCGTCGAGCATCCCCTCGTCCATGTTGATGTCGATGGCCTGGGCGCCGTTCTCGACCTGCTGGCGGGCCACCGACAGGGCGGTCGGGTAGTCGTCGGCCTCGATCAGCTTGCGGAAGCGTGCCGACCCGGTGACGTTGGTGCGCTCACCGACGTTGACGAAGAGCGACTCGCTGGTGACGTTGAACGCCTCCAGCCCGGACAGGCGCAGGGCCGGCTCGACCTCGACGGGGACGCGGGGGACGGCTCCCTCGATCCCGGCAGCGATGGCGGCGATGTGCTCCGGGCTGGTGCCGCAGCAGCCTCCCAGGATGTTGACCAGCCCGGACGTGGCGAACTCCGAGACGAGCTCGGCCATGTACTGCGGGTCCTGGTCGTACTCGCCGAAGGTGTTCGGCAACCCGGCATTGGGGTAGGCCGAGACGAAGGTGTCGGCGACCCTGCCCAGCTCGACGAGGTACTGGCGCATCTCCTCGGCGCCGAGCGCGCAGTTGAGGCCGACGGCCACCGGCTGCGCGTGCCGGACGGAGTTCCAGAAGGCCTCGGTGGTCTGCCCGGTGAGGGTGCGCCCCGACGCGTCGGTGATCGTGCCGGAGACGATGACCGGCCAGCGGCGCCCCT
The DNA here is from genome assembly GCF_037198315.1 of Janibacter sp. A1S7. Classification (NCBI taxonomy): domain Bacteria; kingdom Bacillati; phylum Actinomycetota; class Actinomycetes; order Micrococcales; family Intrasporangiaceae; genus Janibacter; species Janibacter alittae. The sequence continues at coordinate 1,736,649 of NZ_CP144913.1, read as the reverse complement.
GCTCCTCGAACAGGGTCTCGATCGCGAAGATCGCGGCCTTGGCGTTGAGCGTGTCGAAGATCGTCTCGATGAGCAGCACGTCGGCGCCGCCCTCGACGAGACCCAGGGCCTGCTCCCGGTACGCCTCCACGAGCTGGCTGAAGGTGATGTTGCGATGGGCCGGGTCGTTGACGTCGGGGGAGATCGAGGCAGTGCGCACGGTCGGCCCCATCGCCCCGAGCACGTAGCGCGGACGCGACGGGTCGGCGGCCATCGCCTCGTCGGCGGCCGCCCTCGCCAGCCGCGCGGCGGCGACGTTGATCTCCCGGGCCAGCCCCTCCATCCCGTAGTCGGCGAGGGAGATGCGCTGGGCGTTGAAGGTGTTGGTCTCGATCAGGTCGGCGCCGGCGTCGAGGTACTGACGGTGCAGGTCCTTCACGATCGCCGGCTGGGTGAGCGAGAGGAGGTCGTTGTTGCCCCGGACGTCGTTGGCCCAGTCCGCGAAGCGCTCTCCCCGGAACTCGGCCTCCGACAGCCCCTGCTGCTGGAGCATCGTCCCCATGCCGCCGTCCATGAGCAGGACCTGCGCGCGCATGGCCTCCTGCAGGGACTCGGTGGCGTCGGGACGAAGGGCGCTGTCAGTCACCGGATGGATCCTGTCATCGAAGGGCTACGGGAGCTTCCATTATCCGCACGTGCGACGCTCGCCTAGGGTCAGGGTCATGGCCGAGCCGATCGAACCGCCCCCGCGTGGGATCCGTCTGGCCACGATCGGCTCGATCCCCGTCTACCTCGGATGGTCGTGGCTGTTGCTCGGCGTGATCATCATCGTGATCATCGGACCGGGCACCGCCGCCCGGTTCGGGGCGGTGACCGGGTACGCGATCGCCGCCGTCTACGCGCTGGCCCTGCTGCTGAGCGTGCTGGCCCACGAGGCGGCGCACGCGGTCGCGGCGCGGGCCTTCGGGCACACGGTGCACCGGGTGGTCGCCGACCTGTGGGGCGGGCACACCGCCTTCGACGCCTCGCACGGCACTGCCCGGAGCGCGGCGACGATCGCCATCGTCGGTCCACTGACCAACGGCGTCATCGCGGCCCTCGCCTTCGGCGGGGTCGTGCTCTCCGGGTCCGACGTCGTGGTGACCCTGCTCAGCGGTGTGGCCTTCGTCAACGGCGCGCTGGCGCTCTTCAACCTCCTCCCGGGCCTGCCGCTCGACGGTGGCCAGGTCGTCGAGTCGCTGATCTGGGCGGCCACGGGTGACCAGTCGCGTGCCCGGGTCATCGCCGGCTGGGCCGGCCGGGTGCTGGTCGTGGTGATCGTCCTGGCGATCATCGGCGTGCCCCTGGCGCGCGGCGCGACACCGGACCTGTCGATCACCCTGTGGACCGCTCTCATCGGCGCCTTCCTGTGGTCCGGGGCGACGAGTGCGATCGCCCAGGGGGAGGCGCTGGGCACCCTGCGTGGCCTGGACGTGGCGACGGTCCTGGAGCCGGCCGCCGCCATCCGGGACGACCGGCCCCTGACCGAGCTGACCTCCCTTCGCGCCCTGCCCGTGGTCGTCGACGCCGCGGGGACGCCGATCGGCCTGATCGACCACGACGCGCTGCGCTCGGTTCCCCCGGGCGCCGTGGCGAGCACCCCGGTCTCGGCGGTGACCACCCCTGCGCCGGCGGCCTGGACCACCGAGCTGCGACCGGGGAGCGAGGCCCTGGACCTCGTTCGCGCCTTCCAGTCCTCCGGCTCGTCGATCGTCGCGGTGACCTCGGACGGACAACTGCACGGGGTCGCGCGGGCAGCGCGGGTCAATGCCGCCCTCTCCCGCACCTAGACTCGGACGTCATGAGTGCCACCGGATCCGCCTATCGCCGTGGTCCCTTCCGTGAGGGGGACCGGGTGCAGCTGACCGACCCGAAGGGGCGGATGCACACCATCACGCTCACCCCGGGGAAGCAGTTCCACACCCACCGCGGCCACGTCAAGCACGACGACCTCATCGGCGAGCCGGACGGCTCGACGGTGACGAACACGGCCGGGACGCAGTACCTGGTCCTGCGTCCGTTGCTGTCCGACTACGTGATGTCGATGCCGCGCGGCGCTGCCGTGGTCTATCCCAAGGACGCCGGCCAGGTCATCCAGATGGCCGATGTCTTCCCCGGCGCGAGCGTCGTGGAGGCGGGTGTCGGCTCGGGTGCGCTGTCGATGTCGCTGCTGCGCGCCGTCGGTGACACCGGCCGGGTGCACTCCTTCGAGCGTCGTGAGGACTTCGCGACGATCGCCAGGGCGAACGCGCAGGCCTTCTTCGGCGAGGACCACCCCGCGTGGACCGTGACCGTCGGCGACCTCGTGGAGTCACTGCCGGACGCGGTCGAGCCCGGCAGCGTCGACCGGGTGGTGCTCGACATGCTCGCCCCGTGGGAGTGCCTCGAGGTCGTCGCCGACGCGTTGACGCCCGGCGGCGTGCTCATCTGCTACGTCGCGACCGCGACGCAGCTGAGCAAGGTCGCCGAGGCCATGCGCGATTTCGGCACCTTCACCGAGCCGGAGGCCTGGGAGTCGCTCGTGCGCGGCTGGCACCTCGAGGGGCTCGCCGTGCGCCCGCAGCACCGCATGCACGGTCACACCGGTTTCCTCATCTCGACGCGACGGCTCGCTCCGGGCGTCACCCCGCCGCCACGCAAGCGCCGCCCCGGTCGCGGCTACGCCGCCCAGGAGGAGGCCGCGGGCAACGGGAGCGACTCCGCTCCAGCGGACGCACCCGCGGGCGCGGACGACGCCGAGTGGACCTCCGAGGCCCTCGGCGAGCGGGTGGCCTCCGCGAAGAGGATGCGCAAGCTCGCCCGAGGGGTGGTCCCCCCTTCGCCGAGGTGAGCGATCGGGGGAGACTGGGTAGGACACCGCCTCACCCGGCGGGAAGGGAGCAGACGTCGATGACCACCGAACCGACCCCCCAGCACGAGCGTGAGCTGCGCGACCTGCGGGCGGACCTCGCCCGGCAGAAGTCGCAGTCGGCGACCGTCGCCTCGCAGAACGAGCGCCTGGTGCGCACCCTCAAGGACGCGCGTCAACAGCTCGTCACCCTCCGCGAGGAGCTCGAGCGACTGGCCCAGCCGCCCGCCTCCTACGCGGTCATCGTGGAGGTGCACGCGCAGGACCGGGCCGTCGACGTGCTCAGCGGTGGACGCAAGATGCACGTCGCGGTCAGCCCGGCCGTGGACGTCGAGGAGCTGGGGGTCGGCCGCGAGGTGCGCCTCAACGAGGCGATGAACGTCGTCTCGGTCCATGGTGAGGACGTCGCCGGAGAGGTCGTCGTCGTCAAGGAGGTCCTCGACGAGGACCGGCTCCTGGTGATCATGCGTCAGGACGAGGAGCGGGTGGTGCGCCGCGGCAGCCGGGTGACCGAGAAGCAGGTGCGTGTCGGGGACGCCGTGCTCGTCGACCAGCGCAGCAACATCGCCGTCGAGCGCATCCCGCGGGCCGAGGTGGCCGACCTGGTCCTCGAGGAGGTCCCCGACCTCGGCTACGACGACATCGGTGGCCTCTCGACGCAGATCGAGGCGATCCGCGACAGCGTGGAGCTGCCCTACCTGCACGCCGACCTGTACGAGCGCCACCAGCTCAAGGCACCCAAGGGCGTGCTGCTCTACGGCCCGCCCGGCAACGGCAAGACGATGATCGCGAAGGCCGTCGCCTCGTCGCTCGCCCGCAAGGTCGCCGAGCGCACGGGGCAGGACAGCGCCACGGCCTACTTCCTCAACATCAAGGGCCCGGAGCTGCTCAACAAGTACGTCGGCGAGACCGAGCGGCACATCCGGCTGATCTTCCACCGTGCCCGTGAGAAGTCGACCGACGGGACCCCGGTCGTCGTCTTCTTCGACGAGATGGACAGTCTCTTCCGCACCCGCGGGTCGGGGGTCTCCTCGGACGTGGAGACGACGATCGTGCCGCAGCTGCTCGCGGAGATCGACGGCGTCGAGGGACTGGACAACGTCATCGTCATCGGCGCCACGAACCGGGAGGACATGATCGACCCGGCCATCCTGCGTCCGGGGCGCCTGGACGTGAAGATCAAGATCGACCGTCCCGACGTCGAGGGCGCGCGCGACATCTTCAGCAAGTACCTCACCCCCGACCTGCCGCTGCACCCGGAGGACCTCGGGGAGCACGGCGGCAACCCGGATGCGACGGTCGCGGAGATGATCGACGCGGTCGTCGAGCGGATGTACGCCGAGTCCGACGAGAACCAGTTCCTGGAGGTGACCTACGCCGGTGGCGACAAGGAGGTCCTCTACTTCAAGGACTTCAACTCCGGGGCGATGATCCAGAACATCGTCGACCGGGCGAAGAAGGCCGCGATCAAGGACTTCCTCACCACCGGGACCGAAGGCCTGCGCGTCGGACACCTCCTGGACGCCTGCGTGGCGGAGTTCAAGGAGAACGAGGACCTGCCCAACACGACGAACCCGGACGACTGGGCGAAGATCTCGGGCAAGAAGGGCGAGCGCATCGTCTACGTCCGCACGCTCATCGGTGGCAAGTCCGGAGCCGCCGAGCCGGGACGCTCGATCGACACCGGGCACCGCACCGGCCAGTACCTCTGAGCGCCGCGGCCGTCGCACCTGCTCAGGCTCGTGCGAGTCGTCCCGCCACCAGACGCCAGCCGAGCAGGGTGACGCCGAGGACGAGCGTTGCGACGATGACGAAGGGCAGGGCCGTGCCCTGGCCCGCCAGCGCCCGCAGCACCATGCCCACGATGACCGTCGTGGTCCACACCGGGATCCCCTCCACCGTCCCCGTGGGCCACGCCCGTCGGGCGAGCACGACGAGCGACCATCCGATCAGCAGGCCGACGAGGAACGGCCAGGCGGTGTGCCACCACCCGGCCGGGTCGAGCGGCTCCTCGTGGGTACGTCGGCCCACGAGCGTGAACGCCGCGACGATGACGACGTCGAGCCCCAGGGCGACGGCAGCACGGGTGCCGGGTGCCGGGAGGGCCGGTCCGGGACGAGTCACCGGGTCAGTCCTCCTGGACCAGGTGCCGACGCAGCTCGCAGACGAGCTCTGCACGGTGCTGTGCACCCGATCGTGCGATCCCGGGGACGCTGGCGAACCCGTGCGGCTGCCCGACGTAGTTGGTGACCCGCACGGGGACTCCGGCCCGGCGCAGGGCCTCGCCGTAGCGCAGGCCGTCGTCGCGGATCGGGTCCAGGTCGGCGGTCTGCACCAGAGCCGGCGCGACGCCCGCCACGTCGCCGAAGAGCGGTGAGACGAGGGGGTCGGTGAACTCCACGGCGTCGTCGGCGTCCCCGATGTAGAGGGCGCGGAAGGCGAGGATCTTGGCCTCGGTGAGGACCGCTCCCTGCGAGTGCTCCGCGATCGACGGCGAGGCCATGGTCATGTCCGTCGCCGGGTAGATCAGCGCCTGGTGGCGGATGACCGGCTCACCGTCGGCGGTGCGCAGACCGCGCAGCTGCTGGGCGACGACGGCCGAGAGGTTGCCTCCGGCGGAGTCGCCGCACAGGGCGATCCGGTCCCGGTCGACGCCGTGGTCGGCGTTCTCGCGCAACCACCGCGTGACGTCGATCGCGTCGTGCGCGGCCGTCGGCGCGCGGTGCTCCGGCGCCATCCGGTAGTCGACGCTGACGACGACGGCGTCGAGCTCGGCCGCGAGGTGGCTGCACAGCGGGTCGTACATCCGGGTGGACCCCTGCACCCAGCCCCCACCGTGGAAGTACACGACGAGCGGTCGCGGCGAGCCGGTTCCGGACGGCGTGTACCAGCGAAGGGGGATGGCCGCCCGGTCCCGCGCGGGGGCGCTCCCTTCGTCGATCGCGACGTCCGAACGGACTGGACCGGTGATCCAGGAGAAGGGGGGCGAGGTCGGGTAGACCTGCGCCCGGGACCGCTGGATGTCCTCGAGGGTGGCATCGACGATCGACACGCGTCCGACGGTGTCGAGGAAGACGGTCACCAGGCCCATCATCGGGGCGAGGCCGGGGTAGGGGCGCTTCATCGATCCGCCTCGTGCAGGTGGTGCCGCAGCTCGCCCACGAGCTCCTGGAGTGCGGGCTCCGCCGCGGGGGCGAGCCCCGGGAAGTTGAGGAATCCGTGCGGGGCGCCACGGTAGTTCGTCTGCCGTACCTCGACCCCTGCGGCGCGCAGGGCGTCGGCGTAGGCCGCACCATCGGGGCGAAGGGGGTCCAGCTGGGCCGTCTGCACCAGCGCCGGTGGCAGGCCGGTCAGGTCGCCGTGGGCGGGGGAGAGCACCGGGTCACGGTCGTCCGCGTCGTCACCGAGGTAGAGGCCACGGAAGCTGCGCAGCATGGCCGGGGTGAGGATCGGGTAGCGCTGGTCCAGCGTCTGCAGGTCGTCCAGCTCGCGCTCGGTCAGGTCCGGAGCCGGGTAGACGAGGGCCTGGTGACGCAGCCCCACGAAGGCCTCGTCCCGCAGGTGCTGGGCGATCCCGGCCGCGAGGTTGCCGCCGGCCGAGTCCCCGGTGACGCCGACGGCGTCGGTGCGGGCGCCGATCTCCTCGGCATGGTCCAGCGCCCAGGTGCAGGCGTCCCGGCAGTCGAGCGCAGCCTGCGGCGCCCGGTACTCGGGCGCCATCCGGTAGGCGACCGTGACGACGACGGCTCGGGCTGCTGCGGCGATCCGGGTGAGGTACGGGTCGTAGATGCCGACGTGCCCGATGACGAAGCCGCCTCCGTGGAAGTGCAGGAGGAGCGGCAGCCGTTCGGCGGACGCCGGTCGGTGCACGCGCACCGTCAGCTCGTGGCCGTCGCGCACGGTGATCCGGTGGTCCTCGCTGCGCACGCCACGGTGCGGAGTCCCGACGACCCACGTGTACGGCGGGCGCATCGGCACCGCGCTGCGCATCCTCGACAGCCGATCCGCAGTCATCTCGTCGGCGGTGACCGAGAAACGGGTGAGGAAGTCGAGGATCCTCGTGCCCACGGGCAGCCACGTCTGGTCGTCCACGCCCCCATTCAACACGCTGCCCCCTCGACCACGGTGGGTGGGCGCCTACCCTGTGGCCATGAGTGTCAGACGGGTCATGGGAGTCGAGACCGAGTACGGGATCTCCGTCCCGGGGCAGCCGCAGGCCAACCCGATGGCCGCCTCCGGCGAGGTCGTCACCACCTATGCGCGGGCGCACGGGCTGCGCGCCGCCCACGGTGCGTGGGACTACAGCGACGAGCACCCACTCGTCGACGCCCGCGGCTTCGAGGTGCCCCGGTCCCGGGCGGACCTGTCCCAGCTGACGGACATCGAGGACCCGACGTTGGCCAACGTCGTGCTCGCCAACGGGGCCCGTCTGTACGTCGACCACGCGCACCCCGAGTACTCCAGTCCGGAGGTCACCTCCCCGCGGGATGCCGTCGTGTGGGACCGGGCGGGGGAGCTGGTCATGCGCGAGGTCGTGCAGCGACTGGCCGCCACCCCGCCCGGCATCAACCTGTACAAGAACAACACCGACGGCAAGGGTTCCTCGTACGGCACGCACGAGAACTTCCTCGTCACCCGCAGGACCCCCTTCGAGCGGATCATCGCCGGACTGACCCCCTTCTTCGTCGCCCGCCAGGTCATGTGCGGTGCGGGACGGGTCGGGATCGGTCAGGAGAGCGAGCACGCCGGGTACCAGATCTCCTCCCGCAGTGACTTCTTCGAGGCCCCGGTGGGTCTGGAGACGACCTTCAAGCGTCCGATCATCAACACCCGGGACGAGCCGCACGCCGATCCGGACACCTGGCGCCGGCTGCACGTGATCATCGGCGACGCCAACCAGGCGGACGTGGCCAACCTGGTCAAGACGGGCTCCACCTCGCTCGTGCTCGCCCTCATCGAGGCGGACGCGATCGATCGTGGGTTGGAGGTGCTCCACCCGGTCGAGGCCCTGAAGGTCATCTCCCACGACCCCACCTGCACGGCGACGGTGCGGATGCGCGACGGACGGGACCTCACGGCGGTGCAGATCCTCACCGAGTACCTCGAGATGGCCACCGCCTTCGTCGAGCGCGAAGGGAGCGACCCGGCCACTGACGAGGTGCTCGCCCACTGGGAGCGGATCCTCGGTCTCCTCGCGAACGACCCGATGGACGCGGTGGCCGACATCGACTGGGTCGCCAAGCTCAACCTGCTCGAGCGCTACCGCCAGCGGGACGGCATGGCGTGGGGTGACCCACGGCTGACCGCGATCGACATCCAGTTCTCCGACGTGCGCCCCGAGAAGGGCATCTTCCACACGCTGGAGAGGGCCGGCCGGATCACCCGGCTGACGAACGACGAGGAGGTCCGTGCGGCGGTCTCCACCCCGCCGGCCGACACCCGGGCATGGCTGCGCGGGGGTGTCGTCGAGCGTCTCGGGCAGCACGTCGTGTCCGCGTCGTGGGACAGCCTGGTGCTCCGGCTGCCGCGGGCCGGTCGGATCGCTCGCGTCTCGATGCTCGACCCGCTCGCCCACGGTCGCGACGAGACGGAGTCGCTGCTGGCCACCGACGACGTCGACGACCTCGTGACCGGGCTCGGGGCATAGGCTCGCAGGTACCGGTTGCCGGCAGCTGCCGGTCGCGACGAGAAGGAGCAGTCATGGCGCAGGAGCAGACCCGTCCCGAGCGTTCCGGTGGCGGTGACGAGGGTCCCGTCGACGAGGGGACCCGGGTGGCGGCGCAGAACGCCGCGCGGGACGAGGACGTCGACTCGGTGCTCGACGAGATCGACGGCGTCCTGGAGTCCAACGCCGAGGAGTTCGTCAAGGGCTTCGTCCAGAAGGGTGGCCAGTGAGTCGGACGCTGTCCCACGGGAGGCTGCCGGAGGCCTTCACGACCGCCGGCGGGGCCTCATTCACGCAGTTCCTCGGGCAGCACGAGCCGGAGCTGCTGCCGGGCCGTCGTTCCCTGCCCGGCACGCCCGCGATCGAGGCGCCGCACGGCACGACGATCGTCAGCCTGGCCTGGCCCGAGGGTGTCCTGATGGCGGGGGACCGGCGCGCCACGATGGGCAATGTCATCGCCAACCGGGACGTGGACAAGGTCTTCGCCGCCGACGACCTCTCGCTCGTCGGGATCGCCGGCACGGCCGGGGTGGCGATCGAGATGGTGCGGTTGTTCCAGGTCGAGCTGGAGCACTACGAGAAGATCGAGGGCACGCACATGTCCCTCGAGGGCAAGGCGAACCGGCTGGCCGCCATGCTCCGCGGGAATCTCGGTCTGGCGATGCAGGGGTTGGCCGTCGTCCCGGCCTTCGGCGGATACGACCCCGACACCGGCACCGGTCGGATCTTCTCCTACGACGTGACCGGCGGATGCTATGAGGAGCACCGGCACCACAGCGTCGGTTCGGGAGCGGCCTTCGCGCGTGGTGCGTTGAAGAAGCTGTGGCGGCCCGACATGGGCCGGGACGAGGCGGTGCGCGTCGCCGTCGAGGCGCTCTACGACGCCGCCGACGACGACTCCGCGACCGGCGGGCCCGACGTGCACCGGCGCATCTGGCCGACCGTCGGCGTGGTGGGTGCCGACGGGGTCACCTTCCTCGACGAGGCCGCCCTCGAGGACGCGGTCGCGACCGTGCTGGAGACCCGTCGCGGCAATCCGGGAGGTGCCCGGTGACCCAACCCCCCTTCTACGTCTCACCCGAGCAGGTGATGAAGGACCGGGCGGACTTCGCCCGGGCCGGGATCGCCCGCGGTCGCTCGGTCGTGGTCCTCGCCTACGACGGCGGCATCCTCTTCGTCGCCGACAACCCGAGCAGCCGGTCGCTGAACAAGGTCAGTGAGATCTACGACCGCATCGGCTTCGCGGCGGTCGGCAAGTACAACGAGTTCGAGAACCTGCGCGTCGCCGGCATCCGGTACGCCGACCTGCGTGGCTACTCCTACGACCGCTCCGACGTGACCGCACGGGGGCTGGCCAATGCCTATGCCCAGACCCTGGGCACGGTCTTCACCGAGGACCAGAAGCCCTACGAGGTCGAGATCGTGGTCGCCGAGGTCGGGAGCACGCCCGAGAGCGACCGCATCTACCGGCTCACCTACGACGGGTCGGTCTCCGACGAGGCCGGGTGCGTCGTCATCGGCGGTGCCAGCGAGCAGCTCAACGAGACCCTGCGCTCGCGCTGGCGCAGCGGGATGGACCTGACCGAGGCCTTCGACCTGGCCGTGGGGGTGCTGTCCAACCACGGCGAAGGGGAGGTGCCGGGACCGCGGGTCCCGCCCGAGGCGCTCGAGATCGCCGTGCTCGAGCGTGACCGGCCGCGCCGGTGCTTCCGCCGGCTCATCGGGCCGCCGCGGGGCGAGGGTTAGCCTGCAGACGTGGAGCGACGCATCTTCGGTATCGAGACCGAGTTCGGGATCACGGCCGTCACCGACGGGCACCGACGACTGACGCCGGACGAGGTGGCCCGCTACCTCTTCCGCAAGGTGGTCACCTGGGGACGCTCGAGCAACGTCTTCCTGCCCAACGGCTCCCGCCTCTACCTCGACGTCGGTAGCCACCCCGAGTACGCCACCGCCGAGTGCGACGACCTGCGCACCCTCGTCGCCCACGACCGGGCGGGGGAGCGCATCGTGCAGGACCTCGTCGAGGACGCCCAGGCGCGCCTGGCGGAGGAGGGCGTCGCCGGTGACATCTACGTCTTCAAGAACAACGTCGACTCGGCCGGCAACTCCTATGGCTGCCACGAGAACTTCCTCGTCGCGCGCACGGACAACTTCGCCGCCGTGACCGAGGGCCTGCTGCCCTTCCTCATCACCCGCCAGTTGATCGCCGGCACCGGCAAGCTGATGAAGGGCAGCGGCGGAACCACCTTCTCGGTCAGCCAACGGGCCGACCACATCTGGGAGGGCGTCTCCTCGGCAACCACCCGCTCGCGGCCGATCATCAACACCCGCGACGAGCCGCACGCCGATGCCGAGCACTACCGCCGCATGCACGTCATCGTCGGCGACTCGACGATGACCGAGACGACGACGTTGCTCAAGGTCGGCTCGGCCCACCTCGTGCTGCGCATGCTCGAGGACGGCGTCGCCATGCCGGACATGACGCTGGACAACCCGATCCGGGCGATCCGCGACATCAGCCTGGACCGGACCGGGCGCACTCCGGTGGCCCTCGCCGACGGCCGCCGCATGAGCGCGCTGGAGATCCAGGGCGAGTACCTGGCCCGGGCCACGGACTACGCCGCGCGGGAGGGCATCGACGACGATCTGACCGCACAGGTCCTCGACCTGTGGGGGCGGACGTTGCAGGCCGTCGAGACCGATGACCTCTCGCTCGTCGACACGGAGGTCGACTGGGTGATCAAGTACCGCCTGCTCGATGCCTACGCCACACGACACGGACTCGACCTCGACGACCCGCGACTGGCCCAGCTCGATCTCGCCTACCACGACATCGACCCGGCTCGGGGAGTGCACCACGTGCTCCAGCGGGCCGGTCGGATCGCGCGGGTCGTCACGGACGAGGAGATCGTCACGGCGATGGCCACCCCGCCGCAGACCACGCGCGCCAAACTGCGCGGGGACTTCGTGCGTACCGCGCGCGAGCACTCGCGTGACGTCACGGTCGACTGGGTGCACCTGAAGGTCAACGACGAGGCGCAACGCACCGTGCTGTGCAAGGACCCCTTCCGCTCCGTCGACGAGCGGGTGCAGCGCCTCATCGACATGATGGCCGCCACATAGCGCTCGCCAGGGGCCCTCGGGTCAGCGGACACCCAGAATCGCTGGTTAGGGTGTGCGCGAACCACTTCCTACCCCACCGATGAGGTTGACCGTGCCCAAGGCCCGTCCCCGTTTGACCACCGCCGTTGCGGCATCGCTCGCATCGCTGATGCTCCTGACCGCTTGTGGCGGCGACTCCGAGAGCGACTCGTCGGACACGGGGTCCAGCGAGTCGGCGTCCGACTCCCAGGACGCGACGCCCACCCTCGCGGAGCCGAAGGAGGAGGACCTCGACAAGGTCGAGGAGATCGAGGTCACGCAGGCCGACGGCAAGAAGGGCCCCTCCGTGGAGCTGCCCGAGAAGCCGCTCGAGGTCTCCCAGACCACCCGCACCATCCTGGACGAGGGCGACGGCAAGGAGCTGCCGGACGACGCCTACGCCACGGTCGACCTCGCGATGTTCTCCGCCAAGGACGGCAAGGCCATCGACGGGTCGGAGACCTACTCCAGCTCACCGATCGTCCTCGACCTGGGTAACAAGCAGTCCCTGCCCGGGCTCGTCAAGACCATCAAGGACCAGCCCATCGGATCCAGTGGTGTCGCCGTGCTCACGCCCGAGGACCTCTTCGGCAAGGAGGGCGCTCCGCAGCTGGGGATCGACGGCAAGGACAACCTCGTCCTCGTCTACGACGTGCGCGGCGAGCTCCCGGCCAAGGCCCAGGGCAAGGAGGTCGAGCCGAAGGACGGTCTGCCGACGGTCGACTGGAAGGCCGACGCCCCCGCCGACATCACCATCCCCGAGGGCGAGGACCCGCCGAAGAAGCTCGTCGTCGAGAAGCTCATCGAGGGTGACGGCGAGAAGATCGCCAAGGACGACTACGTCTACGTCTCCTACACCGGCGTGACCTGGAAGGACGGGAAGGTCTTCGACTCGTCCATGAAGGACGGGCGCGGGCCCTTCGCCTTCCCGGTCGGCCAGAACGCCGTCATCCCCGGCTGGGACAAGGCCGTGGAGGGCGCGAAGGTCGGTGACCGCCTGCTCGTGGTGGTCCCGCCGGAGGAGGGCTACGGCAAGGAGGGCACTCCCGACGGGTCGATCAAGGGTGGCGCCACGCTCGTCTTCACCGTCGACATCCTCGGCGCTCCCTGAGCGCCGCTCCCAGGCTCTGCCCGCACCACCACGAAAGGAACCGCCACATGCCGTTCGACCCGAACACCACCAAGCCGGAGATCGACTTCCCCGGTGACACCCCGCCCAACGAGCTCGTCGTCGAGGACATCAGCGTCGGTGACGGCGCCGAGGTGACCCCCGGCTCGCCGATCCAGGCGCACTACGTCGGCGTCGCCCACTCGACCGGCGAGGAGTTCGACGCCTCCTGGAACCGTGGTGCACCGCTGGCCTTCACCGCCGGCGTCGGGCAGGTCATCCAGGGCTGGGACCAGGGCCTGATCGGGATGAAGGAGGGCGGTCGACGCAGGATCACCATCCCGCCCCACCTCGGGTACGGCGACCAGGGCGCCGGCAACGTCATCAAGGGTGGCGAGACCCTGATCTTCGTCGTCGACCTGGTCAAGGCCGGCTGACGACCCCGCGCACCCGGCCGGATGACGGTCGAGGACGGGCCGCGGCGAGGAGGACACGCTCCTGGCCGCGGCCCGTCGCGTGGTCCAGCACGTCGGCAGGTTAGCCTCGCCGTGACGAAGGGAGCGGATGTGGCGGCACCCAACACACCCCGGGCCAAGGCCGAGCGCCTGCTGAACCTGACGATGAGCCTGCTGTCCTCGCGGATCCCCCTGCCCAAGCACCGGATCCGTCACCTGGTCGAGGCCTATCGCAGCGTCGAGTCCGACGAGGCCTTCGACCGGATGTTCGAGCGCGACAAGGACGACCTGCGCGCCATGGGGATCCCGCTGGTCACCGAGGAGATCGGGGTCTTCGAGGACGAGCAGGGCTACCGGATCGACCGTCGCGACTACGACCTGCCGCCGATCGAGCTCACCGCGCAGGAGCTGGCGGTGGTGGGCCTGGCGAGTCGCGCGTGGGCCCACGCGGCGATGGCCGGGACGGCTGCGACGGCGTGGCGCAAGGTGGCTGCCGGTGACGAGCTGAGCGAGGACCCCTTCGTCGGGCTGGAGCCGCACCTCGGCAGTGGTGAGAGTGCCTTCGAGCCGCTCAAGGACGCCGTCCTGATGACGGCCACCGTCCGCTTCGACTATGCCCGGGCGGGGGAGGGGACCGCCAGTCCCCGGCACGTCGAGCCCTGGTACCTGACTGCCTGGCACGGCCGGTGGTACCTCGTCGGTCACGACCTCGACAGGGGGGCGCCGCGTGTCTTCCGGCTCTCGCGCGTCACCTCCACGGTGACCACCACCGGTGAGGCGGCCACACAGGCGGTGCCCGAGGACCTCGACCCCGTCTCGATGATCGCCGCCACCGATGGTCGGGAACCGCAGTCCAGCGCGGCCGCGCTGCGCGTGCGTGTCGGGACCGGGCACGTGCTGCGCCGCCGCGCCCGTACCGTGGATTCCATCGACGAGCAGTGGGACCGGGTCGAGCTCGACCACGGTGACCCGGCCGACTTCGCCGCCGAGATCGCCAGCCACGGCCCCGACGTCGTCGTCGAGCAGCCCGCGGACCTGCGCGAGGCCGTCATCGACCGGCTCGAGGCCGTCATCAGCGCACACCGGGAGGTCTCGGCATGACCCGTCAACCCGTGGAGTCGGCCACCAACCGCGTCGAGCGACTGCTGACGATGGTCCCCTGGCTCGCCAGCCGCCAGGGGATCGAGATCGAGCGAGCGGCAGCGGGACTGGGCATCACCGAGAAGCAACTGCGCGCCGACCTCGACCTGCTCTTCATGTGCGGGTACGGACCGATGCCGGACGAGCTCATCGAGGCCAGCTACGAGGGCGGTCGCGTCTTCGTCAGCAACGCGGACGCGATCTCCCGCCCCCTTCGTCTGACCGTCGACGAGGCCGTCTCGCTCATCGTGGGCCTGCGGTCCCTGGCCACGTCCGGGGCGGGGGAGTCCAGCGCCGTGGAGCGTGCCCTGGCCAAGCTCGAGGGTGCGGCCGGAGCCATTCCGGGCGTCGACCGGGTCCTCGTCGTCGAGGACGACACGCAGGGCGGTCAGGTGCTCGCGGACCTGCGGGATGCCCTCACCGCGGGACGTCGGGTGCATCTGGGGTACCACGTCCCCAGCCGGGACGAGCGCACCGAGCGCGACGTCGACCCGATGCGCCTGGCGCGGGTCGAGGGGCACTGGTACCTCGAGGGCTGGTGTCACCGGGCGACGGACGTGCGACTCTTCCGGGTCGACCGGATCGAGGCAGTCGAGGTGCTCGACCTGCCTGCCGACCCTCCCGAGGGGCTCACCGGCCGTGACCTGCGCACGGGCGTCTACCAGGGTGGCGCCGAGGACGTGGCGGTCCTGGTGCGTCTGGCACCCGGCGCGCACTGGGTCGCGGAGTACTACCCGGTCACCGATCGCCGACCGGACGGCGACCACCTCCTGGTCACCATGCCTGCGAGCACCGAGGGCTTCATGCGTCGGCTCGCGCTGCGTCTGGGGGGCGATGTCGAGGTCGTGGAGCCGACGTCGCTGCGGGACTCCGTGGCCGGACACGCCCGAGCCGCTCTGGCTGCCTATCGGAACTGAGAGTCGTGCGGTGTGCCGACCCTCGGCCCGTACACTGGTGAGTGAACGTACCAACGCGAAAGGTGCCGTCATGCCCAGCCTGGGTCCCATGGAGATCGTCCTCATCCTGGTGGTCATCCTCCTGCTGTTCGGTTTCAAGAAGCTGCCTGATGCGGCGCGCAGCCTCGGCAAGTCGGCCCGCGTCTTCAAGGCCGAGGTCAGCGAGATGAAGGAAGAGGACCGCCAGCGCGAGGCGGAGAAGTCGGCCCGCGAGTCAGGCACCGTGGAGTCGACCACGACCGAGAGCGCCCCTGCTGACGACGCCAAGCCGCGCACGGACAACGAGTCCGGCCCGGTTGGCTGACTCACCCCCTTCGTCCACGCACCGCATGGCCCGACGTGACCGCACGCCCAAGGACCCCGAAGGGCGGATGCCGCTCAAGGCGCACCTGCTGGAGTTCCGCAACCGGCTGATGATCGCAGCGACCGCGATCGTCGTCGGGGCGGTCGTCGGGTGGGTGCTCTACGACGGGGTCACGATCGCCGGCTTCGCCTATGCCGGGGTCTACGAGCAGCTGACGCAGCCTTTCGACCAGTACAAGGCCTCGAACCCGGAGAGCGCCGCCGCCCTGCTCAACTACGGCAACGCCACCTCGGCGTTCACCACGCAGCTGGGCATCTCGATCTTCACCGGCGTCATCATCTCCAGTCCGATCTGGGTGTGGCAGATCTGGGCGTTCATCCTCCCCGGGCTGACCCGTCGTGAGAAGAGGATGTCCCTCGGTGTCTTCTTCACCGCGATCCCGCTCTTCCTCACCGGGTGCATCTTCGCGTACATCACCCTGCCGAAGGCCCTGATCATCCTCTTCGGCTTCACCCCGGACGACGGCAAGTCCAGCAACATCCAGCAGGCCAGCGACTACTTCAGCTTCGTCACCCGTTTCATCCTCGCCTTCGGGCTGGCCTGGCTGCTACCCGTCTTCCTCGTGGGTCTCGTCGCCATCGGCATCATCTCCGGACGGACCCTGCTGAGGTCCTGGCGAGTGGCCGTCCTGCTGATCTTCGTCGCCTCCGCGATCATCACCCCGACCCCGGACCCGTTCACGATGTTCCTGCTCGCCGGCCCGTTGTGCGTGCTGTACTTCATCGCCATCGGGATCGCACTGCTGATCGACCGGCGACGCGTCGCCCGCGGTGAGGAGCCCGACTGGTCGCACCTGTCCGATGACGAGGCCTCACCACTGACCTGATCGTTCTGGCATAGCGTGGGGACATGTCCTCGCCCGCTGAACGCTATGCCGCTTCCCGCCGCAAGGGCCGAGGGGAGCTGGCGGCCTTCACCGCCACCTACGACTTCGATCTGGACCGTTTCCAGCTGGATGGGTGCGAGGCGATCGAGGCCGGCAACGGCGTCCTCGTCGCCGCACCGACCGGGGCCGGCAAGACGGTCGTCGGTGAGTTCGCCGTCCACCTGGCACTCGCCCGCGGTCAGAAGGCCTTCTACACCACGCCGATCAAGGCGCTGAGCAACCAGAAGTACCACGAGCTCGTGGCCACGCACGGTCATGACAACGTCGGTCTGCTCACCGGCGACGTCTCCGTCAACGGCGAGGCGTCGGTCGTCGTCATGACGACCGAGGTGCTGCGCAACATGATCTATGCCGGGTCGAGGACGCTCGATACCCTCGCCTTCGTCGTCATGGACGAGGTCCACTACCTTGCCGACCGCTTCCGGGGCGCCGTGTGGGAGGAGGTCATCATCCACCTGCCCCGCTCGGTGCAGGTGATCTCCCTGTCGGCGACGGTGAGCAACGCGGAGGAGTTCGGCGACTGGCTCGCCGAGGTGCGCGGTGGCACCGAGGTGGTCGTCTCGGAGGAGCGGCCCGTGCCGCTGTGGCAGCACATGCAGGTCGGCCGGGACGTGCACGACCTCTTCGTCGACGAGGAGGGCGCCGCGGCCGGGGCACCGACCAAGGTCAACCCCGAGCTGCTCGACGCCATCCGTGACAAGGTGCGCGGCACCGAGGACGACCCGCGGATGCGACGTGGTGGTGGACGGGGCGGACGGGACCGTCGCGGCGGACGCGACCGGCGTGGCAGCAGCGGTCCCGGAGGCCGGCCCCGCGCGGGAGGCGCTCGATTCGGCGGAGCGGCCTCGCGCACCGAGGTCATCCGTGAGCTGGATCGTGACGGCCTGCTACCGGCGATCACCTTCATCTTCAGCCGAGCAGGGTGCGACGGTGCAGTGGGCCAGTTGCTGGCGGGCGGCGTCCGTCTGGTCTCCGAGCGGGAGGGCGAGCGCAACCGTCGCACCGTCGAGGAGCGCGCTGCCGTCCTCGAGGGCGAGGACCTCGACGTCCTCGGTTACCACCAGTTCGTGGCCGGTATCGCTGCCGGCTTCGCCGCCCACCACGCAGGGATGCTGCCGCTCTTCCGCGAGATCGTCGAGGAGCTGTTCACCGCCGGCCGCATCCGAGCCGTCTTCGCCACCGAGACGCTCGCCCTGGGCATCAACATGCCCGCCCGCACGGTCGTGCTCGAGAAGCTCGTGAAGTTCAACGGCGAGTCGCACGTGGAGATCACGCCCGCGGAGTACACCCAGCTGACCGGTCGTGCCGGCCGGCGGGGGATCGACGTCGAGGGCCACGCGCTCGTCGTGTGGTCGCGGGGGCTGGACCCGATGGCCGTGGCCGGCCTCGCCTCGACCCGGACCTACCCCCTTCGCTCCAGCTTCAAGCCGACGTACAACATGGCGGTCAATCTGGTCGCCCAGGTGGGGCGCCAGACGGCCAAGGAGGTCCTGGAGACCTCGTTCGCGCAGTTCCAGGCCGACCGGGCGGTCGTCGGCCTGGCCACGAAGGTCCGTGAGCAGCAGGAGTCCCTGGACGCCTACGCCGACGCGATGCACTGCCATCTCGGTGACTTCCGCGAGTACGCCGCGCTGCGCAGGCGGATCACCGACGTGGAGAAGGAGGGCAAGCGCCGCCGGGGTGCCAACCGTCGGGCCGAGATCGCCGTCTCCCTCGAAGCGCTGCGCGTCGGCGACATCATCCGCATCGGGGGACGACGGTCCGGCCTCGCGCTCGTCATCGCGCCACCACGCTCGTACAAGGGTGAGGAGTCGGCGCCGACGGTGCTGACCGAGCACAAGCAGGTGCGGCGGCTCGTGCCGGCCGATCTCGACGGGCCGGTCAGTGCCTTCGGGAAGCTGACGATCCCGCGCGGATTCAACCCCAAGTCCGTCAAGCAGCGGACCGACCTCGCGACCCTGCTGCGGACCAGGGCGCCCGACGAGCAGGCCCCGAGCGTGCGCACCAGGGCCACGGAGGCGGCGAAGGGGGAGGACGAGCTCCTCGCGCAGCTGCGGCGGGAGCTGAAGGAGCACCCCTGCCACCAGTGCCCGGAACGTGAGGTGCACGCCCGGTGGGCCCAACGGTGGTGGAAGCTGAAGCGGGAGACCTCGTCACTGCAGCGCAAGGTCGAGCACCGCACCAACTCCGTCGCGCAGACGTTCGAGCGGATCTGCGTCGTCCTGACGAGACTGGGATACCTCGACGACGACGGCGAGAGCGTGAGCGACCTCGGCGGGCGACTGCGTCGGCTCTACACCGAGAAGGACCTCCTGGCGGCCGAGTGCCTGGGCGGGGGAGCGTGGTCGAGACTCGATCCGGCCGAGCTGGCGGCCGTCGTCTCCATGCTCGTCCACGAGCCGCGTCGCGAGGAACACGATCCCTTCCCGCGGCTGCCCACCGACGGAGTGTCGGACGCGTGGCAGGACATGCTGCAGCGCTGGAGCGAGCTGGAGGACCTGGAGAGCGAGCACGCGCTGCCACTGACCGGTGAGCCCGACGGCGGCATCGCCTGGGCCGTGCACCGGTGGGCGAGCGGTCGCCGGCTCGACGAGGTCCTCAGCGGGTCGGACCTGACTGCCGGGGACTTCGTGCGCCGCTGCAAGCAGGTCGTCGACCTGCTCGGTCAGGTGGGGGACGCGGCCCCGCAGCCACACCTGCGGACCGTGGCCCGCAAGGCCGTCGACGCGGTCCGTCGGGGCGTCGTCGCCGCCGACCAGCTGGACTGACGCCCCCTTCGCCGGTCAGATGGAGCGAAGGGCGGTCCCCACCCGGTCGAAGGGCCCGGTCAGGGCGTGCTCGAGGGCGAGCCGGCTCATCGCGCCGGGGTCGGCGATGTCGGCCGGCAGGTGGAGGTCGCGGTCGCCGACCGGCACGTCGTGGGCGACCCGGACGACGAGCGGCGCCACGTCGAGGTAGCCGGACGCCGCCTCGAGGTTCGTGCGCCGGGCGCCCTTGATGCGCGGGTCACCCGAGGCCACGGCCGCTCGCACCCCGGCCAGCGAGCCGAAGTCGCGGATGAGGGACGCCGCCGTCTTGTCACCGATGCCCTTCACGCCGGGCAGGCCGTCGCTGGTGTCCCCACGCAGCGCCGCCATGTCCAGGTAGGCCTCGCCCGTCGGCACGCCATACGTGTCTGCCAGGAACGACTGGGTGATGACGTCGGGCTGCCGGACGCCACCGCGCGCGGTGTAGAGCACCCGCGTCCCGGACGCATCATCGACGAGCTGAAAGAGGTCCCGGTCGCCGGTGACGACGTCGACCGGCATCTGCCCGCGGTAGCGCATCGCCAGGGTGCCGATGACGTCGTCCGCCTCGTAGTCGGCGGCCCCGATGCGCGGGATGCCGATCGCCTCCAGGGCTGCGGCGATGAGCGGGACCTGCGGCTCGAGCTCATCCGGCACGGCCTCTCCGTCGGCGGCGTCCTCGGCGACGCGGTGCTCCTTGTACGTCGGGATCGCGTCGACCCGCCACTGCGGGCGCCAGTCATCGTCCCAGCAGGCCGCCAGGTGGGTGGGCCGGTACCGGGTGACGAGGGTGGCGATCATGTCGAGGAATCCGGCCACCGCGTTGGTGGGGGTGCCCGAGGGGCCGGTGGTGCGCGCCGGCACGCCGTAGAAGGCACGGAAGTACAGGGATGCGGAGTCGAGCAGGAGCAGGCGTTCGTTCGCCGGGGTGGACATGCCCCGACGATACGTGCGTCGCATATGGTTCTGTCATGGAAGCGGCCGACCGACGCATCATCGACCTCCTGCTCCAGGACGGTCGGATGAGTTTTACCGATCTCGGCAAGGCCGTCGGCCTGTCCACGTCCGCAGCGCACCAACGGGTGCGACGCCTCGAGGAGCGCGGCGTGATCTCCGGGTACGCGGCCGTGGTCGACCCGGCTGCGCTCGGCACGCCGCTGACGGCCTTCGTCGCCGTCGCGCCACTCGACCCGCGCGACCCAGACGACATCCCGGACCGGCTGCGTGGCATCGAGGAGATCGACGCCTGCTACTCGGTGGCCGGGGACTCCAACTACATGCTGCGGGTTCGGGTCGGCACGCCGCAGGCCCTCGAGGAGCTGCTCGCCACGGTGCGGGCCGCCGGACACGTGTCCACGCGGACGACGATCGTGCTGACGACTCCGTGGGAGTGAGCGCTCTGCCCCTGCTCGCACGCCTGACGCCGGTACGCCTGCTGCTCGCCATCGCCGGTGGACTTCTGCTGTGGCTGTCCTTCCCCGACCACGACCTCGCGGTGGCGGCCATCGGGGGAGTGGTCCTCATCAGTGTGGCCATGTGGGACGTGCGCCCCCGCCTCGGCGCGCTGCTGGGCCTCCTGGCCGGTTTCGCCTGCTTCGTGCCCACCCTCAGCTGGTCGGGGATCTACGTCGGCGCCGTCCCGTGGTTCGCCCTGGCCACCTTCGAGTCGCTGTACGTGGCCCTGATGGGAGCAGTGCTGGTGTGGGCGCAGCGCCCGTTGATCCGCCGTGGACATGCCCTCGCCGCGGCCCTGCTCGTCCCCGTGCTCTGGGTGCTGCAGGAGTTGGTGCGCGGGACCGTCCCCTACGGCGGCTTCCCCTGGGCGCGGATCGCCTTCAGCCAGGCGGACTCCCCCCTGTCGCGGTGGGCCGCGATCGGTGGGGCTCCGCTCATCACCGTCAGCGTGGCCCTCGTGGCCGTGCCGGTGGTCCTGCTCATCGTCACGCGTCGCCTGCCGAAGGTGGCTCTGACCCTCGCCGTCCTCGTCGGACTCGGGTCGTGGGCGGTGCCGGTGCCCACCAGCGGCGACAGCAGCGCCCGGGTGGGGCTCGTGCAGGGCAACGTCCCCAGTCCCGGTCTGGACTTCAACGCCGAGCGTCGCGCGGTCCTGGACAACCACGTGACCGGGACCACGGAGCTGGCGGCGAAGCACCGCGACCTCGACCTGGTGATCTGGCCGGAAAACGCCTCGGACATCGACCCCCTTCGCAATCCCGACGCCGCGGCGCAGGTCGCTCGCGCGGTCGAGGCCGTGGACGCGCCGCTGATCGTCGGCGCGATCCTCGACGAGCCGGCCCCGGCGGTCTCGAACGCCTCGCTGCTCTACCGCCCCGGTGGCGACGAGCCGGAGCGCTACGTCAAGCAGCACCCGGTGCCCTTCGCCGAGTACGTGCCGCATCGTGACTTCTACCGCCTCTTCAGCGACAAGGTCGACCTCGTACGGGTCGGCTTCGCGAAGGGGGACGAGCCGGTGGCCTTTCGCATCGAGGGCGACGACGGAGCCTTCTCCGCCATCCCCACGATCTGTTTCGAGGTCGCCTACGACGGGTTGATGCGCGAGGCCGTGCGCAACGCCGAGGACGAGGACCGACCCAGCCTGCTCGTGGTCCAGACCAACAACGCGACCTTCGGCTACACCGCCGAGTCGACGCAGCAGTACGCGATCTCCCGCATCCGGGCCATCGAGCACGGACGCAGCGTCGCGCACGTCTCGACGGTCGGGGTCTCCGGCTTCATCAACCCCGACGGGACCTCGACTCCCACGACCGAGCTGTTCACCGCGGCACAGCCCGTCGACGAGGTGGTGCTGCGCAGCGGTCTGACCGTCTCCGATCGCATGGGACCGTGGGTCGAGTGGGTGTGCGGATTCCTGCTCATCGGTGCCGGTGCGAGTCGTGTGGGCACACGACTCGCGGGTAGGCTGGGGAGTCGTCGTCCCTCCACCCCGCAGACCGAGGATGTCACCACCGGTGCCTGACCGCCCCAGAGAGCCGCGTCCGCCGATCGAGCGGATCGCCGTCCTCATCCCCACGTACAACGAGCGCGAGAACCTGCCCGGCATCGTCGAGCGGGTGCGTGACACCGTGCCGGAGGCCGACGTACTCGTCCTCGACGACAACTCTCCCGACGGCACGGGCCGGGTGGCCGACGAGCTGGCCGCGGCGGACTCGCGCGTCCTCGTCCTGCACCGTGAGGTCAAGGAGGGTCTCGGCGCGGCCTATCTCGCCGGGTTCCGCTGGGCGCTGGAGCGCGACTACGACGCGGTCGTCGAGATGGACGCCGACGGGTCGCACCGTCCCGAGCACCTGCCGGTGATGCTCGAGGCCGCGGTGCAGGCCGACCTCGTCATCGGGTCGCGCTATGTTCCCGGGGGACGGGTGGTCAACTGGCCGGCTGAGCGCAAGGCGATCAGCGTGGCCGGCAACGTCTACATCAGGGCCCTCCTCGGGATGCCCGTCAACGACGCGACGGCGGGCTACCGGGTCTACCGGTGCGACACCCTGCGCACCATCGGTCTCGACGACGTGGAGAGCGCGGGCTACTGCTTCCAGACGGATCTGACGGCGCGGACCGTTCGTGCCGGGCTGACCGTCGTCGAGGTCCCGATCACCTTCGTCGAGCGGGAGATCGGCGACTCGAAGATGGACGCTGACGTCGTGCGGGAGTCGATCGTGCGGATCACTGTGTGGGGCGCGCAGCACCGGCTGGCCCAGGCTCGCCGGCTCCTCGACCGCGAGCCGAGGTGGCACCGACTGTGACCCTTCCACCCGGCAGCCGCCCGCGGCGACGCAGGATCCGCTGGATCCCACTCGTCGTCGTCCTCGTCGTGATCCTCGAGATCGCGGCCTTCGTCGGCGTGGCCCGACTGATCGGCGTGCTCCCGACCGTGATCGCCGTGCTGACCCTCTCCACGCTCGGGGCCTTCCTCGTGCGCAGGGAGGGGCGACGCACCTGGCGGGCACTGGAGCAGGCGCTGCGCTCGGGCAGGATGCCCAATCGCGAGATCGCCGATGCCATCCTCGTCGTGGCCGGGGGAGCGTTGCTCTTCGTGCCCGGCCTCGTCACGGGAGTGGTCGGGTTGCTCTTCGCCCTGCCCTTCACCCGGCCCATCGCCCGCATCGGTCTGGAGGTCGCCGTCGCGCGGCGCCTGCTGGCCGCTGGTGTCGGGGGGGAAGTGAGGGTGCGCCGCACGCGTCCCGCGGGGGAGGACGACGTCGTCGAGGGCGAGATCATCGACGACGAGTGAGCGTCGGGACATGACGAAGGGGGCCGTCCGCCATCGGCGGGCGACCCCCTTCGTCATGCACCGGGGAGATCAGGCGCTGCGCTTGCGCGGCTTCTCGCCACGCTTGGCGCGCAGCAGCGCCAACCGCTCGTCGAGGAGCTCCTCGAGCTCGGGGATGGAACGACGCTCGAGCAGCATGTCCCAGTGGGTGCGCACATGCTTGGTCGGCTTCATCTCCGGCTCCGGGCCGTCGACCAACTTGCCGAGCTTGCCGCAACGGCACTCCCAGGTACCCGGGATGTCGGCCTCGACGGAGAAGGGCAACTCGGTGCGGTGGCCGTCCTCACAGAGGTAGGCCGTGATCTGACGGTCGCTCGGGACGACGTTGTCCGTCGTCTCCATGCTGAAGCTGACCATGCGCGTGCCGCGCAGCGTGCGCTCTGCCATGTTGCAAGTCTCCTGATGTCTCTCGCGATGTTCACGCCCCTGCAGCGCGGACCTTCACGTCCATGTCAACGCCCGGTGGGCACCGGTTGTTCCACCCGACGCGTCGTTGCGGTGGTGAGGTCCGTCTCCTTCAGGCCCGGTTTCGGCCGGACTGCGGTCAATACGTGGTTGACCATGGAGCGACCCCACAGGCTAGCGCGAACCACCCGATGACGCACATCGCGCGGCCCTCCCGGGTTACTCTCGGGTCGTGACCGCCTCGACATCCTCCGAAGCCGAGCCCACGAGTGCCCTTCGAGCACAGGGCCAGGGCGGTCGTGGACGCATCGTCGCGTGGGCGATGTGGGACTGGGGCGCGCAGCCGTTCAACACGGTGATCACGACCTTCGTCTTCTCGGTGTACCTGACGAGCGAGAGCTTCGGCAGCACCAACACGACGTCGACGGCGCTGGCCGTCGCCACGGCGATCTCCGGACTCCTCGTGGCGCTGCTCGCGCCCGTGCTGGGGCAGAACTCCGACCGCTCGGGCCGGACCGTGCGCAACCTGCGCATCCAGACCTGGATCCTGGCCGCACTGTCGGCCTCGCTCTTCCTCGTCGAGCCCGACCCGTCCTTCCTCGTCCTGGGTCTGCTGCTGCTCGGAGCGGGATCGATCGTCTCCGAGATCGCCGGGGTGAACTACAACGCCTCCATCGAGCAGGTCGCCTCCCCGGGCAATGTCGGGCGGGTCTCCGGTTTCGGCTGGGGGATGGGCTACCTGGGCGGCATCCTCGTCCTCCTCCTGCTGTTCTTCGTCTTCATCCAGCCCGAGGTGGGGCTCTTCGGCGTCACGGACGACGGAGCGATGGACATCCGGGTCTCGATGCTCGTGTGCGGCCTGTGGATCCTGCTCTTCACCGGGCCGACCTTCCTCGTGCTCAAGGACTCCCCGCGCGAGCGGGCACCCCGAGTGGGGATCATCAGCTCCTACACGCTCGTGTGGGCGTCCCTGCGCCAGCTGTGGGTCAGGTCCAGGCACACCGTCTACTTCCTCGGGGCCTCGGCACTCTTCCGGGACGGGCTCGCCGGTGTCTTCGCCTTCGGTGCCGTGCTGGCTGCCGGCACGTTCGGCATGTCCGCCGGTGACGTCATCATCTTCGGCGCCGCGGCCAACATCCTGGCCGGAGTGAGCACCATGGCCTTCGGCCTGCTCGATGACCGGCTGGGGCCGAAGCAGGTCATCGTCATCTCGCTGAGCGCCCTCGTCGTCCTCGGCATGGGGGTGTTCCTCCTCCACGACGGCGGCACGATCGTCTTCTGGACACTCGGTCTGGCGATGACGGCCTTCGTGGGTCCGGCCCAGGCCGCGTCGCGCAGCTTCCTCGCTCGGGTGATCCCCGAGGGGCACAGCGGCGAGATCTTCGGTCTGTACGCCACGACCGGTCGGGTCGTCTCGTTCCTCTCGCCGGCCGCGTTCGCGCTCTTCATCTGGGTGGGAGCACTGGTCACCGGAGAGGACAACACGCAGTACTGGGGCATCCTGGGGATAGCCCTGGTGCTGGTCGCCGGGCTCGTCGTGATGCTGCCCGTGAAGGCACCCTCGGGGACCCCGGGGCACTGACCGCCCTCGCGCCGCCAGTCACACCCGGGGACGCGCCGGGCCCGACCCCTCGACCCTCGGTGTCAGCCGGAGAACTCCCAGTGCCAGGGCTCGGGCAGGGACCCTCCCGCTGCGGCCCATGACGGGTGGAACCAGCCGTAGAGGGGGGCGTTCTGCTGCATCCACAGGTGCGCCGGGTGACCGAAGCTGTTGACCCCGCCGCACAGGTCGAGGGCCATGCCGACGCCGTGGTTGCTCGTGCCGGGGGCGGCGGCCCAGCGCCCACGTGAGGCCTTGGTGACCACCTGGTTGGCGTACGAGCGGTAGCTGTCGGTGACGCAGAGCAGGTGTCCGGTGTCGCGTTGGTAGGCCTGGCTCATCGAGTTGAACGCCGCGGCTGCCTCCGGCCGCAGCGACTCGCCCGGGGCACCGAGGAGCGGGCACAGGGCTGCCGGCGGGATCTGGCCGTTGGGGTAGGCCATGGTGTTGGTGGAGCAGGGCTTGGCGCCCTCGAACTCGGAGACGTCCTGTCCGAGGTCCTTGAGCGTGTCGGCCAGCTGCTCACTCGCGCCCTGTGCGGCGTCGTTCGGCTGGCCGATGAGGGCGGTGACGACGGGTCCGGCCTCCTGCAGGTCCTCGGCGTGCTTCTCGCGCAGCTCATCCAGGGAGGCCTTGCGCTCCTGCAACGCCTCGTCGGCGTCCTCCTTGGCCTGATTGGCCTCGTTCTTGGCCTGGGAGGCCGCGCGCACGGCCGTCTCCTTCTTCTTGGCCAGCGCCGCCTGGATGTCGGTCTTCTGCTGCACCACGTCGACGGAGCGGATCCGCTCGTCGGTGAGGTAGCGCAGGTCCCCGGCACTGTTGCCGCCGGTCTCCCGCTCCCTGGTCAGCGTCCCGACGAGCTCCAACGTGTCGTCGTACCCCCCGGACCGCGTATAGGTCTCGAAGGCCCAGTCCCGCAGATCCGCCTCGCCCTCGGCGAGCCGCTCCTGGAAGTGCTCGAGCTGCGACTGTGCCTCGTCGACGTCACGCTTGGCCTGCTCGTACCTCTCGCGGGCCTCGGCCTGGCGCTGCAGCAGGGTGTTGACGCGCTGGGAGTATGCCTTCAGCCCCGTGACCGCGGCCGCGATCTCCTGGTTGTCCTCGGCCAGGCTCGTCGAGAGGCGCTCGGCCTCGGCGACCTGCTCCTCGAGGCTCTGCTCGCTCAACGGCGTGCCGTGGTCACCCTCACCGGCGTCGCTGTCGGCGCTCCACGCGGTGCTGGGGGAGGGGTCGTCCGCCGGAACCGTCGCCGCAGCGGGTGGTGCGAAGGCGATGCCCGAGGCCAGGCACAGGGCAACCACTGTCCGAACGGTGCCGTTCGGACGTCGACGACGCTGGGGCATTGAATCTCCTGAGGGGGTGGGTACCAGCGAGTAGTCTAGAGGCGCACCCCGTACTGCGGAAGAGGTCTGACCGCAGGCGCAAGCGGTGTCCGTCGGGGGAGTGGTCCCGCTCTCGGATCAGGGGTTGTCCGGGGCCTTTGCCGAAGACGTCTTCGCCGCGCTCTTCTTGGTCCCGGATCGCTTGGGAGTCGACTTCGCCGGTGCCGTGGCCTTCGTCGATGCGCTGGCTCCGGCCCGCTTGGTCCGCAGCCGCACCTGGATCATGGACGACTCGCTCCTCGTCTCGAGGTAGGGCTGCTCCTCGACGAGGGTGGACAGCTTCTGGTGACCGAAGGCTCGCGGGTCGAAGTCGGCGTGCGCCCGTGACAGGTGCTGGCCCAGCGTGCCCAGCGTGCTCCACCCGTCGTCCCCGGAGGTGGCGTTGACGGCCTTGGTCAATGCCGACTGCAGGTTGATGGTGTACTCCGGCCCGTCCTTGTCGGCGGAGGAGCCCGTGGTGGTGCCGGTGCTCGGTGTCTGGGTGGTCTCCTCCCGGGCGGGCTCCTGGAGGTTCTCCAGCTCGATGAACCTCTCCACGGCGCTGCGGAGCGAGAGCGGTGTCTTGCGCATGCCGAGTCCGTAGACCGTCTTGCCGGACTCACGCAACCGGGTGGCCAAGCGGGTGAAGTCCGAGTCCGAGGAGACGAGCGCGAAAGCCTCGACATGGCCCTGCCACAACAGGTCCATCGCGTCGATGATCAGGGTGGAGTCGGTGGAGTTCTTGCCGACGGTGTAGGCGAACTGCTGGATCGGTTGGATCGCGTTGCGCTGCAGCTCGCCCTTCCAACCGCCGAGCTGGGTGGTGGTCCAGTCCCCGTAGGCCCGCTTGACGGTCGGCGTACCGAAGTTGGCCAGCTCCTCCAGAAGCATGGAGGCGTACCTGCTGGAGACGTTGTCGGCGTCGATGAGCACGGCGATGCGGGTCGACGTGCTGGCGTTGGCGGTCATGGCCGCAACCTACCGCCCGCGCCAGCCGCGTTGGTCCGCCAACCACTCGTCGAAGGTCAGTCGGCCCAGCCGGGTCCCGGCGCGGGCCACCAGCGTGCCGTCCCGCATCGCCCGGCCGAAGCCACCGGGAAAGGGGACCTCGATGACTCGGGCGTGCCCCCCTTCGTGCTCGATCACGCGGCGGGCCATGTCCGCCACCGTCAGCTCCTGCGGGCCGGCGATCTCGGGACCGAGGCCCTGGGGGTCCTGCTCCGCCACGTCGACGAGCAGGCCGGCGACCTCGCTCGCCGCAACCGGTTGGGAGCGCATTCTGGGGATGGCGTAGATCGGTCCCGCCTTGGTCCGGGCCATCGTCTGACGCACGAACTCGTGGAACTGTCCCGCCCGCACGACGGTGCCGCTCGGCTGGTCGAGGACGAGGTGCTCCTGGGCCTGCTTGCCGGCGTAGTAGGAGAAGGGGGCCTCCTGCGCCCCGATGATCGACACCACGACATGGTGGCGGACGCCGCAGCGACGACCCGCGGTCACGAGGTGCTGGGTGACCGTGCGGAAGAAGTCGACGGACGTGCGGGCCGAGACGGTCTGCACGGAGGTGGCGTCGATCACGGCTTCCGCCCCCGTCAGGCGTTCGTCGAGGCCGGTGCCCGCATACAGGTCCGTCCCGGTGGACCGGGTCAGCACGACTGTCTCGTGACCACGGTCGCGAGCCGCGGCGACGACGTGGCATCCGATGACGCCGGTACCTCCTGCGACGACGATCCTCATGGGCCCATCCTCCTGCGCCGATCGGCTGTTGTCACTGTCCGTGGTCTCTCGGGTCGTCAGGAACTGTGCCGTCGCGGGCGCCGGGCCGGCTGCGACCTACTCGTCCGTGGGCCGCGCCCGTCTGGCCTTGATCCGGGAGCGCCGCCGCTTGGCGTCGAGCCGGCGACGCTGGGAGCCCCGGGTGCGCTTGGTGGGGCGTCGCGGTGGGGGAGGAGGGGCCAGCGCCTCGCGCAGGAGGTCGGCCATCCGCTCCCTGGCGGCGGCGCGGTTGCGACGCTGGGAACGGTGCTCTGCCGCATCGATGGTCAGCACCGTTCCGACGAGTCGGGACGACAGGCGGGCCAGGACCCGTTGGCGCTGGCGCTCGGTCAGGGCGCTCGTGGCCCCCAGGTCCAGGGAGAGCTGGACCCGCGAGTCGGTCGTGTTGACGCCCTGACCGCCCGGGCCACTGGCCCGGCTGAACTGCTCGGACAGATCCGGCCCGGGGACCACGACGCCGTCGGGGATCCCCGGGCCCGCAGGGACGCGCAACTCGTTCATCCGGTCAGGATGTCACTGTCGGGCCGAGGTCAGGATCCAGGACATCGTCTGGTTGATCGGAGTCGGCACGCCGTGCTGCTGTCCGAACGCCACCACGCGGTCGCCGAAGAGGGCGACCTCGGTGGTCCGTCCGCCCATCACGTCCTGGAGCATCGAGGTGTGACCGTCTCCGGGGAGCGCCTGCAGGACCGCGTCCCAGCGGGCCAGATCGGCATCGCCGAGGTGCACGCCCTCGGGACCGGAGACGGCCACGACCTCCTGCGCCAGGGCGAGCATCAGGGACCGCGCGGGGCCGTCCGTCCTGAACGCCGCGTAGGGCTTGCGCAGGACCGCGGACGACTGGTTGATGGCGGTGTTGACCATGAATTTCCACCACATCTCGTGGCGCATGTCCTCCGGCGCCTGCCACTCGAGGCACGCTGCGTCGAGGGCGGCACCGACGGCGTGCAGGCGATGGCTGTCCGCCAGGTCGGGCGTCGTCCCGATGACGAGGTGTCCGGGGGAGAGGTGGGTGACCGCCGATCCGTCCCGCCCGGCGGCCATGCCCAGGGCGATGCACAGCAGGACGGTGCCGGAACCGAAGCGATCGGCGATGACCTCCTCGCTGTCCAGGCCGTTGAGCACGGAGACGAAGGTCGTGTCCGGACCGACGAAGGGAGCGACGTCGTCGAGCGCCTCAGCGAGGTCGTGGTGCTTCACTGCCACGAGGACGAGGTCGGCGTGGAAGTCGTCCACACCCGGTTCGACGACTCGCGCCCGCAGCGGCTCGCCGTTGACCGTGATCGTGTCGCGACGCAACCTGGCCGCTCGGTCACCGGAGGCGATGAGGGCGGTCTCCATGCCCCCTTCGACGAAGTGCGCGGCGTACATCGCCCCCATGGCGCCGGCGCCCACGACGGCAACGGCCCTGATCTGCGTCTCGGTCACACCCGACAAGGTAGGCCACCTCCCGGGCTCAGCGGTCGACCGTTCCGCTCATCGAGGCCACGGGGTGGCCCTGGGGGGAGGTCCCGGGCGTGGACCGAGGGTCAGTATTGACATAATGTGGATTATCGGCGAAATGGATCAGATGGCCGGGTCAGGCGGGATGGCGCCGGTCGACCATGCAGCCGTCCGGTCAGGGCTCAGAAGCCGTCGGGCGTGAAGTCGACCTGCGTCGGCGGGGCCAGGGCCTCCTTGGAGACGACGCGCCGTGCCGACGAGTAGAGGTCGATCACGGCCGAGCCGTCGCGAACCTCGCCGCGCGTTGCTGCCGTGAGGATCTCGGCAGCCTCGGTCTCCATCGTCCGGCCGTGCTTGCGCGCGAGCTCCGACAGTCGACTCCGGACGCCGGGATCGAGGTCATGGATCTCGAATGTCATCTGGATCACACCCTTCCGCTCACCAAACTACTCGGTCCTCGCCGTGGCGTCTCCCGTCTGCTCCCCCGCGCTGTGCGCAGACGTGTCGACCACGCAGAACAGGGTGCCGTCCGGGTCGGTGAGGACGACGAAATCGGCGTCCTCGGGGTAGTCCCAGTCGACGCGGTCGGCGCCGAGCGTGACCAGGCGCTCCACCTGCGCATGCTGCTCCTCGGCACTGTCGGTCCACAGGTCGAGGTGGGTCCGGTCGCTCTGGTCCAGGTGCACGCTGGGCGCCGTGCCCTCGCCGGGCTCCAGGAAGTCCGGGTTCGTCGAGCGTTCGTAGCCCAGGGCCGCACTCCAGAACGCGGAGCCGCGCTCGGTGTCGGACACGTTGAGGACGATCGCGCCGATGCGAAGCATGACCCGACGCTACTGCCGCAGCCCGCCTGCGTCCACGCCCTCAGCCGCCGACGTAGTCGGCCAGGTGCTCACCCGTGACGGTCGAACGGTCCTCCACGAGCTGACGAGGTGTGCCCTCGAAGACGACCCGCCCACCATCGTGACCCGCGCCCGGGCCGAGGTCGACGATCCAGTCGGCGTGCGCCATCACCGCCTGGTGGTGCTCGATGACGATGACGGACCTGCCCGAGTCGACGAGGCGGTCGAGCAGCCCCAGCAGGTTCTCGACGTCAGCGAGGTGCAGCCCGGCAGTCGGCTCGTCCAGGACGTACACCTGCCCCTTCTCCCCCATCTGCACGGCGAGCTTGAGGCGCTGGCGCTCACCGCCGGACAGGGCGGTGAGTGGTTGCCCGAGCGTCAGGTACCCGAGCCCGACGTCGACGAGACGGGTGAGGACCGTGTGCGCGGCCGGAACGCTCGCCGGACCGTCCTTGGCGAAGAAGGCCGCGGCCTCGCTCATCGACAGCTCGAGCACATCGGCGATGTTCTTGCCAGCCAGCTCGAACTCGAGGACCGCGTCCTGGAAGCGCCGCCCCTCGCAGTCCTCGCACGGCGACTCGACCGTCGCCATGACACCGAGCTCGGTGAGGATCACGCCCGCGCCGTTGCACGTCGGGCAGGCTCCCTCGGAATTGGAGCTGAACAGCGCCGGCTTGACGTCGTTGGCCTTGGCGAAGGCCTTGCGCACCGGCTCGAGGAGACCGGTGTAGGTGGCGGGGTTGCTGCGTCGTGAGGCCTTGATCGCGGCCTGGTCGACGATGACGATGTCGTCGCGGTGGTCGAGCGCGCCGTGGACGAGCGAGCTCTTGCCCGATCCGGCGACGCCGGTGACGACGGCCAGGACGCCCAGTGGGAGGTCGACGTCCACGTCCTGCAGGTTGTGGGTGTCGGCGCCGCGGATCTCCAGCGCACCCGTCGCCGAGCGCACCCTCTCCTTCAGCCGGGCCCGGTCGTCGAGGTGCCGTCCGGTGAGCGTGTCGCAGGAGCGCAGCTGCTCGACCGTCCCCTCGAAGACCACCTCTCCCCCCTTCGCCCCGGCCAACGGACCCAGGTCGACGGCGTGGTCGGCGATGGCGATCGTCTCCGGCTTGTGCTCGACCACCAGCACGGTGTTGCCCTTGTCCCGCAGGCGAAGGAGCAGGTCGTTCATCCGGTCGATGTCGTGCGGGTGCAGCCCGATCGTCGGCTCGTCGAAGACGTAGGTGACGTCGGTCAGGGACGAGCCGAGGTGGCGGATCATCTTGGCGCGCTGCGCCTCTCCCCCGGACAGTGTCCCGGCCGGCCGGTCGAGCGAGAGGTAGCCCAGACCGATCTCGGTGAAGGAGTCGAGCAGGTCCCGCAGGCCCTTCAGCAGGGGCTCGAAGCCCGGCTCGTCGAGGTCACGCACCCACTGGGCGAGGTCGTCGATCTGCATCCGGCACAGGTCGGCGATGCTCTTGTCGTTGATCATCGACGCGCGCGCCTCGGGGGTCAGCCGAGTGCCCTCGCACTCCGGGCAGGTCTGGAAGGTCACCGCGCGCTCGACGAAGCGCCGCACGTGCGGTTGCATCGCCTCGGGGTCCTTCGACAGCATCGACTTCTGGATCTTCGGGATGATGCCCTCGAAGGTGAGGTTGACCCCCTCGACCTTGATCTTCGTCGGCTCCGACCACAGCATCGTCTCCCGCTGGCGTGTCGTGAACTTCGCGATCGGCGTGTCCATCGGCAGGCCCATCCCCTCGAACAGCCGCCCGTACCAGCCGTCCATGGAGTACCCGGGCACCGTCAGCGCGCCCTCGCGCAGGGACATGGTCTCGTCGTAGAGGGCGGTGAGGTCGATGTCGCTGACCTGCCCCATGCCCTCGCAGCGGGGGCACATGCCGCCGAGGTAGACCGCGTCCTTGACCGCCTTCTTCTCCGTCCGACCGGACTTCTGGGTCGACATCATCCCGCTGGCCCTGCGGGTGGGCACGTTGAAGGAGAAGGCGGTCGGCGGCCCGACGTGGGGCCGGCCCAGGCGGGAGTAGAGGATGCGCAGCATCGCGTTGGCGTCCGTGGCCGTGCCCACGGTCGAGCGGGGGTTGGCGCCCATCCGCTCCTGGTCGACGATGATCGCGGTCGTCAGCCCCTCGAGGTGGTCGACCTCCGGTCGGGCGAGGGAGGGCATGAAGCCCTGCAGGAAGGCGCTGTACGTCTCGTCGATGAGGCGCCGTGACTCTGCCGCGATCGTGCCGAAGACCAGCGAGCTCTTGCCCGACCCGGAGACCCCGGTGAAGACCGTCAGGCGCCGCTTGGGTAGGTCGAGACTGATGTCCTTGAGGTTGTTCTCCCGTGCCCCACGGACTCGGATGAGGTCATGACGGTCGGCGGTGTGGCTCATCGGCACTCCAGGCGAAGGGGGCGGGTCTACTCCTGCGATCCAAGCAGATCTGTGCTGCCCTCCCCCACCAACGAGGCGACGAGGGTCCGGGCGACGAGCTCGCCGCGGGCGATGGCGGTCTCCTGATCGCCGCGCAGCATGCCGGTGATCGTCCCGAGGTAGGCGACGGCGACCTGGTCCGCCAGGTCCTGGGCGCGCTCCCCGCCGGCGACCTCGCCGGCGAACGCGAGCAGCCGGGCGTGGAGGAGCTCGTCCTCCGCCTCGAGCATCTCGACGATCCCCTCCGAGGGGCGGTAGATCGCTGCAGCGGTCCCGCTGAAGGCGCACCAACGCTCCCTGAGTCGCTCGCGCTGGTAGGAGCGCAGGGCCGGGAAGATCGCGAAGAGACGATCGGTCGGTGAGTCGGCTGCGGCGATCGCCTCGTCCCAGGCCTGCGTCCAGTCCTCCAGCCGGCGTCCCAGAGCCGCAGCGATCAGGCCGTCCTTGCTCCCGAAGTTCGAGTAGAGCGTCGCCGCCGAGGCTCCCGCGCGCCTGAGCACCACATCGACCGGGGTGAGTACGACACCGTCGACGAACATCAGCTCGTCGGCCGCCGCGAGCAAGCGCTCCCGGGCCGGGCGCTTGCGTACGTGACTGGTCATGGAGTCAGCCTAACCGCAACGCACGTTTCGGTCAGAAGTGAAACGTGCGTTACTGTCGACGGGTTCCCCGAGCCGACCCAAGGAGTCCCATGACGACGCTGCACATTGCCGGCGAGTGGCGTGCCGCCGCCTCCGGTGAGACCCGAGAGATCACCTGCCCCGCGGACGGTTCGGTGGTCGTGACCGTGGACGAAGGGGGCGTGGCCGACGCCCAGGACGCCGTGAAGGCCGCACGTGCCGCCTTCGACAACGGTCCGTGGCCGCGCACTCCGGCCCCCGAGCGGGCGGCGCTCCTGCACCGCCTCGCGGACCGTCTCGAGAACGAGCTCGACGACGTCGCCCGCATGGAGTCCCAAGACACCGGCAAGCGCTTCGTCGAGTCCCGGATGGACATGCAGGACATCGTCGCCGTCTTCCGCCACTTCGCCTCGCTGGCCCAGGCCGAGGCGGGCCGGGTCGTCGACCCCGGTACCCCGGACGTCTCCTCGCGCATCGTCCACGAGCCCGTCGGCGTGTGCTCGATGATCACGCCCTGGAACTTCCCGCTGCTGCAGACGGCGTGGAAGGTCGCACCGGCACTGGCCGCAGGCAACACCTTCGTCCTCAAGCCCAGCGAACTCACCCCGCAGACCGCCATCTGGCTCGTGCGCACGCTCGTCGAGGTGGGCCTGCCCGACGGTGTCGCCAACCTCGTGCTGGGGCCGGGCGCCACCGTCGGTGCGACCATGACCAGCGCCCCGGAGGTCGATCTCGTCTCCTTCACCGGCGGCCTCGAGACCGGCCGCACGATCATGGCGACGGCCGCGGCCACGGTGAAGAACGTCGCGCTCGAGCTCGGCGGGAAGAACCCGAACATCATCTTCGCCGACGCCGACATGGACGCCGCGATCGACAACGCACTCACGGCGATCTTCCTCGACTCGGGGCAGGTCTGCTCGGCGGGCTCCCGCCTGATCGTCGAGGACTCCGTCCACGACCGGGTGGTCGACGAGCTCGTGCGTCGGGCACGGGCCATCCGGATGGGCGGGCCCTTCGACGAGTCCGCCGAGACGGGCCCGCTCATCAGCGACGGCCACCGCCGGAAGGTCGAGGCCTACGTCGAGGCCGCGCTGGCCGAGGGCGCCGTGCTGCGCTGCGGGGGCGAGCGCCCCGGTGGTGAGCTGGCCGTCGGCAGCTACTACCCCCCGACGATCCTCGACGGGTGCACCGCCGACATGTCCTGCGTGCAGGACGAGTCCTTCGGCCCGGTGCTCACCGTGGAGACCTTCACCGGCGACTCCCCCGAGGCCCGCGAAGAGGCTGCCGTGTCGCTGGCCAACGACACGATCTACGGACTCGCGGGCGCCGTGTGGACGCAGAACGCCGGCCGCGCCGAGCGGGTCGCGCGTCGGCTGCGCCACGGGACGATCTGGATCAACGACTTCCACCCCTACGTCCCGGCCGCCGAGTGGGGCGGGATGAAGCAGTCCGGTGTCGGCCGCGAGCTCGGCCTGACCGGGCTGCACGAGTACCAGGAGAGCAAGCACGTCTGGCACAACACCCGACCGGCCACCACCGGCTGGTTCGGCACCGGCCAGGACTGACCGGACCACGCAGCACCGACCACGCAGCACCGACCACACCACGGCGCACGCCACGCGCAGACGGGAAGGACCCCATGAGAGAGCACTACGACTACGTCATCGTCGGAGGAGGCTCGGCCGGCTCCGCCCTGGCCAACCGCCTCAGCTCCGACGAGAGCACGAGCGTGCTCGTCCTCGAGGCAGGACGTGCGGACTTCATCACCGACCCCCTGATCCACATGCCGGCCGCTCTGATGTTCCCCGCCGGCAACCCGCTCTACGACTGGGCCTACGAGACCGAGCCCGAGCCGCACATGGGCGGTCGGCGCGTCAAGCACGCCCGGGGCAAGGTCCTGGGCGGGAGCTCGAGCATCAACGGGATGATCTTCCAGCGTGGCAACGCGGGCGACTTCGACAAGTGGGCCGGCTTCGACGGCATGGAGCACTGGGACTACGCCCACTGCCTGCCCTACTTCAAGCGGATGGAGACCACGACCGCCGGCGTCGACGCCTGGCGTGGTGGCGCCGGCCCGCTCACCCTCGAGCGCGGCCCTGCGTCCAGCCCGCTCTTCCAAGCCTTCTTCGAGGCCACGGAACAGGCCGGATTCGCCCGGACGGACGACGTCAACGGATACCGCCAGGAGGGCTTCGCCCCCTTCGACCGGAATGTCTCCAAGGGCAGTCGGATCTCGGCCTCGCGCGCCTACCTGCGGCCGATCCGCGATCGCAAGAACCTCGACATCACCACCCTGGCGACGGTGACGAAGCTGCGCTGGCAGGGCAACCGTGTCACCGGGGTCGACTTCGTGCGCGCGGGCCGACGCCACCACTCGGTTGACGCCGGAGAGGTCATCCTCTGCGGCGGCGCCTTCAACACGCCGCAGCTGTTGCAGCTGTCCGGCGTCGGTGACCCGGAGACCCTGCGCGCCGCGGGCGTCACGCCGCACATCGACCTCCCGGGGGTCGGCGAGAACCTGCAGGACCACCTCGAGGTCTACCTGCAGCACGAGAGCCTGCAGCCGGTCTCCATCGCCCCCTGGCTGAAGAAGTGGAAGGCGCCCTACATCGGCGCCGAGTGGCTCTTCCTCAACCGCGGGGTCGGCGCCTCGAACCACTTCGAGGGAGGCGGCTTCATCCGCACCAACGACGAGGTCGCCTACCCGAACCTGATGTTCCACTTCCTGCCGATCGCCGTGCGCTACGACGGCACGGCCTCGGGCGGCAAGCACGGCTACCAGGTGCACATCGGCCCGATGAACTCCGACGTGCGCGGTCACGTGCGGATCACGAACGACGACCCCTTCACCAAGCCGAGCATCCTGTTCAACTACCTGTCCACGGAGCGGGACCGTCAGGAGTGGGTCGAGGTCGTTTGCGCAGCGCGGCACATCCTCGACCAGCCGGCCTTCGCCCCCTTCGACGGGGGCGAGCTCTCCCCCGGCCCGGGCGTCGAGACCGACCAGGAGATCATCGACTGGGTCGCGCGGGACGCCGAGACGGCCCTGCACCCGTCCTGCACCGCGAAGATGGGCACCGACGAGATGTCCGTGGTCGACCCATCGACCATGAAGGTGCACGGGACCGAGGGGCTGCGCGTCGTCGACGCCTCCGTCTTCCCCAGCATCACCAACGGCAACATCTACGCACCGGTGATGATGGTCGCGGAGAAGGCCGCCGACCTCATCGCCGGCAACACTCCCCTCGAGGCCGAGCACCCGCCGGTGTACCGCGCGAACGAGGGGATGCCCCTCTACCCCGAGGGTGACCCGCGCAACTCCGCGTGGGACTCACGGGACCACCTGCCCAGCGCCCTGCGCGCCATGCAGGCCGCTCCGACGAAGGGAGAGGGCCAGTGAGCACGACCGACGCCTCGATCGACCCCCAGCTGACTGAGGACCACCCCAGCAGACCCCGCCTGAAGACCACCGTGCTCGCGGTCTCCGGTGTGATCATCGCCGTCATCGCCGCCTGGGCGCTCATCGCGCCGGAGACGGCGGAGAGCACCCTCGGCAGTCTGGTCACCCGTATCGGTGACTGGTTCGGTTGGTTCTACATCTCCCTGGCGACGGTGGTGCTCGTCTTCGTCATCTACGTCGGTGTCCGCTACGCCCGC
Source organism: Janibacter sp. A1S7 (assembly GCF_037198315.1). Taxonomy (NCBI): domain Bacteria; kingdom Bacillati; phylum Actinomycetota; class Actinomycetes; order Micrococcales; family Intrasporangiaceae; genus Janibacter; species Janibacter alittae. The sequence goes on along the minus strand of NZ_CP144913.1, from coordinate 1,698,877 downwards.
GTGCGCCTCGGCGACGACGACGACCGTCCCGAGTTCTCCACCTTCGCCTGGGCCTCGATGCTCTTCGCCGCGGGTATCGGCACCGACGTGATGTTCTTCGCCGTCGCAGAGCCCGCCAGCCAGTTCCTCGCTCCCCCACAGGGCGAGGCCGGGAGCGTGGACGCGGCACGCGAGGCGACCGTGTGGACCCTCTTCCACTACGGCATCACGGGCTGGGGCATGTACGCGCTCATGGGCATCGCCCTGGGCTACTTCGCCCACCGCAAGAAGCTCCCGCTGGCCGTGCGCTCCGCGCTGTACCCGATCTTCGGCAAGCGCATCCGCGGACCGATCGGTGACACGGTCGACATCGCCACCGTGCTCGGCACGATCTTCGGTGTCGCCACGTCGCTGGGCATCGGTGTCGTGATGCTCAACGTCGGCCTCGGTGTGATGTTCGACGTCCCGCAGGGGATCCCCGCACAGGTGGGTCTGGTCATCTTGGCGGTGGCCGTGGCCACGGTGTCCGCGACCACGGGTGTCGACCGTGGCATCCGCATCCTCAGCCAGCTCAACGTCGTCCTGGCCATCCTGCTCGCGCTGTGGGTCCTGGTGACCGGCAGCACGACGTTCCTCCTGCGGGCGATCACGATGAATGTCGGGGACTTCGTCTCGATGTTCCCCGGGATGACGCTGGACACGATGGCCTACGACCACCCGGCCGACTGGATGAACCTGTGGACCCTCTTCTTCTGGGCCTGGTGGGTCGCCTGGGCCTCCTTCGTCGGGATGTTCCTCGCCCGCATCTCCAAGGGCCGCACCATCGGACAGTTCGTGTTCGGTACCCTCACCATCCCCTTCAGCTACATCGTCATGTGGGTCTCGATCTTCGGCAACTCCGCCGTCAAGCAGATTGCCGATGGCGATGCCGCCTTCGGTGAGTTGGCGATGAATCAGCCCGAGCAGGGCTTCTACAGTCTTCTCCAGCAGTACCCGGGGGCCTTCTTCCTGGTCGGGCTCGCCACCTTCGTCGGACTGCTCTTCTACGTGACGTCCGCCGACTCCGGTGCGCTCATCATGGCCAACCTGACGTCCGACCTGCCGGACAGCGAGACCGATGCCCCGGCGATACTGCGCGTCGTGTGGGCGGTCGCGACCGGCGTGCTGACCATCGCGATGCTCGTCGTCGGTGGGATCGTCGCCCTGCAGTACGCGACGATCATCATGGGGCTGCCCTTCGCGGTCGTGATGATCCTGGTGATGGTCGGCCTGCACAAGGCCCTGGAGGTCGAGCGGACCAACTTCGACGCTGCCCGGCTGTCGCTGGCGACGCACCTGGCCGGTCAGGAGATCCAGCACCAGCTCTCCTGGCGCCAGCGGCTGTCGCATGCCTTCGGCACCGTCAGCATCCAACGGGCCAATGAGCGTCTGGCGACCGTGGTCGTCCCGGCACTGGAGGAAGTCGTCACGGAGATGGAGTCTCAGGGTCGTATCGCCCATCTCGAGGTCCGGCACGGGGATGCGGACACCCCCTCCTCGGCGGAGCTGGTCATCGGCGAGGGGGAATCCCCCTTCGTCTGGTCCGTGCGCGCTCGCCCCGGGCCGGCGCCCTCATACGGTGTGCGCATGATCGAGGCCGACGATCGCACGACACGGCTCGACGTCGCCCTGCCCAGCGGGGGCGGGTACGACGTCTTCCCCTACAGCGAAGAGGAGATCTGCCACGACGTGCTGGACCACTTCGAGCGCTGGGCCGTCGCGGGGACGTTGACCGAGCAGGTCTGACCCGCTCCCCTGCCCGACCGGGCCGTGACCACCCAGTGGTCACGGCCCGGTCGTCGTCTCCTCCGGGCATGTACATAGGACCCCTATGTAAGATGGGGCCGTGACCCGCGATGAGCTCTCCACCGCCAGCGACCTGGTGACCAGCGCAGCGCGTCTCGTACGTGCATCGCGCCAGCACATCCACTCGACCCCACCGGCCGGGGTACGCGTCCTGTCCGTCCTGGACGAGCACGGACCCTGCGGCGTGGGTCGACTCGCGCAGCTCGACCGCACGTCCCAGCCGACGATGTCCGGGCTCGTCAGGACGCTCGCCGACCGCGGTTGGGTGACCAAGGAGAGCGACCCCGACGATGCACGGGCCACCCTCGTGGCCCTCACCCCGGCCGGTCGTGACGCCTTGTCCGTCGTGCGCCGGCGCACCGCGGAGGCCGTCGTCACCGCCGTCCGGGAGCACCCCGTACTCACCCCCGAGGACCTCGCCACCGCCGTGATGGTGCTGCGCGCGGTGCTCGAGGCGACCGCACACCAGCAGGAAGGCCAGCAGTAGTGACGTCCCCAGCACCACCCGCGAACGAGAGCCCCTCGATGTGGAAGCAGCCGCGTGCCGTGTGGGCCGTGGCCTTCGCCTGCGTCATCGCCTTCATGGGCATCGGCCTCGTCGATCCCATCCTCAAGCCGATCGCCGACGAGCTGGGTGCCAGTCCGAGCGAGACCTCACTGCTGTTTACCAGCTACATGGCGGTCATGGGCGTCGCGATGCTCGTCGCCGGCTTCATCTCCTCGCGCATCGGGGCGAAGCGCACCCTGCTCGCGGGTCTCGCGCTGATCATCGTCTTCTCCGCACTGGCAGGGATGTCGGACTCCATCGGGGCGATCGTCGGCTTCCGAGCCGGATGGGGCCTGGGCAATGCACTCTTCGTGGCCACCGCACTCTCGACCATCGTCGTGGCATCCGCCGGTAGCGTCGGCCAGGCGGTCATCTTCTTCGAGGCGGCCCTGGGTCTCGGGATCGCCGTGGGGCCGATCGTCGGCGGCCAGCTCGGGGCGATCTCCTGGCGAGCCCCGTTCTTCGGGGTCGCCGCCCTGATGGCCATCGCGGTGGTCGTCACCGCCGTCCTCCTGCCGCCCACTCCCCCGTCGGGCCGGCACACCTCCCTGACCGACCCGATCTGGGCCCTGAAGCACCCGGGTCTGCGCACCGTGGCCCTGACTGCGCTCTTCTACAACATGGGCTTCTTCACCCTGCTGGCGTTCGCGCCGTTCCCGCTGGACATGGGCGCCTCGCAGGTGGGCTGGATCTTCTTCGGTTGGGGCCTGCTGCTGGCCATCACCTCGGTCCGGACCGCGCCGAGGCTGCAGCGTCGCTTCGGTACCGTCCCCTCCATCCTCTGGGCCCTCACGCTCTTCGCCGTCGACCTGGCACTGATGGCCGTCTTCGTCGAGTCCACGACGGTCCTGATCATCGGCATCGTCATCGCCGGCGCCTTCCTCGGGGTCAACAACACGCTCATCACCGAGGCCGTCATGGGCTCCGCGCCCGTCGAGCGCTCGGTGGCCTCGTCGGCGTACTCCTTCGTCCGCTTCTCCGGCGGTGCCGTGGCCCCTTGGGCAGCCGGTCGACTCGGTGAGGAGATCAGCATGAGCGCGCCCTTCTGGATGGGCGCGGTCGCCGTCCTCATCGGGGTCGTGATCTTCTCCGCGGGCTCGCGCCACCTTCGGGTCGGGCCAGCACCGGCGGTGCACAGCGCCACCGAGGGTCGGGCCGTGCTGGTCGGCGACGCCGACTGAGACGAGCACGTCCTGCCGGGCGGCACGAGTGGCACAGTGGGAATGCACCGCACCGCCGCGAACACGCAAGGAGTCGTTGTGACCGCACCCACAGAGCCCTCGTACACCTCGGGCATCTCGGACACGCCCCTGCTCGGGGACACCATCGGAGCCAATCTCCAGCGCACCACCGCCACCCACGGCGACCGGGAGGCCATGGTCGACGTCCCCTCGGGACGGCGCTGGACGTACACCCAGCTGCTCGCGGACGTGGACGCACTCGCCAGGGGCCTGCTGGCGAAGGGGGTGGCCGCCGGTGATCGAGTCGGCATCTGGTCACCGAACTGCCCGGAGTGGACGCTGCTGCAGTACGCCACCGCGCGCATCGGTGCGATCCTGGTCAACGTCAACCCGGCCTACCGCTCGCACGAGCTGACCTATGTGGCCCAGCAGTCGGGCATGCGGATGCTCGTCAGCGCCACCACGCACAAGACGTCCGACTACCGCTCGATGGTCGAGGAGGTGCGTCCGCAGGTCGCTTCCCTGACCGAGGTCGTCTACATCGGTGACGCGTCCTGGGACGACCTCGTCGCCGCCGGTGGCGCGGTCACCGACGAGGATCTGGCCGAGCGCGGCGCGGGTCTCAGCCCCGACGACCCGATCAACATCCAGTACACCTCCGGCACCACGGGCTTCCCCAAGGGAGCCACCCTGAGCCACCACAACATCCTCAACAACGGCTACTTCGTCGGTGAGATGATCGCCTACACCGAGCACGACCGCATCTGCATCCCGGTGCCCTTCTACCACTGCTTCGGCATGGTCATGGGCAACCTCGCGGCCACCTCGCACGGTGCCTGCATGGTCATCCCGGCCCCCTCCTTCGACCCGGTCGCCACCCTCGATGCGGTCGTGCAGGAGCAGTGCACCTCGCTGTACGGCGTGCCGACGATGTTCATCGCCGAGCTGGACCTGCCGACCTTCGCCGACTACGACCTGAGCAGCCTGCGCACCGGGATCATGGCCGGGTCCACGTGCCCGGTCGAGGTCATGAAGCGCGTCGTCGCCGAGATGAACATGTCCGAGGTGGCCATCAGCTACGGAATGACCGAGACCTCACCGGTCTCGACGATGACCCGCAGGGACGACGACCTGGCGCGACGCACCGAGACCGTCGGCCGCTCGATGCCGCACATCGAGACCAAGGTCGTCGACCCGGTGACCGGCGTGACCCTGCCCCGGGACGAGGCCGGTGAGCTGTGCACGCGCGGCTACAGCGTGATGCTCGGCTACTGGGAGCAGCCGGACACGACCGCCGAGGCCATCGACGAGTCGCGGTGGATGCACACCGGTGACGTCGCGACGATGGACGAGCACGGCTACGTCAACATCGTCGGGAGGATCAAGGACCTCGTCATCCGCGGCGGGGAGAACGTCTACCCCCGCGAGGTCGAGGAGTTCCTCTACACCCACCCGGCGATCGCCGACGTGCAGGTGATCGGCGTCCCCGACGACAAGTACGGCGAGGAGCTCATGGCGTGGGTGGTCCTCTCGGCCGGAGCCACCTCCCTGACGGCCGACGAGGTCCGCGAATTCGCCACCGGCAAGCTCGCCCACTACAAGATCCCTCGGTACGTGCACGTCACCCAGGAGTTCCCGATGACGGTCACCGGCAAGGTCCGCAAGATCGAGATGCGCGAACGTGCGGGCGAGATCCTCGGTCAGTCGTAGGCAGCGCGACACGGACGAAGGGGGCGGGTACCGGGTGGGCCCGGCGCGCGCCCCCGAGGGTGGGCCCGGTGCTGGTGTCGTCGGCGCCGACCTGCTGCTCGTCGGCCTTGTCGACCGCATCCGGCAAGGGACGTTTGGTGGCGAGTTGCCGGTCCACGTGCCGTCCTCGCCCCGGTAGCCTCTGACATCGTGCAGTGCCCCCACTTCGACCGCGGATCGTGCGGCTCGTGCGCCCTCATGGGCGTGCCCTACGCCGAGCAGGTGCACGATCTGGCCGATGACGTCGTGATGCAGTTGCGACCCTTCGCACCACCCGAGGTGTGGGACGCCCCGTTCGTGGGCACGGAGTCGGGCTTCCGCAACAAGGCGAAGCTGGCCGTCGGCGGGAGCAGTCGGGAACCGACCTTCGGCATCCTCGATGCGCGCTTTCGTGGGGTGGACCTGCGGGACTGCGGACTCTACGAACCGGCTCTTGCCGAGGCACTGCCGCTCCTGACCGAGGCGGTGGCTCAGCTGGGGCTGGTCCCCTTCGACGTCTCGGCCCGGTCCGGCGAGCTGAAGTACCTGATCGTCACGGCCAGCCCGGCCGGGGAACTGATGGTCCGATTCGTCCTGCGCTCCCCCGGCCAGCTACCGCGGATCCGGGAGGGGCTGGACCTGCTTCGTGCCGCCCTTCCCGGTGTGCGCGTGGTCTCGGTCAACATCCAGCCCGAGCACAAGGCCGTCCTCGAGGGCGAGGAGGAGATCGTGCTCACCGAGGAGGACTTCCTGGCGATGCGGCTGGACGACATCACCTTGCGGTTGCGTCCACGCAGCTTCTTCCAGACCAACAGCGTCGTCGCGAGCGGGCTCTACCGTCAGGCCCGCGACTGGGTGGGCGCGATCGACCCGGCCAGCGTCCTGGATCTGTACTGCGGAGTCGGCGGCTTCGCACTCAACGCCGCGATGGCGAAGGGGGCGCACCAGCGGCGTGTCGAGGGGGTCGAGCTCGCGCCCGACGCGGTCTCGAGCGCGCGTGACGCGGCTGCGGACCTCGGGGTGGCAGCACACTTCCGCGTCGCAGACGCCAGTGCGCTGGAGGACGTCGCCGCGGACCTGGTCGTCGTCAATCCACCGCGTCGTGGCATCGGTGCCCGGCTCTGCGCCGCACTGGAGTCAGCGGCACCCGGGCACATCATCTACTCCAGCTGCAAGGCCGCGACCCTGGCCCGTGATCTGGCGGACCTTCCCGCGTACCGGGTCGAGCGGTCGCGCCTGTTCGACATGTTCCCCCAGACCCGCCACCACGAGGCCATGGTGCTGCTGGCCCGACGCTGAGGTTTTTCCCCCCTCGTGATGGTCGCTAGTGTCGTGACGACGGTCACCCCCGCAGCCACGACAGGAGAACGATGCGAGCACTGGTCAAACCCCGACCCGGCCCCGGCCTCGAGCTGGTCGATGTCCCCGAACCCACCCCGGGCCCCGACGACGTGAAGATCCGTGTGCTGCGGGCCGGCCTCTGCGGGACCGACCTCCACCTGCACGGCTGGGACGAGTGGGCGGCGGGTGCCGTGCCCACGACGCCGCAGGTGATCGGGCACGAGTTCTACGGCGAGGTCGTGGAGGTGGGCGCGACGGTGACCAGCGTCGCGGTCGGTGACCGCGTCTCCGGGGAGGGCCATCTCGTCTGCGGCTCGTGTCGCAACTGCCGGGCCGGTCGGCGTCACCTGTGCATCAACACCGTCGGCATCGGCGTCAACCGTGACGGGGCCTTCGCCGACTTCGTCGTCATCCCCGCCGCGAACGCCTGGGTGCACACCGGCGCCATCGACCCGGACCTCGGGGCGATCTTCGACCCGCTGGGCAACGCCGTCCACACGACCCTCTCCTTCCCCCTGGCCGGCGAGGACGTCGTGGTCACCGGCGCCGGGCCGATCGGGGTCATGGCGGCCGCCATCGCCCGGCACGTGGGCGCCCGGTACATCGCCGTGACCGACCTGTCCGACCGGCGTCTGGAGCTGGCCGGGGCGGCGGGAGCCGACCTGCTCGTCAACGCCGCCTCCTCCGACCTCGCAGCCGCGATGCGCGAGCTGGGCATGAAGGAGGGCTTCGACGTGGGCCTGGAGATGTCCGGCGCTCCCCCGGCGGTGGCCGACATGCTCGACAACCTCAATCACGGAGGGCGCATCGCGATGCTCGGCCTCCCGAAGGACCCCTACCCCATCGACTGGTCGAAGGTCATCACCCACATGATCACGATCAAGGGGATCTACGGCCGCGAGATGTACGACACCTGGTACACGATGGGCGCGATGCTCTCCACCTCTCCCGCGCTGCGCGAGACCATCTCGTCGGTCATCACCCACCGCTTCCCCGCACAGCAGTGGGAGGACGCGTTCGCCACCGCCGCCTCGGGAGAGTGCGGCAAGGTCATCATGGACTGGAGCTGAGATGTACGGATTCAAGGACGAACTGGCCGCGACCCTGCAGGAGATCCGCGACGACGGACTGTGGAAGGACGAGCGTGAGCTGACCAGCCCGCAACAGGCGCACATCACGACGACCAAGACGCAGGCGCTGAACTTCTGCGCCAACAACTACCTTGGTCTGGCCGACCACACGGACGTCCTCGCCGCGGCTTCGGGAGCCCTGCAGGAGTGGGGGTTCGGTATGGCGAGCGTGCGTTTCATCTGCGGCACCCAGGAGCTGCACACCCGGCTGGAGGCCGTGCTGTCGGACTTCCTCGGCACCGAGGACACGATCCTCTACTCGAGCTGCTTCGACGCCAACGGCGGCGTCTTCGAGGTGCTCTTCGGCCCGGAGGACGCGATCATCTCCGATGCCCTCAACCACGCCTCGCTCATCGACGGGATCCGGCTGAGCAAGGCGGCCCGCTACCGGTATGCCAATGCCGACATGGACGACCTGAAAACCCAACTCGAGGCGGCGAAGGGGGCGCGCCGCACCGTCATCGTCACCGACGGCGTCTTCTCCATGGACGGCTACCTCGCTCCCCTGGAGCAGATCTGCGACCTTGCCGAGGAGTACGGGGCGATGGTCCTCGTCGACGACTCGCACGCGGTCGGGTTCATCGGCGCCGGGGGCGGTGGCACCCCCGAGGCCTGCGGGGTCGCCGACCGGGTGGACCTGCTCACCGGAACCCTCGGCAAGGCTCTGGGTGGTGCCAGTGGCGGCTACGTCTGCGGACCGGCGGAGGTGGTCGCCCTGCTGCGTCAGCGTTCCCGGCCGTACCTCTTCTCCAATGCCCTCGCCCCGGTGGTGGCCGCTGGTTCGCTCAAGGCCATCGAGATCGCCCGGACATCCACGGATGCCCGGGCGACCCTGCGGCGCAACACCGCCCTCTTCCGTGAGCTGATGGCCGACGCCGGCTTCGACCTGCTGCCGGGCGAGCACCCGATCGTGCCGGTGATGTTCCCCGGTGAGGACGGCGCCCGTCAGGCGGGTCAGATCGCCGATGCCATGCTCGAGCACGGCGTGTACGTCATCGCCTTCTCCTACCCGGTCGTCCCCCAGGGCGCCGCCCGCATCCGTGTGCAGCTCTCCGCCGCGCACAGCGAGGAGGATGTGCGGACCTGCGTGGCCGCGTTCGTCACGGCCCGGACCGAGGTGCTCGGAGACGCCTGATCACGGTCATCGCCGACCGACTACTCGAAGGGGGCGGGATCGCCCGCGCCGTAACGGGCGATCTCGGCACCGTCCCCGGAGAGGTCGACCACGGTCGTCGGCTCGGTGGACACCTCACCGGCGTCGATGACGATGTCGACCTGGTGGTCGAGCGCCTCCTTGACGTCCCAGCCGAAGGTGGGGGTGCGCTCCTCGCCCGGGAGCAGCAGGGTCGAGGTGAGCATCGGGTCACCGAGTCCCTCGAGCAGCGCCCTGGTCAGCGGGTTGTCCGGGATCCGCACGCCGACGGTCTTCTTCTTGGCGTGCAGCAGACGGCGCGGCACCTCCTTCGTCGCCGGGAGGATGAAGGTGTACGGACCGGGGGTGGCCGCCTTGATCGCCCGGAAGACCGAGTTGTCGATGTGCACGAGCTGACCGAGCTGGGCGAAGTCGGCGCACAGCAGGGTGTAGTGGTGCCGGTCGTCGAGTCGACGGATGTCGCGGATGCGGTCCTTGACCTGCTGGTCGTCCAGTCGACCGCCGAGGGCGTAGCCGGAGTCGGTGGGGAACGCGACGAGAGCGCCTTCGCGCACACGCTCGACGACCTTGCCGACGCTGCGCGGTTGCGGGTTGTCCGGGTGGACTTCGACGAAGGTTGCCATTGCCCCAGCCTAGTGGCGCGTTCGCCTCAGTGAAGCTCACCGTCGAGCTCGGCCACGAGCGCCTTGGCCGTGCGCCCGACACCGATGAGCGTGGCGGAGGCCGGTCCAGTCCAGTCGCCGTAGCCGACGAAGCACACCCGCGGGTCCTTGACCGAGCGGTTGCCCGCCACGTCCGGGATCCCCTTGGACGTCCGCAGCCCGAGCGATCGCAGGTGCCGCAACGCCGGTCGGAAGCCGGTGCACCAGATGACGGCGTCCAGGTCGAGGTGCTCACGACCGATGATCGCACCGTGCGCAGTCATCCGGTCGAACATCGCCCGCAGCCGCAGCGCCCCCTTCGCCCGGGCGACCCGCACCTGCGGCAGTGCCACGATGTTGCCGACGAAGGCCGCCTCTGCGTCCTCCTCCTCGAGCCGGGCGGTGGCCTGGTCGAACAGGTGTCGTCCGTCGACGTCGTCGGGCAGGAACCGCAACCGTCGGGCCGAGACCAACGAGACCTGCTCGGCGTGGTCGACCAGGTCCGCGGTGACCTGCACGCCGGAGTTGCCGCCACCGACGACCGCGACGTGCTGACCGGCGAAGGCGTGCGGTCCCCGGTAGTGGGCGCTGTGCAGCTGTCGCCCCCGGAAGGTCGAGGCGCCCTCCACCTGCGGGACGAAGGGGGCAGTCCACGTCCCGGTGGCGTTGATGACGTAGCGGGCGCTCACGTGGCCCCGATCGGTGATCACCTCGAGGCCGTCATCGAGCGAGTGCACGTCCACGACCCGGACAGGACGCTCGATCGGCAGGTCGTAGCGACGCTCGTACTCGGACAAGTAGCTGACCGCGTGCTCGACCGGCGGGAAGGTGTCCGGGTGTGGCGGCATCGGCCGTCCGGGCAACGAGGAGTGGGCCGACGAGGAGAACAGGCGAAGCGAGGGCCAGGTGGACTGCCAGGCCCCTCCTGCGGAGCCCTGGCGATCCAGGATCAGGTGGTCGAGACCGGCTCGACGCAGGTAGTACCCGCAGGCCAGTCCCGCCTGTCCCCCACCGATGACCACGATGTCGACGTGGGTGCGCATCCTCCCCCTACGAGTCCCGCGCGGTCATCGCCACGGGCATGCCCAGCTGCACCGTGCGAGAGACGGTGCACAGGCGGTCCCGGGACTGCGCCACCGAGCGGGGGACGGCGGCCCGCGCCGCGTCGCCCCCTTCGCCCTCGGGGAATGCCAGTCGGAAGGTGACCTCGAGGTCCGTCATGTGGTTCCCGTCCGCGGGCGTCGAGGCCTTCTCCCCCTCGGCGACGACGACGAACTTCTCCGGTTCCGCCCGTCGGGAGGTGATGTGGTCGACATCGACGGAGCTGCACCCGGCGAGCGCTGCCAGGAGCAGCTCGACCGGGGTGAAGTCATCCGTGCTGCCGTCACCGACGGTGATCGCGCCGCCTCGGGCGTTGCGGATCTCATACCGCCCCAAGGCCTCACGCGTCAGCTCGACGCTGCGGTGCCCGGGGCCGCTACCGCCGGTCGACTCGTCCGTGCGGGTGGTGTCATCGGCAACCATGGCCTCAGGGTAGTGCCCAGGTGTGGACCGGCTCGTTGCGGCTCATCAGGTCGCGGTAGCGCCCGACCATCTCGGCGAGTGCGGCCGCGCGATCGAGCCCACCCTCCTCGAGGCGAGCGACGCACTCGGTCTGCCACACGGAACCGTTGACGCCGGAGGTGCACCGTCCCTCGATGACGTCGAGGTACCTCGTGATCACCGCCGAGGAGACCCCCCAGTCCTCCAGACCACTGCGGGCCATCGGCAGCAGGTGCCGCACGGTCAGCTCGTCCGCCGTCAGCTGCCCCAGGCCCGGCCAGTACAACCGGGCCGTCAGCCCGTCCCGGGCCGCGGCCTCGAAGTTGGCCTGGGCGGCAGGGAAGGACATCCGGGTCCACACCGGCCGGTCCTCGTGCGCGAGCGTGCGAACGACCCCGTAGTAGAACGCCGCATTCGCCAGGACGTCGATGATCGTCGGGCCGGCCGGGAGCACCCGGTTCTCCACCCGCACGTGCGGTGTGCCGCCACCGGGTTCGTAGATCGGACGGTTCCATCGGTAGACGGTGCCGTTGTGCAGGTTCAGCTCGCCGAGCTGCGGGGTGCCACCCTCGTCGAGCACGGCGATGGGGTCCTCGTCGGTGACCTCGGCGAGGAGCGCCGGGAAGTAGCGCACGTTCTCCTCGAAGAGGTCGAAGATCGAGGTGATCCACCGGTCCCCGAAGAACACGCGCGGGCGCACCCCCTGGTTCTTCAGCTCGATCGGCCGGGTGTCCGTGGCCTGCGAGAACAGCGCGATGCGGGTCTCCGCGTGCAGTCGCTTGCCGAAGAAGAACGGCGAGTTCGCCGCGAGCGCGACCTGTGCCGCCGAGATGGCCTGGGCGGCGTTCCAGTGGTCGGCGAACTGGGTCGGACCGACCTGCAGGTGCAGCTGTACCGACGTGCAGGCCGACTCCGGGGCGATCGAGTCCGCGAAGCAGTTGAGCCGCTCGCCCGTCGGTCCCTCGATGTCGATGACGACATCCTCACCGCGAGCGGTGAAGATCGAGTCGTTGAGCGCGGTGTAGCGGTTGTTCGCGCTGATCCACTCCCCCTGGAAGTGCTCCTGCCGGATGGTGGGGAGGATCCCGATCGGGAGGAGCCGGGCGCCGCGCTCCGCCGCCTTCTCGTCAGCGCGGTTGAGCGAGTCCCGCAGCGCGGTCTCCAGATCCAGGGCGGAGTCCCCCGGCAGCGGGCGGGGCGCGACGTTCAGCTCGATGTTGAACTGCGCGAGCTCGGTCTGGTAGTCCGGATCGGCGATCGACTCGAGCACCTCGTCGTTGACGAAGGCCGGCTGGTTCTGCTCGTCGACGAGATTGAGCTCGATCTCCAGACCGGTCAGGGGCACGTCGTCCTCGAAGACGCTCTCGGCGAGCATCCGCTCGAAGACGTCGAGGTTCTGGCGCACCTTCTCCCGGTAACGCTGCCGTTCCTCGCGTGTGTAGCTCCGGGTCCTGACTTCCTTGCCCATGGATTCCGCCTCTCGCCGAGCGTCGGCTGAGTCGAATGTACCGAGGGCCGCCTCCGGTGAACAGATCAGACCGGGGTCGGATGCGCCGATCACGACCATCTGGCGAAGGGGGTGTCGCACCGCGCCGTTGTCGGTGCCTCCTCATAGCGTGGAGACCATGAAGCTGCTCCACACCTCCGACTGGCACCTGGGCCGCTCCTTCCACGGGGTGGGACTGCTGGACGCGCAGGCGGAGTTCGTGGACCACCTCGTGACCACGGTGCGTGACGAGTCGGTGGACGCGGTCCTCGTCGCCGGCGACGTCTACGACCGGGCGCTTCCGCCGCCGGACGCCGTGCGGCTGTTGTCGGAGGCGGTGACGCGGCTCATCGACGCCGGGTCGCAGGTGATCATCTCCAGCGGCAACCACGACTCGGCGATCCGCCTCGGTTTCGCCTCCGACCTGCTCTCCCGGGCGGGCCTGCACATCCGCTCCGATCCGGGCTCGATCGGCGCACCGGTCATGGTCGGTGACGCAGCGGTCTACCCACTCCCCTACCTGGAGCCGGCCGCGTCCTCGGTGACCGAGGAGCTGGGCGTCGACACGCGCACCCACACCGCGGTTCTCGGCGCCGCCATGGACCGGGTCCGGGCGGATGCCGAGACGCGTGGCCCCAGGACGATCGCCATGGCGCACTGCTTCGTGGGGGGCGGTGCGACGAGCGACTCCGAGCGTGACATCAGCACCGGTGGGGTGGCGATGGTCCCGACGGGCACCTTCGACGGTGTCGCCTACGCGGCGCTCGGGCACCTGCACGGGAGCCAACAGGTCGCCGAGACGATTCGCTACAGCGGTTCACCGATCGCCATGTCCTTCAGCGAGACGCACCACACCAAGGGCACGTTGCTGCTCGACCTCGACGCCGACGACCGCGTCCGGGTCGAGCAGGTCGCGGCCCCGGTCCACCGTTCCCTGGCGCAGGTACGCGGCACCCTCGAGGAGGTCCTCGCCGACGCGCGCCACAGCCGGGCGGAGGATGCCTGGGTCCAGGTCACGCTGACCGACCCGATCCGTCCCGTAGGGGCCCTGGAGCAGATCGCGCGACGATTCCCACACGTGCTGCAGCTGCGTTTCGACCCGCAGGGCGAGGCCCTGCCCGAGCGCAGCTACGCCGCCAAGGTCGCTCGTCGGGAGCCGCTGGACGTCTGCTGCGACTTCGTCGAGGACGTGCGTCGGGGTGCAGGCGCCGACCAGGCCGAGACCCGACTGCTCCGGGACGCGCTCGAGGCCGGACGTGCAGCGCGCGGGGACCACGAGGACGAGGGCCGCACTCGTGAGCGTGGAGCGGCATGAGGCTCCACCACCTGACGGCAACCGCCTTCGGCCCCTTCGCCGGGACCGTCGACCTCGACCTCGAGGACCTCAGCGCCTCGGGCCTCTACCTCATCCACGGACCGACCGGCTCGGGCAAGACGAGTCTGCTGGACGCCATCTGCTTCGCGCTGTACGCCAACGTCCCCGGCGACCGGCTCACGACGTCCTTGCGCAGCCAGCACGCCGCGGCGTCGGAGGCGACCGTGGTGATCCTCGAGCTGACCCTGTCGGGCCGACGGCTGCGGATCACACGCAGCCCGGCCTACGAGCGACCCAAGAAGCGCGGCGACGGCACCACCACCGAGCCGGCCCACGTCCAGCTCGACGAGTACGTCGGCGGCCGCTGGCAGTCGCTCAGCTCTCGCATCGACGAGGCAGCACGGGTGCTCGACGATCTCCTGGGCATGGGGCTGGACCAGTTCCGACGTGTGGTCATGCTCCCCCAGGGCGACTTCGCGGCCTTCCTCCGCGCCACCGACGAGGAGCGAAGGGCTGTCCTCGAGCGCCTCTTCGACGTCACCGACTACGTGTCGGTGGAGCAGAGGCTCACCGACCAGCGGCAGCGGGCGCAGGCCACCCTCACCGCCGCCCGGGCGGCACTGGCCGGGCACACCGGGAGACTGACCGAGCTGCTCGCCGAGACGGACGTCGAGCTGTCGGAGGTGGACGGGTCCTGGGCAGCGACCGGGGTCGATCCGCCGCTCGACCAGCTCGACCCCGACGAGCTCGTGGCGGTCGTCGACACCGTTGACGCCGCGCTCGACGCCCACGCCGGTGAGGTCATGACACTCGTGGACGACACACGCATCCGGGCCTCGGCCGCACGAACCGCACTGGAGACAGGTCGGCGCCAGGCGGAGCGCCGCCGGCGTGGCCATCGCGCCCAGTCCGACCTCGACGCACTTGCCGAGCGTGCGGACGAGCACGTTGAGCGTCGCCATCGGCTGGCGCGAGCTCGTGAGGCCGCTGCCGTGCTGCCACTCGTCTCTGCCGCCGAGCGGGCCCGGCGCGAGGTCACGAGCGCCCACCGGGCTCGTGACCTCGCGCTCGCCTCGCTCCCCGACCTCGGGGGCCACGGGCTCACCAGCGTGCGGGACGCCCTCCTGGAGCAGGACGACTCCCTCACGACGGCCCGTCACGAGTCCGAGCACCTCGAGCGGCTCGCGCAGGACCTGCGCCGCTCCGAGGCGCTCGTCGACACGCAGGCGCGGGAGGTGACGGCCGCGGCCGCGGCCGTGGCCCGCGCCGGTGACCGGGCCGAGGAGGTCGAGGAGACGCGCAGTCAGGTCGCGCGGGCCGGGGACCGGCTGGCTCGCCTGGTCCCGCTGGTCGATCGGCTGACCGAGCTGATGACGACGCGGAGGAGCCTGACCGACCTCGAGGACGAGCAGCGGACGACGACCGACGAGCGCCAGAGCGCCCACGAAGAGGTCCTGGCACGCCGCGATCACCTGCACCAGCTCGTCCAGCAGAGGTTGGACACCATGGCGGGAGAGTTGTCGGCCCAGCTCGTCGACGGTGCAGCCTGTGCGGTCTGCGGGTCCACGGAGCACCCGGCGCCCGCGCCCGCAGGTGACCAGGTCACCCCTGAGCAGATCGATGCCGCGCGGGAGCGGATCGTCGTGACCGAGAGCCGGCTGGAGCAGTCGCGCACCCGGGACGAGGCCGTGGCCTCCCGACTCGGGGTGGCCAGGGCGAAGGCGGCCGACCTGGTGGAGGCCGTCAGGGAACTCACCACCGCCGACGAGCTCCCTGACATCGACGTCGATGGTGATCTGTCCCGCGACTGCAGGACCCTGCGCGAGGAACAGGTTGCCCTCGACGAGGTCGTCGCCCGGCTCGAGGACGTCGAGCGGGCGGCCGAGACGTGCACAGCAGCGGTCGCGCGGGCGACGACAGCCCACGAGGAGGCCGTGGCGGCTCTGGCCGGGTCCCGTGCCCGGCACACCCAGCTCGAGGACGACCTCGCTGCGTGCACGCGTCGGTTGGTCCGCCTCGTCGAGGATCACGCCGATACCTGTCCCTGCGCTCCCCTGCTGACCACCGCGGACGACGAGGGACCACCCGGGACCGACCCCGACACCGTGTCCGTCCGGGACGATCGGGACGATCGGGACGTCGGGCAGTCCGCCTCGTCGGCGGTCGCCACCGCACGCCGGGGGCACCGCGCGCTGCTCGCCGCAACGGAGCGGGTCCTGGCGGCCGACGCGGAGATCGAGCGCACGAGCACCCGGTGCGCCGAGGCGGTGGACCTGCTGGCCGCGGCCCTCAGCGAGGGCGACTTCGACGACGAGGCGGATGTCGTCGCAGCGTCCCTGCCCAGGTCGACGCTGTCCGAGCTCGCGCAGGCCGCCGACGACCACGAGGCCCAGCACGCGGCCGCGGCTGCCGTGCTGGCGGAGGACGAGGTCGTCGCTGCCCTGCAGGAGCCCCCAGCAGACCTCGACGCACTCGAGGTCGTCGCCGGCGACACCCGGGAGGCCGCCGAGGCCATGGCCCGACGCCAGGCGTCGGCGCAGACGGTGCGTACACAGTTCCTCACCGTCGGCAACCATGTCCGCCGGGCCTGTGCGGAGCTCGGGCCGGCCGTCGAGCACGCTGCGCTGGTGACCCGCATGGCAACCCTGGTCACCGGGACGAGCTCCGACAACGACAAGCGGATGCGGCTGTCCACGTTCGTCCTGGCAGCCCGGCTCGAGCGCATCGTCGAGCTGGCCAACGAGCGGCTGGTCGACATGGCCGACGGACGCTATGAGCTGGGTCATGACGACTCGGGCGCCCGGGGCCAGCGGCGCGGGGGGCTCGGGCTCGTCGTGCGTGACCTGTGGACGTCACGGGTGCGGCCGACCACGAGCCTCTCCGGCGGTGAGTCCTTCACCACGTCGCTGGCCCTGGCCCTGGGACTCGCGGACGCCATCCGGGAGGAGTCCGGTGGTCGGGAGTTCGGCACCCTCTTCGTCGACGAGGGATTCGGCAGTCTGGACCAGGACAGCCTCGAGCAGGTGCTCGACGTCCTGGACCGTCTGCGCGACGGCGGCCGCACGATCGGCGTCGTCAGCCACGTCACCGAGATGCGCACCCGGATCCCGACCCAGGTTCAGGTGCACAAGACCCAGCAGGGCTCCAGCGTCTCCGTCGTCGGCACCACCACCGCCGACGTCGCCTGATCCAGGCCGTCCACTCCACGCGATGGACGTGGGCGACCACGCGTCGGGGTGATCGAGCCGGTGCAGGGACGGGGTGGTCCGGCTCAGGCCGACGTCCGGCCTGGGGGAGGACTCGATCGCGGGGGGCCAACGAGTCCGCACCGCGCGCCACGGACTGCCGCATCGCCGCACCTGCGATCGACGGCCCGTGCCGCTGGCAGCACCCGAGATCGCTCAGCCGATCTCGGCCAGCTCCTCGGGCGAGGGGCAGGAGCACACGAGGTTGCGGTCGCCATAGGCACCGTCGATCCTGGCCACCGGTGGCCAGTACTTGTCCGCGGCGTCGACCCCGACGGGGAAGACGGCATCCTCGCGGCTGTACGGACGGTCCCACTCCCGGGCGAGCGCGGCAGCGGTGTGCGGCGCCCGGCGCAGCATCGAGGTGGCGACGTCCTCCCCCTTCGCCACAGTCTCGATCTCCTCACGGATGGCGATCATCGCGTCGCAGAAGCGATCGATCTCACCCTTGTCCTCCGACTCGGTCGGCTCGATCATGAACGTGCCTGCGACCGGGAAGCTCATCGTCGGGGCGTGGAAGCCGTAGTCGATGAGCCGCTTGGCCACGTCGTCGACGGTGACCCCCGTGTCCTTGGTCAGCTGCCGCAGGTCGACGATGCACTCGTGCGCGACGATCCCACCGGGCCCGGCGTAGAGCACCGGGTAGTGCTCCCCCAACCGCGCTGCGACGTAGTTGGCGCTGAGGACGGCCAGCTGCGTGGCACGGCTGAGCCCGTCGCCACCCATCAGGCGGACGTACGCCCAGGAGATCGGCAGGATGCCGGCCGAACCGTACGGTGCGGCACTGATCGGGCCGACACCGGTGTGCGGACCCGCAGCAGGAGCGAGCGGGTGGTTCGGCAGGTACGGCGCGAGGTGCTCACGCACCGCCACCGGACCGACGCCCGGACCGCCACCCCCGTGCGGGATGCAGAAGGTCTTGTGGAGGTTCAGGTGGCTGACGTCCGCACCGAACCTGCCCGGCTGGGCCAGACCGACGAGGGCGTTGAGGTTGGCACCGTCGACGTAGACCTGACCACCGGCGTCGTGCACGAGGGCACACAGCTCGGAGATCGTGTCCTCGAAGACTCCGTGCGTACTCGGATAGGTGACCATGATCGCGGCGAGGTCGTCATGGTGCTGTTCGATCTTCGCCCGCAGGTCGTCCATGTCGATGGTGCCGCCCTCGGCGGTCTTCACCACGACGACCTTCATCCCGGCCATGACCGCGGAGGCGGCATTGGTGCCGTGCGCGCTGGCGGGGATCAGGCAGATGCGCCGCTGCTGCTGGCCCTGCGCGGCGTGGTGGGCCCGGATGGCCAGCAGGCCGGCGAGTTCACCCTGCGACCCGGCATTGGGCTGCAGGGAGACCGAGTGGTACCCGGTCACCTCACTGAGCCAGTCACTGAGCTGTCCGACGAGTTCGCGGATGCCCACCGTCTGCTCGTCCGGGGCGAAGGGGTGCAGTCCGGCGAACTCGGGCCAGGTGATGGCCGCCATCTCGGTGGTGGCATTGAGCTTCATGGTGCACGAGCCCAGTGGGATCATCCCGCGGTCGAGAGCGAAGTCGCGGTCGGAGAGGCGACGCAGGTAGCGCAGCATCTGCGTCTCGCTGCGGTGCTCGTGGAAGACGGGGTGGGTCAGGTACTCGCTCGTGCGCAGCAGCGCCGGGGCCCATTGCGGACTGACCTGCGGAGCGTGCGAGGAGTCGACCTCGTGCTCGTCGACGCCGGTGCCGCTCGCCCCGAAGGCTCCGGCCACCGCGGCGACCTCGCTCGGGTCGCTCGTCTCGTCCACGGACAGCAGGACGGTGTCGGCGTCGTGACGCCAGATGTTCACCCCGGCCTCGAGCGCGGCTGCGACGACCTCGTCGGCACGTCCGGGAACGCTGACCCGCAGCGTGTCGAACCACGGTGCGTCGTTGACCTCGACGCCCGTCGCGCGCAGCGTGGCCGCCAGCCCCACGGCGGTGCCGTGGACCCGCTCGGCGATCGCGCGCAGTCCGTCCGGCCCGTGGTAGACGGCGTACATCGAGGCCATGACGGCCAGGAGCACCTGTGCGGTGCAGATGTTGCTCGTCGCCTTGTCGCGACGGATGTGCTGCTCACGCGTCTGCAGGGCCAACCGGTAGCTGGCACGGCCCTCGGCGTCGACGGACACGCCGACCAGCCGTCCCGGGAGAGTGCGTTCGAGCCCGGCGCGAACGGACATGTACCCCGCGTGCGGTCCACCGAAGGCCATCGGGACTCCGAAGCGCTGGGTGGTGCCGACGGCGACGTCTGCGCCCCACTCCCCCGGCGCGGTGAGCAGGGTCAGCGCCAGCAGGTCGGCTGCCGCTGCCACGAGGGCACCGATCTCGTGCGCCGCGGTCGCCAACGCGCTCCAGTCGGAGATCGTGCCATCGGCGCCGGGGTACTGGACGAGCACCCCGAAGACGTCGCGGTCCCCTGCCGCTGCGCGCAACTCCTCGGCGGTGGTGACCCCGGTCAGGTCAGCACTGACGACCTCGATGCCCAGGGGCACGGCTCGGGTGTCGATGACGGCACGCGTCTGCGGGAAGGTGTTGGTGTCGATGAGCATCACCGCGTCCTTGGCGACCCTGCTGGAGCGACGCATGACGGTCATGGCCTCCGCCGCTGCCGTGCCCTCGTCCAGGAGGGATGACCCGGACGTCTGCAGTCCGGTCAGGTCGGCGACCATCGTCTGGAAGTTCAGCAGCGCCTCCAGACGCCCCTGGCTGATCTCCGGCTGGTACGGCGTGTACGCCGTGTACCACGCGGGGTTCTCCAGGACATTGCGCTGGACGACTGCCGGCGTGATGGTGCCGTAGTAGCCCAGGCCGATCATCGAGGTCATCACGGTGTTCTTCGCCGCGAGGGCGCGCAGCTCCTCGATGACGGCGAGCTCGCTGGCTGCCGCCTCGATGGCGACGGAGTCGGTCTGTCGGATGGCATCGGGGACGGCCGTGTCGCACAGCGTCTCCAGACTCGGCTGGCCAATGGCCTCGAGCATCTGCTGGACATCGGCCTCTCGAGGACCGATGTGACGACCGACGAACTCGGACAGGGGTGTTGAGGCGCTCATGAGGCTCCCTTGGACGCGTGGGGGTACAAAGCCAGCCTCCCCATCTGTCACGCCGAGGCGCTCCAGAGGTGCCTGATCCGCGAGGTCCTGTCGCCTGAGAGGTTCCGGGGAGATTTGCCCCTTCGGCGCCTCGCGCGTCGCACGAGGACTCTCCCCCGCGGGGTGAGCAGCGCTGTCAGGCTACCAGCGTGACCGCGACGACCGTCAGGCTCAGGCGAGCTTCGCGCGTCGCCGGGCGGAGAGCTCGTCTCCGGGCATCGCCGGTGGCTCATCCTGCTCCAGTCGCTCACTCGGGATCTCCAGCAGCGACCCCTCGACCTCCCGCCAGACCCGACCGACGGCGATCCCGAAGACACCCTGACCGCCCTGGACGAGATCGATGACCTCGTCGGCGGAGGTGCACTCGTAGACGCTCGCGCCGTCGCTCATCAGGGTGATCTGCGCCAGGTCCTCGACACCGCGCTCCCGGAGGTGCTGGATCGCGACCCGGATCTGCTGGAGGGATACGCCCGTGTCGAGCAGTCGCTTGACCACCTTGAGCACGAGGATGTCGCGGAAGCCGTAGAGTCGCTGGCTTCCGGAGCCGGCAGCGTCACGCACCCCCGGCTCGACCAGACCGGTGCGGGCCCAGTAGTCGAGCTGACGGTAGGTGATCCCGGCGGCCTTGCACGCGGCGGGGCCGCGATAGCCGATGTGCTCGGACAGCTCGGGCAGGTCGTCGTCGAAGAGCACGCCCTGGGTCCGGACGTCGGTCCGGCCCTCGTCGTTCGTGGCGTCCACTACGCCCTCCTGCCCTCACCGTGGTCCCGGATCGAGCCGGGCGGAATCGCACCGGTGTGGCCCGGCGCTGTCTTCGACGCTACGGCGACGCAGGGAGGGCGTCAAACACCCCCGCGGCGAACGGCTCGCGTGTCGGTAACGATCAGGTCGCGGCGGGGTGGACGCACCTCGTGGCCGGTCCACGTCGAGACCGCTGCGGACCTATGTCCCGGGTTCCTCGAAGTCCTCCGGGGAGACCTCGTCCAGGAACTCCTTGAACTTGGCCACCTCGTCCTCGTCATCGTCCGAGGACTCGATGCCGACCTCGTCCAGGACCTGATCGGTGGCGACGATCTCGGCCCCGGTGCGCAGCGCCAGCGCGACACCGTCGGAGGTCCGCGCAGAGATCTCGGTCCCGTCGTCGAGCACGAGGGTGGCATGGAAGACGCCTTCGAGGACCGCATCGATCCGCACCGTCACCAGTTCACGCCCCACTGCTGCCACGACGTCGACGAGCAGGTCATGGGTCAACGGTCGTGGCGGCTCCACACCCTCCTGGGCGTAGGCGATCGCCGTGGCCTCCGCGGCACCTATCCAGATGGGCACGCGTCGCCCTCCGTCGCGCTCGCGCAGGAGCACGATCGGCTGGGAGGTCGGCATCTCCACCCGGACTCCGAGGACGTCGAGCAACTTCAC
This sequence comes from Janibacter sp. A1S7, assembly GCF_037198315.1. NCBI lineage: Bacteria > Bacillati > Actinomycetota > Actinomycetes > Micrococcales > Intrasporangiaceae > Janibacter > Janibacter alittae. Next base: position 1,677,226 of record NZ_CP144913.1, on the reverse strand, counting down.
ACCCCCAGCGTATCCCTCGCTCACTCCTTTTCCTGCAGTCCCCGGCGCACGAGTGCCATGTGGAGGTCGAGGCAGTCCTCGACGACGCGCCTGGCCACGGTCTCATCGTCGAGCCCCTCGGCGCCGGCGGCCCGCCCCTGCAGTGCCTGCTGCCCCAGGACGTGCTCGGCCAGACCGAGCTCGCGCTCGGCGGCACTCTTGAAGGGACGAAGGTGACGCACGTCGATCCCGGCCGCCACCAGGGCACCGGAGGCACGAGCCACCTCGAGATCGGCATGGCCGTAGTACTCGCTGCTCTTGGGGAGCAACCCGTAGGAGATGAGCTCCCGGAAGGTCGCCGTGTCGATGCGGGCGCCCTGCTGCAACTCCACCGCGGTGAGGCGAAGGGGGCGCGACCGCGCCGGGGGTGGCTCAAGACGGATGTGCTCCTGCGCCTGCTCCGGCGGGGCAGCGATGTCACCGTCGTCGTCGACGCTGAGACCCCGATCCATGGCGTCGAGTCGCTCACGGATGACCCGCAACGGCCAGAACCGGTCCCGCTGGGCAGCAAGCACGAAGCGCAGACGCTCGACGTCGGCCCGGGAGAACTTCCGGTACCCGGACGCGGTACGCGTGGGACTGATCAGTCCCACGGCTTCCAGATAGCGGACCTTGGAGATGGTGACATCGGGGAAGTCATCCTCGAGATGCGCGATGACGGCGCCGATCCCGATGCGCTCGTCGGGCACCGTCAGCTGGTCGCTGCGCTGGCGTAGTAGACGAGGCGGAACTTGCCGATCTGCACCTCGTCGCCCGTACGCAGCGCCGCCTGGTCGATCCGCTCCTTGTTCACGTAGGTCCCGTTGAGGGAGCCCACGTCGCGCACGCCGAAACCCTGATCCTCGCGCGAGAAGACCGCGTGCTTGCGCGAGACCGTGACGTCGTCGAGGAAGATGTCGCGGTCCGGTCCGCGACCGGTCGTGACCTCGGCGTCGTCGAGCAGGAAGCGAGCACCGGTGTTGGGGCCACGCAGGACGACCAGCAGAGCAGTCCCCGGGTGCAGCGCGTCCACCGTCGCCTGCTCCTCGCGGCTGAGGTGGTAGTCGGAGTCCGGCAGGTCGGCTGGCGCGCTGCTCTCGATCCCGGTGAATCGCTGAGTCGCCGGGTCCTGTCGTGCGGGCTGGTCGTTCTCGTTGCCGCTCATCCAGCGCTCCCTCCAGTCGTGTCTTGGGCCAAGCCTACGTGACCGGCCCCCCGTCGGGACCGGCCGGGAACAGATGCCGTCAGTCGATCTCGGCGCGGTAGGCCGCAGCGTCGAGCAGGCCGGAGGTGTCGGTCCCCTCGGCGAGCTCGAGCTCGTACATCCAGCCCTCGGCGTAGGGGGCGGTGTTGACCAGCTCCGGCGTCGCGTCCAACGCCTCGTTGACGGCGGTGACCGTACCGGCGAGGGGGGCGTACAGATCGCTGACGGACTTGGTGGACTCGACCTCTCCGCAGGAGTCCCCGACCGCGACCGTGTCACCGACCTCGGGGAGGCTGACGTACACCACATCTCCGAGCGCTTCCTGGGCGTAGTGGGTGATGCCCACACGCACCCGACCGGACTCCGTGGTCGCAACCCACTCGTGGTCGCTGCTGTACCTGAGGTCCTCGGGGTAGGTGGCGTCGCTCATCGTTCTCCTTCGTCGTCCCGGCTCACTTCAGGCCGTCCGTCGGCTCCGGGTGTGGCTGAGCGTAACGAGGCGATGAATTGGAGTGCAACGCCTCGACGTTGATCGACGAGAACTCGTGCACCGTCACCTCGCCACCCTTGCTGCGAACCGACTCGGTGACACCGCCGGGGATCTCCATGGCGGAGCTCATCGTCTGCGGGTCACCGATGACGACGAAGGTGTACGGCGGCTTGAGCGTCTGGCCGTCCACGACGATGCCCTCCTCGCCGTCCCGGAACCACGTGCTGGCGATGATCCGGGTGTCGCCGACCTGCATCGCCTCGGCGCCGGCGTCGCGCAGCTCCTGCACGGCGTCCAGCAGCGTCGCCGCGTCGACCTCCCCACCGTGGTCCTCGATGATCAGGGTGATCCCGGGTCCGGTCGCCCGCAGCGTGCCCGCGAGGATGCCGAGTGTGTCTGCGCGCTCCTTCGCGGCAGCGAGCGCCTCGGGCGAGTTGCCCTCGCTGTCGGCGAGGCGGTCCCGCGTCTCCTCGAGCTCGGCGATCTCGTCGTCGAGACGACTGCCGTTCTGGGTGACGTCGTCGAGGATGCGCACGAGCTCGTCCTGGCGCAGGTCCTCCAGGCCCTGTGCCTGCGTCTGCCGCACCTGGGTGGCCAGGGCGAAGCCCAGCAACGAGGCCAGCAGGAGCGCGAAGACGTTGGCCCGCGTCACGCGCGGCCGTGCCATCCGGTAGACCCGTCGCCATGAGACCTTCGTGCCGTTGTCCGCTGGGCCGCCCGAGGGCACCTTCGACCCCTTCGGGGGCACGTCGTCACCGCCCACCGGCGTCTGCGGGTCAGGCACCTCGCTGTCGGTCACGTCGTCGCTCATGCCCTGAAGAGGTGCCGCCGGATGGACGCCACGTTGGAGAAGATGCGTACGCCGAGGATGACGACGACGCCGGTCGACATCTGCGAGCCCACACCGAGCTGGTCGCCCAGGAAGACGATGAATGCGGCCACGAGCACGTTCGACAGGAAGCTGACGACGAAGACCTTGTCGTTGAAGATGCCGTCCAGCGTGGCCCTCACGGCGCCGAAGACGGCGTCGAGGGCGGCGATGACCGCGATCGGAAGGTATGGCTGCATCCACACGGGGACATCGGGCTGGAGGATGAGGCCGAGGACGATCCCGACCACCAGACCGAATGCGGGGATCATGGGGTCTCCTTCTTCCGGGGGGTCACCGCAGGCGGCGTCGCCCCCGGGGGGATGGCCGTCGCCGCGTGGGTGCGGATGTTGGTGGCGCTGGGCAGGTCGAGGTCGTTCTGCGTGGTCAGTGTGGTCAGGATGCCGTAGTTGTTGCGCAGACCGGTCAGGTAGGACCCGGCCGCGCTCTCGGCGAAGGTGGTCTGCATCTGCTCGGGGTCGCCGATCGCCTCGATCGTGTACGGACGGGTCAGCGGACGGAAGTTGACGAGGATCGCCTCGCCCGCGAAACGGATGGCGGTCCTGGACGTCAGCCGTTGCCCGTTGACGGCGATCGCCTCCGCCCCGGCGCTCCACAGGCCGTTGGTGATCAGCTGCAGGTCCTTGGAGCGGACCCGGCCCTCGTCGTTGAGCCCGGTGCGCGGGTCGCCGTCGGCACTGGTGCCGGCGCCGGGTGCGTCGTCGAGGGTGACGCGCAGGCCGGGCCCCTCGACGGGGACGAGTCCACTGGCGACACGGATCCCGACGTGTCGGTCTCCGGCGAGGTCGGGGTCGAGCAGGGCCGTGGCCGTGCTGATCTGCGTCCGCAGCTCCCGGATCCGCTCGTCGTGGCCATCGACCTCCTCCTGCCGGTCCTCGATCTGCTCGATCAGCTGTGCACGCGCATCGCCACGTGCCCCGTCGTCGCCCCGCAGATTGGCTGTGCTCACGCCGATCATCAGGCCGATGACGAGCACCCAGGCGATCAGCATGGGGCGCCGCGTCCCGCTGGACCGCGGTAGCCCGGCCGCTTCCCGCCTCTCGGCAGCAGCGGCGTAGCCGGGGTCCAGCGGACGCTCGAGCATCGAGGTGATCAGCGTCATCGAGGCGTCCGCTCGACGACCGGGCGGGGACACCCCCTTCGTCCCGACGTCGTCCGGCGCGCTGTCGTCGACGGGAGGGGTCGGCTCGTCAGGTCGCACGAGAGGCCCCTCTCCCCCGCCGGGGGGCCCTCGCGGACCACCCGGACCACTCGTACGTGCGCACCTGCCCAGACTAGGTGGTGGTCGGCGGTGGAAGAGTGAGGACATGCATCGTCATGTCCTCATCCACGACGAGTCCACCTGTCGACGGCGCACCAGCATCAAGTGGCAGCACTACGACCCGGACGTCCTGCCGTTGTGGGTCGCCGAGATGGACGTCCTGCCCGCACCGCCCATCGCCGACGAGATCCGACGGGTCGTCGCCGACGGGGACCTCGGCTATCCCGTCGCGGGTCCCTACCTCGAAGCGGTGGCCCGGTGGTACGCCCGATGGTCCACGCCGACGGACCCCTCCCGGATGGCGTTGGTCACCGATGCCATGAGTGGGGTCAAGGGGGCGATCATCGCGATGACGGATCCCGGGGACCCCGTCTACATCACAGTGCCGGTCTACCCGCCGTTCCACTCCGTGGTGGCGGGGAACGGCAGGCAGAGGGTCCCCGTCGCCCTGACCGCCGACGGCCGTCTGGACGTGCCGGCACTGGAGGCGGCGTTCGCCTCCGCCCCCGGTCGCGGCGCCGTCCTGCTGTCCAATCCGCACAACCCCACCGGCACCGTCCCCACCGTGGAGGAGCTGACCGACCTGGCCCGTGCCGCCGAGCGGTACGGCGTGGCGATCATCAGCGACGAGGTCCATGCGCCGCTCGTCTTGCCCGGGGCCCAGTTCACCCCGGTCCTGTCGATCCCGCAGGCGGCCGGGGCGCTGAGCGTCATCTCGCCGGCGAAGGGGTGGAATCTCGCCGGTCTCAAGGCCGCGGCGGTCGTGGGCGGGCCCGGCGCGTCCGCAGCGATCGGTCGGGTCCCCGCGGACCTGGCCTACACCGCGAGCCACGTGGCCGTACGAGCACACATCGCGGCGATGGACGAGGGCCAGGGCTGGCTGGCCGACCTGGTCTCGGACCTTGCTGCGAACCGGTCCCTCCTCGGCGGTCTGATGGCGCACCACCTGCCGGACGTGCGCTGGCGCCCGGGGCAGGCGACCTACCTCGCGTGGCTGGACTGTCGGCCGCTCGGGCTCGGCGACGACCCGGCGGACCACTTCGTCCGACACGGACGCGTCGCCCTGAACTCGGGCCTGCCCTTCGGGGCGGGTCGCGGCCACGCCCGCCTGAACTTCGCCGCCTCGCCGGAGGTGCTCGTCGAGGCCGTGCGCAGGATGGGGCACGGCCTCGACCAGCGGACGGCCCGGTGAATGCCCACCCGGCCGGCTGCGTGGCCTGTCTCACGATCGGTCGAATTCGGCTGGCGCGCGGTGGCTTTCGTCATGGCGGCCGGGCATCGACTTGATCTGTGCGCAGGTCACGTTAGGTTGAAACAGGTGACCCCCGACGCAGCAGAAGACCAGAAGCCCTCCGACGAGCCCCTCTTCGTCCTGCGCCAGCCGACCATCTCGGACGGTGGCGCCATGTGGCGCGTGGCCAAGGACTCCCAGACGCTCGATCTCAACACCTCCTACGCCTACCTGTTGTGGGCGCGGGACTTCGCCACGACGAGCGTCGTGGCCGTGCGTGACGAGGAGGTCGTCGGGTTCGTGAGCGGTTACATCCGTCCCGACGCACCACACACCCTGATGGTGTGGCAGGTTGCCGTCGACGCCCAGCAGCGCGGGCACGGACTGGCCGGCCGGATGCTCGACCACCTCGCCGACACCGTGCCGGGCATGACCACGCTCGAGACGACGATCACCGACGACAACGCCGCCTCCCGTGCGCTGTTCGCTGCCTTCGCCCGCAGGCGCGACGCGAGCCACCAGGAGGCCGACCTCTTCGTGCGCGAGCACTTCCCCGACGAGGGACACGAGCCGGAGGTGCTGCACCGCATCGGACCGTTCTGACCCCCACCCCGACGACTTCCCCACTCCCGAGCCTCTGACGAGGAAGGACCTTCCATGAGCAACCCCGCCACCGACATCTTCACCACACGCGAGTCCGAGGTGCGCAGCTACTGCCGCAACTGGCCCGTCGTGTTCAACACCGCGAAGGGCCCGTACCAGTACACCGAGGACGGAGAGCGCTACACCGACTTCTTCTCCGGTGCCGGTGCCCTCAACTACGGGCACAACAACGACATCCTCAAGGACGTCCTCCTGGAGTACATCTCCGGCGACGGCGTCACCCACTCGATGGACATGTACACCAAGGCCAAGCGTGAGTTCCTCGAGACCTTCACCGACCTGATCCTCACCCCGCGGGGCATGAACCACAAGATCCAGTTCCCCGGCCCCACCGGTACCAACGCCGTCGAGACCGCGCTGAAGACCGCCCGCAAGGCAACCGGTCGCGAGGACATCGTCTCCTTCACCAATGCCTTCCACGGCATGACGTTGGGCTCCCTGGCCGTGACTGGGAACGCCTTCAAGCGCAGCGGGGCCGGCACCCCCCTCTACCACGCGACGGCTGCCCCGTACGACGACTACATCGACGGCGAGACGTCCGACTTCGCCTGGCTCAAGCGCATCTGGGCCGACAGCAGCTCCGGCCACAGCCGTCCCGCCGCGGTCATCGTCGAGACCGTGCAGGGCGAGGGCGGTCTCAACGCCGCACGTGGCCAGTGGCTCAAGGAGCTGCAGGAGCTCTGCCGCGAGCACGAGGTGCTGCTGATCGTCGACGACGTCCAGGCCGGCTGCGGCCGCACCGGCAAGTTCTTCTCCTTCGAGGACTTCGGCCTCGACCCGGACATCATCACCCTGAGCAAGTCCATCTCGGGCTACGGTCTCCCGATGGCACTGACGCTGATCAAGCCGGAGATCGACGACTGGGAGCCCGGCGAGCACAACGGCACCTTCCGCGGGCACAACCCGGCCTTCGTCACCGGCGCGAAGGCGCTGCGCACGTACTGGGCCGATGACGAGCTCGAGAAGAACATCGCCGCGCGGTCCGAGCAGCTGCACACACGTCTCGAGGTCATCGCCGGGCTGGCGGAAGGCAGCGCGGTCCGTGGACGCGGTCTGCTCTCCGGTGTCGCCTTCGCCGACCTCGACGCCGCCGACAAGATCGCCGCGGCCGCGTTCCAGCGCAAGCTGCTCATCGAGACCTCGGGCTCCTCCGACGAGGTCATCAAGATCATGCCGCCGTTGACCATCACCGAAGATCAGTTCGCCGACGGCCTGGACCTGCTCGAGGACGCTGCACGCGAGGTCCTGGGCGCCCCCGCCCGAGCCGGCGCCTGAGTTCCATCCCCACCACCACTACCGAAGGAGGATCCACATGAAGGTTGTGAACGTCAACGACCTCGACGGCACCGAGTACGACGTCGTCCACGGCAACTGGCAGAGCCGCCGCATGGTCCTGGCCAAGGACAAGGTCGGCTTCAGCTTCCACATCACCATCCTCAAGGCCGGCACGTCGTCCGACTTCTGGTACGCCAACCACGTCGAGGCCGTGTACGTCTACCAGGGCAAGGGGACGCTGACCGACCGCGACACCGGCGAGACGTACCCGCTCGAGCCGGGCGTGATGTACCTGCTCGACGACGCGGACAAGCACACCGTGACCGTCGAGGAGGACATCCACTGCGCGTGCGTGTTCAACCCGCCGGTCACGGGCCGAGAGGTCCACGACGAGAACGGCGTCTACCCGGTCCTCACGGAGGACTGATCACGACGTGATGGCGAAGGGGGCGAACCGGCCGGTTCGCCCCCGTCGCCGTCCGTACCGACCGTGGTTCAGTGGTTCAGTGGTTCCGCAGAGCCTCGATCAACTCGGCCTTGTCCATCCTCGAGCGGCCCTCGATGTCGAGCTCCCGGGCCCGCTCCTTCAGGTCGTCGACCGTCCAGTCGTCGTAGGAGCCGGACTCGCCGCCCTTCCGGCCGACGTCCGACCTGGACGAGGCAGCCGCGGCATTGGCGATCCGGGCCGCCTTCTCCTTGCTGTCTCCCTCGTCCCGCAGCTCCTCGTAGAGCTCGTCGTCCTTGACGCTGGGTCCGGGCTTGTCCTCGGGCATCGTGGTGACCGTCCTTCCGGTGGGTGCAGGAGCGTCCTACCCACACCGAGCCGGGCCATGCACTCGCCTCCACGGGGCCCAGGGGTTACCCACTCCTGGTGAGGTGACGAACCGGCGCCGTCCGTGGTCTCCCGGTACCCACGTCGTGCCGTGACCCGCCCCGCACCACGCCGCCCGGTGCCACGTCGCTGCCTCCACCCGCGAGCACCAACCCCTACACTCGCCCTGTGACCGCCCCCACAACGCAATCCCGCACTCCCCGGAGGTCGTGCTCCACATGACCGATCCCGAGACCTCCTCGAAAAGCAGTCTTGCCCCGCACGAGTTGTGGAGGGGGGTACGCGAGAGCGCCCGCAGCGATGCCTTCGGCGGCGGGTTGCTGCTCGCTGCCACGGTCTTCGCCCTCGTCTGTGCCAACACTCCCGCCGTCGACATGTACGAGGCCCTGCGGGACACCAAGATCGGCCCGGCGGCACTCCACCTCGACCTGTCCGTGGGGCAGTGGGCAGCCGACGGGCTGCTGGCGATCTTCTTCTTCGTCGTCGGTCTGGAGCTGAAGGAGGAGTTCGTCGCCGGGAAGTTGCGGGACCCCAAGACCGCAGCACTGCCGATCGCCGCCGCCGTCGGCGGGGTGGTCGTCCCGGCGGTGATCTACACCCTCATCGCCAGATCCAGCAGTGGCGAGGCGCTCCAGGGATGGGCGATCCCGACGGCCACCGACATCGCCTTCGCCGTCGCGGTCCTGGCCGTCGTCGCACGTGGTCTCCCGTCCGCCCTGCGGGTCTTCCTGCTCACCCTGGCGATCGTCGACGACCTCATTGCGATCACGATCATCGCGGTCTTCTACGCCCAGGGGTTGCAGCTGCAGTGGTTGCTTCTCGCTCTTGTCCCCCTGGCCCTCTTCACGGTCCTCGTCCAGCGCGGGGTGCTCACCTGGTGGCTCCTGGCGCCCTTGGGAGCGGCGACCTGGGCCCTGGTGCACCTCTCCGGGGTCCACGCCACCGTCGCCGGAGTCCTCCTCGGCTTCACCGTCCCGGTGGTGGCCACGGCACGAGCCCGGGTGAGCACCACCACGACCGAGGACGGGGAGCCGATCTACAACGGATTCACTGCCTACCTGGCTGACCAGTGGGGCATCTTCTCCACCCTGGTCGCCGTCCCGGTCTTCGCCTTCTTCTCGGCGGGCGTCACGGTGGGGGGCCTCGAGGGGATGTCCAAGGCGTTGGCGGACCCGATCACCCTAGGCATCATCGTGGGACTCGTCGTCGGCAAGCCGGTCGGCATCGTCGGGACCAGTTTCGTGCTCAGCCGGTTGCCGTCCTTCCAGCTGGATCCGTCCCTGCGGTGGCCGGAAATGGTCGGGATGGGTTTCGTCGCCGGTGTCGGCTTCACGGTCTCGCTCCTCGTGGGAGAGCTCGCCTTCGGCAGCTCCAGCGTCGCCGACGAACACGTGAAGATCGGCGTCCTCATGGGCTCCTTCGTCGCTGCTGTCTTCGGTGCCGTCATCCTCGGCGTCCGCGGCCGCCAGCTGAAATCAGCAACCTCGCAGACCGAGACCGCCGGCTCCTGAGCAGGCGACGCCGCCGACGTAGGGGGCGTCGTGTCCACATCGGGTGGACCCCCCCGTCAGCGGCCTCGTGAACCCATCAGAAGACGGGCTTGCCGCCGGTGACCCCCAGGACCGTGCCGGAGACGTAGCCGGCCTCGGCCGGTGAGGCTAGGAAGACGAAGGCGCCGGCGACCTCGCCGGGCTGCCCGGCTCGTCCGAGGGGTGTGTCCGCGCCGAAGGCCTTGATCTTGTCCTCGGGTTGCGTGGCCGGCTGCAGAGGGGTCCAGATCGGGCCGGGGGCGACGGCGTTGACCCGGATCCCACGCTGCCCCACCTCGGCCGCCAGGTTGACGGTGAAGTTGTTGATCGCTGCCTTGGTCGACGCATAGTCCAGTAGCGCCGGTGAGGGCTCGAATGCCTGGATGGAGCTGGTGTTGATGATGCACGCGCCACGCGTGAGGTGCTTCAGGGCTGCCCGGGTCATCCAGAAGAGCGCGTAGAGGTTGGTCTTGAACACCCGGTCCAGGCGCTCGTCGGAGATGTCCTCGATGCCGTGGTCGCGAGCCATCTGCACCCCTGCGTTGTTCACGAGGACGTCCATGCCACCCAGACCGGAGACGGCCTTCTCGACCACCTCTGCGCAGGTGTGCTGGTTCTGCAGGTCACCCGGGCACAGGACGACCGCACGGCTGGCCCGGCGGACCCACGCCGCCGTCGTCTCCGCGTCGTCCTGCTCCTCCGGTAGGTACGAGAGAGCGACGTCGGCACCCTCCCGGGCGAAGGCGATGGCCACGGCTCGGCCGATCCCGGAGTCACCGCCGGTGATCAGTGCCCGCATCCCCCGGAGCCGACCGGTACCCACCCAGGTCTCCTCGCCGTGGTCCGGGACGGGCTCCATCCGATCGGTCGAGCCCGGCAGCTGCTGTTGCTGGGCGGGGAAGCCGCCGTCCTCACCGGTCGCCATCGCCGCGGCCTTCGTGCTGAGGGTGGACTCGTTCATGGCTTGCCTCCTGCTGCTGTCCGAGGGCGCTGCTGCACCGATCTACCCGCTCGGCAGGGAGGAGAAACCGGCTGCTGATCCGCCCTACCCGACCTGCAGGTCTCGAGCGGGTCACAGGTGGAGCACAACGGGCGCCGTGGCCGTCTGCGGGTGCTAGCGTGCCGGCACCAACATGGCCGGGGAAGGGTCACGCCGGCAACGATGCCGGCAGGACCCTCGGCAGTCTGTCTAAGGAGAACGTATGCGTGTGAGCATGCGCACGAAGACGCTCAGTGTCACAGCGGCTGCGCTGCTGGTGCTATCGGCCTGCGGTGGGGGCGGTGATGGAGACGGCGGCGGTTCGGGCGGCGATGGCGGGTCGAGTGAACCCCTGAAGCTCGGTTACGTGCTCCCGGAGACCGGACAGCTCGCCTTCCTCGGGCCGCCCCAGATCCAGGCGTCCAAGTACGCCATCAGCCAGATCAACGATGCCGGCGGCGTCCTGGGGCAGGACATCCCTGAGCTCGTCAGCGGTGACGAGGCCGATACGGCGGCCATCGCCTCCCAGTCCGCCGAGCGCGTGCTGAACGCGGACGTGGACGCCATCATCGGGGCAGCCGCATCGGGCATGTCCTTGGCGATCATCGACAAGATCACCGGATCGCAGGTCGTGCAGTGCTCCGGCTCCAACACGGCGCCGACCTTCACCGGCTACCAGGACGACGGGTACTACTTCCGCACCGCACCCTCGGATGCGATGCAGGGTCCGGTGCTGGCCGAGACGATCATCGGTGACGGGTACAGCAACGTCGCGCTGGTCGGTCGCGCCGACGACTACGGCAAGGGTCTGGTGGACGCCACAGCCGAGGCGCTCGAGAGCTCCGGTGCGACGATCGCCACCAAGGAGATGTACGACCCGAAGGCGACCAACTTCGACGCCGTCGTCCAGAAGGTTGTCGGCGCGAAGCCGGATGCGGTCGTGCTGGTTGCCTTCGAGGAGGGCAAGCAGATTTTGTCCGGCCTGGTGGAGTCGGGTCTGACCACCGACAAGGTCGGCCTCTACGGCGCGGACGGGCTGCGCAGCGAGGAGCTGCCGGAACTGGTGAACAAGAAGGACCCCAGCGTCCTGTCCGGCATGAAGGGGACCGCACCGGCGTCCGCGGCCAACGAGGCCTTCCTGAAGGGCCTGAAGGAGTTCGCACCGGACCTGGAGGAGACGCAGTTCGCGCCGCAGGTGTTCGACTGCGTCAACATCATCGCGTTGGCTGCCGAGCAGGCGGACAGCACCGACCCGACCGACTTCAAGGACGAGGTCGACGGGGTGACCAAGGACGGTGAGGAGTGCTCCTCCTTCGAGGACTGCAAGGCGCTCATCGAGGACGGCACCGACATCAACTACCAGGGCGCCAGCGGCCCCCTGGACTTCACCGATGACGGAGAGCCGGGCGCGGCCTCGATCGAGGTCTACACCTTCAACGACAAGGGCGATCTCAAGACCGTCAAGGTCCAGGAAGTCTCCCCGGAGTGAGTCCACGCAGCCGCGGGCTGCATCTCGAAGGGCCCGACCGCATCGTGCGGTCGGGCCCTTCGCCCGTTGTGGGTACGAGCGGTTGGATGTTGCTCAGATGCGCGCGAGTGTCCCGAGATAGAGCTCGATGACCTTCGGGTCGTGGAGCAGCTCCTGCCCCGTCCCCGTGTACGCGTTCTGGCCCTGGTCGAGGACGTAGGCCCGGTCGGAGATCTCCAGGCAGTTCGTGGCGTTCTGCTCGACCATCAGGATGGAGACACCGGAGCGGTTGATCGTCAGCACCGACTCGAAGACGGCGTCCTGCATCATCGGCGAGAGACCTGCCGAAGGCTCGTCCAGGAGGAGCACCGCCGGGCCGGTCATCAGGGCGCGCCCCATGGCGACCACCTGTCGTTCGCCACCCGAGAGCGAGCTGCACTTCTGGTTCCTCCGCTCGGACAGCAGCGGGAAGATCTCGCTCACCTCGGTGAATCGCGTACCGAACTCCTTGGGCCGCAGGTACATGCCCATCTCGAGATTCTCCCCGACGGTCAGGGACGGGAAGACGTTGTTGTTCTGCGGGACGTACCCGATCCCCTCGGAGACCATGGCGTGCGCCGGCAAGGACGTGATGTCCTTCTCGGCCAGCAGCACCTTGCCACCGGTCACGGGCACCAGACCGAACATGGCCTTGATCAGGGTCGACTTCCCGGCGCCGTTGGGTCCGATGACCCCGACGAGCTCGCCCTGGTCGACGCGGGCATTGCACCCGCGCAGGATGTCGACGCCGGGGATGTACCCGGCCACGAGGTCGACCGCGGTCAGAACCGTCGGCCGGGGGGCATCGCTGTCATCCATCGTCGGTCTCCTTCTCGTCCCGTACCTGGGGCAGGCTTCGGTGTGCCCCGAGGTAGGCGTCGATGACGGCGCTGTCCCGTCGGATGTCATCGGGGCGTCCCTCTGCGATGAGTCTGCCCTGGGCGAAGGTGGTCACCCAGTCGCTGATCCCCATCACGACGTCCATGTCGTGCTCGACGAGGACGATGGTCATCCCCTCGTCCCGCAGGGCCTGGATGTGACCGAGCAGTGACTGGGTCAGTGCCGGGTTCACACCTGCCATGGGCTCGTCGAGCATGATCATCGTCGGCTCGACCATCAGGGCACGGGCCATCTCCAGCAGCTTGCGCTGGCCACCGGACATGGTCCCGGCGAACTCGTCGCGCATGTGGGACAGGTTGAAGCGCTCGAGCAGCTCATCGGCCCGCACGCCGATCGTGGCCTCCTGCGACCTCCACGGGAACCTCAGCAGAGCGGGGATGAAGCGCTCCCCCACCTGCTGGGTGGCCCCGAGCATGAGGTTCTCGCGTGCGGTGAGCCGGGTCAGGGCCTTCGTCAGCTGGAAGGTGCGGACCATCCCCCGCCGCGCCACCCGGTGGGCGGGAAGCTTCGAGACGTCCGAGCCCTGGAAGCTCCAGGTTCCGCCGTCCGGCGAGTCGAACCCGGAGACGACGTTGAAGAACGTCGACTTCCCGGCCCCGTTGGGGCCGATGAGTGAGGTGATCGTGCCCCTCTGGATCTCGAGGTGGTCGACATCGACCGCCGTCAGCCCGCCGAATCTGCGCACGACGTCGTCGGCGACGAAGATAGCGTCAGGCTTGGCGACCCCCGGCTCCGGACGCACGTCCACGAGCTGGGCGGCCCCCACGGTCGGTGCATCATTCATCGTCGGATCCCCCTTCGGCCCGTCTGCGGCGCCGTGTTCCCGGTCATCGGACATCGAGCCTCAGCTCCTTCTGGTCTCCGAGGATCCCGGCTGGTCGGTACACCATCAGCAGGACCAGCCCGAGGCCGACGAGGAGGAACCGGGCGGCGCCGACGTCGCCGCTGTCGAGGACGCTCGAGGGGATGAGACCGGAGGCCGTCGCGTTGCGCAGGAACGCGTCGAAGAAGGTGACGATGAACCAGAAGAGGATCGACCCCAGCACCGGACCCATCACCCGGCTCGCTCCGCCGAGGATGACGATGGTGTAGAGGTAGAAGGTCACCTTCGGGTCGTAGCTGTCCGGTTGGACCGACTGGGCACTGATCGCCATGAGGACTCCGGCAAGGCCACCCAGGGCGCCGCCGAGCACGAGGCTCTGCAGCTTGAAGCTGTAGGCGCTCTTGCCCAGGCTGCGGGCCGCGAGCTCGTCCTCGCGCACGGAGCGCAGCACGCGCCCCCAGGGACTGCTGATGAGCAGCTTGACCATGATGCAGCCCAGCGCGACCAGACCCCACCCCACCGTCATCACCCACATCGAGCGGTGATCGAAGGTGACCTGACCGAAACCGTAGGACCCCTCGGCCCAGGGGTTGATGGCGAAGAACTCGCCGGCGAACTGGCGCAGGCCGTAGACACCGCCGGTGAGCGGCTCGAGTGTGCTCGACCGGTAGAAGTAGCGCAGCACCTCGGCCGCGGCGATGGTGGCGATCGCCAGGTAGTCGCCCCGTAGTCGCAGGGTCGGCAGCCCCAGGATGAGGGCGAGGACGACCGCGCAGGCGATGCCCACGAGCACTCCGACCCACATCGACCACCCGAAGGTGGCCACCGAGACGGCGACGCCGTAGGCCCCGACGAGCATGAAGCCCACCTGACCGAAGTTGAGCAGGCCGGTGTACCCGAAGTGGATGTTGAGCCCGATCGCGGACAGGGCGAAGATCGCCGCCTCGGGTCCGAACATTCCGCGAACGGCGTTGCCGATGATGCTGGGCCAGTCCATTTCTCTCCTTGACTCGCCGGTCTAACCGACGCGCTCGGCCCGACCAAGGATCCCTTGGGGGCGCACGAGCAGGACGATGATGAGAGCCAGTAGCGCCCAGGCGTTCTGCAGCTCGGTGGGGAACCAGAGCGTCGACAGCTGGGCCACGAGACCGACGACCAGACTTCCGACCACGGCGCCGAAGGCACTCCCGAGGCCACCGAGGATCACACCGGCGAACATCAGCAGCAGCAGGTTGAACCCCATGTCCCAGTAGACGGCGGTGGTCAGTCCGTAGAAGACGCCACCGAGCGCGGCCAGCCCACCACCGAGGATCCACACGAAGAGGATCACTCGGTTGACGTCGATGCCCGATGACTCGGCCAGATCACGGTTGTCGGAGACGGCGCGCATGGCCTTGCCGATGCGCGTGCGCTGGAGCATCAGCCCGACGCCGATGATGACGAGGACCGCGATGATCGTCACCGTGAGGTCCCGGGGCGTGATCGAGACCGGACCGATGTCGATCTCCGTCTGCAGCGCGTACTGGTCGTACTGCTGACGTCTGCCGCCGTAGAGGACCAGGAGCAGGTGCCGCAGGAAGAGCGAGACACCGATCGAGATGATGAACATCTGGATCAGACCGGTGCCCTTCAGCCGCAACGGCCGCCACAACCCGCGTTCGAGCGCGGCACCCGCGCCTCCGCCGATGATGATGGCGAGGACGGCAGCCAGGACGAGGGGGAGGTCGAAGGCCCCGGCGGAGAAGAAGAAGGCAGCGATGGCACCGAGGGTGACCAGTTCCCCGTGCGCGAAGTTGATCAGTCCGGTCGTCCCGAAGACGAGTGACAGCCCCACCGAGGTGATGGCGATGATCGTGCCGTACTTCACCCCTTCGACGACGAGCTGGAGGAAGCGGCCGGTGAACCCGCTACCGCTGGTGCCGGACGAGCCGGACGCTGCCTGGTCCGGGTCCGATGTCCCCTCGTCACCTGATGGCGTCGCAGACGTCGTCGGTGTTGCTGACTCCTGCTGGTCACCGCTGGCGATGAGCGCGAAGATCACGGTCGAGTCCCGGCCGGACCTGACCTGCACCTCGGGGAGCTCATCGCCCCCCTTCTCGCGTGTCTTCAGGCCCTTGGGCAGCGTGTCGAGATCCAGGGCGACCGAGTAGGTGGCCGGCTCGGGCACCTCGATGCGCCACTCCCCCTCGGCGTCCGTGGTCGCGGTCCCGACCTCGCTCCCGTCAGCGGAGGCGGTCAACGTGACGCCCTCCACGGGCTCGCGATCCGGCCCCCGCAGGGTGCCGGTGATCCCCACGCCGGTCGGCTCGTCGGCAACGAGCGAGGCCGTGGTCAGACCGGTGCTCGCCCACGCAGCGGGCGCAACCAAGAGGGTGAAGAGCAGCGCCGCAAAGGCCACCGCAAGGCGCGTTCGCACGTGCTGTCCTCCGGAAACATCGTTGTTCGTGACGGTGTGGAGCGTAGCGTCACAGCAGGAGATCTGGTGCCCGGATGCTGGACAGTCACCTGACTGTGACCTTACTCGGCGATTTCCCCGTCCCGGCACGAGAACGCCCTCGATCTGCAGGTGCAGATCGAGGGCGGATCGGTCGGGCTGACAGTGTTTAGGTTCACGACATCGTTGACAGGTTAGGTCGTGGCGGGTGTCGATGACCGGTGATGGGTGAGTCGGGTCATCGTTGACAGATTCAGGTCGGTGATCGTTGACCGGTGAGTCGGGTCATCGTTGACGCTCGCGCGGCGCGGACGATTGGTGATGAACTCTCGTGAGAAGAATCAGGTGATCGTGCGGTCGGTGCTGGATCAGGGGTTGACGGTCGCGCAGGCCGCGGCGCGGTTCGGGGTCACGCGTCAGTGGGTGCACACGCTGGTGACTCGGTACCGGGCCGATGGCCCGCAAGGACTGGCACCGCGCAGCAAGGCACCGAAGTCACGACCGGGGACCACGAGTCAGGCGGTGCACGGGCGGATTGTCCAGTTGCGTCGTCAGCTCCACGCCGACGGCGCGGACGCCGGCCCGGAAACCATTGCTTGGCACCTGCGCGATGAGGGGTTGATGGCGCCGTCGACCTCCACGATCCGGCGGATCCTGCACGCTGAGGGGTTGGTGGTCCCGGAGCCGAAGAAGCGCCCGAAGTCCTCCTACATCCGCTTCGAGGCAGACCTGCCCAACGGGTGCTGGCAGGCCGACATCACCTACTGCTTCCTCGCTGATGGCACCCGCGTGGACGTCTTGGACTTCCTGGACGACCACTCCCGCTACCTGCTGTTCCTGCGTGCCGCATCTGCCTACAGCGGGCCCATGGTCGTGGCCGCACTGCAAGAACTGATCGACACCCACGGCGTACCGGCCTCGACCCTGACCGACAACGGGCTGGTCTTCACCGCTCGCCTGGCCGGCCGCACGGGTGGCCGCAATGGCTTCGAGAAGCTCCTGCAAGCCCACCACATCGAGCAGAAGAACGGGCACCCCGGCCACCCGCAGACCCAGGGCAAGATCGAACGCTTCCACCAGACCCTCAAGAAGTGGCTACGCCCCCGACCGGCACCGTCCACCACCACCGAATTGCAAGCCCTCCTGGACGAGTTCGCCCACTGGTACAACCACCAACGCCCGCACCGCTCCATCGGCCGACGCACCCCCGCGACCGCCTACACCGCACAGACCAAAGCCACTCCCGCCACCCCAGCGCATGACCCCGAATGGCGCACCCGCACGGACAAAATCGCCGCCGCCGGGACCGTGTCCCTGCGCTACGCCGGAAAGATGCGTCACCTGGGCCTCGGACGCGCCCTGGCAGGCCAACCCGTGCTCCTACTCATCCACGATGACCACGTGATCACCAGCCACGCAGAAACCGCAGAAATCCTGGCCGAACACCACATCGACCCCACCCGCGACTACCAACCAGCCACCCGACCACCCACCTGATCGTTGACACCGATGAGTCGCGACATCGACGACAAGCCCCGCGAACCTACAAAAAAGTCCTGAGTCGCGACACCGTGTAAACGATGTCGCGACTCAGGACACCGGTCGGGCTGACAGGATTTGAACCTGCGACCCCGTGACCCCCAGTCACGTGCGCTACCAAACTGCGCCACAGCCCGTGGCTGCTCCGTCAGGAGCCACGTCACCTTATCCCACGCGTGCCACGCCGTCCCAATCGACCCGCAGGGTGTCCGGGACGCCCACTGCCGCAGCGTCGCTCACCGCCGACGGCGCTTCTCCCGCACCCTCACCGAGATCTCGATCGGGCTGCCCTCGAAGCCGAACTCCTCACGCAGTCGCCGCTCCAGGAAGCGGCGGTAGCCGGCCTCGAGGAAGCCCGAGGTGAAGATGACGAATCGGGGCGGGCGGGTGGACGCCTGGGTCGCGAAGAGGATCCGCGGTTGCTTGCCGCCGCGCACGGGGTGCGGATGACCGGCCACGATCTCGCCGAGGACCCCGTTGAGCCGGGAGGTCGGGATGCGGCGGTCCCACGACTGCAGGGCCGTGTCCAGCGCGGGCGTCAGCTTGTCGACGTGGCGACCGGTCAGGGCGGAGACGTTCACGCGCGGTGCCCAGGTGACGCGGACGAGCTCCCGGTCGATCTCCTTCTCGAGGTAGTAGCGTCGCTCCTCGTCGAGCAGGTCCCACTTGTTGTAGGCGATGACCAGAGCACGGCCGGTCTCGACCACCTGACTGATGATGCGCAGGTCCTGCTCGGTGATCGACTCGTGGGTGTCGATGAGCACGACCGCGACCTCCGCCTTCTCCAGCGCCGCCTGGGTGCGCAGCGAGGCGTAGAAGTCGGCGCCCCGCGTCTGGTGGACGCGTCGTCGGATCCCCGCGGTGTCGACGAAGTTCCACGGCCGGCCGCCGAGCTCGATGATCTCGTCGACGGGGTCACGGGTGGTCCCCGCGACGTCGTCGACGACGACCCGTTCCTCCCCCGCCAGGCGATTGAGCAGACTGGACTTGCCCACGTTCGGGCGGCCCACGAGGGCCACTCGGCGGGGTCCTCCCGGCAGGGGCGCGCGGCCCGTGGCCGAGACCTGCGGCAGCACGTCGAGCACGGCGTCCAGGACGTCACCACTGCCCCGGCCGTGCAGCGCGGACAAGGGCATCGGCTCGCCGAGTCCGAGGTTCCACAGGGCAGCGGCATCGGCCTCGAAGCGCTGGTCGTCGACCTTGTTGGCGACGAGCACGACCGGCTTGCCGGAGCGACGCAGCAACTTCACGACCGCCTCGTCGTCATCGGTGGCACCGACGATCGCGTCGACGACGAAGAGGACCACGTCGGCCATCTCGATCGCGACCTCGGCCTGCTCGGCCACCCGCAGGTGGATCCCCTCGACACCGATCTCCCAGCCGCCCGTGTCGAGCAGCGTGAAGTCGCGACCGGCCCACTCCGCGTCATAGGCCACACGATCGCGGGTGACACCCGGGGTGTCCTCCACGACGGCCTCGCGGCGCCGCAGGATGCGGTTGACCAGGGTCGACTTGCCGACATTGGGCCGCCCGATGATCGCGACGACGGGACGGGGACCGGTGGGCGCGTCGTCGGTCGACTCCTGGAAGCCGTCGATGAGCGCCCGGTCCTCCGGCGTCAGCTCGAAGTCGTCCAGACCTGCGCGCAGGACGCGGTCGATGCCCTGGGCATGCTGATCGTGGTCAGCGTCGGTCGGCTCGGGGGTGGTGTCCACGGTGCTCCTGGTGAAATCGGTGGGAATGCCCATTGTCGCAGTCATCGCGAGGATGACCGGATGCGTGGGCGTCAGCCCGCACGGGCGGCGCGGACCACGGTCAGCACCGCCTCGACCGAGCCGTCGAAGTCCAGGTCCGAGGTGTCGACGACGACCACCCCGTCGGCGGCGACGGTGAACTGCGAGACGGTCGAGTCGTCCCGGTCCCGCCGCACGACCTGGTCGCGCGTGGCGGCGATCGCGGCCTCGTCACTGGCGCCGTGCACCTCGAGCGAGCGGCGACGCAGTCGGGCCTCCTCACTCGCGGTGAGCAGGATGCGCACGGGAGCCTCGGGAGCGACGACGGTGGTGATGTCACGACCCTCGGCGACGCAGGCGCCCCGGCGCGCCGCGATGTCCTCGATGAGGGCCCTCTGGCGTCGCTGCATCTCGGTGCGCACCGCCGGCACGGTGGCCACGCGCGAGACCTGCGATGAGATCCCACTGCTGCGGATCTCCTCGCCGACATCGCGCCCCCCGACGTGCACCGTGGGTGCCCTCGGGTCGTCACCGATCTCCAGCGGCAGTGACCAGGCTGCCGCGCTGATCGCCTCGGGGTCCTGCAGGTCGACCTCGTCGTGCAGGCACCACCAGGTCAGTGCCCGGTACATCGCCCCGGTGTCCAGGTAGCCGGCGCCGACGGTGCCGGCGACGGCCCTCGAGACACTCGACTTACCGGATCCGGAGGGTCCGTCGACGGCGATGACGAAGGGGGTGGGCTGGCTGGTCACGAGGGGTCAGCCTAGTCGCTGCTCAGCCGTGGATCTGCCAACCCCGGGACTGCAGCGCCTCGGTCAGGGGTCCGGCGACCTGGGGCAGCACGTGGACCTCGGCCAGCCCGAACGGCAGGCCGATGCCGTGGTCGAGGCGCAGGTCCTCGAGGTTGACGCCCTCCTCACCGATCTCGGCGAGGAGGCGGGCCAGCTCGCCGGGACTGTCGTCGACGACGACGCTGACGACCGCATACGTCGCCGTGCCGGCCCCGTGCTTGCCCGGGATGCGCGAGTGCCCGGCGTTGCCGTCGGCGATGCTACGCGCCAGGACGGCACGGGCCCCGGGCGCGTCGGCGACGTTCGCCTCCCCGCCCAGGGCCTCCAGTGCGGCGACCACCCGGGTGACGTCCGCGGAGAGGTCGCGCAGGATCGCGGCGACGGCCGGAGCATTGCCGGAGAGGATCTGGGTCCACAGCCCGGGGTCGCTGGCCGCGATCCGGGTGACATCCCGCACCCCCTGACCGGCGAGCCCGATGGCCTGCTCGCTCAGGTGCTCCAGACGCGCGGCGACGAGGGAGGCCGCCACCTGCGGCACGTGCGAGACGGCGGCGACGGCGGCATCGTGGTCGTGCGGGCTGAGCGTGCTCACCGCTGCGCCGGTCGCCCGGGCGAGACGGCCCACGAGCTCGGTGGCCCGGGACTGCGTGGTCTCGTGCGGGCAGAGCACCCACGCCCGGCCCTCGAACAGGTCGGCACGGCCGCTGATCGCGCCCGATCGCTCGCGACCGGCCATCGGGTGGGAGCCCACGTACCGGTCCATCGGCACCCCGGACCGCACGATGTCGGCGAGCACGACCTGCTTGACCGACGTGACGTCGGTGACGACCGCCTCCGGCCACCTGCGCAACGCCTCCTGCACGAGCGTGGGGGCGACGTCGGGGGGCGTCGCGACGACCACCAGCCCGGGGGCCACCTCGCCGGTGATCCGCCCGGCCCCCAGGTCACGGGCCAGGGCCACCGAGGTCTCGGACTGGTCCTCGAGGGAGACGTCGACGCCGGTCGCCCGCAGTGCCAACCCGACACTCGTGCCGATCAGGCCGGTGCCGATGACGTGGACCGGCGGAAGCCCGGAGGCGGCCCCCTTCGGCTCGGCCGAGGTCGTCACAGCCCCGCAGCCTTGTACAGCTGACCGATCTCGTTGCGGTTGAGCGGTCGCCACCGACCCGACTTCGTCGAGCCGAGCGTGATCGGGCCGACCTGCGTGCGCACCAGCGAGAGCACCGGGTGGCCGACCTGCTCGAGCATCCGGCGCACGATGTGCTTGCGGCCCTCGTGGAGGATCACCTCGACGATCGCCTTGCCAGGTCGGGAGTCGATGATCCGGAAGGAGTCGACCGCGACCGGTCCGTCGTCGAGCTCGATGCCCTCGCGCAGGCGCTTGCCCAGATCCTTGGCCACCGGCCCGGGGACCTCGGCGACGTAGGTCTTCAGGACGCCGTGGGCGGGGTGCTGGAGGCGGTGCGCCAGGTCACCGTCGTTGGTGAGGATGAGCAGGCCCTCGGTGTCGGCGTCGAGCCGACCGACGTGGAAGAGCCGTTCAGGGCGTCCCGCGACGTAGTCACCGATGTTGAGCCGCCCGAGCTCGTCCGACATCGTCGTGACGACCCCCACCGGCTTGTTGAAGGCGAGGTAGACGCGCGACTCGTCCAGCTGCACGCGCTCGCCGTCGACGTGCACCGTCTGGTTGAGGGGGTCGATCCGCACCCCGAGCTCGGTGACCACGTGACCGTCGACCATCACGCGGCCATCGGTGATCAGCTCCTCGCAGGCCCGCCGGGAGCCGATGCC
Source organism: Janibacter sp. A1S7 (assembly GCF_037198315.1). Classification (NCBI taxonomy): domain Bacteria; kingdom Bacillati; phylum Actinomycetota; class Actinomycetes; order Micrococcales; family Intrasporangiaceae; genus Janibacter; species Janibacter alittae. Next base: position 1,655,337 of record NZ_CP144913.1, on the reverse strand, counting down.
CGCGGCGGCCAGGACCTTCTGCAGTCGGGTGCCCCTGGGGTCGTGGACGTCGATCTCGGGTCCCTTGGGCTCCGGCGGCGCCAGGTCCGGCTGCCCGGGCCGGGTGCGCCCGGTCGTGCCGCGATCGGTCTGCTGGCGGCCCTGTCGGGAACGGCGGGGCTGGCCCGGGCCGCGGTTGGGGCCGCGACCGCTGGGGGCTCCGGAGCCACCGGAAGGGCGTCGGTTGCGGGGCGGGGTCATGGGCGGGCCTCACTCACGAGATCGTCGAGCACTGCTGCATCGGGGAGGTAGGGGGCGAGCGGGGGCAGGTCGTCCAGGGAGTTCAGTCCCATCCGCTCGAGGAAGTAGGGGGTCGTGCCGTAGAGGGTCGCGCCGGACTCCTCGTCCTTGCTGGCCTCGGTGATCAGGCCACGGGTGAGCAGGGTGCGCACCACGCCGTCGACGTTGACGCCGCGCACCGCGCCGACGCGGGCCCGCGAGACCGGTTGGCGGTAGGCGATGACCGCGAGGGTCTCCAGCGAGGCCCTGGTCAACCTTGCCTGCTGCCCGTCGAGCACGAAGCGCTCGACGACCGGCGCGTAGGCGGCGTGGCTGTAGAAGCGCCACCCACCGCCGACGTTGCGCACGGTGAAGCCGTGGTCACCGCTGGCGTACCGGGCCTCGATGTCCTCGAGGAGCGTGCGGACCTCCTCCACGGGCAGCTCCAGCACGGACGCGAGGGCGACGTCGGTCACGGGCTCCTCGACGACCATGAGGACGGCCTCGATCGCCCCCTTCGCTCCCCCGGGCAGCTCGCCGACGTCGAAGGCGACCTGGACGTCCTCGGCCACGGGCACGGGGACGACGTCCGTCCCCTCGGGGGGGTCGGCGTGGTCGGTGGACTCACTCATCGTTGCTCTCTCCATCATCGGGCGAAGGGGGCGACGCGTCCGCTTCGTCGAACTCGGCACCGACCTCCACGGTGCCATCGTCGCTGCCGGTCCACCGCACCTCCAGCTCGCCGAGCGCCTCCTGCTGGTCGAAGACGACCTGCTGGTCGCGGAAGAGCTCGAGCAGGGCCAGGAAGCGTGCGACGACCATCTGGGTGGAGTCCGCGTCCCGCACCAGCGTGCGGAAGGAGAGCGCTCCCTCGGCGCGCAGGCGGTCGACGACGAGGAGGGCCTGCTCGCGCACGCTCACGGCGGAGGCGTGCAGGTGGGTCACCCCGACGGTCTCCGGCTCCTTGGGGGTCAGCGTCCGTGCGGCCACCATCGCCAGCTGCTCCGGCGTGACGGTCATGACCAGCTCGGGCAGGAGCGTGGCGAGGTGCGGCTCGAGCCCGGCCTGTCGCGGCGTCATCCGGCCCGTCGTGGCCATGGTCGACTCGACGTGGTCGGCGACGTCCTTGAAGGCGCGGTACTGCAGCAGCCGGGCGAAGAGCAGGTCCCGGGCCTCGATCAGCTCCAGGTCCTCCTCGTCGGTCTCCCCGGTGTTGGGCAGCAGCCGGGACGCCTTGATGTCGAGCAGCGTCGCGGCGACGAGCAGGAACTCACTGGTCTGGCCCAGGTCCCAGGCGGGCTCGCTGGCCTGCAGTGCCCGCAGGTGTGCCATGAACTCGTCGGTGACCCTGGCCAGCGAGATCTCGGTGATGTCCAGCTGGTGCTTGGAGATCAGGCCGAGCAGCAGGTCGAAGGGCCCCTCGAAGTTGTCCAGGTGGACGGTGAAGGCCTTCTCGGACCCGCGTGTGGTGATGACCCCGCCGGGAACCGCGGTGTCAGCGCCGTCCACGGCCGTCAGGGCGACCCGCCGCGCGAGATGAGCTCGCGGGCCAGCTGTCGGTACGCGTTGGCGCCGGAGTGGCCGGTGGCGTAGGTGGTGATCGGCTCGGCGGCGAGCGTGGCGTCGGGGAACTTCACCGTGCGGGAGATGACGGTGTGGAAGACCTTGTCCCCGAAGTGCTCGACGACCGACTCGATGACCTCGCGGCTGTGCAGCGTGCGCCCGTCGTACATCGTCCCGAGGATCCCGTCGACGACCAGGGCCGGGTTGAGCCGGTCGGTGATCTTGTCGATGGTCTCCACCAGCAGGGCGACACCGCGCATGGCGAAGTACTCGGTCTCCAGCGGGATGATCACACCGTGGGCGGCCGTGAGCGCGTTGACGGTGAGCAGTCCGAGGGAGGGCTGGCAGTCGATGAGGATGACGTCGTAGTCGTCGACGACGGGACGCAGCACGCGGGTGAGGATCTGCTCGCGGGCGACCTCCCCGACGAGCTGGACCTCGGCGGCAGACAGGTCGATGTTGGCCGGGGCGACGTCCAGGCCCTCCACCGAGGTGTGCTGGATGATCTCGGTGATCTCGTGGCCGCGGGAGACGAGCAGGTCGTAGATCGTGATGTCGAGTGAGTGCGTGGGCACACCGAGGCCGACGGACAGCGCGCCCTGGGGGTCGAAGTCGACGAGCAGGACGCGACGTCCGGCCTCGACGAGTGCTGCACCGAGGTTGATCGTCGTGGTCGTCTTGCCGACCCCGCCCTTCTGGTTGCACATCGCGATGATGCGCGCCGGACCGTGGGAGGCCAGCGGCTGGGGCTCCGGGAAGGTGGGCAGGGGTCGACCGGTTGGCCCGTTCTGGGTCCATTCGTGCTCGATGTCGAGCGGCGGCGTCACCTCGGATGCCACAGTCGGATCACTCCATCGCGTCTCGCGTGCGTTCAGCGTCTCGCTGATCAGCGATGACACTATCAGCGCGCACGGGGGTGACTCTGCGCGTAGACCTCACGCAGCTGCTGGACGGTCACCATCGTGTAGATCTGCGTGGTCGTCACGGAGGCGTGCCCGAGCAGTTCCTGGACCACCCGCACATCGGCGCCGCCCTCCAGCAGGTGGGTCGCGAAGGAGTGCCGGAGCGTGTGCGGTGAGACGTGGCCGGTCAGGCCGGCGCGCTCGGCCGCGCCCGTGATGACCGCCCACGCGCTCTGCCGGGAGAGGCGAGCCCCTCGCTGGTTGACGAAGAGCGCGGGTCCGGCCCTCCCCTTCGCGCCCAGTGCCGGCCGGCCGCGCACCAGCCAACCGTCCACGGCGTCGCAGGCGTAGGAGCCGAGCGGAACGATCCGCTCCTTGCCGCCCTTGCCGAGAAGTCGCGCCGCCCCCGCCTCGAGATCGAGGTCGTCCACGTCGAGGCCGACGGCCTCGGAGATGCGCGCTCCCGTCCCGTACAGCACCTCGAGCAGGGCACGGTCACGCAGCGGCAACGCCCCGTCACCGACGCCGGCCGCGTCGAGCAGGCTCGTCACCTCCGCCACGCTGATGGCCTTCGGCAGGCGCGAAGGCGGCGTCGGTGGGGTGACCTCCCCGGCCGGGTCGTGCGTGGTCTCCCCCTCGAGCACGAGGAACTTGTGCAGTCCGCGCACGGCGGTGAGCGAACGGGCCGCCGAGCTGGCCGCCAGTGGTGGATGGTCCTGATCACCGGTGCGCAGGGAGGCGAGGAAGCCGGCGACGTGCGCCTCGGTGACCTGGTCCGGCGCGGTGACGCCCCGCGCGGCCAGGTGGTCGAGGTAGCGGCGTGAGTCGCGGGTGTAGGCCGTCAGGGTGTGGGCGGAGACTCCTCGCTCGACGTCCAGCTGCGTCAGCCAGGTCCGCACGGCCCGCTCCATGGGGGTCGTGCTCACGGACAGCGCTTCCCTTCCGCAGAGACGGTGGCGTCGTTGAGCCGTGGACACCCCATTGTGCCCACGGGTGGCGAAGCCACGACCGGGAGTTTAGGTCGCGGGTGTGACGGAGACCATGGTCGTGTCCGGATCGCAACAATCGCCTGCTCCGACCCGGTCACTCCCCCAGTCGCTCGACCTGCGGACGCAGGTCCTCCTGCGGGCACTGCCAGGTGGACGCCTGCGCATCGACCTGCTCGCCCGAGCGGATGTCCTTGACCTGGTCACCGGACTCCCCCGCCCCCGGGAACCACACGAACGGGATGCCCCGGCGCTCAGCGAAGCGAATCTGCTTGCCGAACTTCGCTGCGGCCGGCGCCACCTCGCACGGGATGCCCCGGGACCGCAGTGCGGTGGCCACCGCCACCGAGGCGGGCCGACTCCCTTCGTCCGTCACGGCCACGAGGACCGCGCTCGGCGACCTGCGGCTGGCGCCGACCAGCCCCTTGCCGATCAGCAGGCCGAGCAGTCGGGAGAGGCCGATGGAGATGCCGACGCCCGGGTAGGTGTTCTTGCCGTCGCTGGCGAGCTCGTCGTAGCGGCCGCCGGAGCAGAACGAGCCCCACGACTCGTACCCGACGAGCTGGGTCTCGTAGACCGTGCCGGTGTAGTAGTCGAGTCCTCGCGCGATGCGCAGGTCGGCGACCATCGCGCCGGGCGCGGCTGCGGCGCCGGTCTCGATGACGGCCGACAGCGCCGCGAGGCCCTCGTCGAGGACCGGGTGCTCCACGCCGAGGTCGCGGACACGCTCGACGAAGGAGGTGTCCGGCGTGCGGATCGCCGCCAGGTCGAGGCAGGCCCGTGCCTGCTCGGGCGTGTTCCCGGCCTCGACGAGCAGGCCTGCGACCGTGTCCGGACCGATCTTGTCCAGCTTGTCGACGATGCGCAGGGTGCCCGCCACGTCGTCGATCCCCAGACCACGGTAGAAGCCCTCGGGGATCTTGCGGTTGTTGACCTGGATGATCATCTCGGGGATGGGCAGCCCGGCGAAGACCTCGGCCATGACCAGCGGCATCTCGGCCTCGAAGTGGGGCGCGAGATCCCCCACGTCGACGACGTCGATGTCGCACTGGGTGAACTCGCGGTAGCGCCCCTCCTGGGGACGCTCGCCGCGCCAGACCTTCTGGATCTGGTGACGCCGGAAGGGAAAGGTCAACCGTCCCGCGTTCTCCACCACGTAGCGGGCGAAGGGAACGGTCAGGTCGAAGTGCAGCCCGAGCTCGGTCTCGCCGTGCCCTTCGGCCCCGCCGCCGTCGGCGAGTCGGTGGATGCCGTAGATCTCCTTGTCGGCGTCACCGCCCTTGCCGAGCAGTCGTTCCACGGGCTCGACCGAGCGGGTCTCGATCGATGGGAATCCGTGCAGCTCGAAGGTGGCCCGGATGACGTCGAGGAAGTGCTGCTCGATGATCCGCTGCTCGGGCAGGTACTCCGGGAACCCGGAGAGGGGGGTGACCTTCGTCGGTCGGGGGTTGCTCATCACAGTCCTTGCAGGTGCGGGTTGGTCGCCTTCTCTCGCGCGAGCGTCGTCGCCGGGCCGTGGCCGGGCAGGACGAGGCTGGAGTCGGGCCGCGGATGGACGACATCGCGAAGGGAGCGCTGCATGGCCTCCGCCGACCCGCCGGGCAGGTCCGTCCGGCCGATCGACCCGGCGAAGAGCACGTCACCGGTGATCAGGGTGCGGTCGACCTCGGCCTCGTCGGGGATCCCTTCGGGCAGCCCGGGGAGGGAGAACATCACCGATCCCTCGGTGTGGCCCGGCGCGTGGAGGACCTCCAGGTCGATGCCCGCCACCGAGACGGTCTGGCTGTCGGTGATCTCGACGACGTGCTCGGGCTCGCGCCAGGTCGCCTTCGTACCGAACTGCTGCTCGAGCATCCCGGTCAGCTGCTCCCCCAGCGATGAGCTGCCCAGTGGGTCCACGAGGCGGTAGCGGTCGTCGGAGTGGATGTAGGCGGCGAGTTCTCCGCCACACACCGGGGTGACCGAGTAGACGTGGTCGACGTGGCCGTGGGTCAGCAGTACCGCAGCCGGCTTGAGGCGGTGTGTCGTGAGCACCTCGCGCAGGGTCTCCTCGATCCCGATACCGGGGTCGACGACGAGGCACTCCTCGCCGGGTCCGTCCGCGAGGACATAGCAGTTCGTTCCGAAGGCCTGCGCCGGGAAGGAGATGGTGAGCACGGACCAAACCCTACGTGGGGCCACTCATCCGGCGCGCGAATGGGTAGCCTCGGGGGGGTGAGCGACGAGACAGATGCACCGCGCCCCACGGCGCCATCGCCAGCAGCCCTGGCCAAGCTGGCCCCGACCCGACCGACCGTGACCCCGGCCCCCGAGATCCAGGGCGTCACGGACGACCACAGTGCCTCCGCGGCCTTCGGCCGGGCCGACGAGGAAGGACGGGTCTTCGTCCGTGACGGTGAGGAGGAACGAGAGGTCGGCTCCTACCCCGGCGCCTCACCGGACGAGGCCCTGCACTACTTCGCCCGCAAGTACGACGAGCTCTTCGCCTCCGCACGTCTGCTGCGTCAGCGCCTCGATTCCCCCGAGGTCACCGCCAAGGAGGTCGCCGACGGCCTGAAGTCGCTGCACGAGCACGCGGACAAGCCCAATGTGGTCGGTGACCTACCGGCTCTGGCCGCCCTCATCGCCGAGGTCGACACGGGCCTGGCCGAGAAGCGTCGCCACGAGGCCACCGAGCGGGCCGCTGCGAAGAAGGTGGCCGCGGCAGAGCGCGAGGTCATCGTCGCCGAGGCGGAGAAGATCGCCGCACAGCCGGTGGAGAAGGTCCAGTGGAAGCAGTCCACGGCGCGGATGCGTGAGTTGCTCGATGAGTGGAAGGCGCACCAGCGGGGCAAGGTCCGGCTGGACAAGGATGTCGAGGGGCCGCTCTGGCAACGCTTCTCCAAGGCTCGCAACGGCTTCGACAAGGCGCGCCGGGCCCACTTCGCCAAGCTCGAGCAGTCCCGTGGCGAGATCAAGGCGAAGAAGGAGGAGCTGGTCGTCGAGGCTGAGCGCATGTCCTCCTCGACCGACTGGAACGCCACCGCGGGCGCCTACAAGCGCCTGATGGACCAGTGGCGCCGGACCGGCCGCGCGGGTCGTGCCGACGACGACCGGCTCTGGGAGAGATTCCGGACCGCCCAGGACACCTTCTTCAACGCGAAGGACGCCGAGGCGGCCAAGGAGGACGAGTCCTTCCGGGGCAACCTCGAGGTCAAGGAGGGCATCCTCGCCGAGGCGGAGGCACTCCTGCCCATCAAGGATCTGGAGAAGGCCAAGGCCGCCCTGCGAGACATCCAGGAGCGCTGGGAGGCCGCAGGCAAGGTGCCGCGGAGCGACATCGACCGCATGGAGAAGGGAATGCGCCGGGTCGAGCAGACCGTGCGCGAGGCCGAGGACAAGAAGTGGTCCTCGGTCAACCCCGAGAAGTCCGCCAGGGCCGCCTCGATGGTCGCCCAGCTCGACTCGAAGGTCACCGACCTCGAGGACGACCTGGCCAGGGCCGAGGCGAAGGGCGATTCCTCCCGTGCCGCCAGGCTGCGTGAGCAGATCGACGCGCAGCGGATGTGGCTGGACCAGGCCCGCAAGGGCCTGGACGAGTTCGGCGGCTGACCTCCACACCCAACCGTCACGGGGAGCCCCGGGACCACGACACGGTCGGTCTCGGGGCTCCCGCCATGACTTGGCGCCGTGGCGCGCCGCAGGCGGGTCAGTCCTTGCTGGGCAGCTGACCGCCGGTGATGCGGAAGGCGTCGAAGACCGACTCGGTGCGCTTCACCTGCTGGATGACGTGGCTCAGGTGTCCGGTGTCACCCATCTCGAAGGTGAAGCGCAGGATCGCCACGCGGTTGCGGGAGGTGTGCACGGCGGCGGAGAGGATGTTCACGCCCGACTCGGACAGCACCCTGGTGACGTCGGAGAGCAGCGCGGAGCGGTCCAGGGCCTCCACCTGGACCTGCACGAGGAAGAGGCTCGAGCTGCTCGGGGCCCACTCGACCTCGATGAACCGCTCCGGTTCCTTCTGCAGCGACTTGGCATTCGTGCAGTCGGTGCGGTGCACGGATACACCGTTGCCGCGGGTGATGAAGCCCATGATGTCGTCGCCGGGGACCGGCGTGCAGCACTTGGCGAGCTTGACCCACATGTCGTCGACACCCTTGACGACGACGCCCGGGTCAGCGTCACTGCGTCGATGACGGGTCGGCCCGGGCAACGTGCCCTCGGCCAGGTCCTCGGTGGCTCCGTCCTCACCGCCGGCGGCCGCGATCAGCCGTGACACCACGTGCTGGGCGGAGACGTGCCCCTCCCCGACCGCGGCGTAGAGACCGTCGACGTCCTGGCGCCGCAGTTCGCTCGCGACGGCGGTCAGGCTCTCCACCGACAGGATCCGCTGCAGCGGCACGTTCTGCTTGCGCACGGCCTTGGCGATGGCCTCCTTGCCGGAGTCGACCATCTCCTCCCGGCGCTCCTTGGTGAACCACTGCTTGATCTTGTTGCGGGCCCGCGCCGAACGCACGAAGTTCAGCCAGTCCCGCGAGGGACCGGCGCCCTCGGCCTTGGAGGTGAGCACCTCCACCGCGTCGCCGTTGTCCAGCGCCGAGTCCAGCGGCACCAGTCGGCCGTTGACCCGCGCACCGATGCACCGGTGGCCGACCTCGGTGTGCACCGCGTAGGCGAAGTCCACGGCCGTGGAACCGGCGGGCAGGGCGATGACCTGCCCCTTGGGGGTGAAGGCGTAGACCTCGTTCGTGCTGATCTCGTAGCGCAGTGAGTCCAGGAACTCACTGGGGTCGGCCGTCTCGCGCTGCCAGTCCAGCAGCTGGCGCAGCCAGGCCATCTCCCCGACCTGCCCGTCATCGACGTGGCCGCTGTCGGGGCTCGCCCGGTCCTTGTACTTCCAGTGCGCCGCGACGCCGTACTCGGCGCGGCGGTGCATCTGGTGGGTCCGGATCTGGATCTCGACCGGCTTGCCCTGCGGACCGATGACGGTCGTGTGCAGCGACTGGTACATGTTGAACTTCGGCAACGAGATGTAGTCCTTGAACCTCCCGGGAAGGGGGTTCCACCGGGCGTGCAGCGCACCGAGCGCCGCGTAGCAGTCCCGGACCGTGTCGACGAGGACACGCACCGCCACGAGGTCGTAGATCTCGCCGAACTCCCGACCACCGACGATCATCTTCTGGTACACGGAGTAGTAGTGCTTCGGTCGACCCGTGACGGTCGCCTTGATCCTGGCCTCACGAAGGTCCAGCACGACCTGGGACCGGACGGTGGCGAGGTACTCCTCCCGGGCGGGTGCCCGCTCGGCGACCAGGCGCACGATCTCCTCGTAGACCTTGGGGTACAGGGTTGCGAAGGACAGGTCCTCCAGCTCCCACTTGATGGTGTTCATCCCCAGGCGGTGCGCCAGCGGCGCGTAGATCTCGAGCGTCTCCTGCGCCTTGCGCTGAGCCGACTGCGCTGACACGTACCGCCAGGTGCGGGCGTTGTGCAGTCGGTCGGCGAGCTTGATCACGAGTACCCGGATGTCCCGGGCCATCGCGACGATCATCTTGCGCACGGTCTCGGCCTGCGCGCTCTCGCCGTAGGTGACCTTGTCCAGCTTGGTCACGCCGTCGACGAGCTTGGCCACCTCTGCCCCGAACTCCTCCTCGAGGTCGTCGAGGCCGTAGTCGGTGTCCTCGACCGTGTCGTGGAGCAGCGCCGCGGCGAGCGTCAGCGGGGTCATACCCAGCTCGGCCAGGATGGTCGTCACGGCGAGTGGGTGCGTGATGTAGGGGTCGCCGCTCTTGCGTCGCTGCCCGCGGTGCTTCTCCTCGGCGACGTCGTACGCCCGCTCGATGATCGACAGGTCGGCCTTGGGGTGGCTCTGCCGCACGATCGTCAGCAGCGGGTCGAGCACCCCGGGAGTGGCTGCCCGGCCGCCGCCGATCCGGGCCAGGGAGGCGCGCGCCAGTGACCGCGGGGAGAACCCGCCGGTACTCGTGTTGCGCTCACTCATGCAGAGAGCCTAGACGGTCACCAGGCTCCGCACGGTGTACCCCTCGAGAAGTGTTCGTCCGTCGAGCGCTGCGATCTCCGTCAGCACCTCAACCGCGACCACACGTCCTCCGCACAGCTCGATGAGCCGACAGCCTGCGGCTGCCGTGCCCCCGGTCGCGAGGACGTCGTCGACGACGAGCACCCGAGCGCCCTCGGGAAGGTCCTCGGCATGCAACTCGACCCGCGCGCTGCCGTACTCCAGGTCGTAGTCGACACCCAGCGTCGGGCCGGGCAGCTTGCCCGCCTTGCGCACCGGCAGGAAGCCAACACCCAGGTGCAGGGCGACCGCAGCGCCGAAGATGAATCCGCGTGCCTCGAGCCCTGCGACGAGATCGACCCGGTCCCGGTACGGGTCCGCGTGCGCTCGGACCGCCTCGGCGAGCAGATCGCCGTCCGCCAGGACGGGGGTGATGTCCTTGAAGGTCACCCCCGGCTGCGGGAAGTCCTCGACATCGCGCATGGTCGCGAGGATCCGTTCGGCCAGGGACCCGCCCATCAGCCGCGCCGCCGCTTGCGGGGCGTCTTCTTCGGCTGGTTGCGCGGTCCTGCCGACTGGGCGTACTTATGCACCTTGCGTCCGGTGACCGTCTGCGCCTCGCCCTCGGCCGGCGCGGCAACACCGCCGACGGTCGAGGGCGGTGAGGCGGCCGAATCCCCCTTCGCCGCCGTGGCCGGGCCCGACGCAGCGGAGACCGGCGCGAACTGCGGCCCCGTGGTCGCGGTCCGCTCCTGCTCCCGCCTCGTGCGGGCCTGGAACTTCTCGGCGTCCTCGGCGAGCCGGACCACCTCGGGGTCCTTGCGCCGCAGGTCGACGAGCAGGGGCGTGGCGATGAAGATCGAGGACAACGCACCCACCGACATGCCGATGAAGAGGGCGAGCGAGAGGTCGAGCAGCGTACCGGGGCCCAAGTAGGCGAACCCGATGACGAGTACCGCGATGATCGGCAGAACGGCGATGACCGTGGTGTTGATCGAGCGCACGAGGGTCTGGTTCACGGCCAGGTTGGCTGCCTCGGCGAAGCTCTTGCGCCGGTTGGAGAACGCCGCACGGGTGTTCTCCTTGACGTGGTCGAAGACGACGACCGTGTCGTAGAGGGAGTAGCCCAGGACGGTGAGGAAGCCGATCAGCGTCGCCGGGGACACCTCGAAGCCGACCCAGGTGTAGATGCCGACCGTGATCAGCATGTCGTGGGCGAGAGCCACCATCGACGAGACGGCCATCTTCCAGTTGCGGTAGTACAGCGTCATCATCAGCGTCGTCAGCAGCAGGAAGACCACCAGGGCCCGAAGTGCCTGCTTGCTCACCGACGCGCCCCACGAGGGGCCGATGAGGTTCGAGCTGATCTGGTTGGCATCCACGTCGAAGGACGCGGCCAGTGCGTCGCTGACGTCGCGGACCTGGTCGGCCGCCAGTTCCTCGGTCTGGACGCGCACGGTGTCCCCGCCGACCGTGGACACGTTCGCGGACGCCGCGTTGCCGGCGACCTCACGGACTGCATCGGTCGCGCGGGACTCGTAGTCACCGGGCGTCTGCTGGGTGGCCACCCGGAACTCCGACCCACCCGTGAACTCCAGGGAGAAGTTCAACGGTCGCACGACGAAGCCGAGGGCGGCGACCACCATGATCACGACCGAGACCTTGTACCAGGTCTTGGACCGGCCGACGAAGTTGAACGATCGGGCACCCGTGTAGAGGTCGTTGCCCCAGTCCGCCAAGCGACTCATCAGGCGTTCCCTCCTGTCGGGCGGACGGCCGGGTCGATGTCGACCTGGCCACGTCCTCGATAGCGCAGCTTGGCCTCCCGCAGCGTGTTCACGTCGAAGCCGGACCACGGGTGGCCGGAGGCGAAGAAGGTGTTCCTCGCGAGGATCGTGAGCATCGGGTGGGTGAAGAGCCAGAAGATCGCCAGGTCGATCAGCGTCGTCAGGCCCAGGGTGAAGGCGAAGCCACGCACCCCGGAGCTGGCGAGGACGTACAGGACGACCGCCGCGATGAAGTTGACGCCGTCCGCGACGAGGATGGTGCCCTTGGCCCGGGCCCAACCCGCCTCGACCGCGGCGCGCAGGTTGCGCCCCTCACGCAGCTCGTCCCTGACTCTCTCGAAGTAGACGATGAAGCTGTCCGCGGTGACACCGATGGCGATGATCAGGCCCGTCACCCCTGCCATGTCGAGCCGATAGTTGTACCCCCACGACAACAGGGCGATGGCCAGGTAGGTGATCCCGAAGGCGACGACCATGGAACCGACCACGACGATCGACAGGGCGCGGTACTGCACGAGCGCGTACAGCAGCACGATGAAGAGGCCGATGATGCCGGCCATGATGCCGAAGCGCAGCTGGTCGGAGCCCAACGTGGGGCTGATCTCCTGGCGGGTCTGCAGGTCGAAGGAGATCGGGAGCGCGCCGAACTTCAGTGACTGCGCGAGGCTGCGCGCCTCCTCGATGTCGAACCCCGTGATGCTCGCACGTCCGCTCGGGATGGCCTCGTTGAAGCCCGGCGCGATGAGGACCTGCGAGTCGAGCACGGCCGCCAGGGCGTTGTACGACCCCGGGGGGTTGACCGGCGATGCCGAGTTGAGCGGCTGCATGCCGACCATCTCCTGGGAGACCTGCTTGTACTTCTCCCGGCCGTCGCTGGTGAGCGTCAGCGAGATCTCCGGGTTGTTGGTCTGGGCGCCCTGCGGGCTGACCTGGTAGCCGGCCTCGGCATCGGCGATGTCCTTGCCGGGGACGACCACGGGCCCCAGCACGTACTTCAGCGCACCGTCCTGCGAGCAGGCCACGATGGGGTCCTTCGTCGCCACGGGCGCCTGGGCCGGCGGCTCCGAGCAGTCGAGCTCCTGGAAGGTGTTCCACAGCTCGGTCGACACGTGGTTGGGGTCCATCGGACCCGTCGGCTCGCCGGACGGGGTCCAGTCGATCCCGGCAGCGGGGTCCTCAGCCGGCTCGCCCCCGCTCGTCGAGGGCGTCGCGCCCTGGCCCGGGTCCGTCTCGCCCGAGGTGGACGACTGCGTGGGGTCGTCCGAGGACGGCGTCGGCTCGGCGGTCGTCTCCACGGACTGCGCGCCGCCGTCGGAGGACGGCGACTCGGAGGTCTTCTCGTCGGGGGACGGCGACTCGGAGGTCTTCTCGTCGGAGGACGGCGACTCGGAGGTCTTCCCGTCGGATGCCTTCTCCTCGTCGGACGTCGCGCCCTCGCCCGTCCCGGGCGTTGGTGACTCGGTGCCCGACGGGGTCGGCTCGGCGGCCTTCGTGCTGCCGATGGCGGTGGCCAGGACCGGACGGAACTGCATCTGCGACGAGGCGGAGATGGCCTGCTCCTGCTCCTCCGTCAGGGAGCCCGGCACGGCGACCACGATGTTCGTGTCACCCTGCGTGGTCACCTCGGCGCCGGCGGTGCCCTGGGAGTCGATGCGCTGGACGATGATGTCGCGCGCCTGGGCCAGCTGCTCCGCCGAGACCTCGCCGCCCTCCACCCTCGGTTCGAGGATGATCTGGGTGCCGCCGGCCAGGTCCAGGCCCAGTCGGGGGGCCCACGTCGCGCTGTGCTTGGCCACGCCGTAGCCGAGCGCTCCGACGAGCACGAGGATGCCCACGAAGAGCCAGATCAGTGTGCGGGCGGCCTTGTCCTTGCGGGCAGCGTCCTTGCTGCGGCGAGCCTCCACGTCAGTCCTGCCCGTCGTCGGTCGACGCCTGGGTGCCGGTCTCGGCCTTCATCCCGATCGCACGACGGTCGAGGGTGAGGACCGTCCCCGGGGCCACCTCGAGACGAACCCGGTCCTCGTCGAGGTCGGTGATCCGGCCGAGGATGCCCGACGTCGTGAAGACCTCGTCCCCCACCTGCAGGGATGCGGAGAACTGCGCCATGGTGCGCTGCCGCTTCCTCGCGGAGTAGAGCATGAAGCCGATGAGCAGCAGCGGGAGGATGAGCAGGAGCAGGCTGGCGGTCTGCGAGCCTTCGTTCATGAGTGGGACTTCCTGGGTCGGGACCGATCGGTCAGGTCGACGTCACAGTGGCCCGGGAGCCCCCGAGCCAATGGCCGAGTCTAATCAGGCCATCGCCGTGACCAACGGGTAGGCCGGTGACGGGGTTCCGCGTGGTGTCATCCGAGGCGGCCGGCGTCGGTCTCGCCGGAGAGCGGAAGGGGGGTCTGCGCCCCCGCCGGAGGGCTCAGGTCGAGATGCTGCCAGGCCGCGGGCGTGGCCAGGCGCCCACGGGGGCTGCGCACGATGTAGCCCTGTCGCACCAGGTAGGGCTCGGCCACGGTCTCCACGGTGTCCGTCTCCTCCCCGACGGAGACCGCGAGCGTGGACAAGCCGACCGGCCCCCCACCGAAGCGACGGCACAGGGCGTCCAGGACGGCCCGATCGAGTCGGTCGAGCCCGATGTCGTCGACGTCGAAGAGGGCCAGCGCGCGATGTGCCGCGTCGAGGCCCACCCGACCGGTGCCGTGGACCTGGGCCCAGTCGCGCACCCGTCGCAGCAGCCGGTTGGCCACCCGCGGGGTCCCGCGGGAGCGTCGGGCGATCTCGGCCAGCGCATCCGGGTCCGACTCGACCTCCAGCAGCCCCGCGCTGCGGGCCAGGATCGTCTCCAGATCGGCGTCCTCGTAGAAGTCGAGGTGGCCGGTGAAGCCGAACCGGTCACGCAGGGGCGCCGGCAGCAGCCCGGCCCGGGTGGTCGCACCCACGACGGTGAAGGGAGGCAGCTCCAGCGGGATGGCGGTGGCGCCCGGACCCTTGCCGACGATGACGTCCACCCGGAAGTCCTCCATCGCCAGGTAGAGCATCTCCTCGGCGGGACGCGACATGCGGTGGATCTCGTCGAAGAAGAGCACCTCTCCCTCGGTCAGGGAGGACAGGACGGAGGCCAGGTCACCGGCATGCTGGATCGCCGGCCCCGAGGTCACCCTGATGGGCTGCTCGAGCTCGGCGGCGACGATCATCGCCAGTGTGGTCTTGCCCAGCCCGGGTGGACCGGAGAGCAGGACGTGGTCCGGGGGCGCGCCACGACGGCGGGCGGCCTCGAGGACGAGACCGAGCTGGTCGCGCACCTTCGGCTGTCCGGGGAAGTCGGCGAGCCGCCTGGGCCTCAGGGCGGCCTCGACGACCCCGTCGTCGTCCGTGCTCCCGGCATCGACGATCCTGGCGGTCGCGTCGTAGGAGCCGTCGCCCGACCGGTGGTCGTCCTCGGCCACCCGGATCTCGGAGCTGAAGCCGTCGTTCATCGCGCGAGCACCTGCAGGGCCGCCTTGAGTGCCGTGGACACCTCGGCGGGCCCCTCGTCTCCGCCCTCGCGCGAGACCCTGTCGACCGCGTCCGCGGCCTGCCTGCTCGAGTAGCCGAGTCCGACGAGGGCCCCGGTGACCTGGTCGTGCCATCCGCCGGCAGCAGCCGGTGTCCTCGCCGCGGTCGCACCCGGGACCTCGGGCAGCTTGCCGCGCAGCTCGAGGGCGATCCGCTCCGCGCCCTTCCTGCCGATTCCCGGCACCTTCGTCAGGGTCGCGATGTCGTCAGCGGTCACGGCGGCCGCCAGCTCCTCGGGGCTGAGTACGGAGAGCAGGGCCATGGCCACGCGTGGCCCGACCCCGGTGACGGTCTGGGCCAGCTCGAAGGTGTCTCGCTCCCCCGCGGCTGAGAAGCCGTAGAGAGTCATCGAGTCCTCGCGCACGACCATGCTCGTCGACAGCTCCACCTCGCAGCCGTGACGGCAACCGGCGGCCACCGCCGGCGGTGTGTGCACCAGCAGGCCGACGCCGTGGACGTCGACCACGATCCGGTCCAGCCCGACGTGACCGGCGATCCCGCGGACAGAGGCGATCATCGGGCGCCCACCGCTCGCTGACGAGCGCGTTCGCCGGCGGCTGCCAGTTCCCGTCGAGCCTGACCGGCACCCCGCCACTGGTGGCAGATCGCCAGGGCGAGGGCATCGGCTGCGTCCGCCGGCCGGGGCGCCTCGTCGAGGGTGAGGATGCGCGTGACCATCGTGGTCACCTGGGCCTTGTCCGCGCGCCCCGTCCCGGTGACCGCGGCCTTGACCTCGGTCGGGGTGTGGAGCGCGACCGGCAGGCCGCGGCGCGCCCCGGCGAGCAGGACGAGACCGCTCACCTGCGCGGTGGTCATCACGGTGGGCACGTGGTCGGCCGCGTAGACCCGCTCCAGCGCGATCGCGTCGGGGTCGAACTGGTCCAGCCACGAGTCCAGCTGGTCCTGGATGTAGGCGAGGCGGTCCCCGGGAGAGCGCTGCGCACTGGTGCGCACGACGCCGACGGCAACCATGCGCAGGGCACGGGCCGCACCGTCGACGACCCCGAGGCCGCACCGGGTCAGTCCCGGGTCCACGCCGAGCACGCGCACGTGCACCCTCCTCGATCCGACGGCGGCTCGCCACGCGACGATGCCGCTTAGAACACCTGTTCTAGTCGAAGACTACGTGTCGGCGGCCGCACGGCGGCCGCCGACACGCCGGTCACTCCTCGGCGTCCAGCTGCTCGAGGACCTCGTCGGGGATGTCCCCGTTGGTGTAGACGTTCTGCACGTCGTCGCTGTCCTCGAGGGCCTCGACGACCCGGATCATCTTCTTCGCCCCGTCGAGGTCGAGCGGGACCACCATGCTCGGCAGGAAGACGGCCTCGGCGGAGTCGTAGTCGACGTCCGCCTCCTGCAGCGCGGTGCGCACATCGACGAAGTTCGTCGCCTCGGAGACGATCTGCCAGGACTCGCCGTAGTCGTTGATCTCCTCGGCGCCGGCCTCGAGGACGATCTCGAGCAGCTCCTCGTCCGTCCTCTCGGCCTTGGGGACCATCACGACGCCGCGACGGTTGAAGAGATAGGCCACGGAGTTCGGGTCGGCGAGGTTGCCACCGTTGCGGCTGAGCGCGGTACGCACCTCGGTGGCAGCCCGGTTCTTGTTGTCGGTGAGGCACTCGATGAGCACGGCGACCCCACCCGGGGCGTAGCCCTCGTAGGTGATGGCCTCCCAGTGGGAGCCACCGGCCTCGGCCCCCGAACCACGCTTGACCGCGCGGTCGATGTTGTCGTTGGGGACGGAGTTCTTCTTCGCCTTCTGGATGGCGTCGTAGAGCGTCGGGTTGCCGGCCGGGTCACCGCCGCCCGTGCGGGCAGCCACCTCGATGTACTTGATCAGCTTGGCGAAGAGCTTGCCGCGCTTGGCGTCGATCGCCGCCTTCTTGTGCTTCGTGGTTGCCCACTTGGAGTGGCCGGACACGTAGGTCTCCTCGGTGTGGCTGGTGGATGGGTCCGATCGTCGATAATACGCTCAGGATGGCCACGGCCCGGACCTGTCCGCCCGGCCGACGCGGGTCAGGCCGCCGTGACCATCCCGACGAAGAGCCGGTGCAGCCGGTGGTCCCCGGTGACCTCGGGGTGGAAGCTGGTCGCGAGCAGGGCACCCTGGCGCACGACGACCGGGCGGGACTCCCCCTTCGCCTCGACCGCGGCGAGCACCTCCACGCCATCACCCCACTCCTCGACCCACGGGGCGCGGATGAAGACCGCCCGCACCGGGCCGCCGCCCACCCCACGAACCTCGAGGTCGCCCTCGTGGGAGTCGACCTGCCGACCGAAGGCATTGCGGCGCACGGTGACGTCCAGGCCTGCGAGGGTCTGCTGGTCCGGGTGCCCGTCGAGGACACGGTCGGCCAGCAGGATCATCCCGGCGCAGCTGCCGTACACCGGCATCCCGCCGGCGATCCGGGAGCGAAGGGGGTCGCGCAGCCCGACGACGCGGGTCAGCATGTCGATGGTCGTCGACTCGCCGCCGGGGATCACGAGAGCGTCCACCTGTGCGAGCTCCTCGGGGCGGCGCACGACCGTACTGGTCGCTCCCGACGACTCGAGGGCCGCCCGATGCTCCCGCACGTCTCCCTGGAGGCCGAGGACACCGATGACGGGTGCGGTCACCAGCCGCGCTCGGCGAGCCGGTGCGGCTGCGGGATCTCGTCGACGTTGATGCCGACCATGGCCCCGCCCAGACCACGGGAGACGGCCGCGAGGGTGTCCGGGTCGTCGTGGAACGTCGTCGCCCTGACGATCGCCCGCGCACGCTCGGCAGGGTTGCCGGACTTGAAGATGCCCGACCCGACGAAGACGCCCTCGGCACCGAGCTGCATCATCATCGCGGCGTCCGCGGGGGTCGCGATCCCACCTGCGGTGAAGAGCACGACGGGCAGCCTGCCGTGGGTCGCGACCTCCTTGACCAGGTCGAAGGGGGCCTGCAGCTCCTTCGCGGCGACGTACAGCTCGTCTTCGGCGAGGCTGTGCAGGCGACGGATCTGCTGACGGATCGAGCGCATGTGGGTCGTGGCATTGGAGACATCCCCCGTGCCGGCTTCTCCCTTCGACCGGATCATCGCCGCACCCTCGGTGATCCGGCGCAGGGCCTCCCCGAGGTTGGTCGCACCGCAGACGAAGGGGACGGTGAAGTTCCACTTGT
Source organism: Janibacter sp. A1S7 (assembly GCF_037198315.1). NCBI lineage: Bacteria > Bacillati > Actinomycetota > Actinomycetes > Micrococcales > Intrasporangiaceae > Janibacter > Janibacter alittae. The sequence goes on along the minus strand of NZ_CP144913.1, from coordinate 1,637,149 downwards.
CGATGTGGTTGGTGTAGTCGGCCGGGGTGAGCACCTCGGACTCGTCGATGTAGTCGACACCGAGCGACTGCAGCACCTGCGCCTCGACGAAGTGGCCGATCCGGGCCTTGGCCATCACGGGGATGGAGACGGTGTTGACGATGCCATCGATCATCTCCGGGTCGCTCATCCGGGACACGCCGCCCTGGGCGCGGATGTCTGCGGGCACGCGCTCGAGCGCCATGACGGCGACCGCGCCGGCATCCTCGGCGATCTTCGCCTGCTCGGGGGTCACCACGTCCATGATCACCCCGCCCTTGAGCATCTCGGCCATACCTCGCTTGACCCGTGCCGTTCCGGTCCCGGTGGTGTCAGTACCCATGACTCGCTCCTCGTCCCGGCCGCGTGCGAACGGCCCCGATTGATTGATCTAGGCCATAAAATAGCACGGCACAGGTCAAACCGTCGTCGGCGCCCGTGGAGCGGCTGCGGCCACCTAGACTCGGGCGCGTGGGTACTGAGGCAGCGACACGGATCATCGGCGGTACGGCGGCGGAGATCGCCGACAGCGTGCGCGGACTCGTCGAGCGCGGCCACCTCTCCCCCGGACAGTCGCTGCCGCCGGTCCGGGCGCTGGCCGAGCAGCTCGGCGTCAACCGGAACACGGCCGTCGCCGCCTACCGCACGTTGGCCCGATCCGGGGTCGTCGTGTCGCAGGGTCGGGCCGGCACCCGGGTCACGCAGCGCCCCCGCGTCCCGCAGGAGGGCTTCGCTGATGCCGGGGCCCTGCGCGACGTCGGCAACGGCAACCCTGATCCCCGCTGGATCCCCGATCTGGGACCTGCGCTCGCGACCGCCGCCGGGCGGCGGCCGGTGCTCTACGGCGACCCCGTGATCGATCCCGACCTCAAGGCATGGGCCCGGGACTGGTTCGCGCCCGACGTCCCCGCGCAGGCGCAGGACCTGCACCTGACCCTCACCAGTGGTGCAGTCGACGCCGTCGAGCGGCTCCTGGCCCAGGCCCTGTTGCGGGACGACACCGTCGCTCTCGAGGACCCGTGCTTCCTGGCGAGCATCCACCTCGCCCGGCTCGGCGGGTATCGCGCCGTGCCGGTGCCCGTCGACGCCGAGGGCATGACGGTCGAGGGCCTGCGCGGTGCCCTCGACCAGGGTGTCCGGGCCGTCGTGAGCACCCCCCGGGCGCAGAACCCCACCGGTGCGTCGCTGAGCACCCGCCGCGCAGCGGCGCTGAGGGAGGTCCTTGCCGACCACCCGTACGTGCTCGTGGTCCAGGACGACTACTTCTCCTACCTCTCCCGCCGACCCTTCCACTCGATCATCGGCCCCGACCACCAGCGGTGGGCCCTGGTGCGCTCGGTCTCGAAGTTCGCCGGTCCGGACATGTGCCTGGCGGTGATGGCCTCCGATGCGGATACCGCGGCGCGTCTGGGAATGCGCCTGCGGCCGGGCACCACCTGGGTCAGCCATCTGCTGCAGCGAATCACCCACGCGGTCATGAGCGACCCGTCCGCCCTGGCGCTGATCGAGCAGGCGGGTGCGCACTACGCCGAACGCAACACCGCATTCGCCGACCTCCTCACGGCCCGGGGTCTGCCGGCCGAGGCGGGCGACGGGATGAGCCTGTGGGTCACCGTGCCACTCGCGGCACGGGAGGTCGCCGATCGGCTCACGCGACGCGGCTGGCTGGTGCGCACCGGCGACGAGTTCCGGCTCGAGCGGGCCGATGAGCCCTCCCACCACCTGAGGCTGACCGTGCACGACCTGGACGAGGAGGACGCGGCGGCGCTCGCCGCAGACCTCGCCGACTCCGCCCTCGGCAGACGCTGAGCGGGACGTCGTCCAGCAGAGTCAGCTCCCGGGCACGCTGTCGTCGAACTCCACGGTCTGCGGCAGCGCCGCGTGGCCGGCCAGACGGAAAGCGCGCACGACGGGCTTGGCACGGACCCGCTGCACCTCCGTGACCGCGTTGTTGTGGAACCGGCGGGCCAGCTGCACGCGCAGGCCGGCCGCTCGCAATCGCCCCAGGGCAGCAGCGCCGGGGCCCCCGGCCGCCTCGACGTCCGCGATCACCTCCGGCGGCAACGCCGCGTGGATCACCTCGGTCAGCTCACTCTCGACCCCTTCGCGGCCCGCGAAGTGCTGCCCCTCGAGCGGGTCACCCGCGAAGGTGTGCTCGTTGGTCCGCTCCAGCGATCCGCTCGCCGCCCCGACGAGCAGCAACGCGGTCGCGGGGTCCAGAGCGCCGCTGTTGGCGAGCTCGAGGGTGGCTTCCGCCCGGCGCACGACCTGGGCGTCGAGGGCGGACAGGGCGCCCTCGACCTTCGCGTGGAGTCGATCCAGACGGGCGGCACTGTAGGACAGGTACCAGGCGAGGAGCAGCAGCACGCCGGCGACGACGGCGACCCACAGCAGGATGGTCATCCGGCTCCTCCCGCGTGGCCCCGGCCGGGCCGCAGACGGGCGACTGCCCGGCGCGGTGATCCGGCATCGACGACGGTCTCGTACACGGCAAGGATCTCCTCGGCCACGACGTCCCAGTCGAAGACCGCGGCCCGCTCACGCCCGAGATCGCTGAGCGCACCCCGACGGTCCGAGTCGCTCAGCAGATCCACCGCCTGGTCGGCCAGGTCGACGGGACGACCGGTCGCGAAGGTAGCCCCTGCCATGCCGGTCCGCCCGCCGTCGAGGACACGCTGGAAGGCCGCGAGATCACTGGCGAGCACCGGGGCGCCGGCGGCCATGGCCTCGACGAGCACGATCCCGAAGCTCTCGCCACCGGTGTGCGGAGCGACGTACAGGTCGGCCGAGGCGAGGACACTCGCCTTGTCCACGTCCGAGAGTGCCCCGAGGAACTCGGTGGCCTCGGCGACCCGCTCCGGAAGTCGTGCCCGCGCAGCCTGTGCTCCCCCCGGCCCGACCACGAGCAGACGGGCACCCGGGATGGCCTGGAGGATCCGGGGCATCGCCTCGGCGAGGACGAGCAGGCCCTTGCGCGGCTCGTCGATGCGCCCGAGGAAGACCACGGTCGGTCGCCCCGGTGCACCGCTCCACTGCGGTCGTCGGTCGGCCCGCGCGAACGCCGATGTGTTGACGCCGTTGGGGATGACGACGGCATCGCCGCCGAGGTGCGTGGTCACGGTGCGCCGCGCGTCCTCGGAGACGGCGATCCGAGCGTGGATCTTCTCCAGCGAGGGGCGCAGCAGGGGGGAGGCCGCCTGCATGACGCGTGAGCGCACGTTCGAGGTGTGGAAGGTCGCGACGACCGGGACGTCTGCAGCCCAGAGGGCGAGCATCGACAGGCTCGGCGCGAGGGGTTCGTGGATGTGCAGGAGGTCGAAGTCGCCGTCCTCGAGCCAGCGGCCGACCTTCGCCGCCGCCACCGGACCGAAGAGCAGGCGCGCAGTCGATCCGTTGTAGCGGATCGGTACGGCCCGACCCGCTGGTACGACGTGGTCGGGCAGCTCGGTGCCCTCGTCCGCCGGCGCGAGCACGCTGGCGTGGTGCCCGGCCTTCTGAAGGTACTCGGCCAGGTCACGGATGTGGAACTGCACTCCCCCGGGCACATCGAAGGAGTACGGACTGACCAGGCCGATCCTCATGCTGCGCTCCGCAGGTCATCGGTACCGGCCTCGAGGTCCTCGACGAAGACACGCTGCATCATGTGCCAGTCCGGGGTGTGCTCCGAGATGGCGGCACCGAAGGCGTCGGCGCACGACTGGGTCACCTGCTGGACCGCCTCCGGTGTCCCCGGCGGCGGGACGTCGACGGCGGCGTGGACCGTGATGACCATCCCCCAGTCCCGACCAACGCGCTCGTGGCGCAGCGTGACGGGGTGGAGGCGGTAGCCGCTCTCGACGGCGAGGGCTGCCGGCCCCGCGGCCATCCGGGCGGTGTGGCCGCACAGCTGGACCTCGACCCCCGTGGCCGACAGGTCCCGGTCCGCCAGCAGCGGCATGACGACCGGCTCGCCGGTGTCGAGCTGGGCGCGCAGGGCGTCGAAGGTGCCCTTCTGCGCCGGCAGGATCCGCATGCCCAGACCCTCCCGGTAGTCGAGGAAGGCGCGGAACATCTCCTCCGGCTCGAGCCGTTCGGCGACCGTGACCACCGGCCCCAGGTGTCGGGCGCACCAGACCCCGGCCAGGTCCCAGTTGCCGGTGTGCCCGAGGAAGCAGAGCACCGGCCGTCCGGAACTCAGCTCGGCCTTCAGCTGTGGCATCGCCCCCTCCCAGCGCACGAGGCGGTCGACGTCGTCGCCGCGGACCGACGGGAGGCGGAAGGCCTCCACGTAGTAGCGCAGGGCTGCGCGGACACCCTGCGCCGTCATGGCCTGCAGCTCGTCCGCGGGCAGGTCGGGACGGACCCGGGCGTAGTTGGACCGCAGCCGACGGACCGAGGTGCCGTCCGCGGCGGTGGTGCGGTCCGCGACGACGTCGAAGAGTCGGTAGGCCAGCCGGGCCGGGACCAGGCGGAGCACCCGCCATGCCAGCAGGAAACCCAGGAGGGTCAACCGCTCCCGCAGGCCGGTCACGAGGTCGCGGCCGACGTCGCCGCCCGGGCCTGCTGGCGCACGCAGAGGATCCGCTGGATGACGGTGGCCAGACTGGCGACGGCCAGGACCGCGAGGACGACCTTGAGCACGACCTCGGGAAGGCCCATGCCGACCAGCCCCGTCGTCACCAGTGCGGCCACGAGACGGTCCGCTCGCTCGGCGATGCCCACGTCGGCGCGCATGCCCAGGCCCTCGGCGCGGGCGCGGGCGTAGGAGACCAGGCTGCCCAGCACGAGGCAGGCCAGGGCGAGCCAGGCCATGATCCGGTCGTCACCGCCCTGGAAGAACCAGATGGCCAAGCCGGCGAAGATCGCTGCGTCACCCATCCGGTCCAGAGTCGAGTCGAGGAAGGCACCCCAGTCGCCCGAGCGCTCCTGCTCGCGGGCCATGATCCCGTCGACCGTGTCGGAGAAGACGAACGCCGTGATGACGAGGACCCCGATGAGCAGCTCACCCCGGGGGAAGAAGATCAGGGCACCGAGCGAGACGCCGAGCGTACCGATGACGGTGACGACATCGGGGCTGATGCCCAGGCGCAGCAGCAGCTTCGCCACGGGGGTGAGGATCCGGGTGAAGGTCGCGCGCGCGTATCGATTCAGCATCTCGCCAGACAGGGTATATGCGGCGTGCGGGTGACCCGCGCCACCCGGTGGGCGCGCCGGGGGTCAGTCGGTCGGCCAGGCCCTGACCAGCGCCGTGCGTGCGTCCTCCAGGAGGATGGGCAGCGCCTTGGTCTGGGCGATGATTGGCAGGAAGTTCATGTCTCCTCCCCAACGCGGGATCACGTGCTGGTGCAGGTGGGCGGCGACGCCTGCCCCCGCGACCGCGCCCTGGTTCATCCCGATGTTGAAGCCGTGCGGCGACGAGGCCTGCTGCATGGCCCGGATCGCCGCCTTGGTCAGCGCCGTGAACTCGGCCGTCTCCTCGTCGGTGAGGTCGATGTAGAGGGAGACGTGCCGATAGGGGCAGACGAGGACGTGACCGGCGTTGTACGGGAAGAGGTTCATCACGACGTAGCACGTCCGCCCACGGTGGACGAGCAACCCTTCCGCGTCCTCCTTGTCCGGAGCGACGCAGAAGGGGCACCCGTCCCCCTCGTCCTCGCTCGGGCGCTCTCCGGTGACGTACGCCATCCGGTGCGGTGTCCACAGGCGGTCGAAGCCGTCGGGGACACCGACGAAGGAGCGCTCGTCCTCGACCGGAAGCTCGTGGTGGTCGCTCGTCATCAGTTCGTCGCCGGCGCGGAGGTGACCTGGCCCTTGCCCTCGATGGCGGCGAGCACCGTGGCGATCGCGGCCTCGATCGGCACGCCGTTCTCCTGCGACCCGTCGCGGTAGCGGAAGGAGACCGCGTTGTTGCCGCGGTCCTCCTCGCCGGCGATGAGGGTGAAGGGCACCTTGGCCTTGCTCGCGTTGCGGATCTTCTTCGGGAAGCGATCATCGCTCTCGTCGAGCTCGACGCGGATCCCCTTCGCCCGCATCTGCGACAGCACGCCCCAGAGGTAGTCGTTGTACTCCTCGGCGACGGGGACACCCAGGACCTGCACGGGGCTCAGCCACACCGGGAAGGCTCCGGCGTAGTGCTCGACGAGGACACCGATGAAGCGCTCGATCGAGCCGAACTTCGCCGAGTGGATCATCACCGGCTGCTGGCGGGAGCCGTCCGCCGCCTGGTACTCGAGGGCGAAGCGGTCCGGTGAGGGCTGGTTGAAGTCGTACTGGATCGTGCTCATCTGCCAGGTGCGGCCGATGGCGTCCCGCGCCTGCACCGAGACCTTGGGACCGTAGTAGGCGGCGCCGCCCGGGTCGGGCACGAGCTCCAGTCCGGTCTCGGAGCAGACCTGCTCGAGCACCGCGGTCGCCTCGGCCCAGTCCTCGTCGGTGCCGATGAACTTGCTGCTCGACTCCCCCTCGTCGTCACGCGTGGACAGCTCGAGGTAGAAGTCGTCGAGACCGAAGTCCCGCAGCAGGCCGAGGATGAAGTCGAGCAGGTGGCGGATCTCGTCGGGCGCCTGCTCCTTGGTGACGTAGGAGTGGCTGTCGTCCTGGGCGAAACCGCGCACGCGCGTCAGACCGTGGATGACACCGGACTTCTCGTGCCGGTAGACGTGCCCGAACTCGAAGAGGCGCAGCGGCAGCTCCCGGTAGGACCGCTGCTTGCTGCGGTAGATCAGGTTGTGCATCGGGCAGTTCATCGCCTTGAGGCGGTAGTCCATGCCGTCGACGTCGAGGGGAGGGAACATCCCTTCGCCGTAGTAGGGAAGGTGTCCGGAGGTGTGGAAGAGCCCCTCCTTGGCGATGTGCGGGGTGCCGACGTACTCGAAGCCCTCCTCGATGTGACGACGGCGGACGTAGTCCTCCATCTCCCGCTTGATGACGCCGCCCCTGGGGTGGAAGACGGGCAGACCGGAGCCGATCTCGTCCGGGAAGGAGTACAGGTCGAGCTCACGCCCGAGCTTGCGGTGGTCACGCTTCTCCGCCTCGGCGAGCCGGTCGAGGTACTCCTTCAGCTCGGCCTTCGTCGGCCAGGCGGTGCCGTAGATGCGCTGCAGCTGCGGGTTCTTCTCCGAGCCCCGCCAGTAGGCCGCGGCCGAGCGCATCACCGTGAAGGCATTGCCCAGCAGCTTCGTGCTCGGAATGTGCGGTCCGCGGCACAGGTCGCCCCATGCGACGGAGCCGTCCCGGCGCACGTTGTCGTAGATCGTCAGCCGGTCGCCCCCGACCTCGACGCTCGCGCCCTCCCCGTAGGACTCGGGGTCGTCCGATCCGCTTCCCTTGAGACCGATGAGCTCGCACTTGTACGGCTCGTCGGACAGCTCCGCCAGGGCTGCCTCGTCGCTGACCTCGCGACGGTGGAAGGTCTGCCCCTCGTTGATGATCTTCTGCATCGTCTTCTCGAGGGCCTTGAGGTCCTCGGGGGTGAAGGGCTCGGCGACGTCGAAGTCGTAGTAGAAGCCGTCCCGGATGGGCGGCCCGATGCCGAGCTTGGCCGCCGGGTGGACCTGCTGGACGGCCTGCGCGAGGACGTGAGCGCAGGAGTGGCGCAGCACGTCGAGACCGTCCTGGTCCTGCGCCGTGACCGGCTCGACGACGTCGCCGTCGGCCAGGACGTGGGCCAGGTCGCGCAACTGCCCGCCGACACGGGCGACGAGAACTGCCCGCTCGTCCGCGAAGACCTCTGCCGCGGTAGTGCCCTCGGCCACCGATCGCTCGTCTCCGGCGACTGTGATGGTGATCTGGGCTGGCACGGCGGTTCTCCTGGTGGGACGGATCGAGGTGCCCGGTCGGCACGTTCGAACTCTATCCCCGTGACCGCCGCCTGCCCCAGTCGGATTCGACGCGGATGGCGCTGCCGATCAGGTCGCGGTCTCCCCCTCGTAGAGTCCGAGCTGGTTGCCGTCCGGATCGGCGAGGACGGCGAACCAGCTCGTCTCGGAGATGACTGACTTCTCCATCACGACCGAGCCACCGGAGGCGGTGGCCTTGGCCAGGACATCGTCGATGGAGTCGACCTCGACGTAGGAGCGTGGGTGGGTGAAGCCGTCCTCGCGAGGGGCCAGGCCACCACCGCTGATCGCGTTGGGCGCCTGCCACATGGGGTAGCCCTCGTAGCCGGGGATCTCGGCGATCTGCCAGCCGAAGAGGCCGCTGTAGAACGCGCTGGCCGCGTCCGTGTCCGCGACCGGGATGTCGATGTGGGTGATGTCTCCGTGTGCCATGACCCGAGCATCCCACCTGGTGGTGACGTGCATCACCCCCCGAGCGCCGAGCGGTCGCCCGCACGGCATGCCGAAGGCCCGTGCCCCCGGTGGGGTCACGGGCCTTCGAGCCGTTCGTCAGGAGAGGGTGAGCACCAGGTGCTCCGTCGCCGGCGTGCGTGAGTTGCGCAGGCCCGCGACGACGGAGCCGTCCCGGTCGTCCTTGTCGATGACCAGGTCGACCTTCCCCGGCAGCAGGACCGGCTTCTTGAACCACACGTGGCTCGTGCCCGGACCGCTGGTGACCGGGCCGATGGCGGCGAGCGTGCGCGCGTAGGTCCACATGCCGTGCGCGATGGCCCGGGGGAAACCCATCGCCTTGGCCGTGGGTGCGCTCATGTGGATCGGGTTGATGTCGCCCGAGGCGAATCCGTAGGTGCGACCGAGATCGGCCGGCAGGCTCCACTTCGCGGCAGCAGCTCCCGTCGGGATCGAAGGGGGCTGCTCGCCCCGGGTGGCCTCGGCGTCACCGCGGCCGCGGGCCAGGTACGTCGAGCGCCCGTCCCAGACCCGCTCCCCCGCGACGTCAACCTCGGTGACGAGGTCGACGACCGTGCCCTTGGGGTGGGCGCGCAGGTTCTGTGCGGTGACGGTGATCTCGAGCTCCTCGTCGAAGCGCACCTCACGGTGGACCGTGATGACGTTCTCCACGTGGACCAGGCCCATCAGCGGGAGCGGGAAGTCCTTGTGGGACATCAGTTGCATCTGCAGCGGGAAACCGACGACGTGCGGGTAGGTGTGCGGCAGCACGTCGGAGTTGTTGAACCCGCAGATCCGCTCGTACTGCAGCAGGTCGTGCCGGTCGACGGTGTGGCCGGTCAGGCGCAGCGAACGGTCCGGCAGCTCGCCGGGTGCCGCGGACCCGGACGGCCCGGGAAGGGACGGCAGGGCGGCCTTCGCGTAGATCACGCCCAGCGTCGGGACGGACGTGAGGGTCTCGAGGCTCATCAGGCCCCCAGGATCATCTGGCCGCAGACGCGCACGACATTGCCGGTCACGGCGCGGTTGGCGTCCCAGGAGAACCAGCCGATGGTCTCGGCGACGTCCACCGGCAGGCCACCCTGCGACAGGGAGTTGGTCAGTCGGCCGACCTCACGCGTGGCCAGCGGCACCTTCGCGGTCATCTCGGTCTCGATGAAGCCCGGGGCGACGGCATTGACGGTGACCCCCTTGCTCACGACCTGCGGGTCCTTCGCCAGGCTCTTCGTCATCCCGATGACGCCGGCCTTGCTCGCGCCGTAGTTCGTCTGTCCCCGGTTGCCGGCGATGCCGGCGATCGAGGAGATGTTGACGATGTGCCCGCCCTCGTTGATGGCCGGGAGAAGCGTCTCGTTCATCCTCAGGATGGACAACAGGTTGACGTTGAGGACCGAACCCCAGCGATCGGAGTCGGTGTTGACGAGGAGCTTGTCCCGGGTGATACCCGCGTTGTGCACGACGATGTCGAATCCGCCGTGCAGGCTCTGTGCGTGGTCGACGATCTTGGCGCCCGCGTCCTCGGCGGTGACGTCGAGCTGGAGGGCCGAACCGCCGATGCTGTTGGCGACGTCGGCGAGCGGGCCACCGGCGGCAGGCATGTCCACGCACACGACGGTGGCACCGTCCCGGGCGAGGGTCTGGGCGATGGCTGCGCCGATGCCGCGGGCGGCGCCGGTGACGACGGCGACCTTGTCCGCCAGCGGGGCCTCCCAGCTGGCGGGCGCGACGACGTCGGCGACCGGCTCGCCCACGTGGACGACCTGTGCCGAGACGTAGGCGGAGCGGCCGGAGAGGAGGAAGCGGATGGTCGCCTCGGCGTTGGCCTCTGCGCCCTCGGCGACGTAGACCATGTTGGCCGTGCCACCGGCGCGCATCTCCTTGCCGACCGAGCGGACGACTCCCTCGAGGGCGCGCCGGGCCGCTGCCTGGGCGACGTCGTCGGTGTCCTCGACCGGTCGGCCGATGACGATGACGCGACCGGTGGGGGCCAGGGTCTTCAGCGCCGGCGACAGGATGCGGCGCAGCGTCTCGAGGTCGGCCGGGGTCTGTGCCTGGGTCATGTCGACGACGACGCCCGCGACGGAGGTCGACGGCGATGTGGCGATCTGGACGTCGGCCGCGGACAGCGCCCGGGTCAGCACCTCGGCGACGGGAGCGTCACCGTGGCCGTCGAGGAGCACCGCACCGTTGATGAGCGGGGCACCAGCCATGTGGCGACGCAGGGTGGTCGGCCGCGGCAGACCGAGCGTGTTGGCGATCTGCTTGCCCAGACCGGAGCTGACGAACTTGCCGTACTCGAATCCCATGTGGTTTCTCCTTGATTCGCTTCGGGGAGGGCTCAGGCGCCCTCGAGGATGGCCACGACGCCCTGTCCGCCTGCGGCGCAGATGGAGATCAGGCCGCGGCTGCCCGGGCCCTTGGCGTGCAGCAGCTTCGCCATCACGGCGGTGATCCGGCCTCCGGTGGCGGCGAAGGGGTGTCCCGCGGCGAGCGAGGAGCCGTTGACGTTGAGCTTGTCGCGGTCGATCGAGCCCAGGGCGGAGTCGCGCCCGAGCTTCTCGCGGCACCAGGCCTCGTCCTCCCAGGCCTTCAGCGTGGAGAGCACGGTCGAGGCGAAGGCCTCGTGGATCTCGTAGTAGTCGAAGTCCTGCAGGGCCAGGCCGTTGCGCTCGAGCATGCGCGGGATGGCATAGGCCGGCGCCATGAGGAGCCCCTCGGCGCCGTGGACGTAGTCCACCGCAGCGGACTGGCCGTCGACGAACCACGCCAGCGGCGTCAGACCCTGCTCGGCGGCCCACTCCTCGGATCCGAGGAGGACGGCCGAGGCGCCGTCGGACAGCGGTGTGGAGTTGCCGGCGGTCATGGTCGCGTCGTCGCCCCTGCCGAAGACCGGCTTGAGCTTCGCGAGCTTCTCCATCGACGAGTCGGGACGCAGGTTCTGGTCACGCGACTGCCCCATGAAGCTGGTCATGAGGTCGTCGTTGAACCCCTCGTCGTAGGCACGGGCCATGTTCTGGTGGCTCTTGGCGGCCAGCTCGTCCTGGGCTTCGCGGGTGATCCCCCACTTCTTGGCCGTGATGGCCATGTGGTCGCCCATGGAGAGTCCGGTCCGCGGCTCCGCGTTGCCGGGGAAGGAGATGCCGAGGTCGGTCGGGCGGATCGCGGCGAGGGCCTTGAGCTGGTTGGCGGTGCCCTTGGCGCGGTTCACCTTGAGCAACTTGGTACGCAGCTTCTCGCTGACGGTGATGGGCGCGTCTGATGCGGTGTCGACCCCACCGGCGATGCCGGACTCGATCTGACCGAGCTTGATCTTGTTGCTGACCAGGAGCGCGGTCTCGAGTCCCGTGCCGCATGCCTGCTGGAGGTCGTAGGCCGATGTCGTCGGCGCGAGCGCTGAGCCCAGGACCGACTCACGGATGAGGTTGTAGTCGCGGGAGTGCTTGATGACGGCACCGCCGGCAACCTCGTCGATGTGCTTGCCGCCGAGGTTGTACCGGGCGACGAGCCCGTCCAGGGCAGCGGTGAACATGTCCTGGTTGGACGCCTCGGCGTAGGGGCCGAACTGGCGCATGAAGGGGATGCGGTTGCCACCGAGGACAGCGGCACGGCGGGGCTGGTTGTTGGCCACTCCGGGTCTCCTGGTCGTGAGTTGGGTGTCTGTGCGATCCGCTCGTGGTCGAGGAATCCCACACGAATTATACGATACGGACGGTAGCAGGTACCCGCAGTACCTGCTACCGTCCTCCAGTGTGAGCACTACCACCGACGGACGCAGCGCCCGCTGGGCGGTCCACCGACAGCAGCGCCGCAAGGAGCTGGTCGAGTCGGCGATCCGGACCATCCGCAGCCGGGGCGCTGCTGTCGGCATGGATGAGCTCGCCGCCGGCGCCGCAACCTCCAAGACGGTCTTCTACCGCCACTTCACCGACCGACAGGGCCTGTACCAGGCGGTGGCCGAGCGGGTGGACGAGCTGATCCTGCGTGACATCGGCACCGCCCTCGGTCAGGGAGTGGCGAAGGGGGCTGATCTCGGCCTCCTGGATGTCGACCCCCGCTCGGTGATCCGGGCGGCCATCGACGCCTACCTGATGTTGGTCGAGCGCGATCCCGAGCTGTACCGCTTCATCGTCTCCGCCCCGATCGTCGGCAGCGGGAAGTCCGGCAACGCCGCCGAGGCCGCTGCGACGGCCACCGGCAAGATGGCCGGGCAGATCAGCGAGCTGATCTCGGCGGCCCTCGTCGACCGGGGCCACGACCCGGCCCCCGCCCGGCTGTGGGGCCAGTCCCTCGTCGGGCTCGTCCGCGCCGGCGCCGATGCCTGGCTGGCCGGGTCGGCCGGCGACGTCGCCCGCGAGGAGCTGACCGAGCAGCTGACCGATCTCGCCTGGTCGGGCATCGCCATCGCCTGGCAGCGCCCCACCGACTGACCCTCAGCTCCTCGCGGACATCTGCGACGATGCCCCCATGGCCACTTCCGACTCGCCCAAGGATCCCGTCGCCGAGCAGATCAGGACCGTCCTCGACGGCCGATGGGCCGAGGTACGCCAAGGCCTGCGGGCCGACCCCGACTTCCCCGTGGCGGTACCCGGCCTCGAGCTCGGCCTCGATGAGTACCGGGCCCGCACGCTGGCCTCCTGCCACGAGCTGGCGGGCAGCGACTTCGTCCTCGGCGCGGTCCCACCCGAGCAGGGCGGGACGGGCGACCTCGGGGGCTCGGTCACCGGGCTGGAGATGCTCGGGCACGGCGACCTGTCGGTGATGATCAAGGCCGGCGTCCAGTTCGGCCTCTTCGGGGGGGCGATCTCCAACCTCGGTACCGCCCGCCACCACGAGGCCTACCTGCAGGACGCACTGCAGCTCGATCTCCCGGGTGCCTATGCGATGACCGAGACGGGCCACGGATCGGACGTGCAGTCGCTGCTGACGACCGCGACCCACGACCCGGACACCGACGAGCTCGTCATCCACTCCCCTTCGCCCGCTGCCCGCAAGGACTACATCGGCGGAGCCGCCCGGGACGCCCGCATGGCTGCCGTCTTCGCCCAGCTGGTCGTCGGCGGCGAGAGCCATGGCGTGCACTGCGTCCTGGTCCCGATCCGGGACGAGCAGGGCCGGGCGATGCCCGGCGTGACCATCACCGACTGCGGCCCGAAGATGGGGTTGCGCGGGGTGGACAACGGACGGTTGATGTTCGACGGGGTCCGCGTGCCGCGGCAGAACCTGCTGAACCGGTACGGCGACATCGACGACGACGGCACGTACACCTCCCCCATCGAGAGCAGGAACCGGCGCTTCTTCACCATGCTCGGCACCCTCGTGCGCGGCCGGATCACCGTCGGCGCCGGCGCCGGGGCAGCGGCCCGCAGCGCGTTGACGGTCGCCGTGCGCTACGGCCTCCGGCGGACGCAGTTCAGCTACCCCGATGGCGAGCACGAGGTCGTGATCCTCGACTACCTGGGGCACCAGCGCACGCTGCTCCCCCGACTCGCGCGGTCCTACGCGCTCGCGCTGGCACAGAATGCGCTCATCGCCCGGATGCACGACCTCACCGTCGGTGAGTCGACGGGCGAGGACGCACACCGCGAGCTCGAGGCGCGGGCCGCCGGCCTGAAGGCCGTGACCACCTGGCACGCGACCGACACGATCCAGGCCTGTCGCGAGGCCTGCGGCGGGGCGGGCTACATGAGCGCCAACCGCTTCGCCGACCTCAAGGCGGACACGGACGTCTTCACCACCTTCGAGGGCGACAACACGATCCTCCTGCAGCTGGTCGCCAAGGGTATGCTGACCAACTACCAGGCCGACTTCGCCGACCTCGACACCTCCGGAGCCATCCTGTTCGGCGCCCGGCAACTGACCACCTCGGTCATCGAGCACACGATCGGCGGGTCTCTCATCCAGCGGCTCATCTCCGGCGCATCCGGCCGGGACGGGGACGATGCGTTGCGTGACCGCGGCGGGCAGGTCGCCTTCTTCGCGGATCGCGAGTCCCACCTGACCGAGAGCCTGGCGATGCGGCTGCGACGGGCCGGGGACGACGAGAGCAAGTCCTTCTCGGTGTTCAACGACGCACAGGACCATCTGCTCGAGGCCGCCCGCGCGCACATGGACCGGGTCGTCCTCGAGGCCTTCGTCACCGCTGTCGAGGAGGCCCCGCAGGGGCCGGGCCGCGACCTGCTGGCGAAGGTCTGTGACCTCCACGTGCTCAGCACCGTGGAGGAGCACCGGGCGTGGTACCTCGAGCACGGTCGCCTCAGTGCCAGTCAGGCGAAGGGGGTCATCGCCCGGGTCAACGAGCTGTGCCAGGAACTCCGCCCCCATGCCGACACCCTCGTCGATGCCTTCGGCATCCCGGACGAGTGGCTGACCACCGAGATGATGGCCGACCTCGCCTCGTTCTAGCGAGGCCGGCCGACGTCCGGCCGGACCCGGATCCGGTCAGCGGATGTCGAGGACGCGGTGCTCGCGGATCGACATGACCAGGGCGATGATCCAGCCGACGACGGTCCAGCCGAGCAGGAGGTTGACCCAGAAGACGGCCCACGCGTTGCGCGTCCCCCGGACCGCTGCGATGGCCCACGGCAGCATGTACCCCGCCGTGACGATCGCGACGATGATCGCCACCGGGGCGCTGACGACTCGTGTCTTCTGATCGGTGACGATGCGTGCCATGGGCATCAGCCTAGTCCGCACGCCCCGGGGCGCCCCCTCGTGCCCGTCGGCTCACAGGCCCAGGACCGAGATGGCGACGGTGAAGTAGATGAGCAGCCCGCTCGCGTCGCAGAACGTCGAGATGAACGGGGTCGAGAAGACCGCGGGATCGACCTTGGCGGCCCTGGCCACGAGCGGGATGACCCCGCCGACCGTGGCAGCGATGGGACAGTTGGCAATGAGGGTCAGGGCGATGACGGTGCCGATCCCCGTGCCGTAGACGGCACTGGCGATGACGAAGGCGACGACGGCGAGTACGAGACCGAGGTACAGACCCGTGCGGACCTCCTTGAGGGCGACCTGGGTGACGTTGCGGATCCGCACCTCGTCCATGGCCAGGGCCCGGGTCACCGTGGTCGCTGCCTGGGATCCCGTGTTACCACCGATGCCGGTCAGCAGCGGAATGAAGAGGGCAAGCGTCACCTGCTGCTCGAGGGTCGCCTCGAAGATCTCGAGCACCTGGACGGTGAGCACGGCCGAGATCCCGAGCACGAAGAGCCACACGATGCGGGCACGAGCGATTCGGCGCACGGGGGTGAGCAGGTAGGGGCGGCGCAGCGGCTCGCTCGCGCCGGCACGGGCCTGGTCCTCGGCCATGGCCTCCTTGTCGATGCGGGCGGCATCGGTGACCGGGATGACGCCGACGAGACGGTGCTCACGGTCGACGACGGGCCACAACAGGTGTCCGACGTCCAGGACCCGTCGGGCGACGAGCTCGGCGTCATCCTCGGTCCGGGCCACCGCGGGGTCGTCGTTCATGACGGTGGCGACGAGCGTCTCCTGTGGGTGGCGCAGCAGGTCGACGGTGTCGAGGATCCCCAGGAGCAGTCGGTCGGCGGTGACCACGGGGACCATGGTCACCACGTCGGTGTCTCCGGTGTGCCGGGAGAGACGATCGAGGACATCCCCGATGGTCTCGTCGGTCCGGGCGCGCGCGGCCGTGGGTGACATCTGGCGGCCGACGGACCCCTGCGGGTAACCGAGCAGCTCCATCGTCGCGTCGAGCTCGTCCCCGTCGAAGGAGTCGACGAGACGGGTGGCCACACCTGCGGGAAGCTCGTCGAGCAGCCGCGCCTGCTCATCCGGGTCGAGGGCGGCGAAGACCTCGGTCAGGGGGGCGTGACCGAGCCGGTTGATCAGATCAGCCTGGGTGACGGTGCCCAGATCGTCGAAGACGGCGACTGCGAGGTCCTTGTCGAGCAGCCGGAAGACCACGGTCGCGTCCTCGATCGGCAACGACTCGATGTCGCGGACGACCTGGGCGGGCGGCATCGTGCGCACGAGCGAGGCCAGGGTTCCCAGGTCGCGCGACTGGACGAGTGAACGAATCCCGTCGGTGTCGATCGTCACGGTCTCTCCTGCCTGGTGCCCCTGACCGGCGAGGACTGGGCGCCGGTACCGCTGCCGCGGAACCTACACCAGCCCCACCCTGCGCACGACCGCGTGTGGAGCCGGATGGGTCCACCGACCCCCGACCAGCCGGCGTCGGCTCAGGTGCGGGCCGGCACGAGCCGCCACAGGGACGTGACCTCCGCCCTGCGCGCGGCGTGGAGAGAGTCCGCGGGGTCGGTGGCCCGGGAGTGGCGGGGCGTGGTGTCCACCCGGCCGGCGACCCGCAGACCGGCGTCGGCGATCAACGTCAGGAGCTCCTCGGGGGTGCGCAGGCCGAGGTGCACGGCCACGTCGGAGAGGACCAGCCACCCTTCGCCCCCGGGCTCGAGGTGAGCGCCGAGCCCGCCGAGGAATCGGCGCAGCATGTCGGAGTCGGGGTCATAGATCCCGACCTCCAGCGTCGAGGTCGGCTCCCCCGGCAGCCACGGCGGGTTGCACACGACCAGGTCCGCGCGTCCCGGAGGGAAGAGATCGGTCTCGATGACGTCCACGGTGCCATCGAGACCCAACCCGGTCATCGTCTCGCGCGCGGCGACCACTGCCCGGTGGCTGATGTCCGTGGCGACCACCCGGCCGGCACCGCGGCGGGCCAGGACTGCCGCCAGCACCCCGGTGCCCGTCCCGACGTCGAAGACCGTGGGCGCCGTCTTCGGGAGCGGCGCATCGGCGACGAGGTCGACGTACTCACCGCGCACCGGCGAGAAGACCCCGTACCCCGGGTGGACGCTCGCCCCGAGCGCCGGGACGGGCACCCCCTTCGTCCACCACTGGTGTGCGCCGATCACGCCGAGCAGCTCCTGCAGAGCAACGCACACGGGGCCCGGGGGGTCGCCGTAGGCCAGTCGACAGGCTCCGCGCACATCGGGGGCCCGACGCAGCCGCAGTGAGTGATCGGCCGCCAGCTCGACGACGAGCATGCCGAGCACGCGGGAGCGCTCGGCACGCTCAGCGCGGTGGGCGGCGAAATCCGTCCCGGCACCGCGGCTCCGCGCGGCGGCCTTCTGCACCCGTCGGTCCATCGCCTTCAGCAGTTGACGGGCGTTGTGGTAGTCCCCCCGCCAGAGCAATCCGGTGCCCTTCCGGGCCAGGCGGTACGCGGCATCCGCACGGATCGTGTCGTCGACGACCACCACCCGGACGGGCGGGGGCATGCCGTTCTCCGAGTGCCACGGGGCGGAACGCTCCACGCCGTCCTCGCTCCAGTGGATCGACATCTGGCTCCCTGGTGGTCGGACGGTGCCGCGGTGGACTGTGGCAGCACGCACGAGGCAGGTCGGCCTCGTCGGTGAGAGGATGCCACACCACCCCTCGCCCAGGACGCCCCACGGCCGGCCGCGGGCAGTGCATGTTGTGGCGCTTGCCGGGTAGGCCCCCTGCAGACCACGCACGACGAGAGGACGACATGTCGAACTATCGCACCGAGAACCCGACGACCGGAGAGGTCGAGCGCACCTTCGACGACCTCGACCGGGACGGCGCGATCGCCGCGGTCGACCGAGCCCAGGCGGCCCACGAGCAGTGGCGTGAGATCCCCGCCGAGCAGCGCGCCGACGTGCTGCGACGGACCGCCGACCTGTACGACGAGCGCTCCGAGGAGCTGGCCCGCACCATCGCCGTCGAGATGGGCAAACCGCTCAAGCAGGCGAAGGGGGAGGTGCAGCTCGCCGGGTCGATCTACCGGTGGTACGCCGACCACGGGCCGCAGATGCTGCAGGAGGAGCAGCTCGACCCGCAGGGCGCGCTGCGCAGCATGGTGCAGATGGAGCCGGTCGGGGTGCTCCTGGGCGTCATGCCGTGGAACTACCCCTACTACCAGGTGGCGCGCTTCGCCGCGCCCAACCTCATGATCGGCAACACCGTGCTGCTCAAGCACGCCGGCATCTGCGCCGCCTCGAACGCGCTCATCGAGGAGATCCTGCTGCAGGCGGGGCTGCCCGACGGTGGCTTCGTCAACCTCCTCGCCCCGAGCAGGATCATCCCCGACGTCATCGCCGACCCCCGGGTGCAGGGCGTCTCGCTCACCGGCAGCGAGGCGGCCGGAGCCTCGGTGGCCGAAGCCGCCGGCAAGAACCTGACCAAGTCGGTGCTCGAGCTCGGCGGCTCCGACGCGATGCTCGTGCTCGACGCTGCCGACGTCGAGGCGATGGCCCGGACCGCGGCGAAGGCGCGACTGTCCAACTCCGGGCAGGCGTGCAACTCGCCCAAGCGCATCTTCGTGGCCGACGAGATCCACGACGACTTCCTCGCCGCGCTGACCCGCAACGTCGAGAAGACGGTCGTCGGGGATCCGCTCGACGAGGCGACGCAGATGGGACCGATGTCCTCGACGCAGGCCCGTGACGACCTCCACGAGCAGGTGCAGGACGCCGTGTCGAAGGGGGCGACTGTCCACACGGGCGGGGCGCCCCAGGACGGCCCGGGTGCCTTCTACGCGCCCACCGTGCTCACCGGCATCACCCCGGACATGCGCGCGTGGGACGAGGAGCTCTTCGGCCCGGTGGTCATGGTCTACCGGATGACCGATGTCTCCGCCGCACTGGAACAGGCCAATGCGTCGACGTACGGCCTGTCCGGCTCGGTGTGGAGTGATGACCCGGAGAAGGCCGCGGAGGTCGCCAACCGGCTCGACGTCGGCATGGCCTACGTCAACGAGCACGGCACGACGCTGCCGGGTCTGCCCTTCGGCGGGGTCAAGCGGTCCGGCTACGGTCGCGAGCTGGCCAGCGATGGCATGCACGAGTTCGTCAACCGCAAGCTGGTCCGGGTCGCTGCGAAGTAGTCGCACCCGGTGGGGGATCCCTGCTGAAACGGCCCCGGACATCCGCATCGCGCGGAGTCCGGGGCCGTTGTCGGTGGTGGACGTAAAGGGACTCGAATCATTATCTGGGCGATCCGGCTACCTCGTGTCGCACCGGGCTTCTGCCCCGATTTCCTGCGGTATCAAACAGGTTAGTAGTGGACTAGACAGGACGTAAAGGGACGCGGGTACACTTTCTATCGACACGTAGTCGACATGGAAGCGGGGCGCGGGCATGGCGCGACGATCCTTCGGCCAGATACGCAAGCTGCCCTCTGGCCGCTACCAAGCGCGGTACGCCGACCCAGAGGGCCGGACCACGATCAACAGCCGTGGCAACGCCGCCCTCGTCTTGCACACCGCCCCGCACACCTTCGATGCGCGGATCGACGCCGAAGCGTGGATCACCGACGAGCGCCGCTTCATCTCCGCAGGGACGTGGACTCCCCCGGCGGATCGTCAGCAGGCCGCGAGGGATGCCGAGGCAAGCCGGGAGCACAACACCTTCGCCACCTACGCGCGGTCGTGGCTGGCTGGCCGTCACGAGCTGCGAGAGAGCACCCGACTCTCATACACGACGGCGATCGAGCGGCACCTCGTGCCGCCCTTCGGTCACCTGCCCGTCTACAAGATCACCACGACCGCCGTCCGGGCATGGTTCGCCTCGTATGGGGACCGGACCCCGACCGCGCGGGCGCACGCGTACCAGGTGCTCAGCGCGATCATGCGCACCGCCGAGGACGACGGGCTGATCGTCCGTACCCCGTGCCGGGTCAAGGCCGGGGGTAAGGCGAAAGTGGCCCGTGAGCCCGAGGTGCTGACGCTGGCCGAGCTGCTGGCCCTGGCCGATGCCATGCCGACCCGGCACCGCGCGATCACCCTTGTGTGCGGCACGTGCGGGCTCAGGTTCGGTGAGGCCGCCGCCCTTCGCCGCCGGGACATCGACCTCGACGCGGCCACGGTGACGGTGGCGCGGACCGCGACCCCGTCCGGCGGGGTCAAGTCCGCGGGGCCACCCAAGACCGACGCCGGACGACGGACGGTGAGCATGCCCAAGATCGCCGCCGAGGCCGTCCGGGAGCACCTGGCAGGCCAGCCTGTGCAGGGCCGAGACGCCCTCGTGTTCCCCGGCGTCGACGGCCAGATACTGGCCCCCACCTCGTTGTACGGGCGCACCGCGCGTATCGAGCGGCGCCGTGACGGGCGCACCTACGAGAAGGCGGCCTACGGGTTCTTCGCCGCCCGTGAGGCGATAGGCCGCCCTTCGCTCCATTTCCACGACCTGCGTCGGACGGCCGCGACGCTGGGGGCGCAGTCCGGGGCCACGGTCCGCGAGATCCAGCACCGGCTCGGGCACACGACTGCCGCAATGGCGCTCCATTACCAGCAGTCCACGGCCGAGCGGGACCGCGCGATCGCGGACGCCCTCGATGCGCAGGTGGACGAGCTGACCGGACGCGACGACGTGACGGAAATGAAGGAGGCCTCCCGGCGCTGAACGTCCGCATTACAGCCAAGACACGCCCGAGTGGCCGTACATCGGAGTGTGATTTACGTCATGCTCTGAGCGTCATCGAGAAGCCCTCAGGAGCACCGAGGAGCGTCCGAGGATGGCCCAGAAGGTCTGGATACCACCCGGTATCACTGGATACCCCCCTCCCCCGGACCATCACGAAGAGCACTAGACGGCCCCTCGGTACCCCCGGGGGGACTCTCGCGAAGCTGCTGTCGCTGGCTCATCAGACCCCAGGGGGTGGTCAGTGCTCTGTCTGTGGATGGACGGGACCGTCAGATGGTCAGTGAGTCGATGTGACGTCCAGACTCCTGTGCGGATGAGCCGCCCGGCGAGGACTGCAACGGCTCTTGCGGCAGAGGTGTCGAACTCGGCGACAACGCATCGGGAGATCGGGCCACAAGTGAGGAGGACGCCGCGTTGACAGCGAAATGCACGGTTGCGCTGGTCGAGATCGCTGAGGTCATCGCCAAGACAAGCTGAGCATCCTGCAGTCGTTGTGACGGCACGCTGTGCAGCGCGCGCAGGATCTCGCCCGCGTCCGCGTGATCCGACTGGAGGGCGCGCCGCAGGTCGACTGCCTGGTCAATCACCACGACGGCTCGGAACGGTTGTCTCTCCGCACGTGCGATCTCGTGGTGAAAGGCCGCTAGATCCTCGCCCCGGGCGACCAGCGAAGCCTGCGTGCCATTGGCCATGCGCGCGACCATTCGCAGGGTGCGGGCGATACGTGCCTGATCCGTTGTCATACCCGCCGGGGGCCTCGGCACTGCGCTCACGGGGGTCATCTCCGCGGGCCGGAGGCACGAGGGCCCGCGGGATCACCCGTGGGCGTAGGAGGGCGGCGTGACTGTTCCGACAGCCGAGCGCGGGCGTCGGCAGCTCGCTGGCCCGCCTCTTCGGGTGAGACTCGCACATTGCACTTGCCTTCCGCGACCTCACGGGAGTGCATCTCCATCTCGCGTAGAGGACGGTCGTCATCCTGCTCGGCGGAGATCTGCTCAGCCTCCGACCAGCTGAACCAGTCAGTAGCCGACGCCTGCAGGTCCAGCAGGTTCTCGTTGAAGTGCCACTGGTCCTCTTCCGCGATCGACCTTGTCATCTGCGGGTTGGTGAGACTCTTCTCGCCGGCGTCGGCGGCGTGCGCCACCGTGCGACCAGGTGCCTTCCTCCTTCCTGGGCGCGGCCGAGGTCACGCGCGACCGTCTCAATGCTGGCGACGTCCTGGTCAATCCCGCGCCCGCGACCGACTGGGTCGACACGCGCTGCACGTCCTGCCACGTCGGCGGCGCTGTAGAGGTGCTCGCTCGTGGCCGTGGCCATGGGATGGGCCAGATCCACGGCTTGGCCGTACGCCTCGATGCGGGCACGCAGGTCTGCGATGTCCGCGGCCTCTGGTGCGCCCAACCCGGAGGTGTCGATCTGGCTCGCGTGTTGTTGAGCGGATTCGATGTGCTGCGCCGCGTTGCGTAGGCTCTTCACCGTGCTGAGGCTGATGTGCAGCTCGCGGGTGGCGATCTGCACTCCTTCGTCCGCGGCCACTTGGCAGTGGCGGGCCACCACCATCATGTCCGCGGCCGTGCCATCAGTGGCTCCGGCGCGCACCCGGCGTTCTGCCTCGAAGAGGGATCGAGACGCGCCCGCCACGTGCTCCTGCATGTCGTGAAGCGGACCGCGTGTCCAGCGGATCTGCGCTCCGGCTTCCTCGAGCGCGTACCTGGCTTCGTATGTGTCATTGACCATGACCGGCACTCCCGTCCTCGAGCAGGTTGCACATGGACTCGGCATGGCCACCCTCGAAGCGGGAGAAGGCGCCTCGGCCCAGTCCCAGTTCCATGCCTCCCTTCGGATCGATGGCCCAGATCTCTACGGTGTGGTTCAGAACGGACGCCTTTAGGCCGGCAACGAGTGACCAGAGCACGGAGCCCTTTCCCGCGCCGGTCGCGCCCGCGATGAGGGTGTGAGTCCCCTTGATGCGAATAGACCAAGGGTCCCCGTCCTCGCCCAACGCGCTCACGGCCTTGGCCCTGGCTGTCGGGCTGCGGGCGCGCTGGGAGGGATCTGCCGTTCTTCGACGAGGCGCCCGTTCAGGTGTGGCTCGGGAGTCGGAGTTCGTTGCATGGAGGAGGCGGCGCTGCGGGCGGTGTCAGCTGCGGTGATGACGTCGCCGATGCTCTTGGCGAGGTCCTCGCGCAGGGCTTGGGGAAGGTCGACGTGGGCGTTGCGTTGGAGGTCTCTCGGCGAGATCCACGTCGCGTGGGGGCTGGTGTCGATGTGGTCTGCGTGCATCCTCTCGGTCACGGCCTGGGTAGCTTTCTGCACCGGCTTGGCTGGCGCGGTCAGAGGGGCGTCGGCGGCCACGTCTTGTGCCGCGCGGGCGAGGTCGGCAGAGCCGATGACTGCCCGGTGGAAGGTGCGGGTGGCTTCGGTGAGGTCGATGCGTTCGGCCATGGTCTCTGGGGTGGCTCGCACTGCGCCGTCTCGCTGGATCTCGATCAGCGCAGCTCGTAGTTCCCGTCCGGCCTGTAGCAAGGCTGGGTCGGTGCCGCGGGTGTCCTGTGGAGTGAGTTGTTGCCATGCCTGCGCTGCGCCGTGCCACTGGTGGGCACTGGATTCGAGGGCCGGGCCGAGCCGGTCGCGGTACTCGGACGGGTCGATGCGCTCGAGCAGCGCGGCGGCTTGGACCAGGTTGTTGCCGCCGACGAGGGCGGAGACCTGGTTCATGCTGATCACGGCGAGTGTCCCGGTGGAGGGAGAGTGGGCGAGGGCTCGGTGAGCCTGCAGTTCCCAAGCGGCCCAACTCTCGGCGAGACGGGAGCTGTTCACCGGGCCGGCGTGCTCACCGGCCAAGGCGGAGGGCCAGCCTCGAGCGACCGCCCAGCCCAACAGCTGTTCGACGCCGGCCACGCGTTCCTGGTAGCTGACAATCGTCTCGGGGGAGTGCTTCCGCGCCCGTGACTCGCCCGGGTCCTCGAAACCTTTCAGTTCGTGCCCCAGGGTGGCGCCCACTGCGTGGGAGGCCAGGTAGAGGCTGTGCATGATTCGTAGGCGGCTGGCTTGCGCGTCGGCTTCTGCGGGTGCGGTGAGACCGATTCCGTCGCGACGCCCGTGGAAGCGTGCGACCAAGTCGGCGGCTCGGTCGAAGTTGGCCGTCATCTCCGCCAGGTGGGGTTCAGTTCCGCCCGGTCCCGGCCAGCCTGTCGCCCAGGAGCGGCGCACCATCTGACGATTCATGAGGTCGACCTGCTTGATCGTCGCCTCGTGCACGGGCTCGCCACCGGGGCCGCGCGCAGGGAGTGCAGCCCACAGGTCGGTGGCCGAATCGACGAGCTCGCCCCACGCCCGGGTCACCGATCGAGGGTCAACCTCGTCGGCGTCCCTGAGGAGACGTCGAGCGATCAGGTCGTTGTCGACCAGCAGTTCTCCGACGCTGCGGATATCCGTGCCGCTCATAGCCCGTGCTCGCGCATCAGGTCGCAGACCTCGCGGATCAGCCCGGAGGTGCCTGCCGGCCACTGCTCGATGGGCCGGCCAGCTAGCACCTGTTCGGCCTCCCTGATCAGCGTCGCTGGGTCCGTGCTCTCAGATGCCGGCTCGTTGCACAGGGCCACGTCCTGTCCGAGCAGCTGCAGGCCCTGAGAGGCGGTTAGCTGCGCCCCGGTGGCCAGCAAGGCGCCCAGCGGGTCCATACCGTTGTCCATCGACTCGGTCAGGGCGGCATCAGCTGCGGTGCCCAGTCGCCACACCACCCCGGCCAGCTCGACCATCGCTGGATCGACCGTCTCCGTGCTCATGGTGGACCTTCCTTCCTTCGTTTCGGATGCAGCCATTTCGACACACACCCGACCACCACCGCTGCCTCCTGACCCCTCCTGTGGATAACTACGACGGCTGTCGGGGTCGGGGGCGAAACTGGGTCTCACAACACAAAGCCCCCGGGATCTCCCAGACGGTCATCCAGCGATCACAACGGCGTGGTTGCTCTAGCGCAGAAGCGCTGAAAGAGGTGTGAACGACATGGCGCGTTACTCGATGAGGAAGGCGTTGGCGGTGACGCCGAACGTGCTCATCGCAATGCTGCTGACCTTCCCGGTGGCGTCCCTGCTGCCACCGCTGATCGGGTTGATCCTGTTCGTCGGCGGGCTGGTCATCCTCGGACTGCTCCTCAGTGGTCTCGGCGAGGCGACCGCCATGCGTCTGCTCTACTTCGCCCGTCCGGTCACCGAAGCAGAGGAAGCGGCCCTCGCACCCGCGCTGCAGCTACTCGGCCAGCGCGGTATGGGCCCTCCTGTGATCGACCTGTGGGTGCTCGAGCGAGAGACGCCGGTCACCACCGGTGGTGTCGGGCGACGATCCGTGCTGGTGACCGGCGGGCTGCTCGCCGCGGTGCGAGCGGGTCGCCTGCCTGCCGACCAAGTAGCCGCGCTCATCGCCCACGCCGAAGCGAGCGTGCGCAGCGGCCTGACGCGCAACGACCCCGCCGTGGAATTCTGGACGCTCCCGTGGAATTTCGTGCGAGTGATCGCCCGCGTGTGCGCCGCCCGATTCCAGTGGCTTCCGGCCGTGATGCTGGTCTGGCACGCCCGGATCGTCCTCGGGGTGGTCGCTGTCGTGCAGGGAGTCCAGGAAGGCACCCCGGAGTCGATCACCGCCGGGGTCACCGGAGGGGTGGTCATCGTGGCGACCTACGTCTTCCCCTACTGGGAGCGGGTCTGGGAACAGACCCTGCGCGACGTCGGCGACGAGAATCTCCGCCAGGTCGGTCTCGCCCCGGCATACGCCCGACTCCTGCTGAGCCAGTCCTCATCCCCTGCGATCCACGAACGCGCTCACACTCTGACCACGCCCGCCCTGGCTCCTCGAGCCGCCTAAGTAGGGATGCACACCCTGACTCAAGGCACTGTGTGGGTGGGTTGGAACGCAGGTGCTGGCACATCCACTGTCGAGATGCACGAAGATTGCACAGACGGCCTACGAATGCAGCAAAAACGGCACGTTATGGGTCACGCTGGTGTCAGTTTCCGAAGTCGGCTGCACCAGATGTCCGAAGTCCTGTGCACAGCGCCTCCGAGCCGTCCCGTATGAAGATCCGCTTTCGGACGGAATGGATCAGAGCCTCGAGCGCCGGGCTGCCCCGCAGGACAGTCATACGCGGCGGTATGACGCGGGTCGTACGAGCGGCGCACGGCATGAGCGAGAGCGTGCGAGACACCCGCAGCACCAGGACCCAGCGGAACTCCTACTAGGCAACTGGCGTACGCGGGGACGCCATGCGAGCCTCAGGCATGCTCGCCATAGGTCAGCCTCTTCCATCTATTTTCGAGCCTCGCTACGAGGCCCTAGTCGACGCGCTCATCAGGGACTACTTCTTCACCGTCACACGAATAGGGTTGAAGCGCTTCACTGGTGCCCACTTCGAGACGCTGGGCGGTGAGTGGTACGAGCCCGCGAATCGAAACGTCATGACAGCCGGCGATCTGGCGGCGGTTTCATGCCTGTCCGTCAAGGTCCCTGGCGCTGCGGCCATTCGCGTACTGCAGGGCCAAGCCAAGCCCATCAGTGAGTTGCTGACAGCGATGCCGCCGATTGACGCGACGCTATGGGACGTTCCTGAGAGTGTCGTTGTCGACCCGGAGGCTCCCGCATCCCAGCTGTGGCACCTACTCCGCAGGGGCCGTGACGGCCTTGGTCCGACGACTACGAGCAAACTCATGGCGCGTAAGCGCGCCAGCCTCATTCCAGTCTTCGACACCGTGGTTCAAGAGGTCCTCGGTCTGCCGTCGTCCGCGAACCACTGGGCCACAATGCGGAAACTCATGCAAACCGAGGTTGACGGGCGTGCCCTCCACAGCCGCCTAGCAGAATCTGCACGTCGGGTCGGTGTGGACGCGACGGTGACCCCTCTACGGGTCTTTGATGTCGCTGTTTGGTACGGCTACAACCCTCGAACGAAGGTGCAGTCTTGGGTACAGAAGCTCCAAGACACCCTCGTGGCCGAGGAACGGCTGGGACAACGATGGGCGCTTCGTCTCAGATGAACGCGCCCGGCAGTTGCGGCGGTTAGACGCACCGGTCACGCCTGCGCAAGTAGTCCCGCATGACGAGCCCCACCGGCAGGGACCGAGGGCATCCCACCGCGCAGATGGCGGCCATCCACCTCCGGCATCGGACCCGTACGACCACAGTCCAGCGGCTGCCCCACTACACTGCAGGCCATGACTTTGTCCGACCCCCTGCAAGGCATTCCAGCCCTGCCTTCTGGGGACGATTTCGAGGGGTTCGTCTGGAGTCTCCTGCAACGTCGATATCCGCCTGAGAAGTTGCGCTACTTTCCGGCCGCGATGGGCGGCGACAAGGGACTCGAGGGCTTCTCGACTGACGGCATCGGCTACCAGTGTTATGCAGACAAGGACTCCCTCACGCTGCGCGCCCGCACCGACAAGCAGAAGGCGAAACTCACTCGCGACACCAATAAGTTGACGAAGAACAAGGACGCCCTGATATCCCTTCTCGACGGGACCGTCCTTGACCACTACTTCCTTATCGTTCCCCAGTACCACTCGACCGAAGTCATCGAGCACGCCAACAAACGAGCCACGCTGGTCCGCTCGTGGGGCCTCCCGTTCATCTCGGACAAATTCGCCATCGCGCCCAAGACCCCTCAGGACTACCAGGGGCAGTACCAGGCAGCACTCCTCGACGCCGCCGCCCAAGTCGTTCTCGCCGAGCCGACAGTCAGCGATGTGGCCGTAGAGGATTTCGGCGGTAAGGAACCAGAACTGGCGACCACCTTGCTAGAGAAGCTCGAGCGCCTTAAGGACCATCACCCCGCCGCCGATGTGGACGTCATGCGCGCCTCGCTCACGCGCTGGTTTCTGGCCAAGGAAGAGATGATGGAAGCCCTGCGGGGCATGCCGCAAACCCGCGAAGCCGTCGAGGCACAGCGGCGCCTGCGCCAAGGGGCGCTGGAGTTCGAGAACGGGTTCGCGGTCACCCAGCCGCACAACCGAGTCATACAGTTGGTGGCTGACTACGCGAAGCAACTGGAAGCGAGGGTCGCGGGCCTGAAGGCCGGCGACGCCGAACGGCTCTCGCGCGGGCAGACTGGTGAGTGGCTGATGCGGTGCCCCCTCGAATTTCAAGCGGCGCCATGAGCGCACTGCCCGTCGACTTGGACGACTCCGCCGTGCTCGGATGGCTTGATGCACCGATGAACTTCACGGCGCGTGCCGATCCCATCTCGCCAGACTTCCGCCCCGAACGCCGTGTGGCGGTGTGCATGCTCATCGTCGACAAGTGCCGTGCCGGGAAGGCGTCGTGGAAGGCCATGCACGTGCTGAGTTGGGCGCTCCAGTCACCGAAGCGTGTCGACATGCTGACCAACCTCAAGAACGGCGCCAACCTACTCGACATACCTGTGGTTCGGTTTGAACCTGCCCTCGATCGGGCGCTTGACCTGGCCCTGGGAGTTGGGTTCCTCACGCGCGACGGCGTCGGCCCGTTCGAACTCACAGGTGCGGGCCGGGAAGCGCTCGCCGAGATGCGGGAAGCGCGAGTCCTCGAACAGGAAGCGGCGGCTCTCGCGGCCGTGAACGGGAAGGTGTCGAACCGAGACGTGGAGCGACTTCTAGAATGGCGGTCACGATGAATTTGAAGGTGCGTCGCCTGCGGCTCCGCGCCCAGACTGGACAGGGCACGTTCGGTGCTGATATCCCGTTCAGCAAGGGTCTCATGGTGGTCCGCGCCGAGAATTCTCGCGGGAAGTCGACGGCCGTTCAGAGCATCCTATTCGCGCTTGGCTTGGAACGAATGATCACGACCCAACCAGCGAGCGCGCTCACGTCAGCGATGCGCGACCGGCTCATATACGACCCAACCACCAAGGCGGAGACGTCTGTCGTGTCCTCGCGGGTCGCGGTCGAGATCGAAGGCGCCAACGGCGAGGTCGCCACCGTGACCAGGTGGGTCGTCGACGACAGCCTTGGCCCGAACCTCGTTCGTGTTCAACATGCCCCTATCGACGACATCACGCCGGAAAAGCCGGTCGACGATTACTACGTTGGACGGCAGGGGGGCGCGACACGAGAACGCGGCTTCCACGTGTGGCTGGCCGGGTTCATTGGGTGGACGATGCCGGAATTGCCCGCCCGCGAAGGTCGCACCTCGAAGTTGTATATGGAACAGGTGTTCCCTTTGCTGTTCGTGGAACAGCGTCGCGGCTGGGGTGGCATCCAAGCCCAGATGCCCGCATTCAGCGGCGTCACGGAGGTCCGCAGACGAGCCATCGAGTTCCTCCTCGCCCTTGAAGTTGGGCAGTACGAGTTGACCCGTCAGCGGCTTCGCGCACGGGAGGCGGAACTGGCGAATGGATGGCACCTGTCGGTCGCTGCGTTCGAGCAATCCCTGGCCGGCAGCGGGCTCAAGTCACTCGGCCTGCCGGACCGCCTGCAAACGACATGGCCTGACGAGAGCCACCCCGCCGACGTCTCCGTGTCACTTGGCGACGAAAACTGGCAACCCCTCGATGACTTCATGGCTGCTGCGTCCGCCGAACTGGCACGGCTCGACACCCCCGAGACAAACCCGACAGTCGACGCGAATGTCTCGGCACGCATCATCGAGACCCTCGATGCCGCGCGTCAGGTGAGAGCGCTGGACTTGGCGCTCCGCGAGGAACTCTTGCGCGACGAGACCGAGTTACGGTCCATCGGCCATCGCATCGACTCCCTTACCGAGGACCTACGACAGCACCAGGACATCGTCGTGTTGCAGAAGCTCGGCTCGCCAGTAGCCGAGCAACTCGCAGCCGACTGCCCGGTATGCCACCAGCATCTGCCCGCGTCGCTGCTCCCCGGCGACGTGCCGACGATGACCGCATCGGAGAGCGTCGAATACATCAAGAAGCAGATTGACCTCTTCGAGGCAATGCGAACCGACGCCGACCAAGCCGCCATCGCCAAGCGTGAACGCTGGATTGCGCTCCGCCAACGTGGAGACGCTCTCAACCTCCAGGTGCAAGCGCTACGTGACGACCTGACGAGTTCTACCGGCGGCATCACTGCTGAGGATGCTGCACTGCGGGTTGAGCTGCGCGACCGGCTCCAGCGGTTAGAAGGCGTTGTTGAACGGTTCGACGAACTGCAGGTGCAGTTGGAGGGCCTCGCTGTCGAGTCGGCTGCCGTGAAGGCCGCGCTCAGAGACCTCCCCAAGGATGAACTGTCCGGCAAGGACCGGAAGAAGTTGCGCGCTCTCCACCACTCGTTCGTCGACCAGTTGCGGGCCTACGACTTCGGCTCCTTCAGCAATGACATGGTCCAAATTGGGTACGACGATTACCTCCCGCGTCGCGAAGACTTCGACCTCCAAGCCGACATATCGGCTTCGGACTCCGTACGAGTCATTTGGGCCTACCTACTGGGGCTGCTCGAAGTGGGTGAGCAATTCGACACCAATCACCCTGGCTTCGTCGTCTTCGACGAACCCAAGCAGCAGAGCGCCAAGGACGTCTCATTCGCCGCACTACTCAAGCGGGCATCAGGGGGCGGCCCAAATCGCCAGGTCATTTTCGCAACGTCTGAACCGCTGGAGTCGCTAAAGGCGATGCTCGAAGACGTGCAACACACGCTCCACGTCGTCGATGGGTACCTGCTCCAGAAGCTGTCCTGACCCACGGTGCGGCCGCGATTCGGGACCCATGGAAGCGCACGAGCTGCCCACCACGTGCAGCACGATAGTCACTGCGTGATCGTTAAGGGAGCAGAGTCAGGCCCGGTAGGGCGGTCGCTGCATCATTCTGGGCGGTAAGCAGCGGTCTCGCGTCGGCCAGACGAAGGTCACCGCAAGCGGAACCACAAATGACGACCGCCACGGCAGGGCCTGCTCTTGCTCCGTAGCGACGATGGCGTCCCGGTTAACCTGTCCGGCTTGCAGTTCCGGGATAGGGGCGTCCTACGGCTCGGGCCAGGCCCCCTCGACGACACTTTCGTCGCTCAATTCGTGCGCTACGACCACACCCTGCTCTTCGGGCGGCACCATTCGTTTCAAGGCGTGCAGATAATGCGAGCACCGAACCGCTGTGCGCCACTGCCCCACCGCCCGCTTCGAGATCCAGCCTGAACTTGCCCAATCGAGGGGTGGTCTACGGATTCAGCCGATACCCGGGCGGTGCCGTCATGCCCAGTTGCCGCCTTTCCTCGAGGGCCCCTCGTGAGGGTTCATGAGGTGGTCGCTCGCCGGGTCGGTCCGTCTCTGGCGTCTCCGTGCTCGTGGCGCCGAGGATGCGGTCCCGGCTCAGTTCCGGGACGGGAACCCGGTAGAAGATCTCCCCATCCTTGAACTTCTCATCGGGGACGGCCACGACGGTCGGGACCTGGACGTGGACGACCGCGTCGCCGTAGCGGCGAGCGTTGCGACCGTCAGCCACGTTCGTGAAGTAGGCCTCATGCGTGTTTTGGCAGTGGCTCTCGAAGCGGCCACTGGCAAGGATCGCGCGGGCGGCGGCCGGGTCGGTGCGGTGGTAGAGGTCGTAGACGCGGATGACGTGGCCGTCCGCGTCTACAACGTTGCGGCTCGCAGGCACTGACGCCGCCACCTATGCCTCAAGGTGTCGTCTCGGGCGCCCTCGACCGGGCACTGGTGGACCGCGGTGAGGAGATGATGGTCGAGCTGGAGCGAGGTGAGGACTGCCGTTTCGATGAATCGTTCGGAGAGGGTGACCACCGTCCGGGCGGCCGGGAGCTCGAGCTCGTCGATGAGGCATCGAGATATGGGCCCAAGTGAGTAGGCGGCCGCATTCGTGGACGAGACAAGCGTTGCTGCGCTCGACGTGGCCGGCGTCAGCGCTGACGCGGCGAGGTCGCCACTCTCGATCACGCTGTGGAGGGCATCCAAGATGCCCCGCGCTTCAGCGTGGTCTGACTGGAGCTCGCGTCGTAGGTCGACCGCCTGATCGATCACCACGGCGGCACGCCCAGAGTCGGTGCTTGTGCGAGTGATCTCCACGTGAAGAGCGGCGAGCTCAGCATGGCGGGCGACGAGCCAAGATCGCGCGCTTGAGGCCATGCGCGCGACCCTCCTGAGCGTGCGGGCTGCGCGCTCAGTGTCGACGTCCGTTGTCGAGTTCACTAGGCCGCTCACGCGAGTCACCACCTCGGGCCTTCGACGCCCCGGGACACCGCAGGATCACCAGAAGGGGCGGGTTCCCGCCGAGACTGCTCTGCCATCCGGGAGCGAGCCTCGTCAGCGGCGCGGATGCCCGCCTCCTGAGGGGGGCCTGTCCGTCGCTGGCCCCACGCGAGAGGCGATCGGCCTCGAACAGCGCGCGAGTGTCGGCCTGTGCCATCTGGGCACTGTCCAGGCTCTTCTGGCCGACGTCGTCTGCCAGCTCCACGGTGCGCCCGAGATGCCTCTCGGCCTCTTGAGCTCGGCCGAGGTCGTGTGCAACGGGCGCGACGCTGCCCGCGTCCAGGGCCTCGGAGGGGGCGACCTCCGAGAAGTCGTACTGCGCAGCGCGGGCGGCGAGATGGGAAGCGCCGTAGAGATGTTCACTGGCGGCCGTGGCCATCGGGCCCGCCAGCTGGACTGCTTTGCCGTAGGAGTCGACGCGAGCCCGTAGGCTGGCCACGTCTGCAGACTCCTGCGCGCTGAGCCCCGAGGTGTCGATGCGGCCCACGTGGTCTTGGGCCTCGGCGATGTGCTGGTCGGCATTGCGCAGCCGTGTAGCCACGGTGATGCCGAGATCCGCTGCCTCCTGGGATCGTCGCGCCACCCGGTTCATGTCTTCGGAGGCATCCTCCCTCTCCCCCGAGCGCACCTGACGTTCCACATCGGACAGCGCCCGGGACGCGGCAGAGACTTGCTCGTGCATATCCTGCAGGTCCAGGCGGGCACGACGGATGCTGAGGGCAGCGTCCTCGAGCGCGTCACGGGCCGCGTGGATGCCATCGGGTCCCTGCTCAGCGTCACTGGCCATGGGGGGCACCCCCTTCGCCCACAGTTCCCTCAGGGGCCTCGCTGTCGTCCTTGGGCAGGAACCGCTCGAGGTCGTCGATCACTCGCAGTGACTCGACCAAGTGCTGACGCACCTGGGTGATTGCCGTGGTGTCCGGGTCGTCAGGCATCTGGTTGCCCCGTCTCGTCTCGCAGGTCTTCCGTGTCCGGCCCCGCCATCAAGGCGGAGCGTCTGATGCAAACGAAAGCCATCACGACCGGTTAGGCGGTCACGCTCGTTGCGAAGACCCCCAACCGGTTCGTGATGCCGGTGACGCGACCGACGTTCAGGCCTGAGGCCTGCGCGTGCTCGCGAGCGACCTGCCCCGGTCACGAACGGCCTGCACCACAAGGACGACCCCGCCGAGCAGCCCGGCCATCGCCACCCAGGTGATCCCGTGGGGCGTGAAGAGCGTTACGGCGGCCCACGGCCAGAGGCTTGCGGCGGCTACGACCACGACGCGGGTTCGTCGGGAGGTCCTGCCGGCCACGAGGAGCGCCAAGACGGCACCCACCACGCCGATCAACAGCATCACAGGAGCCCAGCTGATGGTCTCCCGCATCCCGAATGCCTGGACGAGTACCCACCCGCCCATGGCTACCGAAGCCGAGTAGGAGACGAGGACCAGCACCAACCCGGCACGACGGAGCAGTTCGTTCTGCATAGCTTCTCCTCAAGTAGTGTGGCCACCAACGCCCCGCGCGTACCTGTCGGCGGTCACCCCTGCCGCAGACAGCACGTAGGCGGTTCAACATCGCCCAGTCACGTCGGTGTCGACCGGACCGTGTCGAGACTCGCTCTTCATCAGCCGTGCACGCGGGTGCAGTGCTCCCGCAGACCGGTGGGGCTGACGAAGGCGTGATGGCAGTCCTCGCACCAAGACAACCCGGCGGTCTGCTCCCATGCCTCGATCGTTGGCTCCCACCACCAGTCGCGCTGACCGTCGCGTCCGTCGGCGAGCGGCAGCACGCCCTTGCTGCGGTAGAGCGATACTGCGGAGGGGGTCCAACCGAAGCGAGCCCGCAGACCCGTGGTGGTCAATCGGCGCGGCAGAAGTTGACTCTCGCCCGTGTTCAACTGACGGTTCAGCCGCTGGGCGGCTATCCCGAGCACGCCAGCCACCTCTGCTCGAGAACCGCCGGCGCACCAGCGTCGGTGCGCCTCGAGAGCCTTCGTCTCGTTGAAGGCTCCACTACGCACGGCCTGCCACCCATCCAGGGCGAGGGCGACGACTTCAGGCAGCGTTCCGGACAGTTGCCCGATCTCCACGTCCGGGACGCCGGTCTGTCGAGCTTGGTGCCAGGCGCCCACGTTCTCCAGATGCGGGACGATCAGCCGGAACGCGGTGCGGTGCAGCCACGCCTGGACCTGACTGTGCGCGGTCCACCCCTTCTCGGTGGCCAGATCGACGAGGCGCACTCCGTCGCGCACCCGACGCACGAGCGCATCCACGTCACTCGCCTCGGGAGACTCGCGGTGCTCATCCAGCCAGAGCGCCAAATGAACCCGCGAGGCCACACCCTCATGCTCCAGCGCCTCGACCCACACGGGCGCGAGAGCGCTCAGACCGGGTCCGTCGATCACGGTAGGCAGGCCATCTACTCTCTCTCGACATGCAGCCCCCGCCACTGGGGTCTACTCTCAGGCCCCGTGCAAAGGGGAGATCCAGGAACAGGAAGCAGCGTCGTGGCGCTGTGGATGCTGGTGCTCGCCCTGGTGGTCGGAGTCGGGGCCACCATCGCGCCATACCTCATCTGAGCCGAGCCACTCCGGCGAGATCCGCGCCAACTCACCCGAGGGCACTCGGGCCTGAATTCTGGCTCTTCTACACAAGCTCGCGGCCCCCACCCCGGCCCGTCACTGGTATGGGTCAGGCGGTGGCTGGCCGGGTGTGGGACTCGGCCAGTCATGACGACGCTCCGTCTCCTCGCTCGCCGCCAGGCGAGGACGCGGCGTGTCCATCGCCAGTTCCGTGACGGCGTGCTCGCGCAGGTACTCGCGCATTGAGGGCAGGGTGAAGTCCACGACGCCCCACCCGGGCGCGTAAATCATCTCGGCGTTGATCAACCGGGCGCGGTAGACGCTGGCGTAGCTGCCACCGACCCCGAGACGGTCGGCGACGTCGCGCACACGACTTGGTCCCTCGTCCCGGGCCATGGCCGTGAGGAAGGAGCGGTCAATGCCAGAGAGCTCGGACAACGCCGGCTCGTGAACCAGCCTCCCCACGCGACGGGCGGCCGCCTGCACTCCTTCCTCGACGTGCTCGGCCGTGACCGTGTCCACGCCCCTGGCGGCACGCCACGAGTGGTAACCGACCAGCTGAACCATGAAGGGGTAGCCCTGGGTGGCTCGTGCCGCGGCTCTGAGGGCTTCGTCAGGGATCGTCTTCGCACCATGCACGATCGGTCCCCGGATGGCGGCCGCGACATCTGCGTCAGAGACCTGCCCCAAGTGCGCCTGCTCGGCTCGACGAAGGAAGGTTGTCCCCGGAGCGCTCAGCAAGGGCGAGACCTGGGAAGGCAGCCCGGCCGCTACGAAGGCAACCTCACGGCCCTCACGGAAGCAGTGCTGAACAACCTGAGTGATCTCCTGCAGGTCGCGCGCCCCGTCCGTCCCCAGCTCATCGACCGTGATCAACACGCCGGCGTCCCGCGCAGCCATGACATCAGCCAGCGCCGTCAGGCCGGAACGCAACGACGCCTCGACCGGGAAGCGGTCGCGCTGTTCCCGAGTGAGCCCGCCCCCGAACCCCGCCACGGACGCGTTGCCGCCGGTCACGACCGACTCCGTCGCGCCGCCAGGGTGATGCTGCGCCAGCAGAGCCGGAATTTGGGTCTGCGCAATCTCGCCGGCAACCCCTGGCCGGGTCGTGACAGAGATGACCGCCCACCCGCGCTCGTGGGCCCGGCCCTCCAAGGCGTTGAGGAGTACCGTCTTACCCGAGCCCCTCAAGCCCGTGAACAACGCCGCGCGACCAGGCGATCCCAGGCCTTCTTCCAAGGCGACCTCAAAGTCGCCGAGGATCTCCTCTCGCCCCGCCAGCACGGGAGGGGACACTCCGAATGTCGGGGTGAACGGATTCCGGCCAGACGCCACGACTCCCCCTCGTTTATAGCCGTTTATATTCTTTAGAGATCCTACACGAAACGGTCTCGTGCCGTGGCTCCTCTGGGCGAGAGCATCTGGATAGGCGATGGCCTGTCATGGACGAACCTCCCCCTGGGCGCCGCGCCGTCGCGGCCGAGTGGTCAGTTTGGCCGGAGGTGGAGGCAGCTCGACTCCACCGCGGCGAGCGATCGCCTCGTCGATAGCCAACGTGACGGCCTCGTGCACAAACGCCGAGGGCCCAAGAAAGCGGCCGTCCTCCCGGCGATCAGCAGCGATCGCGTCCTCCATGCGTTCCACCAGGGAGTCCTTCAGAGGGTACGTGCGGGTCAGACCCTGCCCAGAGCGACGACGAGCCGGCTGCTCGATCCCCGCTTCTGCACGGGCCCGATGGCCGCGCTCGACGTGGCCCTCGATCGCCAGGTGGAGCCACCCGATATAGGCATCCGGGCACTCCGGGTCCCGGTCGAGGTCCGAGACGTAGGCCGCTCGGGCTCGACCCCAGGTCTCGGGATCCCAGTACAGCCCGACTGGGCTGTCGCCCTCCCCCATCATCGGGCTCCTCCCACTCTTCGGGTGACTCGGACTATCGGACTAACACCCACCCGGGTGCATTCCCGGACCGTCTCGAGTCTGGTCACTGTCCATCGAACCAGATGTAGCCGCGCGACCCAGGCCCTCATCCCCAGGCCGCGTCTGGCGGGCCCGGTCCTCCACAACGCCAGTCAGCCCCTGCCATGGAATGCCCCGAATCACCAGAATAGTCATTGTCAGTTCTTTCTAGTCTACACATCGGGAGAAGAACATGAGTACCACCACCACGCATACCGTCGGGCAGGTCGTTGAAGTCGACCCGAAGACACTGACCATCGGCGCGAACGTTCGGCTGGACACCCACCCGAAGGCGAAGGAGTTCACGGCCTCGATCAAGGCGCGTGGGGTGATCGAGGCGATCACCGCGCACGAGGACGAGGACGGCACTCTGGTCGTCCAGCGCGGACAGCGCCGCACGCTCGCCGCCGCAGAGGTCGGCACACCGAGCGGCACCGTCCCGGTGCGCATCGTCGAGCCTCCCGAGGAAACCGACCGGATCATCGACCAGATGAGCGAGAACATTCACCGGACCGCGATGCACGAGAGTGAGCTGCGCGACGGCGTCGAGCAGCTGGCGCTGCTGGGTGTCTCAGCCGCCCAGATCGCCAAGCGCACCGCCGTCAAGCGCGAGACCGTCAAGGCCGCTCTGGCCGTCGTCGGCAGCGACGCCACCCGGGAGCGCATGGACAGCCAGGGCTTGACGCTGGCGCAAGCCGCCGCGCTGGCCGAGTTCGAGGCCGACGACGTGGCCACGGCCCGTCTCGCGCGCTCGATCGAATGGGGCCACCCCATCGACCACGCCGTGCAGCGACTGCGCGACGAGCGAGCCGAGCGCGAAGGGCTCAAGGCCGAGGCCGAGCGGTTGCGCGCGGAGGGCGTCCCTGCGCTTGACCCCGACGACTGCCCCGCCCCCGGTGACCTGTTCCGGATGCGCCTGGACAACCTCGTAACCATCGAGGGCGAGGAGGTGACCAACGAGCAGCGCGAGGGCCTGCCCGGGCTCGCCGTCGTCGTCTCCCTCGAATGGGAATACCCCAACCACGACGACGAGGACGAAGACGAGGAGCAGCCGGAGGAGGCGCGAGAGGTCTACGTACATACGTGGGTGTGCACCGACCCGGAGGCCGCTGGACTGCGCTACCGCTACCAGCGAGATTCGCGCGGCCCCTCCCCCGTCGCCGAGGCCGACCCCGCAGCAGCCGAGGCACAGGCCGAGGCGGAGCGTCAGGAGCGCCGCCTCGTGCGCGAGAACAACGCGGCGTGGCGTAGCGCGGAAACGGTGCGCCGACAGTGGCTTGCCGGCTTCGTCACCCGCAAGACCCCGCCGAAGGGGGCCGAGGCGGTCATCTGTGAGGCGATGATCATCGCCCCGCACAGCCTCACGAGGGCGATGCAGAACAGCCACGCGATGCTGCGCTCCACGCTGGGCAGCGAGAGCGAGCTCGGCGACTACCGCGCCGTGGCCGCAGAGTGCGCCACCCTGTCCACCCAGCCCGCCACCGCCAAGGCGCTGACGATGCGCACCCTCGCCGCCGTGCTGCTGGCATGGGAGGACAGCACTGACGTGCACACGTGGCGCAACCCGAGCACGTGGGACCGCCGCGTCATGGCAGTGATGACCGGATGGGGCTACGAGGCCAGCGAGGTCGAGCAGCTGCTCACGGCCACCGACGAGGACGAGGAGGTGGCTTGACCATGGACCCCACCCCGAACCGCGTCGAGGTCCACCTACCCACCCACGGCGAGGCCCGCGACACCGGCGGCCAGGACTTCACCGCCCACACCGCCCGCTGGGTCGCGTTCACCGCAGACACGGGATTCTGGCTGATCGTCTTCGTCGTCGGCTACGGCCACCACTCCGACCGTGAGTACCCCTACTTCGTGGAGTCGCCACACACCCGCGAGCCCGTCCCCGCGTGGCTACCGCGACCGCCCGTGTGGTTCGGCAGCGCCGTCGACCAGATGCGGGCCAGCTGCGCCAGCCCCGCAACCACCTGATCTTTCCCCAACCTACTGGGGCGGGAGTTCATCTGTGGAGAACTCCCGCCCCAGTAGAAGAGAAAGAAGTGAGTAGGACTCATCAGCACATCACCACGGGAGAGGAACCCGACATGAGCCACCAGATCGAGACCCACGGAAACCGCGCCGCTGCCCTGTTCGCCCGAACGGACCCGTGGCACCGGCTCGGCACGACCATCGAGGGAGAAGCCTTCACCGCCGAGCAGGCGATGACTCTCGGCCACCTCGGAGGTTGGGACGTGCGCAAGGTGCCGCTGTCGGCATCGGAGATCACCAGTGAGGGCGTCACCCCGCTCGACGTGCCCGGCTTCGCCACCGTCCGGACGAACCCCTTCACCCAGGCCCCGGAGGCCCTCGGCGTGGTCGGCAGCGCGTACCACCCCCTGCAGAACGAGGACCACGCCGAGTTCCTCAACCGCCTGGCCGACGAGTCCGGCGCCATCTTCGACACGGCCGGGTCCTTGCGCGGGGGGCGTCAGGTGTTCGTCACCATGCGACTGCCCGAGTCGCTGAACGTCGGCGGCAGTGACCGCGTCGACCTGAACATCGCCGCGCTGAACAGCCACGACGGCTCGAGCGCCTTCCGGCTGCTCGTCACCCCGGTCCGGGTGGTCTGCGCCAACACTCAGGCCGCTGCCCTGCGGTCGCACAAGGCGAGCATCAGCATCCGGCACACGCGCAACGCCAAGGCCGCCGTGCAGGCGGCCCGGGAAGCCCTGGGGCTGACGTTCGCCTACGCCGAAGAGTTCGAGGCCGAGGCCGAGCGACTGATCAACACGACCATGACCGACGCCGGGTTCGCCGACATGACCGCCCGCGTGTTCGGCACGCTCGACCGAGACGCAAGCAAGCGAGCCCAGACCGCCGAGCGTGAACGTGTCGCCAACCTCGACCGGCTGTGGTTCGACGCGAACACCCAGGCCGGCATCCGGCAGACCGCGTGGGCCGGCTACCAGTCGGTTGCCGAGTACGTCGACCACTTCGCCCCGGTGCGCGCCAAGTCCGGCAAGGCCGACGCGCGGGCCCTCCGGCTGCTCACCAGCGACGAGCCGACCCGGATCAAGCACAAGGCGTGGGCCGCGCTCGCCCCGGCCTGACCCACAAGCCGCAGGGCCTCCCTCGCGTGACGCCGACACCGCGAGCGGGGGCCCTGCTCAACCCTGACGCTGTGGTGACCTGGCGCCGTCCTCTCCGCCCGGGTCACCACAGCGTCAGCTGCTCGCCGTAGATCGCACGCAGGCGGTCCAGCTCCGCCGCCACGAGCATCGGGTCACGCCGCGCCAGATCGCGCAGTTCCCGCGCCCTCCGTCGTAACCCCGAGGATCGTCCAGCGGCGAGCCGGTGATCTGCTTCCGGATCGCCCACTCGCGGCGGTTCTCGACGTAGGACGAGGCCACCACATGATCCGGCCCGATCCGTTGACACAGCGGGTTGTCACAGCGATGCCCCAGGAGTTCAATGCCGACCAGCGACTCCACCCCGTAGGCCAGGGCCCAGGCGAATCGGTGGGCGATGACGACCCGTCCGGGGGCGTACCAGAACCGGCCATGACCGCGTCCGCTGATCGCGCCCGTCCACCACAGACAGTCCGAGCCCGGCACCCGGACCGTCTTGGCCCGCCATCGGGCGACGATGTCCGGGTTCGTCACGGACGCTGCCAGATGTGCGCGCCCCTCCCGGTCCAACCGTCGTCCGCTCACGCGCCTCTCACCCTTGGGCAGGTTCCGAGGTCGAGCTCTCCTCGGTCTCGGTTGCTGCCTCGACGGTCTCGCTCTCCTGCGCCTCGCCATCGCCGTAGCGGTTCGTGCCGATCTTGCGCAGCCGCGCCGCCTCGGCTCGGGTCACGTCCGGACCGCACCACTCCAGTGCCTCCCGCAGGCTCAGGCCCTCCTCGTCGGTCATCTTCCGCAGGGTCGCGCCCGCCTTCGCATCGCATCGCGCCACCGTGGCGTCGCGCTCTTCCATGGCCGTCATCAGGTCCACCCCCAGACCGCTGAGTCGCTTCTCCTTCTTCTTGCGCTCCTCCTTCATCGTCGCCTGAGCATCCAGCGCCTTGCGCCGTGCCTCCTGCCGCACCGATCCAGCCACGCCCACACACTTCCTTCGCTTCGTCTCCAGCCACTTCCATCGACCAAAGCCCTCCCCCACTTCCCCGACGGTCACCACCCCCACCCGCGCCCACCGACCCATTCGTCCACCCCTTCCCGAGCCCGGACCACTCACCAGCCCAAGCCACTCCCACGTACCCCCGAACAGACCCAAATCTTCAAGTCGTACACACCTCATGCATTCCCGGTTGTTTCAGTTTCAATGACTGACCGCCAGGGGCGATTTCTCGGCTTTCTCTAGGTGTGACGATGTCGATGCACAAGCTGACCGCGGGCAGCGGGTATGACTACCTGACTCGCCAGGTCGCCGCGCACGACAGCACCGAGAAGGGCCACACCGGCCTGAGCAGCTACTACACGGAGCGGGGCGAGGCACCGGGTACGTGGATTGGCTCGGGGGTGCGAGGCATCGATGGGCTCGAGGCCGGGTCGGTCGTCACGGCCGAGCAGATGCAGGCGCTGTTCGGGTCGGGCCAT
Organism: Janibacter sp. A1S7; assembly: GCF_037198315.1. Taxonomy (NCBI): domain Bacteria; kingdom Bacillati; phylum Actinomycetota; class Actinomycetes; order Micrococcales; family Intrasporangiaceae; genus Janibacter; species Janibacter alittae. The sequence continues at coordinate 1,596,159 of NZ_CP144913.1, read as the reverse complement.
CACCCCTTGGCCCAAGAGCGTCAGAACCGTCTCGCCGGGCCGGATCTGACCGCTCGGGACTACCGTGACGCCGCCCGGTTGGGGATGCCGTACAAGGTCTATTCCAACGACGTCTCCCCCTTTCGGATGGAGGTCGCCCAGCGCCTGGGCGACTGGAACGAAGATCGGGGCCATCCGCGCGACTGGGCCGTCCCGGTCGACGACCGGGCCCGCATCCGCACCCAGGTGGCGTCCGAGTTCTTCCGCAGCGAGCACGGTCGCGACCCCGACGATGCCCGTGAGATCGCGGCCACGATCGCCAAGAGCTCCCGGCCGCGGACCACCGCCGTCGCTGGATACGACCTGACGTTCTCCCCGGTCAAGAGTGTTAGCGCATTGTGGGCCGTCGCCGACCTGCAGACCGCCGCGCTGATCGAACAGGCCCATCAGGCCGCGGTCAAGGACACGTTGCGGTTCATCGAAGAGCACGCCCTTTACACCCGCACCGGGACCAACGGGGTGCGCCAGCTCGAGGTCCGCGGGCTCGTCGCCACAGCCTTCACCCACCGCGATAGCCGTGCAGGCGACCCGGACCTGCACACCCACGTCGCTGTCGCCAACAAGGTCCAGACCGAGGACGGTCGGTGGCTGAGCATCGACGGTCGCGTGCTCTACAAAGCCAATGTCACCGCCTCCGAGACCTACAACACCGCCTTGGAGAAGCACCTCGGGGACTCCCTGGGCCTTCAGTTCGCCAAGCGTCCCGCCACCGATGCGCGCAAGCGCCCGGTACGAGAAGTGGTCGGTGTCGACCCCCGCCTGAACGAGAGGTGGTCTGCGCGGCGCGCCAGCATCGAAGCGCGGCGCAGCGAGCTCGCGCACCAGTTCCAGCGCAGTCACGGCCGCCCGCCGACGCCCGTCGAGTCCATCCGGCTAGCGCAGAAGGCCACCCTCGAGACCCGGGAAGCGAAGAAGCAGCCGCGTAGCTTGGCTGAGCAACGGCTGCTTTGGCACGGCCAGGCCAACGAGGTTCTGGGTGGCCGACCCAAGGTGGAACTGATGATCCGCGGGGCGCTACACCCCTCCGCTGGCCGGGGTGAGCGAGTAAGTAAGACGTGGATATCGCACACCAGCGCCTCGATCCTCAGCACGATCGAATCTCGCCGCAGCACCTGGCAGGTGTGGCACGTCCGGGCCGAGGCTCAGCGGCGGGTGCGCGGCGCCAACGTCGCCACGCACGACGTCGACCGGGTCGTTGACCGGCTCGTCGCACGGGTTCTCACCAAGGAGTCGGTGCGCCTCGCTCACTCAGATGACGGCATTGCACAACCCGCACAGTTGCGTCGCCGGGACCAGCAGAGCGTCTACACGGTGCACGGCGCCGACCGGTACAGCTCCGTGCGCGTGATGAGCGCAGAGCAACGGATCGTGGACGCGGCCGGGCTGCGGGATGGGCGCACGGCCACCGCGGGAGCGGTCGACCTGGCCCTGCTGGAGTCCACCGCAAACGGGATCACGCTCAATGCCGGCCAGTCCGCCCTGGTGCGCGGCATGGCCACCTCCGGGGCCCGGTTGCAGCTGGCCATCGCCCCCGCAGGCGCCGGGAAGACCACCGCGATGCGGACCCTGTCCTCGGCCTGGGCCAACTCCGGCGGAACGGTTCTGGGGCTCGCGCCCTCCGCCGCGGCAGCAGCCGCGCTACGCGAGCAGATCGACACCTCCGCCGACACGCTGGCCAAGCTGACGTGGGGCATCGAGCACGACGACCTGCCTCAGTGGGCCCACGCCATCGGGCCGGAGACCCTTGTGGTCATCGACGAAGCGGGCATGGCTGACACCCTCTCGCTGGACAGTGCCGTGCAGTTCATCCTCGAGCGCGGCGCCAACGTCAGGCTCATCGGAGATGACCAGCAGCTGGCCGCGATCGGCGCCGGCGGAGTCCTGCGCGACATCGACGCCAGCCACGGCTCGTTGCGACTGAGCGAGCTTATGCGCTTCGCCGACCCGGCCGAAGGTGCGGCGTCGCTGGCCTTGCGGGAAGGCCGGGTTGAGGCGCTGGGCTTCTACCTCGACAACGGCCGCGCGCACGTCGGTGACCTGGCGACGATGACCGAAGACGTGTTCGCGGGGTGGCAGACCGATCGCTCCAGAGGCCTAGACGCGATCATGCTGGCGCCCACGCGTGAACTCGTGGCCGAGCTGAATCAGCGTGCCCGCGCCGACCGGCTCGAAGGCGCTTCCCCCGGTCGACAGGTCACGCTCTCGGATGGCCTCAGCGCCTCGATCGGTGACCTCATCATCACCCGCTCCAACGACCGCCGGGTGCGAATGAGCGACACGGACTGGGTCAAGAACGGTGACCGTTGGACCATCCTCGACGTCCACGACGACGGCGCTGTCAGCGCTCAGCACGCCCAGAACGGGCTCTCGGTGACCCTCCGAGCGGACTATGTCGCTCAGTCCACCGAACTTGGTTACGCCACCACCATCCACGCCGCACAAGGAGTCTCGGTCGACGCCATGCACGGCCTGGCCACAGGGGAAGAGTCACGCCAGCAGATCTACACCATGCTCACCCGGGGACGACTGTCCAACGAGATCTACCTCGAGGTCGTCGGTGACGGCGACCAGCACAACGTCATCCGGCCGGACAACATCGTCGCCCCCACCGCCACCGACATCCTCGAAGGGATCCTCGCCCGCGACGACTCCCCCGTCTCCGCGACCACGCAGTCGCGCCTCGACGCACAGCCAGAGACCCGACTCGGAGACGCCGCAACCCGGTACATCGACGCTCTCTACGTCGCCGCGGAAGAGCGCATGGGCCCACGCGTGCAAACCCTCGACGGCGATGCAGAACGGATCGTCGAAGGGATCACTGATCAGCCGGCGTGGCCGGCCCTGCGCGCGCACCTGATCCTGCTCGACGCGCAGGGCGCTGACCCGATCAAGCGCCTGGAGACCGCCGCCACCGGCCGGGCCCTGACCACGGCCTACGACGCGGCAGCGGTCCTTGACTGGCGCCTGGACGGCACTGGTTTGCGCAATGCGAGCACCGGCCCGTTGCCGTGGGTCCCGGCCGTCCCCGACAGTCTCAAGCAGGACCCCACCTGGGGGCCATACCTCGAGGCCAGGGCGGAACTGCTCAGCAGCCTCGCCGATCAGGTCCGCGAGAACGCGCGCACGCAGACGAGGGCGCCCGAATGGGCTCGGCAGGGCACTGCTCGACCCGCCGATGACGTCCTGGGTGAGGTGCAGGTCTGGCGTGCCGCCATGCAGGTGCCCAGCAAGGATCGACGTCCCACCGGGGCTCCGACGATGCAGAAGGCGCAGGCCACATGGCAGCGCCACCTCAACGCGGCCATCACGAAGGACCGGCAACCCGCACTGAAGGAGTGGGGTGGATTCCTTCAGCAGTTCTCCCCCGACATGTCCCGGGACCCGTTCCTCCCGCTGCTCGCCGAGCGAGTCGCCGCGATGTCCCGCGCGGGCCTGCCCACTCGCGACCTGGTGCACAGTGCGGCGGCGATCGGGAAACTGCCCGACGACCACGCCGCGGGAGCGATGTGGTGGCGCCTGAGCCGCCACACCTCCGACTCCGCCGTCGACGAGGCCCCGGTCTCCGATGCGCTAGCGCCCAAATGGCTCCCGAGCTTGACTGACATGGTCGGCGCGGAACGCGCCAACGCGATGCAGGCGAGCAGCTCCTGGCCCTCTCTCGTCACCGCCGTCGAGCACAGTCGCGAGCGGGGGATGCCGTTGCCGGACGTCATGGCCACCGCGGCCCGGCCGGATGCGGACCTCGATGAGTCGATGGCCATGATCTGGCGTCTGGCCGTGCTTGCCGACCCGCCACCCCACCCCGACGAGGAGAGCCCGCCCCATCCTGAGGACGAGCCGCCAGAGGACCTCTGGCACGGGACCACTCCCCCTGCTGATGCACCGACGCAGCACGAGTGGCGGTACGGGCCCGCGCGGGGCGAGGGAGAGGGCAATGGCCCCGCGGGGGTGCCGGAAACCTCACCGTCCGCCGATGTGCTCGACATCGAGACGGGTCTGCAGATGGCCGCGATGCACCGGGAAGTGATGGGCCCCCTCGGGCCCAACGACACGGACATCGAGGCCATGGTCAAGCGCTCGGTCGAGTGGGACGACTGCCCTGCCTCGCCGGAGCGGATGCTGCAGATCAATGCCCTCACTCGCGCGTACTTCGAGGACCACTTCGCCGGCAGCTGGGCACACGACTACCTCACGGACCGCTTCGGTGTCGACCTGGCCGGCGACCTCGAGGTGGCTCCCGGTTACGCACTGGCCGGGTGGACGAATCTCGTGGACCATCTGCGTTCCCACGGCATCTCCGACCAGGAGATGACCGCAACGGGTGTCGCCACCGTAGCCAGTACCGGCCGACTCATCGACCGCTTCCGTGATCGCGCGATCCTCCCCATCACCGACCGGGGCGAGGTCCTCGGCTTCGTCGGGCGCCGCCACCCCTCGCTGGCCGAGGAAGACAAGGCAGGGCCGAAGTACCTCAACACGGCGGACACTCCCCTGTTCCACAAAGGAGCCCAGCTCTACGGCCTTCACCCACGGCTCAGCGGATCCGGAGCGACACCGGTGCTGGTAGAGGGCCCCATGGACGCCATCGCCGTCACCCTAGCCAGCGGCGGCACCCATGTCGGCGTGGCCCCACTGGGCACCTCCCTGACCGAAGAGCAGGCCACGCAGCTCGCGGCACTTGGTCAGACGCCGATCGTGGCCACCGATGGCGACCTAGCTGGCCGCGTCGCGGCCGAGCGAGACTTCTGGCTGCTGGCGCAGCACAACCTCTCTCCGGACGTGGCCCGGTTCCCTGAAGGCTCAGATCCGGCCGACGTTCTAGCCCGCCGCGGCGAGACCGCGCTCATGGCCACCCTGGAGAGCGCTCACCCCCTGGCCGAAGTGCTGCTCGAGGAAAGACTGACGAACCTGACCGGACCGGCAGCCATGGACCAGGCCGTGCGCGTGGCGGCCGCGCACTCCCCATCAGCCTGGGACACCTCGGCCCGCCTCATCTCCGACCGGCTGGCACTGGCAGAACCCGCCCTGCGGGGGGCTCTGGCCAAGGAGGCGCTGGCTTGGAACTGCGACCCCCGCAAGGTGGCTCAGGAACAACTCGACGGGGTCCGGGACGTGCGGGCCCGCATGGAGGGCAGCGACGCGGCCCCACCTGCCCACCAGTGGGCCGGCCTTGCCCAGGAGCTCGACCCGCGTCTGACTGCCCAAGGGGACTGGCCGGCACTGGCCGCGATGATCCACCAGGCCGACGTCGACGGCCACGACATCACCACGATCGCCAGCCAACTGGTGGCCGACCAGCCGTTGGGCGACCGGCCTGCACAGGACCTTCGTTACCGGCTCGCCGCCACGATCCCGGCCGACGCTCCCTCACCACCGGAACCCAGAGACCGCGAGGTTGCCTCGGGTGCACAGCATGAGCGTCGCAACCCGACCTCTCGGCCCGCGCCGTCCTCAGCGCCTCGACGGTAGGCATCAGCGACCGCCGGGCCCGTTTGGCCCCTTGGCCCCTTCGCCCGACGGCGAGGGTGGCGCGGCGAGGGTCCGCAGTGACCCCGAGCCCGGGGGTCCACCGGGCACGAGACACCGGAGCCATCCGGCCCGACTTTGACCACAGCGACCTGCTCATGCTCCAGCACGCAAACGCCGGCCTGGTCCGCGGAACGCGCCCCTTTCGCCCTGGAGGCCTGGCGCTGGTTCGGCGACTACATGCTGCAGGGATTCCGAACGACCGCCGGCCCGCCGGCCCGCTGGCCGCGCCACCCGCGGCGTGGGTGCGCGCCCAAGCCGCCGCCCACTGAACCCGAATCCACCGTCCCGGTTCTTTGCGGCTATGTGAGTCGCGGTTCTCGGGTGGTCGTGGAATCGGGCGTGGGGTAGCCGCCGGTCTGCCCGGCCCTTCCACTTGCAGGTCCTTGGTCGTGCCCCTGGTGGAGGCTGGTGGTCAGGTCCTCGCCGATCCTGGTGGCGCGCTGGTGGCGGCGAACAGCGCTTCCCAGGCGTCCTGCCAGGGCCAGTCCTTGGGCAGGTGCATGCGTAGGCGGCGGGCGGAGCGCGCCATCCGGGCCGGGACGCCGATCAGCTGGTCGCGGATGGTGGCGGTGGTCGCCTTCGCGTGGAAGAGCGAGGCCAGGGCGCCGGCGGCGCGGGTGAGGTTGAACGCGATCGCGGCCAGCACCAGCCAGGCACTGTTGGCCGCGAACGACCCCGACGGCGCGTGGGCCAGCGGGCCGGAGCGCAGGTCGGCGTGGACCTGCTCGATGATGGCGTGGGCACGGTGCGCGGCTTCCGCCTGGAGCATCAGCGGGGAGTCGGCGAACACGCCGTGGTGTCGATAGGTGGCAAACAGCTCGCCTTGGCCCGCAGGCACGCTGACGGGGTTGAGTCGCTTGACCCGGCGCACGATCAGCCGCGCGGTGATGTGCTCGCTCTTGCGGCGGGAGGTGAACGCGGTGAAAGGGACCTCGGCAACCTCCGCGTCAGAGATCAGTCGGCCTTCCTCCTCGTCCCAGATCGCGTGGGGGTAGCGGATCGGGGCCCACGCCGAGGCGGGGATCGCCGAGATCGCCGCGGACACAGTGGGATTCATTCGGGCGGTGACGCTGAACCGGGCGCCGGCGCGGCCGGCTGTGGCGGGCACGTCGTGGCCGTAGTAGGCGCTGTCGGCGCGCACGATCAGCGTGCCGGTGGCCCCGGCGGAGCGGCTGGTGGACAGGGCGTCGGCGAGGAACTTGCCCGCGCCGCGGGCGGAGTTGGTGTTGCCTCGCCGCAGCCGGGTACCCACGGTCATCGGCGCCGCGGCCGGGGTAGAGAGCGTGGCGATCAACGCGTTGAGTCCCTTCACGCGGTTGTACCCGTACCCCACGCCTTGCTTGGCGTACCCGTGGGTGGCCTTGATCGTGGGGGTACCGCCCTGCACGAAGTGCTTGGGGGAGCGTCGACATCGAGGTAGGCCAGCTGGTCGGCGCCGGCCAGGACCGGCGCGTGGCGTGTCAGGCCGGTCAGGAACCGGGAGGCGATCGCGTCCAGCTGCCGCACGTGCCCGAAGGAGAAGGTCCGCAAAAAGGTGCCCAGCGTGGACGGGGCGCGCACCCCGGTGAACAGGCGGCCCATCCCTCCATGGCGCAGCAGGTCCATGTCATCGATGGAGTCGGCACCGGCGACCATCCCCGCCACCAGAGCGGGAACCTTCAGGTGCGCGTTGGCGCTGCCGGGCGTGTTCAAGCTCAGGTGCTGGCCGACCAGGCCGGCCAGGCTCGCGCGCTGGGCCAGTGCCATGGCTGGGGCCAGCCCGGCGCACGAGACGAGGTTCGGGTCATCGAAGACAGCTGAGAGGTTGTGAGACCTGACTCGTGCCACTTGATGTTTCCTTTGCGATCTAGGTGGACTTTTCGGCCATTTCTCGGGGTGTCGTTGGGCTGAGTGACACACCCCGGGCTGGGTAGGCTCGGGCCTTGTGGTGTTCGTGCGGAAGTCGCCGGGGCGGTCGGGGAGCACGAAAGTGCAGATCGCGGAGCGCCGCGCCGGGCGGGACGTGGTCCTTGAGCATGTCGGTACTGCCCGCGGGGAAGCCGAGCTTGCGGTGCTGATGGCCCAAGCGCGCCGACGACTACAACCCGGACAACAGGTCCTCGACCTCGAGGTCGGCGCCACCGGCGACGATGAGGGTGTCCCCGAGCGGCCCGGGGTGATCACGGGCAAGCGGTCCGCGCTGCTGTGGCGGGTGCTGTCGAGCGTGTACGACCGGCTCGGGTTCGACGTCGTGGCCGATGACGCGTTCAAGGAGCTGGTGCTGGCCCGGATCATCGAGCCCACCTCGAAGGCGGACTCGCAGCGGGTGCTGGACGAGGTCGGGGTCGAACATGCGTCGCTGCGCACCATGTTCCGCTCCTTGGCGCGGGCGCAGGAACGCGACTATCGCGACCAGGTGGCGGCCGCGTGCTTCACCCACGCCGCCACCAGCGGAGATGTGTCGCTGTGCCTCTACGACGTGACGGTGCGCCGTGAGGCGCTTGTTGTTCGAGTGGAGGTGAGAGACCTTTGCCTGATTCCCTGCCGTAGCAGGGAGTCCGTAGCTGGGGGCAGCCTGATCGCAGGGACGTGCGGGAGGGCGGGAGCAGCCCCGACAAAGCCGTGTCGCGTCAGCACCGTTGGATGGCGTGGGCGCGGCGAGCAAGCCGAAGAGGTATACGCGAGGAACCGGTGTCATCACCTGTCTTGACGTACTACCGCCTCAAACCCAGTGGATATGGGGCGGGCGCGGCCAGCCACCTGCCGGAGTGATGGGCGGTGGACCGCCCGGGGCACGAGTTACATGTCCCGGGTCGGGTCGGCGGTGAAGGACTACGGAGTAGTCGCCGACGAGTGCCGCAGGCAGATAGCCGGGTGCCTCCTTCGGTCAGCGGACAGCAAGTGAACACGGGAAGGTCCCCGGGGCCTGCCCGCCGAGCCTGTACAGCCAGCGCGGGTCGGTGTGGCTGGGTGCGTCGCCTGCCGATCGGCCCGGGGGCTGGCGGAGCCGCCGTAGTACTGCGAGTCCGGGAAAGCCGGACACATCGGGAAGGGCGGCAGCGAGGATGGATAGGAGGTACTGCGATGGCGCAAGAGGCGTTGGTGAACTCCGACGCTCGAGCCTTGATGGAGCAAGTCAGGGAGCGGGTAGCGCGGACGCAGATCAAGTATCACCGGTGGGCCAAGACCGACCGCGATCAGCGGTTCGGGGACTTGTTCAACCTCGTGTCACACCCGGACTACCTGCGGGTGGCCTGGCAGCACGTGGCACGAAACAAGGGGGCTCGCACCGCGGGGGTCGACGGCGTGACCGTGCGTCAGATCGCCCAGCGGGGTGAGATCGGGGATTTCCTGAATGGGATCGCCGCGAGCCTGAAGGACGGCACGTATCGGCCCTCGCCGGTGCGGCGGGTGCTCCTTCCCAAGCCGGGCGGCAAGTCGCGCCCGTTGGGGATCCCGACCGTGACCGACCGGGTCGTGCAGCAGTCGTTGAGGATGGTGCTGGAACCGATCTTCGAGGCCGACTTCCAGCCGGTCTCCTACGGGTTCCGGCCCAAGCGGCGCGCCCATGACGCGGTCGCCGAGATCCACCACTACGCCACCAGCGGGTACCGGTGGGTGCTGGACGCAGACATCGAAGGATGTTTCGACCACATCGACCACACTGCCCTGCTGGGTTTGGTGCGGGAACGGATCAAGGACAAGAAGACCGTGGCACTGGTCCGCGCGTTCCTCAAGGCCGGAGTTCTTGATGAGCTCGGTCTGCAGGCCGCGACCAGTGAGGGAACCCCACAAGGCGGGATCATCTCGCCGCTGTTGGCCAACATCGCCTTGTCCGTGCTGGACGAGGCGATCATGGCCCCGTGGAAGCCAGGTGGTGACCAGTCAAGCCAGGCTGAACGCGCCAAACGTCGTTACCACGGGTTGGGCAACTGGCGGATCGTGCGCTACGCGGACGACTTCGTCATCATGACCAACGGCAGCAAGGATGACGCGCTGGCCCTGAAAGAACAGGCCGCCGAGGTGCTGGCCGGGATCGGGCTGCGGCTTTCCGAGGCCAAGACCCGCGTCACGCACCTACGCGAAGGGATCGACTTCCTCGGCTTCCACATCCAGTGGAGGAAACGCAGAGGAGGCGGCAAGTGGTGCTGCATGGTCTTCATCAGCAACAAAGCGTTCGCGAGGATCAAACAGACCATCCGCGCTCTGACCCCTCGCCGGTCACCACGGCCCATGATGGACGTGATCATTGAGGTCAACGCGGCGCTGCGCGGGTGGACGTCCTACTTCCGCCACGCCATCGCCGGGCGACGATTCAGTTTCCTTCGGTACTTCACCTGGAGACGCTTTGTCGCGTGGCAGCGCGAGCAGCGCCGCTGGAACTGGTCCAAGGTCAAACGATGGCTCCGCCGCCCAGACGGCAGTTGGAAACCCATCGCGACTACGGACGTGGCCGTCTTCGACCCCACGAAAGTGCGGGTTCGACGCTATCGGTACCGCGGGAATCGGATCCCCAGTCCCTACGACCCGGCCACGGCCGCCTGACGGCATCACCTCGTGGAGAGCCCGTTGCGTTGAAAGGCGCACGGCGGGTTCGGCGGGCGGTCCGGGGAAACGGGGCAGCAGCAATGCCGCCACCGCGCCCCGGACCGACCCAACACGCTCTACTTCGAGGCCGAGCACGAGGACGAGCTGCGACGCGTGGGCTTCAGCAAGGAGCGCCGGGTCGACCCCCAGGTCGTGGTCGGGCTACTCGTCGACCGCAACGGGTTCCCCCTGGAGATCGGCTGCTACGAGGGCAACAAGGCCGAAACGAGCACGATCATCCCGATCGTCCAGCAGTTCCAGGCCCGGCACGGGCTGAGCGACATGGTCGTCGTCGCCGACGCCGGGATGCTCTCGACCTCGAACCTGAGCGCGCTGGACGAGGCCGGTCTGCGGTTCATCGTCGGCTCCCGAGCGGTCAAGGCTCCGGGTGATCTGGCCTCCCACTTCCGCTGGCACGGCGACGCATTCGCCGATGGGCAGGTCATCGACACCATCACCCCCAAGAAGGCCACGAGCGCTGCTCGCGCGGAGAACGACGCGGCCAAGCGCGCCGAACCCATCTGGGACCCAGCGACGTTCCCGGCGTCGTGGCGGGCGGTGTGGGCCTACTCGCGCAAGCGTGCGGTGCGGGACAGGAAGACGTTGACGCTGCAGGAGAACCGCGCCAAGGCCGTCATCGCCGGCGAGAAGGCCTCCCGCGCACCACGCTTCGTCAAGACCACCGGCGGTAACCGCGTGCTGGACGAGGCGTCCCTGCACCGTGCGTTCCGGCTGGTCGGGCTGAAGGGGTACGTCACCAACATCCCCGTCGACCTGATGCCCGCGGGCGAGGTCATCGCCAGCTACCACGCGCTCTGGCAGGTCGAGGCCTCGTTCCGGATGAGCAAGAGCGACCTACGCGCCCGCCCGATCTTTCACCACACCCGCGAGGCCATCGAAGCCCACCTGACCATCGTCTTCGCCGCCCTCGCCATCGCCCGCTACCTCCAGGACGAGACCGGGATGAGCATCAAGAAGATCGTCCACACGCTACGACCGATCCAACAGATCCGCGTGCGCATCGCCGGCCACGAGCACCTCGCCGAAGACCGCCTCACCCCGGCAGCACGATCGATTCTCGAGGCCCTCGACCTCACCCCTCAGTGACACACCCCGGTGGCACGAGTCAGGTGAGAGGATCGCATCTACCGGATGCCCCTTCTTGGCTTGGTGAACTGGAGCCTTTGACAGTCCCAATTCTCCTCGCCGAGAGGGGCATTCGCCTGTTCCGACCCGCACAACTCCCTACATCACTGGCGCCTTATCGGTGGATCCGGGCTGAACCGCCCCACGCCCCGTGCGCACCTGAACGAGGGCCCCCAGATGCCCGATCCCTCACCCACACAAGCCCTCCCGCGACCTCAACGGCCGAACCCACCCACATTCATGCCGGGAGAGCCGAAGGTCGCCCTGAGGGAGGATGTGCTCGATCGTCCAGACGAAGTGGTTCTTCTCCTGACGCCACAGGTCCACCTCGGTCTCCTTGGTCATGGCGTTCTCGGCCAGCGTCGCCAGGACGAGCCTGGCAACGTCGGTGTTCTCCTCGTAGATCCGTCCCGCCAGGCGCGCCCGGAACTCCTCGTCGGTAGCCGAGACGGCGTTGAGGCGTTCGCCAACGACGGCGGGGACCTCGTCGCCGCGCGCGTCGCCCACGGCGTCGATCGTGGTCATGAACAACTTCGCCAGCGCGTACGTGGGCGGATACCCGGTCAGGTTGCGACGGACGAAGAAGCTGGTCAGCAGGTGCACGACGGCCTCGAGATGATCGTCGGTGATCTCCAAGTCATGCCGCTTCGACATCAGCCACATCAGCTTGCAGATCATCAGACCAAACCTCAGTGGCTCGCTCGGCCAAGCTGATTCAGGTAGGAGTTGTAGGCCTCCAAGTCTGGATCACCATGGATTTCGCGCTCTCGGTCCTCACGCGCGTCCGTCGCTGCCTCGTCACGTTGCCAGCGGACCATGATCAACAGCAGAATGAACAATGCGGGCAGTTCCCCGTATGACCAGGCCAATCCGCCGGCCAGCCACTGGTCGCGCATTGGATCAATGCCCCATTCCGGAGGTAGTTCGGCATAAAAGTCCACCACCGGAGTGGAGGCCATCATGAGAATCACTCCGAAGAAGGCGTGCAACGGCATCTCTGCGAACTGGTCGAGGAGCCGCCCAACATATGATTGGCGCTTCGGCAGCGGACCGGTGGACAGCAGCGGCACGGCAAATAGGATCCCCGAGGCGAGAAAGAAGAGTTCCAATCCCACGTGCCCCAGCCAATAGGGCAGCAAGGCATCTGCGATGTCGCTGAAGTACAACACGTAGAAAGTCATCAGGAACACTGGAACCATGAACCCCGGATGAATCACGAACCTGGCCCCACGTGAACGCAAAGAGCACAAGGCGGCACGTAGCACGTGCTGCCCCCCGAAGCGGTGCGGGGTCGCCCTCAGCAGTAACGTGCCGGGCCGACCCAATACCAGCAGCGGCGGGACGGTAATCATCAGAGTCAGTTGCTGGAACATGAACACCGAGAACATCCGCAGCCCGTACCCCTCCACGCCTGCACCAGTCACCACCATGATGGCCGCACACCCCAGCAAGAACAAGAACATGTGGGCCACCGGCCACCGCCGCCCAGTGGCCCAAAGCCGCACCACACCAGCCAGGTACAGCACTGCGGCGATCAAGGCGATAGCCGGGATCAAGGGCACCGGTTGCAGATCAGGGGACAAGAAGGCCCCCAGCGACGGCGGTGCCTCGGGTATCCACACCGGCCCCTGCACGGTCGGCTCATCCACGAGTGGTCACCTGCCAAGAACGTGCCGCAACTGACATGGCGTTGAATGAGGTCATCAGCGCCCGATCTTACGCCTTGGAGTCGGGAGCGACTCTCCTGACATGAATGAGGTTCCTGGTGTGCTCCGATGGACTCGTCCATGCTGCCGACCCGTCGACGAACTCCCCGTCCGCGGGGAGGGACACACGAGGAAGGACTGCACTCGCCTTCGCAGGATGCTCGGCTACTGCCGTAAGGATGACTACGCGATGACGGCTGAGGTCCTCGATCGACTGGAGCGCGCGGTCACATCAGACAGTTGATCGGCCCTGAACTGCGGACTACTCCGAGTCGTGCCTTGCCAGACCGGCCAGGTGGGCGTTGTAGGCGGCGAGCTCGCCGTCCCCGTCACGGTCGACGCGGCGGTCGCGGCGGGTGCTCTCCTTGGCGTCCGTCTTGTACCACTGCCAGGCGACGGTGACCGCGAGGATCAGGGTCGGCACCTCGCCGACGCCCCAGGCGATGGCGCCACCGGTGCGTTGGTCGGCGATGGGGTTGGTCATCCAGGACAGGTCGAGGCGGCCGAAGTAGTCGGGCGCCAGCAGTTCGGTGGACTGGGTGATGGTCACGCCGAAGAACGCGTGGAAGCTGATCGTCGCGAAGAGAATCACGAGCAGCGCGATCGGCGACCAGCGCTTCGGCCCGGGGTCGACACCGATGAGCACCCACGTGAACATGTACCCGGCCGCCAGGAAGTGGACCATCATCAGCACATGCCCGGTGTGGGTGCGCATGGCCAGCTCGAAGAGCGGGCTGTAGTAGAAGATCGCCAGGCTGAAGAAGAAGAACGACGCCGCGATGATCGGGTTGGCGAGCATGCGCAGGTATTTCGAGTGCACGGCCGCAAGGATGACCTCGCGCGGCCCCATCGTCTTGTCCTTGCGGGCCGGCAGCGCGCGCAGCGCCAGGGTGATCGGGGCGCCCGGAACGAGCAGCAGCGGTACGAGCATCGCCACGCCCATGTGCTGGACCATGTGCCAGGAGAAGAGGATCCGACCGTAGACCGCGACGCCGCCGGAGGTGAAGTAGACCAAGACGAGCCAACCGAGCACCCAGCTGATCGTGCGCATCACCGGCCAGTGGTCACCACGAGCGCGCAGCCGCAACGCCCAGCGCACGTAGACGACGATCGCGATCACGGCGACCGGCAGCCACAGCCAGTCGATCCGCCACGCGGTGAGCCAACTCATCGAGTCCGGCGCGCCCGGGTCGAGGTAGCCAGACAGGTCGTAGACGATCGACCTCTTGGGCCTCTCGCCGGCGGTCGGCGGGGTCGGGGTGCGCCCGACCGCCGCACCCATGCCGAAGGCCGCGGCCATGACCACGACCTCCCCCAGGGCCAGACGGACGAAGGCGTTGTCCTGAGGTGCGACGGAGGAGCCTCGAAGGGGGGCGCCCTTCGTCATGTCGCCGAGGGCGGCGATGGTCCGGCGCCGGTGCCACCAGCCGGCGAACCCGAGGAGGACCGCGGCGACCGTCTTGAGGATGAGCAGGACCCCGTAGCGGGAGGCCAGTCCCGACAGGGCACCGATGTTGATCCACGCGACGAGCAGACCAGAACCCACGAGCAGCACGAAGCACCAGCCGGCCAGGACCGAGTAGCGCTGCCCGGTCACCGCGAGGTGCCTGCCCAGCGAGGGGCGGATGATCACGAGCGCGACGAGACCGCCAACCCACAGCGTCGCCGAGACCAGGTGGAACGCGAGGGCGTTGACGCCACTGATGTGGTCCAGGCTCGCCGAGGAGTGACCGGACAGGGCCAGCGGCAGCAGGGCGAAGAGACTCGCGGCGGACAACCAACCGAAGGCGGCCTTCGACTCCGCGACCGGCGCACACAGGGCCACGATCGCGACGACGACCGCGGAGATGACACCGGTGCGCGTGGAGTCCAGCTGCCAGATGAAGGCGGCCAGCTGGGTCAGGTAGTTGGGGTCGGTCAACTGGATGCCGGCCAGGGAGGCGAAGTTGGTGAGGATCCCACCGACTCCCGCGAGGAACCAGACGATCGCCGCTCCCCCGGCCAGGTGCGACAGGGTGCGCCGCCGCGTGGTGCGAGTGGTCTCCGGGACGATGAACGCGGCGAGGACGAGCGCGCCGATGGTCACCGCGGCCGCGCCGTCGTGGATGGCCCGCAGCGTCGGGAGGGACCAGCGCACGAAGGGCCCGGGGTCACCGAGCTCCAGCGGCGCCGCTCCCCCACCGAAGGCCGTCGCGGCGACGACCACCATGACGAGGAGCAGCCCGAAGAGGGCCAGCGGACGCGAGGTGGTGCGGGGGGCACTCGCGGAGGGGGACATGACGTCTAATCTAGGCAACGCACCGCTGCGGTACTTGCTCGGGTCGTCGGACGTCGTGTGCGCGCCCATCCGGTAGGTGTAGGCCTCGATGAGGGTCGGACCCTGGCCGGAGCGCGCCTTGTCGAGGGCGTCCTTGGCGGCCGCGTAGGTGGCTAGCGGGTCGTTGCCGTCGACGAGCACGCCGGGGAAGCCGAAGCCGCGAGCGCGCTGGTACGGCGGGATGATGAACTGTTTCGCGTTGGGCTGGGAGATCGCCCACTGGTTGTTCTGCACGAAGAACACCGTCGGCGCGTTGGTCACGGCCGCGAAGACGAGCGCCTCGTTGAAGGCACCCTGACCCTCGGAGCGCCCAGGAGGACTCGACATGACGACACCCCCAGCTGCGAGGGCAGTCATGGCGCTCACTGTCTACCTCGTTGGCCTGGCACCCACGTCCGGGGTGAGGACCTGGCAGCAGCATCGGCGAACCGGTGACACCGGGATCCGACGAATCAGCTCCAACAGCACCAATGTAGGTCGCTTGGGCGTGATGCTGTTCGCAGGCGCCCTCGCCGTCGGGGTAGCCGGGCCGCTCCTGACGCTGCTCGTTCCCGCATCAACGATCTCTGCGCCTCCGTGGGTGTGGCTGATCGGCCTCGGGCTGAGCCTGACAGGGCTGGCGTTCGTGCTGACATCACAGCAGGCGATGGGCAACTCGTGGCGCATCGGAGTGGATCCGACCGAACGGACCGGGTTGGTGACCACAGGAGCGTTCGCCGCCGTTCGCAACCCGATATTCTCCGCCATGGCCCTGGCCATAGCGGGCGTCATGGTCATGACTCCCAATGCCGCATCCGCTGCCGACCTGATTGCCCTCATCGCCGGGATGGAGCTCCAGGGTAGAGTCGAGGAGCCATACCTCCTCGACGTGCACGGACCAGACTTCGTTGCCTACGCCGCTCGGGCAGGCCGGCTCATGCCATCCGTGGGTCGCATGAAGACAGTGAGCAGACAGTCGGCGCCGACGCGGGCAGCCGAGTCGGGCTCACGGCAGGAGGAGTGAGCAGTCGGCAGCCACGCTGCCAGACCGAGCGATAGCGACGATGCGATCAGCGCTCTCGTTGAGAACGTCGCCACCAGACGAAGGCCAGAAGCAATCCCAGCACCACGACCACGCCAACGGCGCCCCTGAGAACCGTCGCGGATGATGCGCTGTTTCCGCCCTGCTCGCGGACTTCAGTGTCCTCGGTGGCCTGCGTGGTCGACGTGGACTCATCAGCGGTAGACGGGGACTCGCTGACGGATGACGACCCGCTCGGGCTCGATGAGGAGGTCGTGCCCTTCACGGTGAAGGGGGTGACGCCGCTGATCGGGTGGCCGTCGGAGGAGACAACTCGCCAGCGAACCTCGTAATCACCAGCGGTCAGTTCGTCGTTGATGTCGGCCGTCACGGTGGACCCCTCGCCCTCCAAGGACCCGACGGAAAGCGCGTTTCCGTCGGAGTCACGGAGTTCAACGGAGCTGCCAATGCTCTCCACGTCGGCCGAGAAGGTCAGCGCGATCTCCTCCGGTGCCTCGTTAAGCGTGCTGTCCGCAGCGGGAACGGACTCGAGCAGGCGGTCATGGGCCTGTGCCGGGGCGGTCAGACCAAGCACAGTCAGAAAGCTCACCAAGAGGGCAGACAAGCCGATCCGCAAGGCTCGACGGGAGAACGAAGTGGTCATATTCATGGTGCCTTTCGGGGAAATCAAGGAGGGGTGAGGTTCCCCCGGGAGTGTAGAGGCATCGACAATGAGGACTGTTGTGCCAGCAGAGGAAGAAGTGCGACCGGGAGTTCCGTGAGGGAGTCTGACTGGCGGAGCCGAGCCCGACCTGACGCCTCTCCCGAGGTCACATACCGAACGCACCGCCCTCGACGAGGATCACCACACCAAGACCGATGAGCACGATGGGGAACAGAATGTGCTCCCACCGCTCTAGAACCTCCGCGATCGCCCGACGCGTCGCAACGAACCTAGCGAGCACGACGAGCACGGCTACCAGGGCCAGGAAGACGATGCAGTAGGCCACGACAGCGTTGGTGCTCACACTGGCGAAGACCGGCACGTACACGCCGATGTTGTCCCCGCCGTTAGCGAAGGTAACCGCGGCCACAGTCAGCGCGCTGACGGGCTTGCCGGCGATCTTGCCCTCATCGTCATCGTCGCCGCGCCAAGCCTTCCACACTGCATACAGGCCCAGCAGCGGGGGGGGGGGGGGGGGGGGGGGGGGGTTGAGGCCGAAGTAGGGCAAGGCTCCTTCTGGGAGAAAATTGCGCGCCCCGAGCGCTACCAGGACTGCCGCGGCGAGGATGCCCCCGAAGCCGAGGTACTGGCCACTCAGGATCTTGCCGTGGCGCCTCGCTGACCGGCCCCGCGGGCATAGAACAGCGACAAGACGATGATGTCATCGATGTTGGTGGCCATGAGAAAGCCGATGGCCTGGAGGATCGAGGCAAGCAAGGTGGGTCCGTTCGGTCAGGCATCGGCTGAAGGCAACTGGCGGGAGTCTGGCGGCTGATGCGCGAGCGAGGACTGCGAGTGATCGAGCCTGGGGCGTAGACCAAGGCGGGGCTCGCCTCTCGATCGGCATGCGTCAGCGGAGACTGTGTTATTCAGTATGTGCTGAACATGACTTCACGGATCGATGCGATGAACCGGCTGGGGCGGGCGATGGCCGACACCACTGGTTCCCGCGTCCTCCTCCAGCTCCTCGAACGGCCGGCCTACCCTGCTCAGCTGGCCCCAGCTGGCCAGCAAGATGCGCTTCGTCTCGGCGCAGCTGCTCGCGCTCTTCGAGGGTGACCTGTGGCGCGACAACGCCGAGCACGCCAACGCGATGGCCCGCCGCCTGTCCGAGGCGGTGTCCGACATCGACGGTGTTCGTCTGGTCACGAAGGTCGAGGCCAACGCGGTCTTCCCGACCCTCCCGCGGCTGGCCAGCGAGCGGCTGATGGAGCGCTTCCGTTTCTACTTCTGGGACGAGACCACCGGCCAGGTGCGCTGGATGTGCGCCTGGGCCACCACCGAGGCCGATGTCGAGGCCTTCACGCGGGCCGTCCGTGAGGAGCTCGCCCAGCCGCGATGAGCGGCGTGAACAGCATGTGAACTCCCTCACCGAAGGCGTGTTGCACAGGAAGTTGTCAGGATTTTCTACTACACGTGAAGGGTGATCTCGAGATCGCTGCGCCCGACGAGCGCCCCGGTACTGGCCGGTGCGCTGATCGTTGTCACCGTTCTCGCGGCCGGGCCGCTGCGGTCCCTCGACGCCGCCCTGCAGGGGTACTGGGCCAGGCGGTACACGCCGAACTGGTGGGGGTTCCTCGACTCCGTCCCCAACGCCATCGCCGGCCAGGCGGTGTGCCTGCCCGTGCTGCTCGTCATTGCCGTGGTACTGGCGCGCAAGCACCGCACGTGGCACCCACTGGCCATCGTCGTCGCGGCCGAGGTCGCCTTCTACGTCGGTGTCGGCGGGATGAAGGTGCTGCTGGCCCGCACCTCCCCCGCGGCCGGCATCGGCCGCTTCTGGCAGGGCGGGGTTTTCGAGTACGGGTGGTACGGCATCTCCTACCCGTCGGGCCACGCCGCCGAGGCCATCCTCTTCTACGGCGCGGCCGCCTACCTGCTGCGTGTGTACTCCGGCCCGGACGTGCGCATCCGCAAGCGGCTGAACTTCCTCGTCGGCCTCATCACCGCCAATGCGGTTATCGTCGCCTTCTACCTCGGCTTCCACTGGCCCACCGACCTGCTCGGCGGCATGCTCGCCGGCGGCCTCATGCTGCGGATCATCATCGACGTCGACCGTCGGGTCGCCGCCGGCAAGCCGATCCTCGGGTGGCGGCCACCCACCGTGCGCACCGCCGTCGCGGCGCGGTCGGCACTGGCCCCGGCGCCGTCGCCCGTCTCCACGGCGGCCCTCCCCGAGCCCGGGTGCGGGCACGGTGTCGGCACCGGCACGTCCGTCACCTGCCCGGGCCGCGCTCCCCACGGCGACCCAGAGCGCCAACGACCTGCCCCCGCTGCGACCGGTGACGGTGCGCGCCATGACGGCTCGACACGGTCCGGCCACCCCGTGGCCCGGCCCGCGGACGGCCTCCCTTCGCTCTGCGGGAGCACGTGCGCCACGCCCGGGTAGGTGAGCTGCAGCCCAACGGCAAGGGCTGAGCCCCGCCACCGGCGACGGGGTCGCTGGCCGCTATGACCATCGTCGCGCATGCTCACCCGTTCGTCATTGGTGTCGATACCCACGCCCGCAATCACGTCCTGGCGATCCTCGCCGCCCCCGGTGAAGTCATCGACACCGGCCAGTTCCCCACCACGGCCGCAGGCTTGGCCCGCGCTATCGCCTGGGCGGCCCGCCGCACCGGAGGTGATCTGGCGGCACTGTGGGTGATCGAGGGCGTGGCGTCCGACGGTGCCGGCTTGGCCGCGACAGTCGCCGGGCCGGCTACGAGGTGGTCGAGGCAGCCCGGATGAACGCGCGGAACAACCGGGGCCTTGGCAAGTCGGACTCGCTGGACGCTCACCGCATCGCCGCAGCTGTCCTCCCGTTGGACGCTAACGAGCTGCGCCGCCCGCGCCTGGCCGAGGGCGTGCGGGCTGCCCTGCGCGTCCTGATCGCCTCCCGCGACCACATGACGGCCGAACGCACCGCCACCCTCAACGCACTGATCGCGCTCCTACGCGTCGTTGACCTGGGTATCGATGCCCGCCGGCCCCTGACCCGCACGCAGATCGCCACGGTGGCCCGTTGGCGATCCCGCGAAGAAGACCTTGGCACTGCAACCGCTCGGGCCGAGGCCATCCGAGTGGCCAGGCGAGTGGTCGAACTCGACGAGCAGATCGCCGCCAACGACGCCCGCATGAGCGACCTCGTCCAAGCCAGCCAAGCCGCGCCACTGCTCGAGAAGACCGGCATCGGGCCCGTGACCGCTGCCATCTGTCTGACTGCTTGGTCGCATCACGGCAGGGTGCGCTCCGAGGCCGCGTTTGCAGCTCTGGCCGGCGTGAACCCCATTCCAGCGTCCTCGGGAAACGCCGTCCGCCACCGCCTCAACCGCGGCGGCGACAGGCGTCTGAAGCGGGCCCGGCACATCGCCGTCCTCACCCGCATGACTCACGATCCGGAAACCCGGGCCTACGTCGAGCGACGACGAACCGAAGGCCGCACCACCAAGATCCGCCGTTGCTTGAAGCGCTACCTCGCTCGCCAGATCTACCGGATCCTCAACGCAACCGAGACAGCCAACAGCCCAGTTTGACGAACATAGAAGGATCCCTAGGCGTGCTCAACTTCGGTGCACGTTCGTTCTCGCACCGCGGTCGTCTCCAATTGGATGGTTGCGTGCTCGAAGGAGACGGGGAAGTGCTCCTTCACGCAGGATCGGATCTGCTCCAGGATCTGTGGTGCGTGGCCGGACTCGAAGCACTCGTCGTCGATCACGACGTGCGCGGAGAGGACGGACAGGCCCGTGCCGACCGTGGAGGCGTGCAGGTCATGGACTTCCTGGACGTGATCCAGAGCGAGGATGTGCGTTCTCACCTCGTCCAGGTCGACGTCCTTCGGGGTGAACTCCATCAGCACGCGCACGGTCTCGCGCAGAAGCCGGTAGGCGCGGGGCAGGATCAGTGCTGCGATGAACAGGCCGGCGATGGTGTCTGCCCGTTGGAAGCCGGTGGTGGCGATGACGATGGCGGCCACGATCACGCCGAGGGACCCGAGGGCATCGTTGAGCACCTCGAGGAAGGCGGCGCGCATGTTGAAGTTCGCGTCGCGACTGGAGGAGAGGACCACCATCGCCACGATGTTCGCCACGAGGCCGATGATGCCGAAGACCAACAGCTCGCCGGCGGGAACCTGGGTCGGCTCGACCAGCCGGCGCAGCCCTTCGATGGCGGCGTAGGTGCCGACCACCAGCAACAGCGCCGCCTGCCCCAGGGCGGCAACGACCTCGATTCGGGCAAAGCCCCAAGTGCGCCTGTTGTTGGGCGGTTTCAGCATCATGGTGGCGGCGACGACTGCCACCAGCAGCCCGCTTGCGTCGGACAGGGCGTGGGCGGTGTCCGTCAGCAGTGCCAGGCTCCCGGTGATGACGCTGCCGATCGCCTGGGCGAGGACGATGAGCGTGGTGATGCCGAAGGCGATCAGGAGTCGGTTGCGCAGACCGCGGTCTGCTGTCCCGACCGCTGGCCCATGCTGGTGGTTGGCGCTCATCACAACTCCTCGGTGACCAGCTGGTCGTGGTCACGGTGATCACGCAGAGACAGTGACGCTCCGGACGCCGCCAGCAGCGCATCCGCGCTCTTCAGCAGGTTGGCCAGTCGTGGTGGGTCGGCCAGCGAGAACCACGACGCGCGGCCCTCGGCCCGCACGGTCACCAGACCGCAGTCACGCAGGCAGGCCAAGTGCTTGCTCACCGTCGACTGGGCCAGGTGCATGTGGTCCACGAGGTCACGGACGCGGTGCTCACCACTGGATAGGTGCTCGAGCAGTGCCAAGCGCGTGGGTTCGGCCAGGGCATGGAACAACGCAGCACCAGCGTCAGGCACCTCCAAGGCGGTCGGCCCTTCGCGATCACTATTAATCGTCATATAACGATGCTATCACCAGGCAGCGATTTTGAAAATGAGGCGATGTGGTCGCCTTCAGGGGAGCCCCCTCTCCGTTTTCAGGTCAGCCTCCAATGTATGGTCAGCGCATGCTGAACTCTGCTTCTCGTTTGGACGTGATCAATCGGCTCGGGAGGGGGATGGCGGACCCGACCCGGGCTCGGATCCTGGTGATGTTGTTGCAGGAGGCGAGCTACCCGGCCCAGCTGGCTCGTGATCTCGATCTGAGTCGCACGAACGTCTCGAACCACCTGGCCTGCCTGCGTGGCTGCGGGATCGTGGTCACCGCGCCGGAGGGGCGTCGCACCCGTTATGAGATCGCCGACGCGCACCTGACGCGGGCTCTGGAGTCGCTGCTGGAGGTGGTCCTGGCGGTCGACGACGGGGCGCCCTGCACTGACGAGGACTGTGATGTGCCGCTGTGCTGCGGCGCCACATCGTCTGTCGTCCTCGAGGCGGAGGTCACGCGATGAGTGATGCGTGCTGTGGCGGCACTGACGAGGTCGTGACCGAGGAGCTCGCGCCGTGGTGGCGTGATCGGGCGCTGGCCCTGCCGGCGACCGCCGGGGTGCTCTGGGTGACGGGTCTGCTGCTGGACTGGGCAGGCGCCGGCACCCTTGCGACGGTTGCCTATGCGATCGGTCTGGCCGCAGGAGCGTGGACCTTCGCCCCGAGTGCGGTGCGCCGTCTGGTCAGCGGTTCGGGTGGCGGCCGGTTGGGCGTGGGGCTGCTGATGACGATCGCCGGCACGGGCGCGGTGCTGCTGGGGCACGTGGGTGAGGCTGCTGCGTTGGCCTTCCTGTTCTCGATCGCCGAGACGCTCGAGGACCGCGCGATGGACCGCGCACGGCACGGCTTGCGCGCGCTGCTGTCCCTGATCCCAGAGACCGCGGTGGTCTCGCGAGCGGCAGGTGAGAAGCGGGTCCCGGCCGAGCAGGTCCGCCGAGATGACGTCCTGGTCGTCGGCGCCGGGGACCGGGTCAGCACGGACGGCGTGGTCACGGTCGGGCACTCGTGGCTGGACACCTCGGCGATCACGGGTGAGTCGATCCCGGTCGAGGTCGCTCCCGGTGACGCGGTGGCGGCCGGCTCGGTCAACACCTCGGGAGCCCTGCGCATCACCGCGGTCGCCGATGGCCGCGACAACTCCCTGACGCAGATGGTCGAGCTGGTCGAGCAGGCCCATGCGGACAAGGGCGAGCGGGCCCGCCTGGCTGACCGGATCGCCAGGCCACTGGTGCCGTTGGTGCTGCTCGCCGCAGCGCTCGTTGCGGCCTACGGCTTCGTGGTCGGCGACCCGCAGACCTGGGTGGAACGCGCACTGGTCGTGCTGGTCGCAGCCTCTCCCTGCGCGTTGGCGATCGCGGTCCCGGTCACGGTCATCTCGGCGATCGGCTCCGCCAGCAAGTTCGGGGTGATCATCAAGTCCGGAGCAGCCTTCGAGCAACTCGGGGCCATCCGCACGGTCGCCTTCGACAAGACCGGCACCCTCACCCGCAATGACCCCAAGGTGGTCGCCACGCACGCGATCGGGGGCCATACCGACACCGAGGTCCTGGCGCTGGCCGCTGCGCTGGAGGTCGCCAGCAGCCACCCCCTGGCAGCGGCCGTGGTCGCTGCCTCACCGGACCGGCCGGAGGCCAGCGACGTCCAGGAGCACGCCGGACACGGCTTGACCGGAACGGTGGCGGGACGTCGGGTGCGGGTGGGCAGCCCTCGCTGGATCAGCCCGAATGGCCTGGCCGAGCAGGCCGAGGCGATGGCCGACGAGGGGATGAGTCTCGTCGTGGTCGAGGTCGACGACCGCACGTGCGGCGTGATCGGTATCCGCGACGAGCTGCGCCCCGAGGCGGCCGAGGCCATCGCCGCCCTGCACCAGCAAGGACTGTCCACCGTGATGCTGACCGGTGACAACGCGCGTACCGCGCAGGCACTGGCGGGACAAGCCGGCATCCGGGAGGTCCACGCCGAGGCCCTGCCCCAGGGCAAGGCCGACCACATCCAAGCCTCGATGGCCACGAGCCCGACGGCGATGATCGGCGATGGCATCAACGATGCCCCTGCGTTGGCGTCGGCCACCGTAGGCATCGCCATGGGCGCCAGCGGCTCGGCAGCGGCGGTCGAGTCCGCCGACGTCGCGTTCACCGGGCACGATCTGCGTCTGCTTCCCCAGGCGCTTGCGCACGCTCGTCGAGGACGGGTCATCATGACCCAGAACGTCGTGCTGTCGGTGGCGCTGATCGCGATCCTCTTCCCGCTGGCGCTCTTCGGGGTGCTGGGCCTGGCTGCGGTCGTGCTGGTCCACGAGGTCGCCGAGGTGGTCGTCATCGCCAACGGTCTGCGAGCGGTCCGCGCGCAGCGTCGCTCCCAGTTGGAGGACAGGGACGGTCCGTACACTGCGCGCGACAAGCACCCTTTGACGATTGGAACCCGGTGAGCAAGAGCCTGAAGCTGTCCATGGCCATGATCGTGGCGGTCCTCGTGGCGATCACCGCTGCGGTGGCATTGAGCCGACCCGATGACGCACCGACATCTGCCGGGTCGAGCGACGGCATGTCTGAACCGTTGGTGCGGGAGGACAGCCCGCGCCTGACCTCGGGCAAGGACGCGGTCTTCGTGGAGTTCCTCGACTTCGAGTGCGAGGCCTGCGGAGCGGCTCATCCCGTGATCAAGGACCTGCGGGAGCAGTACGGCGACGACGTGACCTTCGTCGTGCGCTACCTGCCTTTGCATGGCAACTCGATGAACGCTGCCCTGGCCGCCGAGGCGGCCAAGGAGCAGGGTGAGTTCGAGGCCATGCACGACAAGCTGTTCGAGACCCAGGCCGAGTGGAGCCACTCGGAGTCGTCCAAGGCGAAGGTCTTCCAGGGCTACGCCAAGGAATTGGGTCTGGACATGCAGCAGTACCGGGCAGACGTGAAGGACCCGGCCATCAAGAAGCGCATCGAGCAGAGCAAGAGCGATGCCCAGACAGTGGGTGTCACCGGCACACCTACGTTCTTCCTCGACGGCGAGAAGATCCAGCCGACCAGCGTCGCCGACTTCGAGGCCCGTCTCGATGCCGCAGTCGAAAACTGAGCCGGCGACCGCGGTACCCGTGTCCGTAGCCAGCGGACGTGGACTGGGCCGGCTGTACCTCGTCGGAGGACTGATCGGGCTGGTCTGCGCGGTTGTGCTGCTCGTGGAGAAGAACGAGCTGCTGAAGAACCCGGACTACGTCCCCACCTGCAGCATCAACCCCATTCTCTCCTGCGGCTCGGTCATGACCACCCCGCAGGCCGCTGCCTTCGGCATCCCCAACCCGATCATCGGAGTCGCCGGCTTCGCCGCCCTGGCCATGCTCGGAGCACTCCTCGTCACCGGCACCAGCCTGCGCCCATGGTTGCGGCTGGCCACCCAGACGACGGTCACCCTCGCCGTGCTGTTCATCCACTGGCTGATCTACCAGACCCTCTACGTCATCGGCGCCCTGTGCCCCTACTGCATGATCGTGTGGGTCGTGACCATCGCGGTCTTCTGGTACACCACCGTCCACACCCTGCAGCGCCTCCAACACACGGCCACTCCACGTGGACACCGCGCACTGACCACCCTCACCGAGTACCGCGCAGCGATCCTGACCGGCTGGTACCTCGTGATCATCGTCCTCATCGCCATCAGGTTCTGGGACTACTGGGTCACCCTCGCGTGATGCCCGACTCCCAACACCCGCCACGAAGAACTCAGGAGCATGAACCCGAATGACCGTCCATCGTCCCTCCCGCCGTACCGTGGTCACCTCCGCGAGCACCCTTGCCGTCATGGCGATCGCCGGCTGCTCGTCCTCGTCCGACACCGCGGATGCGGCCCAAGACGCCGGCTACCGCTCGGGTGACGGCGCCCTGCGCATGATCGCGCCGGAGGATCGGGGTGAGCCGGTCGACCTTGCCGGGGAGACCATCCGCGACAAGACGTGGGACTCCGCGGACCACCGCGGTCAGGTCGTCGTGGTCAACCTGTGGGCCAGCTGGTGCGGCCCGTGCGCCAAGGAGGCGCCGCATCTGGTCGCCACTTACGAGGCGATGAAGGGGGAGGACGTGACCTTCGTGGGGATCGACTACCGCGAGTCCTCGGTGGCCACGGGTCTGGCACAGGCGAAGACGTGGGGTTTCGTCTGGCCCTCGATCTATGACGAGAGCGGCACCACGGCCATCGCCATGCAGGGCATGATGACCACCCAGCCTTCGACCGCGGTGTTGGACCGTCAGGGCCGGATCGCCGCGGTCGTCCTCGGCGCGACGACCGAGAGCACGCTGACCGGCATGATCGAGGACACTCTGGCCGAGAGCAACGGATGATGGCCCCAGCGCTGTCGTCGCTCGCGGCCGGGCTGAGCGATCAGATCGCCGGAGGCGCTCTGCCGCTGGCGGTGCTCGTGGCTGCCCTGGCCGGGCTCGTCTCCTTCGCCACCCCCTGCGTGCTGCCGCTCGTGCCGGGCTACCTGGGCTACGTCACCGGTCTGTCCGACGTCGCTCTGGAGGAGCGCAGCCGCGGTCGGATGGTCCTGGGCGCGCTGCTGTTCATCCTGGGCTTCACAGTGGTCTTCGTGCTCGCGTCGATGTTCGTCGCCACCGCCGGCCGCGCGCTCGTGGAGCACCGCGAGTTGCTGATGCGCATCGGCGGTGTGGTGGTGATCCTCATGGCCTTGGTCTTCCTCGGGGCGGGCGCGCAGCGGACCTTCCGCCTACCGGTCAAGCCCGCGACCGGGCTGGCCGGGGCACCGGTCCTCGGGGCGGTCTTCGGCCTCGGCTGGGCACCGTGCATGGGCCCGACGCTGGCCGCCGTGCTCGCGCTCAACCTCGCCGGTGACGCCTCGATGACCCGGGCTGTGGTCCTCGCCGTGGCGTACTGCCTCGGGCTGGGACTGCCCTTCATCCTCATCGCCGCGGCGTACGAGCGCTGGGCCCCGGTCTCCGCATGGCTGCAACGACACCAGCGCGCGATTCAGGTCGTCGGCGCAGGCCTGCTCATCATCGTCGGGCTGCTCCTGCTCACCGGCGGCTGGGACACCATCACCCAGTGGCTGCAGATCCGCCTGATCAGCGACTGGGAGGTGCCCCTCTGATGGCGATCGGCACGAAACCCGACCCGAAGCAGACCATCACCCAGCCCAGGCTCGGTGTCGTCGGCTGGGCGCGGTGGGGCTGGCGACAGCTGACGAGCATGCGCACGGCACTGTTCCTGCTGCTGCTCTTGGCGATCGGAGCCGTGCCCGGCTCGGTCTTCCCGCAGCGCAACTTCGATCCCGGGCGCACCGCGGACTGGATCGAGCGCCACGAGACGACCGGCCCGATCCTCGACAAGCTCGGGGCCTTCGAGGTCTACTCCTCGCCGTGGTTCTCGGCGATCTACCTGCTGCTGTTCATCTCACTCATCGGCTGCATCATCCCGCGGACCGGGGTCCACCTGCGCGCCATGCGCGGCAAGCCCCCGCGTGCGCCGCGCCGTCTGGCCCGTCTGGAGGCCCACGCCGAGGGCGAGGTGGAGGGCAGTGTCGAGGAGGTCCGTGAGGCCGCGACCACGGTGCTGCGGGGGCGCCGGTTCCGCGTCGCCAGCCATGACGAGGTCAGCGTCTCCGCGGAGAAGGGTTACCTCAAGGAGACCGGCAACCTCGTCTTCCACACGAGTTTGGTCGTGCTGATCGTCGGCGTCGCGGTCGGTTACCTGTGGGGGTGGAAGGCCGACATCATCGTCCCTTCCGGGGAGTCTTTCGTCAGCACCGTCACGCGCTATGACACCTGGGCGCCGGGGCCGCTTGTCGATGAGTCCTCTCTCGTACCCTTCGTCGTCACGGTCGAGGAGATGACCGCCGACTTCAACGACCGGGACCCGGCCGCAGGCTCCTTCGGCATGCCGCGGGATTTCGAGGCGAACGTGAGCGTCGACCCCATCGAGGGTGAGGAGTTCACCGACGCCATCAAGGTCAACGGGCCGCTGGAGATGAAGGACGCCACGGTCTTCCTCCTCGGCAACGGCTACGCGCCCGTCGTGACCGTCAAGGACACCGAGGGGCAGGTCCTCTACAAGGGGGCCACAGCCTTCCTCGCGCAGGACGGCAACTACCGCTCCACCGGTGCGATCAAGGTCGGCGCCGCGAGCGAGCCCGAGCAGTTCGGGTTTGTCGGGCTCTTCCTGCCCACGGCGACGATCGACCCGGAGCTCGGCCCGATCTCGGTCTTCCCCGACACCCGGGCGCCGGCGCTGGCGCTCAGCCTCTACACCGGTGAGCTCTACCCCGGCGGCAGCCCACAATCCGTCTTCACCCTCGACACCGAGTCGATGGACAAGGTCGAGACGGCCGACGGCACCGACCAGACGCGGCTGTGGCTGACCCCCGGCGACACCAAGAAACTGCCCGGTGACCGCGGCACGATCACCTTCGACGGCATCGAGCGCTACGCCGGCTTCTCCGTGCGCCATGACCCAGGCGAGGAACTGGTACTGATCTCCTCGCTGCTGGCGCTGGGTGGCCTCATCGTCACCCTCGTCGTCAGGCGGCGACGGGTCTTCGTGCGCCTGACCGAGGTCGACGGCCGGGTGCGGGTCGAGGTGGGCGGCATGAGCCGTGACGACGACGAGGGACTGACCGAGGTGGTCGAGCAGGTGCGCGACCGACTCATAGGAGAATCGAGGACATCATGAACAACGAGATGCTGGCCCAGTACGCCAACTACGCGCTGGCCTCCGCCGCGCTGCTGGTCACCGTGGCGATGCTCTGCTACGCCCTCTACCTCGCGCAGGCCGTGCCGGTGCGTGAGCGGGCGGAGGCGGACGCCAAGGTCCCGGCGACCGTGGGCGGCCCGACCGTGGGCGGCCCGACCGTGGGCGACAGCGACGAAGGGGGCGACGCCCACGCCGAGACCGGTCCAGAGACCGCTGTCGAGACACCGATGAGGGCGCGCAAGGCCGCCGGCATCGCCGGCTCCTTCACGTGGCTGGCCGCCGGGCTCCTCCTGCTCTCGGCTGCACTGCGCGGGATCGCCGTCGAGCGCTTCCCCCTGGGCAACCTCTTCGAGTTCAGCGTCGCCGGTGCCTTCTTCGCCCTGGCGACGTTCAGCGTCGCCTCGACCCGTCGTGACCTGCGCTGGCTCGGGGTCTTCGTCACCGGCTTCGTCACGCTGCTGCTCATGGTCGCCTCGACCGCCTGGTACGTCGCGGCCGACGAGTTGGTGCCCTCGCTGCAGTCCTACTGGCTGCCGATCCACGTGACCGTGGCGACCTTGGCGGTCGGTGTCCTGACCGTCGGCGCGATCGTCAGCGGGCTCTACCTGCTCAGCGACCGCGAGGTGGGCGGCGAGCGGTTCTGGCGCAAGCTGCCGCCGCCGCAGTCGTTGGAGAGGTTCTCCTACTCCCTGCACATCATCGGTTTCCCGCTGTGGTCCTTCACCCTCATCGCCGGCGCCATCTGGGCGCGCGAAGCCTGGGGTGCGTACTGGACCTGGGACCCGAAGGAGGTGTGGACCTTCGTCATCTGGACGATCTATGCCGCCTACCTGCACGCTCGCGCGACGAAGACCACCCCGCGGCGCATGGCGAACTGGATCGCCGTCGCAGGTTTCGTGTGCATCGTCATCAACTACACGGTCGTGAACTTCTACTTCATCGGCATGCACAGCTACGCGCAGTAAGGGCGACATGATCCGCAACACCTGCTCCGGTTCCTGATCTTCTTCGGGTACCTCGCGTTGTTCTGGCTGCTCGGGCTGCGTGACAATCAACGAGCTGCCCTAGGTGGGTGGTGTTTTTGCGGGAACGTAGATCTCACCACTACATGTAGGGGCTCTTTGAGTGGAATGACGCCATGCGTAGTGGTGCTGTCTCGCCAGCTTGCGATTGAGGCTCGTTTGGCACCAGCCACCTAGGTGGCACCCTCAGCGGATTCAACGGGTCGTTGACCACATCCACGAGCACCCACCCACGCACGCCGCACACCTCCACCGAATTGGCCAGGGTGTCCGGGGTCAGTCTCCGATCGCTTCAGGAGGCCTTCCGTGAGCACGTGGTACCAGCCCAGTGGCCTACATGCGATCCGTGCGCCTCGCCGGTGCGCACGAGGAACTGACAGCCGCGGACCCGGCCGATGGCGCGACGGCATCCGTCGCGCACTCTTGGGGCTTTGGCCACGTATCGCGCTTTGCCGACCACTACCGCCGAAGGTACGGGGAATCGCCGAGCACGACTCTGCATCGTTGAGGCGAGCACGTCCACACGCGAAAAGGGGGCCGACCAGCACACCTTCGGTTCACGTGGTGTGGGCGGTCAGAGGATGCCGCGCTCTGCGAGCCAGCCCGTCGGGTTGATCGTCTCGCCGCCACCGGGGCGGATCTCCATGTGGAGGTGCGGACCGGTCGACTGACCGGTGTTGCCGGAGTAGCCTACGGTCTCGCCGGCGGCGACCTGCTGGCCGGCAACGGCGGCGACCGAGGAGAGGTGCCCGTAGCGGGAGACGGAACCGTCGGCGTACTGGATGTCGATGTAGATCCCGTAGCCGCTTATCGATCCGGCGCCGACGACCGTGCCGACACCCATCGCCCGCAGCGGCGTGCCGATGGACGCGCTGTAGTCCTGGCCAGCGTGGAGGCGTCCCCACCGGAAGCCGTAGCCGGAGGTGAGCGAAGCGCCCTCCAACGGGCGTGCCCACCCGGACGCGGACTCCTCGGCTCCGTCCTCGGTCGGTGCAGCGACTCCGGCCTCCGCCGTCGCCTCGGCGGCATCCTGCTCGGCGAGCTCCTTGCGCTCCTTGTCCCGGTCGGCGCGCTCCTCGGCGCGGACCTGGCTGTCGACGACGTCTTCGGAGACGGCCTGGCGACGCTCGGACAGGCTGGAGCTGTCGCGGGAGGCCGCGGCCACCTCGGTGCGCGCGGTCTTGCCCAGTTGTGGGTCGTCGAGCAGCGCGGTCGCCTCGAGGGAGGCGCTGGCCTGGTCGGTCCCCCCTGTGAAGGCCGAGGACTGCGCGGCGGTGGCTCCGACGGCAATGAGCGCCAGAGTCACGGCAGCAGCGGTCGGCATCGCGTAGGCGGCCGAGAGGCTCTTGGGGAGGCGGGAGCGGCGTTCCTGGGCGCGGCGCTCGGCGCGTGTAGGAGGACGGTGTCGACCCGAATACTCACTCATGAAAAAGGACGTCGTCCTCGGCAGGGGATATCTCGGACAAATCTTGGAAAACCTTAGCGTGACCAATTTGTTACGCAAAACCGGGGGCCGACATGCCGCAAAAATGCAGGAACGTCGCGGGTCCGGATCATGTCGCGGAGGAGACCTGAGCCCTGATCCACCGGCTGGGTGAGATGACCTCGAGGGGAGGGTGATGCTCACGTTGCCCTTGGGTGAGGGCGCCCATCGCGACGAGCACGTGGTTGGGTTCCAGCGTGTCTGACGTGCACGCGGACCTCGAGGCGACGGCCAGCCCGTGCCGGGCGAGTGTGTCGACGATGGTCTCGTCTTCGACGTAGAGCACGGAGAAGGTGCACACGTGCGGTAGCCGGTCCCGAGGGTCGCTAACGATGTCCACAGCCGGCCACCTCGCCGGATCCGGTCGATCCGGTCGCTGGCTTGGCCTGGTGGGCGAGAAGCGGGTACCGGTGCGCACGACGAGCACGCCCAGGTGGGGTCCACCCCAGGAGATGGCATCGGCCACGGGGACGTCGAAGTCACCCGGCACCGCGTCCCGACCGACCGAGGCGCGGGCGTCCACGAGGAGGGGGATGCCGTACCCGGACGCGAGCGACCGTGCCTCAGCCAGGGGTTGGCGGGTGCCGACCTCCTGGTTGGCGGCCTGCAGGACGGCGAAGGGGGTCTCCTGCGTGATCGCGACGCGCCAGGACGGCAGGTCGAGCGTCCCTCGTGCGGGAGACGGCCACCTCCACGGGCTCCACGGCCCCCGCGCGCAACCAGCGCTGGAGGCCCGAGTGCTCCACCGAGGAGGTCACCGGAGGGTCGGAGAGGCGGCGGCGCCCCCTTGCCAGCCCCTCGAGTGCGGTACAAGCCGCCTGGTCCCCACTGGCGTGCAGCGTGACCTCGTCCGGTCGCACGCCCAGACCCTCGGCCATGACGGCACACCAGATCTCGAGGGCGGACGGGTGCACGGGTCCGGGGGAGGCGTCGAGGAGACCTCGGACCCCCTCTGCGGGAGCGGCCCCGCGGGTGTCAGGTGGGGTCGAATCGGTCTGTGGCGCCACGCTTGCAGGCTAGTGCCACCCTTCGTCGAAGAGCCGCCGGTCTGCGGTAATGTGGCAGCGCCCTCCGAAAACTTCGGACCAGTAGTAGGTGCCCCTTGCCCGTGTCTTCGAGCACAACGTCCCCGCGCGTACGTCGCGGGATCGGTGCGATCGGACTCGTCGCCGCCCTGTCGGCCGTCTCGGCCTGCAGCGCGGTCGGCGTCAACACCAGCATCAAGAACGGGTACCTGCCCGAGGGGGTCACCGAGGAGTCCGTGCTCGTGGAGAACCTGTGGATCTGGTCGTGGGTCGCGGCGCTGGCCGTGGGAGTGCTCGTGTGGGGCCTGATCCTGTGGTGCATGGTGGCCTACCGCAGGCGCAAGGACGACGACGGCTCGCTGCCGATCCAGTTGCAGTACAACGTGCCGCTGGAGATCCTCTACACCGTCGTGCCGATGTTCATGGTCGGTGCGCTCTTCTTCTATACCGAGCAGGCAACGTCGCAATTGCAGGACGTCTCGAAGGAGCCCGACGTCACGATCAACGTCGTCGGCAAGCAGTGGAGCTGGGACTTCAACTACGTCGAGGCCAACGTCCACGAGACCGGGCAGATGGCCGACCTGGACGGCACCCCGGGTGCCGAGAAGAATCTGCCGACCCTGTACCTGCCGAAGGGCCAGCGGGTGGAGTTCGTCCTCACCTCGCGTGACGTCATCCACTCCTTCTGGGTCCCGGCGTTCCTCGAGAAGATGGATGTCAACCCGGGCATCGTCAACCGCTTCCAGGTGACGCCGTCGCAGACGGGCACCTTCCAGGGCAAGTGCGCGGAGCTGTGTGGTGCGTACCACTCCCAGATGCTCTTCAACGTCAAGATCGTCGAGCCGGCCGAGTACGAGGCCTACCTGCAGGGCCTGCGGGACAAGGGCCAGACCGGGCTCCTGGGCATCGATCTCAACCGCGAGGGGATCAACGAGCGCGATCGCAAGCGCCTCGACGAGGCGCTCACTACCGACGAGGAGACGAACTGATGTCGACGATCTCCGGTGCATTGAGCCGGAACACGAGTGAGGCGGAGGTCTCCGAGAAGGCCCTCGCCCGCCGCGAGAGGGCCGGGAGCCAGTTCGTGCGCATCATCACCTCGACCGACCACAAGGTCATCGGCAACCTCTACATGGTGACCAGCTTCCTGTGGTTCCTGCTCGGCGGTCTGATGGCGGTGGTAATCCGTCTCGAGTTGTGGGCCCCGGGCCTGCAGGTGGTGGACAATCCCGAGCAGTACAACGAGATGTTCACCATGCACGGCACGATCATGCTGCTGCTGTTCGCGACGCCGGCCTTCGCCGGCTTCGCCAACGCGCTCATGCCGTTGCAGATCGGGGCGCCGGACGTGGCCTTCCCGCGGCTGAACATGTTCGCCTACTGGCTCTACTTCTTCGGTGCCATCATCGCCGGTGCCGGTCTGCTTACCCCTGGCGGTGCGGCGGCCTTCGGGTGGACCGCCTACGCGCCGCTGTCCGACCCGACGTACAGCCCCGGAGTCGGCGGTGACCTGTGGGTGTGGGGTCTGGCCCTCGCCGGTTTCGGCACCATCCTCGGTGCGGTCAACTTCATCACCACGATCATCTGCATGCGCGCACCCGGCATGACGATGTTTCGGATGCCGATCTTCACCTGGGGCATCCTGATCACGTCGGTGCTGGTCCTGATGGCCTTTCCGATCCTGGCGTCCGCACTCATCGCTCTCGGTGTGGATCGAGAGTTCGGTGGGCAGATCTTCGCCGCCGAGAGCGGCGGGGCGTTGCTGTGGCAGCACCTCTTCTGGTTCTTCGGTCACCCCGAGGTCTACATCCTCGCGCTGCCCTTCTTCGGCGTGATCTCCGAGATCCTGCCAGTCTTCTCCCGCAAGCCGATCTTCGGGTACAAGACGCTCGTCTTCGCCACGATCGCCATCGCGGCCCTGTCGGTCTCGGTGTGGGCCCACCACATGTACGGCACCGGTCAGGTCTTCCTACCCTTCTTCGCCGTCATGACGATGGCGATCTCGGTCCCGACGGGTGTGAAGTTCTTCAACTGGATCGGCACGATGTGGGGCGGCAAGCTGGAGTTCAGCACACCGATGATCTGGGCGCTCGGCTTCCTGGTCACCTTCCTCTTCGGTGGCCTGACCGGCGTCATCATGGCTAGCCCCGCGTTGGACTTCCAGATCACCGACTCCTACTTCATCGTCGCCCACTTCCACTACGTCCTCTTCGGCACGATCGTCTTCTCCGCCTTTGGCGGGGTCTACTTCTGGTGGCCCAAGTGGACCGGCAAGATGCTCAACGAGTCCCTGGGCAAGGTGCACTTCTGGCTCACGTTCGTCGGCTTCCACATGACCTTCCTCATCCAGCACTGGCTGGGTGTCGAGGGCATGCCCCGCCGTTACGCGGACTACATGCCTGAGGACAACTTCCAGCTGGGCAACCAGATCTCCACGGCGGGTTCGCTGATCCTGGCGGTCAGCTTCCTGCCCTTCTTCTACAACGTGTGGAAGACGCACGTGAGCGCTCCGAAGGTCGAGGTCGACGACCCGTGGGGGTACGGCGGCAGCCTTGAGTGGGCGACCTCCTGCCCGCCACCGCGGCACAACTTCACGTCGATCCCGCCGATCCGCTCCGAGCGTCCGACCTTCGACATGAACCATCCCGAGTACGCACCCAAGACGCTGCGGGCACGATCCGCCGTCACCGCGAAGGAAGAGGTCACCAGATAAAGACCGAGATCGGATTCTTCGCCGGGATCGGCATCTTCTTCGTCGCGGTCGGGATGCTCTACGGCTTCTGGACCGGCTGGGTCGAGCCGGTGGGCTGGGTCGCGTTGAACCTCTGCGGCGCCCTCGGCTTCATGATCGCCTTCTACCTCTGGGCAGTCGGCCGCAAGCTGCCGGCCCGCCCCGAGGACAACGAGCACGGCGAGATCCACGAGCAGGAGGGTGCCTAAGGCGCCTTCGCCCCGTACTCCTGGTGGCCGCTGCGGCTCGCGCTGTCCGGCGCGCTGGTCTTCCTCGGCGTCGCGGTGGCCTACTGGCTCGCCGCGTTCGGGATGATCATGGGAGTCTGGGCCCTCTGCGGTTGGACCTTCGAGTACTTCAAGGTGGCGGATAGCCCCGGGTGGTACTTCGGGTCCGGCGAGGTGGTACTTCTGTTCTGGTGACCAGGTACCGGCCCGCGTGTGAGGCGGGCCGGCGCCGTGGTCGGTGAGGGTTACTCCCAGTAGCCGGTGGTGGCTCGCCAGCACACGATCAAAGTCAGGTCTGGTGTAGTCCTCCGAGACCCGCTTGCGCCCATCGGGGAACATCCCAGCGATCTCCGCCGGGTTCATCGACGCGGCCTGCCCGGCGGTGATCCCATACGCGGTGATCGTCTTCTTCACCGCTGCGACCTCCCGGCGTGAACATCCCACCGCGGCGACGATCTCGCTATAGCTGTGCCCGGCCAGAGCCAACATCATGATGGCCTTGTAGTCGGCCATTCGAGCCTCCTCAAATAGGAACAGGCGGCGCCGAGTGCGCCACCTCTCCCCGAGCAGACCACTCCTGAGCACGCCAGGAGTACCGGCTCGTCGGAACGTCAGTACCAAGTCCCCGGACTAGGGGTACCAACTCCCGCTATCTGCCACTTCAAGGGAGAGTTCGCCGACTGAGCAGGGCGTATCCTGTTGAGGGGCTTGCGGACGTGGCTGAGGTCGCGGCCTCTTCGGCGTCTTGTCCGGGTGCGTCATCGCTGCACCGCGGCATGACGCGTCACCTGTTTCCATGGGGGTACGTGAATTGGTGAAGGGAACGACACCCGTAGCCACGGTCTTGGGTCTGCTCGTGACGGGGGCCCTCGTCCTGACGGGGTGCACCAGCGGCTCGAGCTCATCGGATCCTCATCCTCCGGGGTGTCGACGTCCAGCGCGCCTCCCGAGGCCGGGTCGTAGGTGAAGCAGCATCGCCATATCTGTGGATAGGCCAGTTCCGATGTCCGGGCATGTGGACGATGCGTCGGTGACCCCGAGCCTCGCCAGGAGGCCGAGGCGCAACTGATGACCTGGGTCCGGCGGGAGTGCGGCCCTCAGTCGGAGACTCGGCCATCGTCGCGGTCGCCTACGCCGGCGGCGGGAAGGACGTCTGGCTCGTCGACAGTAGGTTCACGGTCGTACGCGAGCACGAGTGAGTGTCCGAATGGGCCCTCTGCGAGTCTTCGCGCATGGCCGAGCGCGCTGAATCCGACGAGTACTACGTGCTCGACCTGTGCGACGAGGTCTTGAGCGCGACACATTTGGCCGAACGGAGCACCACGGGTAGCGTTGACTACTACGAACGGTAGTACTCTACGTCGTAGGAGACCCGATGGACGTGCTGGAGCTTGCGCGGTGGCAGTTCGCGATCACCACCGTGTACCACTTCCTCTTCGTGCCGATCACGATCGGGCTCTCTGCGATCGTCGCCTGGTACCACTCCCGCTGGATCCGCACCCGCAACGAGGAACACCTGCGGATGGCGAAGTTCCTGGGCAAGCTCTTCACGATCAACTTCGCGCTCGGGCTCGTCACCGGCATCGTCCAGGAGTTCCAGTTCGGGATGAACTGGTCGAGCTACTCCCGTTTCGTCGGCGACATCTTCGGCGCGCCACTGGCGCTGGAGGCGCTGCTCGCCTTCTTCCTCGAGTCGACGTTCCTCGGCCTGTGGATCTTCGGTTGGGGTCGCATCCCGGAGCGGCT
Source organism: Janibacter sp. A1S7 (assembly GCF_037198315.1). Taxonomy (NCBI): domain Bacteria; kingdom Bacillati; phylum Actinomycetota; class Actinomycetes; order Micrococcales; family Intrasporangiaceae; genus Janibacter; species Janibacter alittae. The sequence goes on along the minus strand of NZ_CP144913.1, from coordinate 1,559,333 downwards.
GCACGCGGCCTGCATGTGGATCGTGCATATCGGCACCGTGCTTTCGGCGTACTTCATCCTCGCGGCCAACTCCTTCATGCAGAACCCCGTCGGCTACCGGATCAACCCGCAGACCGGGCGCGCGGAGATGAGCGACTTCATCGCGGTCCTGACCAACGAGGTCCAGCTCGTCGCCTTCCCGCACGTCATCACCGCCTCCTACATGGTCGGTGGCGCCGTGGTCATGGGCGTCGGCCTGCACAAGCTGCGCAAAGTGACCAGAGATGCGAAGGGGGACGATGTCGCCGACCGCAGGATGTACCGCCACGCGACCCGCCTGGGTGCCGTCGTCACCCTCGTCGCCGGTCTCGGGATGACGATCAGCGGCGACCTGCAGGGCAAGGTGATGACCGATGTCCAGCCGATGAAGATGGCTGCCGCGGAGGCCCTGTACGAGACCCCACCGGAGGGCGAGTGCGCCCCCTTCTCCGCCCTAACGATCGCCGGTCTCGGTGGCGAGGACCCGACCCACGTCATCGAGATCCCCTGCCTGCTCTCCTTCCTCGGCACCGGCACCTGGGACGGGCAGGTGCAGGGAATGGTCGAGCTGGAGAACGAGTACCGGGCGAAGTTCGCCGACGGTGAGCTCACGCAGGCCGACACCTACATCCCGCCGATCGCGGTGACGTACTGGAACTTCCGCCTGATGATGGGCGCCGGGTTCTTCGCGATGGCCGTCGCCGCGTGGGTGCTGTTTGCCACCCGCAAGGACCGCGTGCCCATGCAGCGCTGGGTCCAACCCCTGACCGTGCTCGCCCCGCTCGCCACGGTCCTCGGGCAGAGCTTCGGGTGGATCTTCACCGAGGTCGGCCGCCAGCCATGGGTCGTCTTCGGCGAGATGACCACTCGCACCGCCGTCTCCCCCTCCGTCGGGGCCACGGATGTGTGGATCTCGATGGGCGTGTTCACCCTGCTCTACGGGGCGTTGGCCGTCGTCGAGGTCCGTCTGCTGCTCGACTACATCCGCCGCGGTGCCGAGCCCTTCGAGGAACCACGCCTCGTCGAGGACGACGAGCCGCTCCAGTTCGCCTACTGACCCGGGAGCATCACCATGGATCTCATCCTCATCTGGTTCGTCCTGCTGGCCGTGCTGTGGACCGGCTACCTCGTCCTCGAAGGCTTCGACTTCGGCGTCGGGATGCTGCTGCCAGTCCTCGGTGGGGGCGGTTTCAAGGCTCGCACCCCGCACCTCAACCAGCGTGTTGAGACCCGGCGTCGCACGCTGCTGACCACCATCGGCCCGCACTGGGACGGCAACGAGGTGTGGCTGATCACCGCGGTCGGTGCCACGTTCGCCGCCTTCCCGCACTGGTACGCCACGATGCTCTCCGGGATGTACCTGCCGCTGCTCCTGCTGCTCGTTGTCCTCATCCTGCGCAACATGGGGCTGGAGTACCGCCACAAGCGCACCGACACCACGTGGGTGCGGCGCTGGGACCTGACCATCATCGCCGGCTCGGTCCTGGCCCCCTTCGTCGTCGGGGTGGTGCTGACCAACCTCGTTCATGGGCTCCCGATGACCGAGCATCTCGCGGGCACCACGAAGTACACCGAGTTCGACGGGTCGGTCCTCAGCCTGCTGACACCGGTCGCGCTGCTCGGCGGCCTCACGCTGACGGTGCTGTGCCTGACGCACGGCGCGCACTTCATCGCGCTGAAGACCGCCGGGCCGCTCCGGTCGGAGGCCAGCGCGCTCGGCCAGAGGGTCGGCCCCGTCGCCGCGATCCTCACGGTGACCCTCCTCGTGGCCCTCGGCATCTCCCGCGGCATGGCTGCATCGTGGGTGGTCAGCGGGGTCGCCGTCGTCGCCCTCCTCGCGGCCATTGCCGCCAATGCGAGGGGGGCGGAGGGCTGGGCCTTCACCGGCACCTCGGCGACGATCGGCCTGACCGTCGTCAGCTACTTCCTCATGCTCTTCCCCAATGCCATCAATGGTCGTGGTGCGAGCCCGGACCTCACCCTCCAGGCCGCGGCGAGCTCGCCGCTGACCCTGACGATCATGACGTGGGCCGGCGTGGTCTTCACGCCGATCATGCTCGGGTACACGGTGTGGTCGTACTGGACCTTCCGTCGGCGCCTGTCCGTGGACCACATGCCGGCCGTGTCCGAGAGCCACCCGTGAAGCCCTTCGACCCCCGCGTCCTGCAGGCGGTCCCGGCCACGCGGGGGCCGGTGGCCGCGCTCGGGGTGGTCGGCATCGTCCAGGGCATCCTGACGATCGCGACCGCCTTCGCCCTGGCCACGCTCGTGGTCGCGGTGGTGCGGGGCGAGTCGCTGGTCGCCCCGGCCGCATGGACCGGGGCGCTCTTCGCGGCACGGGCGCTGCTCGGCGCGCTCACGGAGAGCATCGCGGCACGATCCGGCGCGATCGTCGCCACGCACCTGCGTGAGCAGCTGCTGCGGGTGTGGTCGGCGCGCACGATCGACCAGCGGCCCTCTCGCGAGCGGGCGCTCACGCTCGCCGCGCAGGGGACGAGCGCAGTGGAGCCGTACATCGCGAAGTACCTCCCCGCCCTCGTCTCTGCCGCCATCGTGCCAGCCCTTGCCATGACGGCGCTGATGGTCGTCGACTGGCCCAGCGCCGTCGTCGTCGTGCTGACCGTGCCGCTGCTGCCGCTCTTCGCCGCACTCATCGGGGCGACGACGCAGGAGGACACCGAACGTCGGTGGGGTGCGCTGCGTGACCTGTCCGGGCACTTCCTCGACGTCGTGCGCGGGCTGCCGACGCTGGTCAACTACGGGCGCGCCGAGCGCCAGGTCGAGGTGATCAGCGCAGTGAGCCACCGGCATCGTCGGGCCACGATGCAGACGTTGCGTCTGGCCTTCCTGTCGGCCGCAGCCCTGGAGCTGCTCGCGACGATCTCGGTCGCGATCGTGGCCGTCGTCGTCGGCCTGCGCCTGACGACCGGCTCGATGGACCTGTCGGTCGGCCTCACCGCGATCCTGCTGGCGCCCGAGGCCTACTGGCCGATCCGGCGGGTCGGCACCGAGTTCCACTCCGCCGCGGACGGAGCAGCCGCCCTCGACGAGATCCTGGCCGAGCTGGAGCGCGCTGAGCTTGAGCACGAAGGGGAGGCATCCCCCCTTCGCCCCATGGCCACCGACTCAGATGGGCACCTCGTGCCACAAGAATCGACTCCTGCCGCACGACGTGACCACCTGACCCGCGGCACCGTCACGGTGAGCGGGCTCGGCTACTCCTACCCCGGCACCTCCCGGCGTGTCCTCGACCAGGTCGACCTGACCGCCGGTCCCGGTCTGCTGGTGATCGCCGGGCCGTCAGGGTGCGGCAAGACCACCCTGCTCGAGGTCATCGCCGGAATCCGCCGACCGGACTGCGGCCAGGTCAGCGCCCCCGAGGTGCACCTGGTGACCCAGCGACCCTTCCTCGGTGCCGGCACCCTGCGCACCAACCTCACGATCGGTGGCCCCGTCGAAGCCCACGACGTCTGGCAGGCACTGCGAGCGGTCGGGCTCGACGGCGTCGTGACGAGTCTCCCGCAGGGCCTCGACAGCCCGATCGGCGACGACGGTTTCGGTCTGTCCGCCGGCCAGCGCGCCCGCCTCGTGCTGGCCCGGGCACTGCTCTCCCCCGCTCCGGTCGTCCTCCTCGACGAGCCCACCGCACACGTCGACCCGGGCTCCGCGGTGATGATCGGGGAGGTCATCACCGCCCTGGCCGCGTCCCGGACGGTCATCGCGGTCAGCCATCAACCCGAGCTGGTCGCCCGCGCCGACGAGCACGTCCACCTCGGCGAGCGGGTGCTGGTCCGATGATGCGCCACCTCGACCCGACACGGCTACCGACGCTGCACCTGTCCCGCGGGCTCGTGGTGGCCGGTCTCCTCGGTGGGGTCGCCACCGCGTCCGGCATCGCCCTGACGACCACCTCCGGCTGGCTCATCGTGCGGGCCGACGAGCAGCCCCAGATCATGCTGTTGCTCACCGCCATCGTCGCGGTGCGCACCTTCGGTCTGGCGCGCCCGGTCTTCCGGTACTGGGAGCGGCTGCGCAGTCACGACGTCGCCTTGCGCGACCTGGCGGAGCGCCGCACCGGGACCTACGCCGCCTTGGTCCCCCTCACCCCGGCCCGGCTGGGCGCGCGAGGCCGGACGGACGTGCTCACCGGGGTTGTCGACGACCTCACCGATGTCGTGGAGGCCTCGGTGCGCGTGACGGTGCCCGCCATCGCCGCCCTGGTCGCGGGAGTCGGTGCCGCTGCGTTGACTGCGCTGGTCGACCCGAGGGTGGGACTCGTCCTGGCGGCCATGCTGCTGGCGACCGCCGTGGTGGCGATCCTCGCCGACCGGCTCGAGTCCCGCTCGCAGGCAGCGGTCCTCGCCGCCCGGGCCGAGGTCGCCCGAGTCGTCCAGCTGACCACCGAGCAGGCCGACGAGCTGCGGGTCATCGGCGGGACCGGGTCCGCGCACGACTGGCTGCGCGCGGCCCACGTCCGGCTGCGCGCCAGCGTCGCCCGCCAGTCGCGAGGCCGATCCCTCAGTGCCGCAGCAGTGCTCGTGATCACCGGTGCGTCCACGCTGGCGTGCGCTGCCCTGGCCAGCACGTCCGGGGCCGATGCCCCTGTGCGGGCGCTGCTCGTCCTCGCGCCCGTGGCCACCGGGGAAGCCCTCGGCGTCCTCACCGACGCCACGCGGGCCCTGGCCCGGGCTCGCGCCTGCGCCCGCCGTCTCGTGGAGCTGCTCGGCCGCACCCCCGCCGTGGTCGACCACCCGGAGGTGGAGCCCCCTTCGAGGCGCCCGCGCGGTGCGTGGGACCCACTCCGTCGCACCGCCCACGCGGAGCGTGGGACCCAAGGACACCCCCTTCGCCCGCACGGGACTCCGCGCCTGGAGCTGCGTGATCTCGCCGCCGGGTGGCTGCCCGGTCGCACCGACCTCGGGCCCCTCGACCTGACCATCGAGCCCGGCGAGCGCGTCGCGATCACCGGGCCCAACGGCAGCGGCAAATCCACCCTCCTGGCCGTCCTCGCGCGCCACCTCGATCCCACGGCGGGCCGTTACACCGTCGACGACACCGACGTCACCCACGCGCCCCTGGCCGATGTCCGCCGGCTCGTCGCGGTCGTCGACGACGAGCCCCACGTGCTCGCGGGGACCCTGCGGGCCAACCTCGCCCTCGCCGCACCCGACGCGGACGACCAGGTGCTGGTCGACTCCCTTCGTCGGGCAGGGCTCGGCACGTGGCTCGACGGGCTCGAGCACGGCCTGGACTCCCGCCTCGGCACCGGCGGGCTCGGCATCTCCGGCGGAGAGCGCACCCGGCTGGCCATCGCCCGGGCCATCGCCAGCGCGCGGCCGGTCGTCCTGCTCGACGAGCCCGTCGCGCACCTGGACCACCCCACCGCGGAGGTTGTCATCGCCGACCTCCTGCAGGGCGCCGGGGAGCGGTCGGTGATCATGGTGACCCACCACCACGTCGGCCTGGATCGCATGGACCGCGTGGTCACGATGCAGGAAGGAGTGCCGAGCCATGGCCAAGAGCGTGTCCCTGGGTGATCTCGAGCAGGCGATCATGGACGTGCTGTGGGCCGCGGAGGGCGGACTCACGGTGCGGGAGGTGCTCGAGCGCCTCACCGGTCGCGACCTCGCGTACACGACGGTCATGACCGTCCTCTCCCGTCTCGAGGTGAAGGGCGTGACCACCCGCGAGCGCGACGGGCGCGCCTGGCGCTACCACCCCGCCGCCACGCGTGAGTCGCTCACGGCGCAGGCCATGCGCAGCCCGCTGCACGACCTGAGCAGCGAGGACCGGCAGGCGGCGATCCTGCACTTCCTCTCCGAGGCGAGCGTCGACGACCTCGACGCCGTGCGCGAGGCCATGGCTGCGGTGGAGGCGAGGGGAGATCGGCCACGACGTCGCCGCGGCCGGGGGGCGGCAGACTCCTCAGCGTGATCGCCGTCCTGCTGCTGCTCTGCGCGGCAGCGCTCCTGATCGCGCCGCGGGCCCTGGTGCGCATCGAGCGCCTGCGTCGCAGCCCGCGGGCTGCGCTCTTCGTGTGGCAGGCGCTGTCCCTGTCCGCCGTCCTCTGCCTGCTGAGCGCGGCACCGCTCGCCCTGGTCCACCCCCACCCGCAGTCGACGACCCTCGAGGTCGCGATCCTCGTCGTCGCGGGCATTGCCTCGGTCGGGGTGCTCGTGCGGCTGCTGCTCAACGGCCACCACGTCGGCCGCAGGATCCGCACCGCGCGGGCGCAGCACCGCCAGCTCGTCGACATCGTCGGGCGCCACGAGGGTGCGCACACCCGGGTGCTGCCCTCCTCCGAGCTGTCCGCCTACTGCGTCCCCGGCGCAGGTTCGCGTCTGGTCATCACCGAGGCCGCCCTGACCGCCCTGCCCGCCGAGCAGCTCGCGGCCGTCGTCGCCCACGAGGAGGCCCATCTGCGGGAGCGGCACGACCTCGTCCTCGAGTTCTTCACGGTGCTGCACACCGCGACGCCTCGGTGGCTACGCACGGATGCGGCGCTGGCGGAGGTGGCGCTGATCGTCGAGGTCCTCGCGGACCGGGCCGCCCGGCGGGACGTTGGCGAGATCTCCCTCGCGCGGGCGATCCTCTCCCTCGCCGAGGCCACGAGCGAGCAGGGCCTCACCCCGGGTGCCTCGGCCGGGGCCGGCTCGGCGGCGACGAGGATCCGTCTGCTCGCGACCGACGACCCCGCACCCTGGCAAACCCTGGTGCTCTACCTCGTCTGCGCCGCAGCACTGATGACCCCGCCGACGCTGGCGGTCCTCATGGGCTCGTGACACTCGGGGCCGGGTTCCCCGAGAGGACCACGAGATAGTGGGGGCTCGAGGCTCTGAAGAGCCGGTTGTCACCCATTGACCGCGAGGTGCGCAACCGCTCTAGTGAGCACCCTGCCCCGCTGCCGAGCGAAGCTCCGTCGATACCGCTTCACCGACCTGCGCACAGCTCGCGAGGCCGCCCTCATCCCCGCCGGCAACCTTCGCCGGAGACCCGATCACCATCACCGACCCCCAGCCGAACCGCAGCGTCTTGGATGAGGTCCCGGCCTGTGCGGCGAGCTCGCTGAGCGGGGTTCGGAGGGGACCAGCCGGGGGATGATCTTCACGTAGGCCACCATGCCCAGAAGTTCGACCAGGGTCTGGGTGACCACGACGAGCGGAACCAGAGCCAGAGCGTCCGGCAGCGACAGGGCTAGTGGGAGGACCACCAATGAATTGCGGGTCGCGCCGCTGAAAACCACGGCCCGCGTGCTTCCCAGACCCAGCTGTGCAGCGCGCGCGGTGGCCATGCCGAGGGGAACCATCACCACCAGGAAGACCGCGTAGAGAGGGATGACGGAGAGCAGCCTGGTGATCTCGCGCCCCACTCCGTGGATCTGCGATCCGATCACCACCGCCAGAGTCGCCATCATGAGCGGAACCATCATCGCCTGCATGACGGTCATCACCAGTTGGCCGGTCGCCGCTCGGCGGGACCACCACTGGATCAATGCCGCCAGTGCGAGAGGGATCACGATCAGCACGATGAGCCCTTCCAGGAAGGGCTCAGGGTCGATAGCCGAGACGAGTCCCGGACCGACGAAAAGGACCAGATAGATCGGCAACAACACCATCTGGGTCAGCATGAGCAGCGGCGCGGCCGCCAGCAGGCGCTCACTGGAGCCGCCGGCCAGGCCGGCGAAGACGATCACGTAATCGATGCAGGGGGTCAACAGCACCAGTAGCACACCCACCAGCAAAGCCTGGTCATCGGCGACGAACCGGGAGAGACCGAAGGCCACGACAGGAACGATGACGAAGTTCAGGATCACAACCGTGGCCAGGAAGCGCACATCGCGGACTGCCTGGCCGATGGCGGAGAACGGGATTCCCAGGAACGTGGCGAACAGCAACAGCCCGAGCACCGGAGTGATCGCCTGCTCCAGCGGCCCGGCCGCGGCAGGGAGCGACCAGCCGAGGAGCGCTCCACCCGCGATGGCCAGCAGGTAAAGACCAATTTGGCGACGTTCCATCGCGTTGATCAGACGAGGGAATGGCACCTTGCCAGTGTAGGCAGGCGCGGTCGGCAGACCTCGGCAGTATCCGGCGGCGGGTCAGCCCAGCTCCACCGCACGGGGCTGGATGGGCTTGCCGACGAACTCCGGACCGTTGTTCGTCCGCATCCCTCCAGGGTGACGCCGTGCTCGGGCCCTCTTCAGGCGGTCCGGGAAGCGGGCGTTGACCTGCGCGGTCTCGTTCCCGACGATCGAGCTCCACGACGGCGCTACGGGTGGCGATGTCGACGGCCGTCAGCTGCCAGACCGCGCCGATGCCCTTCAGGCGCCCGACGCAGAAGGTGTCCAGGGCCACGACCTGCCACCGGGTAGGACGCGTAGAGGCAGAACCCGAACGGGCCCTCGCTCACTTGCCCGGCGTCGGCCGGGCGTAACGGCGCCAGAGCGGCCACGCGCTGCAGTGCTCATCCGGCGGCGCTGCTCCCTTCGCCCTGGACGGGACTGGCGGCCGGTCAGACGACCCGCCGGCGGATGGCGCGGACGCACACTGGCGCCACAAGGGTGAGCAGCGCGAGCACCAGCACCGGGATGTCGCCCACGCGCGCATAGGGAGTCAACCCGGTTCGCAATGGGACGCTGGCCATCAGCAGCTCGCGGGTCCCCAGACCACTGAGCTCGGTCACCGCACCGTCGGGTTGGATGATGGCCGAGTACCCCGTGGGTGCGGCCTGCAGGACGGTGCGGCCGAACTCGCGGGCGCGCAGCCGGGAGGCGGCGACCTCGATCGCGGGGACGACCTCGCCGGTGAAGGACGAGGCGCTGGTCGGGGCGAGGACCAGCTGCCCGCCGGCACGCACCGCCGCGGCGACCCGGTCGGAGAAGAACGTCTCATACGAGATGATGATGCCCAACGGTGGTATCCCACGCGGCTGGAGCACGGCGGGGCCCTGACCGGCGATGGCATCGCGTGGCACGAGTCGGGTCAGGTCGCTGAGTGACTCGACCACGTCCCGCATCGGGAGGTACTCCCCGAAGGGCACGCGGTGGTGCTTCTCGTAGCGACCCAGCAGGTTCCCCTCCGGGCCCCACAGGACGGACGCGTTGCGGAAGCGGTCCTGACCTTCCGCCTCGGTGGTCCCCACGACGAGGTTCGTACCCAGCCGTCGGGCCAGATCGGCGAAGCGTGCGCCCACCGGTGTCCGGCCGATTGGGCCATCGACATGGGCGATGCTCTCCGGCATCAGCACCAGGTCCGGCGATCCGGTGATGGCCTGGGCGGCCTGCAGGTGCTCGGCGGTGGCATCCACCGACTGGATCACGTGCACCCCGCGGGCACCGCCTCCTTGGACGATCACCGCGTCGAGCGTGCCCGACGACGCGGTCCCCGGGGTGTCCGGCAGCGCCGGTGGCATAGTGATCGCCAGCACGGCACTGACCGCGGCCACCGCGCGGGTGCGGTTCGACCCGAGGACGAGAGCCGTCACTGCGGCACCGGTCAGGGCCGCGAGTCCGGTCACCAGGAGGGGACCACCGACAGGGGCCGCGCCCAGAAACGGGCCGTCAACTTGGCTGAAGCCCAGAGACGGCAGCGGGAAGCCGCCGAGGGGGAAGCGGTTTTGCACCGCATCCAGCAGCACGAGCGCGGCGGGGGTGGTCAGCCACCAGCCCCGCCGCCCGTGGCGCCGCGTGGACGGGCTGGGCGGTGCTGGGATGCCGAGCGACACCGCCGCGACGAGCACCAGCATTGCTGTCTCGAGTGCGACGGCAGCCAGGTACCCGGGGACGGTGAAGTCGGTGAGCCAGCGCAGGGCGATGCCGTAGTGGATGACTCCACCGAGCGCGCCGAGCCACAGGCGCTCACGCAGCGGACGACCGGCCAGGGCGAGCATGAATGCAGCGACCCCCAGTGGCAAAAGCACCCACCACCCGCGCGGCGGCAGCGCCAACCACCAGAAAATCGCAGCCGTCACCATCAAGGCGGTGGCCGGCGCCAACCCGCGCGAGGTCGCGCTCCTCCTTTGCCACACGGTATCGGCGGAGCCGAAACTGACGGTCATCCGCTCAGTAGAGCTGCACGAGCAACGCGTGCGTGGGGTGCGGCGTCGACCGAGTCCATCGTGTCGACCCCGGCCCCACCGCGAGTGAACAGGAAGTAGCGCCCGGTCTTGCTGGCGCCGGTCCACGCGGTGACGGCAGCGGCCACGCCGTACTCGATGTCGTCGGGATGAGCGACGACGCACAGCACGGAGTCGAAGGGGTCCTCGTCGAGAGCGGCCAGGTCGGACAGGATGGTCACGACCCCGACGCTAGCCGTCACGGCCGGACAAGCGGACGAAGGGGGCTGCCGCCTGTCAGTTCGGGCACTGCCCGCGATCCGTGCGCTTATCCTCGGCATGGGCCTGCTCCTGATCAGGCGGGTCGTGACCGGGGTGCGCCTGGTGTGATCGCCCGCCCAACCAAGCAGACCGTCTGGGGTTCGCGGGATCGTCTCGAATCAGGGAGTCAAGCGTGCGGCGGCGACCTCGAGGTCGCCGCTGGTGATGATCTCGGCGGCGGTGGTCAGGGCCCGGGATCTGGTCGCGATGTCTGCCGGTGGCTGCAGGCCCCATCGGAGAGCTCGCGCCAAAGGGCGGGTCGCGGCCTGGACGTCGCCGGCCCAGGCCGGGAGCAGTTCGCGGCGTCCGGTGGCGGCCGCGATGTGCAGCAGGAGGGTCGTTAGGCTCTTGACGTCGGCGGCGAAGTCTCCCCGGTCGACGTGTCGCCGAACACCAGGGGTGGTGCGAGGGTGGCCAGGCGTCGTGAATCGGCTGCTACCTGCCGGTCGATGCAGCCGGGGTCGGCCGGGGTCGTGGGCAAGGTGGTGGGGTTTTGTGGGCAGTAACGGCCGCGGCGGGCGAGGGCGTTGCCGCAGCGGGTCGCCAGGCCTGCCGCGAGGGCCTGGCCCGAGCACGAGAGAACCAGATCGACTACCGTCAGACGCACAAGGAAACCCAACCGTAAACACGCACCACGATTGGCTGGGTATTTCCAACCGCGAATGCCTCATTAAGTCAGACACACCTCATTCTCTTGCACAGGGTGAGAAACGAGACGAGCACGATGACGATGACCACGGCTAATGTGGCCCCCGATGATGGGGTCATGGGACCTCGAGCGGATCGACCGAAACGGCGCACGTTCACCGCCGGATACAACGCCGGGATCTTGGCGGAGTACGACGGGGCAGATCGTGGTCAACGTGGGGCGATCCAGCGCCGGGAGGGCCTGCACTCCTCGCACCTGATCGAGTGGCGCAAGGCCGCGGCTGCTGGTGCGGCGGCTGGCCTGGAGCGGCGAGCACGGAAGCGACGGCTGCTCCCACTTCAACACTCTTCAACTCAGGGTGAACCATGCGGTGGCGAGTGGCTGGCCCACTTTCTGGCTGGAAGCTAGCTGACTACTGCGCCGCGGTTTCTGCGTTTGCTGTGCCCTTCCATCGGCGGGCGGTAATGAAGGACCGGATTCCGAGGATGACGTAGACGATGAGCAGCACGAAGGTGATGATGCTGGTGATCACGGCTGCGGGACGCTCGGCCTCGCCGGCGAGCAGTGCGCCGATCTGCAATACGTTCATGCCGGTGCCGAGGATGCCCAGGATCGCGACCACGAGGGCGATGTGGATGCCTGTCTTCTGGTTCTTCAATCCGATGAGACCGCAGGCCAGGATGACTGCGCCGAGAATGGCGGGGATCAACGCAGTCCAGCTCGCGAATCCGGTTGCGATGTAGGCGATGACGCCGACGGCGACGAGGACGATGCCAAGTCCGATGGTGATGCGGGGCATGATGCTCCTTAGATGGGTTCAATGCGCTCTGAGCTGCAGACGCCGACTCAGAGTGTGGTCGAAGTCACCCGACGAACGGGTTGAAGAATGGGTCGACAGCGACAGCGAGAAACACGACCGTCAGATACGCGATCGAGCTGTGGAACACTTTCATGGCCTGCAGCTGGCTGCCGTGGTAACCCTGCCTGGCTCGGCTGGTCAGCGCGTAGCACTGGTACATGAACCACGCACCGGCAACCAACGTAGTGATGATGTAGATCGGTCCCATCGGGGCGACCGGGATGAGCGCAAGGCTGGCCGCGACCATGAGCCACGCGTACCCCAGGATCTGCCGGCCCACGGTGGTCGGCGGGACCTTCGAGGGCAGCATCGGCACGCCGGCGGCGTCGTAGTCGGCCTTGTACTTGATGGCCAGCGGCCAGTAGTGCGGTGGGGTCCAGAAGAACACGACGAGGAAGAGCAGCAGCGGCTCCCAGTTCAGGCTGCCGGTGACCGCCGACCAGCCGATAAGGACGGGCATGCAGCCGGCCGCACCTCCCCACACGATGTTCTGGGTGGTGCGCCGCTTGAGCACGAGGGTGTAGAACACCACGTAGAGCAAGATCGCCGCGGCTGCCAGACCAGCCGCGACCCAGTTGGTGAAGCCACCCATCCAGAAGATCGAGCCGATCCCGAGCGTGAACGCGAAGATGAGCGCCTCGCGCGGGGTGACCTCCCCCGTGACCAACGGCCGATTCTTCGTCCGCTGCATCTTCGCGTCCAGATCGCGGTCGAAGAAACAGTTGAACACCGAGGCCGAAGCCGCTGCTGCGGATCCGCCGATAAGAGTGGCCAGCACCAGCCAAAGATGCGGCATTCCTTCAGCGGCCAAGATCATCACGGGTGCAGTGGTGACGAGGAGGAGCTCGACGACCCGCGGCTTCGTCAACGCGACAAATGCCATGACCTTGCTGCGAGGCCGGCCGGCCCGGCGGGCCGCGAGCTTGGCTTCGTCGATGGTCCGCCTGAGCGGTTTCTCCGCTTGGTGCGCGGCGTTGTGCTGTTCAGGCACGTCAATGACTTCGCTTCCTTCGCGCCCGACCCAAGTCTGAACACGTATTCCGAACCCCGTCCGGCGTCAGGCGTCTTCACGAATGATTCCCAAGTATCCTACAGGCTGTAGTAGTGATGTCCACTCCTGCGCTTTGCCAGCGGACCGAAGCGCCCCGCGCGAGGACGGGAGCAGGTGCGGTATAGAGGGAACCGTCAAACCGAACCACATCTGATGACAGTTCTGACTAGCTAGCCGGGTGGCCGCTGAGCACGGGAAGCTCTTCGCCGCCAACGACCGGGCCGATGTCGCAGCGCTCGTGGGCGCCGATGTTTTCCACATCGGTCAGCATGACCTCTCCCCCGCTCAGGCGCGGTCTCGCCTCGGCGCCGGGTACTGATCGGCCGTTCCACCCACGACCGGCAGCTCCTCGGGCGCAAGTGGGATGTCGTGGTCGTCAAATCGATCGATGGTTCGCGGCATTTCGCCGAGTACGTCGAGGTCGAAGCCTGGGTCCAGTGCTTGCGTCTGCTCGATCAAACGCTTCTTGCCAAAACGTTGTGCGAGCTTGTACACATCGGCGAAGTCGCGTGCTTAGGCGCCGCCGAAGAGTGCCAACAGCTTTCTGCCCGCGAGTTCGGCCGCCGTGCCCTTGCGCAGGAATCATCCGATCCTGGAAGTCTCGAACCCAGACATGGGTCAAGCAACGCTACTGGATCCGTGCGAGGGTGTGCCGTACACGTCGCGACAAAGGGGGAAGGCAGTGCAGATCGACCTCACGTCGACCCTGCGACGGGCCAGGCAGATGAGTGCGCCGCCGATGGGGAGTCATGGCTGACGCTGGCCGTGGCCACCATCGGGTCTGCCCTGAACTTCCGGGCCTGGGCATTGATCAGCCCACTCGGGCCCCGTCTTCCGCGACTCCGGCCGGGTCGGCGAGCTCACCGTGTTCGACGTGTCGTTGATGGTCGCGGTGCCGGTGGTCGTCGGATCGCTCGGCGTCGTCCTCGAGTCCCTGACCGATCGTTACGGCGGTCGCCTGGTGTTCCCGGTGATCTCGGCCCTGACGATCCTGCCCGTGCTGTTCATCGGCTTCTTCGCGCTGATCCCCTCCACGCTGCTGCTGCTCGCCGGGTTCTTCCTCGGGCGTCGGCGGCACCGTCTTCGCCGTCTGCGTCCCGTTCGTCCCTGCATGGTTCCCACCCGCCCAGCGCGGTCTGTCTATCGGCATTTTGGGCGCGACCGGCCGGTGGCACCAGCGCACCGACCGCTACTCAGAGCTGCGCGCTGTCGACGTCCCGCAGACCAAACTGGTCACAAGATCGAGATGTCCTACATCGGCGAATGAGGGGTTCGCCCCGGTCGTGGCGACGTGCTCGGCCACCCACGAGAGGCGGTGCCCCGGGCGGGGCGCGGCGGTGGTCAGGCTCTCTAACGCGGCAGTCTCCGTCAGGTGGTGACGCTCCATCAGGATGCCGGTCGCCCGACCGGTAACGGTGCGTGTGGCCACGGCCCGCGTGAGGTCCGTAAATACCTGCTCGGGGTCTCCTGCAACTCCTCCGAGGTCCTGGGCGGGCCCACGGACGTAACGCGCGGGGCCGAGGTCAGCAATAGCACGGAGCGTCTCGACGGCGCGATACTCTCGGCGATGTCGGCGGGGGACGCCACGAGGCACCGTCGCGAAGGTGGCCGCGGATGTTCTCGTGTAGGCGCTGTGTTGCAAGCGGCTGCTCGTGGTCGGAGCGCCCTGCCGTCTGTGTGCCTGCTTCCCGGGGCCACGCCCGCACGGTCTCGTCCCGCGCGGTCTGCGCGTCCGCGAGGTGGTCGGCTGCGCGCCGGACGTCGAGGTGGGGCTCTGAACCGCTCAGCGTCGAGGCGCCGAGCACGAGCGTCGAGGCTGCGTGGAGGTACTGCAGATCCACTGGGAGGCGTACATGATCCGCGCGTCGACCTATCGCGTTCCAGTGCCGCTCGGGTGGTGGAGCACCACCGGCTGAGTGCCTCGGGCAGCGGGCCGGCGACAGGGAGCAGACCCGGAACTTGGCCTTGAGATGCGCCGGGCGGGCGCGACACATACTTTTCAGGCATCGAATCTAGTCGAACACCTCACCGGTGTGGGGATCGACGTTGGGCGGCACAGGCTCGTCGACCACTCGTAGTCGTGCCGTGGCGCTGGGCGAAGGGGGTCGCTGCGTGGTCCGCTCGTCGGAGAGGTAGGCCGTGTTGCGGCTGCTCTTGGCACGAGCCGATGTGTGCCGATGGAAGCGGCTGCGGGCGGGCCATTCCTGGTGGCCGGTGTCGCAGCCGGTCTTGATGCGTGATCGCATCCGTTCGGTGAACGCTGGCAGGGCGTAGCGGTGCCACTCCTCGAGGGCAGCACTGGTGAATGCCAGTCCCGCGCTTCGGCGCAGGTCGGCGATGACGGCGACCTCGTGCACGATGTGGGGGTGCTTGGGCCAGCACTCGGGGATGATCGTCGCGACGTCCCACGTGTACTCGATGTTGAGCCAGGTGACGACGTCCTCGAGCCACCTCCACACCTCGCGTCGAAGTTGCGGTTGGGTGATGGACGCGGGTTCCCATGGGCGCGGCAGTGCTTCTATGTCCCCCAGTGCCTTGACCTGCTCTGCCGTGCCGTTCATCGCCAGGTCCAGTTCCCGGTATGCCTGGACCAAGCCGGGGCCAGGTCGCGGAAATGACCTGGTCAGGGGGACGGCCCGCGCATCGGTGGTCTCGGGGCTGTTCACCTCAGCCTCCTACAGCTGCCCGTACGAGGCGTTCTTGGCCTGCTGGTGAGTGGCCTCGCGACTGAGCCCACACCGGCGCGCTTCCACCAGTGCGGCGGTGGCCCGCGCTTCCTGGGTCACCGTCATCTGCCGATCCTCGGCCAGTTGCCCGCGCAGCGCCTTCTGCTGCGACAGAAGGTGCTTGCCGGACCGGCCATCGATGCATCGATGTAGGCCGGCGATGATCGGGCGACTGTTCTCGGCAACGAGCAGGGCCGTGCGCTCTTCCAGTCTGCGGATCTCGGAGGCGGTGATGATCGGGATGTCTTCGCCGGAGTGACTGCGTCCTCCCTTCCCGGTCTGCCAAGTCGAGCGCCCGACGCGGACAGTCCCGAGCAGATCGGAGATCTCTTGGTTGAAGGTTCCGTCCTTGCCTCCTCCGAAGATCAGCAGGTTGTTGGTCAGCTGGATCAGGGACTCGGCTTCCTGCTTGCCGTAGATGGTGGTCAGCTGGGCTGGGGTCTGCGCCGCCCAGATGAAGGACATTCCCAGGGCTCGTTCGTTGGCCATTCGGGTGCGCAGGGTCGGCAGTGGCGCGGTCGAGGGAAGCTCGTCGAGGACCGAGACCATCGGGGGGCACAGCCGTCCCCAAGGGGATCGGTGTGCTGCCTCGAGACCGGTGTCGAGCATGTACTCCGCGAACGCGGTCATCAGTGGCGACGCCGAGGCGTAGGGGTCTTCGCGTCCGAGCAGATAGACCGTTCCGCGTCGCTGGATCAGCTCAGCGATGTTGGTCGCGGGCCGGTTGGGCCCGGGGACGCACCGACGACGGATCGGCTCCTGGAAGAGGATCTCCATGGCCTGCTGCACGGTGGTCACGGTGTTTCCCGCTGTGCGTTCGTCCCCGTGCAGGGCGGCGTAGACCAGGCCGTGCCAGAACGGCGCAGCGTGGGGGTGGTCCTGCAGGATCGACGTTGCCTCCGTCGCGGCGAGGGGGTTGGCGACCCAGCGCAGCACGTCATCGAGTGTGCCCCCGGTCAGGGCGGCCGCGTGGAAGAAACCCTTGAGGACCTTCGCCGCCTCTGCCGCGTAGAACCGTGCGGCTCCGTCGTTGCCGCCGCTGTCGGAGCCTTGGATCGTGCCAGCAGCGAAGGCCTTCGCGCGTCGCTCTGCAACCATCGAGTCGACGCACCCGGCGATGGGGTCCCACACGAGCTCGGGCAGGCCGTCGGTCAGGCCGAACGGGTCGAGGACCGCGCAGGGTCGGTCGTCCGTGGAACGGGCCGTCCAGCTCAGGAGCAGGTCTTCGGGTTTTGTGAGCGTGGTCATGGCGGCTCCGGGGGCCCCGAGGAGGGCCGGAACGAGCACGTCGAGTGTCTTTCCGCTGCCCTGCGGGCCGATGACTCCGGCGGCGCGGTCCCACGGTATCCACAGGTCCGTCCCGTGGGGGTGCTTGCTGCTGCCGAAGCGCCAGCCCACCTGCTCGGGTTCGATCTTCATCGCTGGTCTCCCTTGAGCTGTGTCGCCAATTTGTGAATGACGTTGGGCTTTTTGGCGTAGAGGTCGGGTCGGATGACGTGGGCCTGCTTGTGCAGACGGGCGCGGCCGACGACCTGCTCGACCTCGTCGTTCGTGGCGACGCCGCGCACAGTGCCAGGGCCCCAGTGGACCCATGACACGCGGGCGGCCCAGATCAGTCCGGCGATGATGCACGCCTCCGAGACGATGATCCAGGTCCGAAGCGCGGTGGTGCCGGCGACTTTGTCGGGCCGTGGTGAGAGTCCCGCCCCGGCGTCGCCCTTGAGCACGCTGACCCAGCTGGTGAGCATCTCTTGCCCGGAGAGGACGGTCAGTCCGGCACCGGCCCAGAAATTGGCCACCGCCCGCCCGAGGTGTACTCCCAAGAACAGCAGGAGAACCACGGCCAGGAACATGGCCAAGGGGATCTCCCAAGTGTACGGGTAAGGGTTTGATCGTCGTGACTGCTGCATCGTGGGCTCCTTTCGACCACCAATGCCCCTCGGGGGCCTGTGGCGGTCACTAGCTAGGTGGAGCGGCTGGGGTTGTCGCTGACGTTGCCGACTCGCCAGATCTCGAAGATCTGCTTGTCTTCTTTGCCTTCGTAGGAGAAATGACCCACGCCGGTGTTCGTCGACTGGGCCTCGATGGTGCTCTTCGTGGCGGGGTCCCAGACCATGGCCACGTGTCCGATCACGTTGGGCCCGAGGTAGGAGTCCCAGAAGACCAAGTCGCCGGGCTTCTCCTCGCCGGGCTTGATGCGGATCCCGTTGCCCGCGGCGAGCCAGTCGCGTTGGGCTGCGGCCGTGCGGGGCATGCTCACGTCGATCTGGCTGAAGGCGCGCTGGGTCAGGGATGAGCAGTCCCAGGCGTCGGGCCCCTCGCCTCCCATCACGTAGTCGTCCCCGTCCTGCTCGGCTGCCCAGGTCAGGACCTTCTTCGCTCGCGCGTCGGTCAGTGGGGGAAGGTTCCGGCTGCTGGTGCCGCTGGTCTCGGTGCAGTCCGTGGTGGTGCCCAGGACGATGCCTCCGCCGTAGGCCTCGGCGTAGTAGAGCACGTCGTTGCCGTACCAGGTGGCCCTGTTGTACGCGAACAGCGCTTCCTTGACGCCCTCTCCGCCGCCGCGGGTGGCTCCTTCGTGCACGAGGTAGCGTGCCGCCGAGTAGATGGAATCAGCGGTGTTGTGGATGTCTGCTGTGCCGTCGCCGTTACCGTCGGTCCCCATCGATTGCCAGGTGCTGGGCATGAACTGCATGTGGCCTTGGGCGCCCGCCGACGAGACAGCTGTGTTCCGGCCGTGGGCGGTCTCGGCCATGCCGACCCCTGCGAGCAGGGTCCAGGCCAGGCCGTACTTCTTGCCTGCCTCGATGTAGAGCTTCTTGATGTTCGCTGGGATCGGCAGTGCCTCGTTGTGCAGTGAGTCCTTCCGTGGTGCGCCTGGTATGGGCAGCGTGAATCCGACACCGCCTTCCTCGACGTTCGCGGGGACCTGCTCGGGAGTCTGGGAGGCGGCCGCGACGGCCTTACCGTTCAGTGGGGCCCCATGCTTGGTCATCCACGGCATGGGGTCTACGGCCCGGCCATCGATCTGGATCTCGAAGTGCAGGTGCTCTCCTGTGCTGGTGCCCGTTGTCCCTTCCACGCCCAGTTTCGTGCCCGCCTCGACGCTTTGCCCCCGGGTCACGTCGATGCTGGCCAGGTGGGCGTACCTGCTGACCACGCCCTCGCTGTGCTGGACGTCGACGACGTTGCCGTAGCCGCCCATCTGGCCGGCGAACGCGACCTTGCCCGTCCCGATCGACACCACCGGCCCGGGTCCGGGTAGAGAGACCATGTCCTGCCCGGTGTGCATCCGCCACTCGTTGTGGATCGGGTGGAACTCTCTGCCGAACCCCCGGTCGCTGACCGTGTACTTCTGCTGGAACGGCGCCCGCCACGCACCTGTGGCAGGCGCCACCCCGCCACATTCGAGGGTCTGGAGCTGCTGGCCGACCGCTGGCGCGCTCATCGCGGTGATGATCAGCGCGGTCCCGAGCGGCATCCCGAGAAATACCAGCAGTGGCACCAGGACGATCGCGGCCTTCTTCATCTCAGCCGGCTGCCTTGATCGCGTCGTTGGTGTAGGTCAGCTCCTTCTCGATCGGGTGGAGCACTGTGCCCACCTTGTACATCTGCTCGCCGACGCCCCACAGGGCGCGGCCCTGGCCCTGCATGGCCCATCCGGTGATCAGGTCGCGGGCCATCGGGCCCAGGCCGAGGAGTTGCTCGAGTTCGTTGGCTACGGCTCGGTCCTGCCCGTGGAGGATTTTCACGTCGGCCAGGTGCAGCAGGTCTTTGGCGATGGCCACGGCCTGAGATCCGCTATCTCCGGCGGAGAGGAGGTCTGAGGGCTTGTGCGCGATTGCGAACTGAATGTCGCCGGCGCTGCGCGAGAGCCTCAGGTCGGAGTCGAAGCTCTTGACCGCCTCTGGTCCCAGGCGCAGCTGCTTCCACGCCTCGTCGCGCACGACGATCCGCAGGTCGCCCTCGTCTGCGGTCTCGCGCATTCCCCGACCCCACGAGTTCAGGCAGGTCAAGGCGATGCCCACGGCCTCCTCTCCCAGTGGGTCCAGCCGGGAGAGGCTCAGCGACTGCATCGGCGCTTTCCAATCGATGTCGATGGTGGTGTGGTCATCGAAGAGACCGGAGAGGGTTCCGTTCACGAGTTGCCCCAGGGCGTCACGCAGCAGCCGGGTCTCGTCCAGGAAGGCCCGCTCGTTGGCGTACCTGCACTCGGCGATGAGTTGACTGGTCGGGTTGTCCAGCAGGTGCCACAGCTCGGGGATCGTCGTCTCCCGCATTCTCGAGTTCCCCTGGGCGTACCCGGTCAGGTGCTGCAGTGCGCACTTGACGACGACCTCCTCCGTCGGGCCGAAGGGCACCCGGTGATCGCCGATGCGTTGCGAGCCCACGAGGCCGCGGACCAGGGTCAGCCACCGGGAGAAGACGATCGCCGCCCGTGAACGCGCCTGCTCGACGCTGAGGCTGTCCCATCCGGCCAGCAGAGGCCCGAAGGCCAGCGGGTTGATCCGGGCCGGCAGTCCCTTGCCGATGCGCACGGGTTCGACGCCCAGGAAGCGCGCCATCGCCTCGTACTCGTCCTTGACGTCTCCCAGCACGAGCACCCGGTACCCGAAATCCATCATCCGCAGGCAAAAGGCCTTCGTCGTGGCGGACTTGCCGCGCCCGGGCTTGCCGAAGGAGAAGATGTTGGGGTTGGTGACCGGCACCCCGTCGTTGAGGACCCACCCGATCGGGTCAGCGAAGAACGCGCCACCGGAGAGGTGGTCGACGCCCATGTGCGCGCCGGTGGGCGGCAGAGCAGGGGTGGAGATGAAGGGCCAGTACACAGGGGCCTGGTCGCTGGTCATGCGCCACAAGGACACGGGCGCGGGGGCTGG
This sequence comes from Janibacter sp. A1S7, assembly GCF_037198315.1. Taxonomy (NCBI): domain Bacteria; kingdom Bacillati; phylum Actinomycetota; class Actinomycetes; order Micrococcales; family Intrasporangiaceae; genus Janibacter; species Janibacter alittae. Next base: position 1,538,782 of record NZ_CP144913.1, on the reverse strand, counting down.
CGTCCACCCGCGGCCTGCCTTGCGCATTCCTCGAGGGGGCGCGTGCCGGAACACCCGCGGATCCCTGACCTTCCCCGGTGGGGCCGGCACGGCCGGAAGGTCGTGCCCGAAGTCGGACAACAGGCGAGAGACGTCGCGCCCGCGCGATTTCGTACCAGCCATGATCAATCCGCCCTCCGGGCGAGACTGACGCCCAGCGGCACCGTGGAGGCCGCGAACGCGACGTCATGCGCGATGTCGAGACGAAGGGGGGCGAACCCGGCACGCCGGATCGAGGCATCCAACCGGGGTCCGTACTCCGCGATCGCGGCAGTCTTGGGAGCGGTGACCGTGCAGACCGCGTAGGGCCGCGTCAGCGAGTTGCCTCGCGCCAGTTTCGTGTCCAGGCGTCGAACCTTGTCCGCCTCGTCGCGTTCCTTGGTCTTCTGCTTGACCTTCATCTGGGTGCGGATCCCATCCCCCACGTCCGCAGCCCACTCGCTGTTGGCGCTCTGCCGTTCTGCCTTGGTCTGGCTCAAAATCGGGTACGCGACAAGGAAGCTTCGTCGCTCCCCGGGTTCTCCCGGGGTCAGGACGGGGGCCAGTGCCCCCATCGCTGCCCCCTTGACGGGCAGTTTGATCGTCGAGGAGGTCGAGTTCCAGGCGTCGTGGCTGTAGTGGCGCGCAAGCGCGTCCGCTCCGGAGGGACCGGCCATCGCCCACGGCACCTGCGCGTTCGTGTCCTTCCCGTCCTCCTGCTCAGCCAGGGCATCGATGATCGCGGAGCGGTCTCCCGGCGCGAACCCGGTACGGCACGCCAACGCGAGATCCGGGCTGGTTTGCCATGTCACGCTGGTCATGCCCAAGCCTCCGCGCAGCTGGGACTCGACTTCGCCTGCCAACCCGTACATCACGCGTGCACGTCCATCGACTCCGCCCCCGGACTCCTTGGCCTGCCGGCCAAGTCGCGTCTCGGGGACGACGATGGTGACGAAGCACTCCGTGCGCACATTCGACGGGCTGAGCGTTTCGTGGATGTCGTCGTTGATCTGCCGCACCGCCAGCGGGCCGTCGCTGCGGCGGTGCCGGGTGATCCACTGCTTGCGCTCGGCTCCGTCGTCGGGGACTGACCGCACGAGGATGAGGACCTCGTCGATGAGTTCGGTCCGGGCCGCCAGGTCCAGCAGCTCACTCAACCCACTGCCGTTGCGCAGCCGGTCCTCCTGCTCCATCAACCCGATACCGGGGTGGACCACGGCCGCGGTCACTGCCCACGTCCTGGCTCGGTGATCCTGAATGATCGCGATCCGGGTGAAGGTCGCCCCGCTCGGAGGACCGTCATGGATCTGGATGCCTTGGAGCACCCCCGGCAGGTCCGGCTCATCCAGCGCTTCGACTGCGCCCCGGGTTGCCTTCGCTCGCCACCGGGTCCACCGCAGCAGGCCGCCGAGGGAGAACAGCAGCGTCGCGACGATCCACCCCGTTGCTGACCGGCCCCGGACCGGGACGGTAGTGATGGCCGCGATGAACAGCCACAGCACCACGAATACCAGCGCCGACAGCCACGCCCCACGACTCGCGTTCCACGCGATGGGCAGCAAGGACAGCGCCAGCACGGCGATTTGAAAACCTGACAACCCGAACACCAGGCCAATGCGGGCCTTTGTGTAATCGGCGTAGATTCCGCTCATTTCTCTTCCTTCGATCTGCTAGACGGGCGGCGGTACTGCGCCGGCCCCGACTGCCCCGGCGCCAGACCCTCCGGCACCTGCTGCCCCGGCGCCAGACCCTCCGGCGCCAGACCCTCCGGCGCCGGGCTCGGACGGCATCCCTTCTGTTGGCGACCCCTGACCACCGCCGCCTTGGTTTCCACCGGGCATCGGCGGGGACGGGGGCGTGGGGGGTTGCGGCATCGAGGGTGCGCCGCTCCCACCGTTCTGGTCCCCACCGGGTGTCGGCGGCGTCGGCGCATCCGGGGTTGTTCCGGTCCCGTCGTCGTTCGGGGACTCGCCGGGGGGCTCTTCGTCCGGCCCCTTGCCCTGTCCCCCGCCGCTCTTCCTGATTCCGCCGAAGTCGGGGGCGTACTGGTTGTGCCCTATGCCGGCTTGGTTGGTCACGTCGGACCCGATCGATGCTCCCTTGGCCGCGATGGAGCTCATCGCGTCCAGTCCGCCGGCCGCGGCCTTCCCCAGGCCCCCGAGCTTGCTCATTCCTTGGCTGGCTCGCGCCGTCGCATCCGATTCACCGGCGGATTCGCCCTGCGACTTGCCGTTCTCGTCCGTGCTCGATGCTGCCGAGGACGTGCTGTCACCACTCTTGCCCTTCAGGAGCCCACTGATGCCGCCGGAGGCCGCCACGCCGGCCCGCAGCGACGCACCGGAGTTGGTGCCCGGGTCGACGAACGCGAGCAGCTTGAACAGCGCCAGTGGGCTGAAGGCACCCACGCAGATGAGCATGACTCCCGGCACCGCAGTGCCCACGGCCTTGTCGATGTCCTCAGTCATGCCCGTGGCCACCCCGGAGGTCATTTCGACCCCGATGCCGAGGACCAGCGCCATGAGGACGGGGGTGAACGCGGCTGCGTGGAACCACCGGAAGCTCTTCCAGAACCACGTCCGCCCGAAGTCGCTGGCCAAACCGGCGGCCGCGATGGGTGTCGTCGCGGCCAGCACCATCAGTGCTGCGGAGCGTGCGAGCATCACGATCAGGTGGCCGAGGGCCGCGATCACCACGAGTATGCCCATGAAACCCAGGACGGTCGCGACCGTGCCTTCGGTGATGTCGTCCGTGGAGAACTGTGTTCCCAGGGGGGAGAACTGCTTCCACTCATCGATGTGTAGCAAGCTCTTCAGGATCGCTGTGGTCAAGCCTCCGCAGGCCGCAACCACCGCGACGCCGTACGTGATCCACGAGACCCAGATGATCAAGAACTGGCCGGTGCCGATAAGGACTCGACCCACGGACTCCCCGTCCCGGCGGAACGCCGCGATTCCCAGCTGGGCCAGGGTGAGGATGACCATGAGCGTCACCGCGATCCAGAACGTGGTCTCGTAGAGGTCTCGTCCAGGCCCGTTCTCCCTCAGATCCGGCGTGGTGAAGGCATCGACGATGTTGAGGACCAGCCGGAGCAGCCACAGGCCCGCGTTCCAGATCCCCAACATCGCGGCAGTCCACGCGTCGGCGACGATCTTGCCGGCAGCCGACCCCAAATGGGTCCAGGGATTGGTCCAATCAGGCAGCACGGTCAGTCCGCCTCTGCCCAGGTACGCCACCCGGCCTGCTGCGCAAGCTGACTCCCGGGCCAGGTGGAGGGGGCCTTGGCTGGGCTCGCTCCGGGCGCGATCATCCAGCGGCCCACGGACCACTGCATCCGCTCGCAGTAGCCGTAGGCCATCCGCGCTTCCTGGGTGATCTCGGCTCGCACGTCCAGGAGCACGCAGGCCACGACCCACTCCGTACCGTCAGTGCCCTTGATCTGGGCTGCCGCAGGCTCCGTGGTCACCGTGACCGAGGTGTCCTTCGTCTGGCTCTGGCCCGCGCTAGCGAGGAAGGCCTGGACGTTCTGCGTCAGCGGCCAGTTCTTCGCGCCGACCCCCTTGGGCAGGGCCCAGTGCTTGTAGACCTCGTTGGTGTATGAGATAGACATCCCCTGCATGACCTTTATCTCGATCGCGGCGAGTTGGCCTGCCGCACCTTCCGGTGTCTTCGGGTACCCGCTAGGTATCCCTGCCGGACCGGTCGTGGTCGCCGGTGGGACCTCGATCGCCTCCCCGGGGGTCGCGGCCGGCGTTCCGCTCAGGGCAGCGTCGGTGGGCACCTCGAGCATGGGCGTAGCCGCGATCTGGTCACGCCGCTCACCCTCGGTGGCGCCTGGGCCGACCTTCACGGGCGCGGCCGATGCCCCGTCGTCCTGCGCTGAGCCATCGGCCGTGATGGCGTAGTAGATAGCCAGACCGAGGCCAGTGACCATCAGCACGAGTGCCATGACAACACCCACAAGCGTCACCAGCAGCCGCCTGCGGTCCCACGGCTGCCCGCTTGCAGATGCTGCCCGGGACGCCATCAGATGCAGCCCGATCCGGTCATGCTCTCGACGATCTCGGGAAGGACGAGGTAAAGGATGATCGCGATGAACACCACCACGAGGCTGATGATGCCGCCCTTGCTGGCGTGCGACATCCCGAAGATTCGGCCGCCAACCACGGCGCCGACACCGATGATGATGCCAACCACGAAGAGAATGCCAACCCCCCAGAGCACGTACCCCATCAGCTGGTCGGCATGGGCCTGCGCACCCGGTGGGGCGACAGGGCAGACCTCCATTGGCACCGCGTAGATCTCGGTCAGGAGTGCGTTCTTCATTCGTGCCTTCCCTTCATAGTGGTCCCGGCCTCGGTCAGCCGGAGCAGGTGGCCTGCTGCGTTCAGCAGCGCTGGCGGCAGTGGTGTCGGCTCGACGCCGTGGGCCGCCAGGGTCTTGTCACTGGGGACCTCAACGAGGTTCCGCGCGTCGTCGAGGTCGCTGGTCAGCCGCCCCATGGACGCGGCGACTCCGGGCGCCCACCTCTTGCGACGGGGGCCGATGACGGCGGCGACGATGTGGGTGCTCTCCAGCAGGGCGAGCACTCCCTCGAGGCGGCGCAGGCCGGGAACGGTCGCGGCGGTCACGGCCACCACGGTCGGGGCGTGGAGCAGCTGGTCACCCAGCCAGGACGGCAGGCTCAGGACCTGCCCGAGTTCCCATCCCACGTCCAAGACGGTCAGCCCCTTCTGTCCAGGCGACATCAGCGGCAGGGGTACCTCTGCGGGTCCGAGCAGAACGCCGGCCGGGCGCTGCAGCGTGACTCGCTCGCGGCGTCCGACATTCCAACCGCCCTGCCGACCCAGCTCTTCGTGCGCTGCGGCGGCCAGTCCGGAGGCCGTGGCGGAGCAGCACTCGAGGACCCTAGAGGCTCCGGCCTGCTGCGCGATCGCTACGGCGGTCGTCGTCGCGCCGGCTCCTCCGATGCACCCGATCACCGGCAGGACAGCCTCGGCGGGGTCCCAGGCCGCGTCGGGCGCGCTCGTGGTCTTGCTCTCCTGCTGACCTCGCGTGGTACTGAACTGGCCAGACTGGACTGCCTGCCAAGCCCGCTTGAGCTCCTCGACTCGCACCACGGGCCGGGCCACCGTCTGGGCGTTCATCGCGACTGGCCACCCAGCTGGGCGCGGCGGGCTGCCAGCACGCCGCGCAGCGTCTCGGAGTCCAGATGCGCCAATTGGCTCTGCGCGGCCCACACGTCGCGCAGTCGCGTCAGGCAGCAGTCCAACTCCTGGAAGGCGGCGCGCTCTGCACCGGCCAGGTCCGTCAGTCGTTCGATCTCCGCCACGTCAGTCACCGTCCTCATCGGGTCGGCACCTAAAGCCTCGATGCTGTAATCGGCGGTCATCACGCGGGCACCTTCTCCACGCCGCAGGCCACCGAGGTGCGTAGCCTCTGCACCAGGCGGCTCGCCCGGCGGCGCACGGTGATGGGCGAGACGCCGTGCATCTGGGCGACCTCGCTGCAGACCTCGTTGCCCAACAGGCCTGCATATCCACGCCCCGCCCGAGAGACCCCACACCGATCAGCGCTCTCCGCAACGTCCATCAGCAGGCCCCAATCACCGGCGGTAATGACCCCGTCCCGGCACGCCGACTCAAGGAGGTCAGCCAGTTCCCGCTCAGGTGGGATCTCCACCGGGGCGGCCACCATGTGGCTCCACGGACCCTCGATCGGGTCGACGGGGGCGCAACGCGCCCACGACCCCTCGGCCGCGTCACCGACGCCCAGGTCGCGCATCGCCGTCTTGCGGGTGTTCATCAGAATGTTCGCGGCCACGCGGTGTCCCCGTTGCCAGGGGAAAGTGCGCGCCTCGACCCACAGCTGAGCGGCGAGGACCTCGTCGATAGTGGGAGTCAACGTCGCCATGCGTCGCGCGAGCAGGCTCGCTCCCGGCAGCAGCAGCCACGCCAGAACGCCCGTGGCAGCCACGTCATCGCCGCCTTCCGGTGAGCTCAGCTCAGCCAACGCCAACAGCGTCGCGTCCGCCTCCTCGCGATCAGCGCCGCGCACATGGTCCGGGAGATCCGCGAGGTCCTCCACCGCCCCCAACACGGGGTGCTCGGCCTGCCACGTGGCCAAGCGTGTGCGCGCCAACGCCAGCACGTCACTGTTGGGGTCGTCCAGACCCAGGTGCTTGGCTACCGACATCTCGAGTTCCTTTCGCCGTGTGGACACGGCTGGAACCTCTCGAGATGTCGTCCCCGGATTCGTACCCCCTCGCCCTGCATGCGCGGGGGTACGACAGTGCGTGACGGGGGGTACATGCGCTCTGACCTGCGGAAACGTTCGTACCCCAAGTCATCGCGACAATTTTCCGAGGAGGGCTTGCGCACTCCCCTCGAGCGGTCGCGCCACGCCCCGCCCCCGTCGGGGATGAGGGCCTCATCGACGACGGCGACCGCGACGACTAGAACCCGGTCCGAGCCTCAGGGAAGGCTGACGAAGGGAAGAGTGTCACGGGCTGGATGGTCGACATTGAGTACGGCGGAGAGCACGAAGGACACGTGGCGATGCTGGAACCGGACGGCCGTGGGGTCCGACCCGACCAATGCCATCGGGATCATCTTCCTTTCGCCCCTGCCGGCGATGAAATCGTGCCGCGGCTCAAGGCCCCGGAGTGGCGGGTCCAGTGCGAGTGCGGATGGCGCGGCACGACCTGGAGCCGCGAGGAAGACCGAGCCGGCATGGGACGAGGTGGACCCGGAAGACAAGCTGCTCCCAGAAGGCCGCCCGGTGGAGGAGGCCGGCCGCGAGGAACGGCACCGACACGCACAGCCCTTCGTCGCCACGGGGGCCATCAAGGACGCCGCGACAGCGGTGCGTGAGAATCAGAACGCCCTCGATGAGACAGTCCTCGAGGCTCGCCGCAGCGACCCCCAGTCATATGGGAGCAGATCGGGGCGCGCCGCTGGCATCACCCGACAGAGTGCGCACGGCCGCTGGGGAAGCAAAGTCGGTCGCGCAGTTACGGGCCCCGCGTGACGGGCGCACGCACGCTGGCCGGACAGTGCCGCAGTAGTGAGATCCCGATGCGCTCGGCAAGCTCTGCGGTCGCCTTGAAGAGCTTCACGATGGGTTCCTTTCACTTGCGAGTCAGCTCGCGCTTCGAGCCCGCTCGGCCCAGTCCTTGCCCGAAACGACCTGCTGGGTCCTCGCGGGTAGTTCGGGTGGCGCCCCTTGGTCGTCGGAGCGGTTGAACACCTCGTCGGCCAGGATGCGGTCCGCCTGACTCCCGTGCCCCTCGGCGTCGGCCACAGCGGCGAGATCCAATCGGGGGATCTCCTCCTCGGGGGCCGCCAACGCCGCGGTCTCGGCCGCCAGCCTGGCTCGCTTGAGGTCGCCGGCCTGCAAGGCGAACGTCGTGACTAGGTGGGCCACGTCCACGATCGCGCAGATCATGTGTTGGTCGAGGCGGTCTCCTTCCGAGAGCCAGTACCACCCGCCCGGGCGCAGAGCGTCGAAGGGGCGACCGTTGACCAGCCGCAGCGCGGCATCGAGGTCCTCGATGCCTGCAGGGCCCTGGGCTTCACCCCGCGCGCGCAGCCGACGGAACAAGTCCGCGTCGACCAGGACGTCGAGCACTTCGTACACGCCTTGTCCCCGGGCTTGCGCCGCTGGTGCCTTGCGCGCATCGGGCAGGTGTGGCGCGCCTGTGTTGGGGTTGGTGCCGAGCCAGTCGCGCACGATCCGCACGTAGTCGCGGGTCTTGGCGGGGGTGATCCCGAAGGCCTCGGCCAGTTCGTTGGGTGTCGCGCCCGTGGCGCGTGTGGCCAGGTAGGCCAGCATCTCCGTGTAGTACGCCTTGCGTTTGGTCACCGCGCTTCCGCGGGTGCGCGCCGTGACCGGACCCAGCAGGGAGAGACGCGGCAGGGGGCAGTCCGGGGACCACCAGGCGTCAAGGTCCTCGTCAAGGCTGGGGTCTGCCTCGCGCACGGCTTGGCTGATGTGGGCCGGGACCTGCGGTGCCACTGCCTTCAGGTCGGCGGGCGTCGTGGCTCCGACCGCGAGGTACTCCTCGTCGGAGCTCTCGAGCACCGAGGTCGTCTCCTCGTCACCTGCGGTCTCGTCGGTACGTTGGCGAACGTGCTCCTCCCGCAGGGCCCCTGCCTCGTCGGTGAACGCCCGCCAGCCCTCGGTCGCGTCTTCTCGAACGGGGACCGGGACGTCCTCGAGCTGCTCGCCCTGGGACAGGATCGCGGCGCATCCTCGGGCCTCGTCGCTGGTGAGGCCGACGACGGCCAGTTCCAGACTCACGGTGGGGATGGTGATCCGACCTGTGGAGCTCACGTGCAGCTGCAGCCCGTCGGCGGCTTCGTCGTCCTGCCCGCGCACGACGACGCTGGCGCCCGTGTGCCCGGCGTGTGTGGCCAGTAGGTCGAGCAGTTGGTTCAGGGCTTCCGGGCGGTCTGCGGCCGCGTCGACCAGCAGCAGCCGGGCGTGCCACGTGTCCGCTCCTGCTTGGTGGGCGCGGGCGGTGGCGACGTCGGCGCCCAGCTCGCCTGATCGATCGACCGTCGTGACCGCGTCGGCGAGCACCTCCGCCGCTGGGTCTCCTGCGCCGGTGTGGATGATGATCCGGTCGGCGTCCATCTCTGCTACCTCTTCGGCCACGCCGACCAGGTCGACGCGCACCCCGTGAGACCACGGGTTCACCGCCAGCTCGGCGGCCAGGTATCGGGCGACGTCGCGCCCGCGGGTGGTGTCGCCAGTGATGCTCAGTGCCAGCTCTTCGAGGTTCAGCAGCCACGTCTCGCCGGTGTCCGTGGCGCCGAGCGTGACCAGCAGCGGGTACGGCGCCGGCCGGTCCGATGTCGCTTCTCCTGCTTCCTCGAGCGCGTTCTCTCCGCTGGGGAGGTACCAGTGCAGGCCGTCCTCGCTGCCCTCCCACGGCGCAGCCAGTGAGGCCGGTGAGGACAGGTGCAGCCCGATCCGGGCCCGTGTCAGTTCCACGGCTGCGAGGTCAGGCATGGCGTTTCCCTGTTGAGCGTGCCTGGTGGCCAGGCGTCGCAGGGCACTGTCCATCCGCTCCAGTGTCGGTGCGGTCACCGTCCCCATGGCGTTCACGGTCTTCTCGACGGGCCCCAGGGCGGGCGTGGGGGTGGCGATCGTGCGACCCGCGCGACGGTGGCGGTGCTGGGTGCGGCGGCGGCGGTACAGCGCCATCAGGATCCCCCCCGCCAGGACTGCACCGCCACCGGTCAGTCCAGCCAGCATCCACCCGCCGACGGAGTCCTCAGCGCCGGCCTCGGGTGCTCCGTGAGGCGCTTCTTGACGTGTCGTGCTGGTTTGGTTCTTCTCGGCGGAGGCTGTGGGCGCTGCGGCGTGTGCGCGGGAGTCACCCGTGGCCTGCTCGGGGTCGCTCTGCCCGCTCGTGGGCGTGGGTGCCGGCTTCTGCGTTCTGTCGTCCGCGCGCTGTCGCTGCGGCTCGTCGGTCGTGGCCTCGCTGGCCTGCGGGATGGTCAGGGTCATCCCCGGCTCGATGACGTCCGGGTCGCTGATCTGGTCGTTCGCCTCCGCGATCACTTGGTACTGGCTCGCGTCCCCCAGCTCGCTGTCCGCGATGTCCCAGAGAGTGTCTCCCGACTCCACCGTGACGGTGTGCGCGTTCTCGGCTGCGGACGCGACCGGGATCTTCAGGACGGTGCCGGGGTCGAGGAATCCCGGGTCCTCTCCGAGGGTGTCGCGGTTAAGGTCGCGGATCTCTTTGTATCGGATGCCCTCCCCCAGGTGGTCCTGCGCGATCGACCAGAGCGATTCGCCCTGGCGGACCGTGTGGGACGTCGTGTCTGCCGTGTCCACCGGCGGTGTTTGTGCCCTCTGGTGCTCGTCCGGAGATGCCGTCCGCGTAGGCGCGGAGGCGTCCGTAGTAACGGCGGGTGCCGCCACGCTCGCGGGCGCAGCGCTCGCGGCCTGTGCCGTAGGGAGGGCTGCCTGCACCATCCCGACGCCGCTGGTGGCGGTGAAGAGCAGCAGGGAGGTTCCCACGAGGGCGCGCACGGCCGACTGCGGTGTGCGAAGGGCAGGTACAGACGGTCGGCGGCCTGCTGGTCTCCCGGCCCTGGTGATGATCTCGACCGCGATCAGGACGGCCATGACCATCCAGCACGCCCACCCCAGGGCCTTGATGACGCGCAGTGCGAGGGTCCCGTCATCGGCTCGAGTCAGGGACTGCCACACCTGACCCCACGAGGGGAGGGCCTGCGGGAGCACGGACGGTCCGATGTTCCACAGTGCCACCGGCAGCCCGATCAGGATGCCCAGCAGCACCAGGCATGCGGCCAGCCCGAGGAGACGCTGCTGCAGCCTCACCGCTCGGCCCCGTCCACGACGCGCACGATCCGGGCCTCGGCCTCGCCGTGGACGGCGAAGCCCTCGATGCCGATGATCCCGAGGAACTTCGTCTCGTACGTGTCGCTGGTCGTGATGTGCATGGTCTCACTGTCCACCACGGTGGCCCTCCCGCTCATGTCGCTGCCGTTCAGGTATCGCTGGGCGGCCTGACGCGCGGCCTGTGGGTCGGCCACGACCTCTTCGCCTCGCACCGCTTCGGGCACCTGGATGGCCTGACCGGCGGTCCGTGCCGCGTGGCGCGCGACGTCCTGGGCGTTCTGCTGCGCGTAGACCTTGCCGCCGAGGTCGACGGCGATCCCCACCAGCATGATCATCACGAACGCCGAGGTGACGACGAAGATGCTGGCCGAGCCGCTCTCTTGGGTGAGCCTGTCCATGCTCTTCACCGCTCTCGGTAGGTGTCGATGGGTGAGCGCACGGTGGCCGTGACGGTCCGGGATCCGGGCACTCCCGGTAGCGCGAGGTCGCTCAGGGGGACCTCGCAGCTGACGGTGGCCTCGACCTGCCCGGCGGTGCCCACCTCGACACTGAACGCCCCCGTGTCGACCGACACGTTCGTGCTCACGCAGTCAAGATCTTGGTTGCTCAACGTCGTGGAGGCACTGGAGGTCGCGGCCGCCTGGGCTTCGCCGTGGGTACGTTCGATGGACGCCGAGCGTGCCGCGTCGTTCGCCGCCGCCTCGACCGACTGCTGCGCGATGGTCATCCGTCCGGCCATGAAGATCAACGCGACGAACAGCATGAACGCCGGGGCCAGGATCACCGTCTCGATGACCATGGAACCCCCTTCCTCACGCAGACGGCGCGTCTGGAGTCTCATCGGGTGAGCCGCTCCACCGGGACGCTCGCCGACTGCGTGACCTGCGGGTCCCACCCCGGGAACACGCTCATGGAGCTCCCCGAGACCGTGACCGTGACCGAGGTCGCGCTGCGGTCGCTGGTGATACGCACGCCGCGTAGGACGTCCTCGCCCCCGGCGGCCGAGACGAAGTCTGCGGCTGCCGCTGGCCCATTGCCCGGCTGCTCACTGGCAGAAACCCTCACCCCCTCTTGGGAGGCCGCGATCGCGACCGACCGCGCGTGGTAGTACAGCGCGCCCTGCATTCCCAAGAACATGATGGAGAACATCAGTGGCAGGAGGATGACTGCCTGGATCGACACCGATCCAGCATCGCTCGCGCTGCGCCCACGCAGTGAGCGCAGCCTGGCACGGGTGTCTCTCTGGCCGGTCACGATTGGCTCAGCCGAGCTCGCCGGCCTTGCGGGTGACGAACGCCTTCACCACTGCGACGACGATGCCGACGAAGCCGACCACCGCCAAGGCCCACAGGACCTGCTCGATGGTGACGGACCCTTTGTCCTCGGCAAGTCGGTCTCGGGCATTCTCGGTGATCGTGGCGCCAAGCACTTGCAGCGAGACAAACAGGTACAACATGATGGATCCCTTCGATGGTGTGGTGACTTCCGTGGTGTGACCGGATATTTCCTATCCCCCCATGACCCGCAGCAGCGATGGTGCGATGAGAAGCGCGAGGAAGACGACGCCGAGCATGCTCATCGGTACGTAGAGGCGTTCGCTCATCTCGGCAGCCTTACCCTTCTCCGCGTTGAGCATGGAGGTGCGCATGCTGGCTGACCGGGCGCGAAGGTTGGTGTAGACCTGCGCTCCCTCCTCGCCGGAGAGGCGCATGATGTCGGCCAGGTCATCCAGTTCGGGCAACGCCAGCTCCTCGGCCAAGGAGTGCAACGCCGCCCACGGGGTCACCCCGGACCAGCGAGTGCGGGCCAGCTCCTCGGCCAGCCGCCCGAAGACCCAGGAGTCACCGATCTGCGCCGCGACCTCCATCGCCTGTCTCGGTCCGGCCCCGGCGTTGCGTTCCAACGCCACGAAGTCGATGTAGGCGCCCAGCGCGCGGGAGAACTCGATCCGAGCGGCCTTGGCCTCGTCACGCACGTTGTAGTCCGGCAGGAAAAACCCCGCACCCGCCCCGACCACCGACCCGAGTACCGGAATGAACAGGGGGATACCCAGGTTCATCGCATTGAAGAAGAGCGTGAACAGCGGCGGCACCAGCATGCCCATCAGGGCGTAGAGGAGCTTCTCGCCGTAGAACCGGCTGTGCGAGACCCGCAGCAGTGCCAGCTCGCGCGTGGGCACCTTCCCCCAGATCCCGTCCGGCAAGCGCTTCATCGCCCACAACCCCGCCCGGTCGCGGACGCTGGAACCATCGCTCACGTCGACGGACCCGCGCTGTCGCCGAGGGGAGAGCCGCTCCAGCGCCTCCCCCAGGGCAGGCTCGGCCGGGGACAGGCGCCAGACCAGCAGCACCACGCCCAGCATGATCAGGGCCCCGCCCCCAGCGGCCAACTGCATCCCAGTCATGGCATGGCCCCCTTCGCGGCGGTCTTGGCCCCGGCCCCGATGAAGCGCGGCAGTTTGGTTCCTCTGGCCATGTGCTTCATCCAGATCAGGATGGCCACGTACAACGTCAGCAGCACGAGAAGGATCACCTGCCCCAGGGGCGTGCCGTAGGGCGCGATGTAGCTACCGGTCAGCGCCATGAACACCAGGACGCCGACCGTGACAAGGGTGACCAGTCGGGCGGTCGACCTCGGCTTGGCGCGGTCGGACTCGATCTCGCGGCGCGCCCGCACGTCGGCCGCGGTCGACTCGGCCAGCGCATCGAGGACGGCGGCCACGCCCCCGCCGCGGCGTCGCGCACCGAGGATCAGGTTGCCGGCGATCAGGTCGCCGGTCGCGTCGTCGAGCTCGTCGGCGAAGGCGCGCAGGGCGTCCTCGGTGCCCCACCGGGCGCGCAGGCGCCCCGCCAGCCGGGTCACCTCCGGCCGGATCTCCTCGGGGGTAGATCGCAGGGTGGCGATCAGTGCCTGTTCCAGGCCCGCGCCGGCAGTGAGGATCCCCGAGAGCGACCGCGTCCACTCCTCCATCGCCTCGATCCGCCCGATCTGGGAGTTGGATTCGGGTGAGGACAACAGGAAGGGCACGCCTGCGGCCGCGGCTGGCACCAACAGGAGCGCCACCAACCATCCGGTGACCAAGGCGATGAACAGCCCGACGAGGAAGCCGCCGACGAGTAGCTGCTTGGTTCTCTTGCTCAGGCCCTGCACTCCTCGGGTCAGGCGGCCGAGGATCCTGCTGCGGGCTGGCGCGGTGGCCGGCGGGACCGGGGAGGGGCGCATGGCCAGGAGCGCGCCCAGCAGGCCCGCCACGATCAGCGCTCCCGCGATCGCCGGCACCAGCGCGCTCACGACGTCCCCCCGTCGGCGCGGAAGTAGCCGTCGAGGTCGAAGCCCCATGCGTGCAGCTCCCGGTAGTCGTCCGGCAGCACATCGGGAGTGGCCTTGCGTGCGTCGCCTTCGGTCCTAAAGACGGTGTTCACGGCGTACCCCGGCTCCCGCTCCCCCGGGTCCACGGTGATGATTTCGCTCACCCACCGCTCGCGCTGCGCGGTTCCATCCGCAAGGGGCATGGTTTCGAGGTGGAGGTGCACGATCACGTCGATGTTCTTGGCGATGCTGCGGATGGCGTACTCGTGGGTGACGTGGGGGCCGGCCTCCATCGCGCAGGTGACCAACTTGCCGATCGCGCCTTCGGCGTTCTTCGCGTGCGTGGTCGAGATGCTGCCCGAGCCGGATTCCATGGCTTTGAGCATCGCGAGGACCTCGTGTCCACGCACCTCGCCGACGATCTGGCGGGAGAGGTTGAACCGGAAGGAGTCGTACAGCGCCGCGGTCAGGGTGTATTCACCTGCCTGTCGCCCATCGGGGCCCCGTTCGCCGGAGCCGGGCCGGGCCTCCCACGGCATGGCCAGCGGGTGCCGCTCGGGCAGCTCGTGCAGGTGCAGCTCGTACTCCGTCTCGAACGTGCCGATCGCCTCATGGGGCGGGATCTCGGCGCACAGCGCACGGACCAGCGTCGTCTTGCCGGCACCCTGAGCCCCCGAGACCACGATGCTCTTGCGGGCACGCACCGCCGCCCGCAGGAAACTCGCCGCCACCGGTGAGAGCTGGCCATTGGCAACGAAGTCCTCCAGCGTGACCTCCCTCATGCCATGCCGACGGATGACCACCTGCGGACGCGGAGTGACGAAGGCGGCCGCCGCCAGACGTGCACCGCCGTCGAGGCGGAGGTGCAGGCTGGGCTGGGCCTCGGAGAAGGGTCGCGCGTTGACCTCGGATCGACTGGCCAAGAACACGAGGAAGTCGATGAGCTCTTGGTCGCTGTCGGCCACCGGCGGCCCCTTGATCAGGCGTCCGTCGGTCAGCTCGAGGAAGACCCGGTCGTGACCGATGATGGTGATGTTCTCCACCCGAGGGTCATCGACCAGCGGCTGGAGGCGGCCCAAGCCGAACAGGGCGTCCTCAAGGGCCTTGGCCATCTGACGTTGCTCGCGCAGCGCCCACGACGACTCCCCTGCCGTCACGCGCGCCGCAGACTCATCCTCCAGGAGGCTGAGGATGATCGCGCGGCCCTTCTCTCGTAGGTCTTGCGGACCCAAGTGTGAGCGCCCGTCCTGGGGCATCTCGCTGAGCCGGTTGGAGGCCTGCTGTCGCAGGCCGGCGATCAACCCCCAATCCACATCCTGGCTGTCCCCGCTCTGCCAGTCCTCATCGGTAGGAGCAGGAGCCTCCTCCCTAGCCTCCACCCCGTTCGCGGTCCGAGCGTCGGGGGCGGCCCGATGCCCGTTGCATGAGGGAGACGAGGCGAACAGCGGCAGGTTCGTCGGGTCCACCCCACCGGGCTCGTCCGGAGCGAAAGCCCCATTGGACTCGTACGGGGTCACAGCGCCCTCCCCAGTTCCGCGCGGTTGCTTTCGACGCTCGCCTCCACTCGTTCGTGTGCCGCCCGCAGCGACCGCACTAGCGGCGAGGAGTCGAACCTCTTCGGTGCCTTCGCGCCGCGGCCGAACACGCCTGCCGCGTCCGGGTCCCACGCCAGTGACGCCGTGACCGGGATCTGCAGCACGGAGCGGACCTCGCGGGCTCGGTAGGGGTCGCCCTCACCGATCATCAGTACCCCCAGGCTCGATGCTCCACCGACGCGCTCGAAGCCCTCCTGCAGAGACTCACCCCACGACTTCGCCGCCGAGAGAGAAACCAAGTCACTGCGGGTGGCCAGCAAACACAGGTCCGCGGCGTAGACCAGCGGCTCGGGCGATCCCTGCAGCCCGAGACGACCGGCATCCACGATCACGTCCTGACCCGTGCGCTCCAGCCCGCGCAGCACGGTGGCCAACGGTTCCCACAACGCGTTCAGGCTCCGGGCCTGGGTGTGTGAGCGGGTCCCCGGCACCAAAGAGACCTTCTCGGAGATGTTCACGGCCATCCTCGGCAGTGCTTCCGCCAACTCGCCGTGGCGATTGGCCACAGCCAGGTCGATCAACGAGTCCGGCGGCGTCGTTCCGCCGCGCAGGTATCCCGCGAGGATCCCCGAACCGCCGGTCGGGTCAGCCTCGACGACGAGGGCGGGCCGGGTGGAGGTCAGCGCCAGGCCAAGGCTCGTCGCGGTCACTCCCGGCGACCCCGACGCGGACGTGATCACGATCAGTGCCACGTCAACGCTCCCGACTGTCCAGCACGATCGAGACCCTCCCCGTCGAGACCTGCGAGGCCAGCTCCGCCGCGCGGTCCTCGGGCACCAGCACCGACACCACCGTGGTGCCCGGCTGATCCCCCTTGTGCAAACTGACGACCTCGGTCCGCACCTCGGCCGGCTCCGCCGGCTGATTCTGCCCAGTCAAACCGCTCTGCTGGTCCTGGCCCGAGCTGCCGGCCGTACTGATCACGCGGATCCTGTCGCCGGCACGCAACTCCATCCCGGGCATCTGGTCGGCGTTGACGGCCACACCCACCACGGACTGGCCATCCCTCGGCACAACCTTGCTCGTGGTCACGCCGGGGGTCAGCAGCGTGCCCGCCGGAAGGTCTGAAGCCGCCCGCTGGCCAACCATCGACTGCAAGCCCTCGTCCGGGACCGTGTCCAGCTGCGGGTCGACACCGACATGGACCACGACCAAGTCGTTCATCTCGATCGTCTCCCCCCGCGAGACGGACTCACGAACAGCGACCACGCCCTCGGTGTCGCTCATCGCCGACCATGCCCACACACCCATCAACGCGCCGAGCACGACCGCA
Organism: Janibacter sp. A1S7; assembly: GCF_037198315.1. Classification (NCBI taxonomy): domain Bacteria; kingdom Bacillati; phylum Actinomycetota; class Actinomycetes; order Micrococcales; family Intrasporangiaceae; genus Janibacter; species Janibacter alittae. The sequence continues at coordinate 1,522,213 of NZ_CP144913.1, read as the reverse complement.
GCCACCGAGGCCGCCAGCAGGACCGGCTTGCGGCGCAGCTGAGGAGCAGGCTCCACTGCCTCCGGGGTCGTGGCCGCCGGGTCCGCCGGCGGTCGAGCACCTCCCTCGCCCGAGCCACTCGTCTGGCTCATCTCGTCCTTGCGTGCCATCAGTTCAGCACCTGCACTTCGCCCATCGTGATCGTCGTGGACCGCTCCAGGGTCATCGGGATCCTCCCGGACTGCCCCAGACCGGACCACGTAATAGTCCAGGTCGCGTTCACCGTGACGGTGTACTCGCCCTGCTCGTTGTACCGGTGGCCACAATCGGGCGAGTCCTGCTTGCCGTAGCTGTCTGCATACGCGGTTCCGGGGCCGGTGCAGGTGACCGTCGTCCCCTCCCCCATCTCCCACTGGAGCTTGCTGACCTTCGCGTTCGCCGTGACCGTGTGCCCGGATGCGCTTGCCTGCCGCGTTATCGGCCCGAGCGTGCGCGAGTCAGCGTCCTCGACCCACATCCACGTGGGCATCCCGACCACGCCCACGTTGCCTTCACCCGGCTCTGGGACGATCCCGATCTCCGGGGCTCGCAAGCCCATCTTGGCGACGGCCTGCTCAGCCAGATCCCGCGGATCCGGCAACGGCGCACCCGGACCAGCCGGAGGCGTCGCCGCCCAGAACAGTTCGTCTCGCACGACGTCCCCACCGGCACCGCTACCAGCCATCCCACCGTTTCCGCTGCCCCGCAGGCACGAGTAGATCGCGCCACCCGTGTTCCCCTGCCACACCGGGTCCGACTTCGAGGGCGGAGTGGGCACCTCGTTCACGTAGCAGCCGAACTCCGGACTCCACCACCGCCCCGTGTTCTTCTGCACACACGGGATCGTCTTGCCCCCATCCCTGCACACCGGCTCCCCCTCCGACTCCGCAGGAAGGACAGTCGGACGAGTTGACCCATCCGCCACCTCCTCGACCCCCACCGGATCGCCCTGGCCCTCGTTCACGGGCGGCGCCACCAGCACACACTGACCTCGCTCGTTCATCACCTCATCGGCCCCGCAGGTCACGGGCTCATCCCCGGAGCCCGCGTAGGCCGGAGTCGCGGCCACGGTGAGCAGGAGGCCGACCCAGAGCTCAGCCACGCGGCGAGCGGTCAGCACGTCTCCTTCACCTTCTCGGCCGTCACGCGCCACTTCCCGTCCTGCCCCGCCCCGTCACTCTTGCTCACGGTGTAAATACGCTCCAAATGCTCATGGGGCAGGTCGATCTCCTTGCCGTTCCGATCAGTGACCGTGATGCCAGTCAGGTCCGTGCACGCGACGACCTGCTGGCTCGTGGCCGATCGCCTGGACGCATCCGCCTCCACGACCTTGACCCCGCCTCGCTGTTGCTCCCCCCGCTCGCGGCTCCGCCTGATGTCGAACGTCCGCTGGCGGTATGCCTGGCCGGTCGCGTACGCGCCGAGCTCGCCCGTCGGCAACGACGGGTTGAGACGGAGCTCGTTGGTGGTCTTCTCATAGCTCTTCACCACGGCAATCGCCCGCGCGCCGTCCGGGTTGCTGGGTGTCGAAGAACTCGACGACGAGGATGAGCTCGAAGACGACGAGGACGTGATTCCCTCAGGCGCCTGCGCATCGCTGCAGGCGCTCAGCGTCACCCAGCAGGTGAGCATGGTCGCCGCTGCTCCGGCGGCCACTCGATGCTTGTTGGTCACAGACATCTTCGTCTCCTCGATCTCAGGGACTAAAGCCCCATCGACGCCTCGGGCGTTCACACCACCAAAAAACGACACTTTTACTCTAGATCAATTGCACCATCCTGGCTACGTCGAACTCCCGTCTGTCGACCGTGGTCTCGGGGTCCCCAGCCCTCCGTTTTGCCATGATCCCCCCACAGGCCGACCCACTCAGTCTGTTCCATGGCATCACAGCGAGGCCCGCTTCGCCTGTTGAGAGCCCGCCAGCCGGTGGTGAAGCGTGCTACAGGCTGGCGTCCCTGGCCCGGCGCAAAGCACGGTCGACGTCCGTGACACCGACTCCTAGCGCCTCTGCCACGGGGCCCAGCGTCTCTTCGGATGGGATCCGCTCGAGGCGTCCCGCTTCCCAGCGGCGAATGGTCGACAGGGAGATGTGGCTTTGGCGGGCAAGCTCGTTGGCGCTCATGCCGGCCAGGAGCCTCAGGCGGCACAGGTCGGGGCCGTGGCTAACCGGCCGGAGCAGGTTGGCGATGTCCATCTCGAGGACCTCCGCGATCCGACGCAGTGCCCCCGGCCTGGGGACCGTGGTCCCCAGCTCCCAGCGAGAGACGTGTTCCCCCCCTGCCGTGCCGATCAGACGGGCCAGCTCGTGTTGCGTGAGCCCCTTGTCCGTGCGCGCTCGTCGTAGCGCCTCGGAGTCGAAATGTGGGTCAGGCTCGGGCATCCCATGATCCTAGACGGTATGGGGTGACCGCTCGGGTTGACCGGGGGTTGCGGGCGGGGGTCTCACTCACACATGTTCGTGGTTTACCGAGTAGAGGCTGCCTGCTCGGCATATCCGACAGTCCGCAACGACGTCCAGCCGCCGACCAGCCGGGTGTGGCTTTGAGATCTCCCCCGCCACGCATCAGACAGGTCAAGCGGCCTGCTCCTTGCGAATGCGCCGACGGGCACGCTGCCAGACGTCGGTCCGATCGCAGGACGAGGGCCACGAACCCGGCTCGGCGTCTCGCAGCCGCCCCCCGCTTGCCGCGTGCACCCGTTCAGTCGTGCACGCGAGTGCGGTGCGCCCTCAGACCGATGGGGCTGATGAACGCATGGTGGCAGAACCCGCACCAATGCAGCGCACTCTCTCGCTCCCAGGCCTCGATCGCAGGTTCCCACCACCAGTCGCGACTGCCGTCCCGCCCGTCGGGAGGCGGCAGGACGCCTTTACGGCGGTACATCCCGATTGCCGACGGGGTCCAGCCGTACCGCTTCCGCAGGTCGCAGCTGGTCAGGCGGTGGGGCAACAGCTCGCTCTCTCCTGACTTCAACTGCCGGATCAGGCGGTCCGCGGGGATACCGAGCACTGCGGCCACGTCGGCTCGTGAACCGCCGGCCCGCCAGCATCGGTGTGCCTCGACGACCCTCATCTCCTCGACAACCGCCTTGCTCGCGGACGGCCAGCCGTCCAAGGCGAGCGCGACGACCTGGGGCAGGCTGTCCGACAGCTCGGCGATTGCCGTGTCCGTGATGCTGGTCTGGCGCGCCCGGTCCCAGGCGGCGATGTCGTCCAGGTGCGGGACGATCAGGCGCAGCGCCGTGCGGTGCAGCACGTCCTGCATCTGGCTGTGCGCCATGCCGCGCTCGGCGGCCAGATCGACCAAGCGGTCTCGTCCGCTCATCCGGCGTACGAGCGCACCGACGTCCTTTCGCGCTGGAGATTCCCGGTGCTCGTCGAGCCACAGCGCCACGTGCACCCGTGAGGTCAGCCCCTCAGATCGGGTTCATGCTCCACGAGTGCAGGCTACCGATGGTCTCGACATGCGGCCGCCCTCCACGGCAGCCGACATCGGCACGACAGTTGGCACGGTGGTCGCTCTGCTGGGTGTTCTGTGGACGGTCGGCCACTCACTGCGGTCGGAACGCCTGACTCGGGCCGGCCAGGAGTTGGAGCGAGATCAGGCCGAAGCGACGGCCATGCGATCAGAAGCAGCCGCCCGCTTGACGGAGGAGTACACCCGACGTGTGGTTGAAGCCCTCGAGACAATGGCGTCACAAGGACCAGCCGGGATCGCCACTGAAGGCGTCCGGCGGCTTACTTGGTCGCTGACCAATCAATCTGGCGACACCTACTTGCTTTCCAACACCAGCGGCCTCGCCGCAGAAGAGGTCACCGTGTCCGCACACGAGTCGATGATCTTCCGCCCCCCAGAGACGACGATGCTGGGGGGCCAGGCGAGGCATTGACGTTCATGGCGACTCGATCGATAGCGACGAGCGACAGCACCATCGAGGTCTCGTGGGTAGACGAGACGACCTCACCCGACATCCAGCAATGGCGATACCCACCCTGCCTCCCCGACCACCACGCAAGAGGTAGGCAGCCCAAGCAAGCCGAGGCCGCGTTTTGTCCGTACGAAGACCGGAGCGAGAGTTACGATCGCGAGCAGCTGGCCCAGACTCTCACGGTTGTCACGGTTGATCGACGACCGGATCGGGCCCCCGCCTCTCTCCTAAAGAAGGTGTCGCAGGTTCGAATCCTGCCGGGGGCACCCTGTGTCCTGAGTCGCGACATCGTTTACACGGTGTCGCGACTCAGGACTTTTTTGTAGGTTCGCGGGGCTTGTCGTCGATGTCGCGACTCATCGGTGTCAACGATCAGGTGGGTGGTCGGGTGGCTGGTTGGTAGTCGCGGGTGGGGTCGATGTGGTGTTCGGCCAGGATTTCTGCGGTTTCTGCGTGGCTGGTGATCACGTGGTCATCGTGGATGAGTAGGAGCACGGGTTGGCCTGCCAGGGCGCGTCCGAGGCCCAGGTGACGCATCTTTCCGGCGTAGCGCAGGGACACGGTCCCGGCGGCGGCGATTTTGTCCGTGCGGGTGCGCCATTCGGGGTCATGCGCTGGGGTGGCGGGAGTGGCTTTGGTCTGTGCGGTGTAGGCGGTCGCGGGGGTGCGTCGGCCGATGGAGCGGTGCGGGCGTTGGTGGTTGTACCAGTGGGCGAACTCGTCCAGGAGGGCTTGCAATTCGGTGGTGGTGGACGGTGCCGGTCGGGGGCGTAGCCACTTCTTGAGGGTCTGGTGGAAGCGTTCGATCTTGCCCTGGGTCTGCGGGTGGCCGGGGTGCCCGTTCTTCTGCTCGATGTGGTGGGCTTGCAGGAGCTTCTCGAAGCCATTGCGGCCACCCGTGCGGCCGGCCAGGCGAGCGGTGAAGACCAGCCCGTTGTCGGTCAGGGTCGAGGCCGGTACGCCGTGGGTGTCGATCAGTTCTTGCAGTGCGGCCACGACCATGGGCCCGCTGTAGGCAGATGCGGCACGCAGGAACAGCAGGTAGCGGGAGTGGTCGTCCAGGAAGTCCAAGACGTCCACGCGGGTGCCATCAGCGAGGAAGCAGTAGGTGATGTCGGCCTGCCAGCACCCGTTGGGCAGGTCTGCCTCGAAGCGGATGTAGGAGGACTTCGGGCGCTTCTTCGGCTCCGGGACCACCAACCCCTCAGCGTGCAGGATCCGCCGGATCGTGGAGGTCGACGGCGCCATCAACCCCTCATCGCGCAGGTGCCAAGCAATGGTTTCCGGGCCGGCGTCCGCGCCGTCGGCGTGGAGCTGACGACGCAACTGGACAATCCGCCCGTGCACCGCCTGACTCGTGGTCCCCGGTCGTGACTTCGGTGCCTTGCTGCGCGGTGCCAGTCCTTGCGGGCCATCGGCCCGGTACCGAGTCACCAGCGTGTGCACCCACTGACGCGTGACCCCGAACCGCGCCGCGGCCTGCGCGACCGTCAACCCCTGATCCAGCACCGACCGCACGATCACCTGATTCTTCTCACGAGAGTTCATCACCAATCGTCCGCGCCGCGCGAGCGTCAACGATGACCCGACTCACCGGTCAACGATCACCGACCTGAATCTGTCAACGATGACCCGACTCACCCATCACCGGTCATCGACACCCGCCACGACCTAACCTGTCAACGATGTCGTGAACCTAAACACTACCGGGGGCACCCTGTACCTGAACACTGCCGGGGGCACCCTAGAAATCGGGGTTCTCGGTCCCCGAGGACGGCTCAATCGGGCCTCGTCACCCGCTTCTTGCCCGCATCGCCTGCTGTGAGCGGATGGCCCCGAGGCCATCCAGAGCGGCAGCGACGGCATCGAGTTCGTCGTCGTACAGGTGCGCGTAGATCCTAGCCGTCGTCGTGATCGAGCCGGACCCCATGGCCTTCTGGATGAACCGCAGGTCAGCGCCGGCCACGCGAGTCAGGCTCCCGAAGGTGCGTCGCAGGTCGTGCGGGGCACCTCCAACCCGAGAGGGCACAACGCCTCGTCAAAATAACCGCATCGGTGGCGCCAGTTCCGCACCCTCAGGTGGCCACCCAGCACCGCGGGAATGCCCACCTCGCGGTGACCAGCGACAGGCCAGCCTCCGAATTCGGGACAAAGACATCCATACGACCGCTGACCTCGGTCGCTCGCTCGACCATCCGCACCCGACGCTGAGCCAATCGGGGGGAAACCGACCTCGAGCTCTTCTCACCTCAAGCCGACGAGAAAGGCTTGCGAGCCACTACTACTGGCTTGGTAAGGGTTCGCGGTGCCGTGCTCATCGACTCGAGGACAACTCGGTGACGATGCGGTGCAAAGACAGGAGGTGCGCCAAGCTGTCCGACTCCTCGTCCGGAAGCCCGGCAATCGATGGGTCTCTGGTTGCAATAAGCAGCTCCCCGATCAGGATCCAGAGCGTGAGGAGGGCTGCGTCCAGATCGTCGCGGTCACGAGCGTAAATCAGCAGGTCCTCCAGGTCGGGGGCGCTGGCGGCAACGGTGGCTATTGGGTCCGACGCGGCTCCGGCCGCGTGTTGAGCGCGAATCTGGCCAATGACTCTGCCTAGTTCAGCAAGCGGCACAGCCTTCGCGTACTCCTGCTGCGCCAGAGAGGCGAACGCCGACACCGCATATTCACCGAATTGATCAGGCAGGCGTAGACATATGCCTGAACAGAACTGGCACGGCAGGTAGCCGTCGAAGAACGTCTCCGTGGCTGGATGCGAGATTAGGTTCAGACGGTGGCAATGTGAGCACCACGCAATGAACTGCTCACCCCCCATATTGGCAGTATCGCGGCGAGCGGTCCTGCGATAAGCCGCATACCAAGGAATGGACTTCTTCGGCTGACTGACGTCCAAATTCTGCGCCCGGACCAGAAGACTGTGCGGTGACGATTGCGTACTTGACCATTCGATTCAAGGGGGAGCGTCGAAGGGGCGACGCAGCTCCATGTGAGGACTTTCCTAGCTTCGCTAGATCCGGCGGAGCCGGAATTCTGAGTCAAGTTTGGTTCGTGAAGTCGTCCTTCATGCGGCGATGCCGCAGTGCTCGGCGAGGACGTCGACTTGCTCTTGGTAGCGGGAGTACGCGGTGTGCAGTGGTCCGTGGTCGTCGGGGTCGGCCAGGTGCGCCATGCCGGTCCTCCTTGGCGGTCACCACCGGTGGTGACCGCCAAGGAGGCTTCTAGGGCTTTGGGAGTAGACGAAGGGAGCGACCAATGTCTGCATCTACATCCATCCGCCAGTTCGAGTCCCTCACTGAAGCCGCCAAACGTACTGGCCTCAGCGTGCGCACGCTGCGTCGCCGCATCGCGGCAGGCCACCTCCCTGCGTACCGCAGCGGCCCGCGCGTGATTCGCGTAGACCCCAGGGACGTGGATCGACTCATGGTGCGTGTCCCGACTGCATGATGTGTCAACATCTTGACTCCAGCATCACGGTAGTCGGCGATGTGGGCGGTGTGCTCGATCCAGTGCCGTGCCAGGTTGGCCCCGCCGTCGACGCCGACCCGTTCGGTGCCTGCTGCGGTCAGGGGAAGCCGGCGGGTCAGCAACAGCGGCAACGCTCGCGCTGGTCCTTGCACACGCACATCTGCCTCCTCGCGACGGTGTTGCCACGTCGCACCGTCGGGACGGCGTTCGATCAACCATCTCTCGACGTCGCGGAGCCGGGTTCGTCGGTGGCATGGCAAAGTAGGGTTTCGCCGTTGCCGTGCAGCGCCGCCGCGGAGTCCGGCCGTTGGGTCGCCCAGGTTGGTGAGGTCAGCATCGTCAGGTGGTTGCTGATCAGTTCAGCGGCCACGTCGTCATCGATGGTGTAGTCGCGCTGAGTGCCGGCGGCCACGGCTGCGTCGTATCCATGGAGGACGGTCTCTTTGAGGAGGCTGAGTAGCCAGAATTGGCCTCCAGTGCGTTCATCGCCGGCGGCGTTGAACACTTGAGCCTGCATTGCTGCATCTGTGCAGGTCGCGGTCGCACGGGAGGCGGCCTCGGACAGCCACCCCGGCCAGTCCTGCGAATCGGCGGGTAGCTCGGCGTACTGGGTGGTCAGCTGGGCAGGGTCGATGATCCGATCCTCCAAGATCTGTGACACCCAGTGCTGGGTCTGCCCGTAATGCTCGACCATGTCTCGCACAGTCCAGTTTGGACAGGTCGGCACTACGGTGTGGCCTTCAGTGGACGACACTGCGTCCGCGCGAATAGTTTCGAATGGTCGGCACCGAGAGAGCCACCCTGTCCTAGACCGACGTCAAGCCGGCGATTTCGCATGCCCGGGATGGTGGCGAGCGGGTCTTTCCTTAGACCCACCAGCGCCACACGAGGTCGCCGGCCGCATGCCTCCCGGCCGGGGATCTCTCCTGCGCCTCCTACTTGCGGTCGACGAGCAGGTACGCGTCCGGGTGGCCCTCGACGATCCACGCCGCCAGCCTCAGCGCGTGGGATAGGTCGCGCGCGGCTGAGGCACCGCACTCAATGACCTCTGGCAACAGGATCGGCAGGCCGTCGTTCTCGGGCCCGACCTGAAGCTCGACGGTCGCCTCGCCCTCGGTGACGGAGGCCCGGTGGACGATGCCCCCTTCGCCGTCGTCGCGGTGGTGACTGCACCACTGGGGACACTTCGTGGTCTGGGTGGTGGCTGTGGTGGTCATGGCTGCTTCCTTCGTCCGGATCGGCGTCAGGAACCTCGGCCCTTACGACACGTAGTCGACACGCCGGGCAAAGCGAAGGCCCCTGACTCTGCGTTTCCGCAGGTCAGGGGCTGTTCTCCGTGGTGGACGTAAAGGGACTCGAACCCCTGACCTTTCGCGTGTGAAGCGAACGCTCTAACCAACTGAGCTATACGTCCGTGGTGTTCCTCGGTCCGGTGTCCCGGCCGGGCAACCAGAGCAGAGTACCCGGCGGAGTTCCGACGGTGCCAATCGGTCCCCTTCGTCCCCGGATCACCAGGGGATCAGTGGCTCGTTGCTCAGGCCGGGAACCCACAGCAGGAGGTTCTCCGCCTGGTCCGGGAGCCACGTCGGGACCCCGATGAGGATCAGGACGAGCCAGAAGCACAGCCAGCCGAAGATGGCCGAGACGCACAGCAGCGGCAGCTTCGCCCGCCACGGGAGGGCGCGTGTGTACTGCTCGAAGGCCTTGACCTCCGCCTTGACGAACTGCGTCACGCGGCGGGCCCACCTGAACTCGGTGCTCCACAGGAACAACCCGATGAAGATGATCGCCCAGCCCGGGCCGACGAGCGGCACCAGCGGGAGACCGGCGACGATCAGCGCCAGTCCCAGCACGGCGACGAGGACGCGGTAGACCGTCGCGGTCATCGGGTTGGTGCGGATGGCGCGGCGCCACCGGATCGGGTCCTCGTGCGCGTCGATCCGACCATCCGTGCCGAAGCGGTCCAGCAGCTCCTGGCGCACGATGGCGTGCTGCTCGTCGCGCACCACCCGATAGGGCTTGCGCTGTCCGTCGGCAGTGCGCCCCGGGGCCGGCTTCTGCGGTGTCGACGACTCGGCGGTCATGGTGCTCTCCGTCGGGCTCATGGATTCATCGATGCGGCGGCAGCCTTCGCGAAGGCCTCCTGGACACGGGTGGTCACGGGCCCGGGAGCAGGCAACTCGCGCCCGTCGATGGCGTGGATGGGCTGGACGTCCCTGGTCGTGCTGGTCAGGAAGGCTTCGTCGGCCGTCTCCAGCACCGCCATGGGCAGGGCCTGCTCACGCACCTCGATGCCGGCCCCGCGCGCCCACTCGATGGTCAGCTCGCGGGTGATGCCGGCAAGGCAGCCACTGTCCAGCGGCGGGGTTCGCAGCACGCCGTCGACGACGACGACGATGTTGCTGCCGGTGCCCTCGCACAGCTCACCCCGGGTGTTGGCGAAGATCGCCTCGGTACCGCCCTTGTCCTTGGCGTACTTGAGGGCGATGACGTTCTCCGCGTAGGAGGTCGTCTTCAGCCCTGCGGTGGCAGCGTGCTCGTTGCGGGTCCACGGGACCGTCGCGACGGCCGTCGTCGCGGCGAGGGGGGCGACCTCCGCAGCCGTGACGATGTAGCTCATCCCCTGCTCGCCCCGATCGGAGCCGAGGGGCCCCGGACCCGCCGTGATCGTGTACCGCAGCCGGCCGAAGCCGATCGGGTCGCCCTCGCCGAGGACGGCCTCCACGCCCTTCTGCAGCACGGCACGGTCGGCCGTGGGCAGTCCCAGACCCGCCAGGGTGCGGTCCATGCGCGCGAGGTGGCGGTCCGCGGCGAAGACCTCGCCGTCGATGACCTTGCACGTCTCGAAGGCCCCGTCCCCCACGGTCACACCGTGGTCGAGTGCAGCCAGGGACGGCTCGTCCGGCCCCACGATCGCTCCGTTGACCCACACGCGTACGTCGCTCATGACCCCACTCTTCCAGATGCCAGGCCCATCAGGACCCGGGTCTTCAGCTCGCACTCCGCCCACTCCCCCTCCGGGTCCGAGGACCACGTGATGCCGGCTCCGGTTCCGAAGTGCAGCAGACGTCCCCCCGTCGGGTCCGTCGTGGTGAAGAACGTGCGGATCCCCACCGCGAGTTCCCCGGTCACCTGCCCGGTGCCGTCACCCTCGACCCACCCGATGCCTCCGCAGTACGGACCGCGTGAGGCGGTCTCGAGGTCGGCGAGGGTCTGCAGCGCACTCGCCTTCGGAGCGCCGCTGACCGACCCGGGAGGGAAGGTCGCCCCGATGATGTCCGCCCACGTCGTGCTGGAGCGCAGACGTCCGGCGACGTCGCTCACGAGGTGGACCAGGCCCGGGTGCTCCTCCGGTGCGCACAACCGCTCGACGACGACGCTGCCCGACTCGCAGACCTGCTGCAGGTCGTGTCGCACGAGGTCGACGATCATCACGTTCTCCGCGACGTCCTTGGCCAGCATCTGGTCGGCCGTCGGCGCAGTCCCCTTGATGGGGCTGGAGAGCAGCTGGTCGTTGGTGCGGGTCAGGTAGCGCTCCGGGGAGGCGGAGACGACGTCCAGCCCGGCCGAGGGGACGTGAACGGTCCCGGCGAAGGGCGCCGGGTTCCCCCTGGTCAGTCGCGCCGCGAGATCGGGCAGGTGCGCATCCGGCGGCAGGAGCGTCTCGAGCATCGTCGTCAGATTCACCTGGTAGACGGTGCCGGCAGCGATGCGCCGACGGACCTCCTCGACCCCGGCGACGTACCCGGCCCGGTCCAGACTCGCCCGCCACCCCGTCACGCCCGGCCAGCGCTCGGCTCGACCGGGATGGAGGCCCCCTTCGTCGCGGTGGCCGAAGCGGACCGCGGTCAACTCCCCCTCGAAGGTGATCACGACGGCCCACGATCCGCGCTCGAGGTCGGCGATGTCATGGCTGACCTCGACCGGGTCGGACCATGTGGTCGATCCGAAGCGCGCGAACTCCACGATCGAAGGGTATGCGCCCGGGAGCGGCAATCAGGCGGCAACCTACCGGCAACCACTGGCCAGCACGGGCAGCACCGACTACATTTCTGACATCGACTCCGGGGGTGGGACAGGGGCCGCTCCTCCACACAGAGGGGCGGCCCTGCTGGTGCCGGGACGACGAACGGCCGTCTTTCCGGCAGGGTGGAATCATGAACCACCCAGCGCACGGAGCGGCCTTGCTACGAGGTCTGCGGCAGGCGCGAAAGCGCACCCAGAGCGATCTGGGCCACGCCTCGGGGATCAGCGTCCGCACGATCCGCGGCCTGGAGCGCGGCGAGATCCACCGTCCCCAGGTCACCACGCTGCAACAACTCGCCCTCGCACTGACGCTCTCACCGCAGGAGCAGGCCGAGTTCATGCACGCCTGGGCCACCCCGGACCAGGCCGGCTTCGACCGGCTCCTGGTCGACCCGACCCTGTCGGAGATGGAGCAGATCGACGCGATGACCCGCTCGGCCCTGGGTGCGTACCGGGTGATCAGCCAGAACTGGCACACCAGCGTCGGCGCGGACCGCAGGATGTCCACGACCCGCTGCCAGATCGCCCTGGAGGCGGTCGAGGACGGGCTCGAGCGGGTCTTCAACGTCCAGAACGGTGACGAGCACACCACTGCCTCCCGTCTGGAGTTCGTGCCCCTGCGGGGAAGTCGCCTCTTCGGCCGGTGGGACTTCGAGGACAGCAACGTCACCGTCTTCGGGGTGGCTCTGCCGCGCCGACTCGCCAAGGGCCAGTTCCACTCCTACGAGTACGAGGTGATCTCCCACCCCGACGACGACGGCACCCTGGGCTACTCGGACGGCTTCATCTGGGGCGCGCCGCACACGACCAGGAGCCTCGTCGTCTCGGTCGAGTTCGCCGTGGCCCCGACAACTCTGCGACGCGTCCAGAAGGCCCCCGGCATGGACTTCGAATTCCTCGACGAGGTGCCTCTGGACGACGACCGGCAGGCGGTACTCGTCCTGGAGGACGCCGACCCCGGGGCCTACGGATTCACCTGGACCTGGTGACTGCTCGAGGACGTCGGGGCCCACCCCTCGATCCGCGTACGCAGTCGGCGACACAGGGCGCTGAGGATGCGCGACACCTGCATCTGGCTCACCCCGATCCGCTCACCGATCTCCCGCTGCGTCAGGTCGGCCGAGAAGCGCAGCGTCAGGATCTGACGCTCACGTTCGTCAAGATCCTCCATCGCCGAACGCAACGAGATCAGCGTGACGACCTTGTCGTAGGTTTCCTCGCCATCGCCACCGGCCAGCGTCTCGGAGAGCACCGGGCCGAAGGTCCCGACCGGAGCATCCAGCGAGGTCGAGCGGTACCGCTCCCCCGCTGCCCGTGCGGCACGGACCTCGTCGGCGCCGATGCCGAGCTCGGCAGCGACCTCGGCGTCGGAGACGTCACGGTGGTGCGTCTGGCCCAGGGCGGCCGAGGTGTCCCGCACCTGCTGGTGCATCTCCTGCAGGGCGCGCGGCGGACGGACCGCCCACCCGTGGTCGCGGAAGTAGCGCTTGAGCTCGCCGTTGATGGTCGGCGCGGCGAAGGCCGTGAAGCCGTGTCCCTTCTCGGGACGATAGCGACGCGCTGCCTGTACGAGACCGAGCATCGCGACCTGGTGCAGGTCGTCGGCCTCGATGCCCCGCCCCTCGAACCGTCGTGCCAGACCGTCTGCCAGGCACCGATTCGCGAGGATGACGCGTTCGCGCAGTCGGCTGGCCAGAGCCGGGTCCGGCTCGGCCCACGCCTGGGCCAAGAGTTCCACGGACTCACGGTCGCGGGCTTGGGATGGGCTCTCCTGCGGTGCGATGGACATGGGCGGCCTCTTCCTGGGAAAGAACCACGCCAGCCACGGTCTCGAGCCGACAACTGCTTTCAGACAACCACAGCGGTTCGCCGCATGCAACAGATGGGCAGCTGATCGCAGCCCGAGCGATTGGGCAGCACAGGATCGGGGTAGGCCCCGTAGCGACCGACAGGAGAACCCGGCACGAGGCCGAGGAGGGGACGTGGCGGTGCGCATTCCGGACATGGCGATCCGCAACTACCTCGGTCATGAGGTCCACAGCACCGCCGGACCGCTGCTCGGGCACGTCGTCGACATCCTCGCGGATGCCCGATCCGGCACCGCCCAGTGGGTTGTGGTCAGTCTGCGCGGCTTCTTGCCTCGGCACCGCGCGCTGCCGTGCGCACTCGTGCTGCGGACGGCTGGTGGTCTGGGCGTACCGGTTTCCCGTAGGACTCTGCGAGACTCGCCCCAGATCAGGTTGGGAACCGCCATGACCGCTCGGCAGGAGCTGGACCTCCACGCATACTGGATCGGGCACTGAGCCTCCTCGACCACGGTCTGCCCACCGGCCCGGTGCACCGGGCCGTCAGGACCCCTACGAGGAGTGCCATGCAGGACGACCAGCTCGCTCGCATCATCGAGCAGCTCAGCGCGGAGCCGGAGGAGGCCTACACCCTGCAGCAGGTGGTCGACCAGGCCGTTGCCAACATCCCCGGGTGCCACATGTGCAGCGTGTTCGTACGGCGGCACGGCACCGTGGAGGTCGCTGCCAGCTCGGATCCCGTGGCGTCCCGCGTGGACGACCTGCAGTTCGCGTTCGAGGAGGGCCCCTGCCTCGACGTCCTGGCAGAGCACGAGATCGCCACCGTCCGCGACACGGGGCACGAGCGACGGTGGCCCGACTGGGCCGATGCCGCGCACGAGGAGGGGGTGAGATCCTCCCTGAGCGTGCGGCTCTCGGCGGTGGCGCCGTACTTCGCGTGCCTGAACATGTACTCACACGACGAGGACGGTTTCGACCAGGACGCGCTCGACCGGGCCGTCGTCTACGCGCGGCTCGCGTCGGTGGCGCTGGAGCAGGCTCGTGAGATCACCGGTCTGCGCAGCGCCCTGCACAACCGGCTCATCATCGGCGCGGCCCAGGGGATCCTGATGGAGCGCTACGGGTTGACCCTGGACCGGGCGTTCGAGGTGCTGCGTCGCCATTCCAACGAGAGCAACACCAAGTTGCGCGACGTCGCCCAGGGAGTCCTCGACGGCGTGGGCCAGCGCAGCCCCCAGCACTGACGGGGCGTACCGCGAGCGCAACGACGAAGGCCCCTGCCCAGCGGATCCGCTGGGCAGGGGCCTGTCTCCCGTGGTGGGCGATACTGGGTTTGAACCAGTGACCTCTTCCGTGTCAAGGAAGCGCGCTACCGCTGCGCCAATCGCCCGAGGTCGTGCACGTACAACTCCATGCAGGCTCTGCATGGTCGAGGTGGAGACGGGATTTGAACCCGTGTAGACGGCTTTGCAGGCCGTTGCCTCGCCTCTCGGCCACTCCACCACTGAAGGCGGTGAACCTTCCGAGCGGATGACCGGCCTCGAACCGGCGACCTCAACCTTGGCAAGGTTGCGCTCTACCAACTGAGCTACATCCGCACTCACGCCTGCCGCTTCTCTGCGTCGGCGTGCTGTGGAAGATTAGCCCATAGATTCCGCCAGTTCCAAACTGAGCGTGACCACCGGCCACGTCGCCCGGAGATCCGGGCGACCAGGCCGCTTGGGGCGCGCTCCCACCCCACGGCCTCCACTCGTAGGCTTGCCCCATGCCCACGCACGAGGTGACCAACCAACCCCCACCGTTCAGCGGTCAGGATGTCTTCTCCACGGATCCCGTACTCACGGAAGGGGTCGCTCGCTGGGTCCCGGCCGCACGTCGCGACGACAGCGTGCAGGAGCTCACTGCGCTGGGCCTGCTGGCCGGCACCGACGAGGCCGCCGGGTGGGCCGAGCGCGCCCACCGCAACACCCCCCGGCTGGTCACCCACGACCGCTTCGGTCACCGCATCGACGAGGTCGAGTTCGACCCGGCGTGGCATGAGCTGATGCGTACCGCCGCCGGCGCCGGGCTCACCGGCGAGGCGTGGACACAGGACGAAGGGAGTGGCGCGCACGTCCGTCGGGCGGCCGGCCTGACCACATGGAGCCAGGTCGAGCCCGGACACATCTGCCCGATCACGATGACCAACGCGGCCGTTCCCGCCCTTCGCCACTCCCCCGAGCTCGCCGCTCGGTGGGAGCCGCTGCTCGCTTCCCGCGAGTACGACTTCGGTCTGCGCGAGGCCGGCACCAAGACCGGCGCGATCGCCGGCATGGGGATGACGGAGAAGCAAGGCGGCTCGGACGTCCGGGCCAACTCCACGCTCGCCGTGGCGACGCCGGGCGGCCCCCTGACCGGCAGCACCTACCGGCTCACCGGGCACAAGTGGTTCTGCTCGGCCCCGATGAGCGATGTCTTCCTCGTCCTGGCCAAGACGTCCCCCGAGGCGCCACCCAGCTGCTTCCTCGTCCCCCGCGTGCTCGAGGACGGGACGCGCAACCCCTTCGCCCTGCAGCGGCTGAAGGACAAGCTCGGCGACCGCTCCAACGCATCGTCGGAGGTCGAGCTCGACGGGAGCTGGGGTGCGCTCGTCGGTCAGGAGGGCCGGGGTGTGCGAGCCATCATCGACATGGTCGCGACGACGCGACTGGACTGCGTCCTCGGCTCGGCCGCCACCATGCGTGCCTCCCTGACGCGGGCGGTCCACCACACGCGCCACCGTGTCGCCTTCGGTGCGACGCTGGTCGACCAGCCCTTGATGCGCAACGTCCTCACCGACCTCGCCCTCGAGTCGGAGGCCGCGACCCTGCTCGGCCTGCGCCTGGCCCACGCGCTCGACGAGGGCGACACCGAGCTGACCCGTCTGGGGGTCGCGGTCGGCAAGTACTGGGTGTGCAAGCGTGCCTCGACCTTCACCGCGGAGGCCATGGAGTGCCTCGGCGGCAACGGATACGTCGAGGAGCACGGCATGGCCCGGCTGTACCGGCAGGCCCCGTTGAACTCGATCTGGGAGGGCTCGGGCAACGTCAACGCCCTCGACGTGCTCCGCGCGATCGCCAAGGAGCCGGCCTCGCTGATGGCCCTGCTCAAGGAGGCCTCCGTGGCCCGGGGGCAGCTTCCCGTCCTCGACGCCGCGCTGGACGACCTGGAGCGCGACTGCAGCGAGCTCGGGGCGCAGGACCCGGACCGCGCGGCCATGGGCTCGCGCCACCTCGTCGAGCGCCTCGCGCAGACACTGCAGGCCAGCCTGATGGTCAGGCACGCTCCCAGCGACGTGGCCGAGGCCTTCGTGGTCTCCCGGCTCGGCGGTGGCAAGGGAGTGAACTTCGGCACCCTCGACCCCGACCTCGTCACCCTCGCGGGCGCGACCGCGATCGAGCGGTCCACCGTCACGCCCGCATAGCCGCAGCGGTCAGGACCTCAGCAGGCGCTTGCGCTGCTCCTTGACGTCGAAGTCCGCCTCGGGCCACTGCAGCTCCATGGGCTCGAGGTGCTCGTTGAGCAGGTTCATCACGGCGAGTCGGGCGTACCACTTGCGGTCCGCCGGCACGACGTACCAGGGCGCGACCTCGGTGGAGCACCTGTCGATGGCGGCCTGGTGGGCCTGCTGGTACTCGTCCCAGTGGGCGCGCTCGTCGATGTCGGCGGGGCTGAACTTCCAGTGCTTGTCCGGGCGGTCGAGCCGCTCGGCCAGACGCTCCTTCTGCTCGCCGAAGCTGATGTGCAGCAGCACCTTGATGATCGTCGTACCCGCATCGGCCACCTCCTCCTCGAAGGTGTTGATCGTCGTGTAGCGGCGCGACCACTGCGACTTCGGCACCAGGTCGTGGACGCGCGCGATGAGGACGTCCTCGTAGTGGCTCCGGTCGAAGACGCCGATCATGCCCGCGTCCGGCAGGGCATTGCGGATGCGCCAGAGGAAGGGGTGCTCCAGCTCCTCGGCCGTCGGCGCCTTGAAGGCGGTGATCTCCACGCCCTGCGGGTCGACGTTCCCGACGACGTGGCGCATCACACCTCCCTTGCCGGCGGTGTCCATGCCCTGGATGACGAGCAGGACGCGGCGGTGGCCACCTGCAGTCGCCTCGGCGAAGAGACGCTCCTGCAGGTCGGACACCGGCTCGGCCAGGGCCGTCAGGGCCTTCTTGCCCGCACTCTTGTCCCCGTCGAAGGCCGGGGTACCGCGGGTGTCGATACCGGCCAGGTCGATCCCCGGGGCGGCGTGCAACGCATCCCGGTACGGGGTGGACGAGGCGCTCTTCGTGCCTGACTTCTTCTTGGCCATCCACCGATCATCGCAGCCACGGCGGTCGTGAGGGAGACTCGCAGCATGCGCGTCCTGACCTGTGACCATGCCGCTGTCGCCGTCTCGCCCGGCGACGAGCTCTCCGACGACGACCTCGACAGCCTCTACGTCGCATCGGATCCGCTGCTGCGACTCAACTTCGTCACCACCCTCGACGGGGCGGCGACCGGCCCGGACGGACGCTCCGGGACGATCAACTCGGCGGCCGACCACCGAGGCTTCGCGGCGATGCGTCGAGCCGCCGATGTCCTGCTCGTCGGGGGCGGGACGGCGCGTGCCGAGGGGTACAAGCCGGCGGGCACACCGATGGTCGTCGTCTCCTCCCGGTCCCAGTTGCCGCCGACCGCGCAGGGTGACGACGTCGTGCTCGCGACGACCCGTTCTTCCGGTGCCGTCGAGGCAGAGACCACGTGGCTGTGCGGCGAGGACCACGTCGACCCGGTGGTCGTCGTGGAGCGCGCCCGGGAGGCCTTCGGTCCCCACGTCCTGTGCGAAGGGGGACCGTCGCTGGCCGCCCAGCTGGTCGCCGCAGGGCTCGTCGACGAGCTCGGCCTGTCGTGGACGCCGAACCTCGTCGGTGGCGACCGCAGCTCCCACCCGCGCCTGCTCGACGGGGCGGACGTCGACGTCGACCTCACCTGCCGGCACCTGCTCGAGCAGGACGGGACGCTGCTGGGCCTGTGGCGCGTCGAGCGGTGAGTCAGCGCACGAAGTCGGTGACCACCGCGTCCCAACGCCGCGGGTCGACGTTCCACTCCTTGCAGTGCCGCGCGAGCGACCACGGCTCGTAGGTGATCAGGTCCGGTCGCGCCTGCGCCAGCTCCTCGCTCGGCCCGACGGGGACGAACTCGTCGTCGCGCGAGTGGATGAGCAACATCGGGTGGTGCAGCTCCTCGGCCCGGGCGACCCAGTCGGTCCTGGCGACGTCGACGCTCTCGGAGACCCCGACCAGGCGCTTGGCCCAGTGCTGTCCCATCAGGGCACTGCCCAGGTGGGAAACGGGGGCGGGGACACGGTGCAGCTCGGCGTGGTGCTTGAGGACCTGTCCCCAGTCGACCACCGGCCCGTCGAGCACGGCCCGGGAGACGACGCTCGCCAGGCGGGAGCGGTCGAGGAACTGCAGCACGATCGCGCCGCCCATCGACCAGCCCACGAGGATGATCTCCCGCGCGCCGCGGGCCAACGCCATCGAGACGGCGTCCTCGATGTCGCGCCACTCGGACAGGCCGAGGTTGTAGCGCCCATCAGGCCCCACCGGAGCCTCCCCGTCGTTGCGGTAGCTCGGGACCAGACAGGTCAGACCGGCCGCATGCAGTGCGGGGACCGCCCGGATCGCCTCGATGCGACGCGCACCGCGGCCGTGGACGAGGATCGCCCAGCGGTCACCGGTACCGTGCGTGGCCGGCGTGATCCACGCCGGCATCGGTCCGAGTTCGGCGGGCACCACGACGTCCTCGGTCGCCAGCCCGAGGTCGGTCTGCGGGTCGCGCCCCCAGTAGTAGCTGTTGAAGCGTGCCGGGCCCGGTTGCAGTGTGCCGCAGTCCACCCCGAGCAGCTCGCGGCGAACCCGCTGGCGCCGATGGTCCACCTCGAGGACGCCGCCGATGCGGGCGTGGCCCCTCCCACCGTCGAGCCACAGTCCGTAGCGACCGGGCACGACGATGTCCTCGGTGCCCGAGAGGGTGACGCTGTCGGAGTGCACGACGTGGATGATGGTGTCGTCGGGCCGGACCGGGTCCGGGGTGAGGACGCGACGGGCGAAGTAGGTCGCTCCCCCGACCCACACCGACCCCGCACCCACGATGGCGGACGCGGCGGCCACGGACCCGTAGGTCACTGCGCGCTCTGCCACCGTCCTCGTCGTCGCCACCGGCACATCGTCTCAAATCCGAGGACGAACGGGCAGAATGTGACGAGTGACACCCCTTCCCGAACTCGACCTCACCCCGATGCTCGCCAAGGCCGTCACGGAGGTTCCGGCAGCGGACGCCGTCGACGCGGGCTACTCCTACGAGCCGAAGTGGGATGGCTTCCGCTGCATCGTCGTCAAGGACGGCGGGGACGTCGAGCTGGCCAGCCGGGGCAAAAAGCCCCTGACCCGGTACTTCCCCGAGCTCGTCGATGCCTGCCGCGAGCACCTGCCCGAGCAGGTCGTCCTCGACGGCGAGATCGTCGTGCGCAGCGGCGAGCCGGGTCGGGAACGGCTGGACTGGGAGGCGCTCGGCCAACGGATCCACCCCGCGCAGTCGCGCATCACCAAGCTGTCGGCGCAGACACCGGCGGAGTTCATCGCCTTCGACCTGCTCGCCCTCGGCGACGAGGACGTGACCGGGTCCCCCTTCGCCCGCCGCCGCGAGGTCCTCGAGTCGGTCTTCACGACGATGGCGAAGGGTGCCCCGCTCCACCTGACGAGGGTGACGCGGGATGCGCATGAGGCCCGCGACTGGTTCGTGCGGTTCGAGGGGGCCGGTCTGGACGGCGTGGTCGCCAAGGCACTCACCTCGACCTACCAACCGGGCAAGCGCACGATGCTGAAGATCAAGCACAAGCGCACTGCGGAGGCCGTCGTGACCGGCTACCGCTTGCACAAGTCCGGGCAGGGTGTCGGCTCGTTGCTGCTCGGGCTCTTCCACGAGGGGCAGCTGTACAACGTGGGCGGGATCGCCGCCTTCACCGCCCAGCGGCGCCTCGAACTCATCGATGAGCTCGAACCGCTCGTGCGACGTGGCCCCGACGGAGAGATCGAGCACGCGGAGACCGACCGCTCGCGCTTCTCCTCGGGCAAGGACGTCTCGTACGTCCCGCTGCGACCGGAGCGCGTCGTCGAGGTCGCCTTCGACCAGCTCGAGGGGCACCGCTTCCGCCACACCGTGCAGTTCCTGCGCTGGCGCCCCGACCGCGACCCCGCCTCGTGCACGCTCGACCAGATCGACCGGGCCGCCGCCTACGACCTGGGTGAGGTCCTCGCCGACTGAGGATCCCGCCGCTCGGCTCGGTGGAGGTCAGCCACCCGCACGAACCGTCGGCGCGTTCACGACCACTCGTTGCGGTCACGACTCGATCCGGTTGCCGTCGTCGTCCCAGTGCTCGGCGACCTTCTTGCTCGGCTGCACCCGCGGTGGCTCGCCGGGCATCTTCGGGTAGTCGGGCGGGAAGTTCAGCTCGCCGCCGGGCAAGGCCTCCCACAACCGGAGCAGGGGGTCGAGCGAGTACGCCTGCTCGTCCATGTCGGCCCACGGGTCACCGTCGGCGAGG
This sequence comes from Janibacter sp. A1S7, assembly GCF_037198315.1. Classification (NCBI taxonomy): domain Bacteria; kingdom Bacillati; phylum Actinomycetota; class Actinomycetes; order Micrococcales; family Intrasporangiaceae; genus Janibacter; species Janibacter alittae. The sequence goes on along the minus strand of NZ_CP144913.1, from coordinate 1,501,372 downwards.
TGATCGAGCACCGTCGTGAGGTTGTAGTCCCTCGGATCGGTGACCGCGGCCAGCTGCTCCCACGTCATCGGGGTGCTCACGGGCGCGCCGGGACGAGCCCGCAGGCTCCAGGCGCCGGCGATCGTGCGGTCACGGTTGTTCTGGTTGAAGTCGACGAAGATCCGCTCGCCCCGCTCCTCCTTCCACCACTTCGTCGTCACACCCTCGTCGCGCCGCTCCAGCTCGCGGCCGAACCCGATCGCCGCGTGCCGCAACTCCTCGAAGGACCACCGTGGCTCGATCCGCACGTAGACGTGGATGCCCCGGTGACCGCTGGTCTTCGGGTAGCCACGCAGACCGAGCTCCTCGAGCAGCTCACGAGCGACGCCGGCCACCCGCTGCGCATCGGCGAAGTCGGTGCCGGGCTGCGGGTCGAGGTCGAGTCGCAACTCGTCCGGATGGTCGAGGTCGGGCCGTCGCACCGGCCAGGGGTGGAAGGTCAGGGTTCCCATGTGGGCCGCCCAGACGAGCGATGCCGGTTCCGTCGGGCACAGCTCGGCGGCCGTGCGCCCGCTCGGGAAGGTGATGTCGACCGTCTCGACGTAGTCGGGTGCGCCCCGGGGCAGGCGCTTCTGGTAGAAGCCGTCGGCGCCGGAGTCCTTGGGGCCGACCGCGAGGCGCATCCCCTCGCGCCACCCGTCCGGCCAGCGCTCCATCGCGGTGGGGCGCTCCCCGATCGTGCGCATCATCGTCGCCCCGATGGCCGCGACGTACTCGCACACCTCGAGCTTGGTGATCTGTGGGGTCCGCTCGCTCGCCCGGTACACGACCCGGTCCGGGCTGGAGACGCGCACCTCCCGCTCCCCCGCCGTCACGACCGCAGCCGGTGTCCTGACCATGGCGCCAGCCTATGGGTTGGCGCCACTTGCGTCCCTCGAGCGAAGTTGAGAACGTGCTGAAAGGCCCAGTGGCCTCCATGCATTTGACAACAAAACAGCACCACCGGCACCACCGATGCGCCGGATTGAGCGAAAGGGATCTTCTGTGATCACGGGAACTCAAACCGCAACTCGAACCATTGACGTCTACCGGACCCGACTGGCCGACCGCAGCCAGATCGAGCCCCGCTCCCACTCCGTCGTGTGGGGCACGCATGCCTCGGGTCCTCTCGATGAGGACCAGCTGCGCGGCTACGACCGGCGCGGCTACCACACCGCCGACTCCGTCCTCTCCGATGAGGACATCACCACCTGCCTGTCCGAGGTGGACGCCATCACCGGCCGGCTGGGCGAGGACGAGCGGATCATCCGAGAGCGCTCGAACGACGACGTGCGCTCCGTCTTCGCCGTCCACCGGTTCAGCGACGCGATCGCCGAGATCGTCAACCGCGACGAGATCGTCGGCGCCGCCCGCCAGATCCTGGGCGACGACGTCTACATCCACCAGAGCCGCATGAACCTCAAGCCGGGTTTCGCCGGCGGGCCGTTCTACTGGCACAGCGACTTCGAGACCTGGCACGCCGAGGACGGGATGCCCGCCCCCCGCGCCCTGAGCGTCTCGCTCTCGCTGACGCCCAACTACGAGACGAACGGCGCGTTGATGATCATCCCCGGGTCGCACAAGCAGTTCGTCAGCTGCGTCGGCCAGACGCCCGAGGGCTACCACCGCGAGTCGCTCAGCTCCTACCGTCCCCCCTTCGGCACCCCGGACGAGGAGGACGTCGCCCGGCTGGCGCAGGAGCACGGGATCGACATGATCACCGGTCCGGCGGGGTCGGCGCTGTACTTCGACGCCAACTGCATGCACGCATCCGCGGGCAACATCTCGCCGGATCCACGCAACAACCTGTTCGTCGTCTTCAACGCGGTCTCCAACCGGTTGCGGGAGCCCTTCGCGGCCTCCGCGCCGCGGCCCGACCACCTCGCCCACCGCGACGTCGGCTGATCCCTGCCCATCAGGCAACGCCGCGGCAGCCCCGGAAGATCTTCGGCGGCCGCGGCGTTGCATGATGGAGACATCGACGATGAAGGAGTCACACGATGATGGAGCAGACCGACCGCGACTACGCCGTCAGCAAGACCGACGAGCAGTGGCGCCAGGAGCTCGCCCCGGAGGAGTACTCCGTGCTGCGTGCCGCCGGGACCGAGCGCCCCTTCACGGGTGAGTACAACGAGACGCAGACCGAGGGCGTCTACGCCTGCCGCGCCTGCGGGTCCGAGTTGTTCACCTCGGAGACGAAGTTCTCCAGCCACTGCGGCTGGCCCTCGTTCTACACCCCGCTCGCCGAGGACCGGGTCGAGTACATCGAGGACGACTCCCTGCCCGGCCGCCCCCGCGTCGAGGTCCGCTGCGCCAACTGCGGCAGTCACATGGGCCACGTCTTCGAGGGAGAGGGGTACGACACCCCCACCGACCAGCGCTACTGCATCAACTCGATTTCGATGACCCTGCGCCCGGCGGAGGCCTGAGGTCGGGGGTCCCGCCTACCCCTCGAATATCGGGTAACCCGATATTCCCCGGGTTCGCAGGAGTTTGGAACTCACACGAACCCGGGGAAAGTCCGGTGGAGATCAGGCAACGGCAGCCATCAGGGCCGACTGCACGGCTGCGACGATCCGTTCCGGATGGAACAGGTCGGCCCAGGTCACTCGAACCACGACGTAGCCCTGCGCGCGGATCCGGTCCTCGCGGCGCTTCTCCCGGAACAGCGCGTCGACACCGCCGTCGGAGTACTTGACCTTGCCGTCGAACTCGAGCAGCACTCGGGTGCCCTTGATGCCGAGGTCGGCTCGGGCGAAGATCTCGCCGTTCTCGTCGGCAACCAGCACCTGTGACTCGACCTCCCAGCCGGCCCCGAGCAGGATCGCGCGCGTCACGCTCTCGCCCAACGATTCGGCGTGGCCATCAGACCAGGCCAACGCACACCGCACCCGGGACGAGCGCGGCCACCCGGCCACGCGTGCGTAGGCGGCCTCGAGTTCGTCCCGCGTGACGGCCCCCGTGTGAAGGGCAGCGTCGAACGACGCCAGCCCCGAGGCGATGCCGTGGTCCATGGTCAGCTGGACGAGGGATGACGGCAGATCTGTGGCCGGACCCCACGAGGTCTGGACCACCTCGTCGCGAAGGGGGCGGATGCGCAGGCGCGCAGTCGTGGCCTCGCTCGTCACCGGACGCATGATGTCGACCCGGACGAGGGGCACCTCGAACAGGGGTATGCCATGGGCTCGCACCGCGGGCGCACCGGCGAGCACGGCATCCGGGTAGAGCCGCAGAGCGGCCCGGGCAAGAAGGTGCCGTGCCTCCCCCTTCGCCCACGTGTCCGGCGAGGTGTACGCACCCCGGCACGGTCGGATGAGCACTCCCCGGCGGACCGCAGCGGTGAGGACGTCGTCCGTGACGCCGACCCGCAGCGCATCCTGCCGGGTGAAGATGCCGTCGGGCAGAGCGAGAAGTCCGGAAAAGAGGTCCACTGGCACGTCGATCATGCCGCCACGGTGCGCGCCGACGGGCTCCCGCGACAGATGCCGGCACCATCCTGGGGATGAGCGGCACGGACGGTGGACGCTTGGGGGTATCGCACGCCGGTCCACCTCACCAGAGAACCTTGGGCTTCGCCCGACTTCGAAACTCCAGCACACCCGGGGAATATCGGGTTACCCGATATTCGAGGGGCGGGTGAGGCGAGCTCGGCCTAGCGCAGGCCCTCCACAAGCGCCTCGACGCTCACCCGCGGGCCGGTGAAGAACGGGACTTCCTCGCGCACGTGCAGCCGTGCGCGGGAGGCACGCAGCTCCCGCATGAGGTCGACGATGCGGTGCAGCTCGTCGGCCTCGAAGGCCAGGATCCACTCGTAGTCACCCAGGGCGAAGGCGGGGATGGTGTTGGCGCGCACGTCCGGGTAGTCGCGGGCCATCGCGCCGTGCTCGGCGAGCATGGTGCGCCGCTCCTTCTCGTCGATGACGTACCAGTCGTAGGACCGCACGAAGGGGTAGACGCACACGTAGTTGCGCACCGGCTCACCGGCCATGAAGGCGGGCACGTGGCTGCGGTTGAACTCGGCTCGACGGTTGCACGCGACGTTGGACCACACCGGCTCGAGGTGCGCCCCCAGCTCGGTGCGCAGCAGGCGCTTGTAGGCGTCCTGGAGCAGCTCGACCTCGTCGGCGTGCCACCAGACCAGCAGGTCGGCGTCGGCGCGCAGGCCGGCGACGTCGTAGACGCCGCGGACGGTCACCCCACCCTGGGTCACCGCGGCGATGAGCCCCTCGACCTCGGCCACCAGCGCGGGGCGGTCGGCCTCGCCCAGCGGTGTCGCCAGGGCGAAGGCGGAGAACATCGCGTAGTGCACGGAGGAGTTGATCTCCTCGAGCTGCTCGCGGTCGGGCTTGGGGTGGGCGGGACGGTCGGTCATCGCTGCTCCTGTCGGGTGGTGGACGAAGGGGGGCAAGGGATCGGGATCGTGCTCGCGGCCCGGGCCGCACCGTCGAGGACGGCCGCGATGCCGACCCCGTCGTAGGCGGCGCCGACGAGCTCGATACCGGGCAGGCCGGCGACATCCGCGCGCGTCGTGGCGACCCTGTCAGTGTGCCCGAGGTCGTACTGGGGCAGCCCGCCACCCCAGCGCTGCACGTGCGCGTCGAGAGGCGCGGGCAGTCGGACGCCGAGCGCCTGCCCGACCTCGTCGAGGGCGATGGCACGCAACTGCTCGTCGCTGCACTGCAGGCTCGCGACCTCACCGGCTCGCCCGATGGACGCACGCAGCAGGGTGACCTCGCAGGACGCGGCAGCGACCCAGGCCCACTTGCTGGCGGAGAAGGTTGCGGCCTTGATCGTGTGGCCGTCGATCGCGGGCGCGAGGAAGCCGCTGCCGGGCAGCGGGGGCAGCAGCGCGGTGGGCAGGGCGAGCGTGACGACGGCCATCGACGCGTACTCGACGGCGGCCAGGGCGCGGGCGGCCGCAGGGGCGTGGTCGGCGAGCAGCCGGGAGGTCGGTGCGGCCGGGGTCGCGAGCACGACGGCGTCCGCGTCGTGGGCGACGGGGTCGATGGTCGGTCCGGTCACCACCCGCCACCCGGTGGGGGTGCGGTGCAGCTCACGGGCGAGGGTCCCACGCAGGATGGTGCCGCCGGCTGCGGCGACACCGGATCCGAGGGCGTCGACGAGCGTGCTGAGGCCCCCGGCGAGGCCCATGACGCGCGGTTTCGCCGGGGTGGTCGGGTCCGGGAGGAGGGAGGCGACCGCCTCGGGCATGGACCTCCCTTCGTCCATCGTCGTCCACAGCCCGGGCATCGTCGCGCGCAGGGAGAGCGCGTCGACCCGGCCGGCGTAGACCCCGCCGAGCAGCGGCTCGACCACCCGGTCGACGACCGCCCGGCCGTAGACGGATCCCACCGCCTCGGCGACGCTCACGTCGACACCGTCGATGGCGAAGGGGGCCGGTTCCGCCGCGCGGGCGGCCTCCCCTTCGTCGAGGATGCCACCCGGGTCGGTCCCGGCGGAGGGGATGCCGAGGTAGCTGCGGGCGGGGACGCGGTGGCGCGCGCCGCGGGACCAGATCGTGGCCGGCACCGGCTCGGGGTGGACCAGTCGCTCGGCCAGGCCCAGGTCGGTGATCAGCTGGCGCGCGGGGGCGCTGCTCGCCACGATGGACTCGGCGCCCACGTCGACGGTGACGCCACCGACCTCGACCCCGCGGATCTTGCCGCCCGGCGTCTCCCCCGCATCGATGACGAGGACGTCGAGGTCGGGTCGTTGCGCCAGCAGGTGGTGGGCGGTCGCCAGACCGGCGATGCCACCACCGACGACGATCACGCGAGGCATCAGCGCGCGCTGACCTCGTGGACCAGCTCGACGACCCGGGTGAGGACGACCGGGTCGGTGTCCGGGAGCACGCCGTGGCCGAGGTTGAAGATGTGCCCGGGCGCCGCACGCCCCTCCGCGAGGATGCGACGGACCTGCGCCTCGATGACGTCCCAGGGAGCGAAGAGCAGCGCCGGGTCGAGGTTGCCCTGGACCGGCTGGTCCCCGCCGACGCGCTCGATGGCCTCGGCCAGGGAGACCCGGTAGTCGACCCCGATGACGTCGGCCCCCTCGCCGGCCATGTCAGGGAGCAGCTCGCCGGTGCCCACGCCGAAGTGGATGCGCGGGACGTCGCGGTCGGCGAGTGCGGCCAACGCAGCCCTGCTGTGCGGCAGGACGTGCTCGCGGTAGTCGGCCTTGGAGAGGAACCCGGCCCAGGAGTCGAAGAGCTGGACCGCGCTGGCGCCGGCGTCGACCTGGATCTGCAGGAAGGTCGAGGCGATCCGCGACAGGCGCGCGCACAGGTCGTGCCACAGCTGCGGGTCCCCGTGCATGAGCGACTTCGTCTTCTCATGGTTCTTGCTCGGACCACCCTCGATGAGGTAGGAGGCGAGGGTGAAGGGGGCGCCGGCGAAGCCCACCAGCGGCGTCGCCCCGAGCTCCAGCACGATCCGCCGCACCGACTCGGTGATGTCCGGGACCATGTCCGCGGTCAGCTCCGGGATCCGGTCGAGGTCCTCGCGGGACCGGAAGGGCACGTCCAGGACAGGACCGACTCCCGGCTCGATGTCGATGTCGATGCCCACGGCCTCGAGCGGGACGACGATGTCGGAGAAGAAGATCGCAGCGTCCACGCGGTGGCGTCGCACCGGCTGCAGGGTGATCTCGGTGACGAGGTCAGGGGTGCGGCAGGCCTCCATCATGGTGGTGCCGGCCCGCACCTCGCGGTACTCCGGGAGGGAGCGGCCGGCCTGGCGCATGAACCACACCGGGGTGTGCGGGACGGACTCACCCCGGGCCGCACGGACCAGGGTGCTGTCGGAGGGCGAGGCTGCGGTGTTCACGCCCTCGATCCTCCCATGCACGGGCGTGCCACCCGGCCCCGGGCGAAGGGGGCGGGTCAGGCGGCGATGAGGGCGATCCCGGCCAGCGCAGCGGCCACACCGACCAGCTGGACGGGACGCAGCCGCTCCCGCAGGAGGAGCCACGCGAGCAGGATCGTCGTCACCGGGTAGAGCGAGGCGAGGACCCCGGCGATGCTCAGGTGGCCACGGGTGGTCGCCGCGCTGAACAGGGCCGTGGCCGACAGGTCCGCCAGGCCCACGACGATGATCCCCGGGACCAGCCGTCGCGGCAGTCGCCACCGGGTCGTCAGCACCACGGCGAGCACGAGGAAGACGCCCACCGACGCGATCCGCATCGCCCACAGCGTGTGCAGCCCGGAAACCCGACTGCCCAGGTCGACGCAGACCATGGCCGTGCCCAACCCGACCGCCGCGAGGACCGCGTAGAGGATCGAGGTGGCATCGCCCCCTTCGCCTCGGCCCTCGACCTCCGGGCCGCTGGCCAGGACACCGCCGGCGATCGCCAGCAGGATCCCGGCGCCGAGCAGGACGGTCACGGGGTCACCCTGGACCAGACCGACGATCACCGGGACGAGGACGCCCAGACCGGCGATCGGCGTGACGATCCCCATCGGGCCGCGCGCCAGGCCGGTGTAGAGGGCCAGCAGGCCGGCGCCCTCGGCCACTCCGCCGAGCGCACCCCACACCCACCACGAGCCGGGCGGCAGGGGCAGGCCGATGACCAGCACCACCACGGAGATCGCCACCAGCGCAACGGCCTGCGAGCAGGTGACGACGGTGCGTGCCGGCAGTCGCGCGGACAGCAGACCGGCGATGAAGTCGGAGGTCCCCCACGTCACGGAGGCCGCGAGGGCGATGGCGATCGTCACGCGGGTAACGGTACGTCTCCCCCGGCGTGGCATACCGACGGCGCGGCTGCTGGCGACCTACCCTCACAGGGTGTCAACTCGACAGATCTCCGGCGCCGAGTCGCCCGCCTTCGAGCACGCACTCCGCAGCGTGCACGCAGCGCGGCTGCGTCCGGAGGTGCGACTGACCGAGGTCCCGGCGCCCACCCGGCTCGCACCCCACGCAGTGGCGTTGACCGCAGACATCGTCGATGCCTCGGACGGCGAGGACGTCGCGACCGGTCGCTTCGTGCTGCTGCACGACCCGGACGAGCCCGAGCCGTGGGGAGGTGCGTGGCGGGTGGTCACCTTCGCCCGCGCCGAGCTCGAGGCCGAGGTGGCCGGCGACCCGATGCTCGGCGCCGTCGGCTGGTCATGGCTGACCGACGCGCTGGGGGCGCACGGCATCCGGGCCCACAACCTCGCCGGGACCGTCACCCACGTGGTGTCGGAGTCCTTCGGCGACCTCGATGACCGCGAGCCCGGCGTCGAGATGGAGATCCGCGCCTCGTGGAGCCCCGCCGACGCGGAGGCGGGCACGCACTTGTCCGCCTGGGTCGACATGCTGGGTACGGTCGGTGGGTTGCCCCCACTGCCGGACGGGGTCGTGGCACTACCGGGTCGGCGCCGTTGAGCGCGGGACCGGCGAAGGGCGGGGAAGAGGAGTCCACGACGGCGCCTCTTCCGCTGCTCGACGAACCTGCTGAAGGCGTCCCCGAGGTCATCACGCGCGAGTCCGAGCTGATCGAGTGCGCGCACGCGATCGCGTCCGGCGTCGGACCCGTCGCCCTCGATGCCGAGCGTGCCTCCGGCTACCGCTATGGCCAGGCCGCTTATCTCGTGCAGCTGCGGCGGGAGGGCGCGGGCACCTGGTTGGTCGACCCGGTCTTCCTGCCCGACCTGGAACCTCTCGACCAGGCGATCGGGACCGGCGAGTGGATCCTGCACGCGGCCACCCAGGACCTCACCTGCCTGCGTGACGTCGGGCTGGTGCCTCGACAGATCTTCGACACCGAGCTCGGCGCGCGGCTGCTCGGGCTGTCCCGGGTCGGGCTGGCCGCGGTGATCGAGTACTACCTCGGGATCTCCCTGGCCAAGGAGCACTCCGCCGTGGACTGGTCCACGCGACCGTTGCCGGAGCCGTGGCTGCGGTACGCGGCACTGGACGTGGAGGTGCTGACCGAGGTGCGCAACCTCATGGGCGCCGACCTCGCGGCCCAGGGCAAGTCGGAGTGGGCCAGGCAGGAGTTCGCCTCCCTGCTGGAATGGCAACCGGCCCAGCGCCAGGACCCGTGGCGGCGCACCTCGGGTTTGCACAAGATCCGCCGCCCCCGTGTCCTGGCCACCGTGCGCGAGCTGTGGTGGGAACGCGACCGGATCGCCCGCGACCGCGACACGGCCCCCGGTCGCGTCATCCCCGACACGGCCCTCGTCGACATCGCCCAGGCGGCCCCTGCCGGCGCGGGCGACCTGCCTCGTGGGCACCGGGCCATCCAGCGCAACCAGCGCGCGTGGCTCGCCGCCGTCGAGCGCGCCCGGAGCCTGTCCGACGAGGAGCTGCCACCCGCGACGGTGAAGTCCGACGGACCTCCGCCCCAGCGCTCGTGGGCCAACCGCGACCCCCTCGCCGCGGAGCGGCTGACGGCGACCCGTGCCGCCCTCACCGACTTCGCCGAGGAGCACACCATCCCGATCGAGAACGTCTGCTCCCCCGACCCCTTGCGTCGCGTCGTGTGGAGCCCGCCGACCGAGCGCGGTGTCGAGGGCTTCGCGGCCGCCCTGGCGGAACACGGCGTGCGACCCTGGCAGCAGGAGATCGTCGCTCCGTTCCTGGTCGCGGCCTTCGACGCGCACCCGGACGCGTAGCAGCCGATCGTGAGTCCGGTGTGCACGAAAGGGACTCCCGGCAACCAGCACCCCACGTGCTCGGGGACATCTGCACCTGGAGTCCCTGTCGTGCACGACGACACGCGGAACCCGACAACCTGCGAGTAACTCATATATGAGTTACGGTGAAGGGCATGTCTGATGACTACCTCGCCCGTATCGGCACGACCATCAAGGACGCGCGTCACCGCGCCGGCCTGTCCCAGTCCGACCTCGCCGCCCGCCTCGAGACGAGTCAGAGTGCGGTCACCCGCATCGAGGCCGGCGGCCAGAACCTCACCCTGGACAGCCTCGCCCGCATCAGCGAGGCGCTCGACACCGAGCTCGTCGCCCTGACCCGCACGAAGGCCACCGGCGCCGTCCACCTGAAGGTCGAGGGCGGTCGGCAGCTCTCCGGTGCCATCGACGTCAAGACGAGCAAGAACGCCGCCGTGGCTCTGCTGTGCGCCTCACTGCTCAACAAGGGCACGACCACCCTGCGCAACCTCGCCCGCATCGAGGAGGTCAACCGCATCCTCGAGGTGCTCGACTCCATCGGCGTGCGGACCCGCTGGCTGCCGGACAGCTCCGACCTGGAGATCATCCCGCCGGCCAGGTTCGACCTCGAGGGCATGGACGAGGAGGCGGCGCGCCGCACCCGGAGCGTGATCATGTTCCTCGGGCCGCTGCTGCACGAGTTCACCGACTTCCGCCTGCCCTATGCCGGTGGCTGCGACCTGGGCACCCGCACGGTCGAGCCGCACATGACGTCGCTGACCCACTTCGGTCTCGACGTGCAGGCGACCCAGGGCTGGTACGAGGCCCAGGTCGACCCGAAGGACGGCGCCGACCGGGCGATCATCCTCACCGAGCGCGGCGACACCGTCACCGAGAACGCACTCATGGCTGCGGCTCGCCACCCCGGGCGCACGACGATCCGCAACGCCTCACCGAACTACATGGTCCAGGACCTGTGCTTCTTCCTCGAGAAGCTCGGCGTGACCGTCGAGGGCATCGGCAGCACGACGTTGGTGGTCTCGGGGGTGCGCGACATCGACGTCGACGTCGAGTACTCCCCCAGCGAGGACCCGATCGAGGCGATGAGCCTCATCGCCGCCGCCGTGGTCACCGAGTCCGAGATCACGATCCGCCGGTGCCCGATCGAGTTCCTCGAGATCGAGCTGGCCACCCTGGCCGGCATGGGCATGAAGTACGCGATGACCGACGAGTACAAGGCCCACAACGGCCGCACCCGCCTGGTGGACATCACCACCCGGACCGGGCCGCTGCGGGCACCGATCGACAAGATCCACCCGATGCCCTTCCCGGGGCTGAACATCGACAACCTGCCCTTCTTCGCCCTCATCGCCGCATGCGCCCACGGGACGACGACGATCCACGACTGGGTCTACGACAACCGGGCGATCTACCTGACCGAGCTGAACAAGGTCGGTGGCAAGGTCACCCTCCTCGACCCGCACCGCGTCCTCGTCGAGGGCCCGAGCCGGTGGCGCACCAACGAGGTCACCTGCCCGCCGGCGCTGCGCCCCGGCGTCGTCGTCCTGCTGGCGATGCTCGCCGCACCGGGCACCTCGTACCTGCGCAACGTCTACGTCATCCACCGCGGGTACGAGGACCTCGCCGAGCGCCTCAACGCCCTCGGGGCCAGCGTGCAGCCCTACCGCGACATCGGCTGACCCCCCGCCGCACGACGAAGGGAGGTCCCGCCACCACCAGGTGGCGGGACCTCCCTTCGTCCCGGTCCGGGCATCCGCTCAGAAGCTGCCGAACACCGTACCCAGGACGATCACCACGACGAGGGCGATCACCGGGATGAGCACGGCCACCACACCGATGTCCTTGTAGGACTGGCGATGGGTGAGCCCGCAGATGCCCAGCAGCGTGATCACCGCGCCATTGTGCGGCAGTGCGTCGAACCCTCCGGACGCGATCGCCGTGACCCGGTGGAGCAGCTCGGGGTTGATGCCCTGCTCGATCCCCAACGTCCGGAACTGGTCACCGAGGGCCTCGAGGGCGATGCTCATCCCGCCGGAAGCGGAACCGGTGATACCGGCGAGGACGTTCACCGACAGCGCCAACGACACCAACGGGTTGCTGGACACTCCCAGGACCGCATCCTTGATGGTCGTGAAGGCGGCGAGGGAGGCGATGACCGCGCCGTAGCCGACCTCCGAGGCGGTGTTGAAGATCGGCAGGAGGGAGCCCATCGTCCCCTCGTTGACCGTCTTGGTGACGTCCTGGATCCGGTTCCAGTTGGTGCCCAGGTTGAGCGCGATCGCTGCGACGAGCGCCACGATGATGCCCCAGATGCCGGCCACCTCGTCGATGCCGACCGATCCGTAGGCCTCCTGCTGCAGGTACGCGAAGTCCATGCTCGGGAAGATCCAGTTCACCAGCACGTAGTTGAGCCCGATCACCACGACGATCGGCAGGAAGGACAGCCACGCCGGGACGTCGGGACGCTCCATGAGGTGCTCGTCCTCGCCGCGGGTGGGGGCCGGCCCGGGGTCGGCCGGTGCCTTCTTGCCGAAACCGAGGAAGCCGCCGCCGGCGACCACCGGCGGCTCGTACCCCTCGCCGGCCGCGATCAGCGTCTTGGAGCGACGGTCGAGCCAGAGGACACCACCCACGAGCATGATCAGACCGGCGATGGTCCCCAGCCCCGGCGCGGCGAAGGCGTTGGTGCTGAAGTAGGGCGCCGGGATGGCGTTCTGGATGGCCGGCGTACCCGGCAGCGCCGTCATCGTGAACGTGAAGGAGCCCAACGCGATGGTCGCCGGGATCAGCCGCTTGGGCAGCCCGGCTTCCTTGAACAGGGCTGCCGCGATCGGGAAGACGGCGAAGGCGACGACGAAGAGGGAGACGCCGCCGTAGGTGAGGATGCCGCAGGCCAGGGTGATCGCGAGGATGGCGCGGCTGGCGCCGATCCGGTGGACGATGAAGTCGGCGATCGACTTGGCGCTGCCGCTGACGTCCATCACCTTGCCGAAGATGGCGCCCAGCAGGAAGAGCGGGAAGTAGGTCATGGCGTACTTGCCCAGGGCCGGCATGAAGACCTGGGTGTACGTCGCGAGCATCGGCCCACCGGCCATCAGGGTGGCCAGCAGCGCCAGGATCGGCGCGAGGATCAGCACGTTGATGCCGCGGTAGGCCAGGTACATCAGCAGGCCCAGCGACAGGACGATGCCGACGAGTCCGAGGGACATCGGTGTCTCCTAATCAGGCAGGGGCGGTCGTCGACAGGCGACGGCCGTGGTGAACGTCCCCGATCGTGGCACCCGGCGCCCACCGGGAACGGTGTGCTGGAAGCACACATTCTTCGACCAATCACGTGCTCGCAGCGCATCCTTCCTCCGCGAGAGGACCCATACGTTGCTCACCATGACGACTCGGAACCAGCGCCTCGGCGGCCCCTCGACCCCACTGTCCGCACTCGCCCCGGACCTGTCCGGCCGGCACGTCCTCGTCACCGGCGCCGCCAGCGGCATCGGGGCGGCCTGCGTGGCCGCCTTCGCTGCGGTCGGCGCCAGGGTGACCGCTGCCGACCTCGACGAAGGGGGGCTGACCGACCTCGTGACGGAGCTACCCGAGGCACGCATCGACGCCCGGGCCATCGACCTCGCCGACCTCGACGCGCTGTCGCGGCTGCCCACGGACGCGGACGTCCTGGTCAACAACGCCGGCATCCAGCACGTCAGTCCGGTGCACGAGTTCCCCGTCGAGCGCTTCGACCTCATCCAACGGCTGATGCTGCACGCCCCCTTCCGACTGGTGCGAGCGAACCTGCCGCACATGTACGCGCGGGGATGGGGACGGATCATCAACGTCTCCAGCGTCCACGGGTTGCGGGCCAGCGCCTTCAAGTCCGCATACGTCACCGCCAAGCACGGGCTGGAGGGCCTGAGCAAGGTCGTCGCCCTCGAGGGGGCCGAGCACGGGGTCACCAGCAACTGCCTCAACCCCTCCTACGTGCGCACCCCACTGGTGGAGAAGCAGATCGCTGACCAGGCCGCCACGCACGGCATCTCCGAGGAAGAGGTGCTGGAGGAGGTCATGCTCTCCCCCGTTGCCCTCAAGCGGCTGGTCGAGGTCGACGAGGTGGCGGCCATGGCACTGTTCCTCTGCTCGCCGGCCGCGACCTCGATCACGGGCTCGTCCCTCCCGGTGGACTGCGGCTGGACCGCGCACTGACCTTCGTGCCTAGGATCACCCCCATGGCCACCGAGGAGGACGCATCCATCGAGCAGGCCACCAGCCTGCTCGAGCTGCTCGCCTCGGACGCCTCGATCGCCAGGCTCGCAGCCGCCCCGGCCCCCGATGCGATCAAGGATCTGGTCCTTCGTGTCGGGACAGCGCGGGAAGAGCACCGTCGTCGGGAGTCCGCGCAGTCCGCCCTGTTGGACATCGCCCGCGAGCTCGCCTCGAAGGAGGACCCCGGAACCGTTCTCGAGGCCATCGTGCGGCGGGCGCGGATCCTGCTGGGGACCGATCTGGCCTACCTCACGCTCTACGACACCGATGCGGGCGACACCTTCATGAGGGTGACCGACGGGTCCGTCTCCGCGGAGTTCCAGTCGGTTCGCCTGGACCTCGGGGCCGGGCTCGGTGGCCTCGTCGCGTCGACGCACAGGCCCTACTGGACGGCGAACTACCAGCTGGACGAGCGCTTCGACCACATCCACACCATCGACAGCGCAGTCGACGATGAGGGGATCATCGCCATCTGCGGCACCCCGTTGATCGTGGAGTCGGAGTTCGTCGGTGTCCTCTTCGCGGCAAACCGCAGTCCGCGGCCCTTCTCGCGCACCGAGGTGGGCCTCCTGGGCAACCTCGCGGCGCTGGCCGCCATCGCCCTCGTCCAGACGCGGGCCCTGACCGCCGCCCAGGACGCGTTGTCGGCGTTGTCGCAGGCCCACGAGGACATGCGACACCAGGCCGAGGGCGTGGCGCGCGCTGCGGCAGCACACGACCGTTTCGCCTCCGTCGTCCTCGAGGGCGGCGGAGTCGATGACGTCACCAAGGCGCTGAGCGAGTTGCTCGGGGGGTGGGCCGTCCTGTTCGATGCGGACGGTCGTCGACGCAGCGTCCATGGGCGTGCACCCCAGGACGGTGGCGAGACCGACCCCCTGCTCGAGATGGAGGTCGTCGAGCGCGCTCGTCACGAGACCGGACGGCTGGTGGACGAGGGCGGGATCCACGCCATCGGTGTCATCGCCTCCAGGGAGCAACTGGGGACCCTCCTCGTCAGTGGGCACGGTGCGCTCGAGGAGGCAGACCAACGCACGGTGGAGCGTGCGGCGGTGGTCACCGCGCTCGTCCTGCTCTTCGAGCGCCAGGCCGACGAGGCGCGCCAGAGTGCCCGCAACCGGATCGTGGCGGATCTCATCGCGGCCCGCGGCAGCCACGCCGACCGGACCGGATATCTGCGCGCAGCGGGGCTGGACCCCCGCCAACCGATGTGTCTGCTCGTCGCTCGCGGCGGCGCTCCCGGACAGCACCGCGCCCTTGCGTTGAGTGTGAGCACCGCGCTCGGCGACGGGTGCATCGTCGGCACGCACGACGACGAGATCATCGCCGTCGTGCCAGGCGAGGCACCCCACGCACTGGCCCACGCGCTCGCCCAACGGGTGAACCGTGGCCCGGTCCTGACCATCGGCGGCACCGGTCCCACGACGGATGTCGATGAGTTCCCCTCGCTGCACCTCGAGGCGCTGCGTACCGTCGGGGCGCTGAATGCTCTCGGCCGCACGGGCGAGGGCGCCGCCGCCACCGAGCTCGGTTTCGCCGGGCTCATCGTCGGTGCGGATCCGGACATCGCTCACTATGTGCGACAGGTGCTTGGCCCCGTGGTGGACTACGACGACGCACGTGGCACCGATCTCATCGGTACCCTGCAGGCCTACTTCGTCGCCGGAGGCTCACCTCGGCACGCGGCCGGGTCCCTGCACGTGCACGCCAACACGGTCGCCCAGCGTCTGACCCGCATCGGGTCGCTGCTTGGTACGACCTGGCAACAGCCGGACCGCGCGCTGGAGATCCAACTCGCGCTGAAACTTCGCCAACTCCTCGAGGCCCGCTGAACCGCAGACCGAAGCGTCAGAGGTGGGTGCGCAACCGCTCGACGATCGGCTCCGGTGTCAGTCCAGCCGCCTCGAGCACCTGCCCCCGGGAGGCATGGGCGATGAACTCCCTGGGCAGACCGAAACGGTGCACCGGTGTCGCCAGTCCGGCCTCGTCGAGCGTTCGAGAGACCTCGGCGCCCACGCCACCGGCGATGGTGTTGTCCTCGATGACCGCGACCCGGCCGGCCCGGCGGGCGAGCTCGATGATGCCGTCGGGCACGGGGAGCACCCAGCGGGGATCGACGACGAGGACGTCGTGCCCCTCGGCTCCGAGTTTCTCCGCGACCGTCGTCGCGGTGCCTGCCATGGAACCGACGGCGACGATGAGGACCTCGGGGTCGGCCTCGGGGTCACCGGCCAGGACGTCCAGGCCCTCCGCGGTCGCGAGCGCCTCGAGCGGCTCGGCGACGCTGCCCTTGGGGAACCGGATGACGGTGGGAGCGTCGTCGACGTCGACCGCCTCGCGCAGGGCGCGGCGGATCTGCTGTCCGTCACGGGGGGCCGCCAGTCGCAGGCCGGGGACGATCGAGACGAGGGACATGTCCCACATGCCGTGGTGGCTCGCACCGTCGGGCCCGGTGACGCCGGAGCGGTCGAGGACGAAGGTCACACCCGCCCTGTGCATCGCGCAGTCCATGAGCAGCTGGTCGAAGGCGCGGTTGAGGAAGGTTGCGTAGATGGCGACGACCGGGTGCATGCCGGAGAAGGCCAGGCCCGCGGCCATCGTCGTCGCGTGCTGCTCGGCGATACCGACGTCGATGGTGCGCTCGGGGTAGGCATCGGCGAAGGGCTTCAGGCCCACCGGCAGCATCATCGCCGCCGCGACGGCGACGATGTCCGTGCGCTCCCGACCCAGCTCGAGCATCTCGTCGCTGAACTCGTCGGTCCAGGATCGTCCGGCGATCTCCAGGGGCAGACCGGTCTCGGGGTTGATCTTGCCCACGGTGTGGAACTGGTCGGCGACGTCACCCACCGCATGGTCGTAGCCGCGCCCCTTCTGCGTGATGACGTGCACGATCACGGGGCCGCCGAAGTCGCGCGCCCGGCGCAGGGCCTGCTCGACGCTGGCCTCGTCGTGCCCGTCGACGGGGCCGAGGTACTTGATGCCCAGGTCCTCGAACATGCCCTGGGGCGCCCAGAAGTCCTTTGCGCCCTTCTTCATGGAGTGGAAGGCCTGGTAGGCGGTCCGGCCGATGACCGGGGTCCGGTGCAGCGTCTCCTTGCCCCAGTCGAGCACCTGCTCGTACTGGCGGTTGGTCCGCAGCATGGCCAAGTGGTCCGCGAGCCCGCCGATCGTCGGGGCGTAGGAGCGTTCGTTGTCGTTGACGACGACGACGAGCGGGAGATCCTTGTTGGCGGCGATGTTGTTCAGCGCCTCCCACGCCATGCCGCCGGTCAGCGCTCCGTCACCGATGACCGCGACGGCATGCCGGTCCTCGCCACGCAGACGGTACCCTCGGGCGATGCCCTCGGCCCACGAGAGGGAGGTCGAGGCGTGACTGTTCTCCACGACGTCGTGCTCGGACTCGGAGCGGCTCGGGTAGCCGGACAGGCCGCCTCGGGTACGCAGGCCGCTGAAGTCCTGTCGTCCGGTGAGCAGCTTGTGCACGTAGGACTGGTGACCGGTGTCGAAGACGACGGTGTCCCGCGGCGAGTCGAAGACACGGTGGATGGCCATGGTCAGCTCGACGACGCCGAGGTTGGGTCCCAGGTGTCCTCCGCTGCGCGAGACCTGCTCGACGAGGAAGGCACGGATCTCCTCGGCGAGCGTCCCGAGCAACTCGGCGGGGAGCCGCTTGAGATCGGCGGGAGACGTGATCGTCTTCAGGACTGCCACGCTGGCTTTCCTTCCTGTGGGGACCGCACGAGTCTACGTCCCCCCGACCGGGGAAGTGTTCAGGACCGGCATCTGCGCTACCCGGGGTTCACAACCGCTCGATGAAGACACGGCCATCGAGCACCTCACGGATGAGGGCGATCCCCCGCTGCGCGGCACGCAGCCGCAGCCCCTCGTGCTCGAGACAGACCAGGACGGCGGTCACGGTTGCGGTGGGCAGCGCCTCGCCGAGGTCGACCCGCACGGTCCGGTAGGCCCGGCGCATCGCCTCGACCTGTGCTGCCACGTGGTGGTCGGCCAGCCAGGCGAGGGCGACCGGGTGGCGACGCAGCACCGCGTGGCTGCGGTACTCGGGCGGGCACAGATCGAGCAACCAGGCGACGGCCGCGGGCTCCCACCCGCGCACCCCCGGAGGCGGCACCCGGTCCGGCCATCCCGGAGGGCCCCCCTTCGCCCGGGCCGCGGTGTGCGCCCCCGGCGACCCGGGCACAGCAGCCCGCACCGGCGGTCCACCACCCTCACCCAGTTCGAACATGCGTTCGAGTGTACGCCGATGAGCGGACACCTGAACATGACACCCCTGACCGCACGCCCCCACGCACGACGAAGGGGCCCGCCGTGGCGGGCCCCTTCGAACGGTGCAGATCAGGCAGCGAGCGAGCGCAGCACGTACTGCAGGATGCCGCCGTTGCGGTAGTAGCCCGCCTCACCGGGGGTGTCGATGCGCACGACCGCGTCGAACGTCACGGTCTCGCCACCCTCCTTCGTCGCGGTGACCTCGAGGGTCTCCGGCGCCGGGCCGTCGTTGAGGGCGGTGATGCCGGAGATGTCGAAGGTCTCCGTGCCGTCCAGGCCGAGCGACTGCGCGGTCTTCCCCTCCGGGAACTGCAGCGGGATGACGCCCATGCCGATGAGGTTCGAGCGGTGGATGCGCTCGAAGGACTCGGCGATGACCGCACGCACGCCCAGCAGGCTGGTGCCCTTGGCCGCCCAGTCACGCGAGGACCCGGAGCCGTACTCCTTGCCCGCGAGGACGACCAGCGGGACTCCCGCCCCGAGGTAGGCCTCGCTCGCCTCGAAGATCGTCGTCTGCTCCCCACCCGCCAGGAAGTTGCGGGTGAAGCCACCCTCGACGCCGTCCAGCAGCAGGTTCCGCAGCCGGATGTTGGCGAAGGTGCCGCGGACCATGACCTCGTGGTTACCGCGACGCGAGCCGTAGGAGTTGAAGTCCTTGCGGTCGATGCCGTTCTCGGTGAGGTAGACGCCGGCCGGGCTGTCGGCCTTGATCGCACCGGCCGGGCTGATGTGGTCGGTGGTGACCGAGTCGCCGAGCAGCGCGAGGACGCGGGCCCCGGAGATGTCCTCGACCGGGTCGAGCTCCATCGTCATGCCGTCGAAGAAGGTGGGCTTGCGGACGTAGGTGGAGTCCTCCGCCCACTCGAAGGTGTTTCCCTCCGGCGTCTCGAGCGATGTCCAGCGCTCGTCACCGGCGAAGACGTCCGCGTACTTCTCGGTGAACATCTCCTGGCTGACCGCGGTGTCGATCGTGCTCTGCACATCGGCCGGGGCTGGCCAGATGTCGGCGAGGAAGACGTCCTTGCCGTCACCGTCCTGCCCCAGCGGCTCGGACTCGAAGTCGAAGTCCATCGTCCCGGCGAGAGCGTAGGCGATGACCAGCGGCGGGGAGGCCAGGTAGTTCATCTTCACGTCGGGGTTGATCCGACCCTCGAAGTTGCGGTTGCCCGAGAGGACCGAGGTGACCGCCAGGTCGTTGGCGTTCACGGCCTCGGTGACCTCCGGGATGATCGGGCCCGAGTTGCCGATGCACGTCGTGCAGCCGTAGCCGACGAGGTGGTAGCCGAGCTTCTCGAGGTAGGGCCACATGCCGGCCTTCTCGTAGTACTCGGTGACGACCTTCGAGCCGGGCGCCATCGAGGTCTTCACCCAGGGCTTGACCTGCAGGCCACGCTCGACCGCGTTCTTGGCGAGCATGGCTGCGGCCATCATCACCGACGGGTTCGAGGTGTTCGTGCAGCTGGTGATCGAGGCGATCGCGACGTGGCCGTGGTCGACCTCGACCTGCTGCCCGTCGATCGTCACCGTGACCGGGTTGGTCGCTCGGTCACCGTTGGAGCGCATCGCCGAGTGCGCGGGGCGACCGGCCTCCTCGGACACCTCGTGGGCGTCGTGGCTCGGTGAGTCGGACGCCGGGAAGGAGTCCCGCAGCTCGTCGTCGACCGAGCTCTTGACGATGCCGTTGCCCTCGACGACGTAGTTCTTCAGGTCGCCGCGGAACTGCTCCTTCGCCTCGGAGACCGAGATGCGGTCCTGGGGACGCTTCGGGCCGGCGATGGAGGGCACGACGGTGGACAGGTCGAGCTCGATCTTCTCGGAGAAACGCGGCTCGGTCGCCGGGTCGAGCCACATGCCCTGCTCCTTGGCGTAGGCCTCGACGAGGGCGACCTGCTCCTCGGGGCGTCCGGTCAGGCGCAGGTACTCCAGGGTGATGTCGTCGATGGGGAACATCGCGGCGGTCGAGCCGAACTCGGGGCTCATGTTGCCGATGGTGGCGCGGTTGGCCAGCGGCACCTGGGCGACGCCCTCGCCGTAGAACTCGACGAACTTGCCGACGACACCGTGGTTGCGCAGCATCTCGGTGATCGTCAGGACGACGTCGGTCGCGGTGGCACCGGCCGGGATGGCTCCGGTCAGCTTGAAGCCGACGACACGCGGGATGAGCATCGAGACCGGCTGGCCGAGCATCGCGGCCTCGGCCTCGATGCCGCCGACGCCCCAGCCCAAGACGCCCAGGCCGTTCTCCATCGTGGTGTGGCTGTCGGTGCCGACGCAGGTGTCGGGGTAGGCGACGCCGTCACGGGTCATCGTCACGCGGGCCAGGTGCTCGATGTTGACCTGGTGGACGATGCCGGTGCCCGGAGGGACGACCTTGAAGTCGTCGAAGGCGGTCTGGCCCCAGCGCAGGAACTGGTAGCGCTCGTTGTTGCGCTGGTACTCGAACTCGACGTTGCGCTCGAAGGCGTCGTCGGAGCCGAAGACGTCGATCTGCACCGAGTGGTCGATGACCAGCTCGGCCGGAGCCAGCGGGTTGATCTTCTCGGGGTCGCCACCGAGCTCGGCCACGGCCTCGCGCATGGTGGCGAGGTCGACGATGCACGGCACACCGGTGAAGTCCTGCATGATCACGCGTGCCGGCGTGAACTGGATCTCGATGCTCGGGTCGGCGTTCTCGTCCCAGGACCCGAGCGCGTTGATGTGCTCCGGGGTGACGTTCTCGCCGTCCTCGCTGCGCAGCTGGTTCTCCAGCAGCACCTTGAGGCTGTACGGGAGGTTCTTCGAGCCCTCGACCGCGTCGATCCGGTAGAACTCGTAGGACGAGTCCCCGACGGTGAGCTGGTCCTTCGCGTTGAAGGTGTTCGCACTGGCCACAGTCGACTCCTTGATGTAGGTATCTTGACGTCAAGATAAATCTATCACAGCCACCTCGCCACGGCGCGAGCACCCGACGCAGGGGGCACTGCTGCCACTCTCCCGCAGATCGGCCGCCACGTCACGGGCACAGCCGCATCAGCGGGCTGCGGCCGGCTCGAAGACCGCGATGCACTCCACGTGGTGGGTCATCGGGAAGGCGTCGAGGGCACGCAGGCCGGTCAGCGTGTACCCGAGGTCCGCCAGGTAGGCGGTGTCCCTCGCCAGCGCGGCCGGGTCGCAGGCGACATAGACCATGCGTCGGGGGCGAAGGGAGGTCAGCGCCACCACGACCCCCTTGCCCGCGCCGGTGCGCGGCGGGTCGAGGACGACGACGTCCGCACTCGGCGGGAGGAGGTCGGAGCGGGCCGGAGCGCGCCCACGGCCCCGGCCGCGGCCTCCCTTCGGTCCCTTGCGGGGCACCCCGAAGAGGTCATCGACCCGCCCGGGCACCACGAGCGCCCACGGCCGCTCGGCCAGGTTGTCGCGCAGGTGCTCGGTGGCCCGACCGTCCGACTCGACTGCGATGAGCTGGCCGGACTCCCCCACCGCCGCCGCGAGCGGCACGGAGAACAGGCCCACGCCGCAGTACAGGTCGAGCACCCGCTCCCCCGGCTCGACGCGGGCCGCGGCGAGGACGGCCTCGACGAGGACCCGGGGGGCGTCACGGTGCACCTGCCAGAACCCCCGGGCGTCCACCCCCATGGCCATCGATCCCGTCGGGACGGGCACCTCCTCGGTGATCGGGATCGAGGGTGTCGTCGCACCCACGGGCACCTCGACGACCACCGTGTCGTCCTCACCCGAGGGCACGACGACGTCGAGAGCGGCGACCTCGTCCAGGGCGTGCGGTGCGTCCACGACCTCGGCACGGGCCTCGGCGAGCGCGGTGTCGATCTCGGGCACGGCGATCGGGCACCCGGGCACGGGCTGGACCTCGTGGCTGCGGTGTCGACGCAACCCGATCGTGGGGCCGTCCACGGCGAACTCCACCCGGGTGCGGTACCCGAGGCCGTCGGTGTCCCCCAGTGCCTCGACGCTCACCTCGCGCTCGACACCGGCCAGGCGCTGGAGCTGCTCGGCGACCACCTGCCCCTTCAGCTCCCGCTGGTGGGCGGTCGAGACGTGCTGGAAGTCGCACCCGCCGCACCCGCCGGGACCGGACACGGGGCAGCGCGGCGGCACCCGGTGCGGCGACGCCTCGACGATCTCGACGGCGTCGGCCCGCAGGAAGCGGTCACCGGGGCCACCCTCGGTGATCCTCGCGCGCACCCGCTCCCCGGGAACGGTGTGCCTCACGAAGAGCACCCGTCCCTCGTACCGGGCGACGCAGTGGCCGCCATGGGCGATCGGCCCGACCTGGACCTCCACCACGTCACCGGTCGTCAGCTCATCGGCTCCCACGTCGCTCAAACCCCTCCGCGTCTCACGTCACCGGCTGCCGGGCGGTTCAGCTTCTCCTCGGCTCCCTCGGAACTGGCCAGCTGCCACGGCACCGAGGAGACCATCACTCCCGGGGTGAAGATCAGTCGGCTGCGCAGCCGCAGCGCCGACTGGTTGTGCAGCGCCTGCTCCCACCAGTGTCCGAGGACGTACTGGGGGATGTACACGACGACCAGGTCGCGTGGGTTGCCCGAACGAATCGACTTCACGTGCTGCACCACCGGTCTGGTGGCGTCCCGGTAGGGCGAGTCGAGCGCGGTGAGCGGCACCGGGATCCCCCGTCGGTCCCACTCGGCCTGCAGGGCGGCCGTTCGCTCGTGGTCGACGTCGACGGTGATCGCCTCGAGGCTGGAGGGGCGTGTGGCCTTGGCGTAGGCCAGCGCCCGCAAGGTCGGTTTGTGGATGGTGTTGACCATGACGATGGCGTGGACGCGGGAGGGCAGCAGGCTCTGTGAGGTGTCCCCCTCGGGGACGGACAGCTCCTCACCGATCTTCTCGTAGTGGTGGTTGATTCCGCGCATCAGCAGGTAGAACGCCGCTATCGCGGCGATGGCGAAACCGGCACCCTCGGCGAACTTCGTGACCACGACCACGAGCAGCACGACGCCCGAGAGGACGGCACCGACGATGTTCAGCGCTCGACGCCGCAGCATCTGCCTCCGGGAGCGCCTGTCCTCCTCCACCGCGAGGTGGCGGTTCCAGTGCCGGACCATGCCTGCCTGGCTCACGGTGAAGGAGACGAAGACACCCACGATGTACAGCTGGATCAGCCGGGTGACGCTCGCGTCGTAGACGGTGATGAGCAGGGCCGCCGCCCCGGCGAGCAGCAGGATCCCGTTGGAGAAGGTCAACCGGTCACCGCGGGTGTGCAGCTGGCTCGGCAGGTACCCGTCCCGGGCGAGGATCGATCCGAGCACGGGAAATCCGTTGAAGGCGGTGTTTGCCGCCAGCACGAGGATCAGTCCGGTGACGACGGCCACGAGGAACACACCGGCGGGGAAGCCGTCGAAGACCGCGTGCGAGACCTGCCCCATGATCGTGTGCTGCACGTAGGCCCCGCCGACCGGCTCGCCGTCGCGCAGCAGCTGGGTCGCAGGATCCTGGGCTATCTGGACGCCGGTCCAGCGAGCGAGCGCGATCATCGCCACGAAGAGGGTGACCGCGGCGGCGCCCATGAGAACCAGCGTCGCGGCGGCGTTGCGGCTCTTCGGCTGTCGGAAGGCGGGGACGCCGTTGCTGATCGCCTGCACGCCGGTCAGGGCGGCACACCCGGAGGAGAAGGCACGCAGCACCAGGAAGGCCATCGCCAGGGTGCCCAGCTGCTCGAACCCGGGCTCCGGTGCGAGCGTCAGCTGCGCACTCTCTGCCTGCGGCAGGGTGCCGGTGGTGCGCCGCACGATCGCGACGAGAGCCATCCCGAGCACGGTGAGCATGAAGAGGTAGGTGGGGATGGCGAAGGTGCGTCCGGACTCGCGCACGCCGCGCAGGTTGACTGCGGTGAGCGCCCCGATGAGGACCAGTCCCGCGAGGACCTCATGTCCTTCGAGGAAGCCGAAGGCCGCGGCGGCGTTCTGCACCCCGGATGAGATCGAGACGGCGACGGTGAGCACGTAGTCGACGATCAGCGCACTGGCGACCATCACCCCCGCACGCGGGCCGAGGTTGGTGCTGGCGATCTCGTAGTCACCGCCCCCGGAGGGGTAGGCGTGCACGTTCTGGCGGTAGCTGGCCACGACCACGACCATGACCACGACGACCGCGAGCGCAACCGGCCACGACTTCGTCACGGCGAGGGCACCCCCGGCGAGACCGAGCGTCAGGAGGATCTCGTCCGGCGCGTAGGCCACCGAGCTCAATGTGTCGCTGGCGAAGACCGGCAGCGCGATGCGCTTCGGGAGCAGCGTCTCGCCGAGTCGGTCGCTGCGCTTGGCCCGACCGACGAGGACACGCTTGAGAAGTTGTGCTGAAGACACCCGGCGAGTGTAGGCCGCAGTCGGGTGGAGAGTAACGTCGTCGTGTGCACTTCGTGATCATGGGCTGTGGCCGGGTCGGTGCGTCGTTGGCCCGCTCCCTGGAGGGGATGGGTCACGACGTCGCCGTCGTCGACCAGAACCCCGCCTCCTTCCAGCGCCTGGGCGCCGATTTCACCGGCCGGCGCGTCGCCGGCGTGGGCTTCGACCGGGACACCCTGCTCAAGGCGGGTGTCACGGAGGCCCACGCCCTCGCAGCGGTCTCCAGCGGCGACAACTCCAACATCCTCGCCGCGCGCGTCGCCCGCGAGACCTTCGGCGTCCAGCGCGTCGTCGCCCGCATCTACGACCCGGACCGGGCGCAGGTCTACCAGCGCCTGGGGATCCCGACGGTCGCCACCGTCCGGTGGACGGCCGACCAGATGTTGCGTCGTCTGCTGCCCCAGGGCATGGCCAGCGAGATGGCCGATGCGTCCGGACGGATCATCATCGCCGAGATGGCGGTCGACGAGAGCTGGGTGGGCGTGACCCTGACCCGGGTCGAGGAGCTGACCGGGGCGCGGGTGGCCTACCTGACCCGCCTCGGTGAGGGCATCCTGCCGGGCCCGCAGACCGTCCACCAGGACGGGGATCTGCTCCACCTGGTCATCGAGCAGCCTCGCCTGGACGAGGTGGAGCGGATCCTCGACAGTCCGCCCCCGAGGGAGAGCTGACCATGCGCGTCATCATCGTCGGAGCCGGCTCCGTGGGCATGTCCATCGCCCAGGAGCTGCTCATCAACGAGCACGAGGTGCTCTTCATCGACAGGGCGACGACGGACGAGCGGATGTCCCGGCTCCCGCGTGCCGACTGGCTCGTCGGCGATGCCTGCGAGATCGCCACCTTGCAGGAAGCCGAGCTGCAGACCGGCGACGTCGTGGTCGCCGCGACCGGCGACGACAAGGCCAACCTGGTCGTCTCCCTGCTGGCCAAGACCGAGTTCGGCATCCCCCGCACGGTCGCCCGGGTGAACAACCCGAAGAACGAGTGGATGTTCGACGAGTCCTGGGGGGTGGACGTCGCGGTGTCCACGCCGCGCCTGATGACCGCACTCGTCGAGGAGGCCGTCAGCGTGGGCGACCTCGTGCGCATCTTCGACTTCCAGCAGGGCAGCGCGTCGATGGCGGGCATCACCCTCCCGCCGGACAACCCCAACGTCGGTCGACGGGTCGGCGACATCGACTTCCCCGAGGACACACTCCTCGTCGGCATCATCCGCGATGCCCGGCCGATCGGTCCGAGCGCCGACGACGCGCTCGAGGCCCAGGACGAGCTGCTCTTCCTCACCACGACCGAGTCAGAGCCCCGCCTCGAGGCGATGATGCGCCCCGGTCTGCCCGCCCGGCACCACAGCAGCGAGTGAGCGCGAAGGGGGTCACTCCCCCGGGGTGGCCGGCTCCCGCCCGAGGTCGGACGGGTGGACCAACGCGTCACCGGGGTCGATCGGCGTGTGGCCCTTGAGCAGCATCGCGCCCATGACCGCGACGGCGGCGGCCCACAGCGGCCACCCGAGCAGGACCTTGGTGATCGTCAGGCCGGCGATGTGGTCGGCCAGGTAGAGCGGCCCCATGACGCCGACGCGGATGGCGTAGACGGCCACCATGACGAGCGTCAGTCGACTGCACACGGCCACCGCCGCGGGGTTGCGACGCCACCGGAACCAGTCACCCTCGGCCACCGCCTGCTGATCGACCGCACCGACCATCAGGCCGACGACCGGCCATCGGGCGAGCACCGACACGATCGAGCCGACGAGCCAGACGAGCGAGGTCAGGATCCCGGGCAGGAAGGCGTCCTCGGCCTGCCCTGAGCGCAGGGCGAAGAAGGCGGCGAGTGCGGTGGCGATGACCGAGCTGAGGACGAATTGCAGCGTCTGCCGCTGCACGATGCGGGCCAGCGCCAGGACGAGCGTCAGACCGGCGGCAGCGCCCAGGGAGAGGGTGCGGTCCTTCGTCGTCGCCCACACGATGACGAAGGCGAGCATCGGCATGGTCGTCTCGAGGGACCCGCGCACGCCGCCGAGGGCCTCACCGAGTCGCCGGCGGATCAGGGCCTCGACGGTGGGCTGATCGGGCTCCGGTGGTGGGCCGACAGCGTCAGCCACGGGGCATCAGCTCGTAGGCCGGGTTGTAGATCGTCGGCACACCACCCGGCCGACACAGCAGGCCGTGCACCTTCACATAGGCGCCGGGCTCGATGCCGGCGATGCGTCGACGGCCCAACCAGACCAGCTGGATGGCCAGGGAGCCGTCGTCGAGCGTCGCGACCAGCGCCGGGACGGTCGCCCGCGGCCGCAGGGTGACGGCGGCAATGGCGCCGGCGACGGTGACGATCTCGCGGTCGGTGTCCGGTTGGACCGGTCGGCACCCGTGGGCGCTCGCTGCCTCCCGCAGCTCTCCCGCGGCGACGTCGTCGTCGGAGCGACCGAGGTCGACCAGCCGTCGCAGGAGGGTGGTCATCAGCGGACCTCGGTGATCTCGGGGCCTCGCTCGAAGGGCCGGAGGTCATCGTCGGCAGGAGCGTCCTCGTCGGTCCCGGTCGAACCCTGCTCCGCGGTGGCGGGCATCGTCAGCGGCAGCATCTCGCGGGGCGCGCGGGGCTCCTCACCGCGGGTGACCACGATCGAGCGCACGCACTCGTCGAACGCGGCACGCGCCGATTCGTCGATCGCAGGGGCACCCGAGTAGACCGCACGCAGGAACCACCGGGGCCCGTCGACCCCCGCGAAGACGGCCGGCGCGAAGACGGTGCGTCCCTGCGGCCCGGTCTGGGCGAGTCGGGTATGCAGCTCGGTCCCGAAGACGCCATCGGTCTCCTCGACGGTGCCCCCGTTGCCGGAGATCATCTCGCTGATCTCGCCGCGGATCTCGTCCCAGATCCCGCTCGAGCGGGGTGCCGCGAAGACCTGCACCTGGACGTTGCCGTCATCGTTGCCCATCTGCAGCCCGGACACGTCGTTGGTCTTGGCGTCCAACTCGAGGCGCAGCTCCATGCCGGGTGCAGGTCGCACGTGCACGCACCCGAGGTCGACCAGCGACTCCAGGTCGTCGACATCGACGCTGTCCCGCGGACCGTCGACGGCACGCGTCTGCCCGACGGTGTCGGCAGGGGTCTCCGGCAGGTGCCGGGAGGCACCGGCCGTGCCCGGCTCGTCCACCTGGGACGACTGCGTCTGCGGGCTCTCGTTCGCCGTGTCCTGCGAGACCTGCTTCTTCTTCCGGCCGAACATCATCCTCGTCCTGTCGTCGACACGGGGCCGAAGCCCCCGCTGGATCCATGTCCAGTGTCCCCCCGGTCACTGGGTGGAAGCGAATCCACCGGGAGGAACTCCCCTTCGCCCACCTCCTGCAGCACCAGCTGCGCGATCCGGTCCCCGACGCGGATGGTGAAGGGATCACGCGGGTCCAGGTTGACCAGGTTGACCCGGATCTCCCCCCGGTACCCCGAGTCCACGGTCCCCGGCGCATTGACGAGCGAGATGCCGTGCCGGCTTGCGAGACCGGATCGTGGGTGGACCAGCCCGACCCATCCCCGGGGCAGCGCGAGGCTGACCCCGGTGGGCACGAGGACGCGCTCGCCCGGAGCGAGGACCACCTCGGCCACCGAGGTCAGGTCCGCGCCCGCATCGCCGTCCTTGGCGTAGGTGGGCAGGACGGCGTCCCGGTGCACCAGGTGCACCGGGACGCGAGGTCGCGGGGTGTCAGGCACCGGTCAGGCAGCACACTCGGTGCAGACCGGTCCGTTCTTCCCGTCCTCGGCCAGTTGGCTGCGGTGGTGCACGAGAAAACAACTCGTACAGGTGAACTCGTCCGCCTGGCGGGGAACCACCCGCACCGACATCTCCTCGCCGGAGAGGTCGGCACCGGGCAACTCGAAGCCCTCGGCCATCTCCGTCTCGTCGACATCGACGTTGGACGAGCTCGCGTCTCCGCGTCGGGTCTTCAACTCCTCGATGGAGTCCTCGGACAGATCGTCGTCGGACTTGCGGGGAGCGTCGTAGTCAGTCGCCATTTCTCCTGGATCCTTGGGGTTAGCAGGGCTGGAACCGTGGTGCGCCGTTGACAACGCAACAACTGCCGAATTTGTGCCCGGCGCGCCGGATTGTGCCCCATCTACCCGTCAGGCGCCAGCCTGAACCGCTCAGTGGTCCTTTTCCTGACCGACGCGGGCCACCACCCGGCCGAGCAGGGCACGCAGGTCGGCGTGGTTGCCGAGCCCGCCGGCAACGGTCATCGTCGCGCCCGGGTGGCCGCCCTCGAGGTCGGTGACCACTCCCCCTGCCTCCGTGACGACCAGCCAACCGGCCGCCAGGTCCCAGGGGTTGAGACCGCGCTCGTAGTAGACGTCGAGGCTCCCGTCAGCGACCCGGCACAGGTCCAGGGCCGCGCTGCCGAGGCGCCGGATGTCCCGCACGTGCGGCAGCACCTCGGCGACGACCGCGCCCTGCCAGCGGCGGCGGTCGGCGTCATAGCCGAAGCCGGTCCCACACAGGGACACCCCGAGCGGGGCGTCCTCCACGCGCAGGCGGCGGCGAGGACCGGCACCCACGGTTCGGTGCGCCCCGGCGTCGAGGGCCGCGGTGAAGCACTCCTGCGACAACGGGTTGACCACCGCCGCCGCCACGGGACGCCACGTCCCGGGCGTGCTCGGGTCACCGACGACTGCGGCGACCGAGACCGCGTAGGCCGGGATGTCGTAGAGGTAGTTCACGGTCCCGTCGATGGGGTCGACGACCCAGGAGATGCCCGAGGTGCCGGCCCGGCCACCGCGCTCCTCCCCGTGGAAGCCGTCGTCGGGTCTCAGCTCGCCCAGGCGGGTCAGCAGCAGGTCCTGGCTGCGCTGGTCCATGACCGTGACGATGTCGGTGTCCGACGTCTTGGTCTCGGCCACCCCGAGATCGCGGGGACGCTCGTCGAGGATGAGCCGACCGGCCTCGAGCGCGACCCGCTCGGCGATCTCGCTGAGCGCGACCGGGTCGATCGCAGGGGGCACGGGAATGTCCACGTCAGTCCATCCCACACAGGGCCGGCGCGGCGGTCCGCAGGTTGGGGCAGCACCCGACGGGACACACCGAGGGGTGGGAGTCCAGGTCGCGCCACGTGGCCCGCACCGGTTCCTCGCCCCTCGCCTCCGCCGCACGCTCGAGCAGCAGGTCGGCCAGACCGGCCACGAAGGCCGGGTCCGCACCCGGTGTCGTCACCCTCGTCATGCCGAGTCCGACCTCGGCGGCGGTCTCCGCGGCCTCGACGTCGAGGTCGTGGACGACCTCCATGTGGTCGGAGACGAAGCCGAGGGGAACCACCACCACGTGCTGGATCCCCTCGTCCACGAGTTCGCGCATCCGGTCGTTGACGTCCGGCTCCAGCCACGGTGTGTGGGGCGAGCCCGATCGGGAGCAGAAGGCCAGGCCGCCCGAGAGGTCCGTGCCGAGCACGGTGTCGACCTCTGCCAGGATCGCCGCCGCCGTCTCGGCCTGGTCGGCGGAGTACGCCCGGCCATCGCTGTCACCGGGCCCGGACGTCTCGTCCATCGCGTCGGGGATGGAGTGCGTGACGAAGAGCAGCGCGACGTGCTCCGCCCCGACCCGCTCCACCGCATCGCGGGCCGCGGCCAGCGTGTCGCGGGCGAAGATGCCGGCGAAACCGGGGTGCTCGCCGAAGGGACGCACCTTGTCCAGGGCCAGCCCGGGGAAGCCCTCGGCCGCATCCGCGAGGCCCTCGCGGTACTGGCGGCACGAGGAGTAGCTGCGCCAGGCGCTCGTGGCGATGACGACGACCCGGCTCGCCCCCTTCGCCACCAACTCGCCCAGCGAGTCCCTGACGAAGGGGGCGGAGTTGCGGTTGCCCAGCACCACGGGAAGGGAGTGGCCCCGCTCCTCGAGCTCGGCGGTCAGGTCGGCCACGAGTCGCCGGTTGAGCGCGGGCAACGGGCTGACCCCACCGACGCGGTGGTAGTGCTCCCCCACCTCGATCAGGCGTTCGTCGGGCACCCCGCGTCCGGCGGTGACCCGACGGAGGAAGGGCAGCACCTCGTCGGGCCCCTCCGGTCCGCCGAAGGACTGCAGGAGGACCGCGTCGTACGGGTGCAGGGCGTGCACGTCATCCGGGCTGGGCATGGACCCAAGGTATCCCGGCGGCGTGTGCGTTCCCTGATCGGGCACGACAGGTGGCAGAGTCGTGCCGAGGACGACTGACGAGAGGGATCTTGATGCGCGACCTGCGACTCATCGGGGTACACGATGACGGTGAGCACCTCGTGGTGACCGACGACTCCACGGGCGAGGAGTACCGTCTGCGGATCGACGAGCCCTTGCGCGCCGCCGCCCGTCGGGACCGTCCGCGGCTCGGGCAGCTGCAGATCGCCATCGACAACAACGTGCGCCCCCGCGAGGTGCAGGCGATGATCCGTGCCGGCGCGACCGCCGACGAGGTCTCCGCACGCACCGGATGGGACCTGGACAAGATCGCCCGGTTCGAGGGACCGGTGCTCGCCGAGCGCGAGCACGTGGCCGAGCGGGCCCGGGCCGTGCGCATGCGGGGCACCAACGCCAACGGGGACCCGGAGACCCTCGCTGACCGGGCCAGGGCCCGGTTCGCCGGTCGCGGCGTCGAGAACTCGTCCGTCCAGTGGGACGCCCGCCGCAACGAGGAGGGCCAGTGGACCGTCTCCGCCTCCTTCACCGCCGGCGGACGGGAGCGCAACGCCACCTGGTGGTTCGACGTACCCGGGATGAGCGTCGTCGCCAGGAACGACGAGGCGAAGTGGCTCTCCGAGGCCGACGCGCCCGAGGGCCCCGTCCCCACCGCCGTCCACCGACCGACCGCGGTCTTCGACGTCGAGGTCGAGGAGTCCCGGGCCGAGCGGGCCCACCGCGCAGACCCGGACGAGCTCATCGCCTCCATGCGTGAGCACTCCGGCGCCCGTCGTCGGCGCAGGGGTGGTCGCAAGCGCGATCGCACCGCCGACGCCCCGGAACCGGACAACGCGCTGCCCTTCGAGACGGACGACGAGCGTCCACCCGCAGCCCGCGGGCCGCATGCGAAGGACGTCGCGGCCAAGAACGCGGGTGCACCGGTCGCGCCGAGCCCGACGCCGGCCCCGCAGGAGCCCGACGAGGCCGGTGGGGCCGAGGGGGCCGAGGGGGCCGAGGAGCCCACCGGCTCGTCGGCACCGACGGCACCGACCGAGGCCGCGCAGGACGACGTGGCCCCCGGGTCGGGGGCGCCGGACTCCACCGAGGAGACGGCGTCCGCCGCGCAGACGGACCACGACACGGCACAGGAACCGACCAAGTCCGGTGGGTCCTCCATCGACGGCGAACCGTCGGTGGAGGACGAGACGGACCGGGGCGCGGACACGCCCTCCGCTGACGAGACCGAGGAGGAGGGCTCATCCGGCACGAAGAAGTCGACGTCGGATCGCGGCCGCAACCGCAAGGGTCGCGCGAGCGTGCCGAGTTGGGACGACGTGATGTTCGGGACCACCCGGGACTGACCACGAAGGGGGTCCCGGCCCCCTTCGTGCCGGTGGCCGATCGCCCGGGTCAGGTCGACGGCGGGACCGGGCAGGCGTTCAGGTCGAAGGGCAGCACGTCGGCCGAGAGCGCTGCCGCGTGGGCGGCGGTGGAGCTCATCCGGCGCATGTGGTGGCGGCGGCAGAGCACCTCGTACTCGACCTCGCCCTGCTCCACCGGTTCCGCGGTGTCGCCGATGACGACCTGCTCGCCCTCGACGACCATGGCACCGCCGACGACGCGGGCGTTGTGCGTGGCCCGCCGCCCGCACCAGCACAGCGCTGCCACCTGCAGCACCTGCGTGCTGTCGGCGAGCTCGATCAGGCGCCGGCTGCCCGGGAAGAGCTCGGTGCGGAAGTCGCTGGTGATGCCGAAGGCGAAGACCTCGATGTCCAGCTCATCGACGATCCGCGCCAGCTGCTCGACCTGCTCCGGGGTGTAGAACTGCGCCTCGTCGCAGATGAGGTAGTCCACACGGGCCCCGGCGCTCAGCTGCGCGACGACCGTGTCCCAGAAATCGAGGTCCTCCCCCACCTCGACCGCCGGGGTGGACAGCCCCAGCCGCGAGGACAGACGTGCCTCGCCCGAGCGGTCCAGCCGCGTGAAGATCACGCCGACGAGGCCACGGGCCCGATGGTTGTGGTCCATCTGGAGGGCCAGGGTCGACTTGCCGCAGTCCATCGTCCCGGCGAAGAAGCACAACTGGGCCACGTCAGGACTCCCGTGCCGGCAGTTCCAGCCACGGGATGGCGACCTCCTCGGCCGTGATCGAGCCGTGCACCCCGATCAGGCCGCGCAGCAGCGGACGGTGGCGGCGGGAGTCGACGACCGCGACCGGACCGGTCATGGCGGCGATGACGTCCCCGATGCGCGGGCGAACCCCGTCGGTCACCGGACCGAACCAGCCCGCCTCGATGGCCTGCTCCCCCGTGATGACGTGCGCGTCGTCGCCCAGACGCGATCGCCAGGCGGAGAGCACGTCCTGCAGGGCCCCGTCCTCGACGTGGAGCTGGAGGCAGCGGGGCTCGCCGGAGACGTGCCGCACCCCGGCATCGAGGTCCGGCTCCTCGGCGATGTCCGGACGGGCGTCCAGGGGTACGTCGACCATGCCGTGGTCGGCCGTGATGTGCAGCGAGGTGTCGGGCGGCAGGAGGTTGGCCAACCGCGCCAGCTGCGCATCGACCTCCTCCAGCTCCTCGCCCCACTGCCACGAGTCGCTGCCGTGGACGTGGCCGATCTTGTCGACGTCACCCCAGTAGAGGTAGACCAGCGATCGTGGCACCGCCCGGACCGCGGTGACCGTCGCGTCGACGCGCTCGGCGAGGGACCGGGCTGCGATGAAAGCCCCACCACGCAGAGCCGCATTGGTCAGTCCCGACCCGTCGAAATACCCCGGACCGATACGGGTGACGGCGATCCCGGCGTCCTGCGCCGCCTCGAACACCGTCGGGTGCGGCTGCCACCGGTGCGGCTCGGGGCCGTCCTCCCAGGACAGCTCGTTGAAGACGGTGTCGGTCCCGGGGTCGTAGGCCTCGTAGCCGACGAGTCCGTGCACACCGGTCAGCGTGCCGGTGCCGAAGCTGCCCATCGACGTCGCGGTCGTCGAGGGGAAGCCGCAGTCCAGCTGCACGGCCCGCTGCGGGTCCTGCAGCAGGCGCCGAAGGAAGGGGGCGTGCCCACCACGGCGGGCCAGCAGCTGCGCCCCGAGCCCGTCGACGAGCACGACGACGGTCCGACGGGCCGGCGCGAGGGGCCGGTCTCCCGCCTTCGCCAGGTCGGGGACGCCCAGGCTCGTGGCGACGGACGGGAGCACCCGGTCCAGGCGTGGGGTCGTCGGCAGGAGCGGGACTGGCTGCGCGCCGTGGTGGCTCATCGTCGTGCTCAGCGGCCGATGCTCGAGGACAGGTCGCGGGCGAACTCGATCGCCCGGTCCAGGGCCGCCCGGCCCTCGGCTTCGGCGCTGATGCGCAGACCGATGTCGTCGGCCGCGATGGTGCCCTCGTAGCCGTGGTCGCCCCCTTCGCAGTCGGGGTCATTGCACTGGCCGGGCAGCAGGTCGACCCGACTGACCGCTCCCCAGCCGATCGTCAGGGTCATCTCGCGGCCGAGGGAGCCCGGGACGTACTCCGAGGGGTTCTCGGTGACGTGGGTGAGCATCACGCCCCGCACGGCGGACAACGGGATGCACTCCGTCGTCGCCGTCGCCACCTCCCGCGAGGTGTCGGTGACCATGTGATCAACGAAGTCGTCGGCGTGCGCGATGACCAGACGGGTGTCCGTGCGTACCAGGACCGTGATGTGGCGGCGCACCGAGTCCTGGTCGAAGGTCGTCTCCTGGTGGACGAGGTGGCTGCGCACCTCCTCCCGGCCGACCGCGGCCTTGACGACGTCGGCCACGAGCGCCGGGTAGTACCCCGCCCGCTCGATGTCGGCGGTGAGGTCGTCAGGCAGGGTGATCGCCGTGAGGTCGGCTGGAACGGACATGTCCGCCATTGTGCCCCAGCCTCAGGTCATGCTCCGGGCGCCGGGGTCGGTGCGACGCCGCGCCGGCGCGATGATGATCTCCGCACCGAGGACGGTCGCGCCGTCCGGGTGCGCGATGACCGGGTTGAGCTCGACCGAGGACAACTCCAGGAAGTCGTCCGACATCAGCGACAGGCGACCGAGGATGTCCTCGAGCGCAGCCCGGTCGACCGGGGCCGACCCCCGGTGTCCGTGCAGCAGCGGCGCCGACTTGATCTCGTCGAGGAGCTCACCCACGTCGATGTCGGTCAGCGGCGGGATCCGGTAGGCGACGTCGTCGAGCATCGTCGTCGGAGCGCCGGCGATGCTGAAGGAGACCACCGGCCCGAAGAGCGGGTCCTCGACCGTCGAGAGCACGGTGGAGACGCCGGGGCCGGCCATCCGCTGCACGACGAAGTAGTTGGCGTCGATCGGCGCCAGACGCCGGTCCATCGTCTCGAAGGCGGCCCGCACGGCGATCTCGTCGTGCAGGTCCACCCGGATGCCCTCGAGCACCGCCTGGCCACGCACGAGCGGCGAGAGGGACTTGACGACAACGGGGTACCCGACCTCGTTGGCGGCTGCGACGGCCTCGTCGGCGGTGGCCACCTCGTGGCGGGGCCACACCTCGATCCCGTAGCCCGCGAGCAGCTCCTGGGCCTCACCGGTCGTCAGCGCACGCCCCTCGGGGTCCTCCTGCAGGATCCGGTCGAGCAGGGCCCGCACGGCCCACCGGTCGATCCCCTCGCGCACCACGGTCTCGCCCTTGTCCTTCTCGCGCCACTGCCCGTAGTTGGTGGCCGCGGCGAGTGCGCGGATGGCCTCCTCGGGCATCGGGTAGAGCGGGATCGCCTGCCGTGGCTGGCCCTCCGCGACCTCGCCCCACTCGTGGGCGAAGTAGGCGTTGTCGCTGCCGGTGTCGACACCGCGCATCCCGAGCAGAGTGGCGACGCACGGCTTGTCCGAGCGTGAGGCGGCATGGCGAAGGGCGTCGACCACCTCCTGGTCCAGGGCACCGACCGGAGGGATGAAGCAGGTGATGACCGAGTCCACCTCCGGGTCGTCGAAGGCAGCGTCGACGGCCTCGCGGAACTCCTGGGCGGACGCCTCGGTACGCACGGCCGTGGGCCCGTGGACGACCTCGAGACCACGAGCGGTCGCGTTGTCCGCGGACAGCGCAGCCAGCTGGCTGGAGTTGCCGACGACCGCGACGCGTCGACCCCTGGGCAGCGGCTGGTGGACGAGCAGCTGGGCCACGTCGAACATCTGGTGCACGTTCTCGCAACGGATGACGCCCGCCTGGTCGAGCATCGCGGTGAAGGCGTGCGGCTTGACCTTCGGCTGGCGCACCCGGTGACCGGGTGGCACACCGTAGCTGGCCGAGGAGGCCTTGACGACGATGACCGGCTTGTTGGTGGCCAGGTGGCGGGCGATCCGGGAGAACTTGCGCGGGTTGCCCATCGACTCCAGGTAGAGCCCGACGGCGTGGGTGCGCTCGTCGTCGACCCAGTACTGCATCAGGTCGTTGCCGGAGACGTCGACGCGGTTGCCCGCGGAGGCGAAGACGGAGATGCCCAGGTTGCGACGGGCGGCCGAGTCGAGGTTGGCGATCGCCAGGGCACCGCTCTGCGAGAACAGCCCGAGGTAGCCCTTGTGCGGGATCGTCGGGGTCAGGGTCGCGTTGAGACTGACCGACGGATCGTTGTTGATCAGGCCGAAGGAGTTGGGACCGACGACGCGCATCCCGTGCGAGCGCGCCAGGCGCAGCACCTCGTGCTGCAGGCGGGTGCCCTCCTCGCCGACCTCGGCGAAGCCGGAGGAGATGATCACCAGGGTCCTCACCCTCGCCGCGGCGCAGTCGGTCACGACGGAGAGGACCTCCTCCGCCGGGACGGCGATGACCGCGAGCTCGGCACCGTCGGGCAGGTCCCGCACGGTGCGCACCGCCTCCAGGCCCAGGACGGAGTCCGCGCTCGGGTTGACCGCGTGCACCTGCCCGGTGAACTGGCCCCCGATGATGTGCTTGAGCACCTGGTGACCGATGGCCCGCTCACGGCGGCTGGCGCCGATCACGGCCACCGACCCCGGGTGCAGCATGGCCCGGACGCTCTGCGCCTCCGCGCGGTGCTCGCGGGCAAAGCGCACCGAGAGCGACTCGGCCGTCGGCTCGATGTCGAAGTGCAGGGAGACGACGCCGTCCTCGATGTGGCGGCGGACCTGGTAGCCGGCCTCGGCGAAGACCGACAGCATCTTGCGGTTGTGCGGCAGCACCTCGGCCTCGAACGCCGCGATGTCGCGGTGGTGGGCCAGTGCGGCCAGGTGCTCGAGCAGCACCGAGCCGACGCCTTTGCCGTGGTAGTGGTCGGAGATGTTGAAGGCGACCTCGGCGCTGTGCTCACTGACCCGGTCGTATCGTCCGATGCCGATGATCTCGTCGCGGATCGTCGCCACGAGAGCCATCCGGTCGTGGTAGTCCACCTCGGTGAACCGCTTGATGTCCCGGTCGCTGAGGTTGCGCATCGGGGCGAAGAAGCGCAGGTAGATCGACTCGTCGGACTGCCCGGCGTGGAAGCGTCGGACGCCCTCCGCGTCCGAGGGCTTGATGGGTCGCAGCCTGCAGACCGAGCCGTCCCGCAGGACCACGTCGGCCTCCGCCAGTACCGGGTATCCCGGCGGGAGCTCAGTCATGCGCTCAATCCTGCCAGATGTGGCGTCGACCGGTCCGAGAGTGTGTCGCAACTGTCGCCCCGGACGCGAAGGGGCGAAGATGGGCGGGTCAGCACCCCTTCCGTGACCAGGAGTCCACTGCCAGCATGGCCCGTCGTACCGCCCCCGCGCCCCGACCCGAGGTCCCCGAGCGGATCGTCGACATCGACGTCGCGGACGAGATGCGCAACGCCTTCCTCGAGTACAGCTACTCGGTCATCCACGCGCGGGCACTGCCGGACGCTCGCGACGGGTTCAAGCCGGTGCACCGCCGGATCCTGTACGCCATGGGCGAGATGGGCCTGCGACCCGAGCGTGGTCACGTCAAGTCCTCCCGCGTCGTCGGTGAGGTCATGGGCAAGTACCACCCGCACGGTGACTCGGCGATCTACGACGCGCTCGTGCGCCTGGCCCAGCCGTTCTCGATGCGGGTGCCGCTCGTCGACGGGCACGGCAACTTCGGCTCCCTCGACGACGGGCCGGCCGCCAGCAGGTACACCGAGGCCCGGATGGCCCCGGCCGCACTGCTCATGGTCACCGGCCTGGACGAGGACACCGTCCCCTTCGTCCCCAACTACGACGACCAGCTCCTGCAGCCGGACGTCCTCCCCTCGGCCTACCCGAACCTGCTCGTCAACGGCACCACCGGCATCGCCGTGGGCATGGCGACGAACATGCCGCCGCACAACCTCGTCGAGGTCATCGGCGCCGCGCGCCACCTGCTGACCCATCCCGACGCGAGCCTGGACGACCTGATGAAGTTCGTGCCTGGTCCGGACCTGCCCGGTGGTGGACGCATCGTCGGCCTCGAGGGGATCCGCGACGCCTACCTCACCGGCCGCGGCAGCTTCCGCACCCGGGCGACCACCCGGATCGAGAAGGTCTCGCCGCGTCGTCAGGGCATCGTCGTCACCGAGCTTCCCTACCTCATCGGCCCTGAGAAGGTCATCGAGAAGATCAAGGACGCCGTCCAGTCCAAGAAGCTGCAGGGCATCGCCGACGTCAAGGACCTCACGGACCGGTCCTCGGGCATGCAGATGGTCATCGAGGTCAAGAACGGCTTCAACCCCGAGGCCGTGCTCGAGAAGCTCTACAAGCTCACGCCGATGGAGGACTCCTTCTCCATCAACAACGTCGCACTCGTGGACGGGCAGCCACGGACGATGGGGTTGAAGGAGCTGCTCACCGTCTACGTCGACTTCCGTCGACAGGTCGTGCTGCGCCGCACCGAGTACCGCCTGGCCAAGCGACGTGAGCGACTGCACCTCGTCGAGGGCCTGCTCGTCGCGATCCTCGACATCGATGAGGTCATCCAGGTCATCCGCTCCAGCGACGACGTGGCGACCGCCCGGGACCGGCTGCGCAGCGTCTTCGACCTCTCGGAGCCGCAGGCGACCTACATCCTGGACCTGCAGCTGCGCCGGCTGACGAAGTTCTCCCGCATCGAGCTGGAGAACGAACAGAACGAGCTGAAGACCGCCATAGCCGAGCTCGAGGAGATCCTCGGCGACGAGAAGGTGCTGACGACGCTGATCTCCAGCGAGCTGGCGGACGTCGCCAAGAAGCACGGCGACCCGCGTCGCACGGTCCTGCTCGAGTCCGCCGGGGCCCCGGCCGCCGCGTCCGCACCGCTCGAGGTCGCCGACGAC
This sequence comes from Janibacter sp. A1S7, assembly GCF_037198315.1. NCBI lineage: Bacteria > Bacillati > Actinomycetota > Actinomycetes > Micrococcales > Intrasporangiaceae > Janibacter > Janibacter alittae. Next base: position 1,462,468 of record NZ_CP144913.1, on the reverse strand, counting down.
CCGTGCTGGGTGCTGCTGTCGAGCACCGGCCTGCTCGCCCGCACCAGCGACGACGAGCCGCTGAGCCGGGAGGGCGCACGCGCCAAGCACGACGCGGTCGTGGCCGCGGTGCGCACCACGGCCCGGGGTGAGGTCGCCGTGGTCACCTCCGCCGGTCGGATGGTGCGTCTGGGTGTGTTGGAGCTGCCGACACTGCCACCCTCCAACGGGGCGCCCGCCCTCTCCGGTGGCGCGCCGCTGGCTGCGTACGTCGACCTGCCCGGGGACGAGCACGCACTGACCCTGACCGGTCTCTCCGCCAACTCCCCCGGCCTGGCGCTGGGCACCGCCCACGGCGTGGTCAAGCGAGTGACGACCGAGTACCCGAAGGGCCACTCCTGGGAGTGCATCTCGCTCAAGGACGGCGACCACGTCGTCGGCGCGGTCGAGCTGGCCACCGGCGAGGAGGAGCTGGTCTTCGTCACCTCGCAGGCGAGCCTGCTGCACTTCTCCGCCCAAGAGGTGCGCCCCCAGGGACGCACGGGCGGAGGCGTCGCGGGCGTGCGCCTGACGGACGGCGCCTCGGTCGTCTTCTTCGGTGCCGTCGACCCACGCGCGGACAACATCGTCGTCACCGTCTCCGGGTCGAGTGATTCCCTGCCCGGCACCGATGCCGGCGCATGGAAGGTCACCCCCTTCGACGAGTACCCGGGCAAGGGCCGCGCCACCGGTGGCGTGCGTGCCCACCGATTCCTCAAGGGTGAGGACGCCCTGCTGCTCGCCTGGGTCGGCCGGTCCGACGCCCGCGCCGCCCAGCCCAACGGCGTCGCGATCACCCTTCCCGAGCCCCAGGGCCGGCGCGACGGTTCCGGCGTGCCGGCCAGCGCGGTCATCGGGGGCATCGGCTCCGTCTGACCCCCGTTCGCCACTGCCCGGACAGGGCGAAGGGGGCGGTGCCCGTCGACCGGCACCGCCCCCCTTCGCTGTCGGCTCACTCCTCGATGTGCTCCGGGTCGCGCATGAAGGTGCGCTTGCCGTAGACCGCCCGGTTGATCACCCACGTGATCGCCCACAGGATGATGCCGAGCACGAGCAGGCCACCGGCGATGACGTACTGCTCCTGCTGCTCGGGGCTGCGCGCCCACGGGCCGACGAGGAAGGCGCTGGTCACGGCGCCGAGGATCGGCAGCCCCCACGGGGCGACGAAGTGCTTGTGGTCGACGTGGTCCTTGCGCAGCACGAGCACGGCCGCGTTGACGACGACGAAGACGACCAGCAGGAGCAGCGCCGTGGTGCCCCCGAGCAGGGAGACCACCTCCGACGCGCTGTCGAGGGTCACGTAGGTGATCAGGGCGTAGGAGATCAGCGTGGTGAAGACGATGGCCACCCACGGCGTCTGCCTGACGGAGTGCACCCGCCCCAGACCGGTCGGGAGCACCTGCTGCTTGGCCATGCCGTAGACCAGGCGCGAGGCCATGAGCATGTTGATCAGCGCCGTGTTGGCCACGGCGAACATCCCGATCCACGGGAAGATGCGGTCGAAGGGCAGGTCCGGCGCGCCGACGGCGACCACCTGGGTCAGCGCCGACTGCTCGCCGCCGACGAGCTGCCCGACGGGGACGAGGGCCACCGCGGTGACCGAGACCAGCGTGTAGATCACGGCGGCGAGACCCAGACCGGTCAGCATCATCTTCGGGAAGTCCCGGGAGGGGTCCTTGGTCTCCTCGGCCATGTTCACCGAGTCCTCGAAGCCGATCATCGCGAAGAACGCCAGTGCCGTGGCCGAGGTGATCGCGAGGAAGGTCCCCTTGTCGTCGGGGCTGTCGAAGACCACCACCCGGGAGAAGTCCGCCCGGCCCTGAGTCATGGCGTACAGGCCGATGAAGATGATCATCAGCAGACCGGACAGCTCCACGAGGGTGAGCACGACATTGGCCTTGACGCTCTCGCCGACGCCACGCAGGTTGATCAGGCCGATCACGGTCATGAAGCCCAGGGCGATGAGCAGCAGCGCGGGCGAGCTGTCGTCCCAGCCGGTCTGCAGCCCGTCGCGCAGGAATCCGGCGAAGGCCCGCGACGCGGTGGAGGCGGAGGTGATACCCGAGGCCATCACCGCGAAGGCCGCGATGAAGGTGACGAAGTGGATCCCGAAGGCCTTGTGGATGAAGGTCGCCGCCCCGCCTGCCGTGGGGTACTTCGTCACCAGCTCCAGATAGGAGAAGGCGGTCAGGGTCGCGACGGCGAAGGCCGCGAGGAAGGGCGCCCACGCGGCGCCACCCACCTCGGCGGCGACGTCGCCGGTGAGGGCGTAGACACCGGTGCCCAGGATGTCACCGACGATGAAGAGGAGGAGCAGCTTGGGCCCCATGACCCGCTTGAGCTCGCCCGACCCCCCGACGGCTCGATCCGACGTGACCTCGGACATGGGACCTCCTCGACTCCGGGTGCGCCGGTGCGCGGGTGCGCACCGTCGCATCCAACGGTGGTCCGCATCACCCCCTCGCGCAACTGCATGCGCGACGACACGCCGAGTCGATCGGTCGGCGAAGGGCCTCAGGCGTCGATGCGCTCCCGGTCCAGCTGGTCGGCGGAGGAGACGATGAAGTCACGGCGCGGGTCGACGTTCTTGCCCATGAGCAGCTCGAAGACCTCCTCGGCGATCTCCAGGTCCTCGCTCGTGACCCGACGCAGCATGCGGTGCTGCGGGTCCATGGTCGTCTCGGCCAGCTGGTCGGCGTCCATCTCGCCCAGACCCTTGTAGCGCTGGATGGGCTGCTTGATGTTCTTGCCCTTGGCGTTCAGCGCCGCCAGCTTCTTGCGCATCTCCGCCTCGGAGTACGTGTAGATCAGCTCGTTCTTCTTCGAGCCGGGGTTGACCACCTCGATGCGGTGCAGTGGGGGGACGGCGGCGAAGACCTTGCCGGCCTCGACGAGAGGTCGCATGTAGCGGAAGAAGAGGGTGAGCAGCAGGGTACGGATGTGGGCGCCGTCCACGTCGGCGTCGGTCATGATGATGACCTTGCCGTACCGCGCCGCGTCGAGATCGAAACTGCGACCGGAGCCGGCGCCGATGACCTGGATGATCGAGGCGCATTCGGCGTTCTTCAACATGTCCCCGACCGCAGCCTTCTGGACGTTGAGGATCTTGCCGCGGATCGGCAGCAGGGCCTGGAACTCGCTGCTGCGGGCCTCCTTGGCCGTGCCCATGGCCGAGTCACCCTCGACGATGAACAGCTCGGTGGCCTCCACGTCGGTGCTGCGGCAGTCACGCAGCTTCGGCGGCAGCGTCGAGGTCTCCAGCGCGTTCTTGCGGCGCTGGGTCTCCTTGTGCTGGCGCGCCGAGATGCGCGACTTCATCTCGGCGACGACCTTCTCCAGCAGCTGGGCGGCCATCTGCTTGTCCCCTCGCCTGGCAGAGGTCAGCCGCGAGGTCAGTTCGGTCTCGACGACCTTGGCGACGATGGAGCGCACGGCGCTGGTGCCGAGGACCTCCTTGGTCTGCCCCTCGAACTGCGGCTCGGCCAGTCGTACGGTCACGACCGCGGTGAGGCCCGCAAGCAGGTCGTCCTTCTCCACCTTGTCGTTGCCGACCTTGAGCTTGCGGCTGTTGACCTCGAGCTGCTTGCGGAAGACCTTGAGCAGTGCCTGCTCGAAGCCCGCGACGTGGGTGCCGCCCTTGGGCGTGGCGATGATGTTGACGAACGAGGTGGCCCTGGCCTCGTAGCCGGTCCCCCACCGCAAGGCGATGTCGACGCCGCACTCGCGCTCGACCTCCGTCGGGGTCATGTGCCCCTTGTCGTCGAGGACGGGGACGGTCTCGGTGAAGGTCCCGGTGCCCTCCAGCCGCCAGACGTCGGTGACCGGCTGGTCGGGGGCGAGGAAGTCGACGAACTCGCTGATGCCGCCGTCGTGGTGGAAGACCTCCTCGGCCGTCTCCCCACCGCGCTCGTCACGCACGACGAGGGTCAGGCCGGGCACGAGGAAGGAGGTCTGCCGCGCCCGGGCCGTCAACGCGGCCAGGTCGACGGTGGCGTCCTTGAGGAAGATCTGGGGGTCGGCCCAGTAGCGCACCCGGGTACCGGTGACGCCGCGCTTGGCCTTGCCGACGACATCCAGCTCACTGCCCTTGTCGTAGGGCGTGAACTCGTTGTCGGGCGACTTGGCCCCCTTCGCCCCGGCCACGTCGGAGAAGGTGCCGGGCTCACCCCGGCGGAAGCTCATGGCGTACGTCTTGCCCGACCGGTCCACCTCGACGTCCAGCCGCGAGGAGAGTGCATTGACCACGGATCCGCCGACACCGTGGAGGCCGCCGGACGCGGTGTAGGAACCGCCACCGAACTTCCCGCCGGCGTGCAACTTGGTGTAGACGACCTCCACCCCGGTCAGACCGGTCCGCGGCTCGATGTCGACCGGGATGCCCCGGCCGTTGTCGCTGACCTCGACCGATCCGTCGGCGTGCAACGTGATGTCGATCCGGTCCCCGTGACCGCCGAGCGCCTCGTCGACGGCGTTGTCGATGATCTCCCACATGCAGTGCATGAGTCCACGCTGGTCGGTGGAGCCGATGTACATGCCCGGTCGCTTGCGCACGGCCTCCAAGCCCTCGAGGACCTGCAGGTGGTGCGCCGAGTAGTCCTTGACGGACTTGCTGCTGGCGGTCTTCTTGGCGGTGCTGGCTGCCGGAGGCACGAGGTGGGCCGGTCCTTCTGGTCGGGTCATGGGGGTCTGGTTGCAGACTAGACGGCGGCCGCAAGGCGCCCGGGGAGGCGCGCCCCCGCGGCCCACCACGGTGTGTCGTCGGTCACGCCACGCGATATGGGTGCTTCGCGGGAAGGCTTGGGCGTGTTTGACTGTTGTCACGGACGTCCACGGTTACAGACGTAGGAAATGAGGCACACGTGAACGCGACCCTGGCCAGCCCCTTGACCGCAGCCGACCGCTGCGACCGCTGCGGCGCCAAGGCCTATGTGCGCGCCCGCCTCCACGCGGGCGGCGAACTGCTGTTCTGCGCCCACCACGGGCGCGAGCACATCCCTGCACTGAAGGACCTCGCCGAGATCGAGGACGAGTCCTCGCGACTCGAGGAGACCCCGGCCTCGGCGCCGGTCGACGAGCTCTGACGCTGCGCCGTAACGACTCGTGCTGACCCTGGCGGCCCAGACCGCCCACGACCCGATCGGCTTCGGCCTGCTGGTCGCTGTCGCGATCTTCGTCGTCGGGGTCCTCGGGATCGTGCTGCCGGTTCTGCCCGGGCTCCTGCTGTGCGTCAGCGCGGTCCTGCTCTGGGCCGTCGACACCGGCGGCACCCTCGCGTGGGCCACCTTCGGGGTGGCCCTCGTGCTGTACCTGATCGGGGTGAGCCTGCAGCTGCTCATCCCCGGGCGCCGGATGAGGCGGGACGGGGTCGGCGGCATGACCCTGGTCCTCGGCGTCTTCGGCGCGATCGTCGGCCTCTTCGTCATCCCCCTGCTCGGCCTGCCGATCGGCTTCGTCGCCGGGGTCTTCACGGCGGAGTACCTGCGGTTCCGCGAGCTCGACCGGGCATGGTCGGCGACGAAGTCGGCCCTGCGCGGCGTCCTGCACAGCATGGGCATCGAGCTGACGACCGCGCTGGCCATCGCGATCAGCTGGACGATCGGGATCCTGCTGCACTGACCGACCCCAGGTCAGGACACGACGAAGGGGGCGGTGACCCGCCCCCTTCGTCATGCGCTGGTCGGGTGCCGGCTATCAGCCCTGACGGCGGCGCTCCTCCCAGCGCTGCTCCATCCGCTCCATAAAGGTGCCCGATCGCTGCGTCTTGGCGGGGTTGCCCTGACTGCGACCGAAGGGTGGTCTGGTCTTGGATTTGCCGCTCGATCCGGTCTGGGCGGGCTTGTTCACCGAGCCGTTGTCCCCGACGACACCGAGTTCGGGCGTCTGCCGCGACGGGGTGAGGGCGTAGGCGACCGCGGCGACGATGATCACGAAGCCGGCGACGCCGACCCACAAGGTCGTGTTGATCCCCAGCAGGACCAGCCCCAGACCGATGATCGCGCCGACGACGCCGATGGCGACACGACGGCGGTCGGTCCCGCCCGGACCCGACCTGCGGCCCTTCATCTGCGATGCAAAGCGAGGGTCCTCGGCCCGGATGGCCTCTTCCATCTCCTCGAGCATCTGCCGCTCACGCTCAGACAGCGCCACGGTGACCTCCCAACGCTTCCTTCCGACGGGCCCGGTGACCCGTGTCGCCACAACAGGTACCCCGCCGTGGTTCTTTCATTCTAGGTCGCTCCCCGGGCTTGCGGTAGATGGGCGGCCGCGGTCGTCGTCACCAGCCCTCAGGAGACTCGCCGGACGCACGCTTCCGGCACCGAATCGGGCGCTCGCGCGATCGATCGCCCGGTCGGCCTCGCGCCATCCGTGCTCGGGTTCGTCGAGGGCGACCTGGACCGGTGTGGACGCTGCCTCGCTCAGCTGTTCGACGCGCACACCGATGAGTCGGATGCGGGCGCGCTGCAGCCCGAGGGCGTCGTAGAGATCGCGAGCCATCGCGGCGATGTCCCGGGAGACATCGGTCGGGTCGCGAAGGGAGCGGGACCGGCTGATCGTCGTGAAGTCCGCGAAGCGCACCTTGATGCTCACCGTCCGACCGACCAGGCCGGCTGCCCGCAACCGGCTCGCGGTCTTCTCGCTCAGACCGAGCAGGGTGCGGTGGACGACCTCCGGGTCGTCGACGTCGTGGCCGTAGGTGCGCTCGTTGCCGATGCTGCGCTCGCGACGCACGGGCTCGACGGACCGTGGGTCGCGACCCCAGGCGAGGTCGTGCAGGTGCGAACCGGTCGCGTTCCCGAGGGCACGCACGAGGGTCTCCCGTGGGGTGTGGGCGATGTCGGCGACGGTCTTCAGACCCAGTCGGGCCAGGGACTCCTCGGTCTTGTCGCCCACGCCCCACAGGGCGGCCACCGGCAGCTGCTGGACGAAGGTGACGACCTCGGCCGCGGGGATGACGAGCAGGCCGTCCGGCTTGGCCAGGGACGAGGCCAGCTTGGCGACGAACTTGGTGCTGGCGACTCCGACCGAGCAGGTGACCCCCTGCTCGTCGGCGACGGTGTCGCGGATGCGCTGGGCGATCATCGCGGGGGAACCCATGAGGCGCACGGCCCCGGCGACGTCGAGGAAGGCCTCGTCGAGGCTGAGCGGCTCGACGTAGGGGGTGATGTCGGCGAAGGTCGCCATCACCGACTGGGAGATGCGGGCGTACAGCTCGTGATCCGGGGGCAGGATGGTCGCCTGGGGGCACAGGCGGCGCGCCCGGCCCATGGGCATCGCCGAGGTCACGCCGAAGGCACGGGCCTCGTAGGTCGCGGAGAGGACCACGCCACGGTGACCACCTCCGACGATCACCGGGGTCCCGACGAGGTCGGGGCGCGCGAGCAGGGAGGCACCGGCGAAGAAGGCGTCCATGTCGACGTGCAGGACAGTGCACCCGGTGTCGTCCGGGGGGCTCTGGCCGCCCCGTGGTGGCGGCCGGAACTGACGCCGGCTCATCGTGACCCGATCAGTCGCGGCGGGCGATGACGTGGACCGCGGCGCCCAGCGCGGACAGGCCCATCCGGCGGTCGCCGGCTGCGAGCTCCTCGAGCTCCAGCAGCGCCTGCCGGTCGGCATCGGTGTCGACGTACTCGTACGGGACGAGGTCGCTGAAGATGCGTACGCCGCGGGCGTCGAGCGTGGTGAACCCGGCTCGGCTGAGCATGTCGGCCACGTCGGCGCGGTCGAGGCGGCGCGGCATCGGGTCGTCCTCCCCCCAACGACCGTCGGCGCTGGTCAGCGCGGCGGTGGCCTGGTCGAACCGTCCGGCGATGGCGCGGGCCAGCACGGCGGCGATGCGCTGCGCGGTCACGAGGGACAGGTGGCCGCCCGGGGCGAGCACCTCGGCGACCCGGGTGAGGGTGGCCGCGGGGTCCTCGACGTACTCGAGGGTGCCGTGGCAGCAGAGCAGGTCGATGGACCCGGGTGTGACGGATGCCGCGAAGGTGTCGGCGTCGCCCTGCACGGCGCTGACCCGCTCCACCGCATCGGACTCCCCGGCCCGACGGGCGAGGGAGGCCAGTGCGTCGGGGTTGGGGTCGACGACGGTGACCGTGTGGCCCTGCTCGGCGAGCGCGACGGCCAGCCCCCCGGTGCCGCCCCCCAGGTCGAGCACGCGCAGTGCCCGTCCCAACTCCCGGCGACGGGACTCGCTGAGCTCGTGGAGCTGGGACCAGACCGCGGCGGTGCGCATGTTGGCCTCGACCCCGCTGCTGCGGGACCATCCTCGCTCGTCGTTCACGTGTCGCTCCTGCTCGTGGGGTGCTCGATCATCCGCCTGCTCCGACGGACGTGCCAACCCTAGTCGTCACCCCTGACGGCGGTCCCCCCTTCGTCCGGTCGATGTGGTGTCGCGGGCCCCAGGACGCGTTGATACATCACCCTGGGGGTCAGGACAGCGGAGTCCCCTGGTGGTGGACCTGCTGCCAGCCGGAGTCACGCTCGCACCGGATCGAGGTGCGCCGCGCTCGACGCCCACCCGTGCTGGACTCCCACGAGACCCGGATGACTCCGGGCGCGATGGCCCTGCACGCAGGTCGTGGATCCCGATGGGAGGGCGGCCTCGTCGTCGGACTCGCGCAGCATGTCGAGGATCGACTCGCGGTCCCACGCCCACCCGGAGGCGCCCACCTCGGTGACGTCGGGCGCGAGCACTGTGCCTGACTTCTTCCGGGTTCGCAGGAGTTTCATACCCCTGCGAACCCGGGGACTATCGGGTAACCCGATATTCAAGTGACTGATGTGGCGTGTGACCCATAGAACTGAAGCGAAGGGGGTGTCAGTGGCCCGAGCTCCCGGGCGAGGAGTGCCACAGCTTGCGTGGGGGTTGCACGCCCGAGCCGGCGGGGCGGGTGTCGGCCCAGGGCGACTGCCGGAAGCCGGAAGCGTGGACGAGGACCCGGTGCCCCTCGGGCTGCTGGTGCGCGGCGTCGCGGGCCCGGGCCAGATCGTCGGCCTCGTCGAGCGCGGCGTGCACGGCCTCGATCCCGCCACGCTGCCAGGCGTCCCACAGCGTCGACAGCTCCCACGCACCGGAGGCGAGCACGGAGACGCCGCGGTCACCCGCTCGCCGCACGGTGCCGCGCACGAGGAGCAGCCAGGAGTGGAAGATCGTCGCCGCATAGGGACCCTGGGTGTCCTCGAAGAAGGTCGCGTCGACCGGGCCGGTCGAGTCGTCGACGGTGAGGAAGACGACCCGGCGACCGGATCGGATCGGCGGTGTCTGCGTGGCGACCTTGACCCCGGCCGCGAGGATCTCGGCATTGCTGCGCACCGAGAGCAGATCGGTGCTGCGGGTGACCCCGAGCGCCCGGAGCATCGGCGCGTAGAACTCCATGACGTGCCTGGAGGCGTCCAGACCGAGGATCTCCAGCTCGGCACTGACCTGGTCGGGGACGGTCATCTCCGGCAGGCCCACCCCCTCGCCCAGTTCCGGGGAGTCCCCGAGGTCCAGGGTGAGCTGGCTGGCCACCGGGGTCGTGGTGGTCGTGCGCACCTGCTGGGCACCGAGCTCACCCACGGTCCAGGCCGGAGGTGCAGCGCGGCGGGTCCGACCGCGCGAGCGCCCGGAGCTCACCCGAGTCCATCGGTCCAGCTCGGCGACGTGCAGCAACAGGTCCCGCCGGGTCAACCGGCCCCGGTGGCCGAGCCCCGGCCCTCCGCTGCCCGCACCGGTGCCGTGCACGGAGTCGAAGGCACCGATCAGGACCAGTCGCTCGACGACGGGTCGGCTCACCTGCGCTCGCTGCCAGAAGTCGGTGAGCGAGTCGTAGGGCGCACCGGCGACCACGCGGGCGATCTCCTCCTCACTCATGCCCTTGACGTCCGCGAGGGAGAGTCGGATGCCCCACCCCGACCCGTCCGGCAGGTCCGGGTCCGTGGGGCGGGTACCGGGCACGGGTGCCCGCTCGATGCGGTACTCCCCGGTGCTCGCGTTGACGTCGACCCCGAGGACGGCGATGCCCAGGGAGCGCGCCTCCTCGAGGAGCAGCCGCTTGGGGTACATGCCCGGGTCGTGGGTGAGCACCCCGGCGAGGAAGGCCGCCGGGTGGTGGGTCTTCAACCACGCCGACTGGTAGGTCGGCATGGCGAAGGCAGCGGCGTGCGCCTTGCAGAACCCGAAGGAGGCGAAGGCAGCGAGCACCGCCCAGATCCGGTCGACGTCCTCCGCCGGGTAGCCCCGGGCAACTGCCGCAGGACGCCACCACGCCTCGATCCGGACCTGCCCGTCGGGGCTGCCCATCGTCCGGCGCACCTCGTCGGCCTGGGCCAGGGTCACCCCCGTCGTCTCAGCGATGATCCGCAGCATCTGCTCATGGAAGACGACCACGCCCTCGGTCTCGGCGAGCGCCGGGACGAGCCGCTCGTGGAGGAACTGCGGTCGCGACCACCCGTGCCGGGCCTCGAGGAAGGGGCGGATCATGTCCGACTTCACCGGGCCGGGACGGAAGAGCGAGATGTCGATGATCAGGTCCTCGAAGGCCGTCGGGGCGAGCTTGCCGATGAGCTCGCGCTGACCCGGGCTCTCGATCTGGAAGCACCCGAGGGTGCGGGTCGTGCGGATCATCGCGAAGGTCGCCGGGTCGTCGAGCGGAACGTCCTGCCGGTCGTCGAGGTCGATCCTGGCGCCCTCGGCCCGCTCGACCTCCCCGACCGCGTGCGCCATCGCCGACTGCATCCGGATACCCAGGACGTCGAGCTTGAGCAGCCCCAGCGCCTCGACGTCGTCCTTGTCGAACTGGCTCATCGGGAAACCCAGCCAGCTCGACTCGACCGGGGTGCGGTCGAGCAGGCCCCCGTCGGACAGGACCATCCCGCACGGGTGCATGGCGATGTGCCGGGGCAGCCCGTCGAGGCGCTCGACCACGTCGAGGAGGACCCCCATCCGGTGTCCCTCGGACCCGCCGCCCGGGTCGGACCCGAGCCCGCGGGTGCGCAGCTCCGGCAGCTCGGCGAGCGCGCTGCGCACGTCCCTGGCCCGGATGTGCGGGAAGGCCTTGGCGATCTGGTCGACCTCCGCGGGCGGGATGCCGAGCGCCGCCCCCACGTCACGGATCGCGTGCCGGGCCTTGTAGGTGTCCATCATCGACACGCAGGTGACCCGGTCCCGACCGAAGCGCTCCAGGACCCGCTCGTACATCTGCGTCCGGCGGGCGGACTCGACGTCGACGTCGATGTCGGGGAGCTCGGCCCGCAGCGGCGAGCAGAAGCGCTCCATGAGCAGGTCGTGGCGGATCGGGTCGATGGCGCTGATGCCGAGAAGGTGGTTGACCAGGCTGCCCGCCCCGGAGCCACGGGCGGCCACTCGCACCCCGGCATCGACGATGAGGTCGACGACCTCGGCGACGGTGAGGAAGTAGGTCGGGTAGCCCAGGGCCGCGATGACGTCGAGCTCGTCCTCGAGACGCTCCTCGACCTGCCGGAGCGTGCTCGGTGAGGCGTCCGGGTAGCGCGGCCCGACAGCGGCCCGGCAGCGCTGCGCGAGCACCCTCTGCGGGTCCTCGTCGGGGCCCAGGCCGAGCACCCGGGCCTCGGGCAGGTGGACCCGGCCGATCCCCAGGTCCTTCCGGTCGTCCTGGGCGCACGCCAGGGCGGTGCTGGTCGTCGTCTCGAGGAGCACCTCGGCGCGCTGGCGCGGGCTGGCACAGCCGAAGCCGCCGGCCCCGCCGCCGAGTGCGGTGGCCACCCGGTGTGCGGCCGCGGCCATCGTCGGGGTGTCGGCCAGGTGCCCGGCCTCGGTGACCCGGTCGAGGTGGCGGGTGTCGAGGGGGACGAGGCGGCGGGTCGCGTCGAGCACGTCGGCGACGACCGCGTCCTGCGGGTGCAGGTGACGGGTCGCCGCAGTGAGCACGGCCGGGGTGCCGGTCGCGTCGGCCAGCCCGAGCAGGTGCGCGGCGTGACCGGTCGAGGCGGGCGAGCCGGGTGGGCCGCCGTGGTCGACGACCTCGATGGCGACGGCGCCGGTCGGCAGCAGGCGGCGCCATGCCGCGAGACGCTCCCGGGCGATGTCGGGTCGACGGGCGAGCAGCGCGGCGCCGACGTCGGAGGCCGGGCCGAGCAGGACGAGCAGCGGCGCCGGCTCCTCGGGACCGGGCGCGGCGGCGTGCCGGGCGACCATCTGCGGATCGGCGAGCGCATCGCCCCGCTCGCCGGTCAGGTGCACCTCGCTGACGAGGCGGCACAGCCGAGCCCATCCGACGCCGTGCGGGATCCCGGCACCGGCGCCCCGTGCCAGCACCGTCACCCGCGGATGGCGCGGGTCCACCTCGGCACCGCCACGCACCGGTGTGCGGGTGGGACGCCCTCGTCGCTGTGTGGGACCCGGCCGTGCGCCGACGGCCAGGTCGACCCCGAGCACCGGTGCCACGCCCGCCGCGCTCGCCGCCCGGACGAAGCGGACGGCACCGTAGAGCCCGTCCCGGTCGGTGAGGGCGAGCGCGGGCTGGTCCAGCTCGGCGGCCCGGGCGACGAGGTCCTGCGGAGTGCTCGTGCCGTGGCGGAGGGAGAAGCCCGAGGCCACGTGCAGGTGGGCGAAACTCATCCACGTCCTCCCGGGACGGTCAGCGAGGTCAGCTCACCGGTGACGGGCACAGGGGGCAGGCCCAGCAGGCCCGCGACGAGCTGGACGAACTCCTCCCCCTGGCGCAGTAGGTCGTCGACCTCGCGCACGCTCATCGACGCCCCGCTGCGTGTCTCCCCGGGCAGCACGGCCCCGAAGAACTGCGCCCACTCGGTCAGCTCGGGCGCCACCCGCGGGAGCAGGCACCACACGTCCAGTGGGCCGGTGCTGCGGGGTTCGGGGCGGCCGTCCACGCGGCGCGTGGGGCCCGACGACTCGGCCGGGTCGGCCGTGCGGGGCCGGCCCCGCACGGCGAGAACCGCGGCGGCAGCCCGGAGCACGGCCAGACGGGTCCCGGCGATGCGACCGTGGGCCGTGCGGGCCCAGTGCGCGCTCGCCAGGCTCTCGGCGGCGCAGGAGAGCAGGTGGACCGCACCATCGACGCGGTCCGGGTGCAGGAGCGGTGTGGCAGCCACCGTCACCACCTCAGTCCTGCGTCCGCAGCAGCAGCCACGTGGGCCCAGCAGACCCAGCGGACCCGGCGGGGGACGTCGCCGCGGCACCGTCGACCCCCAGGTCGTAGACCCCCGGTGCGCTGCCGAGCCCACGACTGGCGCTCACCCGCCACACGTCCCGGGCGAGCGGGACCTGCGCGAGCGGCTGCTCGGTGGCCGCCCGCCACCACGGGCGCCGCTCCTGCCAGTGGGCGACGACCTCGGTGACCAGGTAGAGCCGCCCGCGCCACAGGAACTGCTCCGGTCCACCTCGTCCATCACCGGGCTGTCCCTCAGCACTCCTATGCTGCGGATCGGCCATCCGCACCTCGATGGTCTCTTCCACGAGCCGGACCATGATCAACTCCATCCTGTCGAACACCTGTCGAACACCTGTTCGAACAACAGTAGACCGAAGCCCCGACAACGCGTCAAGCACGAGCCACGTAGGCTGACTCCCGACACCCTGAGGGGCCCGTCATGACCCCGCCACCCCTCCCCTTCGCGACTGGAGAACACGTGCCGCACCCCCTGGACCGGGCAGACCTGCGTACGCGGGTCCAGACCCGTCTGGATGCCGAGCTGGACCGGTGGGAGAGCGAGCTCGCCGAGATCGGTCCCGACGTCGCCGACCTCATCGACCCCGTGCGGAGCCTGCTGCAGGGCGGCAAGCGGCTGCGCGCCGGCTTCGCCTACTGGGGGTGGCGCGCCGCGGGCCAGCAGGACCACGAGGGGGCGATCTCCCTGGCCGCCGCCATGGAGTTCTTCCAGGCCGCCGCCCTCATCCACGACGACGTCATGGACGACAGCGAGACCCGTCGCGGCAGGCCGGCGATGCACCGCTCGCTCGCGGACGCCCACGAGGACCGCCGGTGGAACGGCGACGCGGGCCGCTTCGGCACCGCCGGCGCGATCCTCGCCGGCAACCTCTGCCTGGGCTGGTGCGACGACCTCTTCACCGACTCAGGGCTGCCCGCGCCGGCGCTGGCCGCCGCCCGCCCGACCTTCGAGAAGATGCGCGGCCAGCTCATGGCCGGGCAGTTCCTCGACATCGTCACCTCGATGCGTCCGTGGCACCAGCTCGAGGACGCGGAGCGCATCGAGCGCTCCCGACACGTCATCCGGTACAAGAGCGCCCAGTACTCGGTCGAGCACCCGCTGCTCATCGGCGCCACCGCCGGAGGCGCCTCGAGGGCGGACCAGCAGGCACTCTCCCGCTACGGGCTCGCGCTCGGTGAGGCCTTCCAGCTGCGCGACGACGTGCTCGGCGTCTTCGGCGACCCGGACACCACCGGCAAGCCGGCCGGGGACGACCTGCGCGAGGGCAAGCGCACCGTGCTGATCGCCCGGGCGCTCGCCGGCGCCGACACGGCCACGGCGGCCCGGGTCGAGGCGTGGCTCGGCTCCCCCGACCTCGGCGAGGCGGAGGTGGAGTCCTTCCGTGCGTTGCTCGTCGACACCGGGGCGCTCGACGGCGTCGAGGCCGACATCACCCACGGGGCGGAGGCGGCCCGCGCTGCCCTGGCAGAGGCCGGCGGGGTGGCCGAATCGGCGCGTGAGGTGCTCAGCGACCTCATCGACACCACGACTGCGCGCAGTACCTGAGGTCCGGCGCGGTCACCCGCTCGACGGCCTCGCGGCAACCAGCTGCATCACACCGGCAGCCGCACCAGGAACCGGCACCCGTGGCTGAGATTCGTCACGCTCACGGTGCCCCGGTGCGCCTCCACGATCCCCTGCACGATGGCCAGACCCAGCCCGGCGCCGCTGTCGGCCGTCGGAGTCCGGGCGTGGTTGCCCCGCCATGCGACATCGAAGACGCGAGCCAGGTCCTCGACCGGGATCCCTCCGCACTCGTCGTCGATGGACACCTCGGCCGTGCCCTCGTCCGCGCGCACCCGAACCACCACCTGCCCGTCGACCGGGGTGTGCCGGACAGCGTTGATCACGAGGTTCGACAGGGCGCGGGACAGCTCCGCCGGATCCGCGGTCACCAGTGCCTCGTCCCGGGCACGGCCACCCAGGCGGACCCCTTGCGCCCGGGCCACTGCCGAGGCCCCGGCCACCGTCTCGCTCACCAGATCGCCGAGCGAGACCTCCTGAAGCGACAGCTGCAGGGTTCCGGAGTGGATCCGGGACAGCTCGAAGAGGTCGTCGACCATCCGGGTCATCCGATGCACTTCCGAGCGCATCTGGGTGTAGTACGCGGCCGGATCGGCCACCATCTCATCCTCCAGCGCCTCGGTCATCGCGCGCAGACCGGCCAGCGGCGTCCGCAGATCGTGGGAGACCCACGCCACCAGCTCACGACGCGATGTCTCCAGACGTCGCTCCCGGGCCTGTGCCTCGTTGAGTCGGTCGCTGGTCCGCCGCAGCTCCGCGGCGAGCTCGTCGAACTCCGCCGGCCCCCGGTCCCCGGCAGGAAATGAACTCTGCGTGCCGAAGTCCCGCGCCGCGTCCCGCAGGATCCGCGACCACCGGACCGCGAGCTGGCCCACGACCAACGCGAAGGCCACCGACACCGTCCCTGCGACCACGGACACCCAGACCGCCACCTGCAGGTCGTGGGCGGAGAGGAACATCGCCTGAGCCGTCCCCATCAGGGCGGCCACGAAGGAGCCCACGGCGACCAGTGCCACGACGGCTATCCCCCATCGCAGCGAGCGACGGCGCAGCACCCACACCAGACCCGCTCCGAGGACGCACACCCCCGCCGAGCAGCCGAGCGAGATCGCGATGATCAGCACGTGGTCGCTCATGATGCCTCCCACCGGTACCCGACGCCCCAGACCGTCACCAGGCGCACAGGGCGCCGGGGGTCCGGTTCGACCTTCTCGCGGAGCCGACGCACGTGCACCGTCACGGTCGACTGGTCACCGAAGGACCAGCCCCACACCTGGGCGAGGAGTTGCTCACGCGTGAACGCCACCCCGGGATTGCGCACCAGGAAGCGCACCAGGTCGAACTCGCGTACCGTGAGCGCGAGCCGCTCGCCGGCCCGGGTCGCCACGTGCTGGGCCGCATCGATGACCAGATCGCCGTCACGCAGGATCTCCACGACCGGCTCCAGCTGCTCACCGGCCCGGCGCAGCACGGAGTCAACCCGCAGCACGAGCTCCCGCGGGCTGAAGGGTTTGGTCACGTAGTCGTCGGCCCCCAGCGTCAGGCCCACCACCCGGTCGGACTCGGACCCCAGCGCCGTGAGCATCACGATCGGCACGTCGTCACGCTGTCGCAGGCGACGACACACCTCCAGACCGTCGATGCCGGGGAGCATGACGTCCAGCACGACCAGATCTGCCGGATCGTCCCGGAGCATGCTGAGGGCCACCTCACCCTCACCCGCCTCTCGCGCCCGGTGCCCTCCGGCCCGCAGGTAGGACACCACCACCTCACGCACCGTGGCGTCGTCGTCAACGACGAGGATGTCTGCCACCGCGTCCCCCTCCTGATCCGGCGCTGTCCGCCCGTCGATGTGGTGAGCGCAGACGCGCCCACGCTGACCCGGCGAGAACTCCGACCAGCACCACCACCACGAAGCCGAACCAGTTCCGTGCGTAGTTCCGGTCCAGCAGGCTGACGTTCGACGGGTCCGTCCAGGTCACCGTCACGGTGGGCAGAACCGCCACCGTCACGGTGGCGAGGACGACGAGCCCGACGACCGTGGGAGCACGGGCATACGAAGGGAGGGTCCGCACCACTCCCCAGCCGAGCAGGATCACCGCCCCGGACAGCAGGGCGTCGTGCGTGACGACACCGGCCACCAGCCACACCACGGTGTGGCCCACGTCCCCCCACCCCTCGTCGATCAGGTCGACCAACCCGACCAGCGCGACCACCACACCGGTCACCACCAGCACGCCCCGCAGAACCATCACGTCACCACCACCATCAGCGCAGCACCTCGATCCGGTGGACCCACTTGGTCTGCAGGACCCCGGGACGGGCCGGAGCGATCAGTCGGGCCGGGTAGCCATGGTCCAGGTCCAACGGTTCACCGGACAGGAAGAGGGCGAGCAGCGTCAACGGGTCCTGCGTGAACTCGCCGGGCATCTCGGTGTCATTGAACGCACCCGATTCCTGCAGGGAGACGACGTGGATCCGCGCCGACGGCGGAGCCTGCACCAGGTCCAGCAGGTCACGCATCCGCACCCCGCTCCACGTCCCGGTCGCGCTCCAGCCCTCCACGCAGGCAATCGGCAGGTCCACCGTGTGCTGCGGCAGCGACACGAGGTCCTCCCGGCGCAGGGAGACGCTGCGGGCGCCGTGGACCACCGTCAGTCGATAGTCGGGGTCGCGGGCCGCCGTCACCACCCCGGCGTCCTCGGCGGTCGTGTTCACCGGAACCCCTTGTGGGCCTTCGCCTGAGCGAACACCGAACACGGACACCTCCCGCAGCAGCGGGATGGTGCTGCCCACCGTGGCCACCACAGCCGCACCTGCCGCGACCAGCGCCGTGCGCACCAGGCCACGACGGCTCAGGCCCGCCCGCTGGTCCGCCGACGGGGCACTCGCCCCGGGGTCGGTCGGGTCGGCCTCCGGGTCGGTCTCGTCGATCGGTGACGACAGTGCCTGGCTGATCGTCGGCAGCTTCACCGCGATGTGGACGATCAGGGCCCCGATGGCGATCCAGGCCACGGCGTAGTGGGTCGCCCGGAAGCTGAACTCCCACGGATACCAGTGGGTGATGTTGATCGCGCCCGTGACCACCTCGAAGATCGCCGCGGCCACCAACACGGCGATGGAGGCCCGCTCCAGCAGGTGCAGGACCAACGACCGGGCGCTGCGCCACGGCACCGCGGCGAAGAGGTTGTGGTAGACGCTCCACAGTTTGACCAGCAGCAGGGGAATGGCCGCGGTCCCCGCGGCCACGTGCAGGCCCTGGCTCACCCGGTACAACCAGATCGGGCGGGTCGGGAGGGTGAGCCAGGTCGGCTGGCTCTGGACGTAGTGGCTGACGATGCCGGTGAGGAAGGCGACCGCGAAACAGGCCCCCAACCACACGCCCACCCGGCTGGCCACAGCAGGATGACGCAGCCGGGAGAACGCCTCCGGAGCCGGCACTGCCACCCGCGGTGGGGTCATGGCCGCAGCCCCCCTCGCTGCAGCAGCGCGATCCACCGCGACCCCTCGCACCGGACCTCCATGACCTCGAGACCGGCGACGGCCGCGACATGTGGGAGCGCCTCCGGCGCGAGGACACCCCAGGCGAAGGGCTCCGAGAGGCGGTCGCCCACCTCGAGCCGAAGCACGCGACGATCGAGCCCGTGGCCGGGGGGTGCAAGGTCGAGGACGACCCGGCCGCCGACGGCGAGCAGGTCGGCGACACGACACAGCAGTCGTACGGGGTCACCGCCGATCCCGATGTTCCCGTCGGCGAGCAGCACGCTCCCCCAGCGGCCTTCACCGGGAACGCCGAGAAACACGTCGCGCTGGATGGCGCTGGCACCGCGCGCCCGCGTCTGCGCCACCGCCTCCCGCATCAGATCCAGTCCGAGCACGCAGGCTCCCCGCAGGGCCAGGGCCTGGGTCATCCGTCCGGGGCCGCACCCGACATCCAGGGTCGGGCCGACGCACTGCGACAGCAGTGCCTCGTCACTGGCATCGGCGTCCTCCGCCCACCGGCTCACGGGTACCACCGATCCTTGCTCGCCCAGTCCGTGGACCACGGACGGCTCGCCCTGCAAGGTTGCGGCGAACAGCTCTGCCACCGGTCGGTGGGCCGTCGTCTCGCTGCACGGGCTCATGGGGTCACCTCCTCCCGGCTCGTGTGTGCCCAGCAGCGGGCGAACCGGGTCCACGGCGCCTCGGCGGCAACGCGCGCCGCGTCCACTGCGTCATCGACGTCGCAGAGCCGGGAGCCGACCGCGACGAGCGCGCCGTTGGCCCGCAGGAGGCGCCGCGTGGAGCCATCCGTGCCCGGGGTCGACATCGGCACGTCACCCAGTCCGCGGAGCAGGCTGGGATCGTCCACGCCGAGAGCCCACCACCCTCCGTCCTCGGCCGGTGCGAGGAGAGCGTCATGGCCCTGCATCCCGGTCACCAGCGCACGCAGATCCTCGGCTGTGGCCTGCGGCGTGTCCATCCCGACCTGGATGACGGGTCCTGCGGTGCGCGCAAACGCGGTCCGGTGTGCGTGCTCGAGCCGGTCGGCGAAGCGTCGCCCCTCCTGACGAAAGACCGTCCACCCCTCGAGCCGGGAGAGCAGCAGTTTCCCCTCCTGGGCCACGGTGAGGTCTCCGACCAGGGCCAACGAGCACCGCCGCGCCCCGAACGCGCCCGAGCACGCCTCGATCGTGTCAAGCAGTGCTGCCGCGGCGAGCTCTGCTGCCGCTCGGTCGCCGACCGTCGCGGCCAGACGGGTCTTGACCAGCCCCGGGACGGGGGCCTTGGCGACGACCAGCGCGCTCGTCATCTCAGTACCGCGGCGAAGTCACGTAGCGCGCGCACCGTGCCGGTGAGGGAGCCGGACACCTTCGAACTCGTCCCCGCCGCGCGGGGGTGGTACCCGATGTCGCGCTCCTCGATCCTCCACCGTGCGCGCTGTGCCTTGACCAGCAGCTCCACGGGATACCCGAACCGGCGGTCGCGCACGTCCAAGGACAACAGCTGCTCCCGGCGGCACACGCGCACCGGGGCGAGGTCGCGGACCGGCACTCCTGTGCGATGCCGCAGCCACCGGGCGAGCAGAGCGTTGCCTGCCCTCGCATGCCAGGGCCAGACCCCGCGAGCCATCGGCCGCCGCCGTCCGACGGCCATGTCGACGTCACCCGACTCGACCCGCTCGACGAATCCGATGAGCTCCGCCGCCCGGATCGTCCCGTCGGCGTCCATCACCGCAACGACGTCGTGGGTCGCTGCCAGCACACCGGCGTGGACCGCGGCCCCGTAACCCGCCCGGGGCTCGTCGACAACCACGGCGCCGAGCCGCGCGGCGACAGCGGCGGTGTCGTCGCTCGAGCCGTTGTCGACGACGATCACGTCGAACATCTCCGGCACGCTCGCCAGCACCGCCGGGAGGGCAGCTGCCTCGTTGCGGCTGGGAAGGATCAGGTCGCTACGCGCGGTCACATCCGTGAAACTACCGGCTGGCAACCGGTTCGCTGCCGGTTGAATCCTTACGGATGTCTGACGAGCACAGCCGTGCGGGCGTGCCGGACGTGATGCCCGCCGTGCCGACCTAGCATCGAGGACATGGCCGCCCCCGTCGAGACGCATCCCCGGACGCGGCACCTGCCGGCCGTGGGGCTGGTGGTTGCCCTGGCTCTCATGGGCCTGGCGATGGCTGTGCCGGCGGTGCTCGACTGGAACGTCCGGGTGAACTCCTTCCCGCCGATCCACGCCGAGTGGCAGCCCCGGGTCGGGTGGACCACGCCCGTCGCGCTGGTTCTGGCCGGCTGGGCCGGGTTCAGCGCACACCGGATGGCACAGGTGCTGCCGTGGCGCCGACTGCTCATCGGCTCCTTCCTCGCGGGGCTGGCCTGGATGCTCTCGCTCGCGCTCATCGACGGCTGGTCGGGTGTGGGCCACATCCTCACCACCGACTACGAGTACCTCCAGACCGCGCGAGAGGTCACCGACCTCACCGACTTCTTCGACGGGTGGGTCGGACGGATCCGGTACGGCCCGGACAACCTCCCGGTGCACGTGGCGGGGCACCCTGCGGGCGCGCTGCTGTTCTTCGTCCTGCTGGTGCGGGTCGGCCTCGGCAGCGGCCTTGCCGCCGGTCTGGTCGTCACCGCACTCGCCGCGACCACGGCGGTCGCGGTCCTGGTGACGCTGCGGGCGCTCGGAGCCGAGGAGCCGGCCCGCAGGGCTGCTCCCTTCCTCGTCCTGGGACCGGCAGCCATCTGGCAGTCGGTTTCGGCCGACGCGATGTTCGCGGCGGTGGCCGCGTGGGGTGTGGCCGCGCTCGCGGTCGCGGCGACCCGTCGCAGCCGGACGTGGTCGGTGGTGGCGGGTCTGCTGCTCGGCTACTGCGTGATGCTCTCCTACGGTCTGGTGCTGCTCGGGGTCGTGGCGATCGCGACGATGCTCATCGCCCGCTCCTTCTTCCCGATGGCGATCGCGGTCGTCGCTGCGTGCGTGGTGGTGCTGGCCTTCGCTCTCGCGGGCTTCGCGTGGTGGGAGGCGTACCCGGCCCTGCACGACCGCTACTACGCGGGCGTGGGCGGACGTCGCCCGCCCAGCTATTGGATGTGGGGCAACCTCGCGGCGCTGCTCTTCTGCGCCGGCCCGATGCTCGGTTCAGGAGTCGCGCAGCTGCTCGGTGGTTGGCACCAGCACCTCGCGGGTGCACGGTCGCGGGTGGTCGCCCTGCTCGCGGGGTCCGGGCTGGTGATGATCGCGCTCGCCGACGTCTCGCAGATGAGCCGGGCGGAGGTGGAGCGGATCTGGCTCCCCTTCGTCCCCTGGCTGATGCTCTCGTGCGCCCTCCTGCCGAGTCGGTGGCGACGGATCGGGCTGGTCATCCAGCTCGTCGCGGCACTCCTGGTTGCCCACCTGCTCAAGCCCGACTGGTAGGCCGCCGGCCGGGCCTCAGCGAAGGGGGTCCGTCGCGAACCGCGCGAGGCCCTCAGAAGGGGGGATTCTGGCCCGGAACCCGAGGTCGGCGGCTGCCTTCCCGGGCGAGGCGACGACGTGCCGCACGTCGCCGGCGCGGTACTCCCCCGTGATGACCGGCGTCGCCGTCCTGCCCAAGCCCGAGGAGACGTACTCGGCGACCTGCCGGACCTCGATCGGGATTCCCGAGCAGATGTTGTAGGCACAGACGGAGTGCGGCGGGGCTGCCACGACGCCCTCGAGCGCCAGCACATTGGCCCGGGCCACGTCGTCGACGTGGACGAAGTCACGCATCTGCCTGCCGTCCTCGAAGACCTGCGGCGGGCGGCCTGCCTCCACCGCGGAGCGAAAGATCGCCGCCACGCCGGAGTACGGCGTGTCCCGCGGCATCCCCGGCCCGTAGACGTTGTGGTAGCGCAGGGCGACCACACTCCCGGAGACCTGTCGTGCCCAGGCCGCGGCGAAGTTCTCCTGGGCCACCTTGCTCGCGGCATAGCTGCTTCGCGGGTCCGGGGGCGCCGACTCCTCGACCAGCGCCCACTCGAGGCGTCCACCGCACACGGAGCACTCGTGATCGAAGTCGCCCTCCTCGAGTGACGCGACGGCCCGCGGCACCGGGCTCTGGCTCCCGTGGTGCGCGCAGGTGTACCTCCCCTCGCCGTAGACCACCATCGACGAGGCGAGGACCAGCCGGTTCGGGCCCTCGGCGGCCATCGTCGCGAGCAGGACCGCGGTCCCGAGGTCGTTGTGGCCGGCGTACAGGGGCATGTCGACCACGGAGGTGCCCGCCCCGACCATGGCCGCCTGGTGGCACACTGCGTCGACGCCCTCGAGCAGGTGTCGCCACGAGTCGGGGTCCCGGACATCTACCCGGTGCACACCGGAGGGGGACACCGAGCCGGACCCGTGCGCCTGGGGAATCATCGCGTCCACGCCCACCACCTCGTGGCCCTCCTCCCGCAGCCGTGCCGCGATCGCCGTGCCCACGAAGCCGGCGGCACCGGTCAACAACACCCTCATGGCAGCTCGAAGGGCAGCTCGATGCCCTCCGCCCACGAGGCGCACCCGCACCGCACGGACGGCGCAAGCGTGGCGACCACCTCGGTGAGCAACCGCTTCGTCCGGTCGATGCTGCGAGCGAAGGCGGCGAACACGTCCGCCTGGGTCACACCCTCCCCGCTGGCGACCCCGGCGTCGGTGTCGGTGACCACGGCCAGCGTCGAGTAGCACATGCGCAGCTCTCGGGCGAGCACGGCCTCCGGGTGCCCGGTCATGTTCACCAGGGACCATCCCTGCGCCGCGTAGTGCTGCGACTCCGCCCGGGTGGAGAACCGCGGCCCCTCGACCACGACCATGGTCGCGCCGGTGGTGACGTCCGGGTCGGCCGCAGCGAGCGCGGCAGACAGGTGGGGGCAGTAGGGATCGGCGAAGGGGACGTGTGCCGCGCCGGCGTCGACGTAGGTCTGCCGCCGGTGCTGGGTGCGGTCGACCAGCTGGTCCGGGACGACGAGATCGCCCGGAGAGACGTCGGGACGCAGCCCCCCGACCGCGCACGGTGCCAGGACCTGCCGCACACCGAGGGAGCGCAACGCCCACATGTTGGCGCGGTAGTTGATGGTGTGCGGGGCGAACTCGTGGTCCCTGCCGTGCCTCGGCAGGAAGGCGATGGGGCGGCCGGCGACCTGGCCGACCGACACGGGGGCGGACGGGAGTCCGTAGGGGGTCGACACGTCCACCTCGCGCGCGCCCTCGATGAACTCGTAGAAGCCGGACCCACCGATCACCGCGACTGCGGGGGTGCTGGTACTCGCTGTCGTCATGGGGGTCAGTGTGGACCCGATCCCTTGGGGGTGACCACTGGGCGTGGTGGGTGACGATCGGCGTTTCCTGCGACCGCGTGTGGGTGTCGCGCTAGAGGGCCTCTTCCATGGCCCGGCGACGCACCTCGGTCTTCGCGCCCTGGCGGAGGGCGCCGATCGGCGTGCCGCCGACCAGGCGGTCGTCGCGGGTGAACATCCACTCGACGATCTCCTCGTCGGTGAAGCCACCGTCGGAGAGCACGGTGAAGGTTCCCCGCAGCTGCGGCAACGGTCCCTGCGCAGTGATGAAGTCCTCCGGCACGGACAGGACATTGCGCTCCCCGCGGCGCACGGCCACGAGCTCACCGTCCTTGATCATCCGGCGCACCTCGGTGATGCGCACGCCGAGCTGCTCGGCGATGTCGGGGAGGGTCAGCCACACGGGCTGGCAGAGCCCACTCGGCTCGGCGGCGGAAGCATTCTCAGGCGTGTCGTTCACGCAGACCAGTCTGGCAGAGCGGGAGACGACGGATACCGAACCCGATCCGCGAGGAACTCGCGCGAAATCCCTCATTATTCGATACCGTCGCCACTGCAACCACATACGCCACAGAGTTCACAGGTGTCACGAACGCCACACACCTCCCCTGACCGCACCGTTCGGGCACCTCCCACCGCCCGCCGACATCGGAGTCTCCCCATGGTTCTGCCGCTCTTCGTCCCCGTCCCGGCCACCCCCGTCGCCCCGGCGCTCGACCTGACCGTCGGAAGCACCGAGACCGCCATCAGCGCCGAAGGATCCAAGCAGCACACCGTCCGCGCCGGCGAGACGGCCTACGGCATCGCCCAGCGCTACGGTGTCTCCACCAGCGCACTGCTCTCGCGCAACGACCTGCACACCAACGACTTCATCCACCCGGGTCAGAAGCTCACGGTCCCGCAGCGCTCCGACTCGAACGCAGCGACGGGGCGCCAGCGGTCGTCGTCCTCGCGCTCCGGGTCCACCCGGGCCTACACCGTGCGCAGCGGCGACACCCTGACCGGTATCGCCGCACGCCACGACATGAGCCTGGACCGGCTGCGTTC
Organism: Janibacter sp. A1S7; assembly: GCF_037198315.1. Classification (NCBI taxonomy): domain Bacteria; kingdom Bacillati; phylum Actinomycetota; class Actinomycetes; order Micrococcales; family Intrasporangiaceae; genus Janibacter; species Janibacter alittae. The sequence goes on along the minus strand of NZ_CP144913.1, from coordinate 1,437,914 downwards.
ACTCAACAACCTCGGCAGCGGCTTCATCCACCCCGGCCAGAAGCTGCGCGTCACGGGTGCCCCGGCCAAGCCCGCCAAGCGACCGACCAGCCGCCCCGCGAGCTCGGCATACACGGTCCGCAACGGTGACACCCTCAGCGGCATCGCCGCACGCCGCGGCATGAGCGTGGTCAAGCTGGCCAAGCTCAACGACATCTCCACGAGCACGCACATCCACCCCGGCCAGAAGCTGCGGGTCACCGGGTCGCAGAACACCTCGCAGACGGCCGCGACCAAGCAGAACTCCTTCGCCGGACGCACCTACTCCGACTCGATCGTCTCCGCGGCCGACGACAACCGCGCGACCCTCGCCGCACGCTCGATTCCCGGCCGCGCCGAGACCAAGGCGATCATCACCCGCGTCGCCCGGCAGCACGGCGTCGACCCCTCGCTCGCCCTGGCCGTCTCCTACCTGGAGTCCGGGTGGAACCAGCGCAAGGTCTCCGTCGCCAACGCCGTCGGCGTGATGCAGGTCATCCCCTCCTCCGGTGAGTGGACCTCCTCCCTCGTCGGCCGTGACCTCGACCTCCTCGACCCGGAGGACAACATCACCGCCGGGGTCGTGCTGCTGAAGGTCCTCACCGAGCAGTCCTCGTCGACCTCCGATGCCATCGCCGGTTACTACCAGGGTCTCGCCTCGGTCGAGGCCAACGGCATGTACGCCGACACCAAGGGGTACGTGGCCAACGTCAAGGCGTTGCGCACGCGCATGTGACTCACGGACGAAGGGGGCGAACCTACACTTTGGGCGTGACCACGGCATCCCATCCCCTCGTCGGCGAGCTCGTCGACGGGCGGTACCGCGTGCTGCGCCACATCGCCGACGGCGGCATGGCCACCGTCCTCCTCGCCACCGACACCCGCCTGGATCGGGACGTCGCCCTGAAGGTCATGCGCCCCGACCTCGCCGCGGACCAGACATTCGTCTCCCGCTTCCGCCGCGAGGCACGCTCCGCCGCCCGGCTGAGCCACCCCAATGTCGTCCCGGTCTACGACCAGGGCGAGGACGAGGGTCGGGTCTTCCTCGCGATGGAGTACGTCGAGGGACGAAGCGCGCGTGAGCTGATCGATGCCGAGGGTGCCCTGACCCCCCGGGCCGCCCTCGACCTGGTGGAGTCGATCCTGATGGGCCTGTCCGTCGCCCACGACGCCGGCTACATCCACCGGGACGTCAAGCCCGAGAACGTCCTCATCGCGGACAACGGCCAGGTGAAGGTCGCCGACTTCGGCCTCGCCCGGGCCGTCACCTCGCAGACGGCGACCGCCGACGACGGGGTTCTCTACGGCACCGTCGCCTACCTCTCCCCGGAGCAGGTCGAACGCGGCATCGCCGACGCCCGCAGCGACATCTATGCCGCCGGGCTCGTCCTCTTCGAGCTGCTCACGGGGACCCGCGCCATCGAGGGGGAGTCCCCGATCCACATCGCCTTCCAGCACGTCCACGGCGGGGTCCCGGCACCGTCCGAGCGGGTCGCAGAGCTGCCCGCGCCGCTGGACGACCTCGTCGCCCTCGCCACGCACCGGGACCCGGACGAGCGGCCACGCGATGCCGGCCAGTACCTCGAGTCGCTCCATGCCGTCCGGGAGGAGCTGACCCCCGGGCAGCTCGACCGTCGCCCCTCGGGGGCAGCCGCCGCAGCCACGGCCGGCGCGGCGACCCTCGCCCACCCCCGACCGAGCCGCACGCGCGCCCTGGCCGCGACCACCACCGCCGACCACACTCCCGGCGCCACTGCCGCGGTGCCGGTCGGCACCCAGCGGGAGGACCCCCCTTCGCCCCGTCGTCGTGGTCGGGCTCTGCTCGCGGCGCTGCTCGTGCTGCTCCTGCTCGTCGGTGGCGCCGGCTACTGGTACGTCACGACGGGTCCCGGCGGGTCCGTCCTCGTGCCCGACGTCGCCGGCCAGACGCGTGACGAGGCGAGCACCACCCTGGCCGAGCACGACCTGGAGCTGACCGAGCAGACGGCCTTCAGCGAGGAGGTGGCCGCGGGCAGCGCCATCACCTCCAACCCTCCGCCCGAGACCGAGCTGACGAAGGGGGAGGACGTCACGGTCGTCTTCTCCAAGGGTCCGGAGCGCTACGAGGTCCCCGAGCTCGCGGGGACGACACCCGAGGAGGCGAAGGCCGCCCTCGCCGAGCGCAACCTCGCTCTCGGGGACGCCACGAAGCAGTGGCACGAGTCCGTGGCCGCGGGCGAGATCATCTCCACCGCGCCCACGGCCGGCACCGAGCTCAAGCGGGACGAGCAGGTCGCCGTCGTCGTCTCCAAGGGCCCCGAGCCGATCACGGTCCCCTCGGTCAAGGGCCAGAGCGCCGATGCCGCGGCCTCCGCGATCGAGGCGGCCGGCCTCGCGGTCGCGCGCGCGGACGACGTCTACTCCACGACCGTCCCCGAGGGCTCCGTCGTCAGCCAGTCCCCAGCCTCCGGCACCCTCGTCCGCGGTGAGACGGTCACGCTCACCGTGTCCAAGGGCCCGGAGATGGTCACCGTGCCCCAGGTCAAGGGCCTGACCGAGGCGCAGGCGACGCAGAAGCTCGAGGCCGCGGGCTTCTCGGTGAAGGTCGACACGTTCTTCGGTGGCATCCTCGATGAGGTCACGGCGACTCGTCCATCGGGCGGCCAGAGCGTCACCAAGGGATCGACCGTGACGATCCTCGTCATCTGAGCACGAGGACGCCCCCTCCACCCGTACGGGCGAAGGGGGCGTGCCGGCTGCGGGCCGGAGGCCTCAGCGTCCGCCGAGCATCTCGGCGGTGAGGAAGGCCAGCTCCAGACTCTGCTGGTGGTTCAGCCGCGGGTCGCAGACGCTCTCGTAGCGCTTGTTCAGGTCCGTGTCGAGGATCCGCTCGGCACCACCGAGGCACTCGGTGACGTCGTTGCCGGTGAGCTCGATGTGCAGACCACCGGGGACCGTCCCCAACGACTGGTGCACCTCGAAGAATCCGCGGACCTCGTCGACGACGTGCTCGAAGTCGCGGGTCTTGAAGCCCGACGCCGACTCGAAGGTGTTGCCGTGCATCGGGTCGCAGATCCAGGTGACGATCGCGCCGGAGTCGCGCACCTTCTCGATGATCGGGGGCAGCGCCTGCCGGATCCTGTCGTGGCCCATCCGGGTGATGAAGGTCAGGCGGCCGGGCTCACGCTCCGGGTCGAGCAGGTCGATGATCCGCAGCAACTCGTCCGGGTCGGCCTTGTCGGAGACCTTCATCCCGATGGGGTTGCGGATCCGGCTGACGAAGTCCAAATGGGCGTGATCGATCTGCCGGGTGCGCTCGCCGACCCACAGGAAGTGCCCCGAGGTGTCGTAGAGGTCACCGGTGCGCGAGTCCACGCGCGTCATCGGACGCTCGTAGTCGAGCAGCAGCGCCTCGTGCGCGGACCAGAACTCGGTGGTCTTCATCGCATCGAAGTCGACGCCGCAGGCGGCCATGAAGCGCATCGCCTTGTCGATCTCACGGGCCAGGCCCTCGTAGCGACGGTTGGCGGCGTTGGAGACGAAGCCGACGTTCCAGTCGTGCACACGCCGCAGGTCGGCGAAGCCACCCTGGGTGAAGGCGCGCACGAGGTTCAGGGTGGAGGCGCTCGTGTGGTAGCCGTGGACGAGCCGCTGCGGGTCCGGGGTGCGCGACTGCTGTGTGAAGGCGAAGTCGTTGACCATGTCGCCGCGGTAGGCCGGCAGGGTCACGCCGTCGCGGGTCTCGGTGTTCTTGCTGCGCGGCTTGGCGAACTGACCGGCCATGCGGCCCATCTTCACCACCGGCATGCCGGCGCCGTAGGTGAGCACGGCCGACATCTGCAGGACCGTCTTGATGCGGTCGCGGATGTTGTCGGCGGTCGCGTGGACGAAGGTCTCCGCGCAGTCACCACCCTGGAGCACGAAGGCCTCACCGACCGACGCGGCCGCCATGCGGTCCCGCAGGTCGTCGCACTCGCCGGCGAAGACGAGGGGCGGCAGGGTGCCGAGCGTCGCGACCGCATCGTCGAGGGCAGCGCGGTCCGGCCACTCGGGCTGCTGGGCCGCCGGGAGGTCGGCGGGCAGCGAGGGGTCGGGGGAAGCGGAGGTCGGCACTGCAGTGGTCACGCCCCAAGGATAGGCATCCCGGCCGCTGCAGCGGACACCCGTCCACCCTGCGGCGCCCCGTGCTCACCCCGGCTGGTCGAGTCCACGGCTGATCGCGAAGCGCGTCAGCTCCACGCGGTTGTGCAGGTGGAGCTTGCCGAGGATGTTCTGCACGTGGTTCTGCACCGTCCGGTGGGAGAGGACGAGGTCGGCGGCGATCTCCCTGGCCGTCATCCCCATCGCGACGTACCGCAGGATCTCGACCTCCCGGTCGGTCAGCTCGGGGACGTCGGCGCGGTCGGATCGCCCGGTCTCCTCCGGGGCGTCCTGCGATGCGGCCTTGGCCCGGCTGCTCATCTCGCGGAACTCACCGAGCACCAGACCCGCCAGCCCGGGCGTGAAGACGGCCTCGCCGGCGCCGGTCGCGGTCACCGCAGCCAGGATCTCCCCCGGCGATGCGGACTTGACGAGGTACCCGCTGGCGCCGGCCTTGACCGCCGCCAGCACGTCCTTCTCCTCACCGCTGGCCGAGAGGATGAGCACCCGGGTCGGCAGGTCACCGATGGCGCGGCAGACCTCGTCACCGCGCAGCTGCGGGAGGTTGAGGTCGAGGACGAGGACCTCGGGCGTGGTCGCGCGGGTCCGATGCACCGCCGACGGCCCGTCGGAGGCGGTGCCGACGACGTCGAAGCCGGCTTCCTGCAGATCCCGCACGAGCGCGTCCCGCCACAGCGGGTGGTCGTCGGCGACGAGGACCGTCAGTGCGGTCGGGGCAGCGCTCATGACCAGGAGCCTGCCATGTGCTCGGCGGGCAGGGTGAGGGTCACCGTCGTCCCTCCACCGGCCGGGGAGCGCCAGCTCGCGTCCCCGCCGAGGTCGACCATCCGACCACGGATCGAAAGGCTGGCCCCCAACCGTCCCTCCGCCGCCGCCTCGACGAGTCGCTCGGGCGCGATCCCGGTGCCGTTGTCCCGGACGACGACCTCGAGCCCCTCGTCGTCGGCGTCCAGCAGCACCCATGCGCGCGCGCCGCTGCCGGCGTGCCGCTCGACGTTGTCCAGGGCGGCGACCACGGCCGCCTCGACCTCCTCCGCCGTCGGGGCCGGCAGAGGCACCTCGCCGGCGGGGAGGACGACCTCGACCCGGGCCGTCCGCAACCGGCTCAGGATCGCGGCGAGATCGGCGCACTCCGCCCGCGACGTGGTTGACGCGGTGGCTCCGGACCTCGCAGGGGGCACCGGCTCGAGCCGGGAGATCATCGTGCGCAGGGACCGCTCCTGGTCCGCTGCGAGCTCGGCGAGGTCCACCCCTTCGCCGCCCATGGCACGACCGCGGCGGTGGATCAGCGCGAGTGCCTGGAGGACGCCGTCGTGCACCTGGCGACCGATCCGCTCGCGCTCGGCCAGACGCTCGCTGGCGGCGATGGCCTGCTCGAGGCGCTGCTGGCTCTCCCGGGCCAGCTGCACCGCCAGACCGATCAGTGCGCCGACCAGGAGCAGCAGGACGATGTTGTGGTACGTCAGCTGGCTGGGCTCCACGGCCTGGATGATGTTGGCCACCGAGATCACGAGCGCGGCGAGGACTCCCCCGCGCATCCCGGCGAGCAGGGCCCCCGCTATCACCGGCGAGGCGGCCCACACACCCGGGACGGTGGAGATCCCGTCCGCGACCGAGGCGGAGTCGTACACGACGCTGGTGAGGAAGATGCCGACGCACGCGATGAGCAGCTCGATGCCGACGGCGAGCACGGTCGGCCGTGGTCGCAGCGGGGCGATGACCGACCAGGTGAGGGCGACGACGCCGAAGGCGAGGATCGGCCACCACAGGACGACGTGGTCACGGTGACCGACGACGAGGATCCCGGCGTAGGCGAGCGCGAGGAGACGGTAGACGGCCAGACCACGCCCGGCGGCGCTGTCGAAGAGCGGGGAGGGACGGTAGCGCCGCGGTGCTCCCCCGCCCCCCGGCTCGATGGTCATGGTCTAGAGCCCGTCCCGACTCTCGTCGGACCAGGGGTTGGCCTCGTCCTCGTCGCCGCCCAACGCCTCCTCCAGCTCCGGGACGGCGCGTCCCGGTCGTGCGGCCTCCTGCAGCTCACGGGCGCGTCGCTTTGCCCTGGTGAGCAGGCGCTCCTTCATCGACGTGGCGTACATGTCGACGTACTCCTGCTCGGACAGCTGCATCAGGTCGTACATGATCTCGTCGGTGATGGAGCGCAGCACGAAGCGGTCGCCCTCCATCCCCTCGTAGCGGGAGAAGTCGAGCGGCGTGCCGATCCTGATCCCGATCTGGCGGATGTTCGGGATGATCTGACCGGTGGGCTGGGCCTTGTCGGTGTCGATCATGGCGACGGGGATGACCGGCACACCGGCGGTCAGCGCCATCCGGGCGACACCGGTGCGGCCGCGGTAGAGGCGCGAGTCGGGCGAGCGAGTGCCCTCCGGGTAGAGACCCAGCAGGCCACCGCCCTCGAGGACCTTCAGCCCGGCGTTGAGGGCGGCCTCGCTCGCCCCACCACCGCTGCGGTCGATCGGCAGCTGGCCCACGCCACGGAAGAAGGCTGCCGTCAGCCGCCCCTTGACCCCCGTGCCGGTGAAGTAGTCGGCCTTCGCGAGGAAGGTCAGACGACGCTCCAGGGCCAGCGGGAGGAAGATCGAGTCCGAGAAGGACAGGTGGTTGCTGGCCAGGATGGCCGCCCCCTCGTCGGGGATGTGCTCCAAGCCCTCCACCCGCGGGCGGAACAACAGCTTGAGCAGTGGCCCGACGAAGACCATCTTGAGCATCCAATAGAACACCTGGTGCCTCCTCCTGATCGCACCGAACTCTACGACACGTCGGCCCGTGCTCACGCGTGCGAGACTGGGGGAAAGCGCAGCACGACGTCACGGATGGGGGGAAGAGGCGAATGGTCGAACGACAGCACCCCGAGGAGCGGGATGTGGACGCGATCTTCGAGTCCATCGTCGCCCGGTGGGACGAGACCCCGCAGGACGGGCCGGACACCGGCGCGTCGACGGTGACCGACGAATCGTCCGACCCCACTGTCGGGCCACCCCGCCGCCAGTCGACCGGTGACGTCCGGTTGCCTCCCCCTCCGGGGCGAAGGGGGCCGGCCCAGTCCACCGGCGACGTCGACGTCCCGATGCCCGGCCGGGCCGGCCGGCCGCGCGAGCCGGAGTTGCCCGAGCCGGTGCCGTGGCGCACCGACCCGACGAACTCCGTCGCGGACGCGCTGCTGGGCAACGACGACGGCTTCCTCGAGGACGCCGACGACGAGGAGGGTTTCACCCCGCCCCCACCGGCACCGCTCCCCCCGTGGGGCGACCGTCTCTTCTGGGGCGCGGTGGTCGGTCTCGTCCTCGGCCCGCTCGGGCTGGTGTGGCTCCTGCTCACCCGCTCGAACGGCTTCTGGTCGACGATGATCGTCATCGCGCTGATCCTCGGAGGCTTCGCCTGCCTCGTCCTGCGCCAGCCCACGGACCGCGGCTACGACCCCGACCACGGCGCCCGCGTCTGACGCCGGGAGGACGCCGGGGGCGCGGGTCGCCGAGCCGGAGGCTCAGACCCCGCCCTCGGCCCCCAGCGTCGCGGCACCGATGAGGCCTGCGTCGGGGCCGAAACGGGCGGTGACGATCCGCGCGGCCGGGCGGTAGCCGCGTCCGGCCAGCTGGCGGGCGAAGGTGTCGCGCGCAGGGCCCAGGAGCAGGTCCTCCGCAGCACTGACTCCCCCACCGACGACGAAGACCTCGGGGTCCAGGGCCGCCGCGAGGTCGGCGATACCGACCCCGAGCCAGTGGCCGATCTCGCCGAGCAGCTCGATGGCGGTCGCGTCGCCCTCCTTGGCCGCGTCGGTGATGCGCGGGCCGGTCAGGTCCTCCACGTCGCCGCCGACGTGGGCGATCAGGTCGGCCGCCATCGGGGAGTTGGCCATCGCCATCCCCCGTGCCTCGCGCACCAGGGCGTTGCCGGAGGAGTACTGCTCCCAGCAGCCGCGGTTGCCGCACTCGCAGCGCTGACCCCCGGGCACGACCTGCATGTGCCCGAACTCGCCGGCGATCCCGTAGCGACCACGCACCAGGTGGCCACCGACGAGGAGGGCACCGCCGATACCGGTGCCCAGGGTGATCATCACGGCATGGGTGGCCCCGCGCGCCGCGCCGAACCGGTACTCGGCCCACAGCGCGGCGTTGGCGTCGTTCTCGATGACGATCGGCAGGTCGATGCGCTGGCCGAGCGACTCGCGCAACGGCTCGTTGCGCCACGACAGGTGCGGCGCGAAGACGACGGTCGCCCGGTCGGCGGCCACGAAGCCGGCTGCGCCGACACCCACCGTGGCCGGTGGCTCGACCCCCGCCTCGTCCGCGAGTGCGAGCAGCTCCTCGAAGACCTCGACGATCGTGTCCTCGACGACGCGCGGCGCATTGGAGCGGTCCGGGGTGTCCCGGCGGGTGCGCACGAGGATCCGGCCGTCGTCGTCGAGGACGCCGCCGGAGACCTTGGTCCCTCCGATGTCGATGCCCACGCGCGAGCTCACGCGGCGATCTCCCGGGCCAGGGTAGCGGCACCGACGAGCCCCGCGTCGTTGCCGAGGGTGGCGGCCACGATGGTCGGCGACGGACGGTGACCGCGCCCGATGAGGTGGGCGGCGAAGGCATCCGTGGTCGGGCCGATCAGGAGGGCGCCGGTGTCGGCGACGCCCCCGCCGACGACCACGATGGCCGGGTCGACGACCGCGCACACCGAGGCCAGCCCCTCACCCAGACGGGTCCCGAGCCGGGTGAAGAGGGCGACCGCACCCTCGTCCCCGTCGCGGGCCAGCTCGGTCACGTCCTGGCCGGTGAGCGCTTCGGGGGCGCCGCCGCAGCGCTCACGAAGGCCGGCCCCCTTCGCATCGCCGGACGCGATGAGCTCTCTGGCGTACCGCTCCAGGGCGGTGCCGGAGGCGTAGACCTCGAGGCAACCGTCGTTGCCACAGCCGCAGCGGGGTCCGTTGGGGTCGATGGTGATGTGCCCGATCTCGCCGCCGATGCCGAAGGCCCCCCGCAGGAGCCGGTCGTCGATGATGCACCCCCCGCCGACACCGGTGCCGACGGTGGCCAGGAGCATGTCCTCGCAGTCGGTGCCGGCACCGAAGCGGTACTCGCCCCAAGCGGCCGCGTTGGCGTCGTTCTCGAGGACGACGTCGTGACCGGTGCGCTGGCGGATCTGCGCGGCGACGTCGAGGTCGCGCAGGGGCAGGTTGGGCGAGAACCACAGCCGACCGGCGCGGCCGTCGACCATCCCCGCGCAGGCCATCCCGATGCCCGTCACGTCGCCGCCGGACGCGGCCACGAGGGTGGTGACCATCTCAGCGGTGGTGTCGAGGATCTGCTTCGTGCCGACACCGGGCGTCGGCAGCTGCTCGCGGTGGGTGATCCGTCCGTGGGGGTCGACGAGCGCCCCCGCGATCTTGGTGCCGCCGATGTCGATCCCGACTGCTGGTGCCTGGCTCATTGCTGCATCACGCCTCACTTGCGGGGTCGATGGCCGTGGCGGCGTCGTCGTCGTGCACGGTGATCCGCACCCCCGGCGAACGCTGTTGCTCGTGGAAGGGTGGATCGCCGAAGTCGACCCCGAGCGCGTCCGCGACCGTCTCGCTGCCGAACGTGGCACGGGTGAGTGCCTCTGCGAGCATGCTCGCCCCGGCGATCGCCCGACGAGCGGTGGCGCCGTCGACCCGGCGCAGGTCCTCGCCCAGCCCGTCGAGGTCGACCTCCGAGAGGACCCGCAGGAGCTGGACGACCACGTCCTGGGGCTGCGAGTTGTCATCCACGGGGCCACACCCTCTCATCAGGAGTCATGGTGAGCGTGAGCACGCCCGCGGCCACACCGGCGCGACCGATGTCGCACCGGCGTAGAACCGACGGCAACAGCACCCGACGCGTGCGTCCGGCACAGCCGAGGACGAGTTCGTCGTCGTGGCGCACCAGGTCGAGGTCGGCGGCCCGCACTCCCGGCAGGCCGATGTGCAGCAACCACTCCTCGCCGCGCCGCTCGAGGGACGGGAGATCCTCGGTCGGTGATGCCGGGAGGTGCTCCACGCCGGAGCCACCGCCGGGGTGGACGGCGGTGAGCGTGCGGCCCATGAGCGCCAGCAGTACCTCTGCGTCGGCGCGGCGGGCCGCCCCGACGGGCCCGTCCGGCGGCGCGAGGTGCACGGCGGTCACCTCGGGGTCGGCGAGCGCGGCATCGAGGCGCTCCAGCAAATCCGCGCCCTCGCGCAGGGCAGTGAGGACGGGTGGCTCCGGTGCGGGCAGGTTGCCCACGCCCTCTGGCGCGACGAGTACCTCCCAGCGGGCGACGACCGGTACGAAGGCCGCGAAGGCACGGGCCACCCGCTGCGGCAGGTCGAGCAGGCGGGCCACCTCGATGTCGACCGTGGCGACGATCCCGTGGTCGTCGACCTCGGCCTGGTCGAGCGAGCGCGCCAGACGCAGGAGCGTCGCCAGCTCCGCGGGCAGCAACCGGCCGACGAGGTCGGCGACGACGGGCGCAGGCAGGTCCAGAGCGGCGAGCAGGCGGTCCAGGTAGTGCGCGATGGCCTCGAGCACGGGGTCGGAGCCCTCTGCGGCGGCCCGGTGGCTGCGGACGGCCGGGCGAAGGGGGATGCTTGCGGCGACGCGGTCCGTCACCGTGGCGGCATGCTCGCCCCCACCGACGACGAGATGTGCACGCACGGGCCGATCAGACCTCGGCGCGCTTCTTGAGGTCGCGCAGGGCGGAGTCCACGATGACCTTCTCCGCCTTGCGCTTGAGCATGCCCAGCATCGGCACCTTGATGTCGACGGTCAGGTCGTAGACGACCTCCGTCCCACCGTCCGGAGTGGAGGTGAGGGTGTAGGAACCGTCCATCGCCTTGAGCACGGAGGCCTCGATCAGACTCCACGAGACCTCACCCTGGCCGTCCTCCTCGACGTCCCAGAGGTACTTGAGGGTGTAGGTGTCCTTGATGGGGCCGGCGTCGAGGGTGAACTGCGCCTGGTCGGGCCACCCGTCACCGTCCTCGGTGAGGATCTCCACGGCCGTGAACTCCGTGATCCACTCCGGGTAGGCCTCGAGGTCGGCGATGATGTCGAGGACGTCTCCTGCGGCTGCGTCGACGACGATGCTGGAGCGGGTGCTGTCGGCCATGGCGGGAAGACTATCGCGTACGACCCTCGAGCCGGTCCTTGATCCCGTGGATCCCACTCTTCCACCGACGACGGTGGCGCGCCTCCCACCGACGGGACGCGGACTGCCGCTCCCCGTGGACGAAGTGGTGGACGATCGTGCCGCCCGGCACCTCCTCCAACCAGATCTCCGCCCGCCCGGCGACCTCGCCGCGGGTCCACCAGCGCACCCCCTTCGCACCCCGGTCCTGCGCGACCTCGAGCCGCAGACCCGGCCAGAGCCGGTCGAGCACGCCCGGCTCCTCCAGTTCCGCCCGGACCGTCAGCGGCTCGGCGCGCACGAAGGTCTCGTCGACGACGTCGACGACCGGAGTGCTCCTGACGCGCACGGCAGCTCCTTCGTCTGGTGGGTGACCGATGGGCACCGACCAGTGTGACGGGCCGCGCGGACGACAGCCACATATGGCCCTCGTCACCGCCAGCGCCCCCGAGCCGGTGCTCGGCGCGGCGGTAGGCTCGCTCACGATCCCGAACAACCCTGGGCACGGTTGGCCCGGACGGCGAACGAAGGAGAACTCGTGAACGACAGCGCGATGCCTCGACTCATCGAGGGCGACCCCACCGACTCCTTGGCGGACCTGCCGGGACGGAACGCGGCGAAGGAACCGCAGCGGGTTTCCTTCACCATCAAGGAGCAGGGTACGTGGCGTGATGTGACCGCCGCACAGTTCAACCATGACGTCCGCGGCCTCGCCAAGGGCCTGATCGCCGCCGGGCTCGAGCCCGGCGACCGTCTGGCCATCATGGCCCGCACCCGCTACGAGTGGACCCTGCTGGACTTCGCGACGTGGACCGCCGGTGGCGTTCCCGTGCCGGTCTACGAGACGAGCTCAGTCGAGCAGGTCGAGTGGATCGTCAAGGACTCCGGCACGCGCTTCATCGTCGTCGAGACGGCCAAGCACGAGGACGTGGCCGCGGAGGCGCGCGGCCACCTCGACGGCGTCGACGAGCTGTGGGTCATCGACAAGGGTGACCTGGACCAGCTCGTCGAGGCCGGCTCGACGATCAGCGACGAGGACCTCGAGGCCCGGATCGCCGGACGGCAGCGCGACTCCGTCGCGACGATCATCTACACCTCCGGAACGACCGGTCGCCCCAAGGGATGCGAGCTGACGCACGACAACTTCCTCGGCCTCGCGGAGAACGCCATCGCCAAGCTCGGCGACGTGCTCAACAAGGACGACGCGTCCACGCTGCTCTTCCTGCCGCTCGCCCACGTCTTCGCCCGCTTCATCGAGGTGCTGGCCGTTGCGGCGAACCGTCGCATGGGCCACAGCGCCGACATCGCCAACATCCTCGACGACTTCCAGTCCTTCAGGCCCACCTTCATCCTCGCCGTGCCGCGCGTGTTCGAGAAGATCTTCAACAAGGCCAACGAGCAGGCGACCGCAGACGGCAAGGGCACGATCTTCGCCAAGGCCGCCGAGACCGCCATCGCGTGGTCCGAGGGTCAGGACAGCGGCTCGGTCCCGCTGAAGGTCAAGGTCCTGCACCGTGTCTTCGACACGCTCGTCTACAGCAAGCTGCGCGCGAAGATGGGCAACAAGGTCGAGTACGCGGTCTCCGGTGGCGCGCCGCTCGGGACCCGACTGGGGCACTTCTTCCGTGGCATCGGCGTGACGATCCTCGAGGGCTACGGCCTGACCGAGACCACTGCCCCGGCGACGGTCAACATCCCGGAGAAGGTCAAGATCGGTACCGTCGGCCCACCGCTGCCGGGCGTGACCATCCGGGTCGCCGACGACGGCGAAATCATGATCAAGGGTCTGAACGTCCTGCGTGGCTATCACGACAACGAGGAGGCCACCCTCGAGGCGCTCAAGGACGGCTGGTTCCACACCGGAGACCTGGGCGAGCTGGACGAGGACGGCTACCTGAAGATCACCGGACGCAAGAAGGAGATCCTCGTGACCGCGGGCGGCAAGAACGTCGCTCCGGCCGTGCTCGAGGACCGGCTCAAGGCGCACCCGATCATCAGCCAGTGCCTCGTCGTCGGTGACGGCAAGCCGTTCATCGCCGCGCTGGTCACCCTCGACGAGGAGATGCTGCCCGGCTGGGCCGACAACCACGGCCTGGGTTCCCTCACCGTCGAGCAGGCACGGACCAACGAGACGGTGCTCGCCGAGATCCAGGGCGCGGTCGACGAGGCGAACAAGGCCGTGTCCAAGGCCGAGTCGATCCGCAAGTTCACCGTCCTCGACGAGGACTTCACCGAGGAGAACGGCACCCTCACCCCGTCGATGAAGCTCAAGCGCAACGTCATCATGCGCGACTACGTCGAAGCGGTGGACAGCCTCTACGGCAGCTGACCCGGGCCGCTCAGGTCACCCCGCGCGGTCGGCCGCCCCGCCCACCTCCTCGTAGCTCAACCAGGGCTCGCGCCGTGCGCGGGCCCTGGTTGCGTCCTCGGCACTGACCAGTCCGCTGGCGACGAGCCGCGAGACGACCTCACGCTCACGACGGTCCAGCGGCAGGTCCGACACACTCGGGTCCTCGAGGGCCACCGGCGAGCGCAGGGCGCTCACCATGCACTCGGCACACCCGACGTCCTGCACCGGACACGTGGCGCAGTCGATCGTCAGGGACGTTCCTGCTCGACGGCTCATGTCCGTCACCTCCTCCTGGTCACCGGGTCGATCCCGGCAGGAGAAACGCTAGGAGCGGCCACCGACAACGCCCCGCGCACGGCTCAGCACCAGTCGAGCCGCCGTCCGTGGCCGTGCGCCCAGGCGAGCGCCTGCCCGTCCAGGGCGAGGCAGAAACCGGAGCCGACCGGCTCGCACCTCGCCGTCCCGCTGACCGCGGGCAGCACCTCCATCCCCTCGTTGCTGATCCAGTGGGCCGCTCCTCCGTCGGCGCGTACCCGCTCGAGTGCCTCGGTGACCACCTGCGGCCACGCCTGTCGTCCCCCTTCGTCGAGGTAGGCGATGACCGCGGTGTGGAAGACGACGACCGTCGCTCCCGGAGCGGCGGCCCGTGCCCGCTCGATCGCCTCGTCGAGGGAGGTGAGCAGGTCACCGGCGATCACGTCGACCGCCACGTCGGCGACCTGGTCGCACGCCGCTGCCAGGCGTTGCCGCCGGTCCTCGTGCTCCGGCCACACGAGCGTCTCGAGCCACGCGGCGGTGTCGTCGACCGACAGGTCGAGCGGGTTGAGGTCGACGCCCCCGCGGTGGACCACCTCGGGCAGCGAAGGGGGGATCGGCACCGGCCCGGTCACCGTGCAGTCCAGGACGACCGGCGACGCTCCCCCGGGCGGGTCGATGCGGGCGGACTCCCCTCCCCCGTCGTGCAGGTAGCGGTAGGACCACCGGTCCGGGTGGAGGCACAGGCCCGCACTCGCGCCGACCTCGACGAGGGCCAGCGGTCCCGGCAGGCCGGCCAGGACCGGCAGGAGCGTCGCGGAGCGGCCGACCTCGTTCGTCTGGGTCGCGCGGGTGAGGATCGTCTCGCGGACCCGGGGCCACATCGCGAGCAGGATGTCGCGCAACCCGCCGTCGTCCTCGTAGTGGGAGGGCGTGGCCGCGCCGTGCCACCGCGCCGCGGCGAAGACGAGGTTGGGCTGACGCTTGGCCACCGGCAGCTCGCCCAGCAGGGCGAGCACCTCGGGGTCCTGCGCCACCCCGCAGGCCCATCGTACGAAGGTGGGCGACTCCCCCTTCGCCTCGTGGTCGGCGAAGTGGCCGTAGAAGGCGGCGACATCGCCGAGCTCGTCCATCGTGCGCATGCGCCTCAGACTGTCACGCCGGAGCGCCTGACGGACGTTGTCGGTGCGCCCGCCTACCGTCAGGTCCATGGCGGTCGTGCAGGACAGGTTGGACGATCTCGGCACCCCGTTGGCCGAGGTCACCTTCGTCGTCGTCGACCTCGAGACCACGGGTGGGTCGGTGCGGGACTGCGGCATCACCGAGATCGGCGCGGTCAAGGTGCGCGGCGGCGAGGTCCTCGGCGAGCTGCAGACCTTCGTCAACCCCGGCGAGCCGATCCCTGCCTTCATCCAGTCGCTGACCGGCATCACCGATGCCATGGTCCGAGATGCCCCGCGCACCGGGACGGCCGTGGCCGGCTTCCTCGAGTTCGCGAAGGGGGCGGTGCTGGTGGCGCACAACGCCGGCTTCGACATCGGCTTCCTCAAGGCGGCGTGCGCCGCCCACGACCTGCGCTGGCCCGGACCACAGGTGGTCGACACGGTTCGGCTCGCCCGTCAGGTCGTCAGCCGCGACGAGGTGGCCAACCACAAGCTGGGCACCCTTGCCCGCCACTTCGGGGCCGCGACCACACCCGACCACCGTGCCCTGCACGACGCCAGGGCCACCGTCGACGTCCTGCACGGGCTCATCGGTCGCCTCGGCTCGGTCGGCGTGGACACCCTGGAGGAGCTGGGGTCGTACTCCTCGAAGGTCAGCGACGCCCAACGCCGCAAGCGCCACCTCGCCGACGGCCTGCCGCAGGCCCCGGGGGTCTACGTCTTCGTCGACGAGCGCGGTGAGCCCCTCTACGTGGGAACCTCCGTGGACATCCGCACGCGGGTGCGCAGCTACTTCACCGCCTCGGAGCAGCGCCGTCGGATGGGCGAGATGGTCCGGCTGGCCGTCCGGGTGACCCCGATCGTGTGCGCGACCACCCTCGAGGCGCAGGTACGCGAGCTGCGGCTGATCGCCGAGCACAAGCCGCGCTACAACCGCCGCTCGCGTCATCCCGAGCGGGCCTGGTGGCTCAAGCTCACCGACGAGCCCTTCCCCCGGGTGTCGATCGTGCGCTCGGTGGGCGCGGACGACCTCGCCTACGCCGGCCCCTTCGGGTCCAGGGGCAGCGCCGAGGAGGCGGCGGCCGCCCTGCACGACGCCGTGCCGCTGCGCCAGTGCCTGACCAGGATCTCCCCGCGTCGACCGACATCCGCCTGCGTCCTGGCGGAGATGGGGCGCTGCGCGGCGCCGTGCACCGGCGCCGTGACCGTGGACGAGTACGCCGAGACCGTCGCCGACGCGGCCCGGGTGCTCGTCGGAGACTCCCGGGCCGCTGTCACCGCGGTGCGTCAGCGGATGCGACTGCTGTCCGAGGGCGAGCGATTCGAGGAGGCCGCCGCCCTGCGCGACCGGCTCGCCTCGCTCGTGCGGGCCACCTCCCGCACCCAGCGCGCGGCCCCCGTGCGCGAGGCGGTCGAGATCGTCGCCGCACGGCGCGCTCCGCGCGGTGGCTGGGACCTGGTGTGCGTGCGGCACGGCCGCCTGGCCGGCAGCACCCACTCGCCCACGGGAGCCGACCCGATGCCCTACGTCGCCGCCCTGCAGGCCAGCGCCGAGGTCGTCCCGGCGCCCACGGGCCCGGGGACCAGCGCGCTGCCGGCCGAGACCGAGCTCGTCCTGCGTTGGCTCGAGACCGAGGGCACCCGCCTGGTGCACATCGACGGCGAGTGGACGTGCCCCGTCGGGGGCGCCGCCGCTGCCCACCAGCAGCTCGCCCCTGCTCTAGGGTGGGCCTCGTGATCACCGCAATCGTGCTCATCCATGCAGAGGTCGACCGCATCCCCGAGGTCGCCCAGACCATCGCTGATCTCGAAGGTGTCAGCGAGGTCTACTCGGTCGCCGGGGACGCCGACCTGATCGCCATGGTCAGGGTCACCCGCCACGAGGACCTCAACGAGGTCATCGCCGGCCGGCTGAACAAGGTCGAGGGCATCGTCGACACCTCGACGCACATCGCCTTCCGCGCCTACAGCCACCACGATCTCGACGCAGCTTTCAACATCGGCCTGGAGTGACCTCCAGCGGGCGACGGAGTCTGGTGGCCCGGGGGCGGCCCCAACCCCGGCCCCGCGCGTGAGTGAGGTCCTGACGACCGCTAGTCGGTCGCCTGGTCCTGGGCGGTGGCTGCCACCCAGCGGGCCAGTAGGTCTGCGGCGCGGCCGGAGTCGAGGACCGTCTCGATCGTGTCCATGCCCGTCCGGATCGCGGCGATCGGGTCGGCGGGGACACCCGGGCCGGCCTGGGCCAGGGCCACGGCAGCGCCGGCGTTGAGCACGACGGCGTCACGCACCGGCCCCCGCTCCCCGGCGAGGAGTCGGCGGGCGACCTCGGCGTTCTGCTGGGCATCGCCGCCCCGTAGGGAGTGCAACGGGCTGCGGGCCAGGCCCAGCTGCTCGGGGGTGATGTGCACCTCGGTGACCGCACCGTCGGCCACCCACCACACGTGTGAGCCATCAGCGACCGTGAGCTCGTCGAGCCCGTCGTCGCCACGGAAGACGAGGGCGTGCGTCCCCCGCTGGGCGAAGACGCCGGCCATGAGCGGCGCGACCCGCTCGTCGGCGACGCCCACGACCGAGAAGGTCGGGCGGGCCGGGTTGGTCATCGGGCCGAGGACGTTCAGTGCCGTGCCGATCCCGAGGTCACGCCGCGGGATGGCGGTGTGCCGGAAGGAGGGGTGGAAGGCCTGCGCGAAGCAGAACGTGATGCCGGCCTGCTCCGCGATCCCGGCCACGGACTCCGTCGGCAGCGACAGCGTGACCCCGAGCGCCTCGAGGACGTCGGCCGACCCCGACTTCGAGGATGCCGCGCGGTTGCCGTGCTTGACCACACGCACCCCGGTGGCGGCGATCGCGATCGAGGACATCGTCGAGATGTTGACCGTACCGGCCATGTCACCACCCGTGCCCACGATGTCGAGCGTCGGCCCGGACACCGTGATCGGCCTCGCGTGCTCGAGCATGACATCGGCCAGCGCACGCAGCTCGGTGACGGTCTCCCCCTTCGCCCGCAGCGCGACGAGGAAGCCGGCGATCTGGGTGGGGGCGGCATCGCCGGACATGATCTGCCGCATCGCCCAGGAGGTCTCGGCGGCGCTGAGATCTCCCCCGGAGAGGAGGCTGGTGAGCAGGTGGGGCCAGGTGTGGGTGGCCGCCTCGGTCATCGCCGGGCCACGCCCCGCGCGAGGTCGGCCACCGCGTCGGCGACCGCGATCGGGTCCAGCGGGTGCGGGACCGACCCCTCGGCCATCGACCACGTCGCCAGCCACCCGTCCTGTGGGCGACCGGTGAGCACGAGCACCGGAGGGCTGTTGTAGACCTCGAGCTTCAGCTGGCGGCACAGGCCGAGCCCGCCGACCTTGGCAGCCTCGCCGTCGAGGACGAGGAGATCGACGCCCCCCTCCTCCACGGCGGAGAAGACGGCGGCGGCGGTCGCGCACTCGAGCCACGACTCCACCTCGACGTCGCGGGCGGGGCGACGACCCACGGCTGCACGCACGGCGTCACGCGTGGTGATGTTGTCGCTGTACAGCAGGACTCGCACGGCGGTCGGGGCGACCTTCGAAGCCTCGGGGCTGACGCCCGCCGCGGGCCGGGAACTGGTCGACTGAGGGGTACCGGTCATGTCCGGATCCTAGCGTTTGCAGGGGTGACGGGACTCGCGGAGGGGGGTGGCGCACATCCGGTGGACAAGGGGGACATAATGGGGCGCGTGGCCACTGCAACTTCTCTGCCTTCAGACACGTCCGGGCACCAGATCACGGACCCACTCATGGGCCCCGTGAGCCGACCGAACATGGCTTCCGTCGGCACGATCGTCTGGCTCTCCAGCGAGCTGATGTTCTTCGCCGGGCTGTTCGCCATCTTCTTCACGGTCCGGTCGATGCGACCCGACCTGTGGGAGCACAACATCGCGATCCTCGACGTGCCCTACGCCGCGGCCAACACCCTGATCCTCGTGATCTCCTCGGTGTGGTGCCAGTTGGGTGTCCTCAAGGCCGAGCACGGCCAGAAGTCGCGCACCGGGTCCCTGCTCAACGTCGCCGGCTGGGGCATGCGTGAGTTCTACGTCCTCACCTACATCTTCGGCGCCGTCTTCGTCTCCGGCCAGATCATGGAGTACGCCACCCTCGTGTCCGAGGGCGTCAACATCGCCACCGACGCCTGGGCGTCGATCTTCTTCCTGACCACGGGTCTGCACGGCATCCACGTCACCGGCGGGCTCATCGCCTTCCTGCTGATCATCGGCCGCACGTACACCACCCGCGGCTACAGCCAGGCGCAGCAGACCGGCGCCATCGTCACCTCCTACTACTGGCACTTCGTCGACGTCGTGTGGATCGCACTCTTCGCCGCCATCTACCTCCTCGGAGCCTGATCCGGATGCGCCGCCGCACGCCCAGCACCCGCCGACACCGCACGACAGGACTGTCCATGCCGAAGCTCTCTCGCCGTCACCCTGCGGCGATCGCCCTGCTGCTCATGCTGGGCCTCCTGGTCACCGGCACGGCCTACTCGGCCGTCGCCCCGAAGGACGCCGGGGCCAGCGTGGCCGCGGCCGACAACGTCGAGCAGGGCAAGAAGCTCTTCACCGCCAACTGCGCCAACTGCCACGGCACCAACGGTCTGGGCATCGAGGGCGCCGGCCCGAGCCTGGCCGGTGTCGGCGCTGCCTCGGTCGACTTCCAGATGGGCACCGGCCGCATGCCGATGGCCGCTCCGGACGTGCAGGCCCCGGGCAACATCCGGGTGAAGTTCTCCGACGAGGAGATCGCTGACATCGGCGCCTACGTGGCCACCCTCGGTGCCGGCCCGGCCGTTCCGCCGGAGGAGTACACCGACGGCGCGAAGGGGGACCCGGGCAAGGGTGGCGAGATCTTCCGCGTCAACTGCGCCATGTGCCACTCCAGCGCCGGCGTCGGCGGTGCGCTGACCCGCGGCAAGGATGCGCCGCCGGTCATCGGTGTCTCCGGCAAGCACATCTACGAGGCGATGGTCACCGGGCCGCAGAGCATGCCGGTCTTCAACGACACGAACCTCGACCCCGAGGACAAGCGCGACGTGATCGCCTACATCGAGGCCATGGAGGACGCCGGCAGCCCCGGAGGCAACCCCCTCGGCGGCTACGGCCCCGTCCCCGAGGGACTCTTCGCCTGGACCATCGGTCTCGGCCTCCTGGTCGCCGCAGCCGTCTGGCTCGGCCAGAAGTCCGCCTGACCCCCTGACAACTCGCCACACAGACAGGATCCACGACAGATGAGTGAGCACACCCCGACAGGGGCGCAGCCGGAGGAGCCCAGCGGCTCCGAGCCAGTGCGCCTCGACCAGGGCCACGTGCAGGGCACCGGTGGTGTCCCGGAGCAGTTCAGCAACCCCGGCCTCCCTCCGCACGTGCTGCGCAACGCCGACCTCGACGAGAAGGCCGCCAAGCGCGCCGAGCGTCAGGTGGCGCTGCTCTTCCTCGTGTCCATCCTCGGGACGGTGCTGTTCATCGTCGCCTACCTTCTCGTCGACACCGGAACCCAGGTCTGGGTGCCGATCACCAACGAGATGAGCCTGTCCAACCTCCTGCTGGGTCTCGGTCTCTCGCTGAGCCTGCTGGGTATCGGTCTGGGTGCGGTCCACTGGGCCAAGACGCTCATGCCCGACACCGAGGTCGTCGAGATGCGTCACCCGATGCGGTCGAAGGACGATGACCGTCAGGACTTCGTCGACACGATGCTCGAGGGCGGTGAGTCCTCGCAGCTGACCCGTCGCCCGCTGCTCAAGGCGACCTTCGGCGGCGCCATGGGCCTGTTCGCCCTGCCGCTGCTCGTCCAGCTCGTCGGCTCCCTGGGGCCGCTTCCCCGCAACGACCTCTCCGTCACGTACTGGGACAAGAGCGAGAACGGCAGGTCCAACCAGCTGCGTCTGATGCGCGATCCGGAGAACACCCCGATCAAGCCCTCCGATGTCACGATCGGCTCGGTCTTCCACATCCAGCCGGAGGGTCTGCTGGATCTGCACGAGGGCAAGCTGGAGCAGATGAGCAAGGCCTCCGTGCTCCTGATGCGCCTGAACCCGAACGACTTCCAGGAGACCGAGGAGGGGCAGAAGGCCCGATCCTGGGGTCACGAGGGAATCGTCGCCTACTCCAAGGTGTGCACCCACGTCGGCTGCCCCGTCGGCCTCTACGAGCAGACGACGCACCACCTGCTCTGCCCGTGTCACCAGTCCACCTTCGACGTCACCAACGACTGCGAGATCATCTTCGGCCCGGCCGGGCACCCACTGCCCCAGCTGAAGATCACCGTAGACAGCCAGGGTTACCTCATCGCTGACCAGCCCTTCCAGGAACCGGTCGGCCCGAGCTTCTGGGAGCGTGGTTGATCATGACCAGCACTGCTCGTCCCGCCGACGGCCTGCGTGCGGATGACGCACCGGCCCCGGCGCCCACCTCGGCCGGGATGAAGAAGGTCGGCGGCGTCGCCGGGTGGATCGATGACCGGACCGGCGCCGCCAAGGGCGTCGGGTACCTGATGAAGAAGGTCTTCCCGGACCACTGGTCCTTCATGCTCGGTGAGATCGCCATGTACTCGATGATCGTGTGCCTGCTCACCGGCGTCTTCCTGACCTTCTGGTTCGACCCGTCGATGGTCCACACCACCTACGAGGGCAGTTACGTCCCGATGCAGGGCGTGGAGATGTCGCGGGCCTACGCCTCGACGCTGAACATCTCGTTCGACGTCAAGGGTGGCCTGCTCATCCGCCAGATCCACCACTGGTCGGCGCTGCTGTTCATCGTCGCGCTGTCGGTGCACATGCTCCGCGTGTTCTTCACCGGTGCCTTCCGCAAGCCGCGTGAGATCAACTGGGTCATCGGCTGCGTGCTCTCCCTGCTGGCTCTCGTGGAGGGCTTTGCCGGCTACTCCCTTCCGGACGACCTCCTCTCGGGTACGGGTCTGCGCGCCGCGCAGGGCTTCATGGTGGCTGCGCCCGTCATCGGCAGCTACCTCAGTTACGCGCTGTTCGGCGGTACCTTCCCGGGCCTGGACATCATCCCGCGGTTGTACTCGATCCACATCCTGCTGCTGCCGGCCCTGCTCATCGGGCTGTTCACGGTGCACATCGTTCTCGTGGCCCTGCAGAAGCACACCCAGTACCCCGGCCCGGGCAAGACGAACGACAACGTCGTCGGCTTCCCCGTCATGCCGGTGTACGCAGCCAAGGCCGGTGGATTCTTCTTCATCGTCTTCGGCGGCATCGCGCTGATCTCCTCGCTGATCCAGATCAACGCGGTCTGGGTGCACGGCCCGTACGTGCCCAACGCCACGACCGCCGGCGCCCAGCCCGACTGGTACATGGGCTTCCCCGACGGGGCCCTGCGCCTGCTGCCGGGCTTCCTCGAGTTCGAGACCTTCGGGTTCACCTGGGCCTTCCCGGTCATCATCGGGGCCCTGCTGGTCATCCCGGCCTTCTACGGTGGCATGATCGCCTACCCGTTCATCGAGGCCTGGGTCACCGGTGACAAGCGCGAGCACCACCTGCTCGACCGCCCGCGCAATGCCCCGACCCGTACCGGTCTGGGCATGGCCGCACTGACGCTCTACGGCGTCCTCATGTTCGCCGCGAGCAACGACATCATGGCAATCAAGTTCGGGATGTCGATCAACGACATCACCTGGACGCTTCGCGTGCTGACCTTCCTCGGGCCGGTCATCGCCTTCTGGGCGACCCGCCGCCTGTGCCTGAGCCTGCAGCGCCACGAGAAGGACCTGGTCCTCCACGGCCGCGAGACCGGTCGGATCGAGCGAAGCGCCGACGGCGAGTTCCACGAGGTCCACGAGCCGCTCGACCCGTACACGCGGTGGACGCTCGTCCAGCACGAGGGCACTCCCCCGCTGGAGCTCGAGCCGGCCGTCGACGAGAACGGCGTCGAGAACAAGAAGGGTGCCCGCAAGAACAAGTTGCGTGCCAAGCTGCATGACTTCTACTTCGGTGGGGCAGTCGAGCCGGCCACCCCGGCGGAGCTCGAGGGCGCACACCACGAACACGGTCACGAGCAGATCGAGGCAAGCGAGGACGACAGGGTCTCCGCCCACTGACCGCGGTCGGCAATCGAGGCGGGCCCCGGATGAGTTCCTCCGGGGCCCGCCTCGTCGTACTCGAGGTCGGTGCGACCCACCCGACGGTCGCGTCAGGCGCGACGGTGCGAGGATGTCCGAGAATGACGTCTCCTTCCGCTTCCCGACGCCCGGCTGGGACGGTTCGTCCTGCCTCCCTGGCCGTGACGACGGTCCTCCTGGCGCTCCTTGGCATGTTCGGCCCCTTCTCCATCGACACCCCCTTTCCCGCGTTCGCGGCCATGGGTGAGCAGTTCGGGGTGTCCGACGCGGCGATGCAGCTGGTCGTGAGCGCCTACTTGGCCTCGTTCGCCGCCATGTGCCTCTTCCACGGTCCGATCAGCGACGCGGTGGGGCGCAAACCGGTGATGGTCATCGGCGCCGCGATCTACGCACTCGCGTCGATCGGATGCGCCCTCTCGACCTCACTGGAGGTACTCCTGGTCTTCCGGGTCCTGCAGGGCATGTCCGCCGGTGCGGGGACGATCGTCTCCCGCACCGTGGTCCGGGACCTGTTCGAGGGAGCGCGGGCCCAGCAGCTGATGAGCGTGGTCGCCATGATCTTCGCCCTCGGCCCGGCGATCGCCCCGATCATGGGCGGCTGGTTGTTGCTCCTCGGTCCGTGGCCGCTGATCTTCTGGTTCCTCACCCTCTTCGGTGCCGTCATCGCGATCGCGGTGCTCGCCCTTCTGCCCGAGAGCCACCCGCCCGAGAACCGCACTCCCCTGCGGGTTCGTTCCATCCTCTCCAGCGTCGTCGACGTCAGCCGCGTGCGCAGCTTCCAGGTGCTCGCCGCCGCCCAGGCCTTCTCCTTCGCGGGGCAGTTCCTCTACATCGCAGCAGCGCCCATCTTCGTGGTCTCGCTGCTGGGCAAGGGCCCGCAGGACTTCTGGGTCTTCTTCGTCCCGATGGTCGGGGGCATGGTGCTCGGATCCTTCACCAATGCCCGGCTTGCCGGACGAATCAGCGGTCATGTGCTCATCACGGGTGGGCAGTGCGTTGCCATCACCGGTGCCGTGGCCGGCATGTTCTTTGCCTTCGGTCCGGGTGCGGCCACGCTGCCGTGGGCGGTGGTGGGCCCGACGGCCATCGCCTTCGGGACCGGTATCGCCCTGCCGGTCTACCAGCTGACCCTGCTGGACGCGGTCCCCCACGCGCGCGGGACGGCCGCCTCGGTCTCCACCTTCGCCATGCTCATCCTCAATGCCGTGCTGGCGAGCGTCATCGCCCCGGTTGCCGCATCATCGCTCGGGCGTCTGGCCGCGACGAGCCTGGCACTGCTGGTTCTGGGGATCGCCCTCTTCCACCTCCATCGTGCCGGGGTGCGCAGGGGGTCCCGCACCCATACGTGTCAGCCGGAGGTGTCCTGACGATGCAGATCAGTGAAGAGGACTTCGAGTCGGCGGTTCGTGCGGCCCTCGACGAGGTCCCGTCCGAGTTGCTCGACATGCTCGACAACGTGGCGTTCTTCGTCGAGGACGAACCCGGTCCCGAGTACGCCGATCCGGCCTTCTCCACCGAGGAGAACGCCGAGCTCCTGGGGATCTACGTCGGAACACCCCTGACCGACCGCGACGGCGGCTGGGCCGCGGGCGCCCTCCCGGACAGGATCGTGCTCTTCCGAGGCCCCCTGTCACGCATGTGCGCCGACATCGATGAGCTGCGTGAGGAGATCACCATCACGATCGTCCACGAGGCAGGTCACCACGTCGGCATCGACGAGCAGCGCCTCCACGACCTCGGCTGGGCCTGACCCGGGGGAGGTACCCGAGGTGCCGCTCGAGATCGGCCGAAGGGGATGCACTCGGCCCATGTGGGCGACGAGGTGAGAGGGCGAAGGATGTTGTCGGCCCGACTCGGGCCCCAGTCCGCACCGTGCACCTGGGTGTGATGAAGGGTCACCAGTGCGGACTGGGCGCCAAGGGCAGGCGACATCCCTTCGCTCGGACGACACGCCGACCGGGAGTCAAGCGAGTCAGGCAAGAGCGCTCTGCTGCTGCCACTGCGCCCACGAGAACTGCCAGACCCCGATCCCCTCGGTGGGCTTGAACTCGCGGTCCGAGCCCGTGAAGTTGACCGGGTCGCCGGCCAGCGAGTGCTTGTAGAACCACTTGGCGTTCTGGGGGGCCATGTTCACGCATCCGTGTGAGACGTTGGTACTGCCCTGGGCACCCACGGACCAGGGCGCGGAGTGGACGAACTCCCCGGTCCAGGTCACCCGCACGTTGTAGTCGGTATCGACCTTGTAGTAGCCCTTCTCGCCCTTGTCGATCCCGATCGTCGAGGAGTCCATCGTCATCTCGCGCTGCTTGCCGATGACGACCTTCATCCCCGACCGGGTCTCGGTCTCCTTGCCCGGCTTGCCACTGCTGACGGGGAAGCTCTTGATCGTCTGGCCGCCCCGGGAGACGGTCATCTCGTGCGTGGCGATGTCGACGGTGGCCATCTGGCGGCGTCCGATCGTCATCGAGCCACTGGCGTCCTCGGCCACCCACTTGTCCTCACCGGTCTGGTAGCCGGTGATCGGGGCATTGATCGTCACGCTCGTGCCCGGCGTCCAGAAGTCCTTGGGTCGCCACATCAGCTGCCGGTTGTCCAACCAACCCCACGACCCCTCGGTTCTCGGACTGGTCTCGACCGAGACGGCCTGCTCGATGGCTCGACGGTACTTCTCGTCGGTGACGGCGGAGTCGAACTGGATGCTCACCGGCATCCCGACGCCGACGGTGTGCCCGTTGTAGACGATCCCGTAGGTGGCGGTCACATCCGGGTCGTGTGTGGTGAACGTGGTCTTGTCGGTCGTGGCGCCGCCCTCGGGACCCTCTGCGGTGGTCGTGACCGTGTACTCGGTCGAGGGCTTCATCCGGGAACCGGAGGTCCACGTCTGTCCCTGGACCGTCCCCTCGATCTCGTCCCCTCCGGACCCGACGACGGTGACGTCGTCGAGGTCCCCTCGTACGACGTGCACCGTGATCTTCTCGTCGGGCATGACGTCGCCGGAGCCACCGGCCGGATCGACCTCGATCTCGGCCGGGGGAGGTGTCGTGGACGTGGATGTGGATGCCCCCGAGGAGGCGTTCGGGTCCGGCGAGCCCGAGCCGCTGGAGCAGCCGGTCAGGACGAGTGCGGCCGTCACGAGCAGGCCCACGACCGTGGCTGCGGGTGTCGTTCCCTTCACCAATTCACGTACCCCCGTGGAAACACTGGTGCGCCATGCCGCACTGCAGCGATGACGCACCCTGGCAAGACGTCGGAAGGGCCCCGGACCTGTTCGGCATTCGCAGGACCCCTCCGCGAGTGTACGCCCCGCTCAGTGGGCAAAGTCTCCCTTGAAGTACTCGAAGGTCCAGCCGCACACGGCCCACACCCCCATGATCATCCCCATCGCAGCGATCCAGTACGCCACCGCGACGCCGAGGAAGACCAAGCTGCCGGCCAGGGCCAGCCACAGCGGCCACCAGGAGTACGGCGAGAAGGCGCCGTAGGCACCTGCCTGCTCCTCGATCTCGCCGTGCTCGTTGTCCTCGGGACGAGCGGGTAGCTTCCGGCCGACTGCCCAGAGGAAGAAGGCGATCATGAAGCCGAGGCCGCCGCAGAGGTTCAACGCGACCCAGCCCACCGGCTCGACCCAGCCGCTCCAGAAGCCGTAGAGCACCCCGACTGCGACGAAGAAGACGCCGATGCCGGCAAAGAATCCGATTTCGGTCTTCATCGGGTGACCTCTTCCTTGGTGGCGGCGGTGGAGCGTGCCCGCAGCGCCTTGGGTGCGTACTCGGGGTGGTTCATGTCGAAGGTCGGGCGCTCGGAGCGGATCGGCGGGATCGACGTGAAGTTGTGCCGCGGCGGCGGGCAGGAGGTCGCCCACTCGAGGCTTCCGCCGTAGCCCCACGGGTCGTCGACCTCGACCAGCGGTGCGCTCACCTGGGTCTTCCACACGTTGTAGAAGAAGGGCAGGAAGCTGACCGCCAGGATCAGCGAGCCGACCGTGGAGACCTGGTTCGCCAGCTGGAAGTTGTCCTCGGGCATGTAGTCCGCGTACCGGCGCGGCATGCCCTCCACCCCCAGCCAGTGCTGGATCAGGAAGGTCATGTGGAAGCCGACGAACAGCAACCAGAAGTGGACCTTGCCCAGGAACTCGCCCAGCATCTTGCCGGTCCACTTCGGCCACCAGAAGTACATCCCTCCGAAGAAGGAGAAGACGATCGTGCCGAAGAGCACGTAGTGGAAGTGGGCGACGATGAAGTACGTGTCGGTGATGTGGAAGTCCATCGCCGGGCTGGCCATGATGATGCCGGTCAGACCACCGAAGAGGAAGGTCGACAGGAAGCCCAAAGCCCAGATCAACGGTGTGTCGAAGGAGAGCTTGCCGCCCCACATCGTGCCGATCCAGTTGAAGAACTTCACGCCTGTCGGGACGGAGATCGCCATCGTCATGACCGCGAAGAAGGGCAGGAAGACCTGACCGGTGCCGTACATGTGGTGGGCCCAGACGGAGACCGACAGGGCCGCGATGGCGATCGTGGCGAAGACGAGCGTCTTGTACCCGAAGATCGGCTTGCGGGAGAAGACGGGGAGGATCTCGGAGATCACGCCGAAGAACGGCAGGGCGAGGATGTAGACCTCCGGGTGGCCGAAGAACCAGAAGAGGTGCTGCCACAGCAGCGCGCCCCCGCTGTCGGCGGCAAAGATCTGCCCACCGAAGCGGCGGTCCACTCCGAGGCCGATGAGGGCCGAGGCCAGGACCGGGAAGGCCATCAGGATCAGCACCGAGGTGATCAGCACGGTCCAGGTGAAGACCGGCATGCGGAACATCGTCATGCCGGGTGCCCGCATGGTGATGATCGTGGTGATGAAGTTGACCGCACCGAGGATGGTGCCGAATCCGGCCAGGGCCAGACCCCAGACCCACAGGTCGCCACCGACGCCGGGGCTGTAGGTCGGGTCGGACAGCGGCGCGTAGGCGGTCCAGCCGAAGGCCGCCGCACCACCGGGGGTGATCAGTCCGGCTGCGGCGATGATGCCGCCGAAGAGGTAGAGCCAGTAGGCGAACATGTTCAGCCGGGGGAAGGAGACGTCCGGCGCCCCGATCTGCAACGGCATCAACGCGTTGGCGAAGCCGGCGAAGGCCGGGGTCGCGAACAGCAGCAGCATGATCGTGCCGTGCATCGTGAACATCTCGTTGAACTGCTCGGGGTTGTCCACCACCTGCAGCCCGGGTGCCCACAGCTCGAGCCGGATGACCAGCGCCATCAGTCCGCCGAGCAGGAACCACACGAAGCTGGTCACCATGTAGAGGTTGCCGATGACCTTGTGGTCGGTCGAGGTGATCATGCGGAAGAACTGGCTTCCGGCCCTCTCACGGCGGGCGAGGGTCTTCTCGGAGACCTCTGCCTCACTCGTGTTCCGGCTCAGTGCACCGGAGATCGTCGACATCAGTTCGTCTCCTCGTCATCGGTGAGATCGGGCACGAGGTCACGATCCCGCTGGTTGATGTCCTCACGGTTGAGGTCATTGCCCAGGAGGCCGGTCTGGCCCTTGTCCCGCAGCTCCTGCATGTGCGCCTCGTACTCGGCCGGCTCGACGATCTTGACGTTGAAGAGCATCTGCGCGTGGTAGGCCCCGCACAGCTCCGCGCACTTGCCCTGGAAGGTCCCCGTCTGCGACGGGACCACCTGGAAGCGGTTGACGATGCCGGGGTTGACATCCATCTTCTCGAGGAACGCCGGGACCCAGAAGGAGTGGATGACGTCACGCGAGGTGAGGATGAACTCGACCCGCTCGCCCTTCGGGAGGTACAGGGTCGGCAGGTTCTTCTCGTGGCCCGCCTCGCCGTCCAGCGGGGCCATGTGCCCGGCCTCGTGGACGTCCGCCTCGACGTAGTTGAAGTCCCAGCTCCACTGCTTGCCCACGACGTTGACCGTGACGTCGGGCTCCTGGGAGACGTCGATCAGCTGCGACTGCGCCTGCTCGGTGTAGAAGAAGAGCGCACCCACCATGAACATCGGCACGACGGTGTAGAGGATCTCCAGCGGCACGTTGTACTGCAGCTGCACCGGCAACGAACCGTCGTCGTCCTTGCGCTTGCGGTAGGCCACGATGCACCACAGCATCAGGCCCCAGACGAGCACACCCACGGCGAGGGCCGCGACCCACGACCAGATCCAGAGGTTCTCGACGAGCACGGACTCCTCGGTGACCCCCTCGGGCAGGTACCCGTTCTTGGGGTCGGTGTGGACGCCGACCGCACTACACGCCGAGACGACCGACAGGGCGGCGACGAGTCCGATCGCACCGATCCCGCGACGCACGCGCGGGGACGTTGTGCTCGAAGACACAGGCAAGGGGCACCTACTACTGGCCGAAGTTTTCAGAAGACGGTGCTCACATTACCGCAGGAGGATGGCCACATCGACGAAGGGTGGCACTAGCCTGCATGCGTGGCGCCACAGACCGATTCGACCCCACCGAACACTCGCGGAACCACTCCCGCAGAGGGGGTCTCGGGGCTCCTTGACGCCTCCCCCGGGCCCCTTCACCCGACCGCACTCGAGACGTGGCGTGCTGCTCGCGACCTGGCGTGGGCGGACCCCACCGCGCGACACGCGGCGGGCCGTCGGAGCCGAGCCCTGCTCGACACCGCCCGCGCCGTCATCGCGGAGGGTCTGGGCGTGCGACCGGACGAGGTCACGCTGCACGCCAGTGGTGACCAGGCGGCCCGCACTGCACTCCAGGGGCTGGCCAGAGGGCGGCGACGCCGCAGCGGACCTCCCGTGGCCTCCTCCGTGGAGCACTCCGGCCTGGTGCGGTGGATGCGGTCGGGCACGGTGGGCCCCGTCGAGGTGGCCGTCACCCCCACAGGGGCGCTCGACCTGACGGCTTGGCGTGTCGCGGTCACGGCGGAGACCCCCTTCGCCGTCCTGCAGGCCGCCAACCAGGAGGTCGGGACCCGTCAACCCCTCGCCGAGGCCCGGTCGGTCACGTCGGCGGCGGGCGTCCCGCTCCTCGTCGATGCCCGGGCCTCCGTGGGCCGGGACGCGGTGCCGAGCGACTTCGACGTCCTGGTGGCGGATGCGGCCTCGTGGGGCGGGCCCCGGCTGGGTGTGCTCGTCGTGCGCACCGGAATCCGCTTCTCGCCCCAGGATCCACCGAGCCCCCACGAGGCCGGCTTCGCCCTGGATCCGGTGGACGTCCCCACTGCGCTGGCGGCGGCGGAGTCATGGCGGCAGGTCGCTGCCGACCGGGCGGAGGAGTCCCGTCAGGCGGGCGAGCTGGTCGACAGGATCCGGACCGCAGCAGGTGCAGTGGCGGCGGTGGATGTCGTCGGCAATCCCAGGGATCGGTTGCCGCACGTGTGCACCTTCTCCGTGCTCTACGTCGACGGCGAGACCATCGTCGACGAGCTGGCCCGGCACGGCCTGGCCGTCGGCTCGGGGTCCGCGTGCACGTCCGACACGGTGGAACCCAGCCACGTGCTCGCGGCGATGGGCGCCCTCACCCAGGGCAACGTGCGCATCGTCCTTCCCCTGGGGGCCGTCTCCCCCGGCCGCGCGGACGACGTCGAGCGGCTGTGCACAGTTCTTCCGGGGGTCGTGCGCGAGGCCCGCGGGCGCCTGGGGATCACCGATCTCTAGGTCCGGGGCGGCTCCCCGGGCGCGGCCCGGCCGAAATCGATCGACGGGGCCTCCAGCGCCGCTGACAGCCTGGTCAGGTACTCACGGCGGTGCACCTCCTCGATCCCCAGCGTGCCCAGGTGC
Organism: Janibacter sp. A1S7; assembly: GCF_037198315.1. Taxonomy (NCBI): domain Bacteria; kingdom Bacillati; phylum Actinomycetota; class Actinomycetes; order Micrococcales; family Intrasporangiaceae; genus Janibacter; species Janibacter alittae. The sequence continues at coordinate 1,407,007 of NZ_CP144913.1, read as the reverse complement.
GGGGTGCGCCACTGCACGTCGATGATCCGGCGCTCGTCACCGTCGGCAGCGATGATCCGGTCCAGGTGGACCAGAGCGACCTTGGAGGCATCCGTCGCGTGGTGGAACATCGACTCCCCCGCGAAGAGGCCGCCCACGCCCAGACCGTAGAGACCACCGACGAGCGCGCCCCCGGCCTCGCGCACCTCGACACTGTGGGCCCAGCCGAGGTCGTGCAGCTCGGCGTAGGCCTCGGCCACCGCAGCACTGATCCACGCCCCCTCCCGGCCGGGGTCGGCGCAGGCGGCGACCACCTCGCGGAAGGACTGGTCCACCGTCACGGTGAACCTGCGCAGCGACCGCCGCAGGGACCGGGAGACGTGCGCCCTTCCGGGCAGGAGGACACCGCGCCACCGGGGGGACCACCACCCCATCGGGGGGCCACCCCCTTCGCCCAGACCCATCGGGAAGACACCCAGACGGTAGGCGGTGAGCACCGACAGCGGGTCGAGTCGCCCCCCGACGCCCACGACCTCGCCGGCGCTGCCCGGGTGGGCATCCGCGGCCCCGATCCCGGCACGCAGGTAGTTCGCCCACAGGGCGGATCCGCCGCGGGGCTCGATCGGGGGGAAGGGGGCGGTCATCCCGGGTGTGGCTCCCTCAGGGACGTCGGCAGCGGATGTGGCCGGCGATCAGCCCGGCGCTCTCGGCACCGTAGGCCTCGGTGAGTCGCTCCACGAAGCGGGTCGTGCCCACCTCGTACTCCTGGGTGCCCACCGTCTCGATGACGTACGTGGCGAGCATCGAGCCCAGCTCCGCCGACTCACGCAGGGGCAGTCCCTCGGCGATGCCGGTGAGGAAGCCGGCGCGGAAGGCGTCGCCGACCCCGGTGGGATCGGCCTTGGTGACCTCGCGGGCGGCCGAGACGTGGATGGGCTCGTCGAGGTCCCGGCCGGTGATGCGCACCCCGTCCTTGCCGAGGGTGGTCACGCGGTAGCCGACCCGGGAGTCGATCTCGTCCTGGGTCCAGCCCGTGCGCTGTGCGGTCAGGTGGCTCTCGTACTCGTTGGTGACGAGGTACTCGGCGCCGTCGACGAGATCACGGACCAGGTCACCGTCACCGAAGGCCAGCTGCTGGCTCGGGTCTGCCACGAAGGGAATGCCCCTGTCGCGGCACTCCTGGGTGTGCCGGCGCATGGCGTCCGGGTCGTCCGGGCCGACGAGGACCAGGTCGAGGCCGCCGACGCGCTCCGCGATCGGGGCGAGCTCGATCTCGCGTGCCTCGCTCATCGCGCCGGCGTAGAAGGTCGCGATCTGGGCCATGTCGTCGTCGGTCGTGCACACGAAGCGCGCGGTGTGCTGGACCTCGGAGGTCCTGACCGAGTCGCAGTCGACACCGTGGCGCTCCAGCCAGCTGCGGTAGTCGGCGAAGTCCCGGCCGACGGCGCCGACGAGCACCGGTCGCTGACCGAGATTGCCCATACCGAAGCAGATGTTGGCCGCGACTCCCCCGCGCCGGATGTCCAGCTTGTGGGCCAGAAAGCTCACGGAGATCTTGTCCAGCTGGTCGGCGACCAGTGAGTCGGCGAAGCGACCCGAGAAGGACATCAGGTGGTCGGTGGCGATGGATCCGGCGATGGCGATGGGCACGCCCGCAACCCTACAGACGCGCCCCGGGAGTGCGGAGGGCCTCCTCACCGGGTGTGGTGAGGAGGCCCGTCAGGCTGCCGGCTCGGCTCAGCCGAAGCTGTCGCCGCAGGCACAGGAGCTGCCCGCGTTGGGGTTGTCGATGGTGAAGCCCTGCTTCTCGATCGTGTCGGCGAAGTCGATCGTGGCGCCCGAGAGGTAGGGGGCACTCATCCGGTCGACGACGACGGCGACACCGTCGAAGTCCTTGACGAGGTCACCGTCGAGGGAACGCTCGTCGAAGTAGAGCTGGTAGATCAGCCCGGAGCAGCCGCCGGGCTGGACGCCGATGCGCAGTCGGAGGTCGTCCCGCCCCTCCTGCTCGAGCAGCGACTTGACCTTGCCCGCAGCGACATCGGTGAGGATGACCTCGTGGCTGTCGGTGGCAACGTCGGAAGAAGTGTCCTGGACGCTCATGCGATGTCCTCGTGGCTCGGGGGTGTGGCAGTGGCGGAGTCCCGCCACATCGGGTCGAACGCGACGGTGACGCCGGTTGTTCCCATGCGCTCACCCTACGCCAGTTGTGGTGGTGTCAATGGCGGGGTGACCATGTCGTCGCGACCCGCGCCGCGCGGTCGGTGAGGGTGCCGACCGGGTCGGCGATCGAGCGCTCGACGTCCTCGTACCGGTCGGCCACGGCGTAGCTCCCGCTGAGACCGAGCGACATGGCCTCACGCCGGCCGATGAGTACCCGGCCGCACAGCGCCACCGTTGGCGTCGCATGCGTCGCGGCGAGCTCAGCGACCCCGGCGACCACCTTGCCCTGCATGCTCTCGTGGTCCAAACAGCCCTCGCCGGTGATGACGACGTCGGCGGCCGCCAGGAGCGGGCCCAGCCCCACCGCGTCGAGGACGGTCTCGACCCCGCTCGTGCGCCGGGCACCCAGGAGCATCAGCCCGTAGCCCACGCCACCAGCGGCACCGGCGCCCGGCTCCCGGTCGAGTCGACGCTCCTGGCCCGTGAGCAGGTCCGCCCCCGCGGGCATGACCCGACGGACCTGGTCCGCGAAGTGCCCCAGGGCTCCTTCGAGGAGCTGGGACTGCTCGGGCGTGGCGCCCTTCTGCTCGGAGAAGACGGCGCTGGCACCCTTCAGCCCCAGCAGCGGCGAGGCGACGTCCGTCGCAGCGACCAGCTCCACCCCGGCAAAGCGCGCCCGGGTGGCCGCCAGTCCGGCCAGGTCACCCTCCCTGGCGGCGATCAGGCCGGCGCCCCCACCACCGAGGACCTCACGCGGTCCTGCGCCCACGGCGGCGAGCATGCCGGCACCGGCGTCGTTGGTCCCCGACCCACCGAGGCCGACGACGATCCGCTCCACGTCCTGCTCAAGTGCCGCCGACAGCAACTCGCCCAGGCCCCACGTGGAGGTCACTCCGGGGTCGCGTGCGGATGCATCGAGCAGATGCAGGCCGATCGCCTGGGCCGACTCCACCCACGCGGTGCGTCGCCCCCCTTCGTCCGTGGTGACGTGCACGGCCGCCGGGACGGCTCCACCGCGGGGGCCGGTCACGGTGACGACCGAGGAGTCGCCGGGGCGCGACGCGGTGAGGACATCGATGAATCCGGGGCCGCCGTCGCTGAGCGGGACGAGGGTCAGCAGGTCATCGGGTGCCTTGCGGCGCCACCCGGCCGCGATCGCCTCCGCCGCCTGGGTCGCTGTGAGGGTGCCGGTGAAGCGGTCCGGCGCGATGAGCACGTGCACGCATGGACTCTACCGAGGACGCCGTGGAGGGTGTGGCAGCATGCCTGCCGTGAGCCAGACGACCCAGACCAGCCCGGCCCCCCTGTCGCTGCTCGTCCTCGGTCAGGACAGCGACCCGCACTCGGAGCGAGGTGTCGAGTGCCCGGGAGACCTGCCGGAGCCCTCCGACCCCGGCCTGGTCGCGCGTGCACGTGCCGCGAAGGAGGCACTGGGCGACCGCGTCTTCGTGCTCGGACACCACTACCAGCGCGACGAGGTCATCGAGTTCACGGACACCACCGGCGACTCCTTCAAGCTGGCCAAGGAGGCCGCGGCCCGACCGGACGCGCCGTACATCGTCTTCTGCGGCGTGCACTTCATGGCCGAGTCCGCCGACGTCCTCACCAGCGACGAGCAGACGGTCGTGCTGCCGGACCTGGCAGCGGGCTGCTCCATGGCGGACATGGCCGCCCTGCACCAGGTCGAGGACTGCTGGGACGACCTCGTCGAGGCCGGGGTCGCGGAGTCGACGATCCCGGTGACGTACATGAACTCCTCCGCGGCCATCAAGGCCTTCACCGGCCGCAACGGCGGCACCGTGTGCACCAGCTCCAACGCCGAGCGCGCCCTCACCTGGGCCTTCGACCAGGTGGGTGGAGTCGAGGGCGAGGGCAAGGTCCTCTTCCTGCCCGACCAGCACCTGGGCCGCAACACGTGGGCGCGCGACCTCGGACGCGACCTCGAGGACTGCGTCGTGTGGAACCCGCACCTGCCGATGGGTGGCCTGACGCTCGAGGAGATCCGCGACGCGCGGATGATCCTGTGGCGAGGCCACTGCTCGGTCCACGGACGCTTCACCCCCGAGGCCGTCGAGACGGCGCGACGGGAGATCCCCGGCGTCCGCGTGATCGTGCACCCGGAGTGCCGCAACGAGGTCGTCGCGCTCGCCGACGAGGTCGGCTCGACGGAGAAGATCATCAGGGCCGTCTCCTCCGCCCCCGCGGGTACGAAGTGGGTCGTCGGTACCGAGCTCAACCTCGTGCAGCGCCTGGCGAAGGAGCACCCGGAGCAGCAGATCAGCTTCCTCGAGAAGAACGTCTGCTACTGCTCGACGATGAACCGGATCGACTTGCCACACCTCGTCTGGGCGCTCGAGTCGCTCGTGGAGGGTCGCGTGGTCAATCCGATCGTCGTCGACGAGACCGTCGCCGAGCAGGCCAGGACAGCGCTGGACCGGATGCTCGCCCTGCCGGGGGAACGATCCACCGACTGAGGGGCCTGTCGCCTCGGGGGCGCCTCACCCGTCCCTGGTTTCTCGGGTCACCCGATAATCCCCTGCTTCGCCCGAGTTTCCTACTCCTGCACAGCCGGGGAAACTCATGCAGAGCACGGGCGGTGGCACGCTGGTACGGGTGGATGACGCCCAGCTGATCGCCCGGACCGCCGCCAACCGCAGCCGCTTCGCCGACACCCTCGACCGGCTCGGTGAGCAGCACGCCGGCGATGCGACGCTGTGCGAAGGGTGGGACGTGCGCACCCTCGCCGGTCACCTGCTGCAGCCGGTCCACGTACCGTCGTGGCGTTTCCTCCTCACCGCGGCGCGGATGCGCTCGATGGCCCGCGCCTGCGATGTGTACGCCGCTCGACTCGGTGATCGACCGCTGGCGGCGATCGCCGCGGAGATCCGTGAGCGCGCCGCGGACGGCTCGAAACCCTGGTACATCGGCCACGCCGGGCCATTCACCGACGCGTGCATCCACCTGCGAGACCTCGCCGAACCGCAGCGTATGGACGTGACCGCGCCGGTCGAGGACTGGCACACCGCGCTCGAGATCATCGTCTCGCCACGGGGTCGGCAGTCCTTCATCCCCGTGCCGGGACTGCTTGACGGCCTGCGGTGGGTGGCCTCCGACGTGGACTGGGCGCATGGCGACGGGGCTGTGGTCACCGGTTCGGCCGAGGCGCTGGCCATGGTGCTGTCCGGCCGGCCCGCCTACGTGGACCGGGTGACCGGCGACGGCGCCGGGACGGTGCGCGAGCGGCTGGACGCCTGACCGGTGGGTGACTCTCGGGTACGACGACACGGTCGACCCGAGGATCTGGCCGCAACCCCGGGACTGCGGGCCTCGGGCCGTACCGGGGTCGCCGGTGCGTCGCCGTACCCGCGCGTTGCTCAGGCCGAGCGGACCATGCCCGTCTCGTCGAGCAGCGGGTTGTGCGCCACCGACACGCGCTCTTCCTCGCTCGGCGGGCCGGGCGGGGTCGCACCGGGGGCGAAGGGAGACCCGCCCAGGGCCTCGCGACCGTGCGGCTCCAGCCAGTTCGAATAGTCCGGGCCGGCAGGGACGATGCCCGTGGGGTTGATGTCCCGGTGGACCTCGTAGTAGTGGCTCTTGATGTGGGTGAAGTCGGTGGTGTCGCCGAACCCGGGCGTGGTGAACAGGTCGCGGGCGTAGGCCCACAGCACCGGCATCTCGCTCAGCTTGGAGCGGTTGGCCTTGAAGTGCCCGTGGTAGACGGCGTCGAAGCGCGCGAGCGTGGTGAAGAGCCGCACGTCGGCCTCGGTGATGTGCTCACCCATGAGATAGCGACGGGTGGACAGCCGCTCCTCGAGCCAGTCCATCGCGGTCCACAGCCGGTCGTAGGCCGTCTCGTACGCCGCCTGGTCGCCGGAGAAGCCGCAGCGGTACACGCCGTTGTTGATCTCGGTGTAGACGCGCTTGTTGACGACCTCCATCTCATCGCGCAGGTCCGCGGGCCACAGGTCCGGGGCGCCCTCGCGGTGGTGCTCACGCCACTGCGTGGAGAGGTCGAACGTGATCTGCGGGAAGTTGTTGGTCACGAGCTGTCCGGACGGGACATCGACGATCGCCGGGACGGTGATCCCCTTCGGGTAGTCGGGGAAGCGAGCGAGGTAGGCGTCCTTGATCCGCGGGATGCCCAGGACCGGGTCGAGGTGGCCGGGGTCGAGGTCGAAGGTCCAGCTGTCGGCGTCGTGGGTCGGGCCGGTGACCCCCATCGAGATGGCGTCCTCGAGGCCGAGGAGACGACGCACGATGATCGCGCGATTGGCCCAGGGACAGGCGCGGGAGACGACGAGTCGGTAGCGCCCCACCTCGACGGGCCACTCCCCCGTCCCGTCGGAGGTGATCCGGTCCTCGATGTAACTCGTGTCCCGGGTGAATTCCTTCTCGACATACGTTCCCTGTGCCATACCGCCCATCATAGTTGAAACCTAAACTTAAATCCACCCCCAGTGCTCGTGACGCGACTCTGGTCCGCGCCGCTCGCGCCTGCAACGATGCTCGGGTGCGCGCAGCGACAAGACGCCGGTACGGCGGCCCCGAGGTCGTCGAGATCCGCGACGTGCCCACTCCTTCCCCCGGCTCCGGTGAGGTCCTCGTGCGCGTGCACGCGACCACCGTCAACCGCACCGACTGCGCGTACCGGTCCGGTCGGCCGTGGATCAACCGGGTCGTCTGCGGGTGGCCGCGCCCGCGGGTGCAGATCCTGGGCTCCGAGTACGCCGGCACCGTCGCCGCTCTCGGCAAGGGCGTGACCCGCTGGGCGGAGGGGGAACGGGTCTTCGGCTTCGTCGACGGGAGACCGGGGGCGCACGCCGAGCTGCTCGTCGTCGCCGCGGACGGGCTCATCGCACCCGTACCGGCCGGGATGGAGGTGGAGGCCGCGGCACCGGCGATGGAGGGGGCCTTCTACGCGCACGCCTTCCTGCGGGTGACCGGTCTGGGCCGCGGCCACCGCGCGCTCGTGCACGGCGCCACCGGCACCATCGGCACCGCGCTCGTCCAGCTGCTGCGTGCCGAGGGCGTCGAGGTCACGGCCGTGTGCGACCGACGTCCCACCGCGCACCCGGACCTCCTCGAGGAACTCGGGGCAGCCCACGTCATCGACCTCTCCGAGGGCACCGACCTGCGCTCCGCCGGCGGGGGGTTCGACGCGGTCATCGACGCGACCGGGCACCTCCCCTTCGCCACCGGCCGGCCCCTGCTGCGGCCCGGCGGCAGCTACAGCTCCTCCGAGCTCGGCCGAGGGGGCCAGAACCTCGGGCTCGCCGCGATCGGACCGGTCACCCGCAGGCTGGGGCGCCGACACGTGCGCTTCCCCTACCCCAGTGGCGACGCGGCCCTGGCCGCCCACGTGGCCGAGCTGATGACGCAGGGCGCCTACCGGCCCGTCGTCGACCGCACCCACGACTTCGCTGATCTGCGGGAGGCCTACGCCTGGGTCGACACCGGGCGGAAGGTCGGCTCGGTCGTGGTCCGCATGCCCAGCACCTGAGGTCAGCCCAGGCCCCGCGAGACCTGCGCGAAGGTCGCCTCGTCGAAGGCCACGATCCGCACGTCGGCCACCTGCGTCTCAGCCGTGGCGAGCGTCTCGACCGCCGCAGCGATCGCGTCCTCCTTGGGCCAGCCGTAGATCCCGGCACTGATGAGCGGGAAGGCAACGCTGCGCGCCCCGAGCTCGTCGGCGACCTCGAGGCTGCGCCGGTAGCACGAGGTCAGCAGCGAGCGGTCGGTCTGCCCGGCGCGGTGGTTCGGCCCGACCGTGTGGATCACCCAGCGCGAAGGGAGGTCACCGGCGGTCGTCCAGCCCGCCTCACCGGTGGGCAGGCCGTCGGGAAAGCGCTCGATGCACTCCTGCAGCACTGCCGGCCCGCCGGCGCGGTGGATCGCCCCGTCCACTCCCCCGCCTCCGCGCATTGCGGAGTTCGCTGCGTTGACGATCGCGTCAACCTGCTGCGTGGTGATGTCCCCGTGGACGGCGGTGAGCGCTGGCATGCGGTCAGTCTCCCCCTTCTCCGACGCCGTCGGTAGCCTCGCCCCGAGAGCGCAGGGGATGACCCTGATCCCACCCAGGAAGGCACGACATGATGACCACTGGGTCGACCACGCCCCCCGGCGGCACCTGGAACCTCGGTGACCGGACCGTCACCCGCTTCGGCTACGGGGCGATGCGGCTCGCGGGGCCCGGGGCGATGGGGCCGCCAGCGGACCATGACGGCGCGATCGCGGTGCTGCGCGAGGCGGTCGCACAGGGTGTCACGCACATCGATACCAGCCACGCCTACGGTCCACGGGTCACCAACGAGGTGATCCGTGAGGCGCTGCACCCCTATCCGGAGTCGGTGCTGATCGCGACCAAGGTCGGCGTGAACCGCGACGCCACGGGAGGCTGGCCGACCGCGTGCACCCCCGCTGATCTGCGCCAGCAGGTGCACGAGAACCTCGAGTCCCTGGGCGCCGAACGCCTCGACCTGGTGAACATGCGCATGGGCGACGACAACGACCCCCGGTCGGGCGCGATCGTCGAGGCCATGGAGACCCTCGCCGGACTCCAGCAGGAGGGACTGATCGGCCAGCTCGGAGTCAGCAACGTCGCCGCGGAGCAGGTTGCCCGGGCCCGCGCGGTGACACCGATCGTCTGCGTGCAGAACCTGTACAACCTCGCCAGCCGGTGGGACGACCAGCTGATCGATGACCTCGCCGCCGACACCATCGCCTACGTCCCCTACCTCCCCCTCGGCGGGTTCACCGGGCTCCACGCCGGTGCCCTCAGCGCTGTGGCAACCCGGCTGGAGGCGACCCCAACGGCTGTCGCCCTTGCCTGGTTGCTGCAGCGCTCGGAGAACATCCTCCTCATCCCCGGAACCTCGAAGGTCGCGCACCTGCGCGAGAACGTCACCGGCGCCAGCATCTCCCTCACGGAACAGGACGTCGCCGAGCTCGACGCCATCGCCCCCTGATGCTCGCGTCGGCTCGTCAGCCACCCCAGGCGGGACCGGCCCGGCTCGTCGGTCCGGCTGCGGTGCAGCTCGTCGATCCACTCGGCGCTCTGCGGCAGCGCTCAGTCCTCAGGCACGCATGGCGCCCAGACGGGCGAGCAGCAACGCCTCGGCTGTGCAGACCTTCTCGAACTCCCCCAGGTGCAGTGACTCGTTGGCACCGTGGGCGCGGGTGTCCGGGTCCTCGACGCCGGTGACGAGGATCGCCGCGTCGGGGAACTTCTCCGCGAAGGCCTGCACGAAGGGGATCGAGCCGCCGATGCCCACGTCGACCGGGTCGGTGCCCCACGCGTCGGCGAAGGCGGCGCGAGCCTGGTCGTAGATCGGACCCTCGGCGTCGGCGGCGAAGCCCCAGCCCTGCTCGTCGAGCTCGACCTCGACGGTGGCGCCCCACGGAGCGTGCTCCTGCAGGTGCTTCTGCAGCAGCGCCCACGCCTGCTGCGGGTCCTGGGTCGGGTTGAGGCGCAGGTTGATCTTGGCGCTCGCACCGGCGTTGAGCACGTTGCCCGCCTCGTCGACGCTCGGGGCGTCGATGCCGATGACGACGGCGGCCGGCTTGGTCCACAACCGCGAGGGGATCGAGCCGGTGCCGATCAGCTCGGTGCCCTCCAGCAGGCCGGACTCCTCACGCAACCGGGCCTCGTCGTAGTCGATCTCCGGAGCGTCGGTGTGCACGAGCCCCTCGATCGCGACGTCACCCTGGTCGTCGTGGAGCGTGGCCATCAGGCGGCACAGTGCGGTGATCGCGTCGGGGCAGGCCCCGCCGAACATGCCCGAGTGCACGCCGTGGTCCAGGGTGCGCACGGTGACGACGGCACGAAGGGAGCCGCGCAGCGTGGTCGTCAGCGCGGGCGTCCCGATGGCCCAGTTGAGCGAGTCCGCGAGGACGATCGCGTCCGAGGTCAGCTTGTCGCCGTGGCGCTGCAGGATCCGCGGCAGTGACTCGCTGGCGATCTCCTCCTCGCCCTCGACGAAGACCGTGACACCCACGGGCAGCTCGCCCGAGTGGGCGCGCAGGGCGGCGATGTGCGCCATGACCCCGGCCTTGTCGTCTGCCGCGCCGCGGCCGTAGAGGCGCCCGTCGACCTCGGTCGGCTCGAAGGGGTCGGTGTCCCAGTCCTCGCGGTTGCCGGGCGGCTGGACGTCGTGGTGCGCGTAGAGCAGGACGGTGGGCGCGCCCTCCGGGCCGTTGATGTGCCCGATCACGGCGGGGCGTCCCCCTTCGCTGACGATCTCGACGTCGAGGCCCTCCGCGCGCAACAGCTGCGCGGTGCGCTCGGCGGAGGCCTGCACGGTGGCCTGGTCGAAGGAGTCGAGGCTGACACTCGGGATCCGGGTGAGGTCCTCGAGGTCGGCGCGCACCTGCGGCATCAGCTCGCGGACGCGGCCGCGCAGGGTCTCGATCTGGTCTGCGGTGAGAGTGGTGTCGGTCACGGCTCCGACGCTATCGCGTACGGCCGACGACCACTGCCGCAGGCCGTGCGCCTAGAGTGCACCTCGTGTTCGGACGCAAGAAGGATGACAAGGCCGCCGCCCCGGAGCAGGACCACCAGCACCGCGAGGGGGCGAAGAACCGACCGACTCCCAAGCGCAAGGACCAGGAGGCGGCCCGCAAGCGACCCCTCGTGCAGAACGACCGCAAGGCCGCCAAGGCCGCCGACCGGGAGGCCCGTCGCGCCCAGGGCCAGAAGGTGCGCCAGGCGATGGTCACCGGCGACGACCGGCACCTGCCCCCACGCGACAAGGGACCCGTCCGCCGCTATGCCCGCGACGTCGTCGACGCGCGCTGGAGCCTGGGGGAGCTGCTGCTGCCGCTGATGCTCGCGGTCCTCGTCCTCAGCCTCTTCGCCGGCGAGTGGGCGACATTCGTCTTCCTCGCCGTCTACGTGCTGATCATCATCGCAATCATCGACGTCTGGCTCCTGTGGCGCCGCACCAAGCCCAAGATCCTCGCGCGGTTCGGTGAGGACACCGAGCTGCGTGGCGTCGGGATGTACCAGGCGATGCGCGCCTTCCAGATGCGCCGTACCCGCCTACCCAAGCCGAAGGTCGAGCGGGGCGCGAAGGTCTGACCGGACCGACCCCGCACGCACGAAGGGCCGCACCTGCTCGAGCAGGTGCGGCCCTTCGTGCGAGCGGCGCTACTCGGCGGACAGGGGCATCGGCCCGTAGACGAGCTCGGCCTCACGCAGCAGGCTCACCTGGGCGACACCGGCCTCGGCCAGGTCCTCCCACGACTCGGCGAACCACGCCTCGGCGTCCGCCTGGGTCGGGAAGGGCACGGAGTGCTCGGGACGATCGGCCAGCGTCTGGCCCGTGGCGTCCTCGAGTCGCCAGCGGAATGCGTCGGTCATGACGTCGCCTGCACCTCGACGAAGGGGGGCTTGGTCACCGTGGCAGCGACGTCGCGACCGCGCACGTCGATGACGATCGCGTCGCCCCAGGTGACGACCCGGTCGACCAGGATCAGCGCGATGCCCTGCTTGAGCGTCGGGCTGAAGGTGCCGGAGGTGACCACCCCGACCTCGGTGCCCTCGCTGTCGCGAACGGCACACCCGGGGCGCGGGATGCCGCGACCGGTCACCGTGGCGCCACGCAACAGGCGTGAAGACTTGGCCACGCGCTGGCTGACGAGCGCGTCCTTGCCCCAGAAGCGCTCCTTGTCCCAGCCGACCGCCCACGCGGCGCGGGCCATGACGGGGGTGATCTGCGGGCTGAGGTCGTTGCCGTGCAGCGGGTAGCCCATCTCGGTGCGCAGCGTGTCGCGCGCGCCGAGACCGCAGGGCAGGCCCTCGTACGGGGCCATCGCCTCGACGAGCGCGTCCCACAGCTCGAGGCCGGCAGCGGCGGGTGCGACGAGCTCGTAGCCTCGCTCCCCCGTGTAGCCGGTGCGGCAGACCGTCAGCTCGTGGTCGCGCCACCGGGCGGTGTCGTAGGACATGAAGTCGTGGTCGATGGGCAGGTCGAGCGCCGTGAGGACCTCGTCGCTCCTGGGTCCCTGGACGGCGAGGACGGCGAAGTCGTCGTGATGGTCCTCGACCTCGACGCCCTCGGGGGCTTCGGCGCGCAGCTTGTCGACGACCGTGGCGGAGTTCGCCGCATTGGGCATGAGGAAGAGGTCGCCGACACCGCGCAGGTAGATGATGAGGTCGTCGATGACACCGCCCGACTCGTCGCAGCACATCGTGTACTGCGCCTGCCCGGGACCGATCCGGGTGAGGTCGTTCGTCAGCGTCGTGTTGACCAGCTCGGCCGCGCCCTCGCCCCGGATGAAGACCTTGCCCAGGTGGCTGACGTCGAAGAGGCCGACCCGCTCACGGACGGCCGCGTGCTCGGCGACGACGCCGCCACCGGGGTACTCGATCGGCATCTCCCAGCCGCCGAAGTCCGCCATCTTGGCCGTGAGGGCGACGTGCCGGTCATGGATCGGTGACGTGCGCAGTGCGGAGGTTTCGCTCATGTGACGAACGCTACCGTCTCGCGCTACGGGATAGCCTTGCCGGTACAACCACCACGACCCGACCGAAAGGTTCCCTCGACGTGACCTCGTTGATGCTCGGCACCCGCTCCTACTCCGCCTGGTCCGGGCGATCCCTGGTGATCGGCGTCGTCGGCTCCGGGGACGAGGTGGCCGTGCGCGCCTCGTCCGCCGTGCCGAAGACCGCTGCGAAGCACCTGGACGCCGTCCTGCCCTCACTCGACCTCGACGCCAAGGTCGCCACCACGACGATCGTCCCGGCCGTCCCCGGCCTCAAGGCGGACAAGGTCGTGCTCGTCGGCCTCGGTCCGACCGACGCAACCGACGGGGTCATCGGTACCGACGCCCTTCGTCGCGCTGCCGGTGCCGCCGTCCGCAGTGCCGGCAAGGGATCCGTCGCGCTCGCCCTGCCCCACGACGACGCGGCAGGGCTGGCCGCGATCGCCGAGGGCGCCGCCTCGGGCGCCTACAGCTTCACCGCGCACAAGTCCGCCGACGACGAGAGTGCCGAGCGCGAGATCACGGTCTTCTCCGACCTCGACCGCAAGTCCTCCCCGAAGGACGTCATCGAGCACGCGACCACCGTCGCGCGCAACGTCTCCTGGGCCCGGGACCTGGTCAACACCGCACCGAACCTGCTCTACCCGCAGTCCTTCACCGAGACCGTGCAGCATGTCGCGAAGGCCTCCCCGGGCAAGCTCACGGTCAAGGTGCTCGACGAGAAGGCACTGGCCGAGGGCGGCTTCGGCGGCATCACCGGTGTCGGTCAGGGCAGCACGCGTCCGCCGCGGATCGTCACCCTGAGCTACACGCCCCGTTCGAAGAAGGCCCCGCACGTCGCGCTGGTCGGCAAGGGCATCACCTTCGACACCGGCGGCGTGTGCCTCAAGCCCTCCGCGGGCATGCTGACGATGAAGTCCGACATGGCCGGCGCCGCCGCCGTCGCCGCGACCGTCGTCGCCGCTGCCGAGCTCGGTCTGCCGGTCGCCGTCACCGGCTACCTCTGCCTCGCGGAGAACATGCCCGGCGCCAACGCCCAGCGGCCCAGCGACGTCGTCACCATGCGCAACGGCACGACCGTGGAGATCCTGGACACCGACGCCGAGGGCCGCATGGTCCTCGCCGACGGCATGGCCCTGGCGGCCGAGTCCGGTCCCGACCAGATCCTCGACGTCGCCACCCTCACGGGTGCCTGCGTCGTCGCGCTCGGCCCGAAGATCTTCGGCGTCATGAGCAACGACGACACGGTCCGGCAGTCGATCACCAGCGCCGCCGAGCGTGCCGACGAGCCGAGCTGGCCGCTGCCGCTGCCGACCGACCTGCGCGCCACGCTCGACTCCGCCGTCGCCGACATCGCCCACAAGGGGGATCGCATGGGCGGTGCCCTGACCGCCGGCCTGTTCCTGCAGGAGTTCGCCAAGGACGCGAAGGGGGAGAACATCCCCTGGGCCCACCTGGACATCGCCGGGCCCTCCTTCAACGAGGGCAGCCCGTGGGGCCATGTGCCCAAGGGCGGCACCGGCGTCGCCGTCGGGACCCTGCTGGAGCACCTCGCTTCGCTGGCCTGATCCGGGGCACAGCCATCCGGCAGCCTCCGCTCCCGCAGGGTCGGGGGTGGCCCTTGGCGCGAAGTCCGCACGACAGTGTGCATCCCTCACCCGGGTGCACCGTGCGGGCTTCGGCCTGAGCCAGGCCGACCCCCCACCCTGCGTGCGCTCGTCCGCAGGCATCGCCGACCCTTACGCTAGGGGTCGTCCGTGACCCCGGACACAGTCCATCCAAAGGAGCACCCCGTGGCCGACCCCACGACCTCGACCTCGTCCCCCTTCGACCTCGTCATCCTCGGCGCCGGCAGCGGTGGCTACGCCTGCGCCCTGCGCGCCGCGCAGCTCGACCTGAAGGTCGCGCTCATCGAGGAGGACAAGATCGGCGGGACCTGCCTGCACCGCGGGTGCATCCCGACCAAGGCGCTGCTGCACGCGGCGGAGATCGCCGACGGGGCACGCAGCGGCGCCGCGCACGGGGTGCGCACGACCTTCGAGGGGATCGACACCGAGGCGATGCACGCCCGCAAGGACAAGATCGTCGGGCAGCTGTACAAGGGCCTGACCGGACTCATCGGGCAGGCCGACATCGAGGTCGTCACCGGCCGGGGACACCTCGTGGATGCGCACACCGTCTCCGTCGATACCCCCGAGGGGACCCGTGAGGTCATCGGGACGACCGTCGTGCTGGCCACCGGCTCCTACGCGAAGACCCTCCCGGGCATCGAGCTCGGACCGCGGGTGATGACGAGCGACCAGGCGATGAGCCTCACCGAGATCCCGCAGCGGGTGGCGGTCCTCGGTGGCGGCGTCATCGGGGTGGAGTTCGCCTCGATGCTGCGCAGCTTCGGTGCCGAGGTGACGATCGTCGAGGCGCTCGACCGGATCGTCGCGGCCGAGGAGCCGGCAGTCTCCAAGCAACTCACCCGGGAGTTCACCAAGCGCAAGATCAAGACGCTCGCCTCCACCAGGGTCGCCTCGGTCGAGGCCGACGACTCGCGGGCCGTCGTCCACCTGGAGGAGGGCGACCCGCTGGAGGTCGACCTCGTGCTCGTCGCCGTCGGGCGTGGCCCGCGCAGCGAGGGCATCGGCCTGGCGGATGCCGGGATCGAGACCGATCGTGGATTCGTGCCCACGGACGAGCGACTGCGCACGAACGTCGACGGCGTGCGCGCGGTCGGCGACCTCGTCCCGGGAGTGCAGCTGGCGCACCGCGGCTTCGCCCACGGCATCTTCGTGGCCGAGGACATCGCCGGCCTCGAGCCCGCCCCGGTCGAGGACGTGGCGATCCCCAAGGTGACCTACTGCGACCCGGAGATCGCCTCCGTCGGGCTGACTGCGGACCAGGCCAAGGGGGCTGCCCACGAGGTCGAGACCGTCACCTACCCGCTCGGCGGCAACGGCCGCAGCCTCATCCGGGGCACCAGCGGATCGGTCACCCTGGTGCGTGAGAAGGACGGCCCCGTGCTCGGTGTGCACATGATCGGCCTCGGCGCCAGTGAGCTGATCAGCGAGGCCCAGCTGGTCGTCGGGTGGGAGGCCCACCCGGAGGACATCGCCCCGATGGTGCACGCCCATCCCACCCAGAGCGAGGCGCTCGGCGAAGCCGCCATGCTCGCTGCTGGGCATCCCCTGCACGCGCACGCATAGGCTGTACGGGAACACCACGAGCGACGCGGAGAGACATGAGCACCGAGACCTGCTCCACCGGCCCGGGCAGTGCCCGGGTGCGGATGCGTCGGGCCGCGGTTCGTCCCGTCCTCCGACGCCGCCGGGACCGGGCCGACACATGGCGAGCCCGTGAACCATCTGGACCAGGACTCGTGAGAGTCTGTGACGTATCCCATCTCGATAGAAGGAGCAGAGGCGCATGTCTGAGCGGGTGACCATGCCGGCGCTGGGTGAGTCCGTGACCGAGGGCACCGTGACGCGATGGCTGAAGAACGTCGGTGACACGGTCGAGGTGGATGAGCCTCTGCTCGAGGTCTCCACGGACAAGGTCGACACCGAGATCCCCTCGCCCGTTGCGGGGACGATCCAGGAGATCCTTGCCGAGGAGGACGACACCATCGAGGTCGGAGCCGACCTCGCGGTCATCGGCGACGGTGACGCACCGGCTTCGTCGGGTGACGACTCCGCCGGCGAGTCCGAGGACGCAGAGTCCGAGGACGCAGAGGCCGAGTCCGAGGAGGCACCCGCCGAGAAGCCCGCCGACGACGCCCAGGAGGAGCCGGCGCAGTCCGAGTCCTCCGAGGAGTCGGACACCGAGGCGGACGAGTCGAAGCCCGCACCGGCCGCGGAGGAGTCCTCCGGTGACGGTGGCGACGGGACGACCGTCTCGATGCCCGCTCTCGGTGAGTCGGTGACCGAGGGCACCATCTCGCGCTGGCTGAAGGCCGAGGGCGACGAGGTCGAGGTCGACGAGCCGCTGCTCGAGGTCTCCACCGACAAGGTCGACACCGAGATCCCCTCCCCCGTGGCCGGGACCCTGACCACGATCCTCGCCGAGGAGGACCAGACCGTCGAGGTCGGCGCGGACCTCGCGATCGTCGGTGGTTCCGGTGGCGGGTCGGCCCCCAAGCAGGAGTCCACGCCCGAGCCGAAGGCGGAGGCCCCCAAGCAGGAGTCCACGCCCGAGCCGAAGGCGGAGGCCCCCAAGCAGGAGTCCACGCCCGAGCCGAAGGACGACGCCCCCAAGCAGGAGTCCACGCCCGAGCCGAAGGCGGAGGCCCCCAAGCAGGAGTCCACGCCGGCGAGCAGCGGGTCCTCGGACGCCGCCGCCTACGTCACGCCGCTGGTGCGCAAGCTGGCCAAGGACAACGACATCGACCTCGCGCAGGTCGAGGGCACCGGTATCGGCGGTCGCATCCGCAAGCAGGACGTCCTCGACGCCGCCAAGGCCAAGAACCAGCCGCAGGAGTCCGCTCCCGCCGCACAGGAGACGCCGACCGCGTCCGCGCCGGCCGCACCCTCCGGTGGCAGCGTCCCGGCGGGCCTGGAGTCCAACGTCCCGCAGTCCAAGCGCGGCACCCGTGAGCCGATGTCACGCCTGCGCAAGGTCATCGCCAAGCGGATGGTCGAGTCGCTGCAGGTCAGCGCCCAACTGACCACGGTCGTCGAGGTCGACATGACCAAGGTCTCGCGCGTTCGTGACGCGGCCAAGGCGGAGTTCCAGCGCCGCGAGGGCACGAAGTTGTCCTTCCTGCCCTTCATCGCCCTGGCGACGGCCGAGGCGCTCAAGGCGCACCCGGGCGTCAACGCGAGCGTCGAGGACGAGGAGATCGTCTACCACAAGGACGAGAACCTCTCGATCGCCGTGGACACCGAGGGCGGTCTGATCACCCCCGTGGTCAAGAACGCCGGCGACCTCAACATCGCCGGTCTCGCTCGCGCGATCGCGGACGTCGCCGAGCGCACCCGCAGCAAGAAGATCACGCCGGACGACCTGGCCGGTGGCACCTTCACCATCACCAACACCGGCAGCCGCGGGGCGCTCTTCGACACGCCGATCCTCAACCAGCCGCAGGTCGGCATGCTCGGCACCGGCTCGATCGTGCGTCGTCCGGTCGTCGTCAACTCGGAGGACGGCGGCGAGACCATCGCCATCCGTTCGATGATGTACTTGGCGATGTCCTACGACCACCGGGTCGTCGACGGCGCCGACGCGGCCCGGTTCCTCGGGACCGTCAAGGCCCGCCTTGAAGAGGGCAACTTCGAGGCCTGACATGTCCGCACCCCGACAGCGCGTCGCCATCACCGGATCCTCCGGTCTGATCGGCGGCGCGCTGTCGCGTTCCTTGCGCGACGGGGGCCACGACGTCATCCACCTGGTGCGCCGGGAACCGAGCGCACCACACGAGCGTCGGTGGAACCCGGAGTCAGGTCACCTCACCCCCGGGCACCTCGCGACCGTCGACACGGTCGTGCACCTCGCCGGTGCCGGGGTCGGCGATCACCGCTGGACGCCGGAGTACAAGACCACCATCCATGCCTCACGCGTCGACGGCACGGACCTGGTCTCCCGGGTGGTCGCCGAGGGTGCCGGGCCGACCCGACTGGTCACCGCCTCCGCGATCGGCATCTACGGGGACCGGGGCGACGAGGTCCTCACCGAGCGATCCGCGTCGGCCACGACCTTCCTGGCGGACGTCGTCCGTGACTGGGAGGGCGCGACGACGCCGGCGAAGGACGCAGGGATCCCCGTGGCGCACGCCCGCACCGGCATCGTCCTGTCCCGGACCGGCGGCGCCCTGACTCCGATGCTTCGTGTCGGCAAGCTCGGCCTCGGCGGTCCACTCGGCTCGGGTCGGCAGTGGATGCCGTGGATCACCCTCGCAGACGTCGTCGCCGCGTACACCCGATTGATCGAGGACGACTCGATCACCGGACCGATCAACGTCACCGCGCCCCATCCCGTGCGTCAGCGGGACCTGGCCCGCGCCCTGGGCACGCGGCTTCACCGCCCGGCCGTGGTACCGACACCGCGCGCGGCGATCCGCCTGGCCCTCGGCGAGTTCGCGGACGAGGCCCTGGCCTCCGCCCGGGTCCTGCCCGACCGCCTGCTGAGCGCCGGCTTCGAGCACGCCCACCCTCGACTCGAGGACGCGATGGACTGGCTCTTCACCCGCGACTGATCCTCAGCGCACCTCCCGCACCCGCCACGCCCCCTCGTGCCAGACGAGGACGAGCTCGACCTGCTGACCGTGTGTGGCCGGTCGCTGCTCCTCCCCCTCCGGTCCGACGACCGTGTAGGCGTCGGCATCGCTGGTCACACCCAGGACCGCGACCCGTCCCGCGGAGCGCTCGAGGTGGGCCGACCGCACAGCCAGGTCGACACCGCGGTAGTGCGACTCGCTGCCCGAGAGCATCTCGATGAGCCCCCGATCCCGTTCGGCCGCCGGGGAACCGGGCTCGTCGAGCCGCTCCAGCACGTCGGGGTCGAGGTCGAGGACCATCTGCTCGCGCATCCCGGTCAGCTCACGGGCCAGCTGATTCGGTGACGTCCTCGGGGCCGACCGGTCGGTCACGACGCCGGTGTCCTGCTCCTCGGTGGCGCTGGACACCGCGGCCCGCGGGGTGGACTCCCCCTGGGCGTCGCCGGCACCGGCCAGCTGCCAGGGCACGATCACCGCGAGGACGAGACCGACGCCGATGACGACGAGGAGCGGCACCCGTCCCGGCCCCGACCGTTCTGCTGCGTCGCGGGCGATCGCGCGGGGTCGACTCAGCGGGGTCCGCGCCGGTGACGGGACAGACCCAAGGGCGGCCGGTGACGTGACCGGCTTCGGCGAGGCGTGGCGAGCCGTCCGGGGAGGGGCGGACACCCCCTTCGCCCGCGGTCGGCGCTGCCACCAGCGTCGTCGACGCGTGCTCGCCACCGGCGACGTCAGCTCCCGTTGCCACTCCGGCACCACGAGGGACCCCGCGCGCGCCGACTCGCGGATCCGGCGCGTCAGGCTGCTGGCGACATCGCCGGGCGAGGTCATGCGGATCGGCTCGGCGGGTACGGAGTCGAAGACGGCTCGCGCGACCTCGTCGGCCTCCGGCCGCGCCGTCGGGTCGGTGTCGAGGCACCGCTGGATCATGCTGACCAGCTCCGGGGTGTCGGGGACGTGCGCCTGCAGGTCGGCGCGCTCGACGACGTGCCCGGGCGGGGCCCCGGTCAGGCACAACCACGCGAGCGCACCGAGCGCGTGGACATCGCTGCTCCGGGTCGGCTCGTCGCCCTCGATGACCTCGGGCGCGACGTAGCCGTCGGTGCCGTGGACCTCTCCGGGAGGTTCGCCGGTCAGGCGCGAGAACCCGAGGTCGCTGAGTGCGGGCCGCCCGGTGGAGGTGAGCAGGACGTTGCCGGGGCTCAGGTCGCCGTGGACGACGCCGAGGTCGTGCAGGCCACTGAGGGCCCGGGCGACCGGGGCGATGATCGTCACCGTCTCCCCCGGGGTGAGGTGGCCGCGGGCGGCCACGACCTGGCCGAGGCTTCCCCCCGAGAGCAGCTCGAGCACGAGCGCCGTCGCCGGTCCGTCGCGCCCGTCGATGGCGAGGGTCTCGTGGACGGTGACCACGTGCTCGCCCGCCGCCTGCTGCAGCAGGCTGAACTCGCGCACCGCCGCGTCGTCGGCCTCGCCGGGCAGGATCTTCACGGCCACGAGCTCGTCGTCGAGGATCCGCCTCGCTCGCCACACCCGGGACGTCGCACCGGTGCCCAGGAGCGCGGTCGGGCGGTAGCCGGGGAGCTCGGGAGGGATCTCGTCCATGCAGCCACGATGGCGCAGGTCGCGATTCCGCCCGCGGAGTTTTCCACAGCAACGGCCGACGGGGCCCGCGTCACCTAGTCTGCGGACATGCCTGCCGACGCCCCCACGATCCTCGCCACCTCCGGCGGCTACGCCCGACCCGAGCGGGGTGATCTGGCCTTCGCCGGGCTCGTCCACCATGCGGTGGAGCTGTCGGGGACGTCCTCGCGGCCGCGGATCTGCCAGGTGGGCACGGCCAGCGGTGACCCGCGGCCCTTCAACGCCGCCTTCAGCGAGGCCGGCGCCGTCGCCGGGTACGAGATCACGCACCTCAACCTCTTCCCCATGCCAAGCGTCGAGGACATGGAGGCCCACCTGCTCGACCAGGACGTCGTCTGGGTCAACGGCGGATCGGTCGCCAACCTGCTCGCCGTGTGGCGGGTGCACGGCCTGGACGAGATCCTCGCCCGGGTGTGGCAGGTTGGAGTCGTGCTCGCGGGTGTCAGCGCCGGCTCGATCTGCTGGTACCGGGGAGGGACGACCGACTCCTTCGGCCCACAGCTGCGCGCGGTCACCAACGGCCTCGCCCTGCTCCCCTACGACAGCGGCGTGCACTACGACAACGAGGCACGGCGCCGCCCGACCGTGCACGCGCTCGTCGAGGACGGCACGCTCGGCGAGACGCACTGCACGGACGACGGTGTGGGTCTGGTCTACCGGGGCACGGAGCTGGTCGAGGCCGTCACCGAGCAGGACGGCAAGCGCGCCTACGTCGTGGCGAAGGGGGATGACGGTCGCGCCGTCGAGACCCCCCTCGACACGCGTCGGCTCCCCCGCTGAGCACGGGGTGGAGGGGCGCGCCGGGGTGGGCCGTCATCACGTGCACCTCCACCCGAGGGGGTGCGGGCCTCGGCGTAGGCTGACGCCCATGCGCTTCGAGGAGCTCGGCTTCGCCCCCGACACCGTCGACTACCTGACCGCCTGGGAGCACCAGAAGCAGGTGCACGCCGCGGTCGTCGCCGGTGACCTCGAGGACACGACCCTGCTGCTGGAGCACACCGCGGTCTACACCGCGGGCAAGCGAACCGAGCCGCACGAGCGTCCGATGGACGGCACTCCGGTCATCGACGTCGACCGGGGCGGCAAGATCACCTGGCACGGCCCCGGCCAGCTCGTCGGCTACCCGATCGCACACCTGCCCGGCCGGCGCGACGTCATCGCCCATGTGCGCCGACTCGAGGAGATGATGATCCGCGTCGCCGCGGACGTCGGTGTCACCGTCACGCGCGTGCCGGGTCGCTCCGGTATCTGGGTGCCCGGCACCGACGGTGCCCAGGACCGCAAGCTCGGCCAGATCGGCATCCGGGTCTCCCGCGACGTCGCGATGCACGGCTTCAGCCTCAACGTGGACTGCGACCTGTCCTGGACCCAGACGATCGTCCCGTGCGGCATCCCCGACGCCGAGGTCTCGACACTCGCCCTGGAGACCGGGCGCCGGATCACCGTGGCCGACATCCTCCCTTCGGCCAAGGCGCACCTGACCGAGGTCATGACCCAGGATCTGCCCCTGACGAAGGGGGCCTGACCGCCGCCGCGCGTGTGGGTGGGGTCACACGGACCCGACTGGCAAATATATAACGAAACGGTAACGTCGAGGCCCGACCGCCCCCGATCGCTACCAAAGGACCACCGCGGATGACCGCCGCCACCACGGCCCCACGACGATCCACGACACCGGTGGCCCAGCCGGCAGGCCTGCGCAAGGACATCCAGGGACTGCGCGCCCTTGCCGTTGCCCTGGTCGTGCTCTTCCACCTCTGGCCGGGGACCGTCAGCGGCGGGTACGTGGGAGTGGACGTCTTCCTGGTGATCTCGGGCTACCTCATCACCACCCACCTGCTGAAGAAGCCGCCCCGCACCGGCCACGACCTGTGGGCGTTCTGGGCACGGCGGCTGCGCCGGCTGCTGCCGGCCGCACTGACGGTGCTGGCGGCCACCGCGGTCGCGACCCGTCTGGTCGCGCCGAGCACCGCCTGGGAGGAGATCTCCCGGCAGATCATCGCCTCGACCCTCTACGTGCAGAACTGGTCGCTGGCCTCCAGCTCGGTCAACTACATGGACGCCGGGGCCATGGCCAGCCCGGTCCAGCACTTCTGGTCACTGTCGGTGGAGGAGCAGTTCTACCTGGTGTGGCCGCTGCTGGTCTTCGGCGTCACATGGGTGGCCGTGCGACTCGGCCAGCGCTCCCTCGGTGCCCACGCCGTCCGTGGAACCGACGACGAGCGCCGCATGCGCCTGACCCGCACCATGATCGCGGCCGTGGTCCTCTCCTCCTTCGCGTTCTCCGTGTGGTTCACCGCCGTCCAGCCGGCCGCCGCGTACTTCGTCACTCCCACGCGCATGTGGGAGCTCGCCATGGGCGGACTCATCGCCACCGTGGCAAGCATGGGCAGCCGCAGGCCCGGCGGTGCCACGGGGGCCGTCGTGGCGTGGGTCGGGATCGCGGCGATCCTCGCCGCCGCTTCCCTGTACACCTCTGCCACCCCCTTCCCCGGCGCCGCCGCAGTACTGCCTGTGCTGGGCGCCGGCGCGGTGATCATCGCCGACACCGATCACCGCCTCTCCCCCACCGCACTGCTGAAGAACGGCCCCGTCCAGTGGCTCGGTGACGTGTCCTACTCGGTCTACCTGTGGCACTGGCCGCTGATCGCCCTGGTGCCCTACGTCAGCGGAGGTGACCTCGGCATCCTGGACAAGTCCGCCATCCTGGCGGCCACCCTCGTGCTCGCCGGGGCGAGCAAGGTCCACATCGAGGACCGGTTCCGCTTCGCCACCTCGCACGCACCCGTGCGGTACAGCTACCAGTTCTCCGCGGTGGGGATGATCGCCGTCGTGCTCCTGGCCTCCCTGCAGTGGACCGAGACGGGAGTGCGCAAGGAGGCGGCCAAGGAGGAGCTCGCCGCGGTGGAGCACGAGGAGACGCCGTGCCTGGGAGCCGCCGCGCTGGCGAAGGGGGCCGACAGCTGTGACGTGGACGCCGATGCGGAGATCGTCCCGAGCCCGGAGCTGGCCAAGAACGACAAGGCCGACATCGACGAGAAGAAGTGCTTCCCGCAGGGCAGCTACGACCAGCGACTGTCCTGCTCCTTCGGGTCCGGGGAGACCCGGATCGCCCTCGTCGGCAACTCCCACGCCCGGCACTGGCTGCCTGCGTTGCGTGAGCTGGGCAAGGAGAGGGGATGGACGATCGACACCTACCTCATCTCCCGGTGCACGGCGACCGACGCGAAGCAGGAGTTCGACACCGACACGATGACCTCGGACTGCCACGACTGGGGCCAGTGGGCCCTGGACGAGACGAAGGGCGACGCGTACGACCTCGTGATCACCTCCGAGCGCCAGTCGGCTGCCATCGAGGGGTACAGCAAGGCCGACAGCGGGCCGCCCGCCGTCAAGGGCTACGAGAGCTACCTGCGCACCTGGGCGGACGCCGGCACCGACGTGCTCGCCATCAAGGACCCGACCCACCCGGGCATCGACGTACCCGAGTGCGTGGCGGAGAACCCGGACGACGTCCAGGAGTGCTCCGGCTCCCCCGAGGACTGGAAGATCCAGCCGGACCCGTTGATCGAGGCGGTGCAGAACGTCGATCGCGAGGGCGTCGACCACGTCACCTTCGACGACCTGGTCTGCGACTCCGACCGGTGCCGCGGAGTCACCGGTGGGGTGATCACCTACTACGACTCGTCCCACCTGTCGGCGACGTACGTGCGGACGATGGCTCCGTACATGGCGAAGCCGATCGAGAAGGCCCTGCAGAAGGGGCGCTGACGACCACCCGTTCGTCCCCCCGGGGGACCGCGGCGTAGGCTGGGAGTGAGCCCGGCCACCTCCCGGGCCGTCGATCAGTGCCAGGAGAGTTGCGTGACCGTCGCACCCGAAGGACGTCGTCTGCTGCGCGTCGAGGCGCGCAATGCCGAGACCCCCATCGAGCGCAAGCCGGAGTGGATCCGGACCACTGCCAAGATGGGCCCCGAGTTCAACGCGATGAAGGGCCGTGTCAGCGGAGCGGGCCTGCACACCGTGTGCGAGGAGGCCGGCTGCCCCAACATCTTCGAGTGCTGGGAGGACCGCGAGGCGACCTTCCTCATCGGTGGTGACGTGTGCACCCGTCGCTGCGACTTCTGCGACATCGCCACCGGTCGCCCGACCAGCCTGGACATGGACGAGCCGCGGCGTGTCGCCGAGTCGGTGCAGGAGATGGGTCTGCGCTACTCCACCGTCACCGGCGTCGCCCGTGACGACCAGCCCGACGGGGCCGCCAGCCTGTACGCGGAGACGATCCGCCAGATCCACGCGCTCAACCCCAACACCGGCGTCGAGATCCTCCCGCCCGACTTCGGGGCCAAGCCGGAGCTGGTGCAGCAGGTCTTCGACGCCCGCCCGGAGGTCTTCGCGCACAACCTCGAGACGGTGCCGCGGATCTTCCGCACGATCCGTCCCGCCTTCACCTACGAGAAGTCCCTGAAGGTGCTGTCCATGGCCCGCGACGACGGGCTGGTGACCAAGTCCAACCTCATCCTCGGGATGGGCGAGGAGGAGGCCGAGATCGAGGAGGCCATCCGCGACCTGCACGACGCCGGCTGCGACATCCTCACGATCACCCAGTACCTGCGCCCCTCGAAGCTGCACCACCCGATCGACCGCTGGGCCAAGCCCGAGGAGTTCGTCCACTGGAGCGACCTGGCGAAGGAGATCGGCTTCAAGGGCGTCATGGCCGGTCCGCTCGTGCGGTCGAGCTACCGTGCCGGTCGCCTCTACGCCACGGCCATGCGCAAGTGGGGCCGGGCGATCCCCGAGCACCTCTCCCACCTCGCCGACGCGATCGACGAGCCCGCCCGGCAGGAGGCCTCGACGCTCGTGGCGAAGGCCGCCGCGCAGCAGGCCACCGGCACGGACGGTTGACCGGGGCACCCCCGGGAAGGAACTAGACTCACCCGCCATGGCCAGAAAGTCCGACAAGCCCGCAAAGCCGAAGCGCGAGAACCCGTTCAAGAGGTTCTGGTCCGTCTACAAGACGATCAAGCAGATCGACCCGCAGGTGAACCTGTGGATGCTGCTTGCCTTCGTCGGCGTGCTCGCCGTGGGCGCCGTCATCGGTCTGCTGTTGGGCCACTTCTGGTCCTCCTTCTTCATCGCCCTGCCGATCGGGCTGCTCGCCGCCATGATCGTGCTCTCCCGACGCGGTGAGCGGGCCGCGTTCAACCAGATGGACGGCCAGCGCGGGGCCGCCATCGGTGGTCTGTCCGCGGTCAAGCGCGGCTGGTACTACGACCAGGAGCCGGTCGCCGCGGACGCGACGAAGCCGGGGGACATCCAGACCGCCGCCATGGTCTTCCGTGCCCTGGGCCGTCCGGGTGTCGTGCTGCTGGGCGAGGGACCGAAGCACCGTGTGGACAAGCTCTTCGTCAAGGAGACCAAGAAGGTCAACCGCGTCGCCCCGGGCGTGCCGGTCCACACCTACATCGTCGGCACCGGGGACGGCGAGCTGCCCGCCCGCAAGATCCGCACCACGCTGATCCGACTGAAGCCGCAGCTGTCGAAGGAGGAGATGTCGGTCGTCAACAAGCGGCTGAAGTCCCTCCCGGGCCTGCGGCAGGGCGTGCCCGCCGGCGTCGACCCGAACAAGGCCCGCATGGACCGCAAGGCCCTGCGCGGACGCTGACCCGGCCGGGCACGACCGCACCCGTCAAGACCCTCCAGGAGAGCACCCGTGCCGGCACCGACCGACCACGCCGAGGACCTCGCCGACTTCGTCGACGCGTCCCCGTCCAGCTACCACGCCGCGGCCGAGGTGGCCCGCCGGTTGCAGGCCGCCGGTTTCACGGCCCTGGCCGAGCCGAGTGCCTGGCCGCACACGCCGGGCACGTACCTGGTCGTGCGTGACGGAGCCCTCCTCGCGTGGGTGGTGCCGGCCTCGGCGACCGCCACGACGCCCGTGCGCATCTTCGGCGCGCACAGCGACTCCCCCGGCTTCAAGCTCAAGCCGCAGCCGAGTACCGGCAGGCACGGCTGGCTGCAGGCGGGTGTCGAGGTCTACGGCGGCCCGCTGCTGAACTCCTGGCTCGACCGCGAGTTGCGCCTGGCCGGCCGACTGGTCCTCGACGACGGGACCGAGGCCTTGGCCGACTCGGGCCCGTTGCTGCGGCTGCCGCAGCTGGCGATCCACCTCGACCGTGAGGCCAACGAGCGCCTCGCCCTCGACAAGCAGGCGCACACGCAGCCCGTCTGGGGCGTGGGCGCCACCGACTCCGCCGACCTGCTCGCCGAGCTGGCCGCCTCCGCCGGGGTGGAGACCTCGCGCATCCGCGGGTACGACCTCGTCACCGCCGACAGCGCCCGTGGGGTCGTCTTCGGGCGGGAGGACGCGTTCTTCGCGGCCGGTCGTCTCGACGACCTCGCCAGCGTGCACGCCGGGACCGTCGCCCTGACCGAGGTCGGCGACGACCTCGCGACCGATCACATCCCGATGCTGGCCGTCTTCGACCACGAGGAGGTCGGCTCCGCGACCCGATCGGGCGCGGCCGGGCCGTTCCTGCAGGACGTGCTCGAGCGCGTCGGGCTGGCGCTCGGTGGCGACCGGGCCGATCGGATGCGCGCCCTCGCGTCATCGTGGTGCGTCTCCAGCGACGTCGGCCACTCGGTGCACCCGAACTTCCCCGAGAAGCACGACCCCCACGTGCGCCCGCTGCTCGGCTCCGGGCCGATCCTCAAGCTCAACGCCAACCAGCGCTATGCCAGCGACGGCACCGGCTCCGCCGCCTGGCACGGGTGGTGCGACGCTGCCGGGGTGACCAGCCAGGACTTCGTCTCCAACAACACGGTGCCCTGCGGGTCGACGATCGGCCCGATCACCGCGACCCGGCTGGGGATCCGCACCGTCGACGTGGGCATCCCGATCCTGTCGATGCACTCCGCGCGCGAGCTCGCCGGTACGAGTGACCTGCTCGACCTGACGCGGGTGGCGCGCACCTTCTTCCGCGGCTGAACCGACCCCCGTCGTCCTGGCCTGCGCAGCCCACGCCCTCATCTCCTCCCGGCGGTCTCCCAGCGCTCGGCGGTCAGCCGCACGAGGTCGGGATGCTTGGCCGTGCGCCCGTCCCCGGTGGACCGTCCCCGCAGGCGCCGCCAGGTCCAGGGCCCGACGTACCTGCGGGCCCAGGTCACCTCGGTGCGCAGGGTCCGGCGCGGCGCCGGTCCCTCGGGCAGGCCGGCCCAGTCGATCGTCGCCGGCGTCCCCAGGAGCTCGGCCGCGGCGACCGCCAGGCGGGTGTGCCCGAGCTCGGAGAGGTGCAGCCGGTCCTCGGCCCAGGCGCGCCGGTCCTCGAAGACGGTGCCGCTCGTCTCCGTCGGCGGGATCATCCCGTGCTCCTGCGCCAGTCGGCGGTAGAGCTCGTTGAGCACCAACCGTCGACGCTGCAGCATCCGCCCGGCCGGGGTGACGCCACGCAGGTCGGGGATCGGGACGACGGCGACGCGGACCCCCTTCGCGGTGAAGGGGGCGACGATCTCCACCAGCCGGTGCCGCAGCGCCGCCACGTCCAGCCGCGGACGCAGGATGTCGTTCATGCCCGCAGTGAGGGTGACGACGTCGGGGTCGAGGGCGAGGGCGGGCTGCACCTGGGTCTGGAGGACCTCCACGGTCCGGTACCCGCGGATGGCGAGGTTGGCGTAGTCGAGCGTGCCGTGGTGGGCGGCCAACAGCTCGGCCAGTCGGTCGGTCCAGCCGCGCGGCGTGCCGTCCGGCCACGAGAGGTCGCCCACGCCCTCGGAGAGGCTGTCGCCGATCGCGACGTAACGCAGGGTCCGCATGCTGCTCCTCAGACGTGCACGATCCGGCTACCGGCGACGCGGTCGTGCAGGCCACGCCCGTCGTCGGAGATGACGATGATCGGCGGGATCACCAGGCACAGCAGGGCAGCACGCGCGGCCGAGCGAAGGGGGGTGACCCACCCCCCGTGCACCGGCACCACCCGTAGGCCCAGGAGGCGGTGACCGAAGGAGGCGCCGCCGAGGGTGACGCCGATCAGGTGGACGAGGAAGAGCAGTCCGAGCGGGAGGAAGGAGACAGCGGCCGGGCTGCGGTCGATGACGGTGGCGAACAGAGCGTTGGCGATCACCAGGCAGGCGGCCCAGTCGACGACCAGGGCGAGGAGGCGACGCCCGAAGGAGGCGTGGTTCCCCCCTTCGCCCGGGGTCGGTCCGCGGTGGTGCCCTGTGTTGCTCACCCGAGCAGCCTATGCGTCCCGATCGTGGCCGCTCCCACCGCCTGCCACCCCCACTCGGTAATGTTGTGACGCAGCAGACGTGTCCGAGGACGCGTGTAACGCCGGTGAAACATCGGGGTCATGGTCGGGTAACCGCCCATCCCTAGTGTCGAAGCCGACACCAGTTGCGGCAGGTCACCGTGGGCTGCCGCCCCACCCCAGGAGGATGGTTTGTTCAGCTCCCCTGACGAGGTTCTCGACTTCATCAAGGCCGAGGACGTCAAGTTCGTCGACATCCGTTTCTGCGACCTGCCCGGCATCATGCAGCACTTCAACGTGCCTGCCGAGAGCGTCGACGAGGACTTCTTCACCGAGGGCCAGATGTTCGACGGGTCCTCGATCCGCGGCTTCCAGGCCATCCACGAGTCCGACATGAAACTCGTGCCGGACATCGGCACCGCCTTCGTGGACCCCTTCCGCGCGGAGAAGACGCTGATCCTCAACTTCTCCATCGTCGACCCCTTCACCGGTGAGCAGTATAGCCGCGACCCGCGCAACGTCGCGGCGAAGGCGGAGGCCTACCTGACGTCCACGGGCATCGCCGACACCGCCTTCTTCGGCGCCGAGGCGGAGTTCTACGTCTTCGACGACGTGCGCTTCGACACCCAGCCGCAGGGGAGCTACTACCACCTCGACTCGATCGAGGCCGCGTGGAACTCCGGTCGCACGGAGGAGGGCGGCAACCAGGGCTACAAGACGGCCTTCAAGGGTGGGTACTTCCCCGTCCCGCCGGTCGACCACTTCGCCGACCTGCGCGACAGGATCTGCCTGAACATGAAGTCCGTCGGCCTCGAGGTCGAGCGCAGCCACCACGAGGTCGGCACCGCCGGGCAGCAGGAGATCAACTACAAGTTCAACACGCTCCAGCAGTCCGGCGACGACATCATGAAGTTCAAGTACGTCGTCAAGAGCACCGTCTGGGACGACGGGCGCACGGCGACCTTCATGCCGAAGCCGATCTACGGTGACAACGGCTCGGGGATGCACACCCACCAGAGTCTGTGGAAGGACGGCGAGCCGCTCTTCTACGACGAGAAGGGGTACGGCGGCCTGTCCGACATCGCCCGCTGGTACATCGGTGGCCTGCTCAAGCACGCCCCGGCGCTGCTCGCCTTCACCAACCCCACGGCCAACAGCTACCGTCGCCTGGTACCCGGCTTCGAGGCGCCGATCAACCTGGTCTACTCCGCCCGCAACCGCTCGGCGTGCATCCGCATCCCGATCGCGGGCAACTCCCCCAAGGCCAAGCGCGTCGAGTTCCGCATCCCGGATCCCTCGAGCAACCCGTACCTGTGCTTCGCCGCGCAGCTGATGGCCGGGATCGACGGCATCAAGAACCGCATCGAGCCCCCGGAGCCGATCGACAAGGACCTCTACGAGCTGCCGCCGGACGAGCACGAGGCCATCGAGCAGGTCCCCACGACCCTGCCGGAGGTGCTGAAGGCGCTCGAGGAGGACCACGAGTTCCTGCTCGAGGGGGACGTCTTCACCGCCGACCTGATCGAGACCTGGATCGCGTGGAAGTGGGAGAACGAGGTCATCCCACTGCAGATGCGTCCGCACCCGCACGAATTCGAGATGTACTTCGATATTTGAGCCGAGGAACGAGGCCAAATGTCGAACAACAGCACAGCGGCATCTGAGCGGTACCACGCTGCTTGAGGAGGTCGCCCCGCGACCGTCTCGAAACGACGAAGGGCGGGACTTCCACCAAGGAGGTCCCGCCCTTCGTCATGCCCTGCCCGTCACGTCCATGCCGACCGCAGAGGGTGGCCGAGAGCGCCGAGCCGTAGGCCGGTCCGTTACAGCATGTCCCGCGAGCGGTACAGGAAGGCCGCCATGGCCTCGCGGGTGATTGTGCTCTTCGGGCGGAAGGTCCCGTCGGCATGGCCCGTGGTCAGACCCTGATCCGCGATCCAGGCGATGTGGTCCTCGAACTGGGTCCCGGCGATGTCACTGAACTCGTAGGGCGCAGTGGCGTCGGGCACTCTCCCCTCGAGCAGGAACCTGGTCATGAAGGCCGCCATCGCCTCACGCGAGATCCGCTTCTTGGGACCGAACGTACCGTCCGCATAGCCCGTGGTGATGCGCTCGTCCTGGAGCCAGGCGATCTCCCTGGCGAACGCGCTCGACGAGTCGACGTCCGTGAAGTCGGGCGCACTCTCCACCGCGGGCCTGCCCGCCGCCCGGTACAAGAACGCCGCCATCGCCTCACGCGAGATGTCGTCCTTCGGCCCGAAGGTCCCGTCGGCGTAACCCGTCGTGATCCGCTCGTCCTTCAGCCAACCGATCTCCTTGGTGAAGTCGGTCGTCGCCGCAGTCACGTCCGGGAACGGCCCCGTCCCCTTGATCGGCGAGACCACGTACGTGCTCGGCAGGCCGAGCCCACGCCGCATCTGCTCACCCGTCATCGACGCCCGCTTGCCCGTGCTGGACGTGGCGACCACCTCGGCGACCCCACCACCAGTGGTACGACGGGCGACATCCACCGCCACCACGTCCGCCAGCCCGAACGCCGAGTCGACCTTCGTCCCCGAGACCGTGATGGTCCAGGACCGGCGCGGGTTCTCCGCGCGCATCGAGTACGGATCGTTGACCGAGCGCAGATAGGCAACCGGGGAGCCGCCGAACACGTCCTCGTTGTTCTGGGTACGGCCACCGCTGCTGGAGGAGTACACCGCCTCGATCAGGGCACCGTGGTACCGCGGAACCATCCCCGCGGTGCCCGTACCGCCGGCCCGTACCGCAGCCTTCCACCGGTCCCACCCGGATGCGCCGGCGCCCGGGTAGGTGCCGAACACCTGGTCGCTGGTGTTGTCGTAGACGTGGCACTCGCAGGCTGAGCGGATGCCGCGGTCGACCTTGCGCAGCGCGTACCCGCGGGCTGCTGCCGCCTGCGCCTGCAGCGATGCCGCCGGCCACGACCACGGCATCTCACGCACGTTGTCCAGGTACTGATCGTGCAGGCGCACCTTCATCACCGCATGCACCCCGCTGCCCGAGGCGGGCACCACCCGCGCCGACCCCGACTGGTAGCTCTTGCCATCGATCGACAGCAGTGTCTTCCCGTCATCGAAGGTCACCTGCGCGGATGGGCCGGTGGCGTGCACGGTCTTCGTGCCGGCCGTGTGCGACACCTTCACCTTCGCGCCGGAACGCGCCACCTTCACGGTCGAGTTCTTCGACGCCTTCAGGGTCTTGCTGCCGACCGTGACCGTGAACGAGCCGCCACCCGACTGTGTCGCGGAGGTCCGCAGCGTCACCGACGGACGCGACGCACCGACGTTGACGTGCACCAACTGGTCGTCGCGCACCCGGTCGACCGAGATGCCCCGGTAGTAGTACTTCAGGATCTGCGCGGCGCTCTTGCCGTCATCGGCCATCGCCTTCGCGCCGTACTGCGACATCCCCACCCCGTGACCGAAGCCCGAACCGGAGAACTCCCACGAGGCGCCCGAGGCGCCCGACGCGGCCGGGCCGGCCTGCGCCGGAACCGCCCCGGCGCCGAGCACCAGCCCGGCCAGCAAGGCACCAACACCAGCAAGCCGCACCGATCGAACAACCACAGCAGACCACCCTTCGTGCGCCAACCAGCGCAGCAGAGACGACAACGGGCGCCGCTTCGATGGGCATCCGACCCGTACCTGCGCCGCACCGAAAGATACCCAAAACCCACCGCTGCACGGCGCCAAGGCGCCGACCATTCCGGAAGCTCCGGTGGTCACCCGTGATGCCTCGTCCGGACCGCCCTGACCCGCCCCCTCAGTCCGGGGCGTCGCCCTGCGTCCCGGGAGGGCTGTCGTCGGCCTGGTGGGCGGTGTCCTTGCGTCCCTCAGCGAGCCGCTCCCGCAGGATCTGCAGCCGGCGGGCGTTCTCCTTGCAGCGCTCGACGGAGGGATCCGCCACCGCTGCCACGTCGTCGGGCTGGGCCTGGTTCACGCTGGCCTCCGAATCGTGCTCGTGGTCAGTCGACGCCCTCCGGGGGTGGTGTGACCGGGAGCTCGTCGTCGGACCTCATCCGTACACGCTGCACTGATTACTTCGTAAACTTACAAGCGAAGCACCCGTGGGACAACAGTGTTCCACGAGCGGGAGGACGCCCGGCCATCTCGCACGGGGACGGACGGACGCGTCAGGCCCGCTCCTGCACCTTCTTGCACGACACGCACAGGGTCGCGCGCTGGAAGGCCTGCAGCCGGAGCTTTCCGATCGGCTCCCCGCAGGACTCACACGTGCCGTAGGTGCCGGCGTCGAGGCGCTCCAGGGCGGCCAGGTTCTGCGTCAGACCCGCACGGGCCCCCTCGAGCAGGGTCATCTCGTGCTCCTGCTCGACGAGCCGGCCCCCGACATCCGCCTCGTCGCGACCCTCGGCGCCCCCCTGCTGCGCCACGGGCCCGCTGAGCTCGGCCTCGATCGCAGCGATCTCCTCGGACAGCCGCTCGACCTCGGTGGTGAGGTCGGCTCGCACCTGCCTCACCTCCGCCTCGGTCCAAGTCGACCCATCATCCCCGCTGATCGTGGCCGTATCCACCGTGCTCGCGGTCGGCGCGGTCTCCTGCCCGGCGCCCCCGGTCATCGTCGTCGCCCGGGTGGCTGTCGACGTTCCCGTCGTCCCCGTGTCGCTCATCCCGTACCCCTTCCAACCCGGCGCACCCTGCACCATCGCTCATATCGTAAGCGGGACTTTACAACGTAAGCGTCCGCGGTGCGAGTCTCCCTCCCCAACGTCTTGATGGTCGGGCGGGATCGGGACCAGCGCGGCTCAGCGGAAGGCCGCCACCCCGGTCAGGGCCTTGCCGATCGTCAGCTGGTGCACCTCGGAGGTGCCCTCGTAGGTCAGGACGGACTCGAGGTTGTTGGCGTGGCGCAGGACGGGGTACTCGAGGGTGATCCCGTTGGCGCCGAGCAGGGTTCGGCACTCGCGCGCGATGGCGATGGCCTCGCGCACGTTGTTCAGCTTGCCGAGGCTGATCTGCTCGGGGCGGATCGTGCCGGCATCCTTGATCCGGCCGAGCTGGATTGCCAGCAGCATGGCCTTGCCGAGCTCGAGGCTCATGTCGGCGAGCTTCGCCTGGGTGAGCTGGTAGGCCGCCAGGGGCTTGCCGAAGATCTCGCGGTCACCGACGTAGGACAGGGCCACCTCGAGGCAGTCACGCGCCGCCCCGACCGCACCGAAGATGATCCCGAAGCGGGCCTCGTTGAGACAGGACAGCGGCCCGGAGAGCCCGGCCGCCTCGGGCAGCATCGCCGAGGCGGGCAGCCGGACGCCCTGCAGCACGATCTCACCGGTGACCGAGGCGCGCAGGGAGAGCTTCTTGGTGATCTCGGGAGCGGAGAAGCCGGGGGTGTCGGTCGGGACGACGAACCCGCGGATGCCGCGAGAGCCCTCGTCCTCGTCGGTGTTGGCCCACACCACGGCGACGTCGGCGATCGGTGAGTTGGTGATCCACATCTTCGTGCCGTCCAGGACCCAGTCGTCCCCGTCCCGGCGGGCCCGGGTGCGCATGCCACCGGGGTCGGAGCCGAAGTCCGGCTCGGTCAGGCCGAAGCACCCGATGGCCTCGCCCGCGGCCATCCGCGGCAGCCATTCCTGCTTGTGCTCCTCGCTCCCCCAGCGGTGGATGGCAAACATCGCCAGCGACCCCTGCACCGACACCAGGCTGCGCAGACCCGAGTCCGCAGCCTCCAGCTCCAGGCACGCCAGGCCGTACGCCGTGGCACTCGTGCCGGCGCAACCGTAGCCCTCCAGGTGCATCCCGAGCACGCCGAGGTCACCGAGCTCCGTGGCCAACTCCCGTGCAGGCAGGTCCCCCGCCTCGTACCAGTCGGCGAGGTTCGGCCGAAGTCGGTCGGTGCAGTAGCGGGCCACGGTCGCCTGCATGTCGCGCTCCTCCTCCGACAGCAGGGTGTCGATCCCGAACAGGGAGGCAGTGGTCTGCGGTGCGCTCATCGTCATCTCCAGGTGTCCAAACGGTGTTAGGTTTGTGCTGTGCGGTAACCTTATACCGTTAGGTTCCGATGGCGAAAGGCCCACTCCGTGGTTCGTCCCACCACCCCGCTCCTGAGTCGCGAACGCATCCGCGACGCCGCCCTGCAGCTCATCGACGACCAGGGCCTCGCCCAGTTCTCCATGCGCGGGCTCGCGCGTGCCCTCGGTGTGCAGGCTCCCTCCCTCTACAGCCACTACGCCAACCGCGACGAGGTGCTCGACGCGGTCGCCAACCTGCTCACCCGGCAGGTCGACACGAGCGGCTTCGTCGACGGCCGGTGGCGAAGGGGGGTGGAGACCTGGGCCCGCTCGTACCGCGCGTCGTTGGCGGCCCACCCCAATGCCGTGCCGCTCGTCGCCTCGGGCGCCGGCCGGCGCGAGGACTTCCTCGCCATGTCGGAGCGGGTGCACGCCGGGCTGTTGTCGGCCGGCTGGCCGGCCCGCTACGCGACCGAGATCGCCGGCTCGGTGAAGTACCTCGTCGTCGGGGCGGCGTCGACCCCCTTCGCCAGTGGTTTCGCCGACGACGCCACGGTCTACCTCGAGCGTTACCCGGCGCTGGCGCAGGCGCACCGACTGCCCGAGCTCGCCGAGGAGATCGACGCGGAGAGCTTCGAGCTCGGCCTGGCCTGCCTGCTGGACGGGCTGGCCGCGCGCTACGTCGATCTGGTCGGCGACCTCAACCGGGAGCGGGCATGAGTCCCACCAGCTACGCGGTCGTCGGTGGAGGGATCCTCGGCGTGGCCATCGCCCGCCGGATCCTGCAGCTGCAGCCGGGCGCCGAGGTCACCGTGCTCGAGAAGGAGCCGGCCCTGGCCGCCCACCAGACCGGTCACAACAGCGGCGTGGTGCACGCCGGCCTGTACTACGAGCCGGGTTCGTTGAAGGCACGGCTGTGCCGCCGGGGGGTCCGGTTGCTGCAGGAGTTCTGCACCGAGCACTCGCTGGCCTACGACGAGTGCGGCAAGGTCGTCGTGGCACTCGACGAGACCGAGCGGGGCCGACTGTCCGACATCACCGACCGGGCGCGCGCCAACGGCGTGCCGGGCGTGCGTGAGATCGGTCCGGACGAGCTGCGCGAGATCGAACCACACGTCACCGGCGTGGCTGCGCTGCACTCCCCGCACACCGCGATCGTCGACTACGCCGCGGTCACCCGTGCGATGGCGCAGGAGATCACCGCGGCGGGCGGGATCGTGCGCACCTCCGTCGAGGTCACCGGTATCCGTCCGGATGGTGACCGGACCGTGCTGACCGGAGCCGAGGGGCAGCAGGTGCGCGCCGAGCAGGTCGTGCTCTGCGCCGGGCTGCAGGCCGACCGGGTCGCGGCACTGGCCGGGGGCGGGGACGACCCGCGCATCGTCCCCTTCCGCGGCGAGTACCACCTGCTGCGGCCGCAGCGACGTGACCTCGTGCGTGGTCTGGTCTACCCGGTCCCCGATCCGCGCTATCCCTTCCTCGGCGTGCACCTGACACCCCGCGTCGACGGGGAGGTGATGGTCGGGCCGAACGCCGTCCTGGCCCTGGCCCGTGAGGGGTACGGCTGGTCCCGTGCCTCCGCGACCGACCTGCGCGACGTCGTCACCTGGCCCGGTTTCCGGCGCTTCGCGGTCCGGCACTGGCGCACCGGGGTGCTGGAGATGCTGGGTTCGCTGAGCACGCAGCGCTTCGTCGACGCGGCCCGCCGCTACGTGCCCGAGCTGACCACCGACGACGTGGTCCCGGGGCCGCGCGGCGTACGTGCGCAGGCCCTGGGGGTCGACGGCTCCCTCGTCGACGACTTCCGCATCACCCGTCGTGGTCCGATCCTCGCCCTGCGCAACGCCCCCTCGCCGGCGGCCACGTCCTCGCTGGCGATCGCCGAGCACGTCGTCGACATCCTGCTCGACCGGGGCGAGGCACCTCCCCCGGTCGACTGAGACGGGGGTCGCCCCCTTCGCGCCGCCTGACGTCGACATGCACGCCCGGCCGACGAGATACCGTGGGCCGGGTGCGCACAACGCCGCCGGCCCCCGGACGTACGGTGCCGTCATGGGCTTCTACTTCAGGGTCGCACCCGGGGTCCGGGTGCGCCTGACCGGCCGTGGGGTGCGCACCAGCATCGGGCCGCGGGCGGCGCGCCTGCACGTCGGTGCGGGTGGGCCCGGGGTCTCCACCGGTGCCGGGCCGGTCAGCCACTACCACGGTCTGCACGGGTCGCGGTCGCGGCGACGCGGCTCGACGGGGCAGCGCAGCCGGTCCCTCGCGGCGGCGACCAAGGCCGAGCGAGCGGAGCAGATCGCCGCGGCCATCGACGCCATCCTGCAGCTGCACCGTCCGCGCTTCCCTCCGGCCCAGCCTCCCCTGGCCGAGCGATGGGAGGTCCTGCCGCTGCACGACCTGATCAGGCGTCGGCAGAGGGCAGCAGCCTCCGAGCACTGCTTCTTCGCCGTCCGCACGCGTCGAGCGGCCCGCACTCGCGCCCGGGCCGCAGCGATCGCCGAGCACGCGGCGCTGGTGCGGTCGGCGGACGTCCGGCTGGAGGAGGACCAGCAGCTCCTGGACGCCCACTGGTGCCGGTTGCTGGACAACGACCCGGACGCCGTGCTCCCGGCTCTGGCCCGGGCGCTCGAGGACAACGACGCCGAGTCGGCACCGGTGGGGGTCGAGGGGGACATCGCGTCCGTGGTCGTCCGGGTGCCCGACGCCGAGACGCTCCCCGAGCGGATCCCCGGCACCACCGACGCCGGCAACCTCTCGCTGCGCACGGCGACGAAGACGCAGTGGAATGCCCTCTACTCCCTCATGGTCGCCGGGTACGTCGTCGTCACGGCCAAGGAGGTCCTGGCCACGGCTCCCTCGATCCGGGAGGCGAGCGTGGTCGCCGTCCGCAGGACCGCCGCCGACGCGTACGGGGACCGGGAGCCGGAGGCACTCATGGCGGCCCGGTTCACCCGGGAGACCCTCGAGGGCGTGCGCTGGGCGGAGGCCGACGCGCTGCAGGTGCTCACCGATGCCTCCACCGAGTACGTCCTCGAGCAGCACGGGGTCGCCCGTGAGCTGCGGCCACTGGGCACCGGCGACCACCCCGACATCGCGGACGCCGTCCGGGTGATCGATCTCGACGAGGAGGACTGAGGTCCGACCCCGGTGCGGGACGACGGGGTCCCCTTCCGCGGGTGCGGCCTGCAGGAGCAGAGTGGGTGGCATGAGCACCCGACGCATCCTCATCACCGGTTCGACGGGCGGCGTGGGATCGGTTCTCACGCAGCGCCTGACGCACGAGTACGCCATCACCGGCCACGACCTGACCGCGCAACCGGACGCGGACCCCGTGGTTCTCGGCGCGGACCTCGCCGACTACGACGCCGTGCGCGGCCTGATGGACGGAATCGACACGGTCGTCCACCTGGCCGGAGCCGCGTCCCCGGAGGCGTCGTGGGAGGCGGTGCTCGACGCGAACATCATCGGCACCCGCAACGTGCTGGAGGCGGCGCGTGACGCGGGCGTACGACGGGTCGTCTACGCCTCGTCCAACCACGTGATGGGCATGTACGACCGCTACGAGCAGTGGCCGGTCTACCCGGACACTCCCCCGCGCCCGGACTCCTTCTACGGTGTCTCCAAGGCCTTCGGTGAGACCCTGTGCCGCTTCTACCACGACGAGTACGGGCTGTCCGTCATCGCGCTGCGTATCGGCTGGGTCGCCGGCGACCCCACGACCAAGGACGCCGACGTGCTGCACGCGATGTGGCTCAGCGAGGCGGACGCGGCTCGGATCGTGCGCCGCGCCATCGAGACCGACGTCGACTTCGGCATCTACTACGCCATCTCCGACAACCCCAACCGCCGCTGGTCGATGACCAACAGCCTCCTCGAGCTCGGGTACCGGCCGCAGGACTCCTGGGCGGACGAGGCGCCCGCCGACGAGCCGGTCGTCGAGGGCGGCGTGCCGGTGGCCGACGACTGGCCGGCGGGGTCCTGAGGTCGGCACGCGGGCGGACCTCCCCCTTCGCCGTCGGCACGGTGCTGACACGATGCCCGCATGAGCCGCATCACCTGCCCGGTCCTGACCACGCGTGTCACCACCGCCGAGGTGGCGGTCGAGCAGATCGGGCCCGGCGACAACGTCGGGATGAGTGGCTTCACCGGCGCGGGCTACCCCAAGGCGATCCCGACGGCCCTGCACGACCGGATCGTCGCCGCGCACAGCCGCGGCGAGGACTTCCGCATCGGCCTGTGGACCGGGGCCTCGACCGCGCCCGACGCCGACGGTGTGCTGGCCGAGGCCGGGGGCGTCTCGAGTCGGCTGCCGTACAACTCCGACCCGACGATGCGCGATCTGATCAACCGCGGCGAGGTCGACTACGTCGACGCCCACCTCAGCCACTCCGCGCAGCACATGTGGTTCGGCTTCTACGGCAACCTCGACGTCGCGGTCGTCGAAGTCGCCGCCATCCTGCCCAACGGGCTGCTCGTCCCGGGCAGCTCCGTGGGCAACAACAAGACCTGGCTCGAGCAGGCCGACCGGGTGGTCCTGGAGGTCAACCACTGGCAGCCACGGGAGTTCGAGGGGTTCCACGACGTGTACTACGGCGCGGCCCTGCCGCCCGGCCGTCGCCCCATCCAGCTCACCGACCCGATGGAGCGGATCGGTGACCCGTACCTGCGCGTCGACCCGGCCAAGGTGGTGGCCGTGGTCGAGACGGACCGACCGGACCGCAACTCGCCCTTCAGCCCTCCCGACGCCACCTCGCACGCCATCGCCGGCCACGTCCTGGACTTCCTGAGCGCCGAGGTCGCCGCCGGGCGGATCCCCCCGTCGCTGCTGCCGCTGCAGTCGGGTGTCGGCAATGTGGCCAATGCCGTCCTCGCGGGCCTGGACGGCAGCGACTTCACCGATCTCGTGGCCTTCACCGAGGTCCTCCAGGACGGCCTGCTCGATTTGCTCGACAGCGGGACGGTGCGCGCCGTGTCCGCCACCTCGTTCGGGCTCTCCGACGTCGGCGTGGAGCGCTTCCGCGACAACATCAGCAGCTACAAGGGCCGGATCCTCCTGCGCAGCGAGGAGATCTCCAACCACCCCGAGCTCGTGCGGCGCCTCGGCGTGATCGCGATGAACGGCATGATCGAGGCCGACATCTACGGCAACGTCAACTCCACCCACATCGCCGGTAGCGCGATCATGAACGGTATCGGCGGCAGCGGCGACTTCACCCGCAACGCCTTCCTCAACTTCTTCCTCACCCCCTCCACGGCGAAGGGGGGCGCGGTCTCGGCCTTCGTGCCCATGGTCAGCCACGTCGACCACACCGAGCACGACGTGCAGATCATCGTCAGCGAGCACGGTCTGGCCGACCTGCGCGGCCTCTCGCCGCGCGCCCGGGCGCTGCGGATCATCACCAACTGCGCCGACCCGTCCTTCCGCCCCGCGCTGCTCGACTACTTCGAGCGGGCGCAGGCGGCCCGCCCGCAGGCGGTGCACACGCCGCACCTGCTCGACGAGGCCCTCAGCTGGCACCAGCGGTTGCTGGAGACCGGCAGCATGTGACACGGGCCGGGTCTCCCGGCACGGCGCTGGGTGGAGCAGATCGTCGTGGGGTCCGGCCTCGACGGTGGACACCTGTTGACCCCTCATCGCCCACGGCATAGTTTTCCCGGCACCACGAGCAAAGGAAGTCCATGTCCGAGGCTGCCCCCACCATTCCTGCCGTTCTGCGCCAGCGCGCTGCGTCAACTCCCGATGCTGTCTTCGTGTACTTCGAGGGTGAGACGCTCACCTACGTGGGGGCAGACCACCAGTCCGATCAGGTGGCGGCCGGACTTCTGGCGTGGGGCATCACCCGTGGCGACCGGGTCGCCATCGCCGCAACGAACTCACCGAAGTGGTTGCTCCTCTACCTGGCCACGGCGAAGATCGGCGCTGTGCTGGTCACCCTGAATGTGGCGTACCGGGAGCGTGAGTTCACCTACATGCTCGGACACTCCGGGGCCCGACTGCTGGTGTGCGACGCCGAAGACGGCGACTTCCAGTTCACTGCATTCATGGATGCTCTGCGCCCCGAGATCCCGACCGTCGAGGAGGTCATCTTCCTCGGCGGGGATGAGGTGGGGTGGCAGTCGCTGATCACAACCGATCCGACACACGTCGGCCTGCCGGAGGCCGAAGCGCAGGTCAGGGCATCGGACCCGGCCATCATCCTCTACACATCCGGCACGACCGGGGTGCCCAAGGGCGCCACGCTCACCCAGGCCAGCCTGCTCGCCTCCGCCGCAGCGCAGGTTGAGCGGCTCGAGCAAACGCCCTCGGATGTGATCCTCGGGGTGCTTCCCTTCAACCACGTGGGCGGACTCACCTGCACCCTCACCTCGTCGTTGGTCGCCGGCGGAGGTTTCTCCCTCCTGCCTCGGTTCCACCCCGACCTGGTCCGGCGTGCCATGCAGGAGACGCCGATTTCGATGTTCGTCGGCGTCCCGACGATGTTCAGGATGGTCCTCGCCTCGGGAGCTCCCGAGGGGGCCGACGGCATCCGTCTCTGTGTGGTGGGAGGCTCCAATCTTGAGCCCGCG
The DNA here is from genome assembly GCF_037198315.1 of Janibacter sp. A1S7. Taxonomy (NCBI): domain Bacteria; kingdom Bacillati; phylum Actinomycetota; class Actinomycetes; order Micrococcales; family Intrasporangiaceae; genus Janibacter; species Janibacter alittae. The sequence goes on along the minus strand of NZ_CP144913.1, from coordinate 1,365,738 downwards.
CTGGCCGAGCAGGTGACGTCAACGTTCGACAACGCGCGCATGGCGAACCTCTATGGACTGTCAGAGACATCGGGCGCGTGCGCGATCTCTCCCCCGGGGGATTCGGTGGAGATGGTCGGCCGTTCGATCGGGACGATGCTCGGGGACTTCGAGGGCCGTATCGTCGATGACGAGCACGAGCCGCTCCCCCCGGGCGAGGTCGGCGAGCTGCAGGTTCGCGGCGGCTGCGTCGCCGCTGGCTACTGGGAGATGCCCGATGAAACGGCGTCCGCGTTCGGTGAGGACGGCTGGCTGAGTACCGGTGATGTCGGCTCGATGACCGAGGACGGCCACGTCATGCTCGTCGCGCGAAAGAAGGAGATGTACGTGCGCGGTGGCTACAACGTCTATCCCGCTGAAGTCGAGAACGTCCTGGCCACGCACCCCTCGGTCGCCATGTCCGCCGTCATCGGCACACCGGATGACACCTTCGGTGAGACGGGCCTCGCATTCGTCGTGCCCGCCGCCGACCAGACCGTGGATGCGTCCGAGTTGATTGAGTTGTGCCGGCGCACTCTCGCGGCATACAAGGTCCCGAGCCGGATCGAAGTAGTCGAGTCGCTGCCGATGACCCCTGCGGGGAAGATCCGCAAGGTGGCCCTGAAACAGCCATGAGTTGAACTCGTCATGGCGTCGTTCATGACGTCGCGCCGGTAACTGGCCCTATCGCTCGTGCACTCCCCGGGAGAAGGCCCCGAGGAATCGGTCGCGGAAGGCGTCCATCCGCCACACCGGCGAGTCCGGTGCGGGCTGCATACCGGGGGTCCAGCCCCACCCGTCGACACGCTCGATCACCTCGGCGTCACCGGCGAGGAGGGTCACCGGCACGTCGTGTCTGGGGTCGTCGCCGGTGACCTGCCCCCATGGTTGGTGGTCTCCCAGGACGAGCACGACGAGGTCGGGGTGCTCCTCGACGAGGGAGACCACCGACTCCAGCGAGTACCCGACCGACGCGGCGTACCGCGAGCGCACGTCCTGCGGCCCCTGCGCGGCGCACCCCGGCATGCACGTGTACGTCGACCCGTCACCGACGTCGCCCCACGGCAGCAGGGGCGGCGGCTGCGGCCACGGGTTGTGGCTGGAGACGAGGTCGATCTCGGCCATGACGGGGCCGTCCGTGCCGGCGAGCAGCGAGCGCCACACCCACGCAAGCGTGTACTGGTCGGGGATGCCGCCCCACCCGAGCTCGGGTCCCCGGTAGCCCAGGTCGTCGCCGGCGTGCAACCGGTCGAAGCCGTAGAACTCCGTCCCCTGCGGCCAGGGCTCCGCCACCGCCGGCAGCACGAAGCTCGTGCGCCACCCCGCGTCGGAGAAGGCCCGGGTCAGCGTCAGCCGGTCCGCCGCCAGCAGCTGCTCGTACCGCCGGTCGTCGTCGACCCACAGCCCGGACTGCAGGGTGGCGTGCGCCAGCCACGAGCCGGCGCCGACGGTCGGCGAGGTCAGCCACCCGCTGCGTGCCTCGACGCCCACCTGACCCAACGACTCCTCGCCCGCGTCGAGGACGGGGGTGACCCCCTTCGCGATGTCGGGGTCGGTCAGCGCTGCTGCGCCGTAGCTCTCGACGAAGACCACCAGCACGTCCTTGCCCGCCAGCCCGCCGAGCAGGTCCGGCTGTCCGGCCAGCTCGTCGTCGGCGATCGCCGTGCCGAAGGCCGACTCGTCCCGGTAGTCGGCCCAGCCGCCGGCGACGTGCTCGCGGGCCAGCCCCGCGGTGGGCGTGGACGCGACCGCCTGGCCGGCCACCTGCACGCCCGAGACCGCCAGGGCGCCCCACGCGAGGGCGCCCACGAGCAGCGCGGCCAGCGCTCCGCGCCGGTGGGCGACGACCACCCGGGACAGTCGCGCCACGGACCGGACGAGCAGCACGCCCACGAGCACGGTCACCAGGACGCTCCCCAGCACGACCGCGACCGCCCACCCCCGGCCCGCCCAGTCGGCGAGCACCACGTACCCGCGCCCGAGGTTGTTGGGTCGGTCCGGGGCGCGGTGGCGGCATTGCTGCTGCCCCGTTTCCCCGGACCGCCCGCCGAACCCGCCGTGCGCCTTTCAACGCAACGGGCTCTCCACGAGGTGATGCCGTCAGGCGGCCGTGGCCGGGTCGTAGGGACTGGGGATCCGATTCCCGCGGTACCGATAGCGTCGAACCCGCACTTTCGTGGGGTCGAAGACGGCCACGTCCGTAGTCGCGATGGGTTTCCAACTGCCGTCTGGGCGGCGGAGCCATCGTTTGACCTTGGACCAGTTCCAGCGGCGCTGCTCGCGCTGCCACGCGACAAAGCGTCTCCAGGTGAAGTACCGAAGGAAACTGAATCGTCGCCCGGCGATGGCGTGGCGGAAGTAGGACGTCCACCCGCGCAGCGCCGCGTTGACCTCAATGATCACGTCCATCATGGGCCGTGGTGACCGGCGAGGGGTCAGAGCGCGGATGGTCTGTTTGATCCTCGCGAACGCTTTGTTGCTGATGAAGACCATGCAGCACCACTTGCCGCCTCCTCTGCGTTTCCTCCACTGGATGTGGAAGCCGAGGAAGTCGATCCCTTCGCGTAGGTGCGTGACGCGGGTCTTGGCCTCGGAAAGCCGCAGCCCGATCCCGGCCAGCACCTCGGCGGCCTGTTCTTTCAGGGCCAGCGCGTCATCCTTGCTGCCGTTGGTCATGATGACGAAGTCGTCCGCGTAGCGCACGATCCGCCAGTTGCCCAACCCGTGGTAACGACGTTTGGCGCGTTCAGCCTGGCTTGACTGGTCACCACCTGGCTTCCACGGGGCCATGATCGCCTCGTCCAGCACGGACAAGGCGATGTTGGCCAACAGCGGCGAGATGATCCCGCCTTGTGGGGTTCCCTCACTGGTCGCGGCCTGCAGACCGAGCTCATCAAGAACTCCGGCCTTGAGGAACGCGCGGACCAGTGCCACGGTCTTCTTGTCCTTGATCCGTTCCCGCACCAAACCCAGCAGGGCAGTGTGGTCGATGTGGTCGAAACATCCTTCGATGTCTGCGTCCAGCACCCACCGGTACCCGCTGGTGGCGTAGTGGTGGATCTCGGCGACCGCGTCATGGGCGCGCCGCTTGGGCCGGAACCCGTAGGAGACCGGCTGGAAGTCGGCCTCGAAGATCGGTTCCAGCACCATCCTCAACGACTGCTGCACGACCCGGTCGGTCACGGTCGGGATCCCCAACGGGCGCGACTTGCCGCCCGGCTTGGGAAGGAGCACCCGCCGCACCGGCGAGGGCCGATACGTGCCGTCCTTCAGGCTCGCGGCGATCCCATTCAGGAAATCCCCGATCTCACCCCGCTGGGCGATCTGACGCACGGTCACGCCGTCGACCCCCGCGGTGCGAGCCCCCTTGTTTCGTGCCACGTGCTGCCAGGCCACCCGCAGGTAGTCCGGGTGTGACACGAGGTTGAACAAGTCCCCGAACCGCTGATCGCGGTCGGTCTTGGCCCACCGGTGATACTTGATCTGCGTCCGCGCTACCCGCTCCCTGACTTGCTCCATCAAGGCTCGAGCGTCGGAGTTCACCAACGCCTCTTGCGCCATCGCAGTACCTCCTATCCATCCTCGCTGCCGCCCTTCCCGATGTGTCCGGCTTTCCCGGACTCGCAGTACTACGGCGGCTCCGCCAGCCCCCGGGCCGATCGGCAGGCGACGCACCCAGCCACACCGACCCGCGCTGGCTGTACAGGCTCGGCGGGCAGGCCCCGGGGACCTTCCCGTGTTCACTTGCTGTCCGCTGACCGAAGGAGGCACCCGGCTATCTGCCTGCGGCACTCGTCGGCGACTACTCCGTAGTCCTTCACCGCCGACCCGACCCGGGACATGTAACTCGTGCCCCGGGCGGTCCACCGCCCATCACTCCGGCAGGTGGCTGGCCGCGCCCGCCCCATATCCACTGGGTTTGAGGCGGTAGTACGTCAAGACAGGTGATGACACCGGTTCCTCGCGTATACCTCTTCGGCTTGCTCGCCGCGCCCACGCCATCCAACGGTGCTGACGCGACACGGCTTTGTCGGGGCTGCTCCCGCCCTCCCGCACGTCCCTGCGATCAGGCTGCCCCCAGCTACGGACTCCCTGCTACGGCAGGGAATCAGGCAAAGGTCTCTCACCTCCACTCGAACAACAAGCGCCTCACGGCGCACCGCCACGTCGTACAGCGCGTGGAATCGGCGATCCATCACCACGGAGAAGCCGATGTCCAGGGCGGTGACGCCCACCACCAGCGTGAGCAGTGCCCCCAGGGCCAGAGTCACCGCCCGACGCGCCGCGACCGGTACCACGAGGAGCACGGCCAGCACGATCAGCGCCCCGAGCGGGAAGCGCAGCAGTGACCCCCAAACCGGCGCCGCCGGAGCTGACGGCAGCACCAGTGCACCCCAGACGAGGACCAGCGCCAGCGCGCTCGCGACCGTGGCCGAGGCCCGGCCCGCTGTCCGTCGAATCATGGCGCCTCCCGGGCCCTACGATAGGGACCACAGCGGCAGCGCCGTCGCGTCAGGAGGTGTCGACCGTGAGTGCCCCGGCCCCGGACGCACGCGCCTTCTGGGTGGTCGAGCCCGGTCGTGGCGAGGTCCGCTCCGCGTCACTGCCCGCACCCGGCCCCGACGAGGTCCTCGTCCGTGCGCTCTTCTCGGGGATCAGCCGGGGCACCGAGGCGCTCGTCTTCCGCGGGGAGGTCCCGCCGAGCCAGTACGAGGCGATGCGCGCACCCATGCAGCAGGGTGACTTCCCCGGCCCGCTCGCCTACGGCTACCTCAGCGTCGGGGTCGTCGAGGACGGGCCGGCGCACCTGCTCGGCCGGACCGTCTTCTGCCTGCACCCGCACCAGACCCGCTACGTCGTCCCGGCCGATGCGGTCGTGCCCGTCCCCGACGACGTGCCGGCGCGGCGGGCGGTCCTGACCGGCGCGGTCGAGACCGCGGTCAACGGCCTGTGGGACGTCCCGCCGCTGCTCGGTGACCGGGTCGGCGTCGTCGGCGCCGGGATGGTCGGCTGTTGTGCCGCACGGCTGCTCGCGCGATACCCGGGCGTCGAGGTCACCCTCGTCGACGTGGACGGGACCCGGGCGGCGGTGGCCGCGGACCTGGGGGTCGACTTCGCGCTCCCCCACGAGGCGAAGGGGGGCCAGGACCTCGTCGTGCACACCAGCGCGACCTCGGCCGGCCTGCAGACCGCGCTGGACCTGCTGCGCTCGGAGGGCACCGTGCTCGACCTCAGCTGGTACGGCACCCGCGGCGTCGAGCTCGCCCTGGGCGGCGCCTACCACTCGGGGCGGCTGCGGATCCGCTCCAGCCAGGTCGCCGCCGTCGCCGACGCCCGGCGCGGGGTGCGCTCGCCGGCCGAGCGGAAGGCGTTGTCCCTGCAGCTGTTGCGGGATCCGAGGTTCGACGCCCTGCTGACCGGGGACTCCCCCTTCGACGACCTGCCGCAGGTGATGGCCGGGATCAGCGAAGGGCGGATCCCGGCCATCTGCCATGTCGTCACCTACACCGATGAGCACGACGAGGACGAGGGCGGTGAGGAGTCCGGATGAAACACGCAAAGTTCTCCGCGACCGTGCGCGACCACATGATGATCGCGCACAGTCTGGGCGGTGAGGTCTTCGGCCCGGCGCAGCGGTTGCACGGCGCGACGTACGTGGTCGACGCGACCTTCCACAGCGCGAGGCTGACGAGTGACGGGATCGTCGTCGACCTCGGCCGGGCGGCGCAGGAGCTGAAGGATGCGCTTGCAGGGTTGACCTACCGCAACCTCGACGAGGAGCCGGACTTCGCCGGGCGCAACACGACCACCGAGGCGCTGGCCTTCGCCGTCGCCGAGCAGCTCGCCCGGCGGGTGGCCGACGGCGATCTGGGGCCGGGTGAGCACCTGAGCAGGATCACGGTCACCCTGCACGAGTCGCACATCGCCTCCGCGAGCTGCGAGGTGGTGCTGTGAGGACCGTGCACGTCGTCCTGCCGGGCGACATCGACGACCCGCTCCATCCCAGCGGCGGCAACACCTACGACCGCGAGGTGTGCACCGGGCTGGCCGGGCTCGGGTGGAGCGTGCGCGAGCACCCCGTGCCCGGGTCGTGGCCGCACCCGCAGCCGGAGACGCCGGCGGCATTGGCGGCGACGCTCGCCGACGTCCCCGACGACTCGGTGGTCCTGCTCGACGGGCTGGTCGCGCTCGCGGCGCCGGAGGAGACGGCCGCGGCGGGTGACCGGCTGCGCCTGGTCGTGCTGGCGCACATGGTGGCCGCGGACGAGGCCGCGGAGCGGACCGCGCTCAGTGCGGCGACCGCGGTGATCACCACGAGCAACTGGACCCGCGACCGGATGCTCGACCGGCACGGTTTGCCGGACGCGCGCGTGCACGTCGCCGAGCCGGGCGTGCGCCCGGCCGAGGTCACCGACGGCAGCGGCGGGGGTGGACACCTACTGTGTGTCGCCCCGGTGACCCGGGCCAAGGGGCACGACGTGCTGGTCGAGGCCCTCGCGTCGATCCGGGACCTGGACTGGCAGTGCACCTGCGTGGGGCCCCTCGATGTGGAACCGGTCTTCGTCCGGGATCTTCAGGAGCGGGTGGCCGAGCTCGGCCTCGCGGACCGGGTGGGTTTCGTCGGGCCACGCGTGGGCGACGACCTCGACACGGCCTACGTGCGGGCCGACCTGCTCGTCCACCCCACCCGCGCCGACACCTACGCGATGGTCGTGACCGAGGCGCTGGTGCGTGGGATCCCGGTCATCGCCGCGCGCGTCGGTGGGGTGCCGGCCACGCTCGGGCAGGTGGGAGGTGGGCTGCCCGGCGCGCTCGTCCCTCCGGGGGACGCCGACGCCCTCGCCGCCGGTCTGCGTGCCTGGCTCACCGACGCCGACCACCGCGAAGGGGTGCGGGGTGCCGCCCGGGGGCGGCGCCTGACGCTCACGCCCTGGCGGGAGACGGTCACCCGCGTCGCGCAGGTCCTGGACGAGGTGGCGGATGGTCCGCGCGGCCCCTGACCCCACCCGCGCCCCGATCCGCGAGCGCCTCCCGGGCGCCGGGTCCCGCGCTCTGCGTGGGCGCCTCGGGAGAGGATGGCGCCCCGCCGTCGGCGTGGTGATCCTCGCGGTGTTGCTGGCGGTGGTGGGTATCGAGCCCGTCGTCCTGGCCGTCACCGAGGTCACCTGGCCGGCGCTGCTGGCCGCGCTCGCACTGACCGTGGTGACGACGATCTGTGCCGCGTGGCGCTGGAGCGTGGTCGCGACCGGTCTGGGCGCGCGCATCGCGCTGCCGGCGGCGGTCGCTGCGTACTACCGCTCGCAGTTCCTCAACTCGGTGCTGCCCGGCGGGGTCCTCGGTGATGTCCACCGCGCGGTGCGGCACGGCTACGACGTGGACCGGATGGGGCGCGGGGTGCGCTCCGTGGTCTGGGAACGCAGCCTCGCGCAGGTCGTGCAGGTCGTGCTGACCGCGGCGCTGCTGGTGGTGCTGCCCGGCCCGGTACGGGCGCTGGTGGTGATCGGCGCCGCCGCCCTGGTCGCCCTGGTGCTGGGGGTGACGCTCGTGCGGGTGGTCGGGGTGCTCGTGGCGGACCTGCGCCGGATCCTGCGCGTACGCGGGGCGCCGGTGGGCATCGTGGTCACCTCGGTCGTGGCCGTGCTGGGTCACGTCACGGTCCTGCTCGTGGCGATGGCCGCGGCCGGCGTCGAGGTCTCGGTGGGGCGGCAGGTGGCCCTGGCGCTGATCGTGCTGCTCGGTGCCGCGATCCCGGCGAGCGTCGCCGGGTGGGGCCCGCGCGAAGGGGTGGCCGCGTGGGCCTTCGAGGTGGCCGGTCTGGGCGCGGCGACCGGGGTGAGCGTGGCGGTGCTCTACGGGGTGCTGGCGCTCGTGGCGACGCTGCCCGGCGCCGTGCTGCTGGTGGCCGGCACGCGTTCCTCTCGGCCCGGGTCGCGGCGCGCTGCTCGGCCCGAGGCCCGGGTGGTTCCGTGACGCGGCCGTACACGACCCTCAGCTGCGCGATCTCCCTCGACGGGTACCTCGACGACGCGTCGACGCGGCGGTTGATCCTGTCCAACGCGGCCGATCTGGACCGGGTCGACCAGGTGCGCGCGGACAGCGACGCGATCCTCGTCGGTGCCTGCACGCTGCGTCTGGACGACCCGCGGCTGCTCGTGCGCAGCGAGCAGCGGGTGCAGGAGCGGCTCGCCGCCGGGCGGAGCGCCTCCCCGGTGAAGGTGACCGTCAGCGAGCGGGCCGACCTCGACCCGGACGCGAACTTCTTCACCCTCGGGGAGGTCGACAAGCTCGTCTACTGCGCACGGGACGGGGTCGAGCACGCCCGCGAGCGGATCGGGGCGGTGGCCACGATCGTCGACGGCGGTCGGCCGGTGCGCATGGCGCGGGTGTGCGCCGACCTGGCCGAGCGGGGTGTCCAGCGCCTGCTCGTCGAGGGCGGCGGCACGGTGCTGACGCAGTTCCTGGCCGAGGGGTTGGCCGACGAGATGCACCTGGTGCTCGCGCCCTTCCTCATCGGTGACTCTCGGGCGCGGCGGTTCGTCGACGACGGGGCCTTCCCGTGGCGGGCCGACTCCCCCGCGCGTCTGGTCGAGACGCGCGCCATCGGCGACGTGGTGCTGCTGCGCTACGCCCTGTCCGAGCGCTGCACCGGCTGAGCGATTGCGACGAGCGCGACCTTGCGGATGCGCCCCGTGCCCAGCCAGTCGCTCCACAGGCGGTGCGAGGTCAGCAGGTCGTCCACCTGGCCGCGCCCGATCTGTCCGGCGATCGCGCCCTCGTGCCGGGTGAACTCGGTCAGCAGCGAGTCGACGACCCCGCGGTGGGCGGCGGTGCGGTCCTGCTGCCAGGTGACCTCGAACCCGGCCTGCTCGAGCACCTCGTGCAGCCGGGACAACGGGATCGGCCAGACGGTATCGGCGGCGGGCATGGCGGCGCGCTCGGCCTCGGTCAGGGGCGCGCCCACCTCGACGGTGCAGGCCAGGCGACCGCCGGGTGCGAGCGCCGCGTGGATCCCGGCCAGCAGGGTTTCCTTGTCGCGGAAGGCGAGCATCGTCTCCAGCAGGAGGACCACCTCGAAGGGGCCGTCCGGGACGGGTGGGATGCGTCCCGTCTCGTAGCTGCAGGGCAGGTGGCCGGTCCGGGAGCGGGCGGCCGCGATGGCCGAGGCGTCGGCGTCCACGCCGAGCAGGGTGCCGCCGAGCTCGCGGGTGATGAGGCGGCCGGGTCCACCGTGCCCGCAGCACAGGTCGAGCACCCGCGTGTCCGGCCCGATGCCGGCTGCGGCGGCGAGCCGCCGGATCTCGTCGGCGGTCATGAATCCCTGCTGGTCGACGAAATCGTGCTGCCCGTAGGCGTCGCGCCGCGCGCTCCGGAGTGGGTCTTCTGTGGCGTGGCGGTGGTGCCACAGCCACCAGATGTCGCGGCCGAAGGACTCGGTGATCAGGGCCAGACCGACCAGGAGCGCGGTGATGACGACCGGTCGGGGCGCGATTCCCGCCGTGGCGACGACAAGGATCGTGCTGGTGACGGCCGTGACGACCTTGCGCCAGTAGCGCGGTGGCAGCTGCGCCCTCAGCCACGGCAGCACCCACCCGGCGGCAGCGAAGGCGTAGCGGGCCAGTCCGATCAGCAGCACCCACCAGCCGTGGCTGGGGGTAATCCAGATGCTCAGGGCGAGCATGAGGGCGGCGTCGGCCTCACCGTCGGCACGGGCACCGAAGGGGGACGCGGTCGCGGTCCATCGCGCCACCCACCCGTCGACGAGGTCGAGGGTCAGCGAGAGGACGGCGAGGACGGTGATGGTGGTCGTCCACGGCGAGGTGTCGAGGAGGTCCCCGGCGAGTAGCGATGCGGCGACGAGCGCGGTGACGGCGCAGGTGAGCGTGGCCCGGGTGATCGTCACGAGGTCGGCCGGTCCGAGGACATCGTGGTGGTGGCGCAGCCCGCGGGCGACGAATGTGTCCAGGATGGCGGTGGCGGCGATGGCCACGACCCATCCGACGACGCCCCACCCGGTGGCGAGCCCGATCCCGCCCAGCAGCACGATCTGCGGGAGCAGCAGTGCCGAAGCTGCCCGCAGTGTCATCTGCGTGAGTCTAGAGATGAGCCTCGGTGCCTGGGGCGCACGGCCGCCCGTGGTCCGCCCTCGATACCACCGCTAGGAAGCGTCAGGATGTCCCCATGACCGAGGAGGTGGCCCGCGCCGACGCCGACTGGCTCGCCCTGCGCGAGCCGGCGGATGCAGCGGCCCGATCCGTCCAGCTGGTCAACGCCCTTCGTCCGCACCTGCCGACGGATGGCCTGGTCATCCATGACTTCGGTTGCGGCACGGGCTCGATGTCCCGCTGGCTCGCCCCGCAACTATCCGGCCCGCAGCACTGGGTGGGCTATGAACGGGACGAGGACCTCCTCACCCGCGCCACCGCTGCTCCCCCACCGCTGTCGCGTGACGGCCAGGCGATCACCACCGAATGGCGCCTACGCGAGATCACCCGGTTGCCACCGAGCGACCTCACGGGCGCCTCACTCGTCACGGCGTCAGCGCTCCTCGACATGATGACGCGCGAGGAGATCGAACGGATGGTGGCGAGCATCGCTGGGGCCGGTTGTCCGGCGTTGATCACCCTCAGTGTCGTCGGTCAGGTGAAGCTGGCGCCCGCGCACCCTCTCGACGGCCGGATCACCGCGGCGTTCAACGACCACCAGATGCGCGAGACCGGCCACGGCCAACTCCTCGGGCCCGGTGCCGTGGACGTGGCCGCAGCGGAGTTCCTGCACGCGGGGTACACCGTCCAGCTCGCGCCGAGCCCGTGGCAGGTGGACTCGAGAGACACCGTCCTACTCGAGTCGTGGCTTACCGGGTGGGTCGGTGCTGCCTGTGAGCAGGATTCGACTCTCCAGTCCGAGGGCAGCGACTATCTCGGTTTGCGCAAGGAACAGGTCGAGGGAGGTCAACTCGCGGCCACAGTCCACCACCGTGACCTGTTCTTCCTGCCGCGCCGAGCCTCGGAGATATACATTTCAGGTACCGTGCCGTGGCTCGTCAGTCCACGGGCGATCGCACCCGTCCGGGAGGGTTGATGGGTCAGCGCACCTTCGCGCCGACGCGCCCTGTCGCCATGCCGTCATCCGGTCGCCGTCGCGCGATCTGGGTCACGCTCGCGGCCCTGCTGGCCGCGGGATGGTCGACGAACCACTTCGCCGCCCTCCTGCCCGTGCTCGCGGAGGTCGAGCACATCGCCAAGCCGGGTCTGGATGCCGCATTCGGCCTCTACGCCCTCGGTCTGCTGCCGGGTCTGCTGCTCGGCGGCGGCCTGTCGGACCGCCGGGGGCGACGGCCGGTCGTGCTGACCGGGCTGGTCCTGTGCGGCGGCGGCAACCTGGTGATGCTGATCTGGCCGACGTTGGCCGGGGTGATGCTCGGCAGGCTCGTCGTCGGCGTGGGTGTCGGCCTGGTGGCGAGTGCGGGGACCGCGTGGGCGGGCGACCACGACGCGGCGAAGGGGGCCGCACGCGCAGGGGTCGTGCTCACCACCGGGTTCGCGGCCGGCCCGCTGGCCTCCGGCCTGATCGCGCAGTTCACCCCCGGGGAGACCGGACTGGTCGTGGCTTTCGCCGTCCCGGTGCTCCTGACCGGAGTCTCGGCGCTGCTCTGCCTGCGCCCGGACTACGCCAGTGTCGTGGCGCCCCACAGGACGCCTCGCCCGCCTCGCGACGGCAGCTCCGCCCCCTTCGTCGAGGACCGGCGCCTGGGTCCTGCCCTTGCGGCCGCACTGCCGATGACGCTGTGGGTCTTCTCCTGCGTCACCGTCGCCATGATCGTGCTGACCGAGCGGATCGGTGGCCAGTACGGGGGGCCGATGCTGCCGGCGGTGGCGGCCGTGCTGGCTCTGGGCACCGGCATCGTCGTCCAGCTCGGCACGCGCCGGATCGCCGGATGGCGACCGCTCGGGGTCGTCGGAGCGGGGCTGGCGGCCACCGCCTTCCTCATCTCCGGCGTGGCGGGCAGCCGGATGAGCATTGCGACCTTCGTGCTGTGCTCGATCGTCTTCGGGGCCGCGTACGGCCTGTGCCTCGGGCAGGGCCTGCGCGACGTCGACCGGCTCGCACCGCGCTCCACCCGGGGGCTGGTCATCGGCATCTTCTACGTCGTCACGTACACGGGCTTCGCCCTGCCCTTCGTCCTCAACACGTACCAGGACAGCATCGGCGCGGCGGCACCGATGCTCGTGCTCGCCGCCCTCGCCGCGGCCTCCGCACTCACCCGACTGGTACAGGTGCGGCAGGGCGACCACCGCCAGGACACCCACCCGGGGTCCCGGTCGACCGCGTCGAGACCGCGGTAGCTCTGTCAGTCACTCTGCCCACCGGAGCGCAGCCCCTCAGGAGGTCACCCGGTCGGCCCCGGGGTCCACCGACGCATGGTCATAGGTCCCGGGAGAGGACTCCGCCACGCCAATGCCTTGGGCGAGTCCGCGACGAGAACAGTCGGCAAGATGGTCGAGCACACGAGCCAACATGGGCCAAGCATCTCGTCTCGAGGGTGCCGATGTCTCAGATCCGCGCCATCAACAAGGTCCTGGGACACAATCCCGTCACCGAATACGGAACCAAGCAAGACATCATCGTTCGCGGCGGGTGCCACTGTTCAGCGTCGGGGTGCCCTCATCGGCGGCACTGCTAGTGCTGCTGTGGCTGAAGGAATCATCCAATCCACGAATCGCTCCTTCGGGCCTGCACCGAAGAGTTGGGATCCAAGCGAGTGAGGCGAAGCGGTTTGAGGCATACTCGCCACTGACATAGCGGCCCGACGGGCTTCCATCGCGGACATGCCCCCACCCGCACGAGTTTCGTGCTGTCTGGGGATCTGTCCGTGCCACTGCTCCGCTCATCCGTCCGAGGATTCTCGGCGCTCGAGCACCACTTGGCCGAGCGCCTTGCTGAACAGATGTCCATCCAGACCGGCCATTCCCCTTCGCCCGGTGAGCGCCGCGCGTGGGAGCGGAGCCTGCCCGCCCTTCGTGCCGACCTGATCGACGTGGGACTGCACGAGGTGGAGATGCTGGTGGAGTACCAGCTCCCGCTGACGTCCAAGCGAGCCGACGTGGTCCTCGCTGGCGTGCACCCACGCACAGGGCTCCCTTCGTACGTCGTCGTCGAGCTCAAGCAGTGGTCGCACGCCGAAGCATTCGAGGACTCCGACACCCTCGTCGCCGTTGAGCAGTACGGCGGGCGCGGCGTCACCCACCCGGCCGTGCAGGTCGAGGGGTACGTCGACTACATCGCCGACTTCACCAGTCACCTCGCGGAGACCGAACACAGTTTGGTGGGCGCCGCCTACCTGCACAACGCGACCGACCGTGGGGTCGAGGACCTCTTCGCCCGTCCGGCCACGGCGCGTTCTCGCGTGTTCACGGGACAGCGGCGGGCGGCTTTCGGTGACTTCCTCGCCCAGCACCTGGCTCCCGGCAAACCGGGCGCCGATGCCGCCGATGCTCTGCTCGCGTCGCGGATCGCCCCCAGCAAGCAGCTCCTGACCGTCGCCGCGGACGAGGTCCAGCGCCGTGAGATGTTCGTCCTCCTCGACGAGCAACGAGACGCCTACGAGCACGTGCTGCACGCCGTCGAACGGGCCCGGCGCGCGAACACCAAGCGAGCCATCGTCGTCAGTGGTGGCCCGGGCAGCGGCAAGTCCGTCATCGCCCTCTCCCTCATGGGCGAACTGTCGAGACAGGGTCGCACCGTCGTGCACGCCACGGGCTCGCGGTCGTTCACCCAGACGCTGCGCAAGGTCGCAGCCGCGCGAGCACCACGGGTGCGGCAGCTCTTCAAGTACTTCAACTCGTTCATGACGGCCGAGCCAAACGACTTGGACTGCCTGATCCTCGACGAGGCGCACCGCATCCGGGAGACCTCGGTCAACCGGTACACCCGTAAGGCCGAGCGGGAGCGCGCACAACCACAGATCCACGAGCTCCTCTCTGCCGCACGGGTGCCCGTCTTCCTCCTCGATCAACACCAAGTCGTGCGGCCGGGTGAGCTGGGCACCGTGCAGGACATCGAGCGCTACGCCGCAGTCCTAGGCATCGAGGTGGAAGAGATCCGGCTCGACGACCAGTTCCGGTGTGGCGGTTCACAGGTGTACGTCGACTGGGTGCTGCACCTCCTCGGGCTGGCCCCGGGTGGGCCCCTCCCGTGGCGCGGGGACGATGGCTTCACCGTCGAGGTCGTGGACTCGCCCCACGAGCTTGAGCATGTGCTCGCCCAGAAGCACGAAGGGGGTTACACCGCGCGCATGGCGGCTGGCTACTGCTGGCCATGGAGCGACCCACGCAACGACGGGACACTCGTGCCGGACGTTCACATCGACGACTGGTCCCGGCCGTGGAACCTGCGTGGCGACCGAGCAGTGGGCGGGGCTCCCCCTTCGCCGTTGTGGGCCTCAGACCCGGCCGGCTTCGGCCAGGTGGGCTGCATCTATACCGCTCAGGGATTCGAGTACGACCACGCCGGAGTGATCATCGGGCCCGATCTGGTGTGGCGTGACGACCGCTGGGTCTCGGTGCGCGAGGCCAACCGGGACCCGGACTTCAAGAACCGCGAGAAGGTCCCGGACGCCGACTTCGACCGGCTCGTGCGCAATGTCTACAAGGTGCTGCTCACCCGCGGAATGCGCAGCGTGCACATCTACTCGACCGACCCCCAGACCCGAGACTTCCTGCGATCGCTCGTGCGGTCGTAGGCGAGAACGCACACCAACCGAACACCGGCGGATCGACAGGCTTCCATCGCAGGACATGCCTCACCCGTGACTTACACGGAGCAGGCATGCCATGACGAGCTGGGTCGCCATCATCGACTCGAAGTACCCGCAGCACTGGGAGATCGCCAAGCAGCACGGATTCTGGGACATGACGTCCGCGCACAAGGTCTCGCTCGGTGACACGGTGTACTTCTGGCAAGGAGGAGGGTCCTTGGTGTCTCAGTGCACCGCGACCTCCTCATACGTCCCGCTGACCGGCGCCGAACAACTGCCGTGGGATGACTCCGGCGAACGCGACTA
This sequence comes from Janibacter sp. A1S7, assembly GCF_037198315.1. NCBI lineage: Bacteria > Bacillati > Actinomycetota > Actinomycetes > Micrococcales > Intrasporangiaceae > Janibacter > Janibacter alittae. Next base: position 1,350,659 of record NZ_CP144913.1, on the reverse strand, counting down.
CAAGGCACGGTTCACCTTCGACCTGGAGTCGGAAGCGCCCATCACCGAACCGGCATGGAGTGACCTTCAGAAGCAGTGGGGCGGCCTCTACCCGCCCCAGTTCCGATCCTTCGACGACTCTGTCCAAGAGGCTGTGCTCTCTCAGTACTTCGACACCACTCCAGTCCCCAACCCGTACCGCGACCAAGAGCGCGAAGAGGAGATGTCGCGACTGGGCCTGGATCTGAGGACATTCGACCTGCGATCCATCGCCCGACGCCAAGGGCAGAAGGAGTTCCGCAACAAGCTCATGCGCGCGTACGGCAACCGGTGCGCCGTGACGGGGACGTCGACCGAGTTCGTCCTGGAGGCCGCGCACATCTCGCGATTCCTCGGCGCGCACACCAACCGCACGAACAACGGGCTGCTCCTCCGTGCGGACATCCACACCCTCTTCGACCTGCACCGGATCACCGTCACCCCGGGCCTGCTCGTACGAGTCGACCAAAGTCTGGGCACGCCCTACGTGAGACTTGACTCGGCCCAGCTCCGCGTGCCGGTCAAGCCCGTCGAGCGTCCACTGGCTGCCAAGCTCGCGGAGCACAACGCTGAGTGCAGTTGGCTCTGATGTCGGCCTCGTGCTGTTGGGTGGAACCATGAACACCGAACCTTGGACGGAGCGGATCCGCGAGTTCGCTCAAGAGCGCGACTGGGAGCAGTTCCACAACCCGAAGAATCTCGCGATGGCGTTGTCCGTCGAGGTGAGCGAGCTGGTCGAGATCTTCCAGTGGATGCCCCCGGAGGAAGCTGCCGCCGTCATGACCGGCGCCAGGGCCAAGGATGTCCGCGACGAGGTGGCGGACATCCTCACGTACCTGTTGCGGTTCGCCGACGTCACCGGCATCGACCTCGACGCCGCTCTGACAGCCAAGGCGGAAGACAACGAGCGGCGGTACACGGTCGCCCGCGCCAAGGGGTCCTCCGCCAAGGCCGGTCACTGACCCGCTGCGGCATCCTTCAGGTCAGCACGGGATCGGCTTCCACCAGTAGACCCCGTTGATGCGTCCACCGGGGTACCCCTGACGACACCCGGTGTAGCCGGGCGTCAGGGCATCGTTCGTCCAGCCGGGGCCCGGACCCGCGGGTGCTGCAGGAGGCGCTGGAGCGGGAGCCGGCGTGGGGGCGGGCGCAGGCGTGGGAGCCGGAGCAGGTGCCGGCGTCGACGGCGGCGGCGGAGGTGGAGGCGTGTACGCGGGCTCGGCCGGCTCAGGCGCAGCCGGCGCAGGCTCCTCTTGGCAGGACCCCCAGGTGCCCTTCCCCGCGCTGCGCGCCGACTGCTCAGCGGCCAGGTACGTCGGCTTGCGCTCGTACGCGGCGTCGTAGGTGTACTCCTCCGCGTGGCCGGAGCGGATCATGTCCTCACCGAAGTCACCCGAGCCCGGCACGTCGAGGTAGGCCAGCAGCCGGTCGTACTTGTCGCGGCGCCCCTGGGACTCGTCGAAAACGACAGCGACGCTCTTGCCGCTGAGCAGCTTCTTCGCCGCGGCCGTGGCCTCCGGTCCACCGCACTGGACCGGCTGGTCCGGGTCGACCGTCTCCGGGGTGTCGATCCCGATGACACGCACCGACTCGCCCCCGTTGATGTTCACCTTCACCGTGTCGCCGTCGACGACCCGGATCACCCGGTAGAGGGTCTTCGACCCCCGAGGCTTCGCGCTGCCTTTGCCCGCGCCGGCACCCTCCGACGCACTCGTCTCACTCGTCGAGTCGTCGTCACCCGCCGCCGAGGACGAGGACTTCGCCGCGTCCTTCGCATCGGAACCGGCGCTCTCTCCCCCTTCGTCCTGCACGTCGGGCGAGGTCACCGCCGCCTCGGCACCCGCCGACTCCGACGTCGTCTCCGAAGCTCCGCACCCCGTGAGTGCCAGCGCCAGCACCCCGGCGACCACGACCCCGTACCTGGGCAGGTCTCGCACTCCCGCGACCCGGCGCCGCCTCAACCCTGACCTCATCACGCAACTCCTCCTGTGGACCTACCATCCCCTGCGCGAGCGACGTTACGGCAGCGGCCGGACCGCCTGGATCATCCGAACGGACAGTGCTGGGTGACCGGATGGCTGGGCCTACTCCGTTGAGCTGATTGTCAACGGCCACGGACACACCAGCGCTGTGGTCGACGCAACAGGATCAGCGATCAACTCCAGCACCAGCACCTGTAGATGACCAGGTCTCGCGTCACGCTCGGAGTCCACAAGAAGCACCTTCCCCGACGACTGTGCACAGCTTGCGACATCGACACCTGTGCACCCACTGCCCCTCCACTACGTTTCAAGGACGAGACCAGAAGGGACGCCGTACAAATGCCGTACAGTGGAGTCATGGCCGCCAAGACCCGACGCTGGGAGACGCGCGTCGACGAAGAGACGGACGCACTCGCGTCTGCGGCTGCTCAGCGTCTGAACGTCAGCAAGTCCCAGTTCGTCGCCGATGCCACGAGAGCATCCGCTGAAGAGGTCCTGGCGCGCAGCGATGTCACCGTGATGGACCCCGTCCTCTTCGCTGAGCTGGTCGAGTCGCTGGACACGCCGGACCCGGCCGCCGCCCTTCGCAAGGCCGCACAGGGTCCGCGCAGCTACCGACGCGCCTGATGTGGCTCCAGCGCCAACTGGCCGACGACGACGAGCTCAGCGGCTTCGACTGCGGAGTCCACGACCTCGATGCCTGGTTGTACAGGCACGCGCACCGTATGCACCGGCAGGGCATCGTTCGCGTGTACGTCTGGGTCAACGAGGCGACGCCGGATGACGTCGTCGCCTACGCCGCCATCCAGCCGACGCAGGTCGTCGCCCGGGACCTCACTCGGGGCACGGCTGGCGGCCACAGCCTCGTGCCCGGCTACCTCATCGCCCGGCTCGCGCTGCATCGTGACCTCCAGGGTCAGGGAGAGGGGGCTCAACTCCTCCTCAGCGCGCTCGAGGTGTGCCTCGCGGCCGCCGACGTGGGAGGTGGACGCATCATCGTGGTGGACCCCATCGACGAGACGGCCAGGGCGTTCTACGAGACGTTCGGATTCACCCCGACCAAAGGGCCGGGCGATCGGCTCGTGATGAAGATGTCGACGGCGGCAGCCGCCCTCCGCGACGACGTGTCACCGGCCTGATCCCGGGGCCGACGACCACCAGAGCGCTACTCAACCCCCAGATACGCCTGCACGATCTTCTCGTCCGCCAACAGCTCGGCCGCAGGCCCGGCGTGCACGATCTCACCGGTGGCCATGAGGTAGCCGTGGTCGGCGGCCTGCAACGCCCGGCGGGCGTTCTGCTCGACGAGCACCACCGTGGTGCCGGTGGCGCGGATCTCCCGGATGACGGTGAAGACCTCGTCGACGATCTTCGGCGCCAATCCCATCGACGGCTCGTCGAGGAGCATCAGCCGGGGCCTGGCCACCAGGGCCCGACCGATCGCGAGCATCTGCTGCTCACCACCGGACAGAGCACCGGCCGGCAGCTCGCGCCGCTCGGCGAGCACCGGGAAGCGCTCGTAGACCTCGTCGATCGCTGCCTTGTCGTTGCTGTGCCACCCGCCCAGCTGCAGGTTCTCGTGGATCGTCAGCGTCGCCAGCACCTGTCGTCCCTCGGGCACCTGCACGAGGCCGTCGGCCACCAGCGTGTGCGCCTGGGTGCGGGTGACGTCCTTCCCCTCGAAGGTGATCCTGCCCCCGGAGGGACGCACCACCCCGGAGACGGCGTTGATCACCGAGGACTTCCCCGCGCCGTTGGCGCCCACCAGGGTGATCAGGTCACCGGCGGCCACCTCGAAGGAGACCCCACGTACGGCCTCGACCCGCCCGTAGCTCACGGCGAGGTCCTCCACCGTCAGGATCGGTGCGGTCATGACGACTCCTCCGACTCGGAGCTGCCGAGGTAGGCCTCGATGACAGCAGGATTCTCGATGATCTGGTCCGGCGTGCCGGTGGCGATGACCTCACCGAAGTTCAGCACGACGATGCGACTGCACGTCTTCATCACCATGCCGACGTTGTGCTCGATGAGCAGGATCGTCAGCCCGTCACTGGCCAGCGAGCCGATCAGGTCCGACAGCGCATCGGCCTCGACGTGGTTCATCCCCGCGGCCGGCTCGTCGAGGATCAACAACGACGGGTCCGAGGCCAGCGCCCGGGCGATCTCCAGGCGGCGCTGGTCACCGTAGGACAACGCCGAGGCCTGGGTCCCGGCCTGCTCGGCCAGGCCCACCCGCGCCAGGCACCACGCGGCGTGCCGCGCCACGCGCTGCTCGTCGCGGCGGGCCGAGGGCAGCCAGAGCAGCCGGCGCAGGAAGGTCGGCTTGCTGACCAGGTGGCCGCCGACCATGACGTTCTCCAGCGCGGAGAGCCGGTCGAAGAGCTTGGAGTGCTGGAAGGTCCGGCTCACCCCGGCTGCGGCGACCTTGTGCACGGCCGCCTTGCCCGGCTGCAGACCGAGCACCTCCGCGGTCCCGGACGTCGGCTTGGACAGGCCGCTGACCATGTTGATCAGCGTGGTCTTCCCGGCGCCGTTGGGCCCGATCAGACCGATGACCTCGCCGCCGGTTATCTGCAGGTTGATGTCGCGGTTGGCGAAGACCCCGCCGTAGTCCTTGCCCAGACCGGTGAGGCTGACCACGGTCTCCCCCGGGTCCGGGTGCACCCGTCGGGCCAGGCTGGTCTCCCCCCTTCGCTCGCCGTCGTCCCCGTCCGCACCGGTGACCAGACGTGGCCGGCGCCGCGGCAGGAAGCTGGCCAGACCGCCGGGCAGGAAGAGGATGACGAGCAGCAGCAGCAGGCTGGAGATGAACGGGCGGATCCAGCCCGCCTCGATGCCGATGGCGCGCTGCACCTCGGGGACCATCGTCAGGAAGACGCTGCCCAGCAGCGGACCGACGAACATCGTCGACCCACCGACCACGGCCGTGACGAGTCCGTCGATCGCCTTCTCGAAGCCGAAGTCCTCCGGGGCGATCAGCCGCACGTAGTAGGCCCACAGCACGCCGTAGAGCCCGGCGACCGCACCCGCGGCGACGAAGGCGGACAGGCGGTGCCGGCTGACGTCGATGCCCATCGCGCGGGCGGCGAGCTCGTCCTCACGGATGGCATCCAGCGCCCGGCCGTACCGGGAGGGACCCTGCCGCCAGAACCAGTAGGCGACGAGCGCCAGGGCCACCCACGCCATCCACGGCTCGAGCACCTTGGGTACCGACATGCCCTGCGCACCGCCGGTCCACTCCATGTTGATCACGAGGATGCGCACCGCCTCGGCGAAGGCGAGGGTGGCGATGGCCAGGAAGACCCCGCGGAGTCGCATCGTCGGCAACCCGAGGATCACGGCGGTGACGGCACCGACGAGCATGCCGATGACGATGGCGATGAGCAGCGCCGGCAGGTCCCCGATGTCACTGGGCGTCGGCGTCACGGCGGCGGCGGAGAAGGCCGCCAGCGAGGCGAAACCGGCCTGGCCGAGGCTGAGCTGCCCGGCGACGAGGACGGCGTAGAAGGAGTAGGCGAAGATGCCGCCCAGGGCGATGAAGACGAAGGTGGACTCGACGAACACTCAGACCTCACGCACCTTGCGGCCACCGAAGAGACCCTGCGGACGCACCAGCAGGATGAGGAACAGCAGGCCGAAGGCGACCAGGTCACGCCACGACGAACCGACGTACTGCACCGCGAACACCTCGGCGAGACCCAGCAGCAGGCCGCCGATGAGCGCGCCGGGCAGCGAGCCCATCCCGCCGACGATGATGACGGCCAGGCCCTTCAGCTCGATGGCCGAGCCCATGCCCAGCTGGGCGCTGTTGACGTTCATCGCGAAGAGCGCTCCGGCCACGGCGCCCAGGGCCGAGGAGATGGCGAAGGTGGTCACCGTCACCCGGTCGACGTTGATGCCCAGCACCTTCGCCGCGGTCGGGTTCTCGGCGATGGCTCGCATGCCCCGCCCCAGGCGGGAGCGGGCCACCAGCACGGTCAGCGCGATCATCAGCAGGATCGAGATGGCCAGGATCGCCACCTGCAGCACGGTGACCTGCGCGCCGAAGACGCTGTAGGTCGTCGTCGGGAAGGACTCGGCCGGGAAGCGCCGGGTGTTCGGGCCGTATCTCCATTGAAGGAGGGCGATGAACATCCCCGCCAAGGCTATCGATGAGATCAACCCCGCGAAGTGGGCATCCGGTCTGTTCTTCAGTGGTCGGAAGGCCACCCGCTCGATGATCACGCCGAGCACGCCGCCGACGGCGGCGACGATCGGCAGGGTCAGCCAGATCGACAGGCCGGCCACCTCGACCAGCTCGATCCCGACGAAGGCGGACACCGCGAACACCGACGGGTGGGCCAGGTTGAGCCGGTCCAGCACGCCGAAGACCAGCGTGAAGCCGATCGCGAAGAGCGCGTAGATGGCGCCGATGGACAGCCCGTTGAGCAGTTGTTGCACGTGTCCGCCTTCGTCAGGGGTGGCAGGTGGGGGTGTGGGTCACTTCAGGACGGTGAACTTGCCGTCCTCGACGACCTGGACGACGGCCTCGTGCTCGGCGTCGCGGTCCTCGTTGATGCTGATCGTGCCCAGCACCGACTCCACGTCGGAGATGTTGCCCAGGCCCTCCTTGATGGCGTCGCGCTCGGCGGAGCAGCCGCTGCGCACGGCGTCGTCGATGAGCATCAGGCCGGTGTAGGCCTGCGCCGCGAACTGGTCGGGCTGGGAGTCGTACTTCTCCTCGTAGGCGGCGAGGAAGTCGGCGTTCTGCGGGTTGTCGGAGGCGGAGTTCCACGCGGCACCGACGACCACGCCCTCGGCGGCGTCGCCGGCGTCGGCCATCAGCTGCGGGTTGTTGAAGCCGTTGCCGCCGATGATCGGCACGTCGATGCCCAGCTCACGCGCCTGGGTGACCAGCGGGATGGCCGCCTCGATCAGGCCGGAGACGAAGATCGCGTCCGGGTCGGCGTTCTTCGCCTCGGTGAGCAGGGCGCGGAAGTCGGTGTCGTTGGTGGAGAAGGTCAAGGTGTCGGTGACCTCCGTGTCGCTGTCCTCCAGCGCGGACGCCATCACCTCGTAGCCGGACTCGGTGAACGCGTCGTCGTTGGAGTACATGACGACGACGTCCTTGAGGTCGTACTTCTCGATCGCGGTGGTCACGGTCTGCGGGATGACCTGGGACTCGGTCAACGAGTCACGGAAGATGTAGTCACCCTGCTCGGTGATGCCGTCGGCGGTGTTGGAGATGGCCAGCACCGGCACGCCCTCCTCCTGCGCGATCGGCTGCGCCTGGAAGGCCGTGTTGGACAGGGTCGGGCCGATGATGACGCTGGCGCCGTCGTTGACGAAGCCCTCGAAGACCGAGATGCCCTGCTTGGGATCGGTCTGGTCGTCCTCGACGGTCAGGTCATAGGTCACGCCGTCCTTCTCGTTGAGGTCAGCGGCGGCCAGCTCGAGCCCGTTGCGCTGCGACTCACCGTACGAGGCGGCGGCGCCGGTCAGCGACAGGGCGGCGCCCACGGGCACCTCCCCCTCGATGACACAGGAGTCGCCGCTGCCCTCACCGACGAGGGAGGCGTCGCTGCCGCCGCTGCTGTCGCCGGAACCGCAGGCGGTCAGGGTCAGGGCCAGGGCGCCTGCGGCGGCCGACATCGTGAACAGACTGGTGCGCATGTTTCCTCCAGGAGTGTGACGTGGTGCTGGGTGTGGGTGGTCAGGGCAGGACGGCGTGGTGCGGGGTGAGCTCGTCGACGGAGGTCACACCGAGCAGCTGCATGGTGCGGGTGACCTGGCTGGTGAGGATCTCCAGGGCGCGGGTGACGCCCGCCTCGCCGCCGGCCATGAGTCCGTAGAGGTAGGCCCGACCGACCATCACGGCGTCGGCCCCATGGGCCACGGCGGCGACGATGTCGGCGCCGTGCATGATGCCGCCGTCCAGCAGCACCGGGACACGACCGCCGACGGCCGCGGCGATCTCGGGCAGGACGTGCAGGGGGGTGACCGAGCGGTCCAGCTGGCGCCCGCCGTGGTTGGACACGACCAGGCCATCGACCCCGAGGTCGACGAACTCGGTGGCGTCCTCGACACTCTGGATGCCCTTCAGGACGATCGGGCCGGACCAGTTCTCCCGGACCCAGGCCAGGTCGGCGACGCTCAGCGAGGGATCGAACATGCGGTTGATCAGCTGCTCGACCGTGCCTCCGGAGTGGGTCAGCGAGGCGAAGGTCAACGGCTCGGTGGTCAGCAGGTTGGCCCACCAGCGCGGGTGGAGGGCCATGTCCGCCAGGGTCGTGGGTGTCAGCTGCGGCGGGATCGTCATCCCGTTGCGCACGTCGCGCAGCCGCTGACCGCCGACGGCGGTGTCCACGGTGAGCACCAAGGTCGTGTAGCCCGCGGCCCTGGCCCGGGCCATCAACTCCAGGGAGGCCGGCCGGTCCCGCCACAGGTAGAGCTGGAACCATCGCTGGACGTCGGGCACCTCCGCGGCCAGGTCCTCGACCGACACCGTCCCCATGGTCGAGAGGACATAGGGGACACCGGCCGCCAGGGCTGCACGGCCCACGGCCCGCTCCCCCTCGTGGTGCATCATCCGGGTGAAGCCGGTGGGCGCCAGCACGAGCGGGATCGGGCTGGTGACATCCAGGAGTCGGACCGAGGGATCCACCTGCGAGACATCGCGCAGCACCCGCGGTCGGAAGTCCACCGCGCCGAAGGCCGCGCGAGCCCGGCTCAGGCTGACCTCGCTCTCGGCGGCCCCGTCCACGTAGTCGAAGACGGAGCCGGGGGTGCGGCGCCGGGCGATGCGGCGCAGGTCGTCGATGGTGTAAGCCCGCTCGAGGTGCCGGCGGGTGCGCTGGAGCGTCGGTCGCTCGACCCGCACGAGTGGGCGCAACTCGTCCAGTCGTGGCAGACGTCGCTCCACCCGTGTCATGTACTTCCTCATTCCCCGCGTCGGTGCGGGCCTACTGTGGTTCCTGCGCTGGACAGTAGGGTCGCACATCCCCGCACAGGGTCGACGACGCGGTGGCGTAACCGAAACGCAACCACTGTCGTCCGCTCAGCCGGCGCCGATGATGAGCAGCACGCCGGCGAAGATGATCCCGCTGAGCAGCAGGGTGATGAAGGTGTACCCGAGGATGTCGCGGACTTTCAGCCCGGCCACCGCGAGGAGGGGGATCGCCCAGAACGGCTGGATCATGTTGGTCCACTGGTCGCCGTAGGAGATGGCCATGATGACCACCGACTGATCGACCCCCAGCGCCCTCGCCGGCTCGGCGAACAGCGGCGCCATCACGGTGAACTGGCCCCCGCCGGACGGCACGAACATGTTGAGCAGGCCGGCGGCGAAGAACGTCCACAGGCCGAGGGTCCCGGGGGTGGAGATGTCGATGAAGAACCCGCTGATGACGTCCACCAGCCCGCTGACGCTCATCATGCCGATGATTCCCGCGTACAGGGGGTACTGGAGGAGTACTTCACCGACGGTGCGCCCACCGCGCACGATCAGGGCGGCCAGCTCCTTGGCGTTGCCCACGAGGAGCATGATCAGGGCGAGGAAGGTCCAGTTGACGATGTCCAGCGTCAGGTCGAAGCCGTTCTTGCCGAAGTACAGCACGAGGTAGGCGCCGAGGAGCGCGCCCAGAGCGAGGGTGAAGAGCCGCAGGTGCTCCAGGCGGTCCGCCGGGGTCCGGCTCCGGTCCGCCTCCGGGTCAGCGCTGTCGGCGGGGGCCTCCACCGCGTCGAAGACGGCGTCGGGCGCCGGGGCGATGTACTCGTGCTCCTTGGGCGCCAGCAGCATCATGGCACCGGCGATCACCACCAGCGTGACCACCGTGGCGCTGATGTTCCAGGAGGAGAAGGTGGTCCGGGTGACGTCCACCAGCCCACCGGGAAGGGAGGAGTACGCCCCGCCCTCGGTGGCAGCGTTCAGCGGCCCGGAGCCGGAGTAGCCCATGTGCCAGACCACGAATCCGCTGTAGGCGGAGGCGACGAGCAGCGGGTAGTGGAGCTTGACCCCGCGACTGCGTGCCACGCGGGCGACCTCGACCGAGATGACACCGCCGACGATCAGTCCCAGACCGAAGCTGATCAGCGAACCGATCCCGGCGATGATCGTCACGAATCCGTATGCCTGACGAGGAGTGCGCGGCACCGACGCCACGCGGACCAGCAGACGGTGGACCGGTCGCGTGTTCGCCAGGGTGAACCCCAGGAGGAGCACGAGCGACACCTGCGTCATGAATGCCAACAGGCCGGTCAACCCGTCGCCCCAGCCGAGGATCAGGTCGCCCACACCGATGTCGGTCATCGTCAGCGCCATGGCCGAGACGATGGCCGTCAGGATGATCGCGAGGATCAACGGGCCGGGGAGCCAACGCTCCACGAATCGACTCAGTGGCCGCGACAAGGTCTGCAACATGGTGGACATCCTTCTTCTGTGGTGGGGTGAACTCGTGCCGAAGGCACAGCGCCGCTACAACTGCTGCGCGTGCTCCTGGGACTGCTGCAGCAGCCGGGGGACGCCGGCCTCGAGCGTCGGACTGAAGTCGTCGCCGGGACGTTCGCCGTGGAGCCACCGCGTGTAGATGGCCTCGCAGAAGATCGCGGACTTCCACAGCGCGAGCGCTTGGTACCAGGGAAGGGCCGTGACGTCGAGACCGCTGCGCTGGGCGTAGTGGTCCACCAGCTGCTGGCGGGTCCAGTACCCGGGCTGACGGGTCACCGGGGTCAGCTCCATGATCGTGGGCTCGCTGCCGGGATCGGAGTAGGTGGCGGCCAGGTAGCCGAGGTCGGCGAGCGGGTCGCCCAGCGTCGCCATCTCCCAGTCGAGGATCCCGACGACGGTGGCCGGGGCCCGGTCGGCGAACATCAGGTTGCCGATGCGGTAGTCGCCGTGGACCACTGCCGCGGCCTGGGTGCGGGGGCGGTTCTGCTCGAGCCAGGTCGCCAGGGCCGCGACCTGCGGCAGCTCCCGGGTCGTGTTGGCCTCCCACAGCTGTGCGAAGCGCGCGACCTGCCTCTCGAGGTAGCCGTCCGGTCGGCCCAGTCCGGCGAGGTCTGCCGTCGTGACATCCACGCGGTGCAGCTGGGTGAGGGTCTCGACGACCGCGCGGCTCGTGGCGTCCCGCTGCTCGACGGGATCCAGGTGGGTCGGCACGGTGTCGGTGATGACCACACCGTCCAGGTAGGACATGACGTAGAAGGGGACGCCGAGCAGGGATTCGTCCTCGCACACGGCCACGACCTCAGGGACGGGGATCCCCTCGGTCCGCAGCAGCCGTTGGATCCGGGCTTCGCGCACCATGTCGTGGGTGGATCGCGGCAGTGGCGGCCGGGGGCCGCGGCGCAGCACCAGGACCTGTCCTCCCCTGCTGATCCGATAGGTGATGTTGGACTGGCCGTCCCCGATCCGCTCCCACGCCAGCGGTCCGGACCCGAGCCCGTGCTCGTCAAGGAACGCCGTCACCGTCTCGATCACGAGCAGCGGGGGGCTCGCGAGAGACGCGGCGTCCTCGGCGGTCGCGACGACCTCCACTCCGTCGGGCGCGGTCTGCATCGTCATCAGTGGCTCTCCGTGTCCCGGACCACGGCATCGGCCTGGTACGGCGCGCCGGCATCGACGGTCTTGCGGCGCCGGGACGAGGCCCGGCGGGCGATGGCCCACTTGTGGGTCTCGTTGGACCCGTCGTAGATGCGAAAGCCCCGCACCTCGGCGGCGTACTGGGCCAGGGGCAGCCCGTCGGAGACCCCGTCACCGCCGCAGATCTGGATGGCGCGGTCGACGACCCGGAAGATGGCCTCGGAGCAGTGCACCTTGGCGATCGAGGACATCGCCGAGCCGGCCCTGGGGTCGCTGGCCAGCAGGGCGCCGGTCTTGGCGATGATGGCGTCCGAGGTCTCGATGTCGATCTCGCACTGGGCGATGAGTTCTTGGGCCAGGCCGAGGCTCTTCAGCTCCGCGCCGAAGACCGTGCGCCGTTCGGACCGGTCCAGGGCGATGTCCAGGGAGCGTCGGGCCAGCCCCAGCCAGCGCATGCAGTGGGTCAGTCGAGCGGGCCCGAGCCGCACCTGGGCGTACCGGAATCCCTGGCCCACTTCACCGAGGACCGCCTCGGACGAGACGGTGCAGTCCTCGAAGTACACGTGCGGGTGACCACCGGCCATCGCACGGTCGATGGTGTGGATGTGCTCCCCCACCCGGATGCCCGGGTTGTCCATGTCCACGAGGAACATGGTGGCGCCGGCGGGGGTGTCGTCGGTGCCCTCGGTGCGGGCCATGACGATGGCGAAACCCGCGCCGACGGCTCCGCTGATGAAGCGCTTGTGGCCGTTGATCACCCACTGGTCGCCCTCTCTGCGGGCTGACGTGAGCAGCGCGTCGGGATCCGAGCCCGCGCCGGGGTGGGGCTCGGTCATCGCGAAGCAGGAGCGCACCTGACCGGAGGCCAAGGTGGTGAGGTACCGCCGCTTCTGCTCGTCGGTGGCGACGAGGTTGAGCATGTGCATGTTGCCCTCGTCGGGGGCCATGCAGTTGAGCACGGAGGGGCCGATCGGTGAATAGCCCGCCTCCTGGAAGATCTGTGACCACCACTGGATCGGCACGCCCTGCCCGCCGTACTCCACGGGGACGTGGGGAGCGAAGACACCGGCGTCCTTGGCGGCCTGTTGGAGGCGGTCGCGGGTGGCTTGGTCCAGGCGCTCACCGGGGGCGGGCTCGGCGGGCAGGACGGTCCCGCGGATGAAGTCGCGGGTGCGCTGGCGCAGCTCCTCCACCGTGTCGGTCGTGTGGCTCGCCTCGGGCGTTGCTGCAGTCATCTGGTGCGGTCCTTTCGGGTTCAGTGGGTCAGGCCGTACCGCCGGCGACCAGCAGGCCGCCGTCGAGGGTGAGCACCTGGCCGGTCACCCAGGACGCGTCGGGAGAGGCGAGGTAGGTGACCGCGCCGGCGACGTCCTGCGGGGTGCCGAGACGCTCGAGCGGGTAGCCCTGCGCGACCTCGTCCTCCCTGCCCTCGTAGAGGGCACGCGCGAACTGGGTCTTGACCACGGCCGGGGCGACCGCGTTCACCCGGACCTGCGGTCCGAGCTCGACCGCGAGGGTGCGAGTCAGGTGGGAGACCGCGGCCTTGCTGATCCCGTAGAGGCCGATGCCCGGGGACGGGGTCTCTGCCGAGACGGAGGAGAGGTTGACCACGCTCCCGCCGCGGGCCCGGAAGCCCAGCCCGCTGTGGGCCAGCGCGCCCTGCACCCACGCCAGGGTCCCGAGGACATTGACCTCGAAGACCTTGCGGGCCGCGTCCAGATCCAGCTCCTCGAGCGGACCGTAGACCGGGTTGATGCCCGCGTTGTTGACGAGGATGTCGAGCCCACCGAAGCGCTCGGCCACGGTGTCCAGGACCTCCTGTCGGTGGTCCGGGTCGTCCGACTTGCCGGCCACGGCGATGGCGGTGCCCTCGGGGAAGCCGGCCGCGGCCTCCGCCAGGGGTTCGGGCCGGCGCGCGGTGAGGCACACCCTGGCCCCATTGGCCACCAGGTCCTGGGCGATGGCCGCACCGATGCCCCGGCTCGCGCCGGTGACGATCGCGACCTTGTCCTGCAGTCCTCGATCAGTGCTCACGTGTCATCCTCCTGGGGGGTGTCGCGCAGGACCCGGCGGCGGATCTTGCCGGTCTGCGTCTTGGGTAGCTCGTCGATCACATTGATGGTGCGGGGGTACTTGTAGGCGGCCAGCCGCTGCTTGGTGAACTCGATGAGGTCCTCCTCGGCCACCGTCTCGCCGCCCTTGACGGAGACATAGGCGACGACCGTCTCCCCGCGGTAGGGATCGGGCCGGCCCACCACCGCGGCCTCGTAGACGGCCGGGTGCTCGTAGAGGACATCCTCGACCTCGCGGGGCCACACCTTGTATCCCGAGACGTTGATCTGGTCCTTGAGCCGATCGACGATGTAGACCCACCCGTCCTCGTCCATGACCGCGACGTCCCCGGTCCGCAGCCGTCCCTCGGGCATGGTCCCGGCGGTGGCCTGCGGGTTGTGCCAGTACCCCGGCACGATCTGCGGCCCGGCGAGCTCGAGCTCGCCCTGGTGCCCGGTCGGAAGGGGGGTGCCCGCGGGGTCGACGATCCTGGCCTCGAGATTGGGCATGGGCAGACCGATGGACAGGCTGCCGCTGGCCTCGTCCACGGGGGCGTCGACGCCCGGCGGCACGGCGATGACCGCCGAGGTGGTCTCGGTCATCCCGTAGATGTTGTGGATGTACTTCCCGAAGCGCTCCCGGAACTGCTCGACCGTGGCCGGAGGGATGGGTGCGCCACCGGAGTACAGGGTCCTGGCCGAGGCGAAGTGCTCGGCGCCGGCGCCCTCGACCCGGTGGAGGGCATTGAAGACCGTGATCGATCCGGTGGTGCACGTGACCCGGTGCTCGGCGAAGGCGTCGACGACGACGGCCGGGTCGGTGCGATTGACGAAGACGAGCGTCGTGTCGTGCAGCAGAGGGGTGGCCGCGCCGATCACCGCGCCGGTGATGTGGAACAACGGGGCGACCGCCAGGTGGGAGTCCCCCGGCTCCACCCCCATCCACGCCGCCGTCGTCGTCGCGACGGTGAGGATGTTGCCGTGGGTGTTCATCGCCCCCTTCGGCGGGCCGGTGGTCCCCGAGGTGTAGGTGAGCAGGGCGATGTCGTCCAGGGCGAGGCCCGGCTCGGTCGGCCGACGGCCCTCGTACTCATGGATCAGCTGGGCCATGTCCCCGTCCGGGGAGGGCTGCGCGGCGGCATGCGCTCCGAAGACCCGGGGGTCGCCCCGGGTCTGGTACTCCAGCCCCGAGGTGGTCACGATCCACTCCACGCGGCTGCCCTCGACGGTCTCCACGGTGGCCGGATGGAGCTGGTCGTCGGCGATGATCCCGCGCACGCCGGAGTCGTCGACCAGGTGCCGCAGCTCGCGGCCCTGGTACATGGGGTTGAGCAGGACCGCGATCGCCCCGAGCTTCCACAGCGCCAAGAAACTGATCGCGTACTGCGGCACGTTCTGCATGAGGATCCCGATGCGGTCGCCGTGGGTCACGCCACGGTCCTGCAGGGCGGCCGCGAAGGCGTCGGAGAGCCCGTCCAGCCTTCGTGCACTCACCGTGCCGTCGAAGTACGCGATGGCGCTGCGATCCGGGGCCGCCGCCACCCGCCGTCGCCAGGCGTCCACGAGGGAGGTCGCGTCGACCGCCAGATGAGCAGACAGGCCGGGCGGATAGGAACTGACCCACTGCGGAGTCACGGAGCTGGTCACAGCGCGCTCCCTTCCTTGATCGAGACTCGCGCCCCTCACGGGACCTCGCCTACCGAGCGCTCGCTCGGTCGGCTCCAGTGTGAGATGAGGCACGGACGCTGTCAAGGCTCCGGTTCGTCGACATCGCCGCAGAGTCGATAATGAGGTGCCATGACCAGTTCATCCCCGAACCCCGCTCGTGACGATGCGACCCTCGCGTGGCGGGACTACTCGCGAGACGACCTCCCGCCCATGCTGGGGGTCGCGCTCACGTGCTTCACGCAGCAGGGCTACCACGGCACGACCATCCGGCAGATCGCTGCACGGGCGGGCCTTTCCGTGCCGGGCCTCTACCACCACTACCCTTCCAAGCACGCACTGCTCGTGGCCGTCATGTCCCATGCGATGTCCGACCTGTGGCCCCGCAGCCAAGGGGCCGTCGCCGAGGCCGGCCCGTCCGTCGCACGGCAGTTCGGCCTTCTCATCGAGTGCCTGGTCCTCTTCCACGCGCACCGGAAGAACCTCGCGTTCATCGCCTCCAGCGAGCTGCGCAGTCTCGAACCCGCCGCCCACGCAGAGCAGATCGCCGCCCGGGACCGTCAGCACCGGCTCATGGACTCGATCGTGGAGCAGGGCGTCGAGACGGGGATCTTCAGCACCCCCTACCCCAAGGACGTCAGCACGGCGGTGATCACGATGTGCACCGGTATCGCCCAGTGGTACCAGCCCGATGGTCCGTTGACCGCCGAGCAGCTGGCCGAGCGCTACCGCGACATCGCCTTCATGACGATCGGCGGAGCAGACCGGGCCTGAACCGCGCGCTCCCCACTCAGGGGATCCGGTTGGCTCGCGCTCCCCCATCAGGCGTCAGCACCTCGATCGCGATCTCTCCCGGACCCGGCGCGGGCACCTCCCGCCCCGTGAGCTGGTGCTCCTCTGGACCCGGAGATACAGGCCCATTGCACCAAGCGTGGTCTGTGGCACAGTGAGTCGACCCTCGCCCGCGACGACACTGGAGGCCGGCATGGAGACTGGGATCTGGATCAGTCTGACCGCGTACTTCGTCCTCATGCTCGCCATCGGCTTCTACGCCTACCGCAGGTCCACCGGCACCGCGGAGCAGTACATCCTCGGCGGACGACGACTACCTCCTGCCGTCGCGGCCCTGTCCGCGGGCGCCTCCGACATGAGTGGCTGGCTGCTGCTGGGACTGCCGGGAGCCCTGTACGCGGCAGGGCTGGTCGAGGCCTGGATCGGGATCGGGCTCTTCATCGGCGCCTATCTCAACTGGATCATCGTCGCGCCACGGCTGCGCGAGCAGACCGAGCGGTACGACAACTCGTTGACCGTGCCCGCCTTCCTGGCCGCACGCTTCCCCAGCACGGCCCTACCCCTGCGCACCATCTCGGGGCTGGTGATCGTGCTCTTCTTCTCCGTCTACACCGCCTCCGGTCTGGTGGGAGGCGGCAAGTTGTTCACCACGGCGTTCGGTGGACTGGTCGACGCCGGAGGAGTCAGTGACTACGCCCTCGGGGTGTGGCTGACCCTGGGCATCGTGATGGCCTACACCGTCGTCGGCGGCTTCCTGGCGGTCAGCCTGACCGACTTCGTGCAGGGCTGCATCATGATGGTCGCCCTGGTCATCATGCCCGTGCTGGTGCTCACCACCGGCCAGGGCGACGGCGTCGGGCAGGCCGCGGACCGGTTGCGCGGCATCGACCCCAACTTCCTGTCACTGACCAATGGTCTGTCGCTCATCGCCTTCCTGTCCGCCATCACCTGGGGCCTGGGCTACTTCGGGCAGCCACACATCATCGTGCGATTCATGGCAGTACGCAGTGTCAAGGCCGTCCCGGCCGCCCGCAGGATCGGGATGACGTGGATGGGGATCTCCCTCATCGGCGCGATCAGCGTGGGGGTCTTCGGGCGGGCCTACGCCGAGCGCAACGGCCTCGACATCCAGGACCCGGAGACCATCTTCATCGTGCTGGCACAGCTGCTCTTCCACCCGCTCATCACCGGGTTCCTCTTCGCGGCACTGCTCGCGGCGATCATGAGCACCGTCTCCAGCCAGCTGCTGGTGGCCTCCTCGTCCCTGACCGAGGACTTCTACCGCCTCTTCCTGCGTCGTCACGCCAGCGAGAAGGAAACGGTGCTGGTGGGTCGGGTGTGCGTCCTGCTCGTCGGGTTGGTCGCGGCCGTGCTCGCCCGGGACCCCGACTCGCAGGTCCTGGGGCTGGTGGCCAACGCCTGGGCCGGATTCGGCGCAGCCTTCGGGCCGCTGATCCTGCTCGCGCTGACCTGGCCGCGGATGACCGGAACCGGCGCGGTGGCCGGTCTGGTGACCGGGGCCGCGGTGGTGGTCGGCTGGATCTGGGCCGGGTGGAGCGACAGCTTCCTCGGCGGCGAGGGAGTCTACGAGATCATCCCCGGCTTCCTGTGCGCCACCATCGCCATCGTGGTCGTCAGCCTCCTGACCAAACCCAGCGGCGAATTCCGTGCGATCCCCTCGCACGACGACACGGAACTCGCCGGACGACGCTGAGCTCCGCGTCGTGGGGCGTTGACCGGGGCCGGGGACGGAGGCGACGTGCGCGCACCGTGCCTGACGTGCTCCGGGGCCGTCCGTCTCTCACGCCTGGGCTATACGAACCAGGTTCCCCGACGGGTCACGAAAGGCACAGTCGCGCACCCCCCAGAACTGGTCGGTGGGCTCCTCGAGCACCTCGGCGCCGGACTCGACGAGCGCGTCGAAGGTGGCCTCGAGGTCGTCGCTGCGGAAGATCGCGGCCTGGAGGGACCCCTGGGTCACGAGCGCGAGCAGCGCGTCGGCCTCGGTCGATGAGCGGCCGCCGTGCGCCTGCGAGAGCACGATGTCGACGTCCTGCCCCGGCGCGCCGAGAGTGACCCAGCGGAAGCCGCCGTTCTCGACATCCTGCCGGACCTCGAGGCCGAGGGCATCGCGGTAGAACCCGAGCGCCTTCTCGGGGTCGTCGACGGTGATGAACATGGTCGAAACGGTGATTGCCATCTCATGAGCGTAGAACCGGCACCGGAGGCCGTACTTCTTCGATCCTGCTCGATCCTCAACTGCCGGCCGGAACCCGGAGTGGACGGGTCCACACCTTGGCGACGCACGGCGGGACACCCGCCATGCCGCCGTGATCCCGTCGGCGGTACTCGAACGGCGTCTCGCCGACGATCTCGGTGAAGCGTGTACTGAACGACCCCAGCGAGACGCACCCGACGGCGAAGCAGGCGTCGGTCACCGACGCCCCGTCGCGCAGCAGGGCCATGGCGCGTTCGATGCGACGAGTCATCAGGTACGAGTAGGGCGTCTCGCCGTAGGCCGAGCGGAACTTCCGCGAGAAGTGGGCCGGGGACATCAGCGCCCGGGACGCGACCTGCGGCACGCTCAACCGCTGCGCGTAATGGCGATCCATGTAGTCGCGCGCCCGGCGCAGGCGTGCGAGGTCGGCCACCTCACGGGGATCCACCCCGTCGACGATAGTGGCCGCACGCAGGGGCGGCCACAGTCCGTCACCTGCTCCCGGGGTGTCCGGCGCCCTCAGACCTCGTCGTCGTAGAAACCGCCGCCGGCTCCCCGACCGAGACGCCCCTTGTCGATGTACTCACGCTTGATCAACTCGGCGAAGGCACGCTTGTCCGGGTCCTCGCTGTCCTTGTTCAGGGCGTAGGGCGTCATCATCCCGATCACGTCGAAGATCTGGAACGGGCCCAGCGGCGCCCCGGTGGACAGCCGCCACGTCCTGTCGATGGTCTCGATGTCGCCGACCCCACGCACGAGCAGCTGACCGGCGGCCGAGAGCCACGGCACGAGCAGGCTGTTGAGCAGGTAGCCGGGCTGCTCCTTCAGCACCGGGATCGGCACCATCCCGATCTCGCCGGCGAACGTCGCGACCGCGTCGAAGGCGTCCTGGTCGGTGCCCGCGTGGCCCATCACCTCGCCGATGTTGTTGCGCCAGATCTCGTTGGCGAAGTGCAGCGCGAGGAAACGCCCGGGACGGCCGGTGGACTCGGCGATGTCGCTGGGGAGCAGTGTCGATGAGTTGGTCGCGAAGATCGTGCGCTCGGGGGCGAGCTCGCCCACCGTCGCCCACGTCTGCTGCTTGATGTCCAGCCGCTCGGGCACGGCCTCGATGATCAGGTCCGCGTCGGAGACGGCATCGGCCAGGTCGGCGCTGGAGCGGATCCGGGCCACGGCCTCGGTCATCTTCTCCTGGGTCGCGGCCTCGACGTCACGGACGTACAGCGGGGTCAGGTAGTCCCACCGAGCGGGGAGCTCGTCCAGCACCTCCTGGCTGATGTCGTGGACCACGACGCTCTTGCCGTGGAAGGCCGCCTGGAGGGCGATCTGGGAGCCGAGGACTCCACTGCCGAGGACCGTCAGGTTCTGCATGTCTTCTCCTTCTCGGGCGGGCCAACCGCCACTGTCGTTCGTCATGTGTAGAACACCCGTCGAGCCGGTTGTCTTCCCGAGTCGCCGACCGGCAGACGAAGGGAGCCACGACCGTCCGTAGGCTGCGTTCACCTACCCACCGATTCCCCAGGAGTGCACATGTTCCGTGAAGCCGTCGAAGCCAAGGACATCGACGCCGTCGATGAGATGCTCGCCGAGGACTGTGTCTTCCTCAGTCCGGTGGCCTTCACCCCCTACCCCGGCAAGGCGATCACCAGCGCCATCCTGCGCACCGTCGTCGAGGTCTTCGAGGACTTCACCTACGTCCGCCAGCTGCGCGACGGCGACCACGAGGCCTACGTCTTCACCGCCACGGTGGACGGCATGGAGATCACCGGTTGTGACTTCCTCACCTTCAACGAGGAGGGCAAGATCAGCGAGTTCATGGTGATGACCCGCCCGCTCAAGGCCTCCCAGGCCCTCGCTGCGGCCATGGGCGAGCGCTTCCCGCAGATCCGGGCCGCCGCGCAGGCTGCCGCCGGGGGCGGGCCCGGTCCCGACGTCGCCACGGTCACGGAGTAGGCCGCCACCCCCTTCGCCCGATGCGCCCGGTGACGAACGTGTCCGGCGTCCCGCGCTCAGGTCGGGCGAGGTCCCGACTCGAGGACCGTCAGCGGAAGGAGACGGCGCAGCCCCTCGTTCTCGTCGGGGTCGAGCACCGAGTGCTGCACGCACGCCGGCACCAGCTCCCCGGTCTCGGGGTGGGCCATCGCGTAGGTGCAGGCGGACAGGCGCTCCTGGGTGGCGCGCACCTGTGGATCGGTCGCGACCTGACCGGTCTGCATCAGCTGCCACGCCGGCGCGACATCAGCGGCATCCATGAAGTCGTGCACGACGTAGGTCATGGGGGTGACGTCGCCGTGCCGCCAGGAGGCCCAGACGCGGCGCAGCCCCCCGGCCCGCGTGACCAGTCGGCGGGCCCACGCGAGCGCGACCGTGGCGTCACGGGGGTGGTGCACCAGCACGCGCAGGACCTTCAGCGCGAGCAGGTGCGGTGGCGTACCGCCGAAGTTCACGCCGCCGAAGTGGTCGAGGGTGCGGTCCCGCGCCTGCCGGTCGGCCACATCGTCCGGGTCGAGCAACGGCACCCAGCGTCCGTCGACGCGTAGCCCGATGGCGGAGCGGTTGCAGCGCGGGTCGCCGAACTGGAGCGCCTGCCACGCGACGCGTTGACCCAGGCCGCTCTCGAGCCGGTCCCAGACGTCGTCGATGCCGACACTGCGGTAGTCGCCGCCCGTCCAGCGACGTTCGTCACCCACGTGGGCGGCGGGCTGGAAGGAGAGCATGGCGAAGCCCATGGCGCTCACGTCGGCCACGACGTCCGGGATCTGGTCGAGATTGCTCGGGGTGATGGTCATGTTGTGCGCGAGGTAGGAGCGCACCCCGTGGTCCCGGCGCAGGTCGTGGAACATCTGCACGAACGTCGCGCGGAAGGCGTTGAGCTCGATCTCGTTCCTGGGGCGAGGGATGCCGGTGCGGCCGCGCACCAACGAGTCGAAGTGCGCGGCGAAGGAGAGCCGGCGGAAGCGCCGCGCGCCGTGCTCGTCGAGAGCGAGCGCGCGCAGGTAGGCGTCGTCGAAGTCGCCGTGGGTCATCGACATCGGCTCGCGACCGTGCTCGCGCATGACCCTCAGGGCGGCCGCGTGGTCGTCGGGGTCGAGGAGGGAGACCTCGCCCCCGATCAACTGGGTGTGCGCGCGAGGGCCCCGCACCCGGGCCAGCAGGTCCATCTGGGCGGCCACCTGCGCCACCGTGTGGGCGCCGTCGACCCGCACCTTGTTGGCGTCCTTGGAGTGGTAGCACGGCGAGCAGGTCAGGTTGCACTTCGGGAAGACGCCGTGCGTGCCCTCGCAGCCCACGGCGTGGCGTCCGAGGACCTGTTGGTCGGTCCGGACCCCGGGGGGCAGGGCGGCCCATCGCTCGGCCAGCACCCGCTCGGTGACCGGGTGGACCGGTCGGGTGGCTCGCTCGAGCCTCCTCCACAGTGACAGCGGTGTCATCGGGCGCCTTCCATCGTGGTGTCCCCCGGGCGGAGGACGGTCACGTCCGGGAAACCCGCCGAGCCGGGGGAAACCTTCCCGCCCGGCGGCGGGTCCTCCCTTCGCTCCGGCGGGCCGGCCCCTGCCTGCTCACCGGTACGGGCGACCTCACCCCCGCAGCGCCGAGGCGAACACCCCCGGAAGCTTGGTCAGCCCCGGCTCAGCGACGAAGCGCACCAGGCGCCGGCCCGTGGTGGCGGCCGTCCTGTTGTGCACGAACCACGGCGGGACCGGCGTCAGGGACATCTCACCGGCTGCGATCGACCGTGGGAAGGGGCGCCACGGACCGCGCACGACCGTGCGCTCGGCATGGGCGAGCAGCAGCCCGTTGTGGACCACGCCCCGCCCGGACTGGACGTCCTCGAGGGTGTGCCCGGGAAAGGCGCCCCACGTCACCAGCGGCAGCAGGAAGCCGACCCCGGTCCACGCGTTGACGGCGATGGTGCCGTAGCGCAGCTCCGCCAGGAGCCGCTCGAAGCGGTCGTGACCGAGCTCCCCGATCTGGTCCGGGTGGATGAGGACGTTCGCGCCCAGGGTCCCGTGCAACCGCTCGTTGGCGAAGTCGACGGCCGTGCGCAGGAAGTCCTCTCCCGTCCCCGGCACCTCGGTCACGGCCAGCACCGGTCCGAAGTACTCGCTCGAGTAGGCCTGCGAGTCACCGTCGCCGGGCAGGCCGGTGATCAGGGTCCGCTCCGGGCTGCCACCGACGGCCTCGCTGGTCGCGTAGCTCTCCCGCGCCGCGGCCACCCGGTCGGCCAGGCCCGGGTACCAGCCCGGTCGGTCCGGCGCCGAGACCAGTGCCTGTCGGACCAGGTCGAGGAACTCCTCCTTCTGCGCCCAGTCGGCGCTGAGCACGAGAACCTGCCCGGCGATGCAGTTGCAGCCGGCGTTGTGCAGTCGCATGGTCGCCACGTGCTCGGCCTGGAACTGCAGGTCCGCCTGCGACCACTGACCGGGCACGACGATGATCGGGCTGATCCCGCCGAGCTCGCTGGTGACCGGCTTGGTCAGCTTCGGTGTGCCGGCCGCGCGGTTGCGCTCGCCCTCCTCGCCGCTGCCCCACACGATCGCGTCGTGGGTGGTCTCCGCGCCGGTCAGGTGCACCGCGTCGATGCCCTCGTGCTCGATGACCCGGGAGCCGAGGTCGAGGTCGCTGCTGAAGAACTGCACCGCCCCGATCTCGACGAAGGGGGCGAAGACCGCCTGCAGCACCGGCAGCAGGGGATCGGTGACCGGGTTGAGCTTGACCGCGACGGACCGGTTGTCGGCGTAGAGCGCGTAGAGCGCGTCCAGCGGTGCGATGGACAGGATGTTGCCGGCGCCCAGCACCACGCACGTCCCGCCGGACTCCTGCGGGTTGCGCGCACCGAGGCCGGCGGTGTCCCGGACCTGCTGCTCGCTGACACCCGGCTCGCACCACACCTCGGCGGAGAGGCCGGACAGCAGCAGCCGGTCCCAGATCGAGTGCGGAAGCACCTCCACGGCGACGCGATCACCCGTGACCGGCCGGATGTCGAAGCCGTGGGTCGGGCCCCTGCCCTGCTCCATCCGCTCCAGGGTCTCGGCGAGGGCCCGTGCGTAGTACATCGTGGCCCACGGCCCGGAGGTCCACTCCTCACCCGCGAGCGGTGAGCTGGGGTCCAGACCCTTGATCCGGCAGGCGCGACGCACCCACTCCTCGGCGTGCGCGTCGACGAGCTCGACGAGCTTCATCAGCATCGCGCGCCGGTCGGCCGGCGTCTGACGCGCCCAGTTGTCTGCGCCGTCGCGGGCCCGCGTCACGATCTGCTCGGCGCGCTCCGCATTGGTCCGGTGGATGGTGTCGGTGCTCATGCGTTGCGTCCCTCTCGGATCAGGTCGGCGGCCTTCTCGCCGATCAGCATCGTCGGTGCGTGCGTGTTGCCGTGCGGTACCCGCGGCATCGCCGAGGCGTCGACCACCCTCAGTCCGGTGACACCACGCACCCGCAGGCGCTCGTCCAGGACCCCGGTCTCCTCGGTGCCCATGCGCGCAGTGCACGACGGGTGGTACGTGTGCTCCACCCCGGCGCGGATGGCCGCCTCGGTCTCCGCGCGACTGGTGCCGTGGTCCGGACCGGGGTGCAGCTCCCGACCCACGACCTGGCGAAGGGGGTCGCTCGCCACGATCTGTCGGGCCTGCTCGATGCCATCGACCATCATCGTCATGTCGTCCGGCTCGGCGAAGTAGTTGTGGCAGATCCGCGGAGCGGCCTCGGGGTCGAGCGAGCGCAGCCGAACCGACCCCTCGGACCGGGCGCCGACCAGGGACAGACCGATGGCGAGCGCCGGGGTGTCGTGGGAGACGGCACCGTGCTGCCAGAAGTAGGCGGCGGCACCGATCATCTCCATGGTGGGTGCGTCGTCCTCGACGCTGGTGTGGGTGAAGGCGCCGACCTCGCCGATGTTGGAGGTGAGCATCCCGCGTCGCCTGGTCAGGTACTGCACCAGCTGTGCCGGCTTCTCCGCCTCGAACAACGTGCCGGGGTCATCGGTCTCCCAGTTCATCAGGTAGAACGGGTGGTCCATCAGGTGCGCGCCGACGTGCGGGTTGTCCACGATGGGGTCGACGCCGAGATCGTGGATGTGGTCGGCCGGACCGATCCCCGAGAGCATCAGCAGTTGGGGTGTGTTGTACGCCCCGGCGCTGAGGATCACCTCGCGGCGGGCACGGATGGTGCGCACCTCCCGTCCGACGCGGGCCATGACGCCGGTGGCACGGTCCCCGTCGAAGAGCACCTTGTGGACCATGGCGTCGGGGGTGATGGTCAGGTTGCGCTGCTTGCGTCGTGGTGCGAGGTATCCGTCCCAGGTGGTCCAGCGCTGCCCGTTGCGGGTGAAGCGCTGGAAGAGCCCGGCGCCCTCCTGCTGCTCGGCGTTGAAGTCGTCGTTGCGAGAGATGCCCGAGGCGACCATGGCCTCGACCATCCGCCGGGAGATCGGGCGCGGGTCCGGGGCGTCCTCGACGGACTGCGGACCGGCGTCGCCGTGGAAGCGGTCAGCCCCCCGGCTGTTGGTCTCCATCCGACGGAAGAGCGGCAGCACCTCGTCGTAGGACCACCCCACGGCACCGGCCGTCGACCAGCCGTCGTAGTCGCTGCGGTTGCCGCGGATGTAGATCATCGCGTTCATCCCACTGCATCCGCCGAGCATCTTGCCGCGGGGCATGTACATCTCACGTCCGCCCAGGTGCGGCTCCGGGTCGGTCCGGTAGTCCCAGTCGAGCGAGCTGTGGAACTGCTTGGGGAAGGCCGCGGGGATCTGGACGTTCATCTTCGGGCGGCTGCGACCGCCCGCCTCGAGGACCAGGACGCTGACGTCGGGATCCTCGCTCAACCGTCCCGCCACCACTGCTCCCCCGGAGCCACTCCCGACGATGATGTAGTCGTACTCGTGCGCCATTGCACTCCTTCCATTGACCGTGGCACCACGATCCCACCGTGGGCGCCGCCGGGCTTGTGCACGGAGTCCACACTTGCCGCGTCGGATTGTTCGGATCCCCAAATCGACCGACCCGGGCCGGGCGCCACTAGGCTCACCATGTGCCATCAGCCAACGTCTCGGACGAGCTCTTCGTGTGGTTGCAGGACTTCGTCGAGTCCGCCCAGCGCCCGGACGAGATCGAGCAGTTCGTCACCACCGTGGACGGGGCGATCATCGCCGCCATTCCCGAGATCGCCCGGGAGCCGGCACTGATCACGGAGCTGCACGCGTCCACGCGCGCGCACTGGCGCTCCTTCCTCTCGGCGATCACCCATGAGCACCGACTGGCTCTGCCCGCCGACGCGATCGCCCTGTGCCTGTCCATCGCGCGGCGTCATCACGACATCGGCGTGCTGCTCAAGGTCTACCGGGTGGCGAACAAGACGGTCTTCGACATCCTCGCCGAGCGCACCGGCGAGCAGCCGCTGCCGTCCGGGCTCGGGCGTGACGAGGTCCTGATCGCGCTGTGGTTGCGGGCCGAGCGGTGGATCGACGAGTCCGTCGAGGAGCTGATCGAGTACTTCACCGCCGAGCGGGCCTCCCTGGCGGAGGGGCACCGGGCCCGTCGCGCCGAGACGATCGCGGCGCTGCTCGCCGGTGCCGAGCCCTCGGCCGAGGCCGAGAGGGTCCTCGGCCATGCCCTGTCACCGTGGCAGACCGCGTTCGTCGTCTCGATGGCCTCGCCCCCGGACGCTGCGGCGCCGCTCTTCGAGGTCGCGGTACGCCTGTGTCGCGATCTGGGACTGCCTCGGCCCTTCACCACCCTGTCCGGCAGCGCCGAGCTGTGGGGCTGGGTGTCGACCGCGCAGGCGCCCGACCTCGATCTGACTCGGGTCGATCCGCTGCTGACCTCTCTCGGGCTGCGGTTCGCGTTGGGGGGGCCGCTGCGGGGTCCGACGGCGTTCCGCCGGAGCCACGTGCAGGCTGTCGCCGCCCATGGCGTCGCCGTCCACGCCTCGTCGCGCCACCACTACCGGGACGTGGAGCTGGTCACCCTGCTCGGTGACGGCGAGCTGGTCCGGGACATGGTCCGACGGGTCGCCCTGCCCCTGCTCGGGCCCGGTGAACGACTGCGGGCGGTCCGCGAGACGGTGCTGGCGTGGTTGCAGTCCGGACGCAATGCCGACGAGGCGGCCCGGGCACTCATCGTGCACCCGAACACCGTGCGCTACCGCATCTCGCGGGCCGAGGCGCTGCTGGGGCGACCGGTCACCGAGGAGGCCACCGCGTTGGAGCTGGCCCTGCTGTGGGTGGAGGTCCACGGCCGTGAGGCCGCGGGGTGACGTCGCAGCACCAGAGGGGATCTGGCAGCCCCGGACGCGGTCAGCCCCGCGGTGATCACCGCGCCCCGGGAGCATCGGTGACGAACTGGGCAACCACCCGCCCGAGCTCCTCCCCCGCGTCCTCCTGCAGGAAGTGCCCGGCATCGGCGAGGACCGGGTGGGCCAGACCCTGGGCGCCGGGGATGGCGCGCTTCAGCACCGGCGCCATCGCCCCCGTGATCGGGTCGCTGTCTCCGAAGGCCACGAGCAAGGGCTTCTCCCACCGCGTCAGCTCATCCCACGCGCGACGGTTGGCCTCGGTGGCCGGATCGTCGGTCGAGGTGGGCACGAGGGACGGCATCACCCGCGGTCCGGCCTTGTACGTCTCGTCCGGGAAGGGCGCGTCGTAGGCGGCGCGCGCCTCGGCGGTCAGCTCACGGGCGCATCCCGAGGCGACGAGCCGTCCGACATCCAGGACCTCTGCCCCCTCCACCGCCTTGCGGAAGGCCCACCACACGTCGGGCATGCCGTGCTCGCCGGTCGGCAACCCCGTGTTGGCGGCCACGACGGACGCGAACCGCTCCGGGTTCTCCGCGACCAGACGCAGACCGATGAGCCCGCCCCAGTCCTGGCCGACGAGGGTGACCTCGCGCAGGTCGAGCACGTCGAAGACGAGACTGCGCACCCACTCCACGTGCCGGGCATACGAATGTGCGGCAGGATCAGTGGGCTTGTCCGAGCGACCGAAACCGACCAGGTCCACCGCGACCGCACGGACGCCCGCGTCCGCGAGCACCCGCATCACGTGTCGGTAGAGGAAGGACCAGCTCGGCTCTCCGTGCAGCAGCAGCACGGTCGGTGCCTCGGCGGCCGGCGGGCCGGCCTCGACCCACGCCATCCGCAGGGTCCCGCCGTCCTGGTCCGGCACGTCGGCGTAGTGGGGCTCGAAGGGGAAGTCGGGCAGGTCGGTGAATCGCTCGTCAGGCGTACGCAGGGTCTCCATGTCGGGAGCCTACGAGTTGGGACTCGTCAGGTGTCGCTGGCCGGGCTGCCGCCGCTGCATCCTCACCGACGGGTTCGGCCGCCATGCGACTCAACGTCATCACCTCTGGACGTCATCACCTCGGCGATCGAGCCGTGGATCCCCTTCGACGAGACCGCGGACGCGCTTGTCCCGGATGCGGACCCGGCCCACCCCCGGGCAGCTCGTGCTGAACCGGTCGTGGCCGCAGATCACGGGTTCAGTTGTCGACGAGGCGCGTCTTGGTACCGACGACCTCGAGCTGGGCCACCGGCTCGTCCTGCAGGTCCGCGACGGCCCCGAGGTCCTGCCACGCGCCACCGTTGACCCGGAACTGGCCGACCAGTCGGGCGTCGACCTTCACCGATCGCGTACCGGTGGTCTCGTAGGTGTGGGTGATGTCCCCGTCCGGGTAGACCCCACCGGCGCTGGCCGTCCACTCGGAGGTGCTGTCCTCCCCGAAGGTGTAGCGGTAGTCCTTCGCGGCGATCTTGAACTGGATCGTCCAGGACAGCAGCTTCACCGGCGTGCTGACATCACCCGGCGTCAGTCCCGCGTCGTTCGGCCAGGACGCCTCGTAGAAGGTCGGCAGATTGATCAAGGTCCTGTTGCCCACCGGCTGCATCGACACCTGCGGCTTGGCGAAGGGCAACTCCAGGAACGCCTCGCGGATCTGGGCGATCGTGGGTACTGGTGGGGGTGGCGCCGACGTCCGCGGGATCGTCGGGTCATTGACGTCCGGCGGCGCGGGATAGCCCGGCAGACACGTCTGGATCGGACCGAACCACTGGTCGCTGCCCTCCTGACGCATCCAGACCAAACGAGGTTGACCCGACGCATCCGGGTTGGTGCTGCAGTCGATGATCGTCGCGCTGCACGCCGGGTCGATGCCACCGCCCGTGCAGGTGCGCTCCTTGGTCACCCAGTCGACGGGCGGTGCATGGAACTCGACGTCCTTAGCCTTGCCGGACGTGCGGGACTTCGTCGATTCACCGATCTGCTGGTCCTTTGACGTCTGACGACCAGTCTTGGCTATGACGGTGACCTTTTTGTTGCCGATCTTTGGTAGTGGATCCTGCGCAGCCCCTGCCCTGCCTGCTGGCATCAGTGATGCCAGCAGGATGAGAATGACCAGCCAGGACGCCCGCGAGATCATTTCGTGAACATGTAGAGGTCGACAACGGTCCATCCCGACTGTGACTCGTCCAAATAGATAAGAACGTCATAGCTCACCGGGTCGGCCTGTGCTTGGGCCTGACCTTGGCCATCGACGACTTGGTATGCGTTTTCGCGCACGGAGAGCCGCACAGCCTGCGCTGACTTTCCGTCGGTCTCCTTCGCGATCTTGTGGTCACCTATAACGGTCGGGTTTACATCCGCGTGCAACCCTTTCTTGGCGTCCTCCTCCACAGATTCGACGTAAGCCGCGCAAGGCACACAGTCCGTTGCCATGGACTCAAGCGCGGCAGTCTCACCTGATTGGAGAGCTCGGCCGGTCTCGTCCCAGTAGAACTTCGCGAACGCCACCGCCCCCTCTTGGGTGTGCTTCGTGGCCGCCTGCGGGAGATCGACCGAGTCCTCGCCCCCCTTCGTGCTGGACGTGGACGAAGCCTCACCCGACGACGAACTCGAGCTGCTCGAGGGGTCCACCGGGAGCGGGCTGGCGGTGCTCGTCGCGGTCGACGGCTCCGCATCGGACTCACCGCCGCAGGCGGACAGGGCGCCCATCGCCAGCACGGTCGCGGCCAGAGCAACCACGGGACGTCGTCGGACAACTCGCACGTTCGTCTTCCTCCCCGGGCCCCGATCAGGGCCGCATCAGGGGTCAACGGTAGTGAAATCCCGCCTGTTCGCATCTCGAGTTTCCACAGGGCGAGGCTGCTCGGGTCGGGTCACGGCACCCTCTTCGTCGAGCGACAATGACTGGCATGGAACGACTCCCCCACGGCGCGCACCTGCTGCGCGGCGGCGACCTCGGGTGCGCGCGGCTGCTGGTCCTGCTGCGCCAGGAAGCCCAGCACCTCCCCGGTGGATCCGTGGTCCACCTCGAGACGAGCGACCCGATCGCACCCATCGACCTGCCCGCCTGGTGCCGGATCACCGGGCACGGCTACCTCGGCCCGGTCGAGGACGAGGGAACACCGCGGTACGGGGTCCGCGTCTGCGACACAGCGCACGCCACCGACCCCGCCTTCCCGTGGCGGGTCCAGCGGGACTGACCTGCGCCGACCCGGCATCCCCGTCGCCTTGTCCGCAGCGAACGAAGGGAGCGCAGAAGTTAGGTCGCCGAGACCGTGACCGAGCGCGCGTCCACCCACCTACGGTCAAAGGGCATCCACCGCTGCGCCGGCCGTACCAAAGGAGTTACGCGATGCCCTTCCTCACCCCTGACGTCCCGCCGGTCGATCCGGCCGAGTTCCGAACCCTTCCGCGCCAGGAGCGCATCCGGACGCTGGCGAACTTCTGGGCCGTCTACGGATTCGGCACGCCCAAGTCGGTCCACGCCATCTACATCACGAAGCTGCTCGTGCTCTACGTCTGCGGCGGTGTCGTCCTCGCCACCCTGACCTCCGACGTGGGCGGTCCGCTCGAGGTCTCATCCTGGTGGGACCAGCCGATCATCTACCAGAAGCTCGTGCTGTGGACCCTCTTCCTCGAGCTCTTCGGGATCGGTGGGACATGGGGGCCGCTCGCCGCGCACTTCAAGCCGATGACCGGTGGTATCAGCTACTGGGCACGACCCGACACGATCCGACTGCCCCCGTGGCCACAGCGGGTGCCGCTCACCTCGGGTGACAACCGGACCCCGGGCGACGTCCTGCTCTACCTCGCGACCCTGGGCAGCTTCGTGATCGCGATCGTCTCGGGCGGGATGCGGCCCGATGGGTTCGGGTTCGATCTGGTCGACCCGCGTCTGATGGCCCTCTCCGCCGCACTGCTCGTGCTGTGCGGCCTGCGGGACAAGATCCTCTTCCTCGCCGCCCGCGGCGAGCAGTACCTGCCCATCCTCATCATCTCCACGCTCGCCGGCACCCTGCTGACCTCCACCGACTTCATCGTCGCCGCGAAGCTCATCATCGTCATCGTCTGGATCTGTGCGTCGATCTCGAAGATCAACCCGCACTTCGAGAACGTCATCCCGCCGATGGTGTCCAACGCACCCTTCACCCCCAAGTCCCTCAAGCGGGCCCACTACCGCTCGCTGCCCGAGGACCTCAAGCCCTCGAAGCTCGCCTGGTTCATGGCCCACATCCTCGGCACGACCGCCGAGCTCGTCGTCCCGATCGTGCTTCTCCTGAGCACCAACTGGACCGTGACCCTGCTCGCTGTCGGCTCGATGGTCCTGTTCCACCTCTTCATCACCCAGACCTTCCCGCTGGCGGTCCCGCTGGAGTGGAACGTCCTCTTCGCCTACATCGCGATCTGCCTCTTCGCCGGCTTCCCGGCGGGTGAGGGGTTCGGCATCATGGACTTCAGTCAGCCGTGGATGCTGCCGGTCTTCGCCGCGGTGCTCTTCTTCTTCCCCGTCCTGGGCAACCTGCGCCCCGACCTCGTCTCCTTCCTGCCGTCGATGCGTCAGTACGCCGGCAACTGGGCCTCGGCGACGTGGGCTTTCGCCCCGGGGGCCGAGGCCAAGCTCAACCAGTTGACGCGGCCGGCCAACAACCAGATCGACCAGCTGATCGACGGTCTGGGCTACGACCCCGACGTCGCCGAGATGACGCTGGACATGACCCTCAGTTGGCGGTCCATGCACAGTCAGGGCCGTGGCCTGTTCTCGGTCATGCAGAAGTACCTGCGCTCGGAGTACGAGACCTACTCCCTCCGGGAGGCCGAGTTCTGCTGCAACGCGGTCATCGGCTGGAACTTCGGGGACGGCCACCTGCACGACGACCAGCTCATCGAGGCCATCCAGAAGCGAGTCGGCTTCGCTCCCGGCGAGTTCATCGTGGTCTGGGTCGAGTCGCAGCCGATCCACAAGGCGACGCAGGAGTACTTCGTCATGGACGCCGCCCTGGGCATCATCGAGCGCGGCACCTGGCTGGTGACCGACTGTGTCAACGAGCAGCCCTGGCTGCCCAACGGCCCGATCGCCACGCAGGTGACCTGGCGCCACCCCGAGTTGCACCCGGACAGCGACCAGCACGACGGGGACAAGGAGATGGCCTGAGCCCATGACCCAGACGCTGAAGACGAGCGCGGTGGCAGCGATCCCCTTCGACCGAGCCGCAGCCGCACCCGAGAGCAACTGCCTGCGTGACGGGGACCTGCTCCTGGACAACGCGGCCTTCGCCGACGAGGTACGTCGGATCGCCCAGCGCCTCGCGGCAACCGGCGTCGCTGCCGGCGACGCGGTGGGGGTCATGCTGCCCAACCGCGCGGAGATCATCACCACGATGTTCGCCGCCTGGCACCTCGGGGCCTCGATGACCCCGGTCAATCCCGCCCTGACCGACGAGGAGGCCGGCTACCAGATCACGGACTCCTCGAGCGTGGTCCTCGTCGGGGACGAGCGGGGTCGACGGTTGGCCGAGCACCTGGGGATCGCGTGCATCGACATCACCGACGAGGTGTCGCGTGCCGCGGTCGCGGAGGAGGTCACTGACGCCCCGCTCGCCCGGGGCCATGACATCGCGCTGATCATCTACACCAGCGGCACGACCGCCAGGCCGAAGGGGGTGCTCCTCGACCACGACAACCTCGACGCGATGAGCGCCTCGCTCGTCGAGCACTTCGCGCTCAGCGAGGCCGACACGAGCCTGCTCGTCCTGCCCCTCTTCCACGCCAACGGCCTCATCGCCGGAACCCTCTCCCCACTCCGGGCGGGAGGTGAGGTGGTGGTCGCACCGCGCTTCTCCACGGACACCTTCTGGGACCTCGTCGAGACCCACCGACCGACGTACTTCTCCGCGGTCCCGACCATCTACGCACTCCTGGACGCGGCGCCCACGCGGGAGGTGGACACCTCCTCCCTTCGCTTCATGGTGTGTGGAGCGGCGCCGATGCCGGCCGAGCTGATCGTGCGCATCGAGGAGCGCTTCGGCGTCCCGGTGGTCGAGGGATACGGCCTGTCGGAGACATCGGTGGCCTGTACCATCAACCCCATCGAGGGGCCGCGCAAGCCGGGCACGGTCGGCGTCGCGCTCCCGGGGCTGGAGGTGGCGGTCGTCGACCCCGACGGACACCCCGTGCCGGTCGGCGAGCGCGGTGAAGTCGTCATCCACGGCGCGACCGTGATGCGCGGCTACCTCGGCAAGCCCGAGGAGACGGCCCAGGTGCTCATGGACGGGTGGCTCCACAGCGGTGACGTCGGGATCCTCGACGAGGACGGTTACCTGAGCATCGTCGACCGGTTGAAGGACCTGATCATCCGAGGTGGGGAGAACATCTTCCCCAAGGAGATCGAGGACTGTCTCTACGGTCACCCAGCGGTGCTCGAGGCCGCGGTCGTCGGGCAGGCCGATCCGGTCCTCGGCGAGGTGCCGGTCGCCTTCGTCGCGACCAAGCCCGGCCGGACGGTCACCTCCGAGACGCTGCTCGATCGGTGCGCGCAGGGCCTGGCCGGGTACAAGGTGCCGGCCCGAGTCCACGTGCGCGACGAA
Source organism: Janibacter sp. A1S7 (assembly GCF_037198315.1). Classification (NCBI taxonomy): domain Bacteria; kingdom Bacillati; phylum Actinomycetota; class Actinomycetes; order Micrococcales; family Intrasporangiaceae; genus Janibacter; species Janibacter alittae. Next base: position 1,317,518 of record NZ_CP144913.1, on the reverse strand, counting down.
CTACCGAAGAACTCCGTGGGCAAGCTCGTCAAGGGGCAGCTGCGCGACGAGCTGCTCGCAGGTGGGCGATAAGCGACAGACCGGCCGGACGATGGTGACGTCCGGCGGCAGCCGTGGGACCGCTCTGCCGACCGCCGACCTGCGAGAGTTTGGTCGCGACGCACAAGACCATCGCCGGAGGCGCTGACAGAATGCACCGCATGGGTGAAGGACGGTCGCAGCGGGTCTCCAGCGAGGCTCTCGTGGTCGATGTCGCCGCGCACCTGACCCCGCGGTTGAGCGAACTGTCGGAGGGCCTGCGCGACCGCCTCTCCCAACAGATCGAGGAGCTGCAGGGAGACGCTCCCCTGGTGAACCTGCTCTACGCCAGCATCCAGGGCAACATCGAGAACATCCTCTCCTCCCTCCAGCACGGCATCAGCCTGGAGGACATCGAGCCCCCGTCGGCTGCCTACGAGTACGCACGGCGCCTGGCCCAGCGGGGTGTCCCTGCCTCCGCTCTCGTCCGTGCCTACCGCCTCGGGCAGCAGAACCTGCTCGAGTACGTCTTCGAGGCGTGCGAGCAGCTCGAGGCGGACCCGACGCTGCGAGCCGACGCCTACCGCACGGTCGTCTACCAGACCTTCGACTACATCGACTGGATCTCCCAGGGGGTGAACGCGGTCTACGAGGCCGAGCGCGAACGCTGGCTCGCGGAGCGGAGCAGCGCCCGGTCCGGCCGGGTCGAGGACCTCGTCGCCGGTCGGAGCGTCGACGTCGACGCAGCCGAGGCGGTCATCGGCTATCGACTGCGCGCCCCACACCTGGCGGCCGTGCTGTGGGTCCACGGGACGGGTGCCCAGCAGGACCAGCTCTCCCGTTTCACCCGGGCCGCCGGTGCGATCGCCGCCGAGCTCGGGTGCCAGCGGGCACCCCTGGTCATCACCCACGACCGGGTGACGGCCTGGGTGTGGTTCCCCGTGCCCGAGGGCTGTCAGGTCGACGTCGACCGGATCCGGGCGGCACTGGTCGACGTCGACCGGCCGCCGACGCCGGCGGTCGCGCTCGGCCGGATCCACAGCGGGGTCTCCGGATTCCGGACCAGTCACCTGCAGGCGGTCCGCGCCCAGCAGGTCGCGACGGTGCACGACGACGACCTCAAGCTCGTCACCTCCTTCGACGAACCCGGTCTGCGGGTGACGACCCTGCTCGTGCGGGACCTGGAGACGACGGCCGCCTGGGTGCAGGAGACCCTCGGCGACCTCGCCGCCGACGGCGAGCAGCAGGCGCGTCTGCGCCACACCCTCCAGCAGTTCTTCCAGCACGGCGGCAGCTACACGGCCACTGCCGACGCGATGCTCATGCACAAGAACTCGGTGAAGTACCGACTCGCCGCTGCGGAGAAGGTCCTGGGACGCTCCATCGCCTCCGACCGCCAGTCCATCGAGTTGGCGGTCACGGCCTGCCACTGGCTCGGGTCATCGGTCCTGAACGGGGACTGATCGCAGGTCCGCGACCGGGGTGGCGTGTTGTGCATGACGACCAAATCCGCACGTCATCTGCGGTCAGGCAGACCATCTCCCGCGGTGTGCCGGGTCCCTAGCATGGAGCCATGGCTGACGTGATCGTGATCGGCAGCGGCCCCAACGGTCTGGCTGCGGCCGTGACCTTGGCCCGGGTCGGCGCACAGGTGACCGTGCTCGAGGCCGAGAACGAGATCGGGGGTGGCACCCGCAGCCTCGAGCCCTTCGGTGAGGGGATCATCGTCGACCACTGCTCGGGGTTCCACCCCATGGCGGTCAGTTCACCGGCACTTGCCGAGCTGGACCGCTACGGTCTGGAGTGGGCTTGGCCGGAGATCGACGCGGGCCATCCGCTCGACGACGCGCCTGCCGCACTGCTCCACCGATCGGTCGACCGCACGGCCGACGGTCTGGGCCGGGACGGCGACCGCTGGCGGTTGCTCTTCGAGGGCCCCTCGAGCTCCTACGACGCCCTGCGCGCGGACCTCCTGGGTCCGGTCGTCCACGTGCCGAAGCACCCGCTCCTGCTGGGCCGCTTCGGTGCACCGACGGTCTTGCCGGCCGCACTGCTCGCCCACCTCTTTCGCACCGAGCGGGCACGGGCGCTGTTCCTGGGCACCGCGGCCCACGCGATGCGTCCGCTCACAGAGGTCGTCTCCTCTGCCATCGGCATGGGGATCCTCACGGCCGGGCACCACGACGGATGGCCCGTCGCCGTGGGTGGCTCCCAGGCGGTCACCGGCGCGCTGGCCCGGGCTCTCGTCGACCTCGGCGGCACCATCGAGACCGGAGTACGGGTCACCTCGATGGACCAGCTGCCGCCCGCCGACGCGATCATGCTCAACCTGTCCCCCACGGCAGCGGTCAACCTCTGCGCCGGCCGGCTGCCCGACGCCACAGTGCGCGCCTACCGTCGCTACGCCTACGGCCCCGCGGCGTACAAGGTGGATTTCACGATCGAGCAGGGGGTGCCGTGGCGCGACGCCGAGCTCGGCCGTGCGGGCACGGTCCACCTCGGTGGTGGGCCCGCGGAGATCCTGGCCAACGAGCGCGCGGTCGCCCGGGGTCGAATGCCCGAGCGTCCATTCGTGCTGCTGGGTCAGCAGTACGTCGCCGACCCGACGCGTTCCCGCGGCGACGTGCACCCGCTCTACGCCTACGCCCACGTCCCGGCGGGGTATACCGGTGATGCGACGGAGGCCATCACGGCACAGATCGAGCGCTTCGCACCCGGGGTGCGAGAGCGCATCCGCGACCTGAGGGTGACACGCCCCGCCGACTTCACCGCAGGCAACACCAACTACGTCGGCGGTGACATCCTCACCGGCGCCAAGTCACCCACAGCGCTCCTTTTCGGGCCGCGCCCGGGCCGCAACCCCTACGGGACCGGCCTCCACGGGGTCTACCTGTGCTCTGCCGCCGCGCCCCCGGGGCCCGGAGCGCACGGCATGGCCGGCCACCACGCCGCGCAGCTGGCCATCAAGGACCTCGGTCTGGGGTGACCGGACGCGGCCGCCGTGAAGCCCCGTGTGACAGGATCGGAACGGCACCAACCGGACCAACGCGCAGGGGATGAAGGCTTGAGCAACCGAGCCCAACAGTTCATGGACACTGCCCGGCAGGTCGCCGACGCGACCGGCATGGGCGAGGCGGTGAATCAGGCGGCCGAGGGCGCACAGAACGCCGGATTCGACCTCAACGCGCGGGACTTCCCCGCGGCCCGGGGCGAAGGGGGGTCGGCCGGCACCCGGATCAACGCCGAGCACGTCGCCCTGGACGAGGCCGCCGAGCAGCTCAGCCGCAGCGAGTACGAGATGGGCACCGACGGCCCGGTGCACGTCATCACCCCGATGGTCATGCCCAAGGGCGGCCGCGTCAGGGCGATGCTGCCGGCGGTGCTGCTGGTGTTCATCGGTGTCGTCGGAGCGATCTTCCTGCTGCCCTTCGGGCTCAGCCGGGCCGTCTTCGGGATCCACTACTGGGTGCTCGTGGTGGCCGCGGCGGCCTTCATGTGGTGGCGCCACGGGATGGTGATGGTCCCCGAGGGCTGCACCGCCCTGATCAGCCGCTTCGGCAAGGTCGAGGCGGAGGTCGGTCCCGGCCGGGTGACGTTGTGGAACCCGTGGAAGCGGGTCTCCTACATCGTCAACACCACGCGCGAGTACCCCTTCAACGCCCCGATCCGCTCGGCACCGACGAAGTCCGGCGTCCAGGCGTCGGTGGACCTCTTCCTCCAGTTCCGCATCGTCAGCGCCCGCGAGTTCGTCTTCGTCCTCGGTGCCGTCCAGGGATTCCAGGACAAGCTGAACAACGCGATCTCCGAGACCACGCGCTCGCTGATCTACGAGCAGGAGGCATCGGGCATCTACGACCTCGTCGGCGAGAGCACCTCGCGCCTGCTCGAGCAGCTCAACGCGCAGTTCGCCCCCGCGGTGGAGCTGACGACGGCCAACATCACGCATGCCGAGCCGTCGGCGCAGGAGTACCGGATGGACCTCGCCGCCCCGGAGATGATCCGGGTGGCCAAGGAGGCCTACACCTACGACTACGAGCTGAACCTGAAGAAGGAGCAGAACGAGGGTGACCTGAACAAGGACCTCGCCTCGCTCAACGAGAACCTCTCCGCGATCCAGGCCGACATCGCCCGCTACCAGGCGCAGATGGACACCGCACTGGAGCGCGAGACCAACCGCGCCGAGGCGGTCGCCCGCCAGCGGTTCGTCGAGTCCCAGTCCGAGGCCAACGCCAACGCGGCGCTGCTCGAGGCGCAGGCCCTGGACATCCGGGCGCTCAGCGCGGCGCTCGCGCCGGAGATCCTCGACTACCGCTACCAGCAGGACATGCTGGAGAAGATGAAGTCGGTCTCCACCTCCCTTCCGCAGATCGTGCGCATCGGCGAGGAGTCCGAGAGCGTGGACTACCTCCAGATCGCTCGTCAGCTCGTCGGTGGTCAGGACCAGCAGCTCTTCTCCACCGAGGCCATGGAGGCCATCCGCTCGCGGCAGGGCGACATCTCGCAGCGCGTCTCCTCCCGCGAGGCCGACATCGAGGAGCTGCTGAAGGCCCCCGAGGAGACGGACGTGGAGATCCTGCCGTCCTCGGAGTCCGAGTACGACGTCGAGGGCGATGAGCGCCTCGACGCGATCCGCCAGTCGGTGACCGACGAAGGGGTGGCCTCCCGGCTCGAGGACGTCACCTCCGACGTCCCGCCGGCCCCGCAGCAGGACGACGTGACGAACGAGGGTGAGCAGGCATGAGCGACCAGATGATGGAGCAGGCCGTCCGCGCCTCCCGCGGGCAGGGAATGAGCTCGATCAAGGAGGTCGTCTCCGCGTGGAGCGACGTCGCGCGTTTCCTGCGCGGCGGCGACGCGGGCTCGGTCGTGCCCGTCGTCATCCCCAAGGACAAGCGTGGTCTGCGCTGGACCGGGCTGCTCTGGTTCGCCCTGTGGGCGCTGATCAGCGGCATCGCCCTCATGGCCTCGGACCACGGCGGCCTGGGCGGACTGGCGATCATCGTCGCTGTCGTCTCCGTCCTCCTTGCCGCCCTGTGGTGGTGGCGCTCCTCGATCGTCGAGATCGAGGAGGGCACGGTCGGCGTGCTGACGAAGTTCGGTGCGATCTCCGGCCCGGGCCTCTCGCCCGGTCGCCACTACCTGTGGCATCCGTGGGCGCGCGTGGCCTACGTCGTCGACGTGACCACGGAGATCCCCTACACGGCTCCGGTACTCTCCTCGCCGACCCACGAGAACGTGCCGTTGAAGTCGATCGAGTTCTTCCTGCGCTTCCGCATCGTCGACGCGATCCGCTTCGTGCAGACCATCGGCGCCGGCAACTTCGACCTCGTGCTCGCCAACTCGGTGCAGGACGCCATCCGACAGCGCAGCCGCCAGGTGCACACCGAGCAGGCCTACGACCTGCGCGGCAGCGACGTGAAGGACATGCAGGACATCCTCAACCGCCAGCTGACCCGCTACGGCGTGCAGATCATGGGCTGCAACATCCCCGACGTGCAGCTGCCCGACACCTACCGGGAGCACCTGGCCACGCGCGAGCGGGTCGCCAAGGAGCTCGTCGCCTACGAGAAGGAGTGGGACCTGACGCGCAAGCGCCGGATCGACACCCTCCTGATGGAGATGGAGCGCTCGAAGAAGGTCCGGGACGCCAAGGTCGTCGAGGTGCAGGCCTCGCTGAACAAGGCGCGCAAGGACGTCGCCCAGATGCTCGAGGAGCGCGAGACCGAGGCGCAGAAGGTCCGCTACGAGATCGAGACCCGGGCCCGCACCAACCTCGTCGCCGCCCAGGGTGAGGCCAAGGCCCAGGAGCAGCTGGCCACGGCCTACCGCGACAACCGCGCGGTCCTGGAGTACGAGCTGGCCCAGCGTCGCCTCGACGTCGGCGCCTCGCTGGCCGAGCACGCCCCCCGTCCGGTCATCGTGCACACCGACAGCGGCAGCGGTGACACCTCGGCCCTGTCGACGCTGCTGATGGCGCAGCTGCTGCCGCAGGTGTCCGGCGAGAGCGCCCGGCGACGTCCGGTCGGCCCGTCCTCCTCGAGCGATCCGCAGTCCGCTGCGCCGGAGCAGGCAACCGGTCAGGCGGCCGCCGACGTCGCCGCACAGGCGTTCCGGGCGCGGACGCAGGAGTAGCCCGACCACGGGCGAAGGGGGCCACGACGGTCGGTCCGTCGCGGCTCCCTTCGCTTCGGCGGGTGAGCTCACCCACTCCCATCGGGTCGCTGCAGCGGCAGCAGTTCCAGTGCCTCGGCGGTCAGCCGTGCTGTCGTCTCCAGCAGCTCGTCGATCGATGACGACCGCAGCAGCTCGAGTTGGTCGAGCGCCCCCAGCGGGGCGATGCACGCCAGCTGCCAGGCGCGGGTGATCGGGTCGTCGGAGAGCGCGATGTCCGCGGACCAGACCTGCGAGCGGTACTCACTCATCACGGTCAGGGCACGGCGGACGGTGCGTTCGCTTCCGGCCAGGAGCGCCGTGTGCTCCTCGCTCCACGCGAGGTCGGGCAGCCGACGCACCTCGGCGCGCGGATAGGGGTCATCGGGCAGCCAGCGGACGACCTCGACACGCTCCCGGCCGCGCGCGAGCAGGCGGACGCGACCATCCGGCATGGCCCGTGCCTGCTCGATGCGCGCGGCACAGCCGACGGAGAAGCGCGCGTCCCCTCCACCGACCTCGAACCCCCGCTCGATGAGCACCACGCCGAACCGTCCGTCACCGCTCGCGACGTCGCGCAGCATGGCGAGGTAACGAGGCTCGAAGACCTGCAGCGGCAAGGGCTGGCCCGGCAGCAGCGGCGACCCGAGGGGAAACATCGGCAGGACGTCCATGGCACCAACGTGGCACACCCGCGGCAACACCGACATCACGGGCGCCATCACCGAAGCAACGGACCGCTCCACGCAGATGCGCAGGAGAGGGCATCTACCCTCCCCCTTCGACCCGACGCGACGACACCTGCGGATCATCAGCGTTTCGCCGCGATTCGATCCGCGCGTACGCATCGGGACCGAGGAGCACGACGACAAGGGCCAGGACGGCCAACCAGGTCGCCCATTCGTTGAGCGTCGACTCTTGATCTGCTCGCTCGCGTGCCGCCTCCTCAGCGGCATCCAGCGCACTCGAGCGGGCAGCGACGGCGTTGCGGTAGTCCTCGATCTGGGACTCGAAGAGCTCGAACGCCGGGCCGGTGAAGGCGTCATCGACCTCTTCGGGGACGGAGGGAGGCGTCGGCCTCGGTACCTCCGGTACCGGCACTGCGCTGGAGACGAACGGGGCCGTCATGAAGAGCACCCCGAAGAGCAGGCTGATCACCGCGGCACGGATGGCATACGTCCGTCGGTTCACGCTCGCGGAGATCCACGCGATGAGGCCGGCCGTTCTCGAATACTGACGATGGACTCCGCCGCGCGGGTCCAGAGTCATCTGCATCCGTGGGCCGTTCGTCAGGAAGGTCAGGTACGCCGTCGCAAAGGCGATCGAGAGCCCGATGAAGACGCCCGCCCACGCTCCCCGCAGCGGGAGCGGGTTGTCCGTCACCGAGTACACGAGAGCCAGCAGGCCCGTGTAGACGGCGAAGATCGCACTGGCCGCGATCTGGAGGAACTTCGCGTTGTCGCGGGCCCTCTCCACCGACCCCACGGCCACTTCGGCGACCTTCTCGTGGAAGAGCTTGTTCAGCTCGGCCTCGGCAGCATCCGCCGCAGCCTCGGCCTTGCGCTCGTACTCGCGATCGATCTTGCGCAGGTCGAGATCCGCATCGTCAGCACTCGCGTCCGACCGCTTGGCCCTACACATCGTCAACCCCGCGTCGGTACGCGGTGTCGAACTCCCCGATGACGTGCGGATCGCTCGGCGGGGGCGCCCATCCGCCGAGCTGGACCACGGGGCGCCCGTCGTGCAGCAGGGGCTTGCCATGACCGACCATCTCGATCACGTCCCCACTGGTGAGGTGCCACGCCCCGACAGCGTGCACGAGAACACCACCGAACACTCGGAACTCGGCCTCGGGGAAGGTCGTGAACTCCCCCACCCCATCGCACCTGATCTTCGCCATGCCACCGTCACCTCGATACGGCTGTGCACCACCCGACTGTGGCTCACATCCTCCACCCACGGCCGGGTGCATGACCATGGTCGAATCGGCGAGCGGACGGCGCCCGTCGACACCCTGGAAGGACTCGGCACCAGCACTCGCCCGACCACCGAGGAGCACCCGTAGGGTATCCACCGGTCGAGGGTGCTGACGGCCGATGACCCCCCTCGCCACGACCACCCCCGTGGGTACTACCTTTGAGTGATCGTCATCACACGCTGGAATGGAGTCAACGATGAATTCGGTCCTGCTCGCAGTCATCGGCGTGGCGATGATCCTCGCCGGCTACGTCCTCTACTCGAAGTACCTGGCCAACCGCATCTACCGGTTGGAGCCGAACTTCACGACTCCCTCGCACGAGCTGACCGACGGTGTCGACTACGTCCCGACGAACAAGTACGTGTTGTGGGGCCACCACTTCACCTCCGTCGCCGGTGCCGCACCGATCGTCGGTCCCGCGGTCGCCGTGATCTGGGGCTGGCTGCCGGCCTTCCTCTGGGTCACGCTCGGCACGATCTTCATGGCCGGCATGCACGACATGGGTGCGCTGTGGGCCTCCGTGCGCAACAAGGGCAAGTCGATCGGCGCACTGTCCGAGCGCTACATCGGCGCGCGCGGGGCCAACCTCTTCCTCGTGGTCATCTTCCTGCTGCTGCTGATGGTCAACGCCGCCTTCGCGGTGGTCATCGCCAACCTGCTGATCAGCACCCCGACCGCCGTCATCCCCACCTGGGGGGCGATCGTCGTCGCGCTGCTCATCGGCCAGGCCATTTACCGCTTCACGTGGAACCTCGCGGCCGTGTCCGTCATCGGTGTCGTCGCCCTCTACACGCTGATCCTCATCGGCAACCAGTTCCCCATCTCCTTGCCCGAGACGGTCATGGGCATGCCCGACAACGCGGTGTGGATCATCATCCTATTCGTCTACGCGGGCATCGCCTCGATCCTGCCGGTGTGGCTGCTGCTCCAGCCTCGTGACTACATCAACGGGCTGCAGCTCTTCATCGGACTCGGCCTGCTCTACGGCTCGGTGCTCCTGGCGGGCCGCGACATGGTCGCCCCGGCCTTCAACAGCAACGTCCCGGAGGGCACGCCGAGCCTGATCCCCCTGCTCTTCGTGACGATCGCCTGCGGCGCCATCTCCGGCTTCCACGGCATGGTCGCCTCCGGCACCAGCTCCAAGCAGCTGGACAAGGAGACCGACGCCCGCTTCGTCGGCTACTTCGGGGCCGTCGGCGAGGGGCTGCTGGCGCTCGGTGCGATCATCGCCACCACGGCCGGCTTCCGCACCCTGGCCGACTGGGAGTCCGTCTACTCGGCCTTCAACGAGGGCGGCGTGACCGCCTTCGTCGACGGTGGCGGCTCGATCATGAACGCCGGCCTCGGCCTGCCGACCTCCCTGAGCGCGACCGTGCTGGCCACGATGGCGGTGCTCTTCGCCGCGACCACCATGGACACGGGGGTGCGGCTGCAGCGCTTCGTCGTCCAGGAGGCCGGGGACGCGATGCGTATGACGGTCGGCAAGGGCACTGCGACGATCATCGCCGTCGCGGTCGCGCTGGGCCTGACCTTCGGCGCCGGACTGGACGGCTCGGGTGGTCTGCTCATCTGGCCGCTCTTCGGCACGACCAACCAGTTGATGGCCGGCCTGACGCTGGGCATCATCGCCGTGATGCTGCTGCGCCGGAAGCGGACGATCGTGCCCGTCGTGCTGCCGATGGTCTTCCTGCTGGCCATGACGGTCTACGCGCTCTTCGTCCAGCTGGGCACCTTCTACCGCGACAGCAACTGGCTGCTGCTGGTCCTCGACCTGATCATCCTCGTCGCCGCCGTGTGGGTGATCGTCGAGTCGGTCGGTGCGATGAACCGGGCTCGTCAGGGTGAGGGCGCCGACGACGAGGAGGTCGAGCGGGCCTCCATCTCGCGGGACGGGTCGTCATGACCTGGTTCGCGCGCTTCTCCGCGGGGCTGAAGGAGTTCTACTACGGGCCCTACCGGCAGGCCTTCGCCCGAGCGAAGCAGGAGGAGGACGACCTGTTCATGATGCTCGTGCTGTCCGAGGCCCTCGGGGTGCCCAACCCGGCGAGCTACTACACCGCGGAGCTGCTGCCGGTGATGTACGACCGGGTGCACGAGTGGCACACCCGCATGGGTCTGGACCGCTCGCCGCTGGACCAGTTCTCGTGCTGCTGCTAGACCTCGTCGCGCAGCGACAGGTCCTCTTCGTCGGGGGCAAGGGCGGGGTCGGCAAGACGAGCGTGGCCTCGGCCCTGGCCCTGGCGGCAGCGCGAAGGGGGCGACGCACCCTCGTCGTCTCCACCGACCCGGCGCACAACCTCGGGCACCTGTGGGACCGAGCGGTCGGGGACGAGATCGTCAGCCTCACCGAGGATCTGGACGGGGTCGAGATCGACCCGGCCCGCACCACGGACGAGCACCTCGCGGCCGTCGGGGCGACGATGCGCCGATTGATGCCCGAGCACCTGCACGGCGAGGTCACCAAGCACCTCGCCCTGGCGCGCGACGCCCCGGGCACCCACGAGGCAGCCGTCCTCGAGCGCGTCGCCGAGACCGTCGAAGAGGCCGAAGGAAGGTACGACCTCGTCGTCTTCGACACCGCGCCCTCCGGGCACACGAGCCGCCTGATGTCCCTCCCGGAGACGATGTCCGCTTGGACCGAGGGGCTGCTGCGGCGGCAGGACCGCTCGGAGAAGTTCGGGGCGGCACTGCGTGGCCTCGGCGGTGACGACCCCGACGACCCGGGCGTCACCCTGCTGGGCGATCGGGAAGGACGCACCGCGACGCGGGACCGTCGCGGACGACGTGACCAGGAGATCCGCCGCATCCTCGTGCGCCGGCAGACGCGCTTCGCCCGGCTGCGTGAGGTTCTGCAGGACGCTCAGCGCACCGCCTTCCTCATCGTGCTCACCGCCGAGCGGTTGCCCGTGCTGGAAACCATCGAGTTGCACGCGCAGCTGGAACGCACCGGCGTCGACGTCGCCGGGCTCGTGGTCAACAAGCGCTCCCCCGGAGACCGCGGGGACTTCCTCGGTGCCCGACGTGCCCAGGAGGAGGCGCACCTGACGGCGCTGCGCGAGGGGCTTCCCGACGTGCCGGTGGTTCAGCTGCCCCTGCTGGACGCCGACATCGTCGGTGCGGAGGCTGTGGCGCGCTTCGCCGACGTGCTCGGCGCACCGGCGCACTGACGGGACACCACGAACGGCGGCGACTCGGGCTCGTCAGTCCTCCACCCGCACCACCAGTGCCATCCCGGTGTCCCCGGCCGCACACCCGGTGAAGAGCCCCACGCCGCCGCCGCGGGCACGCAGCTCCTCGACGAGCTCGGCGATGGAGCGCAGCCCGGTCGGCCCCTGCGGGTGGCCGAAGACGAGGCTGGACCCACGGACGTTCATCCGCTCCAGCGGGAACCCGGTCTCGCGGGCGAAGTAGAGGTCGTTGACCGCGAACGGGTTGTGCGTCGTCACGAGGTCCACGTCGTCGATCCCCAGACCTGCGTCCGCGAGTGCGGCCGAGGCAGCGGGAACGGGCGCCTGGGGCATCTGGGACTTCCCCACCCGCGAGGTGCCGGTGGCCAGGAGGGTGACCACCCCTTCGCCTCCGGAGAGCTCGCGTGCCGTCCCGGGAGTGGTGACGACTGCGCCGGCGCAGCCGTCGGCCGGGTGTGTCTGGGTCGCGAAGGTGTGGATCCCCTCGGGATCGACGGTCTTCAGGCCGGCCATCGCCTCGCGATCGGCCGGGCGGATCCCCTCGTCCGCCTCCAGGCTGACTGCGCGCCGGCCGCTGCCGACCTCGATCGGCACCATGTACCGCTTCTGGAAGGCGCGGTCGTCGGCGAGCGAGGAGGCGTACTGCTGGTAGCGCAGCGCCTTCAGCTCGTCCGCCTGCTCACGGGTGAAGCCCCCGTCGCGACCCACGCGGTCGCCCGCGGCGATCATGCTCCGACCCGCCCACGGGTCCCGCGCGAAGCTGTCCAGCACCCAGTGGGTGGTCTGCGGCGCCCCACCCTGACCGGTCGGGTTCGGGTAGACCAGTATCGGGCCGTTGCTGGTGCGGTCCGTGGCGACGACGAGGTGCACGTCCCCGTCGGTGACGGTGGTGGCCGCGGCCTGCAGCGCGGCGACGGACGTCGCGCACGCCTGGCTGACCATCGGGCCGGTCAGGCCCTCGGCACCGATCCGGGCGGCCAGGAGCGGCCCGCCGTAGAAGATGTCCGGCTGCGGCACCGACCAGCCGAGGGTCAGTGCCGTCAGGCGGTCGACCTCGACGCTGCGCTCCCTTAGGGCGCGGGTCGTGACGGCCGCGGCCACGTCGAGGCTCGAGAGCCCGGACAGGCTTCCCTGCCACTTGGCGAAGGGGGAACTCCACACCATCCCGGCGGGGATGGCGACATCGGTGAGCTTCATGGGCGGTCTCCTGACGTGATGACGGCGGCGTCGCCGTCGGTGGGGGCGTAGAGGCGGTCGACGAGGTGGGCACGTACCTCGCGGACCTTGCGTTGGTTGACGTATCCCTTGTCGGTGATCTCCCCCGAGTCGAGATCCGCCGGCCGTGCCATCAGCAGGAGTCGCCGGATCTGCCCCGCGGTACCGGCGCGACCGTTGTGGTCTGCCAGCGCCTTGGCGATGTGCCCGCTCAGGTCGGGGTCGACGACGACCTCGTCCTCGACCGTGGCCTCGCGGCCCAGGAGCCCACTGATCTCGGCGGCGTTGGTCCAGGCCAGCGCACACACCTCGGAGGCGCTCTCGCCCGTGATGACGGCGTCCGCCAGCAGGGGGCACGACGACAACAAGGCGGTGCGCACGGCCCCGACCCGCACGAAGGTGCCGGTGTCGAGCTTGAAGTCCTCGGCCAGGCGGCCGCGGAACAGCAGACCTCGGTTCGGGTCGTCCGGATCGGCCGGGACCACGGCATCGCCGGTCTTGTAGTACCCCTCCTCGTCGAAGGCCTCCTTCGTCAGGTCCGGTCGTGCGAAGTAGCCGGGAGTGACCATCGGGCCGCGGGCGCGGATCTCGTAGGCGTCCCCGGCCGGGGCGAGCTTGACCTCGGCGCCGGGGATCGGGACGCCGATGTTGCCCGACTCGTCGAAGTCGTAGTGGGCGTTGGTCACGGCGGGCGCCGTCTCGGTCAGACCCCATGACCCGGTGATGGCGACCGGATGGCCGGTCGTCGTCTCCGCCACCGCACGCATCCGCTGACGCAGAGCGGGCGGGAGCGCGGCAGCCGCGTTGAAGACCAGGCGGAGTCGGGAGAAGAAGGTCGCCGCGAACTCGGCGTCGTTCTCCAGCGTGGGGATGAGCTGGGCGAATCCGGCCGGGACGTTGAAGTAGATGGTCGGCGGGTGCTCGGCGACGTTGCGCAGGGTCGTGTCGAAGAGGCCGGGCGCCGGGCGGCCCCCGTCGATGTACAACGTGCCCCCGTTGACCAGCACCATCCCGACGTTGTGGTTGCCCCCGAAGGTGTGGCTCCACGGCAGCCAGTCGACGATGACCGGCCGCTCCTGCGACAGGAAGGGCCACACCTCGCGCATCATCTGCTGGTTCGCCGACCACATCCCGTGGGTGACCTGGACGCCCTTCGGTGAACCGGTCGATCCGGAGGTGAACTGGATCTTGGCCAGGGAGTCGTGCGTCAGGGCAGCGAAGGCGGCGTCCACCGCCTCGGTCGGCTCGATCGCGCGCAGCTCGTCGAGGGTGCGGTCCCCCTCGCCGGCGGCAACGATCCTCGGCATGTCCCCGAGCGCACCGATCGCCTTCGAGAAGGCGGAGCCGTCGTCGGCGAAGACCGCCCCCGGGGTGATCAGCTCAGCGATCTGCTTGATCCGGGCGTGGTCCTGCGACTGCAGGGAGTAGGCGACGCTCGTCGGTGCGATCGGAATGCCCACCCCGAGCGCACCCATCGCGGTGAGCATGTGCGCCACACCGTTGCCGGACAGCATGAGCAGCGGCCGGTGCGGACCGAGCCCCATATCCAGCAGCGCCTGACCGATCGACCGGGTCGCGGCGAGTGCCTCCCCGTAGGTGACCTCCCGCCAGCCCCCCTCGCCGTCGCGCTCGGCCACGAGCACGTGGTCGGGGTCCGTGGTCGCCCACTGCGCGAAGGTGTGCATGACCGTGGGCGGGTACCCGGACAGAGGCTCGGTCGACCGCAGGAGGATCGACCCGTCGGGGCGGTCCTCACGGACGATGCTCGGCTGGGAAAAGAGCGGGTTGGCCATCGCAAACTTCTACATCGATTATGAGTCACCGTCAATAGTTTGTAGTACGTCCTCCTGTCGGACCCCCACTCCGCGCAGCCCGTCCTGCGTCCACGAACCGGCCACACATGGTGCTGGATTGCGTAATTCATGCAGATACTGCTTGTTTTGCGCAATACTGCGTGCCATAATCGCTCATGTCGGGCAGTGCCGCCCGCCCCCGCTTTGAGGAGAGTCATCGTGGACATCCAACTGCTGCTGGCCCTGGTGCTGGGCATCGCAGTCATCATCGTGCTGGTCCTGCGCACCCGGCTCGACGCCTTCGTCGCCCTGCTGATCGCCTGTCTCGTCACCGGTGTCGTGTCCGGCCAGCAGCTGACCGGCATCGTCGACTCGATCACGACCGGCTTCGGCAACACCCTCGGAAGCATCGGCATCGTCATCGGGCTCGGGGTCGCCATCGGCAAGATCCTCGAGGTCTCCGGAGCGGCGGACTCCCTGGCCCGGGCGTTCCTGCGGGCCTTCGGCAAGGGCCGTGAGGAGTGGGCCATGGGCTCCGTCGGCTCGTTGGTCTCGATCCCCGTCTTCTGCGACTCCGGCTACGTGATCATGAACCCGCTGGCTCGCTCGATCGCCCGAGTCAAGCGCGGTGGCTACGTCGCGCTCGCGCTCGCGCTCGGCTGCGGCATGACGCTGACCCACCACCTCGTCCCCCCGACTCCCGGTCCGCTCGCCGCCACCGGCATCCTCGGAGCCGACCTGGGCCTGGTCATCGTCACCGGCCTGGTCTTCACGATCATCCTGCTCCCGGTCGTCATCGCCTACGCGCGCTGGGTCGGCCCCACCTTGGAGGACCGCGTCATCCCCGAGGTGCGCGAAGCCGTCTACGGCACGCTCGCGACGGTGGGCGTGGGCTCCACCGGCGGCGGTAGCGGTTCCGGCGGCGGCGGTCCGACGGATGCCCCGGCATCCACCGACGGCGACGAGATGAGCGACGTCGCCACCTACAACCCGTCCGACTACCTCGGCGAGCCTCCCGCAGGCCAGAGTCACCGCCACGTCGGCGCCTTCGTGGGGTCCCTCCCCCTGGCCATCCCGCTCGTGCTCATCGTGCTCAACACCGTCACCGCCGCGATCGACCGTGACCAGCAGGGCGCACTGTCCGGCGACTACGACCCGAGCAGCTGGACGGTCCCCTTCGCCTTCCTCGGCAACCCGGTCGTCGCGCTCGTGATCGGCGCCATCCTAGCCGTCTACGTCCTGCTGCCCCGCTGGACCCCGCGCAACAAGGTCCAGGGATGGTTCGCCGACGCCGCAGCCTCGGCCGGACTGATCCTGCTGATCACCGGCGCCGGTGGTGCCTTCGGACAGGTCCTGCGCGACTCGGGTGTCGGGGACGCCCTCGCCGAGGCCATCGCCGCAACGGCCCTGCCCGTCTTCCTCGTCCCCTTCGCCATCGCGACGGTCGTGCGGATCGCGCAGGGCTCGGGCACCGTCGCCATGATCACCGCGGCGTCGGTCACCGCTCCGCTCGTGACCAACCTCGGCATCGACCCGGTCGTCGCCGTCCTGGCCTGCACCTCGGGCTCGATGGTCTTCAGCTACTTCAACGACTCCTACTTCTGGGTGGTCACCCGGTTCACCGGGCTCGAGGGCACAGCAGCCCTGAAGGGCTGGTCGGGCATCACCACGGCCGTCTGGGCCGGCTCGATCCCACTGCTCTTCGTCCTCAACCTGGTGATGGGCTGACGAGATGGCCAAAGTTCTCGTGGTCGCCGACGACCTCACCGGCGCCAACGCCAGTGCGGCGGGCTTCGCGAGGGCCGGCATGCGGGCCGTGACCCTGGGCCGGGCCGACGAGTGGAGCGCGATCACCCGGTTCCACCCGCAGTTCGACACGATCGTCGTGACGACCGACTCCCGGCACGCCGACGTGCAGGACGTGTCCGGCCCCATCGACGATGCCGTGCGGGCCGGCTGGCCCGTCGAGCTGCTCAGCACCCGGGTCGACACGACGCTGCGGGGCAACATCGGCGTCGCCACCGAGGCGATGCTCACCGCCGTCCGGGCACTGTCCGACCGTCGGGTGACGGCCCTGTGCATGACTGCCCACCCCGACGCCGGTCGGGTCACCGTCGACGGCCACCAGCTCCTGCGCGGCAGTCGCCTCGAGCACACCGAGCTCGCCCGGGACCCACGTACCCCGGTCGACACCTCGGACGTCGGCGAGCTGCTGACCCGCTCCACCGACCTGCGCGTCGGCTACCTGCGCCTGCGAGCGGTCACCAGCCAGCACGAGGAACTCGTGGAGACCATCCGCGCCCTGTTGGGCGAGGACATCGACGTCATCGTCGCCGACGCCCTCACCACCGAGCACCTGGACCACGTGGCCGCTGCGGCGGTCGCCGCGGGCGAAGGCGTCCAGTGGGTGACCGTCGACCCCGGGCCCGGCGCGCTCGCCATGGCGACGGCGCTCGGGCTCCCCGACCAGTCCGGCTCAGGCCCTCTCCTGGCCGTCTCGGGGTCGGCCACCGAGCTGACCCGGGCGCAGTTGCAACGCCTGATCAGCGAGCGCGACTGTCACGTCGTGCGTCCCACGACGCTCCCCGACTCGGTCGTGCCCGACGTCGACGCCACCGTCCCCGACGTGGTGCGGACGCTCGAGCAGGCCGGCCCCGGCGAGATCGTCCTCGTGGCCACGGTCATCGACAACAGTGACCTGCGCCGGCTCTCCCCCGAGGAGGGCGACGAGCTTCCGGTGGCCCTCGGCGAGATCACCCGACGGACGCTCGCGCAGTCCGCGGTGGACGGCCTCTTCACCACCGGTGGTGACATCACCGCGGCGGTCCTGCACCACCTCGACGGTCAGGGACTCGAGGTCGAGGACGAGGTCGTCCCCCTCGCCGTGGCGGGCGGGATCGTCTCCGGCCCGCACTCGGGCCTGCCCATGGTCACCAAGGGTGGCCTGGTCGGCGACACCGAGACCACGGTCCTGTGTCTGGACCGCCTCTGCGAGATGGTCCACGCCAGACGAAGGGCGGTCCGCGCCGCACCCTCCCTGACCACCCAGTCGCACACTCCCCCCATCCACGACAACGGCCCGTCCGGGCCGTGAAGGAGACCAGCATGACTTCCGCGCCCGTCCTCGCCCTCACCCTCGGCGACCCCGTCGGCATCGGCCCCGAGATCACCGCCCAGACCCTGGCCGAGTTCGCCGGCGACCCCGGCCACCACGGCATCGCCGTCGGCGACCGCATCGCCCTCGAGAAGGCAGTCGAGGTCCTCGGCCTCGACGTCGAGGTCCGCTCGGTCGAGGGGTGGGACACTCCCCCCGCCGGCGAGGGCGTCATCGACGTCTTCGACATCGGTGTCCTCGGCGACACGATGCTCGAGTGGGGCACCGTCGACGGCACGGCCGGGCGGGCTGCCATCGTGGCCATCGAGGTGGCTGCCAAGGCCGCGATGGACCAGCAGGTCGCCGGCACCGTCACCGGCCCGATCAACAAGGAGGCCATCTGGGCCGCCGGCAGTGAGCACCTGGGCCACACCGAGATGCTCGGTGAGCTGACCGGCGTGACCAAGCAGGACACGATGTTCGTCGTGCGCAACGACGCCCACGGCGGCCACCACCTGCGCATCTTCTTCGCCACGCGGCACACCTCCCTGCGCAAGGCGCTCGACGCGATCACCGTCGAGACCCAGATCGACTCGATCGAGCGCGCGCACCGGGCGCTGCAGATCTACGGCGTGGACACCCCGCGCCTGGCCACCGCCGCGATCAACCCGCACGGCGGGGAGAACGGCGCCTTCGGTGACGAGGAGATCGAGATCCTGCGTCCCGCGGTCGCCGCCGTCAACGAGAGGGGTCTGGACATCGCCGGTCCGATCCCGGCGGACTCGGTCTTCCACCACGGCCTCATCGGGCGCTACGACGGGGTGCTCTCGCAGTATCACGACCAGGGTCACATCGCGGCGAAGACCTACGACTTCGACGGCACGATCTCGGTGACCGTGGGACTGCCCATCCTGCGCACCTCCGTCGACCACGGCACCGCCTTCGACATCGCCGGCAGCGGCAGGGCCGACCACGGCACCATGCGCTCGGCCTACCTCGCCGCGGTCGACTACGCTCCCTTCGTCGATGGCATCCGGGAGGAGTACCTGCCGAGGTGACCGGCCACCCACGACAGTCAGGCAGCCAGATGAACGAGCACCGGGTCGGGATGCACCGGGGGCGTGGCCAGCGGTTGAGCGAGATCATCCGGCTGCTGCACTCCGGGATCACCCGCGTGGAGGACCTCGCGGTGGCGGTGGAGGTCTCCGAGTCGACGGTGCGCCGCGACCTCGCCTCCCTGGAGGCCGAGGGCGCGATCGCCCGGACCTACGGCGGGGCCCAGCCCTTCGCTCCCTTCCGCGAGACGCTGCTGCAGGAGCGGATGTCCCTGGAGGTGGCGGCCAAGGCACGCATCGGGGCAGCCGCTGCCGAGCTCGTCGAGGACGGGGCGACCATCTTCGTCGACGCCGGGTCCACGACCTCGCACCTCGTCGAGAACCTGCGCGGCCGGGAGGGCCTGACCGTCCTCACCCGTGGGATCGAGATCGCCCTGACCCTCGCGGACAGCCGGATCGAGGTGATCGTCGTCGGCGGGGCGGTCTCGCCGTCGAGCCACGGGCTGACGGGCTCGGTCACCCAGCTGGTCCTCGAGCGGTTCGCGGTGGACATCGCCTTCCTCGGCTGCGACGCCGTCCACCCCGACCGGGGGGTCGGCGAGCCGACGATCGAGGAGGCCGCGACAAAGGAGGTGGCGGCGCGCAACGCCCGCCGCACGGTGGTCCTCGCCCACGCCGCCAAGCTGACCCCCGGGTCGGTGCCGGCCTGGGCCCCCCTGCCCCCGGGATGGACCCTCGTCACGGATGAGTCGATCCGGTCCCGTCTGGAGCCCTTCCGCGAGGCCGGGGTCGACGTGGTCCCGGTCGCCACGGGTGACCGGGAGGACTGATGGCCGCCACGGACGAAGGGGGCCGCTCCCGGCGGCGCACGCTGCTCGCCGCCCCGGACAAGTTCCGGGGGTCGCTCACCGCGCCCGAGGTGGTGGCTGCTGTCACCGCGGCCGCCGGGCCACTGGGGTGGGACGTCGT
Source organism: Janibacter sp. A1S7 (assembly GCF_037198315.1). Classification (NCBI taxonomy): domain Bacteria; kingdom Bacillati; phylum Actinomycetota; class Actinomycetes; order Micrococcales; family Intrasporangiaceae; genus Janibacter; species Janibacter alittae. Next base: position 1,298,058 of record NZ_CP144913.1, on the reverse strand, counting down.
GGCGCGCCCCCTGGCCGATGGCGGCGAGGGCATGCTCGACGCCTTCGGCGGGCCCAACCGCACGAGCACCGTCACCGGGCCGCACGGTCGACCGGTGGAGGCACAGTGGCGCCACGCGGACGGTGTCGCCGTCATCGAGAGCGCGCGCGCCTCGGGGCTGGACCTGGCCGGTGGCGGCTCGGTCAACGACCCGATGGCGGCCACCAGTCGCGGGACCGGTGAGCTCATCGCCGATGCCGTCCTGGACGGGGCGCAGCGCGTCATCGTCGGCCTGGGCGGCTCGGCCATGACCGATGGCGGCATGGCTGCGGTCGAGGCGGTCGTCGATCGTCTGGCCGGGCAGCGGCCGATCGACCGCGGGGTCGAGCTGCTCGTCGCCTGCGACGTCGCGACGGTCTTCACCGACGCGGCCGCGGTCTTCGGACCGCAGAAGGGCGCCGATCCCGACCAGGTCGTCGAGCTGACCGACCGGTTGCGCCGGGTCCGGAGCCATTACGACGACCGGTACGGTGCCTGGCTGACCGACCACGGCGTCGATCTCGCCACTGCGCCGGGGGGCGGCGCCGCGGGCGGGTTGGGCGGCGGTCTGCTCGTGCTCGGCGGCGAGCTCGTCCCGGGGCTGCGACTCGTGGCCGAGCAGGTCGGCCTGGACGAGGCGCTCGAGGACGTCGACGTGGTCGTCACCGGCGAGGGCGCCCTGGACGCAGAGTCCTTCAACGGCAAGGTCGTCGGCGGCGTCGTCGAGGCCGCGCTGCACCACGACCTCCCGGTGCTCGTCCTCGCCGGCACCATCCGGGAGGACGTACCCGATCTGCCCGCTCGGGTGACGACCGTCGACCTCAGCGCGCGCTTCGGCGAGGACGCGTCGTGGGGCCAGACGGCGCAGTGCACCCGACGTGCCGTCGAGCAGGAGCTCGAGCACCTGCTCTGACCAGCGTCCGACGGCGACCTCCTCGACGGAGCGGAGAGGTCGTGCGAGGGTGACGTCCATGACCACGACCACTCCCGACACGCAGTCCACCGTCCCGGTCGAGGGTGGCGACCTACCCGTCCAGGTCTTCCTTCCTGCTGCCGAGGGCGGCCCGGGGGTCGTGCTCTTCCAAGAGATCTTCGGCGTCACCGGATACATCCGCTCACGGGCCCGCGACCTCGCGGACCTGGGCTATGTCGTCCTCGTCCCGGAGTCCTACTGGCGCCTGGGCAGCCCGGTGATCAGCGAGGGGATGGACGGTCTCGAGGAGGCCATGGCCACCTCCGGCCGGCTCGACTGGGACCGGACCGTCGCCGACGCCGTGGCGGCGACCCGGTACCTGGGACGACGCCCGGAGGTGTCCGGACCCACCGGGCTGGTGGGCTTCTGCTTCGGGGGTGGCCTCGCGTGGGCGACGGCCGCGCACCTGGCCGATGAGGGCGAGGCGCCTGCCGCGTTGGTCGCCTACTACGGATCGCAGATCCCGACCCTGCTGGATCTGGCCGGCCGGATCCGCTCGCCCCAGCTGCACCACTGGGGCAATGCGGATCAGTTCATCCCGCCCGAGGGCGTCGACGCCGTCGAGGAAGCAGTCACGGCCGGTCGGAACGCCACGTTCTGCCGCTACGACGGCGCCGGGCACGCCTTCGACAACCCGTCCCCGGCCTTCCACCACGCGCAGGCCTCGGCGCGCGCATGGCCGGTCACGACCGACTGGCTCGCCACCCACCTGGCCGGGAGGGCCGGCACGAGCTGAGGGCCTCAGCGGCTGCCGCCGCATGCGAGCACGCGGCCGCGCCTGCCGGTGCCCACGTGCCCGCACTCACCAGCCCGCACGCACCTCCCCGCGCCCACGTGCCCGCACTCACCTGCCCGCACGCACCTCCCCGCGCCCACGTGCCCGCACTCACCTGCCCATGGCCCCCACGTGCCCTCATGTGCCCCGTAATCCGTGCCCACATCCTGGGTGCTCGAGGCATGCCTCGGGGCCCTTCCCCGGGGAAGGGCTGCGGGGCGTGGTCGCTACAGGTGCCAGGTCACCCCGGTGGCCGTGACGGTGGCCACCAGGTCTCGGGTGTGGACCTTCGTGTGGTGCCGTTGGCACAGCAGGGCTGCGTTGTCCATGTCCGTATCTCCCCCGCGGGACCACCAGTCCACGTGGTGGGCGTCGCACCACTGCGGAGGCATCGTGCACCCCGGGTAGGTACAGCCTCCGTCGCGCAGCCACACCGCGCGTCTCTGCCCGGGGGTGAAGAGCCGCACCGAGCGCCCCATGTCCAGGATCTCGCCGTCGCCACCCAGGACAACCGGGATGATGCCCGCATCGCAGGCCATCCGTCGGACCACGGATGGTGCCAGGACCTGACCGGTCATGGTCACGCCCGCACCGTGCGCGCCCTGCCCCAGCAGGTCACCGAGCGGGATCGTCACGTGCACCTGCGCCTTGTCGCTCCTGGGTACGTCGCCCGGAGCGGACACTCCGCGCCGGACCACCTCGAGCAGGGCATCCGCCCGACGTCGAGCCGGTGGCCGGTCGTCGCGCTCACCCTCCGGGCCGGTCACCGGCTCGGACAGCGCAGCCAGTGCACCGTCGACCACCGCTGCTCCCTCGGCATCCAGGACGACCCGGTAGGTCGTCAGCCCGGCCGGCCCCTCCTGGCGCCACAGCGCCCGACCCGCCTTCGCCTTCGTGTCCTCCCGCTCCAGGTCCGTATCCGGTCGGAGCAGCCGCCCCGTGCGAGTCAGCGCGGTCGACACCTCCCTCTCGGTCAGACCCCGGACCCGCTGGTGCGGACCACGACCGTCGGGCCCGGTCGGGACGACCGTGTCGCGGGTCCCCTCCAGCACCACCGCGACCGCCTCAGCCACCTCGTCCGGGTCGGCGACCCGGGAGACGTGATCCTCGAAGCGGACCAGCTGGTCCGCCTTGCCCAAGGGAAGGTCACCCACGGCGAAAGCCTGCGTCACCTGGGCGACCCGGGACTCCCCCTTCGCCACCCGCAGCACCTGCGCGACGTGCCGGCCCTCCGGCGTCGGCGCCCGCTGCGCCTCGGCACGGCAGACCCAGTCCTGAGCCGACCACGACTCCTGCGCTGGCAACCCGCGCTCCAGGCCCTCGCGGACCAGGGCGACCTCGGCGACGTCAAGCAGCTGCCGCAACGCGCCGACCGTGGCCAGCCCATCGGCGACCTCCGCCTCCCCGAGCTGCCAGATCGAACCGGCCGCATCACCTGCGCCGACCAGTGACCGCGCGGCATCACGGAGGTGGGAGAGAACTCCCAACTCGCTGCCGAACGTCACCGTCGCCGTCATGGGGAAAGCCTGGCAGCGACCACCGACAACGCTCCGCGTTGGATGCCGGACCCGGGGGTCACCTCACCGGTGCGCCTGCGCGACGGACTGCACATCGGGCTGTTGACGCAGTGTCAGCCCCGCGATCACCGCTGCCGTGAGCATGAGGATCGCGGCGATCGACGAGGTCACGACGACACCGGAGTCGAAGGCGCTGCGGGCGGACTCGAGCAGCTGCGCCGCCAGGGGCGAGGGCAGCCCGCCGGCCACCTCGACCGCACCACCGAGCGTCTCGCGCGCGGCAGCCGCGGCCGCCGGCGGCACCTCTGCGGGGACGTCCACCCGGGACCGGTAGGCCGCGGTGAGCACACTGCCGAGCACGGCGGTGCCCAGCACCGCACCGCCTTCGTACGCGGTCTCCGAGACGGCGGAGGCCGCCCCCGCCTTGTGCGCCGGCACCGCGGACAGGATCACGTCGTTCGAGATCGTCTCGGCCATGCCGACGCCCGCACCGAGGATCGCAAAGGCGATCAGGAGCCCCAGGTCGGAGCCCGCCCAACCGCTCACGAGGACCACGCCGTACCCGATCGCGTTCAGCAGCAGACCACCGGCGACGACGGTCGCCGGCGTGAGGAGCCGGACCAGCCACACGGCGGCCAGACCCGCGATGATCGTGACCACGAGACCCGGCAGCAGGAAGAGTCCCGACTCGAGGGGGCCGCGTCCGCTGACCAGCTGCAGGTGCTGGGAGATGAAGAACAGGAACCCGACCAGTGAGAACACGCTGAGCAGATTCGCCGCCAGCGCCCCGCTGAAGGCCGGGACGGAGAACAGGCGCACGTCGAGCATGGGCCGCGGGCGTTGCAGCTGCCGGTGGACGAAGAGGGCCCCGCTCATCACTCCCACGAGTCCCGCCACCGCCGGGGCCCCGGTCGGACCGGAGTGGGAGACCTCCTTGACGGCCCACACGATCGGGGTCATCGTCGCCATCACCAGCACGATGCTCGCGGGGTCGACCGGGCTTGGGTCGGGGTCCCTGGACTCGGGGACGAGCCAGGGCCCGAGGACCAGGAGCGGCACCAGCACCGGCACCGCGAGCAACAGCACCGACCCCCACCAGAAGTGCTCGAGCAGGAAGCCACCCACGATGGGGCCCAGTGCCGCGCCCCCGGCGAAGCCGGCCGCCCAGACCGCGATGGCGGTGCGCCGCTCCGTGGGGTCGGTGAAGACGTTGCGGATGATCGACAGGGTCGCGGGCATGAGCATCGCCCCGAATAATCCCAGCGCCGCGCGAGAGGCGATGAGCACCTCCGCCGTCGGCGCGAACGCGGCGAACGCGGAGACGGCGGCGAAACCGAGGCCGCCGATCATCAGGAGCCGACGCCGACCGATCGCATCGCCCAGACTCCCCATCGGGACCAGCAGACCGGCGAGCACCAGCGGATAGGCGTCGACGATCCACAGCAGCTGCGTCCCGGAAGGAGACAGTGCGGTCGAGATCCCCGGCAGTGCGAACGCCAGCACGGTGTTGTCCACGGCGATGAGGAGCACCGGCAGCATCAGGACGCCCAGTGCCGCCCAGCGTCGGCGCACGCCGAGCAGGGGTTCGTGGCGGGTCGTCGTCAGGGCGGGGGCGGGCATCGTGCTCCGAGGTGGGTGTGGACAGGCGGGTGGTGAGTCACCATCCACCTTACCGTCCAGCCGGTACAGTGGCGACCCGATCCCGGTCGCCCGCGCTCGTCCGGCCGATAGGGTCACGCTCATGCCGACTGCACGCGAAGGACTGCTCGATGCCCTCGAGGAGCTGCTCATCGAGGAGGGCGAGCGCGCCGCGACCCTGGACGCGGTGGCCACCCGCGCGCGCGTGTCCAAGGGCGGCTTGCTCTACCACTTCGCGTCGAAGGCTGCGCTCATCGACGGGCTCGTCGCGCGCATGCAGGACCGCGCCGAGCAGGACGCCGCGGCGATGCGGGATTCGCCGGACGGCCCGGCCGCCTACTACGTGCGCACCTCCGCGCAGGTGGGCTCCGCCTTCGACCAGACCCTGCTCGCCGCCTTCCGCCTGGCCCCCGGGTCCGAGTCCCGGGTGACGGATGCGATCCAGGGAATCCGCGTGCGCTGGCTGGAGCTGATCACGGAGGAGGTCGGCGACCGCGACCTCGCGCTGGCGATCCTGCTGATGGGTGACGGGCTCTACTACAGCGCCTCGCTGGCCCTGGACTCCCTCGGCGGCCAAGACTCCCCGACCCAGGAGGCTGCACCGGTGGCGGCTCCGGACCTGTCGGACATCGACTCGCTGCTGCGGGTGGTCTCCCGCATGCGCGGTGTGTCCGGCGGGGACTGAGCCGCGCCTCCGGCCGCGGCAGGCGCCCCAGCAGGCGCGCCGGCGCCCACCCCCTTCGCCGTGGCCCGGCTCAGCCCGAACTCTGCCCGACCTCGGCGATCTGCCACGGCTCGTCGTCGCCGTCACGCACGAGGAGGTACTCCTGCGATGACTCCTCGCCCTCGACGAGACCACCGCCGGACCGGGTGACGCGGAACTGCGCCGGGACCGTGACGGCCTGCTGCCACTGCGCACCCGCCGACTCCGTCGGACTCGCCACCTGCCGGAGCTCCCCCAGGGTGACGTCGGTGACCCCGGGATCGCTGTCGGTCAGGACGTCACGCCACGTGGGAACCAGCTCGTCGTCGAGGACGATGTCACGCATCGTGCCCCGGTCGCGGACCTGCATGGCCTGCAGATAGGTGGCCACCACCCTCTCCGGCGAGGAGTCTGCGCTCGGGGACTGCACGTCGGCTTCGGGACGGACCATCGCGTAGACGATCGCGGCCAGGACCATGGCGACGAGGACGACGACGACAGCAATCCACGTGCCGAGGTGTCGCGCCCTCCTCGAGGAGGGCGGGTAGGGGTCATCCACGCGCCCATCGTCTCAGTCGCGCACGCGGGCGCCCCGGGGGCGCGCCGGGTGGACCGGTACGCAGGGTGCGGGAGGGGTGTCCGCGGCAGGTTCGGGCACGACCGTCGGTGCCTCGGGCACCGGGTGCCGGCGACGGCACCCCGAGACTGCGACTGCGTAGACTCCGACTCCTCGACACGCGGGCACTGCCCGACGGATGAAAGGCGACGATCAATGACGATCAACCACACGCTGGTGGGCACCGGCCCGACCAAGGTCATCACCGTGCACGGATGGTTCGGGGGTGCGGACGGCTGGGGGCTGCTCCCCGATCTCGTCGACACCGAGGCCTGCACGTTCGCCTTCTTCGACCTGCGTGGGTACGGCTCGCGCGCGGACGTCTCGAGCGACTTCACCCTGGACGAGGTCGCCGACGACGTGTTCGCGCTGGCCGACGAGCTCGGCTGGCAGCGGTTCGCCCTGGTCGGGCACTCGATGGGCGGGGCCATGGGGTTGCGCGCCCTCTGCCGAGCCCCGGAGCGGATCACGGCGGTCGTGGGCGTCAGCCCCGTCCCCGCATCCGGGGTCCCGCTCGATGCCGACTCGCAGGCCCTCTTCGACGGTGCCGCGCAGGACAACGCGAACCGCCACGCGATCATCGACTTCACCACCGGCAACCGCCAGCCGAAGAGCTGGATCGACGGGATGGTCGCCTACTCGGCGCAGCACTCGCGGCCCGAGGCGGTGGCCGGTTACCTCAGGTCGTGGACCGGCGCGGACTTCGTCGCCGACCTGCCGGCGGCCACCGTGCCGGTGCACGCAGTCGTCGGTGAGCACGACCCGGCCCTCGGCGAGGAGACGATGCGCGCGACCTGGCTGGAGCAGCTGTCCGGTTGCGAGCTGACCGTCATCCCCAACGCCGGTCACTACGCGATGTTCGAGACACCGGTGTCGCTGATCGCCGCGATCGAGACCACGCTGGCCACGGCAAGGGCCTGACCCGGGCCAGCGCGCCCACCGCCGTCACCAGCCGTGTGCACGCTCCCAGCGCTCGGTGACCGGCTCCCCCTCGCCGAGCATGACCTCGTAGTGGTCGTGCTGGGCGGCGGTGGCGCAGGCGTGGATCGGCAGGATGCGCACCCGGGTGCCGACCGCGAGGTCCGGCAGCCCACGCCCGGCTCCCGGCCGGACGGCCAGCACCCCGTGCTCCTGGCTCGCCCCGACCATCACCAGGTCCTCGATGACCACCCCCTCGTCCGTGGTCACGATCCCGAGGTGCTGGTCGACGGGCTGGACCGAGGTACCCCGGTCGCTGGAGGTGGCCGTCCAGCCCGCATCGGTGAGCAGGGACTCATCGGGTCCGCGTCCGATGACGGTCGCGGCGACCGACAGCGCGATGTCCTCGACTGTGCACACGCCGATGCCGGCCATCACGAGGTCGAAGAAGACGTAGTTGCCCGCCCGCACCTCCGTGACCCCGCTCAGGTCGGTCGCCGCGTGGGCGGTGGGGGTGGAGCCGACGCTGACCACGGGCGCGGGGTGCCCCCCGTCGCGCAACCGGGTCGCGGCGTCGACGATCGCCCGGCGCTCCCCCTCAGCGGCGGCCCGCAGGGCCTCCGGCGTGTAGGCGAAGTAGGACTCCCCCGCGTGCGTCATCACCCCCCGCACCTCCACCCCACCCTCGGCGAGGACACCGGCGATCTCGAGCAGCTGCGGGTCGTCGGCGCGCACCCCGCCGCGGTGCCCGTCGCTGTCGATCTCGATGAGCGCCGGCAGGGGCACGTCGTGCTCGGTGGCGAAGGCGACCACCGCTTCCGCCTGGGTCACGGTGTCGAGCAGGATCGTCAGGTCCACGCCTCGCTGGCGCAGCCGCGCGACCCGGTCGAGCTTGCCGGGCGCGATGCCCACCGCGTAGAGGATGTCGGTGTAGCCCGCACCGGCGAAGAACTCCGCCTCCGCCAGCGTGGAGACGGTGATCGGGCCGGTGCCACCGCCGAAGGCCATGCTCGTCGGCTCGAGTGCCTTGGTGGTCTTCACGTGCGGCCGCAGCGCCACACCGAGCCCGCCCAGGTGGTCACGCAGACGCGCGACGTTGCGTTCGACCTTGGCGCGGTCGACGAGGGCGAAGGGGGTCTCGGCAGAAGTCGTCATGTGGGCATGATGGTGCAGGCACCGGGTACCTGACGAGAGGGGACGAGGGATGAGCGCACCGCGCATCGGCGTGGCAGCCCTGGGCGGCACGATCGCCATGACGTCGCAGACCGGACGCGAGGTGACGCCGACCCTCACCGCCGACGACCTCGTCGCGGCGGTGCCCCGGCTCGGCGAGATCGCCGAGGTCACCGCGACCACGGTGGCGACCCGGCCGAGCGCGTCGGTGACCTCGCTCGACCTGGCGACGGTGATCGAGTGGGCCGGGGCCCGGGTCGCGGCGGGCGCCCGCGGCGTCGTCGTCACGCAGGGGACGGACTCGATCGAGGAGACCGCCTACTGGCTGGACCTGCACTGGGATCACCCCGAGCCGCTGGTCGTCACCGGGGCGATGCGTCCCCCCGCCACCCCCGGGGCAGACGGCCCGGCCAACCTCCTCGCCGCGGTCCTCACGGCATCGGCGCAGGAGGCCCGCGACCGCGGCGTGCTCGTCGTGCTGAACGACACGGTCCACACCGCCGTCGAGGTGCTCAAGGCACGCAGCAGCCACCCGGACGCGTTCGTCTCCCGGCCCTTCGGGCCGCTCGGGTTCCTCGAGGAGGAGCAGCTGCACCTGCGCGCCCCCGGCCACCGGCGCCCCGCACTTCCCGTGGCGACGGAGGGCGACCCCCCGTCGGTCGCGCTGCTGGAGACCCACCTCGATGACACCGGCGACGTGCTCGACCTGGTGACGCGGGCCGGGTACGACGGTGTGGTCATCGCCGGCTTCGGCGTCGGGCACGTGCCCGAGCGCATGGTCGACGCGGTCCAGCGCGCCCTCGACGCCGGGGTGGTCGTCGTCATGGCGACCCGCGCGGGTGACGGGCCCACGCACGAGGCCAGCTACGGCTACGCCGGGTCCGAGGTCGACCTCCTCGCCCGTGGCGTGATCGCCGCCGGTTGGTTGCACCCGCGCAAGGCACGGGTGCTGCTGGCCGAGCTGCTGTGCCACGGCGCCGGCGTCGGGGAGGTCAGGGAGGAGCTCGCGAGGAGAAGCGCCGTCACCGGCTGAGGCGAGGGTCCACCTCCCCTCGCGCCTGGCGCACGGCACGTCGTTCGGCATCCGGATGTGCCGTCGGCTGCGAATTCGCCACGTAGCACCCGGCACGAGAGGATCGACGGATGGCAGAAGCATCAGGCATCGCCCACAGGCTCCAGGCCGCACTGGATCCGCTGCTGCGTGGGCCGCTGCCCGTGCCGGTGACGGCGTGGGACGGCTCGCAGGCAGGACTCCCCGACGGGCCGACGGTCCATCTGCGCCACCCCGACGCCCTTCGTCGGCTGCTGTGGTCGCCCGGTGAGCTCGGGGCGGCGCAGGCCTACGTCACCGGCGAGCTGGAGATCGACGGCGACGTCGGACACCTCCTCGACCGGGTCCGGGAGGAGTTCGCACGGCGCGGGCTGACGGGCTTCCCGACCCGCGCCGCGGTGGGTTCCCTGCCCGCTCTCGTGCGGCTGGCCAAGGACCTCGGGCTGCTCTCAACTCCCCCGCAGCCACCGGCGAGCCAGGCACGGTTGCGCGGGCGCCGGCACACGCTGCTGCGGGACCGGTCGGCGATCAGCCACCACTACGACCTGTCCAACGACTTCTACGCGCTGCTGCTCGAGGAGACGATGGCCTACTCGTGCGCGTGGTTCGGTGAGGGCGATGACCTGGATCCGCACCGTCCACTCGTGCAGGCCCAACGGGCGAAGCTGGACCTGATCTGCCAGGCGCTGCAGTTGACGCCGGGTGACACCCTCCTCGACGTCGGCTGCGGGTGGGGCTCACTCAGCCTGCACGCCGCGGAGCACTACGGCGCGCAGGTCACCGGGGTGACGATCGCCGCGGAGCAGAAGGCCTACATCGACGAGCAGGTCCGCACCCGGGGCCTCGACGACCGGGTGACCATCGAGCTGCGGGACTACCGGGAGGTCTCCGGGCAGTTCGACGCAGTCGGCTCGGTCGAGATGGGTGAGCACGTCGGGCAGGAGAACTACCCCACCTACGTCGACACGCTGCGTCGGCGGGTGCGGCCCGGAGGACACGTGCTCATCCAGCAGATGTCACGACGCGGCAAGCACCCCGGTGGTGGTCCCTTCATCGAGGCCTTCATCGCGCCGGACATGCACATGCGCCCCCTCGGCGAGACCGTCGAGTTCTTCGAGTCCGGCGGTCTGGAGGTGCGGCACGTGCGGGCGATGCGTGAGCACTACGTCTGGACGGTGGACGCGTGGCTGGCGACCTTCGAGGAGCACCTGACGGCGCTGACCGAGCTCGTCGGCGAGGAGGTCGTGCGGGTCTGGCGCCTCTACCTCGTCGGTGGGCGGCAGGCCTTCCGCGATGGCAGGATGGGCGTGGACCAGATCCTCTCCCGCCGACCCGAGGAGTCCGGATGAGTTACCTCGTCGTCGGGCTGGCGGGACTGGGCATCGTCGCCGCCGCGCTCGCGGTCACCGCGCTCGTCGCGCAGCGGCAGGGCCGCTTCGCGGTGATCGATGCGACGTGGCCGCTCCTCTTCGTCCTCATCGCCTGGGCGAGCGTGGCGGCGGGCGAAGGGAGCGGACGCTCCTGGCTGCTGGCCGTGCTCGCCACGGTGTGGGGCGGACGCCTGGCGTGGCACCTCGTCGGCCGGCTGCGCGGGGCCGGTGAGGACCCGCGCTACTCCGAGATGCTGGAGGACGTCCCGCCCGAGCGTCGCTTCGCCGTCGCGGTGCGCAAGATCTTCCTGACCCAGGGCGTGGTGGCGTGGTTCGTCGGCCTGCCGCTGATGGTGGCGGCGACGACGGATCACGACCTCGGGTTCGTCGCGGCGCTGGGGGCGCTCGTGTGGCTGGTCGGGATCCTCTTCGAAGCGATCGGCGACGCCCAGCTGAAGGCCTTCAAGGCCGACCCGGCGAACAAGGGTCGGGTCATGGACCGCGGGTTGTGGGCGTGGACACGGCACCCGAACTACTTCGGTGACGCCTGCGTGTGGTGGGGCCTGTGGCTGATCGCCGCCGGTGCCTGGCCGGGAGTGCTCACCGTGCTCTCGCCGCTGGCGATGACCTATCTGCTCGCCTTCGGGACCGGTGCCCGCCTGCTCGAGCGCTCCATGGCCCAGCGCCCCGGGTACCCGGAGTACATGGAGCGCACGTCGATGTTCTTCCCGCTGCCGCCGACACGGTCCTGAGCCACCACGGCCGATCCGTCGACGACACCGGCTTCGCTCAGCCCCGGGCAGCCACCTCCACCACGGCCTGAGCAGCCAGGGCGTGCCACCGTCGCGGCCGCTCGAGGAGGGCGTGGCCACCGGAGACCCCCTGATAGGTCGCGTCACCTCCGGCGGCGCGCAACCGCTCGACGAAGTCACGTGACCGCTGAGGGCTGCACACCGTGTCCGCCTCGCCGTGCACGACCCGCACGACCTTCTGCCGCAGGTGCTCGTCCGGATCCTCCTCGCCGATCCACGGGGCGAGCGCCACGGCACCGGCCACGGCCTCCTCGTCGCCGCACCGCAACGCCGCCCACCCCCCGCTGGAGTGCCCGAGCAGCACGACCGGCAGCCCGTGCTCGTCGGCGAGCCGGCGCACCAGTTCGCGGGTCTGGGCGAGGCCGCTGCCGGTGGGGGCGATCCAGCCCCCGTCCCGGTTGTGCACGAGGACCGGAGCGACGCTCCCCCGCGAGGCCCGCCACACCGCGGGTGCGAAGGGCAGCATCCGCAGGTACGAGACGTCGCGCGAGCGGCGCGGTCGCGGTTCGACGGCGCGTCCCCCGTGCAGGATGAGCGCCACCGCCCGGGCGTGCGGTCGCACGCGCACGCGCCCCTGTCGGATCGCGGCCATGAGGTTCTCGGACTCGTGCGACGTGGTCACCTGCGCGAGTCTGGCACGCTCGGCTGGCCGTTGGCTGAGCCTGCACCGGGTCGGGATACGGTGATGGGCAACGGCGGCGAAGGGAGAACGATGGACTGGACGGCACCGGGGCCCGAAGAGGTCGCGCCGGGAGTCCACCGCATCCCCCTCCCCCTGCCGATGGACGGGCTCAAGGCAGTCAATGTCTACGCCGTCATCGGCGAGGACTCGCACACCCTCATCGACGGCGGGTGGGAGATCGACGTCGCCCAGAAGGCGTTGGGTGACGCGCTGGGTGGGCTCGGGCTGGCGCCGCAGGACTTCGACCAGTGCCTGGTCACGCACCACCACCGCGACCACTACACGATGGCGCTCGGCCTGCGACGACGCGCCGGCCTGATCGTCGGTCTGGGCGAAGGGGAGGCCGAGCAGCTCGAGGCGATCCGCGCCAGCGATGGCGCGTTCTCGGGTGCCGATGCCCTGCTGCTGGCCGCTGATGCCACGAGCGTGATCGAGGGACTGGCGGCACTGCCGGTGGACCGGGTCGATCTCGACGGCTTCGCCGACCCCGATCGCTGGTTGCAGGACGAGGAGTGCGTTGCGGCCGCGGGCCGCTCGCTGCGGGTCCGCGCGACGCCCGGACACACGCAGGGGCACGTGGTCTTCTTCGACGACGAGTGCGACCTGGTCTTCGCCGGGGACCACGTGCTGCCGCACATCACGCCGTCGATCGGTTTCCAGGCCAAGCCGGTGAAGACTCCGCTGGCGGACTACCTCGGCTCGCTGGCGGACATGCTCACCGAGCGCGACCGCTTGCTGCTGCCCGCGCACGGCCCGGCCGGAGGCGGCCTCCATGCGCGCGTGGAGGAGCTGCTGGCCCACCACGAGTCGCGCCTGTCCCAGACCGAGGCTGCCGTGCACGCCGGCGCCTCCTCCGGCTTCGCCGTCACCGAGACTCTGCGCTGGACCCGCCACGAGCGGCACCTGTCCGAGCTGGACCCGATGAACCAGATGCTCGCCACCACCGAGACGCTCGCGCACCTGCAGGTGCTGGTGGCACAGGACCGGGTTCGGGAGAGCCTCGTCGACGGGGTCTGGCGCTACCTCTGACTGCGGTCGGCAGCCTTGCAGGACAACACGTTCCACCGGCCCAGCTCACCCGACGCCAGGGCCTCGTCGAAGCCCACCGGCGTGATGGCGGCGTCGGCGCCGGGATCACTGGGGACGGTGAGGATCACGTCGTCCAGACGGGCGTAGGCCGGGTCCACGCAGTCGGTGAGGCCGTGCTCCTCGGCGTGGGCCCGGGCCAGCTCGAGCGCGCCGACGGGCGCAACAGGCGCCGTCGCGCTGGGCTCGACGGTGGTGAACTCCACCGTGCGCCTGTCCTGGCCCAGGTACTCGGGCAGGATCGCCACGCCGGCGACGAGAACGGCCACGAATGCCATGACGGCAGGCGTGATGAAGGACTTGAAGAACATGGTCATCCCCCCGGATGCGGTGGTACGTCGCACGAAGGACCGTCACCGCTTGCGCGGCAAGCGGTGACGGGGCGGTACCGCACCTGCGATCCCCCCGAGCGACCGGACAGCTCACTGACTGCTGATGCGCTGGCCGGCGGACCTCCCCGTCCACCGCCCCGGTCGCCCCGGTCACTCCCCTTCGTGTCCTGTGTGGACACGTGAAACTCTGACAGTGACCACTGACAACGCCGCCACCTCGACCATCGACTGCTGGCGCCACGACCTACATTGGACGGGTGAGTACGGTGCTCCTCGTCGTCATCGGCGCCGTCATCCTGGGGATCACCCTGCAGCGCACGAGTGGCATGGGCACCGGGCTGGTGCTCTCCCCGACGCTGACTCTCGCGATCGGCCCCGTCACGGGGATCCTGCTGACGAACGCGACCACCGTGGCGGCGGCCGTCGTCCTGACGTACGCGGTCCGCACCGACATCGACTGGGGGCGCTACGTGCGGGTCGCGCCGACCATCGTCGCCGGATCCGTACCCGCTGCGCTGCTCGTGTACGCGACCGGCTCCGGGTGGCTCGAGGTGATCATCGGTGCCACGCTGCTGCTCTCACTGGCGGCGTCCTCGCTGTTGCCACCACTGGGCCAGGTGCCGCCGCTGGTGGCGGGTCTGGTCGCCGGCTTCGTCGGCGGTTTCCTCAACACGGCCGTCGGGGTCGCGGCCGCCGTGATGCTCGTCTACGCCCAGGTGACCCGATGGGAGCAGCGGCCCTTCGCCGCCACGCTGCAGCCGATCTTCCTGACCATGGGTGTGGCGTCGGTGGTAACGAAACTGCTCGTCGGTGCCAGTGACACGAGCCAGCTTCCGTCGTGGCCCCTGATCGCGGCCACCGTGGGAACGGTGCCGGTGGGCGTGCTCGTCGGCACGTGGGTCTCCCGGCGCGTGTCGGCGGCAACGGCACGGCGGGTGGCCGTGGTCCTCGTGGTCATCGGGTCGAGCGCGACGCTCGTGCGCGGGCTCTCGCAGGTGATCAGTGGCTGAGATCAGGAGGTCCCCCGCGCTCGGGCATTCTCGAGTGCCGTGAACTCGCCGACCTCCTCCGCGTCGTTGTCGGCCAGCAGCGCAAGGCGCACCTTTCGCTGTCCTGCCAGTTCGTCGTCCGTGGACTTGAACCGGTCGCCTCACGGCTTCAGCAGTTGCGTCGGGCGATCGCCGTCGACAGCACGGCGGCGAAGGCCGTCCACGCCGCGTACGGCACGAGCGCCCAGCCCGCGCGCCCGTCGGCCGATCCGGCGCGACGCGCCAGGTCCGCAGAGCTGACCGCGAGCGCCCCGGCCTCCGCGGCCGCCAGCGCCGGGCGACGCACTCGCCAGAAGAGCACGCTCCAGGCGGTGTTGAGCGCAAGGTTGGCCCACAGGGCCCGTCGGTACCGGGCGGCCTCCTCGACCCTCCCCTCTCCTTCGAGGCGGGAGAGGGTGGCGATCGACGTCGCTGCGATGTCGGCGTACAGCGGGGTCCACACCAGCGGGAAGGCAATCGTCGGGGGCTGCCACGACGGCAGGTCCAGCGAGCGGTACCAGCGGCTGTCCGGCTGCGTGGCCACTGCGCCGATGGTGGCGCTGGCAACACTCGCCCCGGTGACCGTCAGCACGTCACGCAGCGCGCGGTCGGGACGGACACCACGCATCGCCCTGTCGACCGCCTCGTCGAATCCGAGCAACCCATCAGCCGGGAGCCCCACGTACTCGTCGAGGTCCCACTCCCGCCGGACGACCTCGTGGACCAGGCTGCCGACGAGCGGCTTCGCGACATCGGCCTCGACCGGTGTGATCACACCCACCCAGTGGCTGGCCAGCCACGGGGTCAGCACCGGCACCCCGACGATCAGACGCCGGCGAAGACCGTTGACCGAGGCGAACCGCTGGATCATCTCCTCGTAGGTCAGCACCTCGGGTCCCCCGATGTCGAAGGTGCGGTTGATCTGCGCAGGCAGTCCGGCCGCCCCCACGAGGTAGTGCAGCGCGTCGTCGACGGCGATCGGCTGGATCCGGTTGCGCAACCAGCGCGGGGCGACCATCGCGGGCAGCCGCTCGGTCAGGTAGCGCAGCATGTCGAAGGAAACCGACCCGTCACCGAGGATGACCGCGGCCTGAAGCACCGCCGCAGGCACGGGAGCGTCGAGGAGCACCTGACCGACCTCGACCCGGGAGGCGAGGTGGACCGAGAGGTCGGCGCCCTCGGGGTGCAGTCCGCCGAGGTAGACGATGCGCCCGACCCCCTCGTCCGCCGCAGCGGTGGCGAAACCCTGGGCCAGCTCGCGGTCGCGCCGGGCCAGGTCCCCGCCGCCGTCCATGGAGTGCACCAGGTAGTAGGCGACGTCGACCCCGGCCAGCGCCTCACGCAGGTCCTCACCGGAGGTGACGTCACCCTCGACGATCTCGATGTGGCCGGCCCAGTCCCGAGAGCGCAGCCGCTCGGCCGACCGGCTCAGGGCGCGCACGTTCCAGCCGGCCTCGAGCAGCCTCGGCACGAGCAGCCCACCGATGTAGCCCGTCGCTCCGGTGACCAGGACGGTGCCGCGGGTCCCGGGAGTGGATGTGTGTTCGTTCATGGTTTCACCTGACGAGGTCGAGGACGGGCGGGAGGAGCAGGAGCATGGCACTGGACCACAGGACGTGGGTGATGATCGGGGCGAGGACGCCACCGGTGACCCGGCGCTGGGCCCCCGTGAGCAGACCGAGCAGGAGGGCGGCGACGGCAAGCATGAGGTTGCCGGTGGCCGCGGTGGCCAGGACGTAGACGGCAGTCGTGATGGCGAGGGCGTGGCGGCGTCCGACGGCGGCGAAGAGGGCCCCTCGAAAGAACAGCTCCTCCCCGATGCCGTTGATGACGGTGATCGCCCAGATGAGCCCCAGCGACCCGTAGCGTGCGTGGTCGAGCACCTCGTCGACCGCACCGGCGAGCCACGGGATCTGCCCCACGACGACCGCCCCGGCCGTGAAGATGCCGATCGCGAGGGCTGCCAGCGCCAAGGGCTGGACGACGGGACGGGCGAAGCCCTCCTCCCGGGTGTGGGCCCAGCCCAGGTGGAGTCGACCGGCAGCCAACCCCCCGGCGATCCAGACCGCGGCCAGCCCGAGACCGCCGATGTAGAACAGGTCGTCCCCGGGGGGGATGCGCAGCGTGGCGCCGAGGATGACCGAGCCGACGACGAGCGTCACCGCGGTCACGACACGACGTCTGCGGAAGAGCGCGTCCGGCTCCGTGTGATCCCGCGGCACCGGCTCCACGAGCGCCGCCGCGGCGAAGTCGCGCAACTCGCGGACCGGGTTCGTCACCGTCACCTCCTCGGCGTCGACTCGTGTCCCTCGAGCGTCCCACGACGCTGCGTGGCGTGCTCGGTTCCGCACGGAGGACGCAGACCGACGGTCACGAGGAGCCCGCCAGTCGAGCGGTGATCGCCGTCCACAGCCGCACGGGCAGGACGCGGGCGATCTTCATCGTCACGGCCATCCGACGTGGGAAGACGATCTCGATCGCGTCCGCCGCCAACCCGTCGGCGATGTCCCTGGCGGCCTCGTCGGGGTCGATGATGAAGGGCATCGGGAAGGAGTTGTCGGCAGTCATGTCCGTACGGACGAATCCGGGGCACACGGTGGTCACGCGCACGTCCTTCGTCGACAGCGAGGCCCTCATCGACTCCAGCAGGTTGATCTGGGCGGCCTTCGTCGCGGCGTAGGCCTCTCCCCCGGACAGCCCGCGGTAGCCCGCGACGGAGGCGAGGGCGACGAGGTGCCCGCTGCGGGCGGCGACCATCGCCGGCACGGTCGCGTCGATGACGTTGTTCAGCCCGAGCAGGTTGACCTCGATGTGCGTGGCGAACTCGTCGGCCTGCCAGTCGGTCGCCTCGAAGGTCTTCCAGTAGCCCGCGCACCAGATGACGGTGTCGATCTGCCCGAGCGCACTGCGCACGTCCTGCGCAGCCCTGCGCGTCGCCCCACGATCGGTGACGTCGAGGGGGACCGTCGCGAACCGCCCCTGTGCGACCTGCCGGAGGTGCTCCGCCCTTCTCGCGCTGACCGCGACGATGACGCCGCGCCGGTGCAGCTCCTCGGCCAGGGCTGCGCCGATGCCGCTGGAGGCACCGACGAGCCAGATGCGCTGGCCGACAAGGCTGCTCATCAGTGGTTCGTTCGTTCGAAGCGAATCTGGGCGACGTCGATGTAGTCGGCGGCGAACCCTGCCTCGCAGTACGCGAGGTAGAACTCCCACTTCCGACGGAAGGTCTCGTCGAAACCGGCAGCGGCGATCGTGGGCCACTGCCGCAGGAAGGTCCGCCGCCACCGGCGCAGCGTCTCGGCATAGTCGCGCCCGAAACGGTGGGTGGACGTCACCCGCAGCGAGGTGTGCTCGGCCGTGGTCTCCTCGATGGCCTCCTGCGAGGGGATGAGCCCCCCGGGGAAGATGTGCTTCTGGATCCATCCGTAGGAGTTGCGCGTGGCCTGGTAGCGGTCATGGGACATGAGGATCGACTGGATGGCCGCGACCCCGCCGGGAGCGAGCAGGTCGTCGATGGTCCGGAAGTACGTCGGCCAGTACTCCTCGCCGACGGCCTCGATCATCTCGACGCTGACGATCGCGTCGAACTGGCCACCCACCTCCCGGTAGTCCTGCAGCCGCACCTCGATCCGGTCGGCGAGACCGGGCTCGTCCACGTCGGCGGCCGCGATCCGCTCGTCGGCGAGGGCGGCCTGCTCGTGGGAGAGGGTGATCGAGGTGACGGTGGCGCCGCGACGGGCGGCAGCGATCGCGAGCGATCCCCAGCCGGTACCGATCTCCAGCACGCGCGAGCCGGCAGCGACATCGGCTGTGTCGAGAACGGCCTCGATCTTCGCCTGCTGCGCCTCCTGGAGGCTCTGCTCCGCCAGCGGTCGACTGCGATCGAACAGTGCCGAGCTGTAGCTCAGGGTCTCGTCGAGGAAGGCGGTGAAGAGGTCGTTGCTCAGGTCGTAGTGCGCCTCGATGTTCTTGCGCGAACCAAAGATCGTGTTGCGGGTGGATCGTGGGATCCGGCGGTTGACGATGCCACGCATCCGGGCCAGCCCCGGCGGCACGAGACTCGTCAGCCGCTGCGCGAAGGGCACGAGTGCGTCGGCGAGATCGGTGCCGGGCGCTGCCGCCCAGTCTCCGGCCATGTACCCCTCCCCGAAGCCGATCTTGGGGTGGTGGGCCATCCGCTCGAAGAGCGCAGTCGGGTGCAGGATCTGCAGGGTGGGAGCGTCCAGGCCCGTGCCGCCTCCCACGGTGGTCCCGTCGGGCATGGCCACCCGCACCGGTGCGCGCTCGAGCACCTTGAACAGGATCGGACGTGCGATGTGCGCACGCAGGCACCACGGCCGCAGGGCAGGGCGGCGCAGACAGATGGGTTCGTCGACGTGAGGGGTCAGGGCGGTCATCGGACGTTCTCCTGCGAGTGGGGACGGCGGGGCTGGATCGGGAGCCGGCGTGCCCAGAGCCAGATGCCGTGGATGCGGATCCAGGCACTGACGCGCCAGGTCATGAGCAGGTGCCGGGCGGCGGTGCGCACAACGGTGCCATCCGTGGCCGCTCGTGGCACGCCGGTCGTGGTCGCGGTGAGGATGCGCCGTCCCGCACGCTCGAGGCCGACGGTGACGGTGACCCGCCCGGGGTCGAGACGCAGGCTCACCGCGTACTCACCACTGGTGTCGTTGAAGGGCGAGACGTAGAACGCCTTCTCGGTCGTGGCCCGACCGGTGCCGTCGACATCGAGGAGGTAGGCGTGTCGCTCCCCGTAGGTGTTGTGCACCTCGAAGATGCAGGCCCGCAGGGCGCCGTCGGGCGAGAGGCACCAGAAGACGGTGAGGGGGTCGAAGACGTGACCGAGCACGCGCGCGTTGGCGAGCATGATCACCCGGTCCGAGGCGTCGAGCACGACCCCACGGTTGGCAAGGAATCGCTCGACGTCACCGCGGATGCCACCTCCGAGGCGGCCTGCGTCGAGGTGGTCGCGGGCTTCGATCCGGGTCAGCACCCGCATCGGCCAGTCGTGCTGGGGCAGGTCGTCGAGGTCGACGAGCCACTGGTACTGGCGGTTGGTGAAGGCATGCTTCAGGGGCGTGCGGCGGGTGTGGCTCACCGTGCCGACGACGAGCGCCGGCAGGGTGGGCAGCTCGATGGTCTGCGCGGTCGGAGCGGACTCAGCGGTCACGTCGTCGTGGGTCACGCTCATCACCATCCCACCCCGAAGCGCTCCGCTGCCCGGACGCCGGAGCGGCACCCGTCCTCGTGGAAACCCCAGCCCAGGTGCGCCCCGGCGAAGGCGAGCCGGTCACCGCCTGCGGTGGACAACCGGGTCGCGGCCGCGACGGCCTCCGCGGTGAAGACGGGGTGGGCGTAATCCATCCGGGCGATCACGTCCCCGTCGTCGACGGGGGTGGCGGGGTTGAGGGTGACGAGGAACTGGTCGCCCTCCTCGTCGAACCCGTGCAGCCGGTTCATCCAGTAGCTCACCCGCGGTTCACTCGCCCCGCCGCAGCTGGCGCTGCGGTAGTTCCACGAGGCCCTGGCCCGCTTCGCGCTCGGCAGGTGACTGGTGTCACGGTGGAGGACGGTCGCATTGCGCGAGTAGCGGATGGCCGCGAGGTCCTCCTTCTCCTGCGCGCTCGCGTCGGCGAGGAGTTCCAGTGCCTGGTCGGCGTGGGTGGCGATGACGGTCCGGTCGAAAGTGGTGACACCATCTGCCGTGCGCACGTCGACACCGTCCGGGTGTCGACTCACGGACGTGACCCGGGCACTCGTGCGCACCTGACCCAAGCGGGCAGCGAGTGCGTCGACGTAGGTGGCCGACCCACCGGTGACGGTGCGCCAGGTCGGGGATCCGGAGACGCTGAGCATGCCGTGGTGGTCGAGGAAGGCGAAGAGGTGCCGCGCCGGGTAGTGCAAGGAGTCCTCGTCCCCCGAGGACCACACGCAGGAGACGAGCGGGAGCGCGAAGTGGGCGATGAAGTAGTCGGAGAAGCCGCCCCGCTCGAGGAACTCTCCCCACGTCGGGTCGGTGCCCGACGACACGTCGACGGCCTCGGCCCCGGCGAGGACGGCCTTCGCGGCCTTGTGGAAGCGCGGGATCTCGACGAGCATCCGCAGGAATCGCGGGTCGAGCAACCGGCGCGGTTGGGCCAGGACCGCGCCCGGCCCACGGCCGCCGGCCCAGGACAGGCCGCACCCGTCGCAGGTGATGGACATGCTCATCTCCGTCGGCTGGGTCGGCACATCGAGCTCGCGGAACAACCGCAGCAGGTTCGGATACGTCCGCTCGTTGTGGACGATGAAGCCGCTGTCGACCCGCACGTCCTCGCCGGTGCTCGTGGCCACGGTGTGGGTGTGGGCGTGGCCCCCCAGACGCGCGTCCGACTCGTAGAGGGTGACGTCGTGGGTCCGTGACAGGACGTAGGCCGCGGTCAGTCCGGAGACCCCGGCGCCGACGACGGCGGCCGTGGGGCGCGGGCCGGCCGGCCGGGTGGGTCGGGCGGGAGAATCGGTCACGGTGCAAGCTCCTGCGGATGATCGTGCGGCGGGTCGGGGGACACCAGTGATTCGACGCCATGACATCGACGGATTGTTCAACCTTCGTGCAAACGGTAGAGTCACGGTGAACAGGCTGTCAAATGTTTGTCTAAGGAAGGCCTCCCGGCATGAAGATCACTCGGACCATCACGGTCGACACCCCCCCTTCGGCTGTCTACGCCTACCTGTCGGACTTCACCACGAGCGACCAGTGGGACCCGGGCACCATCGACACCACCTTGGTCGAGGGGGACGGCGCGGTCGGTAGCACGTACCACAACCGCTCGGTCTTCCGCGGCAACGAGACCGAGTTGACCTACGTCACCATGGACCTGCAGGAGGACCGCCTGGTCGTCATGCGCGGGGAGAACAGGACGGTCATCGTGCAGGACACGATGTCCATCCGCCCCGGGCCGGGTGGTGTGGGCACCGAGCTCGTCTACGAGGCGGACTTCACCTTCAAGGGCCTGGTCAAGCTGGCCACCCCGTTCCTGCGCGGCCCGCTGACGAAGCTCGGCGACGAGGCCGAGGAGGCCCTCAACCGAGAACTACCCCGGCTCTGAGGGGCCCACGGGCCACCCGAGATGTACACGATCAAGCGCGCCGCCGAGCTGACCGGCGTACCGGCTGCCACCCTACGGGCGTGGGAGCGCCGCTACGGCGTCATCGAACCCGAGCGCACCGAGGCCGGCTACCGGGTCTACGACGAGGAGAGCCTGGCCCGCATCCGCGCGCTGGCCTCCCTCGTGGCCGACGGCTGGACCCCCAGCCAAGCGGCCAAGGAGGTCGCCCGGGTGGCACCGACGGCGAAGGGCGCTCCCCCCGGCCCCGAGATCGTTCTGCGCACCCTCGCGGCGGACCCGATCCCGGCGGACGCCTCCGCCGCGGGGAACAGGACGGAGCACCTCGTGGACGCCGCGGCGCGCCTCGACGCGGCCGCGGTCGCCCGGGTGCTCGACGAGCGGTTCGCGGCCGGCTCCTTCGAGTCCGTCGTCGACGGATGGCTCATGCCGGCCCTGGCAGAAGTTGGTGACGCGTGGGCGGACCAGCGGATCTCGGTTGCCGGCGAGCACCTCGTCGCCCACGCGGTGCTGCGTCGCCTGGCCACGTCCTACGACGCCGCGGCCAGCCGGCCCGGCGGTCCGACGGTCATCGTCGGGCTTCCTGCGGAGGTCCACCACGAGCTGGGGATCTTCGCCTTCGCCGTCGCGTTGCGCCGTGGCGGACTCGACGTCGTCTACCTCGGACCGAACCTGCCCGCCGACGCATGGTGCGCAGCGATGGATGTCCACGTCGCGCGGTGCGCGGTGCTCGCGATACCCAGGGCCCAGGACGCGCCCGCCGCGCAGGCCGTCATCGACGCGTTGTCCGCCTCCCACCCCACGGTGCCCGTCGCCGTCGGCGGTGATCGCCAGGGCGACGTGGGTGGAGCACTCGTCACCGCTTTGGGTCACGCGCTCGGTCCGGCGGCAGCGGCGCTCACCGCCTCGTTGACAGCCGAACCGTAGGTCACCATTTGGTGACACCGGGCGAGGCGCAGCGCTCCAATCCCGCACCCGGTACGCCAGAAGTGCCACCGTGGCGTCCATGGCACTCACTGTCGCTCTCGCATCGGCCGGGATGGTCGCCGGGGCCCTGCTTCCCTTCGCCATGGCGTGGGTGGAGAAGACCCTGATGACCGGACCGACCCACGTTGACCGTCACTCCGGCTGACATCCCGTCGACCCCCTCCTGCCGACGCCGCCGGCAGGGCATCCGGGGAGCCCAGCCCGAGGGAGCACCACGTGGCCTGCAGCGCGGGCGCGCTGCGTAGACTCACCGGACCATGAGCACCCTGCAGACGCTCGACCGCGGGCTCGAGGCGATCGAGATCATCTCGCAGCGAACCGGCGGCACCTCCCCCGCCGCGCTGGCCGACGAGCTCGGCGTACACCGCGCCGGCGCCTACCGGATCCTCGCCACCCTCGAGCAGCGCCACCTCGTGGCCAAGGGGCACGACGGTCTCTACCGCCTCGGCAGCGGGGCCCTCGTCGTCGCGGGTCGCTTCATGAGCCAGTACCGCACCTCGGCCCAGCCAGTGGTGCAGGATCTCGCCGACCGCAGCGGCTGCACCGCCTTCGTCGCCATCGCCGACGGTGACGAGTCGATCGCCATCGCCGTCGCCGAGCCGGCCGCTCGTGGCTCCATCGGGATCAGCTACCGGGTCGGAGCCCGCCACCCCCTCGAACAGGGCGCCGACGGCCTGGCGATCCTCGCCCAACGCCCCGAACGCGTCACCGACAGCGAGGCCGTGCAGCAGTCCCGCGCGCAGGGGTACGCGATCTCCGACGGTGAAGTGCAGCCGGGCGCCGTCGGCATCGCCGTCGGCACCGGCGGGGACGCCTCGACCACCGACGTCGAGGCGTCGATCGGAGTCATCCGACTCGGCCTGCCCGGCAACCTGGACATCGAGCGGCTCCTCCCCCTGGTCCGCGACGCGCGGGCGGCCGTGGCGCGCCTGTACTGAGGAGTCACCGGTCTCGGGGCTCGTCACGAAGCTCCGCGCACCCCAACCGGCATGACCCGTCGCCCCATGCGTCGGCCTCGATCACGCTCTTGACCACGGATCACGCCTGCACTACGTTGTGCGGAGTCCGCGCACAGGTGTGCGCTGTCCGCACAAGGGAGTGTTGCATGACCACCGCCTGTCCGATCTCCTCGCCGGCCGACGAGTTCGACCCCTTCGGTGACGGCTACCAGCAGGACCCACCGGCCTACGTGGCGTGGTCCCGCGAGAGCGAGCCGGTCTTCTACAGCCCCAAGCTCGACTACTGGGTGGTCACCCGCTACGAGGACATCAAGGCGATCTTCCGCGACAACCTCACCTTCTCCCCCGCCGTCGCGCTGGAGAAGATCACGCCCACCAGCCAGGAGGCCAACGACGTCCTGGCCTCCTACGACTACGGGATGAACCGCACCCTGGTGAACGAGGACGAGCCGGCGCACATGGAGCGCAGGCGGGCGCTGATGGAGCCCTTCGACCCCGAGCACCTGGCCCACCACGAGCCGATGGTCCGCGCCCTGGTGCGCGAGTACGTCGACGCCTTCATCGACGACGGCCGGGCGGACCTGGTCAACCAGATGTTCTGGGAGATCCCGCTGACCGTGGCCCTGGAGTTCCTCGGGGTCCCCGACGACGACAAGCCGAAGCTGCGGGAGTACTCCGTCGCCCACACCGTCAACACCTGGGGCCGGCCGGAGCCGGAGGAGCAGGTCGCCGTCGCCCACGCGGTCGGCAACTTCTGGCAGTACGCCGGCGGCGTCCTGGAGCGGATGCGCGAGCGCCCCGACGACCACGGGTGGATGCAGTACGGCATCCGGATGCAGCGCGAGCTGCCCGAGGTCGTCACCGACTCCTACCTGCACTCGATGATGATGGCCGGCATCGTCGCCGCACACGAGACCACGGCGAACGGCATCGCCAACGCCGTGAAGCTGCTGCTGGAGAACCGCGAGATCTGGGAGCAGGTCTGCGCCGACCCCACGCTCATCCCCAACGCGGTCGAGGAGTGCCTGCGGCACAACGGGTCGCAGGCAGCGTGGCGGCGCATCACGACCACGCCGACCGAGGTCGGTGGCGTGTCCCTGCCCGAGGGCGCCCGCATCCTCATGGTTTCCTCCTCCGGCAACCACGACACCCGCCGGTTCGAGGACCCCGAGCTGGTCGACGTGCGCCGCGACGACGCCGCCGACCACCTGACCTTCGGCTACGGCGCCCACCAGTGCCTGGGCAAGAACCTCGCCCGCATGGAGATGCAGATCTTCCTCGAGGAGCTGACCGGACGCCTGCCGCACATGCGGCTCGCGGCGCAGGAGTTCAGTTACGTGCCCAACACCTCCTTCCGCGGCCCGGAGCACCTGTGGGTCGAGTGGGATCCCGCGGACAACCCCGAGCGCCGCGACCCCTGCGTGCTGCGCCCGCGCGTCGAGGTCAACATCGGCGAACCGACGGCGGCCCACCACTCGCGGCCGATGCGCGTCGTGCGCGTCGTCGACGCCGCGGACGACGTCCGGCACATCACCCTCGTCAGCGACGACGGGACCGCGCTGCCGACCTTCACCCCCGGCTCGCACATCGACGTCGAGTGCGCAGACTCCGGCATCGTGCGCCAGTACTCGCTGTGCGGCAGCCCGCCCGCGCCGGTACAGCCGGCGGGGTGTCCGGTCCCGCACACCCCGCGACCGCAGGAGTACGAGATCGCGGTGCTGCGCGAGCAGGAGTCCCGCGGCGGTTCGGACTGGGTGCACGATCACGTGCACGAAGGGGATGTCCTCACCGTCCGCGGTCCGCGCAACCACTTCCGTCTGCCCGAGCAGGCGCAGCGCTACGTCTTCGTCGCCGGTGGCATCGGCATCACCCCCATCCGGGCCATGGCTGCCCACGCCGCTCGCGAGGGCGTCGCCTACGAGATCCACTACCTGGGTCGGGAGCGGGCGGGCATGGCCTTCGTCGACGAGCTCGCGACCGAGCACGGGGAGCACCTGGTGGTGCACTGCTCGGGGGAAGGGGGCCGCGCCGACCTGCATCGGCTGATGGCCGACCTGTCCGACCGGGGTCGCGCCGGAGACCTCCACCTCTACGCGTGCGGCCCGCAGCGGATGATCGACGACCTGACCACCGGCAGCGCCGACTGGCCGGAGGGGACGGTCGTCTTCGAGCACTTCTCCTCCACGCTCGGCGAGCTCGACCCGGAGGTCGAGCACGAGTTCACCGTGCACCTCGCGGACTCCGATGTCGACCTCGTCGTCCCCCGCGACCGCACCCTCCTGCAGACCCTGCGCGATGCCGGACGGGCCATCCCGGCCAACTGCCGGGAAGGGCTGTGCGGCACCTGCGAGGTGCCCGTCCTCGACGGCGACGTCGACCACCGCGACGTCGTCCTGTCCGGGTCCGAGCGCCGCGCGGGCGACCGGATGATGTCCTGCTGCTCCCGGGCAGTCGGCGACCGGATCGTCCTCGGGCTCTGACCCCTTCGTCACCACCTCTGTCCTCCGCCCCCCACCAGATACCAAAGGCAGCCAATGACGCTTGCACTCCTGGGGATCCTCCTCTCGCTGGGCCTCCTGATCACCCTCGCCTATCGCGGTCACTCGGTGATCGCCGTGGCCCCCTTCGCCGCCTCCATCGCGGTGATCATGTCCGGGGCACCACTGCTGGCCAGCTATACACAGGTCTTCATGCCCGCTCTGGGCTCCTTCCTGATCGCCTTCTTCCCGCTGTTCCTCGTGGGCGCGATCTTCGGTCGGCTGATGACGATCAGCGGCTACGCGCAGGACCTGGCCCGGTGGATCTCCGGGATGCTCGGACCGCGCTTCGCCATCCTCGTCACGGTCCTGGCCACCGCGCTGCTGACCTACGGTGGCGTCAGCGCCTGGGTGGTCGTCTTCACGATCTTCCCGATCGGGATGGCGCTCTTCGAGGAGGCCGACATCCCGCGGCGCCTGATGCCGGCTGCCATCGCGCTGGGCATCTTCACCTTCGCCACGGCGGCCCTGCCGGGTTCCCCGCAGATCCACAACACCATCCCGACGAAGTTCTTCGGCACCAACACCTTCGCCGCGCCCGGCCTCGGCCTGATCGCCGCGGTCCTGGTCTTCGGTCTGGGCATGCTCTGGCTGGAGCACCGGCAGAAGCAGCTGGCTCGCGCGGGTGAGTCCTTCCGCGACGCCACCCATGCCGAGCTCAAGCAGGCCCAGCGCGGCGAGGGCCCGGTCCGCACGGGCGAAGGGGGCGGCGCCCCCCGCCAGAGCACCGGCCCCACCGAGGGTGCGGGCGCGGACGCCGTCCAGCCGCACGGGCACGGCCCGGCGGTGGCCACGCGGGAGCGCACGTCGCTCACCTCGACCGGAGCGCCCACCGCCGTGGCCGCTCCCCCGTCCGCGGCCGCGGGTCTGATCGGTCTCAGCCCGATCCTGGCGATCGTCGCGGTCAACGCGCTGTGCACCTATGTGGTCTTCCCCGCCATGGACTTCGGCTTCCTCGCGCAGGAGAAGTACGGATCCACCTCCCTCGACGGGGTCATGGGCATCTGGTCGGTGACCGTCGCGATGCTCGCCGGCATCGCGCTGGTCTTCCTGCTACGCATCGGGTCCTTCTCCGACTACGTCGAGGGACTGTCCGACGGTGCGAAGAACGCGGTGCTGCCGGTCTTCAACACCGCCAGCGAGGTCGGCTACGGCGCCGTCATCGCCTCCCTGGCCGTCTTCGTGGCCATTCGCGACAACATCTTCGGCATCAGCGAGAACCCGCTCATCGTCGCGGCCGCCTCCACCTCCGGGATCTCCGGGTTGACCGGATCCGCCTCCGGCGGACTGACGATCACCCTGCAGACGTTCGGAGCCGACCTGACCCGGATGGCGACCGAGCAGGGCATCGCGATGGACCTGATGCACCGGGTGACGGCGATGGCCTCGATCGGCTTCGACTCGCTGCCGCACAACGGCGCGATCATCACCCTGCTGCTCGTGACCGGCCTGTCCCACCGTGAGTCCTACAAGGACATCTTCGTCGTCACCGTCCTCGTGCCGCTGGCCGGCCTGCTGACCGTCATCGGTCTCGGCATGGTCGTAGGCTCGTTCTGATGACGCCCTGCCCCCGCACCCACCACCGAGAGGACTGACATGGCCCACTACCGCCAGATCGGACCGGTGCCGCAGCAGCGGCACACCCTCTTCAAGGACGAGGACGGTCGCATCCTGTCCGAGGAGTTGATGGGCGAGGAGGGTTTCTCCTCCGACTCCTCGCTGCTCTACCACCGGCACATCCCCTCGGGGATCGTGGGCGCACGCGAGTGGGTGCTGCCGGACCAGTCGCTGGTGCCGAACCAGCCTCTGCTGCCCCGTCACCTGAGGCTGCACGACCTCTTCACCGACGCGGAGGTCGCCGGCACCGACGCGGTCACCGACCGTCGACTGGTGCTGGGCAACGGTGACGTGCGCATCTCGTACGCCCACGTCGGCGCGACGTCGCCGCTGTACAAGAACGCGATCGGTGACGAGTGCGTCTACGTCGAGCGCGGGTCGGCCCTGGTGGAGACCCAGTTCGGGGCCCTCGAGGCGAGTGAGGGTGACTACGTGATCATCCCGCGCGCCACCATCCACCGCTGGGTGGTGCGCGAGGGCGAGACCGCTCGCCTGTACGTCATCGAGGCCAACAGCCACATCGCCCCACCGAAGCGCTACCTCTCCCGCTACGGCCAGTTCCTCGAGCACGCGCCCTACTGCGAGCGGGACCTGCACGGTCCGAGCGAGCCGCTGCTGCGCGAGGAGAGCGACGTCGACGTCTACATCAAGCACCGCGGCCGGGGCGAAGGGGGGATCGCCGGCACCGTGCACACGGTGCCCGAGCACCCCTTCGACGTCGTCGGGTGGGACGGGTGCCTCTACCCGTACACCTTCAACATCCGTGACTTCATGCCGATCACCGGCAAGGTGCACCAACCGCCGCCGGTGCACCAGGTCTTCGAGGCCAACAACTTCGTCATCTGCAACTTCCTGCCGCGCAAGGTCGACTACCACGAGCTGGCGGTGCCGGTGCCGTACTACCACTCCAACGTCGACTCCGACGAGATCATGTTCTACGTCGACGGCGACTACGAGGCGCGCAAGGGCTCGGGCATCGGCAAGGGCTCGATCTCGATCCACCCGGGTGGGCACAACCACGGACCGCAGCCGGGCGCGGTCGAGGCCGCGATGGGCACGGAGTTCTTCGACGAGACGGCGGTCATGGTCGACACCTTCCGCCCGCTCGACCTCGGCCCGGCCGCTCGGGCGACCGACGACGGGAAGTACGCCTCCTCGTGGACCGGCGGCCGTTGGCTGGGCGAGCGGAGAGAGGCATGAGCGCCGTGTCGCCACAGACGGTCCCCGAGCAGTTCCTGCGCTTCTTCGACGACGCGGCGACCTTCCCGCCCGGGCTCGCCCCGGTCGAGCAGGCGGTGGCCGACCACGTGGAGCGACGCTCCGCCCCCTTCGTCCCCGCGGTCGGGCCGGCGGTGCTGGCCCTGGCCGACCTGCAACGGGCCCGGGAGATCGCCGACGCCTTCGACCTGGCGAGCGGTCCCGTCGAGGTCGCCGTCGTCACCCCGGCCGGCGCACTCGCGCAGGCGCTCGAGGCCATCGACGAGGTGCGGCCGCAGCTGCAGGTGGTCGCGATCGAGCTGAAGACCGACCCGGGCGACCGCGAGGTGATGGCCGAGCAGATCGCCGAGGCCGCCGCGGTGAGCGGTGTCCCGATCTTCGTCGAGTTGACCGCGGCGCAGGTGGCCGACGATGGGCTGGACCTGCTCGTCGACACCGGGCTGGCGCTGAAGTACCGCACCGGCGGGATCGAGGCGCACCTCTTCCCCACCCCTCAGCAGCTCGGTGCGGTGCTCACGAGGGCGGTCGCGGCCGGTGTGCCGTTCAAGCTGACCGCCGGGCTGCACGAGGCGATCCGCTACACCGACCCGAACACCGGCTTCGACCACCACGGCTTCCTCAACATCGCCCTGGCCACGCAGGCCGCGCGGGCCGGGCAGAGCGCCGAGCGCGTCGCCGGATGGCTCGCGGAGACCGACCCGGAGGTCCTGCGTGCGGCGGCGGCCGACTCCGACGGCTCGTGGCGCGAGTCCTTCCGCTCCTTCGGCACCTGCAGCGTCAGCGAGCCCGCCGACAGCCTGCGCCGACTCGACCTCTTCCCCAGCTGACCCGGCCACCAAAGACCTGACCTGACCTGACCACCAACCAGGAGCCTCAATTGACCACCGCTGCAGCGCGATTCGCCACCACCGGATTCGGCGCAGAGAACCTGCCCTACGCTTCCTTCTCCGTCGCCGGGGGCGAGCGCCGTCTGGGCGTGCGCCTGGGCGACCACGTCATCGCCGTCGCCGCGCTCGCCGCGCAGGTCGGCTCCCCACGGCTCGACGACGCGGCCCGCGATGCGGTCTCCGGCCCCGACCTGGACGCACTGCTCGCGGCCGGGCACACCGCCTGGCAGCCGCTGCGTGCCTGGCTGCAGCAGGTCGTGACCACCGACGGACTCGACGCCGCGGTGGAGTCGGCCGCCACCCCGGTGACCGACGTGCAGCTGCACCTGCCCTTCACCGTCGCCGACTACGTCGACTACTACGCCAGCGAGCACCACGCCTCGAACATCGGGCAGATGTTCCGCCCCGACGAGGACCCGCTCAAGCCCAACTGGAAGCACCTGCCCGTCGGGTACCACGGCCGCGCGGGCACGGTCATCGCCTCCGGCACCGACATCCCCCGCCCCAAGGGCCTACGCCCCGAACAGGGTGGCACGCCGAGCTTCGGTGCCTCGCGCCGGTTGGACATCGAGGCCGAGCTGGGCTTCGTCGTCGGCGGGTCGGTGCCCGAAGGCGAGGTGTCCGTCGCGCGCGCCGGCGCCGAGCACCTCTTCGGCGTCGTGCTCTTCAACGACTGGTCCGCACGCGACATCCAGGCCTACGAGTACGTGCCGCTCGGCCCGTACCTGGGCAAGTCCTTCGCCTCGTCGATCTCGATGTGGGTCGTGCCCTTCGACGCGCTGGCCGACGCCCGCGTCGAGCCGCCCGCCCGTGACCACGAGCTCACGGCCTACCTCGACGACTCCGTCAACGGGCCGTGGGGCCTGGACATCACGATGGAGGTCGAGATCGACGGCCAGGTCGTCTCGCACCCGCCGGCGCGGACGCTGTACTGGACCGCACCCCAGATGGTCGCGCACATGACGGTGAACGGGGCGAGCCTGCGACCGGGCGACTTCTTCGGCTCCGGCACCGTCTCCGGGACCGAGGTCGATCAGCGCGGGTCCTTCATCGAGCTCTCCTGGGGCGGCAAGGAGCCCCTGAGGCTGGCGGACGGCCGCGAGCAGGCCTTCCTCGAGGACGGCCAGACCGTCACCCTGCGCGGCACCGCCCCCGGCGCCAACGGATCGATCATCGACTTCGGCGAGTGCGTGGGCACGATCACCCCCGCGACCTGACGATTCGCTGCTCAGGCGACGAAGTCGGACCACCCGGCGTCGAGGTAGTCGATGAAGTCCTCCCCCACTCGCTCGGCACGCAGGTGGTCACGAGTGACCGGCAGGTCGGCCATCGCGAAGTCGGCGTCGGCTGCCCGGCGCGGGAAGTCGTGGTGCACGATCGCTGCGCGTCCGAGGTCGACGAAGTCGGCGCCGTGCTCCATGCACCAACGGGCCTGCTCGACCGTGCGGATCCTGCCGGCCACCCCGAGCCGCGTGGCACCGCGGGGCAGTCGGGTGAACCGGTCGATGAGGAGGGAGCCCCCTTCGTCCACCGTCGCGAAGGCGTCCCACAGGGACATGTCGACGTAGTCGACGAGGCCCGAGTCGAGGACCCACTGCGCGACGGCCACACCCTCGTCGAGGACGACCCCGTTGCCCCGCGGGGTCAGGCGCACTCCGACCTGGAAGTCGTCGCCGGTGCCCTCCCGCACACCGCGCAGCACGTCGAGGAGCGCCCGCGAGCGGTCCTCGAGGCAGCCGCCGTAGCCGTCCGTGCGGTCGTTGTGGCGACCGTCGAGGAACTGCGTGAGCAGGTACCCGTGCGCACCGTGCACCTCGACCCCGTCGAAACCCGCCCGCTCGGCACGCCGCGCCGCGACGACGAACTCCTCGATCGCCCGCTCCACCTCCGCGGTGGTCAGCGCGCGGGTGTTCTTCTCCGGGTCGTCCCACGGTGCGACGTTCGGGCCACCGTGCACGTCCGGGTTGGCCCGGCGACCCGCATGGTGCAGCTGGACCGAGGACACGCTCCCGGTGGCACGGATCCCCTCGGCCAGGCGGGTCAGTCCCGGCAGATGCCGGTCGTCGCTGATCCCGAGCTGCCCGGCCCAGGCCTGCCCGGCCGGCGCGACGTAGGTGGCGCAGGTCATCGTCAGGCCGAAACCCCCTTCGGCCCTGGCCATCAGCCAGTGGTACTCGTCGTCGGAGAGGGTGCCGTCCGGGTTGCTCTGGGTGTTGGTCAGGGGGGCCAGGGCGAACCGGTTGGACCAGGCCGGCCCGTGGGCCAGGTCGAGGCCGTCGTGCAGCTCAGGGATGGAAGTCATGGGGCCATCCTCGCAAGCAGGGAAATACGTTCACAATCAACCATGTTGGACCGCTCGTGCATGCCTTCGGATTCTTGAGCTTCGGCCACTACGGCCACGGGAGCGGGCTCGGCGACCCCGACGCCCGCCAAGCCCTCCATGACGCTGTCGAGATCGGTGTCGGCGCCGACCAGATCGGGGTGAACGGCGCCTACTTCCGAGTCCACCACTTCGCCCGCCAATCCGCCTCTCCCATGCCCTTGCTGTCGGCGATCGCCGCCCGCACGCGGGACATCGAGGTCGGCACCGGCGTGATCGACATGCGCTACGAGAACCCGCTGCACCTCGCCGAGGAGGCCGCCGCCCTCGATCTCATCGCCGACGGTCGCGTCGCCCTGGGTGTCTCCCGAGGATCGCCCGAGCCGGCGAAGCGCGGCTGGGAGGCATTCGGCTACACCGGCTCGACGGACCCGCGCGGCGCGGATGTCGCCTACGAGCACTTCGACCGTTTCATGGGCGCCGTCCGCGGCGAACCGGTCGTCGACGCCGACCCGCGGACGGGTCCCGCAGGCCGGCTGCGCGTCGAGCCCCACTCCCCCGGTCTGGAGCGCCGCATCTGGTGGGGTGCGGGCAGCCGCGAGAGCGCCGAGTGGACCGCCCGCCAGGGTGTGAACCTGATGAGCTCGACCCTGCTCACCGAGGCCACCGGCGCGTCCTTCACAGAGCTGCAGCGCGAGCAGATCGACCGCTACCGCGCCGCGTGGCGGGACGCCGGACACGAGTGGTCCCCACGGGTGTCGGTCTCGCGCAGCATCTTCCCGATCGTCAGCGACATCGACCGGCAGCTCTTCGGCCTGCGCGGACAGGCCTCCAGCGACCAGGTCGGGGTCATCGACGACCTGCGCTCGACCTTCGGACGCACCTACGCCGACGAACCCGACGTCCTGATCGAGCAGCTGCGGGCCGACCCGGCGATCGCCGCCGCGGACACCGTCATGCTCGCCGTCCCCAGCCAGCTCGGCGTCGACTACAACCTGCACGTGCTGCGCGCCTTCGCCGAGCACGTCGCCCCGTCGCTCGGCTGGCGACCCAACACGAGCGGCCCCGTCGAGGCCCTGCACGTCCGGTCCTGACCCCCCACCGACAGGCGGAGGGGCCCACCTCCCCCGGGGCGGGCCCCTCACGTCTCCCCCCGGAGATGTGAACTGGGGCGACAGTAGGCTCCTCAGCGGACCCTCGCATCAGTGGTCGAGTACTGGTTCTGCCTACCCCGGGTCGTCGCCAGCGGCCCGGAACTTTTCCTGCGCCACCTGCAGCAACACGGACACCGCCTCCACCGGCAGCCCCAGCGCCGTGGCGATGACGACGTCCTCGTACCCGGCGCGGTGCAGCCGGAGGGCGACTGCGTGGGCCGGCGACATGGCGTCGACCCGTTGCTCCCACCGGCTGCTGGTCATGCGTCCATCCGAGCACGACCCAGTTCCGGTGGCCCCAGTAGTCGGCTACTGGGGGCGGCTGACGCCGCCCCGGGACGGGGGCAGGTAGCGCTCGAGGTCCGCACGGGAGGTGACGCCCAGCTTCCCGAACGCCTGGTAGAGGTGGGACTCCACCGTGCGCACCGAGACCACGAGGCGGTGCGCGATGGACGCGTTGCTCAGCCCGGCCGCGGCCAGGGAAGCCACCTCCTGCTCACGCCGGCTGAGTACGGGGACCGGCTCCTGCGCAGCCAGCGTCTGGGTGGCCCCGCCGTCGATCCGGCTGGCCAGCACCTGCATCCGACCGGCCATCCGGCGGGCGCCGTCACCGGCCCCGACGGCACGGTGCGCCGTTGCCGCCTGCGCGGCTGCCTCGACGGCCAGCGGGAGCAGCCCGCGCCGGGCGAAGCGCTCGGCCACCGCCTCCAGGGCGTGCCGGTCTCCCGAACGCATCGCGTCCGCGTGGTCGGCGAGCAGTCTCGGGTAGTCGCACTCGACCCGATCGGCGACAAGGTGAAGGGAGTGGGTCACCTCGCTGCCCCGCTCACCCAACCGACAGGCCAGATGGAGCAGGCCGGCGCGGGCCAGCTCCAGTTGCGGGTACTGCTGCGCCCCGGCGAGCGCGATCGCTGCCGCGCCCGTGTGATCACCCTCGGCGACCGTGAGCCACACGTCCGCCACGACCACGTCAGCAGCCTGTCGGGCGGGTCCGGGCTCCCGCCGCGAGGCCAGGGCGTCGTCCCGACGCCGCCGTGCCCTCTCGGTCCGGTGACTGAGCGAGGCCACCTGACTGAGCAGGGTCAACGCCCAGGCGAGCGAATCGTCCAGGTCGACCTTGCGGAAGTCCTCGACGGCGTCCAGCAGCACGGCGCGGGCATGCGCCAGCCGCCCGGCGTGGATGAGGCAGCGGCCCAGGCCCAAGCACACCAGCCCGCGGTTGACCACATCAGGACTGTCGACCATCGCGCTGTGCATCGCGGTGAACACCGGCAGCACGTCCGCCACGCGTCCGTCCCGCAGGCCGCTGAACGCGGCCTGGAGGTCGGCCCGGACCCCGACATCCGAGGCACGGGAGGTGGATCCGACGGGGAACTGCCGCAGCCGCTCCCACACTCCCTCGGCCCGACGGTGCAGACCGAGCTGGCCCAGTGCCTCACCGGTGGTCTCCAGGATCATCAGCCGGTGCAGCGGCGACAGGTCGGTGCGCTCCAGCAACGGCTCGGCGATGACCAGCGCCTCGTGCGGTCGCCCCTGACCGCTGGCGATGGTCGCCCGGTAGGGCGCCAGCCGGTTCTCCCGGCTCGGGGCGCCGTCGCCACCCGACGGGATCCCGGTCGAGCTGCCGACACGGTCCAGGAACGCCTCGACCTGCTGGACGTCACCCAGGCCGTGGTACTTCGCCCGGAACCGCACGTCGACGTAGTCATCCACCAGGTGCGGGTCCGATCCGGTGAGCACGGCATCCTCGACCTGCGTGAGCAGGGCAAGGGACTCCCCGGCCCGGTTGGACCCCACCAGCCCCCGGCCGAGCTCGATGACTGCGGGCGCGCGCCCGACGGGATCTGCGTCACCGGCCTCCAGCGCTGCCCGGGCCAACCGTGCCGCCAGCGCGTGCGCAAAGACCTGGTTCGCCCGGGTCGCCGCGTCCAGCAACGTCTCCCGGGTCTGCTCCCGACCGGCGTCCAGTCGCCAGGTCACGACCCGCACCAGGGCGCTCTCCACCTCACGGGGGCCGGCCGCGTCGAAGGCCTCGGCCAAGGAACCCACCAGCCGACGTCGCCCGATCGCGCCGATCCGCGCCAACAGCACCTCGCCGTAGAGCGGGTGCCCCAGACGCAGGACCTCGCGACCGTCCGAGTCGTCGACGCGCACGAGACCGACCTCCTCCAGCCAGGAGAGCACGTCCGGTGGCGCGACGACCTCGGCGACGGTCAGCGGCAAGGTCTCCCCGACGGCCACCACGGCCAGGGCCCGCCGTTGGGCGGCATCCAGCGCCTCCAGCCGGGCCCACACCGCATCCACCAGGCGGGGTGCCAGCACCACCTGCTCATCCCACATCCACACCCCGTCCAAGGACCGCAGTGACCCACGCTCGGCTGCGGCCATGACCAGCTCTCGGGCGTAGAGCACGTTGCCGCCGCTGACGGCGGTCAGACGGGCGATCGTGCGGTCGCTGACCGGCCCGCCCAGTGCCCGACGGATCAGGTCCGCCACCTCGGTGGCCGAGAGGGGCTGCAGGTCCACCCGCAGCGCCAGGTCCTCCTTCCACAGCGCGGTGACCGGGTCCGGGACGGACCTTCCGCGCCGCACCGTGACCACCGGCGTCGCCACGCCGTCCAGGCTCAGCTGCAGCAGCAGGGCGGCGGAGGCCTGGTCCAGGAGGTGCGCGTCGTCGACCAGCACCACCCTCCTGCCTCCCTCGGACCGCAGCCGCGCGGAGAACGAGCCGTGCCACCCGGCCCGGTCGGGATGGTCGGCAGCCCCCTCGGGCAGCAGGTGCAGGACTGCCCCGTAGGGCGTGCCCGAGGCCGCCCGCGTGGCGATGACCGAGGACGTCGGCAGCCCCCGGGCCTCCGCCCACGACCGCACCTCGCGCAGCAGGCGGGTCTTCCCGACGCCGGCGGGCGCCACCACGACCGCCCCCCGGGGACCCCTCGGGTCATCGCAGGCGGGATCCAGCAGCGCGGTGATCAGGTCCAGCTCGGCGTCACGGCTGGTGAAGGGCCACTCGCCACGCAGTGCGTGCGCGAGCGTGGATCCTGCGTCCTGCTGCGTCATGGAACCACTTCCCGGAACACTCGCCCCCACCACCCTAGTCCTGCTCGGCGTCCGGTCGTACTGTCAGGACATGCCTCTCGCCCCGCTGCCCGACCAGGACGTCGACGTCGTCCTGACCGGACGCCGGTGGTGCACACCGGTTGTCGCCGGGCTGACGCTGCGGCCGCTCGCGGACCGCATCGACTTCGCACCCGGGCAGTACGTGCTGCTGCAGGACGAGGAGCGGCTGGTCCCGGTGCGCTCCTACTCCGTCGCCAACGCACCGCGCGAGGACGGCACCCTCGACATCCTCGTCAC
Organism: Janibacter sp. A1S7; assembly: GCF_037198315.1. Lineage (NCBI taxonomy): Bacteria > Bacillati > Actinomycetota > Actinomycetes > Micrococcales > Intrasporangiaceae > Janibacter > Janibacter alittae. Next base: position 1,261,224 of record NZ_CP144913.1, on the reverse strand, counting down.
CGCCGTCCCGGGCGGCGCGACCAGCACGTGGTTGGCACGCGATGCCGCCATCGGCGACCGGCTGCTCGCCTCCGGCCCGTACGGCACCTTCGTCGCCGACCCCGACCACGCGGGGCCCACGCTCTACCTCGCGGGAGGCTCCGGGCTGGCACCGGCGCTGGCCCTGATCGAGGCAGCGGTCAGGGATGGTGGGGCCGACGACCCGATGCGACGGCACACTCTCGTCTTCTCCGGGCGCACCGCCGAGGACGTCATCGACCACGAGCGGCTGACCCGGCTTGCGGCCGAGCATCCGGGCCTCGACTACGTGCGTACCCTCACCCGCGTCCCCGAGGGTGGCGCGCCGCCTCCCCTGGGCAGGGTGCCGGCGCTCCTGCCCTCGCTCGTCGACGACCTGGCCGAGCACGCCGTCCACGTCTCCGGCGCACCGGGTTTCGTCGATGCCTGCACCCGCGCCGCCCAGGACCTCGGGGCACGGCCGGGGCGGCTGCACACCGAGGAGTTCTACGCCGAACCGATCCCGTGGCACGGCGACTGACACGAAGGAGGAACGATGAGCGGCGACGCATCACGCATCTACACCAAGACCGGGGACGACGGCACGACCGGACGGCTCTTCGGTGGCCGGGTCGGCAAGGACGACCCGCTGATCGAGGCCTGCGGTGACATCGACGAGGCCGTCGGCGCACTCGGCCTGGCACGCGCCGAGCTCGACCCCGGGTCGGACCTGGCGGAGCTGACGCTGGCGAACCAGCGGCGGCTCTTCGTCGTGGCCGCCGACCTGATGGCCAACCCGCACTCACGCGAGCGGCTCGAGCCGGGTACCTCGCTCGTCGACGCCGACCTCGTCGGGGCCGTCGAGAAGGACATCGACGCCCTCGTCGCGCAGCACCCGCTCGAGCCCGTCTTCATCGTGCCGGGGGCGACACGCGCCTCGGCCGCCTTCGACCTCGCGCGCGGCGTCGTGCGCCGGGCGGAGCGCCACGCCGTCGCCGCCGCGCGGGCCGGCCAGACCGTGTCCGACCCGGTGCTGCTGACGCTGAACCGGATGAGCGACCTCGTCTACGTCCTCGCCCGGGCCAGTGCCGGCGACGCGGAATCCCCCAGCCACGAGTAAGTGGCACAGGATGGAGTCATGAACCTCACCGATGCCGCCTACCAGTCCGAGCCCGGGGGCCCCCTCGACGTCGACCGTGATCTCTACGGTCGGATCGGATCGTCGACCCACGGGCGTGAGCTCGTCGACTCCTTCGTCCTGCCGATCCGCAGCGGTCTCGCGTGGGAGGTGCCGGCCGGTCACGTCTGCCGGATCGTGACCATCGAGGGACCGCAGGTCGCCGACCTCAACCTCTGGAACCTCCACGACCCCCGTGAGCGCCTGTGGGCCTCGCGCACCCGACAGCTGCAGTCGGCGCACGTGTCGACCTTCGACCGGTTGTGGTCGACGCTGCCCTTCCTGCGTCCGCTCGTGACGATCACCGGCGACTCGCTCGCGGGCTACGGCAGGGACCGCGAGGGGGGCCGCGTCCACGACCTGCTGGGCACCCGGTGCGATCCCTACGTCAACCAGATGCTGGGCGGCGTCCCCTTCGACTACCACTGCCACTCCAACCTCACCCGGGCCGTGCGGCCATGGCACCTGACCGAGTTCGACGTGCACGACGTGCTCAACGTCTTCCAGTGCACGGGGCTGAACGAGCGCGACGAGTACTTCATGAGGACCTGCCCGGCGAGCAAGGGTGACTACTTCGAGTTCTTCGCGGAGATCGACCTCCTCGCCGCGCTGTCCACGTGCCCCGGCGGCGACCTGTCGGTACCGATGTTCGGACCGCACGCCGGTGACGCCGAGTCGGTCTGCCGCCCTCTGGGCATCGAGGTGTACTCGGTGCCGGACGACGCGCTGGTCGGGTGGCGGCCGCCGCAGCGGGCGGCCTACGCGCAGGACCACGGGCTGGCGGCGCGCGCCTGGGCCTGAGGCCACGCTGCCCCGGTCGTCCGTCGGGGTCGTGCGCGCCCGTGTCGGGTCATGACCCCGCACGGGCGTGCACGTGTCCGACAGCCCTCTGCGGGTGCGGGATACTTCCCGGGTGAGCACCACCGAGCGGATCCACGACCGACTGATCCGGCGCGACGTCGAGGCCGAGCAGGCCCTGCCGGAGGCCGTGCGCCGCAACGTGCCCGGCAACGGTCTGCGACTCGTCCTCGCCCAGGCCCTCCAGTCCTCCGGTGACCAGACGGTCAGCGCCTCGACGGTCCTGCCGTGGCTCTTCCACGTCCTGGGCGTGCCCCCGGCCCTCACGGGGGTCCTCGTGCCGATCCGCGAGTCGGGGTCGATGCTCCCCCAGGCCCTCCTGACTCCGCTGATCCTGCGGGTACGCCATCGCAAGCACGTCTTCGTCACCGGCGCTCTCGTGCAGGCCGCCTCCGTGTCCGTCATGGCCGGGACCGCTGCCCTCGGGCACGGGCTGGCTGCCGGAGTGACCATCATCCTCGCCCTCGCGGTCTTCTCGCTCGGCCGGTGCCTGTGCTCGATCTCCTCCAAGGACGTGCAGGGGCGCACCCTTCCGAAGGGGCAACGTGGCCAGATCAACGGTCTCGCCACGACCGCATCGGGCCTGGTCGCGATCACGCTCGGCCTCGCGGTACGCAGCATCGGTGGCGGCGACGTCTCGGCCACCCAACTGGCCTGGCTGCTCGCGGCGGGCGCGATCCTGTGGACACTCGTCGCGGCGGTGTACATCACCATCCGCGAACCCGCCGACGACACCGACGCACCAGCGCTGCGCAGCACCGACGACGGGCCGAACTGGTTCGTCCAGACCTTCTCGATGCTGCGCCGCGACAAGACCTTCCGCACCTTCGTCGTCGTGCGCAGCTTCCTGCTCGTCTCGGCGCTGTCCCCGCCCTTCGTCGTCGTGCTCTCGGTGCGTTCGGGCACTCAGGCACTCGGTGGGCTGGGGGGCTTCATCCTCGCCTCGGGCGTGGCGGCGCTGCTCGGCGGGCGCATCTTCGGTCGACTGGCCGACCGCTCCAGCAAGCGTCTGATGGCCGGCGGCGCGGCCCTTGCCTCGACGATCATCGTCCTGCTGGTGCTCGCGGTCACCGTCGTCGACGTCCCGGAGGGGTCCCTGCTCGCCTACGCGCTCTTCGTCGGCAGCTACTTCCTGCTCACCCTGACCCACACCGGCGTCCGAGTGGGGCGCAAGACCTACATCGTCGACATCGCCGAGGGGGACCAGCGCACGACCTACGTCGCGGTGTCCAACTCGGCGATGGGACTGGTCCTGCTCGTCGTCGGCGCCCTCAGCTCCGCCCTGGCGACCCTCGGTGTCATCTGGGCATTGCTCTTCCTCGCGGGCCTCGGTCTGCTCGGGGTCGTCGCCTCCGCACGCCTTCCGGAGGTCTCCCGCGGGTAGTCCGCGCGGCGTCGCCCGTAGGCTTGACGGACCCGACGACGGCGAAGGAGCCGAGGATGAGTGGCAACACCAGGGACATCGAAGAGGGTGTCCACCAGGACTTCCGCGAGGAGATGTCCTACAGCTCCTACCTGGCGCTTGACACCCTGCTCGACGCGCAGCGCCCGATCAGCGTCCCGGAGCACCACGACGAGATGCTCTTCATCATCCAGCACCAGACCTCCGAGCTGTGGCTGAAGCTCGTCCTGCACGAAACCCGCTCGGCCATGGCGCTGCTCGCGGCCGACGAGATGCGCATGGCGCTGAAGCGGGTCGCCCGGGTCAAGCACATCCAGCGCACCCTGACCGACCAGTGGTCGGTGCTGGCCACCCTGACGCCCAACGAGTACCAGGAGCTGCGCCCGCACCTGGGCCGCGCCTCGGGCTTCCAGTCCTGGCAGTACCGCGCGGTCGAGTTCGCCCTGGGCAACAAGCACCCCGGCATGCTCCGGGTCTTCGCCGACGACCCGGATGCCCACGCCGTGCTCGCCGAACTGCTGGCGGCGCCGAGTCTCTACGACGAGTTCCTGCGGTGCCTCGCGCGCCGCGGTCATGCGATCCCCGAGCGGGTGCTCACCCGTGACGTCACCCGTGCCCACGAGCTCGATCCGCAGCTGACCGCGCTCTTCTGCCACATCTACGAGCACGCCGAGGACAACTGGGACGTCTACGAGGCCTGCGAGGAGCTGGTCGACCTCGAGGACAACTTCCAGCTGTGGCGCTTCCGCCACCTGAAGACCGTCCAGCGCATCATCGGCATGAAGCGGGGCACCGGCGGCAGCTCCGGCGTCGGCTTCCTGCAGCAGGCCCTCGACCTGACGTTCTTCCCCGAGCTGTTCGCCCTGCGTACGGAGGTCGGGACGTGAGCACCCTGCGCGCACGTGCCGCGCACCTGGACGCCACGGACCCGCTGGCCGCCTGCCGGGACGAGTTCCTGCCGGCCGAGGGTCTGGTCGCCTATCTCGACGGCAACTCGCTCGGGCGCCCCCTTCGCGCCACCGCGCAGCGGATCGAGCACCTCGTGCGCCACGACTGGGGCACTCGACTGATCCGTTCCTGGGACGAGCAGTGGATGGAGCTGCCGCTGCGCCTGGGCGACCGGATCGGGCAGGTCTGCCTCGGCGCGGCCCCCGGCCAGACGGTCGTCGGTGACTCGACGACCGTGATGCTCTACAAGCTGCTGCGGGCAGCCGTCGCCGCTGCGGGACCGCAGCGCCCGCAGGTCGTCCTCGACACGGAGAACTTCCCCACCGACCGCTACGTCGCAGAGGGGATCGCGGCGGAGACCGGCGCACAGCTGGTCTGGCTGGAGCCGGACCCGGCGAAGGGGGTCACTCCCGACCTCGTGGCCGGTGCCCTCACCGAACGCACCGGTGTCGTCCTCCTCTCGCACGTCGCGTACAAGTCGGCGTGGGTCGCCGACCTGCCGGCGATCACCGCCCTCGCCCACGACGCGGGCGCCCTCGTGCTGTGGGACCTGTGCCACTCGGTCGGGGTGCTGCCGAGCGACCTCGACGCCCACGAGGTCGACCTGGCCGTGGGCTGCAGCTACAAGTTCCTCGGCGGCGGCCCGGGGGCACCTGCCTTCGGGTACGTCGCCGCCCGCCACCAGGAGCGACTGCGCCAGCCCATCCAGGGGTGGATGGGTCACGCCGAGCCCTTCGTCATGGGACCGGGGTACCGGCCCGGCGCGGGGATGCGTGCCTTCGTCTCCGGGACCCCGTCCGTTCTCGCGATGGCCGGCATCGAGGACACCGTCGACCTCATCGAGCGCGTCGGTCCGGACCGGGTCCGGGCCAAGGCGAGCTCGCTGGGACGCTTCGTCATCGAGAGCGTCGACGAGACGCTGGCCACCCGCGGTGTGCGGGTGGTCTCGCCGCGCGAGGACACGCGTCGCGGCGCCCACGTGACGATCGGGCATCCACGCTCCCGCGAGGTCACCCGCGAGCTGTGGGCGCAGGACATCATCCCCGACTTCCGTGAGCCCGATGGGATCCGGCTCGGGCTGTCACCGCTGAGCACCTCCTACACCGAGGTCGCCGAGGCGCTCGAGGCCATCGGCGACCAGCTCGCCCGCGGATGACCCCCAGCACCACCATGACGAAGCGGTCGGCGCTGCCACCCTCGCCGTGGCCACGCTGGTGTGGTTGCTCATCGAGCTCCTGCGGGGGTGGACTCCCCTGCTCATCACCGTCTTCGGCCGCGCCGCCGAGACACCGCCCGAGATCCTCGGCGCCTTCGCGGTGGGGGTGACCGCCACTCCCCTCGTGGTCCTCCTCGTGCTCGGTCGTCGGCCGGCCCCGTGAGTGCGGTGGTGCCCGCGCTGCTCGGGGTGGCCCTCGTGGCGCGCCTGGTCCTCCCCCACGTCGGGAGCAGACCGCTCCTGGTGGCCGCGACCGTGGGGGTGGTCGCCGTGGTGCTCGCGTTGTCGATGGCCGCCTGCCGGGAGGGTCGATCGCTGGCGTGAGCACATCGAAACCGCGAACCCGGCAGAGCCTGCGATCCGATCACCTACCCGTCCTCGTCGACCTCGACCTGCGCTGACGAACCGCACGCCAGTGCGTCGCCGAGGCCCCCGGTCGGGACCGGCTCAGCCGTCGATGGCGCCCAGGACGCTCGGCCAGTGGGGTGACGCGGGGTCGACGAGATCGAAGTGGTGCGCACCGGGCACGAGCGTCCGGGCGGCGGGGAAGTCCTCGCTCTGCCTGACGGGGACCGTCGCGTCCACCGTGCCGTGGACGAGGTGGATGCGCGCCAGGGCGTCGGCGCTGCGGGCCGCCAGACGGGTCGGATCGAGCCGGGCGTACGTCATGGGCGCCTCCTGTGGGCCGGCGCCGACCCAGTCACGGACCGCGTCGCCCCCGAGCCGCTGCGCCACCGCCGCGTCGAAGTCGGCCACCGGGGCGAGGGCGACCACGCGCACCGGTGGCAGATCGCCGGCCAGTGCGCGCCAGAGCACCAGAGCGCCGCCGGCGGAGTGACCGACCCAGACACGCACGTCGACGTGCTCCTCACGCAGGTACGCGGTCAGCGCGGCGAGGTCCTCGGTCGCGGTGCAGGCCGCCCCCGGTACTCGTCGGTACTCGGGGAGAACCACCTGCCACCCCGCGGCCACGAGTGCCCGCGCCTGGGGACGCGAGTGGGTCCGGTCCACGCCCGGCCGGAAGTAGCCACCGTGCACGAGGACGACGGTCGGGGCGTCCACCGGTCCGTAGCGCTCGAGGACCGCATCCTCCGAGGTGCCGTAGCGCTGCACGGTCCCCACGTCGTCGCCCTGCCCCTCCTCGAGCAAGCGGGCGAGCGTCTCGTCCTCGGCGGCCTCGACAGGGGTGGGCTGCTGCGGCACGGTCGGCCCCTCCCTTCGTCGGTCTGCACGAACCACCCATGCTCGTCCCGTCCGGGCCTCACCGCAAACGCACTGCAGAATTCTCGGTCGCGTGGGGTGCAGGATGGGGCCGTGCACCCCGTGACCAACCTCGACGACGAGCTGCAGGACCTGGCCGAGGCCCTCCAACGGCGACTCGTCGTCGTCGACGCGAGGATGCGGGTGCTCGCCTACTCCATCCACGAGACCGACGCGGACCGGGCCCGGCTGTCGCACCTGCTGGCCCACAGCGACACCTGGCCGCCCCTGCCCGCCGGCAACGGGCCGACCACCCGCACCGCGGGCGACGGGACGGAGTGGGTGCTGCACCCCCTTCGCGACGATCGTCACCGCGTCGGCCACCTCCTGCACGTCCGAGCGAAGGGCGTCCCTGCGCCGACCGGCGAGATCCTCGCCGACGGTGCGGCCCGCCTGAGTGTCCTGCTGTCCCTGCGGACGAAGTTGGTCGAGCGTGAGGCTGCCAGAACCGATGAGCTGCTGACCTCGCTTCTCGCGACGGATGCCTCCGCGGAACAACGGGACTGCGCCGCAACCGCCCTCGTCGTCGAGGGGCTCGTCGGGTCAACCGGTCAGTACTGCACGGTCGTCCTCGGCGCTCCAACGGGTCACCCGGATGGCGCGTTGGCCGCTCGCACGTCCGTCGAGGCGACCCTCGACTTCGTCGCGCGCACGTCCACGGCCACCGTCGTCGGGGGCCTCATCGGCGGCACCGGCGTGCTCGTCTTCCCCCGGCCGGTCGTGCACGACCGGCTGGAGCGGGTGCTCGACGCACCGGGACTCGCCGACGTGCACGCCGGCATCGGGGGCACCGTCACCAGCCTCGCCGACGCGGCGACGAGCCATGACCAGGCCCAGTTGGCCTGGCGGGCTGCGTGCCTCGACCCGAGGACGTACGCGCGGGTGACGTCATGGACGCAGCTCGGCCTGGACAAGCTGGTGCTCCGTCTGCCGCTGGAGCGGCTGACCGCCGACGACCTGCCCGACGCGGTGTCCCGGCTGATGTCGGACGACCACCGCGAGGTCGACGTCCCGACGCTCGAGGCCTACCTCGCCGCGGGCGGGGATGCCCGGGCCACGGCCACGGGTCTGGGCATCCATCGCTCAACGCTGTACTACCGCCTCACCCGCATCCGCTCCACGACCGGCGCGGACCTGCGCGACGGTGTGGCCCGCCGCGATCTGCACACCGGTCTGCGGGTGGCCCGACTGGCCGGGATGCTCACCGGTTGAGCGCGCCCGGCCGGATCCCCGAGTCGACGACCGGGTCGTACCCGTGGATCCAGGCGAGCGTGTCCTCGAAGTAGTCCGTCCTGGCCATTTCTGCGTTGCGTGCGTCCGCCAGGGGCCCGTCCGGGAGATGGAGCACCTCCGCGACCTGCCACGACGCGTACTGCACCGCGCGCGTGCGCAGGCGACGCCTCCCTTCGAAGGCCTCGAAGGCCCGCGTCGGGTCGTCCGGATCGGCACCCGCGAGTTCGTCCGCGAGCGCCCACGTGTCCTCGATGGCCTGGTTGGCGCCCTGACCGTGGTGCGGGACGAGGGCGTGCGCGGCGTCGCCGAGGAGGACCACCCGACCCCGGTGCCAGGTCGGCAGCGGCGGGCGGCGCATCAGGGCCCAGCGCTGGTCGACCTCGACCGCCCCGAGCATCTGCGTGACGGCGGGGTGCCAGCCGGTGAAGGGGACGAACTTCTCCTCGTCGGTGGCCGGCACCACCCACCCGTCGGCGGTCCACTCGTGAGGGGTGCGGCTGACGGCCAGGAAGTTCACGTCCTGGCCCTGACCGCCCATCGCGTAGTGCAGGAGATGCCCGGTCGGACCGATCCAGAACTGGATGGCCCTCGGGTCGGGCAGCGCGGTCAGCTGCTCGGTGGGGATGATCCCGCGGAAACCCGAGCGTCCGGAGTAGATCGCGTCGTCGTGACCGACGACCCAGCGGCGCAGGAGAGAGCGGACCCCGTCCGCACCGACGACGATCCCGGCACTGCGCTGCGACCCGTCGGCGAGGTCGAGCAGGACTCGGTCGTCCTCCTCGTGCAGGTCGACCAGATGGTGGGAGAGCCTGATCCGGTCGGCGCCGACGGCGTCGGAGAGGACCCGCTGCAGGTCCGCGCGATGCACCCCCCAGTAATCCGCGCCGAATCGCTCGCGGTAGGTGCTCCCGACGGGGGTACGTCCCAGCGTCGACCCGGTGCGACCGTCGCGGAAGATCAGGTCCGTCTGCGGCCAGGACACCTCGTCGAGGTCAGCGTAGACGCCGAAGCGACGAAGCAGGTTCGTCGCGTTGGCCGAGAGGGCGACAGCGGCCCCGACCTCACGCAGCTCGGCGGTGCGCTCGAGGATCCGCGCGTCGATGCCGCGCTCGCGCAGGGCGAGGGCCAGGGTCAGACCGCCGATGCCGGCGCCGATGATCACCACGTCGTCGTGGGGTATCTGCTCGTCCATGGTGACGATGCTAGGAACGCCTCGAGGCCCCTGTCATCGGGCCGGGTGGGGTAACTGACGCGGTCTGTTTCCGACACTGTGTCGCAGGTGGATCCTCGTGACTGCGGCCGCCGACCGGGTTGTCCCCAGCCCCGGCTACGGTTCGGCTCATGTCCACAAGGTCCCGAGGAGGGCTTGCGATTTTGCTCGCGAGCGTCGTCGCATCGGCGTGCACCGCGCCGGGCGGGCCGACCGCAGCGACGACGACGGTGACCGAGACGGCGAGCGCCACGACCACGGCCTCGCCCACGACGGTCACCCCGTCCCCGGTGACGGTCACCGAGACGGCACCGACGCCCGCCGCGGACGGCCCCGGCGGCACGTCCACCGCCGGCGCCTCCTCCCCCACGCTCGACGTGCTGGAGAGCCTCCCGGTCAAGGGGCGAGCGCCGAGGACGGGGTACGACCGAGCGCAGTTCGGCCAGGCGTGGAGCGACGCGGTCGAGGTCGACGGTGGTCACAACGGCTGCGACACCCGCAACGACGTGCTGCGCCGGGACCTTGCCGCCATCACGCTCGACCCGTCCACCGGGGGGTGCGTCGTGCTCACGGGGACGCTGCAGGACCCCTTCACGAGTACGACGATCTCCTTCGTCCGCGGCCGGGACACCTCGCGTGAGGTGCAGATCGACCACCTCGTGGCCCTGTCCAACGCGTGGCAGACGGGCGCGCAGCAGCTGGGAGCGCAGCAGCGGGAGAACCTGGCCAACGACCCGCTCAACCTGCTCGCCGTCCACGGCAGCGCCAACGCGCACAAGGGTGACGGCGATGCCGCCACCTGGCTGCCGCGCACGTCCTTCCGCTGCGACTACGCCGCCCGCCAGGTCGCGGTCAAGCAGCGCTACGACCTGTGGGTGACTCCTCCCGAGCACGATGCGCTGACCCGGATCCTCGATTCGTGCCCCGGCCAGCCGCTGCCGACGCCCGCGGGTACCGGCGTACCCGCGCGGGGCGCCCCATGAGCAGGGCGAAGGGGGCGTGGCCCGCTGCCGCGTCCGTGCTCCTCGCGCTCGCCCCGGGCGGGTGCGGCGGCGGGGGTGAACCCACCGCTGCGCCACCCCCCACGACGACCGTCACCACCACGACCACCACGACCGTGACGACGACGCCGACCGTGACCGCGGACGTTGCGACCACCACGACGACGACCACGCCGGTTCCGGCGCCGACCGCCGAGCCGGAGGTCACCCCTGCACCGGAGCCCGAGCCCCGGACCACGACACCCCCGCAGCCACCCCCGGCAGCCGGGCAGGCCCCCTTCGCCAACTGCACCGCGGCCCGGGCCGCGGGAAGCGCACCGGTGCGCGCGGGCGACCCCGGATACGGCCGCCACCTCGACCGGGACGGTGACGGCATCGGTTGCGAGTGAGCCGGCTGCTCAGGCCCGGACGGCGTGGTGCACCCTCGCCCAGAGCAGGACGGGGACGAGGGCGAGGGCGAGCAACCCGCCACCGAGGGCGAGCGCCTGGTAGCTGCTCGCCGCCAGCACCAGACCGGAGGAGACACCACCCCCGGCGCCGGCGAGCGCGACGAGGACGTCGATGGTCCCCTGGGTGCGGGCCCTGTTCTGCGGGACGGTGGCGTCGACGACGAGCGTGGTGCCGGTGATCAGGCCGAGGTTCCAGCCGAGCCCGAGCAGGCTGAGAGCCACGATGAGCAGGCCCAGGGAGTCGCCCGGCGCGACCGCCCCGACCACCCCGGCGGCCAGCAGCGTCACGCCGGCCGCCAGCACCATCGGGGTGCGTCCGAGCTTGTCGATGAGGACGCCGGTCAGGGGCGAGGGCAGCCACATGGCGGCGATGTGCGCACCGATGACCACCCCGACCGCGCCCAGGTCGTGGCCGTGCGCCCGCATGTGCACGGGCGTCATCGTCATGACGGCGACCATCACCAGCTGGGTCAGGATCATCACCGTCGCTCCCACCCACGCGCCGGCGCCGATCGTGGGGACCCGGGCGGGCCCCGACCCGCCCGCGGCGGCGTACCCCGCGGCGGCGATCCGCTTGGCCATCAGGTACGGGTCGGGCCGCAGGAAGGCGAAGAGCACCACGCCGGCGGCGCTGTAGGCCACCCCGGAGAGGATGAAGGGTCCGGCCAGGGCCGGCACGCCCAGCGTGTCGGCAACCCTGCCCATGGGCTCGATGAGGTTGGGGCCCGCCACCGCACCCACCGTCGTGGCGACCATGGCCATGCTCGTGCCGAACCCGCGCCGGTGTTCCGGTGCCAGGTCGGTCCCGGCGTACCGGGCCTGCAGGTTCGTGGCCGTCCCGGAGCCGTAGACGAAGAGGGAGAGGAAGAGGAAGGGCACGTTGTCGGCGACGGCCGCCAGCACCACGCCGAAGGCCCCCAACCCGCCGGCGAGGAAACCGTAGGCCAGGCCCAGTCGTCGTCCCAGCCGTTGGGTGGAGCGACCCACGGCGTAGGCGGCCAGAGCCGACCCGAGGGTGAACAGGCCCGTCGGCAGTCCGGACAGCCCCGGCGAGCCAAGCATGTCCTGGGCCAGCAGGGCCCCGACGGAGATGCCTGCGGCCAGGCCGGCCCCGCCGAGGATCTGGCTGACCACGACGACGGTCAGGGTGCGCCGGTGGACCTGCGCCTGCTCCGCCTCGCTCGGCAGCAGTTCCGCCGGCCCGGTCACGACCTCAGGTGGGGTCACGCTCGACCTCCTCATCGGGTCGCCGGTCACCCGGGGACGACGTCATCGCCGACCCCCAGCTCGCCCTGGGTGAGGGGGACGAGTCGGGTGCCGAACCACGTCTTGCCATCCCAGCGGCGATGCCGCGCGAGGGTGCGCATCGGCTCCGTGCCGCGCTCGAGGGTCTCCGGGTCGATCGTCGTCATGACGCACCGGTCGCAGGTCTCGGCGGTGCGGAACTCCACGTCCCCGATCCGCACGGTCGGCCACGCGTCCTCGGCGAAGGGTTCCTCGCCGTCGATGACGAGGTTGGGGCGGAAGCGGACCATGCTCAGGCTCGCTCTCCCTGCACCCGTCATCACGGAACCGGCCCCTGCGCCACTGACGTCATCGGGGTCCAGGTCCTGCGGGTCCGGCTCGTCCGCCTCGGCGACCAGCCACTCCTCGAGCCGGGCGAGGGAGGTCTGCGAGGTGAGCAGCAGCGGACCGGCGTCGGCCAGCGAGAGGGAGTCGCCCTCCTGCCCGCCGTGGGCACCGGACATCCGCCGCACCCGCGGGTCCTCCTGCCAGACCAGACGCATCGGACGACCCACGCGCTCGCTGATCCACTCGCTGACGTCCTGGTCGGCGGGCGGAGCGAACCCCTGCCGGGCGATGCCCACCGGGACCGGAGGCAGCCCCAGCGGCGTGTCGACGAGGATGCTCTCCTCGCCCGCGTGGATGCGGATCGTCTCGTCGTCGATGATCTGCGCCCGCAGCCCGAGCAGCGCGTTGACCTCGCGCGCGGTGACCCGCTCGCCCAACTCGTCGACGAGCGCCCAGCGCCGGTCCCCCGCCAGACCCCACGGCTCGACGCGTGCGGCGTCGACGTCCACGCCCCCGAGGGACTTCACCGGATAGATGCGAAGCTGAGTGACCTGCATGGCACCGATGGTGCCACGCGGGGTGCGCGCTCAGGCCTCGACCGGTACCTCGTCGACGGAGATCTCCTCGGCGCCCGGGGTCTCCTCGTCGAGGACCGCGTCGCCGGCACGCTTCAACGCGAACCAGCCGCCGAAGATCGCCGCGAACATCCCCGCGTCGACGTCCTTGAGCGTCAGCTGGGCACAGTGGCCGGTGCGGACGCGGAAGGCGACCGCGCCGGACGTGGTCAGCCCGTCCTTGAGGTAGAGCACGTGCTTGCCCGACGGGATCTCGAAGCGCACGACCGACTGGGTCCCGTCGAACACACCGAGGGACTGCGTGCCGAGCATGATGTGCTTGCCCTTGAGGTGGACCGGAGCGATCGTCCCGGTGTTGATCTCCACTGCGGCGCCCATGATCTCGACCTCCATCGTGTAGCCGGCCCGAGTCGGACCCCCGGACCCTTTCTCCTTCCATCATGACCCTTCGGGCCCCGGATGTCTGCCTCCATGACAGGTGTCATGCCCGAGTCGTGACATCCGAGGATGGCCGGTGGAGGTACGGGCGTCCGATGCTGGAGTCATGACCGACACGAGCACCCACGCGGCGACGCCGCGCCACGCCGAGGGGATCCAGCTCCGCGAGGTGACCAAGCACTTCCGCTCCGGTTCCCAGACGGTCAGCGCCGTCACCGGCGTCGACCTGACCATCCGTCCCGGCGAGGTCGTCGCGATCCTCGGGCCCAACGGTGCCGGCAAGACGACGACCCTGGACATGGTCCTGGGTCTGACCGAGCCGACCTCGGGCAGCATCACCTCCTTCGGCGCCCCGCCCCGCCGCGCCGTGCACGAAGGGCGGGTCTCGGCCGTGCTGCAGACCGGCGGCCTGCTGCGGGACCTCACCGCCGGCGAGACCGTGCGGATGATCGCCTCGACCTTCCCGGAGCACCGCCCGGTCGAGGAGGTCATCGAGCGGGCCGGGCTCACCGACCTGGCCGACCGCCTGGTCGCGAAGCTCTCCGGCGGTGAGCAGCAACGGTTGCGCTTCGCGCTGGCACTGCTCCCCGACCCGGACCTGCTCATCCTCGACGAGCCGACCGCCGGGATGGACGTGCGCGCGCGCCGGGAGTTCTGGCGCACGATGCACCAGGACGCCGCCGAGGGGCGCACCGTCCTCTTCGCCACCCACTACCTCGAGGAGGCCGACACCTTCGCCGACCGGATCGTCCTCATGGCCGGTGGCCGGGTCGTCGCCGACGGCACCACCGAGGAGATCCGCTCCCGCGCGAGCGGTCGCACCGTCAGTGCCGACGTCCGCAGGGGGGACGTCGGCGCTGTCGCCGAGCGTCTGCGCGGCCTGCCCGGGACGAGCTCGGTCACCGTCGCCGGCGACCGGGTCACGGCGATCGGTGAGGACTCCGATGCGCTCGCCCGGCTGCTGCTCGTCGACCTCGGCGGCAGCAACCTCGAGGTCACCACCGCCTCCCTCGACGCGGCCTTCCTGGCGATCACCGGAGCGGCGACGACCGAGCCCGACGACCCGGGCAGTGCGCCGGGTGCAGACCCCGGTGACGACCGGTCCACCGACGCGATCCTGGAGGAGACGCGATGAACCCCACGATCATCGGCCTGGAGATCAAGCGGATCGGCCGCGACTACGTCGGCCTGTTCTTCATCGCCGTCCTGCCGGCCTTCATGTACATCGTCTTCGGCGCCGCGCAGACCTTCGGCGCGCAGGACATCGGCCGAGGCAACGTCGCGCTCTACATCATGATCTCGATGGCGGTCTACGGCGCCGTCACCGCGACGGTGAGCATCGGCGGTCAGGCCGCCGTCGAGCGCCAGCAGGGGTGGGGGCGCCAGCTGGGGCTGACCCCCCTTCGCGACAGCTCCTACGTCGCGGGCAAGGCGATCATCGCCCTGGCGATCGCGCTGATCCCGATCGTGCTCATCTACGCCATCGGGATCGGCACCGGGGCGAAGGGAGACCTCTGGGTCTGGTTCGCCAGTGCGGCGATCGTGCTCTTCGGAGCCTGCCTGTTCGCCCTCTACGGCCTGATCTTCGGGCTCGCCTTCCGCTCCGAGTCCGCCGTGGGCGCCGCCTCCGGCTCGCTGGTGATCTTCGCCTTCCTGGGCAACATCTTCATCCCGCTGTCGGGGATCATGCTCACGATCGCGAAGTTCACCCCCCTCTACGGGATGGTCTCCCTCGCCCGGTACCCGCTGACCGAGGGCTCCTCGGTGGACATGCAGGGCAACCTCGCCCACGAGTCGCTGTGGGTGCCACTGACTAACGTGGTGGTGTGGACGATCATCATGGCCGTGGCGACGGTCTACCTGGCCAGGCGGAGCCGGGAGCGGCAGTGACTGCTGCCGAGTCCGTCGCCGGGGCCCCCTCGGACGAGGGGTACGGCACGGACCCGTGGGCCCGGCACGGCTGGGTCCTCGCCGCCATCTGGTTGGTCTTCCTCGCCTTCCCGGCTCTGGCGATCCTGCAGGAGACGAGCGGACGACCTGCAGAGCGCGTTGCCGGACTGCTCGCCGTCCTGGCCTTCTCGGGCTTCTACCTGTGGGGCTTCCTCCGGGGTCAGGGCGCACTGCACTGCGGGTGGTCGCGCACCGACCGGGTCATCGTGCTCGGCAGCTTCGCGGCGATGGTGCTGATCGTGCTCGCGCTCGTACCGGTCATCGGGGCGGAGGCCGTCGGGATGACCACCTTCCTCACCGCCGTCGCCGCCTTCAGCTTCCCCGACCGGTGGCCCCTGCCGACGGTCGTCGCCGTCGTCGTCGTCGCAGCGGTGGTCCTGGTGACCACCGGGACCTTCCCCCAGGCGTGGCCCTTCCTCTTCCTGCCCGTCCTCATCGGTGGCTTCGGCCTGCTGATGCGTCGACTGATCCTCAGCGACGAGCGGCACCAGGTGCTGCAACGCTCCCTGGCCGTCTCCGCCGAGCGTGACCGCGTCGCCCGGGACGTGCACGACGTGCTCGGTCACAGCCTGACCGTGGTCACCCTCAAGGCGGACCTCGCCGAGCGGCTGATCGACATCGACCCCGAGCGGGCGAAGGGGGAGCTGGCCGACATCCGGGCACTGTCCCGGCAGTCGCTGGCCGAGATCCGCGCGACCGTCTCCGGGTTGCGGGTGGCCCGGCTGGCCGACGAGCGCGAGTCGGCGGCCACCGCCCTTCGCGACGCCGGGATCGAGGCCGTCCTGCCCGCGGACGGCGACATCGTCGACCCCGCCCACCGGATCACGATCGCGTGGGCACTGCGGGAGGCGATTACCAATGTCATTCGGCACAGCGGCGCCAAGCGGGTCGAGGTCGAGTGGGGCCCCTCGTGGCTCGAGGTCGCCGACGACGGCCGCGGGCTGCGCGGTCGCAAGGAGGGCACCGGGCTGACCGGTCTGCGCGAGCGCGTCGACCAGGCTGGTGGGCGGATCGAGGTCGGCGACGGCATCGGCGGCTCCGCGGGGCCGGGCACGAGGGTGCGGGTGGAGCTGCCGTGACCACCGTGCTGCTCGCCGACGACCAGGCCCTCGTGCGGGGGGCGATGGCCGCGCTGCTCGGGCTCGAGGGCGACCTCGAGATCGTCGCCGAGGTCGGCTCCGGTGACGAGGTCCTCGCGGCGGCTCGCCGAACCCGTCCCGACGTCGCGGTCCTGGACATCGAGATGCCCGGGATGGACGGCATCGCGGCAACCGCCGAGCTCGCCCGCGAGGTGCCCGGGACGAAGATCCTCATCGTCACCACCTTCGGTCGGCCGGGCTATCTGCGCCGGGCGCTCGAGGCCGGGGCCAGTGGTTTCGTCGTCAAGGACACACCGTCCGACGAGCTGGCCGAGGCCGTGCGCTCCGTCGCCCGGGGCGGCCGGGTCGTCGATCCGTCGCTGGCGACCGAGAGCGTCGTCGGCGGGCCCAACCCGCTGACCGACCGTGAGCGCGAGGTACTCACCCATGCCCTCGACGGCGGCTCGGCCGCCGCGATCGCCACGCGGGTGCATCTCTCCCCCGGAACCGTGCGCAACCACCTGTCCTCGGCGATCGGCAAGACCGGCTCCAGCACGCGCGTGGAGGCCGCCCGGCGAGCGCAGGACCTCGGCTGGCTCTGACCGTGACCGGCTGCACCGCAGCGTGGGACGGCCCCGGGACTACCCATCGGTCACAATGGGAGGCGTCCCACCCCCTTCGCCAGGAGCCCGCATGCACCGCAGACGCCTGACCGCGGGCTGCGCCGTACTCGCGATCGGCGCCGGCCTGCTCGCCGGGTGCGCCGACGAGGGTGAGCGGGACCGGGGCGACTGCGAGGCCATCACGGCGGATCTCGACTGGGCGCAGCCCTCGCGCTCCGACGACGCGCGCTTCGAGCTGTCCGGGCCGGGCTGGGTGGGGGGCGACTCGACCTACTCGGTGCAGCTGCCCGATGACCGCACGCTGTGGCTCTTCAGCGACTCGCTCATCGGTGCCCTCGACGAGCGCGGCACCCCGGCGCCGGGGATGACGATGGTGCACAACGCCCTGGTCGTCGAGGACGACTCGGGTCGGCTGAGCACACTGACCCGCGAGGGGCCCGAGTCCTTCTTCCCGGACCCGGGCGAGCAGACGTACCACTGGGTGCAGGACGCCAAGGTCGAAGGCGGTGAGCTGCTCGTCTTCCTGTCCCTGACCTCGCGGGTGGGCGAGCACGGCTTCGAGTGGGAGCGCAACACCCTGGCCCACGTGTCCCTGCCCGAGCTGGAGGTCACCGACGTCGAGGAGGGCTTCGAGGGGCCGGTCGCGTGGGGGGCGGGGCTGCTGACGACGGCGACGCACACCTGGATCTACGGCATCGAGGACCGGGAGGAGGTCAAGCACCTGCACGTGGCACGGGCTCCGGCAGGATCCCTGGCCGACCGGTCGACGTGGGAGTACCTCGGCGAGGACGGGTGGGGCGCGCAGTCCGACGAGAGCACCCGGTTGACGAAGGGGGTCGCCAACGAGCTGAGTGTCTCCCCCTTCCGCGACGGGTACCTGATGATCTCCTCGGACACCACGCAGGCATACAGCCCGAAGATCAACGCGTGGACGGCCTGCTCCCCCAGCGGGCCGTGGGAGCAGCCGCAGACGATCTACGAGACCCCGGAGACGCAGGGGCAGCACTTCACGTACAACGCGCACGGCCACCCGGAGCTGTCGCCCGACGGTCAGTTGCTCGTCTCCTACAACGTCAACACCTTCGACTTCGACGAGCTGATGGCCAACCCGACGATCTACCGGCCGAAGTTCATCACCCTCGACCTGGCCTAGCCCGCCTCACCGCACGAGGCCGCGGACCTGGTGCTTCTGGATCTTCCCGGTCGCGGTCTTCGGCAGCTCCTCGATGACCCGCACCTCCTTGGGCACCTGGAAACCGGCCAGATGCGCCCTCGCGTGGGCGATCACCCCGGCCCGGAGCTCGTCCACGGCCACCGTGCCGTCGGCCACGACCACGGCACACACGGCCTCACCCCAGTGCTCGTGGGGGACCCCGATCACCGTGCACTCGGCCACGCCGGGCGCACCGAGGAGGACGGCCTCGACGGCGACGGAGGAGACGTTCTCCCCGCCGCTCTTGATCACGTCCTTCAGGCGGTCGGTGAACCACACCACCCCCTCCTCGTCGAGGTGCCCGACGTCACCGGAGTGGAACCACCCGTGGGCGAAGGCCTGCTGGTTCGCCTCGGGGTTGTTCCAGTACCCGCTGCACACGTTGGGGGCGCGGTAGACGATCTCGCCCGTGTCGCCGGCGTCCCGCAACCGGCCCATCGGGTCCATGATCTGCGTCAGCACGGACACCGACTGGGGCCCCCACGAGTCCGGGGCGCTGTGCCGGTGCTCGGGCCACTGCATGGTGGTCGTCGGTACGACTTCGGTCTGACCGGAGCCGAGGATGACGTCGGCGTTGGGGTACATCTCGTCGACGGCGGCGAGCAGGTCCGCCGGCATCGGCGCCATCGCGTAGATCGCGGTCGTCACCGACGACAGGTCGCGCGGGCGAGCGGACTGCTCGGCGAGGCAGGCGCGGTGCATCAGCGGCAGCATCATCATGTGCGTCACCCGGCGTTGCTCCATCAGGTCCAGGCTCCTGGCCGGGTCGAAGGCCATGCCGGCCAGGACGGCCGTGCCGCCCATCATCAGCACGGGCATGGTCACGGTGTTCAGGGCTGTGACGTGGAACATCGGCAGCACGACGAGCATGACCGGCGAGTCCCGGCCCCACGACTGACGGGTCACCAGCGCGTTCGACAGCAGCGAGGTGACCAGCGCGGTGTGGCTGGTCAGCACCCCCTTCGGCCGGGACGTCGTGCCCGAGGTGTAGAGGCACTGCACGGTGTCGCGATCGTCGACGAGCACCTCCAGGGGCGTCGCCGGCGCCCGGTCGACGAGCGACTGCCAGTGGTGCGTCGACCGCCCGGCCACGGGCTGCGGGCTCTCCTCGTCGGTGACGATGACGTGCTCCACGGAGGTCACGCCGGGCAGCACCTGCTCGTGCAACGGTCGGAACGCCGCGTCGGTGACGAGCGCGCGCGGCGTCGCATCCTGCAGGATCCAGGCCTGGTCCTCCCCGGCCAGCAGGAAGTTCAGCGGCATGCACACCAGCCCGGCGCGGGCGCAGGCGTAGTAGGTCGCCAGCAACCGCCAGGAGTTCATCATCGTCAGCGCCACCGGGCTTCCGGCGGGCAGGTCCAGACCCAGCAGTGCGTGGCCGAGACGGTCCACCGTCTCGGCGAGCTCCCGGTAGGTCACCTCACGATCGCCGTCCACGATCGCCACCCGGTCGGGGAAGATCGCGGCCGAGCGGATGATGACGTCACCCGCGTTGGTGCGGGTCGCGAGGTTGTACTCGAGGGGGTCCACGAGTGACAGGTCGGGTTGCATCGGGAGGTCCTTGTCGCGAAGGGGTGAGTGGTCCGGGGCGGCAGTCACTCGCCGAGGAAGAAGTCGGGCAGGAGCTCCTCGAGCGGCGGCCCGTAGGAGGAGAGGTCGGTGACACCTTCCTCGGCGAGGACGTCGTCGTCGATGAGGAAGTGTCCGGTGAACTCTGCAGGGTCCCGGGTGAGGATCGCGTGGGCCGCATCGGCCATGATCTGCGGGCTGCGGCTGCGGGCCATCGTCTGCTCGCCGCCGAGGAGGTTCTCCACGGCCGCCGTGGCGATGGCCGTCCTGGGCCACAGGCTGTTCGCCGCGATGCCGTACGTGGCCCACTCCTCGGCCAGGCCGAGCGTGACCAGGCTCATCCCGTACTTGGCGATGGTGTAGCCCAGGTGGCTACCGGCCCAGCGCGGTGCGAGGTTGATCGGCGGCGAGAGGGTGAGCACGTGTGCCGCCTCGGATGCCTTCAGCTGCGGCAGCGCGGTCTTCGCCAGGAGGAAGGACCCGCGGCAGTTGATGTCCTGCATCAGGTCGTACTTCTTCATCGGCAGCTCCTCCGTGGGAGAGAGGTCGATGGCGCTGGCGTTGTTGACGACGATGTCGATGCCACCGAAGCGCTCGACGGTGCGGTCCACGGCCTCCTGGACCGACTCCTCGGAGCGGACGTCGCCGAGGATCGGCAGCGCCCGACCACCGGCGGCCTCGATGGCAGCGGCGGCGGTGTGGATGGTGCCTTCGAGCTTCGGGTGCGGGGTATCCGTCTTGGCGACGATGGCGACGTTGGCGCCGTCCCGGGCAGCCCGCTCGGCGATGGCCAGTCCGATGCCGCGGCTGCCGCCGGACATGAGGATCGTGCGTCCCTGAAGATTCGCGGTCATGGTGGTGAACTCCTGTGTGGTCAGCGGGAGACGGCCGTGTGGCCGCCGCCCTCGGTGATGCGCAGCTCGCGCTTGAGGATCTTGCCGGTGGCGTTGCGGGGCAGCTCGTCGACGAAGGCCACTCGACGGGGTGCCTTGAAGTGCGAGATCCGCTCCCGGGCCCACTCGCGCAACCCGTCGGCGGTGAGGCTCGAGTCCGCGGCGCGCACGACGACGGCGGCGACGGTCTCGCCCCAGGTCTCGTCGAGGACCCCGATCACCGCGACCTCGACGACGTCAGGATGTCCGTAGAGCACCTGCTCGACCTCGATCGGGTAGACGTTCTCCCCGCCGGTGATGATCATGTCCTTCTTCCGGTCGACGAGGCTGTAGAAGCCCTCCTCGTCGACCCGGGCCATGTCGCCGGTGTGGAACCAGCCGTCCCGGATCGCCTCGGCCGTTGCCTCGGGCTTGTCCCAGTACCCCACGAAGACGCTCGGGCCCCGCAGGCAGAGCTCACCGACGTGCCCGACGGGGACGTCCTGGTCCATCTCGTCGAGGATCCGGAAGTCCATGAAGGCGACCGGTCGCCCGACCGAGCCCGCGTGCTCGACGACGTCCTCCGGCTGGAGGCACGCGGCATTGGGTGAGGTCTCGGTCATGCCGAAGCCCTCGGTGAAGGCCACCCCGTGGCTCTTCATCGCGGAGATCACCGGCAGTGGGCAGGGCGCCCCGCCGCTGATCGCCAGTCGAAGGGAGGACAGGTCCGCCGTCTCCAGTGCCGGCGACGCAGCGACGGCCGCCCACATCGCCGGGACGAGGAAGGCCTGCGTCACGTGGTGTCGTGCGGCTGCCTCGACCCACTGGTCCGGGGTGAAGGCCTCGATCACCACGACGCCGGCACCGACGAAGAGGAAGGGCAGGGTGTGCACCCCGAGCGCCCCGATGTGGAAGAGGGGCGCGGCCGAGATCGTGACATCGGTGCGTCCGATGCCCGAGGCGAACCCCATCGCGTTGATGGCGTTGTAGAAGAAGTTGCCGTGGGTGAGCATGGCGCCCTTCGGACGTCCCGTCGTGCCGGAGGTGTACATGATCACGCACACGTCGTCGTGTCCCACGTCGGCCACGACCCGCTCGGAGGCGCCCGAGGACACGAGGGGCTCGTAGTCGCCCCCTTCGCCTGCTTCCCGCTCAGCCAGTGCCGGTACCCGGATCGTCTCGCGCACGGACGTCCCGCTCGCCAGGGCCTGCGTTGCAGCATCGACGAAGGGGGTGCTGACGAAGAGCAGGCTCGCTCCGGAGTCGCTGAGGACATGGGCGATCTCATCGGGGTGCAGGCGGAAGTTCACCGGCACGCTGATGGCTCCCAGCTTGGCGACCGCGAGATAGATCTCCATCATCTGCGGGCTGTTGAGGCACAGAAGCGCCACCCGTTCACCGTGTGACACCCCCTTCGCCCGCAGTGCGTCGGCCAACCGGTTGGTCCGCTCCTCGAGCTGGGCGTAGGTGGTCTGCACGCCGGCGAGCCCGTCCACGTAGGCCACGCGGTCTGCGTTGCGGAGGTGGTGGATGGTGGCCCAGCTGCCGAATCCGTGGTCCATCACGCGGGCATCCCGTCGAGGCGGGCCAGGACCTGGAGCATGACCTCGTCGGCGCCGCCACCGATCGACGCGAGCCGGGTGTCGCGCAGGAAACGTGCCGTCCACGTCTCCTCCATGTACCCCATCCCGCCGTGGAACTGGATGCAGGAGTCGGCGACGTCGCGGATGAGCCTGCCCGCGGTCAGCTTGGCGACGCTGGCACCGCGGATGATGTCCTCGCCCGCCAGATGTGCCTCACAGACGGCCGCGTTGTGGCTGCGCAGCAGTTCCACCCGGGCCTGCAGCTCCGCCAGACGGAAGGTCACGTACTGCTTCGTGGCCAGTGGCTGGCCGAAGACCTCACGCTCGGCGATGTAGCCCCGGGTGCGTTCGAGGGCGCGGTCGCAGCTGCCGACGGCGTTGTAGGCAGCGAACATCCGCTCGATGACGAACTGCGCCATCTGCTGCTGGAAGCCACGGCCGATCTCTCCGATCGTGTTCGACACGGGCACCCTGACCTCGTCGAGGACGAGCTCAGCGGTGTCGGAGCTGCGGTTACCGAGTTTGTCCAGGCGCTTGGCCACCGAGAAGCCGGGACTGTTCGTCGGGACGATGATCTGGGACATCCCGCGGTGTCCACCCTCGTCGGACGTGCGGACCAACAGGCAGAGCCAATCGGCCTGGGTGCCGTTGGTGATGTACGTCTTGCGTCCGGTGATCACCCAGTCGTCGCCGTCGCGTCGCGCCTTCGTGCGCAGGCGTGAGACGTCGGACCCGGTGTCCGGCTCGGTGACGGCGATCGCCGTCACCATCTCGCCGGCGAGCGCCGGGGCCAGGTAGGTGCGCTTGAGCTCGTCGGTACCGAACTGCGCCAACGACGGGGTGGCCATCATCGACTGGACGCCGATGGCCATCGAGACACCGGCCGAGTCGCACCGACCGAGCTCCTCGGCGGCGACCATCTGGAAGGAGTGGTCAGCCCCCTCTCCCCCGAACTCGGTGTCGTACTCGAGACCGAACAGCCCGAGGGCGGCCGCCTTGGGGAAGAGCTCGTGGGCCGGGAAGATGCCAGCCGCCTCCCACTCGTCCGCACGCGGGTTGATCTCGGACTCGACGAAGGCCCGCACGCTGGCGCGGAAGGCGGAGTGCTCATCAGTGAGGCGCATGGCCGGGACGCTAGCCGCGAATCACCAAACAAGCAAGCATGCTTGCTTGTTTGGTGGCAACGTGCCACGCTCTGGCCCATGAGCGACACCGTGGCCTCCTTCCTCGACGAGTGCGCCGACCTCGACGTCCTCGTCGCCGACCTCGACGACGAAGCCTGGGCACAATCGACCCCGGCGCAGGGGTGGACGATCGCCCACCAGATCGCCCACCTGGCGTGGACCGATGAGATCGCGGCCGTCGCCACCACCGATCCGCAGGCATTCGCCGACGAGGTCGAGATCGCCGTGCAGGACCCCGTGGGGCACGTGGACACCCGCACGGAGCAGGGCGCCGTCGACACCCCCGCCGAGATCCTCGCCCGTTGGCGGGACGGTCGGGAGACGCTCGCGCAGGTCCTGCGCGATGCCCCCGCTGACACCAAGCTGCCGTGGTTCGGACCCCCGATGAGCCCCCGCTCGATGGCCACCGCCCGTCTGATGGAGACGTGGGCGCACGGTCAGGACGTCGCCGACGCCCTCGGGGTCCGGCGCGCTCCCACGGCGCGCCTGCGTGACATCTGCCATCTGGGAGTCCGCACCCGAGACTTCGCCTACCTCATCAACGACCTCACTCCCCCGGTCCAGCCCTTTCGGATCGAGCTCACCGGGCCCGACGGGGACCTGTGGATCTGGGGTGACGAGGACGGTGAGCGCAGCGCCGACCGGGTGACCGGGCCCGCGCAGGACTTCTGCCTGGTCGTCACCCAGCGTCGGGACGCCGCTGACACCGACCTGCACGCCACCGGCGAGGCCGTGGAGTGGCTGTCCATCGCGCAGGTCTTCGCCGGCGCCCCCCGACGGGCCCGGGCATGAGCGCCGCCGAACGGGAGGTGCTGCGGGTCGGCAACTGCTCCGGCTTCTACGGCGACCGGCTCTCCGCGATGCGCGAGATGCTCGAGGGTGGCGAGCTGGACGTCCTCACCGGCGACTGGCTGGCCGAGTTGACGATGCTCATCCTCGGCCGCGACCGGCTCAAGGATCCGGACACCGGGTACGCCAGGACCTTCCTGGTGCAGCTGCGGGACTGCCTCGGACTGGCCCTCGAGAAGGGCGTGACGATCGTCGCCAACGCCGGTGGCGTCAACACCCCCGGCCTCGTCAGCGCCATCCGCGAGCTCGCCACCGAGCAGGGACTCTCCCCGAGGGTCGCCCACGTCCGCGGCGACGACCTGACCCCGCGCGCCGCCGCGCTCGATCTGGGCCGGCCGATGGGGGCGCACGCCTACCTCGGCGGTTTCGGCATCGCCCGTGCCGTCGACTCCGGCGCCGACATCGTCGTCACCGGACGGGTCACGGACGCCTCGGTCATCGTCGGCCCGGCCATCGCCCACTTCGGGTGGGGCCGCGAGGACCTGGACGCCCTCGCCGGAGCCACGGCCGCGGGACACGTCATCGAGTGCGGCACCCAGGCCACCGGTGGCAACTACGCCTTCTTCACCGAGATCGACAACTTCAGCCACCTCGGCTTCCCCCTCGCCGAGATCCGTCGCGACGGCTCCAGCATCATCACCAAGCACCCCGGGACCGGCGGCGCCGTGACCGTCGACACCATCAAGAGTCAGTTGCTCTACGAGATCGCCGACGCCCGCTACCCGGGTCCGGACGTCACGACCCGCCTGGACACGATCGTCCTGGCCCAGGACGGGCCGGACCGGGTCTCGATGACCGGCATCCGGGGCGAGGCTCCCCCGCCGGACGTCAAGGTGTCGCTGAACGCCCTCGGCGGCTTCCGCAACGAGATGACGATGGTCCTGACGGGACTGGACATCCGGGCGAAGGCGGAGCTCGTCCAACGGCAGTTCGAGGAGGAGCTGACCACCTCCCCCGCCGAGATGACGTGGACGCTCGCGCGCACCGACCGACCCGACGCCCCCACCCAGCAGCAGGCCGCGGCGCTGCTGACCGTCGTCGCCCGCGACAGCGACCCGAAGGTCGTCGGCCGCCCCTTCTCCCAGGCCGGCATCGACATCGCCCTGGGCACCTACCCCGGCTGCCACACGCTCGCGCCACCCTCGGGAGGGTCCCCGTACGGCGTCTTCACCCCCGGCTACGTCCCGCAGTCGGTCCCCGAGCACGAGGTCGTCCTCGACGACGGCACCGTCGTGGCCGTGGGTCCCCCGCAGCGGACCCAGGCGCTCGAACCGCTCACCGGCCAGCCCGCAGCGGCGAACCCCGCGCCGACGGGGTGGCCGACGACGACGGCGCCGCTGGGCACGATCGCCGGGGCCCGCTCCGGCGACAAGGGCGGTCACGCCAACGTCGGCGTGTGGGTGCGCGACGCGGCGGCCTGGCCGTGGCTGTCCGCGCTGCTCACTCCCGAGCGGATCCGGCAGCTGCTGCCCGAGGCCGCCGACCTGCCGGTTACGGTGACCCACCTGCCGAACCTGCTGGCGGTGAACATCGTCGTCCACGACCTGCTGGGCGAGGGCGTGGCCTACAACGCGCGCTTCGACCCGCAGGCCAAGGGGCTGGGCGAGTGGCTGCGCTCCCGGCACGTCGACATCCCCGACCACCTGCTCCCTTCGCCCCCCGAGGACCACCGATGAGCCACGCCGACTGGTACACCGACGAGATCAGCGCCCTGCGCGAAACGACGGGTCAGTTCGTCGAGCGCGAGGTCCTGCCGCACCAGGACGACTGGGAGCGCGCAGGGGAGCTGCCCCGCTCGCTGCACGCCGCCGCCGCACGGCAGGGGCTGCTCGGCGCGAGCTTCCCCGAGCACGCCGGGGGCGAAGGCGGCGGCCAGCGGGCCGGGGTCACCGTCACCGAGGCCTTCCACGAGGCCGGGGGCGCCGGCGGGGCCTACGCATCCCTCTTCACGGCCGGCATCGCCTGTCCGCACATCGTCACCGCGGGCGACCCGGCGCAGATCGACCGCTGGGTGGCCCCGACCCTGGCCGGTGAGCAGATCGGCGCCCTGGCGATCACCGAGCCGGACGGCGGATCCGACGTGAACGGGTTGCGCACCACCGCGCGCCGCGACGGCGACGACTACGTCGTCAACGGCGCCAAGACGTACATCACCTCCGGGGTCCGCGCCGACTTCGTCACGACGGCGGTACGCACCGGCGGCCGGGAGCACCCCGGTGGGCGCGGCCTGTCGCTGGTCGTCATCGAGAAGGGCACCCCCGGGTTCGAGGTCGGCCGCCGGCTGGAGAAATTGGGCTGGCGGTGCTCGGACACCGCCGAGCTGTCCTTCACGGACGTGCGGGTGCCGGCCACCAACCTCATCGGCCCGGAGAACGCCGGCTTCCTGCTCATCGGCAGCGCCTTCCTCACCGAGCGGATCGCCATGGCCGCACAGGCCTACTCGCAAGCCCAGCGCTGCATGGACCTGGCCACGGCATGGTGCCGGGAGCGCACGACCTTCGGCGAGCCGCTCATCTCGCGGCAGTCGGTGCAGAACACCCTCGTCGAGATGGCCTCACGCATCGACGTCGCGCGCACGTACACCCGGGCCGTGGTCGACCGCCACGAGGCCGGCGAGGACCTGACCTCGCTCATCCCGGCCGTGTGCTTCGCGAAGAACACCGCCACCCGAGCCGGCGAGTGGGTGGCCCACGAGGCGCTCCAGCTCTTCGGCGGGATGGGCTACATGGCCGAGTGCGAGATCGAGCGGCAGTACCGCGACATGCGCATCATCGGCATCGGCGGAGGCACCGTCGAGATCCTCAACCAGATGGCCGCACGACGGATGGGACTGACGGCATGACGATCCTCAGCAGCACCCTCGACCCCACCAGCCCGCAGGCACAGGAGGCGGCCGAGGCCATGCAGGCCTCCCTCGCCGACATCGGGGTGGAGGTCGCCAGGGCCGTGGCCGGCGGCGGGGAGAAGTACACCGCCCGCCACCACGCGCGCGGCAAGCTGACCGCCCGCGAGCGCATCGAGCTGCTCCTGGACCTGGACTCCCCCTTCCTGGAGCTGGCGCCGCTGGCCGGGTACGGGTCGGACTTCCCGGTCGGCGGTTCGGTGGTCGCCGGCATCGGCCTCGTCAGCGGCGTCGAGTGCCTCCTGCTGGCCAACGACCCCACCGTCAAGGGAGGGACGAGCAATCCGCCGTCACTGAAGAAGACCCTGCGGATGCACGAGGTCGCGCTGGCCAACCGGCTGCCGGTGATCTCCCTCGTGGAGTCCGGCGGCGCGGACCTGCCGACCCAGAAGGAGATCTTCATCCCCGGCGGGGCGACCTTCCGCAACCTCACCCGCCTGTCCCAGGCCGGCATCCCGACCATCGCCCTCGTCTTCGGCAACTCGACGGCCGGTGGCGCCTACCTGCCGGGCATGAGCGACCACGTCGTGATGATCCAGGAGCAGTCCAAGGTCTTCCTGGCCGGCCCGCCGCTGGTCAAGGCGGCCACCGGCGAGGAGTCGGACGACGAGTCCCTCGGCGGTGCGGACATGCATGCCCGCGTCTCCGGGCTGGCCGACCACTACGCGCTCGACGAGCAGGACGCCATCCGCATCGGACGCAACATCGTCGCGCGACTGAACCACCGCAAGGCCTCCGGTCCGGCGACGAGTACGCCCAGGCCGCCGCGCTACCCGGCGCAGGAGCTGCTGTCGATCGTGCCGCCGGACCTGAAGTCCCCCTTCGACCCCCGTGAGGTCATCGCCCGGATCGTCGACGACAGCGACTTCGACGAGTTCAAGCCGCTCTACGGCTCCTCGCTCGTCACCGGCTGGGCCCAGCTGCACGGTTTCCCCGTCGGCATCCTCGCCAACGCCCGGGGCGTGCTCTTCAGCGAGGAGTCGCAGAAGGCGACGCAGTTCATCCAGCTGGCCAACCGCTCGAACACCCCGCTGCTCTTCCTGCACAACACCACCGGGTACATGGTCGGCAAGGAGTACGAGCAGGGCGGGATCATCAAGCACGGCTCGATGATGATCAACGCCGTGTCCAACTCGACCGTGCCGCACATCTCGCTGCTGCTGGGCAACTCCTACGGCGCCGGGCACTACGGGATGTGCGGACGGGCCTACGACCCCAGGTTCGTCTTCACCTGGCCCTCGGCCCGCTCGTCGGTCATGGGTGCCACCCAGCTGGCCGATGTCGTCACGAACGTCTCGCGCGCATCCGCCCTGGCGCAGGGCAAGCCCTTCGACGAGGAGGGCGCCCAGGCGATGCACACCGCCGTCGAGGCGCAGATCGCCGCCGAGGCCATGCCCATGGTCCTGTCCGGTCTGGTCTACGACGACGGCATCATCGACCCCCGGGACACCCGTGACGTCCTCGGCATCGCCCTGTCCGCCGTCCACACCGCACCGGTCGAGGGCACCTCGTCCTTCGGCGTCTTCCGGATGTGAGGAATTGATGACCACTCAGCCTGAACCTTCCGGCACCACCCCCACCACCAGCGGCGCGATCTCCACAGTCCTGGTCGCCAACCGCGGCGAGATCGCCCGACGCGTCTTCGCGGCCTGCCGTCGGCGCGGCATCACCACCGTGGCGGTCTTCTCCGACGCCGACGCCGGCAGTCCCCACGTCACCGACGCGGATGCCGCCGTGCACCTGCCCGGCAACGCTCCGGGCGAGACCTACCTGCGCGGCGACCTGATCATCGAGGCCGCCCAGCGGGCCGGGGCGGACGCGATCCACCCCGGCTACGGCTTCCTGTCCGAGAACGCCGACTTCGCCGAGCAGGTCCTCTCGGCCGGCCTGACCTGGATCGGACCCGACCCGCAGGCCATCCGGATCATGGGCAGCAAGGTCGAGTCCAAGCAGCGGATGGCCGATGCCGGCGTCCCGGTGCTCAACCGCCTCGACCCGGCCGAGGTCGCGCAGGAGCACCTCCCGGTGCTCGTCAAGGCCTCCTCGGGAGGCGGCGGCCGGGGGATGCGCATCGTGCGCAGCCTGGCCGAGATCGACGACGCCGTCGCCTCCGCCTCCCGTGAGGCCGCGTCCGCCTTCGGCGACCCGACCGTCTTCGTCGAGCGATACCTCGAGTCCGGTCACCACGTCGAGGTCCAGATCATGGCGGATGCCCACGGCACCGTGTGGGCCCTCGGTGAGCGCGAGTGCTCTCTGCAGCGACGCCACCAGAAGGTCATCGAAGAGGCGCCCTCGCCGCTCGTCGACCGGGTCGGTGAGCAGATGCGCACCGCGCTGCTCGACGCCGGACGCAACGCTGCTGCTGCCGTCGGCTACCGCGGAGCCGGCACCGTCGAGTTCCTCGCCATGCCGGACGGGTCCTTCTTCTTCCTCGAGATGAACACCCGACTGCAGGTGGAGCACCCGGTCACCGAGTGCGTCACCGGCACCGACCTGGTCGGTCTGCAGATCGAGGTCGCCGAGGGCCGGCAGCTCATCGGGGACGAGCCGAGCCCCCGGGGGTGGTCGATGGAGGCCCGGCTCTACGCCGAGGATCCGGGCGACGACTGGCGCCCGCAGACGGGGACCGTCGCCGCGCTCGACCTGCCGGGGGTGACCTCGCACTTCGCGATCCCGGCGCACCACGGTCTGCGCCTGGATTCCGGCGTCGAGGTCGGCTCGGTCATCGGCACCCACTACGACGCCATGATCGCCAAGGTGATCTCCTTCGCCCCGACCCGCGCCGAGGCAGCTCGTGAGCTCGCCTCCGCGCTGCGACGCGGCCGGGTGCACGGTCTGGCGACCAATCGGGACCTGCTCGTGGCGAGTCTGCTCCACCCGGAGATGCTTGCCGGTACCGCGGACACGAGCTTCTACGACCGGCACGACCCCACCTCGCTGACCGCTGACGCTGCTCTCGCCCCCGACCTGGCCGCGCTCGTGGCCTCGATCGCCGACGGCGCACGGCAGCGTACCGAGCGCACGGTGCTCGGGACCGTCAGTGGTGGGTTCCGCAATGTGCCGAGCATCTTCCAACGCCGCGGCTTCGGTCACGGCGACCGGGAGATCCACGTCGGGTACCGCATCGGCCACGAGGGGCTCGAGGTGGAGACACTCCCGGCGGACGTGACGAGCATCGAACTCGTCGAGGCCACCGCAGGGTCCGTCGTCATCGACCTCGACGGGGTGCGCCGGCGCTTCGACGTCGCCACGATCGACGACGCCGACGGGTCCGGCACGCAGGTCGCGGTCGACTCACCCATGGGCTCCCTGACGCTGCGGGTGCTGCCGCGCTTCGTCGACCCGGCCGCGCAGAAGCCGGCCGGCACGCTCGTCGCGCCGATGCCGGGATCGATCATCGGCATCGCCGTGGAGGTCGGCGACGAGGTGACGGTGGGCCAGCCGCTGCTCTACCTTGAGGCGATGAAGATGGAGCACGAGGTGGCTGCCCCGGCCTCCGGCACGGTCGTCGAGATCTCGGTCTCGACGGGTCAGCAGGTCGAGCAGGGCGCCACGCTGGCCGTGGTCGAGGACGACAGCGAAGGGCAGGACGAGGCATGAGCACCCAGGAGACGCAGCGACGCGTGAGCGTGACCACAACGGGCAGTGTCACGACGGTGGCGCTGGACTCTCCGCACAACCGCAACGCGCTGTCCGGCCTGCTCGTGGGGCAGCTGCGCGAAGCGCTCGAGGCCGCGGCGGCCGACGGGGCCGTGCGCGCGGTCGTGCTCACCCACACCGGCGGCACCTTCTGCGCGGGCGCGGACCTGTCCGAGGCGTCCGCGGCCCCCGAGGACGACCCGGCCCGCGCTCGCGCGGACGAGCTCGTCGACCTGCTCCGGCTCATCGTCACGCTGCCCAAGCCGGTCGTCGGAGTCGTCGACGGGCACGTGCGCGCCGGCGGCATGGGCCTGGTCGCCGCCTGCGACATCGTGCTCGCCGGACCGTCCGCGACCTTCGCCCTGACCGAGTCGCGCCTCGGCCTGGCCGCTTCGGTCATCTCACTGACCGTCCTTCCGCGGATCGACCCGCGGGCGGCCTCGCGGGTGTTCCTCACCGGCGAGAAGTTCGACGCTGCCGAAGCGGCCCGCATCGGCATGGTCACCGAGTCTGCGCAGGACCTGACCGCGGCCCTGGACACGCTCACCGGCGACCTCGCGAAGTGCTCGCCGCAGGGCCTGCGCGAGAGCAAGGCGCTCGTCAACCACGAGCTGCTCGCCCACCTGGACGAGCACCGTGATCGGGTGGCCGCGCAGTCCTCGCGCCTGTTCTCCAGCGAGGAGGCCAAGGAGGGCATGACCGCCTTCCTTCAGCGACGCGCACCCCGCTGGTCGGCGTGAGCCTCGAGCCGAAGCAGGACCGCAGCCGGGCCACCCGCCAGCGCCTGCTCGAGTCGACCGTGCACTGCGTGGCCACCCGCGGGTGGTCCGCAGCGACCGTCTCGGT
This sequence comes from Janibacter sp. A1S7, assembly GCF_037198315.1. Lineage (NCBI taxonomy): Bacteria > Bacillati > Actinomycetota > Actinomycetes > Micrococcales > Intrasporangiaceae > Janibacter > Janibacter alittae. Next base: position 1,229,579 of record NZ_CP144913.1, on the reverse strand, counting down.
CATCGCCGCCGACGCCGGCATCAGTCGCGGCGCCCTGCAGCACCACTTCCCGACGCGTGAGGAACTGGTCGTCGCCGCGCTGGAGCACATGTTCGACGAACGGCGGCTGATGGTCGAGGCCATGACGCCGCCCCAGTTGACCGGTGCCGAGCGCGTGCACGCCGTGGTGGCGACACTGGTCGAGCTCTACATGGGCGACCTCTTCAGGGCGGCTCTGCAGGCATGGGTCGCGGCGGCATCGGACCCGCACATGCTGCAGATCATCCAGCCGCTCGAGCGTCGCTTCGCGCGGTCGGTGCACGCGGCCGCCGTGGAGCACCTCGGGGTCGATGACCACGACCCTCACGCGCGGACGCTCATCCAGACCACGCTGGACCTGGCCCGTGGTCTGGCACTGGCGGACCTGCTATCCGACGACTCCAAACGCCGCCGCCGCATCGTGCGCACCTGGTCGCAGATGCTGGCCGCCGAGCTCGATCCGGGCGACCGGGAGATGAGTGAGCATGGACATCAGTGACTACGGCGACATCACCTACGAGGTCGAGGAGCGGATCGCGACGATCCGGCTGGACCGTCCGCAGGCGCGCAACGGGTACACCCTGCGCATGTCCGACGAGCTCGAGGACGCGCTGCAGCGAGCCGATCGCGACGAGGACGTGCGCGTGGTCATCCTCACCGGCGCAGGCACCGACTTCTGCGTCGGCGCCGACCTGAGCGGGGGCGGCTTCGACGTCAGCGCAGGGGACGAGACCTCCGGTCAGGACCACTGGCAGGAACCCGCTGGACGCTGCTCGCGGACCATCCACCTGATGAACACCCCCGTCATCGCTGCCATCCACGGCGCCGCCGTGGGAGGAGGCCTGACGATCACCCTCTCCTGCGACTTCCGCCTGGCCGCGACCGACTCACGCTTCGGCCTCGTCTTCACCCGCCGGGGCATCTACCCCGAGGGCGCATCCGCCTGGTACCTCCCACGCCTGGTCGGGATGACCAGAGCCAGCGACTGGATGATCAGCGGCCGGATCTTCGACGCCGACGAAGCCCTCGCATCCGGCCTGCTCACATCCGTCCACGCACCGCACGACGTGCACCGGGCAGCCCGGGCACTGGCCCACGACATCCGCGACACCACCGCACCCGTGTCGGTGGCCGTCACCCGACAGATGCTCGCCCGACTGGCCGGCGAGCCCTCTCCCTTCCCCGCCCACGAGGTCGACTCGCAACTCATCCGCGACCTCCCCACCAACCCCGACGCCATCGAGGGAGTGCGCTCCTTCCTCGACAAGCGCCCACCGAACTTCCCGGGAACCGTGCCCCACGACCTGCCGTCATCGCTGCCGTGGACGGACCAACCGACCCGCACGTCGACCTGACGGACGGGCCCACGCGAACTCGACCGATCGCGCTCAGTCCACCGGGTCGACGGCCCCGAGTCGGTCGAGCAGCCAGGCCCACTCCCACGCGGTCTGCTCCCACGCGTCGTACCGGCCGGAGCGGCCACCGTGCCCGGCGCTCATCTCGGTGCGCAGCAGGATCGGCCGGTCCGCGTCGTGATCGGTCACCGCCCGCAGTCGGGCGGTCCACTTCGCCGGCTCGGTGAAGTACACGCGGGTGTCGTGCAGCGACGTCGTGGCGAGGATCGCCGGGTAGGGCACGGCCGCGACGTTCTCGTACGGCGTGTAGCTGCGCATGTAGGCATAGACCTCGGGGTCGTGCAGCGGGTCGCCCCACTCCTCCCACTCCTGCACCGTCAGCGGCAGGTCAGGGCGCAGGATCGTGGTCAGGGTGTCGACGAAGGGCACCGCCGCCAGAACCGCCGCGAAGCGGTCGGGTGCCACGTTGGTCGCGGCGCCGACGAGGAGACCGCCGGCGGACCCCCCTTCGGCCGCCAGGCGGTCACGCGCCACCCAGCCGCTCTCGTGGAGGTGCTCAGCGGCGGCGACGAAGTCGGTGAAGGTGTTCTTCTTCGCCAGCATCTTGCCGTCGTCGTACCAGTGCCGGCCGAGCTCGCCGCCGCCGCGCACGTGCGCCACGGCGTAGACGACGCCCCGGTCGAGCAGCGACAGACGCGCGATGGAGAAGTACGGGTCGAAACTCATCTCGTAGCTGCCGTACCCGTAGAGCAGGCCGGGGTTGGTGCCGTCGGCCCGAGTGCCGCGACGCATGACGAGGGAGACGGGCACCTGCGTCCCGTCCGGCGCCGTGGCCCAGGTGCGCTGCTGCTCGTAGTCGGCCGGGTCGATGCCGCCGAGGACACGCTGGCGCTTGAGGACGACCCGCTCGCCGGTCGCCACGACGACGTCGAGGACGGAGCGGGGGCTGACCCACGACTCGTGGATCACCCGGATGCGGTCGGTGCCCATCTCGGCAACCGGCCCGAGGGCCACGGAGTGCAGCTCGTCGTCGAAGGAGACGTCGACGGGGCTGCCGTAGTCGGAGGCGGCGAAGGGGGCGGACCTCACCCCCCGGGGCAGGATCCGAAGCGCCGGCAGGCCACCGGCCCGCAAGGACAGCACGGCGAAGTCGTCGAAGGCATCGACGCCGATGAAGCGCTCGTCCTCGGCCCGCTGCAGGAGCGGCTGCCACTGGTCCCGGCTCGTCGCGTCGAGCGGCGCCCAGGCGAGGTCGCCCTCGGGCTGACGCTCGTTGTGCACGATGAGCAGGTGGTCGGCGGCCGGCTCGACGTCGTACTCGATGCCCTCCCGCCGTGGTGCGACGCACCGGGCCGGCGCCGTCGGGTCGGCGGCGTCGATGAGGTGCATCTCCGAGGTCGTCTTGGATCCGAGGGCGAGCACGATCCAGCGGTCGTCGCGGCTGGTGCCCAGCCCCATCCAGAACCGCTCGTCCTCCTCGCGGTGGACGAGCACGTCGTCCTCGCGGGCGGTGCCGACCTCGTGGCGCCACACCTCGTGCGGACGCCACGCGTCGTCGACGCCGACGTGGAAGAGGTGGTCCCCCTCGCGGGAGAAGGCCAACCCGTACCCGGCACCGGTCACGGCCTCGTCGAGGAGGTCTCCGGAGGCGATGTCGACCACGCGCACGTCGAAACGCTCGTCACCGGTGACGTCGACGGCGTAGGCGAGGCGGGAGTGGTCGTGGCTGACCTCGAGACCGCCGAGGGAGAAGAACTCGTGCCCGTCCGCGAGCGCGTTGCCGTCGAGCAGGACGACCTCACCGGGCAACGGCTCACTCGGATCCAGCTCGGGCACGGCCCTCGCATCGGTCAACGGCGCGCGACAGTGGATCGCGTACTGCTGACCCTCGACCGTGCGGGCGTAGTACCACCACTGACCCGACGCGACCGGCACCGACAGGTCGGTCTCGAGGGTGCGCTCCTTGATCTCGTCGAAGAGCCGTCGGCGAAGGGGAGCCAGGTGCTCCGTCGACGCCTCGGCGTAGGCGTTCTCCGCCTCGAGGTGGGCCAGCACGTCCGGGTCCTCGCCGTCACGCAACCACTCGTAGGGGTCGACGACCTCGTCGCCGTGGTGACTGCGCACGTGCTCGCGCACGGGCGCCACGGGCGGCGTGGGCGGCGTGGGGTGCCTCTGCTCGTCCGGCGTCATGGCCCGGCCTCCTTCATCGGTCGTGGGGTCGCTCATGCCGTCACCGCGCGGGCGCCGAGGACCACCTTCAGGTCTCCGATCAACGCCTCGCTCGGCTCGACCCGGTAGCTGGCGTCGACGGCCATCGTCACCGCGCGTCCCGGCTGGACGAGCTTGATCTGCACGTCGGTGCTGCCCGGGTGCTGCGCAAGCACCTGCTTGACCTCCTCGATCCGTCCGGTCGTCGCGCGGGCGTAGTCGAGGGTGAGCACCACCGGGCCACGGGGCCCGTCGGTCAGCTCGGGGATCTTCAGGTCCTCGGCGTAGAGGGAGACGGAGTCGTCACGCACGTTCACCCGGCCGCGCACGACGGCGACGATGTCCTGGGTGAGCATCGTCTGCACCGTCAGGTAGGTCTTGGGGAAGAACAGGCACTCGATCGCTCCCTCGAGGTCCTCGACGGTCGCGATGGCCCACAGGTCGCCCTTCTTGGTGCGCTTGACGCTCAGCCCGGTGACGAGCCCGGCGATGGTGACGTGGCTGTTCTCCTTCACGCCGTTGTCGGACTGCGTCAGCGTGGCGATGGAGGTGTCCGCGGCACGCTGCAGCACGTGCTCGACGCCGAAGAGCGGGTGGTCGGAGACGTAGAGACCGAGCATGTCGCGCTCGTTGGCGAGCTTGGCCTTCTTGTCCCACTCGACGTCGGGGATCGAGCGCAGGCCCATCCCCTCGATGCCGCCCCCGGGGGCGTCGTCGGCCTCGTCGCCGCCGAACATGTCCCACAGCGAGTCCTGACCGACCGCCTCCTGACGCTTGACGCCGACGAAGGCCTCGACGTACTCCTCGTGGACCATGACCAGGCCCTGGCGGGGATGGTCGAGGTCGTCGAAGGCGCCGGCCATGATCAACGACTCGATGGTGCGCTTGTTGCAGACGATCGCCGGGCACTTGGCGAGGAAGTCCTCGAAGGAGGTGAACGCCCCCTTCTCCTCGCGGGTGGCGATGATCGCGTCGACGACGTTGCGACCGACGTTGCGGATCGCGAGCAGGCCGAATCGGATGTCCTCGCCGACGGCGGCAAAGGGCCCCTGGGACTCGTTGACCGACGGGGGAAGCACGTTGATGCCCATGCGGCGGCACTCGTTGAGGTACAGCGCCGACTTGTCCTTGTCGTCGCCGACGGAGGTGAGCAACGCCGCCATGTACTCGGCCGGGTAGTTGGCCTTGAGGTAGGCGGTCCAGTACGAGACGAGGCCGTAGGCCGCGGTGTGCGCCTTGTTGAAGGCGTAGTCGGAGAAGGGGACGAGCACGCCCCACAGCGCGGCGACCGAGTCCTCGTTGTAGCCGTTGGCCTTCATCCCCTCGGAGAAGGGCACGTACTCCTTGTCGAGGACCTCCTTCTTCTTCTTGCCCATCGCGCGCCGGAGCAGGTCGGCATTGCCCAGGGTGTACCCCGCGAGCTTCTGCGCGATCTCCATCACCTGCTCCTGGTAGATGCACAGGCCGTGGGTCGTACCCAGGATCGGCTCCAGTGCCTCGACCATCTGCGGCTGGAGCTTGCCCTTCAGCTGGGGGTCGAGCGGGACGACCTCCTGGCGACCGTTCTTGCGCAGGGCGAAGTTCGTGTGGGCGTTCACGCCCATCGGTCCGGGCCGGTAGAGCGCGAGCGCGGCGGAGATGTCCTCGAAGTTGTCCGGCTGCATCAGCCGCAGCAGCGTGCGCATGCCGCCGCCGTCGAGCTGGAAGACACCGAGGGTGTCACCCCGACCGAGCAGGCGGTAGGTCGCCGTGTCGGTCATGTCCTTGCTCAGCGCGTCGAGGTCGATCTCCTCGTCACGGTTCGTCCTGATGTTGACCAGGGCGTCGTCGAGGATCGTCAGGTTGCGCAGGCCGAGGAAGTCCATCTTGACCAGCCCGAGCGTCTCGCACGTGGGGTAGTCGAACTGGGTGAGCACCTGCCCGTCCTGCAGGCGTCGCATGATCGGGATCACGTCGATCAGCGGTTCGCTGGACATGATGACACCGGCGGCGTGCACGCCCCACTGACGCTTCAGCCCCTCCAGCCCCTTGGCCGTCTCGACGATCTCGCCGAGGTGCTTCTCGCTCTCGACGAGGTCGCGGAACTCCTGGCCCTCGTTGTAGCGCTCGTGCTCGGGGTCGTACATCTTGTTCAGCGGGACGCCCTTGCCCATGACGTCGGCCGGCATGGCCTTGGTCAGCTGCTCGCCGACGGAGAAGGGGTGGCCCATGACGCGGGCAGCGTCCTTGACGGCCTGCTTGGCCTTGATCGTGCCGTAGGTGGCGATCATCGCCACCCGCTCGTCACCGTACTTGTCGGTGACGTACTGGATGACCTCCGAGCGACGACGCTCGTCGAAGTCGACGTCGAAGTCCGGCATCGACTGTCGCTCGGGGTTGAGGAAGCGCTCGAAGATCAGGCCGTGCGGAACCGGGTCGAGGTCGGTGATCCCCATCGAGTAGGCACACATCGAGCCGGCACCCGAGCCACGGCCCGGCCCCACCCTGATGCCGTTGCGCTTGGCCCAGTTGATGAAGTCGGCGACGACGAGGAAGTACCCCGGGTACCCCTTGCCCGCGATGACGTCGACCTCGTAGTCCGCCTGCTGCTGCGCGTACTCCGGGATGCCGTCGGGGAAGCGCCGCGACAGACCGGTCTGGACCTCCTTGACGAACCAGGAGTGCTCGTCCTCCCCGGCGGGAACGTCGAATCGCGGCATGTACCGCCCTTCGCCCTCCGTGAACGAGACCTCGCACATGTCGGCGACCAGCAGCGTGTTGTCGCAGGCCTCGGGCAGCTCGCGCCACAGGTGACGCATCTGCGCCGGTGACTTCAGGTAGTACCCGTCCCCCTCGAAGGAGAACCGGTCCGGGTCGAGCAGCGTCGAGCCGGAGTTGATGCACAGCAGCGCATCCTGGGCGATGTAGTCCTCCTGCTTGACGTAGTGCAGGTCGTTCGTCGCCAGCAGCGGCAGCTGGAGGTCCCTGGCCAGGCGCATCAGGTCCTCGCGCACCCGACGCTCGATCTCGTTGCCGTGGTCCATCAGCTCGAGGAAGTAGTGCTCCGTGCCGAAGATGTCCCGGAACTCGCCGGCGGCCTCGATCGCCTTGTCATACTGCCCCAGGCGCAGTCGCGTCTGGATCTCGCCGGACGGACAGCCGGTCGTGGCGATGAGCCCCTCGCCGTACTGCGACAGCAGCTCACGGTCCAGGCGCGGCCACTTGGCGTAGACGGAGTCCAGGGAGGCCATCGAGTCCATCCGGAACAGGTTGTGCATGCCGGTGTTGTTGCGCGCCAGCAGCGTCATGTGCGTGTAGGCACCGCCACCGGAGACGTCATCGCCCTTGCGGGTGCGCTCGTCACCCCACTTCACCCGGGTCTTGTCCTTGCGGCTGGTGTGGCCGGGTGCGACGTAGGCCTCGAGCCCGATGATCGGCTTCACGTCGTAGGACTGCGCCGTCTTCCAGAACTCGTGCGCCCCGAAGAGGTAGCCGTGGTCGGTCGTCGCGATCGCCGGCATCCCCATCTCCTGGGCGGTGGAGAACATGTCCGTGATCCGGGCAGCCCCGTCGAGCATGGAGTACTCGGTGTGGTTGTGCAGGTGGACGAAGTTCTCGGAACGCGGCAGCTCGGACATCGCCACGAGTCTAGGCCGAGCCACGGACAACCCGGACCCTGCCCGAGGACTGGCGCGATCGGCCGCCGACCGCGGGCCACGCGCCGTTCACCGCTCCTCGTGCCGTGCGGATCTTCTCTCCGCCCACCGGTGGGTCTACCGTCAGGAGTGACACCATCGTCCAGCCACAGGAGGCCCTGAGGATGCACGTCCCCATGTCCGTGAACCACTTCCTCGACCGCGCTGCGAACGTCTACGGCGAGCGCACCGCCGTCGTCGACGAGCCGGACCAGCCGGCGGCGCCGCTGACGGGCGTGACCTACGCCCGGATGCGCCAGCTCGCCCGGGCCCAGGCGGCCCACCTGGACTCGCTGGGCATCGAGGTCGGCGACCGGATCGCGGTCGTCTCGCACAACTCCGCCCGCCTCCTGACGAGCTTCTTCGGTGTCGCCGGCTCCGGGCGCGTCCTCGTGCCGATCAACTTCCGCCTCGCCCCCGAGGAGGTCAAGTTCATCGTCGAGCACTCCGGGGCTCGCGTGCTGTACATCGACCCCGAGCTGACCTCCCTCATCGAGGAGGTGCAGGCCGAGCACACCTTCGTCCTCGGCGAGGACGAGCACCTCTTCGGCACCGAGGAGCAGATCGCCGCCGCCGAGCCGCGCCCCTGGGAGCCGGACGAGAACGCCATCGCGACGATCAACTACACCTCCGGCACGACGGCCCGCCCCAAGGGCGTGCAGATCACCCACCGCAACATCTGGGTCAATGCCGTCACCTTCGGCCTGCACGCCGGCATCGGCGACCGGGACGTCTACCTGCACACGCTGCCGATGTTCCACGCCAACGGGTGGGGCATGCCCTTCGCCATGACGGGCGTCGGCGCCCAGCACGTCGTCATCCGCAAGATCGACGGCGCGGAGATCCTCAGGCGGGTGCGGGACCACGGTGTCACCGTCATGTGCGCCGCGCCGGCCGTGGTCAACGCCGTCCTGGCGGCGGCCGCGGAGTGGGAGGGCGAGATCCCCGGCCGAGACCGCGTGCGCATCATCGTCGCCGGCGCCCCGCCGCCCACGCAGACGATCGCCCGCGTCGAGACCGAGCTCGGCTGGGAGTTCCAGCAGATCTACGGTCTGACCGAGACCTCTCCCCTGCTGACGGTCAACACCACGCGCGCCGAGTGGGACGACCTGTCGCCCGAGGACCGGGCCGGCAAGCTCGTGCGGGCCGGCATGCCTGCCCTCGGTGTCGAGATGTCGGTGTCGGAGTCCGGCGAGGTCCTGGCCAGGAGCAACGTCATCATGGAGGGCTACTGGAACCTCCCCGAGGAGACCGAGCGCACCTTCGAGGGCGGCTGGTTCCACACCGGTGACGGTGGCTACATCGAGGACGACGGCTACGTCACGATCAGCGACCGCAAGAAGGACGTCATCATCACCGGTGGCGAGAACGTCGCCTCCGTCGAGGTCGAGGACGTCCTGTTCTCCCACCCGGACGTCGTCGAGGCCGCCGTCATCGGCGTCCCGGACGACAAGTGGGGCGAGACGATCAAGGCCCTCGTCGTCGTCACGGAAGGGTCCACGGCCACCGAGGCCGACATCATCGCCTGGTGCAAGTCGCGCGTCGCCGGCTACAAGTCCCCGACGTCCGTCGAGTTCCGCGACGAGCTCGCCCGCACGGCGACCGGCAAGCTGCAGAAGTTCAAGCTGCGGGCCCCCTACTGGGAGGGTCGGGAGCGCAAGGTCAACTGACCGCGCTCCAACGGCCCCCTTGGCCCACTCGGGCGAAGGGGGCCGTTTGCGTACCCGACGACGGGGTCCCACTCCCTTCGCCCGTCTGCTACATTGTTTTTCGATGCATCGAGAAACGATGTACAGGCGCAGGAGGGATGCCATGACCACTCCATCGACGAAGCTCCGTCGCGATGCCGCGGCCTCGGTCTTCGCGTACGCCCTGGCCGGCGGGGCCCTCGTGGTCCACGTCGCCGCCACCCTCACCGATGACTGGGGCGAGGGCCGGGTGGCCCTGCGCGTCACCGGCGCCGGCGACCTCGGCGCGAGCACGCTCCGCGTGGACTCGGCGCAGGTCCCCGCATGGGCACTCACGACGCTGCGCGCCGCAGAGCTGGGCCAGTGGCTCGCAGGAGCCGCCGTCCTCGTCATGCTCACCGTGTGCGTGGTCCGGATGATCCGGGGGGAGATCTTCACCCGCTCGACCGCACGATGGGCGACGGGGGCCAGCTGGGCGGCGCTGCTCCTGCTCCTGCTGCCCCCGCTGCTGCGCGGCCTGGCGACGAACGTCGCCCTCCACGCCACCGTCGGCACCGAGCGGTGGGAGCCGCACGCCGTCACCCCCGAGTGGTGGTACCTCTACGTCGGGATGATGACGCTGTCCTTCCTCGCGCTCGTCCTGCGGCGCGGGAGCCAGCTCCAGGAGGACCAGGACGGGCTCATCTGATGCCCCCCGAGGACCACCGGGTGGAGTGCCACCTCGACGCGCTGCTCGAGGCCCGCGGCATGACCCTCACCGAGCTGAGTCGTCGGATCGGCATCACCCACGCCAACCTCTCGGCGCTGAAGAACAACCGCGGCCGGGCCATCCGCTTCTCGACGCTGACGGCGCTGTGCGACGTGCTCGGGTGCACCCCCGGCGAGCTCTTCTCCGTGCGCCGTTGACGCAGGCGCGTCAGGACATCGCGCCGAGCCGGTCCAACGCCTGCTGCAGGTCGTCGGGGTAGGTGCTCTCGAAGTACACGTACTCCCCCGAGCCCGGGTGGGTGAAGCCCAGGCCCATCGCGTGCAGCCACTGCCGCTCCAGGCCGAGCTTCTTCGCCAGGGTCGGGTCCGCGCCGTAGGTCGGGTCACCGACGCACGGATGACGAAGGGCGGCCATGTGCACCCTGATCTGGTGGGTGCGTCCGGTCTCGAGCGTCACGTCCAGCAGGGACGCGTGCCGGAAGGCCTCGATCAGCTCGTAGTGGGTGACCGCGTGCTTGCCGGAGTCCATGACGGCGAACCTGTAGTCGCCGCTGGGGTGGCGGCCGATCGGCGCGTCGATGGTACCGACGTGCGGGTCGGGCAGGCCCTGGACGAGCGCGTGATAGGTCTTGTCGACCGTGCGCTGCTTGAAGGCACGCTTGAGCACCGAGTAGCCGTACTCGCTCTTGCACACCACCATCAGGCCGCTCGTGCCGACGTCCAGCCGGGAGACGATCCCCTGCCGCTCGCTGGCGCCGCTGGTGGTGATCCGGTAGCCGGCGGCCTTGAGCCCGCCGAGCACGGTCGGTCCGGTCCAGCCGACACTCGGGTGCGCGGCGACACCCACGGGCTTGTCGACGACGACGATGTCGTCGTCGTCGTGGACGATCCGCATCCCCGGGACCGGCTCGGCGACGACCTCGAGGCCGGGGTCGGTCGGTGCCGGCGGCAGCCTGATCTCGATCCGGGCGCCGGTGGTCACCCGCGTGGACTTCGCGACGCCGGCGCCATCGACCTCGACCTTGCCCTCGGCGGCGAGCTCGGCGGCCCGGGTGCGCGAGAGACCGAAGAGACGCGCCACTGCGGCGTCCAGGCGCTCCCCCTCGAGCCCTTCGGGGACGAGGACGTTGCGGATGTCACTCATCGGTGTCCTCCTTGGCGTGGCGCCGACCCGACGCGTGCTGCGGGTGCGAGCCGTCGATGCCGATGTTGGTGAAGACGAGCCACAGCAGCAGGAGTGCTCCACCGACGATGGCGATGTCGGCGACGTTCCCGACGAAGAGGCCGCCGTAGTCGATGAAGTCGATGACGTGTCCCTCCAGGGGGCCGGGATCGCGGAAGAAGCGGTCGACCAGGTTGCCCAGCGATCCGCCGAGCACCAGTCCCAGGGCCAGGCTCCATCGTGCGGAGCCGATCCGCGGGGCGACGGCGAGGATCGCCACCGTCACGGCCATCGCGACGAGGGTCATCACCCAGGTCATCGAGTCGCCGATGGAGAACGCGGCGCCCGAGTTGCGGATCAGCCGCAGGCCGAGCAGGTCACCGACCAGGCTGACGCCCGGCTCCCCCTCGAGTGCGGTGAGTGCCCACACCTTGCTCACCTGGTCGATGACCAGGACGAGGGCTGCGGCGATGACGTACCACGCCAGGACCCGCGTGCGGGACCCCGCCGGGCCGGTGTCACCGTCCCGGGGTGGCTGTGTGGCGCTCAGCGACGCTCCTGTGTGCTCTTGCATGTCATGCACAGGGTCGCACGCGGATAGGCCTGGAGTCGAAGCTTGCCGATCGGGGTACCGCAGGACTCGCAGATCCCGTAGGTCCCGTCCTCCAGCCGCTCGAGCGCATGGAGGTTCTGCTCCAGCCCGGTCCGGGCCCCCGCCAGCAGACTCAACTCGTGCTCGCGCTCGAAGGACTTCGCTCCGGCGTCGGCGGGGTCGTCGCCGGCACCGTCGATCGGCTCCCTGAGGAAGACGGTCAACTCGTTCTCCGAGGACCGGAGATCCGCACGCAGTCGGGCGATCTCGCCCTCGAGCTCCACGCGGACCTCCTTCAGCTCCTCCGGGCTCCACGGCGACTCGTCCTCACGGACGACGAGGTGCTCGGCCCGGGCCACCCCGCCGGCCGGCGCCTTCTTCCCCGGCGCCTTGGCCTTCGCCGGCTTCGCCGCCGTCTTGCTCGCCGCCGTCTTGCTTGCCGCGGTCTTCTTGGCAGGCGTCTTCGCCGTGGTCGAGGCGGACTTCGTGGTGGACTTCTTCGCCGTCTTCGTCGTCCTGTTCGCCGTGGTGCCGGTCGCGCCCTGTGCAGGCGCGGACTTCTTGGGGGCCGCAGTACGGGCCGTCGACTTCTTCGCCGCCATGATCGTCCTCGATTTCCGGAGGTCCGTGCCGTGCCCGGACCTGGTGTGCCCGCAGAGTACGACGTTTTGGGCGAGGAGAGCAGGATCACGCTGCGGCGTTTCCCCTGCAGTGCACCACCCGTCCCGGACGACACGAGAGCGGCGGTGCCCGCAAGGACACCGCCGCTCTCGTCGGACGATCGGGACGCACCCGATCAGGGCCTGATCAGTGCTTTGCGCTCTCCTGGGGGGCGAGCGAGGGTGCGGTCTCGAGGTCCTTGAGCTGACCGGAGATGAAGTCCTTGAGCTTGCTGCGGTAGTCGCGCTCGTAGGTGGTCAGCTCGGAGATGCGGGTCTCCAGGCTGGTCTTCTGCGCGTTCAGGTCGTCGAGGATCTTCTTGCGCTTCGCCTCGGCCTCGCTGACGAGCGAGGCGGACTTGGCCTGGGCATCCGAGACGAGCTTGTCACGCTGGCTGGTGCCCTCGCCGACGAGTTGGTCACGCTTGGCCTGACCGGACTTGACGAACTCGTCGTGCTTGCTCTGGCCCGAGGTCGAGAGCTCGTCGTGCTTGAGCTGCCCCTTGGTGACGAGCTCCTGGTGCTGGCGCTCGGCCTCGGCGACCATCTTGTCGCGCTGGGTCTGGCCCTCGGCGACGTGCTCGTCGTGCAGCTTCTGGGCCAGGGCGATCAGGCCGGAGGCCCCGGCGCCACCGCCGGCGGCAGCGGCCATCTGGCCGGCGCCGGCATCGGCGGAGTCCGCGGCCGGCTGGGCAGCCGTGGTGTCCGCAGCGGCCTTGGCATCGGCCTCGGCCTTCTCGGCAGCGGCGTTGGCGGCCGCGATGCGCTCCTGCGCGCTCTTCTCGGCCTCGTCGGCGCGGGCGTTGACCGTGGCGATGCGCTCGTCGGCGCTGGCCTGGGCGGAGGAGACCTTCGCGGAGTCGCCACTCGGCTTCCCCTCACGCGGGGTGGTGCTCGACTCGAGCTCGGCCACCCGGCGCTCCAGCTCACCGGCGCGCTTCTCGGCGTCGGCGCGAGCGGCGGTCTCCTTCTCGAGACGGCTGCGCAGGTCGCGGGTCGCGGCCTCGTCGGGCGTGTCGGCGCCAGCGGTCGCGGCTGCGGCCGGAGCGGCCCCACCATCGCCGGCTCGGGAGCGCAGGTCCTCCGAGTCCTTGACCATGCGCCTCATCTCGGCGACGACCTCGTCGAGGAAGTCGTCGACCTCGCGCTCGTCGTATCCGCGACGGAACTGGGTCTGGGTAAAGGTCTTGTTGAGGACGTCCTCGGGCGTGAGCGCCATACTTCCTCCGTATGCGATCGGGCAGTTGCGGGGCTCGTACGGCGCGCGGCACGCACGGGCATCACCCCTCAGCCTAGACGATCGCGCGCAGGATCGAGACCAGGATGATGAGGATGAGGAATGCGAGGTCGATGGCCACGCCGCCCAGTCGCAACGGGGGAACCACCCTGCGGATGGCCTTCAGCGGCGGATCGGTTGCTGTGTAGATCGCCTCGGCGATGACGAGGATCACTCCCTGGGGACGCCACTGACGCGCGAAGACCTGGATCCACTCGAAGATGAGCCGTCCGATGAGGATGTACAGGTAGATGCCGAGCAGGAGGTCGAGCACTTCTCGGACGATCAACATGGCGTAAGCCTATGTGCCGCACCGAGGGCGTGACCGGGCAGGTCAGGACTGGTTGAACAACCCTCGGGTCTGCGGGGTCTCCCCGCCCTCGGCGTCGACCTCGATGTGCTCCGGGGAGAGCAGGAAGACCTTGTTGGTCACGCGCTCGATCGAGCCGTGCAGACCGAAGACGAGACCGGCGGCGAAGTCGACGAGACGCTTGGCGTCGGAGTCGTCCATGTCCGTGAGGTTCATGATCACCGGGGTGTTGCTGCGGAAGCTCTCCCCGATGGCCCGGGCATCGTTGTACGTGCTCGGGTGGATCGTGGTGATGCGGTTCATCTGGGTGACCTCCACCTCGCGGACGGCGGGCGCGGCCTGGACCCGACGGATCGGGGTGACCTCCGCGGCAGGCTCCCCCGGGGCCATGTCGTGACCGGGCACGTCGTACTCCTCGTACTCCTCGTACTCGTCGTAACGCTTGTCGTCCTCGGCGAGGCCGAGGTAGACCATCGCGTTCCGCAGTGCCGTCATGTCCGCATCCTCACAACTTCGTAGTCCTCGTCGTCGGTACCGAAGTTACCGCTGGGACGGACGAACTCCGAGGATTGCCGTCCCGACACGCAGGTGTGTCGCACCGTGGCGCACCGCCGCCTCGAGGTCACCGCTCATGCCCGCGGAGACCCAGTCGGCCTGCGGATGGTCCGCCCGCAGGCGCTGCGCGACCACGGCTAGGCGGGCAAAGGCCTCGTCCGGGTCCCCTCCGAGAGGCGCGACGGCCATGAGCCCACCGAGGCGAAGGGAGGCGCTGGCCGCGATCTGGTCGGCAAGGGCGGGCACGTCGACCGGCTGCGCTCCCCCGCGGTGCTCCGCTGGGTCGGGGTCGAGGTCGACCTGGATGAGGGTGGTCAGCTCGCGACCGGCGGTGTGGGCACCCCGCTCGAGTGCCCCGATGATCTTGGGACGGTCGACGGAGTGGACGACATCGGCCCATCGACTGACGGCGCCGGCCTTCTTGGACTGCAGCTGACCGATGAAGTGGGCGCGCATCCCGGGTGGCGTCCCCCCGTCGGCGAGCTTCTCGCTCGCCTCCTGCTCACGGTTCTCACCGATGTCGGTGACCCCGAGATCGGCGAGCAGGTCGAGGTCGCTGCGCGGGAAGAACTTCGTCACCACGATCAGGTGCACCTCCGCACGCGACCGACCGGCATCCCGGCAGGCGCGCTCGATGCGCTCCTCGACGGCGGCCAGCCCCTCGGCGAGCTCGTCCCGACGGGCCCTCATGCCGGCCTGCCGACGATCCCGGCGAAGCGTCCGGTCGTGCCGTCGCGACGGTGGGAGAAGAGGGACTCGATCTCACGAGCGCAGCCGGGGACCCACGTCAGGGGGATACCCATCCCCGCCAGCTGGTCGACGACGCCGGCGGCGACGTCGATCGCCGGGGTGCCCTGCCAGGCGAGGGTGGCGGACACCGGCGTGACGGCCGCGGCCTCGTCGCGCAGGGCGGCGGGGACCTCGTAGCAGCGGCCGCACACGGACGGACCGACCGTGGCCTGAAGGTCGCGGGACCCGAGGTCGCGCAACGCGGCGACGACGGCGGGGACGACCCCCTTCGTCATGCCATGACGTCCGGCGTGGGCGACTCCGACGAGACCGGCCCGCTCGTCGAGGAGCAGCACCGGGGTGCAGTCCGCGACGAGGACGCCCAGGGCGATCCCCGGCAGGTCGGTCACGAGAGCATCGGCGGTCCCGACGGCGCCGGTCGACGTGCGCGGCCCCTGCAACACCTCACCGGTGACGTGGATGACATCGGTACCGTGCACCTGGTCGGCCCAGACCGTCGGCATGCCGATCTGCGCCTCCAGTCGCGCGCGGTTGGTCGCCACGTCCTCGGGTGCGTCACCCACGTGGGCGCCCAGGTTGAGGCCGGCGAAGGGGGCGCTGCTCGCCCCACCCCGCCGGTCGGTGAAGGCAAGCACCGCTCCCGGTGCGCTCGATCGCCAGGCGAACACGTCAGCAGCGCTCCCGGCCCACCGGCCCGGGGATCACTTCAGGAAGTCCGGCACGTCCAGGTCGTCGCCGTCGTCGAAGGTCACCTGGCGCGGCGGCGCCGCCGGAGGCTGCTGTGTCGGCTGGGCGGGCTGGCCCTGCGGCTGGCCACCCTGCTGGGCGGGCTGTCCCTGCTGCGGCTGCCCCTGGGCGGGTGGCTGCTGGGTCGGCTGGGTCGGCTGGGCGGGCTGGCCCTGCGGCTGGCCACCCTGCTGGGCAGGCTGTCCCTGCTGCGGCTGCGCCTGCGCCGGTGGCTGCTGCTGCGGCTGGCCACCCTGCTGCGGCTGGGCGGCCGACTGCGGCTGGGCGGGCGACTGGTTGCGTCCACCGGACTGGACCTGACCCAGGGCGCGGTCGTCCTGGCGCGGCGTCGGGGCGCCACCGTCGAAGCCCGCGGCGATGACGGTCACGCGAACCTCGTCGCCGAGGGCGTCGTCGATGACCGTGCCGAAGATGACGTTCGCCTCGGGGTGCGCGGCCTCCTGCACCAGGCGGGCGGCCTCGTTGATCTCGAAGAGGCCGAGGTCGCTCCCACCCTGGACCGACAGGAGGACACCGTGGGCACCGTCGATGCTCGCCTCGAGCAGCGGCGAGGAGATCGCGAGCTCGGCGGCCTGCACGGACCGGTCCTCGCCTCGTGCGGAGCCGATGCCCATGAGCGCGGACCCGGCCCCTTGCATGACCGACTTGACGTCCGCGAAGTCGAGGTTGATCAGACCCGGGGTGGTGATCAGGTCGGTGATGCCCTGGACACCGGAGAGGAGCACCTGGTCGGCCGAGCGGAAGGCGTCGAGCATGCTCACGGCGCGGTCACTGATCGAGAGCAGGCGGTCGTTGGGGATGACGATGAGGGTGTCGACCTCGTCGCGCAGGGCACCGATCCCGGACTCGGCCTGGTTGGCGCGGCGGCGTCCCTCGAACGTGAAGGGGCGGGTGACGACACCGACGGTGAGGGCACCGAGACTCTTGGCGATCTTGGCGACGACGGGCGCACCGCCCGTGCCCGTGCCGCCTCCCTCGCCAGCGGTCACGAAGACCATGTCGGCCCCCTTGATGACCTCCTCGATCTCCTCGGCGTGGTCCTCCGCGGCCTTCTTGCCGACCTCGGGGTCCGCGCCGGCACCGAGGCCACGGGTCAGGTCCCGACCGACGTCGAGCTTCACGTCGGCGTCGGACATCAGGAGCGCCTGGGCATCGGTGTTGATCGCGATGAACTCGACGCCCTTGAGTCCGACCTCGATCATCCGGTTGATGGCGTTGACGCCACCGCCGCCGATGCCGACGACCTTGATAACGGCCAGATAATTCTGGGCTGATGCCACGGGGACTCCTGTTGCTTGCTGCTCGGTGGTGCCGTCACCCCGGAAGCTCAAGGTGAACTTCAGGGTTACAGTTTGGTCACGCTCGGTGTGCGGGTGACGTTATGCGGCCCGGGACCGGGGAGCAAACGCATGACCCGCGTGTCGCCCAGCCTAACCCGTCGTGACGGGTGACCCGGGGGCCGAGACGTCGATGATCTCGGGCTTCTTCTCCAGCAGGATGGGGATGACCCTCACCTTGACGTCCGGACTTTCGGCGTCGCCCCAGATGATGGTCGTGCCGCCGAGTCGGAAGGTGACCTGGTCCGCCCCGTCGACCGTGACGTCACGCACCCGTTCGCGCATGTCCTCCGGCAACGCCCGGAGCATCCCCCGGGCCGCCTGCACGCCGTGGCCCGAGACGTCCGCGCCGTCCTCTGCCGTGACCGTCGGAACCCCCTTCGGCGCGGACGCGACCGTGCGGATGGACACCCCCTGCATGTCGAGCAGCCGGAAGCCCTCGTCCTCACGGACCGCCAGCGCCGGAACCCTCGACGTCACCTTCACATTGAGGGTGTGTGGCCAGTCGCGATCGATGTCCACCGACTTCACACCGGGCACCGTGTCGATGATCCGGGTCGACACCTCGCCGGCGTCGACCCGGGCGAGCGGAGTCCCGCGCTCCTGCTGCGCGACCTGCTCGATCACCGCCTCGTCTGCCTTCTGCGCCCCGGTGACCTCGACCGTGCGCACGTCGAGCACGGAGGAGAAACCCAGGAGCCAGCCGAGCCCGACCAGGACGGCGACGACGACCAGCGTGAGCAGCCATCGGCGCAGCCGCTGCCCACGGGCCCGGGCAGCCCGTTCGACGAAGCGACGTTCTGTCGCCTCCCTCGTCCCGCTGTGTCCGCTGCGCTGTCGCATCGATCCGCCCTGTTCTCGCAACTGCCTAGGCCCCTGTGTTCCCGACTGGTGCCATCGACCCCGCCTCACCGGCCGAGGGCGTGCAGGATCCGCGGGCCGAGAGCGGTGACGTCGCCCGCGCCGACCGTGAGCACGAGGTCGCCCGGCGCGGTCGTCGCGACGATCCGCTCGAGTGCCTCCTCCTCGGTGACGACCGAGACCGCCGTCCCGGACGCAGCGAGCGGGTCGGCGACCAGGTGCGAGCTCACCCCCTCCAGGGGCTCCTCGCGGGCACCGAAGATGCCGAGAAGCAGCACCTCGTCGGCCGGGGCCAGCCCCTGGGCGAAGAGGTCGGCGAAGTCGCGGGTGCGGGAGTACAGGTGCGGCTGGAAGACGACGACGAGGCGGGCCTCCCCCGCGATCTCCCGGGCGGTGCGCACGACGGCCTCGACCTTGCCGGGATTGTGCGCGTAGTCATCGACCACGGTGACGCCCCCGGCGACCCCCTTCGTCTCGAAACGCCGTCGGGACCCGCCGTAGGCCGCGAGACCGGCCAGGACGGCCTCGGCGTCCAGACCCAGCCCCTCGACCGCGGCCGCGTAGGCAGCCGTCGCGTTCAGCAGGTTGTGTCGTCCCGGGACCGCGATCGCCAGCTCTCGGTCGGTCCCGGCCGCGGACAGCGTGGCGCGCGCGTTCGTCCCCTCGAGCGTCGCGCCGGACAGGCGCAGATCAGCGCCCTCGGCGAAGCCGTAGGTGAGCACGCGCCGGCCCGCCCCGGCCGCCCGGTCGGCCAACCGGGTCGATCCCTCGTCGTCGGCACAGGCGATGAGCAGGCCGTCGGGCTCGATCGTCGCGGTGAACTCGAGGTAGGCGGCCTCGACGGTGGCGAAGTCGCCGTAGAAGTCGAGGTGGTCGGGCTGGACGTTGGTCACGACGGCCACGTGCGGGCGGTAGGCGATGAAGGAGCCGTCCGACTCGTCCGCCTCCGCGATGAAGGCGGTACCCCGGCCGAGGGCCGCGTTGACGCCCTGTGTGGACAGCTCCCCACCGAGGGCGAAGGAGGGGTCCTGGCCCGCCTCGAGCAGGGCGACGGTGAGCATCGAGGACGTCGTCGTCTTGCCGTTGGCTCCGGCGACGGCCACTCGCTCCCGATCGCCCATCGCGGCGGCGAGGGCCTGGCTGCGGTGGACCACGCGCAGACCGCGCTCTCGGGCTGCGGCGAGCTCGGGGTTGGACTCACGGATCGCGGAGGAGACGACGACCGTGTCGGCACCCTCGAGGTGGGCCGGATCGTGCCCCACGTGGATACGGGCCCCGAGCCGGCGGAGTCGCTCGAGCAGCGGGGAGTCCTTCGCGTCGCTGCCGCTCACCTCCATCCCGGCGTCGAGGAGCAGCCGCACGATCGCGGACATCCCGGCCCCGCCCGCGGCGAGCACGTGCACGGCGCCGAGATCGGTCAGACCCAGCCGGGGAGACAGGTAGTCGAAGCGCGGGTTGCGCGGCACGGGCGGCAGCGCCTCAGCCACGGCTGCCGTTCTCCATCCACGCGGTCGTGACGAGGTCGGCCAGGGTCTCGTCGGCGTTTCGGTGACCGACCGACGCCGCTGCCGCGGACATCGCGTCCAACCGCTGCGCGTCGCGCAGCATCGGGACGATCCCGGTGGCGATCCAGCCCGGGTCGACATCCGCGTCCTCGACGAGTACCCCACCCCCGGCCTCGACGACACCGGCCGCGTTGAGCCGCTGCTCACCGTTGCCGATGGGCAGCGGGACGTAGACGCCCGGCAGGCCCACAGCCGTGAGCTCGCAGACGGTGTTGGCGCCGGCCCGGCAGACGACGGTGTCCGCGGCCGCGTAGGCCAGGTCCATCCGGTCGACGTACGGCAGGACGACGTAGGGAACCGACGCGTCCCCGCCGACCGCGTCGAAGTCCTTGCCGGCACCGGTGGCGTGCAGCACCTGCACGCCGGCGTCGCGCAGCGTCGGCACGCTCGCCGCGAAGGCGTCGTTGAGCCGCTTGGCCCCGAGCGAACCGCCGGTGACCAGCACCACCGGCAGGTCCTCGCGCAGGCCGAAGTGCGCCCGTGCCCCGGCGCGGGACGCGGACCGGTCGAGCGCGATGATCTCGGGGCGCAGCGGCATGCCGATGACCCGGCCACCGGGCAGCTTGGTCCCGGGGAAGGTCATCGCGACGTGGTCGGTGAATCGCGCGCCGAGCTTGTTGGCGATACCGGCGCGGGCGTTCTGCTCGTGGATGACGATCGGCACCCCGAGCCGACGGGCGGCGAGGTAGGCCGGCGTGGAAACGTACCCGCCGAAGCCGACGACGACCTGGGCGTCCATCTCCTCGATGGCCTGCTGGGCGGCGGCCACTGCCCTGCGCAGGTTGACGGGCAGCCGGACGAGGTCCCCCGTCGGCCGCCGGGGCAGCGGAACCTTGGGGACCGTGCGGAACTGATAGCCGCGCTCGGGGACGAGGCGCGCCTCCAGCCCCTCGACCGTCCCCAGGGCGACGAGGTCGACAGCGGGGTCACGACGCCGCAGGCAGTCGGCGAGGGCGAACAGCGGCGAGACGTGACCCGCGGTGCCACCCCCCGCCAGAAGGATGCGTGTGGGGCGCGAGCCAGTCATCGGGTGGAGGTCCTCCTGATCGGGAGCCGGGCGCGCAGGGCACGCAGCCCGGATGGCTTGGCAGCGATCATCTCAGAGCAGCCGGGCTCGTTGCGCGCGAAGCTGAGGAGCACGCCGACGGCGAGCATCGTGGTCACCAACGATGACCCGCCGGAGGAGACGAAGGGCAACGGGACACCGATGACGGGGAGCATGCCGATGACGGCACCGATGTTGATCGTCGCCTGGACGAGCACCCAGGTGCAGATCCCGGCGGTGACGATCCGCACGAAGAGGTCATCGGTGCGCGAGACCAGACGCATCCCGGTCAGGGCGAAGGCGGCGAACAGCCCGAGAACGGCCAGACTGCCGAGCAGCCCCAGCTCCTCGCCGATGATCGCGAAGATGAAGTCGTTGTACGGCTCCGACAACCAGCCCCACTTCTCGCGGCTGGCCCCCAGCCCGACACCGAGCCAGCCACCATCGGCCAGGGCGAAGCGCCCGTGCATCGGCTGGCGACAGATGTCGTAGTAGAGGTCGCTGCCCGGTGCGCAGGCCTGCGGGTCGAGCCAGATCTGGATGCGCTGCATGCGGCTGTTGCCCAGCCCGGCCGCGAGGACACCGGCAGCGGCGAAGATTCCGGCACCGACCACGAACCACCGCAGGTGCACACCGGCGGCGAAGAGCATGCCCACGACGATCATCGCGATGACCGTCGCGGTCCCGAGGTCGTGCCCCAGCATCACGAGCGTGAGCAGCAGGATCGCGATCGGGACGACGAAGGGGACCAGCGCGTGCTTGATCGAGCCGAGCAGCTCGCGCTTGCGCTCCAGGACCAGCGCCCCGGAGAGCACCAGGGCGAGCTTGGCGATCTCGCTCGGCTGGAGGGTGACCGGACCGACACCGATCCAGTTGCGGTTTCCCTGGAAGCCGAAGCCCAGTGGCGAGAAGACCAACGCGAGCAGCACGAGTGAGACCAGCAGGGCCGGCAGCGCCAGCCACTTCCAGAACGCCACACTGCGTCGCGCAGCCCACCACAGCACGATGGCGCCGATGACTGCGAAGACGAACTGCTTGAGGAAGATCGTGAAGGAGGAGTCGCTCTCCTTCAGCGAGACGATCATCGAGGCGGAGAGCACCATCACCAGCCCGATGCCCACGAGCAGCCCGACGATGCCGAGCAGCAGGTAGTAGGTCGTCATCGGCGACTCGAAGCGGGCCAACCACTGCTCCAGCGGGCTGCCGGTGCGGCGACCGCGGCGCGTCGCAGGTCGACCACGTCCGGCCGCTGCGTTGCTGCTCACGTCACCCCTCCTGCACGTACCGATCCACCGCTGCGGCGAAGGCATCGCCGCGGGCCCCGTAGTTGTCGAACATGTCCATCGATGCCGCCGCCGGGGCCAACAGCACCACGTCACCCGGCCGGGCGAGCTCACCTGCGTGCCGGACGACGAGATCCATCGCCCCAGTGTCCGTCGTGGCGACGTCGATCACCGGGACCTCGGGCGCGTGTCGGGCAAGCGCCGCGGCGATCTGCTCGCGGTCCCGCCCGATGAGCACGGCTGCGCGCAGTCGCGGGGCAGCCGCTGCGACCAGCTCGTCGACGTCGGCACCCTTGAGCAGTCCCCCGGCGACCCAGACGACGTGCTCGTGCGCGAGCAGGCTGGCCCGTGCGGCGTGCGGGTTGGTCGCCTTGGAGTCGTCGACCCAGTGCACATCACCCGAGGTGAGGACGTGGGCGATCCGGTGGGGCTCGGGCTGCCAGGCGTGCAGACCCTCGCGCACGGCGACCGGTGGCACCCCGCAGGCGCGCGCCAGGGCGGCTGCCGCCAGCGCGTTGGCGACGAGGTGGGGGGCGAGCGTGGCCGCCTCCCCCTGCACGTCGGCGAGCGTGCCGAGCTCGGCGGCGGACTGATGCCGGTCCTCGACGAAGGCCCGGTCGGCCAGGACGTCCTCGACCACGCCGAGCATGGATGGCTGCGGCGTGCCGAGGGTGAAGCCGATCGCACGGCAGCCCTCGACGACATCGGCCTCCTCGACGAGCTGCCGGGTCGCCGGGTCCTCGACGTTGTAGACGCAGGCGGCCTCGGCACCGGAGAAGACCCGGCCCTTGGCGGCGGTGTAGGCCGCCAGCGAGCCGTGCCAGTCGATGTGGTCGGGCGCGATGTTCAGGCAGGCCGCGGCCAGGGGGCGAAGGGAGTGGGTCCAGTGCAGCTGGAAGCTCGACAGCTCGACCGCGATGGCGTCGAAGGGCTGCGGGTCCTGTACCAGCTCGATCACGGGCGTGCCGACGTTGCCGCCGCTGGCCGCACGCAGCCCGGCGGCCCGCAGCATCGCGGTGAGCATCTGCACGGTGGTCGTCTTGCCGTTGGTGCCGGTGACGAGCAACCACGGTGCGGCGCCCCGGCTCGGTCGCATCCGCCAGGCGAGCTCGACGTCGCCCCAGATGGGGATGCCGGCCTCCGCAGCAGCCGCCAGCAGGGGCTGGTGCGGCGGCCACCCCGGGGAGGTGACGACGAGGTCGATCCCCTCGGCAGGCCCGGGCAGGGCCTCTGGCGCACCGTCGCCGAGCAGCAGCTGCGCCCCCAGCACGTCCAGCATCTGCGCGCGCTGGGCCAGCACGGACTCGGACCCGGGCTCCGGCGCAACCGCGTCGACGACGCGCACGCGGGCGCCGTGCTCGAGCAGCGAGTCCGCGGCAGCGAAGCCGGAGACCCCCAGCCCCGTGACGACGACGCGCAGCCCTGACCAGTCGGCGTCGCGGTGGGTCAGGTGGGCCAATCGGGAGGTGCGGTCGGGCGTACCGGTCACGTGGGGGCCCCCACGACCCACTCGGCGTAGAAGACGGACAGGCCGAGGCCGACGAAGAGCCCGGCGATGATCCAGAACCGGATGACGATCGTGACCTCCTGCCACCCCAGCAGCTCGAAGTGGTGCTGCAGCGGGGCCATCCGGAAGACCCGTTTGCCGGTGGACTTGAAGGAGGCGACCTGGATGATCACCGACAGGGTGATCGTGACGAAGAGGCCGCCGAGCAGGATGATGAGCAACTGGGTCTGCGACAGGATCGCCAGACCGGCCAGTGCGCCCCCGAGCGCGAGCGAACCGGTGTCACCCATGAAGATCTTCGCCGGTGAGGCGTTCCACCACAGGAAGCCGAAGCACGCCCCGGTGCCGGCGGCGGCGACCACCGCGAGGTCGAGTGGGTCGCGCACGTCGTAGCACTTGGCGCCCGGGCTGATCTGGCAGTTCTGGTTGAACTGCCAGATCGCGATCACGACGTAGGCGGCGAAGACCATGACCGCGGACCCGGTCGCGAGGCCGTCGAGTCCGTCGGTGAGGTTCACGCCGTTGGAGGTCCCCGCGATCATCAGGTTGGACCAGATGATGAAGAGGATCATGCCGATGATCGGTCCGGCGAAGTACAGGTCGAGAGGCAGGTCCCGCACGAAGGAGATGTGCGTCGAGGCAGGTGTGCGTAGCCCCTCGTTGGGGAACTGCAGGGCCAGGATGGCGAAGGTCACGCCGACGAGGGCCTGCCCGACCAGCTTCTCCCCCGACTTCAGGCCGAGGCTGCGCTGCTTGCTGATCTTGATGTAGTCGTCGGCGAAGCCGACGGCACCCAGGCCGACCATGAGGAAGATCACGAGGATGCCGCTCGCGGTGGGCGGTGTCCACAGCACCACGTGGGCGATGGCGTAGGCCAGGACGGTCGAGAGGATGATGACCGCGCCGCCCATCGTCGGGGTGCCGCGCTTGGTGTGGTGCGAGTCGGGCCCGTCGTCGCGGATGAACTGGCCGTAACCCTGCTTGACGAGGTACTTGATGAACATCGGCGTCCCGAGCAGGGACACCACGAGGGACACGACGGACGCGATGAGCACCGCCTTCATGCGCGAGCCTCCCTCTGGACGATTCGATCTCCGAGCCACCGTAGCCCGGCGTCACGGCTGGACTTGAACACCACGACGTCTCCGGTCGAGAGTTCCTCGCGCAGCAGTTCCTCGGCGGCATCGGCATCGGGGACGGTCCGCACGCGAAGGTCCTCGGCCCCGGCCGCGCGCGCGCCGTCGGCCAGCGGGTGCGCGTCCTCGCCGACGACGAGCAACTCGTCGAAGCCCAGCTGCGCGACCTCGCTCCCGACCTGCGCGTGCAGGACCGGTGCGTCGTCACCGAGCTCGAGCATCGCTCCCAGGACGGCCCATCGGCGGCCCGACGTGGCCATCCCGGACACCGAGCGCAGTGCGGCCGACATCGAGTCGGGGTTGGCGTTGTAGGCGTCGTTGACGACGGTCACGCCGTCCTCGCGACGGGTGACCTCCATCCGCCACCGGCTCCGCGGGCGCGCTGCGGCCATCGCGGTGACGATCCGGTCGAGGGACATGCCGGCCGCGTGGGCGGCAGCGATGACGGCCAGGGCGTTGCCGACGTGGTGGCGGCCGACGAGGCCGAGGGTCACCTGTGCGGTGCCGAAGGGGGCGGTGACGGTGAACGAGGCCCGACCGGCCGCGTCGAGGGTCACGTCCGTGGCGCGCACGGTGGCCGTCTCGGACTCTCCGACGAGGACGACGTGCGCCCCGGTTCGTCCGGCCATGGCGGCGACGACCGGGTCGTCGGCGTTGAGCACGGCGACTCCGTCGGTCGGCAGGGCGGCGGGCAGCTCGGACTTCGCTCTGCCGACGGCCTCCAGCGACCCGAACTCACCGACGTGGGCGTGACCGACGTTGAGCACGATCCCGATCCGTGGCGGGGCGATGTGGGTGAGGTACTCGATGTGGCCGATGCCCCGGGCGCCCATCTCGACGACGAGGTGCCGGGTCGCCGACGTGATCCGGCAGACGGTCAGCGGCACACCGACCTCGGAGTTGTAGGAGCCGAGCGGGGCGACCGTGCCACCGTCGACCTCGAGGACCGCGCCGAGCAGGTCCTTGGTACTCGTCTTGCCCGAGGAGCCGGTGATCCCGATGACCGTCAGATCCGGGCGGGAGTCGACGAGGTGCCGGGCGAGGGCCACGAAGGCCGCCTGGTCGTCCTCGACGACGACGGCCGGCAGGCCGTCGACCTCCCGGGTGGTGATGGCGGCGACGGCGCCCCCCTTCGCCGCGGCGGGGACGAACTGGTGGCCGTCGGCGCTCTCCCCCACACGGGCGATGTAGAGGCTGCCGGGGGCCGCCTCGCGGGAATCGGTGACGACGGGCCCGTCGACGGTGATCGCGTCGGCCTCGCTCGTGCTGCATCCGTGCAGGCGCCCGCCGGTGATGTCGGCGACGGCGCCCAGGGTCGTGGGGATCATCCCGAGACGCTCCGGTGGTCGAGGGCGGCCCGCAGGACCACCCGGTCGTCGTGGTCGCGGACCTCTCCGCGCACCTCTTGGCCCTGCTCGTGGCCCTTGCCCAGGACGGCGACGGTGGCGCCGGGTCCGGCCTCGCAGGCGATCTCGACGGCCAGCTCGATCGCGGCACCGCGACCCGGGACGTTCTCCAGTCGGGCGCGAGAGCGTGGCCAGACCCCGTCGGCGACGGCCGCGCGGATGACCTCGGGCTCCTCGTCGCGGGGGTTGTCATCGGTGACGATCACGACGTCGGCGTGCGCGGCGGCCGCCGCGCCCATGCCCCCACGCTTGCCCGGATCGCGGCTGCCGCCGGCGCCGAGGACGACGACGAGCAGGCCGTTGGTCTGCAGGCGCAGCGCCGACAGCACCGCACCGACGGCGTCCGGGGTGTGCGCGAAGTCCACCAGGGCAGTCGGCAGGTCGTCCACGTCGGGGCGCGCCGTGTCGCTCGGGAGGACCAGCTCCATCCGGCCGGGGACCTCCGGGCGGGTGAGGATCGCCGCCGCGACGTCGTCGGGCGCGACGCCGGAGATCATCAGCGCGACGGCCGCCATCGCGGTGTTGACCCGGTTGAAGTCGCCGGGCAGTGCCGAGCGCAGGTGGAGCATCCCGTCCGAGCCGGTGAGGGTCAGGTCGGGCTGACGCGGGTCGCCGCCGATCACCCAGTCGGCCTCGACGTCCAGGCGGGAGGTCACCGTCGTGATGGGGACGCTCGCCTCCTGTGCCAGCCGCAGACCCCACTCGTCGTCGATGCACACGACCCCCTGTCGGGACCGCCGCGGCGTGAAGAGGCTCGCCTTGGCCCGGAAGTAGTCCTCCATCGTCAGGTGGAAGTCGAGGTGGTCCTGGCTGAGGTTGGAGAAGAGGGCGACGTCGTAGACGACCTCGTCGACGCGGTGGAGCGTCAGCGCGTGGCTGGAGACCTCCATGACGCAGTCGTCGACGCCCCGCTCCCCCATGACCGACAGCAGCGCGTGCAGGTCGGTCGTCTCCGGGGTCGTGCGCACCGACTTGATCCGCTGGTCGCCCACGCGGGTCTCGATCGTGCCGATGAGGCCCGTGGTGCGGCCGAGTGCCTCCAGTGCCGAGACCATCAGGTAGGCGATCGTCGTCTTGCCGTTGGTACCGGTGATGCCGAACATCGTGGGCATCACCGCCGCGCTGTCGTAGATCGCCGCGGCGACCTCGCCCAGGCGCGAGCGCGGGGCGGTCACCTCGATGACGGGCAGGTCCACTCCCTTCGCCGCGATGCGCGAGACCCCGTCCGCGTCGGTGAGGACGGCGATCGCCCCCGCCTCGGCGGCGGCCGCGACGAAGTCGGCGCCGTGGACCCGGGCACCCGGCAGCGCGGCCCACAGGTCACCGGGGCGCACGGTGGCGGTGTCGAGGGAGACACCGGTCACGGCAACGGGTCCGGTCGAGGGATCGACGAGACGGGCCGCGTCGGGTCCCAGGACCTCGACCACCGCGGACAGCGTCAGCGGCTGCACCCGCTCAGGACGTGGGAATGGCACGATCGACGACCTTACCCTCCGCCGGGGGCGCCCCGGTCACGCAGGAGGTCAGGGTCGTCCATGTCGGGCTTGCCGGGCGGCTCGGTACGCACCTTCGGGGTGCGCTGGTCCTTCGGGGTCGGCGGGACCTTCTGCTTCTGCAGGGCGTAGGTCATGACGTCCTTGAACACCGGCGCGGCGACGATGCCGCCGTAGTACCCCTTGATCGGACGCTGCAGGATCACCGAGACCACGAGCTGCGGGTCGTCGGCCGGCGCGTAGCCGATGAAACTGGCGGTCTTGCCGGAGTAGCCACCGGAGTCGGGGTCGTAGCGGTCCGCCGTCCCGGTCTTGCCGGCGACGCTGTACCCCTCGATCTGCGCCTTGGGGGCGGTGCCCTCCTCGGAGACGACGCCCTCGAGCATCCGGGAGACCTGGTTGGCGGTCGTCTTCGACACTGCTCGGGTGCGCTTCGCCTCCTGCGCAGGCTGCCAGTTGCCCTCCTCGTCCTTGATCGCGTCGACGAAGGTCGGGCTGAGCCGCACGCCGTCGTTGGCGATGGCCTGGAAGACGTTGGTCACCTGGATCGCGGTCGTCGAGACGCCCTGGCCGTAGGTCACCGTGTACCGCTGCGAGCCGTTCCACTCCTCGGCCGGCGGCAGCAGGCCGGCGGACTCCCCGGGGAAGCCCGACCCGCTCCGGGAGCCCAGACCGAAGCGGCGCAGGTACTCCTCGAGCGTTGTGGGCGACATGGTCTCGCCGATGAGCATCATGCCGGTGTTGCTCGACTCGGCGAGCGCACCGGCAACGGTGCGGTACTCGTCCGGATGGGGGTGGGAGTCCTTGAGCGTGGCATTGCCGCGACGCATCGAGCCCGGGAGGAGCATCGGCGACATCGGCGTGATCGTGCCCTCCTCGAGGCCGGCGGCGACGGTCATGATCTTCGCGGTCGAGCCGGGCTCGAAGACGTCACTGAAGGCGAGGTTGGTGTAGACGCCGTCCGCATCGGCCAGGTCGTTGGGGTCGAAGGTCGGGTACGAGGCCAGGGCGACGAGCTCACCGGTGTTGACGTCCTGGACGACGATCGTGCCGGAGAGCGCCTGGGTCTGCTCGACCTGGTTGGCCAGCGCGTTCTGCGCATACCACTGGATGTCGTTGTCGACCGTCAGGCGGATGTCGCGCCCCGGTCGGGCGGAGTCGATCTCGTCCGAGGCGTTGGGCAGCCGGGATCCGTCCTGGGCGATCTGGTAGGTCGCCCGGCCGGGATCGCCGGTGAGGACGTCGTCGAACTGCAGCTCCAGGCCGGCGCCGGCGCTCTGGTCCTGGGGCTGGACGAACCCGACGAGCGAGGCGACGGTCGTCGACTGCGGGTAGGTGCGCTGGGAGGTGCGCTCGGAGTAGATGCCGGGGATGCCCAGGTCGTTGATCCTGCGCCAGGTCAGGGGCGAGACGTTCTTGGCGAGGACGACGTAGCGCTCCTGCCCCGTCATCACCTCCTGCAGCTCCCCGGCCGACTCGTCGAGCAGCTGCGCCAGGTCCTGGGCCGCGCCCTCGACCCCGACCTCGGTCAGCTCGCCGTCGACGGTCTTCTCGTACTCGGGCACGGCCGTCTGGTCGACGGTGACCGTGCGCCGCTCCTGGCTCTGGGCGAGGACCGTGCCGTTGACGCCGTAGATCGTGCCGCGCTGGGCCGGGATGGTCTCGGTGTGCGTGCGCTGCGCCAGGGCATTGGCGGCGACCGCCTCGGAGTCGAATCCCTGGATGCGCAGCAGCTGCGCGGCGAAGAGGCTGAGCACGATCAGCGAGGTGACCATCAGGGCCCGCATGCGGGCCCGTGAGTTGCCCGGGCCCGACGGCGCTGCCGCGACGGGCTGCCGCGGGGCCGGTCGCTTGGTCGTCGCCTTCTTCGCCGTCGCCCCTCGCGCAGCCGGTCGACGAGGTGCCGTCTTGCCTGCGCCGGCCTTCTTGGCCGTGGCCTTCTTGGACGTGGCCTTCTTGGCTGTGGGCGCGGTTCGCCGGGGGGCCGCCCCCTTCGCTCCGGGCGTACGGCGGGGCGAGGACCCACTGCCGCCGGGTCGACGCTCGGTCACGGGCGCTGCCTCTCTGCGTCGCGGGTGGTCGGGTGGGTCAGTCGGTGCCGGTCCTGGAGGCGTCCGACGGCTCGTCCGATGCCTTGGCCTCCCCGTCGTCCGACGTGGTCTTCGACGACGTCTGCTCCTCCACGGTGGCCGTGGATGCTGCGTCCACGGTAAATCCCTCCGGCTTCTCCGCGAGCGTCGCCACGCCGAGGATCTGCCCCTTCTCGATGTCGATGAAGGCGGCGGTGTCGCTGGGCGCCATGCCCAGGGCACGGGCCTCGGTGGCCAGGTTCTGCGGGGAGGAGTGACTGTTGATCGACTGCTGGAGGGCCGCCTGGGTGTCGGCGAGCTCGGCGGTCCTGGCCTCGAGCGCGGTGACCTCGAAGGAGTCCTGGGCCATCGCGGTGTTCAGCCCCAACACGGCGGCCAGGCCTGCGAGCAGCAGCGCGACGCACAGGACGGGGAACCAGGCAGAGCCGGTCCGCTCCTGCGGGATGACGACGCGCAGCGAGGGACGCCGCGCGCCCGAGGTGGAGCGCTTGGCGACGGTGGTTGCCACGGACATCTGGCTCATCTCACGGTGCCTTTCGTGGGCCTGGGGGCTGTGGTGCGCTCGGCTGCGCGCAGGCGCACCGAGGCGGATCTGGGGTTGGTGTCCAGCTCGGTCTGCGTGGGCCGGAGGGCGCCGCGGGTGAGCAGTCGCAGCTCGGCCCGGTGCTCGGGCGGCTCGACGGGCAGGTCGGGAGGCGCGGTGGAGGTCGCGCCGGCGGCGAGGGCCCGCTTGGTGATGCGGTCCTCGAGGGAGTGGAAGGACAGCACGGCGATCCGACCGCCGATGGCCAGGCGGCGCAGGGCCACGGGCAGCGCCCGGCTCCAGCCGGCCAGCTCCTCGTTGACCTCGATCCGCAGCGCCTGGAAGGTGCGCTTGGCCGGGTGGCCGCCACCGCGCTGGGTGGCCATCGGGATGGTGCTGCGCAGCAGCTCCACGAGGCGTGCCGAGGTGGCGAAGGGGGCGACCTCCCGCTCCCGGACGATCGCCGCGGCGATCCTGCGGGCGAAGCGCTCCTCGCCGTACTGGGAGAGGACGCGGGCCAGGTCACGGGCCGGGTAGGTGTTGAGCACGTCGGCGGCGGTCATGCCGACGCCCGGGTCCATCCGCATGTCCAGCGGGGCGTCGTGTGCGTAGGCGAAGCCGCGCTCGGTCTCGTCGAGCTGCAGGGAGGAGACGCCGAGGTCGAAGAAGGCCGAGGTGACGGTGTCGATGCCCAGGTCGTCGAGGACCGTGTCGATCTCGTCATTGGTCGCGTGGACGAGGGTCACGCGGTCACCGAAGCGGGCGAGCCGCTCCTTCGCGAGCTCCAGCGCCTGCGGGTCGCGGTCGATCCCCACGAGGTGCACGTCGGCACCGGCTGCCAGGACCGCCTCGGCGTGGCCGCCCATGCCCAGGGTGCCGTCGACGTGAACGAGCCTGCCGGCGCCCGGTGACGGCGTCGAGAGGACGGGTGAGAGCAGGTCGAGGACCTCGTCGAGCATGACGGGGACGTGCCGGGCACTGCCCTGCGACACGGGTCGAACTCCACCCGGGGTGTCTGCGTCGGCCACCGGCACTCCCTTCGTCATCTCGTCGTGTGTGGTCGGTGGTGGTTGCTGTGGGGACGTGGGGTGATCTCCGGTGTCTCGTCCATGTCCATCAGCTGCCACCTGGTCCCCATCCGGGACGTTCCGGCCCGGGGGAAGTCGGGTCGGTGCCGTCACGGCTGGAGGCCGGATGGCAGCTGCGATCACATGAGTCCGGGGATCACCTCCTCGGACTGGTCGGCGAAGGCCTGCTCGGTGCTGGCCAGGTACTCGTTCCACGCGGCGGTGTCCCAGACCTCGACCCGGGAGCCGGCCCCGATGACGGTGCAGTCGCGGTCGAGGCCGGCGTACTCGCGCAGCGCGGAGGGCACGGTGACCCGGCCCTGCTTGTCGGGGATCTCGTCGCTCGCGCCGGAGAGGAAGACGCGCATGTAGTCGCGGGCGGCCTTGCTGGAGGTGGGGGCCTGCTGGAAGGTCTGCGTGACCTTGACGAACTCGTCCATGGGGAAGACGTAGAGACAGCGTTCCTGGCCGCGCGTCATCACGAGTCCACCGGCGAGCTTGTCGCGGAACTTCGCGGGGAGGAAGAGGCGCCCCTTCTCGTCGAGACGAGGGGTGTGCGTCCCGAGAAACATCGCGCCACCTCCCCTACGAATCGATCCGAATGCCACCACCGGCTTCCTTGATCCCCCACTTTACTCCACCAAGCGCCAAAACACACTCTCCGCACGGGAAAATGTGCGGCGAGATGCCTAAGTTTTCGCTGGCACAGAGGGGGTGGTGCAAAGTGGGGGAAAATTTCCGATCGCGCCCGCCCCTCCGCCGCTCCGAGGGATGTCGGGGTGGCCGGCCCGGCAGGTTTGCGGGGCCAAGGGGCGGGTGTGCGCCGGTCAGCCACGTAGGCTCGGGGAGTGTTGGAGCGAAGTGGGGGACGCCCGGGAACCCACGGATCGGAGTCGTGGTGACGCTGAGCAGGGAAGGCACTGCTCCCGCGCAGAGGCCGAGCGAGGACCTCGAGCACGTCGTGGCGGTGGGCACGCGGCTGGCCGAGGCGATGAACGGCGTCATCGAGGGCAAGCCGGACGTCGTGCGCACCGCGATCACCGTCCTCCTGGCGGGAGGACACCTGCTCATCGAGGACGTGCCCGGCGTCGGCAAGACGATGCTGGCCAAGACCCTCGCCCGCAGCATCGACGCCTCGGTGCGGCGGGTGCAGTTCACCCCGGACCTGCTGCCGAGCGACATCACCGGCGTGAGCATCTACAACCAGGAGTCCCGGCACTTCGAGTTCCGCCCCGGAGCCGTCTTCGCCAACGTCGTCGTCGGTGACGAGATCAACCGTGCCTCGCCCAAGGCGCAGTCGGCCCTCCTGGAGTGCATGGAGGAGGCACAGGTGACCGTCGACGGGACCACCTACCAGCTCCCCGACCCCTTCATCATCATGGCCACGCAGAACCCGGTGGAGATGGAGGGCACCTACCCCCTTCCCGAGGCCCAGCGCGACCGCTTCATGGCCCGCCTGTCCGTGGGGTACCCGACGGCCGCCGCCGAGGTCGACCTGCTCGACCACCACGGGGCGCGATCCCCGCTGGACGGGCTCGAGCCGGTGACCGACGCCGAGGGGATCGTCCGGCTCGTGCGCGCCGTCCGCACCGTGTACGCCTCCACCGCCGTGCGGCAGTACGTCGTCGACCTCGCCGCCGCCACCCGCACCAGCTCCCAGATCCGCCTCGGCGCGTCGCCCCGCGCCACCCTGCACCTGCTGCGGGCCGCTCGCGCACACGCCGCCCTCACCGGACGTGACCACGTGCTGCCGGACGACGTCCAGGCGCTGGCCACCGTCGTGCTCGAGCACCGACTGCTGCTGAGCAGCGAGGCCCGGCTCGCCCGCCACTCCGCCACCGACGTCGTCGCCGAGATCGTGGACCGCACGCGAGTGCCCGGCCCCCGCTGACCGATGACCCTCCGTGGACGCGTCTTCGTCGGGGCGGGGGCGCTCATCGCCCTCTGCGGCATGGCCCTCGGGCTGCACGACCTGACGAGGATCGGGGCCCTGCTCGTCGTCCTGCTCCTGCTGGCCTCCCTCCTGACCCGACGCCCCGTCTCGCTCGAGGCGGGCCGCTCCCTCTCCCCCGCCCGCGTCCCGATCGACGGGCACGCCGACGTCACGCTCACGGTCCGCAACACCGGCCGGACCACCTCCCCCCTGCTGCGTGCCGAGGAGGGTCTGGCGTACGCCCTGGGCGACCGGCCGCACCTGCTGATCCCCCGGCTGCGGCGGGACGAGGAGCGCGCGCTGCACTACCGGGTGCGCTCCCACGTGCGCGGCCACCACACCATCGGACCGCTGTCCGTGCGCGTGAGCGACCCCTTCGGCCTGACCACCCGCTCGGTCGCCGTCCCGGGCCACGACGCGCTCGTCGTCCTGCCGCGCACCCTGCCCCTGCTCCCCGTCCTGGGCGTGCCCGGAGGCAGCGGCGGTGAGTCGGCGTCGTCACCGCGGATGGCGCTGCACGGCGAGGACGACTTCGGGGTGCGCGAGTACCGGATCGGCGACGACCTGCGTCGCATCCACTGGCGCTCCACCGCCCGCACCGGGGAGACGATGGTGCGACAGGACGAGGAGCCCACCCGGCGTCGCGCCCTGGTCGTCCTCGACGACCGCGCCTGCGTGCACGCCGGGACCGGCAACGGAGGTTCCTTCGAGTGGTCCGTCACCGCCGCCGCGTCCATCACGGCGCTGCTGCTCGGGGAGCGCTTCGAGGTCCACCTGCACCTCGCCTCCGACGAGGGCGGGCGAGCCGTCCCGCTGGAGAACCTCGACCTCGCCCTCGACCGGCTGGCCGCCGTGCAGCCGGCAGAGCGGACATCGGCGCAGCACATGGTCGAGGCGCTCGAGGACTTCGCCCAGCACGGTGGTGGGATCGTCGTCTGCGTCATCGGCGCGCTCACCCAGGAGGACGCCGAGCTGTGTGCCGCACGCGCCGCGCACGGGCTGGCCCTGGTCGTCGACCGGGGTGGTTTCGGTTCGGGCAGCACCGACGCCGCCGACCTGACCGCGCAGCGGCTGGCCCTCGGCGGATGGCACAGCTCGGTCGTGCACCCCGGTGACCAGCTCCCCCGGCTGTGGGAGCAGCTGGTGGTCGGACGGGCGGCGCACCGATGACCTCGCAGACGCACGGTGTCGCCGCGTCGCTCGCGGCCATGGCCACCATCGTCGTCGCGATGCCGCTGACGGCATTCTTCAGGGACTCCGCGTGGCTGCCGCCAGCAGTGCTCGGTGTCCTCCTCGTCACGGTCACCGGCATCGTGCTGCGTCGGCTCACGCGACGGGCCGGGGTGACCATCCTCGGTCAACTCCTGGTGGGGACGACGTACGTCCTGGCCACCCAGCTCGGTGGAACCACCGTCTACGGGGCCGTGCCGACCGCCAGGACGGTGCCGCGTCTGCTCAACTACGTGCACGACGCCCGGGAGACGATCACCACCTACGCGGCCCCCGCCCCGGAGAGTCCCGGGGTGACCGTGATGCTCGTCATCATCGTCGTCGTCGTCGGGCTGGCCGTCGACATGTCGGCAGCGACGGCCGCGGCACCCTCGGTCGCGGGGCTCCCGCTGCTCTCCCTCTTCCTCGTCTCCGCGGCCAACTCCGGCGGCGCCCTGCCCTGGGGCTGGTTCGCCGTGGGTGCCGTGCTGTGGTTGGCGATGGTGGCCCTCCAGTCCGACCGGGAGCTGCGGGAGTGGACGACGGCCGTCCCGCGCATGACAGGTGGCTCGGACGTGGCGGACGTCGCCGAACGATCGTCGCGGTGGCAGGCCGTTCAGCTGACCGCGGTCTGCCTTGCCGGCGCCGTGCTGATCCCGGCGGCCCTGCCCCACCTGCCCACGCGCTACGTCCTCGACGGGCTCGGAGCGGGAGGTGCCGGATCGGCCCGCTCCACCGACGGCATCCGCCTGTCGACCGAGCTCGACCTCAAGCGCAGCCTCACCTCGCCGAGCGAGGAACCGGTGCTGCGGTACACGACCGACGACCCGACGCCGGAACCGTTGCGGATCGCTGTGGTCACGGACTTCGAGGACGGCTTCGGGCGGATGCGCTCGGACGCGCTCCCGCCGCGCGCGGGCTTCCGGCTGCCTGCCCCGGCCCCCGCCGCCGACGACAGCATCTCCCGGGAGGACCGCACCATCACCGTCGGGGCCAACGGTGTGGCCGCCCCGCAGATCGCGCTGCCGCGCCACCCCACCACGGTCGACGTCGGTGGCATCCCGTGGGCGCTCGGCACCGACGGGACCGCCCGGGTCCAACGCACCCCGAGCAGCTATTCGAGCACCTACGTCGAGCTGGACCCGCAGGAGGAGGACTTCGGCACGGGCGGGTCGCAGTCCTCGGCCGACGCCGGTGCGTACACCGATGAGAACCTCGCGCTCGACCCCGCGTCGGCCGAGGCGATCCACGAGCTGGCCCTCTCTCTCGTCCCGGAGGATGCCGACGACCTGGGAGCGGCCCAGGCGTTCCAGGAGTACCTGCGCGGGTCGCAGTTCACGTACGACCTGGAGATCCCCGACCCCCCGGGATCCCCCGACGACCCGATCCTGTCCTTCCTCGAGACGAAGGTCGGCTACTGCCAGCAGTTCGCCTCGACCATGACCCTGCTCGCACGGGCCCACGGCATTCCCGCCCGGGTGGTCGTCGGTTTCCTGTCCGGCACGGCGTCGGGCACCGACGAGCGCGTGATCCGCGCGAGCGACGCCCACGCCTGGCCGGAGCTGTACTTCCCGGGAGTCGGGTGGACGCGCTTCGAGCCGACCCCGGGTGCCCGCGCCGCGAGCGTGCCGTCGTACTCCATCGCCATCGAGCGTGACGGAGTCGAGCCCACGGACGAATCGACGACCACGAGCGAGAGCGCGACCACCACGACGACGCAGGCGTCACCGACGCCGCAGGACCCGACCGCGACCGACCAGCCCGGCGAGGCGGAGACCTTCCCGTGGCGCACGTGGCTGCTCGGCCTCCTGCTCGTCGTGGCCGCCCTGGGTCTCATGCCGGTCAGCGCGTGGGTGGCGCGCCGACGCGACCGTGCCACGGCCGACGACGCCGCGGCCCGGATCGAGACGGAGTGGCAGGACCTGCTCGAGCGGCTCGCCGACCTGGGTCTGCGCCCGCCCGTGGGGGCCACACCACACCGCGTCGGTGACTGGGTCAGCCGTCACGGCTACCTCGACGAGCCGACCCGTGAGCAGCTCGACCACGTCGTGCTGACCGTGGAGCGGGCGCGCTACGGTCGTCCCGACCAGCAGCTGCCCGACATCCGCGCAGAGGTCTCCGCGATCGTCGGGGAGGTCCGCGGGCAACGGATGACGAGCTCACGCCTGAAGGCGAGCCTGTGGCCCCGCGCCGGTGTCGAGGCCTGGCTGTCGCTGCCGCAGCGACTGGCCGAGGCGGCCCGCCGGCGCTGAGCCACGAGATCTCCGGGCACGACGAAGGGGGGTCCACCATCGCGGTGGACACCCCCTTCGTCGTGGTGGTGCTCAGTCCAGGTAGTCGCGCAGGACCTGCGAACGGCTCGGGTGGCGCAGCTTGCTCATCGTCTTGCTCTCGATCTGGCGGATGCGCTCCCGGGTGACCCCGTAGACCTTGCCGATCTCGTCGAGGGTCTTCGGCTGGCCGTCGGTCAGGCCGAAGCGCATCGAGACCACGCCGGCCTCGCGCTCGCTGAGGGTGTCCAGGACCGAGTGCAGCTGCTCCTGCAGGAGGGTGAAGCTGACCGCATCGGCCGGCACGACCGCCTCGGAGTCCTCGATGAGGTCACCGAACTCGGAGTCACCGTCCTCGCCGAGGGGGGTGTGCAGCGAGATCGGCTCGCGACCGTACTTCTGGACCTCGACGACCTTCTCCGGGGTCATGTCCAGCTCCTTGGCCAGCTCTTCCGGGGTGGGCTCGCGGCCGAGGTCCTGGAGCATCTGGCGCTGCACGCGAGCGAGCTTGTTGATGACCTCGACCATGTGCACCGGGATGCGGATGGTGCGGGCCTGGTCGGCCATCGCGCGGGTGATCGCCTGCCGGATCCACCACGTCGCGTAGGTGGAGAACTTGTAGCCCTTCGTGTAGTCGAACTTCTCGACCGCACGGATCAGGCCGAGGTTGCCCTCCTGGATCAGGTCGAGGAAGAGCATCCCGCGACCGGTGTAGCGCTTGGCGAGTGAGACGACGAGACGCAGGTTGGCCTCGAGGAGATGGTTCTTCGCGTTCTTGCCGTCCTGGGAGATCCACCAAAGCTCGCGCTTGAACTTCATGTCGATCTTCTCGGCGGTGGCCAGCTTCTCCTCCGCGAAGAGACCGGCCTCGATGCGCTTGGCGAGCTCGACCTCCTGCTCGGCGTTGAGCAGGGCGACCTTGCCGATCTGCTTCAGGTAGTCCTTGACCGGGTCCGCGGTGGCGCCGGCGGTGACGACCTGCTGTGCGGGGGCGTCGCCCTCGTCATCGTTGCTGATGACGAAGCCGCCCTTCTCGTCGGTCTCGTCACGCTTGGTCCGGGAGGTGTCCTTGGGGTCCTCGCCGAGTACCTCGTCCTCGCCCTCTTCGGGCTCCTCGGCCGTGGTGGTCGTCGGGTTGGAGGCGGCGCTCTTGGCCGCGGCCTTCTTCGCGGCGGCCTGCTTGGCGGGCGCGACCTTCTTCGGCGGGGCTGCGGCGGCGGCCGCAGTCGTCTTGGTGGCAGCCGTCTTCTTCGCGGTGGTCTTCTTGGCCGCAGCCTTCGTGCTCGTCGGGGTGGCCGTGGTCTTCTTCGAGGCGGCCTTCGTGGCGCTCGTCTTCTTCGCGGGCGTCTCGTCGGCCTGGGCGTCCGTGGTCTTCTTCGCGGCGGTCTTCGTGCTCGTGCCGGCCTTCGTGGCACTCGCCTTCTTCGCCGGCGTCTCCGTCTTCTTGGCAGCCGCGGCCTTCTTCGCGGGGGCCTTCTTGGCCGTCTTCTTCGCGGCTATGGACTTTGGCACCTGAACCTCAATTCCCTGGTCGTCGAGCGCACGCAGGACGGCCTTTCCCCGGCTGGGGCTGATCTTGGCTTCGCTGAATGCAATCTGCAGCTGGTCCGGCGTGACCAGTCCTGCGGTGTGTCCTTGGCGCACCAGCTCCTGGAGCGCCGGGTGCGAGAACTCCTTGGGGAGGGAGCCCTGCGCCCCATCGGACCGTGGGGACACAGCAGTCACCAACAACCTTTCGTCACGGCGGATTCCGCCGGGGCACTTCGGAGGTGGCGTGTCCCCGGTGTCCCGACTTGCCCGGACGCTGTGCGTTGGGCTCGGTCACCATTATAAAACGTCGCCCCCGTGAAGGTGTACACGAGGGTCGCCCCGAGGGCATATGCGGCCGGGGCGCCTCCCGCGGGGAAGCGCCCCGGCCGGGGTGGAGTCCATCGCTCAGCGGGCGGCCGCCTTCACGGCGAGCACGTCGCACGGCGCGTCGAGCAGGACACGCTGCGCGTTGGAGCCGAGGATCAGCTTGCCGACGGGCGTGCGGCGACGCAGGCCGATGATGATCAGCGATGCGTCGGTCTCCTCGGCAACGGCGATGAGGTCCTCGGCCGGCTCCTTGCCACGCACGAGCCCGCGGACCTCACCCTTGACGTCGGCGTCCTCGAGGCGGGCCCCGACACGGCGCAGGTCGCTGTCGTTCTTGCGGGCCGCGTCGCCGCTGAGACCGGCACCGCCGCGATCGGAGTGGATGACGGTGAGCGGCTCATTGCGCAGCTTGCACTCCTCGAAGGCTCGCTCGAGCGCGGCCTCGCCCTCCTTGGTCGACACGTATCCGACGACGATCATCTTCTGCTCCTCGGGACAACTCGCTGATGGGAGATCTTGGCCGAACGCTACACCGCCACTGCGTGACCTGTCTCACGCGGGCAATGGCGTGGCGACGATCGGTTGCGTGGGGTCAGCGCCTGCCTGGCGCGACCACGACGGACCGCAGCAGGTCGGCAACCTGGTCCACCTCCGTGAGGAACCCGTCATGGCCCACCACGGAGGTGATCGTCACCAGCTCGGCGCCCGGCTTGGCCTCGGCGAGTTCCTCGGACAGGCGCGGCGGGTAGAGCCGGTCGGAGTCGACCGGGGCCACGATCAGACGGCCGGCGAAGGGGGCGAGGGCCTCGCGCAGATCCTCGCGTCCGCGGGCGAGGTCGTGGGAGTTCATCGCCTCGGACAGCACGGCGTAGGAGTTGGCGTCGAAGCGACCGGCGAGCTTGCCGCCGTGGTGGTCGAGGTAGCTCTCGACGGCGTAGCGCGGTCGACCGTTGTCCCCGGCGGGCTCGTCCCGCACGTCGCGGTCGAAGCGCTGGTGCAGCTCGGGCTCGCTGCGGTAGGTGATGTGCGCGATGCGCCGGGCGATGCCCAGGCCGACCTCGGGCCCCTGCGGCTGGTCGTAGTAGTCGCCGCCCGCGAACCACGGGTCGTTGCGGATCGCGAGGATCTGCGCCTGGCTCCAGCCGATCTGCTCGGCCGTCGCGTAGCCGCTCGTCGCCAGTGCCACCGCGGTGGCGACGCGGTCGGGATAGCTCGCGACCCACTCGAGGGTGCGCATGCCGCCCATGGACCCACCGATGACGGTGTGCCACGTCCGGATACCCAGCTCGTCGGCCAGTCTCGCCTCGGCGCTGACCTGGTCGCGGATGCTCACCCGGGGGAATCGGCTCCCCCACGCCCGACCGTCGGCGGCCGGGGCGCCGGGGCCGGTGCTGCCCTGGCACCCACCGAGGACATTGATCGCGACCACGAAGAGCTCGTCGGTGTCCAGTGGCGCACCGGAGCCGATGAGGTCGGGCCACCAGCCGGCCGTCGGGTGGCCGGGACCGGCCGGCCCGACGACGTGGCTGTCTCCGGTGAGGGCGTGCTCGACGAGGATCGCGTTGTCGCGGGCCTCGTTGAGTCGACCCCACGTCTCGTAGGCGAGGACCACATCGGGCAACCGGTCGCCGGACTCGAGGTCGAGGTCACCGATGGTGACGAACTTCCGGCGGCCGGGGTGGTCTCCGTCTCGCCAGGAACCCGAGGACGTCGGGGGCCTGGTGGTCACGCTCATGTCGAGGACTCCCGGGGCTCGCCTTGCCACACCCCCACGGTGCAGCCTGGTCATCACCCGGGGCACCCCGTCGCGAGGAGGGTTGCCGGCCAGCAAGCCGGGGCTTGACGCTGGCACTCATGACCTGTCCCCAACCATAGCCATTGAGGCGACGAGGATCGAGTGGGGTCCGCACACCGGACCCTCAGGCGGCCTCCCCCGCGACCGGGCCGCCGGGTCGGTCCCAGGGCCGCACCCCTGCGGAGAGCAGACGCAGCATCAGTTCGGCGAGGCGGTGGTCCGGGTCGATCTCGAGCGCCCGCTGCAGGCAGATGCCGGCGATCGTCCCGTCCCCCACCCACCAGGCGAGGTGGGCGACCAGGGTCAGGACCGGCGGCGTCGCCCCCGACGGCAGCAGTCGGGTCAGCTCGATCAGACGTGAGCGCACGGCGAGCACCTCCTCGTGCCACTGCTGGGGCGAGGCGTCCGGCCCGTCGTCGTCGGTGAGCCACGGGCACCACCGCGCGGCGAGCATCGCGGCGTCGGTCTCCGGACCCACGCTCTCGGCCATCGGCATCGCTCCCGGGCACAGGATGCCCATGAGGGCGTCCCGCCAGATCACGTCGTGGAGCGAGGCCGCCAGCCACGCCAGCGCCTCGTCACCGAACAGCTCGACGGCCATGGCGTCCGGACGCGGGTCGAGAAGCAGGGTCCACCACGCGAGGACGTCCTCGCCCCGGTCCAGCCAGTGCACCGGGGGACGGGTCGGCCCACCACCGAAAATCTGCGTGCTGCCGGTGTACCCGAGCGAGGCAAGGCGCAGGCTGACGGAGCGGGCCCGCTCCTCGTCCCGCTCGGGCAGCACTCCCGCGACGATCGCCTCGCGGCTGGGCAGGGGCGCGACACCGGCGTGGACGAAGGCCGCGATCGCCGGCACGTCCTCCGGCCGCGGGAGGGGCTGCCCGCCCTCGGGGCAGCAGCTCTGCCGGCAGTCGGGCGAGTACCACCGGCCGTCACGCACCACGACCCGCTCGTGGACGTGGAGTCCTTCTGCCACAGCGGCCTCGAGCATGGCCTCCGACAAGGGGTCCGAGTCCCCGACACCGTCCTCGTGGGCGATGACGATCACCGCGGTCGCCGCCTCGCGGGCGACGATCGCCATCGCCTGCCGGGCAGCGTCACGGCACTCGTCAGGGTCGGTGTGTAGGTCATGGCGCTGGACGAGCCCCAGCCGCTTGTCGTGCAGGACGGTCACGACGACCGAGGGTCCGGGGTGGTAACCGAGTTGGTACGGGAGCAGCACGGCGAGCTCGGCAGGGTCACGGGGGCGAACTGTCGTTGTCATGCCCCGAATCTGCCGCGGAGCACCAGCCGGGGGCAGGCCCCCTTCGCCGCCTGTGGATGAGCGCCGGCGGTCGCTCCGGCTGTGGAGCCGGTCAGTCCGGGACGACGTAGGAGGGCACCGTCCGCGCCCCACGGTCGGCGTGATCCCGGCCGTGCTGTGCCGCCCACGCGGCGGCGTCCCGCTCCCAGACGATGAAGTCCTCCGTCTCGCGCAGGAGCACGGTGGCAACCCACCCGATGACGAGGACGTCGTCGACGAGGCCGACCACGAGCAGGAGGCCCTCGGGGACGAGGTCGATCGGCGAGACGACGTACCCGATCCCGGCGAGCAGCATCATCAGCCGCGTCGAGGTCAGGCCGGTGTACTGCCCCGACCGCACGGCCCGGACCATCCGTGGGACGGCGCGCATCCGCGCCCACAGGCTCGGGGCTCCCGGGGTCGCGGATGCCTCGCGCAGGGCGTGGGCGAGGCGGGCAGCTCGGTACGTGCTGGGGCCGACGGGCATCGGGTCACCTCCGGGTGGCGGACACCAGCAGGCTACTCCTCAGCCGGTCACGGCGCGTCCCTCGTCGGCGGGCGGGAACTCCTCACGCACGTGGTCGGCGAGCTGCTTGAGCAGCCACACGTCCATCCCCGCACCGACGGCACCGCCGACGAGCGGCACGGCCTTGCCGAACCGGGCGAAGACCCCCCTGCCCGTCCGGCTGAGGATGCGGAAGCCGACGGCCTTGTTGACCATCATCAGCGCCGGGCCGGACAGCTGCTGCGACGCGAAGCCGGCCAGGCGGCCGCTCGGGACGGCCATCCCGGCCTTGGCCAGCAGGTCCTGCGCGTCGGCGCCGACGAGGCTGAGCAGGGCGGCCGAGCGCACCTCGCCGCGGGCCAGGTCATGGCCGCGCACGTGGGCGACGGCCGCGGCCATGCGCGTGGCGAGGACGTAGAAGCCGAAGACGTTGGCCGGGAGCGCGACGACCATCGTGGCGAAGCCGCCGAGATTGGTGATGAAACCGCTGGCACCGGCGAGCTTGATGTGGTCGGCGACGATCCGGTCGATGGCCCGCTCGGCGTTGCCGCCGGACTTCAGCAGGGCGGCGTCACCGACCGCGACGGCCGAGTCGAAGCGACCGCATCCCTCGATGCCGACGTCGAGCAGCTGCTGCACGAGATGGACGACCGCGCCGTTGGCACCGGCCTGCTCCTGCGGGTCGCGGGCCTGCTCGAGGGCCGGGCGGCTGTCCCGGGAGCCATGCTTGCCCTTGCTCCGCCCGAGGCCGAGCGTGTCGGTGAAGCCCATGTGACGTCCTTTGGTGGTGCGGGCGGTGTGTCACCGTCGATCCTGCCATGCAGCAGCTGCAGCGACCGTGCGCGGGAAGGAGTGTCACATCACGCCGGTAGCCTCGCTGCTGTGGAGGATCTCGGGGCCGTCGTCATCGGTGTGGACGGCGTCGGCGCTGTGCTGCCTCCGCACTCCCCTGCGGTGCCCACGACCGACCTCGCATCGCTCGTGGCAGCGCTCGATCCCACCATCCGGTGGGTGACGTGGTCGGCCGACGCGGTCGCGCCGGCCATCCGCACCGGCGCGCGTCTGGACCGCACGTGGGACGTCGCGGAGGGGCACCGCCTCATCCATGGTGGATGGGCGGCCGGGCCCGAGGTGGCCTGGGCCGCCGCGCACGGCCTGGACCCGCAGGGGGTGCCCAGTGCACCCACCGGGGACCTCTTCGACCTGCTCCCCGACGAGCTGCCCCCGGAGGACCTGATCCGTCCGGACGGGCACCTGCGCGCGGACGCGGTCTCCGGCGCGTGGTTGACGACACCGCAGCGGTGTGCCGCCTTCGCGGACGCGGCCCGGCAGGTCGCTCGCCACCAGCACGAAGCCAGGTCCGCCACCGGTCCTCGTGCGGTCGCCACGGCATGCGCCGAGTCTGCTGCCGCGGTCCTGTGTGTCGAGCTGGAGGCCGCCGGCCTGCCCATCGACCGGGAGGCTGCGCGCCGACTGGTCACCGCGGCTGCCGGCCCCGAGCCGCACGACGTCGCCGAGGAGCTCGCGTCCCGGCAGGTGCGCGACGCACCGGTCCTCGCTGCGCTGCCGGGCACGGGTCACGTCGACCTGCGCAACCCGGCCCAGGTCAAGACGATGCTCGCCCGCGCCGGCGTCGACGTGCCCTCGACCCGCAAGTGGGTCCTCGAGGCCCAGGTGAGCGCCCACCCGGTGGTCCCGGCGCTGCTCGAGTGGCGCAAGAAGGAACGGATCGCGACCACCTACGGCTGGCGGTGGCTGCGCGAGCACGTCGGCAGCGATGACCGGTTGCGCGGCCGGTGGGCGGCCTGCGACGGCGCGGCCGGCCGGATGACCGCGCAGGCCGGGCTGCACAACCTGCCCGCCGAGCTGCGGTCGGCGGTCGCCGCCGATGACGGCTGGGTCTTCGTGCGCGCCGACCTCGGGCAGGTCGAGCCGCGGGTGCTGGCGGCGGTCTCGGGCGACCCGGCCTTTGCCGCGGCGACCCGCGAGGACGACCTCTACTCCCCTGTCGCCGCGCAGCTGGGGGTGGAGCGCTCGATCGCGAAGATCGCCGTGCTCGCGGCAATGTACGGCCAGCGCTCCGGCCCGGCCGCGGAGGCGCTGCGCGGGCTCGAGCGGGAGTACCCGGTGGCGATGGCGCACCTGCAGCGGGCGCAGGAGGCCGGCCGGCGCGGGGAGCCGGTGGTGACCTTCGGCGGGCGTCTCGTGCGCACGGACCATCCCGGCGGTGGTGGCAACGAGCATGACGGGGGCGAAGCCGTCTCCGCTGCACGCGGCCGATTCGCGCGCAACGCCGTGATCCAGGGGTCGGCGGCCGAGCTGTTCAAGGCCTGGGCGGCGACCGTGCGGGTGGCGGTGCGCCCCCTTCCCTCCCGGATCGTGCTGTGCCTGCACGACGAGCTGCTCGTCCACGTCCCGCAGGAGCACGCCGAGCAGGCCGCGGCAGCGGTCGACCAAGCGCTCACCGACGCGGCACGGCGCTGGCTGGGCGGCGAGCAGGTGCGCTTCGTCGCCGACACCTCGCTCGTGCGGCG
This sequence comes from Janibacter sp. A1S7, assembly GCF_037198315.1. Taxonomy (NCBI): domain Bacteria; kingdom Bacillati; phylum Actinomycetota; class Actinomycetes; order Micrococcales; family Intrasporangiaceae; genus Janibacter; species Janibacter alittae. The sequence continues at coordinate 1,185,179 of NZ_CP144913.1, read as the reverse complement.
GTGGTCCGAGGCGACGTAGCTACTGGGAGTCGGAGGAGTCGTCCCGGGTGCGCAGGAAGTCCTCGAACTCCGCGCCGAGTTGGTCCGCGGAGGGCAGGTCCTGCCCCTCGCCGGCGAGCAGGCTGGGCCGCTCGAGCCCGCGCAGGTGCACGTCGTACTGGCGCTCGAGCGCCTGGACGGCCTCGCGGACCTCGTCGTTCTCCTCGACCTCACGCTCGATCTGCAGCCGACCCTCGCGGGCGGCCTCCGCGAGTGCGTCGTTGGCCAGGTTGAGGCCGGTGACGTCGACGATCGCGTTGAGCGCGGTCAGTGCCGCGTCGTGGAAGGTCGACTGGGCGAGGTAGTGCGGCACGTGCAGGCTGAAACCGACGGCATCGCGGCCGGACTCCCCCAGCCGCAGCTCGAGCAGGGCGGCCAGGCTCGCCGGGACCTGGACGGTGCCGAAGACCGGCTTGTGCTCGCCGATGAGGCGCTCGTCGCTGCCGTGGACCGTCATGCCGACCGGCCGGGTGTGCGGCACCGCCATGGGGATGCCGTGGGCGTGCACCGCCAGGGTGATTCCGACTTCGTCCATGAGCGTGGTGACCGCGCGGATCATCGCCTCCCACCGGTAGTCCGGCTCCGGACCGGTGAGGATGTAGTAGCTCTGCCCGTCCCGGTCGTCCAGGCGGTACAGCACCAGCGCCGGGTCGTTGTAGTCGGTGTACCGGTTGGCGTCGAAGGTCACCACCGGCCGCCGACTGCGGTAGTCCACGAGGGAGTCCACGTCGAAGGATGCGACGACGGTCGGCTCGCTCACCTCGAGGAGGTGGTCGACGAGGAGGCGCTGGGCCATCCCGGCGTCGAAGAAGCCGTCGAAGGCGACGATCATCGGCCCCGGCTCGAGGGAAGCGGGATCGGTGTCGACCTCGTAACGGTAGAGGCGCTCGGCCACGTCAGGTCCTCCTTGTCGGTTCTTCATCCATTGTGTCAACATCCGCGCCGGTGGAGCCATTCCATCCGCGGAGCCCCGACGAAGTGCTGCTGGCAGCACTTCGTTGAGTCAGCAGCACCTCGTGCTGCGGCTGGCAATACGAACTCGAGCCTGCAGCAGTTCGTATCAGGTGGGGACCGCGGCGATGGCGGCGCGCACGCGTTTCGCGGAGACCGAGTAGGCGGTCCCCAGGGACTGGGCGAAGAGGGAGACGCGCAGCTCCTCGATCATCCAGCCGATGTCGACGACGTCCTGCGCCCGACGACGAAGGGGGGTCAACGCCTCGAGCAGGTCGGCGTAGGCGGACTCCACGGAGTCGATCGCCTCCCGGTGGCCGGCGTCACGACGCGGGTTCTCCGCGGCCCGCTCCAGGCGGACGAGGATCCCGCGCAGGTAGCGGCGCAGGTCGGGCAGCCTCGCCACGCCGGTGTCGGCGATGAAGTCGGGTCGCACCAGCCCGTCGAGCTGGGCGCGGGCATCGGCCACGGTCGCCGTCAGCGTCGGGGCCTGCATCCGGTCCAGCAGCCGCAGCACCTCGCTTCGCTGGGCGAGCACCGGCTCGACCTCGGCGACGATCGTCAGCACCCGCTGGGCGACGTGCGTGCGGGTGGCGGCCAACGCCTCCTCGAAGGCGGCGTTGGTGCGCACCGGCCCGTCGACGTGCTGGGCGACGATGTCGTCGACGGCGGCGGCGAGCGCGTCCTCGAGGAGCGTGGGGACGGAGCCGTGCGGATTGTCCGCGAGAGCGAGCTTCTGCGCATTGGTCAGGCGGGCGAGGACGCGCTTCCAGGGTGGGCTGGTGTTCAGCAGGAGCAGGCGGCGCACTCCGTCGCGGTGCGCGGCACGGGCCTGCTGCTCGTCGGGCAGCACGCGCAGGGCGACCGATCCCCCGTCGTCCACGAGGGCGGGGTAGCCGACCACGGTGTGCTTGCCCGCCCTGGTGGTGAAGGTCTCCGGCAGGTCGTCGATGTCCCAGCCGGTCAGGCCGGTGCGCTCGATGGAGGCGCCGGCGCGCGACATCCGCTGCTGCAGGTGGCCGGCCATCTGCTCGGCGAGCTCGGTGAGGTCCTTGCCGCGTCCGAGGCGCCGACGGCGCTGGTCCTCGACGGCGAAGGTCACGCGCAGGTGGTCCGGGACCTTCGTCCAGTCCCACTCCCCCTCGTCGATGCGCACCCCGGCACGTCGGCCCAGAACGCTCGACAGCTGACCGGTGATCGCAGTCCCGGCGTCCGGGTCGAGCTCGGCCAGGGCGGCGCGGGCGTGGTCGGGGGCGGGCACGAGGTGGCGGCGCGTGGCCTTGGGCAGGGACTTGATCAGAGCCGCCACGAGCTCGGCGCGCAGGCCCGGCACCTGCCAGTCGAAGCCGTCCGGGGTCAGCTGGTTGAGCACGGCGACCGGCACGTGCACGGTGACGCCGTCGTCCTCCTGGCCGGGCTCGAACTGGTAGGTGACGGCGAGCTCGAGGCCGTCGCTGCGCCAGCGCTTCGGGTAGTCGCTCGTGCTCACCGCCTCGGCGCCGGTGCGGGTGAGCAGCTCCTCGGTGAGGGTGAGCAGCTCGGGCTGCTCGTGGCGCGCCTTCTTCCACCACGAGTCGAAGTGCGCGCCGGAGACGATCTCCGCGGGGAGGCGCTCGTCGTAGAACGCGGCGATGTCCTCCTCGTCGACGAGCAGGTCGCGGCGGCGGGCCCGCTCCTCGAGCTGCTCGAGGCGGCGCACCAGCGTGCGGTTGGCTGCGAGGAAGTCGTGCCGGCCGTCCCAGTCGCCCTCGACGAGCGCGTGTCGGATGAACAGCTCCCGGCTGACGACGGGGTCGATCCTGCCGTAGGAGACAGGTCGACCGACGACGAGCGGCACGCCGAAGAGGGTCACCCGCTCGGTCGCCAGGACCGACGCGGCCTTCTTGCTCCAGCGCGGCTCGGAGTAGGTCCGCTTGACCAGGTGGGCGCCGGCCCGCTCGGCCCAGACGGGGTCGATCCGGGCGCTCGAGCGGGCCCACAGCCGCGAGGTCTCGACGAGCTCCCCCGCCATGACGAAGGGGGGTTGTCGCTTGAAGTTGGTCGTCCCCGGCTGGATGGAGAAGCGGGCGCCGCGGGCGCCGAGGTAGTCGCGCTTCTCCTCGTCCCGCAGGCCGACGTGGCTGAGCAGGCCGGTCAGCAGTGCCTGGTGGATGGTGTCCCAGTCCGGCTCGGCGTCGTGGGCGACGGTGCGCTGCCTGGTGTCGAGCTTGCGCTGCTTGGCGGCGCGCACGAGCTGGGCGTGCAGGTCCTGCCATTCGCGGATGCGCAGGTAGTGCAGGTACTCGCGCTTGCACATCCGGCGGAAGGCGCTGCCGGACAAGGCCTTCTGCTGGTCCTTCAGGTAGGTCCACAGGTTCCACCAGCCGGCGAAGTCCGACCCCTCCTGCCGGAAGCGCGCGTGCTGCTGGTCGGCCTGCGCACGCTTGTCGACAGGCCGTTCGCGTGGGTCCTGGATCGACATCGCGGCGACGATGACCAGTACCTCGGTGGTGCAGCCCAGTCGGTCGGCCTCGATGAGCATCCGTCCCAGGCGCGGATCGAGCGGCAGTCGGGCGAGGGTCTTGCCGGTCGGCGTCAGGCGCCGGCCGCCGCCGCGCCGCCCGCGGGTGCCCCCCTTCGCCCCCGTGGGCGCGGTCCGCTCGGTGTCGACGGCCTGCAGCTCCTGCAGGAGGCGGACGCCGTCGGTGATCTGGCGCGCATCCGGTGGTTCCACGAAGGGGAAGCGGGCCACGTCCCCGAGGCCGAGGGAGGTCATCTGCAGGATGACGCTGGCGAGGTTGGTGCGCAGGATCTCCGGGTCGGTGAACTCGGGGCGCGACTCGAAGTCCTCCTGCGAGTACAGGCGGATGCAGATGCCCTCGGCGATGCGCCCGCAGCGGCCGGCGCGCTGGTTGGCCGAGGCCCGGGAGACGCGCTCGATCGGCAGGCGCTGGACCTTGGTGCGCTGGGAGTAGCGCGAGATGCGGGCCGTGCCGACGTCGATGACGTAGCGGATGCCGGGCACGGTCAGCGAGGTCTCGGCGACATTGGTGGCCAGCACGATCCGGCGCCCGGGGTGCGAGGAGAAGACCCGGTGCTGCTCGGCCGCGGACAGCCGGGCGAAGAGCGGGACGATCTCGGTATCCGGCAGGTGCATCGACGTCAGGGCCTCCTGCGCGTCACGGATCTCCCGCTCGCCGGAGAGGAAGACGAGAATGTCTCGGACGCCATCCGCTGTGCTCGTTGACTCCGTCCACAGCTCCTCGACGGCCCGGCAGATGCCGGTGACCTGGTCGATGTCACCATCACCGTCGCCGTCCTCACCATCGTCTTCACCCAGCGGGCGGTAGCGGACCTCGACCGGGTAGGTGCGCCCGGACACCTCGATGATCGGGGCGGGCTCACCGTCGGCGTCGCGGAAGTGGGCGGCAAAGCGCTCGGGGTCGATCGTCGCCGAGGTGATGATGACCTTCAGGTCGGGTCGGCGCGGCAGCAGCTGCTTGAGGTAACCGAGGATGAAGTCGATGTTCAGCGAGCGCTCGTGCGCCTCGTCGATGATGATCGTGTCGTAGCGGCGCAGCTCCCGGTCGCGCTGCATCTCGTTCAGCAGGATGCCGTCGGTCATCACCTTGACCGCGGTCGCGTCGCTGCTGTGGTCGGCGAAGCGCACCTGGTAGCCGATGAGCCCACCGAGCTCGACCTGCATCTCGTGCGCGATGCGCTCGGCGACGGACCGGGCGGCGATGCGACGGGGCTGGGTGTGCCCGATCTGGCCGGTGGTGCCGCAGCCGACCTCGAGGGCGATCTTGGGCAGCTGGGTGGTCTTGCCGGACCCGGTCTCTCCAGCGACGATCACGACCTGGTGCTCGCGGATGGCCTCGGCGATGTCGTCCCTGCGGGCGACGACCGGTAGCTCCTCGGGGTAGTGCAGGTCCTCCGCCGCAACGGGTTCACGGACGGGGGTGGGCATGGCGCTCACGATACGTGCGCTGGCGTTCCGGTCAGAAGTCGATCGTCCCGACCGGGCCGACGGGCGTGCGCAGGGCGGCGTCGAGCTCGGCCACGGCGCCGGGGCGGTGCTCGGTGACGAAGCCGGCGGCGGCCCGCGCGCCGAGGGTCTGACCACCGAGCCACACCGCGCCGAGGTCACCGATGTCGAGAGTGATGTCGGCACCCTCCGCGGTGTCGACACACGTCCCCACGCCGCCGGTGGCGCTCCAGCGCCAGGTGCCGGTGTTGTCCGTCAGGATCCTGTCCCGCACCTCCACCACGACGTCCAGGTCGGCGGCGTGACCGCGCTCGGTGACCGCGACCGGCAGGTCCACGAGCCGCAGCCAGAGGTTGTCGGCCATCCCGCTGCCTCCGACGGACCGGGGCGAGGGCAGCCACAGCGCGAGGGCGTCGTCGGGAGCCACCCAGTACTCGGTGGTGCCCATCAGGTCGATGTCGACGAGACGCTCGGCGATCGCCAGCCGCGCGCCCGCGTCGGTGGAGATGAGGAAGAAGACGCCGACGGTGCCGTCCGGCTTCCCGTGCGTCCACGTCGGCGTGCGGTGGAAGTGCGCGGCGCCGACGTCGTGGCCGTCCCGGGTGGCCCACAGCAGCCGGGCGGGCTCGCGGGGCCCTCGGCTCTCGGGGTGGTCGACGAGCAGCCGCTCGCAGTCCGGCAGGCTGCGCACGATGTGTCCGGCGCCGGTGCGGGCGCACGTCCTCGCCAGCTGGTGCCAGCGCCTCCCCTGCTCGGGGCCCGCCGTGGTGGTACGCAGGGTGGTCGTGTCGGCGACCTGCCGGACCGCGGGCGGCGCGTCGAAGGTCGTGCCGCGCCCGAAGGAGGACATCACCGTCGAGCTGGTCACGCCGTAGCCGAAGCGGCCGTAGATCCCCGGCTCGGAGGCCTTGAGGACGCTGATCGAGCGACCCTGCTCGTCCCGGGTCCAGCGGAGGTGCTCACGGATGAGCGCAGTGAGCACGCCCCGGCGTCGGTGGTCGGGGTGCACGCCGACCCAGGTCAGGCCCTCGACCGGTCGAAGGGAGGCACCCCCACCTCCCGCGGGGATCGACAGCTCGACGTCCCAGGAGGCGGCGATACCGGCGTCCTCGCCGTCGATCGAGGCGATCCACGCGGCCCGGCCGGGGGTGTCGGCCAGCGCCTGGGAGCGCGGGGTGCGCAGGTCGTCGGCCCAGACGAGCTGGTCCATGTCGAGGACGGCGTCGAGCTCGGCGGCGTTGTCCGGGTCGACCCGGCGCACGGCGACGGGGCTCGGGGCGTGCGCGTCTGAGGTCATGCAGCCGATCCTGCGCCCTCGGGGCCGCTCGGGCAATGTCTTTTCGTGTGGCTACCGACTCGCTGGTCAGTCGTCGGCGCGTCCACCTCCACCGGGTGGCTTCCGGCGGTTCCTGATCGTCTGGCCGGTCGTCCGGGCGGTCCGGATCGTGCTGTCGACCTTGTCCGCTGAGGCCACGGAGTACTTCAGGACGTGCACGCCCGTGGTCACGTGGCCCGCCCCGGCGATCGCCGCCCAGTCGGAGGTCATGTTGGTGATCAGTCGGATGCCGGTGGCGTCGTCGAAGGCGTCCCGGGCAGCGTGTGCGGCGCGGACCCTCGCTCCTGCCGTCGTCTGCTTGGCCCTGGCCCCGGCCTTGTGCCGCAGGCGCTTCGGTGCGCTCCCGGACGCTCGGACGGGGTTGCCGTGGCGAGCCTTCGCCGCGGCCGTCTCACTCGCGCGTCTGGTTCTCCGCACCGCCTGGTCGGCCGTGGCGCCGGCGCCCACGGGGACCTTCACCACGTTGCGCAGGGCCTGCCACGCTGCCTTCCCGGCGCCCGAGTAGCTGCCCTGGTCGTAGAGCGCACGCAGGCCGAGCGTGCCGATCGGGTCCGCGAACTGCAGCAGCCCGATCGGTCGCAGGACCGGCACGACGTCGATGGCGAGGTTGTCGACGGCACCGCTGCGACCCAGAGCACTCAGCCCCTCGAAGAGGTCGTAGCCCCACGGGTCGGTCGAGCTCGAGGCGAGGTCGTCGAGCCGCCGCGCCATGGTCTCCTCGTCGAGCGTCGCCTGCTCCCCCTCGCTCTGGTAGCGCCGTTTGGCGAACTCCCGCTGGTCGGCCGCGTCGCGCCACTGCCGGTCGACCCGTGCGTAGTCGGGGTCCTCGGGCGACATGCCCGCCCGTTGCGCAGCGAGCCGGTTCGACTCCTCGACGTGGTGGTCGTAGGCCGCGCGCTCCCTGGTCATCACCCGCTGCGACTCGGCGAGCAGGTCGGCGTAGGGCGCGATCACCTGCGCGCTCTCCTCCAGCGTGGTCGCGAGATGCTGCAGGGTCTGCGGGACCTCACCGACCTGCTCGGCGAAGGCCACGCCCGAGGGGGACTCCCACACTCCCTTCGTCGAGACCTCGTGCAACCGTGCGGCCGCCTCCCGCAGGGCCGCCGCCCGGGCAGCCAACCTCCGTGCCTCGGCCCGGATCCGGTCCGGGTCGCCGAGCTCCGTGCGGAAGAACTGCAGCGCCATCAGGAGGCTCCCCGGAATCGCCGGTCGATCAGCTGCTCGGTGCTGATGAAGCAGTCACCGGCCTGGTGGGCCAGCTCGCGCAGTGCACGCAGCCGGTCGCACACCTCGACCCGGACCAGCTCCTGGTCACCGAGAACGCCGTCCATGGCGCGCTCGCCGGTGCCGGACGGGAACCCGTAGACGGCCAGCTCGGACGTGCGCGCCGCCGCCTCCTCCAGCAGGTCGGCGATGCTCCCGAGGCGATCGCCGAGCTGGGCGATGCCGTCACCGTCGATCGAGATCCCGTAGCCACCCATGTCGGCAACGCTAGACAACAACGCCGCGGGGCCCGTGGACTTCTCCACAGGCCCCGCGGCGGGGTGCTTCGAGGGTCAGGCCGTCGCGGCGGCGAAGCCCTCCTCGAGGTCGGCGATGATGTCGTCGGGGTTCTCCAGGCCGACGGACAGTCGCACCAGGCCGGGGGTGACGCCCGCGGCGAGGCGGTCCTCCTCCGGGCCCTGCGAGTGGGTCGTCGAGGCGGGGTGGATGACCAGAGAGCGCACGTCACCGATGTTGGCCAGGTGGCTGTGCAGGGTCAGTCCCTCGACGAACTTCCGGCCCGCCTCGAGGCCACCGGCGATCTCGAAGGAGATGATCGAGCCGGCTCCCTTCGGCGTGTACTTCTTCGCGGTCTCGTGGCTGGCGCTGGTCGGCAGCGAGGCCCAGATGACCTTCTCGACCTGCGCGTGACCACCGAGGAAGTCGACGACCGTCGCGGTGTTCGCCAGGTGCCGCTCCATCCGCAGGCTGAGCGTCTCGATGCCCGTCCCGATGAGGAAGGCGTTGAACGGCGAGACGGCCTGGCCGAGGTCGCGCAGCAGCTGCACCCGTGCCTTGAGGATGAAGGCGAGGTTGGCCCCCAGGGCGCCGCCCACGCCGAGGTCCGGGCCGTAGCGCAGGCCGTGGTAGCTCTCGTCCGGCTGGTTGAAGCCCGGGAACTTCTCCGGGTCGGCGGCGAAGTCGAACGACCCGCCGTCGACGATGACGCCGGCGATCGAGGTGCCGTGACCGCCGAGGAACTTCGTCGCGGAGTGCACGACGATGTCCGCGCCGTGCTCGATCGGACGCAGGTTGTACGGGGTGGCGATGGTGTTGTCGACGACCAGCGGCACGCCCGCCTCGTGCGCGACCCCCGCGATCCCGGCGACGTCCAGCACGACGTCCTTCGGGTTGCCGATGGTCTCGCCGAAGAAGGCCTTCGTGTTCGGCTTGACGGCGGCCTTCCACTGCTCGAGGTCGCCCGGGTCCTCCACGAGGGTCACCTCGATGCCGAACTTCGGCAGCGTGTGCTGGAAGAGGTTGATCGTCCCGCCGTAGAGCGCAGCGCTGGCGACGATGTGGTCACCGGCCTCGGCGACGTTCATCAGCGCCATCGAGGTCGCGGACATGCCGGACGAGACGAGCAGGGCACCGACACCCCCCTCGAGCGCGGCGATCTTGTTCTCGACCGCCTCCTGCGTCGGGTTGGTGATCCGGGTGTAGATCGGGCCGAGCTCGGAGAGCGCGAAGCGGTTCTTCGCGGTCTCGGTGTCGGGGAAGACGAAGGACGTCGTCTGGTGGATCGGCAGTGCCCGCGAGCCGGTCGTCGGGTCGGGAGCCTGGCCGGCGTGGATCTGCTTGGTCTCGAAGCTCCACGTGGACGGGTCGGACATGTCTGTGCTCCTGGTGTGGTGCGCGCTTGAGCGTGGCGGTCGCCACGTCCCTGGTCGTCTCCCGGGGCACCCCACCGCGGAGGAGGGTTGCCGGCCAGCAAGCCGGGGCTTGGACACTGGCACTCAAGACCTGCCACGGAGCATAGACAACGGCTCCGCGCGGGTGGGTGGGTGTCTCACCTCCCGGGCGAAGGGGGTGGCCCCCGTCACTCCCCCGCGCCGCGGCGGGCGCGCTGGACCCGACGGACCCGGCGGATCCACCACAGCCCCACGAAGGGGAGGACGAGCGGCGCGTAGCCGTAACCGGAGCCGTAGTGGGACCAGACGGTCTTGTCCGGGAAGAGCTCGGGCGCCAGGTAGGACAGGGTGCCCACGGTGAGCACCCCGATCGCCTCGACGAGGATCGCGCCGGTGGCGATGCGGGCGCCGGTGGCACCCCCCTTCGCCAGGGCGATGGTCGCGACGATGTAGATCACGGCCGCGAGCGAGGAGAGCACGTAGGCCAGGGGTGCCCGGTCGAAGTACTCGGTCACCTGCAGGATCGAGCGGCCGGTCGCGGCGAGCGCGAGCACGGCGTACACGGCGACGACGACGCGGCCCGGTCCGGTGCCGGTGCGCACCTCAGACGGGGCCATGGAGGTTCCAGATCTGCAGGATGCGGTAGGCCATGACGCCGACGGTGAAGGCACCGGCGATGACCACGCCCATGGCCCAGCGGGTCTTCTCCTTCAGCGCGATGAAGACGACGACCGGCGGGATGAGCGGCAGGGTCAGGGCGTAGGCGAGCATCGTCGCGCCCTGCCCGGTCCCGGTGACCCGGGCCTGTGCGAACGCGCTGACGACCGCCAGGACGAGCAGGGAGAGCTCGACGATCGCGGTGACGAGCAGCATCCCGTCGTCGACGAGGCGGTCGACGATCATGTAGACCAGAGCCATCACCGCGAGCACGCCGACGGCCACGATCACGGCAGTGGTCAAGGGCACAAGCACGGCGCAAGAGTACCCAGCGCGGCGACTGGCAGGATCACGGCATGAGTTCCGCTCGCCTGACTGCCCACGAAATGATCGACACGGTCGTCGACGCAGGCACCTTCGTCTCCTGGGACGAGCCCCTCGATCTCGCCGGCCTGGACGAGACCTACCTCGCCTCGCTCGAGCGTGCCGCCGAGCGGGCCGGCACGGACGAGTCGGTGATCACCGGGTCCGCCCGGATCCACGGGCACGACGTCGCCCTGATCGTCGGTGAGTTCCGCTTCCTCGGGGGCTCCATCGGCCGCGCCGCCGCCGGGCGGATCGTCGCCGCGGTCCGGCGGGCCACGACCGAGCGTCTGCCGCTGGTCGCCGCGACCGCGAGTGGTGGCACGCGCATGCAGGAGGGCACGCCCGCCTTCGTGACGATGGTCGACATCTCCGCGGCCGTCGTCGCGCACAAGGCGGCCGGTCTGCCCTACCTGGTCTACCTGCGTCACCCCACGACCGGTGGGGTCTTCGCGTCGTGGGGGTCCTTGGGGCACATGACGATCGCCGAGCCGGAGGCGCTGATCGGCTTCCTCGGCCCGGTCGTCTACGAGACGGTCAACGGCGAGCCCTTCCCGTCGGGCGTGCAGCTCGCGGAGAACCTTGTCGACAAGGGCATCGTCGACGCCGTCGTGCCCACCGACCAGCTCGCCGGGATCGCCGCCCGGGCACTGACGCTGCTGTCGGCGACCACCGAGCGGCACGCGCATCCCGTGGCCCGGGATGCCTCCCCCGGCTCCCCGGCCGCGGAGGGTGAGGACCCGGTCTGGCAGATCAGCCCCTTCGTCTCCCGGCCGGAGCCGACGCAGGAGGAGATCGACGATCTCTGGTCGGCGATCACGGTGACGCGACGGGAGGACCGCCCCGGTGTGCGCGAGCTGCTGCGGTACGCCGCGGACGACGTCATCCCGCTCAACGGCACGGGGTACGGGGAGTCGGACAAGGGCGTGATGCTGGCGCTGGCCTCCTTCGGTGGGCGTCCGTGCGTGCTCGTCGGGCAGGATCGGCGCTACCAGGTCGCCGAGTCGATGGGCCCGGCCGCGTTGCGTGAGGCGCGGCGCGGGATGGTCATGGCCACCGAGCTGGGGTTGCCCCTGGTCACCGTCATCGACACCCCCGGCGCGGATCTCTCCCCGCACGCGGAGGAGGGCGCGCTGGCCGGCGAGATCGCCCGCTCGATCGCGGACATGACCGCTCTGACCGTCCCGAGCGTCTCGGTGCTGCTCGGGGAGGGCACCGGCGGTGGCGCCCTGGCGATGCTGCCCGCTCGTCGGGTCATCGCCTCGAGCAAGGCATGGTTGTCGCCGCTGCCCCCCGAGGGCGCGAGCGCCATCCTCTTCAAGGACACCGACCACGCCCCCCTGCTCGCCGCGCGCCAGCGGGTGGGTGCCCAGCAGATGCTCGAGGACGGCTTGGTGGATGTCATCGTCCCGGAGGAGCCGGCCGCGCACGAGGACCCGGAGGGCTTCGCCGCCGCGATCGGCGCCGCGATCGCCGAGCAGATCAACGATCTGCTCTAGCTCCATCACCGATGATCGAGGTGCGACGAGCGCCAGCGAGGAGCCTCGAGGTCATCCCGCCGCGCGCAGCTCCTCCCACTGCGGCATCTCAACAACGCCGTGGACGGTGGCCAGGTAGGTGCCCAGCAGCGGGACGCCGTGCTCGCGACAGGAGGCGATCGCCGCCTCGTGCCACGCGCGGGCCTCGTCGTCGGGCTCGTGGCCGCGGGGGCGGCCGACGGCGACGACGATCCCGCTGAGCATCTCGCCGAAGCTCCCGAGGAAGGTGTCGAAGACCTCCCGCCGCCGCAGGTGCGGCTCGTCGTCGAGGTCGGTGATCGCGACGGGTTGCAGCAGTCGGTCACCGTCACCGCACAGCAGGATGCTCAGGCACCCTCCCTCGCGGTCGCTCTCGCGCACGACGAGGTCGACGATGTCGGGGGCGATGTCGGTGTCGGTCAGGGAGCGGGTGGGCCAGTCGCTGGGCAGATCTTGGAATGTCATGCCCTTCATCATGGCCACATCGGCCGTTGCCACCGCCAGGTTTTCCACAGTGGCCACTGTTGGAACGACCTTCGATAACGCGGCGCGTTATCATGGGGGCATGGCCAACGACTACACACGCTTCCTGCGCGGGCGACGCGCGATTCTCGGCATGTCGCAACGGGACCTCGCCCAGGCGTCCGGGGTCAAGCAACCGTTGATCGCCGCAATCGAGTCGGGGCGGCGGCACCCGTCGCAACCGTCGCGGGCAGCGATCGATGACGCTGTGGCGATGCGCCCCTCGGTGGCGCTGGCCGCACGACGCCAGCAGGTTCGCGACATCTTCGCCCGTGCGGGTCTTCCGGAGCCCACGGTGTTCGGGTCCGTGGCGCGTGGCTGCGATCGTACCGACTCCGACATCGACTTGATGGTGGACTTCACTGATCGACACGACATCGTCGACCTGCTGACGCTGGAGGCCGAGCTCTCGGCCCTGCTCACCTTTCCGGTGGACTTGGTCGACGCCCGGATGCGCGGGGTGGTCACGGGCAGCGGAGCCATCGAGGCTGTTGCACTGTGACCGCCAACCCGGACGACGGTGCACGCGTTCAGCGTCGACTCGATGACTTGTCCATGTTCGGCGGTGACGCTGCCTACACGGTGAGCCTCGGTATCGACGCCTATCTCGCCGACAGCTCACAAGGTCGGGTGCTGCGTAACAGCGGTCGGCACATCCTCATCCAGGTGGCGACGGTGGCCGAGAAGTTGCCGGCAGACTTCAAGCAGGCTCACGACTCCGTCGACTGGATCGCTCTCGCCCGCATGCGCAACCTCATCACCCATCACTACGACAAGGTGGATGATCGCTTGGTGTTCGCCGCCTTGGAGCGTCGGATCCCCACCCTGCTCGATGCCTTGGGGAAATCGACCTGAGGGAAGCACTTCCGCCCACGCGGTGCGTGGGACCCAGCACCTCGGGGACCACCTCCTCGCCCAGACAGCGCAGGTAGTGTGATGTGCGGCACGTCGTCCACCCTTGACGGCTGCCGTCCGTGCCCCACCCCGAGCACCCAGGAGTCAAGTTCCGTGGCACTCAGTGTCTTCGACCTCTTCTCGATCGGCATCGGCCCGTCGAGCTCGCACACCGTCGGTCCGATGCGGGCGGCGGTGACCTTCGGTGAGACCCTCCGCGAGGAGGGCGTCCTCGACCGGGTCCACCGGGTCAAGGGCGAGCTCTTCGGTTCGCTCGGCGCGACCGGCCACGGGCACGGCTCCAACACCGCCGTCCTGCTGGGCCTGTCCGGCGAGCGCCCCGAGGAGTGCGACCCGCGATCCGTCGCCGGGAGGCTGGCCGGGATCCGCGAGTCCGGTCGTCTCTCCCTGCTCGGCGAGCACGAGATCGCCTTCGACGCGGACGAGGACATCGTCCTGCACCGCCGCAAGACGCTGCCGCTGCACCCCAACGGGATGACCTTCACCGCGTGGGGCGAGGGCGAGGAGCCGATCAGCAGCCACACGTACTACTCCGTCGGCGGCGGCTTCGTCATCGGCGAGGACGCGTCCGGATCGACGAAGGTCGTCGCCGACACGACCCCGGTCGCGCATCCCTTCACCACCGGCGACCAGCTGCTCGCGATCTGCGAGGAGACCGGCCTGTCGATCGCCCAGGTGATGCTGGAGAACGAGAAGTCCTGGCGCACCGAGGAGCAGGTGCGCGCCGAGCTGCTGCACATCTGGTCGGTCATGCAGGAGTGCATCGACAACGGCGTGCGCAGCGAGGGTGTGCTGCCCGGTGGCCTGAAGGTCCGCCGTCGCGCGCCGGAACTCTCCCGCCGGCTGCGCGCCGAGGGCACCAACGACGACCCACTGCGCGGGATGGACTGGCTGACCCTGTACGCGCTGGCGGTCAACGAGGAGAACGCCGCGGGTGGCCGCGTGGTCACGGCACCGACGAACGGCGCGGCGGGCATCATCCCCGCGGTGCTGCGCTACTACGTCGACTTCGTGCCGGGCGCCGACGACGACGGCGTCTGCCGCTTCCTGCTCACCGCTGCTGCGATCGGCGTGGTCTACAAGGAGAACGCGTCGATCTCCGGCGCCGAGGTCGGCTGCCAGGGCGAAGTCGGCTCGGCCTGCTCGATGGCGGCCGGCGCGATGGCTGCGGTCCTCGGTGGCTCGGCCGCCCAGGTGGAGAACGCCGCCGAGATCGGCATGGAGCACAACCTCGGCCTGACCTGCGACCCCGTCGGTGGGCTCGTGCAGATCCCCTGCATCGAGCGCAACGCCGTCGCCGCGGTGAAGGCGATCACGGCGGCGCGCACCGCCCTTCGCGGGGACGGCTCGCACGTGGTCTCCCTCGACAAGGTCGTCAAGACGATGCGGGAGACCGGCCGGGACATGAAGGTGAAGTACAAGGAGACCGCGCGCGGCGGTCTGGCCGTCAACGTCATCGAGTGCTGAGGGCCGCTCCCCGAGTCAGCCGGGGTAGCCGTTCCTCTGGTTGACCCTCACCGCGCCCTGGTAGGAGTCGATCATCGACCAGATCCAGGCGCCGAGGGCGATCGGGAGACCGATGAAGCCGATGAGGATCCAGCCCAGGCAGACGACCAGGACCCAGCCGCCGACGTAGGCGCTGAGGAAGGCCACCCCGATCCCGACGTCGCCGTTGATCATCTCCCCGAGCCCGGGGATGAAGAAGGATGCCAACAACGACAACGCCGGCTCCTTGCGCGCGGCGGGCATCACACCGGGAGCGAAGGGGGGCGGCTGGCCCCCGGAGCCACTCTGCTGCCCGTAGGGCATCACCTGGCCCTGCGGCGGGGCGCCCGGGGCGGGGCCCGGTGGCACGGACGTGGAGTGCGTCCACTGCTGCCCGTCCCAGTAGCGACGTTCGCCCTCGTGGTCGTACCAACCCGGCGGGTGCTCGTTCATGATCCCCTGCTCTCCTCGTCCCCTGATGTGGCGCCGACTGTACTCGCGGCGTCGACGAGGATGCGCGAGACCTCGTCGCCGGCGTGCGTGATGGTGTCCGGGTCACCTACGACGACGAGCCGGTCGGTGGCCCGGGAGAGGCCGACGTAGAGTCGCTCACGGAAGCGCTCCCGGGTGCCGTCCTCGTTGACGGACAGCACGACGACGCGACGCTCCATCCCCTTCGCCCCCAGCACGTGGCCGAAGAAGACGTCCTCGTCCTCCCAGAAGGTGCGCCAGTACCCGTCCTGCCCGAGCTCCTCCTGGCGCTCGACCTGCACGGGGTGGCGGTGGCCGGTGGTCAGCAGCGCGATGTGCCCGGGCTCCCACCCCTCGTCGATGAGCAGGTCGACCTGGTCGTCGGCTGTGCCGACCGCGTCATCGGCGCTGGTGGGGACGAAGGTGACGTCCGGGCCGTCGCCGCCCTCGAGCCGCATCCGTAGTGGCGCCAGCGGTTTGAAGACCTCCGCGATCTGCTTGGTGTTGCGCAGGTTGTGGTCCAGGACGAGGGGCACGAGCGGGACCGGGGGCCGGCCGAATCGGTTGAACAGGCGCTGGTTCTCGTCGGAGTAGATGAACAGGCCCCCGTCGCTCTCGTCGGTGAGCGCAGCGATGAGCGGGCGCCACCACGACTCGGCGAAGTCCTGCGCCTCGTCGACGACGAAGGAGTCGTAGCGCTCCCCCGGCGCCAGCTCGGCCGCGCGCTCGGCCATCAGGGCCGGCAGGGTCTCCTCCCAGTAGTCCGGGTCGTCGCGGGAACCGGAGGGCACCCCCCAGAGGTTGGCGAGGTCCTCGAAGGTCCCGACGAACGAGGGGCGCTGGCGGTGTGGCCAGGTCGCGACCTCGCGCGTGAAGTGGGTGGCCAGGCCGATCGAGTAGCACAGCAGCGCGACGCGCTCGGCGGGACGTCCGTCGCGCCCGGCAGCCAGCTGGCGGGCCTGGGTGAGGGCGAGGACGGTCTTGCCGCTGCCGGCCCCGCCGCGGATCTCGACGCGACGCAGCAGACGGGTGACGCGCAGGATCTGGCTCTGCTCCTCGGTGAGGCGGTCGGCGCGGTGCTGGCGCTCGTCGGCCTCATCGGCGACGGACGGGACGGCGTCGGTGCCGCGGGCGGTGAGGATGTCGACGATGACCGCGCAGTCGTCGTCGGTCGGGATGCGACGGTTGTTCTCCAGTCCGATGGGGATGTCGGCCAGCCGGCGAGCGAGGTCCGGCATGTCGTGCTTGTCGTGGATCATCCATCGGGGGCAGTCGGGGAGGTCGAAGTCCTGACCAAGACCGACGAAGGGGGTGACGACCGCGTGCGCGAAGCGAACCCGGGTCCGGGACGAGTCGGCCCACCGCCGGTCGGACTCGACGTACTGCCGGATGGCGTATCGGGACTCACGCGCCTGGTCGACCGGGTGAATCGGCACCCGCTTGCCGCGACGCACGGTGCTCCACGCTCCGTCCTCGATGCGCACTTTGCCGCCCTTGACCTCCACGACCA
Source organism: Janibacter sp. A1S7 (assembly GCF_037198315.1). Taxonomy (NCBI): domain Bacteria; kingdom Bacillati; phylum Actinomycetota; class Actinomycetes; order Micrococcales; family Intrasporangiaceae; genus Janibacter; species Janibacter alittae. The sequence continues at coordinate 1,168,552 of NZ_CP144913.1, read as the reverse complement.
CGACGCCCGCGTCGGGCAGGACGAGGACGAGGTCTGCCTCGTGGTCCTTGCGGCTGTCGGTCAGCCGCAGGTTCGCGATGAGCGTGTCCTCGGGGCGAAGGGAGTCACGCAGCCGCTCCCACACCACCTGCTCGGACTCGGTCGTGAAGCGTGGGTCCTGCGGAATCAGCTGCGGTGCCATGTGCCGAAGATATTCGGAGTCGGTCTTCTCACGTAGGCGTGCAGTACAACGAATCCCTTACGGTTGTTGGGAATTCATGGAATCTGCCATGCAATGAATGCACCTTTGGCGCATGACCATGACACGAGCGACCCCCTCCAAAGTCGCAGTCCTCGCCCTCACCACCCTGACCTTCGGCACTGCCTGCGGCGCAGTCTCCGAGCTGGCCTCCACCGACGGGGATCCACAGTCCGAAGTGGTTTCTGGCGAGGCCCAGGAGTCCGAGAGCAGCTCCGCCGAGGTTGAGGAAGCCGAGGAAACCGAAAAGGCAGACGCGGCTGACGCGGCCGCAGCTGAACTGAAGGTGGTCGACTACGGGTTCACCCAGCTCGATGGGGGCGAGTACGGAGAGCCCGGGGTGACATTCGGGGTCGTCATCAAGAACTCGGGTAGCGCGATCGCCACGAACGCTCAGGTCCAGATCAGTTTCACGGATTCCAGCGGCACGGTGGTCGACACCCACGAGGACTACCTGACCGCAGTTCTCCCGGGGACCTCAGTCGCTTTTGGTGACTACCTCTACGACGCAAACAACGTCAACAAGATGACCGTCCAGGCCATGCCCGGGCAGTCGGAGCCGCTCGAGGGCGAACCAGCCAACTTCAAGGTATCCAAGGTGAACACTCGGGCTCAGGAATTCGGCGGACTCAAGACGACAGCAACCGTCGAGTCCCCCTTCACCAAGGATCTCAAGGACCTCCAAGCCGTCGCGATCTATCGGGACAAGAGCGACAAGATCATCGGTGGGGACTTCACGTTCCTGAACTTTGTCCCGGCGGGGGGCAAGGCGTCAGTGTCCATCGACTCGTTCACTGAAGGCCTCACCCCGGCGAGCACCGACGTCCACATCGCACTGTCCGGCCTCACCCTTCTCGACTGAGTTCATCGCGCAGACGTTCACCTGCCCAACATCCACGCCACCGCTGCCATCGGGAGTCAAGCCACATGACCAGAACCAGCCGACGCATTCCACTTCACTTCAGCGCGGCAGCCCTGGTGGGTGCACTCACGCTCGCTGGCTGCAGTGACTCTCCACCGGATCGAGCGGGAACCGTCGGCGAGTCCTCTGCTGACGCTGGGGAGAGCGCTACAGAGGACAGCTCACAGACCGGAGAGACCGAAGAGGTCGAGCTGGACTCTGTCGGCCAGAAACTATCGAGTGAGGAGGCCAAGGCGGCCCTTCCGCCTGTCTCTGCGCTCCCCACCGGGTGGAGCGTGGATCCCGAGAACACTCTCAATGACGAATCGGAGTCCGACGCCGAATCCGATGAGTCGATCGAGCCGGCCGAGTGCCAGACGATCATGGACGACCTCTCGGAAGAACAGGACCAGGAACCTACCGGGGAGGCGTCCCAGACGTACACCGCGGGAATGCTTGGCCCCTTCCTTGGGTGGAGATCAGCTCGTTCGCCGACGAGGTTCCCGAGGACAGTTTCGAGAAGGCTTTGGACGCTCTCTCGACCTGCTCGGAGATCACCTCGACCGAGGACGGGACGACGACGACCTTCAAGATCTCCAGCCTGTCGTTCCCGAACCTGGGTGAAGAGTCCGCTGCGATCCGGATGGCTGGAACAGCCGACGAAATGACAGTCGGCCTCGACATGGTCATAATTCGCGCTGGCCACAACCTTGTCACCTTGTCCCAGGCGACGATTGGAGGAGCGGCTGACTCGGACGCCCTGGAGAAGGCCGCCCGCGCGACTGTCACCAACATGGAGTCGGACTAGCGGCTGGCTGATGCTCCTTTCGCCCCCTCCACAGGGGGCGAAGGGAGTGTTAGAAGGGAGGCTCGGCCGACGCCTCCTGCGGCCCCCCGATACTGACCAGACTCTCCGACCGCAGAGCCGCGTAGGCCTGCGCGTGCTCCTTGTCGAGGTCGCAGATAACGCCGCTCTCCTTCGCCCCCTCTGAATGGGGCGAGTCCTCATCCTCCTCCGTGTGGATCCACTGGGCAGGGAAGGTCATCGCCGCAACACCGCCCGGACTGATCCACTCGGAGGTGCCGTCCGCACCCTGGCGGTGGGTCCACCGGTCGGAGTGCTTGAGCCGGTGGTGGTGGCGGCACAGCCCGGAGAGGTTGGCCGGGGTGGAGGCGCCAGCGGGCCAGGGGGTGGCGTGGTCGAGGTCGGCGCCGTGCTCGAGCCCGCTCGCGCGGACCCGCCGGTTGCAGCCCCACATGCGACAGACTTCGTCGCGGGCGGCAACGAACTCGCGCATCGAGTCGGTGATGACGTAGCGCGGGTTCGAGGTCTCGACGAGGGTTCCGGTGCGGGCGTCGAGGAGGGCCCGGGAGACTCTCGTCTCGAGGTTGCTGACGATGGCCGCCACGGCGTCCGGTGGGATGTAGCCGACGCCGGGGATGTCGCACCCACTGATCCAGGTCGGCGCCCCGTCCGGGCCGAACGTTGCCGGGACCTGGGAGGTGACGGCGTCTCCCGCCCACTCCTCGGCGAGGACATCGACTGCATCAGCGCCCTCACCGGTGACGAGTCGCCCCTCGCGCGCGGTGGGACCGTGGAGATCCTCACCGATCGTCGTCCCGGGGTGGTCCCGGTGGGGAGTTTCGCCCCCTTCGTCGGGGGCGAACGCGAGACGGGAGGCCGCTGAGGTGATGACGGGGATGCCGATCCTGACCTGAGTGCTGAGCTCAACGCCGCGCAGGGCGAGGTCGGCCAGGCCCCACGCGCGGGCCGCTCCGGCGGTGAGGTCGGGCTCGTCCACGAGGCGCTGCGTGGCGGCCTCGTCGATGGCGCACTTGAGCGCCAGTCCGACCTCACTGGGGAGGGTCGCGTGGAGGTCGGTGGTGCCGACTGGCCCGGCGCTGAAGCGGGCATTCAGCTGCTCGCGGCGGTTGCGCCTGCTCTCGCCGTCCAGCAGGTCGGGCTGGGCCCGCTGGAGGATGCGACGGCAGGCCTTGCGGATCTCGCGCTCCTCCAGCTCGACGATGCGGATCGACTCGGGCCGGCCGCGCATCGGGGCGAGGAGGTGCTCGACCACGGCCGCGACGGCATGTGCCTCGGCCAGGCGGGTCTCCTTGGCGACGACGCCCATGGCCCGCTCCCGCAGCCGACCGTCGGCGATCAGGTCGGCGAGCTCGTGCAGGTCGGTGACTGCGCGGGCGGCGAGGTCGCACCGATCTCGGGCCTCGTACGTGCTGGCTCGCAAGGTGACTCCGACGGCTTCGACAGCAAACTCGGCGACCTCGCCCTCGCGGAGGTGGACGGCGCGGTGGATCCCGTCCGGACCGCGCTCCTCACCCCAGCGCACGGCGTGCCCAATCACCGACAGCTCCAGGGCATCGGCCGCCCGTCTGAGTCGCTCCGTGGTCTCGAGGACCTGCGTCAGCGTCTGCTCGTCGGCTCGCCCGCCTCGCGCGCTCACCCTCTTGCGGGCGTTGCCCAGTCCTTGGAAGGACTCTTCCACCATGGTCAGCTCTTCGTCGAACATGTGTTCGAGTATGGCAGTGGCCACTGACAGCGCTGTGGCGTCGGATCGTCCAGAGCACCAGGGTGGAGCCAACTGCGGCGAGGGAGTGAGAGACGGCCGTCCGCCTCGTGGAGACGAGGTCTTGATGACCGACCTGAGAATCGGAGATCAGTTCAGCTTCGACGGGTCTGTCTATAGCGTGGCGGAGCCGCCCCAGTCCACCGCTGAGCTGATGGCCAACTGGGCGACGGGAACGCTCTAGGCTCGTTACCAGCGCGCGTGCGAAGGGATCTATGAAGAAGTCAATCGACGTGGTTGGTGCGGTCATCGTCTCTGATCACCGGATCCTGTGCGCCCAGCGAGCAACCGGTCCCCTCGCTGGATTGTGGGAGTTTCCTGGTGGGAAGGTCGAGACCGACGAAACGCCAGCAGAGGCACTCGAGCGTGAGGTCACCGAGGAGTTGGGTTGTCAGATCTCGGTCGGTGACCGGATCACGACGACGCAGCATGAGTACGACTTCGCAACGATCACGCTGACGACCTTCTACTGCCAACTCCTGAATGGCGAGCCTGAGCTCACTGAGCACCAAGCGGTGCGGTGGCTGCCAGCAGCAGCGCTGTCGCAACTCGATTGGGCACCAGCGGATATCCCGGCGGTCCAACTGATTCAGGCGACGTACGTATATCGAATCACGGCGACCATCGGCGGGATGTCCCCTGTCACTGGCAAGCTCCACCCGTGACGTTCAATGACGCGCTCCCTGAGGGCATGTACGAGTCCCTGCTGACTGCTCGACTCGAGAAGCTGCTCGCTGAACGACCCGACGACACTCGCCTGATCTACGACGTGGACAGTGGCGACGAACCACACGTTTTGGCACGTCACGTGCGTCATGCTGTCGAGCGCGCGCTGCGAGATGAGAAGGACCCGGTACACAGGCGTGCCCTCGTCAATCGCATCCTGGCTCAACTAGGGAATGAGACCGACCTGTTGGGATCCGGTAGCCGTCAGCTCCATTTCCTTCACCGACCGGCTGGACCCGGAGTGGAGTACGTCGCGCCAGACCGTCCGTCCACTCCCTTGTCCGATGCGGCGCTCCTGACGAACTCGATCGGTGAACCAAGTCTGGGCTCTGAACTGCGGGCCGAGCTGGAGACTGCCGACTCCGTCGATCTGCTCATCGCCTTCGTGAAGTGGTACGGCCTCCGCCTGCTCGAACCTCAGCTTCGTCGATTGCGTGATCGCGGGATCCCCCTGCGAGTCATCACCACGACCTACATGGGAGCAACTGAACGCCAGGCGTTGGATCGTCTGGTGAGCGAGTTCGGCGCTCAGGTGAAGATCCAGTACGACTCACTCCGCACGCGGCTCCATGCCAAGGCCTGGTTGTTCAATCGACGAACGGGCTTCAACACTGCGTACGTCGGCTCCTCCAATCTCTCGCGCGCAGCTTTGCTCGATGGCGTTGAGTGGAACGTCCGACTCTCTGCCGTCGCGACGCCTGCACTTATGCACAAGTTCGAGGCGACATTCGAGACGTACTGGAACGACACCTCCTTCGAAGACTACGACCCGGAGCGTGACCGAGACCGACTCGACGACGCTCTGGCGCTCGCGTCAGGAGGCGGCACGAAGCCGGACCAAGTCACGATTTCGATATCCGGGCTCGACGTCCAGCCCTTCCCCTATCAGGCCGAGATGCTCGAGTCCCTCGACGTCGAACGTATCGTTCATGATCGTCACCGCAACCTTGTCGTCGCCGCTACCGGCACAGGCAAGACCGTGCTGGCGGCTCTGGACTATCGACGTCTATACCAGCGCGACGGGCGATGGCCGCGACTTCTCTTCGTCGCTCATCGTCAGGAGATCCTGACGCAGAGTCTGCGAACGTACCGCGAAGTACTCCGCAATCAAGACTTCGGCGAGCTCTATGTCGGCGGGACTCGGCCCGAGCGGTGGGAGCATGTCTTCGCGTCGGTGCAGTCGCTCAACTCCTACGGTGTGACCAACATTCCGGCCGGCCACTTCGAGGTTGTGGTCATCGATGAGTTTCACCACGCGCAGGCTCGGACCTACCGCAACATCCTCGAGCACCTCCAACCCTCTGAGTTGCTGGGGTTGACCGCTACACCCGAGCGAGCCGACGGCACCGACGTCGCTCAGACGTTCTTCGATGGCCGTATCGCTGCTGAACTTCGCCTGTGGGACGCGTTGGCGTCGGAGCTGCTGTCTCCCTTCCACTACTTCGGCATCTCGGACGGTACCGACCTCAGCGCCATCACCTGGAAGCGAGGTGCGTACGACACGGATGAGCTGGAGAAGGTCTACACCGGCAACGACGCGCGCGCTGCGCTGATTCTGCGCGCAATCCGCGACAAGATCACCTCTCCTCGCCGCATGAAGGCGCTCGGGTTCTGCGTGTCGGTCGCACACGCCGAGTACATGTCGAGAGTGTTCACCAACGCGGGCATTGCCGCGGTGGCTGTGACGAGTCATCCCGGCAGCGCCGATCGCGCGCAGGCACTTTCGGACCTGCGCGCAGGACGGGTAGCGGTCGTCTTCACCGTCGACATGTTCAACGAAGGGGTCGACGTGCCATCCGTCGACACTGTCCTTTTCCTCCGCCCCACCGAGTCAGCGACGATCTTCTTGCAGCAACTCGGGCGCGGACTGCGCAGAGCGGATGACAAAGCGGTGCTTACGGCCCTGGACTTCGTTGGTCACCAGAACAAGTCATTCCGGTTCGCTGACCGGTTCCGGGCCCTGACCGGCACCACCAGGAAGGGTCTGGCCGACCAGGTCGACAAGGGCTTTCCCTTCTTGCCGTCCGGTTGTCAGATCATCCTCGATGAGCAGACCCAGGACGTCGTTCTCGACAACCTCAAGGGCCAGCTAGCGACTCGATGGAAGGTCCTGGCAACCGAGTTGCGCAACCACCCCACGGACAGTCTCGCGACCTACCTCCACGAGACCGGAGTGGACCTTGCGGACATCATCCGAGCCGACCGCTCCTGGACACGCCTACGACGCGATGCGCACCTGCCAACGGCGCCAGAAGGTCCGCAGGAACCGTTGCTCTTAAAGCGTGCTCGAGCCTTCTCCCACGTGGACGATCCCGAGCGAGCGCAGGCGTACCTCACGTGGCTCAGCGAGGAGGCGCCTACCTACGGTGCAGCCAGCCCACGTATGCAGGAGTTCGGCCGGATGCTCTTCTTCTCGCTGTGGACAGGCGGCGGAGGCTTCACGACTTATGACGCCGGACTTCGTGCTCTACGGGATGAGCCCAACGTTCGCGAGGACCTTCGCCAGGTCATTCAGCTCGGCCTGGACCACGCCACTCACGTCACGCGGCCTCTCACCGGCGGCCTCGGCACCCTGCCACTGCAGGTGCACGCTCGCTACACGCGGGAGGAGGCCGTCGCGGCGCTCCGCTACGCCTCACTCGGTGGCCGTGCGCCCAACAGCTTCCGAGAAGGTGTCCTGCACTCGCAGGAGATCGACTCTGACGCCTTCTTCGTCACCTTCAAGAAGTCCGAGGCTGACTACTCGCCGACGACGATGTACCGGGACTACGCGATCAGCCCCGAGCTGTTCCACTGGGAGTCGCAATCCAGCACATCAGTCCGATCTGCCACCGGGCAGCGGTACATCAATCACGAAGTTCAGGGGTCCCACATCTTGCTGTTCGCGCGTGACAGCAAGGTCAACGACTTCGGTGGCGGTGCACCGTACGTCTTCCTCGGGCCGGCGTCGTACGTCAGCCACAAGGGAGAGCGTCCGATCGCCTTCACCTGGCGTCTGCACCACCCCCTCCCCCAGAGCATCTACATCTCCGCGGCGGCTGCTTCGTAGTTGTTGGCGTCGGCTGGCGCCTCAGGCGCTGGTCGGCCGGAGACAGGAGAACGCACATCGTCTGTGCCGTCCTGTGAAGACAACGCTGTTGACGAAAGTCGATCAGGCTCAAAACTAGCGTCTGGAAGTTCGCGCATCTTGGGGGGCGATGCCCGCCACACTTTCAGGAACTGCAAGACTTCCCGATAGAACTCGTTGACTGCGTCCAGCACTGTGTCGATGAAGGCGCCCCGGCCCCGACCTCGCTTCGATCCCATCACTACGGTCATGGCAACTCTAAAAGTCTTGAGTTCCTTTGCTGGATCCTGAATCAGAGCGTCAGGCTTCTGACGGACCGCGCCCAGCAGTTCTGCGGCACTTGCCCCTCTGGACCGGGCGACGAACGCTTCGAGACGGAGAGATTCGCGGGCGTCTGGGATCTGCCGAGTCAGCCACTTCACACGCGTCGCAGGGCGACCTGCACCAGGCGCCGAAATATCCACATGGCACGTAATCTGTCCCGCTCGCAAATCTGCAGTCACAACGATGGGGCCCGCGGCGTTAGGAATTCGAATGGAGCCCATGAGGACAGAGTCGCTCGCGAGTGTGTTCGACACGTTCTGAGCGCGAAGCGCCGGGTCCCTCTGCTCCTTGCGCGACAGAACAGGCGTTACTTCTTCGCCCAGATCCCGTCCCAACTGGAGACTCACGAAGCGCAGCAGAGCGTCCCATCGCGCAACTACATCCGGGACTCCCTTGTCTGTGGCTCGTAACGTCCCAGCCGATACCGCCTGTCGTACCGCCACCCAGCTGCCACCCATATCGTTAAACTCCAGGGCTCCGGACTTTGGGTGTTCGAGGTACCTAATTAGTTCTCCGAGGATCCATGCCTGGTCTGGATCTGCCACTCCGCGGTATTCCTTCTGCATGACTGCGTCGCAGAGGATTCTCGACCACGACAAGTGGTGGAGCGCGACCTTCCGCAACTTGCGGCCATCGACCTTCGTCGGATGCTGCCCGGCGATCGCAGGGATCTGGTTCGAGATCGTCACCACCGCGTCGTAGCCCTGCTCGCGGGCAATATCGAGATAGTTCTCCAACTGCTCAGTGGCTAGGTCATTGTTTCCCGTTTTCACCTCAACCAAGGCCGTCCAGTTCGTCTTCCCCCGCGAGACCCGGATGAGTCCATCGGGGAAGAGCCGTTGCTCGCCCAGCTCGAAGGGGACCTCGATGAACGTTTCGACCTTCCCGGAGGGAGCACCGAGCGGCTTGGTGACGGTCTGACCGAACTCACGGACAGACGACATCACCGCAAGGAGCGCAGATGTCGCCCGCCGTTCTTGCTCTTCTGCGCCATTAATCCCTGACGTAGGGATGAGTCGTGCCTGGTGCCAAGTCTCTTCGCTCATGATGCCCTCCCCGACAATCGCTCGTAAGAGGGACACTAGATGGTTAGTGCGACAACCGGGCGACTTACTGGCACGAGAAGACAGAAAAGCAGGGAGGGCGGCACCATAGGTGCCGCCCTCCTGCTCATTCAGTCAGCAGATCAGCTGCACCCACTGGTCGAGCCGCAACCCTCGCAGACGTAGCAGGAGCCGGCGGGGCGCATCTTGGTCCCGCAGGTCATGCACATCGGGGCGTCCGAGGCCTTGCCCTGGAACTTCTCCATCAGCTCGGCCGAGGAGTGGACCGTCGCGTCGGCCTCACGGGCGGAGGCGCTGCTGGCACCGGAGGTGTCGCTCGACTCCTCCTTGGCTACCGGTCGGGTCTCCTTGGTGGCCACGGTCTGGCTGTAGGACTCGTCGTCGTAGTCCTCGTCGTCGTCGGAGGACGACGGTGCGTACGAGCCGGTCTCCAGCTGGCGTGAGCGCTCGTCCGCGGTGTGGATGCCCATGAAGGACCGGGTGTCGAAGTCCAGGTAGTCCAGCGCCAGGCGACGGAAGACGTAGTCCATGATCGACTGCGCCATCCGCACGTCCGGGTCGTCGGTCATACCGGCCGGCTCGAAGCGCAGGTTGGTGAACTTCTCGACGTAGGTCTCCAGCGGCACACCGTGCTGCAGGGCGATCGAGATCGCGATCGAGAAGGCATCCATCAGGCCGGCCAGGGTCGAGCCCTGCTTGCCGAACTTCAGGAAGATCTCGCCCAGCTCACCGTCCTCGTAGGTGCCCGAGGTCAGGTACCCCTCGGCCCCACCGACGGCGAAGCTCGTGGTCTGCGAGGCGCGACGCTTCGGGAGGCGACGACGCAGCGGGCGGTACTCGATGACCTTCTCGGCCCCGGCGGCAGCGGCCTCGGCGTCGGCCTTGACCCCCTTCGCCGTCGACCCACCATCGGACAGCGGCTGACCGACCTTGCAGTTGTCGCGGTAGACCGCCAGGGCCTTCAGGCCGAGCTTCCACCCCTGCGAGTAGACGTCCGCGATCTCCTCGACCGTGGCGCTCTCCGGCAGGTTGACCGTCTTGGAGATCGCACCGGAGAGGAAGGGCTGCACCGCAGCCATCATCCGCACGTGACCCATCGGGGCGATGGCGCGCTGCCCCATCGCGGTGTCGAAGACCTCGTAGTGCTCCGGCTTCAGCCCCGGGGCGTCGATGACGTGACCCTTGTCGGCGATGTACTCGACGATCGCCTCGGAGGTCTCCTCGGTGTAGCCGAGCAGTTTCAGCGCACGCGGGATGGTCAGGTTGACGATCTGCATGGAGCCGCCACCGACGAGCTTCTTGAACTTCACCAGCGAGAAGTCCGGCTCGATGCCGGTGGTGTCGCAGTCCATCATGAAGCCGATGGTCCCGGTCGGGGCGAGCACCGAGGCCTGGGCGTTGCGGTAACCGTTCTTCTCGCCGACCTTCACGACCGCGTCCCAGGCCTTGGTGGCCACCTTCTGGATCGAGCGGTCCATCGTGTGCAGCGGGCGGATCTCGTCGTTGGCCGCCTGGTGCTTGCGCATGACGCGCTTGTGCGCGTCGGCGTTGCGGGCGTAACCGTTGTACGGACCGACGATGCCGGCGAGCTCGGCGGAGCGCTTGTAGGAGGCACCGGTGAGCAGCGAGGTGATCGACGCCGCGAGGGAACGACCACCGTCGGAGTCGTAGCCGTGACCGGTCGCCATGAGCAGCGCGCCGAGGTTGGCGTAGCCGATGCCCAGCTGGCGGAAGTCACGCGTGGTGTCACCGATGGCCTCGGTCGGGAAGTCCGCGAAGCAGATCGAGATGTCCATCGCGGTGATGACCAGCTCGGCGACCTTCTGGAAGCGCTCGGCGTCGAAGGTGTCGTCGTCGCCCAGGAACTTCAGCAGGTTCAGCGACGCGAGGTTGCAGGAGGAGTTGTCCAGGGACATGTACTCGCTGCACGGGTTCGACGCGGTGATCCGACCCGACTCGGGGTTGGTGTGCCAGTCGTTGATCGTGTCGTCGTACTGGATGCCCGGGTCGGCGCACTCCCACGCCGCCTGGGCGATCTTGCCCATCAGCTCGCGGGCGTCGACGCTCTCGATGACCGAGCCGTCGGTGCGCGACTTCAGCCCGAACTCGGTCCCGTCCTCGACCGCGCGCATGAACTCGTCGTTGACGCGCACCGAGTTGTTCGCGTTCTGGTACTGCACGGAGGTGATGTCCGCGCCGCCGAGGTCCATGTCGAAGCCGGCGTCCCGCAGGGCACGGATCTTGTGCTCCTCCTTGGCCTTGGTCTCGACGAACTCCTCGATGTCCGGGTGGTCGACGTCCAGGACGACCATCTTCGCCGCACGACGAGTCGCGCCACCGGACTTGATCGTGCCGGCGGAGGCATCGGCACCACGCATGAAGGAGACCGGGCCGGAGGCGGTGCCACCGGAGGAGAGCAGCTCCTTGGAGGAGCGGATGCGGGAGAGGTTCAGGCCGGCGCCGGAGCCGCCCTTGAAGATGAAGCCCTCCTCCTTGTACCACCCCAGGATCGAGTCCATGGAGTCGTCGACGGAGAGGATGAAGCACGCGCTGACCTGCTGCGGGCTCTGGGTGCCGACGTTGAACCACACCGGGGAGTTGAAGCTGAAGATCTGGTGGAGCAGGGCGTAGGTCAGCTCGTGCTCGAAGATCTCGGCGTCGGCGTCCGTGGCGAAGTACCCGTTGTCCTTGCCCGCCTTGACGTAGGTGAGCACGACGCGGTCGATCAGCTGCTTCAGCCCGGTCTCGCGCTGCGGGGTCCCCAGTGCGCCACGGAAGTACTTCGTCGTCACGATCGTCGAGGCGTTCAGCGACCAGAACTCGGGGAACTCGACGCCGCGCTGCTCGAAGATCGTCGCGCCGGTCTTCCAGTTCTGCTGGACGACGTCGCGCGTCTCCCACGTCACCTCGTCGTACGGGTGCACGCCCTCAGTGGTGTGGATGCGCTCGATCGTCAGCCCCTTGGTGCGGGAGCCGCGACGTGCGCTGGACTTTCCGGCGGTCTCGGTCATGCTCTTCTCTCCTCGATCCGTGTCTGGACGGTTCTTCTACTGCGTGGGGTTGGTCTGTGCAGGTGGTCGGCTGCTCATCACGGTGTCACCGGGTACCGACAGCCCACTCGCTACCGGTACCCGGGAACTAGGGGGTACTGCTCGCGGTCGAGGGCGCGTGCTCCCGGCGCAGTGCGCCGATGGCCGTCTCGAAGTCCTCGAGCGAGTCGAAGGCCTGGTAGACGGACGCGAAGCGCAGGTACGCGACCTCGTCGAGCTCTCGCAGGGGCGGCAGGATCGCCGTGCCCACCTCGTGGGCATCGATCTCGGCGCTGCCCTGCGAGCGGATGCTCTCCTCCACGCGCTGGGCGAGGAGGGCGAGCTGGTCCTCGGTGACCGGTCGGCCCTGGCAGGCCTTGCGGACACCGGCGAGCACCTTGGCCCGGCTGAACGGCTCGGCGGCCCCCGACCGCTTGGTCACCGACAGGCTCGCGCTCTCCAGCGTGGTGAAGCGCCGCGAGCACTCCGGGCACTGACGACGGCGTCGGATGGCGCTCCCGTCGTCGGTGGTCCGGCTGTCGATGACCCGGGAGTCGGTGTGCCGGCAGAACGGGCAGTGCATTGTCTCGACCCCCTCTGTGCGTCAGGTGTGCCTGTGGATGAAACGGTGGACGGGATGGGGACGATTCCCCGATTCCTGTGGAGAACTCGCCTCATCCTGTGTACTAGATGTGGACGAATGACATCTGTGTAACCACTAGATGTAGTGACTATTAGACCCCTGTGACCCAATGGATGCAAGTCCCCGACATGCCGCCGTCGGTGAGCGGTCACGCCCCCGCGCACACGGCCGGAATACCGGGGATCGACTCGCCGACACGCCTGCTGCCCCACCCGCTCGACCCCCTCACACGCACGTCGGCCACCTCCGGGAGACGGAGGTGGCCGACGGCCGGCCCGGGCTGGGTCGATGGGCCCGGGAAGCTCCTCAGGAGGCGGGGATGACCAGGGTCTGCCCCGCGTGGACGTGGCTCGTGGCCAGGTCATTGGCCTGCCGGATCGCGCTGATCGCGTCATCGGTCGGCACGCCCGTCATCTCGGCCGCGGCGATCGCGGTCAGCGTCTGGCCCGCCTCGACGGTGACCTGCTCCGGGGCCGCCGCGCCACCACCGAAGGCCACGCCCGCACCGGTGACCGAGGCGAGCGCCAGGGTCGACAGCGTCATCGTTAGGCGACCGCGACGGGTCAGGCGGACCGCCCCCTTCGTCGGGGCGGTGACCGCCTCGCCCGTGGGGACGGAGACGAGGTGGCGGGTGCGGGCCGGTCGGGATGCGGGCACACCAGTCGGCGCGCCGTGGGTGACGGTGAGTGCGGTCATCTGGTCCTCCTCGTGGCGTGTCCTGTCGAACCGGTGTTCGATAGAACGTCTGTACGATGTCTAGCACGGATGTTCGAAGAAGATCAACAACACGCTCGAACACATGTTTGAAATACCTGTTCGATCGTCCTACTGTCTCCACTACCGAGAAGTTGACCAGCGACCACCGACAACGCTGGTGACACGGACGGAAGGGTCGAGATGAGCAAGGGCAGCAGCAACGGCACCAGCAGGGGCGCAGGAGAGAGTGCGGACACCACCGGCAGCGTCGGCAGCACTGTTCACCACCTGCCCGACCGGGACAACGGCGAGAGCCTGACCGCCCGTCAGCGCAAGGTGCTCGAGGTCATCCGCACCGCCGTCGCGACCCGCGGCTACCCGCCGAGCCTGCGTGAGATCGGGCAGCTCGTCGGCCTGACCAGCCCCAGCTCGGTCGCCCACCAGCTCTCCTCCCTGGAACGCAAGGGCTACCTGCGCCGCGACCCCAACCGCCCCCGGGCGATCGAGGTGATCTCCCCCGACGCGGACGCCGATGCCGTCATCGCCGACACCGCCGACTTCGCCGGGATGCGGGGTGGCGCCACCGCCGACGACGAGGTCGTCGACATCACCGGTTCCGGCGACGAGCGTCCCGAGGCCAGCTATGTGCCGGTGCTGGGTGAGATCGCCGCCGGCGTGCCGATCACCGCCGAGGAGCTCGTCGACGACGTCTTCCCGCTGCCGAAGCAGATCGTCGGCGAGGGCTCTCTCTTCCTGCTGAAGGTCGTCGGCGACTCGATGGTGGACGCGGCCATCTGCGACGGCGACTGGGTCGTGGTGCGCCAGCAGCCGCAGGCCGACAACGGCGACATCGTCGCAGCCATGCTCGACAACGAGGCGACGGTCAAGACCTTCAAGCGCACGGACGGCCACGTCTGGCTGCTCCCCCACAACTCGGCCTTCGACCCGATCGACGGCGACGCCGCGACCATCCTCGGCAAGGTGACGGCGGTCCTGCGCAGTCTCTGAGGGACAATGGACGGCATGGGTAGATGGACGTCCGCACTGGTTCTGCTGCTCGCGGGCGTTGCCCTCGCCGTCCAGGGGGTACGCAGCGACGACTCATCGAACTTCGTGCTGTGCGTCGGTGCCCTCGTCGTCGCCTGGTGGCTCTCACCGCTCAACGGCAGGGGCGGTCCCGGTCACGCCGAGGTCGACTCCCGGCGCAGCGACTACCCGGTCGTCATCTATTGGCGTCCGGGCTGCATGTTCTGCCTGCGCCTGCGCGGCGCCCTGGGCAAGGACAAGGACCGGGCCACCTGGGTCAGCATCTGGGCGGACGACGACGCGGCCGCCTTCGTCCGCTCGGTCAACGGAGGAAACGAGACCGTGCCGACGGTGCGGATCGGCGACGAGGTGCACACCAACCCCGACCCGGAGATCGTCAAGGTCGCGCTCCGCTGAGACCCTCCTCAGGCGCTCGCGGCCAGCCGGTCCACGGACTGCGTCAGGACGCGAAGGGAGTCGGCCAGCTCTCCGTCGACGCGGTGGTCGACGAGGTCGTCACCACGACTGGGCCCCCGCGTGATCAGCGCGACCGGGATGCCCTGCTTGGCGGCCCGGCGCACGAAGCGCAGCCCGGACATCACCTGCAGCGAGCTACCGAGCACGAGCAGGCTCGGGGCCCGGTCGGTCAGGTCGAAGCAGTGCTGGACCCTCGGCTTGTCCACCGCTCCCCCGAAGAAGACGACGTCCGGCTTGAGTGTGTCCTGCCCGCACGAGGTGCAGATCGGGGTCCTGAACCGCTCGACGTCGACCGCGTCGAGCCGCACGTCACCGTCGGGGCGGATCTCGTCACTGTCCACGTCGAAGCCGGGGTTCTCCGCGGCCATCCGCTCGTCCAGGACGCGGCGGTCCACCCGGGCGTCGCAGGTCAGGCAGAGGACCTGGACGAGGTTGCCGTGCAGCTCGACGACGTCGCGGGTGCCGGCGGCCTGGTGCAGACCATCGACGTTCTGCGTGATCAGCGGCCCCACGGCACCCAGCTCCTGCAACCGTGTGACGGCGTGGTGCGACGCGTTGGGCCGTGCGGCGTGGAAGCGGCGCCAGCCGACGAAACTGCGCGCCCAGTAGCGTCGTCGTGCCTCGCTGCTGCCGACGAACTCCGAGAGGTGCATCGGGGTGACCTTCCGCTGCCCGTCGGGGCCGCGATAGTCGGGGATGCCGGAGTCCGTGGACATGCCGGCGCCCGTGAGCACCAGCGCGGGTCCCGCCGACAGCACGCGGGCGATGTCCTCGATCACTCGTCCAGTATGCGACGAGGCCGGACGGTTCATCCACCACCCACGGCTTAGCATGGCGGCATGATCGACGCCGCAGGGCTGCGCGTGATGCGCGCCATCGCCGAGGAGGGCAGTTTCACGGCTGCCGCTCTCGCCCTCGGCTACTCGCAACCGGCCGTGTCCCAGATGGTCAAGCGCCTGGAGCAGCGCACCGGCACCGTGCTCGTCGAGAAGGTCGGTCGCTCCGTGCGTCTGACCGAGGCCGGCACCGTCCTGGCCCGCCACGCCGCCCCGGTGCTCGCCGCGCTCGAGGCCGCCGAGGAGGAGGTCGCCGCGATCGCCGGGCTGCGCTCCGGTCGGGTGCGCCTGATGGCCTTCCCGTCCTCCTCGGTCACGCTCGTGCCCCGCGCGCTGGCCGCGGTGCGCGGGCAGTACCCGGACCTGTCGGTGCAGTTCGCCGAGGCCGAGCCGCCCGAGTCGATCGCCGCGCTGCGCTCCGGTGAGGTCGACCTCGCGGTTGCCTTCTCCTACGACGGCAGCGACATCGCCCGCGGTGAGGACCTCGATGGCTTCGCCGTGAACCCCCTGCTCGAGGAGGAGGTGCGCGTCGCCCTCCCCCGCGACCACGCACTCTCGGGCCACGAGGTCGTCTCGATGACCGACCTGACCGACGAGGACTGGATTGCCGGCTGCCCACGCTGCCGCGGCCACCTGCTGCAGATCGCCAACAACGCGGGGTTCGCGCCCAAGGTCGCCTTCGAGACCGAGGACTACGTCGCGGTCCAGGGCTTCGTCGCCGCCGGGCTCGGGGTCGCCCTGATCCCCGACCTCATCCGCGCGGCGACGTCCAACCCCGACGTCGTCATCCGTCCGCTCGACCCGACGAGCCACCGCCGGATCCACGCGGTCACGACCGAGGACCTGCTCAAGGTGCCGGCCGTCGCCGCCACCCTCGAGGCACTCGTCGCCTCCGCCGCGTCGGCCAGCCCCGCGTCCGTCTGAGTCGTCCCGCTCGGTGCTGCACGACATCACCCGCCGTCCTCGGTGACCACGGCGGGCCCGTCGAGGACGGCGATGTCGCCATCGGTGTCGGTGCGCAGGACCCGGGAGGCGTGTCGGGTAGCCCAGGTCAGCGCTGAGGGCGTGGGATGTCCGTAGTCGTTGTCGGCACCGACGCTGATCAGGGCCACGGGCGCGTCGACCTCGTCCAGGAAGGCCTCCTCGAAGTTGCTCGACCCGTGGTGGGGCATCTTCAGCACCTCGAGTCCGGCGGCAGCCGCCGCCATCGCCGGGTCACGACGCAGGGCGAGCAGCAGTGCGTGGCCGGCCTCGCGCTCGACATCCCCCAGGAGCAACGCGTCGATCTGTCCGGAGCGCACGTGCAGCACGATGCTGGCGTTGTTCGCCTCCGACCCACCGGCGACCGGCCGCGCCGGCCACCAAGCCGTCGCGCTCACCCCACCGAGCTCGAAGCGGTCGCCCGCCACCACGGTGCGCACCGGGATCCGGTGCTCTGCAGCGATCTCCCGGACCTGCCGGGCGGCCCATGCCGGCTCGGCCACGGGAGTGACCAGGAGGGTGCCGACCTCGCGACCGTCGATCGCTTCCTCGAGGCCCGCGACGTGGTCCTCGTGGAAGTGCGTGAGGACCACGGCATCGAGGGCACGCACCCCGAGCCGGTCGAGGCACGCGTCGATGTCCCCGTCCTCCGGTCCGGCGTCCACGAGGACCGCCCTCCCCCGGCCCGAGGCGATGACCAGCCCGTCGCCCTGACCGACATCGCACGCGACGAGTCGCCACCCCGGTGGTGGCCAGCCGGGGCTGCGGGACGGGACCGTCCCGGCCGCGAGTACGGTGACCAACCCCAGGGCCACGAGGGGGCTCGCCCGGGCCCGGTGCAGCAGCCACGGTCCGGTGAGGATCCCCAGGGCCGTCAGGACGGCGAGCAGCAGCGCACCGGGCGCGCCGTCCGGCCACGGCAGAGTGCCGCCGGGGACGTCCGCGGACACCCGAGCGGTCCACGCGATGACCAGCGCGAAGGGGGTGCCCACCCACCCGACGAGCGTCGCCACCGTCGTGCTCACGACCGCGACGAGTGCCGCGCTCACGCCCAGCACGGTGGCCGGGGCAACGAAGGGGGCGGCCACGAGGTTGGCCACGACGGCGATGAGACTGACATTGCCCTGGAGGAGGACGATGACCGGGCCACAGACGAGCTGGGCCGCCAGCGGGATCGCGACCGCCGGTCCGACCAGGTGCAGCTGCCGGGGCAGGTGGGCGTTGATCGCCGCCGACCACGGACGCACGAAGAGCAGCAGCCCGAGGGTGGCGAGCGTCGACAGCACGAAGCCGTAGGAGCGGGCGAGCCACGGGTCGAGGGCCAGCAGGATCAGGACGCTCGCGCACAGCACCGGCGTGCCGGCTCCACGACGGGACGTGCTCATCCCCAGCAGCCCGATGGCCCCCATCATCGCGGCCCGGATGACACTGGGTTCCGGTCGGGCCAGGATGACGAAGAAGGCCAGCCCTGCACCGGCCACCCACGGTCGCCACCGTCGCGGCAGTCCACCCACCCGGCAGGCTCCGACGAGCGCCGCGAGCACGACGGCGACGTTGGACCCGCTCACCGCCGACAGGTGGCTCATCCCGGTGACGAGCATGTCGTCGGTCAGCTGCTGCGGCGTCATCGACGTGTCCCCGATGACCAGGGCAGGCAGCAGGGCGCGAGCATCGCCCGGAAGGGGGTCGACCGCCTCGCGCATCCCGCTGCGCAGGTGCTCGGCGGCCGCCCGCACGGCCGAGCGCTTCCCCACCGGCCGGGGCGGGCCACGAGGGCTGAGCTGCGCGACCTGCGGGTCCGCGCGGCCGGCGGGTGCGAGCGTGCCGGTCAGCTCGATCCGGTCGTGCCAGCCGACCTCGGCCCACGACGCATCACCCCGGACGAAGACCGGCGCGTGCACCGACGACCTCTGCCCGCGCGAGGTGACGCTCTCCAGCCGGACCCGCAGTGAGGCCTGCCGCGGAGCATCGCTGCCGTCGTCGCCCGTGGGCCGGCCGGCCCGGACCCTCGGCTCGGTCAGGACCACCCCCTCCGCCCGGACCATCGCGCCGCGCTCGGCGAGCTCGTGGACGGGTCCGAGCTGACGGCGCCACTCGTGCGCGGCCGATGACCCGAGGACGAGCAGCAGCGCGACGAGGGTGAGCGCGAGCACGCCGGGCCCGTCGCGTCGCCAGGACGGCCGAGCGTGCCGACCGCGGTACCGCACCCCGGCCACCAGCAGACCGGTCAGGAGCACGACGGCGGCGGCAGCCCCCTTCGCCCGCAGTGAGCCCGGCCAGGACAGCGCCCACGCCCCGACCGCCCACGCGGTCAGGCACGGCAGCAGCAGCCGCAGGTCGAGCACCTGCTGCGTGGGCGTCACACGGTGACCTTCGGAGCGAGCTGCGCGTAGGTCTTGTCACCGATGCCACTGACCTCGCCGAGCTCCTCGACGGCGACGAACTGCCCGTGCTCGCGGCGCCAGTCCATGATCCGCTGCGCCAGGACCGGACCGACACCCGGCAGCGTCTCCAGCGTGGCCAGGTCGGCGGTGTTGAGGTCGACCGGCGCATCAGGCGACGCCGGACCCCCGGGGCCGCCCGCGCCGGCCGCAGGAGCCGCCGCGACCGGGGTCTCCCCCGGCTTGGGCACGACGACCTGCTCGCCGTCGACGAGCTCGCGGGCGAGGTTGACGCCGGTCAGGTCGGCCTGACCGGTCTCGCCGCCCGCGTCCTCAAGCGCATCGACCACGCGTGAGCCCCCGGGCAGCGAGACGATCCCCGGGCTCTCGACCTCGCCGACGACGTGGACGGTGACGTCGGGCTCGGCGGACGACTCGGCGGCTGCGCCGCCCCGGTCGGACGCGCCCGCGATCGCGCCGTCGGATGGCGCCGGGGCGGGGCCCTGGTCCTGACCGTCCGCGCCGTCGAAGGCGCCGTCGTCCCCCTCGGTCGCCACCGCCGCGACCGGCTCGGGCGCAGCATCCCCACGGGCCAGGAGGTAGCGGCCACCGAGCACGGCCACCACCAGCGCGACGACGAGGGCGACGCCGATGACCGCCTGGCGACTGACCGAGTAGCGGCCGGTCGCCACGCTCGAGGGCAACTCGAGCACCGCAGGGTCCTGCTGGTCGAGGATCTCGGCGACCCTGGCGGACGGTTCGCTGGCACGTGGGCTCATGCCCGTGACGCTAGGCAGATCCGGGCCGGCCCGGTCGGTGTCCTGGTTCGCTGTGGACCGGTCGGTCGGCCGGCCGTGGTTGTGGAGGCGGGGTCAGTCGCGCGGGCGCGGGCTGACGGCGACGCCGACGGTTCCCAGACCGACGTGCGCGGCGACGACGGCGCTGAGGGTCGTCAGGTCGACGTCGCCGTCGATGTGCTCCGCGAGATTCGCGGCCAGCAGCTCGGCCCGCTCGGCCGCGTCGATGTGGTGGATGGCGACGTCGGCGCCGTCGGCCCACTCGGGCAGCTCGCCGCAGTCGGCCTCGGTCAGGGCCTGCAGTCGGGCGATCGCCCTGCTCGCGGTACGCACCCGCTCCAACGGCTGGACCTCCCCGTCGACCACGTGCAGGACGGGTTTCATCGCCAGGGCCGACCCGAGCAGCGCCCGCGCGCCACCGATGCGGCCCCCGCGACGCAGCCGGTCGAGGCTGTGCACGACCAGCCGCACGGACGATGCCGCGCAGCGGCGCTCGAGTCGCTCGACGACGTCCGCGACGTCACGGCCGGCGCGCGCATCCCGTGCGGCACCGATCGCGGCGAAGCCCAGGCCCATCCCGATCAACTGGGAGTCGACGACGTGCACCGGCACCGGGGACTCGGGCGCCGCCGAGCGGGCCGAATCGGCCGTGCCCGACAGGTGCCCGCTCAGGTGCACCGAGATGATCGCGTCAGCACCCCCCTTCGCCGCCTCCTGGTATGCCTGCAGGAACGCCGCCGGAGTCGGCCGGGAGGTGCTGATGTCCGCCTTGGCGCGCAGCGCGTCCTCGACCCACTCGGGGTCGGCGCCCTCGCCCTCGGAGCGCTCGACACCGTCGACGAGCACGTGCAGGGGCACGACGACGATCCCGTGCTGGTCGCGATGGTCCTCGGTCAGCGACGCGGTGGAGTCGGTGACGACGGCGATGCTCACGAGGTGAGGATACCGAGGAGCGACACAGTCGGCGGGTCGGGCTAGCCTGCGGACATGTCGAACAGTGACCGTCTGCCCTTCCTCGACCGATCCGACCCAGCGGTGTGGAAGGCGATGAACGCCATGGCCCAGCAGGTCAGCACCGTTGCCGAGGCCGCCGGCTTCGAACGCCAGACACTCGAGCTGATGAACGTGCGGATCTCGCAGATCAACCGCTGCTCGTTCTGCCTGGACATGCACACGCGGATGGCCGAGGAGGCCGGCGCCACGAGCCAACGCCTCGCGCAGCTGCCCTCGTGGCGGGAGTCCACGCTCTTCGACGTCGTCGAGTGCGCGGTGCTCGAGGTCGCCGAGGTCACCACGACTCTCCCCGACGTCGACGCGCGCCGGGCCGCGCTACGGTCCGCTCACGACGTCCTCGGGAACGAGGCCTTCACGGCCGTGGAGTGGGCGGCCGTGACGATGAACGCCTTCAACCGCGTGTCCATCCTGTCCGAGCACCCCGTCAAACCCCGGAGGTGAGGAGCCGATGAGCAACACCGAGATCGACCCGAGCGAGTATCAGGCGGAGCACGTCACCTGCGCCGAGGCCATCGACATCATCACCGCCCGCGAGGTCCCCCTCGGCGGCCCGCGGGCGATGAGGGTGCGCCGCACCCTGCCCCAACGCAAGCGCAGCCTCATCGGGCCGTGGTGCTTCGTCGACCACTTCGGTCCCGATGACGTCGCCACCAGCGGCGGCATGTCCGTGCCGCGCCACCCGCACACCGGCCTGGCGACGGTGACGCTGCTGTTCGAGGGGCGGATCGAGCACGTCGACTCCACGGACTTCGCCAACGTCGTGCGCCCCGCCGAGGTCAACCTGATGATCGCCGGCACCGGGGTGTCGCACTCGGAGTTCTCCTCCTCCGACACGACCACCCTGCACGGGATCCAGCTCTGGTACGCGCTGCCGGACGCGACGCGATACTCGGCGCCCGGCTCGCAGCACCACGTCGCCGAGCGGGCCGATGTCCCGGGCGGCGAGATCATGACCTACATCGGCACCTGCGCCGACATCACCTCACCGGTGCGCACCCGCGTCGACGCGCTGGCCGCACAGGTGGACGTCCGCGCCGGCGAGGCCGTCGAGATCCCGGTCGACACCGACTTCGAGCACGGCGTCCTCGTCGACTCCGGCGACCTGACGCTGGTCGTCGACGGCCACCGGCAGCCGGTCGCCCCGACCGAGCTCGCCCACCTGCCCGAGGGCGGCCCCGGGACGATCCGCCTGGAGGCCGGGGACGAGCCGGTCCGCGCGATCCTCATCGGCGGACGGCCCTTCGGCGAGAAGCTCGTCATGTGGTGGAACTTCGTCGGCCGCAGCCACGACGAGATCGTCGCCCACCGGCAGGCCTGGCAGACCGAGATCGGTGCCGAGGAGTTCCCGATCGCCCTGTCGGCCGCCGACTCCGGCAGGTATGCCGACGGGACCGAGTACCCGCAGTTCGGCACCTTCCCGACGGACCAGCCCGACCCGCTGCCCGCGCCGCCGCTGCCGAACGCGCGGATCACACCGCGGGAGCAGTAGGGCCGAGTCAGGCCGGGACGATGTTGACCAGCTTCGGTGCGCGGACGATCACCTTGCGCACGCCGGCCTCGGTCACCGCCTTGACCTTCTCGCGTCCGAGCGCGAGCTCCTCGAGGTCGGTCTCGCTGATGTCCGCGGAGACCTCGACGCGGTCACGGACCTTGCCCTTGATCTGGATGACGCAGGTGACGCTCGACTCGACCATCTTCGACTCGTCGGCGACCGGGAAGGGGGCGAAGGCCAACGACTCCTCGTGCCCCAGACGCGACCACAGCTCCTCGGCCAGGTGCGGCGCCACGGGAGCGACCATGAGCACGAGCGGCTCGATGCCTGCGCGCGGCACGGAGTCGAGCTTGGTCAGCGCGTTGTTCAGCTCGATCAGGCGCGCGATGGCGGTGTTGAAGCCGAGCGCGTCGTAGTCCTCGCGCACGGCGGCGATCACGCGGTGCAGCAGGCGCTCGGTGTCGGCGTCGAGCGCGTCGTCGGTGACGTGCACCTCGCCGCTCTCCTCGTCGACGACGTTGCGCCACAGGCGCTGCAGGAACCGCTGGCTGCCGACGACCGCGCGGGTCTCCCACGGCTTGGACTGCTCCAGCGGGCCGAGCGACATCTCGTAGACGCGGAAGGTGTCGGCGCCGAACTGCTCGTACATCTCGTCCGGGCTGACGGCGTTCTTCAGCGACTTGCCGATCTTGCCGTACTCCTGGGTGACCGGCCGGCCCTGCCAGGTGAAGGCCGTCTCGCCGTCCGTGCCCGCGTGCTCCTCCACCTCGGAGGCGGGCACCGGCTGGCCGCGGTCATCGCGATAGGCGTGCGCCTGGATGTAGCCCTGCGAGAAGTACTTGCGGAAGGGTTCCTCGCTCGTGACGTGACCGAGGTCGTAGAGCACCTTGTGCCAGAAGCGCGCGTACAGCAGGTGCAGCACGGCGTGCTCGACGCCACCGATGTACAGGTCGACGCCACCCGGGTCGCGGGTGCCGGCCGGGGCGCCGGCCACGGCCTCGGGCCGCGGACCGACCCAGTAGGCCTCGTTGTCCGGGTCGACGAGGGCCTGGTCGTTCGCCGGGTCGAGGTAGCGCAGGTAGTACCAGCACGAGCCGGCCCAGTTGGGCATGGTGTTGGTCTCGCGGCGGTACTTCTTGACCCCGTCGCCGAGGTCCAGCTCGACCTCGACCCACTCCGTGGCGCGGCCCAGCGGCGGTTCGGGCACGCTGCTCGCGTCGTCCGGCTCGAACGTGCGCGGGCTGTAGTGCTCCACCTCGGGCAGCTCGACCGGCAGCATCGACTCGGGCAGCGCGTGTGCGACGCCGTCCTCGTCGAAGACGATCGGGAAGGGCTCACCCCAGTAGCGCTGGCGGGAGAAGAGCCAGTCGCGCAGCTTGTAGTTGACCGTGCCCTCGCCCAGACCCCGCTCGTGGAGCCAGGCGGTGATCCGCTGCTTGGCCTCGGCCACCCCGAGCCCGTCGAGACTGATCTCGTCGTTGCCGGAGTCGACCGCGACCCCGTCGGCGACGAAGGGGGCGGACTCGTCGACCTTGCCCTGGCGGGGGGCGATGACGTGGCGGATCGGCAGGTCGAAGGCGTTCGCGTAGGCGAAGTCGCGCTCGTCGTGGGCGGGGACGGCCATGATGGCGCCGGTGCCGTAGCCCATGAGGACGTAGTCGGCGATGAAGACCGGGACCTCCTGGCCGGTGGCCGGGTTGGTCGCCCAGCCGCCGGTGAAGACACCGGTCTTGTCCTTCGACTCCATCTGGCGCTCGACCTCGGTCTTGCGACCGGCGGCCTCCCGGTAGGCACTGACCGCGGCGAAGGGGGTGTCCGCGCCACCGGTCCACGCGTCCTTCGTCCCCTCGGGCCAGCCGCCCTCGGGCACGAGGGAGTCCACCATCGGGTGCTCCGGGGCGAGCACCATGAAGGTCGCGCCGAAGAGGGTGTCCGGGCGCGTGGTGAAGACCTCGATACCGTGGCCGGCGCCGGCCGTGCCGGTCGGTGCGCTCTCGACCGGGAACGTCACCGAAGCGCCCTCGCTGCGGCCGATCCAGTTGCGCTGCATGGCCTTGACCTTCTCCGGCCAGTCGACCCGGTCCAGGTCGTCGGCGAGGCGGTCCGCGTACGAGGTGATCCGCATCATCCACTGACGCAGATCGGCCTTGAAGACCGGGTAGTTGCCGCGCTCGGAGCGCCCGTCGGCGGTGACCTCCTCGTTGGCCAGCACCGTGCCCAGACCCGGCGCCCAGTTCACCGGGGCGTGGCTGGTGTAGGCCAGGCGGTAGTCGTCGAGGATGTCCGCCCGCTCCTGGCCGGACAGCTGCGCCCAGGCGCGGGTCTCCCCCTTCGGCAGGGGTCGCTCACCGGAGGCGAAGGACTCGACCAGCTCGTCGATCGGCCGGGCACGGCCGGTGCCACCGTCCGGGCGCACCGCGTCCGGGTCGTACCAGGCGTTGTGGATCTGCAGGAAGATCCACTGCGTCCACTTGTAGTAGTCCGGGTCGATCGTGGCGAAGGCGCGCCGGTCGTCGTGGCCCAGCCCCAGACGGCGCAGCTGGCGCTTCATCACCACCATGTTGTCCTCGGTGGTCGTGCGCGGGTGCTGTCCGGTCTGCACGGCGAACTGCTCCGCGGGCAGGCCGAACGCGTCGTAGCCCAGGCAGTGCAGGACGTTCTTGCCGAGCATCCGCTGGAAGCGAGAATAGACGTCGGTGGCGATGTAGCCCAGGGGGTGGCCGACGTGCAGACCCGCCCCGGAGGGATAGGGGAACATGTCCAGCACGAGCATGTGGCCGTCGTGGGCGGCCGCCCGCTCCGGCTCGGCCCACGGGCCCGCGGGGTTGGGCGCTCGGAAGGTGCCCTGCTCCTCCCACCGGTCCTGCCAGTCGATCTCGATCCGACCGGCCATCTCGGCGGTGTAGCGGTACGGCGTCTCGCTCATCAGTGCTGTGTCTCCCGGGGTCGATGCTCACCGGCCAGAGTACTTGCCCGTCCGGGTGCCCTTGAGCACCGCTCGGGAACGGGGCGCATCAGCGGGGATGACGAGACGACGCACCCGCGTGGATCGTGGTCATCAGCTCTGCCGGGTCGTACTCGGTCCTGCGTGGCTGGAAGTAGCGCGGCTCGGCCTCGAGCAGCCTCGGCAGCACCGCAGTGATCGCATCCGACTCCTGCCGGGTGAAGGAGCCGGGACTGTGGTGCCGGGGTTCGACCGTCTCAAGCAGCCCGAACTTCTGCAGCGAGGGGGCGTCGTCCTCGATCTCGCGCCGGTAGATCTCGAGCATGTAGTCGCGCTTCTCGGCCTCGTCGATCTGCTCGTTCTTCACCAAACCACTCATCGCTGCGTGGATCAGCTTTCTCCGACCGCGGAAGTTGTGCGGTGTCCCGGCCGAGTTGACGGTCCACTTGCGCAGGTACTCCTCGGGGCTGACCGAGTCGTAGTGGAGGAGGTGCAGCCAGTCCGCCCGGAAATCCTCTGTCGAGCCCTCCTGCCCGATCAGGCTGACATCGTGGATGTGCACCCCGTGCCTCCTCGAGGGGCGCAGTCCCACCTTCCCCGAGACGTGCCCGTGGAAGTAGACGCTGTTGAATGCTTCATCGATGACACCGAAGAGCGTCAGCAGCGCGAGCTCCTCATTCGACAGCAGTCGTTTGAAGTAACCGCCGTATCCGGGTTCCGAGGAGCTGACCGACTCCTTGGGGAGCAGACGAACCGTCTCGACGTCGGGGCCGAGTGCGAGGAGGCGTCCCTTGTCGATGTCCAGAATCTCGTCGCCATCGAGGTGGAAGAGCCACTCGGCACTGTCCAGGTCGGCGAGCAGCCAGTTGATCCGGTTGGCGTTGATCGTCTGCCGGGTGTTGAGGTTGTCCGGCTGGGCGACCCGACGACTCATCGCATCGGCGTCGACGACCGTGACGTGCGGGTGCTCCTCGAGACGGGTCAGCACGTCCCGGTCGCCACCCTCGGCGAAGACGAAGAGATGGTCCGCCCCGGCCGCCAGATTTCCCTCGACGAAGCGGGTGACGTTGGCGACGGAGTCCTT
Organism: Janibacter sp. A1S7; assembly: GCF_037198315.1. NCBI lineage: Bacteria > Bacillati > Actinomycetota > Actinomycetes > Micrococcales > Intrasporangiaceae > Janibacter > Janibacter alittae. The sequence goes on along the minus strand of NZ_CP144913.1, from coordinate 1,142,247 downwards.
GATGGTGCTGACGGTGCAGATCACGGGTGGTCCTCCCCCCAGAGTGCGGCATGTGACTGCGTCAGCGTAACGACTGCCAGCCGGTCATGAGACCGGGACCTCACTAACCCCCCGCCGCGTGGTCCCCGCTGACTCCTAGGGTGGCGTCATGGACGCCCCGACGACATGCGCGCCTCCGGCCGACGAGGCCGCACAGCTCAGGGAACGGCTGGACTCCCTCCGCCTGCCCGCGATCATCGACGTGCACACGCACTTCATGCCCCAACGCGTGCTGGACAAGGTGTGGGCGTACTTCGACTCGGCCGGGCCGCTCATCGGCCGGCCCTGGCCGATCGCCTATCGCACCAGCCAGGCGGAGCGCGTCGAGACGCTGCGATCGCTCGGTGTGCGCGCCTTCCCATCGCTGAACTACCCGCACAAAGCCGGCATGGCCGCGTGGCTCAACGCGTGGTCCGGCGACTTCGCCGACGCCCACCGGGACGTGCTGCGCTCGGCGACCTTCTACCCCGAGCCGGGTGCCGCCGACGAGGTGCGCCGCGCGATCGCGAGCGGGACGCAGCTGTTCAAGGTGCACGTCCAGGTCGGCGACTACGACATGGCCGACCCCCTGCTCGAGGACGTGTGGACCGTGCTGGAGGAGGCGGGCACACCGATCATCACGCACGCCGGCAACGGCCCCGCGCCCGGGACCTTCACCGGTCCGCAGGCGGTGCGCGATCTGCTGGCCCGCCATCCCGACCTGACCCTCGTCATCGCGCACATGGGCATGCCCGACTACGGGGAGTTCCTCGACATCTGCGCCCGGTACCCGCGCGTCCACCTCGACACGACGATGGCGTTCACGGCCTTCACCGAGGAGGTCACCCCCTTCCCCACCGACCGTCGGGACGACCTGCTGGCCCTGGGCGACCGGGTGCTCTTCGGCTCCGACTTCCCCAACATCCCCTACCCGTACCTCGAGGCGGTGGATGCCGTCATCACCCTCGGCCTCGGGGACGACTGGGCGCGAGGAGTGCTGCACGACAACGCCGCCCGCCTGCTGGGCCTGCAGGAGGCTCCACCGAAAGGTTGATCGCAGGTCCCACCTTCTGCGCGATGTCGGCAGGGGTCGCCCGGTGGTGCCATGGATGGCACACGGAAACACACCGACACCCCGCGCATCGAAAGGGCCCCCTCCATGACCAAGCTCCTCAACGCCGCCTTCCTCTACATGGTCCTCGGCGTCACCTCCGGCCTGTTCTACCGGGAGTTCACCCAGGCCAATGACTTCCCCGAGGGCGCGTTCACCCAGCTCGGCCTGGCCCACACGCACCTGCTGACCCTCGGGTTCATCGTGCTGCTCATCGTCCTGGCCCTGGAGAAGCTCTTCACCCTCTCCGCCAGCGGCCGGCTCTTCTCCTGGTTCTTCCGGGTCTACAACGCCGGCGTGGTCCTCACCTCCGGGACGCTCATCTGGCACGGCTCGCTGACCGTCCTGGGCAAGGAGTCGAGCGCGATGATCGCCGGGATCGCCGGCCTGGGACACATCTTCCTCACGGCCGGCATGGTGCTGCTCTTCGTCCTGCTGCGCCGTGCGGTCACCCGCGAGTCCAGCGCCGAGCCCCACGAGCTCGTCGCCGCCTGAGCGGACCGCTCAGGTGCGCAGGTGGGAGAGCACGACGCCCACCGGGATGCTCACGGCGAGCACGAGCAGCAGGGCTCGGTAGAGCAGAGCGACCGGGGCGCGTCCGGCGGGCACCGGGGTGAGCAGCGCGAGCCCGAGCGCGACGACGAGCAGCACCGACCCCAGGTCGACGAGCAGCGGTGTCGAGGCGAGGGTGCCGCCGAGGACCATCAGGCTGCCGAGATTCCAGGCCCCCAGCTGGACCCAGCCCGGGCGCGCGGGTCGTGGACCTGCCGGACGCAGCCGTCCCATGGAGTACTGGGCCACCCCGAGCACGAGCACGAGGTAGGCCGCGGCCCAGCTCCCCTTCGCCCAGCCGAGGGGGCCGGTGACGGCCGCGACGAGGCCACCGAGCACGACGGCGACGCCGCCCAGGCCGACCATCGCCGGGCCGGGGGCCACCACGGTCGAGCCGGGCGTGCCCATCCTCAGGTGTTGCTGCCGGTGCCGACGCTGAGCAGCACCGCGGAGTCCTCCAGAGCGAGCAGGTCATGGCGCTGCGGTGGGATGACGAGCAGCTCACCGGCGCCGCCCTCCCAGGTCTCCTCGCCGGTGTCCAGGCGCACCCTGCCGGAGAGGACGTGCAGCGTCGCCTCCTGCGGGCTGTCGTGGGGAGCGAGCGTCTCACCCTCGATCAGCGCGACGAGCGTCTGGCGCATGACGTAGTCGTGGCGGCCGTGGACGGTGATGGCACTGCGGCCGGCACTGCTGGCGTGGGCCTTGGCCAGGTGCTCGTGCGTCAGCTCGGTCAGGGACAGCGACTCCATGACATCTCCTTCGGTGGGGGCCGTTGGGACCAGCCTAGTGACCGGGCCATGTTTTTCACCAAGTGAGATGTAAAAATTTCGATCCGTGAGCAGAGTAGGTTGCCGTCATGAGTGAACAGCAGCGACCGATCTCCTTCCTCCGTGTCCCGGGCGTCGAGGACGTCCCCGAGGGCGTCCAGCGACTGTGGGAGAAGTCCCGGGAGGCCTTCGGCTTCATCCCCAACGTCTTCCGCGCGCAGGCCCTCAACGGCGCCCAGTTCGAGGCGTGGTGGAAGTACTTCAACCTCTTGGTCAACAAGGAGGGTCACCTGACCAACGCCGAGCGCGAGCTCATCGCCGTCGTCGTCAGCGGGATCAACCGCTGCACCTACTGCGCCGTCTCCCACGGGGCCGCCCTGCGCGAGCACTCCGGCGACCCGGTGACGTCCGACCTCGTCGCGGTCAACTGGCGCCAGGCCGAGCTGGACGAGCGCCAGCAGGCGATGGCCGAGTACGCCGAGCTGCTCACCCGCGCACCCGGATCGGTCGACGAGGGCGACCTGGAGCCGATGCGCGCGGCCGGCATGGACGAGCACGAGATCCTCGAGGCGGTCCAGGTCATCGGCATGTTCAACATGACCAACCGAGTCTCCAGCGCGCTGGGCATGGTCCCCAACCACGAGTACCACTCGCAGGCGCGCTGAGCCTCACTCCGCTGCCGACCCCTCCTCGTCGGTACCGGGGTAGGTCACCCGCGTCCCGTCGACCACGGCGAAGGGGGTCAGGCGGTGCTCCTTCGGCGGCGCCGAGGAGATGATCTCCAGCACGGTGTACCCGCGCACGAGCAGGGCGTCGGCGACCAGGCGCCGGTGGCAGCGCCACGGCACCGCCTCGGCGCACATGATCGCGCAGGAGTCCTCCTGCGCAAGGGCGATCAGCTCCTCGAGCCCCGAGTGGAACTCCTGCGTGAGCATGTGGTCCGCGTAGTTGCGGAAGGAGTCGTTGCGCCAGGCGGTGTTGGGCGAGTCCGGGTGCTTGGGCCGCAGCCCGCCGAGCGCCTTGACGTAGGAGTAGCCCAAGCCGGCCCCTGCCAGCGAGGCCTCCAGCGCATCGCCCCAGTACTGGGGGTTGTGGCGGGACTTGGGCACCGTCCGGATGTCCACGACCCGCGTGACGCCCTGCTCCGTCAGCAGCTCGATGAACTCCTCGATCGGCCGCGTTGAGTGGCCGATCGTGTGGATCGTCGTCATGGACCCACGGTAACGACGAAGGCCCGGACCGACCGGTCCGGGCCTTCGTACCACTGGGTGGAGCTGAGGGGACTCGAACCCCTGACCCCCTCCATGCCATGGAGGTGCGCTACCAGCTGCGCCACAGCCCCGAGTGGGTTTCCCCGGTGAAGGGGACTGCGAGAGTTTAACCCGACGAACCCGCCGTTCACCAAATCGTGGGTCAGACCCCCTCCGCGGAGGCATTCCACTGCGTGATGCGCCAGCTGCTGCGGCCGGTGCCGGTGGTGCCGGCCTCCTCGACGACCGCCCAGTGGCAGTTGCCGAAGCCCCCGAGCACGCGCCAGGCCAACGACTGGTCGAGGCCGACGAGCTCGGCGACGAGGCAGCGGCCGGTGACGCCGTGCGTGGTGATGACGACGCACTCCTGCGGGTCCATGGTCGCGAGCAGCCCGTCCAGGGCCTGACGCGTGCGCCGGGCGACGTCCGCGAGGGACTCCCCGTGGCCGCCGCGCTTGAAGTCCTCACCGCTGATCAGCTTCTCGGCGTCCTGCGGGTACTGCGAGTACACCTGGTCGGCCGTCAGGCCCTGCCAGCCACCGGCGTGGATCTCCCGCCAGCGCTCGTCGACCCGCACCTCGAGGTCGCCGCTGGCAGCCGCGACCTCCTGTGCGGTGACGTGGGCCCGGGAGAGGTCCGAGGAGACCACCCGCGAGGGGCGAAGGGAGGAGATCGCCACGGCAGCGGCGCGCGCCTGCTGGTGGCCCAGGTCGGACAGCTCGTGGTCGAGCTGGCCCTGCCAGATCCCCTGGGCGTTGGAGACGGTCTGGCCGTGCCGCAGCACGACGAGGCGGCGGGGCTCCCCCTTCGTCGCCGTGCCGGTGGCGGCCTCGGCAGCGAGGGAGCGGGTCAGCTCGCTCACCGACCGCCCTGCGCCTGCTGCGAACCGACGACGCCGAGGTCGAGGTGCGGGCAGTCGCGCCACAGGCGCTCGAGGTCGTAGAAGTCGCGCTCCTCGTCGTGCTGGGCGTGCACGATGATGTCGCCGAAGTCGAGCAGGACCCACCGGCCGGGGCCGTTGCCCTCTCGGCGCAACGGCTTGGCCCGGGCCTTCTCCCGCAGGTCCTCCTCGACCGCATCGACGATCGCCTGCACCTGGCGCTCGTTGTCCGCGGAGATGATGAGGAAGATGTCGGTCAGCGGCATCTGCCCGGACACGTCGAGTCCGGTGATGCTCGTCGCGAGCTTGTCATGGGCGGCCCGGGCCGCGATGGTGGCGAGGTCGATGGCCTCTTGGGTGGCTACCACGGTCTGTCGGTCACTTCCGGTCGTCGGTGTAGAGCTGGTACTTGCTGATGTACTGCACGACGCCGTCCGGCACCAGGTACCAGACCGGCTCGCCGTCGGCGACGCGTGCGCGGCAGTCGGTGGAGGAGATCGCCATCGCCGGCACCTCCTGCAACGTCACCCGGTCCTGCGGCAGTCCCGACTCGCTGAGGTGGTAGCCGGGGCGGGTGACGCCGATGAAGTGCCCCAGCTCCCACAGCTCCTCGATGTCCTTCCACGACAGGATCTGCGCGAGGGCATCGGCGCCGGTGATGAAGAACAACTCGTCGTCCGGTCGCTGCGCGTGCAGGTCGCGCAGGGTGTCGATCGTGTACGTCGGTCCCCCACGGTCGATGTCCACCCGGCTGACGGTGAAGCGCGGGTTGGACGCCGTGGCGACCACCGTCATCAGGTAGCGGTGCTCGGCCGAGGAGACCGCCGAGTGCGCCTTCTGCCACGGCTTGCCGGTGGGCACGAAGACGACCTCGTCGAGGTCGAAGCGCGCCTGGACCTCGCTGGCTGCCACGAGGTGGCCGTGGTGGATGGGGTCGAAGGTCCCACCCATCACGCCCACCCGCCGGGGGCGCTTGCTCAGTGGTGGGCCTCGTCGTCGCCGTGACCGTAGACGCCGTGACCCTCATAGGGGTCCGTGGGCTCGTGCACGACGGTGTTCTCCGGGCGGGCCAGCTTGGTCGCGGCCTGACGGAAGGCGAAGAGGGCCGCAAGCATCATCGCGAAGACGACCAAGGACAACAGGCCGTAGACGAAGGGCGGGACCGGCAGCTCGACGTGGGTCTCGGCCCCGGCGAGAAGTGGGACAACGATGCTCAGCATGCCTCCATCCTACCGGCCCGACGAGGCGTGCTGGTGCCCGCGTCACCCGGCAGAGTTTGTCCACCGCATTCCTCCACAGGCATGTGGATGACCACGAGGGAAACACGGTGTCCCTGTGGACACCACCGCCCGGGACGGCCGTTCGCCGATCGAGCGCCCCATCCCTTGCCACCGGGCGCCGCCGCAGCGTAGAACAGTCCTCACACCGCGGTCGTAATCACCGCTCCCGAGGGGGCGTACGACCACAGGACCACAGGGATAACGACGTCAGCATGCCTGCTCGGGCCACACCGCGCAGGCCGTGGCGACCGCTGCGTCGGCGCCTCCTGGTCCACGTGTCACCGCGACGTGGCGGCTCATCCCGCGACGTCGTGCTGCCTGTCGCCGCAGGGTCGTGACGCGCACAGCGGACGAGGGCCCTCCCCGTACCGGGAGGGCCCTCGTCCTGCGTCCGCTCGGATCAGCCGCGGACCTGCCCGTCGCCCTCGACGACCCACTTCGTCGTCGTCAGCTCCGGCAGCGCCATCGGACCGCGGGCGTGCAGCTTCTGCGTCGAGATGCCGATCTCGGCGCCGAAGCCGAACTGCCCACCGTCGGTGAATCGCGTCGAGGCGTTGACGAGCACGGCCGCCGCATCGACCTCTGCGGTCCACCGGCGAGCGGCGGCCCGGTCCTCGGTGACGATCGCCTCGGTGTGCCCCGAGCCGTGGCGACGCACGTGCTCCATCGCGCCGTCCACGTCGTCGACGACCGCGACCGACATCTCCATCGCGAGGTACTCGCAGTCGTGGTCCTCGTCGGTGGCCGGCCGGACCTCGACACCCTCGGGAGCCAGGGCGACGACACGCTCGTCGCCGTGGAGCGTCACGCCCGCCGCCGCCAGGTCGGCCAGTGCCGCCGGCAGGAAGGTCGCGGCGATACCGGCATGCACCAGCAGCGACTCGGCGGCGTTGCACACACTCGGCCGGTGGGTCTTGGCGTTGAGCGTGATCGCCAGGGCCTTGGCCCGGTCGGCGGCGGCGTCGACGTAGACGTGGCAGTTGCCGACGCCGGTCTCGATCACGGGCACGGTCGACTCGGTGACGACGGCCCGGATGAGACCGGCTCCCCCGCGCGGGATGAGCAGGTCGACGAGCCCGCGGGCCGTCATCAGCGCCTTGACCGCGTCGTGGTCGCCCTCGAGGAGCTGGACGGCGTCCTGCGGCAGTCCGTGGCCGTCGAGCGCGGAGCGCAGGGCGGTCACGAGGGCGCGATTGGTGCTCGCCGCGGCGGAGCCGCCGCGCAGGATCATCGCATTGCCCGACTTCAGGCCGAGGCCGGCCGCGTCGACGGTGACATTGGGCCGGGCCTCGTAGATCATCCCGACGACACCCATCGGCACGCGCACCTGGCGGATCTGCAGGCCGTTGGCCAGGGTCGATCCGCGCACGACCTCACCCACCGGGTCGGGCAGCGCGGCCACGTCCCGCAGCGCCTGCGCGACGGCGGCGATGCGGTCCGCATCCAGGGTCAGGCGGTCGAGCAGACCGGGGGCTATCCCCCCTTCGCGTCCCCGCGCCAGGTCCTCGCCGTTGGCGGCGACGACGTCCTCGGTGGCGGCGTCGAGGGCGTCGGCGAGGGCGAGCAGGGCCGCGTCCTTCTCGGCGCGGGTGAGCAGCGCGAGGCGGCGGGAGGCGACGCGGCCCCGCTGCGCCAGATCACGGACTACGCAGGTGCTGTCGGTCATGCCTCCACAGTAGGAGGCATCCCCTCCCCCGCCGATGACGGTCCGGGAGGTGGGCAGTGGAAGAATGGCGCGAGTGACCACGACGATCCTGTCCATCCAGTCCCATGTCGCCTACGGACACGTCGGCAACTCCGCGTCCGTCTTCCCGATGCAGCGTCTCGGGGTCGAGGTGTGGCCGGTCAACACCGTGAACTTCTCCAACCACACCGGCTACGGCGCCTGGCGCGGGCCGCTGATGGACCCGGCGGACGTCGCCGACGTCATCACCGGTATCGGTGAGCGCGAGGCCTTCGGCGAGATCGATGCGGTCCTGTCCGGCTACCAGGGCGGCGAGGGCATCGGCGCGACGATCCTCGAGGCCGTCGCCAAGGTCAAGGCAGTCAACCCCGAGGCGATCTACGCCTGCGACCCGGTGATGGGCAACGAGGCGTCCGGCTGCTTCGTCCACGAGTCGATCCCGGTGCTGCTGCGCGAGAAGGTCGCCCCGAAGGCGGACCTGATCACCCCGAACCAGTTCGAGCTGGGGTATCTCACCGACACGCAGCCGCACACGCTCGACGAGACCCTCGCCTCGGTCGACCGGGCCCGCGAGATCGGGCCGAGCACCATCCTCGTGACCTCCGTGCTGCGGCCGGACCGTCCGGAGGGCACCATCGAGATGCTCGCCTGCCACGACGACGAGGCGTGGATCGTGCAGACGCCGCACCTTCCGCTGAAGGCCAACGGCTCGGGTGACGTCACCGCCGCCCTCTTCACCAGCCACTGGGTGCGCACGCACTCGCTGCCGGAGGCGCTCGGCCGGACGGTCTCCTCGGTCTTCGACCTGCTGCGCACGACGCACGACTCCGGCCGGCGCGAGCTGCAGATCGTCCAGGCGCAGGAGGTCTACGCCGACCCACGGATGCAGTTCGAGGTCACCCGGGTGCGCTGAGGCACCTAGAGGATGGCGAGGTGGTCCCGGTGGATGACCTCGCGCTCGTACTGCGGGCCGATGGCCTCGGCGAGCTCCTTGGTCGAGCGGCCCAGGAGGTGCGGCAGCTCACCGGAGGTGTAGTTGACCAGACCACGGGCGATGACCACGCCGTCGGGTCCGATGACGTCGATCGGGTCGCCGTCGGTGAAGGAGCCGGTCACCCCGGTGATCCCGGCCGGGAGCAGTGACCGGCCCCGCTCGCGAAGGGCGGTGACGGCCCCCGCGTCGATCTGCACCGAGCCACGGGGCGAGGTCGCGTAGGCCAGCCACAGGCCCCGTGAACCGCGGGAGCGCTCCCCCGGGAGGAAGACCGTGCCGACGTCCTCGCCGGCGATCGCCTCGGAGACCTGCTCGGCGCAGGTGAGCACCGTCGGGATGCACGCGGCGTGCGCGATCGTCGCCGCCTCGACCTTGGTGATCATGCCACCCGAGCCGACGGCCGACCCGGTGCCCCCGATGGAGATCCGCGCCAGCTCGCCCGGCTCCCGCACGACGGGGACCCGCTCGGCGTCCGGGTCGCTCGGTGAGGCGGTGTACAGCGCGTCGACGTCCGTGAGCAGCACGAGGGCGTCGGCGCGGATCAGCTGGGCGACGAGCGCCGCCAGCCGGTCGTTGTCGCCGAAGCGGATCTCGTCGGTGGCGACGGTGTCGTTCTCGTTGACGATCGGCACGACCCCGAGCCCGAGCAGCGAGTCCAGGGTGCGGCGGGCATTGGTGTAGTGCGTGCGCCGGGTGACGTCGTCGACGGTGAGCAGCACCTGGCCGATCGTGTGTCCGTGCCGACCGAAGGCCGCGTCGTAGGCGGACAGCAGCACGCCCTGCCCGACGCTGGCCGCGGCCTGCTGGCGGGCCAGGTCACGTGGACGGGTGCTCATCCCCAGCGGGGAGATGCCCGCGGCGATCGCACCCGAGGAGACGAGCACGACCTCGGTGCCGTCACCGTGGCGCACGGCGAGCGCGTTGACCAGCGCGGTCAGCCGCGCGACGTCGAGCTCTCCCCCGGCAGCGCTCGTCAGGGAGGACGAACCGACCTTGACCACGAGGCGTCGCGCGTCGGCCACCGCCCGCCGAGCGCCGTCGGACATCACTCGCCCTCGACCCAGTGACCGGACTCCCGCTCGGCGCGCAGCTCCTCGCGCGCGGCGCTCTGGGCGTCCTTGCGTGCGTGGAACTCCTCCCGGCGCTCGCTGGTGGTGCGGCGGGTGTTCTCGTCCAGGCGCAGGTCCTGCCCGCGGCCACCGAGCAACTCGGCACCACCGACGAGGGTGGGCTCCCAGTCGAAGACCACGGCGTTGTCCTCGGGGCCGATGAGCACCGTGGACCCGGCGACGGCACCGGCCCTGGTCAGCTCGTCCTCCACGCCGGCCCGGTTGAGTCGGTCGGAGAGGTAGCCGATCGCCTCGTCGTTGGCGAAGTCGGTCTGGTGCACCCAGCGGGTGACCTTGGCGCCGATGACCCGGAAGACCTCTCCCTCGGACGTCATCTCCCGGCGCACGACGAAGCCGGAGTCGTCGATGGCCTTGGGGCGCAGCACGACCCGCTGCGGTGTCGTCTCGCCGGCTGCGACCTCGGCCCGCGCCTCGAGCACGTGCCGTGCCATGGCGAAGGTGAGCTCCTTCAGGCCCTGGTGGGCCACGGCCGAGACGATGAAGACCTCGATGCCCCGCTCCTCGAGGTCGGGCTTGACCATCTCGGCGAGCTCCCGGGCCTCGGGGACGTCGGCCTTGTTCAGCACGACGATGCGGGTGCGCTGCGACAGCGGGAGACCACCAAGGGTGTCGTCGGCGACGTAGGCCGACAACTCCTCCTCGATGACGTCGAGGTCGGTCATCGGGTCGCGGCCCGGCTCGAGGGTCGCGCAGTCGATCACGTGGACGAGCACCGAGCAGCGCTCGACGTGGCGCAGGAACTCCAGACCCAGCCCCCGCCCTTCGCTCGCCCCCGGGATGAGGCCGGGCACGTCGGCGACGGTGTAGCGCATGTCGCCGGCGGTGACCACCCCGAGGTTGGGCACGAGGGTGGTGAAGGGGTAGTCGGCGATCTTCGGCTTGGCCGCCGAGAGGACCGAGACGAGCGAGGACTTGCCCGCGCTGGGGAAACCGATGAGGGCGACGTCGGCGAGCGACTTCAGCTCGAGCACGACATCGGTGGCCTCGCCGGGCTCGCCGAGCAGCGCGAAGCCGGGTGCCTTGCGGCGACGGCTGGCCAGCGCCCGGTTGCCGAGGCCACCACGGCCGCCCGTGGCCACGACGAAGCGTGCCTCGGCGCCGACGAGGTCGACCAGGACGTCGCCCTGGCCATTGGTCACGACGGTGCCCTCGGGCACGCGCAGGACGAGGTCCTCGCCGTTGGCGCCGTTCTTCTCGTCACCGGCACCGGGGGCGCCGTTGGTCGCGCGGCGGTGGGGGTTGCGGTGGTAGTCGAGGAGGGTCGTCACCTGCGGGTCGACGACGAGCACGACGTCGCCGCCGTGACCGCCGTTGCCCCCGTCGGGGCCACCGAGCGGCTTGAACTTCTCGCGGTGCACGGACGCGACCCCGTGGCCACCCTTGCCGGCCTCGACATGCAGGGTGACCCGGTCAACGAAGGTCGTCACGACCTCACCTCTTCTTCTTCGGGCATTCGGATGGGACGGCGAAGGGGGCAGGTCGAGTCGACCCGCCCCCTTCGCCTCACGCAGTGATCCCGCGTCAGCCGGCGGTACCCGCCGGGATGATGCTCACGGTCTTGCGGCCACGCTTGGAGCCGAACTGCACCTCGCCGTCGGCGAGGGCGAACAGCGTGTCGTCACCGCCGCGACCGACGTTGTCGCCGGGGTGGAAGTGGGTGCCGCGCTGGCGGACGATGATCTGACCGGTGCCGATGACCTCGCCACCGAAGCGCTTCACGCCGAGGCGCTGGGAATTGGAGTCGCGACCGTTCTTGGTCGAGGACACACCCTTCTTGGATGCCATGTCAGTGGTTCCTAACTCTCGGGAAGGCTCAGGCCTTGATGTCGGTGATCTTCAGCTGGGTCAGCGGCTGACGGTGACCTTGGCGACGGCGGTAACCGGTCTTGTTCTTGTACCGGGTGATGACGATCTTGGGGCCCTTGGCGTCCCCGACGACCTCGGCGGCCACGGAGGCCTTGGCCAGCGCGTCGACATCGCTGGTCACGGTCGAGCCGTCCACGAGGAGGATCGGCTTCAGGTCAACGCTGTCGCCGGCCTTGCCCTTGATCGAGTTGATGGTGATGGTGTCGCCGACGGAGACCTTCTCCTGGCGGCCACCCGCGCGAACGATCGCGTACATCAGTGGAACTCACTTTCGTTACTGGCGCACTCGCTCTGGTCTGACCGGCAAACAATCCGCGTGCCCACGGGCACGAAGCGTCCACACGGTGGGCGCACCAAGGATAGAGACTACCGTCGAGGGCCCTCGGCCCGCAAAACGCGACCACGTGCGCCCCACGAATATCGGGTCACCCGGTAATCCCCGGGTTCGCCGGAGTATGAAACCCCTGCGAACCCGGAGAAAGTCCGGCCGGGCACCCGGGGCGAAGGGGGATCAGGCCTGGGGTGGCCCCGCCTCGCTGGTGACTCGCTTGCGCTTGCGACGTGGCGGCGTGGCCGGCTCGGCCGGAGGGTCGGCCACCGGGGTCGTCGGGGCGGCCCCGCTCTCGCCCGCGATCGAGGTCAGCGGTGCGCTCGTGCTGGGCGCGGCCGCGGTCAGGTCGACGGGCTCGAGGGCCACCGGGGCCCCCGCGCTGGACGCCGCACGGCGACCGGCGCGTCGACGGGCCGGCTTCTTCGCCGGCTCCGGCTCCTTCGTCGGCTCCGGCTGCGGCTCCTTCGTCGGCTCCGGGGTGGTGTCGTCCGCCGCCGGCCGGGCGACTTCCGGCTCCTTCGACTGCTCCGGCGTCGGGGCCTTCACCTCGGGGTCACCGGTGGCCACGTCCTCGCTGGGACCGGGCTCGGCGATGCTCTTCACGGCCGCCGCGTGGGCAGCCGCCGCGATCTGGGCCGCGGTGCGCCCGTTGGCGTCCTTCTCCTCCTCGGGTGCGGACTTCGGCTGGGAGTCGTTGTTGCCTCCGCCGCCCTTGCCGCGGCCGCGGCGGGACTTGCCGCCCCCACCGTTGGAACCGCCACCGTTGCCGCCGTGGTCGTGTGCCACCGGCTCGTTGTGGACGATGAGGCCACGTCCGTTGCAGGCCTCACAGGTCTCGGAGAAGACGTCGATGAGGCCGGAGCCGACCCGCTTGCGGGTCATCTGGACCAGGCCGAGCGAGGTGACCTCGGCGACCTGGTGCTTGGTCCGGTCACGGCCGAGGCACTCCAGCAGACGTCGGACGACGAGGTCGCGGTTGGCCTCGAGCACCATGTCGATGAAGTCGACGACGATGATGCCCCCGATGTCGCGCAGCCGCAGCTGCCGCACGATCTCCTCGGCGGCCTCGATGTTGTTCTTCGTCACCGTCTCCTCGAGGTTTCCCCCGGAGCCGGTGAACTTGCCGGTGTTGACGTCGACGACGGTCATCGCCTCGGTGCGGTCGATGACCAGGGAGCCACCCGAGGGCAGCCAGACCTTGCGGTCCATCGCCTTGGAGATCCCCTCGTCGATCCGGTGCTCGGCGAAGACGTCCTTGTCGCCGGTCCACCTCTCGAGGCGGTCGGCCAGGTCGGGGGCGACGTCGTCGATGTAGCCCTTGATCTCGCCCCAGGCGCCGTCACCGGAGACGACCATCTTCGCGAAGTCCTCGTTGAAGATGTCGCGGATGACTCGCACGGTCATGTCCGGCTCGGCGTGCAGCAGCGTCGGCGCGCCGCCCGCCGAGGTCTTCTTGCCCATCTTGGCCTCGGACTTCTCGCTGATCCGGCCCCACGCCTTCGTCAGCCGCTCGACGTCGGAGGTCAGCTCCTGCTCGGAGGCGCCCTCTGCGGCCGTGCGCACGATGACCCCGGAGCTGTTCGGGACGACCTGCTTGAGGATCGACTTCAGGCGGGAGCGCTCCGTGTCGGGCAGCTTGCGCGAGATGCCGGTCATGTTGCCCTCGGGCACGTACACCAGGTAGCGGCCGGGCAAGGACACCTGCGAGGTCAACCGTGCACCCTTGTGGCCGATCGGGTCCTTCGTCACCTGGACGAGGACCGAGTCACCGGAGGAGAGCGCACTCTCGATACGGCGGGGCTGGCCGTTGCCGACGCCCTGTGCCTCCCAGTTGACCTCGCCGGCGTAGAGCACGGCGTTGCGGCCCTTGCCGATGTCGATGAAGGCGGCCTCCATGCTCGGCAGGACGTTCTGCACGCGGCCGAGGTAGACGTTGCCGACCATCGTCGAGGTCGTCTCCCGGGAGACGTAGTGCTCGACGAGCACGCCGTCCTCGAGGACACCGATCTGGGTCCGGTCCCCCTGCTGACGCACGACCATGACCCGCTCGACGCTCTCGCGGCGGGCGAGGAACTCGGCCTCGGTCATGACCGTACGGCGCCGGCCGGCCTCGCGGCCCTCGCGGCGACGCTGCTTCTTCGCCTCCAGACGGGTGCTGCCCTTGATGGCCTGCGGCTCGTTGCGTGTCTCGCGCACCTTGGTCACGGTGCCGGGCGGGTCGTCCTGACCCGAGTTGCCCCCACCATTGCCGTTGCCCCCACCGCCACGGCGGCGGCGACGGCGGCGACGGGAGCCGCCCGAGGACTGACCGTCCTCGCCGGAGTCGTCGTTGTCGTTGCTCGAGTCGTCGGACGAGTCGTCGGAGTTGTCGGACGAGTTGTCGTCCTGCCCCGATGAATCACCGCCACGGCCACGACCCCGCCCGCGTCCGCGGTTGCGCCCGCCGGAGGACGTGTGGGAGCCGCTGTCCCCGTCGTCCGAGGAGTCGTCCGCGGACTCCTTGTTCGAGGAGTCCTTGCCCGAGGAGGCCTTGTTCGAGGAGTCCTTGCCCGATGAGCCCGACCCGGTGGAGCCGTTGCCGTCGCTGGCCGAGTCCGACTCGTCGGAGGAGTCGGACGACCGGTTGCGACCGCGTCCGCCTCGGCGACGACGCCGGTTGCGACCCCCCTCGTCCTGGTTGTCCGAGTCATTGTCCGAGTCGTTGTCCGAGTCGTCACCCTGCTGCGGGTCGTTGTCGTCGCGGGAGTCCTGCTCGTCCTCGTCGTCGGGCTCGGGGTCGCGCCGGCGCCGCTTCGGAGCGGGGACGGGGGCGGGCGGCTGGAAGAGGAGCCCGAAGCCCGGAGCCGGAGCGGCGGGCGCCTGCTCCCGGGGCTGCTCGTCCTCGGTGGTGGTGGTGGTGTCGGGCTGGTCGCTCGTGCCGACCTGGGCCGTGGTCTCGGTCGATTCCTCGACCGGGTTCTCGTGCTCGGGAGCCATGCGGCACCTCCAGCGCCGGCGGCCGTGCCCCACACCGGCACCTCAGGGGTGCGACCAGACCGCTGGCGCGGCGTTCGCGGGCTCTGGTGGCCCGCGGAAGCAAATCCGTGTTGCCTCGAGGTGGCTCGCGTCGTGCGCGGCACCCCCACGGGGCCGGCGGCGGCTCAGTCGGCGGCCAGTGGATCGGCCACGCTCTCGGTCTCGCTGCTCCAGATCCCCTGCGCCAACCGGGTCGCGATCGGTGACCGCGGCGGCGCGAACGAGGTGGCAGCGGTGATCGCGCTGAGGACGTCGTCGGGGCGAACGGCAGGTGTGGTGTGCCGCACGACCATGGCCAGTATCGCACAGCCGTCGTCATCGACGCCGGTACGCGCCCACTCCACGGGCCCGCGCGCGTCGTAGGACTTCATCCCGCGCTTGAACATCCGCTCCACCTCGATCCTGTCCGCGGCGAGGAATCCGGCGACGGCCACCTCCAGGTCGGCCACCTCCACGCCGGGGAAGCGCAGTTTCCAGCGGCTCGCCTGCAGCAGGTCCGCGAGCGCCCCCGGGCGGGCCTCGACGACCCTGACGATGTCCAGCCCGTCGGGCAGTGCCTCGTCCAGGGCCGTGGCCACGGCGTCGGGGTCGACCTGCTCGGTCACCGAGATCTCGAAGTACTCCGCCTCGCTCGCCGCCCCCGTGGCGGCCCCGTTGGCGTAGGAGATCTTCGGGTGCGGGTGGAACCCGGCGGAGTAGGCCATCGGCACCCCGGAGCGGCGCAGCGCGCGCTCGAGCGCCCGCCCGAAGTCACGGGTCGAGGAGTGGCGAAGCCGTCCGCGGCGGGCGTACTGGATGCGCAACTTCTGGACAGCAGGTGGCGGGGGTGGCCCGTCGGGGGTGCGTTGCTTGGCCATGGGGGTCAAGCCTAGGCGTCGCGCGCGAGCAGCTCGACCAGGTGCACGCCCTCGCGGTCGGACAGGTCGGCGATCTGGGTCTGGCAGGAGAAACCGTCCGCGAGGACGACGGTGTCCGCCGCCGCCTCCCGGATCGCCGGGAGCAGCTGCTGCTCCGCGACCCGGACCGAGACGTCGTAGTGCCCGATCTCCACCCCCCAGTTCCCGGCCAGACCACAGCAGCCACCCAGTCGGGTGACCGCGGCGCCGGTCCGCGCGAGCAGGGCCTCGTCGGCGCTCCAGCTCATCACCGCGTGCTGGTGGCAGTGCGGCTGGGCGACGACCTCGGTCCCGGTCAGGTCGGGCGCGCTCCACCGACCCTCGTCGATGGCCGTGCCGAGCAGCTCGGCGACCGTGCGCACGGCGGTCGAGACCGTGCGCGCCGCGGCGGAGTCGACCAGCCGCGGCAGGTCGTGGCGCAGGGCCGCGGTACAGCTGGGCTCCATGCCCAGCACCGGGATGCCCGCGTCGACCGCCGGGGTGAGCACGCGGACGGCGGTCGCCAGGGTCGACTTCGCTGCGTCGAGCTGGCCGGTGGAGATCAGGGTCAGGCCGCAGCACAACGACTCCGCCGGGACGAAGGGGGTGAACCCGGCCTCCCGCAGCAGCGCCACCGTCGTGCGTCCGACGTGCGGTGAGAAGTGGTCGGTGAAGGAGTCGACGAAGATCGCGACGGGGTGGTCGGCGCCGGCCATCTGCGCGGCCGAGGCGATCATCCCTTCGCGCTCCACCCAGGTGCGGAAGGTCTCCGGCGCGAAGGTGGGCAGGTTGCGGCGCGGGTCCACGCCGGCGGCGGGGAGGGTGAGCTTCTTCAGGCCCGGCAGCGAGGTCATCGCGTTGACCAGGCGTGGTGCGCGCGAGGCGATCCGCGCCAGCTGCGGCAACCGGCCGAGCGAGTAGTGGCTCCGGGGGCGGATGCGTCCCTGCCACGTCTGGTGCAGCGCCTCGGCTTTGTACGTCGCCATGTCGACACCGGTCGGGCAGTCGCTGGCGCAGCCCTTGCAGGACAGGCACAGGTCGAGGGCGTCGTGGACCTCGGGCGAGCGCCAGCCCCCGGTGTCCGTGGAGCCGTTGAGCATCTCCTGCAGGATCCGGGCACGGCCGCGGGTGGAGTCCTTCTCCTCGCCCGTCGCCTGGTAGCTGGGACACATGACCGTCGTGGACGTACCGGCTGCACGGCACTTGCCGACGCCGGTGCAGCGGTGGACGGCCTGGCTGAAGTCGCCCCCGTCCTCCGGGTAGCCGAAGGCCAGCGGCACGGCGGCCTTGCGGGCGGCCGGGATGCGCAGGTCGGCATCGACGGGCGCCGGATCGACGAGGACGCCGGGACCCAGCAGGTTGGTCGGGTCGAAGGCGTGCTTGACCGCGCCGAAGAGCGCGATCGCCTCGGGGCCGTACATCCGCGGCAGCAGCGCCGAGCGAGCCCGCCCGTCGCCGTGCTCCCCCGAGAGCGATCCGCCGTGGGCGGCGACGAGGTCGGCGGCCTCCTCGACGAGCGAGCGGTACCGCTCCTGCGCGCCGGGGGTGTCCAACTCGATGTCGAGGCGGATGTGCAGGCAGCCGTCGCCGAAGTGCCCGTACGGCAGGCCCTGGACGTCGTGCTCGTCGAGGAGGTCGTCGAAGGCGCGCAGGTAGTCACCGAGCCGGTCCGGTGGCACGGCCGCGTCCTCCCAGCCCGCGTGGGCGGGACGGTCGCGCTGCGAGCGCGCGGACAGGCCGGCGCCGTCCTCGCGGATCTTCCACAGCGCGCGTGCCTGCGTCGGGTCGGTGACGATGCGGGCGTCGAACGGCTCGATCTCGCGACAGATGCGTTCGGCGGCGGCGACGGCCTCGGCCCGGTCCCCGCCCGGGACCTCGACGAGCATCCACGCGGCACCCGCCGGCAGGTCCGGGACGGCGCGGGGGCCACGCCGCACGCGGACGACGTCGACGATGCGGGAGTCGATGCCCTCGGCCGCGACCGCGCCCAGGCCCTTGAGCAGGTGGGCGACGTCGCCCGCGGCGTAGATGTCGGGGAAGCCGAGCACGGCCAGCGCCGTCTCCGGCGGGTCCTCCACGAGACGCACCCGGGCGTGGGTCGCCACGGCCAGGGTTCCCTCGGACCCGACGAGCATGCGTCCGATGTCGAGCCCCCGCTCGGGCGCGAGGTGCTCCAGGGCGTAGCCGGAGACCTGCCGCCCGAAGGTGCCGAACTCGGTGCGGATCGTCGCCAGGTGGGCGTCTCGTAGGTCGGTCAGCCGGGCCACCAGGGCGTCGTCACCGGTGAGCGAAGGGGGTCCCCCCGCCACTCCGGTGGTCGCGGCCAGGCGCGTGCCCGCCGCGGTGAGCAGGTCCATGCCGACGATGTTGTCGCTCGTGCGGCCGTACCCGAGTGCGCGGTTGCCGCAGGCGTTGTTGCCGATCATGCCGCCGACGGTGCAGCGCGAGTGGCTGCTGGGGTCGGGGCCGAAGCGCAGTCCGACGCGTCGGGCCTGCGCCTGCAGGGTCGCGTGGACCGCGCCGGCCTCGACGAGCGCGGTGCGCGAGTCCGGGTCGACCTCGAGGACGCGACCCATGTACCGCGAGGTGTCGATGACGATGCCCGGGCCGATCGCGTTGCCCGCGATGGAGGTGCCACCACCGCGCGCGGTCAGCGGGATGCCGAGCTCACGGGCGACCGCGAGTGTCGCCTCGATCTCGCCGGTCTCCCGGGGGAAGACGACGGTGCGCGGCGGGATCCGGTACAGCGACGCGTCGCTGGAGTACATCCCCACCGTCAACGGGTCGCTGCGCACATCCGCCACCCCGGAGCGGCGCAGGGCCTCGTCGAGCTCGGTGTGCCTGACGGTCATCGCACTCATGGACCGATTGTCCCCCTTCGTCGTGCCCCGTGTACGGACCCGTCCGTCAGGAGCGGACCATCGACTCCTTGCCGGAGCCGAGGACGGTCAGCGGCAGCAGGGTCTTGCCCGTCGGGCCGACCTCGATGTCCGTCCCCATCTGGGGGCAGACACCGCAGTCGAAGCACGGCGTCCAGCGGCAGTCCTCGACCTCGGTCTCGTCGAGGGCGTCCAGCCAGTCCTGCCAGAGCCACTCCTTGTCCAGGCCGGAATCGATGTGGTCCCAGGGCAGGACCTCGGCCTCCTCGCGCTCACGGGTGGTGAACCAGTCGACGTCGACGCCGGTTCCCTCGAAGCCCTTCTCCGCCGCGGCCATCCAGCGGTCGTAGGAGAAGTACTCGCTCCAGCCGTCGAAACGACCACCGTCGCGCCAGACCTGCTCGATGACGCGACCGACGCGGCGGTCACCGCGCGAGAGCAGTCCCTCGACGATGCCCGGCCGGCCGTCGTGGTAGCGGAAGCCGATGGAGCGGCCGTACCGCTTGTCGGCCCGGATGGCGTCCCGCAGCTTGTGCAGGCGCTCGTCGGTCTGCTCGGCGCCCAGCTGCGGCGACCACTGGAAGGGGGTGTGCGGCTTGGGCACGAAGCCACCGATGGAGACGGTGCACCGGATGTCGTTGTGGCCGGCGACCTCGCGGCCGGTCTCGATGACGCGCTTGGCGACCTCGGCGATCTGCAGGACGTCGTCGTCGGTCTCCGTCGGCAGGCCGCACATGAAGTACAGCTTCACCTGGCGCCAGCCCGCACCGTAGGCGGCGGAGACGGTGCGGATGAGGTCCTCCTCGGTGACCATCTTGTTGATCACCTTGCGGATGCGCTCGGAGCCCCCCTCGGGAGCGAACGTCAACCCGGACCGGCGACCGTTGCGGGTCAGCTCGTTGGCCAGGTCGATGTTGAAGGCGTCCACGCGCGTGCTCGGCAGCGACAGGCCGGTGTTGGTGCCCTCGTAGCGGTCGGCGAGACCCTTGGCCACGTCGCCGATCTCGGAGTGGTCGGCGCTGGAGAGCGAGAGCAGGCCCACCTCCTCGAAGCCGGTGGCCTGCAGGCCCTGCTCGACCATCTCGCCGATACCGGTGATCGAGCGCTCGCGCACCGGTCGGGTGATCATGCCCGCCTGGCAGAAACGGCAGCCGCGGGTACAGCCGCGGAAGATCTCCACGCTCATCCGCTCGTGGACGGACTCCGCGAGGGGAACGAGCGGTTGCTTCGGGTAGGGCCACTCGTCCAGGTCCATCACCGTGTGCTTGTCCACGCGCCACGGCACACCGGACTCGACCGGGACCACGCGCTGGATGCGCCCATCGGGCAGGTAGTCGACGTCGTAGAACGCCGGCACGTAGACGCCCCCGGTCGCGGCGAGGCGACGCAGCACCTCGACGCGGCCGCCGGGACGGTCCTGCGCCTTCCACTCGCCGATGATGTCGGTCGCGGTGAGCACGGCCTCCTCGCCGTCCCCGATGATCGCGGCGTCGACGAAGTCGGCGACCGGCTCGGGGTTGAAGGAGGCGTGGCCACCCATGATGACCAGCGGGTGCTCGTCGGTGCGTTCGCTGCTGTGCAACGGGATGCCCGCGAGGTCGAGCGCGGTGAGCATGTTGGTGTAGCCCAGCTCGGTGGAGAAGCTCAGGCCGAAGACGTCGAAGTCGCCCACCGGGCGGTGCCCGTCGACGGTGAACTGCGGCAGGTCGTGCTCCCGCAGGAGGGCCTCCAGGTCGGGCCAGACGGCGTAGCTGCGCTCAGCGAGCGCGTCCGGACGCTCGTTGAGCACCTCGTAGAGGATCATCACGCCCTGGTTGGGCACGCCGACCTCGTAGGCGTCGGGATACATCAGCGCCCACCGCACGGTCAGCTCCTCGCCGCCGGGGCCGTGACCGCCGACCTGCCAGTCCTTGACCGTGGAGTTCAGCTCGCCGCCGACGTACTGGATGGGCTTGCTGACCTTCTCCAGAAGGGGCTCGAGGGCAGGGTAGATCGTCTCACCGGTCATGGGCCAAGGGTAGGTGACGGATCAGCTCGGGTACATCTCCTCGATGTCGCCCTTGAACTTGTCCGCGACGACCTTGCGACGCATCTTCAGGCTCGGGGTGAGCTCGCCGTCCTCGACGGACAGGTCGCGGCCCAGGATGTGGAACTTCTTGACCTGCTCGTGCCGGTTGAGGCCGGCGTTGAGCTCGTCGATGTAGGACTGGACCATCTCGCGGGCCTGCAGCGAGGAGACGATCTCGGTGTAGCTCGCACCCGCGAGACCGTTCGCCTCCGCCCAGGGCTGGATGGCCTCCTCGTCCAGGGTGACCAGCGCGGTGACGAACTGGCGGGACTCACCGTGGACGAGCAGCTGGCCCACATAGGGGCACAGGCCCTTGAAGGTCGACTCGATGAGCGAGGGCGCCACGTACTTGCCGTTGCTCGTCTTGAACAGGTCCTTCTTGCGGTCGGTGATCTTGACGAAGCCGCGCTCGTCGATCTCGCCGATGTCGCCCGAGTGGAACCAGCCGTCGTCCGTGAGCACCTCGGCGGTGGCCTCGGGGTTGTCGTGGTAGCCCTCCATGACGTGCTCGCCGCGGATGAGGACCTCCCCGTCGTCCGCGATCCTGATCTCCGTCTGGGGGGTGGGCCAGCCGACCGACCCGACGCGAAGGGCGTACGGCCGGTTGACCGTGGCCGCGGCCGAGGTCTCGGTGAGGCCATACCCCTCGAGGATCTGCAGACCAGCCCCGGTGAACCAGTGCGCGATGTCCGTGTTGAGCGCTGCGGAGCCGGAGATGAAGAAGCGGATCCTGCCGCCGAAGCGCTCCCGGACCTTGGCGAAGACGAGCTTGTCGGCGATGGCGTGCTTCAGACGCAGGACCACCCCCGGCGTGCGGTCCTCGGACAGCGCCTGTGAGTAGTCGCGTGCGGCCTGGGAGGCGAAGGTGAAGATCGTGGCCTTCGCGCCCCCTTCGGCCTCCATGTCCAGCGAGATCTTGCCGTAGACCTTCTCGAAGATCCGTGGTGCGGCCGCCATGAAGGTCGGTCGGACCTCGGCCAGGTTGTCGACGATCTTGTCGATGCGTCCGTCGACGGCGGTCTGCATGCCGACGTCGGTGCTGATCAGCAGCAGGACCTTGGCGAAGACGTGGGACAGGGGCAACCACAGGTAGTGCACGTCCTCGGCCGTGAGCATGCCGGTCGCCCGGATCGCCGCGCCCTGGTAGGTCCACGTCGCGTGCCGCAGACGCACGCCCTTCGGCCGGCCGGTCGTGCCGGAGGTGTAGATGATCGTCGCGAGCGACGTCGGTCCGGTGGCGTCGATCCGCGCGTCGACGACCCCCGGGTCCGAGGCGAGCAGCGCCGAGCCGCGCTCCTCGAGGTCGGCGAAGGTGAGCGTCCAGTCATCGAGGTCGACCCCCTCGGGATCGATGACCACGACGTGGGTCACGTCCGGGATGGCGTCACGGACCTCACGGAGCTTGTCGACCTGCTCCGCGTCCTCGGCGATGACGACCTTGGAGCCGGAGTTGTCGACGATGAAGGCGACGTCGTCACTGATCGACGTCGGGTAGATCGTCGTCGTGGCCGCGCCGGCGGCCATGATCGCGTAGTCACCCAGCACCCACTCGATCCGGGTGCTCGAGGCCAGGGAGACCCGGTCCTCGGGCTGGACGCCGAGGTCGACGAGACCGGCGGCGAGCGCCCAGACCCGGTCCCCGAGCTGCGCCCAGGTCAGCTCGTCCCAGGCGATGCCCGCCGGGAAGGAGTAGGCGGTGCTGTCGGGGGTGTCGGCGATGCGCTGCCGCAGCAGGTGACCCACACTCGGGGCGCGGTCCTCGAACACACTGGCGTCGTAGGCCTCGTCGGCGGGGGTGCGGGGCATGGTGTCAGGCACGGTGGGCCACTCCTTCGTGGGCAGTCTGTGAGCGAATCATGACCCACGAGTACGTCGGTTGTCACCCACCTGTCCGCAAGTTCACCCTTTGGTGACCCACTCGCCTCGCCGGACGTGCCCGCGCGCCAGATCCGTTGTGCGCGTTCGTCCTCCGGTTCGCACGGCGCTCGGTCGAGACCGCGACGACGATGCCGATGGCCGCCCAGCAGGCGAACATCGAGGACCCCCCGTAGGAGAGGAAGGGCAGCGGCAGCCCCGTCACCGGAAGCAGGCCGAGGTTCATCCCGATGTTCTCCACCGACTGCACGGCGAACCACGCCGCGACACCCCAGCAGACGAGCTGGACGAAGGGGTCGACGCTGCGGGTGCCCGCGAGCGCGATCCGGGCCACGACAAGACCCAGGAGGCCGATGACGAAGGCCGCACCGACGAAGCCGAGCTCCTCCCCCGCCACCGAGAAGACGAAGTCGGTCTCCTGGAACGGGATCGCGCCCGTGCTCGTCAGCTCGCCCGAGAACAGCCCCTGGCCACCCCACCCACCGCCCGAGATCGCCGCCCGCACCTGCTGGGTCTGGTAGCCGATCCCCTGGGGATCCGTGCCCGGGTCGAGGAAGGCGGTCAGCCGGTCGCGCTGGTACGGGCTGAGCACCGGGGTGGTGAAGGCCGCGACCACGGCGGTGACACCAGCGAGGAGCACCCCGATCAGCCAGGGCCAGCCGGCCCCCGAGATGACGAGTACGCCGAGCCCGAGCGCCACGAGCACCAGTGCCGACCCGAGATCCGGCTGCGCCAGGACCAGCAGGACCGGCAGCCCCGTGATCAGCCCGGCGAGGAGGATCTCGCGGGGGCGGGGCCGGTGCCGCCGCTCGGCGGCCGGGGCGAGCAACATCGGCAGGGCGACGCAGAGCGCGACCTTCGCCAGCTCGCTGGGTTGGATCGAGAAGCCGCCCGGCACCCGGATCCACGATCGTGAACCGTTGACCTCCACACCGAGGGGGGTGAGCACGAGGACGAGTCCGACGATGCCGGCGAGGTAGACCACCGGCGCCAGGGCCCGCAGCAGCGAGCGGTCCAGCCGGACCGCGACCAGTGCGATGAGCAGCCCGATGGCGAGGTTGAGCAGGTGCCGCACGAGGTAGGCCGACCCGGCCTCGGCGCGGGTCGCGGAGTACACGAGCAGGGCGCCCAGGCCCGACGCGGTCAGCGCTGCCGCGACGAGGACGAGGTCGGAGCGCAGCAGGGTCGCGAGGTCCCAGCCGCGAAGCCCCACCCGAATCCGCCTCGGCACGTTCGCGTCCGCACGCATCTGCCCGGGCACATCCGGCTCAGAGGTGGAGGAGGGCGCGGGTGTGGTCGACGTCCCGGGCCATGGCCTCGAGCAGCTCGTCGATCGAGTCGAAGCGCAGGGTCGGCCGGACGTGGCCGACGAAGTCGACGGCCACCAGCTCGCCGTAGAGGTCGAGATCCGTGCGGTCGAGGACGTAGGCCTCGACGACGCGCACCTGCCCGTCGAAGGTCGGGTTGGTGCCCACGGAGATGGCCGTGGGAAGACGCCGGTCCCGGCTGTCCTCGGGCAGGTCCAGACGGGTGAGCCAGCCGGCGTACACCCCGTGGCCCGGGACCAGGCCGATCGTGTCGGTGCCCAGGTTGGCGGTCGGGTAGCCGAGGTCCCGGCCACGGTGGTGGCCGTGGACGACCGTCCCGACCACCCGGTGCGGACGGTCGAGGATCTCGGCGGCGGCCTCGACCTCACCGGCGGCCAGGTGGGCGCGCACGGCGGAGGAGGACCAGCGCTGGTCGTCACCCTGGTCCTCGATGACGACGACGTCGAAGCCGTGCGCCTCCCCCAGCTCGCGGATGAGCGAGACGTCTCCGGTGTAGCCGGCGCCGAAGCCCTTGGTGTCCGCCCCGACGACGAGGGCGGCGGCACCGAGACCGGTGACGAAGGTCTCGACGATGTAGTCGACGGCGGAGGTCTGGGCGAACTCCATGGTGAAGGGCAGGACGAGCACCCCGTCGATGCCCGCCTCCCGCAGGAAGTCGTCGCGCAGGCTGCCCGGGGCGATGAGCTCGGGCGCCCGCTCGGGATGCATCACCTCGACCGGGTGGGGGTCGAAGGTGACGACGACGGTCGGCAGGTCCCGCTCGCGACCCTGGCGGATCAGCTCATCGAGGATCGCGCGGTGACCGCGGTGCACTCCGTCGAAGTTGCCGAAGGTCGCCACGCACGGCCGCAGCTGCGACGGGGTGGCACTCGGAGATGACCATTGCTGCACGAGGACCCACTCTACGAACTGGCCGGGGCGAAGACGACGTGGGCACGCGCCGTGGGACGGCTCTCGTCGAGCACGGCGACGAGCGCCCCGTCCGGGGCGAACGCCGCGACCGGCTCCTCCCGCCCCGGCACGGCACTGGGGATCCGCTGCCCGAAGCCGAGCGAGCGGGCCTGCTCCGCGGTGACCTCGCGGTGGGCCAGAGCGGCACGGGCGGCCTCGGCCAGCGGAGTCATCGGCAGGTCCACCGGCTCGGCCCCGCCGTCGCGCAGGGCGGTGAGTGCGTCGAGGGTGTGGGAGTGCGCGAGTGTCAGGCCACCGACGCGGCTGCGACGCAGGGCCGTCAGGTGGCCGTGGCTGCCCAGGTCCGCGCCCAGGTCGCGGGCCAGCGCGCGCACGTAGGTGCCCGAGGAGACCTCCACCTCGACGTCGACGTCGAGGACCGCCAGGCTCCCGTCGGGACCCTGCGTGTCCGCCTCGCGCACGTCGAGCAGGTCGAAGCGCGAGACCGTCACCGCACGGGCCGGCAGGTCGACGTCCTCCCCCGCCCGCACCCGGGCGTAGGAGCGTTCGCCCTTGACTTTGATCGCGCTGACGGCGCTCGGGACCTGCTGGATGTCGCCGGTCAGCCGGGAGACTGCCGTCTCGAGGGCCGACCGGTCGATGTCGGCCACCTCCCCGGTGGCCGTGACCTCGCCCTCGGCGTCGTCGGTGATCGTCGCCTGCCCCAGACGGATCGTCGCGGTGTACGCCTTGTCCGCTCCGACAAGGAAGGTCAGCAGCTTGGTGCCCCTGCCGACGCCGAGCACGAGGACCCCTGTGGCCATCGGGTCGAGGGTGCCCGCGTGACCGACCTTGCGGGTGCCGTACAGCCGGCGGCTGCGGGCGACGACGTCGTGGCTCGACCAGCCCGCGGGCTTGTCGACGACGACCAGTCCGTCGCTCACTCCGGTGCGGACGGGGACCGCTCGTCGTCCCCCTTCGTGCGGTAGGGGTCGGCCTCGCCCGCCGGTCGGGCGTCGGTGCGGGTGCGGGCCAGGTCCTCGTCGCGCTCCTTGGCCGAGCGCAGGAGGTCCTCGATGTGCGAGGCGTTCTCCGGCAGGGCGTCGGGGATGATCTCCAACGTCGGGGTCAGGCGGATGCCCAACCGCTGGCCGACGAAGGAGCGCAGCTTGCCGCGGTTGGCCTCGAGCAACTGCGCGGTCCGCTCGCGCTGGGCCTCGTCCCCGAAGACGGTGTAGAAGGCCGAGGCGTGCTGGAGGTCACCGGTGACGCGGACGTCGGTGATCGTGACGAACCCGAGGTCGGGGTCCTTCACGACCTGCTCGAGGTTGGCTGCGATGAGCTCCTTGATGCGATCGGCGATCTTGCGGGCGCGGGCCGGGTCGGCCATGGCACACCTCCGGTGAGGGGCTGGGTGGGGACTCCCCCACGGTATGCGAAAGCCGGGCGGTCCGGGACACCAGCCGCGCGGGCGGACCGGCCCGCCGCACAGCCGGTGTGGAGCGTCAGTAGGTCGTGCTGGGACTCGCCACGCCGATGATGAGCAGGACCACGAACACCAGGCTGATCAGGATGCCCAGCACACCCAGTCCGAGACCGATCAACGACATCGTCCGGCTGCTGTCGTCCCCGGCGGCCTCGGCGGCCTTCTTGCCCATCAGTCCCAGGACGACGGCCGCGATCCCGCCCACGATGCCCACGATGCACCAGCTCAGGCACAGGCCCAGGATGCCGGCCACGAGCGAGGAGATCGACATGATCTTGGCGTTGTTGTCGCCCGGTCCCCCGCCACCGGGGGCGGGCGGGGGTGTCATCGGTGGCTGCCCGCCGGCCCCGTACGGGGACCCTCCCGTGGGCGAGCCGTAGGGCGGCCCCGCGGGAGCGCCGTACGGCGGCTGGGCGGAGGAGTCGGGGCCGGGATCGCCGGGTCCGGAGGAGCCGTGGGGCGGGGTCCCGCCCTGGCCGGGCGGCGGAGGAGGTGGCGTCGTCATGCGCACACCATACGCACCCCGGGTGGTGTGCCGGCGCCTTCGAGTCCCGCCCGGTGGTGGGCAGGGGCATGACGAAGGGGGGCCGATCAGCTCTCGCTGACCGGCCCCCCTTCGTCGGTGGTCCCGCTGGATCAGTCGCGGGGCTTCTCGCGCATCTCGTAGGTGGTGATCAGGTCACCGTCCTGGACGTCGTTGAAGCTGCCGAGGTTGATACCGCACTCGAAGCCCTCGCGGACCTCGGTGACGTCGTCCTTGAAGCGACGCAGCCCGGTCAGCTCGAGGCCCTCGGTGATCACGACACCGTCGCGGGTGATGCGTGCCCGGGCACCTCGCTTGATCAGACCGCTGCGGACGATCGAACCGGCGATGTTGCCGAACTTGCTGGAGCGGAAGACCTCGCGGACCTCCGCCGAGCCGAGCTCGACCTCCTCGTACTCCGGCTTGAGCATGCCCTTCAGGGCCTGCTCGATCTCCTCGATGGCCTGGTAGATCACGCCGTAGTAGCGGATCTCCACGCCCTCGCGCTCGGCGACATCGGCGTTCTGGCCCTCGGCCCGCACGTTGAAGCCGAGGATGATCGCGTCGGAGGCCATGGCCAGGTTGATGTTGTTCAGCGTGATCGCGCCGACGCCACGGTCGATGATCCGCAGGTCGACCTCCTCGCCGACATCGATCTGCAGGAGGGCGTCCTCCAGCGCCTCGACCGAACCCGACACATCACCCTTGATGATGAGGTTGAGGGTGTCGATCTTGCCGGCGGCGATGACCTGGTCGAGGTCCTCGAGGCTGATCCGCTTGCGAGCCTTGGCCAGGCTGGCCTGACGGTCGGCTGCCTCACGCTTCTCGGCGATCTGGCGCGCAGTGCGGTCATCGGGTGCGACGACGAAGGTGTCACCGGCCCGCGGGACGGACGAGAGCCCGAGCACCTGGACCGGACGGGAGGGACCCGCTTCCTTCAGCTGGTTGCCGTGCTCGTCGAGCATCGCCCGCACACGACCGTGGGCCGAGCCGGTGACGATGGCGTCACCGACGTGCAGCGTCCCCGACTGGACGAGGACGGTCGCCGTGGCGCCCCGGCCCTTGTCCAGGTTGGCCTCGATCGCGACGCCACGGGCGTCCCGGTCGGGGTTGGCCCGCAGGTCCAGGGCCGCGTCCGCGGTGAGCAGGACCGCCTCGAGCAGGGCATCGATGTTCTGGCCCTGCTTGGCCGAGACGTCGACGAACATCGTGTCGCCGCCGTACTCCTCGGCCACGAGGTTGTACTCGGTCAGCTGACCACGGACCTTCGCCGGGTCCGCGCCCTCGACGTCCACCTTGTTGACCGCGACGACGATCGGCACGTCGGCAGCCTGGGCGTGGTTGAGCGCCTCGATGGTCTGCGGCATGACGCCGTCGTCGGCGGCCACCACGAGGATCGCGATGTCGGTGACCTTCGCACCGCGGGCACGCATGGCGGTGAACGCCTCGTGACCGGGGGTGTCGATGAAGGTCAGCGCGCGCTCGGCCTCCTCGTGCTCGGTCTGGATCTGGTAGGCACCGATGTGCTGCGTGATGCCACCGGCCTCGCTCCCACCGGTGTCGGCGTTGCGGACGGCGTCCAGCAGGCGCGTCTTTCCGTGGTCGACGTGACCCATGACCGTGACGACCGGCGGGCGGGCGTACAGGTCCTCCTCGTCCTCGTCCTCGATGCCGATGTCCAGGTCGACGTCGAAGGACTCGAAGAGCGCACGCTCCTCCTCCTCCGGCGAGACGATCTCGATGACGTAGCCGAGCTCGGCGCCGAGCAGCTGGAAGGTGTCCTCGTCCAGCGACTGGGTCGCCGTGGCCATCTCACCGAGGTTGAACATCACGGTGACCAGCGAGGCGGGGTTCGCGTCGATCTTCTCCGCGAAGTCGCTCATCGAGGCACCCTGGCGCACCCGGATCCGGGTGGTGCCGTCGCCGCGGGGGACGACCACACCGCCGACCGAGGGTGCTTGCATCTTCTCGAACTCGGCGCGCTTCGCCCGCTTCGACTTGCGCTGCTTGCGCTTGCCGCCGCCACGACCGAAGGCACCCTGCGTGCCGCCACGACCACCGGGGCCACCGCGGTAGCCACCGCCACCGGGACGGCCGGCGGGGCCACCACCGGGACGGCCACGACCGGCACCGGGACCGCCACGACCACCGGGCCGCTGGCCCGGACGCGGGACGGCCGAGCTGGCCGGCATCATCCCGGGCGACGGACGGGCACCGCCACCCTCGGGACGGGCTTCCGGGGCACCTGCTGCCGGACGCTGAGCGCCACCACGACCGCCGGGACGCTGCCCGGGGCGGGGCATGCCCTGGCTGGAGGCGAAGGGGTTGTTGCCGGGACGGGGGCCGGCGCCGCCGCCCCCTTCGCGACGGGTACCCATGCCCTGGTTGGACGCATAGGGGTTGTTGCCCGGGCGCGGGCCCGGACGGCCACCACCCGGCTTGGCCTGCGTCGGGCGCGGGCCGGGAGTCGGGGGCTTGGGGCCCGGCTTGGCGGCCGGGGAGCCCTTGTCGGACGCCGTGGCGGCAGGCTGCTCGGGGGCAGCCGGCTGCGCCGGGGCGGCAGGCTGCTCGGCAGCCGGCTGCTCAGGAGCGGCCGGGCCGGGCTTGGGCGCTGCCGGGCCGGGCGTCGGCGCCGGCGGGGCAGCGGGCTGCGACGGCTCGGTGGGAGCCGACGGCTGCGCCTGGGGTGCGGGAGCGTCGGCAGCGGGCGCCTGGGGAGCCGGCGCGGCCGGTCCCGGCTTGGCGGGCGACGGCTTGGCCGCGGGCTTGGCGGCCGCCTTCTTCACCTTGGGGTCGGGCGCAGGTGGGTTGTCCTTCACCTTGCGCACGACGGGCGCCTCGATCGTCGAGCTCGCAGACTTCACGAACTCCCCCATGTCACCCAGGTGGGTGAGGAGGGCCTTGCTGGAAACCCCGAGCTCCTTGGCGAGCTCGTGGACACGGACCTTGGCCACGTTTCTCCTTCTCTGGTCCGTACCTGAGAGAAGGCGCGGACCGTCGTCAGTTGAGGTGAATGCTCATTGCTGAGTACTCATCGGGTGCTCATCAGCGTCAAACCCGCTCTCGGTTCTGTGCGTACGGATTGGTCGGTACTACTGGTTCCTGCTGGGCACGTCCTCGAGCCAGTCGCGGACGGCGTCGGCCCCCGCCACCGGACGTCGGAACGCACGGGAGAAGGCCCGCCGCCGGAGGGCGAGCTCCAGGCAGGCGATGTCGGGGTGGAGCCACGCCCCACGACCCGGCACACGTCGGCGCGGGTCCGGGGTCGCCGTGGTGGACCCACGATCATCCGTCACCACGACGATGCGCAGCAGTGTCGATCGGCTATCCCGTCCGCGACACCCGATGCAGGTCCTGATCGGGCCAGCCTGAGGTGCCTCGCACTGGAGTCCAGTCCGAACGACGTCTCCCATCTTAACGCCTATCCGGCTTGCGCCGGTCACCAGTCGATCACCCCGGGGACCGGCCGGGGACCGCGACGCCCCCGCTGACCTCCGGAGCCGTGTCCGGGCGGATGTCGATGCGCCAGCCGGTGAGCTTGGCTGCCAGACGAGCGTTCTGCCCCTCCTTGCCGATGGCCAGCGACAGCTGGTAGTCGGGCACGATGACCCTCGCCGAGCGCAACTTGGGGTCGACGACCGTGACGGACTGCACCTTGGAGGGCGAGAGCGCCGCGGAGATGAACTGCTGCGGGTCCTGCGAGTAGTCGACGATGTCGATCTTCTCGCCCTGCAGGTGACTCATGACGGCCCGCACACGGGCGCCCATCGCGCCGATGCACGCGCCCTTGGCGTTCAGGCCGGGGATCGTGGAGTGGACGGCGATCTTCGTGCGGTGGCCGGCCTCGCGGGCCAGGGCCGCGATCTCGACCGAGCCGTCGGCGATCTCCGGGACCTCCATGGCGAAGAGCTTGCGCACGAGGTTGGGGTGGGTGCGCGACAGGCCGATCTCTGGGCCGCGCATCCCGCGCTTGACCGCGACGACGTACACGCGGATCCGGTCGCCGTGGTTGTAGACCTCACCGGGAACTTGCTCGGCCGACGGGAGGACGCCCTCGATCGTGCCGAGGTCGACGAGGACGTTGCGCGGGTTGGCGCTCTGCTGGATGACGCCGGAGACGATGTCGCCCTCACGGCCGCGGAAGTCGCCGAGGACGGCTTCGTCCTCGACATCACGCATGCGCTGGGTGATCACCTGGCGAGCGGTCGCGGCCGCGACGCGGCCGAAGTTGTCCGGGGTGTCCTCGAACTCCGGCCCCTGCTCCCGTCGCGTACGGGTGCGCATCAACGGGTTGCCGTCCTCGTCGACGGGCGGGGCCTCCCCTTCGGCAGGCTCGACCGGAACCTCCTCCTCGACCAGGTGCTCCTCGCGGGCCCAGACGATGACATGCCCCTGCTTGCGGTCCAGCTCCACGCGGGCGTGCTTGTAGGCGCCCTCCGTGCGGTGGTAGGCACCCAGCAGCGCTGCCTCGATCGCGTCCACGAGGACGTCGAAGGGGATCTCGCGCTCACGCTCGAGCGCCTTGAGGGCGTGGATGTCGATGTCCATGGATCAGTCCTTACATCTCGGCGCCGGCATCCACCGACGTGCTCGTGGGCGGGGAGAACTCCACCTGGACGGTGCCCTTGGCGATCTCCGTGAAAGGAACCTGGGCGGTGTGCGGCGGCTGCTTCTTCGTGCCCTTGACGCGCAGGTCGACACCGTCGGCGGTGACCGCGAGGACCCGACCGGTCTGCTCGCCCCGGGTGAGGCGCAGCTCGACGAGGCGACCGACGCAGCGGCGGAAGTGCACGGGCTCGGTCAGCGAACGGTCCGTGCCGGGGGTGGAGACCTCGAGGGTGTACGGCTGGCTACCCATGACGTCACTCGCGTCGAGCGCGTCGTTGACGAGTCGGGTCGCGTCGGCGATCTCATCGAGGGTCAGCGGCTCGACCGGGGTGTCCCCGACGACCTCGGCGACCGGTCGCTCGACGGTGATCCGGGCGACGCGCCGCTTGCCGGCCGGTGTCACCGTCACCGAGTCCACGACGAAGTCGTCACCCAGTGCGGCGGAGACCTGCTCGTGGACGTCATGGTCCAGACCCATGGGAAGCCTTCCGTGTGGAGTTGCCGTGCTCGGCCGACACTCTAGTCATGATCGACGGCCGGTGCCTCGTGCGAGGATCGTCCTCGTGCCATCTCCACCCAGTCGCCGCCTCGTGCTCGTCGGTGCCCTCGCGGCCGGCGTCACGACACTGGGCGGCTGCGGCGTACGGCTGGAGGACGACGCTCCGCACATCCCCTTCGTCCCCACGAGGGAGCCCGTCCCCGGCGAGTCGGCCATGCTGGCCATGCTGGGATCGCTCGAGGCGAGCGACCAGGAGTACGCCGCCGAGCGCGCCGACCTGCTGCGCACGGCTCTCCTGGACGCCCGGGTCCCGCAGGACCTGCTCGACGGCGTCACGGCTCCGGAGTCCGCCGGCGAGGTCGTCGCGGCCTTCGAGGGATCGATCCGCGACTGCGGGGCGGGTGTGCTGCCACTCATCGGCCGGCTCACCGCCACCCACCGGATCACTGAGCACACCGATGAGGAGCTGTGGAGCAGGCCGGGCACCGAGGCATGGTCGGCGGGCGCGGTCGCGGCCGACGCCCGGCGGGCGACCCTGGCGACGATCTATGCGCTGGACCTCATCGCCGCAAGGGCCACCGACGAGCGGATCTCGAAGCAGGTCCTCGCCGCGGGCAAGGGCCTGCGCCAGCTGAGCGTGCGCCAGACGACGGCAGCGGGTGAGGCGGTGCGGCCCCCTCCGCTGGGTTACGACGCGCCCCACGAGCTGACCCCGCAGGAGGGCAGGGACCTGGGACGGCGCTGCTTCGAACGCCTGCTCGCGGTCTACGGGGACACCTTCTTCGGCCTGGGCGACGACCGGGTCGCGGCGCTCGAGGTGACCGAGTGGATGGTCACGGTGGAGCAACTGTCGCGTGACCGCTTCCCGCTCGATGTCCCGGTCCTCTACGGGGCCGACCCGACCGACTCGTGAGGGTCGCGGACGCGGCAGCGCTGGTGCCGGTGTCCCTCGCCGAGCGGATGGCCGGTCTCGAGGCCGAGGGGGGCCCGACCGGCGCCGACTGGGTGGCTGCGCTCCCCCACCTGCTCGCGGACGTGCTCGAGGAGTGGTCCCTCGAGGTCGACGGACCGGCGATGGCCGGCCAGTGCGCGCTGGTGCTCCCGGTGCGCGGGCCCGAGGGGAGGGCGGCGCTCAAGCTCGGCTGGCCACACGCCGAGGCCGAGGGCGAGCACCTCGCCCTGCGAGCCTGGGACGGACGCTCGGCGGTGCGCCTGCTGGGCGCCGACCCACGCCGCACCGTCCTGCTGCTCGAGCTCCTGACGACGCAGGACCTCACCGACCTGTGGGACGAGGAGGCCGTTGCGGTCGTCGCGGGCCTGTACGCGGACCTGCACATGGCTCCCCTGCCCCAGGTGCCGTCTCTCGCGCCGTGGATCTGGCAGATCCTCTCGCGCCCGGCCGCCGAACGACTCCCCCGGCAGGTCGTCGAGCAGGCGCGGTCCACCCTTCGCTCGGTGGAGGGTGGGCAGGTACGCCTGCTCCACGGCGACCTGCACTACGCCAACGTCCTGTCCGACGGCACCGACTGGGTCGCGATCGACCCCAAGCCGGTGAACGGCCACCCCGCGTGGGAGGTCGCGCCGCTGCTGTGGAACCGCGCGGAGGAGATGGGCACCGGTGCCTCGCTGCGCTGGTCGGTCCGCCGGCGCGTGGACATCGCGTGCGCCGTCGCCGGGTTCGACGAGGAGGTGGTCCGTCCGGTGTGCGCTCTGCGCGAGGTGGTCAACGCGGTCCGTGCGGTCGAGGACGGTGACCAGGACCGGGTCTCGCTGGCGATCTCGCTCGTCAAGGCCCTCGGCAGCTGACTGCCCACCGGCGTGGCGTCACCGCCCACCGGCGTGGCGTCACCGACGATCCGATCCGAGGTCTAGGATCCAGCCATGCTTCTCATCGGCCTCATTCTCTTCGGCATGCTCGTCGGCGCCGGGGCACAACTGCTCCTCGGACGTGAGCACAACGCCGTGGATTGGACCCTGGCGATCGTCAGCGGGCTCCTCGGCTCGTTCGTCGGCGGCCTGTTGAGCAGCGTGTTGGCCGGAGACGGCTTGGCGTTGCGGCCCAGCGGACTCATCGGCTCGATCGTCGGCGCCGTGATCGTGACCGCAGGGTGGCGCTGGTACGTGGCGCGGCCCCGGGCGTAATCCGCAGCGGCACGGGTCGGCGCACACCCCGACCCCGCCGCGAACGGCCTCGGGTACGGACACCACCGGGGTGAGACGGTGGAGGCATGGCCAACCGACTCGCCAACAGCCTCTCGCCCTACCTGCGCCAGCACGCCGACAACCCGGTCGACTGGTTCGAGTGGGGCGACGAGGCCTTCGCGCAGGCGCGCCAGCGGGACGTGCCGATCTTCCTGTCGGTGGGCTACGCCGCGTGCCACTGGTGCCACGTCATGGCGCACGAGTGCTTCGAGGACGAGCAGGTCGCCGGGGCACTCAACGACGGCTGGGTCAGCGTCAAGGTCGATCGCGAGGAGCGCCCTGACATCGACGCGGTCTACATGCTCGCGACGCAGGCGATGACCGGGCAGGGTGGCTGGCCGATGACCGTGCTCATCACGCCGGACGGCGAGCCCTTCTTCGCCGGGACGTACCTGCCCAAGCCGCAGCTGCTGCAGCTGCTCGACGCCGCGGGCACGGCCTGGCGGGAGGACCACGAGCGCCTGATGGCGAGCGCCTCCGGCGTCGCCGGGCAGCTCGCCGGGATCGCGGACCCCGGGCCCGGCTCCCCCGTCGACGAGGAGCAGGTCGCCCTGTCCGTGCACTCGCTGCGCACGACCTTCGACGACGCCCGGTCCGGCTTCGGGGGCGCCCCGAAGTTTCCGCCGTCGATGACGCTGGAGCACCTGCTGCGCCACCACGCCCGCACCGGGGACGCCGACGCCCTGGCGATGGTCGAGCGCACCGGCGAGGCGATGGCCCGCGGGGGGATCCACGACCAGCTCGCGGGTGGCTTCGCGCGCTACAGCGTCGACTCCGAGTGGGTCGTGCCCCACTTCGAGAAGATGCTCTACGACAACGCGCTCCTGCTGCGCGTCTACACCCACTGGTACCGCCAGACCGGCTCACCGCTCGCGGCCCGGGTGGCCGGGAGCACTGCGGACTTCCTGCTGCGGTACCTGCGCACGGGCGACGGGGGCTTCGCCTCCGCCCTCGACGCGGACACGGTCGTCGACGGGCACTCCGTCGAGGGGGCCACGTACGTGTGGACGCCGGCTCAGCTGGTCGAGGTGCTCGGCGAGGACGACGGCGCCCGCGCGGCGCGATTGCTCGAGGTGACCCCGGAGGGGACATTCGAGCACGGGGCGTCGACGCTGCAGCTGCTGCAGGACCCCCACGACCCGCAGTGGTGGGAGGACGTGCGAGCTCGGCTGCTCGACGCCCGTACCGAGCGCCCCCAGCCGGCCCTCGACGGCAAGGTCGTCACCAGCTGGAACGGATTGGCCATCGCCGCCCTGGCCGACACCGGCGTCACCCTGAAGCGACCCGAGCTCGTCGACGCGGCGGCAACCGCGGGGCGGCTCGTCCTCGACGGGCACCTCGTCGAGGGCCGCCTGCGCCGCACGTCGCTCGCCGGTCGGGTCGGCGCCGCCCCAGCGGTCCTCGACGACCACGGCAACCTCGCGGAGGGTCTGCTGGCCCTGCACCGCGCGACCGGCGCGACCGAGTGGCTCGACCACGCCGCGCAGGTCCTCGACCTGGCCGTCCACCTCTTCCACGACGCCGACGGCTGGCACGACACCCCGATCGACGGCGAGGCCCTGATCACCCGTCCGCGCGGCCGTACCGACAACGCGGAGCCCTCGGGTGTCTCCGCGATCGCCGGCGCGCTCCTGACCCACTCGGCCATCACGGGCAAAACGGCTCACCGCTCCCTCGCGGAGGAGGGCGTCGCGGCGCAGTCGCGGATCATCACCCACGACCCCCGTTTCGCGGGCTGGGCGCTGGCCCAGGCCGAGGCGATGCTCGACGGGCCCCGGCAGGTCGCGATCGTCGGCGAGGACGAAGGGGGGATCGCCCCCCTTCGCGCCGTGGCGGAGGCATCCCCCGCTCCCGGGCTGGTCATCGTCACCGGCCGACCGGACACCCCCGGTGAGCCGCTGCTGGCGGACCGCCCACTCGTGGACGGGCAGGCTGCGGCCTACGTCTGCCGCGGATTCGTCTGCGAGCGCCCGGTCACCGACGCCGAGGGGCTGCAGCAGGTACTGGCCCGCGACCTGTGAGGCTCAGCGCCCCACGTCGAAGGTCGTGATCGAGCCGGGCGTGATCGGCTCGTCCCAGTCGATCTCGCGGTGCGAGCGTTGCCGCAACCAGGCGAGCGAGGCACGGATCGTGTGCTCGTGGCTGATCACGACGAGGTGCTCGGGCTGCTCGATCAGAGCGGGCGCGAACCACTCCCCGACCCGGTCGTGGACATCGCGCATCGACTCGCCACCTCCCCAGCGGACCTCGCTGATGTGCTGCCCGTCGGGGACCTCCTGGGCCGGGAGGGAGTCGGCCCGCTCCCCCTCCAGGTCACCGAGGGACTGCTCCCGCAGACCGGCCTCGTTGCGCACGGAGGCGCTCCAGCCACCCGGGCGCAGGGCCACGGAGATGATCTCGGCGGTCTGCAGCGCCCGCACGAGGTCGCTGCTCCACAGGGAGAGATCGCGGTACCCGCCGGGCACCCCGAGCAGGGCCGCCAGGGTCAGGCCCGCACGGGCGGCATCGGCCCGACCGGACTCGGTGAGGACGGGCTGCGTCACCCCTCGGTGGGCACCCTGGATGATCCCGTCACGGTTCCAGGTGGACTCCCCATGACGGATCAGGTGCACGTGGGTCGAGGTCACGGAGCCCACGCTAGCCCGCCCTCGTAGAGTGACGGTTCGTGAGTGGACTGCTGATCACCGGGACATCCTCCGATGCGGGGAAGTCCCTCGTCGTGACCGGCCTGTGTCGCGTCCTCGCCCGACGTGGGACATCGGTCGCGCCGTACAAGGCCCAGAACATGTCCAACCACTCGATGGTCTGCCGCGACGGGACCGAGATCGGCCGCGCGCAGTACCTGCAGGCACAGGCGGCGGGGGTCGAGGCCACCTCGGCGATGAACCCGGTGCTGCTCAAGCCGGGAAGCGACCGCCGGGCGCACGTGGTCGTGCGAGGACGGCCCGCGGGTGAGCTCGTGGCCGGTGAGTACGCGACCGGGCGAGGGCACCTGGCGCAGGCGGCCTTCGCGGCCTACGAAGAGCTCTCGGGAGGCCACGACATCATCGTCTGCGAGGGCGCCGGCTCGCCCGCCGAGATCAACCTGCGCGCTGGTGACTACGTCAACCTCGGTCTGGCGCAGCGATTCTCCCTGCCGACGGTGCTCGTCGGGGACATCGACCGCGGCGGGGTGCTGGCCGCGCTGTACGGGACCTGGGCGCTGGTGTCCGACGAGGACCGACCGCTGCTCGCCGCGTACCTCATCAACAAGTTCCGCGGGGACGCCTCGGTGCTCGCGCCGGGGCTGGCGGAGGTCACCCGGCGCACGGGGATGCCCTCGCTCGGGGTGCTGCCCTGGCTCGAGGACGTGTGGCTCGACTCCGAGGACGGACTCTCCGTGGCGGCCTGGGAGCACGACGAGGACGGCGTCGCCGCGGACCGTCGACTCACGGTTGCGGTGGTCCGGCTGCCCCGCACCTCCAACGCCACCGACGTCGATGCCCTCGCGGCCGAGCCGGGCGTGGACGTGCTCGTGACCCGCGACGTCGACACCGCCCGCGAGGCGGACCTGCTCGTGCTGCCGGGGTCACGGGCGACGGTCTCCGACCTGGCCTGGCTACGACGCACCGGCCTGGCCGACGTGGTGGTCGAGCGGGCGCGGCGCGGAGCGCCGGTCCTGGGGATCTGCGGCGGCTACCAGATGCTCACCGACGAGATCCTCGACGGCGTGGAGGGCGACGGGAGTCCGGCCGACCCGGCCGTGGCGGTCCCGGGTCTCGGGCTGCTTCCCGGGCGGGTCGACTTCGCCGAGGAGAAGATCCTCGCCCGGCCCTGCGGGACGTGGCGCGGGACCACGGTGGAGGGCTACGAGATCCACCACGGCGTCGTCTCACCCGGTGACGGTGAGGACTTCCCCGGGGGGCACGCAGTCGGGCCGGTCCGGGGGTCGATCTGGCACGGGACGTTGGAGTGCGACGACTTCCGGCACGCCCTCCTGGCCGACGTGGCGACCACGACCGGCTCGGGCTGGCGCGCGCCGACCGGGGGGACCCCCTTCGTCTCACGCCGGGAGCGGATGATCGACAGCCTCGCCGATGCCCTCGAGGCCCATGTCGACGTCGACGCCCTGCTGACCCTGATCGAGGAGAACCGGTGAGCCCCCGCCGTGTCCACGTGATCGGGATCGGTGCCGGATCACCCGGGCACGTGACCGCCGAGGCTGCGGCAGCCCTGGCCGAGGTGGACGTCTTCCTCGTCGCCGACAAGGGCGGAGCGAAGGACGAGCTGGTGGCGGTGCGGCGCGCGATCTGTGACCGGTTCATCCCGGCCGATCACCCGTACGAGTTCATCACGGTGCCCGACCCGAGGCGCGGCCCGGACGCCGATCGCGACGACGCGCAGTACGCGCAGGGGGTGCGCGACTGGCACGCCGCACGCACGGACGCCTACGTTCGGATCGTCGATGGGCTGCCCGTGGACGCGGTCGTGGGGTTCCTCGTGTGGGGCGACCCGGCCTTCTACGACAGCACGATCCGCATCGTCGACGCGATCGGCGAGCGGATCGACACCGCCGTGCGGGTCATCCCGGGGATCTCTGCCTTCCAGACCCTCGCCGCCGCGCACGGGATCGTGCTGCACCGCGTCGGCGAACCGGTCCACGTCACGACCGGGCGCCGGCTCGTCGACGAGTGGACGCGCGCCGAGGCGGCCGGGCTCACGCTCGGCACTCTCGTCGTCATGCTCGACGGCCATCTGCACTGCCGGGAGCTGGCGGCGACGCACCCGGACGCGCTCATCCACTGGGGCGCCTACGTCGGCCTGCCCCAGCAGGAACTGCGGTCCGGACGTCTGGCGGAGGTCATCGACGAGATCGTCGACCTGCGGGCCCGACTGCGCCGGGAGCACGGCTGGGTGATGGACGTCTACGCCCTCACCCCGGCGGCCGATCGAGCCCGAGTCAGTCGTTGATCGCCTCGATCCCGCGAGCGGCGAGGTCGGCCAGGCCGTCGCGCATCTGCTGCACCGCCTCGGGCGGGTGGGGCTCCCAGTCGGTGACCTCGTGCAGCACGCGCAGTGGCTCGACCGTGCGGTAGGAGCGCGTGGGGTTGCCGGCGAACATCTGGTCGGTGAGGTTGGGGTCGTCCTCGAGCACACCGGTCGGACGCACCTGGTAGACGCGTGCCGGGCCCTGACCGGTGGCTAGTTGCGCACCCCAGACGGCGGCGTCGAGGGTGGCGGTGAGGTAGATGAAGTTGGCCCGGCGACGCGCGCCGTAGTTGGAGTCGCGGCCCGGCCGCAGCAGGTCTCCGGTCCTCAGTGGAGCCCGGGTGCCGTGGAAGAAGGGTCCGGTGTCATCGACCGCGCGCGGTCCCAGGAGACGTCGCACGACCGCATCCATCGCCGGGGCCACGAACTGGTGACCACCCTGTCGGCGATACACGACCAGCGCCCGGGGCAGCCGGGCGGCCAGCTGGTACACGTGCCCGAAGGGCACGACCTCGTCGTCGAGGCAATGGTGCAGCTCCACCTCGAGCCCGGACGGGAGCGCTGCGTCCGCGCCGTCGGGCAGCGCGAACTCGGGCACCTGCCAGCCGTCCGGACCCCAGTTGGGGGCGGCGAGGAGGATCAGCCTGCGGATCCCCAGGTCGCGCTCGGTGAGCATCCGCAGGATCGTCGAGCCGCCGAACGAGTGGCCGACCACGACGTCGACGTCGGGGCGCAGGTGCTCGTCGATCCGCCCCGACCATGCCTCGTGTGTCGTCTCGCCCTCGTCGAGGTCCGGCGCCAGGACGTCGTCGTCGATCCCGGCGCGCAGGGCCCGGACCATCGTCTGGTCCTCGACGGATCCGCCGGCTCCGTGCAGGAAGAGAACCGCCATCCGGCGAGCGTAGCCTTCGTCAGCGGGTGCGGGCGGCCACGCGGCGGACGGCGAGGCCCTGCAGGACCATCGAGGCCGCGAGGCACGCGCCGACGCCCTCCCCGGCACGCAGGCGCAGGTCGAGCAGGGGCTCCAGGCCGAGCTCGCGCAGCACGAGCGCGTGCGCCCGCTCGCGGCTGACCTGTCCGGCGAGCAGGTAGGCCTGCACCCCCGGCTCCAGTCGCGCGGCGATGACCCCCGGCAGCGACGCGGCCAGCCCGTCGAGCACGACCGGGGCGCCCGCAGCCGCCGCCCCGAGCGTCACACCCGTCAGCAGCGCGATCTCCGGGCCACCGACCAGGCCGAGGAGGCGAAGGGGGTCCTGCTCCCCCTTCGTCCGGGCGAGGGCGCATGCAACGACCTCGCGCTTGGTCGCGACCATGTCCGCATCCGACCCGGAGCCGAGGCCGACGGCGTCCTGCGGCTCGAGGTCGAGCAGGGCGCAGGCCAGGGCAGCGGCGACCGTGGTGTTGCCGACGCCGACCTCACCGAGGCAGACGAGACCGGAGGCCGCCGCCTCGGTGCCGATCTCCCGACCGGAGGCGACCAGCGCCTCGACGGCGGCCCGGCTCATCGCGTCGGTCGAGGCGAGATCGCCCCGCTCCCCCCGGGTGCGGGCAGAGCGCGCTCCGCCCACCGGCTCCCCGTCGACACCTGCATCGACGGGGAGCACGGCAAGGCCCGCCCCCCGGGCTGTGGCGGCACCGATCGAGGTGCCGGTGACGGTGGCATCGAGGACGTCTCGCGTGCTCGATGGCGGGAAGGCGCTGACCCCGAGGTCCGTCACCGGGTGGTCGGCACCGGCCAGCACCAGAGTCCCGGCCGTGACGTCCTGGGCTCCGACGGCGAGCACCCGGTTGAGTGCCCGGTCGAGCACGCCGAGTGACTCCGGGGGGGAGAGCAGCTCGTCGGCGGCGTCGGTCGCGGAGACCAACCGGTCGCCCTCCGGGCCGTGGACCTCCGGGCGCTGGTGCGACACGGGCTGCTGCGGCGCGGCCTCGTCCCCGGGCCACCGGTCCCGGATGACCACGTCCTCGAGCGGGGTCCTCCTCGACCACGCGGCCCGCTCCAGCCCCGGCGACGGGGGACGCTCGTCGGGCCAGCCCAGGCACAGCCAGCCGAGGGTGACCACGCCCTCGGGCAGACCGAGCAGGTCGGCCAGCTCGTCCGGGTCGAAGAGGGTGACCCACCCCATCCCCAGTCCGTGCGCACGGGCCGTGAGCCACATGTTCTCGATCGCGGTGGCGCAGGACCACAGGTCCGCATCCGGGAAGGTCGCCCGTCCGAGCACACCGGTCGCCGGGGTCCGGCGGTCGCAGGCGACGACGACGCCGACGGGCGCCTCGCGCAGTCCCTCGAGCTTCAGGTCGAGCATCCGCGCGGCCCGCTCCGAGGTCAGGTGCTCGGCCTGCTCCAGCCGGGCGCGGTCGGCCATGTGCGCGGCCCGGTCGCGGGTCGTGCGGTCGCTGACGACGATGAAGCGCCAGGGCTGTGAGTGGCCGACGCTCGGTGCGCGGTGCCCCGCGTCGAGCACGGTCGTCAGCAGCTCCTCGGGTACCGGGTCCGGACGATAGCGGCGGATGTCCCGTCGCCCGGCGACGACGGAGCCGAGTGCATCGGTGACCGCCGCGCCCATCGCCCACCCGGACGGGTCGGAGCGTCGCTGCGCCGCGCTGCTGGTGTCGCCGATCCTGGGGACCGGCCTGGCGTAACCGCGATCGCCCTCGGTGGTCACTCGTCCTCCTCCAGGTCGCCCTCGATGTCGAGGTACACCTGCTGCATCTGCCGCACCACCTCAGGATCAGGCTCCTCCCACAGGCCCCGGTCGGCGGCCTCGGTCAGCTTCTCGACGATGCCACGCAGCGCCCACGGGTTGGCCCGGCGCATGAACTGCTGGTTGGCCTCGTCCAGGACGTAGTCCTGGGCGATCCGGTCGTACATCCAGTCGTGGACCACCCCGGCGGTGGCGTCGAAGCCGAAGAGGTAGTCCACCGTCGCGGCGAGCTCGAAGGCCCCCTTGTAGCCGTGGCGCTGCATCGCCGAGATCCACCGCGGGTTGACCACGCGGGAGCGGAAGACGCGGTTGGTCTCCTCCTGCAGGGTGCGGGTGCGCACGGCGTCCGGGGAGGTGGAGTCCCCGACGTAGGCCTTCGGCTCCGCCCCGGTCAGCGCGCGGACGGTCGCGACCATGCCGCCGTGGTACTGGAAGTAGTC
Organism: Janibacter sp. A1S7; assembly: GCF_037198315.1. Taxonomy (NCBI): domain Bacteria; kingdom Bacillati; phylum Actinomycetota; class Actinomycetes; order Micrococcales; family Intrasporangiaceae; genus Janibacter; species Janibacter alittae. The sequence goes on along the minus strand of NZ_CP144913.1, from coordinate 1,100,022 downwards.
GTCGGAGTCGAGGATGTCGGACTCGCGGTTGTCGACGTTCTTGGCCGCGACCTGGATGCGCCGGTAGGTGCGCTCCATGTCCTCGGCGGCGGGCTTGCCGTCGAGATCGCGCCCGTAGGCGTAGCCACCCCACTGCGTGTAGACCTGTGCGAGGTCCGCGTCGCTGCGCCAGGTGCCGGACTCGACGACCTGCAGGATGCCGGCGCCGTAGCTGCCCGGCTTGGAGCCGAAGATCCTTGTGCGCGAACGTCGCTCGTCGCCGTGCTCGGCCAGGTCGTCGGCGGCGTGGGCGCGCACGTGGTTGTCCTCGGCGGACTCCTGCAGCCCGGCGACCAGCTGGACGGCGTCGTCGATGAGCGCGATGACGTGCGGGAAGGCATCGCGGAAGAACCCGGAGATGCGCACGGTGACGTCCACGCGCGGCCGCCCGAGCTCGGCCAGCGGGATCGGCTCGAGCCCGGTGACCCGGCGGGACTGCTCGTCCCACACCGGGGTGACGCCGAGCAGCGCGAGCACCTCGCCGATGTCGTCGCCGGAGGTGCGCATCGCCGAGGTGCCCCACATCGACAGGCCCACCGACGTGGGCAGCCCACCGGTCTCCTCGCGGTAGCGCTGCAGCAGTGAGTCGGCCATCGCGGTACCGGTCTGGTAGGCCAGCCGGGACGGGATCGCCTTGGGGTCGACGGAGTAGAAGTTGCGCCCGGTGGGCAGCACGTTGATCAGACCGCGAAGGGGGGACCCGCTCGGCCCCGCGGGGACGTACCCGCCGTCGAGCGCGTGCAGCACCATCGGCAGCTCCCGCTCGGTCGCGGCCAGGCGCGGCACGACCTGGGTCGCGGCGAACTCGAGGACGTGCGTCACCTCGGCCGCGGTGGCCTCGCCGAGCCCCGGTTCGGCGTGCGCGACGATGCTGCTCGCCGCCGCCGCGGACCAGTCGGCCGCGGCAAGGGCCTCGACGAGGTGACGGGCCCTGCCTTCGACCGCGTCGGTCTCGGTGGAGGAGGCGTCATCGGCGAGGCCGAGGGCGGCTCGCAGTCCGGACACGGACCCGACCTGGCCGGAGAAGACCTGCGCGGCGCGCAGGACCGCCAGGACGAGGTTGACCAGCTCCTCCCCCTGCGGCGCCTGCCCGAGGACGTGCAGCCCGTCGCGGATCTGGACGTCCTTGATCTCGCAGAGCCAGCCGTCGACGTGCATGACGAGCTCGTCGAAGCCCTCCGCGTCGTCGAGGTCCACGTCCGTCAGCCCGAGGTCGACGTGCATCTGGGCGGCGTGGATCAGCTGCCAGATCTCGCCGCGCAGCGCCGGGGCCTTCGCCGGGTCCATGACCGAGACGTTGCCGTACTCGTCGAGCAGCTGCTCCAGCCGCGCGATGTCGCCGTAGGACTCGGCGCGGGCCATCGGCGGGACGAGGTGGTCGACGATCGTCGCGTGGGCGCGGCGCTTGGCCTGGGTGCCCTCACCGGGGTCGTTGACGAGGAAGGGGTAGATCAGCGGCACGGTGCCCAGCGCGGCGTCGGTGCCGCACGCGGCGGACATCGCGAGGTTCTTGCCGGAGAGCCACTCGAGGTTGCCGTGCTTGCCGACGTGGACGATCGCGTGGGCACCGAAGTCCTCCTCGATCCACCGGTAGGTCGCGAGGTAGTGGTGCGTCGGTGGCAGGTCGGGGTCGTGGTAGATCGCGATCGGGTTCTCCCCGAAGCCGCGCGGCGGCTGCACGAGCAGGGCGACGTTGCCGCGCACGAGAGCGGCGGTGACGATCTCCCCCCGGGCGTCGCGGGTGGTGTCGACGAAGACCTCGCCCGGCGCCTCGCCCCAGTGCTCGGTCATCGCCTCGCGCAGCTCGGCCGGGAAGCGCTCGAACCACTGCCGGTAGTGCTCGGCCGGGATGCGCACCTGGGCGTCCTCGACCTGCTCCTGGGTGAGCCACTCCTCGTCCTGCCCGCCGGCGGCGATGAGCTCGTGGACCAGGGCATTGCCACACGTCGTGTCGGGGTTCTCGCCCTCGACCGACGGGAGCGGGTCCATGCCGACGAACCCCTCACCGAGGTCGTAGCCGGCCTCCCGCATCGACCGGAGCATCCGGATGGTCGAGACCGGGGTGTCGAGGCCGACCGCATTGCCCAGGCGGGAGTGCTTCGTCGGGTAGGCGGAGAGGACGACGGCGATCCGGCGCTGCTCGACCGGGGTGGAGCGCAGGCGCGCGTGGTTGACGGCGATGCCCGCGACGCGGGCGGCGCGCTCCGGGTCGGCGACGTAGTGCGGCAGCCCCTCGTCGTCGAACTCCTTGAACGAGAACGCGACCGTGATCAGGCGCCCGTCGAACTCGGGGACGGCGACCTGGGTGGCGACGTCGAGCGGGCTCATCCCGTCGTCGGACTCCTCCCAGTCGGCGCGGCTCCACGTCAGGCACAGTCCCTGCAGGATCGGGATGTCCAGGGCGGCGAGCCGCTCGACGTCCCACGCCTCGTCGTCCTCACCCGCACCGGCGGTGGCGGGCTTGGTGCCACCGGCGGCGAGCACGGTGGTGACGAGGGCGTCGAGGGTGCCGAGGTGCTCGAGGAGCCCGTCGGGGGCGTCGCGCAGCGAGGCGGCGTGGACGACCTCGCCGTGCCCGCCGGCGGCGTCGATCGCGTCGGCGAGGGCGTGCGCGTACGCGGTGTTGCCGGCGGCGTACTGCGCCCGGTAGATGAGCACACCGACCCGGGGCCGGGCGCCGCCGTCGGTGCGCGGGGCAGGGTCCTCGCGCTCGAGGAGTCCCCACGCGGGCAGCGCCTGCGGCGCCTCGAAGCCCTGCCCGGTGAGCAGCAGGGTGTCGCAGAGGAAGGCGTGCAGCTGCGTCAGGTTGGCCGGTCCCCCTTCGGCGAGGTAGCGGTGTGCCTCCGCGGCGGTGCCGGGCGGGACGGTGGAGAGCTCCATCAGAGCCGCATCCGGCTCCTGGGTCCCACCGAGCACGACGAGCGGCGCTGCGGCGGAACGCAGGTCGTCGAAGCCCTCCCACAGCCCCTGCGGGGAGCCGAGGTAGCGGACGACGACGACGTCGGCGCCGGCGACGCGCTCGACGATCTGCCCCCGGTCCAGGCGGGCCGGGTTGGCGACGGTGAAGTCGACGTCGGACCGTGCGGCGGCGCCGGCGCTGCGTGCGCTGAGCAGGTCGGTGTCGGAGGTGGACAGCAGGGCGATCGTGGGCACGTCGTGCGCTCCTTGAGCGGGGTTCCGCGCCCCGCGGTCGAAGGGAGGGACCCGCGCCGGGTGCGCGGGCCGGCCGCCCCGGCGTGTCTGACTCGCGAGGTGTCGCTCACAGTGGCGGGACCGTCCCGGAATCGCACCGGGTTCCGCGCAGTGCGGCCGGGGCCACCCTAGCCCGACGAATAGCCGCCCCTCACCCCCGGCACAGCGAACGGGGCCCGAGCAGGGCGAGCGGCACGACGGCCACGCCATCTCGTCGACGTCGATCGATCGGCGTCGACGAAGCGGCCGCGTAGGCTCCTGCGCCGTGACCACCTCAGTGCCCTCCCGCGGCGGCGCCGACCGCTGCCCGGGACTGCTCACCCCCTTCGTCGCCGAGGACGGTGCGATGGTGCGGCTGCGGGTGCCGGGCGGCCGGCTCGAGGCGCAGACGTTGGCCGAGATCGCTTCTCTCGCAACACGTTTCGGTGACCCGAACCTCACGCTGACTTCCCGTGGCAGCCTGCAGGTGCGCGGCCTGCCGACCCCGCTCCCCCGCCAGTTCATCGCCGCGATCGACGACCTCGGGCTGATCCCCTCCGGCCCCCACGACACGGCACGCAACATCGTCGCCGACCCGGATGCCCGGCTCGACGACCTCGTCGCCGACCTCGACGCGGCGCTCCTGGCCGACCCGGCGCTCGCCGGGCTGCCGGGACGCTTCCTGCTCGCGGTGGCCCGGCCGGGAGGTCCCGTCCTCGCGGAGCCGTGGGACGTCGGGATCGTCGACGACGCGGGGTCCGCCCGGGTCGTCGTGGACGGCCGCTGCGTGCAGGTCCCCCGGGGCAGGGCGGCGCCGACGGCGCTCGAGGTGGCGCGGCGCTTCCTCGCCGCGCGCGCCGACGCCCGGACGTGGAACGTCCGCGACCTGCCCGAGGACGCCCGGGCGGACCTGCTGCCGGCAGGGATCCCCTTCGTCGGCGCGATCGATGCCCCGCCGGCGCCCGGGCCGTTGGGGGACGACCTCGTCGCACTCGTGCCGCTCGGGCTGCTGACGCCCGACATGGCGGCATCCCTCACCGGCATGGTGCGCCTCACCCCGTGGCGTTCGATCGTCGTGCCGGGCGGGGCCGCGCACGTCGACGAGCTCGAGGCGGCCGGCTACGACGCCTCCCCCGACTCCCCGTGGACGGTGCTCACCGCGTGCGCGGGCGCCCCCTCGTGCGGTCGGACGACGACCCGCACCCGCGACCTCGCCCGGGAGGCGGCCTCCGTCGTCGACGTCGATGGACCCCCCGTCCACGTCATCGGATGTGAACGCGCCTGCGGTCACCCCGCCCGGGGGCACACACTGTCCCTCAACCCCACTACCGCTGCGGACGTCGTTGCCGCACAGAGCTCCCCACGAGACGAGAAGGACCCATGACCTCCCTTCGCCAGCCGCCTCGGCGCTACGACTACATCACCGACGGGCAGGAGATCTACCGCCGATCGTTCGCCACGATCCGGCAGGAGTGCGACCTGACCGCGCTACCGGACGACCTGCACGGGGTCGCGACGCGGATCATCCACGCAGCCGGGGACACCGACGTCACGGAGCACATCGCCGCCCACCGCGAGGTCGTCGGGTCCGCCCGGGAGGCGCTGGCCGCCGGGGCGCCGATCCTCACCGACAGCAACATGCTCGCCTCGGGGGTGACACGGCGCCGACTGCCCGCGGACAACGAGGTGGTGTGCACGCTCCGCGACGAGCGCGTGCCCGGCCTGGCCTCTCAGTGGGCCACGACCCGCGCCGCTGCCGCCGTGTCCCTGTGGGCCGAGCGGCTCGAGGGAGCGGTGGTGGCGATCGGCAACGCCCCGACGGCGCTCTTCCACCTGCTGGAGATGCTCCACGACGGGGCGCCTCGACCGGCCGCCATCGTCGGCATGCCGGTCGGCTTCATCGGCTCGGCGGAGTCGAAGATCGCGCTCGAGGAGCATCACCTTCGTGGTGGACCGGTCCCCTGGCTCGTCGTCCACGGCCGCAGTGGCGGCTCGGCGATGGCCGCGGCCGCGCTCAACGCCCTGGCGAACCCCGACGAGCTGGCATGAGCGGGGACATGACCACAGGGCGCTTCTACGGGGTGGGCATCGGCCCCGGCGACCCCGAACTGATCACCCTCAAGGCCGCCCGGCTCATCGGCGAGGCCGATGTCATCGCCTACCACGCGGGCGCCGGCAAACAGTCGATGGCGCGAGGGATCGCCGCCGACCTCATCTCCGAGGCAGTCATCGAGGAGGAGCTGCGCTATCCGGTGACGACCGGCGTCACGGACCACCCGGGGGGGTACTACGGAGCGCTGGCCGACTTCTACGACGAGTGCTCCGACCGGCTCGAGGCGCACCTGTCGGCCGGGCGGACCGTCGTCGTCCTCGCCGTCGGGGACCCGCTCTTCTTCGGGTCCTTCATGTACGTCCACGACCGGCTCTCCCCGCGTTATCCCACCGAGGTCGTCCCGGGCATCACCTCGCTGTCGGCGGCCACCGCGGCCGTGGCGACCGGGCTGTGCCGGCACGAGGACACCCTCACCGTGCTCCCCGGGACGCTCGCCGTCCCCGAGCTCGCCCGTCGCCTCGCCGACACCGACGCGGCGATCATCATGAAGCTCGGCCGCACCTTCGCCGGCGTGCGGGAGGCGCTGCGCCGGGCCGGGGTGCTCGAGCGCGCGGTCTACGTCGAGCGGGCCTCCGGGGCGGGCGAGGTCGTCCTTCCCGCGGCCGAGGTCGACGCAGGGCGCGTGCCGTACATGTCCCTCGTCGTCGTCCCCGGCGAGGGACTGCGCGACGACGCGGCGGGCCGCGCCGCGGACGTCGCCCGGATGACCGCCGGCACCGGCGAAGGGGAGGTCACTCCGGCCCCCGAGGTGCGAGGAACGAGCCTCGACGGGGCTGCCGCGGGCACGGTCCACGTCGTCGGACTCGGCCCCGGACCGGACCACTGGCTCACCCCGCAGGCCGCGGAGCTGCTCGCCCGGGTCGACCACGTCGTCGGCTACGCCCCCTACGTGGCCCGCGTGCCCCAGCGCGAGGGTCTGACCCGGCACGCGAGCGGCAACTCCGTCGAGCTCGACCGCGGGCGGCTCGCGCTCGACCTCGCCCGGGGTGGCGAGGACGTCGCGCTCGTCTCCGGGGGTGATGCAGGGGTCTTCGGGATGGCGACGGCGCTCTTCGAGTCGCGGGAGGCGGCGCTCGTCGACGATGCCGAGTTCGCCGACGTCCCGGTACGCGTCGTGCCCGGGGTGACCGCCGCCCACGCGGCGAGCGCCCTGGTCGGCGCCGTCCTCGGTGGCGACCACGCCCTGGTCAACCTCAGCGACAACCTCAAGTCGTGGGAGGTCCTCGCCGCACGGCTGACAGCCCTGGCGACCAACGACATCTCGATCGCCCTGTACAACCCGCGCTCCCGCTCCCGGCCGGACACCCTCGGCCGGGCACGGGACCTGCTCGTCGAAGCGGTCGGCCCGGAGCGGGTCGTCGTCGTGGCCCGGCACGTGGGGCGCGAGGAGGAGTCGGTCGTCGTGACGACGCTCGGGGGGCTGGACGTCGAAGTGGTCGACATGGGGTGCCTCGTCATCATCGGCGCTTCGACCACGCGGGTCACCGAGGACGGGCGGGTGTGGACGCCGCGCTCGGTCCGGTAGGGGCGGTCCGCGTCCCGGCTCCGGTCAGTCCCAGAAGGGCGGCGGCCCGGCAGGTGCGTCCGCTCGCGGCGACGGGAGGCGGGAGCCGTCTGCCCACCCCGTCGCCCACTGCGGCACGTGCCGGGGCGGCGGGTCGATCCCGAGCAGGCTCCACAGACGGTCGGTGTCGACGCCCTTGCCCTTGTGCAGGAAACGCATCCGCACCAGCGTCTGCGCGCAGACCTGGCCCTCGACGACGAAGCGCTGCTCGCAGTACACGCTGACCCGGTCCCATCCGGCGAGGACGCTCTGCAACTCGTAGGCCTGCATCGGTGCCAGCGAGGTGCGGAAGGTCATCGTCTCCTGCATGACGACCGGCGATACGCGGCGGCGCAGCAGGGCCCGGACCCACCCGGAGCGGATCATCAGGTCGATGCGCCCGAGATCGGCCATCGAGAAGTAGACGCCGTTGTTCATGTGGCCGGCGAAGTCGATGTCATTGGGCAGCACTCGCAGGGGCAGGGTCGCCGGCGCACCCGGCGCGACGGCGCCCCGGCGTGTTGAGGTCGCCACGGCCCAGACGACGCGGAAGAAGCGGTTCATGACGACATGCTGCCCGATGCCGCGACTGCGACGACCCCCCGAAACCCGGTGCCCGAGTGTGACCATGGCCACGATCCACGGCACTGACGATCCGGTCGCTACGCTCGTCGAGTGGCCCCTACCGCGTCCGATCCGTCCTTCCACGCCCCGCTGCGCGCGCAGATGGACGCGTTCGTCGACGAGCACCGTGAGGCCCTGGCAGCGAGCCTCCACGGCTTGACGGACGAGGAGGCCCGGATGCGGCTCGTCCCGTCGAGGACGTCGCTTCTCGGCCTCGTCCAGCACGCGACCTTCGTCGAGCGGGTGTGGTTCGAGGAAGCCGTCACCGGCCGCAGCCGAGCCGAGCTCGGCATCCCCGCGACGCCGGACGACTCCTTCGACCTGACCCCCGACGCCACCATCGCCTCCGTCCTGGCCGCCCATCGCGCGGCCTGCGACGCCAGCCGGGCGGCGGTCGCCGAGCTCGACCTCGACGACCTGGTGACCGGCAACCGACGCGGCCCGCTCCCCCTTCGCTGGGTCCTGCTGCACGTGCTGCGCGAGCTCGCCCAGCACGCCGGGCACGCAGACATCCTCCGGGAGCAGGTGCTGGCGGCCCGCGAGGGATGAGCTGGCCGCCCGCGAGGTGTGAGCTGGCCGCTCAGCACGAGTTACCCCGTCTTCGCAAGGGTTTGGGACTCGTGCGAAGGCGGGGATTATCGGGTCGCCCGAGAATCGTGAGGCCACTGTGACGGCGCCACCACGAGCACCGCAGCCACCTCGGCGGACGTGCGGGGCCAGCCGGCACCAGAGGGGTCGACGCCCATCTCGCGCAGGAGCTCGACCGACCACGGTGGGCGCAGTCGGGCGGCGCGGACGAGGTCGGTGTCGGTGAGGGCGTCGGACACCTCGCCCTGGTGGACGACGCGGTCGACGACCAGGGCCACCTCCTCGGCCCAGCGCCAGGCGAGGTCCACGTCGTGCGTCGAGAGCACCACGGTCGTGCCGTGGGCCTCCAGGGCGGCGAGGGCGGCGAGCATCTCCTGGACACCGGCCGGGTCGAGGCCAGCGGTCGGCTCGTCGAGGAGCAGCACCTCGGGATGCATGGCGAGCGCTCCGGCCACGGCCACGCGCTTGCGCTGCCCGAAGGAGAGGTGGTGCACGGGCCGGTCGGCGAGCGACCCGAGGGAGAGCACGGCCAGCGCCTCGTCGACGCGCGCGGCGACCTCGTCGGTGGGCAGGCCGAGGTTGGTCGGCCCGTACCCGACGTCGCTGCGCACGTCGGCGCTGAAGAGCTGGTCGTCGGGGTCCTGCATGACCAGCTGGACCCGCTGGCGGTGCGCGGTCAGCCCGCGCCGCGAGTGCTGCAGCACCGCACCCCCGGAGACCACGGATCCCTCGTCCGGTCGGTGGCTGCCGGCGAGGACCCGCAGCAGGGTCGTCTTCCCCGAGCCGTTGGCCCCGAGGATCGCCAGACGCCGCCCCGCCCCCACGGTCAGATTGACGCAGTCCAGCACCAGCGGCGCGCCCGGGTAGCCGGCATGGACGCCGCGCACGGCCACGGCGGTGTCGACGTCGTCAGGTGGGGTCCACGACCCCAGTCGGTGACTCACGACAGACCTGCTCTCAGGGACAGGGCAGCGAGGGACAGCACCATGACGGCCCCCACGACGACGAAGGGGGTGGACACGGCCCGGGCGGGCACGAGCGGCACGGTCCCGACTCCACCACGACCCGCCAACCCCTCCTCGAGGCGACGGGCGCGGTCCCAGGCGGTGACGAGCACGGCGGCGCACAACTGGCCCAGGGAGCGACGCGCGGCCCGACCGGACGCGTAGCCCAGCCGTCCGGCCTGGGCGGAGGAGATCGCCGTCGCGCTGGCGAGCAGCGAGAAGATCAGCCGGTAGGTCACTGCCGCGATGTCGACCGCGACCTCGGGTACACGCATCCGCCGCATCCCGGCGAGCAGGTCGACCATCGGGGTCGTCGCTGCGAGCAGGATCATCGCGCTCGTGGCGGCCAGGGCACGGCCGGCGACGAGAAGGGCACGCGAGGCGCTCCCTTCGTCCACGCCGACCGGGCCCCAGCTGATCAGGTCACCGGGGCCGAGGGTCACCGCGATGGTGACCGCCCCGATGACGATGAAGACGAGCGGACCGACCATCGAGCGCAACCAGAGACCGATCGGCACCCGGGCCACGAGTGCCAGCCCGACGGCACACACCCCGACGCCACCCGCGACGACGAGCGAGGTCGTCGTCGCGGCGACGAGGAGCAACCCCACGCACACGAGGGCCTTCTCCAGCGTCGAGCGGGTCCGCCACGGGGAGGACCACGCTGCGTCGTCGAGGGTCAGTCTCATCCGGAGGCTTCGGCCGTCCTCGGGGCCCGGGCCGGGCGGCCGCGCAGGCGGCCGAAGACGTACCCGAGGGCGACTCCACCCAGACCTGCCTGCAGGGCGAAGAGACCGGACTCGATCTCACCGCCGGCGGGTGGCATGAGCGGCTCGAACCACGGCTCGTGGCCGGCTTCCTCCAGCTGTGTGGTGGCGGCGGCGTCGGACCCGCCGAAGGCTTCCTCCTCGCCCGCAGCGGCCCTGCCGCCCAGGAGGAGGGCCACGGCCATCAGGACGACGACGGCCGCGAGGACGATGGCGACGCCGCGGCGTCCGAAGGTCAGGGTGGATTCACGCACGGGCGGCCTCCTTGGCGTCGGTCGGCAGGACGGCGAGCTCGTCCATCTCGGGGCGCGCCCACGAGATGAGGGCGTTGAGCAGCAGCACGCCCACCAGGCCCTCGACGATCGCCAGCGGGATCTGGGTGACGGCGAAGATGCCGAGGAAACGACCCCAGGCCTCGACGAAGCCCCCTTCGGGATAGGCGAGGGCGAGCTGCGTGGCGGTCGTGACGTAGGTGGCGAGGTTGGCCATCGCGACACCGACGAAGACGCGCACCATGAACGGTGCGGCGGCCAGCAGCCGAAAGAGCCCGTAGCCGACCCACGGCCCGACGACCGCCATGGAGAAGACGTTGGCGCCCAAGGTGGTCAGCCCACCGTGCGCGAGCAGCAGCGCCTGGAAGATCAGCACGATCGTGCCCAGGAGTGCCATCACCGGCGGGCGGAAGATGATCGCGCCCACGCCGGTCCCCGTCGGGTGCGAACTCGAGCCGGTGACGGAGGGGAGCTTGATCGCCGACATGACGAAGGTGAAGGCGCCGGCGGCACCGAGCAGCAGCCGGGCGGACGGGTTCTCCCGGACGATGCGGGTGGCACTGCGCGTGCCGTGGATGACGAAGGGGGCGGCCACCGCAGTCCATGCGACGGCGTGCGCGGGGGGCAGGAAGCCCTCGGCGATGTGCACGAGTAGCGCTCGCTTTCTCCGGGATGACGCGTCCCGGCAGTCCTGCCATCGCCCTGAGTTCCTGACTCGCGGAGAACCCGCTCACAGTGGCGCGACCGTCCCGGTTTCTCACCGGGTTCCTCAACAAGAGGCGATGGCGAGGCTGACCTTAGCGGAGCCCACCGGGAGTGTCAGCACCCGTCTCATCGAGCGCAGCGACACGGGCGCAGGAGTAAAGGTGGGACTCGGTGAAGTCCTCGGCCCGCAGCGCCCACCCGACGACGATGACGGCGGCCTGGCGCAGGTCGTGGGCCTCGACCTGCTCGGCGATGTCGGCGAGCGTGCCGCGCAGGAGGATCTCCTCGGGCTGCTCGACGCGGTAGGCGACCGCGACCGGGCAGTCGGCGCCGTAGTGCGCGGTCAGGCGGGCGGCGAGCTCCCGGGTGCGGCGGATCGCCAGATGGAGCACGAGGGTGGCGCCGGTCGCGGCGAAGGTCTCGAGCGACTCCCCCGTCGGCATCGCGGTCGAGTCGCGCTGGGCGCGGGTGAGGACGACGGACTGGGCGACCTCCGGCACGGTCAGCTCACGCCCCAACCGGGCGGCGGTCGCGGTCCAGGCGGAGATGCCGGGGGTGATGTCCCACGGGATGCCGCGCTCGTCCAGGCGCCGGGTCTGCTCGGCGATCGCCGAGTACACCGAGGGGTCGCCGGAGCAGAGCCGCGCGACGTCCTCGCCGCGCTCGTGGGCGGCGGCGATCTCGGCGGTGATGCCGTCGAGGTCGAGGGTCTGGGTGTCGACGAGTCGAGCACCCTCGGGGCAGTGCTCGAGCACGGCGGCGTCGAGGTAGGTCCCGGCGTAGAGGCACACCGGGCTCGCGGCGAGCAGCCGGGTCGCGCGGACGGTGAGCAGGTCGGCGGCGCCGGGCCCGGCGCCGATGAAGTGGACGGTCATGACTCTCCTCGGAGTGCGGCCAGCTGGACGACGGCGCGAGCCGGCGTCCACGAGAGGTGGCGTCCCAGGGGGACGGCCCGTTCGACGGTCAGACGGGTCAGGTCGCCGCCGGTCCACGCGTGCGCACCGACGAGGACGGCCTCGCCGTCGAGCGTGACGGCGTGGGAGACGAGACGACCGCCGGGACGAAGGGAGGACCACGCCCTCGTCAGGAGCGCCTCGTTCCCGCCGCCGCCGACGAAGACGGCGTCGGGCGGTGTCAGGGTCGTCAGGTCGGTGGTCGCGGTGTCGTCGTGGAGCACCTCGACCCGACCGGCGAGGCCGAGCGCGGCGGCGTTGTCGCGGATGCGCTGGGCGCGGGCCTCGTCCCGCTCGACGCAGGTCGCGGTGGCCCGGTCGGCGGCCAGGCACCACTCGAGGGCGATCGTGCCGTTGCCGGCGCCGAGGTCCCACAGGTGCGCTGCGGGGGTCGGTCGCAGCCGGGCCAGGGCGCTGGCTCGCACGTCGCGCTTGGTCACCTGCCCGTCGTGCGCGACGAAGTCCTCGGCGCGGCCCGGCACCGTGCCGACCGAGGACATGGCCGCCGCATCCTCAGAACGCACCTGCAGGCAGCACACGACGAGGTCGGCGGTGGCACCGGCGACGGCGTCCGCGCGGGTGGCGAGGGCTCCTTCGTCCGGACCGCCTAGGTGCCATCGCGCGGTGAGCTGCGTTGCGCCCCATCCGTGCTCGGTCAGCAGCCCCCCGAGGCGAGCCGGGTCGAGACCGTCGGAGCAGAGCACGACGATCCTCGCCCCGGACGCGAGGTGGGGCAGCACCGCGCGCAGGTCACGGCCGACGGTGGTGACGACGCTGGTCTCCTCGGCCGACCAGCCCTGCCGGGCTCGGGCGAGGGTGTCGGCGGAGAGCGCGGGGTGGATGCGCACCCGGTCGGCCCCGAGCAGCTCGATCAGGGTCGTCCCGATGCCGGAGCGCAGGGGGTCGCCGCTGGCGAGGACGACGACGGCGCCGCGGCCCGCGGCCGTGTCGAGGAGACCGGGCAGTGCCGGGCGAAGGGGGCTGGGCCAGGCCACCAGATCGGCGCCGGCGGCGGTGTGTCCGGCCACGAGGGCCAGATGCCGGCGGCCCCCCAGCACGGTGGTGGCGTCGCGGACGAGGCCGCGCCTGCCCTCGTCCAGGCCGACCCAGCCGTCATCACCGATACCCACGACGTCGATCACGGACGCCAACCATAGGCCCACCCCGACCTGTGGCATGCTGACGTCCGGCGCAGCCAACCGAGGAATCCGGTGCGAATCCGGAGCGGTCCCGCCACTGTGAAGGCCCCGTGGGCCAAGCCAGGACATCGGTCTGCGCTCGTCGGAGCGAACCCGCCCGGCGACGTCGTACGGCGAGCGCGGACACTCGCCAGGAGGCACCAGTGACCCGTCCCGGCTCCATGCCCAGCTATCCCTTCACCGCCCTCGTCGGCGCCGACGAGCTGACCACCGCACTCGTGCTCAGTGCCATCGCCCCGGAGATCGGCGGTGTCCTCGTCCGGGGCGAGAAGGGCACCGCCAAGTCCACCGCGGTCCGTGCCCTGTCCTCGGTCCTGCCCGAGCAGCACGTGGCCCGCGACTGCCGCTTCGGGTGCGACCCCGAGCGCAGCGAGGACTGCCCCGACGGGCCGCACTCCGGTCCGTCCACCACCCGGCCGGCGCGCCTGGTCGAGCTGCCGGTGGGCGCCACCGAGGACCGCGTCGTCGGCTCCCTGGACCTGCGCCGCGCCCTCGGTGAGGGAGAGGCCACCTACCAGCCGGGCCTGCTCGCCGAGGCGCACCGCGGGATCCTCTACGTCGACGAGGTCAACCTGCTGCACGACCACCTCGTCGACGTGCTCCTGGACGCAGCAGCCATGGGGCGCAACACCGTCGAGCGCGACGGCGTCTCGATCTCGCACCCTGCCCGGATCACCCTCGTCGGGACGATGAACCCCGAGGAGGGCGAGCTGCGCCCGCAGCTGCTCGACCGCTTCGGCCTGACCGTGCACGTCGCCGCGAGCCGCGACCCGCACGAGCGGGCGGAGGTGGTACGTCGACGGTTGGACTCGGATGCCGACCCGGTGGGCTTCGCAGCGCGGTTCGCCGAGTCCGAGGCCGAGCTGACCCAGCGCCTGGCCACGGCCCGCGAAGCGGTGCGCCACGTCCGTCTCGACGCAGGCACGCTGCAGACCATCGCCCGCGTCTGTGCCGGATTCGACGTCGACGGCATGCGTGCCGACATCGTCACCGCCCGCACCGCCGCCGCCCACGCCGCGTGGCAGGGCCGCGAGAGCGTCACCCGCGCGGACATCCGCGCCGCGGCACTGCTCTCGCTGCCGCACCGCCGGCGCCGGGCCCCCTTCGACGCGCCAGGGCTGGACGAGGACCTGCTCGACCGACTGCTCGACGAGGAGCCCGAGGACGACCCGCCCGGTGGCGGCGAGGCCCCTGACGACGGCGACGGCGACGACCCCCAGGACACGCCGCCGCAGGACCGGCCCACCGGACAGGACGGCCGGAGCAGCACCACGGACGGCCCGACGTCCCCGCCACGGGGGAACAGCGCCGATCCGGACCCCGCCTCGTCGAGCACCGAGCAGGAGGTGTCGAGTGACCGGGAGGGCCCCCCTTCGCCCGAGTCCGGACCCGAGGAGACGGACGACTCCGCGCCCACCGGCGGCATGGCGGCCCCGGTGGGGACCGCGAGCGCCGAGCAGCCCTACCGCGCACGACGGCTGGAGCTGGCCGGAGTCGGTGCGGGCCCGTCCGGGCGCCGCTCCCCCGCCCTGACCCCGCGCGGTCGCACCGTCGGCGTCCACCCCACCGGGCAGGAGCCGGCGGGTTCACCCGTCCACCTGACCGCCACCCTGCGGGCCTCCGCGGCACGCCGCGCGACCGGACTCGGTCCCGCCCGGGTCACCGGCGCCGACCTGCGCCACGCGGTCACCCGCGGCCGGGAGGCCAACCTCGTCCTGCTCGCCGTCGACGCCTCCGGCTCGATGGCCGCCCGCAAGCGGATGAGCGAGGTGAAGACCGCGGTGCTGTCCCTGCTGCTGGACGCCTACCAACGGCGCGACCGGGTCGGGCTGATCACCTTCCGCGGCACCGGCGCCGAGGTCGCGTTACCACCGACCTCATCCGTCGACGCCGCGGCCGCACGGCTGGCCGACCTGCCGCACGGTGGCCGCACCCCCCTGGCAGAGGGCCTGAGCGAGGTCGCCCGGGTCGTCGCCCGTGAACGGGTGCGTGACCGCACCCAACGCGCCCTCGTCGTCATCGTCACCGACGGTCGGGCGACGGCCGGCACGGACGCCCTCGTGCGCGCCCAGCGGATCGCCGACGCCTGGGGATCGACGGCAGAGACCGTCGTCGTGGACTGCGAGTCCGGACGCTTCCGGATGGGCCTGGCCGCCGACCTCGCCGGGCGCATGGGCGCCGAGCACATCCCCCTCGAGCAGGTCGCCGCCAGCGGCCTCGTCGAGATCGTCACCGACCGCACCAGCCCCCGAAGGAGCGCCGCCTGATGGCCCAGGGACGCACGCCCATCACCCCCGACGACGGACTGACCACGCGCCAGCGCCGCCACTCCCCGCTCGTCGTCGTCCACGGCGGCACCGGCAAGGGCAAGTCGACCGCCGCCTTCGGGCTGGGACTGCGTGGCTGGAACCAGGGGTGGGCCATCGGCGTCTTCCAGTTCGTCAAGTCCGCGAAGTGGCGGATCGGCGAGGAGGAGGTCTACAAGACCCTCGGTCGCGTCCACGAGGAGACCGGCGAAGGGGGTCCCGTCGAGTGGCACAAGATGGGCTCCGGCTGGTCCTGGTCGCGCAAGGCCGGCACCGAGGAGGACCACGCGGCCGATGCCCGCGAGGGGTGGGCGGAGATCAAGCGCCGCCTCGCGCAGGAGACGCACACCGTCTACGTGCTCGACGAGTTCACCTACGTCCTCACGTGGGGTTGGGTCGACGTCGACGACGTCGTCGAGACCCTGACCAACCGACCCGGCTACCAGCACGTCGTCATCACCGGCCGCGACCCGCACCCGAAGCTGCTCGAGATCGCCGACGTCGCCACCGAGATGACGAAGATCGCCCACCCCTTCGACCGCGGGCAGAAGGGTCAGAAGGGCATCGAGTGGTGAGTGTGGTGTCGCCGTCGGATCCGGTGGGCACCCCCCTTCCCCGCCTGCTCGTCGCCGCCCCGGCCTCCGGGCACGGCAAGACGACGATCGCGGTCGGGGTCATGGCGGCGCTGGCCCGCCGTGGCCTGGCCGTGGCGCCGGCCAAGGTTGGGCCCGACTACATCGACCCCGGCTACCACGCGCTGGCGACCGGGCGGCCGAGCCGCACCCTCGACCCGTGGCTCGTGGGCGAAGGGAGGGTCGCTCCCCTCCTCGCCCGCGGCGCCACGCACCCCCACCGCGCGGACATCGCCGTCATCGAGGGCGTCATGGGTCTGCTCGACGGGCGGCTGGGCACGGACGGCTTCGCCTCGAGCGCGCACGTCGCCGCCCTGACGCGGACCCCCGTCGTGCTCGTCGTCGACATCTCCGCCACCTCCCGGACCGTCGCGGCCACCGTGCACGGGCTCGCGACGATCGACCCGCGGCTCGACGTGGTCGGGGTCGTGCTCAACAAGGCCGGCACTCCCCGGCACGGCCAGGAGGCCCGGCGCGCCGTCGAGGCCGTCGGGGTCCCCGTGCGGGGGGTACTCCCCCGCGACGCCGCGATGCACGTCCCCTCGCGACACCTCGGGCTCGTCCCCGCAGCCGAACGCTCCTCGGCCGCAGCGTCCCTCGACCACATCGCGACCATCGCCGAGCAGCACATCGACCTCAACGCGCTGCTTCCGGCGGCCGATGCGGCACCCGATCTGGAGGTCGAGCCGTGGTCGCCCGAGCTCGTCGTCTCCTCCCAGATCAGGGCCGGAGCGAGCCGACCGGTCGTCGCGGTCGGCGGGGGGCGGGCCTTCACCTTCCGCTACCCGGAGACCGTCGAGCTGCTCGAGGCGGCCGGGGCCCGGGTGGTGGAGTTCGACCCCGCGCGGGACGAGTCGCTGCCCGAGGGGACGTGCGGACTGTATCTCGGCGGGGGGTTCCCCGAGGTGCACGCGCGCTCGTTGGCGACGAACCGCCCTCTCGTGGAGCAGATCCGCTCAGCCGTCGCCGCCGGGTTGCCGACCGTGGCCGAGTGCGCGGGCATGCTCTACCTCGCCGAGGCTCTCGAGGGACACCCGATGGTCGGTGCGGTGCCGGCCCGGGCGGCCATGGGGCGCCGGCTCACCCTCGGCTACCGGGAGGCCGTCTCGGTGACCGACTCGGTGCTCGGCCCCGGCGGCACCCGCGTCACCGGCCACGAGTTCCACCGCACGCGGACCACTCCCGTTGCCGGGTCCCCGGCCGCGTGGTCGCTCGACGGGCGCGAGGAAGGCTTCGCCCTGGACCCCGCCGGCACCGGCCGCGCGACCCTCGTCGCGTCCTACCTGCACACCCACTGGGCGGGCTCCCCCGGCCTGGCCGCGTCCTTCGTCGCCTCCCTCCCCCGACGAAGTGCTGCAGGCTCTAGTTCGTATGGCCAGCAGCACCACGAGGTGCTGCTGGCTCAACGAAGTGCAGCCAGCAGCACTTCGTATCGGGAGGCGAAGGGGGATGACACCGGCGATCCGCTGCGTCACCACGGGGACGTCGAGGTCGCGGACGACCTGATCGACCTCGCGGTCAACGTCCGGCTCACCCAGCCGCCTGAGTGGCTGGCCGCGGCGCTGGTCGACGAGCTGGCCTCTGTCGCGACCTACCCGGATGCCACCCGGGCGCGCGACGCGATCGCCAACCGCCACGGTCTGGCCCGCGAGCAGGTGCTCCCCACCAGCGGCGGTGCCGAGGCCTTCACCCTGCTGGCCCGCGCACTCACCCCGCGCGACGCCGTCGTCGTGCACCCGCAGTTCACCGAGCCCGAGGCCGCCCTCGTCGCTGCCGGGCACGCCGTTCGCCGGGTGCTGCTGCGCCCTGAGGACGACTTCGCACTCACCGCCGAGACGATCGAGGAGATCGGCGACGCCGACCTCGTCGTCATCGGCAACCCGACCAACCCGACCGGCGCTCTCCACCGGGCCGACGCCCTTCGCCCACTCGTGCGGGCCGGGCGGGTACTCCTCGTGGACGAGGCCTTCATGGACACCGTGCCCGGAGAGACCCAGTCGCTCATCCCCGGCGACCTCACCGGCCTCCTCGTCGTGCGCTCGCTGACCAAGACGTGGGCCGTCGCCGGCGTCCGGGCCGGTTACGTCGCCGGCGACCAGGACCTCGTGGCGACCCTCGCGAGCCACCAGCCGCACTGGTCGGTCGGCTCGCTCGCGCTGCGCGTGATGACCGAGACGGCCGCCCCGCACGCCCGGGCCGAGGCCGATCAGGCCGCCGACGAGCTGACCCGGTGGCGCGCTCACCTGACCGCCGGGCTGGCCGGGCTCGGCGTCCCGACGACCGGGACGCACGCCCCCTTCGTCCTCGCCCGGGTCGGCCCCGGCGTGCGCGAGGACCTGCGGGCTGCTGGGTGGGCGGTGCGCAGGGGGGATACCTTTCCCGGGTTGGACCCTTCGTGGGTGCGGATCGCCGTCCGTGACCCGCACACCATCGACGGCCTGCTGCGCGAGCTGGGTCGGATCCTGCCCCGACGAGAGCACACGAGGACCGCATGAGCACCAGCAGCCCACCGACACCCACCGGACGGGTCCTGCTCGTCGGCGGCGGTCCCGGCGACCCGGGCCTGCTCACCCTCGCCGGCCGGGACGCGCTCGCCGTGGCCGACGTCGTCGTCACCGACCGGCTCGCACCGCTGGCCGCCATCGCCCAGCACGCCCCGCAAGCGGAGGTCGTGCACGTCGGCAAGATCCCGCGCGGCGAGTTCACCCCGCAGGAGCGGATCAACGAGATCCTCCTGACGCACGCCCGCGCCGGCCGGACCGTCGTGCGCCTCAAGGGCGGCGACGGCTACCTCTTCGGCCGCGGCGGCGAGGAGTGGCAGGTCTGTACCGAGGCGGGCATCGCCGTGGAGGTCGTCCCGGGCGTCTCCTCGGCCTTCGCGGTGCCCGCCCTCGCGGGCATCCCGGTCACCCACCGCGGTCTGTCCCAGGGTGTCGCCGTCGTCTCCGGGCACGTCGCCCCCGAGGACCCGCGCAGCGAGGTCAACTGGGCGGCGTTGGCCACCTCCGGGCTGACCATCGTCGTCCTGATGGGCGTGGCCACCCTCGGCCCGATCGCACAGGCGCTCGTCGACGCCGGGCTCGACCCGGCCACCCCCGCCGCGTCCATCGCCGACGGCGCGAGCCCGGACCAGCGGGTCGTCCGGGCGCCCCTGTCCCGGATCGCCACCGTGGCCGACGAAGGGCGGATCGCCCCGCCCGCGATCACCGTCATCGGGGACGTCGTGGCAGCCTTGGCCGGCATGGAGGACCTCGGGTGAACACGACCGGCGACGGGCTGCGACTCGCCCTGGGGACCTTCACGAGGATCCCCAGCGGCACGGTCACCCTCGATGCCCGCACGGCTCGTGCGGCGCTGCTGCTCGCCCCGGTCGCGGTGCTGCCGCTGGCACTCGGCGCCGGGCTCGTGGCGGCGAGTGTCGAGCTGGGCCTGCCACCCCTCGTCGCCGCGGGACTCGTGCTCGTCGTCCTCGCGTACGGCTCGCGGGCGATGCACCTCGACGGGCTCGCCGACGTGGTCGACGCGCTCGGTGCCGGGTTCGACCGCGATCGCGCCCTCGACGTGATGCGTCGTGGAGACGTGGGGCCGATGGGTGCCGCCGCCCTCGTGCTCACGCTCCTGTTGCAGGCCGCCGCGATCACCGACCTGCTCGGCGCCGGGTGGCGCGGCGCCCTCGTCGTCGCGGCCGCCGTGCTGCTGTCACGGTCGGTGTGCGCGCGTCTCTGCGCGAGGGACACCACCCCGGCGGCGGGGTCCCGGATGGCCGCGGCCTTCGTCGGCACGGTGCCGGTGGCCGCCGCCGGTGCCCTCGCGCTGTCGATGGCCGGTGTCCTGGCCCTTGCGACCCTTCCCCAGCTCTCCCTCCTCGAGGGTCGGGACCTGCTGCGCGGCGGCCTCATGGTGCTCGTCGCCGTCGTCCTCGGGCTGCTCGCCCCGACCCTCCTGCGCGACAAGGCCGTCGCCGTCCTCGGCGGGATCAACGGCGACGTGCTCGGCGCCGCCGTCGAGGTCACCTTGACCACCACCCTCGTCGTGCTCACGCTGGCCTGGTGAGCATGCGCGTCCTCGTCACCGGTGGTGTCCGCTCCGGCAAGTCCCGGCACGCGGAGTCGCTGCTGCTGCCCCCGCACCTGCCGATCGATGCCCCGGTGACCTACCTCGCCACCGGCCCCGTGCTCGACGACGCCGACTGGGTCGCCCGCATCGCCCTGCACCGGGGTCGACGGCCCGCGGCGTGGTCGACCGTCGAGACCACCGACGCCGCCGCTGCCCTGGGTGCTGCCACCGGCCCGGTCCTCCTCGACTGTCTCGGCACGTGGCTGACCGCGCAGCTCGACGAGCTCGGGGCCTGGGAGTCGCCGGAGTCCCGGTGGGGGCCGCAGCTCGACGACCGGATCGCCGCCCTGGACTCCGCGTGGCACGCGGCGGCCCACGTGGTCGCGGTGACGAACGAGGTCGGCTGGGGCGTGGTCCCCGAGCACCGGTCCGGACGGATCTTCGCCGATCGTCTCGGGTTGCTCAACCAGCGCCTGGCCGCCGGTGCCGACCGGGTCCTCCTCGCGGTCGCCGGCCAGGTGCTCGCCGTCAAGGACACGGCGTCCGAGGACGACCACCCGGAGAAGGGCGACACGTGAGGCTCCCCTCGCCCGCACCCGTGGCGGCGGGTCTCGTCGCGGGGTGGGTGGCCGACCGCCTCCTCGGCGACCCGCAGCGGGGGCACCCGGTGGCGGTCTTCGGCTCCTGGGCCGGCTGGGTCGAGGCGCGGACGTACGCCGACTCGCGGGCGGCAGGAGTGGCCACCGAGGCGCTCGTGGTCGCTCCGGTCCTCGCCCTCGGCGTCACGGCCGGCCGCCTGCCGCCTGCGGCGCGGGCCGGCGCCACCGCGGTCCTGGTGTGGGCCGCGCTCGGCGGCACGAGCCTGGGCCGGGAGGGCGCAGCGGTGCACGCCCTGCTCGACGACGGTCACCTGGCCGCAGCACGCGAGCGGGTCCGTCACCTCGTCGGACGCACGACCGACGACCTGTCCGCGGACGACGTCACCCGGGCGGCCGTCGAGTCCGTCGCCGAGAACACCTCGGATGCCGTCGTCGGCACCCTCGTGTGGGGCGCGCTCCTCGGACCGCTCGGGGTGGTGCTGCACCGCGCGGTCAACACCCTCGACGCCATGCACGGGCACCGGACCGAGCGCTACGCGCGCTTCGGCTGGGCCGCCGCCCGCCTCGACGACGTGCTGGGCTGGGTTCCCGCCCGGGCGACCGTCCTCGCGACCGCCGCGGCAGCCCCCCTTCGCGCCGGTGCGGTCGCGCGGGCCGCGCTCCGGGACGGACCGGCCCACCCCAGCCCCAATGCCGGCCGTGTCGAGGCCGGCTTCGCCGCCGCCCTCGGCGTCCGCCTGGGTGGACGCACGGTCTACGCCAGCGGCATCGAGGACCGTCCGACGCTCGGTGGCGGCCGTGCGGTCACGGTGGCCGATCTCCCGCGCGCGGTCGCCCTGTCACGGCGGGTCGGCGCCGTCACGCTCGCCGCGGCGGTCGGGCTCCGGCTGGTCCTCACGGCGCACCGTCCCTGACCGCGTCATCTGCCGGCCCGGCCCGGTCACCTCGAGGTCTCCCGGTCACCCGGCCCGGGACCGGGACAGAACCCACTCGGCAGCCGCGCCGGCATCGCTGACCTGCTCGACGCCCTCGGCACGCGCGGGCCGGGCGACGACGACGACCGGGATCCCGAGGGTCCGTGCGGCGGTGAGCTTGGCGGCGGTGAAGCCACCACCGGAGTCCTTGGTCAGCAGCACCCCGACGCGGTGCCCACGCATCAACGCCTCCTCACCGGCCACGTCGAAGGGACCACGCGAGCGCAGCACCGTCCAAGCGGGCGGCAGCGGGTCCTGCGGCGGCTCGACGAGCCGGACGAGGAGGTCCCGGTCGGCCCAGGCCGAGAGGTGGTGGTGCAGGGTCTGTCGGCCGGTCGTGACGAAGGGGGTCCCGCCCAGGGCGTCAGCAGCCTCACGGGCGGCGAGGTGACCCTGGACCCACGTCCAGTCGGCGGCGTCCGGGTGGCCCGCCCATCCGGGCCTGGCCAGCCGGAGCAACGGCACGTCCGCGCGCGCGCAGGCCTGTGCCGCATGGGCGCCCATCGTCCCGGCGAAGGGGTGCGTCGCGTCGACGACCGCCGTCACGTCCTGCCCGATGATCCACTCGACGAGTCCACCCACTCCCCCGAAGCCTCCGGTGCGCACCGGACCGACCGGCAGTCGCGGCGCGGAGACCCGGCCGGCCAGCGAAGAGGTGATCGGGACGCCCCGCGCCTCGAGACGGCCCGCGAGGTCACGGGCCTCGGCGGTCCCACCGAGGAGGAGCACGTGCGTCATGCGCCCAGACTGTCACGCCCGCACGGATCGACCCCGTACGGTCGGCGGCGTGGACCTGCTCACCGAGATCGTCGACCGCTCCCTGCCCGCGGCCACGACACCCCAGCTCGCCGCGCCCGGTCTGGCCGCGGTGCTCGTCGTCGCCGGCGTCGCCGTCACCTGGTGGCCGGCATGGCGCGTACTGCGTCTCGTCGTCACGCTCGTGCACGAGCTGGGACACGCGGTCGTGGGCGTCGCGGTGGGGCGCAGGTTCCGCGGATTCGTGCTGCGTGCCGACATGTCCGGCCATGCCGTCACGGTCGGCCCCCCTCGTGGCGCCGGAGTCGTGGCCACCACGTGGGCCGGCTACCCGGCACCGGCGATCGTCGGGGCACTGCTGGTGTGGGTGGCGGCGAAGGGGTGGGCCGCCCCGGTCCTCTCGGCCCTCCTGGCGGCGATGCTGGTCGCACTCCTCTTCGTGCGGTCGCTGCTGACCGCGCTGGTCGTCCTCGTCTCGCTCGCCGCGGCCTTCGCGGTGTGGTGGTGGCGCGACGACCCCGTGCAGCAGCACGTCCTCGTCGGGATGGGCCTCGTGCTCCTCGTCGGGGCGTGGCGACACCTCGCCGCGGTGCTGGGCCACGTCGAGGCGTCCAGCGACCCGGGCGTGCTCGCCCGGCTGACCGGGCTCCCGGTGGTGGTGTGGCAGCTGGGCTTCGTCGTCGTGCTCGGCCTGGCCAGCTGGGTCGTCGTCACCGAGGTGCTGCAGGTGCTCCGCTGACGACGCAGGCGGTCACCCGCCCTCGGTCAGCCACTGGTCGATGATGTCGAGCACGTCGAGCAGGGACTGCGCCACACCATCCGGCGTCGCGTCGATCGTCACCTGCTGGTCGGCCGGGATGTCGCTGTGCGGCACCCAGATCGCGCGCATGCCCACCTCCTGCGAGCCGAGCACGTCCTCGAAGAGCCGGTCCCCCACGTACACCGCGTTGACCGGCTGCACGTCCAGCGTGGCACACGCCGCCTCGAAGGCCTCGGCGTGCGGCTTCATGACGTGCAGCTCGGAGGAGTAGACGTCGCCGTCGATGAGGTCGAGCACCCCGTCGCGCGCGAAGATCTCGCGGTGGTACTCGCCACTCCAGATGGTGTTGGACAGCACGCCGGTCCTCAGTCCCCTGGCACGCAGTCCCTGCAGGAGCGGGCGCACCTGCGGGTCGGTGTGGGTGTGCGGCTCCCAGAAGCGCCGGTAGGCGGCGAGCGCGACGTGGTGCCGGTCCTCGCGGTGGTCGACGCCGGCCTCGGCGAGGATGTCGTCGAGGTGGGCACTGCGATGGTCGTCCCGCACCCGCTGCCAGGCCGCGCGTTCGGCGGCGTGCAGCCGCTCGCCGAGCTCCTGCGCGCGCTCGAGGTCCTCCTGGGGCACCTCGTCGGAGTCGATCGGGATCCCGTGCACCTCGCGGGCGAAGACGCGCCACTGCTGACCCAGGTCGATCGTGTGCCAGGGGGTGAGGGTGCCGCCCCAGTCGAAGATCACCGCGTGCACGGGCCCGGCCTCCGGGCGCTCGTGGGCGGTCAGCGGGTGGCGCACCCCGCCGATGCTCATGGTCTGGCCCCGATCTCGGCGCGGACGGCGTCGACCGCCTCACCGACCGGGACCTCACGGCGCTCACCGGTGCGGCGGTCCTTGATCTCGACGACCCCGTCGGCCAGCCCCTTGCCGACGACGAGGATCGTCGGGACGCCGATGAGCTCGGCGTCCTTGAACTTCACTCCCGGGCTGACCTTGCCGGCGCGGTCGTCGAGGATGACCTCAACCCCCTTCGCCTCCAGCTGGGCGGCGAGATCACCGGCAGCGGTGAGCAGCTCGTCGCCCTTGCCGGCGACGACGACGTGCACGTCGAAGGGGGCGACCTGCCGCGGCCACACCAGGCCGGCCTCGTCGTGGTTGTCCTCGGCGATGACACCGACGGCACGGGTGACGCCGACCCCGTAGGAACCCATGGTCACGGTGACGAGCGTGCCGTTCTCGTCGAGCACCCTCAGCCCGAGCGCCTCGGCGTACTTGGTCCCGAGCTGGAAGATGTGGCCCATCTCGATCCCCCGGGCGAGGGTGAGCGTGCCGGTGCCGCTGGGGCTGGGGTCGCCCTCGCGGATCTCGGCGGCCTGGATGCGCCCGTCGGCGGTGAAGTCGCGCCCGTGGACGAGGTCGATGACGTGCTTGCCGTGCTCGTCGGCGCCGGTGACCCACGCGCTGCCCTCGGCGATGCTCGGGTCGAGGAGGTATCTGATGGCACTGCTGCCGCCGGCCTTGTGCTTCGTCCCGAGCACGCCGGGGCCGATGTACCCCTTCGCCAGCTCGGGGTGCGCGGCGAAGTCGGCCGCACCGAACTCCTCGACCTCCGCGGGCGCCACCTGCACCTCGAGGCGCTTGGCGTCCACCTCCCGGTCACCGGGGACGCCGATGGCCAGGGGCTCGCGCCAGGGCTCCTCGTGCTCCTCGTCGGCGGGGTGGACGAGCATGACGAGCACGTTCTTCAGCGTGTCCGCGCCGGTCCACGGGCGGCCGTCGGCACGCGGGTGGTCGGCGTTGAGCGTGGCGACGAGGGTGTCGATCGTCGGGGTGTCGGGGGTGTCCGCGACGTGCGCGGGTCCGGCCGTCACCTCGACCGGCGCCGCGACGGGCACCTCGACGGCCTCGACGTTGGCGGCGTAGCCGGAGTCGTCGCGGACGAAGGTGTCCTCGCCGTTGGGGCTCACGGCGAGGAACTCCTCGCTGGCGCTGCCCCCCATCGCACCCGAGTCGGCGTGGACGATGACGTACTCGAAGCCGAAGCGGTCGAAGATCTTGATGTAGGCGTCGCGGTGCGCGTCGTAGGCCTTCTGCAGGCCGGCCTGGTCGATGTCGAAGGAGTAGGAGTCCTTCATGATGAACTCGCGGCCACGCAGCACGCCGGCGCGCGGGCGGGCCTCGTCGCGGTACTTGTTCTGCATCTGGAAGAGCGTCAGCGGCAGGTCCTTGTACGAGGTGTACATGTCCTTGACCGCGAGACAGAACATCTCCTCGTGGGTCGGACCGAGCAGCATCTGGGCGTCCTTGCGGTCGACGATGCGGAAGAGGGTGTCGCCGTACTCGGTCCAGCGGTTGGTCGCCTCGTAGGGCTCCTTGGGCAGCAGCGCGGGGAAGACCAGCTCCTGACCACCGATCGCCTCCATCTCCTCGCGCACGATCGTCTCGACCTTGCGCAGGACCCGCAGCCCCAGCGGCAGCCACGTGTAGATCCCCGGCGCGGCGCGGCGCACGTACCCCGCGCGCACGAGCAGCTTGTGCCCCGGCAGCTCCGCGTCGGCCGGGTCCTCCCGGAGGGTGCGGAGGAAGAGGGACGACATGCGCGTGACCACGGAAAGGACTCCTGGCGGGGACGAAGGGGGCGGTACCCGGCAAGGATATCCGCCGGTCAGCCGACGAGCGCCCCGCCCGCCTCAACGGCCGTCGGGTGACCAGCCGCGCCGCGGTCCGCTCCGCGCGGTCGGTTGGACGCGAAGGTGCCCCTGACCCTGCGCCGGCGAGGTCAGTGAGCCACGGTGGCGACGAGGGCAGGCAGCACCTGAGCCGCGGTGCCACGCACGACGTGGTGGCACATGTCCGAGACCTCGGTCTCGGTCGGGTTGACCTCGATGACGGTGGCTCCCTCGGCGCGGGCCATCGCCGGGTAGCCGGCGGCAGGGAAGACGAGCCCGGACGTGCCGATGACCAGCGCGACGTCACCGGGCTCCAGCACGTCGATCGCGGCCTCGGTCGCGGCGACATCCGCTTCGGGGAGCATCTCGCCGAACCACACGACGCCGGGGCGCACGTGCGCCCCGCACTGGGGGCACTGCGGCGGGGCGAGGCGCTCCTGCGGCTCGACGGGCAGGTCGACCGCCCGCTCGTAGGGGGTGTCGCAGTCGGCGCACCGCAACGCGAAGAGGGAGCCGTGGACGTGGGCGGCGACGCTCGATCCGGCACGTTCGTGCAGATCGTCGACGTTCTGCGTGGAGATCGTCACCTCCCGCAGTCGGCTGAGGTCGGCGATCGCGCGGTGGCCGGCATTGGGCTCGACCTCGCGGACCAGATGCATCCGCCACGCGTACCAGGCCCACACGAAGCGGGGGTCCTCCTGCCAGGCCTCGGCGGTGGCCAGCTGCGAGGGATCGAACTCCTCCCACAACCCGGTCTGCGCGTCACGGAAGGTCGGCACACCGGACTCGGCGCTCATGCCGGCGCCGGTCAGGACCAGGACCCGGCGGGCGCCGCGGACCGCGGCGACGACCTCCGGGGGCAGGTCGAGGGTCGTGTCCTCGGTACTCATGCACTCATTCCTTCCCGGCCGCGCGCAGCGCGATGCGCACGAGCGGCCGCTGCAGCGGCAGTCGGGCGAGTGTCCCGGCGAAGACGGCCCAGGCCTGCGGGGTCCGCCTGCGTCGGGCCCGACGGCCGTGGTCGATGCTCATCTGCACGTTCGCCGGGAGGACCGCGACAAGCAGCGCCGCGCTGGTGAGCCCCGCCACGGGACGGGTCGCCGGGATGAGCAGTCCTGCCGCGCAGGCGAGCTCGGCGACCCCGGACACGTGCACGAGAGCTCGGTCGTGGTCGCGCAGGGGTGCCGGCACGATCGGCTCGAAGACCTGCGGTCGGACGAGGTGGATCACACCGGACACGGCGAAGATCCCCGCCAGCGCAGCGGTGGGCGGATCGGGTCGGGTCATGGCGCTCCTTCTAGAAGATCTGGCGCAGGTTGGAGCGGGAGAGGTCGAGCAGCTCGTCACCGCGTCCGGACATCACCGTACGCAGTGCGTACAGCGTGAAGCCCTTGATCTGCTCGGCGGAGATCGCGGGCGGGATGGTCAGCTCCT
This sequence comes from Janibacter sp. A1S7, assembly GCF_037198315.1. Classification (NCBI taxonomy): domain Bacteria; kingdom Bacillati; phylum Actinomycetota; class Actinomycetes; order Micrococcales; family Intrasporangiaceae; genus Janibacter; species Janibacter alittae. Next base: position 1,072,870 of record NZ_CP144913.1, on the reverse strand, counting down.
GCCGGTCGGTGACCACGTCGACGAGGGCCGGCCCGTCGTGGGCGAAGGCTTCGCGCAGTGCACCCTCGAGCTCCGTCGACTCCGTGACCCGGATCCCCCGCATCCCGACCGACTCCGCGACCTTGGAGAAGTCGGGGTTGTCCAGGTGGGTACCGAAGTCCGGCAGCCCGGCGGCCTTCATCTCCAGCTCGACGAAGTTGAGCGAGGAGTTGTTCAGGACGACGATCTTGATCGGCAGGTCGTACTGGCCGACGGTCAGCATCTCGCCCATGAGCATCGCCAGGCCACCATCACCGCTGAGGGTGATCACCTGTCGGTCGGGGTGGGCCACCTGGGCGCCGATGGCGTGCGGCACCGAGTTCGCCATCGACCCGTGGACGAAGGAACCGATGACCCTGCGGTCACCCCGGCACTGGAGGTAGCGCGCGGCGTACACCACCGGCGACCCGACGTCGGGGATGAAGACCGCGTCCTCGTCCGCGAGGTCGTTGATGAGCTTGGCGACGTACTGGGGGTGGATCGGCCGTCCCCTCCTCGACGGGACGGCCAGGTCGTCCAGGTCCTCACGGGTGCGCTTGTAGTGGTCGCACGAGTCGTTCAGGTGACGACGGTCCTCGTTGCGTCGCAGCGTCGGCAGCAGCTCGCGCAGGGTCTCGCGCACGTCACCGACGAGCCCGAGATCGAGCGGGGCCCGGCGCCCGAGCTGCTCACCACGCAGGTCGACCTGGATGAGGCGCGCGTCCTGCGGGTAGAACTGCCGGTAGGGGAAGTCCGTCCCGAGCATGAGGATGGTGTCGGCCTTCTCCATCGCCCGGTAGCCCGACGCGAACCCGAGGAGGCCGGTCAGGCCGACGTCGTAGGGGTTGTCGCCCTCGACGTGCTGCTTGCCGCGCAGCGAGTGCACGACCGGGGCGCCGAGGGTCTCGGCCAGCTCCAGCACCTCCTGCTTCGCGCCCTCGGCACCGACGCCCACGAGCAGGGTCGTGCGCTTCGAGGCATTGAGCAGCTCGCTCGCCCGCTGCAGCTGGTCGGCTGCGGGAACGACCCGGGCCCGGGCCCGTTCGATGGTGGTGACCATCGTCTTCTGCGCCTCGGCCTGGGCGACGTCGCCGGGCACGACGAGCACCGCGACGCCGCGCTGCTGGATCGCCGCCCGCATCGCGGTCTGCAGCATCCGCGGCATCTGCGACGGGTCGGAGACCATCTCGCAGTAGACGCTGCACTCCTGGAAGAGGTTCTGCGGGTGGGTCTCCTGGAAATAGCCGCTGCCGATCTCGGCGCTGGGGATCTGGGCGGCGATGGCCAGCACCGGCACCCGGTTGCGCTGGGCATCGAAGAGCCCGTTGATCAGGTGCAGGTTGCCCGGACCACAGCTGCCGAGCACCACGGCCATCTCACCGGTCAGCTCGGCATCCGCAGCGGCGGCGAAGGCCGCAGCCTCCTCGTGGCGCACGAGCTTCCACGCGATCGACCCGTCCCGCCGCATGGCCTCGGTGAAGCCGTTGAGGGAGTCCCCGGGGATCCCGTAGGCCCGGGTCACCCCGTTGGCCCGCAGTGTGGCGATGACGTTGTCCGCGATGGTGGGCATGCTCGCTCCTTCTGTTCGGCGTAGCCCGACTCACGCTAGCCGCTCACCCGGGAGCCCGTCGTCGCTGGGCGACCCCACGCCGGTGCACTCACGTGGATCTGCGGCACCGGCGCTGGCAGAGTGGCGGCAGACAGACCCCGATCGAGAGGACGCACCGATGCGCGCCGTGTACGCCGAGAGCATCAACCCCGATGACCCGCTGGCCGGACTCGTGGTCGGTGAGCGTCCCGACCCGCAGGCACCCGAGGGCTGGGTGCGGGTCGCCGTGAGGGCCACCGCGCTCAACCACCACGACCTGTGGTCGCTCAAGGGCGTCGGGCTCGGCGAGGACAAGCTGCCGATGATCCTCGGCTGCGACGCCGCGGGCCTGGACGAGGACGGCAACGAGGTCGTCGTCCACTCGGTGATCCCCTCCCCCGGCTTCTCCGGCGACGAGACCACCGACCCCAAGCGCTCGCTGCTCTCCGAGCGGCACCAGGGCACCTTCGCGGACACCGTCGTCGTGCCCGCGGGCAATGTCGTGGCCAAGCCGGCGGGGCTGTCGATGGAGGAGGCTGCGTGCCTGCCCACGGCCTGGTTGACCGCCTACCGGATGCTCTTCGTGCGCGGCGGCGTCCGTCCCGGTGAGTCGGTGCTCGTCCAGGGCGCCGGCGGAGGCGTGGCCACGGCGCTGATCACCCTGGCCCGCGCTGCCGGAGTGCGCGTGCTGGCCACCTCGCGCAGCGAGGAGAAGAGGGCCCGGGCCCTCGAGCTGGGCGCCCACGCCGTCTTCGACGTGGGCGAGCGGCTGCCGGAGAAGGTCGACGCGGTGATGGAGACGGTCGGCCGAGCCACCTGGGACCACTCCATCCGCGCCCTGCGCCCGGGTGGTCGGATCGTCATCGCGGGCCACACCTCCGGTGCCCGGCCCGATGACGCGCAGCTGACCCGGATCTTCTTCCTGCAGTTGAGCGTGATCGGCTCGACGATGGGCACCCGGAGCGAGCTCGGTGACCTCGTGCGGCTGCTCGAGTCGACGGGCACCCGCCCGCTCATCGACCGCACCCTGCCCTTGGACCGGGCACGTGATGGCTTCGCGGCGATGGAGTCCGGCGACCTCGTGGGCAAGGTCGTCTTCACCCTCTGATCACAGGAGGATGGTCGCGAAGGTGCCCGTCCGACGCATGCCGACACGCTCGTAGGTCGCCAGGGCGGAGACGTTGTAGTCGTTGACGTACAGCGTGACGAAGGGGGCGTGGTCGGCCATCGTCTGCTCCACCACCGAGGCCATGAAGCCCGCGGCCAGACCTTGTCCACGCAGCTCCGGGGACAGCCAGACACCCTGGATCTGGCAGGTGTCGAGGGCGACCGAGCCGATGTCGGCCTTGAAGATCACCCGCCCGCGCTCGACGACGACGTACGTGCGTCCCTGACGGATGAGGCGCCAGATCGAGTCACGGTAGAACGCGGGGCTGCCGGTGTAGGGGCGGTAGCCGATCTCGTGGGTGAACATGTGCTCGGCGGCCGGCAGGACGAGGTCGACCTCGTCGAGGTGGGCGGGACGCACCCGTGCGTCGACCGCGAAGCCGAGCCGGGACGGTGGGGTTCGGGTGGCCATCAGCGGCTGCTCGGTGCGCATCGCCCGCGGGCGGGGGAAGACCGACCCGGCCTCCTGCCACAGGCCGAGGACCTCCTCGCGGGGTCCGAGGAAGGAGGCGCTGCGTCGCCGCAGGCGCCTGACCTGTCCCGCCAGGGGGCCCCAGCTCTCGGGGCCGGTGCCGACCGGGACGACGTTGGCATAGGACCAGACGAAGGCCTCGAGTCGCCCGTCGACGAAGTAGCCGTGTGCTGCGGTGGATCCGGGGCCGAGCCCGCCGTCGAGGATCCGACTGGCGACGAAGACATTCGCCGCGGGATCACGCGCACACAGGTCCAAGGCGTCGTCGACGTCGTCGACGCCCAGGAGCCGGATCGGTTGGCGGGTGCGCAGCACTCCCCCACCCTAGTGAGCGCACCTGTACGTCGGTGGCGAAGGGGGTTGCTTCCCTCAGCCAACCGTGACGGTGGCGCCGGCCTCCTCGACGTCGCCGTCCTCGCCCATCTCCTCGGCGATCCGCGTGGCCTCCTCGATGAGGGTCTCGACGATCTGTGCCTCCGGGACGGTCTTGATCACCTCGCCCCTGACGAAGATCTGCCCCTTGCCGTTGCCGGAGGCGACACCGAGGTCGGCCTCGCGGGCCTCGCCCGGGCCGTTGACGACGCAGCCCATCACGGCAACGCGCAGCGGGACGGTCATGCCCTCGAGGCCGGCGGTGACCTTGTCGGCCAACTCGTAGACGTCGACCTGTGCGCGACCACAGCTGGGGCACGAGACGATCTCGAGCTTGCGCGGACGCAGGCCCAGGCTCTGCAGGATCTGGGTGCCGACCTTGATCTCCTCGACGGGGGGCGCCGAGAGGGAGACCCGGATCGTGTCGCCGATACCGCGCGAGAGCAGCGCGCCGAAGGCCGTGGCGGACTTGATCGTGCCCTGGAAGGCCGGACCCGCCTCGGTGACGCCGAGGTGGAGCGGCCAGTCACCGGCCTCGGCGAGCAGCTCGTAGGCGCGCACCATGATCACCGGGTCGTTGTGCTTGACCGAGATCTTGAAGTCGTGGAAGTCGTGCTCCTCGAACAGGCTCGCCTCCCACACGGCCGACTCGACGAGCGCCTCCGGGGTGGCCTTGCCGTACTTCTCGAGCAGGCGCTTGTCGAGGCTGCCGGCGTTGACGCCGATGCGGATCGAGGTGCCGTGGTCCTTCGCGGCCTGGGCGATCTGCTTGACCTGGTCGTCGAACTTGCGGATGTTGCCCGGGTTGACGCGCACCGCGGCGCACCCGGCCTCGATGGCCGCGTAGACGTACTTCGGCTGGAAGTGGATGTCGGCGATGACCGGGATCTGCGACTTGGCCGCGATCGCCGGCAGCGCGTCGGCGTCGTCCTGCGTCGGGCAGGCCACCCGCACGATGTCGCAGCCGGCTGCCGTCAGCTCGGCGATCTGCTGCAGGGTGGCGTTGATGTCCGAGGTGACCGTCGTCGTCATCGACTGCACCGAGATCGGGCTGTCGCTGCCGACCCCCACGGAACCCACCTGGATCTGGCGGGTCGGACGGCGCGGTGCGAGCACGGGCGCGGGGGCCTTCGGCATTCCGAGGGAGACACTCATACCCCCATTATGCGTCCCGTCGCCTGAACTGCTGCTGGGTGCCACTCGTGAGAGGCGTCGCCCCACCCCGTCGGCGTCACCCGTGACGAGGACCCCTCACGTGAGCCGGATGGGCTTGACGAAGTCCGCGTAGACCAGCAGCACGGTCATGGCGATGAAGGCGAGCGCGACGCCGTAGGCCAGCGGCAGGGCCTTGGCGACGTCGACGGGCCCGGGGTCGGGGCGGCCGCGCGCGCGGGCCCATCCCTTCTTCAGCGCCTCCCACAGCGCCCCCGCCACGTGTCCGCCGTCCAGCGGCAGCAGCGGGATGGTGTTGAAGGCGAAGAGCACGAGGTTGAGCGAGGCGAGCAGGGAGATCAGGAGAACGGCCTTGTCCAGGGTGTCCCCGAAGGCGTCGGAACTGGCGACCTCGCCGGCGATCCGGCCCACGCCGACGACCGACATCGGGCCGTTGGGGTCGCGCTCGGCGCTGCCGAAGGCCGCATCGGCGACCCCGACGAGCTTCTGCGGGATCTTCACCAGCAACCCGTAGGTCTGTTCCACCTGGTCCCAGAAGAGGCCGGGCACGGCCGTGATCGGCTGTTCCTGCATCTCCCGGCTACCGCTGGCGCCGAGGAAGCCGGCCCGTTCGGTGACCACCTCGCCGCTGCCGTCGTGCTGGAGGTTGCCGTTGTCGTCGTAGACGGGCAGGTCGAGGACGATCGGGTCGGCCTCGAGGGTGACCGGATCGCCGTCCCGCGTCACGGTCATGGTCAACGGCGCGCCGAGGTTGTCCCGGATGGCCAGGCGCACGTCGTCCCACGTCGTCACGGAGGTGCCGTTGATCGAGGTGATCGTGTCGCCCGGCTTCAGCCCGGCCTCGTTGGCCGGCGCGAGCGGCATGTCCGGGGTGCACTCGGAGCGTGCCTGCTGGCCCGCCTGGGAGATGTCCACGCACTTGCTCACCGAGGAGATCGTCGGCGTCGTGACGGCCACCCCGTGCAGGGTGAAGATCCCGGTGAGGAGGACGAGCGCGATCAGGAGGTTGACCGTGGGGCCACCCATCATGATGACGATCCGCTTCCACACGGGTAACTGGTAGAACATCCGGCCGTCGTCGCCGGGACGGATCTCCTCCAGGCTCTGCTGGCGGGCCTCGTCGGCCAACTGGCCGAAGCGTCCCGTGCTCGAGGCCCGGGTCATCGTCGGGTCCTGGCCCTTGGCCGGCGGGAACATGCCGATCATCCGGATGTAGCCACCCAGGGGGACGGCCTTGACGCCGTACTCGGTCTCCCCGCGGGTGCGTGACCACATCGTCGGGCCGAAGCCGACCATGTACTGGGGCACCCGCACGCCGAACTTCTTGGCCGGCACGAGGTGGCCGACCTCGTGGAGCGCGATCGACAGTGCGATCCCGACGAAGGCGAGGACGACCCCGAGGACATAGAGCATGCCCCCATTCTCTCACGCACGTCCACGTTCGTCGGCCCCAGAACCCGCACGGGCCGGGGCATCCGGGGCGCGTGGGACCGGTCAGGCCCCGAGGATCGCGGCGGCCTCGGATCGGGCCCACTCGTCCGCAGCCAGGACGCCCTCGACCGTGTGCGCGTCGAAGTCGCCGGCCTCGTGTCGGGAGACGACCTCACTGATGGTGTCGACGATGTCGAGGAAGCCGCAGGCACCCTCGTGGAACGCGTCGACCCCGACCTCGTTGGCCGCGTTGTAGACGGCCGGGTGGGTGCCGCCGACCTCGCCGACCTGCTGGGCCAGCCGCACGGCGGGGAAGGCCTCGGCGTCGAGGGGCTCGAAGCGCCAGTCGGCGGCCCGGGTCCAGTCGACGGGGGCCTCCACGTCGGTGAGCCGGTCGGGCCAGGACAACCCCAGGGCGATCGGCGCGAGCATCGTCGGCAGCCCGAGCTGGGCGACGACGGCGCCGTCGTGGAACTCGACCATCGAGTGGATGATCTGCTGCGGGTGCACGACCGCCTCGATGCGGGCCATCGGCACGTCGAAGAGCAGGTGCGCCTCGATCAGCTCCAGGCCCTTGTTGACCAGCGTCGCGCTGTTGGTCGTGATGACCCGCCCCATCGCGAAGTTCGGGTGCTGCAGCGCCGCCTCGGGCGTCACCTCGCGCAGCTCGGCACGGGACATCCCCCGGAAGGGGCCGCCGCTGGCGGTGACGATCAGCTTGCGCACCTCGGCGCGGGCCCCCGAGCGCAGCGCCTGGGCGATCGCCGAGTGCTCGGAGTCGACGGGCACGATCTGGCCGGGGGTGGCCGCCTCCGCCACGATCGGGCCGCCGATGATCAGCGACTCCTTGTTGGCCAGGGCCAGACGCACGCCGCTGCGCAGCGCCGCCAACGTCGGCCGCAGGCCGATGGCACCGGTGATGCCGTTGAGGACGACGTCCGTCGGCGCTCCGGCGACCTGGGTCGCCGCGTCCGGTCCGACGATGACCTCGGGCGCGTAGCCGCTGACCCCGGCCTCGCGGACGGCGGCCCCGATCGCCTCGGTCAGGTCCTCGGCCGTGCCGGTCGCAGCGGCGACGAGCGACGGGGTGTAGCGCACCGCCTGCTGGGCCAGCAGACGGTGGTTGGACCCACCGGCGATCGCGGTGACCTCGAACCGGTCGGGGTGGGCGGAGACGACCTGCAGCCCTTGGGTGCCGATCGATCCGGTCGAGCCCAGCAGGGTGACCCGGGTGCGGTCGCTGCCGCTCACGCGCTCGCCCCCTTCGCGTCCTCGCGGCTGGAGCGGATCGCCTCCCGGCGGGACAGTCGGCTCTCCCGCCGGATCTGTGCCTCACGGAAGCGGCGTCCCTCCTCCGCGGTCGAGGTGACCAGCTCGGCGATCTCGCGCACGCTCCCTTCGTCGTCGACGGCCACGAAGACGAGGTAGGCGCTCGCGACGTGGACGGGCTCGGTCACCGCGTCCCAGCGGTCGACCTCGGCGCGCACGCCGACCTCCATCGAGGTGCGGCCGGCCCAGTTGACCTGGGCGCTGACGTGCAGGACGTCGCCGACCCGCACGGGGTTGTGGAAGGCCATCTCGTCCATCGCGGCGGTCACCGCCGGGCCCTGCGCGAAGCGGTTCGCCGCGACGCCGGCCGTGTCGTCGACCATCTTCATGATGTTGCCGCCGTGGACCGTGCCCAGCAGGTTGGCCTCGGCATTGGTCATGATGCGCGAGAGGGTGATCCGGGTGTCGGTGGAAGTCGTCACGGGGCCATCATGGCAAGGAGTGGGCAACGGATCGACGTCGACGGGAGTCCGGGATGGGTCAGGCACTGCTCTGGGGCACTCTCGCCGCGTCCTCCCTTCTCGTCGGCGCCGTGCTGGGCGTGATCCGCGCGTGGCCGCAGCGACTGATCGGGGTGGTGCTCGCCTTCGGGGCCGGCGCACTGATCTCCTCGGTCGCCTTCGAGCTGGCCGAGGAGGGCCTGGCCAGCGGTGGCCCGGTCCCCGTGGCGATCGGCATCGCACTCGGGGCGATCGCCTTCACCGCCGGCAACGCCGGGGTCCAGCGGCTGGGCGCCCGCCGACACCGTGGCCGCTCCGGCCCGCACGACGAGGACGAAGGGGGTGGCCCGGCCCTGGCCTTCGGGGCCTTCCTCGACGGCATCCCGGAGCAGGCGGTCCTCGGGATCGGTCTGGCTTCCGGCGGCGGGGTGAGCGTGGCGCTGCTCGTCGCCGTGTGGATCTCGAACCTGCCCGAGGCGATCGGGTCCGCGGCCGACATGCGTCGGGACGGCTCCACCCGTCGCTCGGTCCTGCTGCTGTGGACCGGGGTGGCGACCGTCTGCGCCCTGGCCACGCTGGGGGGCTTCGCCTTGGTCGACCTGACCGCCGGATCGGTGGCCGGCGCGATCAGCGGCTTCGCCGCGGGCGCCCTGCTGGTGATGCTCGTCGACGAGATGGTGCCGGAGGCCCAGCACAAGACCGGCCCCCTCGCCGGCCTGGCGACCGTCGTCGGTTTCGCCCTCGCGGCCGGCCTGTCCAAGCTGACCTGACGACGCGCCTCAGCGGTCGGCGACGACGACGCTGAGGTGGGCGTACTCGCGTTCCAGCGCGGCGAGCACACCGAGGACCCCCTCGTCGGTACCCGAGGCCGCCCCCTCGGGTCCGGGGACCGGGCGTCCGGGCCGCCACACGAGAGTCCACGGCGCCTCGTGCCGGTCGGCGACGTCACGGAGGGAGTCCATGAGCGCGTCGAGGTTGTGGCCGAAGTGGTCCGGCAGGGCGAGCGCCTCGACGAAACAGTCATAGATCTCGCTGCGGTCGGTGCCACCGTCGACGACGTGGACGTGGTCGGTGCCGGCAGCGGCCCGGGCGAGCAGCCCGTCCACCCCGGCGGCCTCGATGTGGATCACTGGCCCTCCTCGATCTGCGCGAAGCTCGCGTAGTGGTCCTGGGTGTAGAAGCAGTCCATGGCCTGCCCACAGACGATGCGCCTGGCGCCACGGTGGTCCAGCCCCGGGGTCGGCACCGTGTACTCGCTGTAGTACCCGCTCGGCTGCTGCGGCAGGTTGTCCTCCCGGTTGCCGAAGGTGATGCCGTCCCGGTCGTAGGGGAAGGGGCCACCGTCGTGGATCAGCCCCAGGGTCTCGCGGCCCTCCGGTGGCAGCTGCGACTCGGGGATGGTCGCCAGCCCCGAGTCCGGCGTCGAGGCGTCCCGGGGCGCCGAGGTGCTCGGCCGGTCACCGGGCGAGCCGGGAATCTTCATCTCGCGGGGGTCCCCGCCCGAGACGACGATCCAGACCGCCGCGAGCACCACGAGCACGGCACCGACCAGCCGAATCCGCCGACGCCACCGTCTGCTCATGTCAGAGCGCCAGTCCGACGTACTTCGTCTCGAGGTACTCCTCGATCCCCTCGAAGCCGCCCTCACGGCCGAAGCCGGAGTGCTTGACCCCACCGAACGGGGCCGCCGGGTTGGACACCACGCCCTGGTTGACGCCGACCATGCCGAACTCGAGCGCCTCCACGACGTGGATGACGCGGCTCGTGCGCTCGGTGTACAGGTAGGCGACGAGTCCGTACTCGGTGGAGTTGGACAGCCGGACGGCCTCCTCATCGGTGGCGAAGGTGGTGATCGGTGCGACCGGACCGAAGATCTCCTCGGTGAGCAGCCGGGCGTCCGTCGGCACGTCGGTCAGGACCGTCGGCGGGTAGAACCAGCCCTTGCCGCTCGGCACGTCACCGCCGGTGAGGACGCTCGCGCCGCCGTCGACGGCGTCCGCGACGAGGTCGACGACCTTGGCGCGGGCCGTCTCGGTGATGAGGGGGCCGACGTCGACCCCCTTCGCCGTCCCCTTGCCGACCGTCAGCGCACCCATCCGCTCCGCCAACCGGGAGGCGAACTCCTGCGCCACCGACTCATGGACGAGGAAGCGGTTGGCCGCGGTGCAGGCCTCGCCGATGTTGCGCATCTTGGCCGCCATCGCGCCGTCCACGGCGCGGTCCAGGTCGGCATCCTCGAAGACGAGGAAGGGGGCATTGCCCCCGAGCTCCATCGACGTGCGCAGCAGCTGCTCGGACGACTGCTCGAGGAGCTTCCTGCCCACGGGCGTGGAGCCGGTGAAGGTCAGCTTGCGCAGCCGGGGGTCACGGATGATCGGCTCGCTGACCTCGCCGGAGCGGCTCGTCGTGATGACGTTGAGGACACCGTCCGGCAGCCCGGCCTCCTCGAGCACCCTGGCCAGGGCCAGCGTCGTCAGCGGCGTCTCGGCGGCGGGCTTGATCACCGTGGTGCACCCGGCCGCGATCGCGGGCCCGATCTTGCGGGTGCCCATCGCCAGCGGGAAGTTCCACGGGGTGATCGCGTAGACCGGGCCGACCGGCTGCTGCATCGTCATCAGTCGGGTTCCCCCGGACGGGGCCACGGCATAGCGGCCGTGGATGCGCACCGCCTCCTCGGCGAACCACCGGAAGAACTCCGCCCCGTACGTCACCTCGCCGTGCGAGCCGGACAGCGTCTTGCCCATCTCCAGGGTCATGAGCATGGCGAAGGTGTCGGCCCGCTCGATGAGCAGCTCGAAGGCACGCCGCAGGATCTCGGAGCGCTCGCGCGGGTCGGTCGCTGCCCAGTCCGCCTGCGCGGCAACCGCGGCATCCAGCGCCGCGCGGCCGTCGGCGACGGTGGCGTCGGCCACCTCGGCCAGCGTCCGTCCCGTCGCCGGGTCGTGCACGGCGAAGGTCTCCCCCCGGCCCGCGTCTCGCCAGGCTCCGCCGATGTGCAGCGTCGTCGGGGCGTACTCGAGGGCGGACTTCTGTGTCACGGCAGGCATGCGAGCAGCCTATCCACGCCCCGGGCCAGCGCGGACCAGACACCCGCGCAGGGGAGGACATTCACCTCCCAAAGCCGCAAACTGGCGTAATTCATGCGGCTTTGAGATCCTTTGTCGGATGAACTTCCCGTATCGACCCCGGAGGCTGTCATGACCCCCTTCGCCCGTGTCCTCGTCGACCAGGTGCACTCCAGCGCATGGTCGCTCGATGCCGACCGCGCCGCGGAGATGAACCCGGCCAACCCGGGCGACGCCAGCCTCGCCCGCTCCGCCGCCCTGCTGCGCGAGCGCGGCACCCGGGTCGACTCCCACACCGACGGCGAGCTGACCCCCGATGCCCTCGAGGACGTCGACGTCCTCGTCATCCCGCACCTCGCCGCAGCGGCGAGCGAGCGCGTGGCCGGGGACCTGCCCCCGGTCCTCGCCCCGGCCGAGATCGACGCCGTCGTCGACCACGTGGCGACGGGGGGCGGTCTGGTCGTCCTCGCCGAGTGCGACCAGGACACCCACGGCAACAACCTGGCCGAGCTGCTCGCCCCCTTCGGTGTGCGGGTCACCTCCACACTCGTGCACGAGTCCCCCGACGGCGGCCGGCGCCAGCACGGCAACGCCACCTGGGTACGACCCGACATCGCCCAGACCCCCGGCCAAGGGGTCCTCGCGGGGATCGGCGACCTGTGCTTCTACCGCGCGGGGACCCTCGACGTCTCCGGCGCGGCCGGCGCCCACGTCCTGGCCCGTACCTCGCCGACCGCGCACCCGGCCGGTGAGCCGCTCGCGGTGACCCTCGAGCACGGCCGCGGACGCGTCGTCGTCCTCGCCGACTCCGACCTCGTCGGGGACGACTCGATCGGCGAGCTCGACCACGAGGAGTTCTGGGTCAACCTGATCACGTGGGCCGGCAACTCGACCGTGCCCGCCGTGGCGGATGCCACCGGGGACCACCCGGTCGCCACCTCCCCGGTCTGGCTGGCGCTCAAGGCGGCCGTCGAGGAGCTGCGCCCGCTGCAGGCGCCCGACGGCTCGCTGCGGCCGGAGGCCGACCGCGAGCGCGCCGCCGCGCTCGTGGCGCAGATGATCTCCCGGGTCGGGGAGCTCGCACCGCACTTCCCGCACGACGCCGAGTACCTCGCCGCTCTGCCGGGCGACCTGCAGCGCTGGGTCGACGACGGTTTCGGCGTGCCGGACTTCCTCGACAGCCTGCAGGTCTTCCGCCCCGAGCAGCACCGCGTCGACGGCGCCGAGCACCTCGTCCTCTTCCCGATGTACACGCAGAACGGCAACCCGGACCGGGTCTTCGAGGCCGTGCTGCTGAGCACCTTCTGGCCGGACTGGCTCGCCGACGTCGAGGCCCGCTTCGACAACCAGATGTTCCTGTCGGTGCAGTTCCTCGACCACACCCCGGGATACGACACCAACTCCGCGGTGCTCTTCCCCGAGACGGTCTCCGTGCGAGAGGTGCCGACCTTCCACTGGGGGGCGATCTTCTCCGACCGGGAGGCCGCGCGCTTCCGCCGGGTCACCGCGGCGACCGCCGAGACGCTCTCGCTCGAGCTCCCGCCGGAGGGTGAGCGGCTCGTCGCCTCGCAGGAGATGGCCCAGTCGGCGTTCGCCATGTGGGACCTCATGCACGACCGCACCCACAGCCACGGCGACCTGCCCTTCGACCCCTTCATGATCAAGCAGCGGATGCCGTACTGGATGTACGCGCTGGAGGAGCTGCGCTGCGACCTGAACACCTTCCGCCAGTGCGTCGACCTCGCGCGGGAGGGCCACCCCTTCGCCCGCGTCGTGCAGCTGGCGATCGTCTTCGACCGCGGCTTCCGGTTCCCGGTCACCGGCGAGCGCCACCGCAACTACGACGGCCTGGGCGGTCAGCTGCTCTTCGCGTGGCTGCACAAGCACGACGCCCTGCGCTGGACGGACAACCGGCTGACCTTCGACTGGGCCCGGGTGCCGGAGACGGTGGTCGCGCTCTCGGACGAGATCGAGCAGCTCTACCGTGACGGCATCGACCGGTCCAAGGTCGGCCACTGGATGGCGGCCCACGAGTTCATCTCCGGCTACGTCGCGCCCCACCCGGGCTCGGTGTGGGCGAAGGGGGCGGACGGCCTCCCGCTCGACGGCCCCCGCAAGGGCCTCAACGACGCCGTCCTGCCGGACGAGTTCCCGCTCAACGTCTTCTTCGAGGCGTTGCGCAAGAAGGTGGGCCCGGTCATCGAGTCCACCCGCGGGATCACCGGGGTCGGGTGCGCACCGGCCGGCTCGGCGTCGACGGACGCGGATGGCTCGGCGTCGACGGACGCGGATGTGAAGATGTCGGCGTGACGGATACGACCACGACCCAGCCCACCCCCTTCGCCCCGCTCCACGACCCGGCCGTGCGCGGCTTTGCCAGCGACAACTACGCCGGGGTCCACCCCGAGGTGCTCGCGGCGATCGTCGCGGCGAACGGGGGCCACCAGGTCGCCTACGGCGAGGACGTGTACACCGCGCGCCTGACCGAGGTGCTCTCCGACGTCTTCGCTCGCCCGGTCGAGGTCTTCCCGGTCTTCAACGGCACGGGCGCCAACGTCCTCGCCCTCCAGGCGGCGACGCCGCGCTGGGCCTCGGTCCTCACGACGAGCAGCGCGCACATCCATGCCGACGAGGCCGCCGCTCCGGAACGGGTCGGTGGGCTGAAGGTCAACGTCATCGACACGCCGGACGGCAAGCTGACGCCGCAGCTCATCGAGGCCTACCCGGCCCGCGAGGGTGACGAGCACTTCGCCCAGATCGGTGTCGTCTCGATCACCAACTCCACCGAGGTCGGCACGGTCTACTCCCCCGAGGAGATCCGCGCGATCGCCGACCTCGTGCACGAGCGCGGTTGGCTGCTGCACCTCGACGGGTCGCGACTGGCCAACGCCGCCGCTGCGCAGGGGGTCGGGTTGCGCGAGCTGACGAGCGACGTCGGTGTCGACCTGCTCTCCCTCGGCGGCACCAAGGGCGGCGCGATGCTCGCCGAGGCGGTCGTCGTGCTCTCGCCCGAACGGGTCGCCGGCCTGACCTACCTGCGCAAGCAGTCGATGCAGCTGGCCAGCAAGATGCGCTTCGTCTCGGCCCAGCTGCTCGCCCTCTTCGAGGGCGACCTGTGGCGCCGCAACGCCGAGCACGCCAATGCGATGGCCCGCCGCCTGTCCGAGTCGGTCGCCGACATCGACGGCGTGCGCCTGGTCACGAAGGTCGAGGCCAACGCCGTCTTCCCGATCCTCCCGCGGCTGGCCAGCGAGCGGCTGATGGAGCGCTTCCGCTTCTACTTCTGGGACGAGACGACCGGGCAGGTGCGCTGGATGTGCGCCTGGGACACCACCGAGACCGACGTCGAGGCCTTCGCGCAGGCCGTCCGTGAGGAGCTCGCCCAGCCGCGCTGAGCGACGTGAACGGTGGGTGAACTCTCTCACCGTGGCCGTGTTGTACAGGAAGTTGTCAGGTAGATCGACTACACCTGAAGGGTGACCTTGAGAACGCTGCGCTGGACGAGCGCTCCGGCTCTGGCCGGCGCGCTGGTCCTCCTGACCGTTCTCGCAGCCGGACTGCTGCGGCCCGTGGACGTCGCCCTGCAGGGGTACTGGGCCAAGAGGTACACCCCGAACTGGTTCGGTTTCCTCGACTCCGTGCCCAACGCGGTCGCCGGTCAGGCGGTGTGCCTGCCCGTGCTGCTCGTCATCGCAGTCGTTCTGGCGCGCAGGTACCGCACCTGGCACCCGCTGGCCGTCGTCGTCGCGGCCGAGGTCGCCTTCTACGTCGGCGTCGGTGGCATGAAGATCCTGCTCGGCCGCACCTCCCCCGCGGCCGGCTCCGGTCACTTCTGGGAGGGAGGCGTCTTCGCCCACGGGTGGTACGGCATCGCCTACCCCTCCGGCCACGCGGCCGAGGCGATCCTCTTCTACGGAGCGGCCGCGTACCTGCTGCGCACCTATGCCGGTCCGGACATGCGCATCGGCAATCGCCTGAACGTCCTCGTCGGACTGATCACCGCCCAGTCCATCGTGGTGGCCTTCTACCTCGGCTTCCACTGGCCCACCGACCTGCTCGGCGGGATGCTCGCCGGGGCCCTCATGCTGCGGATCATCGTCGACGTCGATCGCCGGATCGCAGCCGGCGCCCCGATCCTCGGGTGGCGGCCACCGACCGGGCGCACTGCCGTCGCAGCGCGGCCGGCCCCGGCGCCCGCTCCCGTCCCCGCGGTGGGCGTCCCGAGCCGGGCTGCGACCGTGTCGGCACCAGCACGCCTGTCGCCGGTCACGGCGCGGGCCGTGCTCCCCGCCACGACCCAGAGCGCCAGCGACCTGCCTGCGTTGCAACCGGTGACCGCACATGTCATGCCGGGCGGCCCCGGCCCGGCCACCCCGTGGTCGGTCCGGCACGGGGCCCCCTCCACCCTGCGGGAGCACGTGCGCCACGCCCGGGTGCGGGAGCTGCAGACGACCGGCAAGGGCTGAGCCCCGCACCCCTGACCCTGGGACGAGGCTCAGCCCACCACACGCACCGTCATCACGACTCGAGGTTGGCCATCACGTGCTTGATGCGCGTGTACTCCTCGAAGCCGTACATCGACAGATCCTTGCCGTGACCGGACTTCTTGAAACCGCCGTGGGGCATCTCGGCGACGAGCGGGATGTGGCAGTTGATCCACACGCACCCGAAGTCCAGACGCCGGCTCATCCGCATCGCGCGACCGAAGTCCTTCGTCCACACGCTGGAGGCGAGGCCGTAGTCGACGCCGTTGGCCCAGGCCGCTGCCTGGTCCTCGTCGGAGAACTTCTGCACCGTGATGACCGGGCCGAAGATCTCGTTCTGGATCGCTTCGTCGTCCTGGCGCAGTCCGGAGACGACCGCCGGTGAGAGGTAGAACCCCTCGCCCATCTGCTCCAGGCGGGTGCCACCGACGGCCAGGTTCGCGTGGTCCGGGAGGCGCTCGAGGAAGCCGGTGACCGTGGCCAGCTGGTTGGAGTTGTTCACCGGCCCCAGGAGGGCGTCCTCGTCGTCCGGGAAGCCGACCTTCGCCTCGTTCCTGGCGTACTCGGACAGGGCGGCCACGAAGTCGTCGTGGATGCCCGGCCCGGCCAGCACCCGCGTGGCCGAGGTGCAGTCCTGGCCGGCGTTGAAGTAGCCCGCCTCGCCGATGCCGGCGACGGCCGCCTCGATGTCGGCGTCGTCGAAGACCACGACGGGCGCCTTGCCGCCGAGCTCGAGGTGGGCCCGCTTGAGGTCCTTCGCCGCCGAGGCGGCGACCTCGATCCCGGCCCGGATGGAGCCGGTGATCGCCACCAGCTGGGGGCTCGAGTGCTCGACGACCAGGCGCCCGGTGTCGCGGTTTCCGGCGACGACGTTGAAGGTGCCCTCGGGCAGGAACTCGCTGGCGATCTCGGCCAGCAGCAGGGTCGCCTCCGGGGTGGTGTCGCTCGGCTTGAGGACGATCGTGTTGCCGGCGGCCAGGGCCGGGGCGATCTTCCAGATGGCCATCATCATCGGGTAGTTCCACGGCGTGACCTGGCCGACCACGCCGATCGGCTCACGACGCACCCAGCTCTCGAACCCCTTCATGTACTCGCCGGCGGACTTGCCCTCGAGCACCCGGGCGGCACCGGCGAAGAACCGCAGGTGGTCGAGCATCATCGGCATGTCCTCGCTGAGGGTCAGCGCGATGGGCTTGCCGGTGTTCTTCGCCTCGAGGCGCGCCAGCTCCTCGGACCGGGCCTCGAGGGCGTCCGCGAACTTCAGCAAAGCCATCTGCCGCTCTGCCGGTGTCGTCGCCCCCCAGGCCCCGAATGCCGTCGAGGCCGCGGAGTAGGCGCGGTCGACGTCTTTGGCGGTGCTGGCCGGGGACGAGCCCACGACCCGGCCCGTCGACGGGTCGACGAGCTCGAAGTGCTCGTCCGCGAGGGACTCGACGTAGTCACCCCCGACGAAGTTGCGCAGCGTGCGGGACGTGTCCTGGGAGCTGTCGGTCACGGGTCCACTCCTTGTGGGTCTGGGCCGGAACGGCGGTGTCACGGATGTGACTCGCACCATATCCCCGACCGCCGCCCCACACCACCCCGGACACCCATGGATGCGACGGGTTTCCCCCTTCGCCCTGGTGTGCACCTACGGATCCCGCAGGACCAACGCTTGCAATCAACCGGTACCGCAGAGGATGATGGCCTCATGGCCAGCCGCGTGAAGCTCGACGAGGTGAGCAAGCAGATCATCGAGCACCTCCAGCAGGACGGTCGACGCGCCTACGCGGAGATCGCCCGGGCCGTCGACCTCTCCGAAGCAGCGGTGCGCCAGCGGGTGCAGCGCCTCGTGGACGGGGGCTTCATGCAGATCGTCGCCGTGACCGACCCGCTCCAGGTCGGTTTCACCCGGCAGGCGATGATCGGGCTGACCGTCGAGGGAGACCTCTCCCCCGTCGGCGACGCCCTGGCCGCGATGGACGAGGTCTCCTACGTCGTGACCACCGCCGGCAGCTTCGACCTGCTGGCCGAGGTCGTCTGCGAGGACGACGACCACCTGCTGAACCTGATCAACGAGCGGATCCGCCGCCTGCCGGGCGTGCGCTCCACCGAGACCTTCATGTACCTCAAACTCAACAAGCAGCACTACAACTGGGGGACCAGATGAGCGACCCGACCACGACCGCCCTCGGCACGAGCATGCAGGACGCGGCCCGTGACCACCTGTGGATGCACTTCACCCGCCACGGTGACTTCGAGGACGGCACCCACATCCCGACCATCGTGCGCGGTGAGGGCCACACCATCTGGGACGACACCGGCAAGGAGTACATCGACGGGCTCTCCGGGCTCTTCGTCGTCCAGGTCGGTCACGGCCGGGCGGAGCTGGCCGAGGCAGCCGCCAAGCAGGCCGAGCAGCTCGCCTTCTTCCCGTTGTGGTCCTTCGCCCACCCGACCGCCATCGAGCTGGCCGAGCGACTGGCCGTCGGCGCCCCCGGCGACCTCAACCGCGTCTTCTTCACCAGCGGGGGCGGCGAGGCCGTCGAGTCCGCGTGGAAGCTGGCCAAGCAGTACTTCAAGCTCACCGGCAAGCCGCACAAGCACAAGGTCATCTCCCGCGCCGTCGCCTACCACGGCACCCCACAGGGCGCGCTGTCGATCACCGGCCTGCCGCCGCTGAAGGCCGACTTCGAGCCGCTCGTGCCCGGTGCGCACAAGGTGCCCAACACCAACATCTACCGCGCCGCCGAGGAGCTGCGCGACGACCCCAAGGCCTTCGGCCGCTGGGCCGCCGACCGCATCGCCGAGGCGATCGAGTTCGAGGGCCCCGACACCGTGGCCGCGGTCTTCCTCGAGCCGGTGCAGAACGCCGGCGGCTGCTTCCCGCCGCCGCCCGGGTACTTCGAGCGGGTGCGCGAGATCTGCGACGAGTACGACGTGCTGCTCGTCGCCGACGAGGTCATCTGCGCCTTCGGCCGCATCGGGTCGATGTTCGCCTCGACTGATTTCGGCTTCACTCCCGACATCATCACCTGCGCGAAGGGGATGACCTCCGGCTACTCCCCGCTCGGCGCGATGATCGCCAGCGACCGGCTCTTCGAGCCGTACAAGAAGGGCACCAACACCTTCCTGCACGGCTACACCTTCGGCGGCCACCCGGTCAGCGCCGCGGTCGGCCTGGCCAACCTGGACATCTTCGAGCGCGAGGGTCTCAACGACCACGTCAAGGAGAACGCACCGGCCTTCCGCAGGACCCTGGAGAAGTTGCTCGACCTGCCGATCGTCGGCGACGTGCGCGGTGAGGGGTACTTCTACGGGATCGAGCTGGTCAAGGACAAGGCCACCCGGGAGACCTTCACCGACGCGGAGGCCGAGTCGCTGCTGCGCGGCCACATCGACAAGGGGCTCTTCGACGCCGGCCTGTACTGCCGTGCCGACGACCGCGGGGACCCGGTCATCCAGCTCGCGCCGCCGCTGACCATCGGGCCGGCCGAGTTCGACGACATCGAGCAGCGGCTGCGCTCGGTGCTCTCGGAGGCGAGCAAGCACATCTGAGCGGCCACACGCCCCCGCCCCCGGCCGAGTTCGCCCAGTCAGTCCCTGCAGTCCCCCGTCGCACCTGCTTGGGCTCGTGCGGGGTCGGGGGCCGGTACCTTGGCGGCATGGCTGACAGGGAGACGCGCGCCCACCCCGTGCACGACCCGGCCCATCCCGGTCGGCGACACCCCTCCTACCGAGAGGTCCACGACGCCGAGACGTTGCGGACGCTGGCCGCGCAGGACGCCCCGCTCGGCGGCTGGCGCGTGCAGGGCCTCGATCTCGCACCGCACGCCGAGCACCTCTCCCGGGCCGATGTGCGTGGTCTGGTCGTCCTCGGGGGCGAGGTCCCCGAGGACCTCGCCCGCAGTCTCGTCGCCCGGGGCGCAGTGCTCATCCCCCGGGACCCGGCGTGCCCGGTCGACCCGTTCCGCGCGCGGCTGTACACCCCCTTCGAGCTCTACGACGGGCTGTCCGCGGCCGGATACGCGTCGACCCCCGATGCGCTGGCATACGCGTGGAGCCGGGCCGCACGCACCCAGCACGACGCCTACGCCACGCTCCTGCGTGCCCTGCACGACGACGCCATGCAGGACGCGATCGTCGAGGCGCTGCACGGGGCGCAGGTCGTCGGTGTCATGGGCGGTCACGCCCTGGCCCGCGGCGCACGCGACTACGCCGCCGCGGCCGAGCTCGGGCACACCCTGGCCGGGGCCGGGCGGGTCGTGCTCACCGGCGGCGGCCCGGGCGCGATGGAGGCAGCCAACCTCGGCGCGCTCGCCCCGTCGGGCGAGGCACTCAGCCGCGCCCTGGCCGACCTGGCCACGGTGCCGGGCTTCACCCCCTCGATCGACGACTGGGCCGTGCTCGCCATGCAGGTGCGGGAGGCGCTCGGCGTCGACCACACGCCGATCCGCAGCATCGGCATCCCGACGTGGTTCTACGGGCACGAGCCGCCCAACGTCTTCTGCACCGGGATCGCCAAGTACTTCTCCAACGCACTGCGCGAGGACGTGCTGCTCTCGCAGAGCAGCGGCGGCCTCGTCGTCCTGCCCGGTGCGGCCGGGACCGTCCAGGAGATCTTCCAGGCGAGCACCCCGCTGTACTACGCGGACGAGGGCGAAGCCCTCCCGCCGCTGGTCCTCGTCGGGCGGGAGCACTGGACGCAGGAGGTGCCGGTGTGGCCGGCGCTGCAGGCGCTGGGAGCCGAGCGGCCCCTCGGCGACGCCCTGCACCTCGTCGACAGCACCGACGAAGCGGCCGGGCTCATCCTCCCCCGCTGAAACGAGGTGCTGCAGGCAGCACCTCGCTCAGTCAGCCGCACCTCGTCGTGCTGCTGGCGATACGAACTCGAGCCAGCAGCACTTCGTTGGGGGGCCGTCCGCGTCAGTCGAAGACGATGGTCCGTCGCCCGCGCAGGACGACGCGACGCTCGACGTGCCAGCGCAGCGCACGGGCGAAGGCCATCGCCTCCAGCTCCTGGCCGGTGCGCGCGAGCTGCTCGGGAGTCATCCGGTGGTCGACGCGGCGGAAGTCCTGCTCGATGATCGGCCCCTCGTCCAGGTCGGCCGTCACGTAGTGCGCGGTCGCGCCGATGACCTTCACTCCCCGGTCGTGCGCCTGGCTGTACGGACGCGCACCCTTGAAGGACGGCAGCAGCGAGTGGTGGATGTTGATCACGCGGCCCGGGAAGTCGGCGCACATGTCCTGCGAGAGCACCTGCATGTACCGGGCGAGGGCCACGGTCTCCACACGCTCGGCCGCGATGATCTCACGCAGCCGCGCCTCGGCGGCCGGCTTGGTCTGCCTCGTCACCGGGACGTGGTGGAAGGGAATGCCGTGCCACTCGACCTCCTCGCGGAAGTCCTCGTGGTTGGACACGACGGCGGGCACGACGACGTTGAGCTGGCCGGTGCGCACCCGGAACAGCAGATCGTTGAGCACGTGCCCCTGCCTGGAGACCATGATCAGCAGCCGGTGCGGCTCATGAGGATCGTGGATGTGGACGTCCGCCCCCAGCTGCCGGGACAGGCGCGTGCGTGCTGCCTCCAGCGCCTCGCGCTCGATCGGGTCGTCGCCACCGAGGTGCATCCGCAGGTGGAATTCCCCGGTCGACGGGTCACCGAACTGCTGACTGTCGAGGATGTTCAGGTCGAGACCGACCATCTCGCCGGTGACCGTGTGCACGATGCCGCGCCGGTCCGGGCCGGACAGGGTCAGGACGACCTCGCGGCCGAGGCCGCTCGGGACGGGCGCGCTCATCCGCTCGTCGCCGCGAGCTGCCCGCAGGCTCCGTCGATGTCGCTGCCGCGCGTGTCCCGCACCGTGGTCGGGATGCCGGCCGCGCGCAGTCGCTCGACGAACTGCTGCTCCACGCCGGGGCGGGAGGCGGTCCACTTCGAGCCCGGCGTCGGGTTGAGCGGGATGGGGTTGATGTGCACCCACCCCTTGCCGCGCGCGAGCAACTTCTTCGCGAGCAGGTCGGCGCGCCACGCCTGGTCGTTGATGTCCTTGATCATCGCGTACTCGATGCTCACCCGTCGCCCCGTCGCGAGGTAGTACCGGTGGGCGGAGTCGATGGCCTCGTCGACCTTGAACCGGGTGTTGATCGGCACCAGCTCGTCGCGCAGCCCGTCGTCGGGGGCGTGCAACGAGAGCGCCAGTGTGACCGGGATGCCCTCCTGCGTGAGCTTGTCGATGCCGGTGACCAGGCCGACGGAGGACATCGTGATCCCGCGTGCGCTCATCCCCAGGCCCTCGGGCGAGGGGTCGACCATCCGGCGGATGGCGCCGATCGCGGCCTTGTAGTTGGCCAGGGCCTCCCCCATGCCCATGAAGACCACGTTGGTCACCCGGCGGCCACCGCGCGAAGGGAGGGACCCCCCTTCGTCCTGCTCGTCGCCGGCCTCGTCGCCCAGCTCGGCTCCGTCGTCGACGGGCGCCGTGAGGTCGCCGGCCTCGGCGAGCATGCGGTTGGCGGCGACGACCTGGTCGACGATCTCCGCCGTCGACATGTTGCGGGTCAGGCCGGCCTGGCCCGTGGCGCAGAAGGGGCAGTTCATGCCGCAGCCGGCCTGGCTGGAGATGCAGATCGTGGCCCGACGGCGGTAGCGCATGAGCACCGACTCCACCGTCGCGCCGTCGTGGAGGCGCCACAGCGACTTCAGGGTCGCGCCCTCGTCGGCCGAGATCGTGCGAACCGGGGTGAGCAGTCGCGGCAACAGCCCGACGACGAGCTCCTCGCGTCCGGCCTTGGGCAGGTCGCTCATCTGCGCCGGGTCGTCGGTGTGATGGGTGAAGTAGTGCGTCGAGAGCTGCTTCGCCCGAAAGCCCGGCAGACCCAACTCCTTGGCCAGCTCGACCCGCCCGGCGAGATCGAGGTCCGCAAGATGGCGCGGCGGCTTGCCGCGCCGGGGTGCCTTCATCGTCAGCTGGCCGGGGACGGGGCGCGTCGTCGAGGGCTGGGGCAGATCGGTCATCGGGTCCATTGTCTCAGGAATTCGGCCCACGAGGACTCACCCCGGCCAGGCCGCCGTGCGGGAGCCCGCCGGGGCCACGGCTGCACCGTCCGCACGCGCATCCGCACCGTCTCACTCTTTACTATTTGAAGTTTCAGAATATATTGAAATTATGAAGACAGACAACGAGGCCGAGAGTCGACCGCTGCCCCCCGGCGACAGCCGGTTCGTCGAAGACATGGGGATCTCCCTGGAAGGGATGGGGCTCCCCCGAGTCGCGGGGCGCCTGTTGGGGTGGCTCCTGATCTGCGACCCGCCCGAGCAGTCGGCTGGCCATCTGGCGGAGGCGCTACGGGCCAGCACCGGGAGCATCAGCACGAACGCGCGACTTCTTGATCGGCACGGCCTGATCGAGCGCGTTGGGATCTCCGGCGACCGCCGAGCCCACTACCGCATTCGCGACGACGCGTGGATCTCGATGATGCACGAGCAGCTGGTCCTGATGAGGCAGTGGCGCGGGCTCGCGCAGGAGGGGCTGGCCCTGTTGTCGGACCGGCCGGCCGCCCAGCGACGTCGCCTGACGGAGATGAGCACATTCCTGACCTACATGGACCAGGAGATGACAGCGGCCACCCGTCGCTACCGCGAGGAGAAGGAGACGAACGATGAGTGAGCAACGCGCGATCACCATGGAGGGCCTGACCAAGCACTACGGCGACTTCGTCGCCGTCAAGGACCTCGACCTAGAGATCAACCGGGGAGAGATCTTCGGCTTCCTCGGACCGAACGGGGCCGGCAAGTCGACGACGATCCGCACGCTCCTCGACCAGATCCGTCCCACCTCCGGCCGAGCACGCATCTTCGGGCTGGACTCGCACACCGACTCGCTGCGCATCCGCTCAGACGTGGGGTACGTGCCGGGCGACCTGGCGCTCTACCCGAAGTTGACCGGCGCGCAGACCCTGAAGTACTTCGCCCGCCTGCGGGGCGGCGTCGACCAGTCCTACGTCGACGAGCTCGCGGAACGACTCCAGGCCGACTTGTCGCGCAAGGTCGGTGAGTACTCGACGGGGAACCGGCAGAAGGTCGGACTGATCCAGGCCTTCATGCACAAGCCCGAGCTGCTCATCCTCGATGAGCCCAATGCCGGGCTGGACCCCTTGGTCCAGCAGGAGTTCCACGCGATGCTCCGTGAGGTCCGCGACGACGGGCGCACCGTGTTCCTGTCCTCGCACACCCTCTCGGAGGTCGAGCGGGTGGCCAACCGGGTCGGGATCATCCGGGAGGGCGAACTGGTCGCCGTCGAGCGCATCACTGATCTGAAGGCGAAGGCGATCCGTCGCCTCGACCTGGAGTTCGCCCAGCCCGTGCCCGCTGACCTCTTCGCCCGGGTCGACGCCGTACGCGAGGCCACGGTCGATGGGCAGCACGCATCGATCGCCTTCGACGGCCCGATCAACCCCGTACTGCACGCGGCGATGGGCCACGAGCTGGTGGACCTGCACACCCGGGACGCCGACCTGGAAGAGATCTTCCTGGCCTACTACCGCACGACGGACACCCGGGCCGCCGGCTCCACCGACCGCCGGTCCGGGCGGCACGCGGCTGCGATGGAAGTGGAGTCCAGCGATGTCCACTGACGTGTTGACGCGTGAACTCAACGATCGCCGCACACCGATCGCCGCGATCTCGGCGGTGCTGGTGGTCTTCGCCTTCTTCGTGGTGGGCATCAGCTCCGGCCTGCAGAGCACGATCAGCGACCTGACCGATGCGATGCCCGAAGCGGTGACCGCGTTCATCCCGGTCGGGCCCGGAGGTTACGTGGTCGGTGAGCTGTTCAACCTGATGGCACCGCTGGCCCTGATCGCCTACGCGGTGATGACAGGCGCGGCCCTCATCGCCGGGGAGGAACAGGCGGGAACCATGGCCGTCCTGTCCGCCCAGCCCGTCAGCCGCCGTTCGATGCTCGCACAGAAGGCGCTCGGGCTCGCCGTAACCCTGGCCGCTATCACGCTCGTGTTCGCCGTGGCTGTGGCGCTGTCTGCGGCCTTCTTTGACATCGAGGGACTGACCGCCACGAACATCGCTGCCGCATGCCTGCACCTCTACCTGCTGGCACTGCTCTTCGGCGCCGTCGCGTTGGCCACCGGGTCGCTGACCGGGAACCCCGGACTGGCCTCAGGAGTCGGCGGTGGCCTGGCCGTGGCCGCCTGGGTCGCCAACTCCATGCTGCCCGTCGCCGACCTCGACGACTGGGCACGGATCAGCCCGTGGCACTACTACGTCGGCAGCGAACCCCTGGCCAACGGACTCGACGCCACACACCTGCTCGTGCTGGCACTCCTGACCGCTCTGGCCCTCGTCGTCGCCTTCGTCAGCTTCGACCGCCGCGACCTGAAGGGATGACACCGATGTCCACCACCAGCACAAGCACCGCCACCGCTCGTCACACGACGAGCGCACCGGCGCAGGCCCTCGCGGTGACCCGGGTCGCCATCCGCGACCGCGTCCCACTCGTCGCGGTCATCGCGCTCGTGATGGTGGCCATGGGCGCGCTGACCGGCGCGCTGTGGCCCTCCCTGAAGGACGCCTTCGCGGACCTGCCCACCGATCTCAGTGACGGCCTCGGGACAATCCTCGCCGGTTCGGACCTGACGACCCCCGTCGGGTGGATGAACGCCGAGATGGTCTCCCTCGTCCTGCCCGCAGGCCTGATCGCCGTCGCGGTGCTCTCCGCCGCCAAGGACATCGCCGGGGAGGAACAGACCAAGACCCTCGGGGTGCTCATGTCCGCGCCGGTCAGCCGGACCTCCTTCCTGCTCGCCAAGAGCGCCGCCATGATCATCAACGTGCTGCTCGCCACTATCGGAGCAGCCGCCGGGATCCTCCTCGGCAACAGCATCGGCGACCTCGGCGTCGACACCGCAGGCGTCTGGGGCGCCAGCGTGCACGGCGCGATGCTGGCCATCGCCATCGGAGCCATCGCCGTCCTCGTCTCGGCGCTGACCGGGGAGCCACGCCTGAGCTCCTCGGTGGCCGCGGGGCTCGCCGGGCTCGCCTTCGCCCTGAACGCCTTCCTGCCCCTCTCGGACGGACTGGCCGACTACGCCCAGGCCAGCCCTTGGTACTACTTCGCCGACAGCAACCCCTTGGCCAACGGCGCCGACTACGTCCACCTGGCGGTCCTCGGCATCACCTCGCTGGTCCTGCTGGCCCTGGCTCTCGTCGCCTACACCCGCAGGGACCTGCGCGGATGAGGGGCACCCAGGTCAGTACGGGGCGATCAGCCGCAGCGCGAACCATGCCAGCGGCACCACGAGGACGAGCGAGTCCAGACGGTCCATCAGGCCACCGTGGCCCGGAAGGATGTTGGACATGTCCTTCAGCCCGAGGTTGCGCTTGAGGCTGGACTCGATGAGGTCGCCGATCGTCGCGACGGGGGCGATCAGGGCACCGAGCAGGGCGCCCTGCCACCACAGACCGGTGTCGAAACACAGCGGCACGGCGATCGCGCCGACGACTGCGCAGGCGGCGACCGACCCGGCCATGCCCTCCCAGGACTTCTTCGGCGAGAGCTTCGGCGCCATCGGGTGCTTGCCGAAGAGCACCCCCACGGCATAGCCCCCGATGTCGGAGAAGACCGTGATGAGGATGAAGACGAAGAGTCGCCAGCGCCCCTGCGGCTCGGCGAGCATCAGCGCCGCGAAGCCGATGAGGAAGCACGGATAGAGCAGCACGAGGGCGCCGGCCCCGATGTCGCGAACCGCCCCGGTCAGCCCGTCGGCGACCCGCCAGATCACGATCGCCAGGACCGTCAGGGTCGCCGCGAAGACCAGCGCCTCGGCTCCCCGCAGATAGCCCGCGACGATCAGGCTCACCGCACCGACGGCGACCGGGACGAAGGGGGCGAACAGACCCCCTTCGGACAGGGCCTGGCGCATCTCCCACACGGCCACGATCGCAGCCCCGCACAGCACGACGAGGAAGACGACCGGATGAACCAGCAACGCGCCGGCGGCCATGGCACCGAGGAGCACCCCGATGCCAATGGCAACGGGCAGGTTGCGACCGGCCCGGCTCGACGGCCCGGCAACCGCTGCCTCCCCCGCGCGCACGGAGCGGCGTGTGGCGTTGTCGGGTGGGGTCACATCAGACCTCGGACAGCTCGGCTTCCTTGGACTTCAGCAGGGCGTCGACGCTGTCGGTGTACTTCTTCGTCAGTGTGTCGAGCTCCTTCTCCCCGCGGTTGCCCTCGTCCTCACCGACGTCACCGTCCTTGACGGCCTTGTCCATGGTGTCCTTGGCGTGCCTGCGGACGTGGCGGATGGACACCTTCGCGTCCTCCGCCTGCCCGTGGGCGAGCTTGATGTACTCCTTGCGCCGCTCGGCGGTCAGCTCCGGCATGGTGATGCGGATGACCGTGCCGTCGTTGCTCGGGTTGGCGCCCATGTCGGAATCACGCAGCGCGCCCTCGATCGCCGACAGCGACGACTGGTCGTAGGGCGTGATGAGCAGGGTGCGGGCCTCGGGGCTGGCGAAGGAGGCGAGCTGCTGCAAGGGGGTCGGCGCACCGTAGTAGTCGACCATCACCTTGTTGAACAGGCCGGGGTTGACCCGTCCGGTGCGGATGCCGGCGAAGTTCTCCTTCGCGACCTCCACCGCCTTGTCCATCTTCTCCTCTGCTTCCAGCAGGGCTTCCTCGATCATGTGTCTCAGGCTCCTTCGTGATCAGGGCGCGGCATGGCGCGTCCCGGTGGTCCAGGGTCAGTCTCCCACTCAGGAGGTGACCAGCGTGCCCAGCGGCTCACCGAGCAGGGCGCGGGTGATGTTGCGCTCGCCGTCCATACCGAAGACGAGCATCGGCAGGCCGTTCTCGCGGCAGAGGCTGAAGGCGGCTGCGTCGACGACCTTGAGGTCCTGCTGCAGTGCCTGCTCGTACGTGACCTGGTCGAGCTTGGTGGCATCTGGGTTGCGGCGCGGGTCGGAGTTGTAGACCCCGTCGACGCCGTGCTTGGACATCAGGACGATGTCGCACTTGATCTCCAGGGCGCGCTGGGCGCTGACCGTGTCGGTGGAGAAGAAGGGCATGCCAGCGCCGGCACCGAAGATGACGACGCGACCCTTCTCCAGGTGGCGGATCGCGCGGCGCGGGATGTACGCCTCGGCCACCTGACCCATGGTGATGGCGGTCTGCACCCGGGTGTCGATCCCGGCCTCCTCGAGGAAGTCCTGCAGCGCCAGGCAGTTCATGACGGTGCCGAGCATCCCCATGTAGTCGGCTCGGGTGCGGTCCATGCCCTGCTCCTGCAGCTGCTTGCCGCGGAAGAAGTTGCCGCCGCCGACGACGATGGCCACCTCGACGCCGCTGTTGACCGCGGTGGCGATCTGCTCGGCGATGCCGCGCACGACATCGGGGGCCACGCCGACCTTGCCCCCGCCGAAGGCCTCACCGGACAGCTTGAGCAGGACGCGGCGATAGGCAGTGGGTGTGGTCCGGTCGGTCACGTGGGCGCTCCCTGGGTCTGGCTGGACGGCTGCGCCTGATCCTTCCACAGGTGTGCGTCGTTCGAGGACCCACCCGGGCACAAGCCTTGTCGACGGAGACCGGCATCACTATTCTTTCAGGGCATCCACTCGGGCGAGGAGTCGGCATGGCACCACGGATCCCGGGTCGCGGCGTGATCGCTCCGCTGCTCGTTGCCGCCCTTGCCGGCTGCAGCGCCGCCGGGCCCGGCTCGACCGCGGCCACCCCCTCCTCGACGTCCGCTACGTCCTCGACGTCCACGTCCACCTCCTCCACCAGCACCTCACCGAGTGCGAGCAGCCCGACGCAGACCCCGCCGGCCAGCACGAGCCGCACCCCGACGACGAGCACGGCCCGGCCAGCAGAGGTCACGAGCACCACGTCCTCATCCACGACGCCGGCCGCTCCCGTCGGCCCCCAGCGCTGCGGGCAGGTCACGACGACCACCGGGACGCGGGTCACCGTCGAGATCATCTCCGCAGACGTGGGCTGCGCCGTCGCCGTCGACCTGTTGACCCGCTACTACACGGACCCCCCGTCCCCACCCCAGGGCAGCGGCGCCTACGTCGACATCGGCGAGTGGAACTGCAACAGCTCCTCCTCGCAGCCCCCGGGACGTGCCTCGACCTGCCGCAGCGGGGCGGGCGGCGAGATCATCACCCATGAGCCGGCGTCCCCACCGACGCCCCTCCAGCCGGCCCCATCGCCGCCCCCGGCGCAGACTCCCTCCGGCGACCACTGTGCACTGATCGACCAACCGACGCTGGACCAGCTGTTCCCCGACGGCGTCCAGGACGAACAGTCGTGCAAGAACTACATCGCCGGCGAGGGTGCCATCTACGAGGAGAAGTACGGCACCCCCGGTCCATGACGAAGGGGGCCACGCCCGACGAGCGGGTGTGGCCCCCTTCGTGGGGTGCTGCGTACGTCAGGAACCGACGCGGAAGCGGGCGAACTGCGTCGCGCGCGCACCGGCCTCCTCGAGAACCGTGCCGACCGACTTCTTGGTGTCCTTGGCGAACGGCTGGTCGAGCAGGACGTTCTCCTTGAAGAAGCCGTTGACGCGACCCTCGATGATCTTCGGCATCGCGGCCTCCGGCTTGCCCTCCTCCTTGGCGGTCTCCTCGGCGATGCGGCGCTCGCTGGCGACCGTCTCGGCGTCGATCTCGTCACGGGTGAGGACCTTCGGGCTGAACGCGGCGATGTGCATCGCGACGTCACGCGCAACCTGGTCGTCGCCGCCCTCGGTGCCCATGAGGACACCGATCTGCGCGGGCAGGTCCGGGCTGGTCTTGTGCAGGTAGGCCGAGACGTTCGGCGCCTCGACCCGGGCGACCCGCTTGACCTCGATCTTCTCGCCGATGGTCGCGTTGGCCTCGTCGAGCATCTCCTGGACCGTCTTGCCGTCCACGGTCGCCGCGAGCAGGCTCTCGGCGTCCGTGGCCTCGGCCTCGACGGCCGCGGCGAGGACGTCGTCGGCCAGGGCTCCGAAGGGGGCAGCCTTGGCGACGAAGTCGGTCTCGCACAGGACCTCGACGAGGGTACCCACGCCGGCCTCGGCCCTGGCGACCACGAGCCCGTTGGAGGTGGTGCGCCCCTCGCGCTTGGTGACGCCCTTCAGGCCCTTGATCCGCAGGCCCTCGATCGCCTTGGCCTTGTCGCCCTCGGCCTCGTCGAGCGCCTTCTTCACGTCGAGCATGCCGGCGCCGGTGCGCTCGCGCAGCTCCTTGATGTCAGCGGCGGTGTAGTTCGCCATGTGTGTGCCGTTCTCCTTCTTCAGGAATGGACGAGTGGTGAGTGACTCAGGCCTCGGGGGTGTCCGCGGCCGGGGTGGCGGGCGCGGTCTCCGGGGAGGTCGCGGTCTCGTCGGAGGCCGCGGTCTGCGCCGGGGTCTCCGACTCGGCGGGCGCGTCGGTGACCGGCACCTCGGCCGCGGCCTCGGTGGCGGCGGCCTCGGTCTCGGCCTGCGGGGCCGCAGCGGCCGGAGCCTGCTCGACCGCAGCAGCGGTCTCGCCCTCACCGGCGAGGAGCTCGCGCTCCCACTCGGCCATCGGCTCGGCGGATGCCTCGCCGCCCTGGGCGGCGCTCCCGCCGCCGCGGGCCATCAGGCCGTCGGCGACCGCGTCGGCGACGACCCGGGTCAGCAGGGTGACCGAGCGGATCGCGTCGTCGTTGCCGGGGATCTTGTACTGGACCTCGTCCGGGTCGCAGTTGGTGTCGAGGATGGCGATGACCGGCAGGCCCAGCTTCTGGGCCTCGTCGACCGCCAGGTGCTCCTTCTTGGTGTCGACGATCCAGACCGCGGAGGGGACCTTGGTCATGTCGCGGATACCACCGAGGGTCTTGTCCAGCTTGTCCTTCTCACGGCGAAGGATGAGCAGTTCCTTCTTCGTGTAGCCGGAGCCGGCGACGGTGTCGAAGTCGATCTCCTCGAGCTCCTTCAGGCGGGTGAGGCGCTTGGAGATCGTCTGGAAGTTGGTGAGCATGCCACCGAGCCAGCGGTGGTTGACGTAGGGCATCCCGACGCGCGTCGCCTGCTCGGCGATCGGCTCCTGGGCCTGCTTCTTCGTGCCGACGAACAGGATGGTGCCACCGTGGGCGACCGTCTGCTTGACGAACTCGTAGGCGTCGTTGATGTAGGTCAGCGACTGCTGCAGGTCGATGATGTAGATGCCATTGCGCTCGGTCATGATGAAGCGCTTCATCTTGGGGTTCCACCGGCGGGTCTGGTGCCCGAAGTGGACGCCGCTCTCCAGGAGCTGGCGCATGGTGACGACGGCCATGCCGAAGTCCTCTCGTCGTGGGTTGTCAGTTCTCTCCTGGTGCTCCGACCCACCCCACCCGGTCCGTCGGACCGGGACTGCTGTGGTGTGCCCCGGATTCGGAGTCGGAACTCGTCACCCGGTCAGAGGAACACGCGAATTCATCCAGACACACTGGATGTGCACCCCATCTTACGGCCACGCGGGACGAAGGGGGAAATCCCACGCCCCGGCGAGGGGCCGGACCACCCCCTTCGCCCGCGGCCCGGTCCCGACCGTCCTAGGGTCGAGGGCATGACTGATCCCCTCGTGACCCGGATGCGCCCCTACGGCGAGACGATCTTCTCGACGATGTCGGCCCTGGCGCGCCGGCACGACGCGGTGAACCTCGGTCAGGGGTTCCCGGACACCGATGGCCCCGGGGAGGTGCTCGAGGCGGCCCGTCGGGCCATCGCCGGGGGCCACAACCAGTACCCACCGGGCCAGGGTGTGCCCTCCCTCCGCTCCGCGATCGCCGATCACCAGCGCGAGCGGTACGGCATCGAGCTCGACCCCGGGTCGGAGGTGCTCGTCACCGCGGGGGCGACCGAGGCGATCGCCAGCGCGCTCCTGGCCCTGCTCGAGGCGGGCGACGAAGTGGTGACCTTCGAGCCGTACTA
Source organism: Janibacter sp. A1S7 (assembly GCF_037198315.1). Lineage (NCBI taxonomy): Bacteria > Bacillati > Actinomycetota > Actinomycetes > Micrococcales > Intrasporangiaceae > Janibacter > Janibacter alittae. The sequence goes on along the minus strand of NZ_CP144913.1, from coordinate 1,041,409 downwards.
CGACAGCTACGCCGCCGGGATCTCCCTCGCGGGGGGCGTGCAGCGCTCCGTGCCCCTGTCCTTCCCCGGCCCGGGCTTCGACCGCGAGCGCCTGGCCGCCGCGTTCTCCGAGCGGACGAAGGTCGTCCTGCTCAACACCCCGCACAACCCGCTCGGCAAGGTCTTCACCCGGGAGGAGCTGACCGTCGTCGCCGACCTCGCCCGCGAGCACGACGCGTGGGTGGTCAGCGACGAGGTCTACGAGCACATGACCTACGACGACGCCGTGCACGTGCCGATCGCGACGCTGCCGGGCATGGCCGAGCGGACGCTGACGATCGGGTCGGCGGGCAAGGCCTTCTCGGTCACCGGGTGGAAGATCGGGTGGATCAGCGGTCCGGAACGCCTGGTGAGTGCGGTGACGACCGTCAAGCAGTACCTGACCTTCACCACGACCTCTCCGCTGCAGCACGCCGTGGCCGAGGCGCTGCGGCTGGGGCCGACGGTCTTCGAGGAGCTGACCTCGTCGCTGGCGATGCGGCGAGACCTGCTCGTCGACGGTCTCACCTCCGCGGGCTTCGATGTCTCGGTGCCACAGGGCACCTACTTCGTCGTCGCGGACGCCGCGCCGCTGGGTGTCACCGATGCCGTGCAGTGGAGCCTGGAGCTGCCGGAGTCCGTCGGTGTCGTCGGCGTCCCGGTATCGGTCTTCTGCGACACCCCCGACGAGACGGCGAGCCTCGTCCGCTTCGCGTTCTGCAAGCAGGAGGACAAGCTGCGCGAGGCCTGCCGGCGTCTGGCCACCATGGGCTGACCAGCTGCGGCCGGTGGTGATCCACACCCCCACCCTCCGAGGGCTCGTCGTCCACAGGGCACGCACGGTCGCGACCGATCGGTCGCCTCCCCCGGCAGGCTGGTCCGCATGGCCGCCACCGCACCCGTCGCCCTCGCCGTCGCCGGCGCCCTCGTCGGGCTCCCTCCCCCTTCCCCTCCGGGCCCGACGTGGCAGTGGCCCGTCGGCGACGGCGAGCGGCCTGCGGTGGCGGCCTCCTTCGATGCACCCGACGAGCGATGGGGTCCCGGGCACCGTGGGATCGACCTGAGGACGGCGAAGGGGGCGGACGTCACCGCGGTCGCGGACGGCGTCGTCTCCCACCGCGCGGTGATCGCCGGTCGCGGCACGCTGAGCATCACGCACGAGTCCGGCGTCCGCAGCACCTACGAGCCGGTGGTCAGCGACCTCTCCGTCGGGGACCGGGTGCGTCGCGGGCAGGTCGTCGGGCACATCGGAGGCGGCGCGAGCCACTGCGCGCCGCGCACCTGCCTGCACCTGGGGGCGAAGCGGGCCGACGACTACCTCGACCCGCTCCCCTACTTCGGCGCACGGCGGGTGATCCTCCTGCCGGTGCCCTGACGAGCAGGAGATCAGGCGCGCGGGTGCGCCTGCCGGTAGCTGTCGCGCAGCCGGTCGAGGGAGACGTGCGTGTAGATCTGGGTGGTGGCCAGCGAGGAGTGCCCGAGCAGCTCCTGGACCATCCTCAGGTCGGCCCCTCCCTCGAGCAGGTGCGTCGCAGCGGAGTGACGCAGCCCGTGCGGCCCGAGGTCGGGTGCGTCCGGGACGTGGGCCAGCAGGCCGTGCACGACCTCGCGCACCTGGCGCGGGTCGACCCGACGGCCCCGACGGCCGAGGAAGAGCGCGGGGCCGGAGTCGGACGTCGCGACGAGTGGGCGGCCGTGCTCGAGCCACGCGGCGAGCGCGTCGTCGGCCGGCTGCCCGAAGGGGACCATCCGCTCCTTGCGGCCCTTGCCGAGTACCCGCACGACCCTGCGGTGGCGGTCGGCGTCGTCGACGTCCAGCCCGGTCAGCTCCCCGACGCGGATGCCGGTGGCGTAGAGCAGCTCGAGGACGGCCCGGTTGCGCAGGTGGATCGGGTCGTCGTCATCGGCGGCGACCGCGGCGACGTCGAGGACGGCGGTCGCGCCGTCCTTGGTGAGCACGTCGGGCAGGGTCCGCTGTCTCCGGGGCGAGGCCAGCCGCAGCGCAGGGTCGGTCCTGATCCGCCCGGTGCGTCGCGCCCAAGCGAAGAAGGTGCGCACTGCCGCTGAGCGGCGGGACAACGTCGACCGGGCCGCTCCCCCGCTGGCGAGCGTGCCCAGCCAGGCACGCAGGGCCGCCAGATCGATGTCGGCGAGCGATCTGCTGCCCTCGGCGGCGCACCACGTCAGGCAGGCCCGTACGTCCCCGGCATACGCACGGACCGTGTGCTCGGAGCGGTCGCGCTCGCGGACGAGGTGATCGGCGAAGGCGTCGACCGACTGCGCCACCCACTGCGGCGCGGGTGACGGCTCCCGGGGGGCTGCCGTGCTCACCCCTCCACCGTGCCACGACCGCCACCGGCGACGGTGGATGCTCACCGTGTCGGGCCACCACCCCTGTACCAGCGCCCGTCGTCACCGTGGTGGGACCATCCCTCGAGCTGCATCATCGCCAGCCGGGCGATGACCTCATCGACCGGCACGACGAGCTCGGTGGCGATGTCTCCGACGTCACGGCCCCGTCGGACCTCGAGCCGGTCGTGGACCCGCCGCTGGTCACTGGTCATCACGTCGGGAGCACGACTCGGCCCGAGCAGCTCGACGACCTCGGCCGGAGCCTGCCCGACCGGGGCCGCCAGGCCGAGTACCTCCTCGGCGTCGGTGACGAGGGTGGCCTGACCGCGACGGATCCACTCGTGGCACCCCGCCGAGGACATCTGGGTGACCGGCCCGGGCACCGCCCCGACGGGTCGGTGCAGGGCATCGGCCCAGCCCGCGGTGTTGAGCGACCCCGAGCGCAGGCCCGCCTCGACGACGACACAGGCGCTGCCCAGGGCCGCGATGAGTCGGTTGCGAGCGAGGAACCGGTGGCGCCGCGCGGTCATGCCCGTCGCGAGCTCGGTGATGACGACGCCTGATTCGGCGACGGCGTGGATGAGTCGCTCGTGCCCGCGCGGGTAGACGCGGTCCGGTCCGCAGGGCAGCACGGCCACCGCGGGACCGTCGACCGCGAGCGCTCCCTGATGGGCCGCCGCGTCGATCCCGTAGGCAGCCCCGGAGACGACGCTCCACCCGTGCCGGGCGACACCGGCGCCCAGCTCGCGGGCGATCGCCTCGCCGTAGCCGCTGCTGGCTCGGGATCCGACGATGGCCACTGCCCGCCCGGCGAGGTCACCGAGGCACCCCTGACCGCGCACGTGCACCAGGTGCGGGGCGATGTCCGGATGGTCGAGAGCGGCGGGCCAGTCGGCGTCCCCGGGGATGACCACCCGTGCTCCCGAGCGGACGGCGCGGGAGAGCTCACCGTCGACGTCGACATCGGGCACCCGGGCGCGTGCACTCTCGCACCGTGGCAGGTCGTCGTCGACGAGCCGGTGCCACGCCTCGACGTGGCCGAGCTGCGCGATGTGTTCGTGGAGCGCGGAGGGTGTGTCGCTCGCGCGTTCGCGCTGCGGCTCCAGCAGACGTGACCACGCCACTCGCGCACGGCGCTGGTCGGAGCCGACCTCCGCGTGGGCGCGAGCCACCTCTGCCCGGGTGGGTGTGCGCGGACGACCGGCACTCATGCGGCCACCGCGCCCTGCGTGCGGTACATCAGGGCCAGCCCGACGTCATCGACGTCCGGACTCGTGCGTCCGTGCAGGTCGGCGCTCGACCAGGCCAGTCTGAGCACCCTGTCGTAGCCACGCAGGGTCACCTGACCGAGCTCGAGGGCACGATCGAGCAGGCGTGTCGTCGCCGACGGCAGGCGCCACGGGGTCCGTCGCAGCACGGGCCCGGGGACCTGGCTGTTGAGCTGCCAGCGGTCCGCCGGCCAGCGCGCCGCCTGTGCGCCGCGGGCCGCCATGACCCGGGCGGCCACTGCGGCGCTGGAGTCCGGCGGGTCCTCGCTGAGGTCGGCGAGGCTGACCTTGGGCACCTGGACCTGGATGTCCATCCGGTCCATGAGCGGTCCGCTCAGCCGTGCGGCGTAGGCCCGGCGCTCGGTCGGCCGGCACCGGCAGTTCAGCCCCTTGCCGTGACCTTCCCCGCAGGGACACGGGTTCGCCGCGAGGACAAGTTGCACCCGCGCCGGGTAGGACACCCGCTCACGGGCCCGGGCGACGACGACCTCGCCCGACTCCAGCGGCTGGCGCAGGGCCTGCAGGGCGGACCCGGCGAACTCGGCCGCCTCGTCCAAGAACAGGACGCCGTGGTGGGCCTGGGAGAGCGCCCCCGGGAGCACCGCCCCGGTTCCACCGCCGACGAGCGACGGCACGCTGGCTGAGTGGTGCGGCGCGACGAAGGGCGGCACGCGGTCGATCCCCGTGGTGGGTACGGCGCCGAGCAGGGAGCGCACGGCAAGGCTCTCGAGTGCTTGCTCGCGGGTGAGTGGCGGCAGGATCGTCACCAACCGTTCGGCGAGCATGGTCTTGCCCGAGCCGGGGGGCCCGTTGAGCAGCAGGTGGTGACCACCGGCCGCGGCCAGGGTCAGTGCGGCCCGCGCCTCGTGCTGTCCCGAGACGTCGGCGAGGTCGAGGTGCCGTCCCTCGGAGACCGTCACGTGCTCCTGCGGGGCCGGCGCCGGTGGCGGCCGCTCCCCCTTCGCCAGGGAGCGGTAGCCGTCGACGAGGTCCTCGAGCGTGGCCGCCGTCGCGACGGTGATCCCGTCGACGAGGCCGGCCTCGGCGACATCGTCCGGCGCGACGACGACGTGTGTGCAGCCGGCCTCCTGGGCGGCGAGCACCGCCGGGAGGATGCCGGTGACGTGCCGCAGACGCCCGTCGAGGCCGAGCTCCGCCAGGTGGACGATGGGACGCACCGTCGCCGCGGGGAGGACCTCGCACGCGGTCAGGGCCGCGACGGCGATCCCCAGGTCGAAGGACGTCCCGTGTTTGGGAATCGATGCGGGCGAGAGGTTGATCGTCAGCTGCCGCTGGTTCAGCGAGTGCCCGGCGGCGATGGCTGCCGCCCGCACCCGCTGGGGCGCCTGACGCAGTGCGGTGTCCGGCAGGCCACCGATCTCGAAGGTCGGCAGTCCCTGCCCGCTGTGGCACTCGACGTCGACGACCCGGCCGGTGATCCCGCGCAGGGCCACCCCGCGGGTCACCCCGATACTCACTGCCCCACCCCGGCGCGGTGGTCCACCGAGAAGCTGCCGTCGGGGTGCTGCAGCAGGGCGACGACGTCGAGACGGACGCCTCCCGCGGGCGCGGAGTGGTCGGCGAGCCAGCACCCGGCCAGGCGACGCAGCCGGGCCAGCTTCACCGGCGTGATCGCCTGGATCGGGTCGCCGAAGGTCCTCGTGCGGCGGGTCTTCACCTCGCACACGACCACCGTGTCGTCGTCGCGCAGGACGAGGTCGATCTCGCCCTCGCGGCAGCGCCAGTTGCGGTCCAGCAGGACCATCCCCCGGTCGGTGAGGTATTGCTGCGCCATGTCCTCGCCGGCCGCTCCCAGAGCCGCTCGTGCGGATGCTTGCTCGGTCATCTCGACCACCTCCGAGCCCAGTCAAGCCACGCGCGGGAGCAGGCGGCGCCCTCCCTTCGCCGCCTGTGGAGGAGCGCCGGGGCCGCCCCCGGCTGTGGACGCCGTCCGTCAGTCGTCGACGCCGCGCGCCACCAGCGCCTCCCCGGTGGCCTGGGCGCGGGCGACCACACGGATGACCAGCGGCACCAGCCGGGCCCGAGGACTGCGCGTCATCCCGCGGGCGAGGGCGGCCTGACGGGTCTCCTCGGCGACCTCGAGGGTGCTGGGGATCGCGCGGATCATCAGCGAGAAGGTCAGCGCTGTGCGCTCCGGGTCGGCGCCGAGGCGACGAAAGGGCATCAACGCCCGGGTGACGGTGTCGAGCATCTCGTCGACCGAGGTGGTCCTGGTGAGCACGGAGGCGAGCAGCACCAGGGCCAGCAGGTCGCCGAGCGAGTCGAGCGCACGCTCCCACCCGTGCTGCCAGATCAACCATCCCCCGAGCAGCACGGCGACCAGGAGGACCCCGCGCAGCGTGCGGACCGCCCCTCGCCACCCGATGCCGGAGGTGAACGCCAAGGCGAGCGCCACGATCACTGCGCCGACGGCCAGCGGCGGCCAGCGCACCGCGACGAGCAGCACCGCGCAGGCGCACAGCCCGAGCAACTTGGCGCCCGGACCGAGCCGGTGCAGCCAGGTCGTGCCCGGTCGGTAGGCGCCCAGGAGCGCCGGGGTGCTCATCCGGACCGCGCCAGCGCGCGGTACTGCTCGACCGTCTCGGCGGCCGGCCCGTCGTGGACCACTCGCCCCGCGTCGATCACCAGCACACGATCACAGCGCCGGGCCAGATCGAGATCGTGCGTGACCAGCACCAGCTGCTGGTCGAGGGAGAGGAGCAGGTCACCGACGAGCAGGCTGTTGCGCAGGTCGAGGAGGGTGGTGGGCTCGTCGGCCACGAGCACCGACGGCGACGTCGCGAGGACCCCGGCGAGCGCGAGCAGCTGGCGCTGGCCCCCGGAGAGGGTGTGCACACTCTGGTCCCCCCGTCCGACCAGACCGAAGGAGTCCAGCGTCGCCAGGGCCGCGGCACGGCGGGCCGCCCGATCCCGATGGGTGCGGCGAAGGGAGAGCGCCACGTCCTCGGCGGCGGTCGGCATCACCAGCTGCGCGGCCGGGTCGGAGAAGACGAAGCCCACCCGGCGACGCACCCGGGCGCCGTCGTGGGCGACGTCCAGCCCGTCGACGAGCACCTGGCCGCTGCTGGCCGGCACCAGACCGTTGAGGAGGCGCGCCAGCGTGGACTTGCCGGAGCCGTTGGCCCCGATCAGGGCGATGCGCTGCTCGGTCAGCTCGAGGGTGGTGGGGTGCAGGACCACCGGACCGTCGGCACTCGGGCGGACCGCTGCGGAGCGCAGCTCGAGGTGGCTCACGCCTCGACGCGGGCCTGCTCTGCACGGACGCTCCCGGGCGCCGCGGGGAGCGGGCGGTGGAGCAGCGTCGGGAAGGCGCGGTGGACGGCGGTGGCGACGACGGCCATCACGACGTTCTTGATCACGTCGCCGATCCAGAAGATCTTGTCCGTGTCGAAGGCCTGCGCCCAGGTCATGTCGGCCCGCAGCACGAGGCCGGCCATCCCGCAGGTGTGGATGAAGATCGCACTGGAGAGCAGCCCGGCCACGAAGACGGCTGGGATGCTCGTGGCTCCGAGACGCCGGGGCAACCGCTCGACGAGCAGTCCGCACGCGGCCGCCGCGAACGGGAAGCCGATGAGATAGCCCGCACTGGGCCCGGCGAGGACGCCCAGGCCCCCCGCGCCGCCGGAGAAGACCGGGAGCCCCGCGGCCCCCACGACGACGTACAGCAGCACCGCGAGGAATCCGCGTCTGGCCCCCAGCACCGCGCCGCACAGCAGCACCGCGAGGGTCTGCAGGGTGATCGGTACCGGCCCGGCGACACTGATCGCGGGCAGGATCGCGGCCACGGCGATCAGGGCGGCGAAGGCAGCGATGAGGGCCAGGTCGGTGGAGGTCGAGCGGGAGCGGCGGGCCATGGGTGTCCTCGGGTGGGGAGTCGACTGACTGAACGGCGTTCAGTGAACGACGTTCAGATTAAGGTGGGATCCTCCCCCGGTCAACACGACGCCGACGGCCTGCACCAGCCGTCAGAACGGGCTCTCGGGCACCTCGAGCTCGGACTTCGCCAGCTCCTCGACGTTGACGTCCTTGAAGGTGACCACCCGCACCTGCCGGGCGAAGCGGGCAGGACGGTAGATGTCCCACACCCAGGCGTCCTCCATGACCACCTCGAAGTAGACCTCGGCGCCCTCCCCGCGGACCTTCACGTCGACGCTGTTGGCGAGGTAGAAGCGCCTCTCGGTCTCGACGACGTGGCTGAACAGGTGGACGACATCGCGGTACTCCCGGTAGAGCGCGAGCTCCATCTCGGTCTCGTACTTCTCCAGATCCTCCGAGCTCACTGCGGCCTCCCTTCGCTGACCAGATCGCCGACAGATCGCGCGACGACGTCCGCCTCATCATCCACGACGGCGGAATCCCCGGGGCACAGGCCGGGCAACGACCAGGAGCGACGGTGGTGGCCACAGGCGCCGTGCACGGACAGGGCGTCCATGTGGACGCCGGCCGAGTAGCCCTTGTTGCCGGCCCACCCGTAGTGCGGGTGCTCGCGGTCCAGCTCGGCCATCATGCCGTCGCGCTCCACCTTCGCCAGCACGCTCGCGCCGGCCACCGAGCTGCACCGCATGTCACCCTTGACCACCGTGCGCACCGGAGGCACGACGGGCCCGGCCAGCTCGGCGAGGAGCCCGACCTGCTCGGGATCGGTGAGCCAGTCGTGGTTGCCGTCGAGGAGCACGAGGTCCGGCACGAGGTCGAGATCGGCCAGCGCGCGCGTCCCGGCCAGACGCAGCGCAGCGATGATCCCGATCTCGTCGATCTCACCGGGCATCGCATGACCGACGGAGTGGGCGCGGGCCCAGCGGATCAGCCGCGGAACCATCCGCTCGCGGGCCGCGGCGGTGAGCAGCTTGGAGTCCTTCACACCGGTGGGTGCGCTCGGGCTCGTCTCGTCGATGACCACGACCCCGACACTGACCGGACCGGCGAGCGCGCCACGCCCGACTTCGTCCATCCCGGCGATCACCCGGTGCCCGGCCCGCTGCAGCTCGCGCTCGAGTCGCAGGCTGGGCCGGGAGGACCGCGGGGCACCGGGGCGGGTCATCGTGCCGACGGGGTCGGGCGGGGGGCCATGCCGAAGGCGCGATCGCCCGGGTCCGGCACGTCGGCGAAGACGTCGTCGTGGTCGGAGAGCCGGGCGATCCGATCCAGTGGCCACACCATGACCACGGCCTTGCCGACGATGCGGTCGATGGGCACGGAGCCCTCGGCACCGGTTCCTCCCGGGTCGTGGTACCGCGAGTCGGACGAGTCACCCCGGTTGTCACCCATGACCCACACGCGACCCTGGGGGACGGTGATGTTGAACTCCTGGTTGCTCTCGGCCGCGCCCGGCCGGAGGTAGACCTGCTCGTCGATCGCCGTGCCGTTGACGAGCAGCCGCCCCTCGGAGTCGCAGCACTGGACGTGGTCACCGGGAAGACCGATCACACGCTTGATCAGGTGCCCCTCGGAGGTGTCGGGAAGCAGACCGACGAACATCAGGGCGTCGCGTACCGCGTTCAGTGCCGCGCCGCGGTTGACCTCGGGGGCCGGATCGAGCCAGTTGCCCGGGTCGTCGAAGACGACGATGTCGCCACGGTCGACGTCCACGAGTGTCGGCGACAGCTTGGAGACGACGACGCGATCGCCCACCAGCAGGGTGTCCTCCATCGACTCGCTCGGGATGAAGAAGGCCTGGATGAGGAAGGTCTTGACGATGAAGGAGAGCACCAGCGCCATCGCGAGGACGACGACGACCTCCTTCACCGCGGAGCCGAGCCTGGCGCCGAGGCCCTGCTCGTGGCGCGCGCGTTCGGCGCGGGCTCGCTCCCGCTGTGCCTCTTCGGCCTCCGCGCGTGCCGAGTCGGGGTCGTGTGCCACTGGTCTCTTCCTCTAGGGCGCCCGGGTCGGGCGTGGTCCCCTCCAGTATCGCTGCTCGTCCGGCGCAGGTGTGCACCGGACACCGTGTCGTCGTGTCGGCCGGTGTCAGTCGCCGAGGCCACCGGTGCGCGCAAGCGGCCAGTATCGCCAGACGACGTGTCCGATGACGTCCTCGAGCGGCACCATGCCACCTCCCGGGTCGCCCAGGTGGCTGCGCGAGTCGTTCGATTCCGAGCGGTTGTCGCCGAGGACGAACAGCCGCCCGGGCGGCACCCCCACGTCGAAGGGGTGGTCGCACGGCACCTCTCCGGGCGCCAACCACCGCTCGGCGACCGGCTCGTCGTTGACGACCAGTCCCCCGCCCGGCGTGCACGAGACGGTGTCCCCGCCGACGCCGGCGACCCGCTTGAGGTAGTCCTGCTCCCCCGGGTCGATCGAGGGGTCTCCGGCCCCTCGCGCGAACGTCGTCGTGCCGTCGAAGACGATGAGGTCGCCGCGCTCGACGGGCCCGGCACCGATCTTGGCGACGACGACGCGGTCCCCGGGCCGGATCGTCGGCGCCATCGAGCCGCTCGGCACGTGGAAGGACTCGATGACGAGGACCCGCACCAGGACGAGGAGCAGGATGCCCACGCCGACCTCGAGCAGGAGGCGTCGGTCCGGACGTGGGACGACCCCCGCCGGATCACCGGCGGGGGTCGTCTCGTGCGGATCCCGGGCGGGCTCGGTCGACATCGAGGTCAGCCTACGGCCCGCTGCCGGAGCCGGAGCTCACTTCGCGGGGGTCTCGCGCTTCTCCCGGATGCGCGCGGCCTTGCCCTTGCGGTCACGCAGGTAGTACAGCTTCGCGCGACGCACGTCGCCACGGGTGGCGACCTCGATCTTGTCGATGACGGGTGCGTGCACCGGGAAGGTGCGCTCGATGCCGACACCGAAGGAGGTCTTGCGGACGGTGAAGGTCTCGCCGACGCCGCCGCCGTGGCGACGGATGACGACGCCCTGGAAGACCTGGATACGCGAGCGGCTGCCCTCGATGACCTTCACGTGCACCTTGACGGTGTCACCGGCACGGAACTCGGGGACGTCGTCCCGGATGGAGGCCTTGTCGATCTCGTCGAAACGCTGCATGGCGTTGTCGCTTCCCGCGAACGCCACAGGTCGTCCGCCCTCGTCAGTAGTGTGGAGGTCGTGCTCACCGCCGCGTGCCGTCCCGGACCACCGGAGAGCGGTCCCGGGCCCGACACTCCCCCTGTGGCAGGGGCGGTGTCATGAGCGCGATGACCAAGTCTGCCAGAGGACGCGCGTGACCAGAAATCGAGTAACCGTCGAGGCCCCGGCGGGCGAGGGCAGCCGCATTGCTCGCGGGATCGGCGCCGTCCTCACCCTCGTTCTCCTCGTTCCGGCTGCGGCGGTGCTGACCGCCAGAGCGCGTGCCCTGATCGGCATCGAGCAGTCCGGCCTGCCGTCCTGTACCGGGGTGGACACCGTCGGGCCGGTGCTGCAGGCAGGCCTGCCGGTGGTCTTCCTGCTCCTGGTGATCCCGGGCGCGCTGCTTTCCCTCGGGCACCGCGCGCGCGGCTGGATCTGGCTGACGCTCGCCCTCGCGGCGACGGTGGTCGTCGAGGTCGGGTTGCGGATCTGGCTGCCCGCCTGCCTGTAGGTCAGGAGTTCCGCCGACGCACGAGGTCGACGGTGCCCGCAGCGGCACCGGACCCGATGACCCGGTACCCGGCCTTCTTGTAGATCTTCAGCAGTCGGGGCTGGTCGGCACCCGTGTTGAGCCAGAACGTCGTGATGTCCGCGGGAGCCAGGGCCTCGGCGTGGGCGAGCAGGGCGCGGCCGAGACCCTGACGTTGCAGGTCCGGCACCACCATGATCCGACCGATCTGCCAGGTCGTCGGTCGGTGGGGGTCTCGTCGTACGCGCACGGACATGACCAGTCGTCCCTCGGACCGGAAGAGGTGGGTCGTCCACTGCCCGAGGTTCTCGGCGACCGTGCCGGCGTCCTCGGCCGGAGCCCCCCACCAGTCCTCGGCGGGCGTGACCATCTCGATCCAGCAGGCCTTCTGCAGCACGGCCAGCTCCGGTGCGTCGGACGGCGTCGCGATGGCGTGGTCGAGGTCGGTCAGGTCGCTGGACGTGGCAGCGGCGTGCAACAGGTCGGGTCGCCGTGCAGCCGTGCGCGCGAGCCGCTGCTCGTGACGCCACCGGGCGATGGCGGCGTGGTTGCCACCGAGCAGGACGTCGGGCACCGCCCGCTCCACGCCGTCACCGCCGTCCCACGTCGCCGGCTTGGTGTAGATCGGGTACTCGAGCAGGCCCCCTTCGTGGGACTCCTCGATGAGCGAGTCCGCGTTGCCGACCACACCGGGCAGGAGTCGTCCGATGGCCTCGACCATCGCGAGAACGGCGACCTCACCGCCGTTGAGGACGTAGTCCCCCAGGGACACGACCCGCACCGGCATGCGTTCGGCCGCCCACTCGTAGGTGCGCTCGTCGATCCCCTCGTAACGCCCGCACGCGAAGGCCAGCCACGGTGCCCGGGCGAGCTCGTGCGCCAGCGCCTGGGTGAAGCGCTCCCCACCGGGCCCGGGGACGATGAGCACCGGCGCCGTGCCCGTCGTCTCGTCGGCGGAGTCGAGGACGTGGGCGAGCGCCTCGCTCCACGGCTGGGGCTTCATGACCATCCCGGCGCCGCCGCCGTAGGGGGTGTCGTCCACCGTGCGGTGCCGGTCGTGGGTGAAGTCGCGCAGGTCGTGCACCCGCACCTCCAGGATCTTCTCCCGACGGGCCCGACCGATGAGCGAGAGGTCCAGCGGTGCGAGATAGTCCGGGAAGATCGAGATGGCGTCGATGCGCACGCTCACTCCCCCTTCGCATCGAGGTCGAGCAGGCCGGGGGGCGCGTCGACGACCAGCCGGCCGGCCGACGGGTCGACCTCCGGCACGATCGCCTCGACGAAGGGGACGAGGGCCTCGCCCCCGTCGGGGCGACGCAGCACGAGCCGGTCCTGCGCCCCACCGATCTCGAGGGCGATGACCTCGCCGATGGCCACGCCGTCGGGGGTGCGCGCCATCAGGCCGACGAGGTCCTCCTCGTACCAGCCCTCGTCGTCGACCTCCCCGGTCGTGTCCGCCTCGGTGAGGACCAGGCGCGTGCCACGCAGGGACTCGGCGCCGGTGCGGTCGGGGATCCCCTCGAAACCCAGCAGCCAGATGCCCTGGTGGACCCGGGCCGTCGCCAGGGTCAGCTGCCGGGGGACGCCGGAGCCGACCTCCGCACGGGTGTCGAAGACGGCGCCGGGGACGAAGCGGGACTCGGGGTCGTCGGTGTGCAGCTGGACGGTCACCTCACCACGCAACGCGTGGGGCTTGCCGATCCGGGCGACGACGTGGCGCTCGGTTGCGTTCATGCGGGCCAAGATACGTCCCTTCCCCATGCACCGGGACATGACGAGGGCCGACATCCACGGCGGATGCCGGCCCCGGTCATGACTGGCGAGCTGTTCGGTCGTTCGGGTCAGCCCTCGCGGTCGGTGTCGACGATGTCGATCCGCACGTTCTCCCCGCCGGAGAGCGCACCGAGGACGGTGCGCAGAGCTGACGCGGTGCGACCGGAGCGACCGATGACACGTCCGAGGTCATCCGGGTGCACGCGCACCTCGAGGATCTGTCCGCGACGCAGGTTCTTGCTCCGGACGACGACCTCGTCCTTGTGGTCGACGATCCCGGTGACCAGGTGCTCAAGCGCCTCGTCGAGCATCTCAGGCCTCGGGGTTCTCGGCGGGGGACTCGGCGGGAGCGCTCGGGGCGTCGTCCTTGGCGGCCGGCTCGGCGGCGGCCTGCTCCTTGGCGGCCTCCTTGTCTGCCTTCTTCTTGGAGGTGATCGCCTCGTGCTCGCTGGCCTCCTTGTCGGAGGAGGCGAGAGCGGCCTCGTAGAGCTCCTTCTTGGAGGTGCGGGGCTCCCGGGTCTTCAGGGTGCCCTCGGCGCCGGGCTCACCCTTGAACTTCTGCCAGTCACCGGTGACCTTGAGCAGTGCGGCGACGGCTTCGGTGGGCTGGGCACCCTCGGAGAGCCAGTACTGCGCACGCTCGCTGTTGATGTCGATGACCGAGGGCTCCTCGGTGGGGTGGTACAGACCGATCTCCTCGATCGCCCGGCCGTCCCGCTTGGCGCGGGCGTCCATGACGACGACACGGTAGAACGGGGAACGGATCTTGCCCATGCGCTTCAGGCGAATCTTGACGGCCACTGGCGTGGTCTCCTTCAGATCGTGAGCACGGCCAGACCATGCGCTTGTCGCACGGGGTACCGATGCTCGGGGTGTAGGCATCCGGCGCGCGGGCAGCGCGGACGGGTACAGCGGGTCAGTCTGCCAGACCGGGCGGCCTCACCTCGAATCCGCGGACGAGGGCGCCGACCCCACCCGAGTGGAGTCGGGGCGAAGGGGGTCAACGCCCCGCGACCCGCTGGCCGCGAAGGATCACGTGCTCGGGGGTACCGCAGGTGCGCACGTCGGTACGGGGGTCCTCGGCGACGACGACGAGGTCGGCGTCCTCCCCCTCGGCGATCGCCGGGCGACCCAGCCACTCCCGCGAGCGCCAGGTGCCCGCGGCGAGCGCCTCGGCGTGCGAGAAGCCGGCCCGGGTGAGCAGCTCCATCTCCCGGGCGACGAGGCCGTGCGGCAACGAGCCACCGGCATCGGTGCCGACGTAGACGTCGACACCGGCGTCCCGGGCCGCCGCGATGGTCGCGAAGCGCCGCTCGTGCAGCGCCAGCATGTGCCGGTGGTAATCGGGGAACTTCTCGGCCGCCGGAGCCGCGATCTGCGGGAAGGTCTCGATGTTGACCAGGGTCGGGACGATCGCGATGCCCTGACGGGCGAAGGCGTCGATGGTCTCGGCGACCAGGCCGGTGGCGTGCTCGATGCAGTCCGTGCCGGCAGCCGCGAAGTCGGCGAGCGACTCCTCGCCGAAGCAGTGGGCGGTCACCCTGGCGCCCTCCTCGTGGGCGGCCGCGATCGCCGCGCCCAGCACGTCGCGGGGCCAGCACGGGGTGAGGTCCCCCGCGTCCCGATCGATCCAGTCCCCGACGAGCTTGACCCAGCCGTCACCGGCCCGCGCCTCCGCCCGCACCCGGGACACGAGCTGCTCCGGCTCGACCTCGTGGGCGAAGTTGCGGATGTACCGACGGGTGCGGGCGATGTGTCGCCCGGCGCGGATGATCTTGGGCAGGTCGTCGCGCTCGTCGATCCACCGGGTGTCCGCGGGTGAACCGGCGTCGCGGATCAGGAGGGTGCCGGCCTCGCGATCGGTGAGCGCCTGCTGTTCGCTCGTCTCGTCGTCCACCGCCCCGTGGGCATCGAGCCCGACGTGGCAGTGGGCGTCGACGAAGCCCGGGAGCACGAACCCCCGGACCGATTCCACCCCACCGCTCGTCGGAGGTGTGAAGGAGACCTTCCCGTCGATGACCCAGAGCTCGGGGACACTCTCGTGCTCCGAGACGAGCACCTCTCCCGTGACGTGCAGCACATCAGCCATGGGCCGAGGCTATCCCGCGACGGAGGGTGGATCAGCGCAGCGCCTCGGAGATCGGCGTGGCACCGTCGTGGAACTCGATCGTGCGGCCCACGGTCCCGTTCGCCTCGAGCACCTCGGCGATCACGCGGGCGACGTTCTCCCGGGAGACCTCTCCCCCGCCCTCGCGCCCCACGTCGATGGAGCCGGTGGCCCTGTCGTCGGTGAGCTTGCTCGGTCCGAGGACGGTCCAGTCGAGGTCGCTACCACGCAGGTGCTCGTCTGCCGCGGCCTTGGCCTCGGCGTAGTGGACGAAGGGGTTGTCGGCCTCGATCCCGTGGTCCGGGCCGGCTCCGCAGTAGCTGATCATGACGTAGCGTCGCGAGCCTGCCTGCGCGGCGGCGTCCATCGACCGGATCGCGGCATCACGATCGACCGCGTAGGTGCGCTCCCGGCTCCCGCCACCGGCTCCGGCGGCCCAGACGACGACGTCGTGGCCCGTCAACGCCTCGACGAGGCCGTCCGTGTCGAGACGCTCCACGTCGGCCACGAGCGGGGTGCCGCCGACGGCCTCGACGTCACGGGAGTGGTCGCGGTTGCGGATCACGGAGGTCACGGAGTGGTCCTGCTCCACCAAGAGGGGCGTGAGCGCGAGGGCGATCTTTCCATGGCCACCGATGACGGCGATGCGTGACATGACAACTCCTTGTGCTCGGGGTGCACCCGGTGGTGGGCACCCCTCCACTCCATCACACGTCGACTCAGCCGCGCTCGGAGGTGATCAGCGCACGCAGGGCAGCCGTGGTCACCGCAGGCTGCTCGGAGTGGACCCAGTGGCCGGCGTTCTTGACCGTCACCTGGCGCACCCTCGGGAAGAGTCGACGCATCTCGGGCTCGTTGTCCTCGGAGACGTAGGGCGAGTTCGCGCCGGCCAGCCACAGCACCGGCCCGTCGAAGGGGGGAAGTGCGCTGATGCGCTCCTGCGGCCATCCGGCGATGGCCGCGATGTCGCGCTGCAGAGCCACCAGGTTGGGCAGCCAGCGCCAGCCGGCGCCGTCCCGCCGGAGGTTCTGCAGGAGGAATCCGCGGACCGTCGGGTCGGGAGCGGCCGCACGCATCGCGTCGTCGGCATCCGCGCGACTGCTGACCCGGTCGAGGTCGACCGCGCGCATCCCGGCGAGGAAGGTCTCGAACTCGGTGAACGATGACGTGGGCGCGGGCGAGATGTCCACGACCGCGAGCCGCTCGACGAGCTCCGGCTCGGTCAGGGCGAGCACCATGGCGGTCTTGCCCCCCATGGAGTGCCCGACGAGCGTCCACGGCTCGTCGGGGTCGATGGCCCGCAGCGTCCCGGCGAGCACTGCGGCCGCGTCGACGTAGTCGATCCGCTCCGACCACGGCGAGTGCCCGTGGTCGGGCATGTCGATCAGGGTGGGCCGACAGACGTCGGCCAGGCCCTTGGCGATCTGGTTCCAGTTGCGTCCCTGGCCCAGCAGGCCGTGGCAGAACGCGACCCGGGGGCCCGACTCGCCGGAGGTGACTGCGTGCAGCTTCGGCTCACTCATGCCGACACCGTAGCCGGGCCGGAACTCACTTCCCGAGGAACTTCTCGAAGCCCTCGGGCAGCTGGCTCGGGTCGAGGTCGGCGGAGCCGGGCTGTCCCGAGTCGCCGGCACCGGACGCCGCACCGAAGGCCGAGCCGGGGGCACTCGTGCGCCCGGACGCCTTCTCTGCCGCCTCCCGCTCCTGCTGGGCGCGCTTGGCCGGGTTGCCCGACTTGCCCTTCTTGCGCTGCTGCTGCTTGCCCTTCTTGCGGCCGGCACCACCGCCCGGGATGCCGGGCATCCCCGGCATCCCGCCACCGCGTGCCATCTGCTTCATCATCTTCTGCGCCTGGCCGAACCGCTCGAGCAGCTGGTTGACCTCGGAGACACTGACGCCGGATCCCTTGGCGATGCGCGAGCGACGCGACCCGTTGATCTGCTTCGGGTGGGTGCGCTCGAAGGTGGTCATCGAACGCACCATCGCCTCGATACGGTCGAACTCGCGCTCGTCGAGGTTGTCCAGCTGGGCGGACATCTGCCCCATGCCCGGCATCATCTTCAGCATCGACTTCAGCGAGCCCATCTTCTTGATGGCCGACATCTGCTGCAGGAAGTCATCGAAGGTGAAGTCCTCCTCGGCGAGGAACTTGCGCTGCATCTCCTCGGCCTGGCCCCGCTCGAAGGCGCGCTCGGCCTGCTCGATGAGAGTGAGGACGTCACCCATGTCGAGGATCCGGCTGGCCATCCGGTCGGGGTGGAAGACCTCGATGTCACGGGTCTGCTCACCGACGGAGGCGAACATGATCGGGCGACCGGTGGTCCCGGCGACGGACAGGGCGGCACCACCGCGGGCGTCGCCGTCGAGCTTCGACAGCACGACACCGGTGAAGTCGACGCCCTCCATGAAGGCCTGGGCGGTCTCGACGGCTGCCTGACCGATCATCGCGTCGATGACGAAGAGCACCTCGTCGGGCTGCACCGCCTCGCGGATGTCGGCCGCCTGCTGCATCAGTGGCTCGTCCACCGCGAGCCGGCCGGCGGTGTCGACGATGACGACGTCGTGGTGCTGGGACTGGGCGTGCGCGACGCCGGCGCGGCTGACGGCGACCGGGTCGCCGAAGGAGTGGGTGCCCTCCCCGGAGTCGAGGACGGCGTCGTGACCACCGAGGTTGCCGCGCTCGGGCGCGAAGACCGGCAGTCCGGCCCATTCACCGGTCACCTCGAGCTGGGTGACGGCATTGGGTCGTTGCAGGTCGGCCGCGACGAGGACCGGGGTGTGCCCCTGGTCCTTGAGCCAGGCGCCGAGCTTGCCCGCGAAGGTCGTCTTCCCCGACCCCTGCAACCCGGCGAGCATGATCACCGTCGGCGGACGCTTCGCGAACTGGATCGTGCGGGTGTTGCCACCCAGGATCGTCACGAGCTCCTCGTTGACGATCTTGATGACCTGCTGGGCCGGGTTGAGCGCACCGCTGACCTCGGCGCCGGTGGCCCGCTCGCGCACGGCCCGGGTGAAGTCCTTGACCACGGGCAGCGCCACATCGGCGTCGATCAGGGCCATCCGGATGTCCCGGACGGTCTTGTTGACATCGGACTCGGACAGACGCCCTTTGCCGCGGAGGTTCTTGAACGTCTCGGTCAGGCGGTCGGACAGGCTGGTGAACACCCGGCCTAGGCTATCTTCCCGCCGGGCGGATCGTGCCCCTACCCGTCACAGGCGTCGATGATCGCCGAGATCGCCCGGGCAACGGCCGCCGGAGCCAGCGGTTCACCCTCCCGGTCGGTCAGCCGGAAGGTGTTCAGGGTCTGGTCGGCGACGGTCGCGACGTGCGCGGAGCGAACGTCCACGTCGGCCTCCCCCAGCGCGCGCCCGATGTCGTGGAGCAGACCCGGGCGGTCCGCCGAGCGCACCTCGACGAGGGTCGACTCGTGCGTCCCCGGCACGACGAAGGCTCGCGTGCCCGCCTGCGAGCGCGCCGGCGTCCGCTCCGGGACCGTCCGGGGGCGTCGCGTGCGCCACAGGTCGACGAGCAGCGACCGGTCCTCCGCGGCGAGTCGGAGGAGACCGGCCACGAGACGCTCCGGCTGCGGGACGTCCCCGCCGGGGGACTCGACGACCCACTCGTCGACCGCGAGATCTCCGACGGTGACGAGCTTGGCCCGGCGGACGACGAACCCCTGGGTGGCAAGCAGTCCGGCCGTGTCGGCGAAGACACCCCGGCGGTCCGGGGCCTGGACGGTCACCGTCCAGCCGAACGTCGATGCCTCGACGCGCACGTGGGCCCGGCCCTCAGCGGCCGCGAGCCGTCCCTCCTCGTCGCTCACCGGGTCGGAGAGCACCGGCACGTCGGCTGCTGGCGCCTGTCCGGTCAGGTGGGCGCGGACCTGACCGGTGAGCGTGTCCACAAGGGTGGCGCGCCAGTCGGTCCACGCGGCCGGTCCCGCCGCGCGGGCATCCGCGATCGTCAACGCGCGCAACAGCTCGAAGGTCTCGGCGTCCTCGCCGACGAGGTCGCAGACCGCGAGGGCCGTGGCCGGGTCGGCGAGGTCGCGCCGGGTGGCGAGCTCGATGAGCATCAGGTGCTCGCGCACGAGCAGGACGACGAGGTCGCGCTCCCCTTCGGGCAGGCCCCACCGGTCAAGGATCGGGCCTGCGAGACCGGCACCGGTCCGCGCGTGGTCCCGCGCCCCGGCGATCTTGCCGATGTCGTGCAGCAGCGCGGCGAGCAGCAGCAGGTCCGGTCGGGCCACGTCACGGGAGAGGGCGCCGGCCTGCTCGACGGTCGCGAGGAGGTGGCGGTCGACGGTGTGCTCGTGGACGGGGTTGCGCTGCGGGCGGCAGCGCACGCCGGCCCACTCGGGCAGCCACCGCTCGATGACCCCGACCTGGTCCAGGCCCTCCCAGACCGGGGCGAGACCGGACCTGCTCGCGAGCAGGTCGGTGAGGAGGGAGAGCACCTCGGGCGCCCACGGCTCGAGCGGCTGCGGCGACCGGGCGAGGTTGGTCAGGGTCATCGGGGCCAGGGGCAGCTGGCTCCGGGCGGCGACGACGGCGGCGCGAAGGGGGAGGCTCGGCTCCGAACTCACCCGCCGGGGGTCGCCGAGGACCACTTCGCCGTCGTGGGCGTGCAGTCCGTGCCCGAGCGGCGTCAGGCGGGGCTGCCGTGGTCCCACCCGCAGCGTCCGGGCGCGCTGGCTCTGCCCGGCTCGACGCATCGTCGACTCCAGCGCCCACGCGATCGTGCGCGCAGCACTCGAGACCTTGGTGAGCAGGTCATCCGGGTCGGTGAGGCCCAGCAGGGCGGTGACCGCGTCGTGCTCCTGCGCGACGAGCCGGTCCCGGCCACGACCGGTGACCACGTGCAGGGCATCGCGCACGTCCAGGAGACACTCCAGTGCCGGGTCGACACTCCCGTGCGGCTGGTCGGCCAGCCAGGCCCGGGTCAGGGCTCGGAGCACCGTGACGTCCCGCAGCCCGCCGAGGGCCTCCTTGAGATCCGGTTGCAGTTGTTGGCTGAGGTCGCCGTGACGCCGGTGCCGCTCGCGGACGGTCTCGACGAAGGCGGGCAGGCGCGTCCGGGCCCGCGAGCGCCAGTCGCGCCCCACCCCGGAGCGCACGGTCTCGACGAGGGCGTCGTCGCCGGCGACGACGGTGAGGTCGAGCAGAGCGGTGGCGGCCGAGAGGTCCTCTCCCGCCACGGCTCGGCACTGGGCCACCGAGCGCACCGAGTGGTCCAGGACCAGACCCGAGTCCCACACGGGGTACCAGAGGCGGTCCGCCAGCTCGGTCAGGTCCCCGGCCGGGATGCTGCGCCCGTTGTGGACCAGCACGAGGTCGAGGTCGCTCAGCGGTCCGGACCAGCCGCGGGCGAGCGAACCGACGGCGGCCAGGGCCACCCCTTCGCGCTGCCCCACGGCATCGGTGTAGACGTCGGTGAGCCAGGCCCGAGTCGCGCCGGCGATCGCGGCCCGGCGCACCGGGCCGGCACCCGGGGTGGCGAACACCCGGGTGCCGGCCAGATCGAGGCGCTGGGTCCTGATGTCCTTCGCGGTCATCGGGCCAGGAGGCTCACAGGGCCTCCCCTCCCCTCTCCCCCGTGCGGACGCGGACGACCTCGTCCACAGGAGCGACCCAGACCTTGCCGTCGCCGATCCGGCCGGTGCGGGCCGCCGTGACGATCGCCTCGACGACCGGGGCGGCGTCGACGTCGTCCACGAGGACCTCCAGGCGGATCTTCGGGACGAAGTCCACGACGTACTCGGCCCCGCGGTACACCTCGCTGTGACCGCGCTGCCGACCGAAGCCGCTGGCCTCGCTGACGGTCATGCCGGTGATCCCGAAGGTCTCCAGCGCGTCCTTCACGTCGTCGATCCGGTGGGGCTTGACGATGGCCGTGACGAGCTTCATGAACGGACCTCCGAGGTGTTGACGGCGTCAGCGGCCGAGGCTGGAACGGAGCTGGAGGCCCCGCGGAAGGCGGTCGAGCGGGGGGCGCCGAGGCCGCCGAAGTCGTACCCGGACTCGGCGTGCGCGGTGGCGTCGATCCCGGCGGACTCGTCGTCCTCGCTGATCCGCCACCCCATGGTGACGGCCAGGGCCAGGCCGATGACAGCGGTCACCATGACCGAGAAGGCCACGGCGACGACGGCGATGATGACTTGGACGGCGAGCTGGGCGAAGCCACCGCCGTAGAGCAGACCGGTGTCGGTGGCGAGGAAGCCGATGGCGACCGTCCCCCACAGACCGGCGACGAGGTGCACCCCGACGACGTCGAGGCTGTCGTCGAAGCCGAGGCGGAACTTCAGGCCGACGGCCGAGGCGCAGAAGGCACCGGCGAGGGCACCGAGGGCGATCGATCCCACCGGGGAGACCGAGCCGGCAGCCGGCGTGATGGCCACGAGACCGGCGACGACACCGGAGGCGGCGCCCAGGGAGGTCGGGTGACCGTCGCGGATGCGCTCCACCGCGAGCCAGCCGAGGGTCGCCGCGCAGGTCGCGGTGGTCGTGTTCACCCATGCCAGACCCGCGACACCGTCGGCGCCGTAGGCCGACCCGCCGTTGAAGCCGAACCAACCGAACCACAGCAGTGCCGCCCCGAGCATGACCAGCGGCAGATTGTGCGGGCGCATTGCGACGGTGCCGAAGCCCTGACGACGACCGACGATGATCGCCAGGACGAGGGCAGCGGCGCCCGCGTTGATGTGGACGACCGTGCCACCGGCGAAGTCGATCGGCTCGGCGATCGAGGTGAAGGGCCCGTCACCACCGAGGAGACCGCCGCCCCAGACCATGTGGGCCATCGGGAAGTAGGCGAAGGTGACCCACAGCGCGGAGAAGATCATCCACGTGCCGAACCGGGCCCGGTCGGCGATGGCGCCGCTGATCAGGGCCACGGTGATGATCGCGAAGGTCGCCTGGAAGCCGACGTCGACGACGACCGGCAGACCGCCGTCGATGACGAAGTCGCCGTTGGCGTCAGTGATCGTGTCCGCGAGGCCGAAGTTGGTCACGGGGCTGCCGAAGAGCCCGGCGACGGAGTCGCTGCCGTAGGACATCGACCACCCCCACAGAACGTAGACGACCCCCACGACGGCCATGGCGCCGAACGACATCATCATCATGTTGAGGACGGATTTCGTGCGGACCATCCCGCCGTAGAACAGGGCAAGGCCGGGCGTCATCAGCAGCACGAACGAAGCGCTGACGAGCATCCAGGCGGTGAGGCCGGAGTCGAGTGCTGTTTCCATGGCGCCACTATGGGGCGCAGCGATTGCGCTTCCGGGGCACCGGCGTTACCGCTGTGTTTCGAATCATCGCCACGCGTGAACGTCACGTGACGACGGCACGGCACCGGGAAGACGTGGTGGCCCGACTGACGGCTCGAGGAACGATGGCCAAGAGCCAAGGGCCACCGCGTCCCCCTTCGTCGGGACGCCCTGCGCTGAGGCGCCGTCAGCCGACGATGGCGTCGACGAAGGCCTCCGGGACGAAGGGCGCCAGGTCGTCCGGCCCCTCACCGAGGCCGACGAGCTTGACCGGCACACCGAGCGTGCGCTGCACGGCGACGACGATGCCGCCCTTGGCGGTGCCGTCGAGCTTGGTCAGCACGACGCCGGTGATGTTGACCGCCTCGGCGAAGACCTTGGCCTGGGCCAAGCCGTTCTGCCCGGTCGTCGCGTCGAGGACCAGCAGCACCTCGTCGATCGGGTTCTGCTTCTCGATGACGCGCTTGACCTTGGCCAGCTCGTCCATGAGGCCGACCTTGTTGTGCAGCCGGCCCGCGGTGTCGACGATCACCGCATCGGATTCCATCTCGTGGCCCGCCTTGACCGCGTCGAAGGCGACGGCGGCCGGATCGGCGCCGTCGCGGTCGCTGCGGATGGTCGGCACGCCGACGCGTGCGCCCCACGTCTCGAGCTGATCGGCCGCTGCGGCGCGGAAGGTGTCGGCCGCACCGAGGACGACGTCGCGGTCGTTGGCGACGAGGACACGGGCGAGCTTGCCGACGGTCGTCGTCTTGCCGGTGCCGTTGACCCCGACGACGAGGATGCACGCCGGCCGGCCGTCGACACGGCTGGCCGCGAGGCCGCGGTCCATGCTCGGGTCCACCAGTCGCAGCAGGTCGTGGTAGAGCCAGTCCTTGGCGACCTCGGGATCGGTGGTGCCGTCGACGGAGACGCGCTCGCGCAGCGAGTCGACGAGCTCGGTGGTCGGTTCCATCCCCAGGTCGGCCGCCAGGAGGGTGTCCTCCACGTCCTCCCAGTCCTCCTCGGAGAGCGAGCCCTGGGAGAGCAGCGCGAGCAGGCCCTTGCCGATCGCGCCGTTGGAGCGGGCCAGCCGGGAACGCAGGGAGCGCATCCGGTCCCGGGTCGGGGCGGGGGTGTCCAGCTCGGGCTCGGCAACCGGCTCGGGCTCGGCAACCGGCTCGGGTCCGGTGACCGGCTCGGGCTCCGCCTCCGGGGCGACCTCCGGCTCAGTCGTCGGCTCCGCGGCCGGGGCAGTGGCGGCGGTGCGGGCCCGCTCGTCGGCGTCGGGCTCGACCGGGGTGAAGTCCTCGTCGCTCGGCGCCTCCCGGGCGGCGGGCTCACCGGTGGGGGCCTCGGTGGTCTCCTGCTCGACCGCCGCCCCGAGGGCCGGCTCGGGCGACGTCGGCTTCTCCGCGGGCGCCTCGGGAGCGGGGGGCTCGTCCCCCTTCGCCTCCTCGGGCGGTGCCTGCGGCTGCGCGTGCTCGCTCGGCCGGTCGAGCACGATCGTGCCGCTGCGGTGGTCGGTGGAGCCCTTGGGACGCTCCGGCGGGCGGTGCTCCGGCGGGAGCTCCTTGTTCTTCCCGCCCCTGCCGCGCAGCAGGCCCACTGCCATCCCTCCGAGGAGGATCAGCAGTGCGACGGCCACGAGGATGTACTCGGTCAGCGTGTCGATACCCATCACGGGACCATCTTCGCAGGGTCGCTGCGTGGTTCGGTCAGGCCATCAGGTGTGGCACCGGCGCGTCGGCCGCCGGGGCGTCCGCGACGGCCCGCGCCCAGGCCACGAGGCCACTCACGTCGATGCCGTGCGGCGGGTCCGCGGCGAAGGGGGCGATGGCCTCGCTCCCGCGTCCGGTCACCGTCCGCGCGCCACGCGGGTTGCCGCGCCGCTGATGGGTCAGGCCGACGGCGAGCTGGGCCAGCCCCTGCCACAGAGCGCGCTCGGGCGCCTGTTGCGGCAGCGACTTCCACTGCTCCTCGAGGACCTCGTGCGCGTGGAAGGGCATCTCGCGGTCAAGGTACTCCTGGGCCAGGGTCAGCGCCTCGCACGCGGTGCGATCACGCGCCTCGACCCGCTCGACACCGGCGCTGCCGTGCGACAGCGGTCGGCCGAGTCCGTCGCGCGGTCGGGCGTTCTCCGCCCGCCCGGCGGCGTTGCGGTCCCGGGAGGCCACGGACTCAGAAGAGGCTGACACGCTGCGCCGGGTCGAGCCACATCCCGTCACCCTCGCGGGTGCCGAAGGCCGCGTGGAAGGCATCGATGTTGCGCACGGCGTTGCCACGCACGTCCTGGGGGCTGTGCGGGTCGACCGACAGCAGCCGGATGGCCTCCTCGGTCCGGGCGTCGCCGCACCAGACCCGGGCCCAGTTGGTGAAGAACCGCTGGTCCCCGGTCAGGCCGGAGTCGTCGGTCTGCGCGGCACTCTCGCCGGCCGCGATCCGGTAGGCGGCGTGACCGATGGCCAGTCCCCCGATGTCGCCGATGTTCTCCCCGACCGTCAGGGCGCCGTTGACGGTGTGGCCGGGCGCATGCCGCGTCTCGCGGACGTCGAACTGCTCGATGAGGGCGTCGCGTCGCTCCTCGAAGGCCTCCCGATCGGACTCGGTCCACCAGTCGCGCAGGTTGCCCTGACCGTCGAAGGTCGAGCCGGCGTCGTCGAAGCCGTGCCCGATCTCGTGGCCGATGACCGCACCGATGCCGCCGTAGTTGTCGGCGTCATCGCCCTCGGCGTCGAAGAAGGGCGGCTGGAGAATGGCCGCGGGGAAGACGATCTCGTTCAGCCCGGGGTTGTAGTAGGCGTTGACCGTCTGCGGGGTGAGGAACCACTCGTCGCGGTCGACCGGGCCACCGAGTTTGCCGAGCGCCCGGTCGACCTCGAAGGCGGCGACCCGGCGCACGTTGCCGACGAGATCGCCCTCGACGATCTGCAGGGCGGAGTAGTCGCGCCACCGGACGGGGTGGCCGATCTTCGGCGTGAACGCCTCGAGCTTGCGCAGGGCCTCCTGCTGGGTCTGCGGCCCCATCCACGTGGACTGCGCGAAGGACCGGCGGAAGGCTTCGACGAGGTTGTCGACGAGGGCGACCATCCGCTCGCGGGCGACCGGCGGGAAGTGGCGCTCGACGTACAGCTCACCGACCGCCTCGCCGAGGGAGGCGTCGACGAGGGAGACGCCACGCTTCCACCGGGCACGCTGCTCGGGGATCCCCGAGAGGGTGCGACCGACGAAGTCGAACTCCTCCTCGACGATGCGACCGTCGAGGTAGGCGGCCAGGGACTGCACGATCCGCAGACGCAGCCAGTCGCGCCATGTGGCCAGGTCGACCGAGTTGAGCAGGCAGGACAGCCCGCGCAGGTAGTCCGGCTGCCGCACCACGACCTCGGCGAAGGGGGTGGCTGCCCCGAGCGCCGTGGCCCAACCGGCCCAGTCGATCTGCGGCGTCAGCTCGGCGAGCTCGTCGGCACCCATCAGGGTGTAGGTGCGGATCGGGTCACGGTTGGCCACCCGGTCCCAGTGGTCCTCCGCCAGTCGGGTCTCCAGGTCCACGACCCGCTCGGCCGCGTCCGCTGCGGCATCCTCGTGCATCCCGGTCGCCAGGGCGAGCAGTCGTGCAACGTGGCCCCGGTAGGCGGTGACCGTCGCCTCGTGCTGCGACTCGCGGTAGTACGACTCGTCGGGCAGCCCGAGACCGCCCTGCTCCAGGTAGACGACGTAGCGCGAGGAGTCCTTGTCGTCGGTGTTGACGAAGGGCAGGACGAAGCCGCTGACCCCGTCCCGGGCCAACCGGCCGGTGAGCGTGACCAACTCGGTCACGGAGCCCACCTCGTCCACGGCGGCGAGCAGCTCGGCCAGCGGGCCCGCCCCGAGCTCGTCGGCGCGCTCCTCGTCGAGGAAGGAGCGGTAGAGCGCACCGACCTTGCCGGCGATCGAGTCGCTCGGGCTCTCGGGATCGGCGCCGACCTCCTCGATGAGGGTGCGAACATCATCCTCGGCACGCTCGCGCAGCACGTCGAAGACGCCGTAGCGCCCACGGTCCGCGGGGATCTCGACGTTCGCCAACCAGTGGTTGTTCACGTGGCCGAAGAGGTCGTCCTGCGGACGCACCCCCGGGTCGACGGGGCTGCGGAAACTCAACGGTGCCGCGGTGGACGTGTCGGTCATGAGGCCTTTCGGTTGCTCGACGTGCTCGACCGTCGCGTCGGGGTGGCCTGCGAGACGGCGTCGGAGGCGCGGCTGGTCGCGCCGTCCGTGGTCTCACGGACCTTGACGACCACGCGTTCACCACGGGCGGTCAGGATCTCACGCCCGTCCCGGCGGGCAGGGATCGCGGCGGCGGCCATCACCACGACGGAGAGGACGAGGCAGATCAGCAGCCCCACGATTACGGCGGTCATAGGGACATAGTCCACGTCGTGGCCCCACCGCTCAACTCGACAGGCCGCTGGTGACTCGACCGTGATCTCAGGCGGGCTGCTGCTCGCCCTCGGGTGCCACGTCCCGCAGTCGCTGGCTGACGACGGTGGTGATGCCGTCGCCGCGCATCGAGACCCCGTAGAGCGCGTCGGCCACCTCCATCGTCTTCTTCTGGTGCGTGATGACGATCAGCTGGCTGGAGTCACGCAGCTCGTCGAAGAGCATGATCAGTCGGGCGAGGTTGGTGTCGTCGAGGGCGGCCTCGACCTCGTCCATGATGTAGAAGGGCGAGGGCCTGGCCTTGAAGATGGCCACGAGCAGCGCGACCGCGACCAGTGAGCGCTCGCCACCGGAGAGCAGCGACAGCCGCTTGACCTTCTTCCCCGGCGGCCGGGCCTCGACCTCGATGCCGGTGGTGAGCATGTTGCCCGGGTCGGTGAGCACGAGCCTGCCCTCGCCCCCGGGGAAGAGCCGGGAGAAGACTCCCCGGAACTGCTCGGCGGTGTCGGCGAAGGCCTCGGCGAAGACCTGCTCCACCCGCTCGTCGATCTCGGAGACGATGTCGAGCAGGTCCTGCTTGGACCGGCGCAGGTCCTCCAGCTGCGTGGTGAGGAAGGTGTGCCGCTCCTCGAGCGCGGCGAACTCCTCCAGCGCGAGCGGGTTGACCTTGCCCAGCGACTTCAGCCCGCGCTCGGCCGTGCGCAGGCGCTTCTCCTGGACGGCACGCTCGTAGGGCTGCGGCTGCGGGAAGTCCTCCGACTCCGGGTCCTCGTCGGGACCCGCGACGTGCGGTACCAGCTGGTGCGGGCCGAACTCCTCCATGAGCACGTCCGGGTCGACGCCCAGCTCCTCGACGGCCCGGGTCTGCAGCTGCTCGATCCGCGCGATCTGCTGGGCCCGGGCCACCTCGTCGCGGTGCACCTCGTCGGTCAGCTCGCGCAGCGCGTCCTGCTGCTCGGTCAGCTCGGTGCGCAGGACCCGCAGGGCCTCGTCGCGCTCCACGCGGGCCGACTCCCCCGCGTCGCGCTCACGTGTGGCGTCCGCGGCCGCGGACGCCACACGTGCGGCGGACCATCGCGCGGCGGTCTCGACGGCAGCGGCGACCTCGGCCTCCCGGCGGCGACGCTCCCTTCGCGCGCGCAGGCGCTCACGGGCCGCGATCTCGTTCCGGGCCGCCCCCTCCAGGGATTCGGCGCGGCCGTGCAGCGAGCGGGCCCGCTCCTCCTTGGTGCGCAGGGCCAGGCGGGCCTCGGTCTCGGCCGTGCGAGCGGCGCCGGCCGCGAGCTCGAGCCGATCGCGGTCGTCGGTGGCGTCCTCCCCCTCGTCCTCGGCCGGCTCCTCGGACGCGTCCTCGAGGCGCTGCTCGAGCTCGGCCAGCTCGGCGCGGTCGGACTCGAGCGCGGCCGTGGCCTCGGCGATGGAGGCCCGGGTGCGCTCCGCCTCGGCCCGTGCGGTGCGGGCGGTCGTCCCGAGCCCACCGAGCTGTTCGGCGACAGCAGCCATCCGTGCATCCGACTCGTGGAGCGCCTCCATCGCCGCCTCGCGTGCCTCGACGCGCTGGGCGAGCGTGTCCCGGGCCGTCGTCAGGGCGAAGGTCGACTCCTCGCCGCGCCGGGTGGCGTCCTCGAGCACGGTGCGGGTCTCGTCGACGGCGGCCTGCAGCTCGAGCTGGCTCGGTGCGGCGCTGGACCCACCCCGCACGAAGCCCGGTCCGTAGACGTCCCCGTCCCCGGTGACGACCGTGAGCTCGCCGGTCTCGGCGAGCAGGGCGAGCGCGGCGGCCGTGTCCCCGACGATGGCGACCCGCTCGAGGACCTGCTCGACCGCGGGTCGCACCTCGGTCGGTGCCTCGACGACGTCGAGGGCCCAGACGGCGTGCGGAGGGAGGGACGGCCATCCCGCGCGGCCCGCCGGTCGGGCGGTGGCGCCGACGACCAGGTGCGCACGGCCGGAGTCCTCGGTGCGCAGTCGCTCGACGGCGCGGGCGGCGGCGTCGACGCTGCCGACGGCGAGGGCGTTGCCGGCCTGGTCCAGGGCGGCGGCGACGGCGGCCTCGTGGCCACCGCTGACGGCGACGAGCTCGGCGACGGAGCCGAGGATCTCGTGCTCGGCAGCGGATGCCTCCTTCAGTGCCTCGACGCCGTCCTTGCGACGCAGGCTCAGCTCGAGGGCCTCGAGGCGGGCCTGGGCCGACTGTCGGTCACGCTCAGCGGCACGCCCCGCCTCGGTGATCTGCTCGACCTGCGTGGCAGCCTCGTCGTGGGCCGCGGCCGCCCTCTCGTAGGCCTCGTCGAGACCTTCCTCGCTGCCCTCCTCGTCCGCGATCGTGCTCTCGAGGCGGGTGAACTCCTGCTCGGCCTCGTCGGCCCGGGACAGGGCGGTGGCCACGCTCTCGCGGAGTCGGCCGATCTCGGCCTCCGCGGCCTCGATCCGGGAGCGGCGGGCGCCGACCTGGCCAGCCAGACGGGCCAGGCCCTCCCGGCGGTCGGCGGCGCGCTGGACGAGCGCGGCGATGCGCTGCTGCTCCGCCGCGAAGGCCTTCTCGGCGTCCTCGCGGGCCGCGACGGACGCGGCGAGCTGATCGGTGGCCTCGGCGATCTCGGCGCGCAGGGCGTCCTCGTCCTCGCGGGCGCGGGCGGCCTGGGCGCGCAACGCCTCGGGGTCGCGGCCACTCGTGGTCTCGACCTCCTCGTCCTGCCCGAGCAGTCGTACCCGCTCGGCGGCGAGCTCGGCGGTCGCGGTGAGCTTGTCGGTGAGGGAGGCCAGTCGCACGGCGCGATCCCGGGCTGCGGTGAGCTCGACGGTCGCGGCGGCCCCGGCCTCCTCGTGTGCGGCGATCCGGGTGCGGACCGCGAGGACGGCCTCCTCGAGGGCCTTGCGGCGGGCGAGCATGGCCTCCTCTTCGGCCACCTCCTGCTCGAGCGCAGAGGTCATCCGCACGAGGTCGTCGGCGAGCAGCCGGTGGCGCGCGTCGCGGGCGTCGGCCTGGATGACCGCGGCCCTGCGGGCGGTCTCGGCCTGACGACCCAGCGGGCCGAGCTGGCGACGGATCTCGGAGGTGAGGTCGGCGACGCGGGAGAGGTTGGCCTCCATCCCGTCGAGCTTGCGCAGCGCCTTCTCCTTGCGCTTGCGGTGCTTGAGGACGCCCGCGGCCTCCTCGATGAACCCGCGCCGGTCCTCGGCCGTGGCCCGCAGCACGGCGTCGAGCTGTCCCTGCCCGACGATGACGTGCATCTCGCGGCCGATGCCGGAGTCGGAGAGCAGCTCCTGGATGTCGAGCAGGCGGCAGGAGGTGCCGTTGATCGCGTACTCGGAACCGCCGTTGCGGAACATCGTGCGGCTGATCGTCACCTCGGTGTAGTCGATCGGCAAGGCCCCGTCGGTGTTGTCGATCGTCATCGTCACCTCGGCGCGCCCCAGTGCCGCACGACCGGTGGTGCCGGCGAAGATGACGTCCTCCATCTTGCCGCCGCGCAGGGACTTCGCCCCCTGCTCACCCATCACCCAGGCGAGCGCGTCGACGACGTTGGACTTGCCCGAACCGTTGGGGCCGACGATGCACGTGATGCCCGGCTCGAGGCGCAGGTGGGTCGATGAGGCGAATGACTTGAAGCCCTTGAGGGTGAGGCTCTTGACGTACACGAGCTGGACTCTCCTCGGGCAGACGGGGATGACGATCCCGGTCACTCTACTTGCGTGGCCCGGGCACGGCGCTCTCCCGCAGGTATGGCCGGTCGCGCAGGGATCAGCCGGTGAGGACGACCGGGTCGCCGTCGGTGATGGCGATGGTGTGCTCGCTGTGGGCGCCGCGGGAGCCGTCCCCGCTGCGCAGGGTCCAGCCGTCGGGGTCGGTCCGGATCTCGTCCGTGCCGGCCATGAACCACGGCTCGATGGCGATGACCAGGCCGGGGCGAAGGGGGATCCCGCGCCCGGCGCGGCCGTCGTTGGCCACGTGCGGGTCACCGTGCATCGTCCGGCCGACGCCGTGGCCGCCGAACTGGGTGTTGACGGAGTAACCCTCGGTGCGGGCGACAGCACCGATCTCCGCGCTGATGTCACCGAGCTTCTTTCCGGGGCGGGCGATGTCGATGGCCGCAGCCAGGGCGCGCTCGGTGGTGTCGATGAGGCGCAGGTCCTGCGGGTCGGGCGTCCCGACGACGAAGGACCTCGCTGCGTCGCCGACCCACCCGTCCACCTCGACGGCGAAGTCGACCGACAGCAGGTCCCCGTCACGCAACCGGTAGTCGTGCGGCAGCCCGTGGAGCACCGCGTCGTTGACCGAGGTGCACAGCACCTTGCCGAAGGGCATCGCCCCGAAGGAGGGGTGGTAGTTGATGTAGCAGGACGTGCCGCCGGCCCGACGGATCATCTCGTGGGCGAGTGCATCGAGCTCGAGGAGGTTGGTCCCCACGTCGGCGGCGTCGACGAGCGCGTCCAGGACCGACTTGACCAGCCGACCCGCGGGGCGCATCGCCTCGATCTCCTCGGGTGTCTTCAGCTCGATCATGACTCGGTTCCCCTCGTCCCGCTGGCGATCCGCTCGTGGTGGTGGATGACCTCGGCGATGACGAAGTTCAGGAACTTCTCCGCGAAGACCGGGTCGAGGCCGGCCTCGTCGGCCAGGTCCCGCAGCCGCGCGATCTGACGCTCCTCGCGGGCCGGGTCCGCCGGGGGCATCCGGATGCGGGCCTTCAGCTCGCCGACGCTCTGCGTCGCCTTGAACCGTTCGGCGAGCAGGTGGATGAGCGCAGCGTCGATGTTGTCGATGGACTGCCGCAACCGCAGCAGATCAGGATGGGTCTCACTCACCCGCACAGGTTAGGCCACGCAGGCGGCCCACCTCACTTCTCCACGAAGCCGACGATCCCACCGCGGGGCTCCTGGTCCACCCGACCGACGGACGTCACCCGGCCGGGCCGAGCGGTCGTGGACACCTCCTCCCGCAGGATCGAGTCGAGGCGGTCGAGATCCTCGGGTGGCCCCTCCGCGACGACCTCGACGCGGCCGTCATCCATGTTGCGGGCATGGCCCACGAGTCCGATCTCGAGCGCACGCGCCCGGGTCCACCACCGAAAGCCCACCCCCTGGACGTGGCCGCGGACGAACCAGGTCGCGCGGGCGGACGCGTTCTGCTGGCACCTCATGGGAGCGAAACTACCGTCCGTGTCGGTGCGCCTCCCCCACCCCGCGGCGTCCAGTGCCTACCGTCGGCCCCGTGGCCCCCACCTCCACCACCGAAGACGCCACGGTGGCGTCGGTCGCTCCGTCCGCGTCCACGACCGTGGCCCCGACGCGACCCCCGCGCGGTCACCTGTCCGGGCTGGACGGTCTGCGTGCACTCGCGATCATCGCCGTCATCGTCTTCCACCTCGACCCCGACTGGCTGCCCGGCGGTTTCCTCGGGGTGGACATCTTCTTCGTCATCTCCGGCTTCCTCATCACGACGCTGCTCGTACGTGAGCACCGCAGCACCGGCAGGGTCGACCTGCGCGGGTTCTGGACCCGGCGCGCCCGTCGCCTGCTGCCGGCGCTGGTCATCGTCGTACCGGTCGCCATCCTCATCGCCCGCACGGTCGAGACCGACCTGCTCGTCGGGATCCGGCGGCAGGCCGTCGGCGCGCTGACGTTCTCGACCAACTGGCTCGAGATCGCCCACGGCAGCAACTACTTCGCCGCGACCTCACCGCAGTTGTTCATGAACTTCTGGAGTCTGGCGGTCGAGGAGCAGTTCTACCTCTTCTGGCCGCTGGTGGCCCTGGCCCTCCTCGCCGTGCACCGGCGGTTCGCCCTCACCGAGGAGGTCATGGCCACGCTCGTCCTGGGGATCGGGGTGGCCTCCGCGCTCCTCATGGTCGTCAGCTTCGACCCGGCCAATGCCACTCGCGCCTACTACGGCACCGACACCCACCTGTTCGGGCTCATGCTCGGGGCAGCCCTGGCGATCATGTGGACCGGTCCGGTCCGTGCCTGGACCGCCACGGCCCAGTGGCGCCAGCGCCGCACGTGGCTGATCTGGGGCTCCGTCGTCACGATCGCCGCCCTGCTCCTGCTGGCCGGGGAGGGCAGCGCATGGACCTTCCGCCTGGGCATCCCGTTGATCTCCATCGCGACCGCCCTGCTCGTGCTCGCCGCCGTCGAGCGACCCGGCCCCCTTCGCTCCGTCCTCGAGCTCGCCCCCCTGGTGTGGATCGGCACCCGGTCCTACGGCATCTACCTCTGGCACTGGCCGGTCATCCTCATCATCAACCAGGACATCCCCACCAACGCGGGTACCGACGAGTTCATCTGGACCCGGGTGTGGGCGGTCCTGGTCACGCTCGCCCTGGCCGACCTGTCCTTCCGGTTCGTCGAGACCCCGGTGCGGCGGCGCGGCTTCCGCGGCACCCTGCGCCACGTCGCGACCTCGCTCGGCTCCCTCTCCCTGGGCGGCCGTCGGGCCATCACCGGCACCGTGGTCGCGGTCGCCGCAGTGCTGGCCTTCGTCGTCATCACCGCCCCCGACATCAGCCGCACCCAGCAGATGATCGAAGACAACCAGACCCGGATCGCGCAGCAGTCAGACGACTCCCCCTCGCCCGACGCGAGCGCAGCCTCGGCTCCGGCGAAGTCCTCGGGCTCGGACGACGCCGAGGACCGGGACGGCACGCTCGATTCTGCGGACCGCAAGGCGGACTTCACGATGCCCACCGGCGACGAGATGCAGATCTTCGGCGACTCCATGGTCGTCGGCGCGGTCCCCGCCCTCGAGTACTACTTCCCCGGCGTGCGGATCGACGCCCAGTCCAACCGCCAGTGGAGCGACGGGCTGTCGGCCGTCACCGCGGCGCAGGACTCCCTCCGCCGGGCCGTGGTCCTCGCCTTCGGCACCAACGCCGGCACCGACCCGGAGACGGTGGAGGCGATTCTCGACGAGATCGGTCCCGACCGGATGGTCGTGCTGGTCAACCTGCACGCCGACCGCCTCTCACGCATCGACGGGGACAACTCGGCCCTGGCGGAGATCGCCGAGGAGCACCCCAACGTCACGATCGCGGACTGGGACTCGGCCGTGGCCGCCGAGGACCTGCAGCCCGACGGCATCCACCCCTCGCTGGGCGGTGCACACACGTACGCGGCGACCATCCGGCAGGCCTTCGCCGATCTCTCCGAGCAGCACACCGGCACCGCGGTGCCCCTGAAGGACCTCCCCCGGCCCTGATCAGACCCCTCGGGGCCGGACCTGGCAGCGCGGGCAGTCCCGGTGCGCCTACTCCATCCCGGGGCTTTCGGTGCCTAGCATCGTCCCGTGATCCAGCCTCCTGGCACCCTCGACGACGCCGAGGCCCCGGCGTCGCATGCCGCGTCCCCGAGCACACCCGACGCGCGCCCACGCCCCGCACCGGGCCACCTTGCCGGGCTGGACGGCCTCAGGGCGCTGGCCATCACCGCCGTCATGATCTTCCATCTCGACCCCGACTGGCTGCCCGGCGGTTTCCTCGGGGTGGACATCTTCTTCGTCATCTCCGGCTTCCTCATCACGACGCTGCTCGTACGCGAGCGCCGGGACACCGGCAGGATCGATCTCGTCGGCTTCTGGACCCGTCGGGCCAGGCGCCTCCTCCCGGCGCTCGTCGTCGTCGTGCCGGCCGCGATCCTCATCGCGCGCACCGTCGAGGCCGACCTGCTCGTGGGCATCCGCCGCCAGACGCTCGGGGCCCTGACCTTCTCGACGAACTGGCTCGAGATCGCGGGCGGCAGCAACTACTTCGCCGCCACCTCGCCCCAGCTCTTCATGAACTTCTGGAGCCTGGCGGTCGAGGAGCAGTTCTACCTCTTCTGGCCCCTGGCCATGCTCGTCCTGCTCACTCTGCGTCACCGCCTCGGCCTGGTCGAGGGGGTGATCGCCGCGTTGGTCGCCGGAATCGGTCTCACCTCGGCGATTCTCATGGCGCTCACCTACGACCCGGCGAACGCCACACGCGCGTACTACGGCACGGACACCCACCTCGTGGGGCTCATGTCGGGCGCCGCGCTGGCGATCGTGTGGATGGGACCGGCGCGGGCGTACACGACGACGCGCGTGTGGCACAGGCATCGCACCCGCTTCATCGCCGCCGCGGCAGCGACGCTCGTCCTGCTACTCGTCGTCGCCGCCGAGGACCGGATGTGGACGTTCCGGCTGGGGATCCCACTCGTCGCGCTGGCGACCGGGGTCCTCCTCCTCGGCGCGGTGGATCGGCCGGGCCGGCTGCGCGAGACCCTGGGGCTGGCCCCCTTCGTATGGATCGGACGGCGCTCCTACGGGATCTACCTGTGGCACTGGCCGGTGATCGTCGTCATCGGTCAGGGCATTCCGACGAATTCGGGCTCGGGCGCCTTCGCGTGGACCAGAATCTTGGCCGTCGTCGTCACTCTCGCGCTCGCGGACCTGTCCTTCCGGTTCGTCGAGGGCCCCGTCCGACGTCTCGGCTTCCGCGGTGCGGCCCGCCGCATCGGCGGCGTGCTCGCGCTGCGCTCGACCCCCGGCCGCATGACCGTCGCCGCTGCAGGCACGGCGCTGGCGGTGTCCCTGACGCTTGTGCTCATCACCGCGCCGGACACCTCCAGCACCCAGCAAACCATCGAGGAGAACCAGGCGCGCGCCGCCGCACTGCGTGCGAGGACGCCGGCCCAGACCGTCGGCGGCGCCTCGAGCTTCGCGATGCCGAAGGGGGATGAGGTCGATGTCTTCGGCGACTCGATCACCGTGGCTTCGGTCCCCGCTCTCGAGTACTACTTCCCGGGCGTGCAGATCGACGCCCGGAAGAACCGCCGCTGGACCGACGGTCTGAGCCTGGTCACCGCGGCGGGGGACACGCTGCGCCGGGCGGTCGTGCTCGGCCTGGGCACGAATGACGGCACCGACTCCGAGACCATCGAGAAGGTCCTCGACGAGATCGGGGACGACCACATGGTCGTCATCGTCACCCTCCACGCCGACCGCCTCTCGCGGATCGACGGGGACAATGCGGCGCTGCAGCGCATCGTCGAGGAGCATCCCAACGTCGCTCTCGCCGACTGGGACTCGGCCGTGGCCGCCGAGGACCTGCAGCCCGACGGCATCCACCCCTCACTGGGCGGTGCACACACGTACGCGGCGACCATCCGGCAGGCCTTCGCCGATCTCTCCGAGCAGCACACCGGCACCGCGGTGCCCCTGAAGAACCTCCCCCGGCCCTGATCAGACCCCTCGGGGCCGGACCTGGCAGCGCGGACAGCTGGTGGAGCTGCGGTTCATGAACTGCTCCCGACGCATCGCCGTGCCGCAGCGTGGGCACGCCCGCCCCTCCTGCCCGTAGGCCGACAGCGATCGGTCGAAGTACCCCGAGGCGCCGTTGACGTTGACGTACAGCTCGTCGAAGCTCGTGCCGCCCTGCTCCAGGGCATCGGCCATGACGTCCTTCGCGTGGTCGAGCAGTCGTCCGATCGCGGGTCCGGTCAGGGCGCTGGCCAGGCGCTCGCCGTGGATGCCGGCTCGCCACAGCGCCTCGTCGGCGTAGATGTTGCCGATGCCGGAGACGACCGCCTGGTTGAGCAGGACCCGCTTGATGCCGCTGCGGCGACGCTTGACGTCGGCGATGACTGCGGCCCGGTCGTAGTCCGGGTCGAAGGGATCGAGGGCAATGTGCGCGACGCTCGTCGGCACCCCGTCGACGAGCTCGGCCAACGAGAAGCCACCGAAGGTGCGCTGGTCGACGAAGCGCAGCTCGCCGCCCCCGTCGGTGAAGGTCAGCCGGGCGTGCGTGTGCCTCGGCTCCGGAGTCCGTGGGTCGGCCACGAGCATCTGCCCACTCATCCCCAGGTGGACGATCAGCGCCTCGTCGGGCACAACGCCCCCGTCCGCCAGGGCGAGCCAGAGGTACTTGCCCCGACGGTGGGCACCGGCCAGCGTGCGACCGCGCAGTCGGTCGGCGAGGTCCTGCGCTCCCGGGACATGGCGCCGGGCGACGCGGTGCCCACGGACCTCGGCCGCGGCGATGGTCCGTCCGGCCACGTGGTCGGCCAGGCCGCGACGCACGACCTCGACCTCGGGCAGCTCGGGCACGTCAGCCGGCGGTCGTGTCCGTCGCCGATGCGTCGACGGGCGTCGGCTGGGTGGTCAGGGTCGCGTACGCGCGCTCGGCAGCCTGCTGCTCGGCGTCCTTCTTCGTCCGTCCGACGCCGGTGCCGAAGACCTCGTCGTCGATGACCGTCTCGGCGGTGAAGGTCTTGTCGTGGTCCGGGCCCTCGTCGCTCGTGCGATAGCTCGGCGCACCCCGCCCCTGACCGGCCGCAACCTCCTGCAGCGAGGTCTTCCAGTCCAGGGCGGCACCGAGCTCCGCCGACGAGGTCATCACGGAGTCGAGCAGCTCGTGGACGAGCTGGGCGGCGGCGTCGAGCCCCCGCGGCTTGGGCGTCGAGAGGTAGACCGCCCCGATGACCGCCTCGACGGTGTCGGCGAGGATGGAGTTCTTGTCGCGCCCACCGGTGCTGATCTCGCCACGCCCGAGGTGGATGAAGGAGCCCAGGTCGATGGCTCGCGCCACCGTGGCCAGGGCGCGCATGTTGACGACGGCGGCGCGCAGTTTGGCCAGGTCACCCTCGGTGACGTCGGTGTACGTGGCGTGCAGGTGGTCGGTGACCACGAGCCCCAGCACCGAGTCACCGAGGAACTCCAGCCGCTCGTTGTGGGGCAGCCCGCCGTGCTCGTAGGAGTACGAGCGGTGGGTCAGGGCACGCGTGAGCAGCGGCTCGTCGACGGGCTCCCCGGTGACCTCGGTGAGGTATCGGGAGAGCTCCTCGACGGGCCGCTGCTGCGGTCGTGAGTTCCTGTCGCCCATTGCGACAGGACGCTCAGGCCTGGTGCTCGGTGCGGTCCGCGGTCGCGTAGTAGCGACCCTTGTAGGTACCGCAGCTCGGGCAGGCCTGGTGGGCCGGCGCCGGGGACTTGCACTGGGGGCAGGTCGACAGCGCAGCCGGCGTCGCCTTCCAGTTCGCACGGCGGCTACGGGTGTTCGAGCGCGACAGCTTCCGCTTCGGGACGGCCACGTCAGTTCCTCTTCTCTTCGTTGTCCGTAGGCCCCGTGTCGGAGGCGAGAGGCGCGAGCGCCTCGAGTGCCGCCCACCGGGGGTCGATCTGCTCGTGGTAGTGCTCCGGGTCGTCCTCGAGCCGTGCTCCGCACTGGGAGCACAGACCCGGACAGTCGTCCCGGCACACCGGTTGGAACGGCAGGCTCGGAAGCACTGCGTCCCGGATCACCGTCTCGAGGTCGATCATCTCGTCCTCGATGAGGTGCTCCTCATCCTGCTCGGACTCGGCATCCACCTCGC
Organism: Janibacter sp. A1S7; assembly: GCF_037198315.1. NCBI lineage: Bacteria > Bacillati > Actinomycetota > Actinomycetes > Micrococcales > Intrasporangiaceae > Janibacter > Janibacter alittae. The sequence goes on along the minus strand of NZ_CP144913.1, from coordinate 1,003,345 downwards.
GGTGGTGCTTCGCCCGGTCGGGCCAGACGAACAGCTCCTGGAACGAGGCGTCGACCGGCTGGTCGATCTCGTCCAGGCACCGAACGCAGGCACCGCTGGCCGTGGCGGAGACCGTCCCGGTCACCAGCACTCCCTCGTGCACCGACTCCATGCGCACCTGCAGGTCCATCGGCTGGCCCTGCGGGACGGCGAGGACGTCCGTGCCGAAGTCGGCCGGTGCGCCGGGCTGGAGATCCACCTCGTGCATCGCCCCGGGTCGACGACCGACGTCCTTGGTGTCGAGCACCAGGGGCGAGGTGTGGGCGTTGCGTTCCATGACTCCAGTCTCCGTCAGAATCGGCCTACGACGTGACGACGCAGACCGACGTCCAAGAGTACCGGGGTGACCCCCTTCGCCCCAAACCGACGAAGGGGGTGGGCTCAGGGCCGCGGCAGACGCTCCCGGAGGGCATCGCGGACCTCGTCGGTGACGAGTCCGGTGACGTCCCCACCGAAGCGGGCGACCTCCTTCACCAGTGAGGAGGAGATGTGCTCGTGGCGCGGGTCGCCGGGCATGAAGAGGGTCTCCACGCCCGTGAGCCGGCGGTTCATCAGCGCCATCGGCCACTCGTAGGAGAAGTCGGTCTCTCCGCGCAGCCCCTTCAGCAGGACCCCGGCCCCCAGCTCGGCACACACGTCGACGATCAGCCGGTTGGCGAAGGCCTCGACCCGCACGTTGCCCAGGTCGTCGACCTGGTCGTGGATGAAGGAGGCCCGCTCGTCGACGGTGAAGGTCCCCTGCTTGGCCGGGTTGTGCAGGATCGCGACGACGACTTCGTCGAAGAGGGCCGACGCGCGGCGGAAGACGTCGACGTGGCCGACGGTCACGGGGTCGTAGGAGCCCGGGCAGACGGCACGACGAGTCATACCGGCCATCGTGCCAGAGCGCGTCGGACTCAGCCCTCCGGCTGGTCGTCGTTGGGCAGCAGTCCCTCGTCGTAGGCCCGCGTGACCAGCCCCTGGACCTGCTCGATCGAGGCGCACCCCTGGCCCAGCAACTCGTTGCGCCGCGCGGCCCACGCGGCCCCGAGCTGCTCGCGCACCTCCTGCGGCGTGTCCGTGTTGGCGGGGTTGAGGATGGTGACCTCCTCCTCGTTGATGTGGTGGTTGAGGATCTCGGCCACCTTCTCGATGGCCTGCGCGAAGTCCGCAGTCGCGGAGACGTCGGTGCGCAACAGCTCCAGCAGGCACTCGTTCGTCGCGGCGTGCTCCTCCTCGCCCTCGTCCTCCTCGTCCTCCTCGATGACGTCCTTCTTCCGCAGGCGCGGGTAGACGGCCTCCTCCTCCGCGGTGCTGTGCGCGACGAGCACCTCGGCGAAGGCGGACCGGGCCGCCGTGCGGTCGGCCGTCTCGTCGCGGAGGGCGCGCATGAGGTCCTCGAGGAGACGGTGGTCGGCGGCGATGAGGTCGACGATGTCTCCACCGTCCGGGCGTGGGATCGGGTACTGGCTCATGGGCCCTTTCTACCCGATCCACCGGCCTCAAATCTGGTAGTCGGGCGCCACCTGGGTGGCGAACCACAGGACGGTCTCGCCGTAGGACTTCGACCCCTCGGAGACGATGCCGTCGGGCCACGTCGGCTCGGGCGAGCGCGAGGAGCGCTCGACGACGATGATCGGTTCCTGCGCGAGCCACTGGTGGGCCAGCAGCATCTCCAGGACCGCTGCGAGGGACTCCTCGGTGACGTCGTAGGGCGGGTCGGCGAGGACGATGTCGTAGCGCAGCGAGGCGGGGCGGTCCAGGGCCCGCTCCACGGTGCCCGACTGCAGCCGGGCACCGGCGACGCCGAGGTCGGAGATGTTGGCGCGGATCGTGGCCGAGGCGCCCCGGTCGGACTCGACGAGCAGCACGCTGGCGGCGCCGCGACTGGCCGCCTCGAGCCCGAGCGCGCCGGAGCCGGCGTACAGGTCCATCACGTGGGCACCGTCGATGGCCTCACGCGCCTCCAGCGAGGAGAAGAGCGCTTCGCGCACACGGTCGCTGGTCGGGCGGGTGCTGTTGCCGGCCGGGGTGCGCAGTCGCCGTCCGCCGGCCCCGCCGCTGATGATCCGGGTCACGGCGTCCATCATGCGGCATGGCGTCGGGACGGTCCCACCCGGGACGAAGGGGGTCTCACCCCTTCTCGAGGTAAGCGGCCCGCTCCGCGTCGAGCCAGTCGGCGATGCGGTCGCGCAGCGCCGGGTGGTCGCCGAGGTCCGGGTCGACGCCGAGCAGCTCCCCCGCGTCCTCGCGGGCGGCCTCGATCAGGTCCTCGTCGCGCAGCACGGACAAGTGCTGCAGGTGGGTGCGGGCACCGTGCTGCGCCGAGCCGAGGACGTCACCCTCACGGCGCTGGGTCAGGTCCAGCCGGGCCAGCTCGAAGCCGTCGGTGGTCGCCGCGACGGCCTCGAGGCGGTCCATGGCCGACTCCGTCTCGGTGGCAGTCATCAGCAGGCAGATGCCGGGGTCGCCGCCGCGACCGACACGACCGCGCAGCTGGTGCAGCTGGGAGACACCGAAGCGGTCGGCGTCGAGGATGACCATCGTCGAGGCGCCCGGGACGTCGACGCCGACCTCGATGACGGTGGTGGAGACGAGCACGTCGATCTGCCCGGCGGAGTAGCGCGCCATGACGGCGTCCTTGTCCTCCGGCGGCATCCGGCCGTGGAGCATCTCGATGGTCAGGCCCTGCAGGGCCGGGTGCTCCCGCAGGACGCCGATCGTCTCGACGACACCAGCGAGGGGGCGTTCCTCGGGTGGCCCCTCCTCGACCCGCTCTCCGTCGTCCTGCTCGTCGTCGACCACGCCCTCCTCGGCGACGAGGTCGAGGCCTTCCTCGAGATCAGGCCCGTCCTGGCCGTCGTCGCCCCCGATGCGGGGGCAGACCACGTAGGCCTGCCGACCCGCGGCGACCTCCTCGGCGACCCGCTGCCACGTGCGGTCGATCCAGCCGGGCCGACCGGTGGGCACGACGTGCGTGCTGATCGGCGCTCGACCCCGGGGCAGCTCGCGCAGCGTCGAGGTCTCCATGTCGCCGAAGACGGTCATCGCCACGGTGCGCGGGATCGGGGTCGCGGTCATCACGAGCAGGTGCGGTGGGGTCGTCCCCTTGGCGCGCAGGGCGTCCCGCTGCTCGACGCCGAACCGGTGCTGCTCGTCGACGACGACGAGGGCGAGGTCGGCGAAGGTGACCCTGTCCTCGAGCAGCGCGTGGGTGCCGATGACGATGCCGGCATCGCCGGAGGCGATCTCGAGCATCGTCTCGCGGCGACGCGCGGTCGACATCGACCCGGTGAGCAGCGCGACGCGGGTGGCGTGCTCGTCGCCGCCGAGCATCCCCCCTTCGGCCAGGTCACCGAGCATCCGACGGATGGAGGCCTCGTGCTGGGTCGCCAGGACCTCGGTCGGCGCGAGCAGGACGGCCTGGCCGCCGGCGTCGACGGCGGCGAGCATCGCCCGCAACGCGACGACCGTCTTCCCGGAGCCGACCTCGCCCTGCAGCAGCCGGTGCATCGGGGTCGGTCGCGCCAGCTCGTCGAGGATCTCTCCACCGACCTGCTGCTGTCCCTCGGTCAGCTCGAAGGGCAGCCGCTCGTCGAAGGCGCTGAGCAGGCCGCCCTCACGCTGCTGCCGCCCCTGGGTGGTGACCCGGGAGGCAGCGATACGGCGCTGTCCGAGGAGGCACTGCAGGACGAGGGCCTCCTCGTAGCGCAGCCGGCGGCGGCCCGCGTCGACGTCCTCGTGGGTCCGGGGCGCGTGCACGGCACGAAGGGCGCCGGCCCGGTCCAGCAGGTCGCGGCGGCTGCGTACGGACCCGGGGATCGCATCGGTGACCGTGTCGAGCTGGCCCAGGACGAGGCGCACGCAGCGGGTGATCGTCCACGGATGCACTCCGGGGACGTGCCGGTAGATCGGGATGAGGCCGTGGTGGTCGGCATCACCGAGTTCCCCCAGCGCGGCGGCCTCCTCCAGGGTGGCGTACCCGGGGTGGGCCAGCTGGCGCTCACCCCGGTACTCGGTGACCGAGCCGGCGAAGAGGAACTCCCGGCCGGCGACGAGCTTGCGCTCGTGACCCCGGGCGTCGAAGAAGGTCACCCGCATCCGGGAACGGCCGTCGGTGATGCTCGCCTCGAGCATGCGGCCGCGGCGGGACTTCATCGAACGGGTCTGGGCCGACTCGACCCGGGCGACCGCCACGAGGAAGTCGCCGATCCGGGGCTGGCCGAGGTCGGCCTCGGCGCTGCGGTAGCGACGGGGCCAGAAGTCGAGGAGCTGGCCGACGGTCTCGATGTCCCGGTGCTTGGCGAGCTTGCCCGCGGCCTGCCCGCCGAGGAGCCCCTTGAGCCGGGTGTCCTCCCCCGCCACTACTCCGCCCCGAAGAGCAGGGGGTAGTGCGGCTGGCCCCCGTCGATGACCTCGACCTCCACACGCTGTGACTCCACCCGGGCCGTGAGTCGCTCGACGAGCCCGTCGGGGACCTCCCGACCCACGACCATCGTCACCAGGTCCACCCCGGTGCTGGTGATGGTGTCCAGGACCTCGGAGGCGACCTCGTCCATGTCCGACCCGACGATCGTGATGTCGCCCGCGACGACACCGAGGACGTCACCGATCTCGCACGCACCGCCGCTGGTCAGGCCCGACTTGACCGCAACGGTCACGGCGCCGTGCCGGGTCGCGGCGGCCGCGTGGGTCATGGCCAGCACGTTCTGCGTGACGGTCTGGCCCGGGTCGAAGACCGCGAGTGCGGCCAGTCCCTGCACCGCGGTGGTCGACCCGATGACATGGACGCTCTGCCCCTCCTGGGCCGCAGCCTGGGCCGCTGCGTCGGCGGCCATCCGGGTGTCCCGGTCGTTGGGCAGGAGGATGACCTCCTCGGTACCGCCCTCGCGCACGGCCGCGAGGAGCTCACCGGCGGAGGCCCGATGGCCCGGCCCCGATGCCACCGAGGTCGCCCCGGCCCGTGTGATCACCTCGGCGATACCGGGCCCGGCGGCGCAGGCGACGAGGCAGACCCCGAGCTGCGGCGTGGTGGCCATCGTCTCCAGCGCGGTGACGACCACCCGTTCGGGAGCACCGTGGACGAGTCCCGCCTGCAGTGCCGAGCCGATGTCGTCGGTGTGCACGTGCACGTGTGTCAGGTCCTCCGCGGTGGAGACGACGACGCAGTCACCGAGCTCGTCGAGCGCGCTGCGCAGGTGGACGACTCCGTCCTCGGGGACCTCGTGCAGCAGGTACATGACCTCGTAGGCGGGTCGCTCGTGCCCGTCGAACCCAGCCGCCGGGACCCCGGAACCGGTGCGCTCCTGCGACCAGTCGGCACGCCGCTCCAGCGTGGGGTTGAGGGTGAAGTCGTCGACGACCAGGCGCCGTGCCGGCCCCTTGTCGTGGACGACCTGGTCGAGTGCCTCGATGAAGAGCAGGTACCCCGCTCCCCCGGCATCGACGACCCCGGCGTCAGCGAGGACCCGGAGCTGCTCGGGTGTGCGGGCCAGCGCCTCCCGAGCGGCGACCACGGCGGCCCGGGTCAGCTCCCCGAGACTCCCACCCCCACGCACGACACGCTCGGCCTCGGCAGCGGTGGCGTCCGCGACGGTGAGGATCGTGCCCTCCTGGGGGCGCACGACGCTCTCCCGCGCGCGTCGCGCACCCTGCGCGATGGCCCGGGCTGCGGCCGGGGCATCGACGACGGTGAGGTGATCGCCGGTGATGACTTCGCTGACCCCGCGCACGAGCTGGCTGAGGATCACCCCGGAGTTGCCGCGGGCGGCCATCAGGGCGGCCCGGGACATCGCGGCCACCTCGACGTCGAGTCGAGGCGTGCCCAGGGCACCGAGCCGCTCCTGCTCGGTGCGGGTGGCGTGCAGTGCTTGGTCGAGGGTGAGGAACATGTTGGTCCCGGTGTCCCCGTCGGGGACCGGGTAGACGTTGAGGGCGTCGATCTCGGCTCGGCGCACGGCGAGCGCAGCCCGGGTCACGACGACCCACCGCCGCACCGACTCCGCGTCCAGGACCTCCAGCACGTCGTCACGGTATCCGAGGGTGGCGACAACAGGGCGGAAGAGCCCTCGTGCGTGCCCGCTCGGATCCGCTGGAGTCCGTCGGGCCGGGTCGTTTTGGTCCGTGGCGCCATGCTCCGCTAGTCTGTACCGGTTGCCCGGCACCATCTCCCCCTTCGCGGTGGAGCGTCGCGGCGCATCACTCACGTACTGACGAACACAGGAGATACCCGTGGCTGCCAACTGCGACGTCTGCGGCAAGGGACCGTCCTTCGGTCACTCCATCTCGCACTCGCACCGCCGCACCAAGCGTCGTTGGAACCCGAACATCCAGCGCGTTCGGGCCAAGGTCGGCGACAAGGGTGCGACCCCGAAGCGTCTCAATGTCTGCACTTCGTGCCTCAAGGCCGGCAAGGTCCAGCGCTGACCGGCTGACGAACGGAAGCTGCCGCCGCCCCCTCGGGGACGGCGGCTTTTTTCGGCTCTGCCGACCGGACGCCGGTCACCCGGAAAAATGGTCCCAGCCGGTGACCGGGGGAACCTGCCCGTCCACCACGACCTCGCCGGAGCCGTCGGTGCACACCCCGATGACCTCCCAGCCGTCGGGGACGGCCGCGGGTGCGAAGGTCGCCGCGAGCGAGTGCTCCTCTCCGCCCGAGAGCACCTGACGCATCGCCTCCTCGGCCCCGAGGGCCAGCGTGAGCGGCCCGGCGGCGAAGGCAGCAAGGGCCCTCCCGTCGAGCTCGATGCGTGTCCCGCTCGCCGCTGCAACCCGACCGAGGTCGCGGACCAGGCCGTCCGACAGGTCGATCATCGCGGTGGCGCCGGCGGCGGCCGCCTCGGGGCCCGCACGCCACGGGACGTCTTCCGTGCGGCGGTGCACCCGGCACAGCACCTCGATCGCCCGTGCCAGCGAGTCGCCGGTCTCGCCGAGAGGCGGGTCCCGGTGGGTGTGACCGCGGCCGGCCAGGAGCAGCTGCAGGCCACCACCCGACCGCCCCAGACTCCCCCGGACGGCGACGACGTCGCCCGGCTCGGCGCCGTCGCGACGCACCGCCCGGTGGCCCTGCAGGTCGCCGACGGCGGTGATGCCCACGACGATGCTCCCTTCGCCCGCGGCGGACAGGTCTCCCCCGAGGACGGGGGCACCGGCCTCCCGGGCGGCCCGCGCGATGCCCTCCCCGAGGGCGAGCACCCACGCGACCTCGGTCGCCGGGTCGGCGGCCAGGGTGATGAGCAGCCCGGTCGGCACCGCCCCCATGGCGGCGATGTCGGCGACGTTCTGGGCGACGACCTTGTGGCCGATCTCCGTCGGTGAGGACCAGTCGTCGCGCCAGTCGCGGCCGCGGACCATGGAGTCGGTCGTCAGCACGACGCCCCCGGACGGCGCGGCGAGCACCGCGGCGTCGTCACCGGGGCCGAGGAGCACCTCCGCCGGCCCGACGGTGTCACCGAAGATCGGGAAGAGTCGGGACAGCAGTTCTCCCTCGGACACGTCCTGCAGGCGCTCCCGGGTCATGGGTCTCCTCGATCGGGCGAAGGGGGTCAGGACCGAACGGTAGTCTCCCGGCCGTGATCTCGTCCCCCGGCCGTCGCGAGGGCCTCCTGCCCGCCGTCGCCCTCCTGCTCGGCACCCTCGGCGCCGGCATCGTCGGCGTGGTGGTGCTGACCGAGCGCCCGGTCGAGGTCGCGATCGCGGTCGACGCGCAGAACCCGGCCTGCGCCGCAGCGAGCGGGTACTGGCCCGAGCAGGTCTCCGGCGAGGCCCCCCGGGAGACCGAGCCGAGCGACCACACGGCCATCGCCTGGGGCGACCCGGCCGTCATCGCCCGCTGCGGCATGCCGCCGCTCGGTCCGACCGAGAACCAGTGCATCGTCGTCGACGGCATCGACTGGGTGGCCGAGGACCTCGGCGACGGGACGAGGCTGACCACCTTCGGCCGGGAGCCGGCGATCGAGGTTCTCGTCCCCGAGGAGCACGGCCCGGCCCCGCTGCTGCTGCCGGCGTTCGCCGAGGCGGCGAAGCAGCTGCCGACCAACGACTACGCCTGCAGCTGAGCCGCACCCGCTCAGGCTCCTGCGCACCCCAGTCGGTCCGGACCGGCTAGCGCAGACCGACGGGGCGCTCGAGCGCGAGCTGGATCAGCTCGTCGACGAGCTCGGGGTAGCCCATCCCGCTCTCCTGCCACATCCGCGGGTACATCGACGTCGGCGTGAAGCCGGGCATCGTGTTGATCTCGTTGATCAGGACCGAGCCGCCGTCGGTGACGAAGCAGTCCACCCGGGCCGGTCCCTCGCACCCCAGCGACTCGAAGGCAGCCGCCGCGAGGCGACGCACCTCGTCGGCCACGGCCTGCGGCAGATCCGCCGGGCAGGACAGCCGGACGGACGAGTCGTCCAGGTACTTCGCCTCGAAGTCGTAGAAGTCGTGCCCCCGACCGGTCTCGACGACGATCTCGCCGGGAAGGGAGGTCCGCGGGGCGTCCAGCCCGCGCCCCTGGAGCACGGAGCACTCGATCTCACGGCCGGAGACGCCCTGCTCGACGATGACCTTCAGGTCGTGCTCGCGGGCGGCCTCGATCGCGCCCTCGAGCTGATCCGGGCGATCCACCTTGGCCACACCCATCGACGATCCGGCGCGGGAGGGCTTGACGAAGACCGGGAAGTGCAGCGACATCACGGCATCCATCGCAGCAGCCTTGTCCCGCCGCCACTGACGGTCGGTGATGACGGCGTACGGGCTGACAGGGAGCCCGGCACCGGCGAAGACGACCTTCATGTAGTGCTTGTCCATGCCCGCGGCCGAGGCGAACACCCCGGAGCCGACGTACCGCATGTCCGTGAGCTCGAGCATCCCCTGCAGGGTGCCGTCCTCTCCGTAGGGACCGTGCAGCACGGGGAAGACGACGTCGACCTCTCCGAGGGTCTCGATCGCCTCGCCGGTGCGGTGCACGCCCAGCGTGCTCTCCCCGGCACGCGTGGGGAGAATCACCGCGCTCCCGGTGTCCTCGACCTGCGGCGTGTGGGTGGGGGTGAGCGCCAACCGGTCCGGGTCGTCCGAGGCGAGGACCCAGGCGCCGTCCCGGGTGATGCCCACGGGCACGACGTCGTAGACGTCACGGTCGATCGCGCGCAACACGCCCGCCGCAGTGGCACACGAGACGGCGTGCTCGGAGGAGCGACCGCCGAAGACGACGGCGACGCGAGGCTTGCGATTCGGATGGCTGCTCATCGGGGGAAGACTAACCTCTAATCTGCGACCATGACCGACCAACACCCGAGCACCCCCGCCACAGCACACACCAGCGGACTGTCCCCACGGACGCACGTCGTGGCAGCCGGTCGCCCCCGGCGGGCGCCGGGCGCGTCGCTCAACCCCCCGGTCACCTTCACCTCGACCTACATCGCCGACGGACCGGTCAACTACGCGCGCGTCGACAACCCCACCTGGACCCCCTTCGAGGAGGCCGTCGGTGGGCTCGAGGGCGGCGATGCGCTCCTGTACTCCTCCGGCATGGCCGCGGTCGCGGCCGTGCTGGCGCTGGTCCCCCGTGGCGGAGTCGTCGTCGCCCCGGCCGCGGCCTACAACGGTGTCGTCGTCTCGCTCACCGAGGCCGCCCGGGCCGGACTGCTCGAGGTGCGCTGGGTCGACATCGCCGACGCCGCCGGGGTCCGCGCGGCGCTGCCCGGAGCCGACCTGGTCTGGTTGGAGTCCCCGACCAACCCGCTGCTCGACCTCGCGGACCTCCCGGGACTCACCGCGGCCGCGCACGAGGTCGGCGCGCTGGTCGCCGTCGACAACACCTTCGCCACGCCGCTGCTGCAGCGTCCCCTCGAGAGCGGAGCCGACGTCGTGGTGCACTCGGCGACGAAGTACCTCTCGGGCCACTCCGACGTGATCCTCGGCCTGACGGTCACCGGTGACGACGAGCGCGGCCGCGAGCTGCGCACGCGGCTGGCCCGCCACCGCACCCTCGGTGGCGCGATCGCCGGTCCGATGGAGGCCTGGCTCGCCCTGCGCGGGTTGCGCACGCTCTCCCTTCGCCTCGAGCGGGCGTGCGACAACGCCACCGAACTCGCCCAGCGGCTCGCCGACCACCCACGGGTCTCGCGAGTGCGCTACCCGGGCTGGGGTGCGATCGTCTCGATCGAGGTCGCGGGCGCGACCGACGGAGCAGCGGAGGCCGAGGCGCTCGCCGCGGGCACCCGCCTGTGGTCGAACTCGACCAGCCTCGGTGGCGTCGAATCGCAGCTGGAGCGACGCCGCCGCCAGCCCGGCGAGCCGGAAGCCGTCCCGGTCAACCTCGTGCGCCTGTCCGTCGGCGTCGAGGACGTCGACGACCTGTGGCGCGACCTGGAGCAGTCCCTGGCCGCACTGGGCTGACGTCAGTCCGTCTCGGACTTGCGGGCACGGGCGAGTAGCTGGCGGCCGATCTCCGTGACCGGGACCGCCTCGTGCACGGCCCGGTTGACCTGCTCGATGATCGGCACGTCCACGCCGTTGCCGTGGGCGAGCTCGAGGATGGAGGAGCAGGACTTCACGCCCTCCGCGGTCTGCTTGGCCTGCGCGGTGACCTCCTCGAGGGTCATACCCTGACCGAGCCTGACGCCGAAGGAGTGGTTGCGTGAGAGCGGTGACATGCAGGTGGCGATGAGGTCGCCGACGCCGGCGAGACCGGACATCGTCCGCGGGTCCGCCCCGAGTGCCGTGGCCAGCCGGGTCGTCTCGGCCAGACCCCTGGTGATGATCGTCGCCTTGGTGTTGTCGCCCATCCCCAGGCCGGAGGCCATCCCCACGGCGAGCGCGATCACGTTCTTGACCGCTCCCCCGATCTCGGCGCCGACGAGGTCGGGGGAGGTGTAGGGGCGGAAGTAGCTCGTCTGGCACGCCGCGGCGACAGTGTCCGCCGAGGCCTCGTCCGGGCAGGCGACGACGGTCGCGGCCGGCTGGCGCTGGATGATCTCGCGGGAGAGGTTCGGCCCGCTCACCGCGGCGATGCGCTCGAGCGGGACCCCGGCGACCTCGTGGATGACCTCGCTCATCCGCTTCGTCGTACCGAGCTCGATCCCCTTCATCAGCGAGACGACGATCTTGTCGCCCGTGAGCAGCGGAGCCCACTGGGTGAGGTTGTCGCGCAGGGACTGGGAGGGCACCGAGAGGATGACGATCTCGGCGCCGTCGACGACGCGCTCGGGATCCGTCGAGGCGGAGATCCGCGACGACAGCTCGACCCCCGGTGCGTAGTCCTCGTTGACGCGCCGGTTGATTTGATCGACCAGCTCGGGGCGTCGGCCCCACACGCGCACGTCGTTACCCGCGTCGGCGAGGATCGACGCGAAGGCGGTACCCCAGCTCCCGGCACCAAAGACGGCGATGTGGTTCACGACGTTCCTCCTGATCGGTAGTCACCCGTGGACCGCAGTCCGTGGGCCTTGGGGTCGAAGCGTTCGGTCGGCGCCTTCTGCCCACGCAGCTGCTCCAGCCCGTGGGTGAGCGCCTGCATGATCCGGTCGGTGCCGGTGGTGATCGCGTCCCGCGTCACCGGGTCGCCGCGCAGGTCCGACAGCTCGACCGGTGGGCAGAAAAGGATCCGGACCAGGGTCCGTCGGCGCGAGAGGGTCGGCCTCCTGGCGTAGGGGGCCAGCAGGTCCTGCGACCCCCACTGGGCGATCGGGATGACCGGGCAGCCGGCCTGCAGCGCCAGGCGTGCGGCACCGGTCTTGCCGCGCATGGGCCACATGTCGGGGTCGCGGGTGAGCGACCCCTCGGGGTAGACGGCCACGCACGCGCCGGCCTCGATCGCCCGGATCGCGGGCCCGAGCGAACTGGCCGCGCTCGCGGTCTCGCGGTCGACCCGCACCTGGTGGGTGTGCCGCATGACCGACCGGACGACGGGGGCCTCGAAGAGGCTGCTCTTGGCGAGGAAGACCGGCGCCCGGCCCCGGTTGTAGAGCACGTGGGCCCACGGGAAGGGATCGATGTGCGAGACGTGGTTCGGCGTGACGATGAAGCCACCCGACCGTGGGAGGTTCTCCAGCCCACTGACCTCATACCGCATCAGGGCCCGCATCACCGGACGCAGGACCCCGGCCACGACCCGGTACAGGACCGGTGTCGGCATGCGGTGGGTGGTCATGGCACCTCTCGGTCCGGGGCGGCGCCCTCGGCGCCTCGGTCTGGAAACGCTCAGCCTATGACACGACTACCCTCGAATCCGTGCAAGCCACGGTCTTCTCCCAGTCCCCTGACACCGGTGCCGTCGTCGTCACCGATGAGGGTCTTTCCCACGAGGTCACCGTCGATGTGGTCGCCGCCAGCGGCCTGCGCTTCCTGCGGCCCGGCCAGCGGGTGAGCATCACCGAGGCCGACGGGGTGATCACCCGACTGTGGATCGTCGGGATCGGCGACGACGAGACGATCGCCTGACCGACCCCGGCCGAGGCGAAGGGGGCCACCCACCGACCGAGGGGCCGCCACGGTGATCCGTGGCGACCCCTGGGCGTCGCAGCCACCGCGATGCGGTGCCGTCCGCTCGTCAGCTGGAGCCGGAGTCCGAACTGCTCGTGGACTTCGTGGCGCTGCTCTTCCTGGCCGGGGTGGACTTCTTGGCCGTGGACTTCTTGGCCGTGGACTTCTTGGCCGTGGACTTCGACGCGGTCGACTTCTTCGCTGGAGCAGCCTTCTTCGCCGAGGTGGCCGTCGACGTCGATGCGGTGCTCTTCCTGGCCGGAGTCGACTTCTTGGCGGTCGACGTCGTTGCGGTGCTCTTCTTGGCCGGAGTCGACTTCTTGGCCGTCGACTTCTTGGCCGTCGACTTCTTGGCCGTCGACGTCGACGCGGTGCTCTTCCTGGCCGGAGCAGTCTTCTTCGTCGTGGCCGAGGACGTGGCGGCGGAGGACGTCGACTCCGCCGACGAGCCCTTCTTGACCTTCTTGCCTCCCGGGACGGCGCTGCCGGCGATGGCCCGTGCGGTGCCCGCTGCGGAGGTGACGGTGCCGGCTGCGGCTCGAGCCGCGGCGGGGGCGGCCTTCGGCAGTGACTTGGGGTCGGCGACGTAGGTCTTGAAGCTGGTACCGGCCTTGAAGCGCGGGACAGTGGTCTTCTTGATCTTCACGACCTCACCGGTGCGCGGGTTGCGGCCGGTCCGGGCGGCGCGGGCCGCCTTCTCGAAGGTGCCGAAACCGGTGATGGCGACGCGACCCCCCTTGGCCACCTCACGGACGATCGTGTCGAGCACGACCTCCAGTGCCTCCTGGGCCGCCTTCCGGCTACCCAGTCTCTCTTCGAGAGCCTTGACGAGTTCTGCCTTGTTCACGGTCACTCCCGTAGCGGTTCGACGCCGGGCAGTCCCCGGCTCGGACAGCCGAGTCGTTCACCCGACCTGCACACGACGGTAGAACTGGTGACACCCTCGGTGGAGCATTCGGGGGTGACCAGTTTTTATTGGCGCACAAGCGCATTCGCCGACCCCGAGCCGGCCCACGAGGGGCCCGTCGACGACGCAGGTCGGCGAGCTCACCGGTGCAGCCAGCGAATGCCCTTGCACCTCAAGGCAACTCGCCGTGCTCAAGTGGGCTGCGTCGTCGGCTTCCAGCGGGGTCGCGATGCCTCGAAGTCGGTGACGTCCTGCTCATGGCGCATCGTCAGGCCGATGTCGTCGAGCCCCTCGATGAGGCGCCACCGCGTGTAGTCGTCCACGTGGAACGCGCAGGTGATGTCCCCGGCGACCACGGTCTTCGCCGTGAGGTCGACGGTGACCTGCGCGCCCGGGGTGTTCTCGAGGTACTTCCACAACAGCTCGACGTCGTCCTGGGCCACCTGCGCGGCGAGCAGGCCCTGCTTGCCGGAGTTGCCGCGGAAGATGTCGGCGAAGCGCGAGGAGATGACGACCTTGAAGCCGTAGTCCTTCAGCGCCCAGACCGCGTGCTCGCGCGAGGACCCGGTGCCGAAGTCGGGGCCGACGACGAGGACCGAACCATCGTGGTACGCAGGCTGGTTGAGCACGAAGGTCTTGTCATTGCGCCAGGCCGCGAAGAGACCGTCCTCGAACCCGGTGCGGGAGACACGCTTGAGGTACACCGCGGGGATGATCTGGTCGGTGTCGACATTGCTGCGGCGCAGCGGGACCCCGGTGCCGGTGTGCGTCGTGAACTTCTCCATGGCTCCTCAGGCTCCTTCCGTGACGTCGAGGTCTGCGGGGCTGGACAGGGTCCCGCGCACGGCGGTGGCCGCCGCCACCAGCGGCGAGACGAGGTGGGTGCGACCCCCCTTCCCCTGGCGTCCCTCGAAGTTGCGGTTGCTCGTCGAGGCGGACCGCTCCCCCGGGGAGAGGATGTCGGGGTTCATGCCCAGGCACATCGAGCAGCCGGGCAGGCGCCACTGCGCACCGGCCGCGGTGAAGACCTCGTGCAGCCCCTCCTGCTCGGCCTGGACCCGCACCCGCGCGGACCCGGGCACGACGAGCATGCGCACCGACTCGGCGACGTGCCGGCCCTTGATGATCTCGGCCGCGGCGCGCAGGTCCTCGATGCGACCGTTGGTGCACGAACCGAGGAAGACGGTGTCGACCGCGACCTCCCGCAGCGGCGTGCCCGCGGTCAGCCCCATGTACTCCAGCGCCTTCGTGGCAGCGAAGCGCTCGTTCTCGTCGGGCATCGCCTGCGGGTCCGGGACGGCCTCGGACAGCGGGGCGCCCTGACCGGGGTTGGTGCCCCAGGTGACGAAGGGGGTCAGCGTCGAGCCATCGATGTCGACCTCCATGTCGAAGACGGCGTCGTCGTCGCTGCGCAGCTGCTGCCAGCTCTCGAGCGCGGCGTCCCAGTCGGTGCCGGTCGGTGCGTGGTCACGTCCGCGGAGGTAGTCGAAGGTCGTCTGGTCGGGGGCGATCATGCCGGCCCGGGCGCCGGCCTCGATCGACATGTTGCACACGGTCATCCGGGCCTCCATCGACAGCGCCTCGATGGCCTCGCCGCGATACTCCAGGACGTAGCCCTGACCGCCGCCGGTGCCGATCTTCGCGATCACCGCGAGGATGACGTCCTTGGCGGACACTCCCGGCTCCAGCTGCCCGTGGACGTTGATCGCCATGGTCTTGAAGGGGTTGAGCGAGAGGGTCTGCGTCGCCAGGACGTGCTCGACCTCGCTGGTGCCGATGCCGAAGGCGAGCGCGCCGAAGGCCCCGTGGGTGCTGGTGTGGCTGTCGCCGCAGACGACCGTCGTCCCGGGTTGGGTCAGGCCGAGCTGCGGACCCACGACGTGGACGATGCCCTGCTCGGCGTCACCCATCGGGTAGAGCGTCACGCCGAACTCGGCGCAGTTGTCGCGCAGCGTCTCGACTTGGATCTTGCTCACCGGATCGGTGATCGGGCCCGGGGTCGTCGGGACGTTGTGGTCCTCGGTCGCGAGCGTGAGGTCGGGGCGGCGGACGGGCCGACCGGCGATCCGCAGACCCTCGAAGGCCTGCGGGCTCGTCACCTCGTGGAGGAGGTGCAGGTCGATGTAGAGCAGGTCCGGCTCCCCTGTGCTGCGACGGACGACATGGGCCTCCCATACCTTCTCGGCCAGCGTTCCAGCCATGTCCTGATCCCCTCCCATGCGGTGTGTCTCGGATGTGCCACGGTGTCTCTCGACCGAGATTCACATGCCGTGCCCTCCACCCGATCTTGCGTCTCACGCAATGAGATGTAAGTATCAGTCCATGGACAACAGTAGTGGAGTGGGCGTCCTGGACAAGGCCGCGGTCGTGCTCGGAGCCCTGGAGTCAGGACCTTCGACCCTCGCGCAGCTGGTTGCGGCCACGGGACTGGCCCGGCCGACGGCGCACCGGCTCGCGGTGGCACTGGAGCACCACCGGCTGGTCGGTCGTGACATGCAGGGTCGCTTCGTCCTCGGCCCGCGCCTGGGGGAGCTGGCCGCCTCCGCCGGCGAGGACAAGCTGCTCGTCGCCGCCAACCCCGTCCTCGGGGCACTGCGGGACCACACCAACGAGTCCGCCCAGCTCTTCCGACGTCAGGGCGAGCACCGCGTCTGCGTCTCGGCCGCGGAGCGCCCGGTCGGCCTGCGCGACTCCATCCCGGTCGGAGCGACCCTGACGATGCATGCCGGCTCGGCAGCCCAGGTGCTGCTCGCGTGGGAGGAGCCCGACCGCCTGCACAGCGGCCTGCAGGAAGCCGCCTTCACCGCGACCATGCTCTCGGGCGTGCGCCGCCGCGGCTGGGCGCAGAGCGTCGGCGAGCGCGAGGCCGGCGTCGCCTCGGTCTCCGCCCCGGTGCGCTCCCCCTCCGGTCGCGTCATCGCAGCCGTGTCCATCTCCGGGCCGATCGAGCGCCTCTCGCGCCAGCCGGGGCGCCTGCACGCCGCGACCGTCATCGCCGGGGCGAACAAGCTCACCGAGGTCCTGCAGAAGCACGCCGAGGCGGCCGAGGCCGCCGATCGCGACACGGAGTGACGAAGGGGGCCACCCCCCTTCGCCCGCCACACCCCCGGACACGACACAGGCCCCCGCTCCGATGGAGCGGGGGCCTGTGCTCGATGTAGCCCCGACGGGATTCGAACCCGCGCTACCGCCTTGAGAGGGCGGCGTGCTAGGCCACTACACAACGGGGCCCTATGTGCTTCCCGGACCGGCTGACCGGCTGGGCAACGGAGAGAACTTTAACCCGAAGGCAGTCCATCTCCGAAATCGGGCGGCGGACCGCCCACAGCGCTGGGGTACCAGGACTCGAACCTAGAACAACTGAACCAGAATCAGCCGTGTTGCCAATTACACCATACCCCAAGGGGGTATCACTGGCCCTTCGGATCGAAAGTCCGCGCGGCCGGTGAACCGAGAGACGATGCTACCCGCCTGCCGACGCTGCGCCCAAATCGGCGCGTCAGGCCAGTGAGGAGCGCAGGGTGCGCAGTCGGGTGAGCGAGGAGTCCTTGCCCAGGATCTCCATCGACTCGAAGAGGGGCGGGCTGACCTTCTGCCCCGACACGGCCGTGCGGAGCGGACCGAAGGCCAGACGCGGCTTGATGCCCAAGCCGTCGACGATCGCCTCGCGCAGCACCCGCTCGATCTCCGCAGCGTGCCACTGGTTGCCCTCGAGGCCCTCCCCGGGCCCACCCTCCGGCGGGGTCAGTGGCTCGAGCGCGGCGAGCGCGGCGTCGAGCACCTCCCCCGCGGTGTCCTTCAGCCCCGCGCGCGCGTCCTCGGCGATCTCCAGGTCGGCGTCGGCGACGTAGAACGGTGCCACCAGCGCGCTCGCCTCGGTGAGCAGGTTGATCCGCGTCTGGATCTGCTCGGTGACGCTCCTCAGCCGCGCGAGCTCGTCCGGGCCCGGGTGCTCACCCAGCACGCCGTCGGCCTGCAGGAAGGGCAGCAACCGCGCCGCGAGGTCGTCCAGCTCGAGGCCGCGGATCCAGGCGCCGTTGAGCCAGTCGAGCTTCTTCAGGTCGAAGATCGGACCGACGGTGTTGACCTTGTCCCAGGCGAACACCCGGCTGAACTCCTCGATGGTGAACTTCTCGACGTCCTCGCCGCTCTCCCCCTTCGCCGGCGGGTAGGCCAGCAGGCCGAGGAAGTTGACGACGGCCTCGGGCAGGTAGCCCTGCTCCTCGAACCAGGTCAGGCGTGCCTCGGGGTTCTTGCGCTTGGAGATCTTCGACTTGTTCTGGTTGCGCAGCAGCGGCATGTGCGCGAACTTCGGCGGCTCCAGCCCGAGCCACTGGTAGAGCAGCACGTGCTTGGGCGTGGAGGAGATCCACTCCTCACCGCGCACGACGTGGGTGATGCCCATCTCGTGGTCGTCGACGACGACGGCCAGGTGGTAGGTCGGGAAGCCGTCCCCCTTGAGGATCACCTGGTCGTCGGGCACCGGCGCCGAGACCGTCCCGCGGATGACGTCCTCGAAGGTCGTCGGGGCGTCATCCGGCACGAGCATCCGCACGACGGGGGTGTCGTTGAAGCCCTCGAGCCGGGCCCGCTCCTCCTTGGTCTTGCCGACACACATGCGGTCGTAACCGGTGGGCAGCTTGAGCTTCTGCTGCTTCTCGCGCATGGCCTGCAGCCGCTCGGACGAGCACCAGCAGTAGTAGGCGTGCCCGTCCTCGACGAGCCTGTCGACGTAGGGACGGTAGGTCTCCAGTCGCTCGCTCTGCCGGTACGGCGCGAACGGCCCGCCGACGTCCGGGCCCTCGTCCCAGGTCAACCCGAGCCACCCGAGGGTGTCGTAGAGCTGCTGCTCACTGGTCTCGTTGAACCGCGCCCGGTCGGTGTCCTCGATGCGCAGGACGAAGGAGCCGCCCTGCTGTCGCGCGTACGCGAGGTTGAACAACGCCATGTAGGCGGTGCCGACGTGCGGGTCACCGGTCGGCGACGGGGCGACGCGCAGTCGGGGGGCGGTGGTCTCGGAGGCTGCAGAGGAGTCGCTCATGATGGCCCGATGCTATCGCTCGCCCTTCCCTCCGACTGACCCCTCTGCCACGCTGCACCAATGGCCACCCCACTCGTCACCGTCGACACCACGGACACCGTCAGCACCATCACCATCGAGCAGCCGCAGACGCGCAACGCCCTGTCCGTGCCCGTCATGGAGGCCCTGATCGATGCGCTCGAGGACGTGGCCCGCCGCACCGACGTCCACGCGGTCGTCCTCGCCACGGCCGGTCACGTCTTCTCCTCCGGTCACGACCTCGCCGAGGTCCGCGCCGCCGACCAGGAGGAGCAGCAGCGGATCTTCTCCGTCTGCTCGCGCCTGATGCTCCTCGTCCAGCAGATCCCCCAGCCGGTCATCGCCCGCGTCCAGGGCGTGGCGACCGCGGCCGGCTGCCAGCTGGTGGCGACCTGCGACCTGGCGGTGGCCGCCGCCTCGGCACGATTCGCCACCCCGGGCGTGCGCATCGGGCTCTTCTGCTCCACCCCGATGGTCGCCCTCTCGCGCGCCGTCCCGCGCAAGCAGGCGATGCGGATGCTGCTCACCGGTGAGATGGTCCCGGCCGACCGCGCCCTGGCCATGGGGCTGGTCTCCGACGTGGTCCCCGACGAGGACCTGGTCGCCGCGACGGACGAGCTGGCGCGCACGGTCGCCGGCGCATCGTCGGCCACCGTCGCCGTGGGCAAGCGCGCCTTCTACGACCAGATCGACCTGCCGATCGAGCGGGCCTACGAGGAGATGACCACGGTGATGGTCGACAACGCCCTCTCGCCCGACGCCCGGGAGGGCGTCGGCGCCTTCCTCGACAAGCGTGAGCCGCAGTGGCAGCACCGCGCGCACTGATCCGGTGCCCGTGCGGGCGAAGGGGGTCTCCCCCTTCGTCAGGCCGGACGAGGGGCGTCCATGATCGCCGCGACGTCGACGAGGCAGGGCGGACCAGGGCACCGACGACGTCCACCTCGGTCGCTCACTCTGCGGCGACGAAGGGGTTGGACAGCGACCCGATGTCCTCGATCTCGATCTCGACCCGCTGGCCGGCGGTGACCGGGCCGACACCGGCCGGTGTGCCGGTGAGGATGACGTCGCCGGGCAGCAGCGTGAAGGCCCGGGAGCAGTGGCTGACCAGGTCGAGGACCTGGTGGACCATGTCCGAGGTGTGCCCGTCCTGGACGACCTCGTCGTCGCGGCGGGTGACGAGCGACAGGTTCTGCGGGTCGAGGTCGGTCTCGATCCACGGCCCGAGGGGACAGAAGGTGTCCATGCCCTTTGCCCGGGCCCACTGACCGTCCCCGCGCTGCAGGTCGCGGGCGGAGACGTCGTTGGCGATCGTGTAGCCGAAGATCACCTTCGTGGCCTCGTCCGGCGAGATGTCCTTGCACATCCGGCCGATGACCACCGCGAGCTCGCCCTCGAAGTGGACCTCGGACGTCAGGCTCGGGATGACGACGGGGTCGTTCGGACCGACGACGGCGGTGTTGGGGATGAGGAACATCAGCGGCTCGTCCGGGACGTCGTTGCCCATCTCCGCGGCGTGGTCGGCGTAGTTGCGCCCGATGCCGATGATCTTGCTGCGTGGGATGACGGGTGCCAGCAGGCGCACCTCGTCGACCGTCGTCGTCCTCCCGGTCAGCTCGATCCGTTGGTAGAGGGGGTCACCGGTCACCTCGGCGATCTTGGTCCCGCCACCGTCGACGAGCCCGTAGACCGGGTCGTCACCTTCCGTGTACCTCGCGATGCGCACGTCGCCACACTAGATGATCGATCCCCCGGATTACGCTGGTCGGGTGGGTACGCCGGGCGAGAAGGTGCTTCCGCGTCAGGAGTGGCTCGCGCTGGCCCGGGAGCACGAGGCCGCGGTCGACCGCCTGACCGTGGGGCACCGTCAGCGCCGGCAGCACGGTGCACGCCACCCGGTCGAGGACTTCCTCTTCGAGTACTACCCGCACCGCCCGACCCACCTGCGGCGCTGGCACCCCGGCGCCGGGGTCGCTCTGGCCGACGCCGGGGACGTCTACGCACAACGGTCCGGATACCTCGTGGACGAGGAGGACACCGCCCGGCTGGACCTCGCCACCTTCCTGGGGCGAAGGGAGCGGACACTCACCTTCGTCAAGGAGTTGCTCGAGGCGACCCTCTCCCGGCCGGGCACCTTCGACTGCTTCGGCCTGCACGAGTGGGCGATGGTCCACCGGCTGGATCCGGGCCAGCAGCGTCACGCGCAGCTCCCCCTTCGCCTGACGCAGGAGGAGACCGACGGGGTGGTCGAGGCGCACCGCATCCGGTGCAGCCACGTCGACGCGTACCGCTTCTTCACCCCTGATGCCGTGGAGCTGAACTCCCTCCGTCCGACACGCGAGACGCAGCGGGACCTCGAACAACCCGGTTGCCTGCACGCCGGGATGGATGTCTACAAGTGGTGCTTCACGCTCGCGCCCGCGGTCCCCTCCGAGCTGACCCTGGACGCCTTCGTGCTGGCACGGGAGATCCGCGAGCTGGACATGGCCGCCTCCCCCTACGACCTCACCGACTACGACATCGAGCCGGTCGCGATCGAGACCCCGGACGGCAAGGCCGCGTACGTGGCGCGCCAGCGGCGTTTCACCGCCCGCTCCAACGCCCTGCGCCGCCAACTCCTCGACGTCCTCGACCCGCTCCTTCCCCGCTGACCGTCCTCCCATCCGTTCCCCCGGGACGAATCTGCTCGGCAGATCGGAGGGGATGCCAGTGTGGGGTCATGGACGGACAGCTGATCCCCGACCCGGGGCGATTCCACGACGGTGGCGCCATGGACGGCGAGCCGCACCTCGATGCGCCGCCGGTGATCCTGCTGCGTCGGGACCTGGACGACCCACCCAACGAGTTCCGCCTGATGCGTCGTCTGGGCTACCGCGACCGTCGGCTCGGGGACCTGCTCGTCCCGGCGAACCCGGACGACTTCGCGACGGACTTCGCCTCGGTCCCGCAGGTCTTCGGCTGGCTGCTGCCGCGCACCGGCACCTACCTGCCCGCCGCGATCCTGCACGACGGTCTCGTCGGCGACCCCGGCCAGCCGGCGTCCTACATCAGCGTCGAGGGTCACGAGGTCCACTGGGACGAGGCCAATCGGGTCTTCCGCGACGCGATGGCCGACTCGGGGACCCCGATCGTGCGCCGTTGGCTGCTGTGGACCGGGGTGACCCTCGCCGTGATGGCCGTGGGCCGCCAGACCGACTGGTCCGCGCCGCAGAAGTGGCGCTGGCGGCTCACGGTGGTCCTGACCCTGCTGGCCCTGCTGGTGCTCGGCCTGTGGACCACCGCAGACCTCCTCGACATCGTCGGTGGCGTGCCGTGGATGGGAGAGGGACCGCTGTGGACCCGTCTGCTCACCGGCGCCGCCGGTGCCATCGTCATCCCGCTCCTGCTGGCCCAGCTGTGGGGGCGGTTCCGTGTCGCCGGCATGATCGCCGGGACGCTGCTCGCGCTGCTGCTGCACGTCACCATCGCGGTCCTCGCGCTGACCGCCCTCTACACGGCGGTCGAGTGGTTGTGCGACCGGGCCCCGCGGCTCGCGGTGGGCGTGGCCGCGGTCGTCGCCATGACTGCGGGCGTCATCGTCATCGGCTCGCTCTGAGCCCCCACGACCGCCGGTCAGGGCAGGTCGGACAGGACGCTCGGGTCGACCTCGACGACGAAGCCCATGAGTCGCATGAGTCCGCGCAGGTAGGCGCCGAAGTACTCCTGCGGGTCCATCGTCAGGTCGCCGAAGACCCCTCGGGTCTCGAATCCGATGTGTCCGCTGATCGCCGCGAGCGCGGACAACGAGATCGACCGCGCGGCGGCGGAGCCGTCGTCCCCTTCCGGCGAGGACGTCAGCGGGAAGGCGGAGGCGCCGGGGTCGAGCTGGCCGGCCCGGATCGCGTCCGCGCAGATGCTCGCCTGCATCGTCAGGGTCCGAGCGGTCATGGTGCGCAGGCGCTCCGTGTACGTGCGGATCACTCGCGGCGAGACGAGCAGGTCGTACTCGGTCCGGTGGGCGACGTACCACTGCCGCATGGCCATGGCCACCAGGTAGTAGGCGGTCGCGTGGTCTCCCTCGGGCGCCCGGGCCCGGGCCTCCTCCATCACGTCGCCGACCGCCTCGTAGGCCTGGGCGGCGAGGAGGCCGAGCAGCTCGTCGTGCCCGGACACGTGACGATAGAGACCGGACGGGGTCATGTCGACGGCACGGGCGACGGCACGCATGGTCACGCCGCTGGGACCGTGGTCGCGCAGCTCGGCGCGGGCGGCCTCGAGGATCTCGTGCAGCGCCCGCTGCTGGATCCGCACGCGTCGGGTGATGCCCACTCGGTCCGGTTCCGATCCGGTATCGACCATGGCAACCTCCTTGACACGTAGCGCTTGGGGGCTCGCAGTCTATGCGGCTTCGACCGCAGAGTTGTCCACCCACGGACACGATTCAGGTCGTGCGCAGGACCACCAGCGCCAGGTGCAGCTCGAGCCGGTCCCGTCCCCGTGAGAAGTCCAGCCCGGTCAGCGCCTCGATGCGGTGGATCCGGTGGTACACGCTCTGCCGGTGCAGCCCGAGCCGGGATGCGGTCGCCGCGACCGACCCCGCCTCCTCCAGGTGCACCCAGGCGGTCTCGACGAGCTCGTCCGGTCCGTCCAGCAGGGCGGTGACGGCCGGTGTCCGCACCGCCTCGACGAGCTCGTCCGCGCCACGCCCCCCGAGCAGTCGCGTCACCCCCAGCGAGTCCCAGGCGTGGACCCTGGTCGCCGCCGGGCCGGACGGCCGCTCCGGAGTCACGGGCCGCACCACCCGTAGGGCGGCGCGTGCTCGCCGGTCCGAGACGCCGGCCTCGTGCAGGGGCACCTCGTCCCCGACCCCGGCCACGACCTCCGGCAGGCCGAGTCGGGCCAGACCGGTGATCGCGGACTCGACGACGTCCGTCACGGGTGAGCCCGGGCCCTCTGCAGGCACGAGCAGGACGAGGTCCCCGGAGCGCTCGGCGACCGCGACGTCGCGGGGCACCCCGCCCGGTCCGTGGACCTGCTCGGCGTGCAGCTGCACCCCGGGCGCCCCACCGAGGACGGCGACGACGACGCGCGCCCGGCCGGCGATCGCCAGGTCGTCGGCGAGCTCGCGCGCGATGCCACCGCGCTCCTGCGACCCGGTCTCGAGGAGGTCGAGCAGCAGGCGCTCGGTCTCCCGCCGTCGCGAGGTGACCCTCGCCAGGGCCTCCCCCGCCCCGGCCGCGAGGGCCTGGGCCGCCCGGATGCGCTCCGGCGCCAGACCCTCCGGCGGCTCCACCGCCCAGAGAAAACCGCGCACCACGCCGCGAGCGCGAGCCGGAAGGCACAACCGTGCGGCGATCTCACGCTCGGGGTTGGCGGGGACGTGGACCGGCCCGCGCGCCCGGGCGATGTCGAAGGACTCGAACCACTCCCGCGTCCGCGGGCCGGCGCCACGGCCCAGAACGGTCTCGACCCGGACCCGGTCGGTGGTCGCGTCGTGGGCGGCGAAGGCCAGCAGACGCAGGCGACGGTCCTCGAGCGTCACCGGCGCCTGGAGGATCGCCGAGGCCTCATCCACCAGCTCCTGCAGGTCCATTGGACAAGTGTATGACGGTCGATGCCCAAGAGGTGCCGATTGTCTGTGGTGCGCCCCGTCCGTCGGCCCTACCGTCGGAGGATGACCACGCCACCCGAGACCGCGACCTCCTCCGGCACCCACCCGGCGACCGCAGCCCTGACCCCCTTCGTCGAGGACGCCGTCGCCCTCGCCGAGCGCTGGGCCGCTGCGGCGCACGCCGGTCAGACCAAGCGCGAGGCGCAGACCACCGGCCAGCTGGCCGCGCTGCTCTCCGATGCCGATGGTGGCCTGGACCTGGCGGTCTTCTTCGTCGACCGCGTCGCCCGCCCCGAGGACGACAAGGTCGCGGCCAACGCCCTCAGCCGGATCACCGCCTCGGACGCGGCGTCCTTCCTCGGTCCGGTCGACCGCGGGCTGCTCGGGCTCGGCGCCACCGTCGCCAGGATCGCCCCGAAGGTGGTCGTCCCGGCCGCCCGCGCCCGGATGAAGCAGATGGTCGGCCACCTCCTCGTCGACGCGAACGACCCCACGCTCGGCCGCCACCTCACCGCCGCGCGCAAGGACGGGTTCCGCCTGAACATCAACCTGCTCGGCGAGGCCGTCCTCGGCGAGGACGAGGCCGCTGCCCGCACCCGGCGCACCCGCGAGCTGCTGGAGCGCGGCGACGTCGACTACGTCTCGATCAAGGCCTCCTCGCTCGTCAGCCAGATCAGCGTGTGGGACACCCCCGGGACCGTGGCCCGGTGCGTCGAGCGGCTGCGCCCCCTCTACGCCGCGGCGAAGTCATCGACCCCGCACGCCTTCGTCAACCTCGACATGGAGGAGTACCGCGACCTGGAGATGACGCTCCAGCTGTTCATGGCGATCCTCTCCGAGCCGCAGTTCCACGACCTCGAGGCGGGGATCGTCCTGCAGGCCTACCTGCCCGACGCGCTGCCCGCGATGGAGCGCCTCATCGCCTTCGCCGCCGAGCGCCGGGCGAAGGGGGGCGCCGGGCTGAAGATCCGTCTGGTCAAGGGTGCCAACCTCGCCATGGAAGGGGTCGAAGCAGTCATGCACGGCTGGGAGCAGGCCCCCTACCCCACCAAGGGCGACGTCGACGCCAACTACCTGCGCTGCGTCGAGCGGGCGCTGCGCGAGGACAGCGTCGCGGCCGGTGTGCGCATCGGAGTGGCCTCGCACAATCTCTACGACGTCGCGAGTGCGCACCTGCTCGCCCAGTCCCGTGGCGTGCAGGGGGCCCTCGACATCGAGATGCTGCAGGGCATGTCGCCGGCGCAGGCGCGCGCGGTCCGCGACGACGTCGGCACGGTCGTCCTCTACACGCCGGTCGTCGCGCCGGAGGACTTCGACTCCGCGGTGTCCTACCTCGTGCGTCGGCTCGAGGAGAACGCCTCCCCGGAGAACTACCTGCACGCCTTCTTCTCCGACGACACCGCCGCGATGCCCGATCAGGAGTCGCGCTTCCGCGCGAGCGTCGCGGCCATCGGGTCGACCCCGACCGGCCCGCGCCGACCCGCCGAGCCCGCCCGGATCGGCGACACCTTCGCCAACACCCCCGACTCGGACCCGGCACTGGCCGAGCACCGCGAGTGGGCCACCCGCGCGGTCGCCCAACCGATGCCCGAGCTGACCTCGCGGCACCTGGATGTCCTCGCCGACGTCGAGGAGGTCGTCGCGACCGGCCGGGCGGCACACGCGGGCTGGGCCGCCCGCCCGGCCGCCGAGCGCGCAGGGGTCCTGCGCGATGCCGCGCGTGAGCTCGACTCGCGCCGTCAGGCCCTGGTGTCGGTCATGGCCGCCGAGGGCGGCAAGACCATCGTCGAGTCCGACCCGGAGATCTCCGAGGCCGTCGACTTCGCCCGCTACTACGCCGACCGGGCACTCGAGCTCGAGGACGGGCCGATGACCGACGGGGCGAGCTTCGCCCCCTTCGCCCTGACCCTGATCACGCCGCCGTGGAACTTCCCGGTCGCCATCCCCATCGGGGGGGTGCTCGCGGCACTCGCCGCCGGGTCCGCCGTGATCATCAAGCCCGCACCGCAGACGCCCGCGTGCGTGGAGGAGGCCGTCGCCGCCCTGCACGCAGCCGGCGTCCCGACCGACGTCCTCCAGGTGGTACGCACCGAGGAGGACGAGGTCGGCCGTCGTCTGGTCTCCCACGAGGACGTCGAGGCCGTCGTCCTCACCGGCGCGAGCGAGACCGCTCGGCTCTTCGCCGGGTGGCGCGCCGGGCGACCCGAAGGCGCCCGGGTGCTCGGCGAGACCTCCGGCAAGAACGCTCTGGTCATCACGCCGTCGGCCGACATCGACCTCGCGGTGGCCGACCTCGTCTCCTCGGCCTTCGGGCACGCGGGCCAGAAGTGCTCGGCCGCCTCCCTCGGCATCCTCGTCGGGTCGATCGCCGAGTCACCGCGCTTCCGCCGCCAGCTCGTCGATGCGGCCTCCTCGATCGTCGTCGGCTGGCCGAGCGATCTGGGCACCCGCATGGGCCCGGTCATCGAGCCGCCGAGCGGCAAGCTGCTGCGGGCGCTGACCACCCTCGAGCCCGGCGAGAGCTGGCTGGTCGAGCCGAGGCAGCTCGACGACACCGGCCGTCTGTGGTCGCCCGGAGTCAAGGAAGGGGTGGCCCCCGGGTCCTTCTTCCACCTGACCGAGGTCTTCGGTCCCGTCCTCGGGCTGATCCGGGCCGACTCGCTCGAGCAGGCGATCGAACTGCAGAACGCGACCGACTTCGGGCTCACCGGTGGTCTGCACAGCCTCGACGAGAGCGAGATCCAGCAGTGGACCGGCGCGGTGGCGGTCGGCAACGGCTACGTCAACCGGCACATCACCGGTGCGATCGTGCAGCGGCAGTCCTTCGGCGGGTGGAAGTCCTCGTCGATCGGCCCCGGTGCCAAGGCCGGTGGCCCGAACTACGTCGCCCAGCTGGGCACGTGGGGGGCCGACGGACTCCCGACGCACGGGACCACGCCGTCCTCCGCGGTGCGCCGCACCGTCGACGCGCAGCTGGGCGCGCTCGGTGACGCGGTGCCCGACGCAGATCGTCCGTGGCTCGAGGCGGCGCTCGCCAGCGACGCCGCCGCGTGGGCCCTCGAGCTCGGCGTCGAGCACGACAGGAGCGCGCTCGTGGTGGAGACCAACGTCTTCCGCTACCGCCCGCACCCGAACGTGCTCGTCCGCGCCCGGGCCGGCACCTCCGCCACCGAGGTCGTGCGTCTCGTCGCCGCCGCGACGCTCACCGGTGCCGGCGTCCTCGTCTCGGTCGACCCCACGCTGAAGCTGCCCACGAGCCTGGGCCACGTGCAGGTGGTCACCGAGGACGATGCCGCCTTCCTCGCCCGCGCCGGGCGGGTCGACCACGCCCGCGTGCGCCTCGTCGGGCAGGACGCTCCTGCACTCGTCGACGACCTCGTCGCTGCGGGAGTGGACGTCATCACCGGAGCGGTCCTGGCGACCGGGCGTCGAGAGCTGCTGCCCTTCCTGCGCGAGCAGGCCGTGAGCACCACCCGGCACCGGTTCGGGCACGTGTCGAAGGGCTGACGCCACACCTGCCCCTCGATTATCGGGCGACCCGAGAAACCCCGGCTTCGCGCGAGTTCGGAACTCTTGGGAAGCCGGGGTTTCTCCTGCGAAGCGGGCCCAGGGGCTGCGCCCTCCCATCTCGCGCCTGTGGCGGCGACGGCTGCCGAGCACACCCTCGTGCTGCACACCCTGGTCACAGGAGCTCGCGCCACCCACGACGCCGTCGGCCCGCGGTATCCGCTTCCGGAGCGCACATGACGAGGTCAGGGCCTGCTGATCGCTGGTCCGAGGGAGAGCGAGCGGATCGCTGCACGGTTCTCTCGTGAGCCCCCGGGTCATCGAACGCGGGCGGCGCTCAGCGCACGGGCACGCGCGCGCGCATCAGGCCGTAGGTGATGCCGTCGAGGAGCGCCTCCCAGGAGGCCTCGACGATGTTGTCGGCGACACCCACCGTCGTCCACGAGGTGTGGGCGTCGCTCGTCTCGATGAGCACGCGCGTCGTGGCGTCGGTGCCGTGCGCGGCGTCGAAGATACGCACCTTGTAGTCGATGAGATCCAGGCCCTCGATCTCGGGGTAGACGACCGTGAGCATCTCGCGCAGCCCGTGGTCCAGCGCGTTGACGGGACCATTGCCCTCCCCGGTCGCGACGAGGCGCCGGCCACCGGCGACGGCCTTGACGGTCGCCTCGGACAGGGCGTTCTCCCCACCACGGGCGTCGATCATCACCCGCCAGGACTCCACCTGCGCGTACTCGGGCGCCGCCTCGTCGAGCTCGCGACGCAGCAGCAGCTCGAAGGACGCGTCAGCCGCGTCGAAGGTGTACCCCTGCTGCTCCAACTGCTTGACCTTGGCCAGGACCCGGGTCAGCGACGCGTCGTCCCCCGCCAGGTCGATGCCGAACTCGCGGCTCTTCAGCTCCACCGTGGCGCGACCGGCCATGTCCGAGACGAGCATGCGCATGTCGTTGCCGACGGACTTGGGGTCGATGTGCTGGTACAGGTCGGGGTCGACCTTGATCGCGCTCGCGTGCAGACCGGCCTTGTGGGCGAACGCTCCCGAGCCGACGTACGGCTGGCGGGAGAAGGGTGGGAAGTTCGTCACCTCGCTCACCGCGTGGGCGATCCGGGTCGCGTCCTGCAACCGGTGCGGCTCGACCAGGTCCATGCCGAGCTTGAGCTGGAGGTTGGCGACGAGCGTGATCAGGTCGGCGTTGCCCGTGCGCTCGCCGTAGGCGTTGATCGTCCCCTGGACGTGGTCGGCGCCCGCCTCGACGGCGGCCATCGAGTTCGCGACGGCACAACCGGTGTCGTTGTGGCAGTGGATGCCCACCCGCGCACCGGTGGCCGCGATGACATCGGCGACCGCGTCGCGCACCCGGCCGGGGAGCATGCCACCGTTGGTGTCGCAGAGGGCGATGACCTGTGCGCCCGCGTCGTGGGCGGCGGTGACGCAGGCGAGCGCGTACTCACGGTCGAGGAGGTAGCCGTCGAAGAAGTGCTCGGCGTCGACCATCACCGTGCGCCCCTGCGCGTGCAGGTGCGCCACGGTGTCGCTGATCATGGCGAGGTTCTCCTCGCGGGTGGTGCGCAGTGCGCGCTCGACGTGGCCCGTGTGGGACTTGGCCACGAGTGTGACCACCTCGGCGCCGGAGTCGAGCAGTGCCCGCACCTGCGGGTCCGAGGCGGCGTCGACGCCGGCCCGACGAGTCGCGCCGAAGGCCGCGAGCGTCGCGGTGTGCAGCTCCAGCTCGTCCTTGGCCCGGGCGAAGAACTCGGTGTCGTTGGGGTTGGCTCCCGGCCACCCCCCTTCGATGTGGGTCACGCCCAGCTCGTCGAGGAGGCGACTGATCGCCAGCTTGTCCGCGACCGAGACGTTGATGCCCTCCTGCTGGGCACCGTCGCGCAGGGTCGTGTCGTAGACGTGGAAGCCGTGCATCGTGGTTCTTCCGTTGGGGACGAAGGGGTGTGTGACACCTGCTCGTCGCGCCGGTCCTTCGCCGGGGTGGTGCTCCGGACCCGATGCCCTGTCGAGAAACCCGCCCGACAATGCAAAAGACCCCCCGGGTTCGGGAGGTCTGCGCGACGAGCAGGTGGCTCGTCGCGCCTAGATAATGAGCAGCGCCGCGGTGGCGGCCGGGGTCATCGTCGGGGACATCACGTGATCACTGTCGCACTCTCCACGACGACCACGTCACCCCTGTCCGGCATGTGGACGGCACGCTCTCACCGGCCGAGATCGACGACGAGGGTCTCGAGCGTGCGCGCCACGCCGTCATCGTCGTTGCCGGGGCAGTGGTCGGTGACGGCCGCGAGCACGTCGGGGTGCGCGTTGGCCACGGCGAACGAGCGCCCCGCCCAGGTGAGCATCGGCAGGTCGTTGGGCATGTCACCGAAGGCCCACACCTCACCGGAGCCGACGCCGAGCTCGTCGCACCACTCGGCGAGCGCGGCAGCCTTGGTCACCCCGACCGCGGAGATCTCGGCCAGTCCGCCGGCCCCGGAGAAGGCGACCACGGCGCGCTCCCCGACGACCTCGGTCGCGACGTCGATGAACTCGTCGTCGGTGAGGTGGGGGTTGCGGGCCAGGAGCTTGCCGACCGCCGCGTCGTCGAGCAACTCGATCTCCGAGGTCGTCACGAGGTCCTCGGGGTGGTCGTGGATCGCGGCGAACATGCTCTCCGCAGCCAAACCGGACGCTCGCTCGGCGGCGAAGCCGGTGCCCGGCACCTGCTCGCGCAGGTCGTGGACGATCTCGGCGACGACGTGCCGCGCCATCGTCCGCTCCTGGAAGACCCGCTGGCGCCCGACGTCGTAGCGGAAGGCACCGTTGCCACAGATCGCCACGCCCCGCGCGCCGACGACGTGCGCGAGGTCGTCCAACCACCGCGGTGGGCGGGCGGTGACGAGCACCGTCTCGAGACCGACCTCGGCGACAGCGCGCAGTGCATCGACGGACCGGGCCGAGACGGTCCCGTCCGAGCGCAGCAGGGTGCCGTCGAGGTCGGTGGCGATGAGGCGTGGGTTCACGGGGAGGCAGAGGTCGGCACGATCCCCCGCGTCAGACCAGTCGGGTCAGCCAACCGCGGGTGTCCTCGGCAACGCCGTACTGGATGTCCAGGAGGGTCTGCCGGATGCGTCGGGTGACCTCTCCGCCTTCGGCGCCGGCCGTTGACGCGGCGGACCCGCCGTCCCAGCGCAGCTCACCGACGGGCGTGACGACGGCAGCGGTGCCGCAGGCGAAGATCTCGGTGATCTCCCCGGAGGCCACGCCGTCCTTCCACTCGTCGATCCCGATCCGGGCCTCGTCGGGCTCCAGCCCCAGGTCGGGGGCGAGCTCGAGGATGGAGTCACGGGTGACGCCCTCGAGGATCGACCCGGTCAGGGCAGGGGTGCGCAGCTTCCCGTCCCTGGTGACGAAGAAGAGGTTCATCCCGCCGAGCTCTTCGATGTAGGTGTGCGTCGAGGAGTCGAGGAAGACGGCCTGGTCGCAGCCCTGGGCGATGCCCTCCATCTGTCCGGCGAGGGACGAGGCGTAGTTGCCGCCGCACTTGGCGGCGCCCGTGCCTCCCGCACCGGCACGTGCGTAGTCGGTGCTCAGCCACAGGTTGACCGGCTTCATGCCTCCCGGGAAGTACGCGCCCGCGGGGCTGGCGATGATGGAGAAGGTCACCTCGTTGGCCGGACGGACACCAAGAAAGGCCTCCGAGGCGAACATGAACGGACGCAGGTAGAGACTCGACTCACCACTGCCGGAGGCGGGCACCCAGGCCTGGTCGACCGTGACGAGGGCACGGATGGCACCGATGAAGTCCTCTTCGGACAGCACCGGCAGTGCGAGTCGCTCGCAGCTGCGGGCCATCCGGGCGGCATTGCGCTCCGGGCGGAACGTCCACACCGTCCCGTCGGGGTGGCGGTAGGCCTTCATCCCCTCGAAGACCTCCTGCGCATAGTGCAGGACGGCCGCTGCGGGCGAGATCTGGAGCGGACCGAAGGGGCGGACCTGGCCATCGCGCCAGCCCTCCCCCTTCGTCCACAGGGCGGTGAGCATGTGGTCGGTGAAGATGGTGCCGAAGGCCGGGTTGGCGAGGATCGTCTCGCGCTCGGCAGCGGGCACGGGGTCTTCGCGGCGGGTGGTTGCGAAGGTGAGCTCAGCGGTCATCGGTGACTCGACTCCTCAGGTGTACGGGTCCTCGCAGGGTAGCCCCTCGCTGTGGGTCCCATCACACGCGGGCAGCGATGGCGTCACCGATCGCCGAGGTGGACCGCTCCCCGGTCCGCTCGGCCAGATCAGCGGCGACGGCGGCCTCGACCCGGGCGGAGTCCTCGGGCCGGCCGAGGTGGTCCAGGAGCATGGCCGCGGAGAGGATCGCGGCGGTCGGGTCGGCCGCGCCCTGCCCGGCGATGTCAGGGGCCGAGCCGTGGACCGGCTCGAACATGCTCGGGGCCTCGCGGGAAGGGTTGATGTTCCCGCTCGCGGCGAGGCCGATGCCACCGGCGACGGCCGCGGCGATGTCGGTGATGATGTCGCCGAAGAGGTTGTCGGTGACGATGACGTCGAAGCGCGCCGGGTCGGTCGCCAGGAAGATCGTCGCCGCGTCGACGTGCTGGTAGGCGGTCTCGACGTCGGGGAACTCCGCGCCGACCTCCTCGACGGTGCGCCGCCACAGGTGACCGGCGTGGGTGAGCACGTTGTGCTTGTGGACCAGGGTCAGGTGCCGGCGCGGGCGCGCCCGGGCGCGGGCGAAGGCGTCACGCACGACGCGCTCGATGCCGAAGCGGGTGTTGACGCTGACCTCGGTCGCGACCTCGTGCGGGGTGCCGACGCGCAGCGCACCACCGTTGCCGACGTACGGACCCTCGGTGCCCTCACGCACGACGACGAAGTCCAGGCCCTTGTCGGTGACCTCACTCGACAGCGGGCTGGTGACGCCGGGGTAGAGCTTGGCCGGGCGCAGGTTGACGTGGTGGTCCAGCGCAAAGCGAAGGGGGAGCAGCACCCCGCGCTCGAGCACGCCTGACGGAACGCTGGGGTCACCGATGGCACCAAGGAGGATCGCGTCGTGGCCGCGGAGCTCCTCCACGACGGAGTCCGGCAGGGTCTCGCCGGTGCGGTGCCAGCGCTGGGCGCCGAGGTCGTACTCGGTGGTGCTCACGCTGACCCCGGTCGCGGCGAGCACCTTGCGGCCCTCGGCGACCACCTCCGGACCGATGCCGTCACCACCGATGACGGCGATGTCGAAACTCGTCTGCTGCGCGTCGGTCATGGGCTCAGGCTAGGTGGACGGTCCGACATGTGAATTGTGCGTATTGCAGTGCGGACACATCTCGCGGTGCGCTCGGTGCGACACCAGTTCGGTGGCGGCAGATACCGGCGTCTACTCGTCGACGGGTCCGTACGTTCGGCTGGACACCTTCTGCACGCGCCCCTCGTCTACCGCAGTCTGTAGCGCTGCACCGAATCGTCCCGGGCCCCAGTAGCGCGCCCCGACCAGTCGAGCCAGCGCTGCACGCTCGATCGTGCCGTGCTCGGCCATGGCCCTGACGATGGTGTCGACCTCGCGGTCCAATGCGCGCTCCGAGACCCCGGCGCGGACCGCGTCCACTCCGCCCGTGCGGGCCGAGGTCAGTGACTCGCTCGGCCCCGGCCGGAAGCGCCGCGGACCACCCGTGTCGCGCTCTCGACGCCGACGCGTCCGCTCGTGCGCCCTCTCCTCGAGCTCGTCGCGCTCCCGTGGCTGTGCCTTGGCCTCGGTGTCGGCACCGTCGTGCGTCTGGTCCGCGGATGCTGCACCGGAGGAGGCGGGCGCGCCCGTGCGCTGACTCGACTCCTTGGACGCGTCCTCTTCCTCTGCCTCCGAGGCAGTCAGGGGCTGGGCGATGTCCTCCAGGTTCGCCTGCTCCGATCGCACCCCGAGAAAGATCTCGGCCACGCCGCCCAGTGCCATGACCCCGGCCCCGATGAAGAAGGCCACGGCAACGTACTCGGCGTCGCCGGTGCCGATGAGACGACCGAAGAGCACAGGCCCGGTGATGCCACCGATGGCGGTGCCCAGCGCGTAGAAGAACGCGATGGCCAATGCTCGGGTCTCCATCGGGAAGACCTCGCTCACGGTCAGGTAGGCAGCGCTGGCGCCAGCGGAGGCGAGGAAGAAGATGGTCACGACGAAGGCCATGAACGTCCAACGATTCAGCACCCCGTTCATCATCAGGATCCCCAGCGGGACGGTCAGCAGTGCCGAGCCGAGGTACATCCCGGAGATCATCGGGATCCGCCCGACGGTGTCGAAGAGTCGTCCCAAGATGACCGGCCCGAGGAAGTTGCTCAGTGCCCAGGCGATGATGAAGAGGGGCACCAGCCCGGAGGCCACGCCGAAGAAGGTGCTCAGCAGCGTGCCGAGGTTGAACGTAATGCCGTTGTAGATAAAGGCCTGCCCGACGAACAGAGCCACACCCAGGATGGCGCGCTTGGGGTAGAGCTTGAATGCGGTGCGGGCGATCATCCGGAAGGGGATCGCCTTGCGCTGGCGGACGGTCAGGCTGTCCTCCGGCTCGGACAGGTCCTCGCCGGTCTCCTGCCTGACCTCCTGCTCGATCTCGTCGACGATGCGCTCCGCCTCGTCCTCACGGCCGTGGATGAACAGCCACCGCGGGCTCTCGGGCACATGACGCCGCACGACGAGGATGACCAGTCCGAGGACTGCGCCGGCGGCGAAGGCCACCCTCCACCCGAGCCAGGTGGGGAAGACATCGCTGAGGAAGAACAAGGCCGAACCGGCGCCGATGGCCGCGCCCAGCCAGTAGGAGCCGTTGATGACCAGATCGACCTGGCCGCGTACCCGGGCGGGGATCAACTCGTCGATGGCCGAGTTGATCGCGGCGTACTCGCCACCGATCCCGGCGCCGGTGAAGAACCGCGCCAGGTAGAAGTACCACGGCGCGAACGCGAAAGCGGTCGCCACGGTGGCCACGAGGTAGACCAGCAGGGTGGCCATGAACATCTTCTTGCGCCCGAGCCGGTCGGTCAGCTGCCCGAAGAAGAGGGCACCCAGACACGCACCGGCGATGTAGATGGCGCCGGCCAGCCCGATCTGACCAGCGGACATGTTGATCCCGCTGCCGTCCTCGGTCAGGCGGGCGGCGACGGAGGAGACCATCGTGACCTCGAGACCGTCGAGGATCCAGACCGCGCCGAGTCCGACGACGACCCGCCAATGGAACTTCGACCACGGCAGTCGGTCCAGCCGTGCAGGCACCCGCGTCTCGATCGTTCCCGTCTGTACCCCCTGTGACATGTCCGGGAACTACCCGTGCGTGTCGACCGTAAACTCGGCACATGGTCGTCTGCCGCGTGCTGGGTCACCGCTTCCGCTTCCACGCCCAGGGGCGGGTCCTGCGGTGGGAGTGCCAGCGTGGCTGCGGCGAGGCTGGCTCGAAGACCTATGACACGGCTGATGCAGCGAAACGCTACGCGGCCGCCTTCGATCGGGAGGATCGGCAGGACCTGGGCAAGCGAGCTCCCCTCATCGGCCTGCTCCCGCTTCGACTGCTGCGCAAGTTTCGCCGCTCAGCCCAGCGATGAGCCACGTCTGCTGACCTGAGTCGTCAGTCAGCAAAGAAGCAGCGCGCCCGTCATTCTGCGTCGTGTCATGACCCAGGACGCCGACGCCTGCGTACGTGTCGAAATCGACAGGTGCGCGGACGTCGGGAGCGTCCACGGACGCACCGATCACACGCAGATCGAGCGGCGTGACACCGGGGGAACGTCGGCGCGCGTGCGGAGCGTCCTCCGGGTCAGGATTCCGCGCCGCGAAGATCAGTCGAGCTTGCGGGCCGCGCCCTTGTCGGCCGACTGGGCGAACCTGGCGAAGATCTTCAGCGCATCGGAGACGGGACGCTCGCGGGAGACCGGAGCCCACCCCTTCGCGTCCTGCTCCGTGCGCCGACGGGTCAGCTCCTCGTCGTCGACGAGCAGGTTGACCCGACGACCCGGGATGTCGAACTCGATGAGGTCGCCGTCGTGCACCAGGCCGATCGCCCCTCCGGAGGCGGCCTCCGGGGAGACGTGGCCGATGGACAGGCCCGAGGATCCGCCGGAGAAGCGGCCGTCGGTGATCAGGGCGCACTTCGGGCCGAGGCCGGTGCCCTTGAGGTAGGAGGTCGGGTAGAGCATCTCCTGCATCCCCGGGCCACCCTTGGGGCCCTCGTAGCGGATGACGACGACCTCACCCTCCTGCACCTGCTTGGACAGGATCATCTCCACTGCCTCCTCCTGGGACTCCGCGACGCGCGCCGGACCGGAGAAGGTCCACTGGTGCTCGGGCACGCCGGCGGTCTTGACGATGCAGCCATCGGGGGCGAGGTTGCCGGTGAGGACGGCCAGTCCCCCTTCGCTGCTGTAGGCGTGCTCGACGGAGTGGATGCACCCGTTCTCGGGGTCGGTGTCCAGGCTCGCCCACCGGTTGGTGGAGGAGAAGGCCTGCGTGGTGCGCACCCCACCCGGAGCGGCGTGGAAGAGCTCCTCGGCCTTCTCGGTGGCGGTCCCGGAGCGGATGTCCCAGTCGGCGAGCCACTGGTCCAGCTTGGTGCTGTGCACCGCGCGCACGCCCGTGTCGAGCATGCCACCGCGGTTCAGCTCGCCGAGGATCGCGGGGATGCCGCCGGCGCGGTGGACGTCCTCCATGTAGAAGTCATTGGAGTTGGGGGCGACCTTGACCAGGCACGGGGTGACCCGTGAGAGGGCGTCGATGTCGTGCTGGTCGAAGTCGATGCCCGCCTCCTGCGCGGCGGCGAGCAGGTGCAGGATCGTGTTCGTCGAGCCGCCCATCGCGATGTCCAGACGCATGGCATTGGCGAAGGCGGGTCGGCCGGCGATGGACCGCGGCAGCACCGACTCGTCGTCACCGTCGTAGTAGTCGCGGCACAGGTCGACCACGAGCCGTCCGGCGTCGAGGAAGAGGTCGCGGCGCGCCTCGGCGGTGGCCAGCGTGGATCCGTTCCCGGGAAGGGAGAGGCCGAGCGCCTCGGTGAGGCAGTTCATCGAGTTGGCGGTGAACATCCCCGAGCAGGAGCCGCACGTCGGGCAGGCGGACTGCTCGATCGCGGTGATCTCCTCGTCACTGACGGTCTCGTCCACGGCCTTGACCATCGCGTCGACGAGGTCCAGCCGGGTGGCGGCGGTGCCGTCAGCACCGATGATCGCCTTGCCGGCCTCCATCGGCCCGCCGGAGACGAAGACGGTGGGGACGTTCAGCCGCAGCGCCGCCAGGAGCATGCCCGGCGTGATCTTGTCGCAGTTGGAGATGCACACCAGGGCATCGGCGCAGTGCGCATTGACCATGTACTCGATGGAGTCGGCGATGACCTCGCGACTGGGCAGCGAGTAGAGCATGCCGTCGTGACCCATCGCGATCCCGTCGTCGACGGCGATCGTGTTGAACTCCTTGCCGACTCCCCCGGCGTCCTCGATGGCGCCGGCGACCAGCTGGCCCATGTCCTTCAGGTGCACGTGACCCGGCACGAACTGGGTGAAGGAGTTGGCGATGGCCACGATCGGCTTGCCGAAGTCACCCTCTCCCATCCCGGTCGCGCGCCAGAGGGCGCGGGCACCGGCCATGTTGCGGCCGTGGGTGGTTGTCCGGGAACGCAGCTCAGGCATGGGCACACCGTAGTTCGCCCGTCCGGTCGGTGATACGGCGTCTCACACGCCAGACCGCCCCGACGCCGGTTGGGCGGGGAGCGGTCTGGTGGTCTGCTGCGAGGTGCTAGTTCGGGCTGCCCTGCTCGCGCCGGTCCAGGCTCTCCTGGAGGGCACGACGGAACTCGGCCGCTTCGTCGCTCATGGTGGCTCCTGCGGTACGGGAATGATGGTGGGGTCCGTCATGGGTCTCACGTCGGTCTCCTCGACGGTACGGCTGCGGCCCCCGTGGCGGGAATGCCCTGTCCACCCCTCGGACCGGCCGGTCTCCCCCTTCGCCCCCTCCGTGGCGCTACGTGCACCGAAATCGGGAGGCGCCGTGTCGGTGGGCGGACATACGCTTGACCACGTCATGACCCAGACCCTCACCCGCTCACCCGAGGCCGCGGCACCACCCCCGCCGCCCGCCTCGGCAGACCCCTCCCGCCACATCGACTGGCGTCGGATGGCCTCGCCCGCCGCCACCGCTTCCCTCGTGTGCGCGCTCGTGGCCGCCATCGCCCTCACCCTCGGCACCGTGATCATGGGTCGCCTCGCCGAGAACCCGACGAGCACCCTCGTGTGGGTACTCGCGGTGTGCATCGTCGGCGGCGCGGTCGTCGACACGGTCGGCAAGACCGTGTGGGTCGGCCTGTCCGACAGGGCCGAGGGACGTCTGCGCGAGGACCTGCTCGACGCGGTGCTCGCCCAACCCGTCCCCGTCCTGGCCGAGCAGGCCGTCGGAGAGATCCTCGACCGCATCGACGACGACACCCACGAGGTCGGCAACCTCATCCGTTGGCAGGTGTGGATGTTCTTCCGCGCGGCCTTCGCGGTGCTCCCCATGTGGATCGTCGCGGGCATCACCTGGTGGCCGGCGTGGCTGCTCTTCCCGGTGCTCGGCGGGCTCACGGTCCTGGTCATCATGCCGCTGCTCGGGGAGATCGCGCGCCGCAAGGTCGTCGAGGAGATCGCCTGGACCGACCACGCGAGCGCGCTCGAGGAGGGTGTCGCCGGTCGGGACGATCTGCGCACGAGCCTGGGGCAGGCCCACGTCCTGCAGCGCCTGGCCGGACTGTCCGCGCGCGTCCACCGCGAGCTCCTGCGCGTGCTCCTCGCCGAGCGCGCGCTGGCCCGCCGCGCCGGCGTCCTGCTGCACTCGCTGCTCGCAGCCATCGTCGTGGCGGGAGTCGCGCTCGCCTCACGCGACCAGCTCTCGGTGGCCGCCCTGGTGACCCTCTTCCTGGTCACTGCGACATTCGTCGGCCAGATCTCGATGCTCGCCAACCATCTGTCCGACCTGCAGGAGGGCTTCGGCGCGGTGCTGCGGTTGCGTCAGACCCTGGGGGTCGAGCCGGAGCCGGACGGAGGTCGCGACGTCCCCGGCGACGGACCCGTGGCGCTGCACTTCCGGGATCTCGACTTCACCTACGGCGAGGGCGCCTTCGCGCTGCAGGGCGTCGACCTGGTCGTACCGGCCGGGGAGACGATGGCTCTCGTGGGTCGAACGGGCTCCGGGAAGTCCACGCTCGCCTCCTTCGTCTCCCGGGCGATCGAGCCACCTCCGGGCAGTGTCCTGCTCGGCGGCGCCGACGTGGTCGACCTGGATCTGGAACGGCTGCGCACGGTCGTGGGTGTGGTCACCCAGCGCACCGAGGTACTCGCCGGAACCCTCGCGCAGAACATCGCGATCTTCGAGGACGTGCCCCGACCGCAGATCGAGCAGGCCGTCATCGAGCTCGGACTGGACGACTGGGTCGCCGGGCTCCCCGACGGGCTCGACACGCTCCTCGGCCCCGGTGGCACGACGTTGTCCGCCGGGGAGGAACAGCTGGTGGCCTTCGCCCGACTGCTCGTGCGCGACGTGCGCGTCGTCGTCCTCGACGAGGCGACCGCCCGGATGGACCCCGTCACCGAGCGTCGCGTCATCGCCGCGGCCGATCGGCTGCTCACCGGCCGCACCGGCGTGCTCATCGCCCACCGCCTGACCACGATCGAGCGGGCGCCGCACGTCGCGGTCCTCGACCACGGACGCGTGGTGCAGCAGGGCCGGCGGGCCGAGCTGGCACTGGCCGACGGTCCCTTCCGGGAGCTGCTCCTGGCCAGCCGTACGAGCGAGCCCTCACGTGGCCACGAGAACCACGAGGAGCCGGTCGTTCACGCGACCCCGGATGATGCCGGCAGCCCGACCGGGGGGCGCCGCCGCAACCACGGTCCGGTGACCGTGCGCGACGTCGGTGACGGGCCGTCCCTGGGTCGCGGGATCCTGCACGCACTGCTGGTCAGGCCGGCGTGGGGCCTGTTCGGTGCCTCGCTCTTCCTCATCGGATCCCTCGCCGGCGCCCAGGGCGCGGTGACCGGTCTGCTCTGGGGACTCATCGTGGAGCGACTCGAGCGCGGAGAGCCCGTGGGGTGGCTGACCACCGGCCTCGTCGCGGCGCTCGTGCTCACACCGCTGGTGCTCGCGCAGGCCTTCGTCACCTACCCCCGTTGGTGGGTCGAGGTCATGCTGCGCACCCGGGTGTCGGTGCTCCATGGCCAGACCATGCAGACCCGACTGCCGCGGACCCCACCCGGCGAGGTGGTCGCCCGGTCGATGGACGCCGACCGGTACGCCCGCTACGCCGACCGGTGGATCGACTTCGTCAACGGCCTGCTCGTCACTGCGCTGACGTCCCTGCTGGCCGGCACCTGGGTGGCCGGTGCCATCCTGCTGGTGGTCATGGTGACCTCGGCGCTCGCCTCGACGGCCGGTCGCCCGGCTGCCGGTCGCTCGGCGGCGGCGGCCTCGACCGCCCGTGCCCGGTTCGGCCGGGCCATGGTCTCCGCGCTGGAGTCGATGCGCACGGTCAAGCTGGCCGCCGCCACATCGGCAGTGCGCGGGCACCTGCGCGAGGTCGACGCAGGCCGGGTCACGGCCGCGGTGCGCGAGCACCGCATCCAGGCCGTCCTCCAGGGCGTACCGATGGTCATGGTCCAGGTCGGCGTCGTCGCGGCCTGGGCGGTCTACTTCCTCGACGGGTGGAGCCTGGCGACAGCGCTACTCGTCAGCAGCGCGGTGGCCGGCTTCGAGTGGTTCGGCCGCGTCGCGGGGCTCGTCGTCACCGAGGCCCCGGGGACCCGGCACTGGCAGGTCGAGACGAGCCGGTTCGCCGGCGGCGTCGACCTGATGGACCTGCCGGAGGGGGTCGATCTGGTCTCCGGGGCGGCCCCGGGCCCGACGCCGACCTCTCGCACCCCCTTGGAGCAGCTCGAGATGCGTGGCGTGACCGCCGTCCACGAGGACGGAACCGTCGGGGTCAGCGATGCCGACCTGGTCGTCTCGGCAGGCGAGCTCGTCCTGCTCGTCGGTCAGGTCGGGTCCGGCAAGTCCAGTCTCCTCGCGGCCATGGCCGG
Source organism: Janibacter sp. A1S7 (assembly GCF_037198315.1). Taxonomy (NCBI): domain Bacteria; kingdom Bacillati; phylum Actinomycetota; class Actinomycetes; order Micrococcales; family Intrasporangiaceae; genus Janibacter; species Janibacter alittae. The sequence goes on along the minus strand of NZ_CP144913.1, from coordinate 962,748 downwards.
GCTCGTCGACCACCGCGGGAAGGTGCTGTGGAACGGCAGTCCCGTCGAGGAGGTGCAGACGTTCATGCGACCCGGCCAGGTGGCGCACGTCGCCCAGGTGCCACGGGTGCTCTCGGGGACCTTCGGCGACAACGTCCGGCTCGGGCACGAGCGCCCCTTCGACGCGCCGATCGCGGATGCGCGGCTCAGCTCGGACGTCGAGGAGGCCGGCGGCCCGCTCGCACTCGTCGGGCACCGCGGCGTACGCCTGTCCGGTGGTCAGGTGCAACGTCTGGCGCTGGCCCGCGCCATGGCCACGGAGGCAGAGCTGCTGCTGGCCGACGACGTCTCCAGCGCACTCGACGCAGCCACGGAGATCGAGCTGTGGCGTGCGCTGCGCGCGCGGGGCACGACCGTCATCGGCGCGACCTCGAAGCGGGCCGCCCTCGAGCAGGCCGACCGGGTCGTCGTCCTCGTCGGCGGGCGAATCGCCGCCGTCGGTCCCTGGGACTCACTCGCGCCCCGCTGGGGACACCTCGCCGGGTAGGACCACCGGCCAGGCACCGCAGTACGGCACCACCCGCACCTGTTTCCCGGTGGGTCGCGTGGCAGGTGCGCACGATGCCGCAGGGCGCCCGGCCGGCACGACGAAGGGGGTGCCACCGGTCCGCCGGACCCGTGGCACCCCCTTCGCTCGTGGTGCGACCTGTCAGCGCGCGGCACTGCCCTCGGTGTAGTCGTCGTCGCCCGACTTCCAGGCGAAGTGCGCGCGCAGCGTCTTGCCCGTCGCCTCGATCGGGTGACCGGCCTCCTCCTGGCGCAGCTTCTGGAACTCGGTGGCGCCGCTGGCCTGGTCGTCCATGAACCGCTGGGCGAAGGAGCCGTCCTGGATGTCGGCGAGGATGCCCTGCATCGACTCCTTGACCCTGCCGTCGATGACCCGCGGCCCGGAGACGTAGTCACCGTACTCAGCGGTGTCGGAGACCGACCAGCGCTGCTTGGCGATGCCGCCCTCGTACATGAGGTCGACGATGAGCTTGACCTCGTGCAGGACCTCGAAGTAGGCGATCTCCGGCTGGTACCCGGCCTCGGTCAGCGTCTCGAATCCGGCCTGGATGAGGTGCGAGATGCCACCGCAGAGGACGGCCTGCTCGCCGAAGAGGTCGGTCTCGGTCTCCTCGGTGAAGGTGGTCTTGATGACTCCCGCGCGGGTGCCGCCGATGCCCTTGGCATAGGACTTGGCGATGTCCCACGCCTGCCCGGAGGCGTCCTGCTCGACGGCGATGATGTCCGGGATGCCGCGACCGTCGACGAACTCACGACGGACGGTGTGACCGGGCGCCTTCGGGGCGACGAGGACGACGTCGACGCCCGCCGGGGCCTGGATGTAGCCGAAGCGCACGTTGAAGCCGTGGCCGAAGACGAGCACGTCGCCCTCGTTCAGGACGGGCTCGATGTCCTGGGCGTACAGCTCGCGCTGCACCTGGTCGGGGGCGAGGATGACGACCACGTCGGCCTCGGCCGCGGCCTCGCGCGGGGTGAGGACGGTCAGCCCCTCCTGCTCCGCCTTCGGGCGTGACGTGCTGCCCTCCTTCAGGCCCACGCGCACGTCGACGCCGCTGTCGCGCAGGTTCAGGGCGTGCGCGTGGCCCTGGGAGCCGTAACCGATGACGGCCACCTTGCGTCCCTGGATGATGGACAGGTCAGCGTCGTCGTCGTAGATCAACTCGGCCATGGGGCTCTTCTCCTTGATGGGTCGGGGGTGGGTCTGGGGTCATCGTCCCGCGCACCGGGCACGCGGGGCGATCGTGTCTCAGTGGCGGGACCGGTCGGTGATCGAGCGCGGTCCGCGGCCGATGGCCACGACGCCGGACTGGACAAGCTCCTTGATGCCGTAGGGCTGGAGGATCTCGAGCATCGCCGAGATCTTGTCGCTGTTGCCGTAGACCTGCAGCGTCATCGCATCGGGTGTCGTGTCGACGATCTTCGCCTTGAACATCTGCGCGGTCTCGAGGATCCCGCTGCGGTTGTTCGCCTCCGCGCGGACCTTGACCAGCACGACCTGGCTGGTGACCGAGGCCAGCGGATCGAGCTCGACGACCTTGAGGACCTCGACGAGCTTGTTCAGCTGCTTGGTCACCTGCTCCAGCGGCAGCAGGTCCACATCCACCACGACGGTCATCCGGGAGATCTCCGGGTGCTCGGTCGGGCCGACGGCCAGGGAGTCGATGTTGAACCCGCGACGGGAGAACAGTGCCGAGATCCGGGCGAGGACGCCGGGCTTGTTCTCGACGAGGACGGAAAGGGTGTGCTTGGTGCTCGTCATCGGGGCGTCACCTTCCCTGGGTGGCGTTGGGGTCGACGGCGGTACCTTCTGCCTGTTCGACGGCTTCTGAGTCCTCGCGGTCCCAGACCGGCGCGGTGTCGCGGGCGACCTGGATGGCGTCGTTGCTCACTCCGGCGGGCACCATCGGCCACACCATCGCGTCGCGCTCGACGATGAAGTCGATGACGACCGGCCGGTCGTTGATCGACATCGCTTCGCGGATCGTCGCCTCGAGGTCGTCGGGGTGCTCGCAGCGCAGGCCGACGCAACCGTAGGCCTCGGCGAGCTTGACGAAGTCGGGGATGCGGTTGCCCACCGAGGTGTGCAGGTCGGTGTTGGAGTAGCGCTCGTTGTAGAAGAGCGACTGCCACTGCCGGACCATGCCCAGGCTGGAGTTGTTGATGACCGCGACCTTGATCGGGATGTCGTTGATGACGCAGGTCGCCAGCTCCTGGTTGGTCATCTGGAAGCAGCCGTCGCCGTCGATGGCCCAGACGACCCGGTCCGGCTCGCCCACCTTGGCGCCCATCGCGGCGGGCACGGAGTAGCCCATCGTCCCGGCACCGCCGGAGTTCAGCCACGAGTTGGGTCGCTCGTAGTCGATGAACTGGGCGGCCCACATCTGGTGCTGGCCGACGCCGGCGGCGTACACCGCCTCGGGACCGGCGATCTCGCCGATGGCTCGGATGACATCCTGCGGCATCAGCGCGTCGGCGTCGTGCGGCTGGTAACCGACCGGGAAGTCCTCGGTCCACCCCTTCGTCGTCGCGGCCCACCCGGCGTAGCGACTCGGCACGACGTCGGCGGCCGGGCCCTCCCCCGCCTCGACCGCGGAGATGAGCTCGCTGAGGATCGCCCGTGCGTCACCGACGATCGGCACGTCGGCGACGCGGTTCTTGGAGATCTCGGCCGGGTCGATGTCGGCGTGGATGACGCGGGCTCCCGGCGCGAAGGACGTCAGCTGGCCGGTCACCCGGTCGTCGAAGCGCGCCCCGATCGTGATGAGCAGGTCGCTGCGCTGCAGGCCGGTCACGGCGGCGACCGACCCGTGCATGCCGGGCATGCCCAGGTGCAGGTCGTGGGCGTCCGGGAAGGCGCCGCGGGCCATCAGCGTGGTCACGACCGGGATACCGGTGAGCTCGGCCAGTCGCAGCAGCTCGGTGTGCCCTCCCGAGCGGATGACACCGCCGCCGGCGTAGATGACCGGGCGCTCGCTGGCAGCCATGAGCTTGACGGCCTCGCGGATCTGCTTGGCGTGCGGACGGGTCACCGGGTGGTAGCCGGGCAGGTCGTACCGCGGTGGCCACTGGAAGGTCGTCGATGCCTGCAGGGCGTCCTTGGCGATGTCGACCAGGACCGGGCCGGGGCGACCGGTGCTGGCGATGTGGAAGGCCTCGGCGATGACGCGCGGGATGTCGTCGGCATCGGTGACGAGGTAGTTGTGCTTGGTCACCGGCATCGTGATGCCACGGATGTCCGCCTCCTGGAAGGCGTCGGTCCCGATCGACCCGGAGGCGACCTGGCCGGTGATCGCGACCATCGGGACGGAGTCCATGTGGGCGTCCGCGATCGCCGTGACGAGATTGGTCGCGCCGGGCCCGGAGGTGGCCATGCACACGCCGACCTTGCCGGTGGCCGAGGCGTACCCCTCGGCAGCGTGGCCGGCGCCCTGCTCGTGCCGCACGAGGATGTGCCGGACCGAGGTGGAGTCCATGAGCGGGTCGTAGGCCGGCAGGATCGCGCCGCCGGGGATGCCGAAGACGACCTCCGCACCGACGTGCTCGAGCGCACGGACGAGGCTGCTGGCCCCTGTCACCTGCTCGGGCACCGATCGTGCGGCCTCCGCCCGACGCGCGACGGCGGCCGGGCTCGGGGTGCTGCTACGTGTGTCAGTCACCGTGTGTCCTTCGTTTGGGCGTGCCATCCGTGTCTCCTCCCATGATCCCCGGCATGAAAAAACCCCTCAGCCCGGGTCCGGGCGTGAAGGGCGCGCGCTGCAGTCGACGACGTCGTCGCTCAGGCAGCGCGCCGGGGAAGTACGAGGAGGAGTGCCACGGGGTAACCCTCTCCCGCGACCTCGTTCGTGTCAATGCTTGAGACAGCACCGTCCACCATACGAAATAGAGCTGGCTCGAGTTCGTTGAGTCGGCTGCACCACGTGGTGCGGCCAGCTCAACGAACTCGAGCCAGCCGCACTTCGTAGGGGGTGGGCTGGCGGCGGGCCGCACGGGCGAGCGCACCCGGGGCGAAGGGGGGTCCTCGGGTCAGGGGGTGAGGACCGGGAGGTGGAAGCGCTCGAGCGTGGCCGCGTCGAAGGCCAGGTCGGACCACGGTCCGCAGTAGCGCAGCACCGCCACCGCTCCGGGTGGAAACCCCTCGGCGAGCAGATCGTGCGCGGGCGCCGACCCGTCACCGTCCGCCAGCAGGCTCGCCGCGGTCGGCAGGCCCGGTGCGTGACCGACGACGAGGACCACGTTGGCGTCCTCCGAGGCCTCGCGCACGACGGCCAGGATGTCGTCGGCGCCGGCGTTGTACAGCCGGTGCTCGATCTCGACCTCGGCCTCGGCACACCCCGCCGCGGCGATCTCGGCCATGGTCTCGCGAGTGCGTTGGGCCGGCGAGCACATCACCTCGTCGCAGCCGATGCCCTGCTCGACCAGCCAGCGGCCGACGTCCCGGGCCTCCTCCCGCCCGGCGTCGGTCAGGCTGCGCTCACGGTCGTCCTGACCGGCGGCCGCGGACTCCGCCGAGGCGTGCCGCAGCAGGACGAGGGTCCGGTCCTCTGCTGACGTGGTCATGATCCGAGTGTGACGCGCCGCACAACGGATTGCCACCCCAACGCGGCAGACGTCACCGGTCCTCCACCGGTGGCGTGACCCGACGTCAGGAGAGGTTGACGACGTTGAGCGGTTCCTCGCCCACGGACAGCAGACGCAGCTGTCGACGCAGCAGGTCGACCATCCGTGGCCGGAAGGCATCGGTGACACCGCCGGTGTGCGGGCTGATGATCACGCCGGGCTCGCTCCACAACGGGTGGTCCGAGGGCAACGGCTCCGGGTCCGTGACGTCGAGGGCGAAGCGCAGCCGGCCGGTGTGGCGCAGCGCCGCCTCGGTGTCCAGGGCCGGACCGCGTCCGACGTTGACCACGAGCGCGTCGTCGTGCAGCGCCGAGAGCGCCCGCTCGCCGAGGATGCCGTTCGTCGCGTCGGTGCCCGGCAGCACCGCCACCACGATGTCCTGCTCGGGCAGCAGGTCGGGCAGCTCGTCGATGCCGTGGACCCGATCCACGAGGTCGTCGCCGCCGCGCGCCCGCGAGGCCACCGCCGTGACATGCACCTCGAAGGGGGCCAGTCGCGCCGCGATCGCCGAGCCCACCGAGCCGTACCCCAGGACGAGGACACGCTTGTCGGCCAGACCCGGCCGGAAGTGGCGGGGCAGCCACTCCCCCTTCGCCTGGGCGGTGGCGAACTCGTCGAAGCCCCGCTGCGAGGCGAGCACGAGGGCCACCGCCAGCTCGGACGTCGCCGCGTCGTGGACCCCCTGCGCGTTGGCCAGGGCGACGCCCTCGGGGATCACCGGCAGTGCCGCGTCATGCCCGGCGGAGAGCAGCTGCACGAAGCGCACCGACGGCTTGCCGCCCACCGGCTCGATCTGCGCGGTGGACGCCATGTACGGCGCGATGAAGACCTCGACGTCCTCTCCCGGAGGTGCCTGCGTCGGGTCCCAGACGACCGGGTTCACTCCCTCGATCGGTCCCACGTCGTCGAGCCAGGCCTGGTCAGGGAAGGAGACGGTCACCATGCCTTCATCGTAGGCATGCCGACCACCCGGTGGGCTCGAGGCCCTCGTGCGCGGGCTCAGCCCTCGACGCCGAGCCTGTCCAGGATGAGCGCCCGGGCCTTGCCGGCGTCGGCCTGGCCCTTCATCTCCTTCATCACCTGGCCGATGAGCGCACCGGCCGCCTGGACCTTGCCGCCACGGATCTTCTCGGCGATGTCCGGGTTGTTCGCGATGACCGTCTCGACCGCGCCCTCGAGGGCACCGTCGTCCTGGACCAGCTCCAGGCCACGGGCGTCGGCGACCTGCGTCGGGCCCCCCTCGCCGTCGAGGACACCCTCGAGCACCTGGCGGGCCATCGTGTCGTTGAGCCGCCCGCCGCCGATCATCGACTCCAGCTCGGCCACGTGGGCCGGCGTCAGACCCACCTGATCCGCGTAACCGACGAGATCGGTCCCCGCCTCGTTCGCGCGGCGCGAGGGCTCCCCGAGCCACCACTTGCGGGCCGACTGCGGCTTCGCGCCGGCCGCGACGGTGGCCTCGATGAGCTCGCTGGCGCCGGCGTTGAGCACGTCGCGCATCTCCAGGTCGGAGTAGCCCCACTCGCCCTGCAGCCGCTTGCGACGCTCCGCGGGTGGCTCGGGCAGCGTCGCGCGCAACTGCTCGACGTAGCTGCGCGTGGGCGCGACGGGCACCAGGTCGGGCTCGGGGAAGTAGCGATAGTCCTCCGCGTCGGACTTCTCGCGCCCGCTCGTGGTCATACCGGTGTCCTCGTGCCAGTGGCGCGTCTCCTGCAGGATCGAGCCACCGCCGGTCAGGACGGCCGCATGGCGGCACACCTCGTAGCGCACGGCACGCTCGACGGAGCGCAGCGAGTTGACGTTCTTGGTCTCGGAGCGGGTGCCGAGCGGGACCTCGAGCTGGGCCGGTGCGGCGGGGTCGTCGCCTGCCTTCGCGCGCAGGGAGAGGTTGACGTCGCAGCGCATGGAGCCCTGCTCCATCTTCACGTCGGAGACGTCCAGCGCCCGCAGCAGGTCTCGCAGCGCGGAGACGTAGGCCTTGGCCACCTCCGGCGCGCGGTCACCCGCACCGACGATCGGCTTGGTGACGATCTCGATGAGCGGGATGCCGGCGCGGTTGAAGTCCAGCAACGAGTACTCGGCGCCCTGGATACGGCCGGTGGAGCCCCCGATGTGCAGGCTCTTGCCGGTGTCCTCCTCCATGTGGGCGCGCTCGATCTCCACTCGGAAGACATCGGGTGCCTCCCCGCTCGAACCCGGGATCTCCACGTCGAGGTAGCCGTCGAACGCGATCGGCTCGTCGTACTGGGAGGTCTGGAAGTTCTTCGGCATGTCCGGGTAGAAGTAGTTCTTCCGGGCGAAGCGGCACCACTGCGCGATCTCGCAGTTGAGCGCCAGGCCGATCCGGATCGCCGACTCGACGCCGATCTCGTTGACCACCGGCAGGGCACCGGGCAGGCCGAGGCAGACCGGGCAGACCTGTGTGTTGGGCTCGGCGCCGAAGCCGGTGGCGCAGCCGCAGAACATCTTGGTGTTGGTGCCCAGCTCGACGTGGACCTCCAGGCCCATCACCGGGTCGAAGGTGGACAGGGCCTCGTCGTAGCCGAGGACCTCGTCGGTGATGGTGCTCGCCATGTCTCAGGCTCCCTTCGTGGTGGCCGGGTCGGGGGCCTGCTGCAGCAGCTGACCGCCCCAGGCGGAGACGAGGCGCTGCTCGAGCGCGGCGCCGACGGTGTACAGGCGGTCATCGGCCATCGCCGGGGCGAGGACCTGGAAGCCCGCGGGCAGGCCGTCCTCGGCGAGGCCGCTCGGCAGGGACATGCCGGGCACGCCGGCGAGGTTGGCCGGGATCGTGGCGATGTCCCCGGCGTACATGGCGGTCGGGTCGTCGGTCTTCTCCCCGAAGCGGAAAGCCGTCGTCGGGGCCGTCGGGCTGATGAGGACGTCGGCCGTCTGGAAGGCCGTGGCGAAGTCGTCGGCGATGAGGCGACGCACCTTCTGGGCGTTGCCGTAGTAGGCGTCGTAGTAGCCCGAGGACAGTGCGTAGGTCCCCAGGATGATGCGCCGCTTGACCTCGTCGCCGAAGCCGGCGTCGCGACTGGCAGCCATGACCTGCTCGGCACTGGGCGCATCGATGCCCTCGGGCGCGACGCGCAGGCCGTAACGCATGGCGTCGAAGCGGGCGAGGTTGCTGCTCGCCTCGCTCGGCATGATCAGGTAATACGCCCCGAGCGCATGGACGAAGTTGGGGCAGGAGACCTCGACGACCTCGGCGCCGGCGTCGACCAGATGCTGCACGGCCTCGTCGAAGCGGGCCTGGACCTGCGGGGCGAATCCGTCACCGGTCAGCTCCTTGACGATGCCGATCCTCATACCGGAGACGTCCGCGCGCCGCGCAGCACCGACGACGTCCGGGACGGGCTGGTCGATCGAGGTCGAGTCGAGCGGGTCGTGCCCGGCCATGACCTCGTGCAGGAGAGCGGTGTCGAGGACGGTGCGCGCGCAGGGACCCGCCTGGTCGAGGGAGGAGGCCATCGCGATCAAGCCGTGGCGCGACATCGCGCCGTAGGTCGGCTTGACACCGACCGAGCCGGTCAGGGCCGCGGGCTGGCGGATCGAGCCGCCGGTGTCGGTGCCCGTGGCGAAGGGGGCCTGCCAGGACGAGACGACCGCGCTGGATCCACCGCCGGAGCCGCCGGGGGTGCGGTCGAGGTCCCACGGGTTGCGGGTCCGGCCGAAGGCGGAGTGCTCCGTCGAGGAGCCCATGGCGAACTCGTCCATGTTGGTCTTGCCGAGGATCGGCAGACCGGCGGCCTTCAGCTTGCTGACCACCGTCGCGTCGTAGGGCGGGACCCAGCCCTGGAGCATCTTCGACCCGGCGGTCGTCGGGATGCCGGTCGTGGTCATCACGTCCTTGACGGCGATGGGGACACCGGCCAGGCGGTGGAGGTCCTCCCCCTTCGCCCGGCGCTCGTCGACGGCACGGGCCTGCGCCAGGGCGGACTCGGCCGAGACGTGCAGGTAGGCCCCGATGGTCTCGTCCACGGCCTCGGTGCGGTCGAGGTGGGCGCGGGTGACCTGCTCCGAGGAGAGGTCACCGGACGCCAGCGCGTCGGCGAGCGCGGCAGCGGTCATGCGGGTGGGGTCACTCACGTGGGGTCCTTCGCGGAGGTCGGTCGTCAGTCTTCGGTGAGGATGCGCGGCACGGCGAAGCGGGACAGCTCCGAGTCCGGGGCGCCGGCAAGGGCTTCCTCGGGGGTCAGCGACGGACGAACCTCGTCCGGGCGGGTGACGTTGGTGATCGGCATGGGGTGGCTCATCGGCGTCACATCCGCGATCGGCGCCTGCTGCACCGATTCCACGGAGGCGATGATCTGAGCGAGCTCACCGACCATCGAGTCGAGCTCGGCGCCGGAGAGGTCGATGCGGGCCAACGAGGCCAGGTGTGCCACGTCGTCACGGGAGAGGTCTGCCATGCCGGACAGTCTAGGAGTTGGCAGGCGGTGCCCGGTCCCCGGTCGTCGGGCGGCGAGACAGGTCTGCTCACCCCGCCGCCGCGTTGCTCTGGCCACCGCGCCGGACGGCGGCGGGGCTGCGGTGGGCCACCCACCTGTGGTTACGTGCGGGTACGACGACCACTTCCCGACAGACGCGTCGGCTGGACCCCGGGAAATCAGGCCTGCGGATCCCCCGGTCACCGCACGTGCCCGCCGTACCCGCAGGTAGCGAACCTGTGGACAGTTCTGAGCGGTCATCGCCGTGGCCCCCGACGATGGTGTGCATGGACGCGGCCGAAGCTCTCGCCTCGCTGGGCGGGGTCGCCGCTCGCGGCGAGATCCTCGCGCTCGTCACCGAAGGCGCGCTGCGCCGAGCCGTGACCGACGGCTCCGTGCTGCGGCGAGCACGTGGTCGTTACGCGCTACCTGCAGCACCCCGGATCGGCGAGAGGGCGGAGCTGAGGGAGTTGGCCGAGGCAGGACGGCGAGCTGCCCACGAGCTGTCCGGCACGGCGATTCTGCTCAGCGCTGCCGCCCGGTGGGGGTGGCCGACGAAGTGGGTGCCGACCCGCCCCCAGGTGGCGGTTCCCCGCAATCGACGGGTCCCCTCGCTGGCGAAGCGCGGCATCGACGTACGCATGCGCGACATCCCCTCCGGCGACCGCGAGGACGGCTGGGTCACCACTCGTGTGCGGACCGCGCTGGACTGCGCCGGTCTGCTGCCCGCGGACGAGGCGATCGCGGTGCTGGACTCCGCCCTGCGGGAGGGCGCGGTGGAACGGGATGAGCTCCTGCTGGGCGCGGCCCGCCTGCCCCCGCGGTATCGACGGAAGGCCGAGGACCGCATCCGGCGAGCCAGCCCACTGGCTGCCAACCCCTTCGAATCGGTGCTTCGGTGGATCGTCTCCGACATCCCGGGCCTGACGCTCGACCCGCAGGTGCACATCTCTGATGAGGAGGGACTGATCGGCATCGTCGACCTGGCCGACCGGGGACTGCGGCTGGTGCTCGAGGCGGACTCCTTCGCGTGGCACGGGGACCGAGCCGCGCTGGAGCGCGACTGCATCCGGTACAACCGCCTGATCGCGCAGGGGTGGCTGGTGCTGCGGTTCAGCTGGGACCAGGTGATGCACCACCCGGAGCGGGTCCGAGCCCTCGTCATCCGCACGGTCCAGCAGGGTTACTTGCGGGTACGACGACCACTTCCCGATGGCTACGCCACCTGAACCCCGGAAAATCAGCCCTACGGACCCACCGACGTCCGCAAGTGCTCGTCGTACCCGCAGGTAGGTCCGGTCTCGGGCCCCGGAGGGCAGACCGAGCCAGCGGGTCGGGCGCGGTGGCCCGCTCAGACCCCATGAAGACCCCGGCAACCACCGCGCCTACATATCAGAGCACGGGGACGAGGGCCCGGGTGCGCTCCACTGTGGCGCGGTCGATGTCGGCGACGAGCACGTCCTCTCCCCCGCCGAGCCGGGCGCGCACCTCGCCGGTCGGGTCGGCCAGGACCGAGCGGCCGATACCGAGGGGCCCGTTGACCGCATCCTTCGTCCAGGCCTGCCCGACGGCGAGCAGCCAGGCCTGGGCGTCGTGGGCCCGGGCTCGGGTGAGCAGGTCCCACTGCGACGCCTTGCCGGGGCCATCGCCCCACGAGGCGGGCAGGACGACGAGCTCGGCGCCACGGCGGCCCAGCTGGGTGAACTGCTCACCGAAGCGCACGTCGTAGCAGGTCGAGAGGCCGACGGTCCATCCGTCGACCTCGACGGTGACGACCTCGTCGCCGGGCGCGACGGAGTCGGACTCCGTGGTGCCGAAGGCGTCGTACAGATGGATCTTGCGGTAGGCGGTCTCGCTCGTCCCGGGCCCGGTGACGAGCAGGGTGTTGTGCACCCGGCTGCGGTCCCTCCCGTCGTGCGTGGTGATCGCGTCCGCAGGGGTGAACATCCCGACGACCACGGTGACGTCGTGCTCGACCGCGAGCGCGCGCACCCCGTCCGCGAAGCGCCCGTCGAGGGGCTCGGCGACGGTGTCGAGGCGGCCGGCGAAGGACGCCATCGCTGCCTCGGGATGCACCACGAGGCGGGCACCTCGCTCGGCTGCGCGGGCGGTCAGGTCAGCGATCGTGCGGAGGTTCTCGCCCGGGTCCCCGGTGGCGGTGAACTGCGCACCGGCGAGGCGAAGGGAGTCGGGTGCCATACCTCCACCCTAGGCTTGGGACATGACGACTCTCTTCACCAAGATCATCACCGGCGAGATCCCCGGACGCTTCGTCTGGTCGGACGAGACCTGCGTGGCCTTCCTGACCATCGACCCGATGCAAGACGGGCACACGATGGTCGTCTCCCGCGAGGAGATCGATCGGTGGACCGACGCCGACACCGCGACCTGGGCGCACCTGCAGCACGTGGCTCAGATCATCGGCCGGGCCCAGCAGGCCGAGTGGGACGCCCCGCGGGTCGGGATGATGGTGGAGGGATTCGAGGTGCCGCACCTGCACGTGCACCTGTGGCCGGCCTATTCGCACGAGGACTTCGACCCGCGCAAGGTGATGACCGATCTGCCGGACGAGCGCTTCGAGGCGGCCGCCGAGCGGTTGCGCTCCCGGCTGCGTACCGACGGGCACGCGGCGAACGTGCCCGGGCCGGGGCCGCTGCCCGCCTGATGCTCGGCCGGCCGCGCCGGTCGGACGTGGGGCCGGATGGCGGGCGGGTGCAGACAGCGCGCCGCTGAACGTGTAGGCATGGGGTATGGCTACCACTGCATTCAAGGGCAACCCCGTCAAGACCGTCGGCGAGCTGCCGGCCTCCGGCGCCAGCGCTCCGGCCTTCGATCTCGTCGGCGACGGCCTCTCCGCGCTGACGAGCGCCGACCTGTCCGGCCGCGTCGTCCTGAACATCTTCCCGAGCATCGACACCGGTGTCTGCGCGACGAGCGTGCGCAAGTTCAACGAGCTCGCCGCGAGCCTCGACAACACGACCGTCGTCAACGTCTCGAAGGACCTTCCCTTCGCGCAGGCGCGGTTCTGCGGCGCAGAGGGCATCGAGGACGTCAAGGTCGGCTCGGCCTTCCGCTCCGCCTTCGGTGAGGACTACGGCGTGACGATGGCCGATGGCCCGATGGCGGGGCTGCTCGCCCGCTCGGTCGTCGTCCTCGACGCAGACGGCACGGTCATCCACACCGAGATGGTCCCCGAGATCACCCAGGAGCCGGACTACGACGCCGCGGTCAAGGCGCTCGGCTGACCGGGCTGCACGCGGCCGGAGCACCAGATCACACTCAGGCGCGTCCACCCTTGCGATGTGGCTTCTTCGCGGAGCCACCGCCACGGCCCCGGTCCTGGCGCAGCTCGATGAGCTGACCGGAGATCCGGGTGCGACGCAGCTTGTCCTCCGTCCCGGGAGGCAGCGTCGCGGGCAGCTCCACGAGTGAGTGATCGGCACGGATGTCGATGTGGCCGAAGTCCTGACGGCCCAGACCGCCCTCGTTGGCCAGGGCGCCGACGATCTGGCGTGGTTCGACCTTCTGCCGTCGTCCGACGGCGATCCGGTAGGTGGCCATCGGCCCCGATGCACCACGCTGGGCGCCCTTGTCCCCCTTCGTCCGGCCGGGGCGGTCCCCTCGGCCACGGTCGTCACGCTCGCGACGCGGTGGCCGCACCGGCTCCGGGTCGAGGAGCATCGGCTCATCACCTTGCAGGACGATCGCCAGGGCCGCGGCGACGTCCAGCTCCGGCACGTCGTGCTCGCGCACGTAGTGGGCGACGACGTCCCTGAAGGAGGCCAGGTCGTCGGTGGCCAGCGCCGCCGTGATCCGGTCGTCGAGCCGGCTCAGCCGGGTGGCATTGATGTCCTCGACGCTGGGCAGCGGCATCTCGGTCAGCCGTGTGCGCGTGGCCTTCTCGATCGACTTCAGCAGGTGGCGCTCGCGCGGCGTGACGAAGGAGATCGCATCGCCCGAGCGCCCGGCACGACCGGTGCGCCCGATGCGGTGCACGTAGGACCCCGTGTCGGTCGGGATGTCGTAGTTGACGACGTGACTGATCCTCTCGACGTCGAGCCCGCGGGCGGCGACATCGGTGGCGACGAGGATGTCGAGCTTCCCCGACTTCAGCTGGGCGACGGTGCGCTCGCGCTGCGCCTGGGCGACGTCGCCGTTGATGGCTGCGGCGGAGAACCCCCGGGCACGCAGCTTCTCGGCGAGCGTCTCGGTCTCGTTCTTGGTCCGGACGAAGACGATCATCCCCTCGAAGTTCTCGACCTCGAGGATCCGCGTCAGGGCGTCGACCTTCTGCGGGTAGGAGACGATGAGGTAGCGCTGGGTGATGTCGGGCGCCGTGGCCGAGGTGCGTTCGACCGTGATCTCGAGCGCGTCGGTCAGGTACTTCTTGGAGATGCGCCGGATCTGCGTGGGCATCGTCGCGGAGAACAGCGCGACGTGCTTCTCCTGCGGGGTCTCTGCCAGGATCGTCTCGACGTCCTCGGCGAAGCCCATCTTGAGCATCTCGTCGGCCTCGTCCAGCACGAGGAAGCGCAGGTCCGACAGGTCGAGCGTGCCCTTCTCGAGGTGGTCCATGATGCGACCGGGGGTACCGACGACGATGTGCACACCACGGCGGAGCGCACTGAGCTGCACGCCGTAGCCCTGACCGCCGTACACCGGCAGGACGCGCACGCCGGGGATGCGCGAGGCGTACTTCTCGATCGCTTCGCACACCTGCAGCGCGAGCTCACGGGTCGGAGCCAGGACGAGCGCCTGGGGCGACTTCTGCTTCGGGTCGAGCCGGCTGAGGATCGGCAGGGCGAAGGCCGCGGTCTTGCCCGTGCCCGTCTGCGCCAGCCCGACGACGTGACGCCCCTCGAGCAGCGCGGGGATCGTCGCCGCCTGGATCGGGGACGGCGTCTCGTAGCCGATGTCCTTCAGGGCGCGCACGACCCGGTCGTCGAGACCGAGGTCGGCGAAGGACTGCAGGTCGGGCTCCGGGCTGGTCACGCTGTCGTCACTCACAACCCGACCGTAGTCGTCGGTACCCCGCCACCGCGAGTGACCCGCGGGAGAGGTCCGGCAGGGCGGTGCGAGTCCGCCGGAGCGAAGGGGGTCAGCTGCCCGTGAGCAGGTCGACGGTGAGGTCGACGTGGCCGAGGTGCTGGAAGAGCTCCTCGATGACGTGCAGCACGACGAATCCCTGGGTGATGACGTCCGGCTCCCCCTCGTACCGCTCGGTGGGGCCGCGCGGCACCTCCCCCGCGTCGAAGTCCGCGAGGTCCGCCCGCCACCGGCGCAGCTGCGCGGACACCCGCTCCTCCAGCTGGTCGATCGTGCCGGTGGCGGTGAACTCCGAGGCACGGTCACGGTTGGTCTCACGCCCGGCGATGACCTCGCCGCCCCAGTGCTCCAGCACCCCGCAGCAATGCGTGATGATCGCGAAGACGCTGTTGGCGCCCTCGAGGTCGGGCTGGCGGGAGAGCAGCTCCTCGCCGCCGTCGACGAGCTCGTCTGCCTTCGCGAGCAGTCGCACCAGCGCCGTCTCGACGTACCACTGTGCCGTCGCCCGATCGATGCCCTCGCTCACGCGTCGTCGTCGCCGTCGTCGTCCCCGTCGAAGCCGACCACGGTCCCCGTCTCGAGCAGCTCGACGAACTGCTCCTCGGTGAGGATGGGTCGGCCGAGGTCACGGGCCTTGGCCTCCTTCGTCCCGGCGTTGTCCCCGACGACGACCCAGTCGGTCTTCTTGCTCACCGATCCCGAGGCCCTGCCGCCGCGCTCGAGGATGGCCTCCTTGGCCGAGTCGCGGCTGAACTCCTCCAGCGAGCCGGTCACGACGACGGTCACCCCGGCCAGGGTCTGCGCGATCGACTCGTCCCGCTCGTCCTCCATGCGCACTCCGTCGGCAGCCCACCGATCGACGATCTGGCGGTGCCACTCGTGGTCCTCGCCGTCGAACCACTCGCGCACGGCGGCCGCGATCGTCGGGCCGACCCCCTCGACGTCGGCGAGCTGTTCCTCGGTGGCCGTGCGGATCGCCGCGATCGACCCGAAGTGCTGCGCCAACGCCCGTGCCGCGGTCGGACCGACGTGCCGGATGGACAGCGCGACGAGCACCCGCCACAGCGGCTGCTCCTTGGCCTCGCGCAGGTGGTCGATGAGCTTGCGGCCGTTCTCGGAGAGCACCTGCCCGTCGCGCACCGCCTCCTCCGGGTCCCCCTTCTTGGCCTTGCGACGGTAGAGCGGCACCCGGAAGACGTCCTGGGCCGTCAGCGAGAAGAGGGTCGACTCGTCGGTGAGCACGCCGGCGTCGAGCAGCCCGACGACGCCCTCCCACCCGAGAACCTCGATGTCGAACGCCCCACGCCCGGCCAACGAGGAGAGCCGTTCGCGCAGCTGGCTGGGACAGGTGCGCGCGTTGGGGCAGCGAAGGTCCTTGTCACCCTCCTTCTGCTGGCCGAGCACCGTGCCGCAGGAGGGGCAGTGCGTCGGCATCTGAAATTCTGTACGAGCGACACCGTCGGTGTCACGCAGCTCGACCACCGGGCCGAGGATCTCGGGGATGACGTCGCCGGCCTTGCGCAGCACCACCGTGTCACCGATCAGCACGCCCTTGCGCTTGACTTCATGGGCGTTGTGCAGGGTCGCCAGGGAGACCGTGGACCCGGCCACGGTCACCGGCTCCATCACCCCGAAGGGGGTCACCCGCCCCGTGCGCCCGACGTTGACCTGGATGTCGAGCAAGGTGGTGTTGACCTCCTCGGGCGGGTACTTCCAGGCGATGGCCCACCGAGGGGCGCGCGAGGTGGTGCCCAGTCGGCGCTGCACCGCGATCTCGTCGACCTTGACGACGACACCGTCGATCTCGTGGTCGTAGTCGTGACGCTGCTCCTCCACCTGCGAGATGAAGCGACGAACCTCGGTCATCGAGTCGAAGACCTCGTAGTGCGGCGAGGTCGGCAGCCCCCACGCGGCCATGAGCTCGTAGGCATGGCTCTGGCTGTCGACG
This sequence comes from Janibacter sp. A1S7, assembly GCF_037198315.1. Classification (NCBI taxonomy): domain Bacteria; kingdom Bacillati; phylum Actinomycetota; class Actinomycetes; order Micrococcales; family Intrasporangiaceae; genus Janibacter; species Janibacter alittae. The sequence continues at coordinate 946,158 of NZ_CP144913.1, read as the reverse complement.
TCGAAGCCCTCGCGACGCCCCATCCCGTGCACGAGCATGCGCAGCGGCCGACGGGCGGTGACGCGGGGGTCCTTCTGCCGCAACGACCCAGCAGCAGAGTTGCGCGGGTTGGCGAAGGGGGCCCGGCCCGACTCGACCAGCCCGGCGTTGAGCTCGGCGAAGTCCTCGAGCCGGAAGAAGACCTCCCCGCGGACCTCGACGAGATCGGGCACGGGGTGCTCGCTGTCGTCGAGCCGGGTGGGGATCCCCTCCACGGTGCGCACATTCATCGTGATGTCCTCGCCGGTGCGACCGTCGCCCCGCGTCAGCGCGCGGGTGAGCCTCCCCCCTTCGTACAGCAGGTTGACGGCGAGGCCGTCGATCTTCAGCTCGCACAGGTAGTGGAACCCGGTGACCTCGCGCTCCACGCGCGCGGCCCAGTCGACGAGCTCGTCACCGTCGAAGGCGTTGTCCAACGAGAGCATCCGCTCGAGGTGGTCGACGGCGGTGAACTCGGTGGAGAAGACCGCTCCTCCGACGGTCTGGGTGGGCGACTGCGGGGTGCGAAGGGAGGGGTGCGTCGCCTCGATCTCCTGCAACCGTCGGATGAGCCCGTCGTAGGCGCCGTCGCTGATCGTCGGAGCGTCCTTGCCGTGGTAGGCGAACTGCGCGGTCATGGCCTGCTCGGCCAGCTCCGCCCACTCCGCGCGGACCTGCTCGGGCACGTCGGCGGGGGTCTCCGGCTCCACCCGGCCTGCGGACTCGTCGGTCTCGGGGATCTCAGTCACACTCCCATCCTGCCGCAGGCCACCGACAGGATCACCCGGCCGGACCCCCCTTCCGCCCGACGCCGATCACGGTGTTGGATGGCACCACCCCACCGGCTACCCAGGAGTTATCCATGACCAACTTGGCCAGCAACCTCGTTGCGACCGCCCAGACCCACCCCGACAAGGTGGCGATCAAGCTCGACGACGCGGAGCTGACCTGGCAGCAGCTGCACGGCATGGCTGCCAAGACCGCCGGCGCCCTGCGCGCCGCTGGTCTGGAGCCGGGCGACCGCGTCGCACTGATCCTGCCGAACATCCCCGCCTTCCCGGTGCTCTTCTACGGCACCCTGCTGGCCGGCGGGACCGTCGTGCCGATGAACCCGCTGCTGAAGGCCCAGGAGGTCGAGTACTTCTTCACCGACTCCGGTGCGACGTTCGCCTTCGCCTGGGGTGACTTCCTCGCGGAGGCTCAGGGCGGTGCGCAGGGCACCTCGACGAAGGTCATCGCCTCCGGTCCGGTCGGCCCGAGCGAGGAGGACCTGCCGTCCGGGGAGCCGGTCGCCACGCCGGTCGAGCGCGACGACGAGGAGACCGCGGTCATCCTCTACACCTCCGGTACCACCGGCCGGCCGAAGGGGGCGGAGCTGACCCACCGCAATCTCGACCTGAACGCCAAGCGCTCGGCCGAGGACATCATCCGGATCGCGGTCGATGACGTCGTCATGGGGTGCCTGCCCCTCTTCCACGTCTTCGGCCTGACCTGCGGACTCAACGCCTCGGTGCGCACCGGCGCCACGCTCACCCTCCTCCCCCGCTTCGAGCCGGGCAAGGCGCTGGAGATCATCGAGCGCGACAAGGTCACGATCTTCGAGGGCGTGCCGACGATGTACGGCGCGATGCTGCACCACCCCGCGGCGGACTCCACCGACACCACGAGTCTGCGCACCTGCGTCAGCGGCGGCTCGTCACTGCCGGAGCAGACCCTCACCGAGTTCGAGTCGAGGTTCAAGGTGCGCCTGCTCGAGGGGTACGGCTTGTCCGAGACCTCCCCGGTCGCCTCCTTCAACATGCTCGACCGGCCGAGCAAGCCCGGCACCATCGGTCGGGCGATCCCCGGCTGCGAGATCAGGCTGATCGGCGAGCAGGGCGAGCAGGTCGGCCCGGGCGAGGGCGTCGGCGAGATCGCCATCCGCGGCGACAACCTCATGAAGGGGTACTGGAACAAGCCCGAGGAGACGGCGACGGCCATCCCGGACGGCTGGTTCCGCACCGGTGACATCGCCAGCGTCGACGAGGACGGCTACTACACGATCGTCGACCGCAAGAAGGACGTGATCATCCGCGGTGGCATGAACGTCTACCCGCGGGAGGTCGAGGAGGTGCTCTACACCCACCCGGACGTGCTGGAGTGCGCCGTCATCGGCGTCCCCGACCACGAGCTCGGTGAGGACGTCGGCGCTGCCGTCTCGCTGCGCGAGGGCGCCTCGGGTGACGTCGACGCGATCCGGTCCTACGTCAAGGACCGGATCGCGGCCTACAAGTACCCGCGCACCGTCTGGGTCCTCGACGACATCCCCAAGGGCCCGACGGGCAAGATCCTCAAGCGCGAGATCCAGGCTCCAAGCGCCTGATCTCCGCTCGTCCCCCACGAAGTGCTGCAGGCTCGGTTTCGTTGAGCCTGCAGCACTTCGTGGTGCTGCTGGCTCAACGAGGTGCTGCCTGCAGCAGTTCGTACTCCGGGCGAAGGGAGGCTCAGCCCTCCGCAGACCGGTCCGACGCGGTCGATCGCTCCTCGAACCACGTCGTCGTGACGCCCCCTGCGCGGAACTCCTCGTCCGCGACGAGCGACAGGTGCAGGTCACGGGTGGTGACCACTCCGTCGACGGTGAGCTCGGTCAGCGCCTGCGTGGCCCGAGCCAGCGCCTCCTCCCGGTCGCGCCCGTGGACGACCACCTTGGCCACCAGGGAGTCGTAGTACGGCACGATCCGACCACCGGAGACGAAGCCGGAGTCCACTCGGACCCCGGGCCCGTTCGGCGGGTCGAAGCGGGTCAGCTCCCCCGGTGACGGGAAGAAGTCCTGCTGCGGGTCCTCGGCGTTGATCCGGAACTCGAGGGCGACGCCCTGCAGGGTGATCTCGCCCTGGGACACCGACAGCGGCTCGCCGGCGGCCACCCGCAGCTGTTCGACGACCAGGTCGGTGCCGGTGACCATCTCGGTGATCGGGTGCTCGACCTGGATCCGGGTGTTCATCTCGATGAAGTAGAACCGCTCGCCCTCGACGAGGAACTCCACGGTCCCTGCGCCCTGGTACCCGACCTCCGCGGCCAGGCGGACCGCCGCGCCGGTGATCTCGTCCCGCAGCGTCGTGGACAGCCCCGGTGCGGGCGCTTCCTCGAGCAACTTCTGCCGACGCCGCTGGACCGAGCAGTCCCGCTCGAAGAAGTGGACGACGTTGCCGTGCGTGTCACCCACGACCTGGACCTCGATGTGGCGGGCGCCCTCGATGGACCGTTCGAGGTAGAGCGAGCCGTCGCCGAAGGCCGCACTGGCCTCGGCCTGCGCGGTCGAGACCGCGCCCTCGAGCTCGTCGTCGGCCCGCACCACGCGGATGCCTCGGCCCCCGCCACCGGCAGCCGCCTTGATCAGGAGCGGGTAGCCGATGTCGGCAGCGGCGGCACGAGCTCCGGCCGGGTCGGCGACGACTCCCGAACCGGGGACGACGGGGACACCGGCCTCCTCGGCGGTCCGTCGCGCGGAGGCCTTGTCGCCCATCGACTCGATCACCTCGGCCGACGGTCCCACGAAGACCAGACCTGCCTCCCTGACGCGTCGCGCGAACTCCGGCCGCTCGGCGAGGAACCCGTACCCGGGGTGCACGTGCGTGCACCCGGAGTCCAGGGCCGCCTGCACGACCGCGTCGATGTCGAGGTAGGAACGCCGGGCTGGCGAGGGACCGATGTGGCGGGCCTCGTCGGCGAGCGCCACCCAACGTGAGCCGGCGTCGGCATCGGAGTGCACCGCGACCGCCTCCCAGCCGCAGGAGTGCGCCGCCCGGATGACACGGACGGCGATCTCCCCACGGTTGGCGACCAGGACGCGCCGGGTGGGTGCAGCGCTCATTCCAGGACCGCCACGTCCTGCCCGACGGACACTTCCGACTCGTCGTCCACGAGGAACTCCGTGACGGTCCCGGCTGCCGTTGCCTTCAGCTCGGTGAAGTTCTTCATCACCTCGATCAGCCCGATCGTCTGTCCTTCGGTGATCTGGTCGCCCTCACTGACGTAGGTGTCCTGGTCCGGGGACGGTCGACGGTAGAACACACCGGGGAGCGGGGAGGGGATCGTGGGCATCGTGCTTCCTTTCGACGAGGTCTGCGTGGTTGCTAGCGAGGGGTCTCAGGTCAGTGCCGAACGGATCCGGTCCAACCGTCGGTTGTTCTCGGCGCGCGCGGCCAGCGCCTCGTCGATGCCGACGTCCCGGAACCGGATCGTGTCGCCCGTCTTGGCCTGTCCGAACAGGTCCCGATCGACCGAGATGACCGTGGCGATCGTGACGTAACCACCGCCGGTGACCGCGTCGCCGAGGAGGACGATCGGCTCGTCCCCACCCGGCACCTGGATCGATCCCAACGGATAGCCGAGGTCGACCACGTTCGCCGGGTCGCTGCCCGCCCCGAACGGTTGCTCACGCTCGACGAAGTCGAGCGTGCCGCCACGCAGTCGGTACCCGACCCTGTCCGCATCCTTGGTGATCCGCCACGGGGTGCTCAGGAAGGACTCGATCGCCGTCTGCGTGAGCCGGTAGGAGCACAACCCGACGACGGCCCTGACCTCGACGTCGGACGGGAAGTGCGGCACCAGGTCCTCGGGGACCACGGTGCCCACCGCCCCACCCCGGCCCTCCCCCAGCGGGAGCACGTCACCCTCGGTCAGGGTGCGCCCTTCGTGGCCCCCCAGCCCGATCAACGTGTACGTCGACCGCGACCCCAGGTACTCGGGCACGGCGATACCGCCGGACACGGCGATGTACGGACGCGCGCCGCTCGTGATCATCCCGAACGCCAGCACGTCGCCGCTTCGGACCGTCGTGCTCGACCACATCGGGATGGGCTCACCGTTGAGCGTCACGGCGGCGTCCCCGCCGGTCACGGCAACGACCCGGTCGTCGGTGAACTCCAGCGCGGGTCCGATGTAGGTGGCCTCCAGGGCGGCGGCACCCTCGGGGTTGCCCACGAGGAGATTGGCGACGCGGAAGGAGAACTGGTCCATCGCACCGGAGGGCGGCATCCCGATGGCGTACCGGCCCGTGCGGCCGAGGTCCTGGACGGTCGTCGACAGCCCACCCGACACCACTCTCACCTGCGCACTCATCGGTACAGCACCTCCAGCAGGCCGTCGTTGACTCCCTGGGGATCCTCGAGGAAGGCAGCCGGCGAGAACTCGACGTCATGCTGGCGATACCGGAAGGTGCCTGCCTCCACCTCCTTGCGGGTGTCGTCGAACTCCGTGCGGTCCACCGATCGGTACCGCAGGATGTCGCCCGCCCGCGGGAAGACGATGGAGTGGTCGAAGTCCGGGTGGTCCTGTCGCACATTGAGCACCGGCGTGGCCGACATCCCGTACAGCTGGTACCCACCCGCGCCCTGGACCGGGTAGACCACCGAGAAGGCACCTCCGATCCCGAAGGCCCGCTCCGGGGTGAAGGTGCGCGGTCGCACGTACTTGGGGACCTGCACCTGCCGTTCCCTCGGCTCGAGCTGGTAGCAGAACGGCAGACCGGGCACGAAGCCGAGCATGGTGACGATCCAGGGGTTCCCGGCCAGGTGCTCGATGAAGGAGTCGACGGCGTCGAAGCCGTTGGTCCGGGCGCCGTACTCCAGGTCGGTCGACTCCGGGTCCTGGTGCCGGTCGCGAAAACGCATCATCGCCTCGTGCGTCCACGGGTCGTTGTAGAGCACGGGCACGTCCACGACCCGGGTCTGCAGCGTGAAGCCCTCGGGCACGTCCTGGAAGCGCCCCTCCAGATCCTTCAGCAACCCCATGAGATCCACCGGGGGGACGACATCGGGGTCGAACCGCACGAGGTAGGAGGCATTGGAGGGACAGATGTCGACGAGACCCGACATCTGCCTCCGCTCGAGCTCCTGGGTGATGAGCATGGCCTTGATGTTGGCCTCCATGCTCATCTCCTCGGCGATCTCGACGAAGATGAACTCGTCTCCGCCGTGCTCGTAGCGGGCGGGAGGCAGCTGCACCGCTTGACTCATGAACCCTCCTGGTCGATGTGGTGGAGGGACCGGATCGTCCACCCCGTGCTGGTCATGCGGTCGACGACGGCGCGGGCGTTGTCCACGGCCCCGGGCCGGTCCGAGTGCAGGCAGATCGTGTCCGCCCGGATCGAGGACTCGACGCCGTTGACCGACCGGATTCGCCCGTCGAGGATGTCGGCGACCTGGTCGGCGCACCACTGGGGGTCGCGACGCTGGTTCTTCGGGTCGATGATGATGTGGCCGTCGTCCGTGTACTCCAGGTCGGCGAAGGCCTCGGCCGCCACCTTGTGGCCACGGTTGCGCTGACGCTCTGCACAGTGCCCGGCCTCCAGCACGATGAAGAGGGACGCATCAACCTCGGCGACGGCGTCGGACACGGCATCGGCTGCGTCGTCGTCCTTCATCAGCAGCCCGTACAGGCTGCCGTGGGGTTTGACGTGGCGAAGGGGGACACCCGCGTGGTCGGCAAAGGCCCGCAGGGCACCGGTCTGGTACAGCACGGCCTGCGCTGCTTCGGTCGGCGTGAACGCCATGGCCCGGCGCCCGAAGCCGGTGAGGTCCGGGAAGCCCGGGTGCGCTCCCAACCCGATGTCGTGCTCCTTGGCGAGCGCGACGGAGGTGGCCATGGTCGCCGGGTCCCCGGCGTGCCACCCGCAGGCGACGTTGATCGAGGAGATCATCGGCGCCAGGGACTCATCGGCACCCAGGGCCCATCGACCGAAACTCTCACCGCCGTCCGCATTGAGATCGATCAACTGCGACGTACCAGCGCTCATTCACAGACCTCCTGTCCTTCGGCTCTTCGGACGGCTGCTGCTCATCCGCCCACCCCGGCAGCTGCCGTGACGGCCCTGCCGGAGAGGACGCCGGCGAGGTGACGGCGGTACTCGGCCGTACCCGCTGGGTCGACCGCCGGCGACGTTCCCTCACCGGCGCGCGCCGCGGCCTCGTGCAGCGACTGCGCCTCGAGCGAGGCACCGGTCAGTGCTGCCTCGGCAGCCTCCGCCCGCAGCGGGGTCTGCCCCATGTTGGCCATCCCGAGGCGCACCCGGGCGATGACGCCGTCCTCGACCCGGACAGCGGCCGCCACGGCGACGATGGCCCACGACTGGGCCACGTGGGAGAACTTCTCGTACCGCATCCCCCACCCGGTGTGCTTGGGCAGCCGGATCGCGGTCACGACCTCCCCTTCGTCCAGAGCGGTGGTGAAGGGGCCGCGGAAGAACTCGGCCGCCGGCACGGTCCGCGCACCGGTGGGCCCGCTGACCTCGATCACCCCGTCGAGGGCGAGCACGGCGGGGGCGATGTCACCGGCCGGGTCGGCGTGGGCCAGCGCTCCACCGGTGGTTCCCCGGTACCTGATCTGCGGGTCACCGACGCGGGCAGCCGCCTGACCCAGCACCCCGGCATGCTCCGCGACGAGCGCGTCGTGCGCCACGGCGTGGTGCGTGGTCATGGCGCCGATGACGAGGTGATCGCCATCCTCGCGCACCTGCTGCAGCTCGGGCACCCGACGAAGGTCGACGAGCAGTCCCGGGTCGGCCATACGCATCCGCAGCACGGGCATCAGCGACTGGCCACCACCCATGATCGTGGCGTCGTCGCTGTCGGCCAGGGCCCGCAGCACGTCCTCGACGCTGGTGGGTGCGGTGTAGTCGAACTCCACGGGCCTCATGCCGTCACCGCTCCCTCGGTCGTGCGTGCGGATGCCTCGTGGATCGCGGTCCACACCTTCACCGGCGTACACGGCATCGTGATGTCGGTGACCCCGAGCGGCCGCAGCGCATCCAGGACCGCGTTGACGATCGCCGGGGGTGCTGCCGTGGCACCCGTCTCGCCGACCGCCTTGACGCCCAGCGTGTTGGTGGTCGCCTCGGTCACCGTGGTCCCCGTGCGATAGCGCAGGACGTCGGGAGCGGCAGGGACGAGGTAGTCGGCCAGCGTGCCGCTGGTCAGCTGCCCCTCCTGGGAGTACTGGATCTCCTCGTACAGCGCTTGCGCGATGCCCTGGGTCAGCCCACCGTGCACCTGGCCGTCGACGATCATCGGGTTGACCAGGACACCCACGTCCTGGACGCAGACGTAGTCGCGGACCGTCACGCGTCCGGTCTGCGTGTCGACCTCGACCGCCGCCAGGTGGGTCCCCGTCGGGTAGGAGAAGTTCTCCGGGTCGAACGTGAAGTCCGCATCCAGATTCGGCTCCAGCCCCTCGGGAAGGTCGTGCGCGAGCCAGGTGCTGAGCATGACCTCCTGGATCGTCACCCCGCTGGCCGTGCCCCTGACCGAGAATCTCCCACCCACGAACTCGAGGTCGTCGGTGCTCGCCTCGAGCAGGTGGGCGGCGATCGGCCTCGCCTTCTCCACGACCTTGCGAGCGGCCCCGACGATGGCCATGCCGCCGACCACCAGCGAGCGTGACCCGTACGTGTCCATGCCCTTGTGCGAGGACGCGGTGTCACCGCTGATGAGGACGATGTCGTCGAAGGGGACGCCCAGCTCGTCCGCGACGATCTGGGAGAAGGCGGTGGCATGGCCCTGCCCGTGAGAGGTGGTCCCTGCGACGACCTCGACCTTGCCCGTCGGCAGCATCCGGATGCTCGAGTGCTCCCAGCCGCCCGACCCGTAGTTCAAGCCACCGAGCACACGGCTGGGGGCCAGGCCGGACAGCTCGACGAAGGTGCACACCCCGATGCCGAGCTGGACCGGGTCCCGTGCCTCGCGGCGACGCCGCTGCTCGGCCCGCAGCTCGTCGTAGCCGAACATCTCCAGCGCCTTGTCGGTGGCCTGGTCGTAGTTGCCGGAGTCGTAGGTCAGGCCGGCCGCGGTGGCGTAGGGGAACTCGTCGGGCGTGATCCAGTTGCGTCGCCGCACCTCGATCGGATCCAGGTCCAGCTCGACGGCCAGCTCGTCCATCATCCGCTCGATGCCAAAGGTCGCCTCCGGCTTCCCCGCCCCTCGGTAGGCGTCGGTCATCGTCTTGTTGGTGAAGACGTCGGTGCAGTGGAAGGTGTAGGCCGGGATCCGGTAGATGCCGGTGAACATGAATCCGCCGAGCAGCGGGATCCCCGCCGTGAGGATCCCCAGGTACGCCCCCATGTCCGCGGTGAGGTCCACGTCCAGGGCGGTGATCGTGCCGTCGCGCTTCGCGGCGAGGGTCAGCTCCTGCACCTGGTCGCGGGCGTGGTGCGAGGACTGCATCGACTCGCTGCGGGTCTCGGTGTACTTGCACGGCACCCGCAGACGCCGGGCGATGAGGAGCACGAGGGCCTCCTCACGGGTGAACTGCAGCTTGCCGCCGAATCCCCCGCCGACGTCCGGGGCCACGACCCGCAGCTCGTGCTCCTCGATGGGCTGGCTCATCGCCATGAGGATGCGCACGATGTGCGGGACCTGGGTGGCCGACCACATCGTCACCTGCTCGGCGGTGGGATCGACCACGATCGACCGGGGTTCGATGTATGCGGGCGTGATCCGATTCTGCCGGAGGGTGCGGCGCACGACGACCTGGTCCGGGTCGGACTCGGCCTCTCGGATCGCCGCGGCCGCATCGCCGCCGGTACCGAGCGAGACGGAGTCCAGCCCCCAGGTGGCGCACACGTTCGTGCCGAGGTCCGGGTGGACGAGCGGACTGCCCTCCTGCTTGGCCGCCAACGGGTCGACGACCACCGGCAGTTCGTCGTAGTCGACGTCGATCAGCTCGAGGGCATCCTCCGCAGCCTCCTTGGAGATCGCTGCCACGACGGCCACGATGTCGCCGACGTGCTTGACCGCCCCGACACTCAGCGGGAAGTACGGCGGCGTCTTCATGTCTTCGCTGACGGTCCACGCCGTCGGCATCGCTCCCTGCTCCGGCAGGTCCTCACCGGTCCAGACCCCGACGACGCCGGGGGCCCGGGCCGCCGGCGCGGTGTCCAGGGTCGTGATCGTCGCGTGCGCCACCGGGGACCGCAGCACCGACAGGTGCACCATCCCCGGCAGGGTCATGTCATCGGTCCAGCGGGTGCGACCGGTCAGGGCACGGGCGTCCTCACGGCGCAGGCGCGCACGACCGATCTCGGGCCGCTGCTCGTCCCGGTCCGTGGCGGCATCGGATGTCGCGGTCATCGTCCTGCCTCCTGCTCGCCGGCGGCCTGTGAGTAGGCCATGACCGCCGAGACGATCCCCTGGTACCCGGTGCACCGACACATGTTGCCCTTGAGCCCCTCACGGACCTCGTCCTCGGACGGATCGGGGTTCTCCCGCACGAAGCACACACTGCGCATGAGCATCCCGGGCGTGCAGTAACCGCACTGCAGACCGTGGTGCTCGTGGAAGGCCTGCTGGACCGGGTGCATGGTCCCGTCGGCAGCGGCCAGTCCTTCAACGGTCTCGATCTCGGCGCCGTCCGCCTGCACGGCCAGGACGGAGCAGGACTTGATGCTCTCCCCGTCGACGAGGACGGTGCAGGCACCGCAGTTGCTCGTGTCGCACCCGACCACGGTGCCGGTCTTGCCCAGCGTCTCGCGCAGATGGTGCACCAACAGGGTTCGGGGTTCCACGTCGTGGGTGTAGCTCATGCCATCGACATCGACGGTGATGCGGGCCATCGCGTTTCCTTTGCTGGTCCGGACTGCCACTGTCCGGCCAAGCGTGGCCCAAGTCACCGAAAGTGACAAGGGCCACACGACGACACCGTGGACTCGGCCCTACGAAGTGCTGCTGGCAGCACCTCGTTGAGCCTGCAGCACTTCGTGGTGCTGCTGGCTCAACGAACCCGAGCCTGCAGCATTTCGTAGGGGCGTGATCAGCCGGCCGCGACGTCGGTCAGCGCCGCGGCGAGATCGCGGGTGGTGCGCAGGACCGAGACCGCGGACGAAGGGGGCGCCCCGGCCAGTCCGCACGCGGGCGTGATCACGAGGTCCCCCAGCGCGCCATCGGGCAGGCCGACGCGGTGCCAGGCATCGACGAGCCGGTCGCGGGCAGTGCGCCAGTCGCTCTCGCCCGAGGTCGGCAGGGCCCCCGCCCAGAGGGTGACCCCGGACTCGACCGCCTCGGCCAGCTGCTCCCAGCGCCGGTCGTCGACGAGCGAGGTGTCCAGACAGATCCCGGTGGCGCCGGTCTCCCGCAGCAGCGTCACCGGCACGTCGTCGCTGCAGCAGTGCACGACGGTCGAGTGCCCCTGCAGCGCGTCGATGATCGTGCGCAGGCCGTCGCGGACCTCACCGCGGTCGACGGCGCGCAACCGGCCGTAGCCGGACTGGGTCGGCAGGCGGCCATCCAGCACGGCGGGCAGGCCGGGCTCGTCGACCTGCACGACCACCGAGGCCCCCGGCACGAGTCGCTCGACCTCGGCGACGTGCTGGCGCACCCCCTCGGCGAGCGCCCCGGCGATGTCCCGACGCGCTCCCGGGTCGGAGACGGCCCGTTCCCCGCGGGGCAGCTCGATGCTCGCACCGAGCGTCCACGGACCCGCGACCTGGACCTTCAGCGGTCCGCTCCATCCGTCGTAGGCCTCGGCGAGCTCGTCGAGGTCCTCGCGCAGGAAGCCGCGGGCCCTCCCTTCGTCCCGGCCGGCCCGGTCGGTGAACCGCCAGCCGTACGGTTGGGTCTCCACGTGCAGGTCGGCGAGCATCGCGACGCCACGGCCGACGACGTCGGCGCCCGGGCCGCGTGCGGGGAGCTCGGGCAGGTGGGGGATGCCGTCTCCGAGCAGGTCGCGGACGGCGACGACGGCCTCACGGGGACGAGCGCCCGGCCACGAGCCGACCGCGGACGCGATCGTCACCGAGCTCCTCCCCCGCGTGGACGGTCAGGCGCGGTGGATTCCTCGGCACGTCCACCACCACCGACGTGCGCGGGGCCACGGTCCGCACGACCGGCGCGGCTGATCGTGCCGGACCCGACGACGCGGGTACCGTCGTAGAGGACGATCGACTGGCCGGGTGCCGCGCCGCGGACCGCGGTGTCCAGGCGGACCCGCAAGCGGGACCCGCCCCCTTCGGCAGGGTCGTCCCAGACCTCCGCGAGCGCGGGGATCTCCTCACCGTGGGCGCGGATCTGGGCCCCGAGGCGGTGGCGGCCGGAGGCGGCCGGACCGCACCAGCGCACGTGGTCGGCCTCGATCTCGTCGCTCCCCAGCAGGTCGGCCGTGCCGATGAAGACCCGGTTGGACCGGGCCTCGACCCGCGTCACGTAGCGCGGCGCTCCGTCCAGGCCCGAGCGGTCGAGCCCGAGACCGCGCCGCTGACCGACGGTGAACCCGTAGGCGCCACGGTGCTCCCCGACGACCTCGCCGGACCCCTCGTCGACGATCTCGCCCTCGCGCTCCCCGAGCCGCCGGGTCAACCAGCCTCGGGTGTCGCCGTCGGAGATGAAGCAGATGTCGTGGCTGTCCGGCTTCTTGGCGACCGCGAAGCCGCGCCCGGCAGCCTCCGCCCGGATGTCCGGCTTGGTCGTGTCACCCAGCGGGAAGAACGCACGGGCCAGCTGCTCCTCGTCGAGCACGCCCAGGACGTAGGACTGGTCCTTGGCGTCGTCGACGGCGCGGTGCAGCTCGCGGCCGTTCGGGCCGTGGACGATCTGCGCGTAGTGCCCGGTCGCGACGGCATCGAAGCCCAGCGCGAGCGCCTTGTCGAGCAGCGCGGCGAACTTGATCTTCTCGTTGCAGCGCAGGCACGGGTTCGGGGTGCGGCCCGCCTCGTACTCGGCCACGAAGTCCTCGACCACGTCCCGCTCGAAGGGGGTGGCCATGTCCCACACGTAGAACGGGATGCCGAGCCTGTCGGCGACGCGACGGGCGTCGCCGGCGTCCTCGATCGTGCAGCACCCGCGAGCGCCCTCGCGCAGCGTCTTGGCGTCCTTGGCCAGCGCCAGGTGCACGCCCACGACGTCGTGACCGGCCTCGATCATCCGGGAGGCGGCGACGGCGGAGTCCACCCCGCCGCTCATGGCAGCGACGACACGCATGGCTCAGGCCACTCCGCTCGCGCGACGGGCGCGGCCGACCGCCTCGGGCAGGGCGGTCAGGATCGCGTCGACATCCTCCTCGGTGGAGGTCCAGCCGAAGGAGACGCGAAGGGAGCCGCGTGCCTCCTCCTCGGACCGGCCCATGGCGAGCACGACGTGGGAGGGCTGCGGGATGCCGGCCTGGCAGGCCGAGCCGGTCGAGACGGCGACGCCGACCGCGTCCAGCAGGTAGAGCATCGAGTCTCCTTCGCAGCCCGGGATGGTGATGTGGGCATTGTGCGGCAGACGGGTCGTCACGTCGCCGACCTCCCAGCAACCGGTGACGCCGATGCCGAGGTCCAGTGCCCGGGCCCCGGTGAGGAAGCGGTCGCGCAGCCCGCCGACGCGGCGGGCCTCCTCCTCCCTTCGATCGACCGACTCGGTGAGCGCCACGGCGAAGGCGCGGATCGAGGCGACGTCAAGGGTGCCGGAGCGGATACCGCGCTCCTGTCCGCCTCCGTGGCTGAGCGCGATGAGGCGGGCGTCCCGCCTGGCGACGAGGGCACCGATCCCGATCGGTCCCCCGAGCTTGTGGGCACTCACGCTCATCAGGTCGACACCACTCGCGGCGAAGTCCACGGGCAGGTGACCGACGGCCTGCACGGCATCGGTGTGGAAGGCCACCCCGTGCTCGTGGGCGATCTCGGCCATGGCGGCGACGTCCTGGACGGTGCCGACCTCGTTGTTCGCCCACATCACCGACACGGCGGCGACGTCGGTGGGGTCGGTCTCGATCGCCGCGCGCACGTCGCTCGGCTGGACGGTGCCGCACTCCCCCGGCACCACGAAGGTCGCCTGTGCACCCTCGTGCTCGACGGCGTGGTCGACGGGGTCGAGGACGGCGTGGTGCTCGACCGCGCTGACGACGACCCGGGTGCGTCGCGGGTCGGCCGCGCGGGCGGAGCGGAAGCTGCCGGTGACCGCGAGGTTGTCGGCCTCGGTCCCGCCGGAGGTGAAGACGATCTCGCTCGGCCGCGCGCCCAGCGCCGAGGCGATCTGCTCGCGGGACTCCTCGACGGTGCGCCGCGCATCCCGGCCGGGCGCGTGCAGACTCGAGGCGTTGCCGACGACTGCCAGCTGCTCGACCATCGCCTCCCGGGCAGCCGGGGTCATCGGCGTGGTCGCCGCGTGATCGAGATACGTGGTCATCACCAAGAGTCTACGGATGGACGAAGGGGGATATTCCCGCCTCCACCGGCTGGTCGCCGCTGCCAGACTGGGTGGATGGAGGACCAGCCGTTGTCCGGAACCGTCGCCCTCGTCGCCGGAGCCACCCGGGGTGCCGGGCGGGCGTGTGCCGTCGAGCTCGCGCGGGCGGGGGCACTCGTCCACGCGAGCGGACGCAGCAGCCGCGCGTGCGGCGCGTCCGAGATCGAGCGGCCGGAGACCATCGAGGACACGCTCGACCTCATCGAGGCGGCCGGCGGCGCGGGCGTCGCCGAGGTGGTCGACCACACCGATCCGGACGAGGTGCGCACCCTCGTCGAGCGGATCCGCGAGCGCCACGGGCGGCTGGACGTCCTGGTCAACGACATCTTCGGCGGGGACCGGTACGCGCAGTTCGGCACCCCGCTGTGGGAGCACGACCTCGCCGGTGGCCTGCGGATGCTGCGGATGGGCATCGACACCCACGTCATCACCAGCGCGCTCGCTCTGCCTCTGGTGCTCGAGTCCGGCGGTGGGTTGCTCGTGGAGATGACCGACGGGCCGAGCGAGGTGAACACCGGGTACCGGGAGGGCGTCGGTTTCTACTACGACTACGTCAAGGGCTGCATCGACCGTCTCATCACGAGCCTGACGGCCGAGCTGGCGGAGCAGCCGGTCACGGTCGTGGGGGTGACGCCGGGATGGCTGCGCTCGGAGGCGATGCTGGAGAACGTCGGCGTCACGGAGAAGACGTGGCAGCAGGCCGCCGCGACGGTCCCGGGGTTCGGGGCCTCGGAGACACCGACCTACGTCGCACGGGGGGTGGCGGCCCTCGCTGCGGATGCTGACGTGGCACGTCACCACGGCGCCGTCCTCACCGCCCGGCAGCTGTCCGACGAGTACGGCGTGCGGGACGTCGACGGCTCCCGCCCGGACGCTTGGGGGCTCATCCGCGACCTCGGGTGGGAGGACCAGCCGCTGGGGCTGCTCAGCGACTACCGCTGACATCCCCCCTTCGCCTGGCGGCGCTGTGCGCACCCGTGTCCCGACATACCGCGTGACGGGTACGCGCAACGCCGGCAGGTGGGATGCTCCGTGGGAATGAACGGGGGCGTCCCGGCGTTTGTGTGCAGGATGCACGAATCGAGGTGAGGAGGTCACGGGTGGCGGGTCAGAACGACGCGGACCCTCGTGACGTGATCTCGGAGGCGCACCGCTGGCGGGTGCTGTGGGTGCTGCTCGTCGCGATCTTCATGTCGCTCATCAGCGTGAGCATCGTCAACGTCGCCCTCCCCTCCATCCAGCACGGCCTCGACGCCAGTGACTCGGACGCCCAGTGGGTGCTCGCCGGTTACGCCCTGACCTTCGGCGTCGTGCTCGTCGCTGCCGGACGCGCCGGCGACCTCATGGGGCGCGGCGGCATCTTCGTCCTCGGGGTCAGCGTCTTCACCATCGCGTCCGTCGCGGCCGGTCTGGCGCCCAATGCCGACGCGCTCAACGCGGCCCGCTTCGTCCAGGGCGTCGGCTCCGGCCTGCTCAACCCGCAGGGCGTCGGCATGATCCAGCAGTACTTCCGCGGGTCCGAGCGAGGGAAGGCCTTCGGCTACTTCGGCAGCGTCGTCGGGGTCGCGGTCGGCATCGGTCCGGTCCTCGGTGGCCTGCTCATCGAGCTCGGTGGACCCGAGCTGGGGTGGCGACTGACCTTCCTCGTCAACGTGCCCGTGGGCCTGCTCTGTCTCGCGCTCGCGCTGCGCTGGTTCCCGCGTCCGCTCCTGCGCCGCACCGCGGCGGGCGCGCCCAAGGCCTCCCGCTCCTTCGACCCGATCGGTTCGATCCTGCTCGGGCTGGCCGTGCTGGCGACGATGTTCCCCTTCGTCGAGGGTCGCTCGTCGGCGTGGCTGTGGCTGCTGCTGCCCGTCGGCATCCTCCTCGGGTGGGCCTGGGTGAAGTGGGAGCAGCACTACCGCGCCACCGGCCGGGCACCGATGGTCGATCTCGACATCTTCTCCATCCGCAGCTTCACCAACGGCAGCGTCATCGTCATGCTCTACTTCCTGGGCATGACGAGCATCTGGGTGCTCGTGGCGCTGTACCTGCAGGAGGGCACCGGCAAGAGCGCCCTCCAGGCCGGCTTCATCGGTGTCCCCTCCGCACTGATCTCCGCGTACGCCGCGAGCTGGGCCGGCAGACGGGTCAACCGCTACGGACGCAAGGTCGTCATCGGTGGCCTGGTCTTCGCGCTGGTCGGACTGGCGCTGAGCATCGTGGTCGTCGTGCTGCAGGCACAGGGCCTGGTGAGCGAATGGTGGCTGCTGGCGAGTCTGGCCTTCATCGGCGTCGGTCAGGGAGCCGTCATCAGCCCCAACCAGACCCTGACCCTGGCCGACATCCCGCTCGACTACGCCGGCAGCTCCGGAGCGGTGATGCAGACCGGACAGCGCATCGGCACCTCGATCGGCATCGCCGTCATCACCTCCGCCGCCTTCGCCACACTCGGCGTCAGCGGCAGCTGGTCGGTCGCGATCGCGGTCGGGTTCGGCCTCATCGGCCTGGTCGTGCTCATGGCGCTGGCCTTCGCGTTCAAGGACCAGCGGGACCGGACGAGGCACACCGCGGGTGAGCCCAGCGGAGTCCCTGACCTCGCCACCCCAGGCATCGACTGACCCGGACGAAGGAGAGTGAACGACGTGGCGACCACGACCAGCGCCCCCACCAGGACGGATGCGGTCATCGAGGTGTCCGATCTGCGCAAGCAGTACGGCGCCCGCGGCCCGGAGGCGCTCAAGGGCGTCAGCTTCACCGTCGCCCCGGGTGAGATCTTCGGTCTGCTCGGCCCCAACGGGGCGGGCAAGACCACGACCATCGGGGTGCTGACCACCCGCGTGCGTCCATCCAGTGGCTCGGCCTCGATCGACGGCATCGACGTGGCGACCCGACCGCAGGAGGTCAAGCGTCGGATCGCCGTCATGCCACAGCGCGCCAACCTCGACCGGGCCCTGACCGCGCGGGAGAACCTGACCTTCCACGGTGCCTACTTCGGGGTCGGCCGTGCGCAGCGGCGACGGCGAGCCGACGAGCTCCTCGAGGAGTTCGGCCTCGCCGACCGCGCCACGGAGCGGGTGGACAACTACTCCGGGGGGATGGCCCAGCGATTGATGATCGCCCGCGCCCTGATGCACCAACCGGTGGTGCTGTTCCTCGACGAGCCCACCACGGGCCTGGATCCCCAGTCGCGCCTCTTCCTGTGGGACCGGGTCGCCGAGCTGCGGGCGTCGGGAACCACCATTTTGCTGACCACTCACGACATGGCCGAGGCGGACCGGCTGTGCGACCGGATCGCGATCGTCGACCACGGCGAGCGCATCGCACTCGACACTCCCAGTGGTCTGCGCGGGCTGCTGCCCGAGGGGCGAGGGCTGGACCTGATCGTGCGCAGCGACCACGACCCGGTCGCAGCCTTCGAGTCGGTGGGCGCCGTCGAGACCATCGAGCTCGACGACGACCGATGGCGGGTGCGGTGCTTCGGTGAGCCGGACCTCTCCGCGGCGATCACGGCCGCGGAGAACGACGCCTGCGACGTACTCGACGTGCACCGGCTCGAGGGAAGCCTCGAGGACGTCTTCGTGCACCTGACCGGACGGGAACTGCGATGAGCACCACCAGCAGCACGATGGTCCGCAGCAGCGTGACCGCCAACTCCACGGCCACCAGGGCCTTCGTCGGCCTCTTGCAACGGGACACGTGGAACACCGTGCGTCACGACCTGCCCGGATTCCTGGCCCAGGCCCTGCTGCAGCCGCTGGCCTTCCTGTTCGTCTTCGGTCGGGTCCTGCCCGAGATCGGCGCGGCCGGACCTGACTACGGCGCCCAGCTGCTACCGGGCATCATCGCGCTGACCCTCGTGCTCACCGCCCTGCAGAACGTCGCGCTGCCCCTGGTCATCGAGTTCTCCTTCACCAAGGAGATCGAGGACCGGCTGCTGGCGCCACTGGCACCATGGGCCGTCGCCCTGGAGAAGCTGGTCTTCGCGACCCTCCGGGCGATCGTCGCGGCAGCCCTGATCCTGCCGCTCGGTGCCCTCATCCTGCCCGGCGGACTCCAGGTGCAGGGAGCACACTGGCCCCTCTTCGTCGTGCTGCTCGTCGTCGGTGGCTTCGCCGGGAGTGCGATCGGCCTCGTCCTGGGCACCGTGGTCCCGCCCAACCAGATCAACGTCATCTTCGCCGTCGCGCTCACGCCGCTGATCTTCACCGGATCGACCTTCTACCCCTGGCAGGCGTTGGACAGCCTGCGCTGGTTCCAGGTCGTGACGCTGTTCAACCCACTGACCTACGTCTCCGAGGGGATGCGCGGCACCCTGACCGCCGCACCGCACCTCCCGGCAGGATGGATCGTGGTCGGGCTGACGATCGCCACCGCCGGGTTCCTGCTGGTCGGGATCCGGGGCTTCCTCCGGCGCGCCGTCGACTGACCGATCGCCCACCCGGTGCTGACCCTGACCGACGAGCGCCAGTGCGTGGCCAGCCAATCCGTGAAATGGCGAAGAACGTTGTGGTTTGCTTCGTGTCGTGAGCACAAGCGACTCGCAGGCCCCGGAGCCGAGTGACGCGGCCGAGGCTGGTCCGCGCACGACATCCACGACATCGTCGCTGCTCAAGGCCGTGCCCACTGCAGCACTCATCGGCGTCCTCAGCGCCCTGACGTTGCTGGGGCTGTCCGCGATCGCGGAGCGCCTCCAGGAGTTCGTGTGGCGTGATGTTCCTGACGCCTGGGGAATCGCCCATGCCGACGGCGCCGCCTGGTGGTGGACGATCGCCGTGCTGACCACGACGGGGCTGCTGGTCGGAGCAACGATCCGCTGGGTGCCCGGGCACGCCGGCACCGATCCGGTAACCACCGGCCTGGTCGCCCCGCCACTGCCGATCGGAGCACTTCCGGGACTGGCGCTTGCTCTGGTCCTCGGCCTCGCCGGCGGGGTGAGTCTGGGCCCGGAGAACCCCATCATCGCGGTGAATGTCGCCCTCGCCGTCTGGATCCTTGCCCGCCGACGCGACGCCACGGCACAGGCAGGCGCGGGAGTCCTCGCCACCGCCGGGACCATCGGTGCCCTCTTCGCGACACCGGTTGCGGCCGCGCTCGTCCTCACCGAAACCCTCGCCAGCCGCACCGGCCCCGGACAGCGGCTGTTCGACCTGCTGTTCCCTCCGCTCATCGCGGCCGGCGCCGGCTCGCTGACCATGGTGCTGGTCGGGGCACCGACGTTCGCCGTGGACGTCCCCGACTACACCCACCCCCGTGCCTGGGACCTGCTCAGCGTCCCGGTCATCGCCATCACCGCCGCCGGGCTCGTCGGACTCGGCGCGCTCGCGCTCCCATACCTCCACTCCGCCTTCCATCGCCTCGCAAGTCCGGTCCTGGCGCTGGGTGTCGCCGGTCTCCTGCTGGGGGTGCTCGGTGTGCTCGGCGGCGAGGTGACGCTGTTCAAGGGACTGGACCAGACCAAGGAGTTGGCCGACACCGTCGACGACCGCGCCTGGGGCGGGCTCGCCCTGATCGCGGTGATCAAGGTGCTGGCACTGCTCGTCGCCGCCGCGGCCGGATTCCGTGGGGGCCGGATCTTCCCCGCGGTCTTCGTCGGCGTGGCGGTCGGGCTCAGCGCGACGACGCTGGTCCCCGCCGTCCCGCCGGCTCTGGCGGTCGCTGCCGGCACGCTGGGAGCGGTGATCGCCGTCGATCGCGACGGCTGGATCGCCTTGTTCCTGGCGGCCATCACCGTCGGCGACGTCGAGGTCCTTCCTCTGCTCTGCCTCACCCTCGCACCACTGTGGCTCGTCGCTCGGTCGCTGCCGCCCTTCCAGGTACATCCGTCGACCGGGAATCTCGAGTTCGGCGCCGTGACCCGCGCTCACGGGCGTCACCTCGTCCGGGGCCGGCCACCGGGGCGGACGAACCGATAGGCCCACCACGTCCGCTTCAGTTGCGGAGCACCTTCCACGGTGGGAATTGTCGGACCCGATGAATCGTGAAGGATCCGGGCTGGCCCCCGTGGACGTGGAGACATTACGCTGACGCAACAACAACCGCGAAGAGGGCCGACGACAAAGGACGCCTTCGCGAAAATCAAAGAGGAGATTCGATGTCGTTCTGGGACGTTCTCTGGCTCATCATCGTGAGTTTCGGATTTCTTTTCTACCTGATGATGTTGTTCTCGATCATCGGCGATTTGTTCGCCGATCATGACACCCGCGGCATCGTCAAGGCGGTGTGGGTGATCTTCTTGTTGTTCCTCCCGCTGCTCACGGCGCTGGTGTACCTGATCGTTCGTGGCGACGGGATGGCGCGGCGACGGGCCCGGTCCGTCCAGTCGGCCATCGATGCCCAGGACGCCTACATCAAGTCCGTGGCCACGGCCGCGCCCGCCGATCAGATTCAGAGGGCGAAGGCGTTGCTGGAGGACGGGACCATCACCCAGCAGGAGTACGACTCGCTCAAGAGCAAAGCCCTGAGCTAGAGCGCCGGTTTCACATCATGTCTGCCCAGACCGACGATCGTGCCGGGAAAGCCCGGGAGATGGTCATCGTCATGGTGCTTTCCCTGACGGCTGTGCTCACCGCGTGGAGCGGCTTCGAGAGCAGCAAGTGGGGCGGCAGCATGTCCATCAATTTCTCGAAGGCGTCCTCGCAGCGGATCGAGGCATCCCGACAGGCCACGCACGCCGACGCCGCGCGCGCCATCGATCTGCAGGTCTTCGGCATCTACCTGAAGGCCGTTTCCGAAGATGACCAACGGCTCGCTGATTTCGCGCAAGAGCGTTTCACCCCGCACTTCGACGTGGCCTTCACAGAATGGAAGTCCACGAAACCACTGAAGAACCCTTCAGCTCCCAAGAGCCCGTTCGAGCTCGACTCGTACATCCCACCGGGGGCGATCAAGGCCACGGCCGCGGACGAGCGTGCCGACGCTCTCTTCCAAGAGGGCCTGGACGACAACGCGCGGGGTGACCGCTACACCCTGCTGACGGTGCTGTTCGCGCTCGTCCTCTTCTTCGCCGCCTTCGCCACCCGCATCGGATCCCGCGCCCTGTCATGGACTCTTGTGGCGATGACCTCCGCCCTGATGGTCGTCGGCATCGCCTTCCTGGCCGCGCTGCCCAAACTGTTGTGACGCCGCGTCAGTGCACCGAGACGTGCACGTGGTCGTAGTGGTTGGCCGTGGCCGACCCCCGGTCCTCCATGGCGCTCCATGACGAGCCGGGGCGCCAGATGCGCTGTTTCCAGATCACGTACTTGATGTTCAGGCTGCCGGCGTTCTGCTGCAACCATGCGGCGACCTGGTCACCACGGGCACCACTGACCATGATGTCCACCGCTCGACCGGAACCGTGGTCACCCGGGTCACCCGCGCGGTACCCCCCGATGTTGGTCATGTCGGGGAACTGGTTGCGCACGGCCGAGTAGACGGCACTCGCGTTCGGGCCGAGGCCGATCGCGGACGCCTGCGCGGCATAGCCGTCCGTCTGCACGCCGCCGGACGCGGAGGTCGAGCTCTCCTGTGCCTCGGGCTCGCTCGACCCGGACGGCGTCGGCTCAGCAGCGGGCCCGTCGGTCTCCGTCGACGCGTCGGCCCGTGTCGCACCGGTGTCCGCCGATGGTGCTTCCGGTTCCGGTTCCGG
Source organism: Janibacter sp. A1S7 (assembly GCF_037198315.1). Lineage (NCBI taxonomy): Bacteria > Bacillati > Actinomycetota > Actinomycetes > Micrococcales > Intrasporangiaceae > Janibacter > Janibacter alittae. The sequence goes on along the minus strand of NZ_CP144913.1, from coordinate 924,335 downwards.
TTCCGGCTTCGGCTTCGGCTTCGGCTCCGGCTTGGCCACCGGCTCGACGTCCAGCGTCCCCGGGCCGGCCTGCCCGGGGCCGCCGTCCGGCGCGGTGATCGCTGCTGGAGCACTGCGCCGGGCCGAGCGGGCGGCGGTGGACTCCTCGGAGCCCGCGTCGCGGTCCGCCAAGAGGTCCGTGGCGGAGATGGCGCGTTCGGCACCCAGGACGCTCGGGTCGACGTCGACGGTACCGACGGCCGAGGACGGCGCGATGACGAATGCCCCGGACCCCAGGACGATACCCATGCCCGCCACGGACTTCGCGGCTGCGCGCGCGGCGCCACTGCCCCCGATGGCCGGCAGGCAGATGCGGGCACGCGACCGACCGTGGCGGCCGACGTAACGGGACGAAATCACAGGAAACCTCAAGACGGATGGTGCAGGGACATCGGACGTGGCCAGGTGCGACCGTAGCCGACCCGGCCCCGACAAGTCACGTTTGGGTAAAGGCGAGTTGGGCCCCTTTTCGCGGAGCCCACCGGCCCGCCGGACCGCGCCGGTGTGCCACGTCCTAGCGCCGCGGGGCCGATTCCGCACGGCGCTCGGATCGAGCGTCCTCGCGGGTCGTGTCCTGCGGAGCCTGGCCGTCGCCCCCTTCCCGCAGGACGCCCTGCTCGATGGCCAGACGGCGCAGGTAGATCGGTGCCGCGACGACGCTGGGGAGCATGACGAAGCCGACCGGCACGGCCGTGATGACGATGAAGGACTGCAGCGCCGAGATGCCACCGTTGCCGACGGAGACCAGGGTCGCAGCGGCTCCGCCCATCAGGAGGGTCCACAGTCCGCGCAGCCACCGCGACGGCGAGTCGTGCGCCGTACAGGCCTGGGCGACCGCGTAGGACATCGAGTCGGTGGTGGTCGCGACGAAGGTGATCGTCAGCACGAAGAAGCCCACGGCGATCAGGACGGCCAGGGGCAGGTTGTCCGAGATCGCCATGACCGCAGCGGGCAGTCCGTCGCTGGCCAGGGGCTCGGAGATCGCGCCGGGACGGTCCTGCTCGATCCAGATGGCCGTCCCGCCGAGCACGCTGAACCACACCGTCGTGGCGATCGGGGCGATGATCGAGGTGGCGACCAACAGGTCGCGCGCGGTGCGACCGCGCGAGATGCGCGCGATGAAGATCGACATCAGCGGTGCGTAGCCCAAGAACCACCCGAAGAAGAACAGCGTCCAGCTGTCCAGCCAGGCCTGGTCGCCCTGGTAGAGGGAGGTGCCGACGAAGTCGGTGGCGTAGGTGCCCAGGCCGGCCAGCCAGGACTTCAGGACGAAGAGTGCGGATCCGACCACCAGGAGGAGGCCCATCAGGGCGACGGCCAGCCACACGTTGAACCGGCTGAGCAGCTGGATGCCCTTGTCGATGCCCGAGAGGACCGACAGCAGGGCGATCCCGCTCAGTGCGAGGATCACGGCGAGCTGGACACCATAGGAATTGGGGACGTCGAAGAGGCCGTGCAGACCGTAGGCGACCTGCAGCCCGAGGAAGCCGATCGGCCCCACGGTCCCGGCGACCACCGAGATGATGCAGACGATGTCGACGACGGTCCCGATCCAGCTGGTGCGCAGACGCTCACCCATCACCGGGTAGAGCAGCGTCCGCGGCCGCAGAGGCATCCCGCGCTCGGCGCCGTAGAGCATCACCAGCGCACCGAGCGAGCCGAGGATGGCCCAGACGAGGAATCCCCAGTGCACGAAGCTCTGACCCAGCGCAGCAGCGGCCCGATCGGTGCCGCTGCCGTCGAAGTAGGGCGGGGTCGACGTGTAGTGGTACATCGGCTCGGCGGCGGCCCAGAAGACCCCGCCACCGGCCAGCAGGGTGCACATGATCATCGCCACCCACTTGAACCGGCCGTACTCCGGCGTGGCCAGGCCGCCCAGTCGCGCCTTGGCCCACGGGGTGGCCGCCAGCAGCACGGCCACCACGAACGTCACCAGCAGCAGTACCTGCCAGAACAGACCGAACCACCGCCCGCTGAACGCGGCGCCGCTGGCGACCCACTCACTGACCGTGCTCGGGACGAGCAGGGCCAGGGCGACGAAGAGCGCCAAGCTGCCTGCGCTGACGCCGGTGACCACCCGGTCGCGGCTCGGATGCATGGCGGGCGGGTCGTGGTCCGTTGGCCCGCCCACGTCCTCGGTGGAGTTTCGGGCAGGGTGCACGGTTCGGGGTTCGATGATGGGAGCCTCAGTTGCTGTCGGTGGAGCGGGCAGCGGCCGGGAGCGCGGCATGCCGGACATGCCATCGGATACGGACGCTCCCCCGCGGGGTGGCCGGGCCGGTCGCGGCCTCGGTCGGCTTCGCTCCAGGGCGTCCGTGACCTGCAGAGCGAGCGCAGAGCACCTTACCCGCTCACCGGACCGAGTTCACATCGGCATCGCGCGCCGCGTCCCACCCACGGCATGCCGAAGGGGGGTCCGCACCCGTGGTGCGGACCCCCCTTCGCGCTGCTCGGGCGTCGCCGCGCAACGCCGTCGTCAGCGCATGGGCTCAGCTGCCCTTGACGGCCTCGGTCGCCTGCGGCAGGACCTGGAAGAGGTCACCGACGACTCCGAAGTCGACGAGCTCGAAGATCGGGGCCTCTTCGTCCTTGTTGACCGCGACGATCGTCTTCGACGTCTGCATACCGGCGCGGTGCTGGATGGCGCCGGAGATGCCGGCAGCGACGTAGAGCTGCGGGGAGACCTGCTTGCCGGTCTGGCCGACCTGCGAGGAGTGCGGGTACCAGCCGGCGTCGACCGCGGCACGCGAGGCGCCGACGGCGGCACCGAGGGTGTCCGCGAAGGTCTCCACCGGGGAGAAGTCGCCGCCGGTGCCGCGACCGCCGGAGACGACGATCGCCGCCTCGGCGAGCTCGGGGCGACCAGAGGACTTCCGCGGCTCGGACGCGGTGATCTTCGCCGCCTTGGCGTCGTCGGAGATGCTCACGGAGAGCTCCTCGAAGGCACCGGCGCCATCGGCCTGCTCCGGGGTGGCGGAGTTGGGCTTGACGCAGATGATCGGGGTGCCCTTGGTGACCTTCGCGTTGACGGTGTAGCTGCCGGCGAAGACGGACTGCAGGGTCACCGGACCCGAGTCACCGGTCTCGATGTCCTCGGCGTCGGTGATCAGACCGGACTCGGTCTTGACCGCGAGGCGGGCACCGATCTCCTTGCCGGCGGAGTTGCTCGGGATGAGCACCGCGGCGGGCTGCTTCTCCTGGACCAGCTGCGCGAGGATCTCGGCCTGGGGGGCGACGAGGGACTCCAGCGCGGCCGGGTCGGAGACGCTGTAGATCTTCTCGGCGCCGTAGCGCGCGAGGAGGTCCTTGGCCGTCTCGGCGCCGGGGCCGATGAAGACGGCGGAGGGCTCACCCAGGCGGCGGGCCAGGGTCAGCATCTCGGCGGCGGGCTTCTTCACCTCACCGTTTGCGTGGTCGACGAGGACGAGGACTTCAGCCATGTCTGTGCTCCTTGAATCTGTGGAGTCGTCGCTCAGACGAACTTGTGGGTGGTGAGGAACTCGGCGAGCTTGGTGCCGCCGTCGCCCTCGTCGGTGACGATGGTGCCCTGCTCGCGCGGCGGACGCTTGGTGGTCTGCTCGACCGCGGTCCACGCGTTCGCCAGGCCGACCTGTCCGGCGTCCACGCCGAGGTCGGCGAGCGCCCACTCCTCGACCGGCTTCTTCTTCGCGGCCATGATGCCCTTGAAGGAGGGGTAACGCGGCTCGTTGATCTGGTCGGTGACCGAGACCAGCGCCGGGAGGGAGGCCTGGACGGTCTCGCTCGCGGTGTCGCCGTCACGACGGATCGTGGCGGTGCCGTCGTCGACGGTCAGCTCGGAGGCGTAGGTGACCTGCGGGAGGCCGAGGCGCTCGGCGAGCATCGCCGGGACGACACCCATGGTGCCGTCGGTCGAGGCCATACCGGTGATGACGAGGTCGGGCGTGCCGATCTTCTTGATGGCCTCGGCGAGAATCAGCGAGGTGGCGGGGGCGTCGGATCCGGCGATCGCGTCGTCGGAGACGTGGACGCCCTTGTCGGCACCCATCTGGAGGGACTTCTTGACGGCGTCGGCGGCGTCAGCCGGGCCGACCGTCAGGACGGTGACCTCTCCCTCGCCGGCCTCGGCGATCTGGAGGGCCTGCTCGACGGCGTACTCGTCGAGCTCGGAGAGGAGCCCGTCGACGCCGTCGCGGTCGGTCGTGTTGTCCTCGTTGAATCCACGCTCGGACTGGGCGTCCGGCACGTGCTTCACGCAGACGACGATGTTCATCGGTGAATCGTCCTCTTCCTGGGTCAGGGGGCTTGGGTACCGGGCCGATCCTGCCACCTCGGGGCGTGCTCGTTCCCAAGGTGTGAGGAGTCTCCCAGCACCCCTCACGCTAACGAGGAGCGCCAGCGGCCTCCAAGGTGGACCGAGGTGCCGTTGGACACACCCCCGGCGGCACGCGCTGCACGGGCCCCTGGGAGAGGTCGGGATGCGACCTCAGTCGGCGGCGTTCTCCAGCACGTGGAAGGAGGGCTCCTCGTAGGGGTGTGCGCGACGAAGGGCGTTGACCACGAGCGCCCTTCGCGATCGCGGGAACGTGACCTCGGCACGGTCCTCGAGGACGTACTCGAGCTCGCCGACCGTCCCGATCGTGGGGTTGGCCGACCCCACGGGGCGGAACTGCCCCTGACCGGGGATGACGAAGGCGCACTCGCGGTACTCGCCCACCTCCCCGGCGCCGGCGGCGAAGAGCGCGGCAAGCACCCTGCGGGTCGACTCCTGCGGGATGTGCACGACGAGCACGTCGAGTGGCTCACGGGGCTGTCCGGTCATGTCACCAGCCCTCCGGCAGGTCGAGCTCGGCCGCGGAGACGTCCACCGGACGACGCACCCTGAGCACCCGGGCGGGCACTCCCCCGAGGACGACGAAGGGGGGATGGGCCCCCCTGACGACGGCGCCGGCACCGACGACCGAGTGGTCGCCGATGTCCGCGCCCCGGGTGACCACGCACTTCGTCGCGACCCACACGTCGTCGCCGATGCGGACCGGGGACTTCACCAGACCCTGGTCCTTGATCGGTCGGTCGAGGTCGTCGGTGCGGTGGTCGAAGTCGCACACGTAGACGTCGTCGGCGAAGATGCACGCCGCCCCGATCTCGATGTCGAGCCACGTGTTGACCGTGTTGCGGATGCCCAGGACGCTCTTCTCGCCGATGCGCAGGGTGCCCTCGTGGGCGCGCAGGGCGGTCCCGCCGCCGATGTGGGTGTAGGCGCCGACGATCAGCCGGGCCGTGCCCGGGGTGACCTGGAACTGCACGCCCGGGCCGATGAAGCACGGTCCTTCGAAGACGAGCCCCGGCGTGGTCAGTCGCGCCCGGACCATCCGCAGGTACCCGAGGACGTGATGGTGGCTCCAGGCGCGGTTGGCCGCCACCCACCGGGCCCAGTGCCACCACGTGAACCCACTGCCGGTACGACCCCGACTCATCGCCGGGGCGCCGCCTGTGTCTTCCGTGGCTTCACACCCGTCACGCCGACGTTGTAGAAGAACTTCTGCGGCACGACGGCGTCGAGGGCCGAGTCGACGGTCATCAGCGTCCGCCACGTGCGGTAGGCGAACGTCGCCCAGCCACGGCCGAGCGCCTCCTCGGGGACGGCGTACTCGAAGGTGCGGATCGGCCAACCGGCGAAGGCCGAGAGGAGCTCCTCGGTGGCCGTACCGACCGCGTCCGCCCCCGCGCGGCGAGCCGTCCCGGCGAGCTCGGCGGGGTCGAAGGTGTGCAGGTCGACGACGGCCTCGAGCGCAGCGGCACGGGAGGACTCGTCGAGCTCGGCCTGCTCGCGGGCCCACTTCTGCCTGAGGTGGGGCAGCCGGGTCACGCGGGTCGCGGTCTCCCAGGTGAGGCGGCCGAGATGACGGGCGTACCAGTGGCCGATCCTCGTCGGCTCTCCCGCGATGACGAAGCGCCCGCCCGGCCGCAGCACCCGCAGCACCTCGCGCAGGGCGGCCTCGACGTCGGGGATGTGGTGGAGCACCGCGTGCCCGACGACGAGGTCGAAGCTGTCGTCCTCGTAGGGCAGCGACTCCGCGTCCGCGACCCGCCCCTCGATGGTGAAGCCGAGGCGCTCGGCATTGGTCTCGGCCGCCTCGACCATGCCCGGGGACAGATCGCTGACATGGACGTCCTCGACGAGACCGGCACGCTTGAGGTTGAGCGAGAAGAAGCCCGTACCGGCCCCGAGCTCGAGCACCCTGCCGTAGGGGAGCGACTCCCCCGGGTGGCGGGTCGACTCCAGGACGCGCATGAAGCGCTCGCGCACGATCGAGGTGCAGCGCTCGTCGAAGGAGATGGACCACTTCTCGTCGTAGGTCTGCGCCTCCCAGTCGTGGTACAGCACCTGGGCGAGCTTGTTGTCCTGGTAGGCGCGCTCCACGTCCCGGGCGCTGGCCGCCGGTGTGACCACCGGGTCCGGAGCCATCAGATGCCCTCGAAGGTGGCCTTGCCGGGGCCGTTCTCGACGAAGCTGCGCATGCCGCTCTTCTGGTCCCGGGTGGCGAAGAGGCCGGTGAACTGCAGGGCCTCGATCTCCAGACCGGTCTGCAGGTCGACCTCGAGACCGCGGTCGATGCTCTCCTTGGCGGCCCTGAGCGCCTGGGCGGGACCCCCGACGAAGGGTGCGACCATCGCGTGCGCGGCGGCCAGGACCTCGCCCGGCTCGACGACCTGGTCGGCCAGGCCGATGGACAGGGCCTCCTGCGCGTCGACGGGACGACCGGTGAAGATCATCTGCTTCGCCCTGGCCGGGCCGACGAGGCGCGGTAGGCGCTGGGTGCCACCGGCGCCGGGGATGATCCCGAGGGCGATCTCGGGCTGGCCGAGCTTGGCATTGCTGGCGACGATGCGGAAGTCGCAGCACAACGCGACCTCGAGGCCACCGCCGAGCGCGAAGCCGGTGATCGCGGCGACCGTCGGCTTGCCGATCGCGGCGAGCGCGCGGGAGAACTTCTGCAGCAGTCGCACGTGGGCCGCCATGTCCGTGTAGGACATCTCGGCCATCTCCTTGACGTCCGCCCCGGCGGCGAAGACCTTCTCGCCGCCCCAGACGATGACCGCGCTGATGTCCGACCGCTCGGCCGCCTCCTCGGCGACCTCGACGAGACGGCGCTGCATCGCTGAGTCGAGGGCGTTCATCTTCGGGCGGTCGAGGACGATCGTGCCGATGCCGTCGGCGACCTCGAGACGGACGATGTCGCTCATGCCTGCGGCTCTGCGTCGGTCCGCTGGCCCTCGGCGCCGTCTGCGCCATCTTGGCCGGTGGCGCGCTGGTGCCACAGCTGCACGCCCTGCAGGACGAGCGGGACGGCGAGCCCGAGCAGGCCGCGCACGTCGGCACCGCGCGGGAGGATGTGCTCGCTGGTCACCAGGAGGGTGTCCCCGGCGACGGCGGTCTTGACGAGGTTGAAGGCGACGTTGAGGTCGTTGCAGACCTGCATGCGCTCCATCGGGTCAGCCGGGACCGGGTCCTCCAGGGCCCACTGGCCGAAGATGCGCAGGACGTTGGAGTCGTCGTCGGTGCAGCGCACGAACATCTGCTGCTCGGAGAAGACGAACGCGACGTCGCCCTCCTTGTCGATGGTCGGCTCGAGCTCGATCGCCTTCAGGGCGGTGACGACCTGGTCGCGCAGCGATGGCTGCGCCTCGGTCTCGGCGCCGTCGTTGCCGGCGGGCTGGTTGTTGAAGTTCGGAAGGGCGGTGGGATCGCTCATCCCCCCAACGTACCGACTGCATACTCTGTGATCCATGTCGACCACCGGCGCCCGAGCGCTCGCCCCCCGTCCCGACCCCGGAGTGCGCCCCGTCACCGGCGGCGTCGAGGCAGCCGTCCTCGCGGTCGGGGCCACCGACGTGTGGCTGTGCACCTTCGACGACGACGGGAGCGAGTCCCGCCACGCGCTCCTCGACACCGGGCAGGGCTGGTTCGGCGGGTACGTGCCGGACATCGCGGCCGGCACCCGGTACGGTTTCCGGGCCGACGGCCCGTGGGACCCCACCTCAGGGCACCGATTCAACCCGGCCAAGCTCCTCCTCGACCCGTGGGCGCGCTCGATCGAGGGCGACATCACCTACGGCCCCGAGGTGCTCGCCCACGACCCCGACGACGCAGCTGCCCCCTCCCCCGTCGACTCCGCCCCCTTCGTCCCGCGGTGCGTGGTCGTCGAGACCGACTTCGACTGGGGAGGGGACACTCCCCCTTCGCCCTCCCGGGACGAGCGGGTCGTCTACGAGGCGCACGTGCGCGAGGTGACCATGCGCCTGCCCGGCGTGCCCGAGCAGCTGCGCGGCACGTACGCGGGACTGGCCCACCCGGCGACGATCGAGCACCTGCTCGACCTCGGCGTCACGAGCGTCGAGCTGCTCCCGGTGCACGCCCACGTCGACGAGCCGCACCTGCGCGACCTGGGGTTGACCAACCACTGGGGCTACAACACGATCGGCTTCTTCGCGCCGCACGCCGCGTACGCGAGCAGCAGCGAACCGCACGAGGTGCTGCGCGAGTTCAAGGGCATGGTCAAGCTGTTCCACGAGGCAGGGCTCGAGGTCCTGCTCGACGTCGTCTACAACCACACGGCCGAGCAGAGCGTCGGGGGCGCGACCATCGCCTGGCGCGGACTCGCCGCGCCGACGTACTACCGCCTCGACGACGAGGGGCACGACGTCGACGTCACCGGAGTCGGCAACACGCTCGACCTCAGCGACCCGGTCGTGCGCGAGATGGTGCTCGACTCGCTGCGCTACTGGGTTGACGAGTGCCACGTCGACGGCTTCCGCTACGACCTCGCGGCGACGCTCGGCCGGGACGAGGACCTCGACTTCGATCCGGACCACCCCTTCTTCGTCGCGCTGCGCGAGGACCCGGTGCTCTCGGGCGTGCTGCACATCGCCGAGCCGTGGGACATCGGGCCGGACGGCTGGCGCACCGGTCAGTTCCCCGGCGCCTGGGCGGAGTGGAACGACCGCTTCCGCGACACCGCGCGCGAGTTCTGGCTCGCCGGCCCCGGTGGCCTGTCGGCCGGCGCGGACCCCCGGCACGGCGTGCGCGACCTGGCCACCCGGCTCGTCGGCAGCCGCGACCTCTTCGCCGAGCGCACCCCGCTGGCGTCGGTGAACTTCGTCACCGCCCACGACGGTTTCACCCTCGCCGACCTGGTGACCTACGACGAGAAGCACAACGAGGCCAACGGCGAGGACAACCGCGACGGCAACGACCACAACCTCTCCTGGAACCACGGCACCGAGGGGCCCACCGACGACGAGGTCGTCTCGCTCGCCCGCCGCCGGTCGATGCGCAACCTCCTCGGGACGCTGCTGCTGTCCGCGGGGGTGCCGATGCTCTCCTGCGGTGACGAGATCGGCCGCACCCACGACGGCAACAACAACCCCTACTGCCAGGACAACGAGATCACCTGGTTGGACTGGGACCTCGACGACACCCGCCGCGACCTGCTGGCGACCGCGAGGGCCCTGACCGCCCTGCGGCGCGCGGTCCCGGTGCTGCGGGACCACGACGAGTCGGTCATCGGATGGTTCGACGAGACCGCTGCCGAGATGACCGACGCCGCCTGGGGGCAGGACGAGCGTCGGACCCTGCAACTGCGGCTCGCGGGGCAGCCCTGTGCGCTGCTCGTCGCGCACGGCGGTCTGGACGAGGTCGAGGTGACCCTGCCGCAGACCCCGGACGGCGGCCACTGGCGACTGCGGTGGGACAGCGCCTGGGAACGGCCCGCCTGCCTGGGTGGCGGTGGACTCGCCGAGGAATCCCCCGCGAGTTCACCTCCACCCGCACAGGTGCTCACCCCGCTCAGCCTGCGGCTCTACACGACCTGAGTCGCCCCCGTCGCCGGGATCCCGCACGAGCCCAAGCAGGTGCGTCCGGGTGGGAATAGAACCGGAACGGGCGAGGTTGGCGGCTGTCGTGAGATGGAACCGGTGGGGTCTGACCCGGCGGCTGGACGTGGACCTGAAGCGCCACTCCACCTGCCGTTAGTGCCTGCGCCCTGACGCAGATCGCTTTCATCCCCACTCACAGCAAGGACCCCTCACACATGCTTGCCTCATTGCGCCGCATCTCGTTCGGCCAGCAGGTGCTCATCGGCCTCGTCCTCGGTGTCATCCTCGGCATCGTCGCCCGCAACATGGGCGGCAGCGCGGACAACCCGAACTGGCTGACCGAGACGCTGACGATCGTCGGCTCCTCCTTCGTCAGCCTCCTGCGCACGATCGTCCCGGCACTGGTCTTCCTCGCGATCGTCACCTCGATCGCCAACCTCAAGCAGGTCACCGGGGCCGCCCGCCTCGCGTGGCAGACGCTCCTGTGGTTCGCCGCCACCGCGCTCATCGCGGTCGGCATCGGCATCACCCTCGGTCTGGTCATCGACCCGGCCCGCGGCGCGCAGGTCAGCGCCGACGCCGCGACCGCACCGGAGAGCACCGGCAGCTGGCTGGACTTCCTCACCGGGCTCATCCCGGCCAACATCCTCGGGCTCGAGGGCTCGGCCGCTGGCGACGGCTCCATCGGCTTCGACTTCAACGTCCTGCAGATCCTGATCATGGCCATCGCCGTCGGCATCGCCGCGCTCAAGGTCGGCGAGGAGGCCGAGCCCTTCCTGACCTTCGCCCGCTCCGCGCTGTCGGTCGTGCAGAAGGTCCTGTGGTGGGTCATCCGCCTCGCCCCGATCGCGACGGTCGGCCTGCTCGGGAACGCGGTCGCCAGCTACGGCTGGGACGCGATCAGCTCGCTCGGTCGCTTCACCGGCGCGATCTACCTCGGTCTGGCGATCGTGCTCCTCGTCGTCTACCCGGTCCTGCTGCGCCTGAACGGCCTGTCCGTGCGCCGCTTCTACGCCGGCGCCTGGCCCGCCATCCAGCTCGGCTTCGTCTCCCGCTCCTCGATCGGCACGCTGCCGGTCACCCAGAGCGTCGCCGAGCGCAACCTCGGCGTGCCCCGCTCGTACGCGTCCTTCGCGGTGCCGCTCGGTGCGACGACGAAGATGGACGGCTGCGCGGCCATCTACCCGGCGATCGCGGCGATCTTCGTGGCGCAGTTCTTCGGGGTGTCACTGGGGATGACCGACTACCTGCTCATCGCCTTCGTCTCGGTCCTGGGGTCCGCGGCGACCGCGGGTGTCACCGGTGCCGTGGTCATGCTCACCCTGACCCTGTCGACGCTGGGCCTGCCGCTCGAGGGCGTCGGTCTGCTGCTCGCGGTCGACCCGATCCTCGACATGGGCCGCACCGCGACCAATGTCGCCGGTCAGGCACTCGTGCCGACGATCGTCGCCCGCCGCGAGGGCATCCTCGACCAGGCGGCCTACGACGCGACGACCCATGGCGAGGCACTCACGCCCGAGGGCAGCGTTCGGCAGCCGGTTCCGGCGACGGCCTGACCCGGCGATCGGCGAAGTGGGTGGCGGTCCGGCTCGGACCGCCACCCCCTTCGCACCTGCTTGGGCTCTGGCGAGCGCGCTCAGGCGTTGGCGACGAGCCCCATGCTCGCGGCGAAGGCCATGAGCTCGTGCCTGGGCAGGACGCGCACGGTCCAGCCGAACTGGCCGGTGCGCTCGATCGGGACCTGCCCGGCGAACTTCGCCTTGCCGTCCTGGTAGGACTCGACGAAGTCGAGCGAGGTCGCGTCCCAGTCGACGAGGTCGTCGGTGCCCAGCCCCACGCGGCCGGCGACGACCTGCACGTCGACCTCCGCGGGGTCGAGCCCGTCGAGGGCGACGTAGGCGTCGACCCGCAGGGACTCCCCCACCACGGGTGAGTCGGAGACCCCGGACCCCTCGACGTGGTCGACGTGCACGGCCGGCCACCCGGCGCGCACCCGGGCCTTGTAGTCGGCGAGCAACCGGGCACCGGCGTGGTCGTCGGTGTTGACGCGGGCGTTCTGCCCGGCGGCAGGTGCGTAGAGCTGCTCGACGTAGTCACGGACCATGCGGGTGGCCAGGACCTTCGGGCCGAGGGTGGTCACGGTGTGCCGCAGCATGGACAGCCAGCGTTGCGGCAACCCCGCCTCGTCGACGTCGTAGAAGCGCGCCGCGACCTCGGTCTCGATCAGGTCGTAGAGCGCGGCGGCCTCGATGTCGTCGCGGCGGGACTCGTCGTCGAGGCCGTCGGCGGTGGGGATGGCCCAGCCGTTCTCGCCGTCGAACCACTCGTCCCACCAGCCGTCGAGGATGGAGAGGTTCAGCCCGCCGTTGAGGGCCGCCTTCATGCCGGACGTGCCACAGGCCTCGAGGGGGCGAAGGGGGTTGTTCAGCCAGACGTCGCAGCCCGGGTAGAGGGTGCGGGCCATCGCGATGTCGTAGTTGGGCAGGAAGACGATGCGGTGGCGCACGTCGTGCTGGTCGGCGAACTGCACCATCTGCTGGATGAGCTGCTTGCCGGTCTCGTCTGCGGGGTGGGACTTGCCGGCGATGACGAGCTGGATCGGCCGCTCCGGGTGGAGCAGCAGGGTCTTGAGCCGCTCGGGATCGCGCAGCATCAGCGTCAGGCGCTTGTACGTGGGCACCCGTCGCGCGAAGCCGATCGTCAGCACGTCGGGGTCGAGCACGGAGTCGGTCCACCCCAGCTCGGCATCGGTGGCGCCGCGCTTGGACCAGCTCGATCGCAGGCGAGCCCGCACGTCGTCGACGAGTGCGGACCGCATCCGCCCCTTGGCCGACCAGATGGCCTCGCCGGGCACGTCGGGGATCTCGTCCCAGCGGTCGGCGGCGGCGACGTCGCGACCGCCGAGGTGCTTCGCGGCGACCTCGTAGACGCTGTCGTCGACCCAGGTCGGGGCGTGCACGCCGTTGGTGATCGAGGTGATCGGCACCTCGGACTCGTCGAAGCCGGGCCACAGACCCTCGAACATCTCCCGCGAGACGTGCCCGTGCAGCTGCGAGACACCGTTGGCCCGGACGGCCAGGCGCAGCCCCATGACCGCCATGTTGAAGACCTCGTCGGAGCCGCCCTCGTAGGTCTCGGCACCGAGGGCGCGCAGCTTCTCCAGCGGCACGCCGGGCAGCTCCTGCGATCCTCCGAAGTACCGCTCCAGCAGCTCGACGTCGAAGCGGTCGATGCCGGCGGGGACCGGCGTGTGCGTGGTGAAGACGGTGCCGGCGCGGGTGGCCTCGGCGGCCTCGTCGAAGGTCATCCCGGCAGATTGCGTGAACTCGCTGATCCGCTCGATGCCGAGGAAGCCCGCGTGGCCCTCGTTGGTGTGGAAGACCTCCGGGTCGGGCGCACCGGTCAGGCGTGACCACAGGCGCAGGGCACGCACGCCACCGATGCCCAGCAGCATCTCCTGCTGGAGGCGCTGCTCGCCGCCGCCGCCGTAGAGCCGCTCGGTGACCGCACGCATCGCGTCGTCGTTGCCCGGCACGTCGGAGTCGAGCAGCAGCAGCGGCACGCGACCGACCTGGGCACGCCACACGTGGGCGTGCAGCTGGCCACCGCCGGGCATGGCGACGGCAACGACGCACGGGCTGCCGTCGTCCTCACGCAGCAGGTGCAGTGGCAGGCCCTGCGGGTCGAGGACCGGGTAGGTCTCCTGCTGCCACCCCTCGCGGTTGAGGCTCTGCTTGAAATAGCCGGTCTTGTAGAACAGGCCCACGCCGACGATCGGGACGCCGAGGTCGGAGGCCGCCTTGAGGTGGTCGCCGGCGAGGATCCCCAGGCCGCCGGAGTACTGCGGCAGCACCTCGGTGATGCCGTACTCGGGGCTGAAGTAGGCGATCGCCGCCGGCAGGTGGCCCTCGTCCGGGACCGCCTCCTGGTACCAGCGCGTCGCACCCAGGTAGCGGTCGAGGTCGGCCTTGGCAGCGTCGACGCTGGCGCAGAAGTCCCCGTCCCCGGCCAGCTCCTCGAGCCGGGCGCCGGCGAGCTCGGACAACAGTCGCACCGGGTCCCGGTTCACCTCCTCCCACAGCTGCGGGTCGATGCCCGCGAAGAGGTCGCTGGTCGGCGAGTGCCAGCTCCACCGCAGGTTCATCGCCAGGTCCCCCAGTGCTGCGATGGGTTCGGGCAGGACGGTACGGACGCTGAAACGTCGAATGGCCTTCACGACTTCATCTTGGCGGGTGGTGAGGTGCCGCGCCAAGTCGTCCTGCGCGCCTTCGCGGGTAACGTCAGGGGGGTGAGCCCCGACGTCCTCGGCGACCCGCCCCCTTCGCCCGCCGTACCCGTGTCCGTCCCGCCGCAGCACCCGCTCGGTCGGATCCCGGTCCTGGACGTACGCCCCTGCGTCGACCACGGGTGTCGCCCAGCGAAGTCCGTGGTCGGCGAGCCCTTCACGGTGACCGCCACGGTCTTCGGTGAGGGTCACGACGCCGTGGGCGCGAGCGTCGTGCTCACCGCCCCGGACGGCAGCGAGCACCGTCGGCCGATGACCTGCACCAACCCGGGCCTGAGCCACTGGCAGGCCGAGGTGAGCGCCGACGCCCCGGGCACGTGGACCTACCGCGTCGAGGGCTGGTCGCACCCGTGGGCGACGTGGGTGCACGACGCCTCGATCAAGATCCCCGCCGGCATCGACGCCGAGCTGATGCGGGCCGAGGGCGCCCGCGTCCTCGGCCGCGCGGCGGACGAGCCACAGCGCAGCGAAGGGGGGCGCCGCGCCCTTCGCTGCGCTGCGGAGATCCTGCGCGACCCCGCGCACCGGCCGGAGGCGGCCCTCCACCTCGTGACCACCGGGCCCGCCGCTGAGGAGCTGGCGGCACTGCCGCTGCGCGAGTTGCTCAGCCCGAGCGTGGACCTACCGCTGCTCGTCGAGCGCGATCTGGCGCTGTACGGCTCTTGGTACGAGATCTTCCCGCGCAGCGAGGGCGCCCACGTCGACGAGACCACCGGACGCTGGGTCAGCGGCACGCTGCGCACCGCCGCCCGGCGGCTGCCCGCGATCGCCGGGATGGGATTCGACGTCGTCTACCTCACGCCCGTCCACCCGATCGGCACGACCGCGCGCAAGGGCCCCAACAACACCCTGGATGCCGGTCCGCTCGACCCCGGCTCCCCCTACGCGATCGGCTCCCCCGACGGTGGGCACGACGCGATCCACCCCGACCTGGGGACCTTCGCCGACTTCGACGCCTTCGTCGCCGACGCGCGGGACCTCGGCCTCGAGGTGGCCCTCGACCTGGCGCTGCAGTGCTCCCCCGACCATCCGTGGGTCGCCGAGCACCCGGAGTGGTTCACCACCCGCGCCGACGGCACGATCGCGCACGCGGAGAACCCGCCGAAGAAGTACCAGGACATCTACCCGGTCAACTTCGACAACGACCCGGCCGGGATCTACGCCGAGGTGCGACGGGTCGTGCAGGTGTGGATCGACCACGGCGTGACGCTCTTCCGCGTCGACAACCCGCACACCAAGCCGGTTGAGTTCTGGCAGTGGCTGATCCAAGATGTCGCAGCCGTGGCGCCCGATGTCATCTGGCTGGCCGAGGCCTTCACGAAGCCGGCGATGATGCACACCCTGGCCAAGGTCGGTTTCCAGCAGAGCTACACCTACTTCGCCTGGCGCAACACCGTCGCCGAGCTGACCGAGTACGGCACGGAGGTCTCGGGCGAGGCCGCGGCGTACATGCGGCCCAGCTTCTGGCCGACGACGCACGACATCCTCACGCCGTACCTGCAGTTCGGCGGGCCCGCGGCGTGGAAGGTGCGCGCGGCACTGGCCGCGACGATGGTCCCGACGTGGGGGATCTACAGCGGCTACGAGCTGATGGAGCACGTCGCCCGTCCCGGCTCCGAGGAGCAGATCGACAACGAGAAGTACGAGTACAAGGACCGGCGCTGGGACGAGGTCGCCGAGTCCGGGGAGTCGCTCACCGGCTGGCTGACGATGCTCAACGCGATCCGGCGCGAGCACCCGAGCCTGCAGCTGCTGCGCAACCTGACCTTCCACCACGTCGACGACGAGAACCTCATCGCCTACTCCAAGTCACGCACCCTGGCCGACGGCAGCGAGGACCTCGTCATCGTCGTCGCCAACCTCGACCCGCACGGCACCCGCGAGTCGACGCTGCGCCTGGACATGGGCGCTCTCGGTCTCGACTGGGACGCCCGCCTGCAGGTCACCGATCTGGTCACCGGCAGTCGGTGGGAGTGGGGCGAGGCCACCTACGTGCGCCTGGGCGTCGACAGCGAGCCGGTCCACATCGTCTCGGTACGGTGAGTTGATGGCCACGATCCACGACGCCGCGCTCTCCCCCGGCAAGGTCGAGCTCGTCGCGGGGTGGATCGGCGCGCAACGCTGGTACACCGGCACCGGGCGACCCCACCTGCGACGACTCGACTCGTGGCGGCTCGACGACCCCGCGGGCGAGGTCGGCATCGAGACGATCGTGCTGCTCGACGAGTCCGACTCGGTCGTCTACCAGGTACCGCTCACCTATCGGGGTGCACCACTCGAGGGGGGCACGGCGGCGCTCCTCGGCGAGATGGACCACTCGGTCCTCGGCCGACGGTGGGTCTACGACGCCCCCCACGACCCGGTCTACGTCGAGCAGCTCCTCCGGCTGGTCCGGGGGCGGGTCGTCGCGCAGCACGGGTCGCAGTCGGACACACCCGAGCCGGACGTGCGCGGGGTGCCGCACCCGACCTGGCCCACGGACCCCGTCGTCGGCTCCAGCCGGGTCCACGGCGGGGAGCAGTCCAACACCTCGGTGATCGTCGATGCCACGCCCAGCCCGGTGGTCATCAAGATCTTCCGCACCCTCGCCGCGGGGGACAACCCCGACATCACCCTCCAGGAGGCGCTGGCCAAGGCGCAGTCCCCCTTCGTCCCCTCCAGCATCGGCCACGTGGACGGCGCCTGGACGCGCCCGGACGGTGACGGGCGGGACCACGGCCAGATCGCCTTCGCCCAGGAGTACCTCGCGGACACGACCGACGCCTGGCAGGTGGGGCTGGAGCAGGCGGCGAGCGGCACCCCCTTCGCCGACCGTGCGCGCGAGCTCGGCCGGGTGACCGCACAGGTCCACTCGACCCTCGCCAAGGCACTGCCCACCCGGGCCGCCGACGCCGCGACGGTCCGCGAGCACGTGGGTCGGATGCGTCGTCGCGCCGGCGTCGCGCTCGGTGAGGTCCCCGCCCTGGCCGCCCACGAGCGGCCGATCAACCGTCTGCTCCGGGCCGCGGAGCGAGCGGACTGGCCGGCGTTGCAACGCATCCACGGCGACCTGCACCTCGGTCAGGTCCTCGACTCCCCCCGCCGCGGCTGGGTGCTCATCGACTTCGAGGGCGAGCCGCTGCGCCCCCTGAGCGAGCGCAATGCCCTGGACTCCCCCCTTCGCGATGTCGCCGGTCTGCTGCGCTCGATCGACTACGTCGCCGGGTCGCTGACGCGGCCCGGTGCCCACACCGCCGCGGACGTCGACGTGCGCCGGTGGTGCACCCGGGCCCAGGAGGCCTTCCTCGACGGTTACGGCGAGATCGACACCGACCCGCGCGAGCACGAGACCCTGCTCACCGCCTTCGTCCTCGACAAGGCTCTCTACGAGGTCATCTACGAGGCACGCAACCGTCCCTCGTGGCTGCCCCTGCCGCTCGAGGCGATCGACCGGCTGCTCCAGGAGGCACATCCGTGACACCGATCCCCGACTCCGCCCTGCCCGGAGCCCTCTGGGCCATCACGCACGGCCGCAGCGCCCAGCCGCACGACGTGCTCGGCCAGCACCTCGAGGAGGGCGGGCTGCGCGTGCGGGTGCGCCGACCCCTTGCGACCCGGGTGCGGGTGCGGTTCGAGGACGACGTCGTCACCGACCTCGCCCACGAGCAGGACGGGATCTTCTCCGGGGTGCGCGCCGACGCGACCCGGACGATGGACTACCGGGTCCTGGCGACGTGGGAGGACGGGGTCGAGCACGTCCAGGACGACGCGTACCGCTTCGTCCCGACGCTCGGCGAGATGGACCTGCACCTGATCAACGAGGGCCGCCACGAGCAGCTGTGGAGCGTGCTCGGCGCGCACCTGCACCGCTACGACGGACCGATCGGCACGGTGACCGGGGTGTCCTTCGCCGTGTGGGCACCGCGGGCCAAGGCCGTGCACGTCATCGGCGACTTCAACGGCTGGGACGAGCTCACCCACCCGATGCGGGCCCTGGGCAGTTCCGGGGTCTGGGAACTCTTCGTGCCCGACGTCCGGGCCGGAGCCGTGTACAAGTTCGCCGTGCGCGGCGCCGACGACGTGCTGCGGCACAAGGCCGATCCCCTGGCCCGCCTCGCGGAGACCGCTCCCGCCACCGGCTCCGTGGTGACCTCCTCGACCTACGAGTGGGACGACGCGAACTGGCTCGCCGCACGGGCCGCGCGCGACCCGCACACGGCACGGATGAGCGTCTACGAGGTGCACCTGGGTTCGTGGCGGCGCGGGCTCGACTACCGGCAGCTGGCGAGGGAGCTCGTCGCGTACGTGCGCGAGCAGGGCTTCACCCACGTCGAGCTGATGCCGGTGATGGACCACCCCTACCCGCCCTCGTGGGGCTACCACGTGACCAGCTACTTCGCGCCGAACTCGCGTTTCGGTTCACCCGACGACTTCCGCCACCTCGTCGACGCCCTGCACGGCGCCGACATCGGGGTGATCCTGGACTGGGTCCCCGGGCACTTCGCGACCGACGAGTGGGCGCTGGTGCGCTTCGACGGGCTCCCGCTCTACGAGCACCCGGATCCGCGGCGCGGGTGGCAGCCGGACTGGGGCAGCTACGTCTTCGACTTCGGCAGGCCCGAGGTGCGCAACTTCCTCGTCGCGAACGCGCTGTACTGGCTCGAGGAGTTCCACGTCGACGGGCTGCGCGTGGACGGGGTCGCCTCGATGCTCTACCTCGACTACTCACGCAACGACGGCGAGTGGATCCCCAACATCCACGGCGGCCGCGAGAACCTCGAGGCGATCGCCCTCCTGCAGGAGATCAACGCCACCGCCTACCGCCGCTCGCCCGGCATCATCACCGTGGCCGAGGAGTCGACCGCCTGGCCGGGCGTGACCCGCCGGACGGACGAAGGGGGGCTCGGCTTCGGCCTGAAGTGGAACATGGGGTGGATGAACGACGCCCTGCGCTACCTGGGCGAGGACCCGATCAACCGGGCACACCACCACACGCTGCTGACCTTCGCGATGATGTACGCCTACGCAGAGCACTACCTGCTCCCGATCAGCCACGACGAGGTCGTCCACGGCAAGGGCTCGATGCCGTACAAGATCCCCGGGGACGACGCGGACCGCCTCGCGACCCTGCGCAGCTTCTACGCCTACCAGTGGGCCTTCCCCGGCAAGCACCTGGTCTTCATGGGCACCGAGTTCGCGCAGACGTCCGAGTGGGCGGACGGCCGCTCCCTCGACTGGCACCTGCTCGACCACCCCGCCCACCGTCGGGTGCAGGAGCTGGTGCGCGAGCTGAACTCCTTCGCCGCCCGCCACCCCGCGATGTGGGCACGGGACGACCGCCCGGAGGGTTTCCGCTGGCTGGACGCGGACGACGCCGCGGGCAACACCGTCTCGTTCGTCCGCTCGGCCGAGGGCGGTGCCGGCACGGCGGGCACGAGCGATGTCGTCGTTGTCGTCGTCAACTTCGGTGGCACCGACCGTGACCTGCGCATCGGCCTCCCCCGAGGAGGGGCCTGGCGCGTCGACCTCGACACCAGCGGCTTCGACGCGGCGAACTCACCGAGCCGGGCCGGCACCGACCTCGTGGCCCAGGAGCGCCCCTGGCACGACCAGCCCTTCTCGGTCGAGCTGAACGTCGCCCGTCTCAGCGCGATCTACCTCGTCCCGGCACGGGAGCCACGGACCGGAGCGGTCGACGGATCGGGATCGAGCCCGACTCAGGCCGAAGCCCGCACCTGAGGACGAGGCGCCATGACGGGAGAGCCGTGCGGGCTTCGCGCCAGGGGCCGACCCGGTCCGTCGTCCGCGGACCCGGCCGCCACGTGCGACAACAGGACTCAGAACAACGCGCTCATCAACGTCGTGCGGCCCTTGCGCACCCGCTCGTCCTGGTTGCCGACGACGGCGAAGAGATCGAGCAGATGGTCCTTCACCCGGTCGCGCTCCTCGCCCGCAGTGACGCGCACGAGGTCGATGAGTCGGACGAAGGCGTCCTCGACGTGCCCGCCGAGGACGTCCATGTCGGCGACGACGAGAGCGGCGTCGATGTCCTTCGGGTCCTGCGCGGCAGCGGCGCGGGCAGCCTGCAGGTCAACGCCGCGGGTGCGCCTCATCAGGGCGACCTGGGCGAGACCGAGCTCGGCCTCGGTGTCCTTGGGGTTCTCCGCGAGGGCCTTCTCGTAGGCAGCAGTCGCGGCATCGAGGTCATCGCGCTCGATGGCATCGAAGGCCTCCTGGTGCAGCGGCGGCAGCTCCTCCTGCCCTTCCTCGGGCGCGGCGCCGCCGGCCTCGACCCGCCCGGTCACGCCGTGCTGCACGGCGAGCTGGAGCAGCTGGTCGACCACCTGACGGAACTGCTCCTTGTCGACGAGTCCGCTGAAGAGCGGCACCGGCTGCCCGGAGACGAGGCCGAGGGCGACCGGGACCTCCTGGGCCTGGAGCGCCTGGGCCACTCCGGGGCTGTTGACGAGGTCGATCGCGACGACCTGCAGCCGACCATCGAGCGAGCGGGCGATGTCGACGGCGTCGTCGACGAGGGTGCGACTCTGCGGGTGCTGCGAGGACCAGACGATCGCCAGGGCCGGCACGGCGGCGGTGCGGGAGACCACCTGGTTGAAGGAGGCGTCGTCGGCCTCGATCAGCAGGCCGTCGGCGCTACCGCCCGGGGAGGTGGCGCCTCCGGCTCGGTCGGGAGAGCCGGCCGGCGTCCCGGCTGCAGGTGCGGCGTCGGATCGGGCTGGACCGCCGAGGCCGGAGAGGTCGACGGCTCCACGGATGGCGCGGGTCGGGTCAGTCATGCCCCCATCATTCCCCACGCGTGCGTGCGAAGGACAAACCGGGGCCGGTCTACTCGCCCGTGGCCGACTCCAGCACGTCGCTGACGCCGACGACGGTGGCGTCCCCCGTCGCCGGAGTGACCATCGCGAGGGTCTCGGCGTGCTCGATGGACAGCTTCTTCTTGACCTTGTCGGTGTCGAGGACGCGACGGATCGCGGGGTCCTCGATCTTGAGCACCTTGAGCTTGTCGCTCGCGGTGATCGTGTCGGTGCGCGTCATCGGGACGAAGGTCAGGCGCCCACCGGCGGCGAGCTCGAAGCTGGCTGAGGCCGCGTCGACCGTCGACTGCTTCTGGCGGTAGCTGCCCAGGTCGCCGAGGTCCTTGTCCTTGTCCTTGGCGTTCTTCTGCAGTGCGGTGGAGAACGCGTCGTCGAAGGAGACGCCCTCCGGAGCCTTCTTCGGCGGCTGGTAGGTGACGCCCTCGGACCAGGACCGGACCGCTGTGGTCACGTCCGTGCCGGGATCCTTGGCGATGGTCACCGAGGAGCCCTCGTCGACGGGTGCCAGTGCCGGGACGCTCGCCCCGGCCGCCATCGGCACGTCCGCGAAGAGCCGGTACGGCTGGTCGGCCGCCGCGGCGACGAGGACGTGGAGGAACTGGGTGCCCTCGTCCTGCGAGGTCGCGAGTACGGCGCGGGGCCAGTCGGTCCCGCGGCTGACACCGAGCACCTGGAGGTCCTCGGCGCCACCACCGGCGTGGTTCTGCTCGTCCTTGCTCTCGGCCGCGGCGCCGGCCGCGCGCAGGGCCGGCCCGGAGAAGACCGCCGCGCGCTCCTCCGGCGACGCCTTGCCACCGTCCTCTCGCACGGTCGCGGCCTCCTCGAGCACGCTGGCGGCCACATCGGTCGCCCTCTCCGGGGTGATCGAGGCGCCGTCGGAGCTCTCGGTCGGGGCGGCGTGCATGCCGACGACTGCGGGACCGGCGCCGCATCCGGCCAGGGCGAGCGGCAGGGACACGGCGAGGGCGACGAAGGGGGTGCGTCGGCTCATGCTCCGACCTCCTCGCGGGTGCGGGCGGCCGGTCGGTCACGACGGGCGCGCAGCCGGCGGGGGCCGAGGACCAGGGCGATGCCCAGGAGCAGCAGGACGAGCCCGACGACGAGAACGACGATCGCGATCGTGCTCCACCGGTCGTCGCTGACCCGGTACTCGACCTGCTGGACCTCCTCGCCCTCGGGGGCGGTGATGACGAGCGTCTGCGGGGCGTCGTCCTGCTCGATCGTCGTGGTGACCGTCCCCTCCTCGTTCGTGGAGGACTGCCAGATGTCGAGGCCGCGCACGTCCATCGCATCCCCCTCACCGACGTCGGTGGAGGTCAGGGCCCACTCGGAGACGTCGACGCCGGTGGCCACGGTCCGGGGGCCGTCACCCAGGAGGGCCTCGACGTCGGACGGGCGCGCGGTCCCGGCCCAGACGTCGCCCGTGCCGGTCGCGGTGACCTCGATCGGGGAGTCGAGCCGGTTGAGGACGTCGGGAGCGAGGACGACGACGCGTTGGTCCGGCTGACCGGTGAAGGTCGCGGTACCGGAGGTCCCCAGGGCGCTGAGGAACCAACCGCCGACGAGGACGCCGACGAGGCCGATCAGGGCCACGATCGTCCCGGCGATGCGCAGGATGAGCGCACTCATGTCGCTGCTTTCGTGTGGAGGGTCAGGAGTGCCCGCCACGCGCGGCGGACGATCCACGATGACAAAGTTCCATCGAGGTCACAAATTGGTCACGACGCGGTCACTCCCGCAGGAGGCCCTCGACCCGGTCGACCTTCGCGGTGAGCTGGCCGGTGCGTCCGGCCCGGATGTCAGCCTTCATCACCAGTGAGACGCGGTCCCCGTAGGGCCCCATGGCGTCGACGCACTGCTTGATCACGGGCATGACCTCGTCCCACTCCCCCTCGATGGTGGTGAACATCGAGCCGAGGTCGTGGGGCAGGCCACTGCCGCGCACCACCTGCAGGGCGGCCGCGACCGCCGGGGCGTACGAATCGTCGTCGCCGGGGCCGGCGGGGGCGATGGAGAAGGCGAGCAACATGGGTCCTCCTGGTGTCGTGGTCGTCAGTCGCTGGACGGTGTCGGGGCCTGCTCCTGCTGCGTCGGCGCTGCGCCCGAGGGATCCCCGACCACACCGCCCCGGGTGGCGAGAACGATCGCCCCGATGATCACCGCCACCGCGATGATGCCGAGCAGCAACCACAGCAGGCGGGCGCGGCCCCCCTTCGCCCTCCCGGCGGCCGGTGCTGCGCCGGACGCGGCGGGACGGTGAGCGGTGGTCGAGCCCGTGGGTGGCGCACCAGCGCTCGTCCGCGCGGTTGCGGGCACGTCGGTTCCACCAGCAGCGATGGTCTCCAGGCGACGCCGGGCCTGCCGCATCGTCGGGCGACGAGCGGGGTCGCGGGCGAGCATGTCGGCGAGGACGGGCTCGAGTGGGCCGGCGCGCTCGGGGCGCCCCGGCGCACGGGAGGCGACGCCCTCCAGGGTGGCGAGCGCGGTGGCCTGGTTCTCGTGGGCGTCCTGACCCTCCACCGCGAAGTAGATCGTCGCACCCAGCGCCCACACGTCGGCGGCCTCGCCGTGGGGCCTGCCGACCGCGACCTCGGGGGCCATGTAGTTCGGGGTGCCGGTGACCTGGCCGCTCCCGGTCGTCTGCTCATCGGTGCCGGCACGGGCGATGCCGAAATCGCCGAGCTTGGGCAGACCACCGCCGATGAGGACGTTGGCGGGCTTGATGTCCCGGTGCACGATCCCCGCCCGGTGAGCGGAGTCGAGAGCCCCGGCGAGCTGCGCGCCCAGGTCCGCCGCCCCCTTCGCCGTCATCGGACCACGCTGCCGGATGGCCGTGGCGAGCGTCGGCCCGGCGACGTACTCCATCACCAGCCACGGACTCCCCTCGTGCTCGACGACGTCGTAGACGGCGACGACATTGGGATGGTTGAGCGCTGCCGCGGCACGGGCCTCACGCATCGCGCGGTGGGTCTCGCCCGCGCTCTCCCCGGGGAAGTCCCCGATCTGCTTGGCGGCGACCGCGCGGCCGAGCACGGCGTCCCGCGCGAGCCACACGACTCCCATGCCGCCGCGTCCGATCGGTCGCACGGTCTCGTAGCGACCACCGATCACGGCGGGCGGGGTGTGGTCAGTCATGGCAGTTCCAGCGTAGATGGCCCTCGAGGTGCCCGGTCACGAGGACCGGTGGCGCCATTTGGCCGGCCAGCGCCCTTCCACGATGGGCTCGGGGCGCATAACCTGCTGACATGACCAGGGGGAGCGGGACGGATGACGACTTCGAGGACCGACCACAGCGACCGCCGACGCGGATCCGGGACTCCTCACCCATCGATGCCCAGCGGCGACCGCCCGGCCTGACTCGCGCCCTTTCCGTGTGGAAGGCCGGCTACCTCAGTGGCGTCCTCGCCCTGGTGACGGCGGCCCTGTGGCGCGACGAGCGCCACGATGAGCTCGCCGCAGTCCTGGGCCCCGACGTCGGCGAGGCCGACGGGGAACAGGCGGTCCGGCTCCTGATCATCGCCACCTTCGCGGTGCTCGTCGTGCTGCTCACGCTCACGATCCTCCTGGCGATACGACTCGCCCACGGTGGGCTGCCCACCCGCATCTCGTTGACCGTGCTGGCACTCCTCCAGGTCATCGTCACACCCATCGCGGTGCCGATCCTGACCGCCTGGCAGTGGGAGGGCTGGGTCACCACGGGCCTGCTCGTCCTGCAGGCCGTGCTCGGCGCCGTCGGCGCCGTCCTCATGTGGCTGCCGGGGTCCCACTGGAAGGACTGAGGACGGGTAGGCAGTCCAGGAGTTCCTCGCACACGCGGGCCAGCACCCTGGCCGCGCGCCGGGTGGACTGGGTGGCCAGGCAGTCGCCCGCGAGCGCCCGCCACTCGGCCAAGGACTCGCGGGCAGCCCGCGCGACGTCGTCGGCGCTCGCCGTCTCCCGCAGGCCCAGCCGCCGCCAGGGCTGCACGCCCTGGTCGCCGAGCAACCGGAGCGCGGCCGCAGCACGACGTTGGTCCAGCCCCGGCACCGCAGCCTGACGCACGTCCGCGAGCAGACGCATCTCCTGGGGTGCGTACTCCCCCACCCTGATCGCCTCGCACTGGGTGAGCAGTGATTCCGCCTCCGGCACGGGGTGCACACGCAGCAGATGCTCCAGTGCCGAGACGGCGCCCAGGCTGGTCAGTGCTGCGGCACGCGGCGCGAACTGGGTGGAGATGACGCGCTCCACCATCCCCAACCCACTGCGCCGGGCGAGCTCGTCGGCCAGCTCGCCCGGCCGGCTGATGCCCTGGCGGACGAGCACCGTGCCCAGTCGGACCCCGAAGAGCCCGAGCCGAGCGACGAGCGCGGTGCGGGACTGCAGCGTGCCACCGACCGCGTCCGCGTCCTGGAACCGCCCCACGGAGACGAGCACCGCCTCCCGGTCCGCACGCTCCATCCGCGCGAGCGCGGCGAGGATCTCGAAGTCGTCCTGCCGCAGAGTGCGTCCACCCTGCGCAAGAAGCCCCGCCACGGGCAGGACGTCCGAGCACAGGGCCCGCATCCGGGGATCCTCGGCGTGCCTCGTCGCGACGTCCTTGGCGGAGATGAGGCTGTCGAGGCGCCCACCTCCGATCTCATCCGCACGCGAGAGCACTCCGACGGTGGTCGCAACGGCGTGGGCGGCGTCGGTGACGGCGCCGCCACGCAACTCCTGCAGCATGGTGAGGTCATCTGCGTGGCGGCTCTTGAAGAGGTAGATGACGGCGTCCACGGGGCGCCCCGTCGCCTCCGCGGAGAGCAGGTCCGTGGTGTGCCGGGAGGCCTCGGCGGTCAGCGAGCCGATCCCCGGGGTGTCGACGAGCGTGACCTGCTCCAGCATCGGTGACGGCCACTCGACCTCGATGCGGGCGACCTCCTGGGGAGTCAGCCCCAGGAGCGTGTGCTGCAGACGGCCGTGACGTCGGGTGAGCGGTAGGTCCAGGCACTCCCCGTCGGCCCGGACCAGACGGGATCGCGGTGCCGGGCCGTGGCGATACCACGTCGTGACCATGGTGCACTCACCTGCGTCGGTGGGTGCGACCTCTTCGCCGATCAGGGCGTTGATCAGGGTGGACTTGCCGGCCTTGACCTTTCCTGCGAGAGCGATCCGCAGGGGTTCGTCCAACCGCGTCAGGTGAGCTCGCAGGACCTGCTGGTCCGCTTCGCACCCCTCGTAGGCCGCGATCGCCTCCACCAGCAGCCGTCGTGCCCGGTCCTGCGAGCCCTGGGCGCCCCACGTCATGATGCGACCGCCCGCTGCGCCTCCGGCCGGGCGGTGCCGAGCGCCTCCTCGAGCTCGACGACCCTGCTCCGGTGCTTCTTCAGGAACCGGATGCGTTCGGCCCGCTCCGCATCCGAGGCCTTGGCCGCCGCGTTGGCCTGCCGCAGCGCGTCGACGGACGAGCGCTGCAGGTCCCCGGCCACCTCGGTGAAGTGGTCACGCAGCGTGCGGTGCACCAGCCGCAGCCGGTCCTTCAGCTGTTTGGTCACCTGGAAGGTCACGTCGTCGATGTAGCGGCGCACGGCCATCTTCGCGTCGTTCTGCCGACGCTTGAGCCGGTTGGTCCGATCGTCGGAGTAGGCCTTGGTACCGAGCAGGAGGCCCGCGCTGATGGAGATCGGGTTGACCAGCGCGAAGCCCGCGAGCCCGGTGAGCAGCCCGAACATCAGCACTCCTCCGTAGGAACCCCTCATCCCGATGAGGACCTTCTGCCCGACGTTGAGCACCCCCGGGTCGATCTCGACGAGGGGCCTGGCCCGATCGGTGAGTCCCGACGTGCTCCCGACCGCCATGCGCGGCACGGACGACGCCGCGTCGTCGGCGAAGTGCTGCGCCACCTGAGTGGTGATCCACTGGGTGTTGTCCTCGGTCCACCGGAAGGTCTCGGCGAGGGCGTCGCCCACCTGCTCATCCAGCCACTGCGAGAAGGCCTCCCAGTCCTTGCCCGGGTCTCCGCTGTCGATGCTGTCCTCGGCGTCATGGACGACCCCCCGCAGACGGTCCTTCAGGTCGTGCTCCAGGTCGGACATGAGATCGGCCATCCCGTCCCCGAGAGTGACCTGCCAGCGGGAGCCACGATTGCGCAGGGAGTCCGCCTGCGCCTTGGCGCGTTCCAGGTCGGCGATGCGGGCGGGCAGCTCCTCCGGGTTCTGCAGGGCGTCCAGCTCGGACTCCACCGCGAGCCTCAGGTGCCGACTGACCAGCCGCACATCCTGGGTCAGTGTCTGTCGGGCAAGGTCCCTCGTACGGGCGAGGATGCCCTGCCGCAGCAGCCTCACCAGCTCGGGGAAACCGGACTCCTGGTTCAGCGCGACGTCCTGTGAGCGCGTGGCCGCGTCCCGCAGGACGGAGGAGACGGGTACCACGGTGGCGGCTATGCCGGCGTCCCGCAGATGGCCGCGGTTGATGTCCGCCAGTCGCTGCCACTCGGGGGCGATGTCGGTCTTCGTCATCACGCAGGTGACGTGTGGGCAGGCGTCGACGACGTCGCGCAGGAACCGCAGTTCTGCCGCCGACAGCTCGGCGGAGGCGTCGGAGACGAAGAGCACCGCGTCGGCCGAGGGCAGCGCGCCGACGGTGGCCGCAGCATGGCTGGTGCGCAGACCGCCGACGCCCGGGGTGTCGACGAGGGTCAGTCCCCCGGTCAGGATCTCGCGCGGCAGCCCCGCCTCTGCGTGGAGGAGTCGTTGACGTCGCTCGGTGCGGGTGGCCAGTCGGATCTCCTCGTCGAACCGCTCCAGCGGGACCTCGCGACGGGTCGGCCGCAGCGGGACGTCACCCTCGTCATCGAGCTGCTCGTCGGCCTCGACGAGAGTTGCCGTCGGTGACTGTGACCAGGACACCACGGTGGGAACAGCAGTCGCGACATCGTCACCCACCTGGCACACCGGGGCATTGACCAAGGCATTGACCAGAGCGCTTTTGCCCTGCTTGAACTCGCCCACGACGAGGACCCGTGTGGTCGGGTCGTCGAATCGCTCGCGTGCACCGACCAGCCTGCGTTGCAGGTCCTCCCGATCAACCGCGGCGACCAGCTCGCTCGCCCGCTCGATCATCGATCCAGGTTCCATCCGCCCTCCCCCAGCGCATCCATCCCCATGACGTGTTCGCCGGCGTCGGCACCGACTGACTCCACTGTCCCACACCTGCGGAGCTCCCGAAATGGCCCGGACCGACCCGACCAGATGGTCGGATCGGTCCGGGCTGTCCGCTCGTCGGGGACGAGCAGTCGGGTCAGCCGACGTCGACGACGTCGTTGTCGTTGTCGCTGAAGTTGTCGCTGAAGTTGTCGCTGAAGTTGTCGTTCAACGATTCGTTCACCGAGTTGTCCGAGTTGTCCGAGTTGTCCTCGTTGTCGCTGAAGTTGTCGCTGAAGTTGTCGTTCAACGAGTCGTTCACCGAGTTGTCCGAGTTGTCCGAGTTGTCCTCGTTGTCGCTGAAGTTGTCGCTGAAGTTGTCGCTGAAGTTGTCGTTCAGCGAGTCGTTGACGGAGTTGTCCGAGTTGTCGTCGGTGTTACCGCTGTTGTCGATGTCCAGGCCGTCGTTGTCGCCACCGTCGTTGTCGATGCCGTCATCGTCCGACACGGAGTTGTCGGAGCTGTCGTTGTACGAGTCGTTGGTGGAGTTGTCGTCGCTGTTACCGCTGTTGTCGATGTCCAGGCCGTCGTTGTCACCACCGTCGTTGTCGATGCCGTCGTTGTCGTTGTACGAGTCGTTGGTGGAGTTGTCGGAGTTGTCCGAGTTGTCCGAGTTGTCGGAGTTGTCGGAGTTGTCCGAGTTGTCGTTGAACGAGTCATTGACGTTGATCGAGTTGTCCGAGTTGTCCGAGTTGTCCGAGTTGTCCGAGTTGTCGGAGTTGTCGGAGTTGTCCGAGTTGTCGGAGTTGTCGTTGTACGAGTCCGAGTTGTACGAGTCGTTGACCGAGTTGTCCGAGTTGTCGGACATGTCGTTGTACGACCCGTTGATGGAGTTGTCCGAGTTGTCGTTGTTCGAGTCGTTGACCGAGTTGTCGATCATGGCGTCGTCGCCGGCCGCGACGGAACCGTCACCGGAGGCGATGATCGCGTCGTTGTCGAACACCTGGCTGACGTCGCCGTTGGCCCAGATGTTCTGGTTCACGGACTGGTCGAGGGTGGTGTCGCGGTCGTCGACGGTGCTGGTGTAGCTGTAGTTGTTGACCACGTGGTGCAGCTGCTGCACGGCGTGACCGTGGTCGTCCATGTCATGGCCGCCGCCGCCGTGGTGACCGCCACCGCCGTGACCGCCGCCGCCGTGGTGACCGCCACCATCGTGACCGCCGCCGCCGTGACCGCCGCCGCCGTGACCGCCACCATCGTGACCGCCACCGCCGTGACCGCCACCGCCGTGCCAGCCCCCACCGTCGTTGTCCGAGTTGGCCTGGGTCCAGGAGTCACCGCCCGGGGCGCTGACGTGCGCACCGGTGTCGAACTGACGGTCGAAGCTGGAGGCGTTGGTGGTGGTGGTCGTGTTCACCGGTGCGTAGTCGATGACGACGGGCATGACCGCGTCGACGTCATCGCACGAGAGGTCACCGAGGCCGGCGCTCTCGAGAGCGGCCTGCGGGTCGTCGTTGAAGTCTGCTGCGGCCTGCGGGTCGCGGAGCAGGTTGAGAATGAAGTCGAGCAGATCGCTGGTCGAGACGGCCATGACGGGTTCCTTCCCCCTGAGTTGATTCCGTGCTCGGCGCCCTGGTGACGCCACTGATCAACCTAGGGAGACGGTGGTGTCGGGGAGACCCGGTCCGGACCCCCTTCGGGTCCGGCGGCGAAGGGGGATCTCCGCGACGGGGCCTTAGGGGGTTGGGTACTTTCAGTAGGGGATCATTAGGTAGTCATTAGGTAGTCAGGGAAAAGCAAGGATTACTCTCCGGTAACACCGGAATCGTGCCTATGCTGTGGATACGTGCCAGTCGTGGGGGGCCCCGATCTGGCACACCGGTTGAACGAGGGGGAAATGTGTTGTCGGGGGATCAGGTCGTCGTGACCATCGGTGCGGCGGAGGTGGGCGTCATTCACATGACGCACTCCTCCGACGGAACCACACAACCAGCCAGCCACATGCTCCGCAGACCGCTGGCGGTCGTTGACGAATCCGGCACCCCGGTCACGGTCAGCGCCCCGGGAGGGCACGGCCCGCTGGTCGACGGCCTCCTCGCTCGGGTGGGTGACCCCGTCCCGATCCGGGTGGGATCTCGGTCCTGGCCGGCCGAGGCTCTCGTGGCCGCCGTCATCGCCGATGCGGCCGCAGCCGTGGCCGATACTCCTGCTGAGCACCTCGTCCTGGTCGTCCCGGACGAGTGGCGTGCTCACCGCCGAGCCGCGCTCCGCGACGCGCTCGTCGAGCTCACCGACCAGTCGGTGACCATGGTCGATGCCGGTCTCGGACTCATCGATCCGGGCACCCGCGAGGAGCTGACCGGATCCGTCCTCGTGCTCACAGCCGGGGACGAGTCCTTCCGGGCCGACGTCTTCACCCACGGGGAGGACGGCTGGCAGGTGGATCGCACGAGCTGCTCCGACTGGGGCGGCAACGACATCGATGACGCGTTGGCTGAGTTCATCGACCATCGATCACCGTCGACGCCGGCGCCGGCGCAGGAGACGCTCGACGCCGTCGCCGTCCGCGCCGCGTGCACAAGCGCACGCGCGGATCTCGCCCGACGGACCGCGACGGAGGTGGAGCTGCCCGGCAGGGATCCCGTCCGGCTCGTCCGCGCAGATCTCGAGCTGCTGGCGGGCGGTACCGTCACCGACGTCGTCGACCAGCTGGTGGACGACGTCATCGACCCGGTCGGGGCCCGTCCTTCCACGGTGCTTGTCACAGGCTCCCTCACCTCCCTGCCGATGGTCGTCGAGGCCGTGTCCGGCGCCTTGGGCATGTCCGTCGCGCACGTCACCGACAGTGAAGCCCTCCGGCGGTACGCCGAGGCAGGTGCAGCCGTGATGGAGTCGGGCCTCGCCGCCGAGCCCGTGGACGCCGATCCCGTGGCCGCGGACGAGGACGACGCCCAGGAGACACAGTTGCTACCGATCGCACCCCTGCCATCGGTCGGTCATCGGGGACACCGCCGACGCACTGCCGTCCTGGTCGCGGCCTCGCTCGCTCTCGCCGCCCCCGTGGCAGCGGTCGCGATGTCGATGACCGATGCCGGAGAGGCCACCCTGCTCTCCCTCGTCGACGGCGTCGTGCCGCAGGACTCGTCCTCGTCCGACTCCACCTCCGATGATGTGCTGGACAGCTTGGCCGACGCTGCCATTCTCCCCGCCCTGCCGTGGGGTGACTCGGACGAGGCAGATGCTGACGCCGGCAGCTCTGCTGCGACCAATGGCGCCGGCGAGAGCGCCGATCGCCGCGACGACAGCACCGGCGACGACACGACCGGCCCTTCGCCGACCTCCACCCACGGCCCGAAGGACAAGAAGGGGTCCGACAAGGGCACGGACCCCGATGACCGCGACGAGTCCGAGAACGGGAAGAAGAAGAAGGGCGGCGACGAGAAGAAGAAGGACAAGGACACGGCCACCAAGAGCACGGCTGCCGGCGACACCGGGTCCGACAAGGCCTCTCCGCGCTCGTCGAGCAAGGGCACGACGTCGAACACGTCCTCGAAGCCCTCGAGTTCGTCCACCGGGCGGACGCCCACGTCATCCCACGCCCCGAGTTCCACGTCCGGCAAGCCGGCCGGCGGCACGTCGTCACCATCCACGAGCGCGCCCGGGCCCACGCCCTCCTCCCCACGGCCGAGCACCACCCCCGCTCCGACGCCGACCCCGACCCCGACGCCGACCCCGGCCCCGGAGCCGAGCACCAGCACCACACCGAGCAGCGAACCGAGCGTCACGAGCTCCGCATCCACCACCACGCCGGCACCACCAGCCACGTCCGAGCAGACGACCTCGGCGGCGCCCGGACAGTCATGACCCGCGCCAACGCCGGCGACTGGCTCCCGCCCTCGGTCATCGACGACATCGACACCGTGCTCGACGACCCCGCCCCGCACGCCGTCGTGCTGGGCCGGACCGGCGACGGGCAGCCTGTGGTCGCCCGGATGCTGGCAGCGCGCATGACCGACGCCGCCGAGACACAGGACGTCCTCGTGCTCGAGGGTGAGGATCTCGCCGGGGAGGACGTGCACGAGCGGGTGCGCCACCTCGCCGGCCGCGGCGCTCGCCTGGTCCTGGTGCCGTGGACCGCAGCCGCGCCGGTGGTCCCGCACGACCTCCTCGCCTCGTGCTCGACCCTGCGGTTGCGTCCGTGGTCGGAGCAGGACGTGGCCGAGTACCTCGAGCACTGCCACGACGTCGCACCCACGGGCGAGCTGGTCCGGACACTGGCCGAGGCGACCGGCGGGCACCCGGCATTCATCCGGCACTTCACATCCTTGCGACGCTCCCCCGCCGAGCCCCCATCGGTGCTCGATCCCGGGCTGTGGGAACACGCGCTCGACCGCCAGATGGCGACCCTGGGTCCCACGGCACGCACGCTCGTGGACGAGCTCGCGATCGGCTTCATGGTGCACAGGGCGCCCTTGGCGCCCTCCCTCGCCGAGACCGACCGCCGCGACCGGGTCGTTGAGGAACTCGACCAGCACGCCCTCCTCGGGCCGGACGGCGAGCTGCTCCCGCTGGTGCGGCACACGGTGCGTCGCGGCATGCCGGTCCACCGGATCATGCGCATCGGGCACGCCGTCGTCGAGGGCATCAGCGACCCCACCCCGCACGCCGCCGTCATCGAGGAGCTGTTCGCAGGTGGGGCACGCTGCGAGCGCCTGGCCGACATCACCGGCGATCTCGGGGACAGTGCGCTGCACTCCGCACCGGAGAATGCCCTCGCGTGGTACGACCGCTCGGAGGCATCCGGGGCCTCCCTCTCGGACCTTGCGCCGCGTCGGGCCGAAGCCCTGCTTCGCATCGGGGACGTGGCCGCTGCAGCCCACATCTGCGACCTCGTGCTCGCCTCCGGCCACGACGTCGACCTCGACCGCGTCGTCTCCACGGCGATCGTGGCGCACGTCGAGCGTGGGCTGGTATCCCAGGCGCGTGCGTTGGCGCTGTGGGCGAGTGGTGCCCTCGGCACCGTCCCCGCCGTCGATCTTCTCGCCACCCGGGAGGCCGCGGGGGATCCATCGCAGGATGATGAGTCGACGGACACGGTTGCGGCGACCGCCCCCACCGCGGGGGCACCGACGTTGGGCAGGGTGGCCGCCGAGACCGCCCGGCACGGGCTGCAGACGTCCCTGACCGGGGCCACCGCAGAGGCCGTCGGCCAGCTGGTCAAAGCCGCCCACCTGCTGCCCCCGGCACCCTCCGCGCTGAGTCCCTACCCGGTCTCCCTCCTCGCCGGGTGGGCTGCCCTGCACGTGGGCGACTCCACGACCGCCCGGGCCGTGGCCGAGCGCGCGCGGCCATCGCTGCGTCCGCACATCATCCAGCGTGAGCTGCTGCTGGGATGGGCCTCGCTGTGGCAGGGGGACCTGTCGGGCGCGCGGAGCCACGCCGACCGGGCGGCCGCCGGTCTGCACGACAGCCAGCTGCGCAATCGCCTCGTCCTCGCCGGACTCAGGTCGGGTATCGCCCGGCGCACCACCGACGAGGCCGCGGCCGTGCAGGCGTGGACGGACGCGACCCAGTGCCTCGACCGGGTCGAACCCGACCTCTTCTCGCTCCTCGCGCTCGGCGAGCTGAACATCGCTGCCGTCCGCTTGCGCCAGACGGAGGCGCTGACGGCCGACCTCGACCGAGCGCACCAGCTCCTGGAGAACCTCGGTTCACCGCCGCTGTGGAGCACGCCGCTGAACTGGTCCAGCGTGCAGGCCGCCATCCTGGCCAACCAGCCCTCTGCCATCGCGCCTCACGCCACCGCACTGCTCCACGCAGCGGAGCACCACCCCTTCGCCGCCCGTCTGGCCCGTGCCGGGAAGGCATGGATGCACGTGCTGGCCCGTGACTTCGACGCAGCCGAGGTCCGCGCAGCCGTCACCGGGCTGGCCCAGGTCGGCCAGGCCTGGGACGGCGCCCGGCTGGCGGCCCACGCCGCCGCCCGGTGCGACGATCCACGGCAGACGGCCTCCCTTCGCGAGCTGGCCCGGTCCCTGCGCGACCCGGACGAGGACCGCAGTGAGCCCCCCGCCGGTGAATCCGTGCCCGGCTCGATCCTGCTCTCGGAGCGGGAGGTGGAGGTCGTCCGGCTCGTGCTCGACGGCAAGACCTACCGCGAAGTGGGCGAGGAGCTCTACCTCTCCCCGCGCACGGTCGAGCACCACATGGCCCGGATCCGGCAGCGCAGCGGGGCGCAGACGCGCCGCGAGCTGCTAGAGCGCCTCCAACGGACCCTGCACCTGGTGTCCTGACGGTCAGCCGGCGACGGACTCGAGCAGGACGTCAGCCGCGGCGAAGGGGTCCCTGCCGCCGTCGACGACATCGGCGGCGAGTTGATCGAGCGTTCCGCCCGCCCCGAGGTCCCCCATCCGCGAGCGCAGCTCGGCGACGGCGAGAGCGGAGACCTCGTCGCGGGCACGCGCAGTGCGGCGACGGCGCAGCTCACCGCTGGACGCCAGCCAGTCGAGATGGTCACCGACGGACACGGCGATGTCGCCGATACCGGTGCCGTCGACCGCGGACGCGCGCACGACCGGGCGGCGCCAACCGCCGGGTGCGCTCCCCTCCCCCATCCTGATCATGTGCCGCAGGTCACGGACGGTCGAGTCGGCCCCCTCGCGGTCGGCCTTGTTGACGACGAAGACGTCCCCGATCTCGAGGATGCCGGCCTTGGCGGCCTGGATCCCGTCGCCCATCCCGGGAGCGAGCAGGACGAGCGTCGTGTCGGCGGAGCCGGCGACCGCGACCTCGGACTGGCCGACGCCGACCGTCTCGACGATGACGACGTCGAAGCCGGCCGCGTCGAGGACGCGAATCGCCTGCGGTGTGGCGAGCGAGATGCCACCGAGGTGCCCGCGCGCGGCGAGCGAGCGGATGTAGACGCCCGGGTCGGTGGCCGCCTCGCTCATCCTGATGCGGTCACCGAGGAGTGCCCCGCCGGAGAAGGGGGACGACGGGTCCACCGCGAGCACGGCAACGCTCTTGCCGGCCGCTCGGAAGACCCCGACCAGGGCATTGGTCGTCGTCGACTTGCCGACACCCGGCGAGCCGGTCAGACCGATCACGTGTGCCCCACCCGTGTGCGGCGCGAGAGCAGCCATCGCCTCCCGCAGCGCTGGGTGCTGGTCGTCGACCAGCGAGATCAGCCGCCCGATGGCACGCGGCGTCCCCGCCCTGGTCTGCTCGACCAGGGCGGGGACGTCGACGCTACGGATCACACTCAGGCGTTCGGCACGCGCACGATCAGGGCGTCGCCCTGACCGCCACCGCCGCAGAGGGAGGCCGCACCCGTGCCGCCACCGCGACGCTTGAGCTCATGCGCCAGCGCGAGCGTGATGCGCGCGCCGGACATGCCCAGCGGGTGGCCCATCGCGATGGCTCCGCCGTTGGGGTTGACCTTCTCCGGGTCCAGGCCCAGCTGCTTGGTCGAGGAGAGGCCGACGGCGGCGAAGGCCTCGTTGATCTCGACGACGTCGAGGTCACCCACCGAGATGCCGTCCTTCTTCAGCGCGGCCTCGATCGCGTTGGCCGGCTGGGCCTGCAGCGTGGAGTCCGGGCCGGCGACGACGCCGTGGGCGCCGATCTCGGCGAGGTAGTCCAGACCGAGCTCCTGCGCCTTGGCCTTGCTCATGACGACGACCGCCGCGGCGCCGTCGGAGATCTGCGAGGCGGAGCCGGCGGTGATGGTGCCGTCCTTGGCGAACGCCGGACGCAACTTGCCCAGGGACTCGGCGGTGGTGTCGGCGCGCACGCCCTCGTCGGTGTCGAAGACGACAGGGTCACCCTTGCGCTGCGGAACCTCGACGGCGACGACCTCGTCGGCGAACTTGCCCTCGGACCACGCCTTGGCGGCCTTCTGGTGGCTCGCGGCGGCGAAGGCGTCCTGCTCCTCGCGGGAGAACTCGGAGTTCTCGGCGTTCCTGGCCTCGGTCAGCGAGCCCATCGCCTGGTCGGTGATGATGTCGTGCAGGCCGTCGTAGGCCATCGAGTCCTTGAGCTTGGTGTCGCCGTACTTGATGCCCTCACGGCTCTTGGGCAGCAGGTGCGGGGCGTTGGTCATCGACTCCTGGCCACCGGCGACGACGACGTCGAACTCGCCGGCGCGGACCAGCTGGGCGGCCAGCGCGATCGCGTCCATGCCGGAGAGGCAGACCTTGTTGACGGTCAGCGCGGGCACGTTCTTCGGGATGCCACCCTTGATCGCGGCCTGACGCGCGGGGATCTGGCCCTCGCCGGCGGTCAGCACCTGGCCCATGATCACGTAGTCGACCTGCTCGCCCGAGATGCCGGCCTTCTCCAGGGCCCCCTTGATGGCGAAGCCACCGAGGTCGGAGCCGGAGAACCCCTTGAGGGAGCCGCTCATGCGGCCCATCGGGGTGCGGGCCCCGGCGACGATGACGGACACGGGACGCTCGGACATGTGGATGCCTCCAACTTCGTGGGGTGCGCGGCACCGGAGCGACACCGCGGGTACTGCCCCCAAGTCTATCGACGCCGTCGAAGGGAGGGCAGGGCCGGTGACGGTGGTGGGCCTCACAGGCCGATGGTCTCCCCCTTCGGCAGTCGCGTCCTTAGGCTGCGCAGTATGACTGATCTCTTCACCGCCATCGACCACGTCGGTGTCGCCGTTCCCGACCTCGACGACGCGATCGCCTTCTACCGGGACTCCCTGGGCATGGACCTCGCGCACGAGGAGACCAACGAGGAGCAGGGTGTGCGTGAGGCCATGATGCGCGTCGGAGACTCCGGGTCATGCATCCAGCTGCTCGCGCCGCTGTCCCCCGAGTCGACGATCGCGAAGTTCCTCGACCGCAACGGTCAGGGCATGCAGCAGCTCGCCTACCGCGTCGAGGACATCGACGCCGTCTGCGCGACCCTGCGCGAGCGTGGCCTGCGGCTGCTCTACGACACCCCCAAGCGTGGGACGAGCAATTCCCGGGTGAACTTCATCCACCCCAAGGACGCCCGCGGCATCCTCGTGGAGCTCGTGGAGCCCGCACAACCCGCAGGAGCCTAGGCACATGCGGGTCTGACCGGATCTGCCCGGCACATTCGGCACCTGCCCGGGCACGTTCGCGGTCGAGACCCCCACTGGCCTTTCCCCCCTTCGCCCCGGGGTGTGGGGCGGCCCCACGATCCGGCGTGTGAAGTCAGTCATGACACCACCCCAACGGCGCCATGACCCCCATACGTTGCACGCAGCAACTGTCGCCCAGGCGGCAACCGACCGACCGACCCCACGAGGCCGAGGAGCCCACCCACATGGCAATCGACCAGATCCGCGACGCGATCCTCTCCGGTGACCGGAGCGAGGAGACCTACGCCAACCTCCCCCTCCCGCAGACCTACCGCGCCGCGACCGTCCACAAGGCCGACGTCGACATGTTCGAGGGGCTGGCCAGCCGCGACAAGGACCCGCGCACGTCCCTGCACATCGACGACGTCGAGATCCCCGAGCTCGCCCCGGACGAGGCGCTCGTGGCCGTCATGGCCAGTGCGATCAACTTCAACACCGTGTGGACCTCGATCTTCGAGCCGGTGTCGACCTTCTCCTTCCTCGAGCGCTACGGGAAGTTGAACAAGTACTCCAAGCGCCACGACCTGCCGTACCACATCGTCGGCTCCGACCTGTCCGGCGTCGTGCTGCGCACCGGTGGGCACGTGTCCAAGTGGAAGCCCGGCCAGGAGGTCGTCGCGCACTGCCTGTCCGTCGAGCTCGAGGACGCCGACGGCCACGACGACACGATGATGGACCCGCAGCAGCGCATCTGGGGCTTCGAGACCAACTTCGGTGGCCTCGCCGAGCTGGCCATCGTCAAGGCCAACCAGCTGATGCCCAAGGCCGACCACCTCACCTGGGAGGAGTCCGCATCTCCCGGTCTGGTCAACTCCACGGCCTACCGCCAGCTGATCTCCAAGAACGGCGCCTCGCTCAAGCTCGGTGACCGCGTGCTCATCTGGGGCGCCTCCGGTGGCCTGGGTTCCTACGCCGTCCAGATGGCGCTGGCCGCCGGCGCCGAGCCGGTCTGCGTCGTCTCCTCGCCGGAGAAGGCCGAGATCTGCCGCGCCATGGGTGCCGAGCTGATCATCGACCGCAGGGCGGAGGGCTACCAGTTCTGGAACGAGGACGGCACCAAGCAGAACCCCAAGGAGTGGAAGCGCCTGGGCAAGAGGATCCGCGAGCTCACCGGCGGCCACGACGTGGACATCGTCTTCGAGCACCCGGGCCGGGAGACCTTCGGTGCCTCGGTCTACGTCGCGCGCAAGGGCGGCAAGATCGTCACCTGCGCGTCGACCTCGGGCTACATGCACGAGTACGACAACCGCTACCTGTGGATGAACCTCAAGAGCATCATCTCCAGCCACTTCGCCAACTACCGCGAGTCCTGGGAGGCCAACGAGCTCATCAGCCGCGGCCTGATCCACCCGACGCTGAGCCGCACCTACTCCCTCGACGAGGTCGGCCAGGCGACGCTCGACGTGCACCACAACAAGCACCAGGGCAAGGTCGGCGTGCTCACGCTGGCCCCCGAGGCGGGTCTGGGTGTCTCCAACCCGGACAAGCGCGCGCAGTTCGAGAAGCAGATCAACCGCTTCCAGGACGCCTGAGACCCACCGCAGGAGGGGGCCGCGCCGGATTGCCGGTGCGGCCCCCTTCGCCGTGGACGGACGCCCTACCCACGCACGAGTACGACGACACGGTCGTGCACAGCGGGAGCCAGGTTCCCCATGATCTCGGGGTTCGCGCGTCGGCCCACCCGCACAGGTCGTCGTTCTCGCGGGGTCACCTCGGGCGCCGGGCGGGTCAGCGGCCGAAGCGACCGTGGTCGCGGGCCTTCCAGCACGTGCCGTGCCAGTGGCGGCGGTCGTCGACACCACCGAGGCCGTCGTCGGGCCAGACGACGACGTGCGGGGTGCCGGGAGCGATCTCGTGGGTGCAGCCCGGGCAGGTGTAGCTGCGGGTCGAGCTGTGGCCGCTCAGCTGGCGCACCACCCACGCGCGACCCATCCAGGACTGGACGGTCTGCGATCCCATGGCGCCCATCCGCAGTGGACGGTGCTCGTCACGGCGACGGCGGTTGGAGCGGGGCATGCGCTCATCGTCCCCCGTGCTGGTACGAGCACAAAAGGGACTCCCGGGCACCAGCCCCACAGTGTGTGGGCGGTTGTGTGCTCCGGGAGTCCCTTTCGTGCACAGGGTGACGCGGGCTCAGTACGCGCGGAATCCCTCGCCGGTCTTGCGACCGAGCTTGCCGGCGTCGACGACCTCGCGCAGGAGCGGCGCCGGGGCGAGCGACTCGTGCTCGAACTCCGCGAGCAGCTCCTCCTCGATCGCCAGCGCGACGTCGGTGCCGACGACGTCCAGCAGCGCGAAGGGCCCCATCGGGTAGCCGTAGCCCTCGGTGATCGCGGCGTCGATCTCGTCGAGGGAGGCCCCGGCCTCGTGCGCCCTGATGGCGTCGTTGAGGTAGGGGAAGAGCAGCGCGTTGACGATGAAGCCGGCGCGGTCGGAGCAGCGGACCGGGACCTTGCGGATGCGCTTGCACAGCTCGACGACCGTGTCGAGGACGTCCTGGCCGGTGTGCTCGTGGTCGATGACCTCCACGAGCTTCATGACCGGGGCGGGGTTGAAGAAGTGCATGCCGACGACATCCTGCGGCCGCGCCGTCCGTGCGGCCAGGTCGGCGATGCACAGCGAGGAGGTCGTGGTGGCGAGCACGGCACCGCCCTTGCAGATGCGGTCCAGGTCGGCGAAGAGCTGGTTCTTGATGCCGACCTCCTCGGCGACCGCCTCGACGACGAGATCGACGTCGGCGAGGGACTCCCGCTCGAGGGATCCGGTCAGGCGGCCCAGGACGGCATCGGCGTCGGCCTTCTCCATGCGGCCCTTGTCGACCTTGCGGGCGAGGTTCTTGGCGATCTTCGCGGCGACCGCGTCGACCTTCTCCTGGCTGCGGGCGACGTAGGTGACCGGGAACCCGCTGGTCGCGAAGACCTCGACCATGCCGGTGGCCATGGTGCCGGAACCGACCACACCGACCGTGCGGACCTCGCGGGTCGCGCCCCCTGATCCCTGGGCTGGGGACAGGTCGTCGGCGGCGACCTCGTCACCCGCGTAGGTGTAGAAGCCCGTGCCGGCCGCCTTGCCGGTGCGGCCCTCCGCGATGAGCCGCTCGAACGCCGGGTTCGGCTGGTGCCGCGGGTCGCCGGTCTCGGCGAAACGTGCGGCGAGGGCGTCCCGGACGGTCTCGAGACCGAGCTCGTCGATGACGGTCAGGGGACCCTTCGGCAGTCCGCAGCCGAAGCGCATACCGTTGTCCAGGTCCTCACGGGAGGCGTACTCCTCCTCGAACATCGACACGGCGTGGTTCAGGTACGGCAGGACGAGGGAGTCGGCGAGAGAGCGGGATTCAGACATGTCTGGGAGTGTTCCAGCCCGACTCACCCCCGGGTAGTGCCCGGCCGCGTGACAGTGGGCACAGGTGATCCAGGACACCGGGCCGGGTCCCGGCCGGTGGACCCGCTTGGGCGCCGCTCCCCGGGGTCGTAGGGTCGGCCCCGTGCGAGTGGTGATTGCGACCTGCAGCGTCGACTACGAGGGCCGGCTGAACGCCCACCTGCCCCTGGCGACCCGTCTGCTCATCGTCAAGGCGGACGGGTCGGTGCTCATCCACAGTGACGGCGGCTCCTACAAGCCGCTGAACTGGATGGCTCCGCCGTGCGCCATGGCCGAGGTGGAGCCCGACGAGACCGAGTCAGCCGAGGGCGTCGTCGCCGTGTGGAACGTCCAGCACGCCAAGACCGAGGACCACCTGCGGGTGCGCCTGCACGAGATCCACCACGACTCGTCCCACGAGCTGGGTGTGGACCCCGGCCTGGTCAAGGACGGCGTCGAGGCCCACCTGCAGAAGCTGCTGGCCGAGCACATCGGCACGCTCGGCGCGGGCTACACGCTCGTGCGTCGTGAGTACATGACGGCCATCGGCCCCGTGGACATCCTGGCCAAGGACGCGAAGGGGGTCTGCGTCGCCGTGGAGATCAAGCGGCGCGGCGAGATCGACGGTGTCGAGCAGCTGACCCGCTA
This sequence comes from Janibacter sp. A1S7, assembly GCF_037198315.1. Classification (NCBI taxonomy): domain Bacteria; kingdom Bacillati; phylum Actinomycetota; class Actinomycetes; order Micrococcales; family Intrasporangiaceae; genus Janibacter; species Janibacter alittae. The sequence continues at coordinate 883,115 of NZ_CP144913.1, read as the reverse complement.
CCTCGAGCTGATGAACCGCGACCCGGCGCTGCGCCCGGTCACCGGCGTCTTCGCCGCGCAGGTGATCAAGCCCCAGGCACGCACGCTCGCCGAGGACCGTGGCATCCGCTGCGTGACCCTCGACTACGACGAGCTCAAGGGGATCGACACGAGCATGCACCGCCTCTTCTGACCGCTGCCCACAGGCTCGTCCCCGAGTGGCCCTGCACCTCTACGCCCGGTTCGTCCACGCCCTCGCACTAGGCTGGTCGAAAGCAGCCGAGGGGAAGGATGAGGCATGGCGACCGCACAGCCGCTCCATCCCCCTTCGCTCGAACCGGACGCCGGTGACGTGCTCTCCTGGCTGGCCGACGTGCTCGGGATCGGCTGGGGCCTGCTCTGGGGCCTGGTCGTACCGTTGCTCGTCGTGGTCGCCGTCGGCCTCGTCCTGACCGCGCTGCTGTGGCGGCGCTACGGACGCTCCCCCTCGATCAGCACCGGCGCCGACCTCTTCCCGGGCCAGATCGTCGACCTGCGCTCGGCAGAGGGCACCCACGGGCAGGTCTTCGTCGAGGGCAGCTGGTGGTCGGTGCGCAGCGAGGTCCCCCTCCGTGCCGGTCAGGACGTGCGGATCACCGCCGTGGAGCGGCTGGAGCTGCTCGTCGAACCCCTCGAGTCGTCGCAAGGCAAGGAGGAGTCATGATCAACACCACTCTGATCGGTCTGGTGCTCGCGGCCCTGGTCGTGATCTTCATCGTCACCCGGGCGGTGCGGATCATCCCCGAGTACGAGCGGGCGGTGCTCTTCCGGCTCGGTCGCATCCAGGACGCGAAGGGGCCGGGGATCATCATCGTCGCGCCCATCGTGGACAAGGTGCGCCGGATCGACCTGCGCACGCACACCTACGACATCCCCCCGCAGGACCTGATCACGAGGGACAACGTCACCGTCCAGGTCAACGCGGTCACCTACTACAACGTCGTCGACCCGGTCCGCTCCGTGCTGTCCATCGAGAACTACCAGGTCGGCACCCAGCAGGTGGCCCAGACGACCCTGCGCAGCATCATCGGCCAGACGAGCCTGGACGACCTGCTGACCAAGCGCGAGGAGATCAACGCCCGGCTCCAGCAGATCATCGACGAGGTGACCAACCCCTGGGGCATCAAGGTCACGATCGTCGAGGTCAAGGACGTGTTGCTCCCCGAGAGCATGCGCCGTGCCATGGCCCGTCAGGCGGAGTCCGAGCGCGACCGTCGGGCGAAGGTCATCCACGCCATCGGTGAGCAGGAGGCCGCCGAGAACCTCGCCAAGGCCGCGGAGGTCATGGAGGCTCACCCGGCGGCGATGCACCTGCGCACCCTGTCCTCGATGCTCGAGCTGGGCGCGGAGCAGAACTCCACGGTCGTCTTCCCGCTGCCGATGGAGCTGCTGCGCCTCTTCGATGCCGCGGGCGTGGCGCTGGGGGCCCAACCCAGTACGCCGAAGGGGGCCGCCCCAGCAGGCTCCGCCCCACCGGCTGCAGGTGGGCCCGCTGCCGGCGGTTCGGCCGCGGATGCCGCGGCAGCCGGTGCCGGGACGCACGCTGGGGCCACGCATCACGGAGCGTGGTCGGACGACGGGCACGAGGTACATCCCGAGGGCGACCATCCCGGATCCGTCAGCCACGAGCGCGACGACTGGGAGTGAGCGCTAGAACGCCTCGCCGAGCTCGATCCGGGTGATCGGCACGGCCGGGTCGCCGGTCCCACGGGCGAGCACGAGCACGGTCTCGCCCCGGTGCAGGTCGGCGATCTCCCCGAGCAGGGCCGAGGAGAGCTCGCCTCCCTCGAGGCCGGGCTCCTGCTCCAGCGGCACGTCCAGCCCGGCGGCCACCGCCGCCCCCCGGGCATCGCCCGGCGCCGTCACCACGGTCAGCACCCGCTCCCCGGCGAGCCGCTCGACGAGGGCGGGCACGCCCCCTTCGCCCTCCGGGGTGGCGGTGAGCAGGAGCGTCGCAGGGCAGTGCATGGTCACCCCGCCACTGTAGGGCCGGCCGGGATCAGGCGGTGGCGGGCTCCTGCGCCGGCAGTCCCCGCTGCTCGCGGATGATGTCGACGAAGCGGCCCATGATCTCGTTCAGGCCGAAGTCCTTGGGGGTGAACACCGCGGCCACGCCCATCTCCCGCAGCCGGTTGGCGTCGGACTCGGGGATGATGCCGCCGACGATGACGGGGATGTCACCGGCGCCCTGGGCCCGCAGCCCCTCGAGGACGTCCGGGACGAGCTCCATGTGCGAGCCGGAGAGGATCGAGACACCGACGAGGTGCACGTCCTCGGCGACCGCGGCGGAGACGACCTGCTCGGGCGTGAGCCGGATGCCCTGGTAGATGACCTCGAAGCCGGCGTCGCGCGCGCGCACCGCGATCTGCTCGGCGCCGTTGGAGTGACCGTCCAGACCGGGCTTGCCGACGAGAACGCGCAGCTTCTCGCCGAGCTCCTCCTCGGTCCTGGCGACCCGGTCGCGCACGGCCTGCAGCTCCTGCGAGCCACCGTCGGCCACGCCGACCGAGCCGGAGACGCCGGTCGGCGCGCGGAACTCACCGAAGACCTCGCGCAACGCCTGGGCCCACTCCCCGACCGTGACGCCCGCACGGGCGCACTCGAGGGAGGCCTCCATGAGGTTCTCCTGCGTCCGGGCGACCTCGCGCAGGCGCTCCAGGGAGGCGGCGGCACGCGGACCGCGCTCGGGGTCGGCGTCCCGCTCGGAGCGCCAGCTGCGGATGGCCGCGATGGCGGCCTCCTCGACGCCCTCGTCGACCGTCTGGATCGCGGTGTCGAGGTCGGCCGTCAACGGGTTGGGCTCAGTCGTCTCGAACTTGTTGACGCCGACGACGATGTCCTCACCGGCCTCGATGCGCTGGCGACGCTTGGCGTGGCTGGCGACGAGGGCGGACTTCATGTAGCCGGACTCGACCGCCGGGACGGCACCACCCATGTCCTGGATGCGATCGATCTCGGCCTTGGCACCCTCGACGATCTCGGCGACCTTCTGCTCCACGACGGGCGACCCGGTGAAGAGGTCGTCGTACTCGAGCAGGTCGGACTCGAAGGCCAGGACCTGCTGCAGGCGCAGCGCCCACTGCTGGTCCCACGGTCGCGGCAGGCCCAGCGCCTCGTTCCATGCCGGCAGCTGCACCGCGCGGGCCCGGGCGTCCTTGCTCAACGTCACCGCGAGCATCTCCAGCACGATGCGCTGGACGTTGTTCTCCGGCTGCGCCTCGGTCAGCCCCAGGCTGTTGACCTGGACGCCGTAGCGGAAGCGGCGCTGCTTGGCCTCGGTGACGCCGTAGCGCTCCCGGGTGATCTCGTCCCACAGCTCGACGAAGGCGCGCATCTTGCACATCTCCTCGACGAAGCGCACGCCGGCGTTGACGAAGAAGGAGATGCGGGCGACGACCCTGCCGAACTCCTCCTGCGGCACCCGGCCGGAGTCGCGGACGGCGTCCAGGACGGCGATCGCCGTGGACATCGCGTAGGCGACCTCCTGCACGGGTGTCGCGCCGGCCTCCTGCAGGTGGTAGCTGCAGATGTTGATCGGGTTCCACTTGGGGATCTCGCCGACGGTGTAGGTGACCATGTCGGTGATCAGCCGCATCGAGGGTCCGGGTGGGAAGACGTGCGTCCCGCGGCTCAGGTACTCCTTGATGATGTCGTTCTGGGTGGTGCCGCCGAGCGCGGCGACGACCTCGGCCGGGTCCTGGCCGGCGGCCTCCGCCTGCTCCTCCGCAGCGACCTGGTACATCGCCAGCAGGTACATCGCCACGGCGTTGATCGTCATCGAGGTGTTCATCTCGCCGAGCGGGATCTGGTCGAAGAGATCGCGCATGTCACCGATGTGGCTGATCGGCACGCCGACCTTGCCCACCTCGCCCCGGCTGAGCACGTGGTCGGGGTCGTAGCCGGTCTGGGTCGGTAGGTCGAAGGCGACCGAGAGACCGGTCTGGCCCTTGGCCAGGTTGCGGCGGTACAGCTCGTTGGACGCTGCGGCGCTGGAGTGCCCGGCGTAGGTGCGCATCACCCAGGGGCGGTCACGCTCAGGGCGCGTCGCCTCGGCTGCGGGGGTGGGGGAATCAGTGCTCTCGGCCATGGTGGCAAGGTACCCTCGCGCGGCCCGCCGTCACAGGGTCGTCCGCGGTGAAGGTCGCCACAATCAGCGCCGTGGCTGCTCGCGGGAGGACGCCGGCTCGCCCGGGCACCGAATGCGCCGTGACCGCCACCCGGCGAGATGGCGGGGCTCGGTCAGCCGACGGCGTAGTCCCGGCGGGGCCGACCCAGCTGCTCCGCGTCGTGCAGGAGCCGGACCAACCCGGCCCGCCGCAGCAGTCGGGTGGTGCGCTCGTCGGCACCGGTGAAGCGCAGTCGTCGACCCGCCCGCGCGGCCCGTGCGTGTGCCCCGAGGAGGGTGGCGAAACCCACCTGGTCGATGACCGTCGACTCCGAGATGTCGACGAGGACCAAGCCACTGCCCGCGCGCAGCACGGCGACGAACTCCTGGCGGAGGTCTGCGCTGTGTCCGATGTCGAAGGGCACGCCCACCCGGACACGGGTGGTCCCCTCGCCACCCACTGGCGTCAGCGCGGTCATTGCGCTCATGACGGTCACCTGCTTTCCCCTGCTGAAACCGTTGTCACCCAGTGTGACGTGCGCGACCCCGCCCTGGTTGCTCCCCGTCGTCACGATGCGATTACACAACTCTCCACGGATGGTCAGGTCGCAGCCCCCGCACGGCCGGCGAGCACACCTGCGACGATGACGGCATGGTCAACCTGACGAAGATCTACACCCGCACCGGCGACGAGGGCACCACGGCGCTCGGCGACTTCAGCCGCACGAGCAAGACCGACACCCGCTTGCAGGCCTACGCCGACTCGAACGAGGCCAATGCGGTCATCGGGGTGGCCATCGCGACCGGCGAGCTGCCCGAGGAGGTCGTCGCGACCCTCACCCGCGTGCAGAACGACCTCTTCGACCTGGGTGCCGACCTGTCGACCCCACTGCTGGAGGAGCCGAAGTACCCACCGCTGCGCGTGAAGCAGATGTGGGTCGACGAGCTGGAGGCCGACTGCGACCACTACCTCGCGCAGGTCGAGCCGTTGCGCTCCTTCATCCTTCCCGGCGGCACCGCCGCGTCGGCACACCTGCACCACGCGACGACGGTGGTCCGCAGGGCCGAGCGCTCCGCATGGGCGGCGCGCGAGGAGTACGGCACGCACACGGCCGGTGAGCGTGGCGTCGGCGGCGTGAGCCCGCTGACGACGACCTACCTCAATCGCCTGTCGGACCTGCTCTTCATCCTCGCCCGCATCGCCAACCTCTCGATCGGCGGGGACGTGCTGTGGCAGCCCGGCGGCGGCCGTGAGGAGGCCCCCGAGCGTCGGGGCAGGGCGAAGGGGGACTAGGTGACGTTGACGTTGTGTCCGGGCGGGGCGGACTCGAGCCAGGAACGCACGGCCGGATAGATCTTCGGCTCGATGGCCAAGTCGGCCAGGTGGCCGCCCTCGCGGGTCAGGGTCACCGCGAGCGCGGTGTCCAGTCCCGGGAGGGAGACCGACCCCGGCGCGGGGGTGGAGATCTCCAGTCCTTCACGCCCCCACGACTTCGAGGGGGACGTCGTCAGCCCGCCCACGCTGAACCAGTCGAGATGCTGCGCTCCCATACGCAGCAACCCGAGCCGCCAACGAGGCGACCCGGGCAGCCGGAGGGCGCAGGGGCACACGGGTCCGTGCGCGGCCAGCGCACGTCGGCGCAGCCACAGCACCACCAGCCACACCGCCAGGAGCAGGCACCCTGCAAGGAGGAGTATCTCCACGACCTGCAGGGCTGACATCAGCTGGGTCAGGCCTTGGCCGGGACCTGGACGGTCTCCGCGACGATCGTCACGGTGTCGTGGTCGACGGAGAAGAAACCGCCGTCGATGGACGCGGTCTGCTCCCCCTCGGAGGACGAGATCACGACGTCACCCTCGATGAGGACACCGAGCATCGGGGTGTGGCCGGGCATGACACCGATCTCGCCCTCGGTGGTGCGGGCTCGGACCAGACTGGCCTCTCCGGACCAGACCTTGCGGTCCGCGGCGACGAGTTCAACGTTCAGGGAGCTCACTGGGGGTCCTTCGAGATCGGGGTGAGTACACGTCCATGGTAGCCCGGGTGGGGCGGTGGGCCGGTCACCGGTCAGGAGACCACGAGGGCGAAGTAGTCCTGGCCCGCTCCGATGCTGACCATCCGGACGGCGGAGTAGGCCAACCAGACGGTGATCAGCCCGAGCAGGACCTTGGGGTCGACGAGCGAGAGGATGCGTTCCGGCGGGCGGCGTCGCACGAGCGCGACACCGACGTAGCCGACGATCCCCGCCGCGACGGCCATGCCGATCGGGCCGAAGAGGTTGTACTCGAAGGCCGTGAGCACATCACCGTGCGCGAGGTGCACCCAGGCCCGGGTCATGCCGCAGCCCGGGCAGGGCAGTCCGGTGAAGATCCGCAGCAAGCACGTCGGTTGCCCGGAGTCGACGGAGGCGAGGGGCCACAGTCGGGCGATGACCAGACCGACCAGGCTGACGGCCGCGATGACGAGCACGACGGCCCGCTCACCGCGGGCTCCTCGCGCGAGCTGGACCGGCTCCTGACCGGTGGTGGCGGTCATCGCGGCGCTCGCACGCGCTCGACCCCGGCTGTCCTCATGTCGGCCAGTGTAGGTCTCCCCGGTGACGAACGCGGCCGCCCCCCTTCGTCAGGCGAAGGGGGGCGGCCGCGGTGGTGCGTGGCGGATCAGGAGTTCTTCTGGATCTCCGCCCACTGGCGCTCGACGTCGTCGAGGCCACCGCACATGAAGAAGGCCTGCTCACCGACGTGGTCGTACTCGCCGTCGCTGATCTTCGAGAAGGCCTCGATGGTGTCCGCGAGCGGAACCGTCGAGCCCTCGAGACCGGTGAACTGCTTGGCGACGTAGGTGTTCTGCGAGAGGAACCGCTCGATGCGACGGGCGCGACCGACGAGGACCTTGTCCTCCTCGGAGAGCTCGTCGATGCCGAGGATCGCGATGATGTCCTGCAGCTCCTTGTTCCGCTGCAGGATCGACTTCACGCGGACCGCGGTGCTGTAGTGGTCCTCGCTGATGTACCGGCGGTCGAGGATCCGGCTGGTGGAGGTCAGCGGGTCCACGGCCGGGTAGATGCCCTGCGAGGCGATCTCACGGGACAGCTCGGTCGTCGCGTCGAGGTGGGCGAAGGTCGTCGCCGGGGCCGGGTCCGTGTAGTCATCGGCCGGCACGTAGATCGCCTGCATCGAGGTGATGGAGTGACCACGGGTGGAGGTGATCCGCTCCTGCAGCGTCCCCATCTCGTCGGCGAGCGTCGGCTGGTAACCCACGGCGGAGGGCATGCGGCCCAGCAGGGTCGAGACCTCCTGCCCCGCCTGGGTGAAGCGGAAGATGTTGTCGATGAAGAGCAGCACGTCCTGCTTCTGCACGTCGCGGAAGTACTCCGCCATCGTCAGGGCCGACAGGGCGACGCGCAGACGCGTGCCCGGCGGCTCGTCCATCTGGCCGAAGACCAGCGCGGTCTGACCGAGGACACCGGCCTCCTCCATCTCGACCATGAGGTCGTTGCCCTCACGGGTGCGCTCGCCGACCCCGGCGAAGACGGAGACACCACCGTGGTCGCGGGCGACGCGGGCGATCATCTCCTGGATGAGGACGGTCTTGCCGACACCGGCTCCACCGAAGAGACCGATCTTGCCGCCCTGGACGTAGGGCGTGAGCAGGTCGATGACCTTGATGCCGGTCTCGAACATGGTGGTCTTCGACTCGAGCTGGTCGAAGGCCGGTGCCGGGCGGTGGATGCCCCACCGCTCCTTGACGTCGAGGGTCTCCCCCTCCTTGAGGTTGAGGCAGGCGCCGGTGGTGTTGAAGACCTTGCCGAGGGTGACGTCACCGACGGGCACGGTGATCGGGCCGCCGGAGTCCTGCACCTGGGAGCCGCGGACGAGACCGTCGGTCGGCTGCAGCGAGATCGCACGGACCATGTTGTCGCCGATGTGGTGGGCGACCTCGAGGTTGATCGTGTGCGCTTCGCCGTCGGTGATGACCTCGGTGGTCAGCAGGTTGAACTGCTCGGGCATGGTGTCGACGCTGAACTCGACGTCGACGACCGGGCCGATGACGCGGGAGATGCGCCCGACCCCACCAGCGGTAGTGGTGTTCTCTTCGGTGACGGTGGCAGTCATGGGGTTTCTCTCTACCTTCTCACTTGGACTCGGCCAGGGCGGTGGCGCCGCCGACGATCTCGGAGATCTCCTGGGTGATCTCGGCCTGACGGGCCTGGTTGGCCAGCCTGGTGTACTTCTTGATGAGCTCCTCGGCGTTGTCGGTCGCCGACTTCATGGCGCGCTGACGCGCCGCGAGCTCGGAGGCGGCCGCGTGCAGGAGGGCGTTGAAGATGCGCGCGTTGACGTACCGCGGCAGCAACGTGTCGAGCAGCTCCTCGGCGTTGGGCTCGAAGTCGTAGAGCGGATAGATCTCATCGCCCTCCGGCTCCTCGACGCCCTCGACGACCTCCAGCGGCAGCAGGCGGATCGCTTCCGGCTCCTGACCGACCATCGACACGAAGCGGGTGGAGACGATGTGGACCTCGTCCACGCCCCCGTCGTCGGTGTCGGCGTTGAAGTCCGCCACGAGCCGCTCGCCGATCTCGCGGGCGTTCTCGAACTGCGGCTTCTCGGTGAACCCGGTCCACTCGGCCGCGTACTCACGCCTGCGGAAGGAGTAGAACGAGACCGCGCGCCGACCGACGAGGTAGGGCACGACCTCCTTGCCCTCCTCACGCAGCCGCGCGGCCACCCGCTCGCTCTCCTTGAGGACGTGGGCGTTGTACCCGCCGGCCAGGCCCCGGTCGGCCCCGACCACGACGAGCGCAGCACGCGTGACGTCCTCGCGCTCCGTGGTCAGCGGGTGGTCCTCATCGGAGTAGGTGGCCACGGCCGACGCCGCCCGGGTCAGGGCGCGCGCATACGGCGTGGACTCACGCACGGCCTGCTGTGCCTTGACGACCCGCGCCGCTGCCATGAGCTCCATGGCGCGCGTGATCTTCTTGGTCGCACTGACGGACCGGATGCGCTGCCGGTACTCCCGGATCTGCGCTCCCATGCGTTTCCGCCTCTCTGGTGGTTCGTGGTCGAGAAGTCGGCCGTCGGCCGACCCGGGATGCGTGGTGCCCCGGCCGGGCACCCGTGGGCACCCGACCGAAGGACATCAGCGCTTCTGCTTGACGATCTGCTCCTGCGAGGAGTCCAGCGCGTCGTCGCCGTCCTCCTCGGCGCTGCCGACCGGCACCTCGTCCGCGTCGGACGCGACGAAGGTCGGACGGAAGGCGTCGAAGGCGGTGGCCAGCGCCTGCTGGGTGGAGTCCTCCCAGTCACCGCGCTCACGCAGCGCATCGAGCAGACCCTGCTCGTTGCGGTGCATGTGGTCGATCCACTCGGACTCGAAGCGCGAGATGTCGGTGACCGCGACGTCGTCGAGACGACCGGTCGTACCGGCCCAGACCGAGACGACCTGGTCCTCGACCGGGAAGGGGTCGGCCTGCCGCTGCTTGAGCAGCTCGACGAGGCGGGCTCCTCGGGCCAGCTGCTGCTTGCTGGCCGGGTCCAGGTCGGACGCGAACATCGCGAAGGCCTCGAGGGAGCGGTACTGGGCCAGGTCGAGCTTGAGTCGACCGGCGACCTTCTTCATCGGCTTGATCTGCGCGTCACCGCCGACTCGCGAGACCGAGACACCCACGTCGATCGCGGGACGGACGTCCGAGTTGAACAGGTCGGCCTGCAGGTAGATCTGACCGTCGGTGATCGAGATGACGTTGGTCGGGATGTACGCCGAGACGTCACCCGCCTTCGTCTCGATGATCGGCAGACCGGTCATCGAGCCGGCACCCATGTCGTCGGAGAGCTTCGCGCAGCGCTCCAGCAGACGCGAGTGCAGGTAGAAGACGTCACCCGGGTAGGCCTCGCGGCCCGGCGGGCGGCGCAGCAGCAGCGACATCGAGCGGTAGGCCTCGGCCTGCTTGCTCAGGTCGTCGAAGACGATGAGGACGTGCTTGCCCTGGTACATCCAGTGCTGACCGATGGCGGAGCCGGTGAACGGGGCCAGGTACTTGAAGCCGGCGGCATCCGACGCGGGAGCCGCGACGATGGTCGTGTACTCCATCGCACCGGCCTCCTCGAGGGAGCCCTTGACCGAGGCGATCGTCGAGCCCTTCTGACCGATGGCGACGTAGATGCAGCGCACCTGCTTGTCCGGGTCGCCGGTCTCCCAGGCCTGCTTCTGGTTGATGATCGTGTCGACCGCGACCGTGGTCTTGCCGGTCTGGCGGTCACCGATGATCAGCTGACGCTGACCGCGGCCGACCGGGATCATGGCGTCGATGGCCTTGATGCCCGACTGCAGCGGCTCGTGGACCGACTTGCGCTCGACGACACTCGGAGCCTGCAGCTCGAGCGCGCGACGCCCCTCGGAGACGATCTCGCCGAGGCCGTCGATCGGCTGGCCCAGCGGGTTGATGACGCGGCCGAGGAAGTTGTCACCGATCGGGACCGAGAGGACCTCGCCAGTGCGCTTGACCTCCTGGCCCTCCTCCAGCTTCGAGTAGTCGCCGAGCACGACGACGCCGATCTCGTGGACGTCGAGGTTGAGCGCGAGGCCGAGCGTGCCGTCCTCGAACTCGAGCAGCTCGTTCGTCATGGCCGAGGGCAGGCCCTCGATGTGGGCGATGCCGTCACCGGTGTCGGTGATGCGGCCGACCTCTTCACGGGAGGCCGCGCCCGGGTTGTAGGACTGCACGTAGCCGTCCAGGGCGTCCCGGATCTCCTCCGGACGGATCGAAAGCTCCGTCATGTTGTCTTCTCCTCGTTGCCGGCCGTGGTGGGGGCCGAGTGGGTGGTCTGCATGGTGGATGTCGGCTCGGGCCTCAACCGGCCAGGTGCCGCTGTGCCTCGTCGAGGCGGCGCAGGACGGTCCCGTCGACGACCTCGTCGCCGATCTGGACACGGAGCCCGCCGATGACGTGCTCGTCGTGGACGACCTGCAGTTGGACCGCCTTGCCGTAGATCCGCTGCAGAGCGTCCGAGAGCCGGGTGCGCTGTGCGTCGGTGAGGTCGACCGCGGTCATCACGACTGCGGTGTACTGCTGACGGCGCTCGGCCGCGACCTCGAGGTACTCCTCGATGGTCCGGGCGAAACGGCGGCCGCGCGGGGCCAGCACGGCCTGTCGCGCGAGACGCAGCGTCTCCGGTCGGGCCTTGTCCGCCAGGAGGGTGCTCACGAGCTCGGCCTTGCCGGCCGGGTCCCCCTGGCGGTTGCCGAGCGCATCGCGCAGCTCGGGGTTGCCGGCGACGACCCGCTCGAACCGGAAGAGCTCGTCCTCGACCCGGTCGATCGCCCGGTCGTCCTCGGCACCCTTGAGCGCGGCCTCGACGGCGAAGCGCTCGAGGGTGTCGGTGAGGTCCCGGCCGGACGACCACCGCTGGGCGGCCAGGGTCGCGACGGCACCGACAGTGCCTTCGGAGATCTTGCCGCCGAGCAGCCGGGTCACCAGAGCCGACTTGTCCGCGCCCTCGCGGGAGGGGTCGGCGACACCACGACGCAGGGTCGGGTTGTCGTCGAGCAGCCCGACCACGGCGAAGAGCTCGTCCGCCACGACGGCCGGCTCACCGGAGGTCAGCGCCGACTCGAAGGCCGGACGACCCTCGATGACGGCAGCGCGGGAGGAACCTCGCATCAGGCGTCACGACCCGTCGTGACGCGCTCCGGCTGGACCTTGCCCGTCTCGAGGTCGGTCAGGAAGCCGTCGATGAGGCTCTGGCGGCTCGAGGAGTCCTGCAGCTCGTGACCGACGATGCGGCCGGCCAGGTCGGTCGAGAGGCGACCCACCTCACCGCGCAGCGAGATGGACGCCTGCTGGCGCTCCGCCTCGATCTGCTTGTGCGCCGAATCGGTGATCCGGTTGGCCTCGTCCTGGGCCTGACCGCGCATCTCCGCGACGATGGCCGCGCCCTCGGCGCGTGCGTCCTCACGGATCTTGGCGGCCTCGGCACGCGCCTCGGCGAGCTGGGACTCGTAGTGGGCCTTGGCGGCCTCGGCCTCGGCCTGGGCGTTCTCCGCCAGGGCGATGCCGCCCTCGATCGCGTCGTGACGCTCGGCGTAGGCCCGCTCGAGGTTCGGGACGACCTTCTTCGCGACGACCCAGTAGAGGATCGCGAACATGATCAGCCCGAAGACGAGCTCTTCCCAGTGCGGAATCAGAGGCATGGTCTCCCCTTCCGCCATGGCGAGCCCCACGACCGACGAGGCGGTTGCGGTGATGTGCACGGGTACTCCTAGTGGCTGGTGCCGGTGTGGATTGTGTGCCTGACCGGCCAGGCTCAGTTGTTGATGAAGAAGAGCACCAGACCGAAGATGGCAAGCGCCTCGGCGAGGGCGAAGCCGAGGATGGCGATCGGCTGCAACAGGCTGCGCGACTCGGGCTGGCGGGCGACACCGTTGATGTACGCAGCGAAGATCAGGCCGACGGCGATGGCAGGGCCAATGGCCGCGAGGCCGTAACCGACGAGGGAGACGGAACCAGTGATTTCCACGATGTGTCCTCTTTCGTGTTTCTGTGATCCACCGTGAGGGCATCTCACGGGGAAGCGTGTGGTCGTGCTGACGGGCTATGAAGTTGTGGGTCGTGCGGTCCGGTGGACCGTGGCTCAGTGCTGGGGGGCAGCACCGTCGGGGATGTGCTCCTCGGCGACGGCGCCGGCGATGTAGCTGGAGGCCAGCAGCGCGAAGACGAAGGCCTGGAGGAACTGGACCAGGATCTCGAAGAGGAGCATCACGCCCGCCATCGCGAACGTGGGCAGCGAGAGCAGCCGCAGGAGGACGCCGTCGCCGTGCAGCAGGAAGAAGAAGGCGCCGGTGACGAAGAGGTAGATGACCATGTGGCCGGCGAACATGTTGCCGAAGAGTCGCAGGGCCAGCGTCAGCGGCCGCGTGATCAGGTAGGTCACGAGCTCGAGCAGGAAGATCACGGGGGCGATCCACTTGGGTAGCCCCGGGGGCACCATGTGCTTCATGTAGCCCATGAAGCCCATCTTCTCGATGCTCACCCAGTGGTAGACGACGTAGACGACGATCGTCAGCGCGATCGGGAAGGCGATCTTGCCGGTCACGGGGTTCATCGTCAGGAAGAAGGACCCGGCGAGGTTGAAGAACAGCACCATCGTGAAGAGCGTGACGATGAGCGGCACGAACCGGCGGAACTCCTTGGTGCCGATCATGTCGCGCGCGATGGCGTTGCGCGGGAAGTTGTAGAAGCCCTCGAAGAGCCACTGGCCCTTGCTCGGCAGGATCGCCGCGCGCTTGCTCAGCATGATCATGACGCCGCACAGCACCGCGGTGATGATCCCGGCCCAGGCCATCTGGTTGGTGACGGTCAGGCCACCCACCTCGAAGAGGGGTTGCCAGAAGATCTCCGGGGTGGGGGGCTGGTAGCTCTCTCCACCTCCGGCGGCCGCCAGCGTGGGCGCGAGCGCAGTCAAGGTCACTGAATCTCCTCGTTGTGTGGCGCGGCAGCGCGCATCGACCCATCAGGGTGGTCGGTCGTGGTGGCCTGGGACGTACCGTATCGGAGCCAGATGGAGTAGAGCGACAGCCCCATCCCGAGGATGATGCCGACGGCCACGAAGACGGTGACCTCCAACCAGCGGTCCAGCAACCAGCCCAGTCCGCCGAAGAGGGCAGGGCCGGTGAGCAGGTGCGCGAGTACCGTCGATCCCATGGCATCGGCCTGGACGATCGGGTTCGGGCGAGTGGGGTCGACGGCATAGCGGGAGGCGGCAGTCGACGGGTCCGCCGGCTTCTTGGTCACCAGGCGCGGCGCGTCGGGACGGCTGGCGGGGGCACTCATGCGCGACCCACCTGCGGGTAGAGCACGTGCCGCGAGCGGACGTAGCCGGTCACCTGTCCTGCCTGCAGCAGGACGGTGGCGACGACCGCGGAGAAGGCGGTCACATCACCCTCGAGCCAACTGGCGCCGTGCAGCACCAGAAGGGCGCCGACCAGGAGGATCAGCTGCCCGAGGTAGACGACACCGGCACCGGCCATCGAGACCGCGGGGTCCCCGGCGACGATCACCGTGATCGCCAGCAGGCCGACGAGGATGACGACGAAGGCGAGCAGGGACCCGGCCAGTGCGCTCAGGGCGCCGTCCGCCCCCTTCGCCATGGCCCCCACGATGGTGAGGACGATGGTCCCGGCCACGCCGGAGACGAGGACGCCACGGCGCATGCCCTGCACGGGAGTGCGGTGGGGAGGCGTCGTCATCGGCTCACTTCGGGACGGGAGCAGGGTTGCTCAACGGGGTCGTACCAAGGGTACTGGAGGGCGCTTGTGAAAGTTTACACAAGCGTCCCGGAGCCGACCAATCGGCGGCGATCGGCGCGGCATACGACCCCGTCGGCACGGCCTCGTCGCCTCAGACGTCGAGTCTGCGGCCCTGGCGGTCGAACTTCTTGGGTCGGTGACCGGGCAACGAGAAGCGCGGGAGCCACGCCGTCAGGGTCGTCGCGAAGAGGACCATCACCACTCCCCCGGCCGCCGCGACGCCCGGCGGCAGGAAGACGAAGCTCACCGCGCCCATCGCCACGACGACCGCCCACAGCCACAGCAGCAGCACCGCACGCCGGTGCCCGTGCCCGATCTGCAGCATCCGGTGGTGCAGGTGCTGGCTGTCCGGCTGCCACGGGCGCTGCCCACGGGCGGTGCGCCGCACCACCGCCCAGGCGACGTCGAGCAACGGCAGCATGATGATCGAGATCGGGATGAGCAACGGCAGGATCGTCGCGGTCGTCCGGTTGGTGCTGACGTCGGCGGGCGAGATGTGGCCGACGTTGAGGATCGTCGCCGCCGCGAAGAGCAGGCCCAGGGTCAGCGCCCCGGAGTCCCCCATGAACAGCTTCGCCGGGAAGATGTTGTGCGGCAGGAAGCCCATGCAGCTCCCGGCCAGCGCCGCCGCGACGAAGGTCGCCGAGGAGAAGACGTTGGGCGGGCTGATGTTGGCGGTGAGCACGTAGCTGTAGATGAAGAAGGCCACGGCCGCGATCGCCACCAGACCGGCGGCGAGCCCGTCGAGCCCGTCGATGAAGTTCACCGCGTTGATGCACAGCACGACGACGAAGATCGTCAGGATCACCAGCAGCGGCGCCGGCAGCACGGTGACGACCCCGAGCGGCAGGGAGAAGAACTGCACCCCGGCGAAGGCGATGATCGTCGCCGCGACGAGCTGCCCGCCGAGCTTGGTCAGCGCGTCCAGCTCGTACACGTCGTCGATCGCCCCGACCAGGCAGACGACGCCCGCTCCGGCGAGGACCCCGATGAGCTCCGCGGACTCGAAGACCTGGCTGAGGAAGGGCATCCGCCACGCGACGAGGGTCGCCGCGGCATAGCCGAGGAACATCGCCACGCCCCCGAGGCGCGGGACCGGCGCGACGTTGACGTCCCGCTCGCGCACCTCGGTGAAGGCACCGACGCGCACGGCGACCGTGCGCATCAGCGGAACGAGGACGTAGGTCGTCGCCAGCGCGACGAGGAAGACGAAGACGTACTCCCTCACCTGCTGCCTCCGCCTGCGCCGTGGACCCGGCGGATCAGCGCGGGTAGGCCGGGAACTGCGTCACGAGGTCGGTGACGGTGCCGCGTACCCGACGGGAGACCTCGTGCTCGGGGTCGGCGTCCCCCTTCGTCACGGCCGTGTGGATCAGCTCGGCGATGGTGACCATCTCGTCGGTGCCCATCCCCTGCGTGGTCACGCAGGGCGTACCGACGCGGATGCCGGAGGCGATCGAGGGCTTCTGCGGGTCGTTGGGGATGGCGTTCTTGTTCAGCGTGATGCCGGCCGCGTCGCACCGGGCCTCGGCGTCCTTGCCGGTCACCTCCACACCCTGCAGGTCGAGCAGCGCCAGGTGTGTGTCGGTGCCGCCGGTCGTCGGGCGGATGCCGCGCTTGCCGAGCTCGTCGGCAAGGACCGTGGCGTTCTCGATGACCGACGTGGCGTACTGCTGGTACGCGGGGGTGGCACACTCCTTGAAGTTGACCGCCTTGGCCGCGATGGTGTGCATCTGCGGGCCGCCCTGCATCATCGGGAAGATCGCCTTGTCCAGCGCCTTGGCGTGCTCCTCCTTGCACACCAGCGCGCCGGAGCGGGGCCCGCGCAGCACCTTGTGCGTGGTGAACGTGACCACGTCGGCGTAGGGCACCGGGCTCGGGATGGCCTGGCCGGCGACGAGACCGATGAAGTGCGCCGCGTCGACCCACATGATCGCGCCGACCTCGTCGCAGATCGCCCGGATGCGCTCGAAGTCGATCAGGCGCGGGATCGCCGAGCCACCCGAGCAGATCACCTTGGGACGGTGCTCCTTGGCCAGGCGCTCCATCTCGTCGTAGTCGACGTCCTCGGTCTCGGGGTGGACGCCGTAGTGGACGGCGTCGAACCACTTGCCGGAGAAGGAGACCTTGGTGCCGTGGGTCAGGTGGCCACCGTGCGGCAGCGACATCGCCAGGATCTTCTCGCCGGGCTGCAGGAAGGCGCCGTAGACCGCCTGGTTGGCGCTGGCGCCGGAGTGGGCCTGGACGTTGGCGTGCTCGGCACCCAGCAGGCTCGTGCAGCGCTCGATCGCCAGCTCCTCGGCCTTGTCGACCTCGGAGCAGCCACCGTAGTACCGACGACCGGGGTAGCCCTCGGCGTACTTGTTGCTCAGCGTCGAGCCGAGGGAGGTCAGCACCTCCGGGGAGGAGATGTTCTCGCTGGCGATGAGCTGCAGACCGCCCCGGATCCGGTCGAGCTCGCTGGTGAGCACACCCGCGATCTCGGGGTCGAAGGCGCGCAGCGCGCCGAAGTCGGATCCGTAGAAGGTGTCATCGGTCATCGCTGGCCTCCGTGTCGGTGGACGTGTCGGTGGGTGTCTCGCTCCCGGCACGCTCGGCCGGGCCTGTCTGGTGGGGATTGTCCCACTCCTGCGTCGGGGCCGCCGTGGTCGACTCGCTGGAGCCCGCCCCGGGAGCGAAGGGGGCGTCCTCCGCCGAGTCGAAATCGGCCCCGAGGACCTCCTCGAGTCGGGCGCGGTCGATCGCCCCCTCACGCAGCACCTGCGGGTGGTCACCGGTGCAGTCGAGGATCGTCGACGGCGCGACGGTGGCGCGGGGGCCGCCATCGACGTAGACGGAGACGCTCGGGCCGAGCTGGACGGCGGCGTCGGTGACGCTCGTCGCGGCCGGCTCGCCCGTGCGGTTGGCGCTGGTCACGGCCAGCGGGCCGGTCTCGCGCAGGACGGCCAGGGCGACCTCGTCGTCCGGCATGCGCAGCGCGACGGTCCCGGCGGTCTCGCCGAGGTCCCACCTCAGGGACGGCTGGGCCTGCAGCACGAGGGTCAACGGACCCGGCCACAGCGCCTCGATGAGGCGGCGGGCCGCGTCCGGCACGGCGCGGGCGAGGCCGTCGATGGTGCGGACATCGGGCACGAGGACGGGCGGGGGCATGTCCCGACCCCTCCCCTTCGCCTCGAGGACGTCGCTGACGGCTGCCGGGTCGAACGCATCGGCGCCGATCCCGTACACGGTGTCGGTGGGGATGACCACCACCTCGCCACGGCGGACGGCATCGACGCAGGCCTCGATGCTCCCTTCGCGGTCGGCGGTGGCATCGACGACGGGGCTCATGGACTCCACCTTATGACGCGCTGCGGATCGCGCCGGACATTGCCCGCGCGATCCGCGCATGTCCGGGCCCACCCGTGGGTAGGTTGGGGCCCACCGGCAACAGTGCCGTGACAGATGGAGGAACACATGCGTGGTTCGAGTTTGATCTGGACGATCGTCGGAGTCCTGCTGATCATCGCGTTGCTGATCTTCATCCTCTGAGCGGCCGAGCCCCGGTGGTCACCGACCACCGGCCCTCGTCCACGAGCCCCGCTGCACGCGCAGCGGGGCTCGTGCGTTGCTGGACTGCGTCGGTGGACGGGGTCACCCCACCCGGCGTGCCACCGCCGCCCGGGGACGACCGGCCAGGTCGGGGTGGTCGGCGACCTCGGCCCAGGCGCCCGCGGTCCGCAGGGCACACGGGAGGGACTCGCCCTGGCCGTCGGCGTGCTCCATGACGAGCAGCCCGCCGGGGCGCAGCAGGGTCGCGGCGGTGGCGGCCACGGCGAGCGGGATCGCGAGCCCGTCCTCGCTGCCGCCGTACAGGGCCACCGACGGGTCGTGCTCGGCGACCTCGGGCTCGAGCGGCACCATCCCGACGGGGATGTAGGGCGGGTTGCTCACGACGACGTCGACGGAGCCGATGAGCCCGGCCAGTGCCGGCACGTCCGCAGGCGGTGCGGTCGCGTCCGCGGCGATCAGGTCGACCGGCAGCCCGGTGAGCTCGATGTTGCGCGCCGCCCAGGCCAGCGCGAGGTCATCGACCTCGACGGCGGTCACGTGCGCACCCGGTACCTCGTCGGCGATCGCGAGCGCGAGGGCCCCCGAGCCGGTGCACAGGTCCACGACGACGGGCATGGCGGTCCCGTCCGACCCCGCCGGCGCAATCAGTTCGGTCAGGGCCAGGTCGGCGACGGCCTCGGTCTCGGGGCGGGGCACGAAGACCCCCGGCCCGACCTGCAGCTCCAGGCGGCGGAAGGGGGCGGTGCCGGTGAGGTGCTGCAGGGGCACCCGGGTGGTCCGTTCGGCCACGAGCGCGCGCAGCCGGCGGACCTGGTCCGGCTCCACCTCGCCACCGAGGAGCATGCGGCGCTCGAGCTCGGAGCGGTCGGCCCCGGTGGCGTGGGCGGCCAGCAGCATGGCGTCCGACCGCGGCGAGGGCACGTGCGCCTTGGCGAGGGCGGCGGCCGCCTGGTCGACCTCCGCTCGGAGGGAGGTCACCCGTCGTCTCCGGCGAGCACGGCCAGCCGGGCGGCCTCGTCGGCCCCGACCGCGGAGTCGACGACCGCGTCGAGGTCGCCGTCGAGCACGGTGTCGAGGTTGTGGGCCTTGTACCCGGTGCGGTGGTCGTTGATCCGGTTCTCGGGGAAGTTGTACGTCCGGATGCGCTCCGAGCGGTCGACGGTGCGCACCTGCGAAGCGCGGGCCTCGGCGGCCTCGGCGGCGGCCTCGTCCATCGCCATCTGGTGCAGTCGGGCGCGCAGCACGCGCATGGCCGACTCCTTGTTCTGCAGCTGGGACTTCTCGTTCTGGCAGGAGACGACGGTCCCGGTCGGCAGGTGGGTGATCCGCACCGCGGAGTCGGTGGTGTTGACCGACTGCCCGCCGGGCCCGGAGGAGCGGTAGACGTCGATCTTCAGGTCGTTCGGATGCAGCGGGGCCGCCTCCGCGGTGTCACCGACGTCCGGCATGACCCACACGCCCGCGGCGGAGGTGTGGATGCGGCCCTGGCTCTCGGTCACGGGCACGCGCTGGACGCGGTGGACGCCTCCCTCGTACTTCAGTCGGGCCCACGGCGCCTCGCCGGGTGCGGGCGTGCCCTTGGCGGAGACCGCCACCCGCACGTCCTTGTAGCCGCCGAGGTCGGACTCGGTCGAGTCGAGGATCTGGGTGCTCCAGCCGCGCTTCTCCGCGTGCCGCAGGTACATGCGCAGCAGGTCACCGGCGAAGAGGGCCGACTCCGCTCCCCCTTCGCCCGCCTTGATCTCGAGGATCACGTCGTTGTCGTCGTCGGGGTCGCGCGGGATGAGCAACCGGCGCAGCCGGTCCTCGGCCGCGGCCGCGGCCTCCTGCAACGCCGGGACCTCCTCGGCGAAGGCGGGATCCTCCCCCGCGAGCTCCCGGGCGGCCTCGAGGTCGCCGAGGGCCTCCTCGTGCGCGTGCTGGGCGGTGACGATCGGGGTCAGCCGCGCATAGCGCTGGTTGACCTCACGCAGGCGGTCCGGGTCACCGATGACGGCCGGGTCGGCCAGGGCGGCCTCCAGCTCGGCGTGCTCGGTGAGCAGAGCTTCGACGGAATCGAGCACGAGTGGGCCTCCGGGGTGAGGTGGGCGGGCTGGTGATCACAGGAGCCCAAGCAGTTGCGACCACCGGCTGCAGGAGCCTGAGCAGTTGCGGAAACACAGATGCGCCGGTCAGCCCGAGCGGGCTGACCGGCGCATCGTGGGAGCTACTTGGCCTCGGTCTTCTGGCCGTAACGCTTCTGGAATCGGGCCACGCGGCCACCGGTGTCCATGATCTTCTGCTTGCCGGTGTAGAACGGGTGGCAGTTGCTGCACACCTCGGCGCGGATCTCGTGGTCGTCCTTGGTGCTGCGGGTGGTGAAGGTGGCGCCGCAGGTGCACGTGACGGTGGTCGCCTCGTACGCGGGGTGGATGTCCTTCTGCACGTGGTGCTCCTTGAGGTTCTTCGATGTGTCCGGGTCGACGCTGGGCCCCGCGGTGGGACCGTCCAGCTGCGGCCTTGGTGCCGCTCGTCGTGAACCGGACCGACGTTGCATTGTGCCAGATCCCTGACACGCCCATCAAAACACCGCGACCGGCACGGATGTTCCCCACGACCGGAGAATCTGTCCCGGGCACCCCGGGACCGAGCCCGAACGTGCGGCAGGATGGGGACATGGCCCGCACCTCCCGCATCCCCCGACGCCACGGTCGGGACCGGCGAAGGGAGCCGGTCCCGGGCCCGGTCGAGGGCTCCGTCATCCGTCCCGCCGTCCAGGACGACATCGCGACGATCATCGCCCTGCGCTCGCTGATGTTCGAGGCCATGGGCGTCTCCTCCGACGAGGTCCTCGACACCGCGTGGCAGCAGGATGCGTCCCGCTGGCTCCAGCTGCACCTGTCCGATCCGCGACTGCGCATCATGGTGGCCGAGGCCAACGGCACCGTCGTCTCGTGCGCGATGGGCCAGATCGTCGACCTGCTGCCCTCCCCCTTCGGCTCCGACGACGGCGGCCGGATCTCCAACGTCGCGACCTTCCCCCGGCACCGGCGGCTCGGCTTCACCCGCACGATCGTCGAGGCGCTGCTCGAGTGGTTCACCGAGGAGACCACGGTGGGCGTGGTCTCGATCAACGCGACCGAGGAAGGACGCGCGATGTACGAGCAGTTCGGCTTCGCCGACGTCTCCTTCCCCGAGATGCGGTTGCGACTGGAGCGCCACGAGGGCACCGACGACGACGCGGGCTGAACGAGCCGGGCCTCCCGGTCAGTCCGCGCGTCCGGCCGGCAGGGTGATCGTCACGGTGGTCCCCTCCCCCTGCACGGACTCGAGGGCGATCCTGCCCCCGTGGGCCACCGCGATGGTCTCGACGATGGCCAGGCCCAGCCCGGTCCCGGGGACCTCGCCGGCCTGCGCATTGCTGGCCCGGAAGAACCGGGTGAAGAGGTGCTCCTGGTCCTCCTGCGGGATGCCCATGCCGGTGTCGGTGCAGGCGATGTGGATCTCCCCGTCGACGCCGGACACCGCCACGCGCACGTGTCCCCCGGTCGGGGTGAACTTGACCGCGTTGCTGACCAGGTTGCCGATGGCACGCTCGATCTGTGACGGGTCCACCACGGCAGTGACAGGTCCTCCCGACCGTTCCAGGGCGAGATCGACCCCGGCTGCTGCGGCCACCGGGGCCATCTGCTCGACCACGCGCGCGGCGCTGCTGCCCACGTCCTGGGCGACCCGCTGGGTGGTCGCCCGTCCGCTGTCGAGGCGGTTGAGCAGAAGCAGGTCGTCGATGAGGCTGCGCAGGCGCTCGACGTTGCGGGAGATGACGCCGAGCGCCCGTGTCTGGGGTTGCGTGAGGTCCCCGTAGTCACCGTCCTCGAGGAGCTCGAGATAGCCGGCGATCGAGGTCAGCGGAGTACGCAGCTCGTGGCTCGTGGTGGCCATGAAGTCCGTCTTCTGCTGGTCCAGCTCCTCCAACGACGTGATGTAGTGCTGCTCGACCAGGGTGTGCGCGGCGTACTCTGCCACGCGCGCCATGGCCTGGATCTCCGCTTCGTCCCACGCCTGCCGCCCGTCCGAGGCGACCGACAGGGCACCGACCGCTTCATCGCCGATGCGCATCGGATGGAGCACCCAGCTCTCGAAGGAGCGGCGCTGGGCCACCTCGAGCAACGCGCCGGGGAAGGTCGCCTCGATCTCCTCCCGACTCCCGGCACGCAGGATGGGCAGGTTCGAGAGCATCTCCACCAGCCCCGGGACGGTCAGCTCGTGCACCGGCCCGGCGAAGGGGGCGCCGGAGGCGTCCCACCCGCCCATCAGCGCGGCCACGTCATCGTCGGCCAACCGGTAGACGGAGACGGCCCGGGCCGCGAGGTGGGTCCCGAGCTGCTCGCAGGCGCGGTCCCAGCCACCATCGCGCGCCGCGAGCACCGCCGGGAGGTCAGCGGTGACCCGGTGAAGCTCCAGGCGCCGTTCGCGCTCGCGCAGCAGGACGGAGTTGGCCTCCACGAGGGAGTTGAAGGCTGCGGCCAGGTCGACGACCTCGGCAGCACCCCACTCGGTGTCGGCGCGTGCCTCGCCGTCACCGCTCTCGTGGCGCGCCACGACCTGGTGGAGGGCGTGCAGCGGCTGGGCCAGGCGGCGCAGGGCCCGTCGGCTCTGGTGCACGGTCACGCCCAGGGCCAGGACGGTGGCCAGCACCATGAGCACGACCGACGCGGTCATCGCCGTGCGGTAGTCGTGGCGACGTTCCTGGCGCACCAGGGCGATCTCGTGCACGACGTTCTCGTGCGTGGCCGTCGTCCGGTCGAAGGCGCGGGCGGTCTTCTCCACCGCATCCTCGTCCAGCTCGGATCCGGCTGCGAGGTCGGCGTCGGCCAGGGTGAACCACGCGCCGGTCGAGTCGAGGAAGGCCTCGACCGGCTCGGTGTCGAGGCCGTTGCCGACCGCGAAGCGCAGGAACTCGTCCCGTTCCTGCTCGAAGGACTCGCGGGCGGCGACGTATCGCTCCCGATAGCGCTGATCACGCGTGAGCAGGTAGGAGCGGTACTCGGTGTGCGCCTCGGTGACCTCCACCCGCAGCCGCGTGGTCTCCTCCACCAGCGGTGTGACGGTCTGCGCCGTCTGCCGCACCTCCCGCTGGATGACCACGATCGAGGAGATCGCCAGCAGCGACATCATCAGGATGATCACCGAGAGCACCGCGACCAGGCGCCGCAGGACCTGGGCGACCGTCGTGCGTCCCCTCATGCGCGCGGCTCGTCAGCGGGGTCGAAGCCGGTGCGGGTCATCGCTCCCCACTCCTGCTTGCGACCGGTCAGGCTCTGCACCCAGCCCTCGATGCGCCACACCGCGGTGGCCTGCCGGTAGCCGATGTTCTCCACGACCGCGGCCGCGACGGTGACGACCAGGTCGCGCCAGCGCGGGTACTTGTGGAAGCTCATCTCCTCCACGGTCATGGCGGCCAGGGTGACGAGCATGGCGTAGCCGTAGGCCACGGCCATGAAGAGCAGGAAGTAGCCGATGTCGACGACACCCAGCAGCGCACCCACGACGACGAGCAGCAGGCCGAAGAGCTCCAGCGCCGGGGCGAACAGCTCGAAGAGCCAGTAGTAGGGCACCGCGATCAGGCCGACCCGCCCGTACCGGGGGTTGAACAGCATCGACCGATAGGCCCACAGCGTCTCCCACAGGCCCCGGTGCCATCGTCGGCGCTGCTTGCGCAGCACCGCGGTCGTCTCCGGGACCTCGGTCCAGCAGATGGGCTCCGAGACGAACTGCACGCGGTAGTCCCGGCCCTTGGTGCGCATGTACCGGTGGATGCGCATCACCAGCTCGAAGTCCTCGCCGATGCTCGCCGGGTCGAGACCGCCCACCTCCACGAGCACGTCGCGGCGGAAGACACCGAAGGCACCGCTGATGAGGATCAGCGACTTCAGCCGCGACCATCCGGAGCGCCCCAGGTGGAAGGCGCGCAGGTACTCCACCACCTGGATGCGGGCGAGCCAGTTGCGCGACATCCGCACCTCGGTCACCCGCCCCCCGCGCACGCGACAGCCGTTGACGGCCCGGATGACGCCCCCTCCGGCGACCGTGCGCACCGGGTCCTCGGCGAACGGACGCACCACCGACAGCAGTGCCCCCGGATCGAGGACGGAGTCGGAGTCGACGAAGAGGACCAAGTCGTGGGTGGCGAAGTTGACGCCCACGTTGAGCGAGTCGGAGCGACCGGAGTTCGCCTTGCGGACCACGGTCAGGCGAGTACGACCATCGCGGGGCACGTGCACCGACGTCGCTGCCTCGCGCACCGCGACGTCGGTCGGCATCCGGCGCGGCACCTCCACCAGGTCGAAGGCCGCCCGCAGCACCTCGAAGCCGCCGTCGGTGCTCCCGTCGTCGACGATGACCACCTCGTGCCTGGGATAGTGCAGCGCGAGCATCGACTGCGCCGCGACCTTGATCCCGGCCTCCTCGTTGTACATGGGCGTGACCACGCTGACCCCGGGGGTCAGGCCGGATCCCAGCAGCTCCTCCCGGCCAGCGAAGGGCAGCGCCCGGGACGAGCGGCGGAACTCCAACGCGGCCGCGACCACCAGCACCAGGTAGGAGGTGTTGATCAGCAGGAAGTAGATCAGCACCGGCAGCGCGATGACCTCGAAGAGTGTCTCGACGACCGGGGTGGCCGGTTCGAGGACGTCGTCCATCACGCACCACCCACCATCGGGCGACGCAGGGCCCGCAGCGCCAGCCCGTACCTGGCTGCGGCGGCTCCCGGCGATTCGGTCTCGGCGCTCGCTCGCAGCTCGGCAACGGCCCGGGGCCCCATGCGGGTCAGCGCATCGGCCGCGAGGTCGGCCAGCCGCTCCTCCGGGTCGTCCAGCAGGGCCGCGAGCACCCCGACCGCGCCGGGGCCGCCGATCTCACCGAGGGCGAGCACGGCAGCCACCCGGACCGCAAGCGGGCGCGCGGTGTGGGTGAGTGCGGCCAGCGTGGCCACGTCGCCCGTGTCGCCGAGGTCCCCGAGGCAACGGGCGACCGCGGCCAGGGCGACCGGGTCGCTCTCCCGCTCGGCCAGGGCGCGGACCCGCGCCTTCTGGGACAGGTACTGGGCGCTCCCGATGGCCGTGGCGGCAGCGGTCCGGGTGGACGCGTCGTCGCTGTCGAGGGCGTCCCCGATGGCGTCGGCCGCTGCGGGGCCGAGCGCCACGAGTGCCTCGGTGACGATCCACACGGGCAGCTCTCCGCGTCCCCGATGTCCCGGGCGGAGGGCGAGCAGCAGCGGGGTGGCCGCCATCTCGTCCGCCAGCAACCCCAGTGCGCGGGCGGCGGTCACCGAGACCCCTCGGTCGCGGTCCCGGAGCAGCGGCACGATCTGCTGGGCGCTGTCCGGGATGCGCATGACGCCGAGCATCCAGGCCGACTGCGCCCGCCGCGTGCCCGACCACGAGGTCAGGCCGGCCTCGGCCCGGCGCACGACTCCGTGGGCGGTGAGGATCTCGACGACGTCCGTGGCCGGTGCGCCACGCACCTTGCTCAGGTAGCCGATGAGCAGCGTGTCGACGATCTCGGCCGACTGCCCCCTCAGCCCGCCCAAGCGCTCGCTGGCCTGTCCGTCGTCATCGCCCGAGACCACGGCCAGGACGTCCCCGCGCACGGGGACGAGGTCCCGATCGCGGCTGCGGGTCCGCCGGTGGCGGGCCACACGGGCCGTCGTGATCGTCACCGTCAGCACCACGAAGGTGGCCAACATCACCCACAGGCTCAGCCGCAACATCCACGGGGCGACGACGACATCCGGCACCGAGATCAACTCCGGCCCAGCAGCAGCCCCACGCGGTGGACGAGCTCGCGCGGGCTGAAGGGCTTGGTGAGGTAGTCGTCGGCGCCCGTGCTGAAACCCGCATCGACGTCCACGTCCCGGGAGCGGGCGGTCAGCACGAGCACCTTGGTCGCGCGCAGGTTCTCGTCGGCCCGGATCTCGCGCAGCACGTCCAGACCGGACAGGCCGGGCATCATCACATCGAGGACCGCCACCTCGGGCCGCTGTGCGCGCACCTGACGCAGCGCCTCGTCACCATCCGCGACGGCGACCACCGCGTAGCCGGCATTCTCGAGCTTGAAGGCAACGAGGTCCCTGATGTCGGTGTCGTCGTCGGCGACGAGCACCCCACCCCCCTTGGTCATGCGAAATCCTTCCCGCGGCGACGTGTCCGTGCGCAGGCTATACGTCCTGGCCACGTGTCGCGCCTCGGGCACCGACGTCGTCCCCGGGAACACACGACCGTGGCCGCCACCCCGGTCGGGGTGACGGCCACGGGCCGGTCGCATCGGGCCGGAGTGCGCTACGCGGACTCGTCCTCGTCGCCCAGCTTGCCGGAGCTGGTCTGCGCGACCTGGGTGAGGAACTCGTAGTTCGTCTTGGTCTTGCGCAGCCGGTCCAGGAGCAGCTCGACTCCCTGCTGGGTGTCGAGGGCCGCGAGGACGCGACGCAGCTTCCACATGATCCTCAGCTCCTCCGTCGCGAGGAGGATCTCCTCGCGACGGGTCCCGGAGGCGTTGACGTCGACCGCGGGGAAGATGCGGCGGTTGGCCAGGCCGCGGTCGAGCTTGAGCTCCATGTTGCCGGTGCCCTTGAACTCCTCGAAGATCACCTCGTCCATGCGCGAGCCGGTCTCGACCAGCGCGGTGGCGAGGATCGTCAGGGAGCCGCCGTTCTCGATGTTGCGGGCCGCGCCGAAGAACTTCTTCGGCGGGTACAGCGCCGCCGAGTCGACACCACCGGAGAGGATGCGCCCGCTCGCCGGGGCGGCGAGGTTGTAGGCACGACCGAGCTTGGTGATCGAGTCCAGGAGCACGACGACGTCGTGGCCCATCTCGACAAGACGCTTGGCACGCTCGATGGCCAGCTCGGCGACCGTGGTGTGGTCGTCGGCCGGACGGTCGAAGGTCGAGGAGATGACCTCGCCCTTGACCGCGCGCTGCATGTCGGTGACCTCCTCGGGACGCTCGTCGACGAGGACGACCATCAGGTGGCACTCGGGGTTGTTCGTCGTGATCGCGTTGGCCACGGACTGCATGACCATCGTCTTGCCGGCCTTGGCCGGGGCGACGATGAGACCACGCTGGCCCTTGCCGATGGGGGCGACGAGGTCGATCATCCGGGTGGTCAGGATGCCCGACTCGGTCTCCAGGCGCAGGCGCTCCTGCGGGTAGAGCGGGGTCAGCTTGCCGAAGTCGGCGCGACGCCGCGCGTCGTCCGTGGCCAGGCCGTTGACCGTCTCGAGCTTGACCAGCGGGTTGTACTTGCCGCGGTTGCCCTTGGTGCCGACGGTCGGCAGGTTCGCCTCGTCACCCTCGCGCGGAGCCTTGACCTGGCCGGTGACCGCGTCACCCTTGCGCAGGCCGTTGCGCTTGACCATGCCCATCGGGACGTAGACGTCGTCCGGGCCCGGCAGGTAGCCGGAGGTGCGCACGAAGCCGTAGTTGTCCAACACGTCGAGGATGCCCGCGACGGGAACGAGCACGTCGTCGTCGTGGACCTGCAGGTCCACCTCGTCGAACTGCTGACCGCCGCCACGACGCTTGTTGCGGTTGCGGTTGCGGTTGCGACTGCGACGACCGCCTCGGTCGTCGTCCTGCTGGTTGCGGTTGCCGCCCTGGTTGTTGTTGCGGTTGCCCTGGTTGCGGCCGCCGTCGTTCTGGCCACCGCCCTGGTCGTTGCCGCGGTTGCGGTTGCCGCCATCGCCCTGGTCGTTCCCGCGGTTGCGGTTGCCGCCATCGCCCTGGTCGTTCCCACGGTTGCGGTTGCCGCCATCGCCCTGGTCGTTCCCGCGATTGCGGTTGCCACCATCACCCTGGTCGTTCCCACGGTTGCGGTTGCCGCCATCACCCTGGTCGTTCCCACGGTTGCGGTTGCCACCATCACCCTGGTCGTTCCCGCGATTGCGGTCGCCGCCATCGGTCTGGTCGTTGCCGCCCTGGTCGCCACGGCCACGGCTGCGGCCGCCATGGTCCTGGTCGCGCTCGGAGCGCGAGTCCCGACCGGAACCGGAGGTGTCCTTCGCGGACTTGTCGCCGGTGGCGGACTTCTTCTGCTCCTGCGGTTGGTCGGTGGTGCCGGAGTGCTCGGGGGCCTGCTGCGGGGCGGCCTCGATCGGCGCCTTCTCCACAGGGGCCGGGTCGGCCTTCTTCTCCGGCTTCCGGGCCGGCGCGGTGGACTGCGCGGACGAGCCGGACTGCTGCTCACGGATGGCCGCGATGAGGTCGCTCTTGCGCATCTTGGCCGTGCTGGAGATGCCCATGCTCGACGCAAGCTGCTGCAGCTGGGCGAGGCGCATCGCGCTCAGCGCTCCGGAACGACGCGGCTTCTCGGTCTCCGGTGCGGTGTTCTCGCCGGTGGTGGTGTCGGTCACGAAGGACCCTTTCCCTCGTCGTGCCCGCTGGGTGGCAGGCCTGATGAATCCCGTCAAGAGCGGGATATCTGATGAGAACCCCCCGACCGTGCATCACAACCCGCAGGGGCTCAGACGCTCACGTAGGGGAAATGCTCCTGACCGCACATGCCATCGACTGGTTCGCCGATGCATCGGGTTCGGTGGAGCAGTTCCAATGTATCACTGCTCCCCCGCCGGACCTACGCACCCGGCCCGCCATTCGCAGGAGCCCAAGCGGGTGCGAAGGGGTGGGGGCGGTCATCGGTCAGCCGACGACGTGGACGCCCCGGTCCGGAACGCCTGGGGTGAGCACCTGCCAGCTCGTGTCGCCGGCCGCGGCGATGGCGGCGACCTCGTCGACGCGGTCACTCGTGGTCAGCGCGAGCACGGACGGGCCGGCGCCGGAGATCGTGGCGGCCAGCCCCCCTTCGCGCAGGGAGTCGACGAGCGCCATGCTCGTCGCATAGCTCGGACGGCGGGACTCCTGGTGGAGCAGGTCGGTCGTGCCGGCGATGAGCAGGTCCGGGTCGGTCGTCAGGGCGTGCACGAGCAGGCCGACGCGTGCGGAGTTGGCGGCGGCGGTCGCGAGCGGCACGACGTCGGGCAGCACCGAGCGGGCGGTGTGGGTGCTCAGCTGCGTGTGCGGGACGAGCACGACGGGGGTGATCCGCGCGTCGAGGCGAAGGGGGACGGTCCGGGTCGTCGGCAGTGGTTCACCGGCGTCGGTTGTCGAGAGCGTCGCACCGCCGAAGACACTGGCCGAGGCGTTGTCGGGGTGTCCCTCGAGCGCGCAGGCGATCGTGTTGATGGTGTCGAGGTCGAGCTCCCCGCCGCCACCGGCACCGAGCGACGAGAGCGACTGTGCCGCAGCGACGCCCATGACGATCGCCGTCGCCGACGAGCCCAGCCCCCGGCCGTGCGGGACGGCGTTGCGGGTGCTCAGGTGCACTCCCCTGGGCAGCTCCACCCCGAGGTGCTGCCAGGCCGAGATCATGGTGCGGTGGACGAGGTGGCTCGCGTCGCGCGGCACGGCGTCGGCACCGGACCCCGCGACCTCGATGACCGGGCCTGGACCGTCGGTGATGGTCACGCTCGCCTCGTCCCACACGCCCAGCGCGAGTCCGACGCAGTCGAATCCGGGACCGAGGTTGGCGCTGGAGGCAGGCACCCGCAGCGTGACGCTCGTGCCGACGGTGAGGGCCACGATCAGCCCTGCAGGCCGAGCTCGCCGGCGACGGCGTAGGCCTCTGCAGGGACCTGCACCGGAGCGATGTCCGAGCCGTCGGCGTTCCTCATCGCCCACTGCGGGTCCTTCAGGCCGTGGCCGGTGACGGTGCACACGATCGTCGCGTCCGCGGGCACCTGCCCGGCCGCGCCGGCCTTGAGCAGGCCGGCGACCGAGGCCGCGGAGGCGGGCTCGACGAAGATCCCCTCTCGCGAGGAGAGGATCCGGTGCGCGTCGAGGATCTCCTCGTCGGTCACCGCGGTGATCGCGCCGCCCGAGTCGTCACGGGCCTGCTCGGCCTGCGTCCACGAGGCGGGGTTGCCGATGCGGATCGCGGTCGCGATGGTGTCCGGCTCGTCGACCGGGTGGCCCAGCACGATCGGGGCGGAGCCGGCGGCCTGGAATCCCCACATCCGCGGGGTCCTCGTCGACACGGCAGCCAGCGGGCCCGCCACGCCCTCGGTGGCGGTCGCGTACTCGCGGTACCCGCGCCAGTACGCGGTGATGTTGCCGGCATTGCCGACCGGCAGGCAGTGGATGTCCGGGGCGTCACCGAGCGCGTCGACGACCTCGAAGGCCGCGGTCTTCTGCCCCTCGATGCGTGCCGGGTTGACCGAGTTGACCAGCTCGACCGGGTAGCTCTCGGCGAGCTTGCGGGCGACCATGAGGCAGTGGTCGAAGTTGCCGTCCACCTGCAGCAGCGTGGCGCCGTGCGCGATCGCCTGGGAGAGCTTGCCCATCGCGATCTTGCCCTCGGGCACGAGGACCGCGCAGGTCATCCCGGCCTTGGTGGCGTACGCGGCTGCCGAGGCGGAGGTGTTGCCGGTGGAGGCGCAGATGACGGCCTGCGCCCCCTTCGCCGCAGCCATCGACATCGCAGCCGTCATGCCGCGGTCCTTGAAGGATGCGGTGGGGTTGAGGCCCTCGTACTTGATGTGGACCTGCGCGCCGACCAGCTGCGAGAGGTGCTCGGCCGGGATGAGGGGGGTCCCCCCTTCGCGCAGGGTGATGACCGGCGCACCCGCCAGCGTCGGCAACCGGTCGGCGTACTCGGTGATGACGCCGCGCCACTGGTGGGCCATGGTCAGCTTCCTTCCACGCGCATGACGGAGGTGACCTCGTTGACCGCGTCGAGCTGGGCGAGCTCGTCGACCGTCGCGGAGAGCGCGGCATCGGTGGCCGCGTGGGTGACGATGATCAGCATCGCTCGCGGAGCGCCCTCGTCATCGGTGACGACCTGCTGGCGGACCGTCTCGATGGACACATCGTGCTCGGCGAACTTCGTCGCGACGGACGCCAGGACGCCCGAGCGGTCCGCGACCTCGAGGCTGACGTGGTACCGGGTGACCGCCTGGCCCATCGACAGCACCGGCAGGTGTGCGTAGCTGCTCGCCCCGGGGCCGCGGCCACCGGTGACCCGGGTGCGGGCGACGGCGACGATGTCACCGAGCACGGCGCTGGCGGTCGGGTCTCCCCCGGCCCCCTGCCCGTAGAACATCAGGTCGCCCGCGCCCTCGGCCTCGACGAAGACCGCGTTGTAGGCCTCGCGCACCGATGCCAGCGGGTGGGTCAACGGGATCATCGCCGGATGCACCCGCGCGGAGATACCGGTGCCGTCGGGGGTCTCGACCTTCTCGCAGATCGCGAGCAGCTTCACCGTGCACCCCATGTCCTGCGCGGCCTGGATGTCGCGGGCGCCCACACCGGTGATGCCCTCGCGGTGCACGTCCTCGGTGCCCACGCTCGAGTGGAAGGCCAGCGAGGAGAGGATCGCGGCCTTCGCGGCGGCGTCGAAGCCCTCGACGTCGGCGGTCGGGTCGGCCTCGGCGTACCCGAGGGACTGGGCTCGCTCGACGGTCTCGAAGAGCCCGGCACCGGTGGTGTCCATCGCGTCGAGGACGAAGTTGGTCGTGCCGTTGACGATGCCGATGACGCGGTTGATCGAGTCGCCCGCGAGCGAGTCGCGGATCGGGCGCAGGATCGGGATCGCGCCGGCGACCGAGGCCTCGTAGTACAGGTCGACCCCACGGTCGATGGCGGCCGCGTGCAGGCTCGCGCCGTCCTCGGCCAGCAGCGCCTTGTTGGCGGTGACGACCGATGCACCGTGCTCCATCGCGCGCAGGATCAGCCCGCGGGCCGGCTCGATGCCGCCGATGAGCTCGACGACGATGTCGGCGCGGGTGACCAGCTCCTGGGCGTCGGTGGTGATCAGGCCCGGGTCGACGCCCAGGTCGGAGCGGTCGCGCCCGGCCCGGCGCACGGCGATGCCGACGATCTCCAGCCGGCGCCCGATGCGCTGCTCGAGGTCGTCGGCCTGCTCGAGCAGCATCCGCACGACGGAGCCGCCGACGGTGCCGCCCCCGAGGAGGGCGACGCGAAGGGGTGCGGCGGGGGTGGTCATCGGACCTCCTGGGACGGGGTGGACGGGCTGTCGTCGACGTCGAGGGCGAGCAGGTCCTCGATCGTCTCGCGGCGGACGATGACTCTGGCGACACCGTCCCGGACCGCGATGACCGGGGGCCGCGGGGTGTGGTTGTACTGGCTGGACAACGACCGGCAGTACGCGCCGGTGCCGGGCACCGCGATCAGGTCGCCGGCGACGATGTCCTCGGGCAGGTACTCGTCCATCACGACGATGTCACCACTCTCGCAGTGGCTCCCGACGACGCGCACCAGGCGCTGCTCTGCCTGCGAGGTGCGCGAGGCCAGGGCGCAGGAGTAGTCCGCGCCGTAGAGGGCCGTGCGCACGTTGTCGCTCATCCCGCCGTCGACGCTGACGTAGGTGCGGGTCAGGTCGGCGGTGACCTCGACGTCCTTGATCGTGCCGATCTCGTAGAGGGTGAAGGCGCTCGGACCGGCGATCGCGCGGCCCGGCTCGATGGAGATCCGCGGTGTGGGCGCCTGCGGGTGCTCCTCCTGGAAGGCCTTGAGCTCGCGCTCGACGAGGCTGCCCATCTGCTCGCCGAGCCGGCGCGGGGTCAGCGGGTCGTGCTCGGAGGTGTAGGCGATGCCGTACCCACCACCGAGGTCCATCTCGGTCATGTGGATGCCGTGCTCGTCGGCGACCTCGGTGTGCAGCTCGATCAGGCGGCGGGCCGCGATCTCGAAGCCGGCGGTGTCGAAGATCTGGCTACCGATGTGGCTGTGCAGACCGAGCAGGTGGAGGGACTCCCCCTTCGCCACGACGCGGTCGACGGCCGCCCGCGCGAAGCCGTTGGCCAGGGAGAAGCCGAACTTCTGGTCCTCGTGGGCGGTGGCGATGAACTCGTGGGTGTGCGCCTCGACACCGACGGTCACGCGGACCATGACCCGGGCGACGACACCCAGGTCGGCGGCGATCTCGGCGACGCGGTCGATCTCGGCGAAGGAGTCGACGATGATCCGCCCGACGCCCCACTCGATCGCCTGGCGCAGCTCCGCACGCGACTTGTTGTTGCCGTGCAGGCCGATGCGCTCGGGCGGGAAGCCGACCCGCTGCGCGACGGTCATCTCGCCGGCGGAGCAGGTGTCGAGGTGCAGACCCTCCTCCATGATCCAGCGGGCGACGGCCGTGCACAGGAAGGCCTTGCCCGCGTAGTAGACGTCGACGCCACCGAGCGCCTCGAAGCCCGCGGCGAAGTCGTCGCGGAAGTCCCCGGCGCGGCTGCGGAAGTCGTCCTCGTCGAGCACGTATGCGGCAGTGCCGAACTCGCGCGCGAGGTCGGTGACCGACACCCCGGCCACGGTGAGCGCACCGCTGTCGTCGCGGGCGGTGTTGCGCGCCCACAGCTGCGGCATCAGCTCGGACAGGTCCTCCGGCTCGGGGAGCCAGTTGGGCTGGATGCCGTAGCCGTCGGCGTGCAGTGTCCCGGCCTCGTGGGCCCTCATGTTCGTCGCCACGACCGCCTCACATCCGCTCGGGCGCCGAGACGCCCAGCAGGTCGAGTCCGTTGGCCAGCACCTGGCGGGTGGCGTCGTTGAGCCACAGCCGGGTGCGGTGCGTGTCGGTGATCTCCTCGTCGCGGCGCGGCCGGATGCGACAGGTGTCGTACCACTTGTGCAGGTGGCTGGCCAGGCCCTCGAGGTAGCGGGCGACGCGGTGCGGCTCGCGCAGCTGCGCCGCGTGGGCGACGATCCGCGGGAAGTCACCCAGCGCGGCCAGCAGGGCCGCCTCGGTCGGGTCGGACAGCAGGCTGGGGTCGAAGCCGGCGTCGCGGTCGACGCCGTCCTGCGCGGCCAGGCGCGCGACGTTGAAGGTGCGGGCGTGCGCGTACTGGACGTAGAAGACGGGGTTGTCGTTGGTCTGCTTGCGCAGCTCCTCGCCGTCGAGGTTCAGCGGCGAGTCCGCGGGGTAGCGTCCCAGCGAGTACCGCACGGCGTCGGTGCCGATCCAGGAGATGAGGTCGCGCAGCTCGATGATGTTGCCGGCGCGCTTGGACAGCTTGGCCCCGCCGAGGTTGACCAGCTGGCCGATGCGGATCTCGATGTTGCGGTCGGGGTCGTCGCCGGCGCAGGCCGCGATCGCCTTCAGGCGGCTGACGTAGCCGTGGTGGTCGGCGCCCAACAGGTAGATCTTCTCCGGGAAGCCGCGGTCCTTCTTGTCCAGGTAGTAGGCGGCGTCGGCGGCGAAGTACGTCGGCACCCCGTCCGAGCGGACCATGACGCGGTCCTTGTCGTCGCCGAAGTCGGTCGTGCGCAGCCACACCGCGCCGTCGCGGTCGTCGACGTGACCCTGCTCGCGCAGTCGGGTGATCGCGGCCTCCACCGCACCGCCCTCGTGCAGGGTCGTCTCGGAGAACCACACGTCGAATTCCACGCCGAAGTCCGTCAGCGTGCCCCGGATGTCGCCCAGCTGGGTCTCGTACGCGAGCTGCCGGGCGGTCGCCAGAGCCTCGTCGTGCGGCAGGTCGAGCAGGTCGGGACGCAGGCGAAGGGCGGTGGCCGCCAGGTCGTCGACGTACGCCCCGGGGTAGCCGCCCTCGGGGGTGGGCTCCCCCTTCGCGCTCGCCAGGACGGAGGCGCCGAAGGTGTCCATCTGCGCGCCCGCGTCGTTGATGTAGTACTCGGCCGTGACGTCGGCGCCGGAGGCGATCAGCAGGCGGCGCATCGAGTCGCCGAGCGCGGCCCAGCGGGTGTGCCCGATGTGCAGGGGCCCGGTCGGGTTCGCGGAGATGAACTCGATGTTCATCGTGTGCCCGACCATCGCCTCGTTGCGGCCGTAGGTGGCGCCGGCGTCGACGATGGAGCGTGCCAGCTCACCCGCGGAGGCGGCGTCGAGGGTGATGTTGAGGAACCCGGGGCCGGCGATGTCCACCGAGGCGATGCCCTCGGCTGCGCGCAGGCGCTCCCCGACGAGGGCGGCCACGTCGCGCGGCTTCATCCCCGCCGGCTTGGCGAGCTGCAGCGCGATGTTGCTCGTCCAGTCCCCGTGCTCCTTCTGCTTCGGTCGCTCCACCCGGATCTCGGCGGGAACGTCGACGGCCAGATCGCCGGCATCGACGGTGGCGGAGAGGGCGGCGCGGATCGCTGCAGAGAGCTCTTCGGGGGTCACGGTCGCTCAGTCTAGGTCCGCACGCGCCGCCCCCGTGTCGGCGGATCGATTCTCGGGACGGCGGGCGCTGGTGTTAATCTCATC
The DNA here is from genome assembly GCF_037198315.1 of Janibacter sp. A1S7. Taxonomy (NCBI): domain Bacteria; kingdom Bacillati; phylum Actinomycetota; class Actinomycetes; order Micrococcales; family Intrasporangiaceae; genus Janibacter; species Janibacter alittae. The sequence continues at coordinate 847,886 of NZ_CP144913.1, read as the reverse complement.
CGGCACATCACATTTGCCTCCGTAGCTCAGGGGATAGAGCACTGGTTTCCGGTACCAGGGGCCGCAGGTTCGAATCCTGCCGGGGGCGCCACTGTCCTGAGTCGCGACATCGTTTACACGGTGTCGCGACTCAGGACTTTTTTGTAGGTTCGCGGGGCTTGTCGTCGATGTCGCGACTCATCGGTGTCAACGATCAGGTGGGTGGTCGGGTGGCTGGTTGGTAGTCGCGGGTGGGGTCGATGTGGTGTTCGGCCAGGATTTCTGCGGTTTCTGCGTGGCTGGTGATCACGTGGTCATCGTGGATGAGTAGGAGCACGGGTTGGCCTGCCAGGGCGCGTCCGAGGCCCAGGTGACGCATCTTTCCGGCGTAGCGCAGGGACACGGTCCCGGCGGCGGCGATTTTGTCCGTGCGGGTGCGCCATTCGGGGTCATGCGCTGGGGTGGCGGGAGTGGCTTTGGTCTGTGCGGTGTAGGCGGTCGCGGGGGTGCGTCGGCCGATGGAGCGGTGCGGGCGTTGGTGGTTGTACCAGTGGGCGAACTCGTCCAGGAGGGCTTGCAATTCGGTGGTGGTGGACGGTGCCGGTCGGGGGCGTAGCCACTTCTTGAGGGTCTGGTGGAAGCGTTCGATCTTGCCCTGGGTCTGCGGGTGGCCGGGGTGCCCGTTCTTCTGCTCGATGTGGTGGGCTTGCAGGAGCTTCTCGAAGCCATTGCGGCCACCCGTGCGGCCGGCCAGGCGAGCGGTGAAGACCAGCCCGTTGTCGGTCAGGGTCGAGGCCGGTACGCCGTGGGTGTCGATCAGTTCTTGCAGTGCGGCCACGACCATGGGCCCGCTGTAGGCAGATGCGGCACGCAGGAACAGCAGGTAGCGGGAGTGGTCGTCCAGGAAGTCCAAGACGTCCACGCGGGTGCCATCAGCGAGGAAGCAGTAGGTGATGTCGGCCTGCCAGCACCCGTTGGGCAGGTCTGCCTCGAAGCGGATGTAGGAGGACTTCGGGCGCTTCTTCGGCTCCGGGACCACCAACCCCTCAGCGTGCAGGATCCGCCGGATCGTGGAGGTCGACGGCGCCATCAACCCCTCATCGCGCAGGTGCCAAGCAATGGTTTCCGGGCCGGCGTCCGCGCCGTCGGCGTGGAGCTGACGACGCAACTGGACAATCCGCCCGTGCACCGCCTGACTCGTGGTCCCCGGTCGTGACTTCGGTGCCTTGCTGCGCGGTGCCAGTCCTTGCGGGCCATCGGCCCGGTACCGAGTCACCAGCGTGTGCACCCACTGACGCGTGACCCCGAACCGCGCCGCGGCCTGCGCGACCGTCAACCCCTGATCCAGCACCGACCGCACGATCACCTGATTCTTCTCACGAGAGTTCATCACCAATCGTCCGCGCCGCGCGAGCGTCAACGATGACCCGACTCACCGGTCAACGATCACCGACCTGAATCTGTCAACGATGACCCGACTCACCCATCACCGGTCATCGACACCCGCCACGACCTAACCTGTCAACGATGTCGTGAACCTAAACACTGCCGGGGGCGCCACTGTCCTGAGTCGCGACATCGTTTACACGGTGTCGCGACTCAGGACTTTTTTGTAGGTTCGCGGGGCTTGTCGTCGATGTCGCGACTCATCGGTGTCAACGATCAGGTGGGTGGTCGGGTGGCTGGTTGGTAGTCGCGGGTGGGGTCGATGTGGTGTTCGGCCAGGATTTCTGCGGTTTCTGCGTGGCTGGTGATCACGTGGTCATCGTGGATGAGTAGGAGCACGGGTTGGCCTGCCAGGGCGCGTCCGAGGCCCAGGTGACGCATCTTTCCGGCGTAGCGCAGGGACACGGTCCCGGCGGCGGCGATTTTGTCCGTGCGGGTGCGCCATTCGGGGTCATGCGCTGGGGTGGCGGGAGTGGCTTTGGTCTGTGCGGTGTAGGCGGTCGCGGGGGTGCGTCGGCCGATGGAGCGGTGCGGGCGTTGGTGGTTGTACCAGTGGGCGAACTCGTCCAGGAGGGCTTGCAATTCGGTGGTGGTGGACGGTGCCGGTCGGGGGCGTAGCCACTTCTTGAGGGTCTGGTGGAAGCGTTCGATCTTGCCCTGGGTCTGCGGGTGGCCGGGGTGCCCGTTCTTCTGCTCGATGTGGTGGGCTTGCAGGAGCTTCTCGAAGCCATTGCGGCCACCCGTGCGGCCGGCCAGGCGAGCGGTGAAGACCAGCCCGTTGTCGGTCAGGGTCGAGGCCGGTACGCCGTGGGTGTCGATCAGTTCTTGCAGTGCGGCCACGACCATGGGCCCGCTGTAGGCAGATGCGGCACGCAGGAACAGCAGGTAGCGGGAGTGGTCGTCCAGGAAGTCCAAGACGTCCACGCGGGTGCCATCAGCGAGGAAGCAGTAGGTGATGTCGGCCTGCCAGCACCCGTTGGGCAGGTCTGCCTCGAAGCGGATGTAGGAGGACTTCGGGCGCTTCTTCGGCTCCGGGACCACCAACCCCTCAGCGTGCAGGATCCGCCGGATCGTGGAGGTCGACGGCGCCATCAACCCCTCATCGCGCAGGTGCCAAGCAATGGTTTCCGGGCCGGCGTCCGCGCCGTCGGCGTGGAGCTGACGACGCAACTGGACAATCCGCCCGTGCACCGCCTGACTCGTGGTCCCCGGTCGTGACTTCGGTGCCTTGCTGCGCGGTGCCAGTCCTTGCGGGCCATCGGCCCGGTACCGAGTCACCAGCGTGTGCACCCACTGACGCGTGACCCCGAACCGCGCCGCGGCCTGCGCGACCGTCAACCCCTGATCCAGCACCGACCGCACGATCACCTGATTCTTCTCACGAGAGTTCATCACCAATCGTCCGCGCCGCGCGAGCGTCAACGATGACCCGACTCACCGGTCAACGATCACCGACCTGAATCTGTCAACGATGACCCGACTCACCCATCACCGGTCATCGACACCCGCCACGACCTAACCTGTCAACGATGTCGTGAACCTAAACACTGCCGGGGGCGCCACATCCGTCACGCGAATATCGGGTGACCCGATATTCGCCTGGTTCACCCGGGTTTCCTACCCCTGCGAACCCCTAGAAACTCCAGCACAGGCCCGAGCTCCACACCCGAGCACAGGCCCGAGCTCCACGCCGAAGGGCGCCGATCCGAGCGGACCGGCGCCCTTCGTCATGACTGCGCGGGACTCTCCCTCACGACCAGGTGGGACTCACAGGGCCCGGGGCACCCGGATCACGTCACCCACCCGGATCAGGTTGGGGTTGGTGATCGCGGGGTTGGCGTGCAGCAAACGGTGGTGGAGGCTGCCGTTGCCGTAGTGCGTCTGCGCGATGCCCCACAGCGTCTCGCCCGAGCTGACAACGTGCTCGAGGTAGGTGTCGTACCCGGGGACGATCAACCCACCGAGGATGATCGGCACCACCTGGGTGTCGAGCTCGGACCCGTCCCTCGCGGAGACGTGGAAGACCTCGACGAACGCGGTGTGCAGGGTGAACGCGGCGCCCGAGACGTCGACCGCGACCTGGAACTGGCCGTGCCCACCGATACCGTCACCGGCCATGAAGTAGCCGGTGACCTCGTCGTGCCCCTCGGTGACGCGGTAGTTGAAGTTCGCCTCGAAGGCTCCACCGGCGGTGCCGGCGACCATCACGGTGTCGCCGACGATGTCGTGCGGCTGCGGTTGCTGGACCTCGATGCTCATGGTTCCCCCACGGTGACGAGTTGTCCCTGACAAAGATACCGCGGTTGGCGCCTGCCGGACAGGCGCCAACCGCGGTTCTCTCGTGCCGGGTGTCAGAGGTCCCGGTGCAGCTCGGCGGTGCGCACGTCGTCCGGGTCGACGTCACCGCGCACCATCAGATTCGTGATGGCGGCGGCGAGTCCGCCCCAGATGATCAGCATCGCGATGATCATCATGATGATGGCTCCTGCAGTCATTCCTGCTCACCTCCGTCGGCCAGCGCGTGCTCGGCGTACAGATCGCCCGGGTCCTCCACAGCGGTCACGCCCCGCCAGGGCAGGAAGGACAGGATGATGGCGATGATCGGCAGTGCCGCCGCCATGCCCCAGCCGAAGGTGTTCACCAGGCTGGCCGGGTAGTCCCCGTAGGGCGCCTCGAGCTTGTCCTGGAACTCCTGGAAGAGCATCACGGCCAGCGCCACCGGGATGACCACGGCCACGAGTGCCTTCCACCAGCCCAGCAGCTTGATCGAGCCGTGCACGTTCATGTGGGCCGCCATGACCGGCAGCTTGCGGAAGACCCAGGACAGCGCCAGCATCACGATCAACGAGGCGCCGACGATGCCGAAGGAGTTGACGAAGGCATCCATCGTGTCCAGCACGTAGAGCCCGCCGGTGGTGGAGAAGACGGCGATGCTGACGACGGCCATCGGGATACCCACGACGAACGTGGCCGCCCGACGGGAGATGCCCGCCTTGTCACGGACCGCACCGATGATCACCTCCACGATCGAGATGAGCGAGGTCAGGCCGGCGAGCACGAGGGAGCCGAAGAAGAGCACCCCGATGAAGGCGCCGCCGGGTGCCTCGTTGATGATTGTCGGGAAGGCGACGAAGGCCAGGCCGATCCCGCTGGCGACGACTTCGTCGATCGCCTGACCGGTCGACTGTGCGATGAAGCCCAGCGTCGCGAAGACACCGATGCCGGCGAGCAGCTCGAAGCCGGAGTTGGAGAACGCCACGACGGCACCGGAGCCGGTCATGTCGGTCCGGGGCTTGACGTAGCTGGCGTAGGTGATCATGATCCCGAAGCCGATGGAGAGGCTGAAGAAGATCTGCCCCACGGCCGAGATCCATACGCTGCTGTCCTTCAGCGCCGCCCAGTCCGGGGTGAAGAAGGCGTTCAGACCGTCGGTGGCCCCGTCCAGGGTGAGCGAGTAGATCACCAGGAGCGCGAAGGCGACCAGCAGCACCGGGATGAAGACCAGCGCGGTCCGTCCGATGCCCTTCTGGATGCCCATGGCCAGGACCCCGACGGTGATGACCCACACGACGATCATCAGCAGCAGCACCTGCGGGACGTAGTCCATCGTGGGCCCGGGGTTGTCGGCCACCTGGAGGAAGTCGCCGTTGAGGTAGGTCGCCGGGTCGTCCCCCCAGCCCAGGTTGAAGGAGAGGAACGTGTACTTGATCGCCCAGGCGATGATCGCGGCGTAGTAGACGCCGATCACCGCGGCGACCAGGACCATCCACCAGCCGATCCACTCCGCTCCCTTCGAGAAGCGGCGCAGTGACAACGGAGCGGACCCGCGGTTGCGGTGCCCGATCGAGTACAGGAAGTACAGCAGTGGGATGCCGGCGAGGACCAGCGCCACCAGGTACGGGACGAGGAAGGCCCCACCGCCTCCCTCGTAGGCGACGTACGGGAAACGCCAGATGTTTCCCAGGCCGACCGCGGACCCGATGGCCGCGAAGATGAAGACCCTGCGGGACGAGAACCCGTCCTTGACGTGTTTGGGCCGTACGGCCCTCTCGGTCGCCACGTTTTCCTCCCTGAGTGGACGTTGGCCGGACGTATGATCCGGATCACTCCACTGTACGGCCAGTCCCATACGTCCCACCAGCACCCCTGCGTACCAGCCGCACCGCTGCCGGTCAGCCCCGCGGACGCGAAGGGGGCCACCGGCCGGGACGGAGCGGGATCAGGTCTTGTCCGGGTCCGAGGTGCGTCCGGCGCTGCGGCGCAGGGCGGCGCCCTTGTCGATGTCCTGCTGGTCCTTGTCGGCGTCCTTGACGATCTTGGTGTCGTCGCGGAGGGGGAGTTGGATGTCGCGTTCGGCCTCGATGCCGGCGATCAGCTCGCGGGAGCGTTCGAGCTCGGCGTCGACCTCGGCTCCGAACAGCAGCGCCAGGTTGGTGATCCACAGCCACAGCAGGAAGATGATCACTCCGGCGAAGGAGCCGTAGGTGCTGCCGTAGCTGGCGACGGTGGCGATGTAGATGCCGAAGGCGATCGAGACGAGGATCCACACCAGGATCGCGATGGCGGCACCGACGCTGATCCAGCGGAACTTCGGCTGCTTCACGTTCGGGGTGGTGTAGTACAGCATCGCCACGATCAGCATCACCAGGACCAGCACGAGCGGCCACTTGGCGATGCTCCACACGCTCAGCGCGGCCGAGCCCAGGCCGATGAGGTCGCCGACGGCCTGGGCGGCCGGGCCGGAGAGCACGAGCATCAGCGCGACGAGCACCACCAGCACGACCATGACCAGGGTGATCAGCAGCATGATCGGGCGCAGCTTCCAGATGGGGCGCCCCTCGCCGATCTCGTAGACCCGGTTCATCGCCCGGCTGAAGGCGGTGACATAGCCCGAGGCCGACCACAGCGCGGTGGCCAGACCCAGGATCAGCGCCAGGCCGGCTCCCGGGGCACTGGCCAACGAGCTGACCACCGGCTCCAGCGTCTGCGTCGCCGAGCTGCCCAGGACCTGCTCCAGCACCGGCATGACCGCATCGACCGTGCTCTGGCTCTGCCCGACGAGTCCCAGCAACGAGAAGATCGCGATCAGCGCCGGGAACGCCGCCAGCACCGAGTAGTAGGTCAGCGCAGCCGCCAGATCGGTGCACTGGTCATCGAGAAACCCCCGAAGAGCACGACGAGCGGTGTACTTCCACCCCGAGCCGGTGACCTTGGTGGGGCTGCCCGGCTTCGCGCTGTGCTCCGGGTGCGGCGCGCCCCTGCGCGCGTCGTCCTCGTGGGTCCTGGTGCTCATCAGACGCTCCGATCTGCGGCACCGGCGGCGAGCGGACCTCGCACCGTGCCGCCGCTTATCGCGTAAACCTAGCGTCGAGCGGGGGCCGGAGCAAACACCTCTCGAGCGCCGGCCCGGCGCGAAGGGGGTCAGCCGCGCTGGGTCGAGTCGGTCACCTCACCGACGAGCTCCTCGATGACGTCCTCGAGGAAGACCACGCCGCTGACGGCACCGTCGTCGCCGACGACGCGGGCCACGTGGGTGCCGGTGCGTTGCATGGTCCGCAGCACGTCCTCGACCTCGTCATCGGGGCGGACGGTGGCCATCCGGCGCAGGCGCTTCGCGGGCACGGGCTGGCTGCGCTGCTCCTCGTCGGCGTAGAGCACGTCCTTCAGGTGCAGGTAGCCGCTGAGGTCTCCCCCGTCCCCGGTGACCGGGTAGCGCGAGAAGCCGTGCTTGGCCACGAGCCGCTCGATGTCGTCGGGCGTGGCGCCGGGATCAACGGTGATCAGCTGTCCGAGAGTCACGGCGACGTCGCCGGCATCCTTGTCGGAGAACTCCAGCGCGGCACCGACGAGCCCGTACTTCTCCGCCTCGACGAGCCCCTCCTTGTGGGACTCGGTGACGATGTGCTGGACCTCCTCGGCAGTGAAGGCGGCGCCCACCTCGTCCTTGGGGTCGATCCCCATCGCCCGGACGAAGGCCTTGGACACCCCGTCCATCGCCAGGATGACCGGCTTGGTGACCTTCATGACCCACATCAGCGGCGGCACGAGGATCATCGCGGAGCGCTCCGGCCCGGCGATGGCGATGTTCTTGGGGACCATCTCGCCGACGACCACGTGCAGGTAGACCACGATCAGGATCGCCAGCACCAGCGAGACGGTGCCGGTGATGGCATCGGGCACGCCGATGCTCTCCATCACCGGGTTCAGCGCGTGGTGCAGCGCCGCCTCCGAGACCGCACCGAGGAGCACCGAGCAGATGGTGATGCCCAGCTGACAGGTCGCGAGCAGCACACCGGTGTGCTGCATGGCGTCGACGGCCACGGCAGCACGCTTGTTGCCCTCGTCGGCGAGGGGCTCGAGCTGGCTGCGGCGGGCCGCCATCGCGGCGAACTCCGCACCGACGAAGAAGGCATTGCCCAGCAGCAGCGCGATGGTGACGACGACCGGGATCACTGCTGCTCACCCCCTTCGCCCTCGGCCGTGGCGTGCCGGATGAACCGCAGCCGGTCCACCCGGTGGTTGTCCATGTCGACCACGGTCACCTCCCAGCCGTCGATCCGCACGACGTCCTCGACCTGCGGGACGCGACCGAGCTCGGCCATGACCCAACCGCCGACGGTCTCGTACGCCGCGCCGTCGGGCACCGGGGCACCGATGCGGTCCTGCACCTCGTCGGGGCGCCACAGTCCCGGCACCGTCCAGACGCCTTCGCTGAGCAACCGACCGGTGGTCTGGGCGAGGTCGTGCTCGTCATGGACCTCACCGACGATCTCCTCGACGAGGTCCTCGAGCGTCACCAGTCCGGCGGTCCCGCCGTACTCGTCGACGACGACTCCCATCTGCAGACCGGCTTCGCGCAGCTGCAGCAGCAACGGATCCAGGCGCAGCGTCTCCGGGACGACGACGGCGTCGATCATCAGCGCGGAGACGGGCACGGAGTCGCGGCGCTCGTGCGGGACGGCGATGCCCTTCTTGACGTGGACGACGCCGTCGATGTCGTCCCAGTCGTCGCCGGCCGTCACGGGGAAGCGCGAGTGGCCCGTCCGGCGGGCGAGCGCGACGAGGTCCTCGGCCGTGGCGGTGCGGTCGATGGCACTGGCCCGGTTGCGGGGGGTCATCACGTCGGCGGCGGTCTGCTCGCCGAAGCCGAGCGAGCGAGCGACGAGCCGGCCGGTGCCGGAGTCGAGGGTGCCGGCCTCGACGGAGGTGCGCACGAGGGAGGCGAGCTCGGTGGGGCTGCGTGCGGCGGACAGCTCCTCCTGCGGCTCGATACCCATCCGGTGCAGCACCCAGTTGGCCGAGCCGTTGAGCACGATGATCGCGGGCTTGAAGATCGCGCCGACGACCCGCATCGGCACGGCGACGACCTTGGCGGTCCCCAGCGGGGCGGAGACGGCGAGCGTCTTGGGGACCATCTCGCCGAGGATCATCGAGAACACGGTGGCGATCAGCAGGGCGATACCGCTCGCCGTCCCGGTCGCTGCCCGCGGCGACATCCCGGCCGCCTCCAGCCCCGGTGAGATGAGCGCACCGATGGCCGGGTTGGCAATGTACCCCAGCGCCAGCGTGGTGACGGTGATGCCGACCTGGCAGGCGGACAGCAACGTCGACAGGCGGCGAAGGGAGCCGAGCACGGGCTTGGCCCGGGTGTCACCGTCGTCGACGGCCCGCTGGACGGCCGGGCGGTCGAGGGCGACGAGGGAGAACTCGGCGGCGACGAAGAGTGCGGTGCCCAAGGTCAGGACGAGGGCTAAGAGGAGTAGACCGATGGTCATGATGGCCAGATCCTATGATGGGCAGATGACTTCCGTGTCCGGCGCACGCGTCGAAGTACGCAACCTGACCAAGAAATTCGGCGACTTCACCGCCGTCGACGACCTCAGCTTCACCGTCGAGCCGGGGCGGATCACCGGCTTCCTCGGCCCCAACGGCGCGGGCAAGACCACGAGCCTGCGGATGCTGCTCGGACTGATCCGCCCCACCTCGGGCACGGCCACGATCGACGGGCAGAACTACGCCCAGCTCGACCAGCCGATCACCCACGTCGGCTCCGCGCTCGAGGCCACCAACTTTCACCCCGGCCGCACCGGTCGCGACCACCTGCGCGTCCTCGCGGCGCCCGCCGGTGTCCCCGACGCCCGGGTCGACGAGCTGCTCGAGCTGACCGGCATCCCGGCCGCCGCCCGCAAGCGCGCCGGCGGCTACAGCATGGGCATGCGGCAGCGCCTGGGCCTGGCGGCAGCGCTGCTGGGCGACCCGCGCCTGCTCGTCCTCGACGAGCCGGCCAACGGCCTGGACCCCGAGGGCATCCGGTGGCTGCGCGGCTTCCTGCGCCACCTGGCCGCCGAGGGGCGCACGATCCTCATCTCCAGCCACCTGCTGCAGGAGGTGGACCAGACGGTCGACGACGTCATCATCATCAGCAACGGCAAGCTCGTGCGGGAGGGGACGGTCGGTGACCTGCGCGGAGCCGCCAGCTCCCTCGTGCGCACGACCGACACCGACACCCTCGTCGGGGCACTGCGGGTCGCCGACGTGACCGCGACGCCCGGGCAGGACGGCGAGGTCGTCGTCGACACCGACGACCTGCGTCTCATCGGCGACGTCGCGCTGCGCGCCGGTGTCCCGGTCCACGAGCTGCGGCCCCTGGCCGCGGACCTCGAGCAGCTCTTCTTCTCCCTCACCGAGGGCAGCAACCGCAACCTCGGCTCGGCCGTGGAGTCCGTCGGCGAGCACGCCGAACCGATGACGCCCGTCGCAGGCGCCGGCCAGGAAGGCAAGGACAGATGATGCTGGGTGCGATCCGCTCCGAGTTCCGCAAGTACTTCACCACCCGCATGTGGTGGGGCATGGCCATCGCCGTCTTCGTCGTCAGCGCGGCCTTCGCGGGCCTCTTCGGCTTCCTGATGACGATGGACCAGGCGGGCGTCCCCCCCGAGCAGCAGATGGCCGGCAGCCCCGAGCAGGTGGCCAACTCCGTCTACACCGCCGGGCTGAGCGTGGCCTACCTGCTCACGCTGGCCATCGGTGTCATGCAGATCGGTAGCGAGTACCGGCACAAGACGATCACCTCCACCTTCCTCGGGGTGCCCAAGCGCGCCACGGTCATGGGGGCGAAGATCATCTCCCTGCTCGTCATCGGCGCCATGTACGGCGTCATCTCGCTCCTGGGATCCGTGGGCGTGGGCGCCGCCGTGCTCAGTGCCCGGGGCGCCGAGGTCTTCCCGGCCGCCGGGGTCGCCCGCACGCTGGCCCTGAGCCTGCTCGTCCTGGGCCTGTGGGCGCTGATCGGTCTGGGCGCGGGCATCCTCATCCCCAACCAGGTCGCGGCCCTGCTCATCGCCATCGGTGTGGCGTGGATCGTCGAGCCGTTGGCCGGCTTCGCGCTCACCTTCTGGGACTGGGGCCAGGACGTGGCCCAGTACCTGCCGTCGGCGGCGACCCAGGCGATGGTCAGCGGCGTCACCGGAGGCCCCAACGGCGGCGGCGCCCAGCTGGAGTGGTGGGGTGGTGCGCTCGTCCTCGTCGGGTACGCCGCGCTGCTCGCCGGGATCGGGTCGTGGCGCACGGTGCGGGCCGACATCAGCTGATCCACACCCTCCGATGACCGAGGGGTGACACGGTGCGGGCCGCCGACCCGCGCATGGCGCTGCTCACGTTAGGCTTGATCCCAGTAGGGGTCCGCGGTGACTTCGGGCCCCGGTTCGCGACTGTGATGAAAGAGGCGTATGCGCCGTGCCTGACCCCCAGGATGGCTCCGTGTCCCTGAACGACTTCGGCCCCAACGAATGGCTGGTCGACGAGCTGTACGAACAGTTCAAGCAGGATCGCAACAACGTCGACGAGGCGTGGTGGGAGTTCTTCGAGAACTACGAGCCCGGCCAGGACGGCAGCGGCAACGGCACGACGGCGAAGGGGGCCACCCCCGCCTCGACGTCCGACCAGTCGACGAAGGCCGAGCCGACGCCGGCCGAGCCCACGAAGGCCGAGCCGAAGAAGAGCGAAGCCAAGGCCGAGCCCACGAAGAGCGAGCCCAAGAAGAGCGAAACCAAGGCCGAGCCAACGAAGAGCGAGCCCAAGAAGAGCGAAGCCAAGGCCGAGCCCACGAAGGCCGAGCCGAAGAAGAGCGAGCCGAAGAAGAGCGAGCCCAAGAAGAGCGAAGCCAAGGACGACTCGGCGGACGCGCCGCAGGAGGAGCGGACCCCCCTTCGCGGCGTCGGCGCACGCGTGGTGACGAACATGGAGGCCTCCATCGAGGTCCCCGTCGCGACGAGTGTGCGCGCCGTCCCGGCGAAGCTGCTCATCGACAACCGCATCGTCATCAACAACCACCTCAAGCGCAGCCGTGGTGGCAAGGTCTCCTTCACCCACCTCATCGGCTACGCGATGGTCAAGGCCATCTCGCGCATCCCCTCGATGAACGTGCACTACGACACGGACGAGAAGGGCAAGCCGGTGGTCGTGCAGCCGGGCCACATCGGTCTGGGCATCGCCATCGACCTGGAGAAGAGCGACGGCACCCGCCAGCTGATGGTCCCCGCGATCAAGCCCGCGGACCAGATGAACTTCACCGACTTCTGGCGCGCCTACGAGGAGATCGTCAAGAAGGCCAGGGGCGGCAAGCTGACCCTCGACGACTTCTCCGGCACGACCGTCTCGCTGACCAACCCCGGCGGCATCGGCACCGTGCACTCCATCCCGCGCCTGATGAAGGGCCAGAGCGCCATCATCGGCGTCGGCGCCCTGGACTACCCGGCCGAGTGGCAGGGCGCGAGCGCCGAGACGATCAACCGCAACGCGGTCTCCAAGCTGCTGACGCTGACCTCCACCTACGACCACCGCGTCATCCAGGGTGCGCAGTCGGGTGAGTTCCTGCGCCTGATGCACGAGTACCTGCTCGGGGCGGAGGCGTTCTACGACGAGATCTTCGAGAGCCTGCGCATCCCGTACGAGCCGGTGCGCTGGGCGCCGGACATCTCCGCCACGCACGACGACGACATCAACAAGGTCGCCCGTGTGCAGGAGCTGATCCACTCCTACCGGGTCCGCGGTCACCTCATGGCCGACATCGACCCGCTGGAGTACAAGCAGCGTCGCCACGAGGACCTCGACATCACCAGCCACGGCCTGACGCTGTGGGACCTCGAGCGCCACTTCGCCACCGGCGGGTTCGGCGGCGAGCCCTTCCTCAAGCTGCGCAAGATCCTGGGCATCCTGCGGGACTCGTACTGCCGCACCACCGGCATCGAGTACATGCACATCCAGGACCCCGGGCAGCGTGCCTGGATGCAGGAGCGCGTGGAGGTCGGCTACAAGAAGTCCACCAGCGACGAGCAGCTGCGCGTCCTGCGCCGCCTCAACGCCGCCGAGGCCTTCGAGACCTTCCTGCAGACGAAGTTCGTCGGGCAGAAGCGCTTCTCCCTCGAGGGCGGCGAGGCCGTCATCGCGGTCCTCGACCGCATCATGTCCCGCTCGGCGGAGGAGGGCATGGACGAGGTCTGCATCGGCATGCCCCACCGCGGTCGGCTGAACGTGCTGGCGAACCTCGCCGGCAAGTCCTACGCACAGATCTTCCGCGAGTTCGAGGGCAAGCTGGACCCGAAGTCCGTGCAGGGCTCCGGCGACGTGAAGTACCACCTGGGCACCGAGGGCGAGTTCACCGGTGAGGGCGGCTCCAAGACCAAGGTCTACCTCGCCGCCAACCCGAGCCACCTCGAGGCGGTCAACCCGGTGCTCGAGGGCATCGTGCGCGCCAAGCAGGACCGCCTCAACCACGCCGGCGAGGACTTCCCGGTGCTGCCGATCCTGATGCACGGCGACGCGGCCTTCGCCGGCCAGGGCGTCGTCGCGGAGACGCTCCAGCAGAGCCAGCTGCGCGGCTACCGCACCGGCGGCACGATCCACGTGGTCGTCAACAACCAGGTCGGCTTCACCACCGCCCCCTCGGCCAGCCGCTCGTCGTGGTACTCCACCGACGTCGCGCGGATGATCCAGGCACCGATCTTCCACGTCAACGGCGACGACCCGGAGGCCTGCGTTCGGGTCGCCGAGCTCGCCTTCGAGTTCCGGCAGACGTTCCACAAGGACGTCGTCATCGACGTCGTGTGCTACCGCCGTCGCGGTCACAACGAGGGCGACGACCCGTCGATGACCCAGCCGCTGATGTACAAGCTCATCGAGAACAAGCGCTCGGTGCGCAAGTTGTACACCGAGGCGCTGATCGGTCGCAACGACATCACGCCGGAAGAGGCCGACGAGGCGATGCGCGACTACCAGGCCCAGCTCGAGCGGGTCTTCGCGGAGACCAAGGAGGCGCTGAAGAACTCCCCCGACTCCCCCGACGACCCGGGCGGCTCGGACAACGCGGGCCTGGAGCGGCCGGCCTCGCAGACGACCGACGACACGAAGCGCTCCGCCACGGAGACCGGTGTCGAGATGAGCGACCTGAAGCACATCGGTGGCATGTTCATCTCGCCGCCGGAGGACTTCACGATCCACAACAAGCTGCAGAAGGCCATGGAGAAGCGGGCCGCCTCGGTCACCGAGGGCGGCATCGACTGGGGCACCGGCGAGATGCTCGCGCTGGGTTCCCTCCTCATGGACGGCACCCCAGTGCGGCTGACCGGCCAGGACACGCGCCGCGGCACCTTCGTGCAGCGCCACGCGGTCCTGATCGACAAGCTGACCGCCGAGGAGTGGACGCCGCTGAACTACCTCGGTCACGGCCAGGCCCGATTCTGGGTCTACGACTCGCTGCTGTCGGAGTTCGCGGCGGTGGGCTTCGAGTACGGCTACTCCGTCGAGCGCCCGGACGCGCTCGTGCTGTGGGAGGCGCAGTTCGGCGACTTCGTCAACGGTGCCACGACGATCATCGACGAGTTCATCTCCTCCTCGGAGCAGAAGTGGGGGCAGAACTCCTCGGTCGTCCTCCTGCTGCCGCACGGCTACGAGGGTCAGGGGCCGGACCACTCCTCCGCGCGCATCGAGCGCTTCCTGCAGATGTGCGCCGAGGAGAACATGACGGTCGCCTTCCCGTCGACGCCGGCGAGTTACTTCCACCTGCTGCGTCGTCAGGCCTACCACCGGCCGCGTCGTCCGCTGATCGTCTTCACCCCGAAGTCGATGCTGCGGCTGCGTGCGGCGGCGAGCAGCCCGGAGGACTTCACCAGCGGCGGATTCCGCGGGGTGCTGCCGGACCACGCCGACGCGCCGACCGGGGACCAGGTTACCCGGGTGATCATCGCCTCCGGCAAGGTCATCTACGACCTCGAGGAGGAGCGGGCCGAGCGCAAGGACGAGCAGACCGCGATCGTGCGCCTCGAGTGCTACTACCCGCTGCCGAGTGCGCAGCTGGCCGAGGAGCTGGCGAAGTACCCGAACGCCGAGATCGTCATCGTGCAGGAGGAGCCCGAGAACATGGGCGCCTGGCCCTTCTTGGCCATGAACCTCCCGGCTGACCTTGCCGAGCACGGCGAGGAGCGTCCGCTGCAGGTCGTCGCCCGCCCCGCGAGCGCCGCCCCGTCGGCCGGCACGGCCAAGATGCACAAGGTCGAGCAGGAGCAGCTCCTGCGCGAGGCCTTCGACCGCTGACGTGTACTTCACCGACCGCGGTATCGAGGAGCTCGCGGATCGGCGTGGTGAGGAGCTGGTCACTCTCGAGTGGGTGAGTGACCAGCTGCGCCACTTCGTCGATCTCAACCCCGAGTTCGAGACTCCCGTCGATCGACTTGCCTCCTGGCTGGCACGCCTCGACGACGACGAGCTCGACGACGAGTAACGTCTGCGCTGTACCTGACCGCACCACCACCCCCAGGAGCACCCCCGACGTGAGCGGCACCCCGATGACGGACGCAGCCGGCAACGAGTTCAATCCCAGCGCGAGCTTCGCACCCGAGGAGGGGCGACGGGATGTCTCGTTGGTCTTCATCGGTGACTCCTTCGTCGCCGGTATCGGTGACGAGAAGGCGCTGGGCTGGACCGGGCGCGTCCTCGCCCGCACCACCCTCGGGGACGCCGTGCTGGCCCACTACAACCTCGGGCTGCGCGGCGAGACCTCCGGCGGGGTGTCCCAGCGCTGGCAGTCCGAGGGCGTCCTGCGCTTCCAGGACGCCACCGAGCGTCGCCTCGTGGTGCAGGTCGGGCACGCGGACGTCGCTGCGGGCACCTCGATCGCCCGGCACCGGCTCAACCTGGCCAACGTGCTGGACGAGGCCGCGAGCCAGGGTGTGGGGACCTTCGTCGTCGGTCCCCCGCCGACGGCCGATGCGGACACCAACGAGGCCCTCCGTCAGCTCGTCGACGCCCAGCGCGACGTCTGCGACCGCCGGGGCGTGCCCTTCGTCGACACCTTCACCCCCCTCGTCGGCCACGACCAGTGGGAGGCGGACATCGCCGCCTCCGCCGACGGCGTGCACCCCGGCCAGGCGGGCTACGGCCTCATCGCCTGGCTGGTCCTCCACCACGGCTGGGGCGACTGGCTCGCCTGAGTCGCCCCCTTCGCGCTGGGTCCGCCCTGGTGCTGGTTGGAGATGGACCGGCGTGGTCCAGGGCGTGTCCCGTCACAGGAGACCGGTCCCAAGACGCGCTCATACATCGAACGAGCGGGGCGGAGGAGGCGCCGCTCCTCTGCGGGTGTGAGCGCGAGGAGCCGCTGCTAACGTGCCGCGCATGACCACCACCGAGGAGAGCCACGCCACGACGGCATCGACCTGGCGCAGCCGGTGGTCGGCCCTGGGCCCCGGGCTCCTGGCCGCCTCGGCCGCGATCGGCGCCTCGCACCTGATCTCCTCCACCCAGGCGGGTGCGCTCTTCGGGTGGCAGCTCGTCGGTCTGATCCTGCTGGCCAACCTGTTGAAGTACCCCTTTTTCCGCTTCGGCCCGCAGTACACCGCCGAGACCGGCCACAGCCTCGTCGAGGGGTATGCCCGCCGGGGTCGGGTCTACCTGTGGGTGTTCTTCGTCCTCGCGGCGCTGTCCTCGGTGGTCTCGACGGCGGGGGTCGCGCTGCTGTGCACGGTGATCCTGGCCTACCTGGTGCCGGCGTCGTGGGGCATCGGCGTCCCGGTGCTGGCGGCCGCCCTGATGGTCATCACCTGGCTGCTGCTCGTCGGTGGCCACTACAAGGCGCTCGACCGGGTCACCAAGCTCATCCTCAGCGTGCTCGCGCTCTCCACCGTGGTGGCCGTGATCATGGCGGCGAGCCAGGGTGCGGTGCGGCAACCGGGGTTCGTCGAGCCCTCCCCGTGGAACCTCGCGACCCTGCCCTTCCTCGTCGCGCTCGTCGGGTGGATGCCGGCACCGATCGAGATCAGCGCGCTCAACTCGCTGTGGGTCAAGGCCAAGGCGGAGGACCGCACGGTGCACGTGCGTGACGTCCTCTTCGACTTCAACACCGGCTACGTCGTCTCGACGATCCTGGCCGTCTTCTTCGTCGGGCTCGGTGTCTTCGTCCAGTACGGCAGCGGCGAGGAGCTCGAGCTGGCCGGTGGCGCCTACATCCCGCAGCTGATGGACATGTACGGGGACGCGATCAGCACGTGGGCGACGCCGATCATGGCGATCATCGCCTTCGCGGTCATGTTCGGCACCGTGATCTCCGTCGTGGACGGCTACGGGCGAGCCTGCGCGGAGTCGTTGCGTCTGCTGCGCGGCCAGCCGGAGATGACCCGCCGCCACAAGGAGGTGTGGATCACCGGTATCGCCGGGATCGGTCTGGCGATCGTGCTGTGGATGAGCGCGGAGCTGGGCACGATGCTGCGCTTCGCGATGATCAGTGCCTTCCTGACCGCGCCGGTCTTCGCGTGGCTGAACTTCTCGATCATCCGCAGCGAGCGCCGGCTCTCCCCGGGCATCCGGGTGCTGACCTACCTCGGGCTCGCCTTCCTCATCGGTTTCGGGGTGCTCTTCCTCGTCTCGGAGCTCGGCCTGCTCTGACCCGACTCCGGCGAAGGGGGTTAGGTCCACCTACTCATGGCGCGTCGGGGCCTTCCCGGGATACTCCTGCCATGGACACCATCTCGCACGCGAGCGCACCGCGTGAGGTCAGCAGGCAGCAGCATGCCTGGTTGCGCACAGAGGTCGTCGGGTGGCGGGACGCGGGGATCATCGACGACGTGCAGGCGGCGGCCATCAGCGACCGCTACCGGCCCGTGTCGGGCTCGGCCGCTTCGGTGCTCGGGCGCATCATGCTCCTGCTCGGCGGCGGCTTCGTCGGCGTCGGCCTGATCTGGCTCGTCGCGGCCAACCTCGACGACCTCTCGCCCACGGCGCGCTTCGTCACCGTCGCGGCCCTGTGGCTGGCCGTCCTCATCGGTGGCGAGGTGCTCGCCGCCCGCCGCGCCTCCGCGCCGCTCGTCGGAGGGATCCGGTTGCTCGCCGCACTCGGCTTCGGTGCGCTGATCATGCAGGCGGCGCAGTCGCTGCAGGTGCCCGCCTACGAGCCGATGCTGGTCGGGTTGTGGTCGCTCGGTGCCATGCTGCACGCGCACCTGACGCGATCGGTGATGCCCTTCCTCGTCGGTCTGGGGACGGGCATCCAGTGGTGGATCTGGCAGCCCCTGTGGACGGACGGCACTGCGATGATGGGTGCGGTCCTCTCGCTCGGTGCGGGTGCGATCGTCGCCGCATCTCTGGCGGTGCTCTGCGACGGCTGGGCCCGCTCCTTCGCCTGGTGGTGGCGTCTGACCGCGGCGGCGCTCGCCCTGGCCGCCCTCTTCGTCGCTGCCATCCCCGGGCTCTACGACGGGTTCGACTGGTCGCTGTGGTTGGGCCTCGAGCTCGGCGCAGCGCTCGTACTCACCGCAGCCGCGGTGGCCCTGACGGTGCGCCGATCCGATCGCGCCTGGATCGAGCCGGTCGGGGCACTCGCCGTCCTCATCGTGGCCGCACTCCTTGCGCTGTGGGACGTCGACACCGACGTCAGGGACGTCGGATTCGACCAGTGGGCGCACGCGGCGCTGAGCATCATCGCCTACGTCGCTCTCGCGGTCGGGCTGCTCGCGCTGGACGTCCTGCGCCAGCACCGCGCCATCAGCTGGATCGCGATGGCCGCCCTGGTGACCTTCACGACCTTCCAGAGCTTCGCGGTCTTCGTGCCGATCGTCACCGGTGCGTGGCTCTTCGTGGTCCTGGGCGTGGTCTTCCTCGGCACCGGGACGCTCGTCGACCGGGCTCGGCGTCGTGTGGCCCGCTCTCTCGACCCGGTCACCGGACAGGGCACTGATGAAGGAGCGCAGCGATGAAGCGCATCGTCACGGTCGCGGTCATCGCGCTCGCCCAGCTGGTCCTCGTCGGTGTCGCGGTGGCGCCCCAGCTGTCGGCGCGCGTGGCCGGGGAGAGCCATCTGGTGCGGGTGGCGCCGCTGGACCCGATCGACCCCTACCGCGGGGCCTACGTCAGCCTGGACTACCCCGACCTGCAGCCCCCGCCGGAGGGCGAGGTCGCTGACGACACCGGTCTGGGCGCACTCGACGACGGGGAGACAGGCGCCGTCTACATCACGCTGCGGCAGGACGGCGACGTCTGGGTGGCTGATCGGTGGCTGCGCGAGCGGCCCTCGGACACCCCGTACCTGGCCTGTGACGACCGCTCGTGGGAGGTCCGCTGCGGGATCGAGAGCTGGTTCCTGCCGCAGGAGAAGGCGCAGGCCCTCGAGGCCGACCTCGCCGATGGCGCCTACGCCGAGATCCGCGTCGACGGGCGCGGCAACACCGCCCTGGTCGACGTGCGCGAGCACCCCTGAGACCACTCGAGCCCCACCCCCACCCGCTGGGTCACGGTGATCTCGCGCGGCCGGGGCCGCGGATGACCTCGACCGGCGGCACGGGCCGTCAGCCGGTCAGCGCCTCGTCCACCGTCTGCGCCCACAGCTGCGATCCGGCCTCTGAGGGGTGCATCTCGTCCAGCCGCAGGTTTTCCGGCGCCTGGTCGGACTCGGCGAAGGCGGCCGCGACGTCGATCGTCGGCAGGCCCGCGCCCTGCGCCCACGACCCGATCGCCTCGCGCACGTCGGCGTTGGCGTCGTCGGCCTGCGGGTTCTGCAGGAGGACGACGATCGGCGTCTCGGGTGCCTGATAGGCGATGGCCTGACGCAGCGCCTCCATGGACTGCGTCGCGGCGTCGGTGGAGGAGTAGACGTGTCCGTAGTTCAGCAGCACCAGGTCCGGGTCGGACGAGGGCCACATCGCGTCCCAGTGCTCGACCGGGTAGTCGGCGGTCGTCTGGGGCATTCCCCCGGACCACAGCCGGGTGCTCTCGCTCGACCCGCTGTATCCGTTCTCGGTCTCGGTCATCCACATGGCCCCCGGCATGCCCTGCTCCTCCGCCCACAGGAAGGCCCACTCGTCCCACCCGTCGCCGGTGCCGTCGCCGAGGACGAGCACCTGGGAGCCGCCCTCGGCGAAGGCCTCGCGCGCCGCGTCCATGCTCGCGTCACCCTCCGGCGAGGTGGCAGAGCTGCTCGACGGGCCGGCGGACGCGGAGACCGTGCTCGCGGATGGGCTCGAGCTCGCTGCGGACGTGCTGGCGGCCTCGGCCGTGCCGCTGTACTGCCCGTTGTCCATGAAGACGAAGGCCCACATCCCGGTGACCACCACCACGAGCACGAGGACCAGGAGGAGCGTCAGCGCCGACGAACGACGATCGGAGGATCCAGCCATGGGCGCACACTATCGGCGCGGGCCGGTGTTCGGGGATGCACGGGATCATCCTCGCCGGGGGATCGGGACCAGGGTGCACCCGATCGCGCTCGGGTGTCCACGCAGCTGATGCCGGTCTACGACAAGCCACCCGCGGTACGGCATGGCTGGCAACCGACACCGTCGTTGCTCGACGACGCCCACCTTCGCTCGATCGCCGAGCCGCCCGTCAAGCGCGGGCGACGGCCACTACCTGCTCGATCTGCTCGGTCAGAACTGCGCCTCGAACGCCCCGATCCGCTCGACCGCAGCATCCACCTCGGCAGCCATCTGGTCGAAGGCCTCCTGCGGGCGACGGTAGGGGTCGGCGATGTCGTCGGCACCTTCCGCGACGCGGCTCAGTCCGCGCTCCCGCGCCAGGTGCGACGGCAGCGCGGCCCACCGCTCCTCCGGCGTTGCCAGGCCAGCGAGCCGCTGTGTCCACGGCTCACGGGCCTCGGCCGAGTCGAGCAGCCGGGCGAGCTCCTTGAGCGTGAAGGCCCGCTTGAGGTGGCGTGGGGAGTACGAGAGCACGATCTTGCGGTGGGCGACCTCGAGCGGCAGGACGATGTCGATGTCGTCCAGCATTCGCTCGGTGATCTGGCGCGCCGCGAAGTCGTCGTGGGCGATACGTCTCCCCTGCAGGATGCTGGAGCTGCCCGGGTCGACCGGGTCGCCGATCATCGCGTGCGTGCCCGCGCTGGTCACCACGAATGTGCCGGGCCGCACGGCGTCGAGGCGATGCTGCAGGGCGAGGTGGGCATACGGCGATCGACAGATGTTGCCGGTGCAGACGGTCAGGATGCGCACGCTCATGCGCACATCCTGCCGCACCGCCTGTGCTGTGAAACACTCGCGGTTGCCGTGTGACTACCCCTGATCGAGAGGCACCAAGCTCGTGGAGCTGCAGGACTACCTGAAGATCGTGCGCAAGCGCTGGATGACCATCGTCATCACCACCTTGGTGGTGGTGGGTCTGGCCGCCGGGTGGACGGCCCTGCAGACGAAGCAGTACACCTCCAGCACGCAGTTCTTCGTCTCCGTCTCGGGCTCGGACGACACGTCGGCACTCCAGCAGGGCAGCACCTTCACCCAGCAGCGGGTGAAGTCCTACGCCCAGCTCCTGAGGACTCCCCGTGCTCTGAATCCGGTGCTCGACGAGCTCGGTGACGACACCGCCACGGCGGACCTCGCGGAGCAGATCACCGTCACCACTCCCCCGGACACCGTCCTCCTCGAGGTCTCGGTCACCGACTCCGATCCCGGTCACGCGCAGGAGATCGCGACCGCCATCGGCACGACCTTCCCCACGGTCGTCTCCGAGGTGGAGTCGCCCGAGGACGAGAGCAGGACCTCCCCGATCAAGGTCACGCTCGTCGAGCCGGCCTCGACGAACTCGACGCCGACCAGCCCGGTCCCGGTCCGCAACCTCGCCCTCGGGCTGGTCCTCGGTCTCCTGCTCGGTCTCGGCCTGGCGGTGCTGCGCCATCTGATGGACACCACGGTGCGCACCGACGACGACGTCCAGGAGATCACCGAGGAGCCGATCATCGGCGCGGTGCACTTCGACCCCCGGGCCGGCAAGGAGCCGCTCATCGTCGAGAGCGACCCGTCCTCGCCGCGGTCCGAGGCCTTCCGCGCGGTGCGCACCAACCTGATGTTCGTCGATGCGGCGAACCACCCGCGCACGATGCTCATCACCTCGTCGATCCCGGGCGAGGGGAAGTCGACGACGATCGCCAACCTGGCCCTGACTCTGGCGCAGTCGGGCTCGCGGGTCTGCCTCGTCGAGGCGGACCTGCGCCGTCCGCGGCTGCTGGAGTACCTCGGGCTGGAGGGCGCCGCGGGCCTGACCGACGTCCTCATCGAGCGCGTGGACCTCGATGACGTCCTCCAGCCCTACGGTGCGGATCGCCTCGATGTCATCGGCGCCGGCGCGATCCCGCCCAACCCGAGCGAGTTGCTCGCCTCCGACCCGATGAGTCATCTCCTGGCGCAACTGTCGGCCCGATACGACTACGTCCTCATCGACACCCCGCCGGTTCTGCCGGTCACGGACGCCGTGGTGCTCAGCACGAAGGTCGACGGGGTCATCGTGCTCGTCGGCACCACGATCGTGCGCAAGGAGCAGCTCGAGTCGACGCTCGAGTCGCTCGGCGCCGTCGACAACACGCTCCTGGGGCTCGTCCTCAACCGGGTGGGCACCTCGTCCTCGGGCGGCTACGGGTCCGAGTACTACGGCTACTACGCGCCGGAGAACCACCCGACCTCACGGACAGCGCGCAAGACCAGCACGTCCGGACGAGCACAACACTCTCTGGTCCGTTCCCGCTGACCCCCGGGACTTGCACGACGGGTCCGACACCCCTACCTATCGACGCGCGGGTGTCAGTTCACCTTGACGCGCTTGCCCCTCACGGCCTTCGCCTCACGGCGGGTGGCCGGCGCCGCAGACCGGTCAACGGCCTCGTAGGCATAGTCGCTGGTGTACGCGTTCGAGTAGCCGTACTCGGCATCGCCGTAGCGGATCCGGTCGACCTTGCGGGTGGAGATCATGTTCAGGACTGCCCCGAGGACCTTGCCGTTCACCGTCCGCAGTGACGCGGTGGCTCGCTCGATCTCTTCCTTGTGCGTCTTGCCCGCGGCGACGACGAGGACCGCCCCGTCGGCGCTGCGCGTGAGCAGCGCCCCGTCGGTGACCGGTAGCAGTGGCGGTGCATCGAGGATGACGAAGGATCGCTGGGCCAGTTGCTCGATGAGCTGACCCATCCGCTGCGAGCCGAGCAGCTCCGATGGGTTGGGCGGCACCTCGCCGGCAGCGAGGATCTCCAGACCCGGGGTCGCGCAGGGCTGCAGTGCATCGTCCAGGTTGGCCGTCCTGGCGAGCACCTGGGACAGGCCGACGCTGCCGTCGAGGTCGAAGGCCCGGGCGACAGCCGAGCGGCGCAGGTCGGCGTCCACGAGGACGACCTGTTCCCCGGACTCGGCCAGCACGGTGGCGAGGTTGGCGGCGACCGTGGACTTGCCCTCGCCCTGCTTCGCGCTGGTGATGACGATGGAGCGCGGCTGGTGGTCGACGTCGACGAACCGCAGGTTCGTGCGCAGTTTCCGCAGCGCCTCCCGCTCGTGGAAGGCCTTGGTGCGCCGGATGTCGCCGCGCTCCGACCCCAGGTCATGGCTCATCGGCAGCAGGCCGAGGACACCGGTGCCCATGACCTCTTCGACGTCATCGGTGTGGCGGACCTTGGTGTCGTTGTGGTGCCGGACGGCGGCGATCCCGTACCCGACGAGCAACCCGACCAGCAGCCCGATCGGGAGCACCCGCACCGGGTCCGGCGAGGAGGGCGCGGTCGGCAGGATGGCCGACTCGTTCGGCTCGATGAGCACCTGCGCCTGGGACTGCACCTGCTGCGTCTTCCCGTCGGGCCCCGCCGTCGTCCGGCTCGGCCCCGCTTCCTCCATCCGCTTCGCCTCGGCGGCGGCGGCGGTGACCACGGTGTCGGCGATGTCGCGCGCCGCTTCGGGGCTCGCCCCTGTCGCGGTGACGTTGATCGTCACACCGTCTGGCGGGACCGTGGCGGAGATGCGAGTCACCAGCTCTTGGGGCGTGGTGTCGAGGTCGAGCTCCTCGATGACGTTCTTGGCGACGCGGCGATTGGTGAAGAGGGTGACGTAGGCCTGTGCCTTCTGCTGGGCCAGCGTCTGCGCGGAGTATGACTCACCGATGCTCTCCCCGCTACCCGCGGTGACGTACCCGCCCGCCGTGGCGGTGTACTCCTTGGGTTGCAGGGCCATCCAGAGGAACCCGAGGAGGAGGCCGGCCAGGGCACAGACACCGATGACCACGACCTGTCGACGGGTCAGCTTCCAGAGGTCTTCCAGGGTCACGCGCTCTCCTCGCACGGTCGGTCGACCGTGTGTCCACGGCGACGAGCGCCTCCCGTCGCCGCCGGTCAGTATAGGGCCCGGCCGGTCGCACGGCCCCGACCTGCGTTGCCATTCCCCCTGTGACACACTGGCGCCGGCCACGATCAGGACGTGACCGTACTCATGATCATCGCCATCGGGGAGGCAGCGACCGCGTGCAGTGGAGTGACAGGTTGTGAAGCAACCGATGCCGACCCCACCGGCGGCGGACAAGCGGATGGGCCGGTGGTTGTGGGCCATCATCGACCTCGCGGTCGTCGTGGTCGCGACTCTGCTCGCCGCGTGGTTTCGGTATGACTTCGGCACGCAGGCCTTTGCTGCGCCGGTCTGGCAGTTCGCGGGCGTCGCCGCAGCCGCCCACCTCGTCCTGGGTGCGCTCTTCGGCCCCTATGCCGTCGGTCACCTCCGGGGGTCCTACGAGGAGATCATCGACCTGACGAGGACGGTCCTGCTGTGGGCCGTCCCGCTGCAGGTGGTCACGGTGATGGGCCCGTGGGACCTGGGTCCCCGCTCACTGCCGTTCACCGCGGGCACGGCAGCACTGGTGGGCATGTTCGGCGCCCGTTTCGTCCTGCGCACCGTGCGCAGCCGCATCGATCCCAAGAGCGGGTCCGAGGCCCGCCTCCTGGTCTTCGGCGCCGGCGAAGGGGGTCGTCAGCTGGTCCGTGCACTGGTGCGGGACCCTGCAGCACAGATGACACCCGTGGGACTGCTCGACGACGATCGCAGCAAGCGGCGGATGCGCATCGACGGCGTACGGGTCCTGGGCAGCTCGGCCGACCTCACCATGGTGGCCGCACACCACCACGCGACGACGCTCGCGATCGCCGTCCCGAGCGCCGAACCGGCCTTGTGACCACATAAACATTGACATCCGTCAGGGAATCGGGATCGGTGCTGAAAGTCAGTTCCTTTGCAGCGCTCAACTCATCCGAGGACACCTCAAGCGTCCGGTCGACGCCTTGGTTCAACTCTTCTATGCGGTGAGCATTGATGTCGAACCCAGTAACGGGGTAGCGCTTCGCGAAGGACGCCGCAAGCGGCAAGCCAACATAGCCGAGCCCGATGACTCCAAGGTGAATAGATGTGGGCAAGGCCACCATATGGTGGGTCTCCTAATAGATTGAGAGTTAGCGCTGTTCGTGCCAGTACTTCGAAGGAATGCACCATCCAACTTGGGTTCGACTGGCCAACCGTCGCGCGCCCAAGCTTTGTCCGCGATCGGCTTAGCCGTTGATCATCCCTGCGCCCACGGTGACGCCTGTCGCCTCGTCGATGAGGATGAACGACCCAGTCGTTCGGTTCTGCTCATAGGAATCAGCAAGCAGCGGCTGCGTCACGCGCAGCTGCACGCGGCCGATCTCGTTCAACAGCAGCTCGCCGGCATCGGGGTCGCGATGCAGGGAGTTGATGTCGAGGCGGTACTGGATGTCCTTGACCATGGCGCGCGCGGACTTCGTCGTGTGCTTGATCGCCAGCTTCTGCCGAGGGCGCAGCGGGGTCGGTGACATCCAGGAGATCATCGCGTCGATGTCTTGGACCGGCTCCGGTTGGTTGTTCACCCGGGCGATCATGTCGCCACGGCTGACGTCCACGTCGTCCGTCAGCCGCACGGTCACCGACATGGGCGGGTAGGCCTCCTGCAGCGACTCCTCGTGCAGGTCGATGGCCTCGATGGTGCTCGTCATCCCGCTGGGCAGCACGATGACCTCGTCGCCGGGCTTGAGCACGCCACCGGCGACCTGACCCGCGTACCCGCGGTAGTCGTGGAACTCGTCCGACTTCGGCCGGATGACGTACTGCACCGGGAAGCGCACGTCCCGCATGTCCCGGTCGGAGGCGATGTGCACGTTCTCCAGGTGGTGCAGCAGGCTCGTGCCCTGGTACCACGGCATGTTCTCGCTGCGGTTGACGACGTTGTCGCCCTGCAGAGCCGAGATCGGGATGATCGCCAGATCCGGGATGTTCAGCTTCCCGGCGAAGGCGGTGAACTCCTCGTTGATTCGGTTGAAGACCTCTTCGGAGTAGTCGACCAAGTCCATCTTGTTGACCGCGAGCACCAAGTGCGGGACGCGAAGCAGCGACAGCAGCACTGCGTGACGACGCGACTGCTCGGTCAGGCCGTGCCGAGCGTCGACCAACACCAAGCCGAGGTCCGACGTGGACGCGCCGGTGACCATGTTGCGGGTGTACTGCACATGGCCCGGGGTGTCAGCGATGATGAACTTCCGCTTCGGGGTCGCGAAGTAGCGGTAGGCGACATCGATGGTGATGCCCTGCTCGCGCTCGGAGCGCAGCCCATCTGTCAGCAGGGCGAGATCGGTGTAGTCGTAGCCCTTGTCCTGGCTGGTCTTCTCGACGGACTCCATCTGGTCCTCGAAGATCGACTTGCTGTCCAGCAGCAGTCGCCCGATCAGCGTCGACTTCCCGTCGTCGACGGATCCGGCTGTCGCCAAGCGCAGCATGTCCATACGGTCTTCCATCAGAAATACCCCAGCTTCTTGCGGTCTTCCATCGCCGCCTCGGAGAACTTGTCATCACCACGGGTGGCGCCACGCTCGGTCACCCGCGAGGCAGCGACCTCCTCGATGACCTTCTCCACGGTGTCGGCCTGCGACTCCAGGCACCCGGTCAGGGTCAGGTCACCAACTGTGCGGAAGCGCACGGTGCGCTCGGTGACTGTTTCCCCTTCGCGGCAGGGGTTGTACTCGCTCTCGGTGAAGAGCATCCCGCCCCGCTCGAAGACGCGACGCTGGTGCGCGTAGTAGATCGAGGGGATGTCGATGTCCTCGCGGGCGATGTAGTGCCAGATGTCCAGCTCGGTCCAGTTGCTCAGCGGGAAGACGCGCATGTGCTCGCCCTCGTGCAGCCGACCGTTGTACAGCGACCACAGCTCCGGGCGCTGGTTCTTCGGGTCCCACTGACCGAAGTCGTCGCGGTGGGAGAAGACCCGCTCCTTGGCGCGCGCCTTCTCCTCGTCCCGACGCCCACCTCCGAAGGCAGCCGTGTAGCCCTCGGACTCGATCGCGTGCAGCAGCGTGCCGATCTGGAGGCGGTTGCGGGGGGTCTTGCCGTCGTCGACGACGATCCCGTCGGCGATTGCCTGCTCGACGGATGCCTCGTGCAGACGGACACCCAACTTCTCGACCCAGCGGTCACGCGTGGCGAGCACCTCGGGGAAGTCGTACCCGGTGGCGACCTGGAGGACCGGGAAGGGCACCCGTGCCGGGTAGAACGCCTTCTCCGCCAAGCGCAGCATGACGATGGAGTCCTTGCCACCGGAGAACATCAGCACCGGCTTCTCGAACTCGGCCGCGACCTCGCGGAAGATGTGGATGGACTCGGCCTCGAGCTGGTCCAGGTGACTCAGCCGGTAGTCGGCATGGGTGGACATCGTCTCTCTCACGGCAGGGGACATGGATCGCGGGCCAACCATACCGCCGAAGACCCGCCGTCGGCGCGCTGGGACTGGTTGGGTCGGTTGAGCGCGGCGTCACAGCGCGTTGCTGGGGGGCCGGCCCCGATGGACCTGCCAGAATGCGTGGCGTGACTGGACCCGTACGCGCCCGCCAGTACTGTCCCCCCTTCGACCAGCTCGACGCACTCGAGCGGCTGCGGGTGGGGGCCTGTGCCCCGACCGACCCGATGCTCCCTCTCGACAACGAGGTGCGCGACGCCTCGCGATCTGCCGGACTGGAGATCGTGGACCCCGAAGGTGTCCCCCTCGCCCGGTTCCCCGCGGTGCAGATCGGCAACGCCGGAGCGACAGGCACACCGGAGTGGTTGGGTAACGGCTCCCCCCGGCCCTACGAGCCCCTCTACCTCTCCCCCTCGCAGGTGCGCTCGGCGGTGGACGCAGGCGCTCTGACAGTGGTCGTCGACCGACGACTCAACCGCACCGACACCGCCGAGATCCGCGCCCTCGCCGACGGCCGGCCCGTCCTGCTGCTCGTGCTGTCCGGTCCGACGATGTCGCCCTACACCCGAGGGGTGACCCTGCTGCGCCGCAGCCTCGAGGTGGCCAAGGGTCTGCGCGAGGCTCGGGTCGTGGCCGTACCCCTCGATCCACGGATTGCCGCCGCGAACCCGGCGCTGCAGGACGAGGTGGTCTCCGCGTACGCGCCCGGCGCCGTCGCCTGGCTCGGCACTCACACCACCCGCCTGCCCGACACCCAGACGATGCACGGCGCCGGCGACTCGGGAGGACTGGTCCTCTTCTTCACCGGCTTGTCCGGCTCCGGCAAGTCCACCGTCGCCCGGGCCGTCCGCGAAGCAATCCTCGAAGAGGACGGCCGTCCCGTCTCCATCCTCGACGGCGACGTCGTGCGCCGGCACCTCTCGGCCGGCCTGACCTTCTCCCCCGAGGACCGCGAGACCAACATACGACGGATCGGCTGGGTCGCCGCCGAGATCGCCTACCACGGCGGCGCGGCCATCTGCTCGCCCATCGCCCCGTACGACTCCACCCGCAAGGCCGTGCGCGCCATGGCGCTCGACCGCGGCGGCGACTTCGTCCTCGTCCATGTCAGCACCCCCGTTGAGGAGTGCGCCCGACGGGACCGCAAGGGCCTGTACGCCAAGGCCCAAGCCGGCGAGATCACGGACTTCACCGGCGTCACCGCCCCCTACGAGGCACCCACGGACGCTGACCTCGATCTGGACACCTCGTCGATCAGCGTCGATCAGGCCCGGGACCGTGTCCTGGCGCTGCTGCACGAGCGCGGCCACCTGGTCGATGCCACCCAACCGGAGTGGAGCATCTGATGTTCGACGTCACCTCACTGCTCCTGGTGGCCTTCGGCGTCGGGATCGTCATCGGCCTGACCGGCATGGGCGGCGGAGCGTTGATGACCCCCGCCCTGATCTTCCTGGGCATCCCCCCGACAACCGCCGTGGCGAACGACCTCGTGGCCGCCGCCGTCAACAAGTCGGTCGGCGCCGCCGCCCACCTCAAGCACGGCACACCCGACCTCAAGTTGGCCGCGCTGCTGATCGTGGGATCCGTCCCGACTGCCGCCGCCGGCGGGTGGCTGATCAACCAAGTGGGCTCACCCGAGGAGCAGCAGGCCTTCGTCAAGGCCGCCATCGGTGTCGCGCTGCTGCTGGCGGCAGGCACGTACGTGCTGCGGACCCTGCTGAACATGCGCCACAACATCCAGGTGGCCAGCGAGGGCGGAAGCCCCGACAGCGACGAGGCCCCCTCACTGCGGGTGGTCCCCACCATTGTCGTCGGCGCACTCGGGGGTCTGCTCGTCGGCCTGACCAGCGTCGGGTCCGGCTCCCTGATCATGGTCGCCCTGCTCATGCTGTATCCACGCCTGGCGCCGAACAAGCTGGTCGGCACCGACTTGGTCCAGGCCATCCCCCTCGTGCTCGCCGCCGCGGTCGGCCACGTGATCTACGAAGGCATCGACTGGTCCATCCTGCTGCCGTTGATCATCGGCGGCGCCCCCGGCACCTACCTCGGTGCCCGCCTGGCCTCCTGGGTCCAGCAGAACGTCGTCCGCCGCGGCATCGCCATCGTGCTGTCGCTGACCGGTCTGGGCATGCTCGGTCTGCCCCCGGTGTGGGTCGGGATCGCCGGAGCTGCGCTGCTGGTCCTCGGGCCCATCGTGTGGGGACTGGTTCGCAAGGGCCACGGGCTACCGCCCTTCCCAAACACCCGCGAGGAAGGCCTGCAGGCCGCCGCCGAGCGCTACAAGCAACGACAAGGAAGCCACGATGACTGACGATCACGCGCTCGCCGCCGAGCTGGCGACAGCGGCCGGTGAAGTGCTCCTGCGCACCCGTGAGGAGCACGCCGGCATCGACCCCAAGGAGCTGAAGGACCTCGGCGACCGGGTCTCCCACGACTTCCTCATGGCCGAGCTGGCGAAGGTCCGTCCCGAGGACGCGGTGCTCTCGGAGGAGGGCGCCGACGACCACGTCCGCCTGTCCGCGCAGCGGGTGTGGATCGTCGACCCGCTCGACGGCACCCGTGAGTTCAGCGAGGTCGAGCGCGACGACTGGGCCGTGCACGTCGCACTGTGGCGGGCCGGCAACCTCGTCGCCGGGGCCGTGGCCCGCCCCGCGAAGGGCGTCACCTACTCCAGCGCCGACGACGCGCCGGCAGCGGGCGCGGCAGGGGCCCCCCTTCGCCTGGCCGTCAGCCGCAGCCGGCCGCCGGAGTTCGTCACCCGCCTGGCCGACCACCTCGGCGCCGACCTCGTGGAGATGGGCTCGGCCGGGGTGAAGGCGATGTCCGTCCTCGACGGGACCGCCGACGCCTACGTCCACGCCGGTGGCCAGTACGAGTGGGACTCCGCCGCGCCGGTGGCCGTCGCCCGGGCGCACGGCCTGCACACGAGTCGCATCGACGGCTCGGGGCTGGTCTACAACAACGAGAGCCCCTACCTGCCGGACCTCGTCATCTGCCGACCCGAGGTCGCCGAGACCATTCTGGGAGCCATCAGCACCGTCAAGGCCAACTGAACGGGGCACTCACAATCCGATGAGCTTCTTCGCACGAAGCAGAAGGATCTGACCCCTGCTTCGAAATTCGACCCGATGGGCATCCGCCCAGAACTGTGCCTGCGCTCGACTCAGCGTGATTTGCTGCCACACAAAGCTCGGCAGAGCCCACGGCGCTCGAAGGATCATGTGACGCAACAACAACCGCCTCCGGTCACCTCCCGCCTCACTGACCCAACGTCTGTATCCCGGTGTCGTGGGTTCAGGCACAGGGGTACCTCCTACGGCCGTGATGAGAGTGGCGACAGACTCGCTAGCACCCAGCGAAATCGTCGCTTCCTCGAGCCGCGCCACGTCAACGTCGCTTGAGCCTGCCACGACCTTTTCCACTGCAAGTGGCCAGTCCCGCGGCCTCTTGGACTTCATGGCATTCAGCGCCTCGACAACAAGGGCATCTTCCTTAGACGGGGTCACTACCGCGGCATGAGCAATCTCCACAGCGCTTCGTCGGTCCCACATCTCCTCAAAGGCTGCAGGCCATCTAAGAAGGCCCAAGAAGGCGTGGTGGACGTCGACGCTCGCCGGAAAGAGAGGATGCCGATAGGTCTTCGAGTACGCGAACGCGTCCAAGGCTGCTGGAAGCCTGTAAGAGATACTCATCCAATTGGCAGACTCCAAGACACACGCAGTCCTTGCTCGGTCATCCGGGTGGATCAGCAGGTCAACATCGTTACTTTGGCGCGGCCGCCGGACCCCGAGCACCACGAAGGCGGGTCCCTTGATCACCAGTGAACGTACGCCGGCGTCTTCGAGGAGCCGCTGCAGGTACACCGTGCCCAGCGGCACGGCCTCGGCGAGGGTCAGCGAGTCGGTCACTCGGCTTCCGCCCGCACCACGAGGGAGGCGTCCCGCAGCATCTCCAGCGCAGCGTGCACGAAGCCCTCGGAGTCGTCCTGGACGACGCCGTCGGCCACCACCCGCAGCTGCTCCACCGAGACGGGACCCTCCGCGAGGGTCGGCCACAGGCTGGCCACCGGCTCATGGACGAGCAGCGGCACGGGCGCCACGGCACGGGTGTCGATGAGGGCGACCCGGCCCTCCCCCGCGACCCAGGCGATGCCATCCGGCGTGCGCCACCGCTGGTCACCGTCGGTCATCGTCATGACCGCAGCATAGGGACCACGTCGAGCGCGGCGACGCCCGCCTGCGTGACACCCACCACAACAGTAAGGAAAGAGTAAGGGGCCTTGTTACGCTCCGCACGGCCATGCCGCAACTACACCAGTAGACCCAGGAGACACCGTGCCCCACGCCACGAACCCCGCACCGAGTCCCAGCCGGCGCTCCGTCGCCAAGGGGGTGGCATGGATGGCCCCGGGGGTGACCATCGCCGCAGCCGCACCCCGACTGGCGGCCTCGGACGTGGGATGTTCGTCGGAGAGCCAGCAGGAGATCAACAACGCCATCACGCTCGCCAGCACCAAGCACGCCCAGCTGCAGCTGAACTTCTACCAACTGGCCGCCGCCCTGGACGGCGCGGCCCAGCGGGTCTACATGAATCTCAAGAACCTCGGCACCGCCCCCGTATCGGCGAGCCCGGAGAACCCGATCATCATCGAGTTGACCCTCCACGCGGCCGACCCCGCACAGACCCGGTCGGTGACGACGTACGGCACCCGCGGCTGGGGCACAGTCGACAAGGGTGAGTGGATCAACGGCACGCTGACGTTCACGTGGACCATCACCAAGAACCTGCCCATCACCACCGGTGCGGGCACCGAGTGCGACATGTACGTCGCCCTGGGCCCCGGTGGTGTCACGACACCGGGCAAGCAGGTCCACGCGGAGGCCGTCATGACCTCCTTCGGCGTCAACGACGACCTCACGGGCGACGACTTCCCCGCCCTGCACGACATCGTCGACACCACCCAGGTCCTGGAGTGCCAAGAGCACTACCACGCCAAGGTCCAGGCCAACCCCACGGCCAGCTACACGCTGTACGCCTCCGGCAGCAAGACGTCCGGGATGGGCATCGACTGGCCCGTCGGCGAGGCAGTGAGCTCCAAGACCATCGGCAACGGCGCCTCCGGTGGTAGCGCCACCTCGGAGAACGGCATCTGGTGACCCGCACCCCCTGAGGGACGCGCGGCTCTGTGGCTGGCCCCATCCGCGACTCCACGGCGGCCGGTTCCCGACCGCACGGTGGGCGTTCCACTCCCTTCGCCCGCGTCCCCGCACGACAGCGGCCCCGCCATCCGGCGGGGCCGCTGTCGTCTCGGGGCTCGGCCTCAGCTGTCGATCCGCTGCTGCTCGTCGGTGGAGGCAGACACCTCCTGGGGCTCGGCCCCCTTGCCCTCCACGGAGATCTGACGGGGAAGTGCCCGCTGGTCGAGCGGCAGGGTCACCGTCAGCACTCCGTTGTCATAGTTCGCCGTGATCCGATCGGGGTCGATGTCGTCCCCGAAGGTGATCTGGCGACGGTAGCTGCCCGAGAACCGCTCGCTGGTCAGCCACTGGACGTTCTCCTCCGGCGGCGCCGTGCGGTGCGCGGTCAGGGTCAGCACCCCTCGACCCATGTTCACGTCGATGCTGCCCGGATCCATCCCCGGCAGGTCCGCATGGATGACGTACTGCTCGCCCACACGGAAGACGTCGACCGGCATGAACTGCGGCGAGCGTGGGGTGGAGCGGGCGCCCAACAGGCCCTGGGCCAAGGCATCCAACTCGGTGAGTGCATCAGTGCGCATCATCAGAAACAACCTCCAACGATGAAGGCCACCCACCGCCCCCGCGGGGGTGGCGCTACCTGTAACGACAGTCACAAATTTAGCACTCTCACCTTGAGAGTGCCAAGCCCCTGATCGGCCCGCGACCAGCCCCGGCGATCGAGCCCGCAGACCGCACGCCCCGGCCCCAAGACGGCCCCCCTTCGCCCTGAACCGAAGGGGGGCCTCCTTGGGGCCGGGGTGCGGGTCAGACTGCGTGCGCGGCGACCGCTGCGGCGACGGCCTCGGCGACGCCCTCCTGGAAGACCGGGGGGACGATGCAGTCGGCGGTGGGCTCCTCGACGAGGTCGGCGATGGCGCGCGCGGCGGCGAGCTTCATCTCCTCGCTGATCTGCACTCCCCCAGCATCCAGCGCCCCGCGGAAGATGCCCGGGAAGGCGAGCACGTTGTTGATCTGGTTCGGGTAGTCGCTACGACCCGTCGCGACGACCGAGGCGTACTTGTGCGCGACGTCCGGGTGCACCTCCGGCGTGGGGTTGGCCAGCGCGAAGATCATCGGGCCCTCGGCCATCGTCGCGACCTGCTCCTCGGGGACGGTGCCGCCCGAGACACCGACGTAGACGTCCGCGTCCTTCAGCGCATCGGCCATCGTGCCGGTCTTGCCGGAGACGTTCGTCGTCGCGGCGAGCATCTCCTTGTGCGCGACCAGGTCGTGGCGGTGCTTGCCGATGATGCCGCGCGAGTCGCACACGACGATGTCCGTCACACCGGCCAGCTGCAGCAGCTGGGTCACCGCGACACCGGCCGCGCCGGCACCACCGACGACGACGCTCAGCGACCCGATGGCGCGGTCGACGACCCGGCAGGCGTTGATCAGGCCGGCGAGCACGACGATCGCCGTGCCGTGCTGGTCGTCGTGGAAGACGGGGATCTCCAGACGCTCGCGCAGCCGGCGCTCCAGGTCGAAGCAGCGCGGCGCGGAGATGTCCTCGAGGTTGATGCCGCCGTAGCTGGGCGCGATCCGCACGATCGTCTCGAAGAGCTCGTCGACCGACCCGGACTCAAGGCACACCGGGATGGCGTCGACGCCGGCGAAGTGCTTGAAGAGGACGGCCTTGCCTTCCATGACCGGCATCGCCCCGAGCGGGCCGATGTCTCCCAGGCCGAGCACCGCGGTGCCATCGGAGATGACCGCGACGGTGTTGTTGCGGGCCGTGAAGCGCCGCGAGAGAGCCGGGTCCGCCTCGATGGCCAGGCAGACGTCGGCGACACCGGGCGTGTAGAGCAGGGACAGGTCCTCCTGCCCCTCCAACGGCTTCGTTGCCCGTACCTCGACCTTGCCGCCCTCGTGGGCGACGAACTGCGGGGCAGTGAGGTCGTAGGTGGCGGGGGGCTCGGACGCAGACACGGCAGACAAACCTCGGAAGAATCGAAAGGATCTTTGAACGCTTTGGGTGGCCGGGTGTGGTCACGGTGGGCGGCTGGTGAGCCGAGCGACATCCTTTCACACCGAGCGAGGGGTGCCGTGGAGGCTCCGTCGTCGCGCCTGCGCCGTCCGGGCGCCTACGATGCCGCCCATGATCCGACCGGGCCTGGCGCGCGTCGTCGGCACCTCGATGGAGCCGACCCTGCGCGAGGGCGACCTGCTGCTCGTGCTCTGGGGCGCCCGGCCACGGGTGGACTCGATGGCGATCGTGCGGCTCCCCCGCGACGAGCACGGCGCGCCGCGGCCGGTGTCGGTCAAGCGGGTCACGGGCGTCGATCCGGTGGACCCCGGCCGGTGGTGGGTCGAGCGGGACAACCCGAGAGTCGGCGTGGACTCCTGGCTGGTCGGTTCCCTTCCCCGCTCGGCGGTCCTCGCCAGGGTCCTACTGCGAATACCTTGCAGGAGAGCCCCCTCCACGTGACCTGTCGTCCTCATCCGAGTAGGTTGAGAACCAGCGTCGCCCGCATGGCGGGCGGCAGCACCCGACCACGAGAGGAAGGCACCCTATGCGTCTTCGCGACATCTTCCAGATCACCGAGGTCAGCGCCCACTGCGACCTCCCGTGCGGTGTCTACGACCCCGCGCAGGCTCGCATCGAGGCCGAGTCGGTCAAGATGATCATCCAGAAGGCCAACCAGAGCGACGACCCGGACTTCCGCACCCGTGCGATCGTCATCAAGGAGGAGCGCTCCGAGCTGGTCAAGCACCACCTGTGGGTGCTGTGGACGGACTACTTCAAGCCGCCGCACTTCGAGAAGTACCCGCAGCTGCACGTCCTGGTCAACGAGGCCACCAAGCTCGCGGGTGCCGCCGGCACCAAGGGCGAGTTCGACGAGGCCAAGGCCGACGAGCTGCTGGCCAAGATCGCCGAGATCGACAAGATCTTCTGGGAGACCAAGCAGGGCTGACCTGCTCGTCCCGATCGACGGGGGTCCACTGCACACGGTGCGGTGGGCCCCCTTCGTCGTGGTCAGATGATCAACGCGCCCTCGTCGACGAAGACCTGCTCGAGCGCCGCGACGACGTCCGGGTCGTACTCGTACCCCAGCCCGAGGTGCAGCCGCTCCAGGGCCACCTGTCTCGCCCGCGGCGAGCGCGCGCCCTCGGTGATGTCGTCCCAGGCGTTGGCGACGCGCACGACCCGCGACTCGATCGGGATGTGCTCGCCGAACTCGCGCGACCGGCGGAAGGGGGTGCGCACCTGGTCCAGCAGCGGCAGCAGCTCTTCGAACATCGGCGCGCTCCCGACGATCCGGACCGTGGTCTCGGCGATCCGCTGCTGCGTGCGCGAGGACGCATGGATCGTCCTGCCGCCGGGCAGCGGCTCCGGCAGACCGAGGTGCCCAACGTCGTGCAGCAGCGCCGTGCGCTCGATGCGGTGGCACACCTGCGGATCGACGTCCATCACCGTCGCGATCCGCACCGCGACATCGGCCACCCGACGGCCGTGCCCGGTGCGGGAGAACCCGCTGATCTCCGGCAGCCGGGACATCGCAGCGATCGACTCCTCGAGGTCACGGCGACTGTCCTGCACCCACTGGACCGCGAGGTACATCATCAGCACCGGCAGGAGCAGGAGCGGGATGGCCACCCAGTCCAGGACCGGACGCGCCACGGCGATGAGCGGGCCGGCGGACGCGCTGGCCGCCGCGACACCCGCGAAGGGACGGAACTCGTCGGTCACCAACTCGGCGAGCGTGCCCCCCTCCTCGAGCCAGATGATCAGCTTCTCCAGGACGGTCTCGACGAGGCCCCCCACGGCCGCCACCGCCAGCAGGGCGAAGGCCGCGACGGCTCGCCGTGTACCGTCCGCGAAGGCCCACTCGACCAGCGTGCTGTCACCGAGGCTGACGTCCCGCGCGAGGAAGGCCGTCACGGCCAAGCCGAGGAAGCGGGCGCCCAGGGAGCCCTCGACCACCGGCCTCCCGCGGAATCGACGAACCAGGGCGCCGACGAGCATGCTCAGCCAGACGATGACCAGGACCGAGGCGGCACTGGGCGCCTGGCCGTCGAACATCAGCGGGGCAAGGACGAGGCCCAGGGCCGGGGCCGTCGTCAACGGCGCCAGCACTCGCTGGGCCAGCCGGATCGGCAGCTGCTCGCCGATGATGATCGCGATGATCGCGACCACGACGAAGGGGGTGAGAGCCGTCTCGTCGAGCTCACCACGGATGGCCGCGCAGGTGCCGACGAGGATGGTGAAGGTGAAGAGGATGAGCCCGGGTGGGACATGCCTCAGCCTCATGGGACCACCGCCGGGAGCTGCCCTCGCCCGTGCGCCCGCCGTAGGGCGTTGACGCACACCTCGTCCCAGGCCGAGTCCACCGAGGACTCGCAGAGACGGACGGCCTCCTCGGCCGTGCGTCCGGCCATGACCGCGTCGCTCCAGGCATCGGCGACCGCGAGGATTCGGCTGCCGAGGGGGATCTGCTCCCCGACCAGGCCCTCCGGCCTGCCCTGCCCGTCGACGCGCTCGTGGTGACCGGCGATGTACGTCAGGGGTGTCGCGAGGAATCCGATGCCACCGAGCACCGACGCCGAGGCTGCTGCCTGGTCACGACGGACGATCGCCGCCGGCTTGCCCTCGAGCGCGAGCAGGCCCACGTCACGCAGGTGGGCGGCCACCACCACCTTGTCGACGAGCGACGGCCGCACGCCCACGGCTGCCGCGATCGCCTTCGCTGCGTCAGCGGCCAAGCGGCTGGACTCAGCTGCTCCCGGGTGACGCGTGTCGAGCGCGGTGACGAAGGGCGTGCAGACCTCGCGTCGGACGGCCCACTCCTCGGCGAGCTGCCGCAGGCTCCACTGGATGACGACGATCGAGGGCAGGAAGAACAGCGCGGAGGTCCACCCGAGACCGGCTGGTGACCACAGGACCACCAGCAGGTAGGCCGCGACGTATGACATGGCGTAGGAGCCACCGACTCGCAGCAGGACGTTGGGCAGGATGGAGGCAAGGGAGCCCCCGGAATCACGTTGCAGCACCCCCGCCAGGAGCGCCGCGTTCATGAGTGCTGCAGCCGCGGCGGCGGCAGCCACGTCGAAGGCCAGCGCCAGCGGGTCCACACCGACTCGGGCCGGCAGAGCAAGTCCACCGACTGCGACGTAGGCCAAGGACCCGAAGAGGACGAGCAGCACCCTCTGGGCCGCGTTGAAGATCCGTTTGACGGCCGTCGTGGAGTCGGTGATCGTCGGCACGAGCGCGACCACGCCCGCACCGGTGGGACCGATGAGGGGGATGGCGGCGACCTGGACGATGGCCGAGACGGAGAACTGCATCGGTCCCACGGCCTGGGGCCTGCCCAATGAGGCGACGAAGGCCACCACGACGAGGGCGATCACCCAGCTCGTCGGCCGGGGTGCGCCGGAGACCAGGACGGCGCAGAGAAGCGCCACGACTGCCGCCGTGGCGACAACGGCGACGTAGATGACCGTTGAACGCGGAGTGACGGTCGACGGCGGGGGCTGCGTCCGTCCGTACTTACGCAGCCCCAACCCCCCTGTTAGGCCCAGTCGACGTTGGTGGTGTGCGCACCACCGGCCCAGTCAACATTGCGATTCGACGCGGCCCAGTCAACGTTGCGATTCGACGCGGCCCAGTCAACGTTGCGAATCGACTTGGCCCAGTCCACATTGCGATTCGACGTGGCCCAGTCGACGTTGAGCGTGGACGTGGCCCAGTCGACGTTGAGAGTCGACGTGGCCCAGTCGACGTTGAGGGTGGACTTGGCCCAGTCGACGTTGAGGGTGGACTTGGCCCAGTCGACGTTCCCCGTGGCACTGGCACCCCCAATCAGGCCACCGAGAGACAGCGCGAGGGCGGAGGCTGCGAGCATCGTTTTCGTCTTCATGTGGTACATGATGCCAGCAAAACTACTCTTGACGAGAGGTAATGCGATGGATGTTTGCGCATGCCAGACTGGGCACCTGACCACAGCCTGCTGACCGGCGGGCCCCCGACCCAGAGGAGTCACCTTGAGCAAGCGCGCTCGCAAGCGTCGTGACCGCAAGAAGAAGAACGCGAACCACGGCAAGAAGCCGAACGCCTGAGTCGTTTCACAGGCAACGAAGGGGGCGGTGTCCGGATGACGGACACCGCCCCCTTCGCCTGTCTCGGGACATCGGTCCAGTAAAGACACCAAAAATCAATGACAAAAACACGGCCGGACACTACGCTCAGCAAACATTCAGATTCCGACGAGGAGTGGATTGCCGCATACGCCGCAGCCGCTCAGGCAGAGCACCCGTCCGGGGCCGGGCCCGCGTGGCAGGCCTCTCGCCGAACCCAAGGAGACAGCCGTGAGTGACGCCCACGCGTACAACCCCAATCCCCCCACCCAGAACCAGGAGCGGCCGGCAGAGCTGCTCGACCGGTTCGTGGCCAAGCTGATCGACTTCGTGATCACCGGGGTCGTCTATGCGGTCATCGCCGCGATCCTCGCCGTCGCCCTGACGGTCGGCACCGGGTCGAGCTGGCTCAGCGGGGTGGTGACCTCCATCGTCCTGGTCGCTCTGCAACTGGGCTACTTCACCTTCCTGGAGTCCAGCCGTGGGCAGACCGTGGGGAAGATGGTGATGAAGCTGCACGTCCAGGGCCCGAACGGGGGCCTGCCCACCACTGAGGAGGCCCTCAAGCGCAACCTGTGGATGGCGATCTCCCTGATCGGGATCATCCCCCTCATCGGCTGGCTGATCCAGTTCGTCGCATGGATCGCCGCACTGGTGACGATCGCCATGGGCATCAACAACGACACCGCCAATCGCCAGGCGTGGCACGACCAGTTCGCTGGTGGGACTCGGGTCATCAAGGCCGGCTGACCACACCCATCCGTCCCGTCCGCGCACCCGGTCGACCGACCGGGTGCGCGGACGCGTTTGCAGTGGTGGACGTGACGCGTCCCGGTGCGGGTCGAGGTCCGGGAATGCGTGCCCGGCGGGTGCTGTTGGACCTCACGAGAAGACACACGAGGGACAGGAGCCTGACTTGCTCGTGCTGCACGCCGGGGAGCGCACCGCCACACCGCTAGGGTGGAGTGCGATGACCGACCCCACGACTGACGAGTTCGAGGCACAGGCGCAGGCCGATGCCGCGGCTGACGTCACAACCGAGACCACCGAGCAGCGCCGCGCGCGTTTCGAGCGCGAGGCGATGCCGCTGCTCGACCAGCTCTACTCCGCCGCGCTGCGCACCACGCGCAACCCGACAGACGCCGAGGACCTGGTCCAGGAGACCTACGCGAAGGCCTTCTCCGCCTTCCACCAGTACCGCCCGGGGACCAACCTCAAGGCGTGGATGTACCGGATCCTGACCAACACGTACATCAACACCTATCGCAAGAAGCAGCGCGAGCCGAAGCAGTCGGACAACCCCGTGGTCGAGGACTACCAGTTGCACAAGGCCGAGCAGCACACCTCCAAGGGACTGCGCTCCGCCGAGGTCGAAGCCCTGGACCGGATGCCCGACAGCCAGGTGAAGCAGGCCCTGCAGGACCTCCCGGACGACTTCCGGATGGCGGTCTACCTCGCCGACGTCGAGGGATTCGCCTACAAGGAGATCGCCGAGATCATGGGCACTCCGATCGGGACCGTCATGTCGCGCCTGCACCGGGGACGGCGTCAGCTGCGCGAGAAGCTGACCGACTACGCCGCCGACCGCGGGGTCGCTGCCGCGAAGGAGAACCAGTCATGAGCCAGGACGAGCACGTGGACTGCTCGCAGGCGCTGTACCGGATGAGCGAGTACCTCGATGGCGAGATGACCACCGAGGACGCCCACGAGATCGCCCGCCACCTCACCGAGTGCGCCCCATGCCTCGAGGAGCACGAGCGGGAGCAGATCATCAAGCAGATCATCCGGCGCTCCTGCGCGCGGGAGACCGCTCCGACCCAGCTGCGCACGACGATCATGCAGCGCATCACGACGATCTGCGACGACGGCTCGTGGGCCGAGGTCACCCAGGTCCGGCGCGTCAGCGACGGCTGACACCCACGCTGGTTACGCTGGCGCCATGCGCGTACTCGTCACCGGCGGAGCCGGATACATCGGCTCGCACACCGTCGTCCAGCTCGTCGACGCGGGGCACGAGCCCGTCGTCGTCGACAGCTACGTCAACTCCAGCCCGAAGGTCATCGCCCGGCTCGAGGAGTTGACCGGCACGAGCATCGAGACGCACTCCTTCGACGTGCGTGACGTCGACAAGACCTCGGCACTCTTCGCCGAGGGGGACTTCGACGCGGTGATCCACTTCGCCGGGTTGAAGGCGGTCGGCGAGTCCTCCCAGATCCCGCTGGAGTACTACGACAACAACCTCGGGACGACGTTCTCGCTGCTGCGCGCCATGGAACGCCACGACGTCAACGTCCTGGTCTTCTCCTCGTCGGCCACGGTCTACGGCGAGACGACGACCATCCCGATGCACGAGGGACTGCCCACCGCCTCGACCAATCCCTACGGGTGGACGAAGGTGATGCAGGAGCAGATCCTCACCGACGCCGCCCATGCCCACCCCGGCATGCAGGTGGCGCTGCTGCGCTACTTCAACCCCGTCGGCGCCCACCCCACCGGAACGATCGGCGAGGACCCGCTCGGCATCCCCAACAACCTGATGCCCTTCATCGCCCAGGTCGCCGTGGGCCGGCGCGAGCGCCTGCAGGTCTTCGGCGACGACTACGACACGCCCGACGGCACCCCCCTTCGCGACTACATCCACGTCGAGGACCTCGCCGCCGGCCACGTCGCCGCTCTGCGCCACCTGCGTGAGCACCCCGAGGTCGACGTCCGCTCGTGGAACCTCGGCACCGGTCAGGGCACATCCGTGCTCGACATGGTCAGGGCCTTCGAGACGGCCAGCGGACGGCCGGTCCCCTACGACGTCGCCGACCGGCGCGCCGGCGATCTGGCCCAGTGCTACGCCGACCCCTCCCGCGCCGAGGCCGAGCTCGGCTGGCGCGCCGAACGCACCATCGAGCAGATGTGCGCCGACACCTGGCGGTGGCAGTCGACGAACCCGCGGGGGTACGACACGGTCGAGTGAGCACAGGACCGCCCCCTGCGCGGTCCTGTTCCCGATCGGTGTGGGGTGGTGCTCAGCGTGCGTAGGAGTAGCGGGTCTGGCGAGCGCGCGCCCGCAGACCCTTCATGCCCTTCGTGCGCAGGATCCTGATCGTCTGCCCCAGCGAGGTGTCGTTGGGCAGCGACAGGCGGATGATCTCGCTCCACGCCGAGCCGACCTGCTTGTGCAGCGGACCGGTGACGTACTCCAGTCCGTACTTGTCGAAGAGCGCCTCGATCTTCGGGGCGATCTCCGGGTAGCGGCGGCTGGGCATGTCGGGGAAGAGGTGGTGCTCGATCTGGTAGCTGAGGTGACCGGTCGCGATGTGCATCGCCGTCGAGCCGGTGATGTTCGCCGAGCCGAGCATCTGGCGCAGGTACCACTCGCCGCGGGTCTCCCCGTCGATCGAGTGCTTGGTGAAGGTCTTCACCCCGGCCGGGAAGTGGCCGCACATGATCACCGAGTGCGTCCAGTAGTTGCGCACGAGGTTGGCGACGACGTTCGCGCCGAGGGTCGAGAGGGCATTGGGCCCGGCCAGCAGCGGGAAGAGCAGGTAGTCCTTGCCGGCCTGCTTCTTGATCTTGTTGACGACCTTCTTCGCCTCGGCGACCCACTCCGGGTTCTCGTGGCGGGTCGCCCAGTTCTTGCCCAGCTCGAGGTCGTAGGCGGCGATGCCGTACTCGAAGAGGGTCGCGTTGATGAACTGGGTCACCGGCTGGACGAGGTAGCCCGGGAACCACTTCTGGGCGTCGTCGACGCGCATGATCCCGTACCCCAGGTCGTTGTCGTGGCCGACGACGTTGGTGTAGGTGTGGTGCACCTTGTTGTGGCTGTTCTTCCAGTGGTCCGCCGGGGTGACGTTGTCCCACTCCCACGTCGAGGAGTGGATCCGCGGGTCACGCATCCAGTCCCACTGGCCGTGGATGATGTTGTGCCCGACCTCCATGTTGTCCAGGATCTTCGACGCGCTGAGCGCGGCGGTGCCGGCCACCCAGGCGATCGGGTTGCCCGAGAAGAACAGGGCCGCGCGGCCGCCGATCTCGAGGTAGCGCTGGGCCGCGATCACCCGGCGGATGTACTGGGCGTCCTTCTCCCCCAACGAGTCCATCGTCTCGGTGCGGATCTCGTCGAGCTCGCGGCCGAGCTGCTCGATCTGCTGCGGGGTCAGGTGCTCGATCGGGGACGGCGTCATCGTGACGTCGGTGTGGATGATCTCCGACGAACCACCGGTGATCCGGGCGTCGGTCGTGCGGGCAGTGGTGCGCTCGAGGGTCGCAGTCATCACTTCTCCTGGGTCTCGATGGTGCAGGTACCGGCGACGGCCGAGATGCAGGTCTGCACCTTCACGGGCGGGTCGTCCGGGGTGGTCGTGGTCAGGTCGCCGTTGCGCAGGTCGCGCACGGCCCCGTCGGTCATGGGCAGGACGCAGCCGAAGCAGATGCCCATCCGGCAGCCGCTCGGCATGAGGACGCCGGCGTCCTCCGCCGCGTCGAGGATCGTGGTGCCGCCGTCGAGCTCGAGGGCCTTCTGGTCCTCGCCCGTACGCAGGGTGGCGGTGCCCCCTTCGCCGACCTCGATGATCGCCGGACGGAAGCGCTCCACGTGGAGCATCTCGCTGCGACCGTGCGCCGCGTAGTGCTCCTCGAAGGCGTCGAGCATCGGGGTGGGCCCGCAGATCCAGGTCTCGCGCTCGCGCCAGTCGGGCACGTGCTCGTCGAGCAGGTCGGGGGTGAACATCCCCTCGTCGTCGGTGTGGCGCACCATCACCTGCACGCCGGGAGCCGGGTTGGCCAGCTCGCGGGCGAAGATCACGTCGTCGGCCGTCGGCGCGGAGTGCGCGTGGACGACGTCCAGCCCGTCGAAGTCGTGGTTGCGCAGCATCCCCATGACGGGGGTGATGCCCGACCCCCCGGTGAGGAAGAGGACCTTGGCCGGCACCGACTGCGGCAGCATGAAGTCACCGGTCGCCTGGTCCAGCTGGACCAGCGTGCCCGGGCGGGTGTGGTGGACGAGGTGGCGCGAGACGACACCGTCGGGCATCGCCTTGACGGTGATCGAGATCAGTCCGTCGCGGGCGCTCGTGTCGGAGGTCAGCGAGTAGGCCCGCCAGCAGCGCACCCCGTCGACGTCGACACCCAGGCGGATGTACTGCCCGGGCGCGTGGCCCTGCCAGTCCCTGCCGGGGCGGATGGTGATGGTGGCGGCGTCCGCGGTCTCCGGGGTGACCGCGACGATGCGGCCCCGCAGGTCGGCACCGGAGCGAAGGGGGGCGAAGAGATCGAGGTAGTCCTCGGGGATGACCGGCGTGGCCAAGCCACGCGCAAAGCGCGCCGCGGTGTCGCGGGCTCGGGTGAGAGTTGTGGTCATGTCTCCATCCTCCCGGCTCAACTACCCACGCCTGCTGTCCTGTGCGGGTAGGATTTGATCGAGCCAATTGTTCACTGGAGACAAGCGGGGTGCTG
This sequence comes from Janibacter sp. A1S7, assembly GCF_037198315.1. Classification (NCBI taxonomy): domain Bacteria; kingdom Bacillati; phylum Actinomycetota; class Actinomycetes; order Micrococcales; family Intrasporangiaceae; genus Janibacter; species Janibacter alittae. The sequence continues at coordinate 803,685 of NZ_CP144913.1, read as the reverse complement.
TGATGACGGACGACGACCCTTCGCAAGAGCCTCAGCAGTTACGAAAGGGCGGCGCCCTCGACGAGGCGACCGTCACCGCCCTTCGCCAGCACCTGCCACGGGTGGCCAAGCTCGTCGTCGCCGAGATCATGCGCGAGGTGCCGGCCTACGACGTGCCCTTCCAGGGGCGGATGGGGCGCATCATCGAGAAGGCGGTGCAGGTCTCCCTGGAGAGCTTCGTCTCGCTGGCGTCGCAGTCGGCGCCGCGCTCGGGCACCAAGGTCGGCGTCGGCGTCGCCGCCGCCCGTGACCTCGGCCAGGCCGAGGCGCGCACCGGGCGCCCCATCGAGGCCCTCCTGTCCGCCTACCGCGTGGGCGCCGGCGCCGCGTGGCGCGAGCTGTCCGTCGAAGCCGTGGCGGCCGGGGTGGACGCGGCGACGCTGGGTCGCTTCGCCGAGCTGGTCTTCAGCTACATCGACGAGCTGTCCGCCGCCTCCGTCGCCGGGCACCACAGCCAGACCACGAGCGCCGAGCGCGCCCGCATCGTCCACCTCGACCGCCTGACCCGCACCCTGCTCACCGGCGCGGGCGGGGCCGAGCTCGACGCGGCAGCGGCCGCGGCCATGTGGGCGCCCCCACGCACGCTCACCGCCGTCCTCGTGCCCGAGGGGCGACTGGCCACCACCGCCGCCGTCCTCGACCCCAGGACGCTCACTCTCTCCGAGGACCTCCCCCAGCGCGAGGAGTACCCCGTGACCGGCCACGCGGCGCTGCTCGTCCCCGACGCCGGGGGACGCGCTCGCGCGCACCTGAACGAGGTCCTCGACGGGCGCCCGGCCGTGATCGGGCCCGCCCGTCCGTGGCAGCTCGCCGGTCAGTCCTACGACCGGGCCACCCGGGCCTTGCCGCTGGCCGCCACCGGCGTCCCCCTCGACACCGACGAGGTGCTGCCCGAGCTCGTCCTGCACGCCGATCCCGCGGCGCTGGCCGACCTGCGCGAGACGGCTCTGGCCCCCTTCGCCGAGGTGGCCGAAGGAGCCGCCGACCGACTCGCCGAGACGCTGCGCGCGTGGCTGCTGCTGCAGGGCCGGCGCGAGCTCGTCGCCGAGGCGCTGCACGTGCACCCGCAGACCGTGCGCTACCGGATGAACCAGGTCCGCGACCTCTACGGCGAGCGGCTGGCCGATCCGGACGAGGTGCTGGCGATCATCCTCGCGCTCGGACGCTCGGAGGATCGCTGACCGTACAGCCGGTGTCGAGCACGCGCTTGAGGCAGGCACGATGCGCTGCCGTGCGGGATCACCCGCAGTGGGATGGACACGCTCTCGCCCGAGAGCTGCGTGACGGCATGATCGAGCACGCCGACGTCGTTGTGCCCCAGCGAGGCTGACTGCCATGGACGACAGTCTGGCCCGGTGCCCGCGTGCGGGTCGTGGTTCCGGCAGCGGTGGACATCATGGGCACCTCGTCCGACACTGGGACGGAGGCGCTCCTTGGTGAGATCCCCGGGGGCGCCTCGCCACGCAGCGACCCCCTCGCACTGATCCCGGACCGGATGAGCCGACCGGGCCCCGGACCGCGCGGACCGCTGATCGACCACCGCCGGATCGGGTACCGCCTCATCTGAGCCACCGCTCGACGGACTCGGCGACGGCCGGCCCGTCGGTGAAGGAGTGCGTCCCGGGCGCCTCGTCGACGCGCACGCGCTCACCGTCGATCCGAACGCCCTCGCCGGCCAGCGCCCGACGCACGTGGCCGGGGCCGCCGAAGGGGTCGCGCGCGCCCTGCACGACGTGCACCGGCAGCCCCGCCCGCACCGGAAGGAGAAGTTCACCGATTCGGGACTTCCCTGCGCCTGACGAGGACTTGCCGGCCGGCACCAGGGGGAAGGACAGGCACAGCACGGCATCCGCCCCGAGCTCGTCCGCGAGCCGGCAGGCCACCCGGGCGCCGGCGCTGCGTCCGCCCATGACCAGCCGTCCGGGCAGCTCGCCGCGCACGGCCGCGACGATCTCGCGCCAGGCGGCGTCGAGCTTCGGGGGCATCGGTGCGACCCTCCGGCCGGCCACCCGCCACGGCATCTCGACGAGTGCGACGGTCCAGCCCACGGGCGGCAGCGCCGCGGTGATCGCGGTCAGGTCCGTGGCCCCGATCCCGCCACCGGCGCCGTGGGTGAGGAGCAGGCAGCCGGAGGGGTCCCCCTTCGCCTCGTGGAGGTGGACCCGGGCCGGGCCCTGGGCGGTCGCCACCTCAGTCACCGTGGATCTCCCCCGTCTCGGGGTCGACGACGCCGACCAGCTCGTCCTGCGGCAGCGGCTGGAGCAGCCCGGGGCCGTTGTTGCGTGTGGCGTTGACCGCCGTCGAGATCGGGTACGCCGCGAAGCGCCCCGGCTGCTGGAACCGGAGCATCCCCGCCACGGCCTGCGGATCGGTCAGGTCGGGGTCGAGCCAGCGCTCGTGGTCACCGCGCTCGAGAACCAGTGGCTGTCGGTCGTGGATACGGTCCATGCCCGGGTCGGCGGCGGTGGTGATGATCGTGAAGCTGACCAGCCACGCCGCCGGGTCGTCGTCGGCCACCGTGCGGTCCCGCCAGAACTCGTACAGGCCCGCGAAGGTCAGCAGGTCCCCGTCGCCCCGGTGGATGAAGAAGGGCTGCTTGCGCGGCTTGCCCTTGGCATCGGTCGCGACCGGCGAGACCTGCCACTCGTACCACCCGGCCGCCGGCACGAGGCAGCGCCGCACGGCGGCCGCCCGGGCGAAGGAGGACTTCTCCAGCACGGACTCCGCGCGGGCATTGGTCATCCGCAGCCCCACCCTGGTCTCCTTCGCCCAGGACGGCACGAGGCCCCAGGTCAACAACCGCAGCTGGCGAAGGGGGCCAGTCGGCTCGTCCTTCGGCGCGCGGGTGAGGATGACCGGTGCCTGCTTCGTCGGTGCCATGTTGTGGTCCGGGGTGGCCGGTGGCGGGTCCTGCGGCGACTTCAGCAGCGAACGGGTGGTCTCGCCGGTGACGTCGGCGTCGATCTCGAACTCCTCGACGAGGTCACCCGGGTCGGCCGTGGCCGCATATCGTCCGCACACGCTCCCAGCGTAGGACTCACCCCAGCAGGAGGGCACCACCCAGACCGACGAGCGCGACCCAGGCGGTGGCGACGGCCGCGAGGACGACCGGCCGGGACCCCGCCTTGCGCAGGTCGGCGAAGCGCACCCCGCACCCCAGGGCGAACATCGCCGCGGCGAGCAGCAGGGTCTGGACCATCGCGGCCACGTCCGTCACCCCCTCCGGCAGTGGCAGCCAGGTGCCGATGAGCACCATCGCGATGAAACCGATGACGAAGGGCGGCACCAGGGGCGGCTGCGAACCGCCCGTCCCGGTGGCCCGGGCCCGCTGCTGCCAGCCGATGAAGGCCATGACCGGCGCGAGCATGAGGACGCGGGCGAGCTTGACCACGACGGCGATGCTCAGCGCGGCGCCGCTGACGATGCCACCCGCGGCCACGACCTGGGCCACCTCGTGGATGGATGCGCCCGCCCACAGGCCGGCCGCCTCGTCACCGAGGCCGAGCCCGAGGACGGCCAGGGGGATGATGCCGATCATCGCGGTACCGAAGACGACGACGAGCGCGATACCGGTGGCGACCTCCTCGTCCTCGGAGTCGACCACGTCCTTGGCCGCCGCGACGGCCGCGGCCCCACAGATGGAGAAGCCGCACGCGATCAGCATCCGCTGCGACCAGCTCAGCCCGAGCAGTCGGCCGACGGCGAGCGTGACGGCGATGCCGCTGGTGACCACGAGCAGCACCAGCGCGACCGTCCCGACGCCGAGTGCGGCGATCCCGCGCAGTGACAGCTGCAGCCCCAGCAACACGATCCCCGCACGCAGCAGGGTGCGTCCGGACACGTCCAGACCCGGGCGAAGGGGGGCGGGCAGCGGCCGGATCGCCGCGAGGGCGACTCCGAGCAGGATGGCGACGAGCAGGGGGGACAGCACGGGGTGGATGCGTCCGACGAGGGTGGACACGACCGCCGCGGCGAGGCAGAGGGCGAGTCCGGGCAGGACCGATGACGGCACGGTGGTGCGCACGGTCGATGTGGTGGAAGTGCTCATGACCCCCACGGTGCCGTGGTCGGAGCGCGCCGGGTAGCCCATCATCCGGCATGGAGGGATATCCTCGGGATATGACCTCGTGGCCGGAGTTGTCCGCCGTCGAGCTCTTCGTCGCGGTGGCGGACCACGGCAGCCTCGGCGCGGGAGCCCGCGCCGTCGGCATGGCCCAACCCAACGCGAGCCGCGCCCTCTCCCGCCTGGAGCGCGGCCTCGGCATCACCCTGATCACCCGGTCCACCACCGGGTCGAAGCTGACCGCCGAGGGGATGCTGGCCCTCGAGTGGGCCCGCGCCGTCGTGGACTCGGCCCGTGCGCTGGTGGAGGGCACGGCCGGCCTGACCGCCCCCGGCGGGCCGGTGCTCATGGTCTCCGCCAGCCAGACCGTCGCCGAGCACGTCCTGCCCCGCTGGCTCGCCGAGCTCAACCGGCGCCGACCCGGCGTCGCCCTGGACCTCCGGGTGGCCAACACCGCAGCGGTCATCGACGACGTGCGCAGCGGGTCGGCCTCCGTCGGCTTCATCGAGAGCCCGGAGGCCCCGCGGGACCTGCACTCCCAGGTCGTGGCGACCGACGAGCTCGTCCTCGTCGTCGCCCCCGGACACCCCCTGGCCGAGCACGCGGGCGCGTTGTCCACAAAGGCGCTGCGCTCCCTTCCGCTGATCACGCGGGAGACCGGGTCCGGCACCCGGGTCACCCTCGAGGAGGCACTGGGCGCCCCGGCCCGCACCGCCCAGGTGCTCCCGAGCACCGCCGCAGTGCGCCTGGCCGTGCAGGCCGGCACGGGTCAGGCCGTCCTCAGCCGGCTCGCCGTCGACGACGCGCTCCAGGCCGGGACGCTGCTGGCGGTGCCGCTCGACCTCGACCTGAGCCGGCACCTGCGTGCCGTGTGGGCGGGCCCGACCCGGCTCAGCGGTCTGGGCGCGGAACTCGTCGACGCCGCGACCACCATGCACTGATCACCAGCTGGGTCGGCAGGAGGCGATCGGACCGCCGGAGGACATACGGTAGGAGGAGAACCGGTGCGTCGGAAACCGACCGGCCACCCTGCGACGACAAGGAGAACCGCACCATGATCGTTCGTCGAATCGCCCGTCCCCTGCTCTCGAGCATCTTCATCTTCGGCGGCTACAACGCCGTTCGCTACGCCGCCGCCCACAAGCCCGCCGCGGACCCGGTGACCACCAAGCTCGCCTCCGTGCTCGGGCTGCCCGAGGACACCGAGCTGCTCGTGCGCGTCAACGGCGCGGCCATGGTCGGTGGCGGTGCCCTGCTGGCGACCGGCAAGGCGCCCCGACTGGCCTCGCTGGTGCTGCTCGCGTCCACCGTGCCGACGACCGCGACCCACCAGTGGTGGAACGAGTCCGACCCGCAGAAGAAGCAGGGCGAGCAGGTCCAGTTCTTCAAGAACCTCTCCCTCCTCGGCGGTCTGCTCCTGGCCGCTGCCGACACCGCGGGCAAGCCCGGCGTGACCTACCGCGCCAAGCAGGCCACGAGCAACGCCCGCCGCGAGGCGAAGATGGCGGCCCTCCAGGCGAAGAACGCGGTGCACTGACCCGCATGACCAGTCCAGATTGGCATCCCCCGGCAGTGTCCGGTCCGCTCGATGCGACCGTGACGCTGCCGGGGAGCAAGTCCCTGACCAACCGGTACCTCGTCCTGGCCGCTCTGGCGAGCGGGACGTCGCGGCTGCGCCGCCCCCTTCGCTCCCGGGACACCGAGCTGATGGCCCAGGCGCTGCGCCAGCTCGGCGCGGGCGTCGACGACGCCACCTCCTCCGCGAACGCGCTGACCTCCCCCGACTGGCTGGTCACCCCTGCCACCCTGCGTGGTGGCCGCGCGATCGACTGCGGTCTCGCCGGGACCGTGATGCGCTTCCTGCCTCCCGTGGCGGCCCTCGCCGGTGGCCCGGTGACCTTCGACGGCGACGAGCACGCCCGCGTGCGGCCGATGGCCGCGATCATCGATGCGCTCCGGGACCTCGGGGTCACGATCGACGACGGCGGGTCCGGCACCCTCCCCTTCGTCGTGGAGGGCGCCGGCTCCGTCGACGGGGGCACCGTCGTGGTCGACGCATCGGCCTCGTCGCAGTTCGTCTCCGCCCTGCTGCTGGCCGGCTCCCGCTTCGAGGAGGGGATCACCGTCGTGCACGAGGGCGCGCAGCTGCCCTCGCTCCCCCACATCGAGATGACCGTCGAGACGCTGCGCGACGCCGGCGCCGAGGTCGACGACTGCGAGGCCAACATCTGGCGCGTCGAGCCGGGCGAGCTGCTGCCGCTGGACGTCACGGTCGAGCCGGACCTGTCCAACGCCGCGCCCTTCCTCGCCGCCGCGGTCGTCGCGGGTGGGACGGTCGTCGTGCCGGACTGGCCGCAGCACACCACCCAGGCCGGGGACCGCATCCGCGATGTCCTCGACCAGATGGACGCCGAGGTCCGGCTGGACGCGCGGGCACTGACCGTGATCGGCGACGGACACCCGCAGGGAGTCGACATCGACCTCAGTGCCGCCGCCGAGCTGACGCCGGTCGTCGCGGCCCTCGCGGCCTGCGCGGACGGACCCTCGATCATCCGGGGCGTCGGGCACATCCGCGGCCACGAGACCGACCGGATCGCCGCCCTGTCGCGGGAGCTGGGCGCGCTCGGCGTCGCGGTGACCGAGCGCGATGACGGGCTGCGGATCGACCCGCAACCGCTGCGCCCGGCGACGTTCCACACCTACGCCGACCACCGCATGGTCATGGCCGGCGCGGTCATGTCGATCGCGGCGCCCGGGACCGTCATCGAGGACCCCGGCACCGTGGCGAAGACGGTGCCCGACTTCGTCGGACTCTGGGAGTCCATGATCGGGACGTCGGCCGGCTGATGGGTCGCTCGGCGCGCCAGTGGGACGAGTCCGACGTCCGCGTGCGCCCCAACCGCCGGGGTTCACGACCGCGCACCAAGGAACGCCCCAAGCACGAGGACGCGATCATCGGTCGCGTCACCGCCGTCGACCGGGGACGCTGGACGACCCTCGTACCGGGCGCCCCCGAGCGCGTGGTCACCGCCATGCGTGCCCGCGAGCTCGGCCGCACCCCGATCGTCGTCGGCGACCGGGTCGGCATGGTCGGTGACACGTCCGGGCGGCGCGACACCCTCGCCCGGATCGTGCGCGTCGAGGAGCGTCAGACCGTCCTGCGCCGCACCGCCGACGACACCGACCCGGTCGAGCGGGTCATCGTCGCCAACGCCGACCAGCTCGTCGTCGTCGCGGCGCTGGCCGACCCCGAGCCGCGGCCGCGCCTGATCGACCGGTGCCTCGTCGCCGCGTACGACGCCGGCATGGACCCGCTGCTCGTGCTGACGAAGGCCGACCTCGCGTCGGCGGACGACTTCCTGGCGCAGTACGCGCCACTGGACGTGCCGCACGTCGTCACCTCGATGCAGGACGGCGCCGAGCCCACTGACCTGCTCGAGCTGCGCGAGCGCCTGACCGGACGGGTCTCCGTCCTCGTCGGGCACTCCGGCGTCGGCAAGTCCACGCTCGTCAACGCACTCGTGCCGGCGGCCCACCGGGCCACTGGCCACGTCAACGACGTCACCGGCCGCGGCCGCCACACCTCCACCAGTGCCCTCGCCCTGCGTCTGCCACCCCTGGATCCGAATCTGCTGGGGCAGTTGCCCGACGGGGACCCGGACCAGTCGCACGAGCCTCAGCAGTTGCGTGCAGACCCGGACGCGGCCGGGTGGATCATCGACACGCCCGGCATCCGCTCCTTCGGGCTCGCGCACGTCGAGGCGGACACGATCATCCGTCACTTCCCTGAGCTCTGGGCGGGCGCCGACGCCCGCTGTCCGCGCGGATGCAGCCACGACGAGGACGACTGCGCGCTCGATGCCTGGGTGCGGGAGGGCCACGCCGGGCCGGGCGGGGAGCAGCGGCTGGACTCCCTTCGCCGGCTGCTGCGAGCGCGCTCCGGCGAGGACTCCTGATCGGCTGCACCGCGACACGATCCACGCATGGGCGGCCTGCTCGGGTACGTTGACGAGATGCCCGCGAGCCCGTACGCCGACGACCTCCAACTGGCCCACGTCCTCGCCGACCGGGTCGAGCAGATCACGATGGCCCGGTTCCGGGCCGATGACCTCGTCGTCGAGTCCAAGCCGGACCTGACCCCGGTCAGCGACGCGGATCGAGCCTGCGAGGAGACCATCCGCTCCCAGCTCTCGCGCTCCCGCGGCCGGGATGCGGTCGTCGGCGAGGAGTTCGGCACCACCGGATCCGGCGACCGCCGCTGGATCATCGACCCGATCGACGGGACGAAGAACTACGTCCGCGGCGTCCCCGTCTGGGCCACCCTGATCGGCCTGGTCGATGGGGACGAGTGCGTCATGGGGCTCGTCGCCGCTCCCGCGCTCGGCCGCCGCTGGTGGGCCGCGCAGGGGGCCGGCGCCTGGACCGGGCGGTCGCTCGCGCAGGCCCGCTCCATCTCGGTGTCCCAGGTCTCGCAGATCGGCGACGCATCGCTCTCGTACAGCTCGCTCGAGGGCTGGCGCGAAGGGGGCCGCGGCCGGTCCTTCCTCAACCTCACCTCCGACCTGTGGCGCACACGGGCGTACGGGGACTTCTGGTCCTACATGCTCGTCGCGGAGGGAGCGGTCGACGTGGCTGCCGAGCCCGAGCTCGAGCTGTACGACATGGCGGCCCTCGTCGCGATCGTCGAGGAGGCAGGGGGCCGGTTCACGTCGCTGGACGGCGAGCGTGGGCCCTGGGGCGGCAATGCCGTCGCCAGCAACGGGTTGCTGCACGACGAGGTGCTGCGGCGTCTGGAGCCCGACGCCTGACCCCTCCCGGCGCTGTCGGGGCTCCGGCGCAGTCGGGACCGCGGCACGCGCCGCGGCCCGGTCTCACCCGGATCAGGTGATGTCACCGGCTCCCCACGGTGCCACGCTCGTACCACCCCGGATCGGCCGTGCACGAGAAGCGCTCCCCGGGTGCGTCGGGCGAGTCGAGGTCCGCGCCGTCGAGTGAACAGGGGAAGCACGTGGACGAGCACACCCGGTCATCGCAGGACGACTCGGCCCTCTTCGGCAATCGCTTCGTCACCCGGGAGGTGCCCAACCGGACCTTTCCCGACTCCGGCATGTCGGCCCAGGACGCGATGCGTCTGGTCAGTGAGGACCTCGCGCTGGAGGGCGACCCCGCCCGCAACCTCGCCACCTTCGTCACGACGTGGATGGAACCGGAGGCGCAGCGGATCATCGCCACCAACCTCCACCGGAACTTCATCGACCACGCCGAGTACCCGCGGACCGCGGAGATCGAGCAACGGTGCATCCGGATGCTCGCCGACCTCTTCCATGCGCCGGGCCCGACCACCGGAGCCCGCACCCAGGGCTCCTCGGAGGCGATCATGCTCGGAGCGCTGTCACTGAAGTGGAACTGGCGGCAGCGTCGCGGTCTCGACCGCGACTCGCCGCAGGCGCCCAACCTCGTCTTCGGTGGTGACGTCCACGTCGTGTGGGAGAAGTTCTGTCGCTACTTCGATGTCGAACCACGCATCGTCCCGCTGCGGCCCGGCAAGTACACCATCGGCCCGGAGGACGTGGAGCCCCACCTCGACGAGAACACCATCGGCGTGGCTGCGGTGCTGGGGACGACGTTCACCGGACACAAGGACGACGTCATCGGGATCAACGACCTGCTGGTGCGGGTGAAGACCAAACGCGATCTCGACATCCCCCTGCACGTCGACGCCGCCAGCGGTGGATTCGTGTGGCCCTTCCTCTACCCCGACTCGGCGTGGGACTTCCGACTGGACCAGGTGCGCTCGATCAATGTCTCCGGCCACAAGTTCGGTCTGGTCTACCCGGGGATCGGATGGTTGATCTTCCGTGAGAAGGCCGACCTGGCCCCGGATCTCATTTTCACCGAGAACTACCTCGGCACGACCGACGAGACCTTCACGCTGAACTTCTCCACCGGTTCGGCGATGCTGCTCGCCCAGTACTACAACCTGGTGCGGTACGGCCGCGACGGATACCGGTACGTCATGAGGAACATGCAGACGAATGCGCGAGCACTGACCGAACAGCTCACGGCGATGGGCCGCTTCGAGATCATCGGCGAGGACGAGGAGCAGCTGCCCCTCGTCGCGTTCCGGCTCGCCGAGGACCCCGGCTACGACGAGTTCGACATCGCCTGGCAGCTGTCCGCCGAGCGCGGCTGGATGGTCCCGGCCTACACCCTGCCCCCGGACGCGCACGAGGTGACGATCATGCGAGCCCTCGTCAAGGAGACGATGAGTCGTGAGCACGTCGACACGCTCGCCCGAGACATCGACGAGGCGTGTACCACGCTGGACAAGAAGGGCGGCGCACACGAGTCCGAGCGCCGCAAGATCATGACCGGTCCCGGCCACTGACTGCCCCGACGTGTGGTCAGGACCCGGATGACCGGGTGGTCAGGGCCCAGATGACCGCCACGTCGAGGGCGATGATGATGACCCCCCACAACGGGTAGTACGGCAGCCACATGAAGGCCGCGATGGCACTGAGGCCGGCGATGAGCACGCCGATGGAGCGGGCCACGACGTTCCCGGTGAAGATGCCGATGCCCGACAGCAGCAGCACCACACCCAGGACGAGGTGGATCCACCCCCACGTCGTCACGTCGAACTGGAAGAGCCAGTCGTTCGTCACGACGTAGAGCTCACCGCTGCCGACCGCGACGATGCCGGCGATGATCTGGAAGATCCCGGTGAGGACGAGGATCGTCCCGGCGAAGACGGTCCAACCGGTGGCCCACGCACTCGGTGGGGCAGCGGACGTGCGACCGCCCCGGGATTCTTGTGTCATGTCGCCCGTGTCCTGCATGGCTACCCCCAGGTCTCGTGGTCACCCGTGATGAGTGACCCAATCACCGTAGGGAGGCCCCGCGCCGAGGACATCACTCACGTTGGGTGATGCTCGCCGTGCGCTCGCGTCCGGTCGAGGTCACCCGGCGCACAAGAGGGCCTCTGGGCAACCGACACCCCGAATTTTCCGGCCGTTGCTCGCTGGGAGTCCCTCTCGTGCACGGCGATCACGCCCGGCGACTGCGGATCCATCGTTCCGGGGGCAGGAGATGCTGCCGGGACGCGGTGATCTGCGCCAACCGGGTCTGGGTCTGCCCCCACTGTCCGAAGACCATCGTGTGCGTCAGCCGCGTGGTGAAGTACCCCAGCTGGAGGGCACAGCCGTCCCGCTCCCGGTCGTACTCGTACCCCGACTCACCGGTGTGGTGGGCCCGGCTGTCGAGCTCGACGATCCAGCGCCGGCCGACCAGCAGGTCCACGCGGCCGACTCCGGGGATCTCGACCTGGGCCCGGACCGGGATGTTGCGCAGCTGGAAGTACAGCCGGACCTTGCTCTCCGTCCCCGACTCCGCGGAGGCACTGGCTCGCGTCAGCACGCGGCGGACCGGTCGTGGCACTGCCCCACGGATGACGTCGAGCTGCGACTCGTGCAGCCTGCCCTGTCGCAGCGCGGAGTCAGCGAGGATGCCCACATCGAGTGGGTCGAGACACCGGGCCGCGTGCTCGATGAGCAGGGCCGGGGATGCCACCGGCAGGTCCTCCGGCCACACGCGGTGCCATCCGTGACCGACGTAGGAGTCCGGGACGTCGACCCGCCGTCGACCATGGACGTGGGTACCAGAGCCCGGGGGTATCCACAGTCCGTGGTGCTCGGCTGCCGTGAGGCACGTGGGCCGCAACCCGCGACGGAGAGCCTCGACCACGACGTCGTCCTCGGACCGGGAGGCGAAGAAGCGTCCCGCCCGCCTCAACGTCCCGGCGGCCACCAGTGTGTCGATCGTGCGGCGTGAGTAGCGTTCGCCACGCAGCTGCCTGTAGGTGTAGAGCATCGCCCCAGCCCATCCGCACTCCACCATCCGTTCTGCCGTCCCCACCGATCTGGGGACGACACGACCACATGTCCGCGGCTTGTGGACAGGATCCGTGTGCACCAGGGGGACTCCTGGTGACCGACACCCCACAGTTATCGGGGGTCCTGCACCAGGAGTCCCTCCTGTGCGCGGTCAGTTGGGGACGACGGTGACCGGTCCGAGCCCGAGGTCCTCGACCTGGTCCTTGTAGAGCGAGGCATCGCCGACGACGACGACCGTCCACTCGTGGGTGACCTGCTCGCGCCAGGCGCGGCTGAGGTCATCCGCGGTCAGCCGACGCATGGCGGCGATCGTGTCGCTGGTGAAGGACAGCGGCAACTCGTCACCGGCCAGCCCCGCCGTCTCGTCGGCGATGGCGTCCGCAGTGTCGTATCGACCCGGGGCGGTGAGGGTCATGAAGTCGACACCGGCGCGGGTCTCCTCCTGCGTGAAGCCGTCCCCCGCACCGGCCAAGATCTCCGTGAGCAGACGAAGGGAGTCCACGGTCGAGTCGGCGCGCACGGACCCGGCGACGGTGAACGCCGAGCCGACCTGGCGCGGACGGAACCCGGAGCGGATGCCGTACGTGTAGCCCTTCTCCTCGCGCAGCACCTGGTCGATGCGGGCATTCGGCGCGCCCCCCAGGATGTAGGCGAGGACCGGGAAGGGTGCCCATCCGGTCGTCACCCGACGGTCCGGTCCCGGAGCGCCGATGAGGATCTCCGACTGCACCGAGCCGGGACGGTCGACGAGGACGACCCTCGCGGCGTCAGCGGCACGCGGGGCCGGCTCACGGTCGACCGGCCGCGCGCGACCCGCGGTCGTCCAGCCACCGAGCGTCGAGCCGAGCAGCTCCTCGACGTCGACCCCGGTGAGGTCGCCGGCCACGACGACCGTCGTCCCCTCGGGGTGGACGTGGGCGGCATGGAAGCCGACGACGTCCTCGCGGGTCACGTCGGCCACGGTCTCGGCCTCACCGCCACCGGGGCGCGAGGCGCGGATGGTGGGGTCGTAGTAGGTCCTCGCCCACTCCTTGTAGGCGCGGCGTCCGGCCGAGGCCCGCTCCTGCTCGATCTCGGCCAGCCGGGTACGCACGATGCGCGAGACCTCCGCCTCCTCGAAGACGGGCTCGCGAACGCACTCGGTGAGCAGCTCCAGTGCCTCACCGAGGAAGCGCTGCGGCACATCCAGGTCGACACCGAGCGCTGCCTCGCTCATCCCGGCACCCAGTGCGATACCGCGGCGCTCGAGCAGCTCCGACAGCTCTCGCTGGTCGTGCGTGCGGGTGCCCTCGTCGAGCAGGCGCGCCATGACCCAGGCGACGCCCTCCTTGTCCGTCGGCTCGTGGCGCAGTGCGACCGGAACGGTCAGGCGCACCGAGATCACGTACTGGCCGGGCACGTGGTGCACGAGGGCACCGATGCCGTTCGGCAGCGTGAGCTCACGCGGCTGGGGGAAGAACCACTCCCCCGGCGCGGCGACCTGCGGACGCGGGACGGTGGGACTACTCATGCTGCCTCCTCCTGCTCCTCGGCGGCCCGGTAGACGACGGCGGCGCGGTGCTGCGGGCGCAGCCACGTGTCCGCGGCGGCGCGCACGTCCTGCGGGGTGATCCTCGCGATCCGGTCGAGGAAGGTGTTGATGTAGCCCGGGTCGTCGTGCAGGCACGTGTAGTGGCTGATCAGGTCGGCACGCTCGTCCTTGGCGGCCAGCGCGGACAGCCACGCGCGCTCCGCCTGCGCCCGCACCGCCTCCATCTGCTCCGGCGTCGGCCCGGCGTCGGCGAAGGCGGCCAGCTCGGCGCACACCTGCTCCTCCAGCTCCTGCGTGTCCACACCGTCGGCGACGTCGACGACCACCAGGCCGAGGGACACCCCGTCGACGAAGCCCATCGCCCCGACGTCGATGGCATTGGCGCGCTGCTCGTCCCGCACGAGACGCTGCTCCAGCGGCGAGAAGCTGAGCCCACCGACGCAGTCCAGGGCCATCGACGAGGCGAGGAACTGGTCCCGGGTGTCGCCCGCCTCGGCAGGCAGGCGGAAGGCGAGGTGGATGCGGTCGTTGGGCACCTCGTCGACGATCTCCTCGCGGGCCGGCTCCGACAGGGGGCGAAGGGGGGCGACCGGCCCCCTTCGCGGCTCGGCATGGTGCTCGAGGTGACCGAAGTAGCGCTCGACGAGCTCCAGCCCACGCTCCGCGGTGACGTCACCGACGATCGTCAGCACGGTGTTGTCCGGGGCGTAGTGCCGACGGAAGAAGTCGTGCACGTCCGCCACCGTCGCGGCGTCGAGGTCAGCCATCGAGCCGATCGTCGGGTGGTGGTACGGGTGGCCCTCGGGGAAGACGGTCGCGTAGACCCGCGTCATCGCCTGGCCGTACGGCTGGTTGTCGTAGCGCTGGCGCTTCTCCTCCTTGACGACGTCGCGCTGGTTGTCGAGGTTGTCCTGCGTCACCGCGGCCAGGAGGTTGGCGTGCCGGTCGGCCTCGAGCCACAGGGCGAGCTCGAGCGCCCCGGAGGGGATCGTCTCGAAGTAGGTCGTGCGGTCGAACCACGTCGTCGCGTTGAGCCGACCACCGACGCCCATGAGCGCCTGGAAGTGCTCACCGTTGGCGACGTTCTCGCTCCCCTGGAACATCAGGTGCTCGAAGAGGTGGGCGAAGCCGGTTGCGCCCCGCTCCTCGTGCCGGGAGCCGACGCCCACCCACATGTTGAGGGTCACCGTCGGTGTCGTGGCGTCGGGCTGCACGATGACGCGCAGCCCGTTGGGCAGGGTGTGGTCCTCAAAAGGGAAGTCCAGAGGCATGCCTCGAGCCTACGACGCGTTGCGCTCCAGCTCGTCCTCGCCGTCGGATCCCGGGTCCGCCAGATTCGGGTAGGCGCTCGGCCCGAGATCCTGCATCGCCGTGCGCGCGAAGACCTGCTGGAAGGTCGAGACCCGCTCGTTGCGGTTGTCCCCGACGAAGGTGATGATCCAGTTCAGCAGCGTGGAGATGCGGTTCTTGAAGCCGACCATGGCCATGAGGTGCACGGCCAGCCACGCGAGCCAGGCGAGGAAACCGGTGAAGTTGATCCGGCCGATGCTGGCCACGGCGGAGTACTTCGAGATCGTGGCCATGGAGCCCTTGTCCCGGTACCGGAAGGGCGCCTGGTCCGTCGTGCCCTCGAGCCGGCCGAGGATCGACTTGGCCGCGTAGCGACCGCCCTGGATGGCCAGCTGGGCGACGCCCGGGTACCCCTTGAGGTTGATCATGTCGCCGACGACGAAGATCTCGGGGTGTCCCGGGACCGTCAGGTCGTCCTCGACGTGCAGGCGTCCGGCACGGTCGACCTCGACATCGGTCTGCTCGGCGAGCATCGCGCCGAGCGGCGAGCCGGCCACGCCGGCCGCCCAGACCTTGGTCATCGTCTCGATGGTGCGCCGGCCGCCGTCGCCGTCCTTGACCTGGATGCCGTACTGGTCGACATCGGTCACCATCGCCTCGAGCTGGACCTCGACGCCCTGCTTCTCCAGGCTGCGTCGCGCCTTGTCGCTGAGCCGGTCACCGAAGGTGGGCAGCACCTTCGGCGCACCGTCCAGGAGGATGACCCGCGCCTCGCCGGGGTCGATGTGGCGGAACTCGTGCGCCAGGGTGCGCTGGGCCAGCTCGGCGATCTGCCCGGCCATCTCCACGCCCGTGGGGCCGGCGCCGACGACCACGAAGGTGAGCAGCCGTCGCCGCTGCTCGGGGTCGGTGGACGTCTCGGCCAGCTCGAAGGAACCGAAGATGCGGCCCCGCAGCTCGAGCGCGTCGTCGATGCTCTTCATCCCCGGGGCGAACCGGGCGAAGTGGTTGTTGCCGAAGTAGGACTGACCGGCACCCGCCGCGACGATCAGGCTGTCGTAGGGCGTGACCGTGTGCTGGTTGAGGGAGGTCGAGCTGACGGTGCGTGCCTCGACGTCGATGTGCTGGACGTCGCCGAGGATGACGCGCACGTTGCGCTGGCGCCCGAGGATGTCGCGGGTCGTCGGAGCGATGTCCCCCTCGGACAGGATGCCGGTGGCCACCTGGTACAGCAGCGGCTGGAAGAGGTGGTGGCTCGTCCGCGAGATCAGCGTGACGTCCACGTCCTCGTTGCCCAGCTCCTTCGCGGCGAAGAGACCGCCGAAGCCGGATCCGATGATGACGACATGGTGCTTGCCAGAGTTAGCGCTCACCCGTTCATTGTGCCCAGTGGGGCCGCGCACGGCGAAATCGGGAGGATGCCCCGTTCGTCACACC
This sequence comes from Janibacter sp. A1S7, assembly GCF_037198315.1. Lineage (NCBI taxonomy): Bacteria > Bacillati > Actinomycetota > Actinomycetes > Micrococcales > Intrasporangiaceae > Janibacter > Janibacter alittae. The sequence continues at coordinate 787,433 of NZ_CP144913.1, read as the reverse complement.
GGCAGCAGCGCCCTCCTGGTGCTCGTGTGTGTGCGGCTCCTTCCTCGTGCGGAACGTCCGGCGGTCACCGGTACTCAGGGTTCTCCCAGTCGAAGCGCGTCCCGGCGTCCCAGGCGTCACTGAGATTGCCGTGGGCCGGGACCCCACCGCTGTCCTTGAGCATCCTCGCCAGGTGCATGAGGTTCCAGGTCAGGAAGGTGGTGTTGCGGTTGGTGAAGTCGTTCTCCGGGCCGCCGCTACCGGGGTCCAGGTAGGAGGGGCCCGGCCCGGCCTCGCCGATCCACCCGGCGTCGCCGTTCGGTGGGATCGTGTAGCCGAGGTGCTGCAACGAATACAGCACGTTCTGCGCACAGTGCTTGATGCCGTCCTCGTTCCCGGTGATCAGGCACCCACCGACCCGGCCGTAGTAGAGGAACTGCCCCTTGTCGTTGTGCATGCCCGACAGCGCGTAGAGCCGCTCGATGACCTGCTTCATGACGCTCGAGTTGTCCCCGAGCCAGATCGGGCCGGCGAGCACGAGGATGTCGGCGTCGAGGAGCCGCGGGTAGATCTGCGGCCACGCGTCGACCTCCCACCCGTGCTCCCGCATGTCCGGGTAGACCCCGGTGGCGATCGGGTGGTCGATCGCCCGGAGCACCTCGACGTCCACGCCGTGCTTGCGCATGAGCGTCGCGCTCGCATCGACCAGGCCCTGGGTGTGGCTGGCCTCCGGACTCCTCTTGAGCGTGCAGTTGACGAACATCGCCCTCAGCCCGCTGAAATCCCACTCACTCGTCACGGCGCTCACGGTCCCTCCTCGGGCCCATTGGCCCGTGTCAGCGACGGTACTTCACGAGTGCACCGTCCCCGAACACTCCGGTCGTGGCAAAGATGGTGCGTCCCCGCAGAGCCACGTCCGCAGGTGAGTCGGCGGCGAAGACCGTCTCTGCCCGGCTCCCGCCACGCTTGATCATCGACACCTTCCCACCGAACAGCTCCGCCACGAAGATGTCCCCCGAGTTGTCCACGGCCAGTCCGGTGGCGCCGAACATGCCGCCGGCGATGGTCGAGGCCGACCCGGTGGAGCGGTTGACGCGGTACACCTTGCTCAGCGGCGCCATCTCACCGGCAGCACCCTCGAGGGTGCTGACGTAGAGATCGCCTCTCACATCGGCCTGGACATCGGTCGGTACCGGCTCAGGGGTGTACTCGTTGCCCACCAGACAGTCGGGCAGGTCGAGTCCCAGTTCGCCCTCGAGGCCATCGTTGACGTCGGCCGTGAACTCGATCGGGGTGGCCGGCAGGACCGAGACGGTGGTGATGTCGCCGGTGGACTCGTCGACGGCAAGGACCGCGTTGGCCGCGGCGTCGGCGACGTAGATCGTGCCCCTGCGGACATCGAGCTGATAGGCATGTGACTCCACGATGCCGCTGTACTCGGCCAGCGGGGGCAACTCGCGCTCCGGAGGTAGGCCCTCCTGGAAGGCCTGGAGCTCGGCAGCGCACGGAGCGTCGAGATCGGTGAACCCGTAGGTGCGGTCGCCGTCCGGGTTGTTCGCGACCTCGTAGGCCCACAGGTCGTCACTGACGACGGTGCGCTCCCCCGTCCTTGACGTGCGGATGATGTGACTGACCGGCCCCTGGGCCCCGGAGTAGTCGGTCTCGATGTGGTACGTGAAGCGTCCGCGATACGCGACTCCGGTGAGCTCACCGGCATCGGGGGGCAGGCCCAGCTCGTGCACGGTGCTTACCCGGCCGCGCTGGTCCACCGTGGACAGCAGTCCAGCGAAGTTCTGCGTGACGTACACGTCGAGGGCGTTGCCGACGTCGACACTCAGTGGGCCGGCCAGCCCACTCGCGACCACCTCGGGCTGCTGCGAGCCCGCAGAGTGATCGCTCGCGGCGTGGGCCGGTCCTGCGACGGTCATTGCGAGAGCCAAGGCACTGGCTCCGGCCATCAGATGCGCGCGCATGGGGTACCTCCAAGATGAGAAGGATGCCGCTCCCCCCTCCCGGGGACTGCGGCTCGAGCCCGTGAGGAGCACACGCCCGTGCCAAAGAGTTTGCTCCCTATATCACATGGTGTCCAGAGGCGCTATCGCAACCCCTCCGCCGCCACCCGCGCGTGGTCGTCCACGGACCGTCGATGCGTCGCGACACCCAACGGCAACCGCCCGCTGAGCCCACAAAAAAGTCCTGGGCCGCGACACCGTGTAAACGATGTCGCGGCCCAGGACGCTGGTAGCGGGGGTAGGATTTGAACCTACGACCTCCGGGTTATGAGCCCGGCGAGCTACCGAACTGCTCCACCCCGCGTCGTTGCAGTTGCAACTCTACGTGACCTGACGGGGAGCACCAAATCAGTTGCCCTCCAGGTCTGCCGAACCCCCTTCGGGTTGCGCGGCGGCGGCCTGCTCGAGGTACTTCTTCAGTTCCTTCTGCGCCTTGTCGTAGGCGGCGAAGTCGCCGTTCTTCAGCGCTTCCTGGCCGTCCGCGTAGGCCTGCTCCATGCCGGCGATGGCCTCCTGCAGGGCCTCCGGGTCGTTCGCGGTCGGAGGTGTCGGCTCGCCGCCGTCGCCGTTCCCGCCGGTGTCGTCGCCCCCTTCGCCCCCGTCGGGGCCGGGCTCCTCCGCCGGCGTGGAGTCGCCGCCCTCGACCCCGGCGTCGCCCTCGAAGAGCTGGTCCAGCGCCGAGTCGAGGGTCTGACCCCAGGCGACCTTGCCGCCGAAGGTGGCCACGACGATCCGCAGCTGCGGGTACGAGGTCCCCGAGGAGGAGGAGAGGTAGATCGGCTCCACGTGCAGGAAGCCCTCCCCGACCGGCAGTGCCAGCTGGTTGCCGAAGTGCACCTGGGACCCGCCGCGGTTGGCGTTGTTCAGGTAGTCCTGCAGGGTCTGGCTGCCGCCGTCGGAGGTCGCGTTGGAGGAGACGATGTCGTTCTGCACCTGGCCGACGCCGGGCACGGTCGTGTTGCGTGGCACGGAGAGCAGCCGCAGCTGTCCGTACCCCTTGGCAGGATCGCCACCGGTCGCGCCGGCATCGGCGTCGACGGCCAGGTACCCGGCCATGACGTTGCGCGAACCACGCGGGATGTAGGTCGAGGTGAGCGACCACGAGGGCTTGTCCTGCGAGGGCATCGCCAGCGACAGGTAGTACGGCGGCTGGGCCACGCCGTCGTCACCGCGCGACGGGTCGTCCGGCACCCGCCAGCGGTCCTGACCGGCGCGGAAGTCGCTCGCGGAGGTCACGTGGTAGTCCGCCAGCACGGCGCGCTGCATCAGGAAGAGGTCCTCCGGGTACCGCAGGTGGGACATCAGCTCGCTGCCGATGTCGCCACGGTCCTGCATCAGGTCGGGGAAGGCCTTGTCCCACGCCTGGATGATCGGGTCGTCCTCGTCCCACTTGTAGAGGTCGACGCTCCCGTCGAAGGCGTCCACGGTCGCCTTGACGGAGTTGCGCATGTAGTTGACCCGGTCCCCGATGAGCGCGCTCGCCTGCTGCGTCTCACGCGAGGAGACCTGTCCGGTCTGCACCCCGGACATCGAGAAGGCGGTGCTGTACGGATACTGCCGCGAGGTCGTGTACCCGTCGACGATCCACTTCACGCGCCCGTCGACGATCGCCGGGTAGACGTCGTCGTCGAGCGTCAGCCAGGGCGCCACCCGCTCCACCCGCTCCATGGGGGTGCGGTGCTCGAGCAGCCGGGAGCTGGGCCCGACCGCGTCGGACAGCATGAACTTCAGGTCCCGGTGGGTCAGCGCGTAGGCCGCCTGACGAAGGGGGGAGCCGATGTCCACTCCCCCGTCACCCTTGTAGGTGTACCGGGAATCGTCCCCACCGGTGGGCCGGTCGACCTCGCGCGGTTCCTGCCCGTCGCTGCGTCCGACGATCGAGAAGTGGTTCATCTCCTCGCCGAAGTAGATGCGCGGCTGGTACTCGCCGATCGCCGACTGCGGATTGATCCACTGCGGGTTGCCGGCCCGCACCTGGGTGCCGCGAGCCATGACCAGGCCGTAGCCGTGGGTGTAGACGGTGTGGTCGTTGACCCAGTCACGTCGGTCGGAGGGGACGTTGTTCAGGTCGAGCTCGCGCGCGCCGACGACGACGTCCGTGGTCTCCCCGTCGATCTCGTAGCGGTCGACGTCCAGCTCCTCCTGGAAGGTGTAGTACGGCTGCTGCGCCTGCAGCTCCTGGTAGGTCTGGCTGACGACCGAGGGGTCGAGCAGCCGGATGCCCGGGATGGACTGGGCGTCCTCGCGCAGCTGGCCGGGTGACACGTCGGAGACCGCGTCGTAGGTGGACTCCTTCGCGTCCGTCACCCCGTGGGCGTCGCGGGTGGCGTTGATGTTGCGCTGGAGGTAGGGCTCCTCGAGCGAGTTGCGCGAGGGCGAGACCTTGTAGGTCTCGACCAGGGCCGGGTAGATCGCCCCGACGACGATGGACAGCACGACGAGGGTGCCGACCGCGATCATCGGCAGCAGCCAGGAGCGCGAGCGCACCGAGGCCAGGAAGAGCACGGCGCACAGCACTGCCGCGACCGCGAGGATGTACTTCGTCGGGATGATCGCGTGGTCCGCGGTGTACCCGACACCCGTGAGCACCTCACCCTCTCGCGTGGTCAGGCCGTGCGCGTCGAGCAGGTAGCTCCACGCGCGCAGCAGCGCGAGCACCGCCGCGATGACCGCCAGGTGCAGGAAGGCCGCCCGCGAGGAGCGCCCCCGCCCCGGCGGGACGATGCCTCCGTAGATGTAGTGCGCGAAGACCGCGCTGATCAGGCTCGCGAGCAACGCGACGGTGAGGAAGCCGACGAGGAAGCCCCACCACGGCAGCCCGAAGAGGTAGTAGCTGATGTCCCGCCCGAACTGCGGGTCGGTCACTCCGGTCGCCTCGCCGTTGCGCCACAGCAACCAGACCTGCCACTGGCCCGCGGCGGTGAGTCCACCGAGCAGGCCCAGCACGGCGGGCAGCACCCACGCGGTCACCCTGCGGAAGGGCTCGATGGCCTGGCGGTACTGCGCCAGCGCCTGCTCACCGGGGGACATCGGTACGGTGAGCGGCCGCGTGCGGTAGGCGAGCCACAGGCTCAGCCCGATCGGCAGCGCGGTGAGCAGGGCACCGCCGACGAAGAGGAGGGCCTGCGTGCGCAGGCGTGACCACCACGCGTCGGAGAAGCCCAGGGAGGAGAACCACAACGACTCGGTCCACAGGCTCGCGATGATGCTGATGATGACGAGCAGCACGGCGATCGCGAGGGCCGCCTTCGCCAGTCTGCCCGGGCCACGCCTCGGTGGGGTCCGGTCGTCGTCGCGGGGCGGCACCGCGCCCCCTTCGTCACCGCCGTGCGGCCAACTCGCGCTGCTCATGGTGGTGACACCGTACCCAGACGTCCTGACATCTCGTAGGGCAGCATGGTCCTCGTGCCCGACTCGTCATCTGACAACATCCCCACGACCGAACCCCTGACCGTCGCCGCGCTCGAGACCGAGCGCCATGTCGCGATCTCCGGCTGGGACCAGAACCCGCGGATCTTCGCGCTCGTCGACACCGCCACGCTCGTCGAGGCCGAGCCCCAGCTGGCCCTCGATGGTGCGGCCGACCGCGCCCCCGGCGCGCTGACCGCGATCGAGCAGGAGGACCTGCCGCAGACCTCCTCGCTGGAGTCGCTGCTCGGCCGGATGGCCTGGCCGGAGACCGTGCACGGCGCGGCCCTGGCCGTCGAGCGCGTCGTCCTCCCCCCGGGTGCCGAGCACGACCTGCCGCAGGATCCTGAAGGGGCCGTCGAGGCCCTTGCCAAGCACCCGCAGCGTGAGGACGTGCGCCTGCTCGTGGCCGTCCACCGGGACGGTCGGGCCGTGTGCCTGCTGCGTCAGCGCGCCCACGACCGGGACGACCGCGTCGCCACCGGCGAGGACATCGCCCCCGGTCTCGTGCACGCGCTGCGCGCCACCTTCGAGGACGACTGACTCAGGCCGCGTCCTCGCACGAGGGGAGGTCCGCGCCGTCGCCGCTCGCGATGGACTCGACCGCGGTGACGGCGTCGTCGTAGGTCTCCACGGCCACCACCTCCAGGTCGTCCGGCACGTGGCCGACGACGTCGGAGCAGTTCTTCTCCGGCGCGAGGAACCAGTCCGCGCCGCCCTCGTGCGCGCCGACCATCTTCTGCGCGATGCCGCCGATCGGGCCGACCTTCCCGGAGTCGGAGATCGTGCCCGTCCCGGCGACGGACTCCCCCTTCGTCATGGCTCCGGGGGTGAGCCGGTCACGCACGGCGAGCGCGAACATCATGCCGGCGCTCGGCCCACCGACGTGCCCGGCGTCGATGCGCACCTCGAAGGGGTAGTCGTACCTCGGCTCGAGGACCACGCCGATGCCGGCGTTGCCACCGCCGATGTCGGCGGTCTCGAGCGTCACGCTCTTCCTGCTGCCGTCACGTCGGACGACGAGGGTGACCTCGTCGCCGACCTCGCGGTCGCCGATCGTGTCGACGAGCTCCTCGAGGCCGTCGGGGCGCTCGCCGTCGACGGTCAGGACGACGTCCTCGACCTGCAGGGCCCCGTCGGCGGGCTTGCCCTTCGCGATCCGGGCGACGACGTCCTCCTGGCCGACCTTCTCGTCGAGGCTGCGCAGGGCGACGGCGATGGAGGTGTGCTGGGAGCCCTCCATGAGGGCACTGTTGAGCTGCTCGACCTCCTCGGCGCTGCGGTCCTCACCGAAGACGCTGTCCTCCGGCACGACCCGCGAGTTGGGGTCCACGTGCCCCGAGACCCACTCCCAGACGCTGATGTGCCGGTCCGGGCCGCCGAGGATGCGCACGGTCGTGAAGTACAGATGGCCGTCGGTCGGGTAGGTCTTCGCGCCCTCGACCCTGACCAGCTGGGTACCGTCGTCGAGCTCACCGAGGGTGTCGGTCACCGGCCCCGGGCTCTCCACCGCGTACGGCACCTTGATGAAGCTGCCGAGGAGCGAGACGATGAGGAAGAGCACCGCGATGACGAGGATGTAGCGGGCGATCCGCTCACTGCGGGGTGGGTGGGACGATACCTCCGGCACGCGACCTCCTAGGGTCCGGGAACCATCCGGCACCGCTCGTGGTTGGGTCTCAAGGACAGCACATCCTCTCAGGAAGAGAGCACCGTAGTGAGCAACGACCCCAGCACCCCTTCCGGTTCCTCCGGCGACGACGGGCTGCCGGAGGACCTCGCCCGGGTCTTCCGCGACCTCAACGGCGGTCGGGACCTCCCCCCGGAGGTCGTCGATCAGCTCAAGGCGCTCGGCATCACCGATGCCGACCCGACCCAGGTGGCCGCCATGACCTCCCAGATCAAGGCGATGTTCGCCCCCGGGGCGCAGGCGAAGGGGGTGGACGTCACCGCGGCGACGTCAGCGGCCCGCGAGGCGATCTCCGAGACCGACCACGCCATGGGCGAGCGCGAGCTCGGCCTGGTCGAGCAGGCCACCCGACTCGCGGCGCTGTGGCTGGACCAGGTGACCTCCCTCGAGGCGCCGACCCTCACCGGTGAGGCCCTCTCCCGCGAGGAGTGGGTCGAGGCGACGATGCCGGTGTGGGCCTCCCTCGTCGATCCGATCGCCGAGGGTCTCGCCGGCGCGATCCGCGACTCCTTCACCTCGCGGATGAACGACCCGGGCGCCCCCGACCTGCAGGCACTCGGCCTGCCGCCGGGCATGGACATGTCGATGCTCAGCCAGCAGATGGCCCCCTTCGTCGACCGGATGGCCTCCACCCTGATCACGGGGCAGACCGCACAGGCCGTCGGCGCCCTGGCCTCCGACACCCTCACCGCGACCGAGGCCGGCGTGCCGCTGGTCAGCGACCGGGTGGCACTGCTGCCGGGCAACGTCGCCGAGTTCGCCGAGGGCCTCGACGTCGACCTCGACGAGGTGTGGCTGCACCTGGCCACGCGGGAATCGGCGCGGATGCGGCTCTTCACGGCCGTGCCGTGGCTGGGCCCGCAGATCCTGGCCGCCGTGCAGGCCTACGCGCGCGGGATCGCCATCGACACCGATGCGATCGACACCGCGGTACGTCAGGTCGACCCGTCCGACCCGAGCGCCATCCAGGAGGCGCTCACGGGCGGCTTCCTCAACCCGACGCCCTCACCCGCCCAGCGCAGCGCCCTCGCCCAGCTCGAGACCTGGCTGGCGCTCATCGAGGGCTGGGTCGAGCACGTGTCGGTGCAGGCCACGACGAGCCAGCTGCCGGCCACCTCCGCGATGACCGAGACCATCCGTCGGCGCCGGGCCACCGGTGGCCCGGCGGAGAAGACCTTCGCCGGGCTGGTCGGGCTCGAGCTGCGGCCGCGGCGCCTGCGCGACGCGGCCAGTCTCTTCGCCGCGCTCGAGGAGCGCGTCGGGGCCGAGGGCCGCGACGCGGTGTGGGCGCACCCCGATGTCGCGCCCACCGCCGCCGACCTGGACGATGTGCTGGGCTTCGTCGAGCGCACGGCTGCCGGTGAGTCCTCCGGGAGCGAGGACCTCGACGCCGCCCTCGAGTCGATCCTGCGGGAGGCCGATGCGGACCGTGGCACCGATGCATCGGACGACGCACCCGAGGGGGGCTCCGACACCGAGGAGGACCGGTGAGCCACGCGGAGCTCGCGGACGACCTGCGTGGGTTGCTGACGACCTGGCCGTCGCCGACGGCCGCGCAGGAGGCGCTGCGGGTCGAGTACCTGACCCACCTGGACGCGCACGATGCCGCGACCGACCGGTCCGGCCCCCCGGCGCACTTCACCGCGTCCTGCCTGGTGGTCGACCCCGGCGCCGAGCACGTGCTGCTGACCCTGCACCCGAAGGTCGGTCGCTGGCTGCAGTTCGGCGGGCACCTCGAGGACCACGATCGCTCCGTCGCCGCGGGTGCCCTGCGCGAGGCCCTCGAGGAGTCGGGCCTGAGCGCGGCGACGCTGCAGCTGCGCCCGGGCCTGGTCCAGCTGGACCGGCACTCGCTCGGGTCGGGCTTCACCCGGTGCACCGAGCACCTCGACCTGCGCTGGATCGCCGTCGCCGCGCACGGCGCCGAGCCGGTCGCCTCCGAGGAGTCCGATGACCTCGCGTGGTGGTCGGTGGACGCCCTGCCGGAGGACATGGACGACTCGCTCCGCTCGCTCGTGGAGCTCGCCGGCAGGGTCTGAGTCCCGCACCGAAACGACGTGCTGCTGGCTCTATTTCGTTGAGTCGGCAGCACGTCGTGGTGGTGCTGACTCAACAAGGTAGAGCCAGCAGCACGTCGTGTGCCCGGGGTGTGGAAAGGTCGACAGCGCCTCTCGCGAACTGCGCCACAGTGGTGATCCACCACCGACCCCGCACCCGAGCGAGACGACGATGCAGCACCCCGGCACCACACCGCACCTGCGACCACTGCGCCGACCGGACGGCAGTGTGCAGATCGGGCTCGGCGTGCGCTCGGTCCGCCTGCAGGGGCTCACCGATGGCGAGTGCCGGTGGCTCTCCGGCGTCGACCCCACCCGTGCGCTCACCGAGGCCGTCTCCACGGCAGCGCTGGAGGGCATCGACCCCGGCCGCGCCACGAGGATCCTCGATCGGCTCGTCACCGGCGACCTGGTGCACCCGGGCCCGACCGGCGAGTTGCCGCGGGTGGCCGTGGTCGGTTCCGGGGCCCTGCCGGCGCTGCTCGTCGATGGTCTGCGGCAGAGCGAGCGCGTCCTCACCACCCGCGTGCGTCCCGGGGGCGAAGGGGGATCCACCAACCTGGCCGTGGTCGTCAGTGCGACACCACCGGCGCCCGACTCGGTGCGCCCGTGGCTGGTGGCACGGACGCCGGTGCTGCCGGTGTGGTGCCTGCCCGAGCAGGCGAGCATCGGCCCCCTTCTCCTACCCGATGACGGTCCCTGCCTGCAGTGCCTCGATCTCACCCGAGCCGAGACCGACCCCGGCTGGCCGTGGTTGAGCGCCCAGCTCAGCCGGCCCGGCATCACCGGCACCGAACCCGTCAACGGCCTTCCCGCAGTCCGACTCCTGGCCGCCGGGCTGACGACGACGCTCGTCCTCGACCACGTCGACCGTCGCCTGACCACGCGAGGGTGGTCCTTCGAGGTGGCCACCCCGGGTCCCACGCTCGAGCGGCACCCGTGGGCGACCCATCCGGGGTGCAGCCGGTGCACTCCCCCGCCGCTGCAGGTGGTCCCGACACCCACGGACGAAGGGGGGTCCAGCACGGACACAGGCAGGAACGACACAATGGCCGGGTGAGCGAGATCCCCCGAGGAGCCGCCGGTCGCGCCGCGCGGCTCGCATCACTGCCGCTCGGCCATGCCGGGCGCAGCGCCCGAGGGCTGGGCCGACGCCTCACCGGGACGCCGGCGGAGGTGGTCAACGAGGACATCCAGCGACGGACGGCCGAGCAGCTCTTCGCGGTGCTCGGCTCCCTCAAGGGCGGCGCGATGAAGGTCGGTCAGGCACTCTCCGTCCTCGAGGCCGCCCTGCCCGAGGAGTACGTCGAGCCCTACCGCGAGATGCTCGTGCGGCTGCAGGACGCAGCCCCCCCGATGTCCATCGAGGAGGTCCACTCCGTCCTCGTCCGCGACCTCGGCCCCGGCTGGCGCGAGCGGCTGGAGATCGAGGACCGTCCCGTCGCGGCCGCATCGATCGGCCAGGTGCACCGCGGTGTCACCGCCGACGGGCAGCTCATCGCGGTGAAGATCCAGTACCCCGGCGCCGACAAGGCCCTGCGCAGCGACCTGCACCAGATCGCCCGACTGGCGCGCGTGGCCACGACCTGGATGCCCGCGATGGACATCAAGCCGGTGACCGACGAGCTGCTCGCCGCCGCGGACGAGGAGCTCGACTACGACCTCGAGGCCGCCAACCAGCGCGCCTTCGCGCGGGCCTACCGCGACGATCCGGACGTCGCCGTCCCCGACGTCGTCCTGCAGAGCCGCCACGTGCTCGTCAGCGAGTGGCTCGAGGGCGCACCGCTGAGCCAGGTCATCCGCGAGGCCGACCAGGACGTGCGTGACCGTGTCGGCCAGCTGTACCTGGACTTCCTGCTCTCCGGGCCGGAGCGCGTCGGACTGCTCCACTCCGACCCGCACCCGGGCAACTTCCGCCTCACCCCGGACGGACGGCTCGGCGTCATCGACTACGGAGCCGTCACCCGCCTGCCCGACGGCTTTCCGCCCATGATCGGCACCCTGGTGCGCAAGGCCCTTGCCGGAGACGCCGAGGCGATCGTCGAGGGTCTGCGCGCCGAGGGGTTCATCCGTCCCGGCGTCCGGGTCGACGCCGACGACGTGCTCACCTACCTGCTGCCCTTCATCGAGCCCCTGCGTGCGCCGACCCACTCCTTCACCCGCGAGTGGCTGCGCTCGGCAACCACCGGCCTGACCGACCTTCGAGCACCGGAGTTCTCGACCGGGCTGCAGCTGAACCTGCCGCGCGAGTACGCGATGATCCACCGGGTCTTCATCGGCTCGACCGGAGTGCTCGCCCAGCTCGGCGCGACCATTCCCGCGCGTGGCTCGATGGAGCGCTACCTGCCCGGCTTCGCCGAGTGACGCCGACTACGGCTGAGCAGTCACTTGCTCCACGGGTCGTCGACGAAGAAGCCGGAGATCCCGCCGGGTAGATCATGCGCATCCTGCGCAACCGTGAGCCCGTACGGGGCGACATGCAGATCGGATTCGATGAGTTGCTCCATATCGCGACGAGGGAGACGGGCGCTGGGACCTATCCAGTCGATGCCGGCCGCGACCATCTTCTCGAGAGGCTCGGGCGGCAACTCCGTGCCGAAGAGGTAGAGGGAGGTATAGCCCCGATCGGCGATCGTCGTCGCTGCATCCCAGTCGAAAGACTGCACGATGAGCGAGTCCTCGAGCCCGCGATCGTCGAACTCGTCGAGGACCTGATCGACCTCCTCGGGGGTGGCGCCGGGCTTGATCTCCGGAACCAGGACGACTTCACCACCGAGCTCGTCAAGAACTTCGTCCAGTGTCACCGTCTCCGCCTCCGGGCCGCCCGTCGGGTTCTTGATCGTCGCCGATTCCCAGTCCTCAAGGCTGAGGTCCCTGACCCTGCCGTTCACCCCGTTGAGGGTGCGGTCGACGCTGCTGTCATGGATGAGGACAGGGGTGCCGTCTGCCAGGAAGTTGATGTCCATCTCGGGCAGGAAGCCATCTCGTGCCGAGGCGGTGAACCCTTCCATGGATTCTTCCGGATGCACGAGCGCACCACCTCGATGGGAGATGGTGACCGGAAGCTCCAGCTCGAAGACGTGTGCGGGGGCATCGGTCGTCTCACCTGGTGGAGGGTCTCCACGCCCAGGATCCGGGGCCGTCGTCGACGCGCAGGCCGAGAGGATGAGGACCACGACCCCACATGGGGCCGACCACCGTTTCCGAGGCATATCCACTACTTCATCTGGGCGACGAGTGCTGCACGTTCGCGAGTGTAGGTGCGCGTGAACCATGGTCCAGATAAGGGGAGGTGAGCTCGTGGTGAGGCCCGCCACCCGTGGCTCGCGCGGCGGAGGAACGAGGACGCGTGCTGGTCGCCTGATCTCCGCCACCGGGCACTCGCCGGAACGGCTCAGCCCTTGGCGGCCTTCGCCCGGGCCTTGGCGGCCTTCTTGAAGTCGCGGACCTCCTGCAGCGAGCCCTCGTCGGTGACGTCGGCGACGGAGCGGCGCGCGTCCTCCTCGGCGTAGGGGCCGATCGCCTCGCGCCAGCCGTCGGGGCGGACGCCGAGCTGCTTGCCGAGCAGGGCGGCGAAGATGCGCGCCTTCTGGTCGCCGAAGCCCGGGAGAGCCTTCAGGCGCTTGAGCAACTCCTTGGTGTCCGCCGCGGTGGTCCAGATCGCGGTGACGTCCCCGTCGTACTCGTCTCGCACGACGGCCGCGACGGCCTGGATGCGCCCGGCCATCGAGCGCCCGTAGCGGTGCACGGCGGGCGGGGTCGCGCACAGGTCGGCGAAGGCCTCCGGCTCGGCCGCGGCGATCTCGGCGGGGTCGAGCGTGCCGAAACGCTCCTTGACCTTGGCCGGGCCGGCGAAGGCCCGCTCCATCGGGAACTGCTGGTCGAGGAGCATCCCGACGACCAGCGCGAAGGGGTCGGACGACAGCAGCTCGTAGACGGCCTCGTCCTGGGCGATGCGCAGCTGGGGAGACATGCCCTCAGCCTGCCACGTCCACCTCACCCCGTCATGGCCGCGAGCAGCTGGCGCTCGGCGGTGTCCAGGTAAGCCAGGAGGTGCTCCTCCGCCTCGGCGCACCGCCCCTGCTCGAGCAGGGCGAGGAGGTGCTGGTTCTTCGGCAGGTAGGGCTGGTGGAAGGCCCGCGGGTCGGCCATGGTGTGGAAGACCAGCCGCAGCTCGGCGAGCAGATGCGTCATCGTCTCCGACATCCGGGCGCTCCCGGTGAGCTCCCCCACCCGCTGGTGGAAGTGGATGTTGGCCGTCCCCACACCCGGCCAGTCGCCCTCCCGGGCCGAGTTCACCCCTTCGTCGACGGCGGCACGCATCGCACCGAGGTCGACGGGACACCTGGCGGCGTGGCGTACCGCCGCGGACTCGAGGATCCGACGGAACCGGTAGAGCTCGCGCACGTCCTCGGGCGTCGGGGTGCGGACGAAGACCCCGCGGTTGAAGACGTGCTCGAGCAGACGCTCGTGGCTGAGCAGGCGAAAGGCCTCCCGCAGCGTGTTGCGCGACACCCCCAGCGCGGCGCAGATCCCCTCCTCGGACAGTCGTGTCCCGGGGACGAGCGCCCCCTCGGCGACCCGCTGCCGCAACACCTCGGCGACCCGGGTCGCCGTGCTCTCCCGGCCCACGAGACCACGGTCCGCGGTCAGGCTCTCCAGCCAGCCGTCGGCGGTCGTCATCCGCTACCCCCTTCGTCGATGTGGACACCCTAATATGCCCTGCCCCATTGCAGGATTGTTCAACAAAGCGCTACGGTCTGGTGATCGGCGCCACAACGACGTACCGCCGCGAGGCACCCACTGACATCCAGCGGCGCCCCGACCACGGGAGAGTCCTATGGAAGATCCCACGCACGAGCCGGCCGCGACGGCCGAGGACGACGCGACGCGTACGAAGGTCCGGAAGGGCGCGCTCCTGGGCGCCATGTTCCTCATGGCCACCAGCGCCGTCGGGCCCGGCTTCATCACCCAGACGACGGTCTTCACCGCCCAGCTGGGCGCGGCCTTCGCCTTCGCGATCCTCATCTCCATCCTCGTCGACATCGCCGTGCAGCTGAACGTCTGGCGCGTCATCGGCGTCTCCGGCATGCGAGCGCAGGACCTGGCCAACAAGGTCGTCCCCGGCTTCGGCTACGTGCTCGCAGCCCTGGTCGTCTTCGGCGGCCTCGTCTTCAACATCGGCAACATCGGTGGGACGGGCCTGGGCGCCAACGCGATGCTCGGCACCGACGCCAAGATCGGTGGAGCCATCTCGGCGCTCATCGCCATCGCCATCTTCATCAGCAAACGTGCCGGCGTCGCCATGGACCGCATCGTCGTCGTCCTCGGCTTCCTGCTGATCGCGATGGTCGCCTATGCAGCCGTGGCCACGGACCCACCGTACGCAGAGGCGCTGCGTCAGACGGTGCTGCCGGACGAGGTCAGCTTCCTGATCATCACCACCCTCATCGGCGGCACCGTCGGCGGCTACATCACCTACGCCGGTGCCCACCGCATCGTCGACTCCGGCATCACCGGTCCGGAGCGCATCCGTGAGATCACCAGAGGCTCCGTGATCGGCATCATCGTCACGGGTCTCGTGCGGTGGCTGCTCTTCATCGCGATCCTCGGCGTCGTCGTCGGTGGCGTGCAACTTGCCGGTGTCGACAACCCGCCGGCGACCGCCTTCGAGGCCGCCCTGGGCGAGGTCGGCCTACGCGTCTTCGGCGTGATCCTGTGGGCGGCCAGCATCACGAGCGTCATCGGCGCCTCGTACACCTCGGTGTCCTTCCTGACCACCTTCCACGACAGGATCCACCGGCACCGTCAGTGGGCCGTCGTCGGCTTCATCGTCGTCTCCGGGGCGATCTACCTCTCGCTCGAACAGGCACCGGCCACGCTGCTGATCCTCGCCGGCGCCCTCAACGGCCTGATCCTGCCGGTCGGCTTCGGCATCCTCCTCTGGATCGCCCTGCGGCGTGCCGACCTGCTGGGTGGGTACACGTACCCCAGGTGGCTGGCCTATCTCGGTGTGGTCATCTGGGTCCTGACCGTCTACCTCGGCTGGGAGTCCCTCGGTGGCATCGCCGACCTCTGGAAGTAAGGAGCGCCATGACCCTGCAGATCGATCTCAACGCTGACCTCGGCGAGGGCTTCGGCCAGTGGAAGTTGGGTGACGACGACGCCCTGCTCGACATCGTCACCAGCGTCAACGTCGCGTGCGGTTTCCACGCCGGCGACCCCAGCGTGCTGCGTCGCGTCTGCGACCTGGCCGCCGAGCGCGGGGTCTCCATCGGCGCCCAGGTCGGCTACCGCGATCTGGCCGGCTTCGGTCGACGCTTCATCGACATGGACCCCGACGAGCTCACCCAGGACGTGCTGTACCAGATCGGTGCGCTCGAGGCCTTCGCCCGAGTCGCCGGGACACGGGTGCGCTACATCAAACCCCATGGCGCCCTGTACAACGCGATCGTCCACCACGAGGAGCAGGCCGCCGCGGTCGTCGCGGCCGTCACGGACTATGACCGTTCCCTCCCCGTCCTGGGGTTGCCCGGCTCGGCATGGCTGAGGCACGCCCAGGAGGCCGGGTTGCAGACCGTCCAGGAGGCCTTCGCCGACCGCAACTACACACCGGAGGGCACGCTGGTCTCCCGCCGCGACGCCGACGCCGTGCTGCACGACCCCGAGATGATCGCGCAGCGGTGCGTCAGCATCGCCACGACCGGCCGACTGACCTCCATCGACGGAACCGAGGTGTCCGCCGCGGCCGGATCGTTGTGCGTCCACGGAGACACCGACGGCGCTGTCGAGGTCGCCCGTAGGGTGCGCGCCGCCCTGGACGAGGGGGGCATCAGCGTCCGACCCTTCGCCGAGGCGGGGCAGCCCCGGTGAGGCTCCTGCCCTGCGGCGACGTCGGCCTGCTCGTCGAGGTGGCCGACCTCGACGAGGTGCTCGCGCTGTACGCCGAGCTCGAGGATCTGCGCCCCGAGGGTGTCGTCGACATGGTCCCGGCGGCACGCACGTTGCTGCTGACGATCGATCCGGCCATCACCACCCCCACAACAGTGGCAACGGTCGTGCGAGGCGCCACCCCGCGTCCCGGCACCCGCCCCCACGCCGGGGAGATCGAGGTACCGGTCACCTACGACGGCCCCGACCTGGCCGAGGTCGCCTCCCTGACCGGGATGAGCGAGCGCGAGGTCGTCGCCGTCCACACCGAGCAGGAGTGGACGGTGGCGTTCTGCGGCTTCGCCCCCGGCTTCGGCTACATGGTGTGCTCCGACGAGCGGCTCACCGTCCCCCGCCGCAGGGACCCGCGCACCGCGGTCCCACCGGGCTCGGTCGCCGTCGCCGGCGGTTTCAGCAGCGTCTACCCTCGCGAGTCACCCGGCGGTTGGCAACTGATCGGCCGGACGGACGTCGTCGCGTGGGACCTCACCCGGGACCCACCCGCCCTCTTCTCCCCCGGTGTGCGGGTGCGATTCGTGGAGGCGAGATGAGGCAGCTGGAGATGATCGCCACGGGGGCGCTCGCCACCATCCAGGACGAAGGGAGGCCGGGCCTGGCGGGCCTGGGCGTCGGGGTCAGCGGCGCGGCCGACCTGCGCAGCCTGCGGCTGGCCAACCGACTCGTCGGCAACCAGCCGGGTGCCGCAGGGGTGGAGGTGACCTTCGGTGGTCTCGCCTTCCGTTCCCGCGACGACATCGACATCGCCCTGACCGGTGCGCCGACCCCAGCGACGGTCGGCGGCGTCCCCGTCGGCCTCAACGCTCCCGTCCGCGTCCCGGGCGGCGCCGAGGTGCGTCTGTCCACTCCCGACGCCGGCGTGCGGACCTACCTCGCCGTGCGCGGGGGGATCGACGTGCCCGCAGACCTGGGCTCGCGGGCGACCGACGTGATGTCCGGCATCGGTCCGGCGGTCCTCACCCCCGGCACCGCGCTGCGGGTCGGGGACCAGTCCCTGGCCTGGCCCGGGGTCGACGTGGCCGCGGTGCCCGCCCCCATCGGCGGTGACCTCGACCTGCGCGTCGTGCCCGGGCCGCGTCAGGACTGGTTCGTCGACGACGCGCTCGAGGTGCTCAGCTCGGGGTACTACGAGGTGAGTGCCGACAGCAACCGGGTGGGGATGCGGTTGACCGGCCCTGTGCTGCAGCGCTCCCGTGACGAGGAGCTGCCGAGCGAAGGGGTCGTCCGCGGCTCGCTGCAGGTACCACCGACCGGGCAACCGACCCTCTTCCTCGCCGACCACCCGGTCACCGGCGGCTACCCCGTCATCGGTGTCGTGCTGTCGGCAGACGTCGACCTCGCCGCCCAGGCACAACCCGGGCAGCGTCTGCGGCTGCGCCCGACCAAGGAGTGACGGCCATGAGCGATGCACCGGCCCGGCTGACGCCGCGTCAGGCGCGAGCCTGGTTCCGCGAGGGGCTGCAGACCCCGACCTCGGGGTGGAGCGTGGGCTGGACGCAGGCCAACCTGATCGCGGTCCCGCGCGACCTGGCCTACGACGTGCTGCTCTTCGCGCAGCGCAACCCTGCCGCCTGCCCCGTCCTCGACGTCACCGAGCCGGGCGAGGTCTCGTGCGGGATCTTCGACGGCGACCTGCGCACCGACCTGCCCGGGTACCGCATGTACGAGCACGGACGGCACCTCGCCGACCGGGTCGACGTGGCCGACGTGTGGCGTGAGGACCTCGTGGCCTTCCTCATCGGGTGCAGCTTCACCTTCGAGGCGGCCCTGGTCGAGGCAGGAGTTGGCCTGCGGCACGCGGACAACGGCACCAACGTCGCGATGTACCGGACCGACCGGGAGTGCCGCCCGGCCGGGTCGCTGCACGGTCCCCTCGTGGTGTCCATGCGCCCGGTGCCCGCTGCCCTCGTCCCGACGGCGGTGCGGGTGACCTCCCGCTACCCGGCGGTGCACGGCGCCCCCGTGCACGTGGGCGACCCTGCGGCACTGGGCATCCCGGACCTCTCGCGTCCTGACTTCGGCGACCCGGTCGAGGTGCGCGACGGGGAGCTGCCCGTCTTCTGGGCCTGCGGAGTGACCCCGCAGGCGGCGATCATGGCGTCCGCTCCCCCCTTCGCCATCGGCCACGCGCCCGGGATGATGGCAATCACCGACGCGCGCGACACCGAGCTCGTCATCCCCTGAGACAGGTAGGCCCCACCCGAATCCGGGTGGGGCCTACCTGTCCTCGTCTGCTCGGACGGTCACGGTCCTCATCGGACGCCGAGGTGAGCGGGACGGGGGACCTCCCGCTGCTGGCGCAGCAGGTGCTCCTGGACGTCAGGGACGTACTCCAGCGGCTGGTCGGTGAAGCGCAGCCGGGGCATCTTCAGGTACTTCATGGTGGTTCCTCCTCCCAGGATCTCGCTCAGGCGGGGATCGGGTGCTTTCGGGGACGGCCGCGGGGCCGCTTGCGGGGGATGACGCGGCCGTCGTGGAAGAGCTCGCCGCCCCAGACGCCCCACGGCTCGCGACGCTCGAGGGCGCCTTCGAGGCAGATGGTGCGGAAGGGGCAGTCGCCGCAGAGCTCCTTGGCGTACTCGACGCCTGCGGGGGTCTCGGCGAACCAGATCTCGGGCTCTTCGGCCTGGCACGGGGTCGACGGTCTCGCTCTGGTGGTCATGATCGTCACGTCGGGGCCTCCTTGGTGAACGCGTGGCGGGTGCTGGTCAGCGGTGGGGCACGACAAAGGCCGCGGATCCCGGGTGTGGGATGCCGCGGCCTGACGAAGAGGACCGAGAGGTTCGTCGTCTAGACGAAAGGTCCAGCAGGGCGCGGATCCGACACGAAGGCAGCGGTCGGCTCGATGCCGCGGATGCGGTCACGAACGGACACGACGCCGGCGGTACCACCGAGGACGTGATCGGTGGCGCTCGCGAGGGCAGCGTCGAATGCCGTGGTGATCATCGTGATGTTCTCCATGACTCCTGCCCTCCTCTCGTGCGGTGCGCTCCTCAGGAGCGTGGGACGCTCCCGACTGACAGAAAACAACCTAGAGCACATCGTGGGCGTGCGCCACCGGTTTAATCGCCGCCCGACTTCTCCGCCGAGAACGTCCCGAACTGAGCGCCGCCTCACGAGTTTCTCGGGTGACCCGACAATCCACTGCCGCACCGGAGTCCGGAACTCACGCGAGCCGGGCGGAACGCGTGCTCAGGCCTCGGGCTCGCCGACGGCGGCCTCGGCCACCTCGTCCGGATCGGCACCGCCGATGACGGCGAGCACCTGATCGGCGTAGAGCGTCAGCTTGCGGGGGCCGACGCCACTGATCGCGGCGAGCTCGCGCTGGCCGGCGGGCTCGGCCTCGGCGATCGCCTCGAGCGTGGCGTCGGTGAAGACGACGAAGGCGGGCACGGATGCCGCCTTGGAAATCGTCAGCCGCCAGGAGCGCAGCCGCTCGAAGGTCGCCTCGTCGTAGGTCGGCGGACAACTCGGGCACCGACCGGAGGCCCGCTCCTTGGCGGTGGCCAGTTCGGTGCCGCACCCCTTGCACACCCGCGGACGCGAGGATGTGGGCTTGCGGGAACCGCGTGAGCCGGAGGCGCGCTTCGGCGTCGACCGAGCGCCCTCACCGAGGATCCCCGACGCCTGGTCGAGGAAGCGCGTGACCCGCCGCGTCCCCTTCGCCCCGGGAGTGCGGGCCCGTGACCACGAGAGGTGCAGCACCTCGCGGGCCCGGGTGACGCCGACGTACATCAGGCGCCGCTCCTCCTCGATCTCGTCCGGCCCGTCGGCCATCATGATCGGCAGCAACCCGTCGGAGCAGCCGGCGAGGAAGACGACGTCCCACTCCAGACCCTTCGCCGCGTGCAGGGAGGCGAGAGTGACGCCCTCGACGGCCGGCGCGTGCTGGGCGGCGATCCGCTCGTCGAGGTCGCGCACGAGATCCGGCAACCGCGCCTGCGGGGACGTTGCCTCGAGCCGAGCGGACAGGTCGACGAGCGCCTTGAGCGACTCCCACCGGGCACGGACCGCGCCGCTGCTCGCGGGTGCGTCCTCGTGCCAGCCCATCCCGCCGAGGACATCGGCGACGAGGTGCGGCAGCGGCTTGCTCCCGTCGTCGGTGCGCGCCGCACCGCGCAGCAACAGGACCGCCTCACGCACCTCCTTGCGGGAGAAGAAGCGCTCGCCTCCCTTGACGAGATAGGGCACGTCGGCATCGGTGAGCGCTGCCTCGAGCGCCTCGGACTGGCCGTTGGTGCGGAAGAGGACGGCGATCTCGCGCAACGGGCGGCCCTGGGCCACGAGCTTGGTGATCCGGTCGGCGACCCACCCCGCCTCGGCCGGGTCGTCGTCGAGGACGGTCAGCTCCGGCTGCGGACCGGCATCGCGCTGCGCGACGAGCTCGACCGCGCCACCACGGCGCTGACCGGAGGGGCCGGTGAGCAGCTTGTTGGCGAGCGCGAGGACCTGTGGGGTCGAGCGGTAGTTGCGCACGAGGCGCACGCTGGCCGCCCCCGGGTGGGTCTCGGTGAAGCGCAAAAGGTGCTGCGGCGTCGCCCCGGTGAAGGAGTAGATCGTCTGGGCTGGGTCGCCGACGACGCAGATGTCCCCACGGTCGCCGAGCCACAGGTCGAGCAGCCGCTGCTGGAGGGCGTTGACGTCCTGGTACTCGTCGACGACGAAGTGCCGGTACTGGTTGCGTACCGTCTGGGCGATGTCGCCGCGCTCCTCGAGGATGCCCACCGTGAGCAGGAGCACGTCCTCGAAGTCGATGACCCCGCGCTCGCCCTTGACGTCCTCGTAGGCGGAGATCAGTCGCGCCATGGCCGTGAGGTCCATGCCCGGGGGCTCGCGCCCGGCCCGACGCGCAGCGGCCGGGTAGGTCTCCGGGGTGAGCAGCGAGACCTTGGACCACTCGATCTCGGCAGCGACGTCGCGCAGCTCGCTCCGGTTCAGCCGCATGCCGACCCGGCCGGCGGCCTCACCGACGGCCGGCGCCTTGTGGCCGAGGATCTCGGGGGCTGCCCCACCGATCGCCTGCGGCCAGAAGTAGTGCAGCTGCCGGAGGGCGGCGGAGTGGAAGGTGCGCGCCTGCACCCCGACGACACCCAGCTCACGCAACCGGGTGCGCATCTCCCCTGCGGCGCGGGCGGTGAACGTCACGGCGAGCACACGCTGGGACTGGTAGGCACCGGCCCGCACGCCGTAGGCGATGCGATGGGTGATCGCCCGGGTCTTGCCCGTCCCCGCACCCGCGAGTACCACCATCGGCCCGCTCGGGTTGACGGCGACCTCGCGCTGCTCGGGGTCGAGGGCATCGAGGATGTCGTCTGCGGTGTGGTCGGCCGGAAGGATCACCGTTGCACTCTCTCATCAGCCCATGACGGCGTCGGGAGGACCATCGTCCGGCCACCCGCACCGGGCTCCTCGGGCGCGATCCGGACCCTCCGGCACCGCGTCTTCACCCACTCGACATGAGGCGACCCGGCACGCGGTGCTGTTCGATGGAAGCCCATCCACCCAACCCGTGAGGCGATGCCCGTGATCTCGTGGTCGACATCCTTCCTGGTCCGTCAGCAGGTGCGGGAGAGCCTGTGGGTGGTCCCGCTCCTGGGGGCGATCGCGGGCGTGTTGCTGACCCAGGGCAGCCTCTGGCTGGAGACGAGGATCTCCCTGCCGGAGGCGTGGACGTATTCGGAGAGCACGGCGAGCAGCGTGCTGGCCGCCATCGCCGGCGCGATGGTGGCGCTGATCTCGTTGGTGGTGACGATCGGGGTCCTCGTCGTGCAGATGGCCACGAGCGCCCTGTCCGCACGGTTCATGCGGCTGTGGTACCGCGATCGTGTGCAGAAGATGGCCCTGGCTGCGTTCACCGCGACGTTCACCTTCGCCTATGCGCTGCTCCGGAAGGTGGAAACCGATTCGGTGCCCAGCCTCGGTGTCACGTTGGCAGGGGCATGGGTGACCGCCGACCTGATCATCCTGCTGATCTACCTCAACAGGTTCGCGCACATGCTGCGACCCGTGGCCGTCGGCGCGAGCATGGCCGCAGCCGGTCTGGCGCTCGTCGACGCGTGGGAGAGGGAGCCTCCGGCCCCGGCATCGTTCCCGCACCCGGGTGACACCGGTGTCGAGCCGGACCTGCGAGTGCGCGCGCTCCGCTCGGGGGCCCTGCAGGCCGTGAACGCGGAGGGGATCGTCAAACGGGCCGGGCAGCGGGACCTCGTCTGCGTGCTGCCGCACACCATGGGCAGCTTCGTGACCGCCGGGGACGTCCTGCTGGAGGTCTACGGACCCGTCAGCACGCGGGACGCACGGGCGCTCCGGGGGATGATCGCGCTGGGTCAGGAACGCACGCTCGACCAGGACCCGGGGTTCGCGCTGCGGATCCTCGTCGACATCGCGATCCGGGCGCTGTCGCCCGCCGTCAACGACCCAGATGATCAACTACATCGGCACCCTGCTCAGCGGTATCGGGACCAGCGCCCCGACGTGGCGGGACTCGTGGTTCGACGCTGACGGCCGGGGGCGCCTGCTGGTCATGACACGCACCTGGGAGGACTTCCTGCGCCTCGGCGTCAGCGAGGTACGCAGCTACGGCATCACCTCGGCACAGACCACCCGACGGTTGCGGGCGATGCTCGTGGACCTGGAGCACGATGTAGCGCCGGAACGCCGCTTCGCCGTGGTTCGCCAGCGGGTGATCCTCGACCGGATGGTCACGAGCGCCATCCCGGACCCGGAGGAGCGCGCCTTCGCTCTGGGCACCGACCACCAGGGAATCGGTGGCTCGTCCCACACCGAGGGGACGTCCCGGGTCGCACGAAACCCCTGACGAGCACCGTCCGGCGTGGACACGGAGCGACTGCTCGCCGCCGACGACCCGTACGAAGACCTGCCGCTGTGCGGATCCGAGGGTCGTCGCTGCGCGCTGCCCTCGGGTCCCGGCCCTCACCCGAGGTCGTCGAGCCGGCGTCCGAGCCACCCTTCGACGAGGCGGGCCGCGATGGAGAGCCGTCCAGCCGCCTTGACGCGTCCGTCCGCGACCTCCGTCCGGAACTCCTCCCGGGTGAACCACCGTGCCTCGGCGATCTCGTCGGGCTGGCAGGTCACGTCCGTCGTGGTGGCGCGGGCCCGGCACCCGAGCATCAGCGAGGCGGGGAAGGGCCAGGGCTGGTCCGCGACGAACTCGATGTCGGTCACCTCCACCGCGGTCTCCTCGAAGACCTCCCGGGCGACGGCAGCGGCGATGGTCTCCCCCGGCTCGACGAAGCCGGCGAGCACCGAGAAACGCCCCTCCGGCCAGCCGACATTGCGGCCGAGCAGCAGCCGGTCCTGCTCGTCGGTGACGGCGACGATCACGGCTGGGTCGGTGCGCGGGTAGTGCTCGGACCCGTCGTGCGGGCACCGGCGCACCCACCCGCCCATGACGATCTGCGTCGCGGCACCGCAGCGCGGGCAGTAGCGGTGGCGGGCGTGCCAGTTGCTCAGCCCGAGTGCCGCGGCGAAGAGGGAGGCATCGTCAGCGGACAGCTCGGTCGCGACCTCTCGCAGCCCGACGAAGGGGGCGGCGTCCAGTCGCTCCTCCCGGTCCACCGGTGGTCCCGGCGTCTCCGGGTGGCACGCGGCGAGGTGAGCGACTCCGTCGAGGCGACCGAGGTAGAGCAGGAGCGAGTCGGCGTCGGCCGGCTCCGGCGGGCGCCGCAGCAGGGCGCCGTCGAGGCGTTGGGAGGCGCGGCCTCCACGCAGCTCGACCACCCGGGTCGCGGGGTCGGCCAGCAACGTCGCGAGCAGGTCCGGGTCGGACCGCGACGGGGCATCACGGTCGATGTCCGAGGTGGTCATCGGCAGGTCGCGCAACGGTTGGTGGTCCACGTCACCACCCTACGGAGCACAGGTGCGTCCCGCCCCGACGGGCGTTGCTCCCGCGATCCGGGCACTTCCCCTCGTACGGTGGTGGCCGTGACCTCTCGTGGACCGTTGACCCTCGCTGCGTTGGCCAGCGCCGCCGTGCCCGGCCTCGACCCCGACACGGTCCAGGGCGTCGTGGCCTCCGGGCCGGCCGATGCCTTCGAGGTCGCCTTCATCCAGGACCGGGAGCACCGTCGCTGGGCGATCCGCTGCCCGCGCACCCCCGCCGCCTCGGCACAGCTCGAGCGCTCGGCAGCGCTGCTGGCCGTGCTCGCCCGCCGCCTGACGATGCCGGTACCGGCGGTCAAGGGGTGGGTGGCACTTCCCGAAGGGGGCCGTGCCGCCGTCCACTCCTACCTCACCGGACGCCTGGTCGGCCTCGAGGGCATCGAGCCGGGGTCTGCTCTGGCCCGTGGCCTGGGGCGGGCCCTGGCCCACCTGCACAACCTCGACCCCAGCCTGTACGAGGAGGCCGGGGTGCCGGTCTACGACGCGGCCGGGTACCGCTCGCGTCGCCTGGCCGAGCTGGATCGGGCCGCCGCCACCGGTCGGGTGCCCACCGGGTTGCTGGGCCGCTGGGAGCGAGTGCTCGACGACGAGACGCTGTGGACCTTCACGAGCACCCCGACGCATGGCGACCTGTCCACCGGGACGATCCTCGCGACCCCGGACGACGGCGAGGGGCCGGACGTCAAGGCCTTCCTCGGCTGGGAGTCCGCCCAGGTGGCTGACCCCGCCGACGACATCGCGCCGCTGCTGGCCGCCCTGGACGCGCAGGCCTTCGACACCGTGATGGAGGCCTACGCCCACACGCGCGTCGAGCGTCCCGACCGCCACCTGCTCCGCCGGGCCGAGATCATCGGTGAGATGCAGCTCGTGCGCACGATGATGTCGCTCGTCGGCGGGGGCGACGACGCGGGCGCCGAGGCGGCTGCCGCCCAGCTGCGTCGCCTCGACGAGCGGACCGCCCGCGAGGACGACGAGGCGGCCCGAGCCCAGGACCGGGCCGCGAAGGAGGCCGGAGCCACCGCCACGACTGCCGCCTCGACCTCCGCGCCATCCGGCCCGTGGGGCGACTCGACCGGTGCCGCGAGTGCCTCGACCGACACCCAGCCCGTCGGCATCCGCACGAGCGCGGGCTCGTCGCCGGACTCCGCCGAGGTTCGTGATGCCTCTGCCGGGACGGGCGAGGACGAGGAGGACGACGTCGTGCAGGTCGAGCACCCGTCGCAGGTGACCCGGGTGGCACCCGTTGCCGACGACGAGCCGGACGTGAGCGAGTCGGGACCCACCGAGTCGGACACCGCCGACCCGAGCGATCAGGACACCGCCGACCCGAGCGATCAGGACACCGCCGGCCCGAGCGATCAAGGCACCGTGGAGTCGCCCACCGATTCGGGGCCGAGGGCTGCCCGTGACGCCGCAGACAGCGATCCCGACGGCACTGCTCCGCCGACGGCCTCCCCCACGAGCCGGGCCCGTGGCGACGACCACGAGACCGCCGAGATCGTCGCGATCAACGACGATGGCGGCGACGACGTCCTCCCTCCCTCCCCGCGACCTCGGCGCTGAACCACCCCGGCCACGGACGTGGGCGGCGGGTCTGCCCCCTTCGTCGGGCGGAGATGACCGTCGCCCCGTCGTCAGGTGACCGCCGCACCGAGGAACCGGACGATCGCGTCCTCGTCGAGCATCTCGGGTCGGGTCGTCTCCCCCGTGGCCGCGTAGAAGAACGCGCCGTGCACCCGACCGGGGTCGATCCCCCGCCAGCGGGCGTAGGCGATCCGGTAGGCCGACAGCTGGACGGCACGCACGACGCCCTCCTGGCCGGTGGGCGGACGACCCGTCTTCCAGTCCACGACGGTCACCTCCCCGTCCTCATCCGCGAAGACGGCGTCGACGCGACCGCGGATCGCGTGGCCACCGATGATCGTCTCGAGGGAGAGCTCGACGTCGAGCGGCACCCGCTCGGCCCACTCGCTGGCGAGGAACTGCGCCTGCATGCGCGCGAGGTCGGCGTCGCCGCGGTTCTCGTCGGCGCTGCCGGGCATCTCGAGGATGTCGACCAGCCCGGCACGCGCGTAGTGCTCCTCCACCCAGGCGTGGAAGGCCGTTCCGCGGCGGCCGGTGACCTGCGGAGGCTGCGGCATCGGTCGACGCAGATCGAGCGCGAAGGCCTCCGGGTCCCGCGCGAGCGAGACCAGCTGCGAGGTCGACAGGTGTGCCGGCAGCTCGACGTGGGCGTCCTCCCCGCGAGCTCGGCGACGCCGCTCGCGCTCCTCGAGCAGGATCCGCATCTGCTCGTCGAGCGGATCCGCCCCGAGGTCCACTTGGGTCTCCGATCCCATCCCGTCCGCGGCCGCGGCCAGGTGCGGATGCTCGGGAGCCTGCTCGTCGACCGGCCACATGACCTGGCGAGCGACCTCGAGCGCAGGGTTGCGCACGTCCTTGGTCTCCGGCATCTCGGCCCAGTCGAGGGTCTCCACGACGCCGGTGGTGCGCATCTCGTCGAGGAAGCGGGAGGGCAGCCGGGGCTGCTGCCCGGTCGCGCCCCACACCCATGATCCGAGCAGCAGCTGGCTCCGCGCCCGCGTGCAGGCGACATAGGCCAGGCGTCGCTCCTCGAGCAGCCCGTGCTCGCCGCCCGCGGCGCGATAGCGTTTGAGCTCCTCCTGCAGTGGCTTGGTCTCGCCGAGCGACAGATCGAGGTGTGGCAGCCCGTCGCGGTCACCTCGCAGGGGATAGGGGACCCCGTCGAGACCGGAGATCCAACCCGACTCGTTGACCTGCCCGAGGGTCCACGTGCCCTCCTTGAAGGAGGACCGCGAGGCGTGTGCGGGGAAGACTCCCTCGGAGAGGCCGGGGACGGCGACGACGTCCCACTCGAGCCCCTTGGCGGCGTGGCAGGTGAGGATCTGGACGGCGTCCTTCGTCGGCTCGACGACCGGCGCCTCGAGGCCCCGCTCCTGCTCGACGGCCGCCTCGATCCAGTCGATGAAGCCACCGAGGGTCGGTCGATCCGCGCTGGCGGCGAACTGCGCCGCGACATCGGCGAAGGCGTCGAGGTGGGCCCGGGCGGCCGCAGGCGACCAGCCGGGACGGGAGAGGACCTCGACGTCGACGCCCAGCTCACGCTCGGCCTCGCCGACGAGATCGGGCAACGGCATGCCGGCCCCCCGGCGCAGGCGGGAGACCATCGCGCCGATGTGCTGCAGCCGTTGCAGTGCGGCGGCCGAGATCGACTGCCCCGACTCCCCCAACCAGCCCGGCTCGGGCAGCTGGTCCAGGGCATCGACGATCGTCACGACGTCGTCCGGTCCCGGCGGCACTCCTGCGTCGGCGGCGCCGGCCTCGCAGGAGCCGGCGACGGCCTGCTTCCCGAGGTGCCTGGCCCACGCGCCGAACCCGTCGAGGTCGGCCGGGCCGAGCAGCCCCGGGGCGCCGGTGAGCAGCCGCATCAGCCGGTCACCGCGTGCCGGGTCCTGCACGATGGTCAGCAGGGAGATGACGTCGGCCACCTCGGGAGTAAGGAGCAGTCCACCGAGGCCGACGACCTCGTGCGGGATGTTGCGCACCGCGAGCGCCTCGGCGATGAGGGTGAACTGGCTCCGCTTGCGGCACAGGACCGCCGCGCTGCGGCGGGAGGCGCCCCCGTCGCCGGCGCCCCGCCGGATCTGGATCCAGTCCGCGACCTGCCCGGCCTCGTCGTGGGCGGTCTCGGCCCGCACCGCCTGGACCTGCCCGCGTCCGGCGCCCGGACGAGGACGCAAGGAGGTCACCGGGACGCCGCTCGTCGCGCCCAGGGGACCGGCGACGACATTGGCCACCTCGAGGATCGTCTCGTCGTTGCGCCAGCTGGTCGACAGGTGCCTGACCGGCGCCTGCGCCCCGGTCGTCGCGAAGAACCTCGGGAAGTTCTCCAGGGTCGTGGCGCTCGCCCCGCGCCAGGCGTAGATCGACTGGTGCGGGTCGCCGACCGCCGTGACCGCGGCCGGCGTCCCCTCGGCCGGGGCGAAGAGCTCGCGCATGAGCACCAGCTGGGCCTCCGAGGTGTCCTGGAACTCGTCGAGCAGGATGACCCGGAAGCGGTCCCGCTCGGCCTGACCGATGTCGGGGAAGCGCGAGGCCAACGCCGCAGCGAGCGCCATCTGGTCGGCGAAGTCCATCACGGACCGCTCGCGCTTGATCTGGCGGTAGCGCTCGACGATCGGCAGGATGAGCCGCTGCTCGGCCATCGGGGTGAGGACCTTGCCGCGGTAGTCCTTGGTGAAGTCCTTGTCCGAGGCGGCGACGCCCTCGAGGTGGGCGAGCGCGCGTCGGGCGAAGTCCTCGATGTCCTGGGGCGTGCACAGGTGCTCGGCCATCTCGCCGGCCAGCGAGATGATCGCGTTGGTCACCGTCGACTCGACCTTGTCGATCTCCTCCATGGGCCCGTCCCAGGCCAGGACCACCTCGTGGGCGAGCTGCCAGCTCGCGGCTTCCGACAGGAGGCGGGAGTCCTTCTCGTAGCCGAGCCGCAGGGCGCCCTCGCGCACGAGACGACCGGCGTAGGAGTGGTACGTCGAGATCGTCGGCGTCCCCCCGAGAGCGTCGGCCTCAACCCCCTGCGGAGGTGTCCACACCCCGGTCTGCTCCAGGGTCGCCAGGCGCCGCACGACCCGCTCGGCGAGCTCGCCCGCCGCCTTGCGCGTGAAGGTCAGCCCGAGGACCTCCTCGGGCGCGACGAGATCGTTGGCCACGAGCCAGACGACTCGAGCGGTCATGGTCTCGGTCTTGCCCGAGCCGGCACCCGCGACGACGAGCAGCGGCTCGAGCGGGGCCTCGATGATCTCGCGCTGCTCGTGAGTCGGTGGGTGCTCCTGCCCCAGCGCGCGTGCGAGCTCGACTGCTCCGATCCTCGGTGACCGGGTCATCGCAACCGCCCCCCTTCGTCATGGGCCGGGCAGGAGGAGCGGACCGGGCAGATCCGGCACCGCGCCTCCTCCGGCTGGGCGGCGAAGGTGGCCGCGGCCATCCCGTCGGCCGTCCCGGTGATCAGGTCGTGGAAGTGCCGCGGCTCGTCGGCGTCGCTGATCGGCGTCTGCTCCTGCACGGCGTTCGAGTCGTTGCGGGCCTTGCCCAGGTGGACGAGGGCCGCGCCGGCGCCCCGCGTCCCGTGCTCGCGGAAGCCGCCTTCGCTGATCGCCACCTGGTAGGCGCCCAGCTGCGGGTGCTCGGCCAGGTCCTTGGCCGTGGGCGCGGACGAGCCGGTCTTGTAGTCGACGACCCGCACGCGTGCGTCGGCGTCCACCTCGAGCCGGTCGACATTGCCGCGTAGCACCGCACGGCCCAGCTCCACGCGGAAGCTCTCCTCCGTCGCGACCGGTCGCCACCCCTCGTTCGCTGCCCTCAGGTGGTACTGCGCCAGCCAATGCGCCATCCTGCGCGCCCGCTGGAGCTTCTGGTCCGTGACCCACCCGGGTGCCATGCCCAGGGACGGCCACCGCCGCTCGAGCTCCGCCTGGAAGGCATCCTCGCCTGCATCGCCGAGATCGTGGGCGATGGCGTGGATCAGGGTGCCGACCTCCGCCGAGGGTGAGCTGGGGCCCTCGCCCCCCGAGGACTGCAGCAGCCAGCGCAGGCCGCACTCGGAGAAGAGCGCCACCCTGGACGGGCTGACCCCGACCGGCTCGTCGTGGCCACGGACGGCCCGGGTGTCGCTGAGCTCCCGCAACGCCCACCAGGACGAAGGGGAGGCACCGGGCACACCCGCCGCGGCCAGGTGGGCCAGTCGGGCGACTGCCCGGGCCACGGCCGCCTCGTCCTGCGACGAGAGCTGTTGACGCAGCTGCGCGACGAGACCGGTGAGATCGAGCGGTGCCGGGACGTCGCTCGGCGCGCGCCGGACGCCGTCGTCCGGCAGGGGGTCGACGAGGTCGAGGTAGACCGAGGGTTGCTCGTCCTCCGCAGCGACCGCGGTGACGAGGACCCGCTCGGTGGCCCGGGTCAGGGCGACGTGGAAGAGCCGGGTCTCGTCGTGGCGGACGGCCGCAGCCGCCCCCGCACCGGTACCGTCCCGGCCGGTGACGACGTCGACGAGCCTCTCCGAGCCGAGGAGGGAGCCCCGCAGGCGCAGGTCGGGCCAGACGCCCTCCTGCACGCCGGCGACGACGACGGTGTGCCACTCGTGGCCGGCAGCCGTCTGCGGGGTCACCAGGGCCACCGCATCGGGGTCGGGGCTGCGCGCGGCCAGGGAGTCCGCGGCGACGGACTGACCGGCGACCGCGTCGAGGAAGGCATCGGGTCCCGAGGCCGGCAGGGCGTCCTGGTGGGCGGCCGCGGCGTCGAAGAGCGCCACGACGGCGTCGAGCGCCCGGTCGGCACGCGCGCCCGCCGCGCCACCCGCGAGCGCGGTCGCACGCCACGCATCGGCGACGCCGGCGGCCTGCCAGAGGTGCCAGAGCACCGACTCGGCGGAGACCCCCTTCGCCCAGCCCGGACCGTCCTCGGCGGTCACGGCCACAGCCCGTCCGGCGGCGAGGACGGTGGCCAGCCGGTACAGCGGCGCGGCGTCGTCGCCGAGGTGGGCCACGCGGTCGGGGTCGAGGGCCAGGGCACCCAGGAGCTCGTCGCTCGTCCGGGTGCCCTCCGCCGAGAGCTCCTCGCGACGCAGCACCCGACGCAACCGGCGTACGGCCACGGTGTCGGCGCCGATCAGCGGGCTGGTCAGCAGGTCGGTGACGTCGGTGACCGGGACCGCCTCGAGCTGCTCGCGGGCGAGGGCGACGACGATCCCGAGCAGCTGGATCAGTGGTCGGGCCGCGGGCTCGTCGCGCACCGGCACCCG
Organism: Janibacter sp. A1S7; assembly: GCF_037198315.1. Taxonomy (NCBI): domain Bacteria; kingdom Bacillati; phylum Actinomycetota; class Actinomycetes; order Micrococcales; family Intrasporangiaceae; genus Janibacter; species Janibacter alittae. The sequence goes on along the minus strand of NZ_CP144913.1, from coordinate 756,620 downwards.
GTGGGCATCACCCTGGACGGGCACCCCACGCGCGGCCAGCACCCGACGCAGTGTGGACTGGCGGGCAGCGCCCCGAACGATGACCGCCATCTCCTGCCAGGGGATGCCCTCCAGCAGGTGTGCTGCACGCAGCTCGTGGGCGATGAAGGCCGCCTCCTGCGCGCCGGAGTGCAACACGTGGGCGGCCACGGCCCCGGCACGGTCCGTCGGGGTGGAGTGACGCTGGGTCCCCCCGCCGAGTGCCGCGATCTTGGGGGTGACCCGGGACGCGGCGGCGTGCACGGACTCGGGCAGGCGGTGCCCACGGCCGAGGACGAGCGTGCGGCCCTCCCGGCCCGGCCAGTCGCCGACGAGGTGATGCGGGTCCGCGCCACGGAAGCCCTGCACCGTCGCGTCGGGGTCGCCGATGAGCACGAGGTCGACTCCCCCACCCGTGAGGACGCGCAGCAGCCGTGCGGCAGGGGCGGTCAACTCCTGGGCGTCGTCGACGACGACGGCAGCGATGCCGGCGCGCACACGATCGCGGGCCTCGCGGTCGACCTCGAGCAGCTCGGCGGCTGCTGTCAGCACCCAGGCGGGGTCGAAGGCCCCGGGACGGGACAGGGCGGTCACCTCGTCGTACTCACGGGCCACCTGCGCGGCGGCCACCCACTCGGGCCGCTCGTGGGCGACGCCGAGCGCCGCGAGCTCGTCGGGGTCCACCCCGTGCTCGATGGCGCGCATGAGCAGGTCACGCAGCTCCTCGCGGAAACCGCGGGTCGGCAGCGCGAGCCCGAGGTCATCGGGCCAGTCCGGACCCGTCCCGGCCTCCGTGTGGCCGGCGAGGAGCTCGCCGAGGACCACGTCCTGCTCCGCGCCGGAGAGCAACCGGGGCGCCGGCTGACCATGGAGTGCTGCCTGCTGTCGCAGCACCGCGAAACCGAGGGACTGCATCGTGCGGGCCAACGGCTCGGTGGTCGCCCCGGTGAGTCCGGCGGTCACCGCGTCACGGGCCGCCGCGGCACCCAGCCGGGTCGCCGAGACGAGGAGGACCTCCTCAGGGGCACACTCCCCCTTCGCGATCCGGTCGAGCACGGCGGCGACGGCCACGCTCGTCCTGCCCGTCCCCGGGCCGCCGAGCACACGCACCAGGTCGCCGCGGGCGGCGACGGCCGCTGCCTGGTCCTCGTCGAGATGCACGGCGCCCCCCGTCTCGCCGCTGACGGGAGCACGAAGCTGCACGGTCGGGATCTGCACTGCCACGGGCCCATCCCACCACCGGTCACCGACAACGGTGCACCGGGGAGACGGCTTCGGGGTTGTCCGTACTCCTAGGTAGGATCATGTGACTCGTACCACTGCGAGTTGCCCACGCCTGGAGGAAACGCATCATGAGCCCGACCGCACCCGGCACCCGAGTCCAGAGGATGCCGCGTGCCCAGCGCCGCGCACAGCTGCTCGACGCCGCACTCGACGTCTTCGTCTCCAAGGGATACCACTCGGCCGCGATGGAGGACATCGCCGACGAGGCCGGCGTCTCCAAGCCGGTGCTCTACCAGCACTTCCCGGGCAAGCTCGACCTGTACCTCGCGCTGCTGGACGCCCAGTGCGACCACCTCGAGGCCCTCGTCCTCGAGGCGCTGGAGTCGAGCAACGAGCACGAGGAGCGGGTCTACGCGACGGTGCGGGCCTTCTTCGCCTTCGTCGCGGACGAGGGCGGCGCCTTCCGGCTGATCTACGAGTCGGACCTGACCAACGAGCCGCAGGTGCGCCACCGCATCGACGCCCTCGAGGCCCAGCTCGGCGACGCGATCGCCCAGCGGATCATGCAGGACACGACCCTGCCGCGCGAGCTCGCCGAGATGCTCGGGCTGGCGATGGCCGGCGCCGCGCAGGTCATGGCCCGCACCTGGCTGGCCCATGGCACCGCGTTCTCCCAGGAGGTGGCCGCCCAGGCGGCCGGCCACCTGGCCTGGCGAGGCATCGGCTCCTTCCCCATCAACCGCATGGGTGGCGACCCCGAGCCGGGCAGCCACCCGAGCAAGTGACACCATGGCAGGCACAGCCAGCCCCACAACCCAAGGAGTGACCGTGGAGGTCAAGATCGGCGTGCAGAACGTCGCCCGCGAGCTCGTCCTGGACGCGAGCGGCACCGAGGACGAGATCGAGACCGCCGTGCGGTCCGCGCTCGACGGCGGCGCTCTCGTGCTCACCGACGACAGGGGCCGCCGCGTCATGGTCCCGGCCGGTTCGCTCGGCTACGTCGAGGTCGGCGAGCCCAGCCGCGGGCGGGTGGGCTTCGGCGCCTGAGTCCCGCCCCCCGGGGGGGCTCGTCGAGCCCGTCGGTCGCCTTCCTGAGTGTCACAACTTGCGCCACTTCACTCACGTCGGACACTGTTGATCCTGAAGGACCCACACGGGTCCCTAGCGTGCCCGTCCTCGCGACGGACACAGAAGGAGTGATCAACTGTGTGGACCATCATCGTCACGATCATCGTCGGCGCCATCATCGGCGCGTTGGCCCGACTCGTCCTGCCGGGCAAGCAGAGCATCTCGACGCTCGTCACCGTGATCCTGGGCATCCTGGGGTCCCTCATCGGCTCCTGGGCCTACACCGCCCTGTCCGGTAACGAGACCACGAGCGGGATCGACTGGATCGCGTTCATCCTCGGCGTCATCGTGGCCGCCGTGCTCATCGTCATCTACGGGATGGTCGTCGGCCGCAAGCAGGTCTGATCCTCCCGAGCGCGAAGGGGGCCGGTCACCACTGCGGTGACCGGCCCCCTTCGTCGTGCGTGGGCTCGCAGACGCCCAGGCAGGTGCACACCACGCCCGCAGCAGCCTGGGCAGTTGCGGATGTCAGGCGTCGAGGCCCAGGCGTCCCATGCGCAGCCGGTGGCGGTCGGTGAGCCGCTGCATCAGCTCGCCCACCTCGTTGAGCGTGGCACCCGGGCGATCGTGACTCAGGCCGAGCACCAGCTCGCTGAGCGCCTCCCGCTCGGAGGCCACGACCTGCCCCTGGGTCAGGGCCTCACCCACGAGTCGACGGCCCCACAGGGCGAGCGGGCCACCACGTCGCCGGTCCTCGACGATGCCGTCCCGCACGGCCCGGACGATCGTGTCCACGTCCCGGTAGTCGCTGCTCGCGCGCCGGATGATCTCGCGGGACGTCGGCTCGACGTACTGCGAGATCTCGATGTAGAAGTCCGAGGCGATGCCGTCCCCGATGTAGGCCTTGACCAGGCCCTCGAGCAGGTTGCGCGGCTTGGTGCGTGCGTGGAAGGCCTCGAAGGCCTCCTCGAAGGGCGCCATGGCCGTGATCGGGTCACCACCGAGCTCGATGATGTGGTCGGCGAGCAACTCGTGGTTGTGGAACTCCTTGACCGCCATGCTCGCCAGGGCCCGCTTCAGGCGCAGGTCCGTGGCCATCTCCGAGTCCGCCGCCATGCGGGTGAACCCCGAGATCGCGCCGTACGCGATGACGCCGAGGAGCTCGATGGTGCCCTCCCGCTCCCGCTCCCCGAGACCATCTGTGGACGCCGGACCTGCCTGCTCGCTCATGCTCGCAGCCTAGTGCCGCGGCCGCGCGTGCGACCGATCAGCCTCCCGGCGGGTAGCATGGGCGTGACCAGCGGTGCCCGGTCGGCATCCTTTCCGGCTGGACGAGACGTCCGGCGCGGTCGCCCGCCACGCGTGGCAGACCGCTTGACTGACCTCCGATCGGCCCGTGCCACCCGCGACGCACGCAGCGTCGTCCACGCTGATCGAGAGACACATGACTGACACCAGCACGTCCGAAACCTTCGAACCCACCGACGAGGCCGTCCAAGCCACCCCCGATGTCGAGGGCACCGCCCCCGAAGCGGCCCAGCAGACCTTCGCGGACTTCGACGTCCACCCCGAGATCGTCGCCGCCCTGGCCGACGCCGGGATCATCCACCCCTTCCCCATCCAGGCGATGACCCTGCCGGTCGCCCTCGACCGGCACGACATCATCGGCCAGGCCAAGACGGGCACCGGCAAGACGCTCGGCTTCGGCGTCCCGATCCTCAACCACGTCGACCTCGACTCCGACGTCTCCCTCCCGCAGGCCCTGGTCGTCGCACCCACCCGTGAGCTGGCCGGTCAGGTGGCCGCCGACCTCGAGCGCGCGGGCAAGCGCCTGGGCGTCAAGGTCCTCACCGTCTACGGTGGCCGCGCCTACGAGCCGCAGATCGAGGCGCTCAAGGCCGGCGTGCACGTCGTCGTCGGCACCCCCGGGCGCCTCATCGACCTCGCCCAGCAGAAGCATCTCGACCTGTCCGCCACGAAGACCGTCGTCCTCGACGAGGCGGACGAGATGCTCGACCTGGGCTTCCTGCCCGACGTCGAGAAGATCATGGCGATGACCTCGCCCGCCCGCCACACGATGCTCTTCTCCGCGACGATGCCCGGTGCGATCGTCGCCCTGGCCCGCCGCTACATGACCCAGCCGACGCACATCCGCGCGATGAGCGAGGACGGCGAGGCCGACAGCCACACCGTCAAGGCCACCGAGCAGTTCGTCTACCGCGCCCACGCGATGGACAAGGTCGAGATGATCGCCCGCATCCTGCAGGCCAGGGGCCGCGGCCTGACGATCATCTTCTCCCGCACCAAGCGCACGGCCGCCAAGGTCGCCGACGAGCTCGCCGACCGTGGCTTCGCCGCCGCATCGATCCACGGTGACCTCGGTCAGGGCGCGCGCGAGCAGGCGCTGCGCGCCTTCCGCAACGGCAAGGTCGACGTCCTGGTTGCCACCGACGTCGCGGCCCGCGGCATCGACGTCGACAACGTCACGCACGTCATCAACTACCAGTGCCCGGACGACGAGAAGACCTACGTCCACCGCATCGGACGCACCGGCCGTGCCGGCAACACCGGTATCGCCGTGACCTTCGTCGACTGGGACGACGAGACCAAGTGGTCGATGATCAACCGTCAACTCGACCTGGGCATCCCGGATGCCGTGGAGACCTACTCCAGCAGCCCGCACCTCTTCACCGATCTCGACATCCCCGAGGGCACCAAGGGTCGCCTGCCTCGCTCCCAGCGCACCCGCGAGGGTCTGGGGGCCGAGCAGCTCGAGGACATCGGTGAGACCGGCAAGTCCGGTGGTCGACGCCAGGGTGGCGGTCGCAGCAGTGGCCCACGCACCGGCGGCGGTCGCTCCGGTGGCCGCAGTAGCGAGGCGAAGGGGGACTCCGGCAGCTCCGAGGGTCGGCCGCGCCGTCGCCGCAACCGTCGTCGCACCCATGGCGGTCAGTCGCAGTCGGGTCGGACCAACAACGGCTGACGCCCCACCTGCCCCCCGTTTATCGGGTGACCCGATACTCCCCGGGTTCGCTGGAGTTTGATACTCCCGCGAACCCGGGGTTTGTCTTGTCGAGCACGAAGGGGGGAGCCCCCCTTCGTGCGTACCGGATCGCGACCCTCAGATGGCCTCGAGGATGCGCTCGGTGACTTCGCGGTAGGCCGATGCACCTTTGCTCGAGCGGGCGGTGTCGAGGATGGAACGCCCCGCGGCCGGCGCCTCGGCGAAGCGGACGGTGCGCGGGATGGGCGGCGAGAGCACCGGCAGCTTGTACCGACCGCCGAGGTCGTCGAGCACCTCGCGGGCATGGTTGGAGCGTCCGTCGTACATCGTCGGCAGGATCCCGATGGTCTTCAGCTTCTTGTTCAGCAGCTTCTTCACGTCGCGGACGGTGTCGAGGAGCTGGCCGACGCCGCGGTGGCTGAGCATCTCGGCCTGCATCGGGATGATCAGGCCGGTCGCTGCGGTCAGCGCCGCGAGCGTCAGGACCCCAAGACTCGGGCTGCAGTCGAGCAGGATCACGTCGTAGTCGCTGCGCACCTCCTCCAGGACCGACTGGAGGACGAACTCACGACCGGGCCGGGTCAGCAGTTGCGCCTCGGCACTGGCGAGGTCGATCGTCGACGGCAGCAAGTCGACCCCTTCGCTGGCCTCGAGGATGGCCTCGGTGACCTCCGCCTGGCCCAGGAGCACCTCGTGGATGGAGACCTCGACGACGTCCGGGTCGATCCCGAGGCTGAAGGTCAGGCTCGCCTGGGGGTCGAGGTCGACCAGGAGGACGCGCTTGCCGGCCTCGGCCATGGCTGCGCCGATCGAGGCGACGGACGTCGTCTTCGCGACGCCGCCCTTCTGGTTCGCGACGGCGATGATCGCCGACTTCTTGGCTCGTGCCACCGGTGGTACCCCTCCTTGAGGTGCTGGACTGCGAGGGTCATCCTCGCAGGTCGGGTCCGGCTGCGCGTCCAGGTCACTGGGACGTTGCTCACTCAGACCGATCGGACCCGCCAGATCCGCCCCTCTCGGACGGCGTCGACGAACAGGGCGCAGCCGGCGAGCGCCCGCGGCGCGTAGTCGATCCCGTGTGGTCGGGCTGAGCATGTGAGAACTGCACACATCAGAGGGCCTCGATGTCCACCCGATCACAACCACGCCCACCAACCACCAGGCCCCGCCCGTGGTCCCGTTCTCAACTCGGTCCGCAGGGTCCTGCCATCCGTACCGCAGCGGCCTTCTCTTCAGGGCTGTGGCGACGCGGAGTCAGCTTCCCCGGGGTGCTGTCCTTCGGCATGAGACCATCCTCGTTCCCAAACGATGAAGACTCCACCAACCCAGTGCGATTCAGTCCACCGCAACGTCTGCGGCTTGCGCGCAACCCAATCAAATCAACGACACCGGATACGCTGGACCTGCACCCGCCAACACCGGCGACATCATTTGCGAGCCAATGTGTTCGACGGCGATTCACGATAGCGTTCACGGTATGTGGCCGCGAACCGGCCGAGGTGGAAGAATCCCCAGCTCATCGCGATCTCGGTGACGCTCGTTCCTTCGGGTGATCCTGCCACGAGGTCACTGTGGGCATGTTCCAGGCGAGCGCGGCGCAGCACCTCCATCGGTCCCACGCCGTATTCCCGCCTGAACGCGCCCTGCAAACTGCGCGGGCTCACGCCGGCCAATGCAGCCAGTTCAGTCACCCGCCATGTGCGCTCAGGTTGTGCTGTGATCGCGTCGGTGACGATTTTGACCGCACGATTCCCAACGCGTCCACGACTGATGGGAATTCCGTATTCAGAACTGTTCGGTTGCGCAGCCAGCAGTCCACCGATGAGCAGTTGCTCGAAGTTGATTGAAGCAAGCGCTGATTCGAGCAAAGTGGAGCCGGACTCGACCTCGTCACGCAACAGGCCGACAATGCGTAGCCAACTGCGGATCGCTGGGGCCTTGGTGTCAACCGCAGGCTCGAACACAACCTCCTTGGGGTGTTCGCCAGCAGCATTCTCACTGGCGAACTGTTCGACTGCTCGCCTGTCAAGGTAGATGATCATCTGTTCGCAACCATCTGACCAAACCATGTCGACCGGCTGCAACGGTGATACGAGGGACGCACGGTTGCGGTCCGACATAACGGTGGTATCGCCAACACTGACTGCCGCTCTACCGGCGATAGGCACCTGGACGAGATAGAAGGCATTGAGCTTGCCCGGGCTTATCCTCACCTCGTCGCCGTACCGCAAATAATTGAGGCCGACACCGCCTACGCGCACACCGTTGTGTACGACGTCAAGGCGGCCCGTCCGTGAGGTCAACGACAGGTCGTGACGACAGAATGCACGGGAAACCTCTTCACGCGCCTCATAAAGATCACGAGTGTGGATGAGGTTGTGATGCCTCAGCAAACCAGTCATGGAATCGGTCCCTGCCGCAATATTTTGGTTACTATAGTCGCTTTGCCAGTAAACGGCTTGCGACGTAGTGTCCCGAACCTCCGCCCAGTCCCGGCCCCGGATGGGTGGCCGCACCGATGTGCCACAACCCTTTCACGGCTGTGTGGTGTCGGGACGTGCGGGGGGTCGGCCGCCACAACAAATTTTGATCGAGCTCGGCCGCACCGCCGTATGGGTCTCCGTTCACGGCATTGCGGTTCGCTTGCGCAAGATCGGCCGGAGACAGAGCTACTGCTTTTCGCACGGTCAGCTTGAATCCTGGAGCGTGCGCTTCGATCCGGTCGAAGACCCGATCGACATAACCGTCGACCACGGAGGGCGTCCAACCGTCCGCCACGTCGAGCTGGCCCGCCGCGTCACCTGTCGGCGTAAAAGGTAGCTCCTGCAGTTGAATCCACAGCGAGCCACAGCCAAGAGGCACCCGCCCGGGATCGAGAACGTGTTGCTGTCCCACGACGACGGTCGGCGTCTCCGGAAGAAGCCCGGCTTCCGCTTGCGCACATGCAATGGCCGTCGAGTCCGAACCGCTGCTGACGTGCACGAGGGGCACAGCGTTAAGACGTGCGTCCGACCACGACAGTGGAGCCGAAAGCGCTACATGTATTTGCATCGCCCCACGGCCAGGACGATATCGAGCTACCTCGACTCGCGTCTGATGATCGACATCCTGATCGCGGAGCAATTCCTCATACAACTGCCGAGGACCGGTCGATGCCAGCACCGCTTTGCTGGCGCTGAGGGTCTTGCCGCCTGTCCGAACACCGACGGCACGACCGTCCTGCACCTCGATCGAATCGACGCGTGAGCCAGTTATGACGTTGACTCCGTGTTCAGCAAAAAGTCGCTCGAAGGCAGTGACGAATTGACCGGCCCCGCCGACCACCACAGGTAAGCCAAAACCGTGCATCGTTGCGGCCATCACCGGAAACATCAATCCGCCTGAAGCCTGATCGGGCGCCAAACCAGCGTGCAACAGCCACGGCGCCCACAACTGGTCGGCTTCCCATCCATCGAAGCGCTGGCGAGCGTAGCCTCGGCCACTTTGCGTGACACTGCGCGCCATGCGCTCGATACCTGCGGACTTCTGCTGCCGCCACAACTGCCAGCACAGGCGCATGACGGTCTTTGCCCCCAATTCGGTACCCATCGCGCCAAAAATGTGCGGCGCGTCTTCACCGAACTGTTCCAGCATCGCCACGTATTCGGCACGATCATTCGGATTCTCAAAACCCTCGACTGTTCGCTCGACGCTCCGGTGAGCAATCACCGAACCGTGCGTCGTGGACACACTTGCGGTGACTGCGTCGTCGGTGTTCGCGTATTCCAGGCCATGTTTGTGAAGCTGTTCGCCCAGAACTCCATATGCTTCGCCCGCCACGAAAAGCGGATGCCACGACGAGAATGTGTCGTGGATATAACCGGGCAGGGTGATTTCGTCGGAAGCGATGAAGCCGCCGATCCTGTCGCGTTCATCGATCAAGGTCACTGACCAGCCCGCCAACGCCAATTCGCTGGCCGCGATCATCGAGTTGATGCCGGCTCCGATGACGATGGCGTCAACCTGCTGATTCACGAAGTTCTCCTATACCGCAGTTTCGGCCTGAGATGAGTCGTCCGTCGGCAACAAGCCGCGCTTCTCGGCTCGATCCTTCAGCTTCTTTGCGACGAATCGGTATGCCGACGGGCGTACCGGTCCAAGCCACTGCGTGAAACGAGCGAAGACGCCGACATTCAGGTTGATTTCATCAAGGACCTCATCGACATTGTGCATCGAGAAGGGGATGATGTTGGTTCCACGAGCGTGATGGCCCTCGGTGCGCTCGGCCATCCACGCGACCTTGGCTTGGGCGAAGGCGAGTCTTTCGTCTTCTGGTGGCAACTTGTGACAGCCGAGCAGATGACTCGCAATCCACACTGCCGCCATCTCGGCGCTGAGCGGACTGAAGAACGACGAGTTGTAGCCGGAAAATGTCAGGTTCGGCACGTTGATCGGATGGATCTGTTTGTACAGCAAGAAGTTGCCTTCCTCATCGGTGAGGCGATCGTTCAACTTCTCGTCGAAGAACGGGACCATCTGCCGGAAGCCAGTGCCGCACACGACGAGGTCGGCCCGAACGGTCTCACCGTTGCTCAGTTCGGCCCAGCCAACCCCGTCGCGGACGATCAGTTTGGCGACAACGCAGTCGCGATGCACGGTGATGCGACCGTCCTTGACACGTTCGTAGAACCCTTCGGTCACCAAACTCACCGTGCTTCGCCCGATGTCCTCGAAGGTCCCGTGGGGCACGAGGCCCAGTTCCTTGAGGTTCAACTGCCTGGTGGCCACAGACTGGACGCTGCCCAACATTCTGCGTCGGACAGCGTCCCCCGGCCCGTGCAGGAACTTCTCGAAGCCGTGAAGGCTCTGGTAGCGGAACAACGCTTCGCCCATGCGCGTCAACATCAGATACTTGTAGTTGAGTACGCCGCCAAGCCGCCTGGGCATCTTCCACAGCAGCGCCCGGGCCACGACCGTTGTTGACTCAGCGGCCTCGCTGATGGGAACGGCGACATCGCATGATGTCTTGCCGTAGCCCAAGACGATCACGCTTTTCCCGCGGGCGTCTTCAATGTCATGAAACTCACTGGCCGCGACAATCCTGTTGCCCGAGGCCAGGAACTCTTCCGCCCCCTCGAAAGGAGGTATGAACGGCTCGGAGAAAATACCGTTAGCCACAACGACATGGTCGAAACGTTCCGTTTCCATCGCTCCGTCCAGCGCGCGAGTCGTCACGTCCCAACCATCCTCGGTGTCGAGCAATCGGGCTTCGGTCACTTCACTGTTGAGTCGAAGGTACGGCTCCAGACCGTATTCCTGCGTATAGAGTTCAAGATACTCTTGTACTTGCCGCCCGGTGGGCCACTGTGAATAAGAGCGCGGCATCTTGAGGTCGGAGAACCTGTAGGTGCCCTTGCTGTTTTGGGTGCGCACGCCCGGATAGCGTCGACTGCGGCTCCACACGCCGCCGACGTCGGCCGCCTTCTCGTGGACGACGACGTCAAAACCGAACTCACGCAGCACCTTTGCAGAACTCAGCCCCGCAAAGCCGGCACCGATAATAGCGATTTTCATGGGTTGCGCACCTCCTTCTTGGTCGCGGTCATCAGGCTTCGAGCTGTGGTATTGCCGGTACCGCTTGTTCCGGCCCGAGTGCGGAGTATCCACCATCGGCGGCCCAGTCGGCTCCGGTGACGACCGATGCGGCATCGGAAACCAAGAAGGCGACGACATTGCCGATCTCGATCGGATCGGCCACCCGCGATGTCAGATGGAATGGTGCGGCGACCGCATCTGTCTTGGCCCGGTCGCCGCGCGAGAGGCCGTCCATAATTGCCGACCATGTCCAACCGGGGCTGACGGAGTTGACCCGGATCCCATCTGAGATGAGATCCATGGCCATCGATCGCGTGAGTTGAACCATGGCCGATTTGCTCGCCGGATAGACCCAGCGTCCAGTCTGGGCGACCTTCGAGGAGATCGAGGTGAAGTTGACGATCGCAGCATGCTCACTACGTACGAGCCACGGGTGGATGGTCTGCACAGCCATGGCGCTGCTCACAAGGTTCACGTCGAGGGCGCTGAGCCAGTCGGAACGAGAGGTTGCGAAACCGTCGTCGAGATATGAACAGGCGAGGTTGACCAGTATGTCGATCCCGCCTTGCTCGTCGCCCACCTCTCGAGCAAGTCGACTCAGGTCGCCGTCATGTGTGATGTCGGTCCTCCGGAAGACGACTCGTTCACCGAGCGAGTCGACGATCCGCTGTCCGCCCTCGACATCGATGTCGGCGACGGTGACGTTCGCGCCTTCGCGGTGGAGGGCCTCGACGACGCCGTGCCCGATCAGTGTCGAGCCGCCCGTGACGATCGCGGTGCGGCCGTTCAAACTGTTGCTCATAACGTCCCTCTCTCGATTGCTTTGCGTAGCCTGGAGCCTCGGGCAGTTGGGTCGAGAGTAGAGATGCAGAGCACATCTTGCTATCCCGTTTGTGTCCGCGTTATCCGCATAACGCAAGATCGCAGCGAGTCTCGAGAATCTCTCTTGGCCATCGTCGAACCTGCCTCATCTTCAGAAGGACCTTGGCACTTCGAGGCGGCACAACGGCTCTGTGGGTCCTAGAGTGGTGAGCCTCGGATTGAGGGCTCGTGGCCCTACGCCAGCATGGGTTTCGTCGAAGGTACCAACGAGCGAGGGCCACGGCGTGAGAAAGAATCGAACACGGGTCCACCAATGCGAACTCGTATCCATCGAGAGCGCTGCCCGAGAGTAGCTGTCGGAGTGATTCATTTCAGAACGGTGCAGGAAGTGTGCTCCAGGCTGAAGTGAGGCTAGATACTCAATGCTCAGTCTCGCTTTGGGTGTGTCATGGGTGGTGCATCGGACTTTCAGGGCATGCCTGCGGTTAGTCGTGCTCGACGAGGGCGAGCACTCGCGCGGGGCTGCCCGTGCCGCCCAGGATGGGCAGTGGTGATACGAGGAGCATCGCACCCGTGGGGGGTAGTTGCGCGAGGTTCTGCAACGAGGTCACGCCGTATTTGTCGTTCCCCAGCAGGTGGTAGTGCGCCGGGAAGGGCGGTTCCAGTTCTGCACCTCGGCCGGCGTCGATACCGACCGTGTCCACCCCATAGCCAGAGATCGGCCGTTGAGTCGCGAGCCACTCGGCGGCCTGCGCGGTGATGCCTGGGGTGTGAGAGCCTGACTCGTCCGTATTGAGGAAGGCCTCCTTGTCGTTCGAGAACCTGTCCCAGCCGGTGCGCACGAGGAGCCAGCCGTTCTCGGGCAGCCGACCGTGCTGGGCCTCCCACTCCTGGATGTCGGCGATGTCGAGGAGGAAATCAGGGTCATCGTCCACCCGGGCACGCACGTCGATCACTGCTGCTGGCCCGATCAGGCGGTGCACGGGGATCGTCGAGACGTCGTGTCCGTCCTTCCCGCTGATCCAATGCACCGGCGCGTCGACGTGCGTGCCGATGTGCTCCCCGGTGCGGATGTTGTGGTGCTTCCAGAAGGGCCCGGGGGTGTTGTAGGCGCTGACTTCCTCCAGCTCGAAGTCGATGAGGTTGGCGAACGGGTCCGGCAGCCGCAGGGTGGGGGTGTCCGCGGACAGTGCGTTGGTCATGTCGATGATCTCGACGGAACCCTCCGATATCGCGGACAGCAGTCCGGTGAGCAAGGTAGGCAATTGCTTCTCCTTCGTTTCAGTGGGGCGTGCCCGCCCGATTCTTAGGTTTCGGCCTTGAACGCGTCGGCCAGCCACCAGGACGGCTTACGATCAGTGACCTTCAGATCCACAAGGAGGGGTGTCTCGCGAGCGCCGGTGAGCCAGGCGTCGACCTGGGCGAGGTCGGACTCTGCGCGGACGGTGATGCCGGTGAACCCGTGGCCGCGGGCGATGGCGGCCATGTCGACGTCCGGGAAGGTGACGAAGCCCTCATCTTCAGGCGTCCGGCCGAAGTGATGGACCTCCGCGCCGTACGCTGAGTCGTTGTACACAAGGACCACCATTGGCAATCCCAGTCGGACGACGGTCTCCAGCTCCGAGGCGCCCATGAGTAGCCCCCCGTCACCGCACGCGGCGACCGTGAGCCGGTCCGGTCTGGCGACGGCGTGGCCAATCGCCGATGCGAGCCCGAGCCCCACGCACTGGAAGGCTTGACTAAAGCACAGCGAACGCGCGTCGGGAATCGTGAGAAACATGCTCGGGTAACCGAGGAAGTTGCCCGAGTCCACTGCCACGTTGCGGTCGGCATCCAACATCCGATCGAGCACGATGGTGGCAGCCCGGGGATCGATGCGGTCCTGCGTGCTCTCGTTCCGGAACGGCACGTCCTGCCACCGACCTTCCTGCGCGATCCGCTTCCGGTTCGTGCCGGTGCGTCGCTTTCCGGACAGCTCCTCCATCTCGGGGATGTGCTCGGCCACGGCCTTCGCGATCTCGGCTGAGTCGCCGACCACTGCGAGGTGCACGGGTCGCTGCACTTCCAGGTGCATGGGGTCGCTGTCTACTTGGACGAGTGTCGCCTTCTCTGGCAGGAGGCTTCCATTGCTCGTAGTCCACCGGCCGAGGCTGCACCCGAACGCGACGATGACGTCTGAGTCCAGCACCAGTTCCGCATTCAGCGGCGTGGCCAAGTCGCCCATCACGTCAAGGTTGTACGGGTCGCCGTGGAACAAGCCCCGTGCGACAGCGGACGTGGCGGTCAGCGCCCCCGCCCGTTCAGCCAAGGTCAGCAGCTCCTGGCGTGCATGGCGCGCTCCCCTGCCCCCGAGGATCAGGGGTGCGCGGGCATCGAGCAAGAGATTCGCGATTGCCTCCACACCCGCCTTCCCCGGCAGGGGCGGAGCCGATGGGTCGAGCCCCACGATCGGATCGGTCTCGGGACTGTCCATGACCTGCACATCAACCGGAAAGTTCAGCAGGACCGGCACACGCAGCGTCATGGCCGTACTGACCGCTCGGCGGACATCGGCCGTAGCGGTGTCGGCGAAGATCCGGACACTCTTGGCGCCGACCGCCTCGACCAAGCGGTCCTGGTGTATACGGAAGTTGGACAACTGGTCCCGAAGCGGCGCCTCGCCGGCGAGCACGACGACGGGTGTGCCGCTCTTTGCCGCTTCCGTCATTCCGGTGATGACGTTGGTAACCCCCCCTCCTTGATGGACCGATACGACCGGGACTGAATCAGCCATGCGCGAAAAGGCATCCGCCATCGACATCGAACCACCCTCGTGCCGCGCCGAGATATACCCTGCGCCGCGCTCGATCAACGAGCGAGTGACGTGGTAGTTGCCGCTCCCGGCGACACCGAAAATCTGCGTCACACCACATTCCCAGAGGACCTGAGCGACTCGTTCATACACCTTCAATGGAGTTACCTCTCTGAGAGCGCTGGACGGCCGTGGGCAACCCGGCCGACTGAACGGTGATGATGCGCAGAGTCCGAAGACCTCGCACAACGTGTGGCAGGTCACATATCATATCGACTATGTAACGACCGTCAATGACTGCGTTAGATCGATCTCGGACCCGACTCGTACCATTTGATGGTCGAATCGCGCCCGAGGTCGACTGTTCGGCCTCGTTGCGGATGAGTGAGGGGTACGCGGCGCCGGAGCGACCGGGGTCGAGGTCGAGGGTCTGCAACTCGTCCTGCTCGACGAAGGGGCCAGGAACCGTGGCTCGAGGTGGCCTCAGCGTCCACGTCTTGCTGGTGAGGGGGTCGTCTCTCACTCCGCGTCGGGGCTAGCGGCGCAGTCTGTACCGTTGCAGTTTGCCGGTGGCCGTGCGGGGCAGCTCGTCGAGGAACTCCACGCGGCGCGGGTACTTGTAGGGCGCGATCTGACTCTTGACGTGGTCCTGGATGGCGCTCGCCAGCTCGGGACCTGCCGTCACCCCGTCGCGCACGACGACGTATGCGGTCACCAGCTGACCGCGACTGGCGTCGACGTGGCCGACGACGGCACAGTCGGCGACGTCCGGGTGTGAGACCACCGCCTCCTCCACCTCGGGCCCGGCGATGTTGTACCCGGAGGAGATGATCATGTCGTCGTTGCGCGCCTGGTACCAGAAGTAGCCTTCGGCGTCGCGGACGTAGGTGTCGCCGGTGATGTTCCAGCCGTTCTCCGCGTAGACCTGCTGGCGGGGGTCGGCCAGATAGCGGCAACCCGTCGGTCCCTTGACGGCGAGACGACCGGGCGTGCCGTCCGGCACCTCCGTGCCGTCGTCGTCGAGGATCCGGGCGGTGTATCCCGGCACCTCGATCCCAGTGGACCCGGGGTGGATGTCATCGTCGGATGCGGCCACGAAGACGTGCAGCAGCTCGGTCGATCCGATGCCGTCGATGATGCGGATCCCGGTCTCCTCGTGGAAGGCCCGCCACGTCGCCTCGTCGAGGTGCTCACCGGCGGAGACCGCGCGGCGCACCGAGCGCAATGACCCGGCATGCCCCCCGGCGATCAGCGCGCGATAGGCGGTCGGGGCGGTGAAGCAGATCGTGGCGCCGTGGGCATCGATGTGGCCCGCCAGCTCGGCCGGGGTCGCCTTCTCCACCAACAAGGTGCTCGCGCCGACGCGGAGGGGAAAGATCACCGCCCCGCCGAGACCGAAGGTGAAGGCGATCGGGGGCGTCCCGGTGAATCGGTCCTCCGGGGTCGGCTGCACCACGTGGCGGGAGAAGGTGTCGGCGACCGCCAGCACGTCACGGTGGAAGTGCATCGTGGCCTTCGGGCGGCCGGTGGTTCCGGAGGTGAAGGCCAGCAGGGCCACGTCGTCGGCCGCCGTCTCGACGTCATCGTGATCGGCCGACTTGCCCGCCACCCGCTGGCGAAGGTCCCCGGCCTCCGACCCCCCGTAGGCCAGGACGGGCGCCGACATCCCCACGGCGACCAGTTCGTCCAGGAACCGGTGGTCGCACAGCGCCAGATCGATCCTGGCGACCTCGTCCACCGCCGCGAGCTCACTCTCGCGCAGCAGCGGCATGGTGGAGACCACGACGCCGCCCGCCTTGAGCACGGCGAACCAGCAGGCGACGATCCACGGGTTGTTGGGGCCACGCAGGAGCACCCGGTTGCCGGGCACGAGGCCGAAGTCCTCGACCAGCAGGTGCGCGATCCGGTTGGCCGTGGTGCGCAGTTCCTCGTAGGACCACTCCTCACCGGCGGGACTGAGCAGGCACGGGCGCTCCCCGCCACGCTCCCGGATGACGTCGTCCAGCAGGACGGTGGCGCAGTTCAACCGGTCCGGATACTGGGTGTCGGGTCCGAGCACGATCTCGGGCCAGTCCTCGGGGGAGGGCAGGTTGTCCCGGCAGAACGTGTCGGAGTGCGCCGACGGCGACAGGCTCCTCGGCGATGGGTTCGTTGACGTGGGCACGGGGTCTCCTCACTCGAAGGGGGTTGGTGAGATGCGTACGGCACCGCGAGGGGCGATCACGGACGCCACCTGCGGTGGGCGGTCGAGGAGCTCCCCTTCCTGACCAGCTCCAGTCGAGGTTTGGGCCCGTCGGAGCGACCGGTCTGCGGCTTGCGGCGGCCGGCCCGCCACGGCTCGGGCCAACTGGCCCCCGGGCCGTCGTAGTCCTGCTCGACGGCCGCGTGCAGGACCCAGTTGGGGTCATAGAGGTGCGCCCGTCCGAGCGCGCACAGGTCGGTGCGCCCGGCCAGCACCAGCGAGTTGACGTCGTCCCAGGAGGAGATGACTCCGACGGCGATGGTCGGGATGTCCAGACCGTTGCGGATCGCATCCGCGTACGGGGTCTGGTACGACCGACCGAAGGCCGGCCGCTCGGCAGAGGTGACCTGGCCCGTGGAGACGTCGATCGCGGCGGCACCCGCGTCGGAGAACGCCTGGGCGATCACGGTCACGTCCTCGGGAGTGATCCCGTCCTCGACCCAGTCCGTCGCGGAGATCCGCACCGTCATCGGTCGGTCGGCGGGCCACACCTCGCGCATCGCGGTGAACACCTCCAGCGGGAACCGCAGCCGGCCCTCCACGTCGCCGCCGTACTCGTCGGTGCGACGGTTGGTGTACGGCGACAGGAAACCGGAGAGGAGGTAGCCGTGGGCGCAGTGGACCTCCAACAGATCGAAACCGGCCTCGCCCCCGCGCCGGGCGGCATCCACGAACTGCTGGCGGATCTCGTCCATGCCCGCTCGGTCGAGCTCGCGCGGGACCTGGTTCAGATCCGGCTTGTAGGCGACCGGGGATGCGGCGACGACGTCCCAGTTGCCGGTGTCCAGCGGCTCGTCGATCCCCTCCCACATCAGCTTCGTCGACCCCTTGCCGCCCGAGTGGCCGATCTGCAGCCCGATCTTCGTCTGTGTCTCCGCGTGGACGAAGTCGGTGATCCGGCGCCACCCCCCGGCCTGGTCATCCGTCCACAGACCGGTGCAGCCGGGGGTGATGCGCCCCTCCGGGGACACGCAGACCATCTCGGTCATGACCAGCCCCGGGCTCCCGAGGGCCTTGCCGGTCAGGTGGGCGAAGTGGAAGTCCGTCGGCATCCCGTCGACGGCCTTGTACATGTCCATCGGTGAGACGACGACCCGGTTCTGCAGCTCGAGCTCGCCCTTGCCCGGCCCCCCGAGCACGAAGGGCTGGAACATCGGCGGCCGGACGTCGCCGGAGCCGTGGCCGCGCCACTTCTCGTGGTCGGCGAACCACTCGTCGAGTCGCTGGACGAACTCGGGGTCACGCACCCGAAGGTTGTCGTAGGTGACCCGGCGGCTGCGCGTGAGGATGTTGAAGGCGAACTGCAGCGGGTCCTGCTCGGTGTACTGACCGAGGTTCTCGAACCACTCCAGGCTCGCCTGCGCCGCCCGCTGGGTCGACTGCACCACTGGCTTGCGTTCGGCCTCGTAGGCCGTGAGTGCGGCGTCCGGATCGGACTGCTCGTGCAGGCAGGCTGCCAACGACAAGGCGTCCTCCATGGCCAGCTTGGTGCCGGACCCGATGGAGAAGTGTGCGGTGTGCGCGGCATCGCCGAGCAGCACGACGTTCTCGTGTCGCCAGTGCTCGTTGCGGATGGTGGTGAAGGTGATCCACTTGGAGTTGTTGGCCACGACGTCGTGGCCGTCCAGTTCCTGGGCAAACAGCTCCCGCACACGCTCGATCGACTCCACGTCGGACTCACCGGGCCCGAGGTCACCATCGGTGAACCCTGCCCGCTCCCACACCCGGGAGTTCATCTCGATGATGAATGTGCTGCCGGAGGCGTCGAAGGGGTAGCCGTGGATCTGCATGACCCCGTAGGGCGTCTCACGGATGTAGAACTTGAACGCGTCGAAGACTTTGTCCGTGGCCAGCCACATGTACTTGCAGTCGCGCACCTCCCGGGACGGGAGGAAGGTGTCCGCGTAGCGCTCCCGGATCGCCGAGTTGAGGCCGTCCGCGGCCACCACGAGGTCGTGGGTCCCGGAGAGCTCGTCGACGTCAGGAGCCGCGGTCTCGAAGTGGACGACGACACCCACCTCGGCACATCGCGCCTGCATGATCTGCAGCAGCCGCTTGCGGGACAGTGCAGCGAACCCGTGACCACCGCTGGTGATCATCTCGCCCCGGTAGTGCACGTCGATGTCGTCCCAGAGCGCGAACTCGGCCTGCATCGCCCGGTAGATCGCGGGATCGGCATGCTCGATGCCCCCCAGGGTCTCGTCGGAGAAGACCACGCCGAACCCGAAGGTGTCATCGGCGGCGTTGCGTTCCCAGACGGTGATCTCGTGGTGCGGCCCCAGCTGCTTGGTCAGCAGGGCGAAGTAGAGCCCACCGGGCCCTCCCCCGACGACGGCAATTCGCATGTGATGTCCCTTCGTATGACGCAAACCACAGTGTATTGAGATGTTGACGGACGTTGTCAAGACGCTATAAGTTTTGTTTCATGCTCTTGTTCGGCTTGACCGCGGACCAACGCGACTACGCCAACCACCTGCGGGACCTCGCACGGGCCCACTTCTCCGACGCCGACCATCGTCGGGGGGGCCACGAGGAGGGACATGTGGACCGCCGTCTGCTCCGGCAGCTCGGCGACCTCGGTCTCCTCCGCGGACTCTTCGGTGGTGCCCCGGACGAAGCGCCCCGGGACGCGGCAGCCATGCAACTGTGCCTGCTGCGCGAGACCCTCGCGGGCGTGGACACGGCAGCCGAGACGGCACTTGCCCTGCAAGGACTGGGCAGCTACCCGATCCTCCAGTCCGGCACCTCCCGGACCGCTGACCGTTGGATCCCTGGAGTCATCACCGGCGAGGTGGTGGCCGGGTTCGCCCTCTCCGAGCCGGGAGCCGGATCCGACGCCGCTGCGCTCGCACTGCGTGCGGAGCGGGACGGGGACGGCTGGCGACTGTTCGGGGAGAAGACGTGGATCTCGAACGCGCCCGAGGCGGATGTCTACACCGTCTTCGCCCGCACCACCCCCGACGCCGGCGCCCGGGGCGTCACGGCCTTCGCCGTCCCCGGGGACGCCGAGGGTCTCGGGGGCGAGCACCTCGACCTGCTGGCCCCGCACGCGATCGGCCGGCTCACCTTCGAGGGAGTCAGGGTTGGGCCCCAGGACGTGCTGGGTGAGGTCGATGCGGGGTTCCGGGTGGCCATGCGCACCCTCGACCTCTTCCGCCCCAGCGTCGGCGCCTTCGCCGTCGGCATGGCCCAGGCGGCACTGGACTGCGCGGTCCGCTGGTCCGTCGACCGTCAGGTGCACGGGGGGCCGCTCCACGCCCAGCAGGCGGTCTCCCACGCACTGGCGGAGATGGCGACCACGGTGGAGGCCTCACGACTGCTGGTGCACGCGGCCGCGTCAGCGTACGACTCCGGAGCCTCGGCAGCGGAGATCACCAAGGCGTCGGCCATGGCCAAGTTGCACGCAACCGAGTCCGCGCAGCAGGTCGTCGACCAGGCCGTGCAACTGCACGGCGCCCGCGCCTTGCAACGCGGCCACCTCCTGGAGCACCTCTATCGGGAGGTCCGCGCACCCCGGATCTACGAGGGCGCCTCCGAGGTGCAACGCACCATCATCGGCCGGTCCCTCGTCCGCGAGGTCCGGAGCAAGACCGACGAGAGCCCGTAAGGAGCCCAGGATGACCCGATACCGCGCATCAGCCGATTTCACCCGGGAGTGGAAGCACTTTCGCTTCGAGGTCGACGACGGCGTCGCCACGGTGACCCTCAACCGCCCCGACAAGATGAACGCGCTCACCTTCGAGAGCTATGCCGACCTGCGCGACCTGCTGCACGAGCTGCCCACCCGCGACGACGTGTCCGTCCTGGTGATCCGCGGTGAGGGGAAGGGCTTCTGTGGTGGCGGGGACGTCAACGAGATCATCGGCGAGCTGATCACGATGGACGCTCGCGACCTCATCGGCTTCACCCGGATGACCGGCGACGTGATCCGGGCCATGCGTGAGTGCCCGATCCCCATCATCGTCGGGATCCAGGGCATCGCGGCCGGAGCGGGCGCCGTGGTGGCGCTGGCCGCCGACTTCAGAGTGGTGGCCCGTTCGGGCAAGTTCGCCTTCCTGTTCACGAAGGTCGGCCTCTCGGGAGGTGACATGGGCGCCGCCTACCTGCTTCCCCGGGTCGTGGGTGCCGGCCGCGCCACCGAGCTGCTCATGCTGGGCGAGACCATCGACGCCGAGACCGCGGACCGGTACGGGCTGGTCAGCCGGCTGGTGGACGACCCCGACCTCGACGACGCCGTCTTGGGACTGGCCCGGCGCCTGGCCGACGGCCCGACGCTGGCCTACGCCGAGACCAAGTCCCTCATCACCCGTGAGCTGGACATGAGCCTCGCCGCCGCGGTCGAGCTCGACGCCTCGACCCAGGCTCTGCTGATGACCACCCATGACCACACCGAGTTCCACGACGCCTTCAACGCACGGCGCACGCCGGAGTGGAAGGGACGGTGACCAGCAGGATGAGCACCGACGAGACCGCCGCCGCGTCCACCGGTGGCAGGGTCGCCCTGGTCACCGGCGCCAGCAAGGGCATCGGTCTGGCGGCTGCGCACCGGCTGTCGCGGGAGGGGCTGCGCGTGGCGCTGCTCGCCCGGGACGAGGCCGCGCTGAGCGAGGCCGCCGCCACGCTGCCCGGGGAGACGCTCGTCGTTCCCACCGATGTGACCGAGGGTGACCAGGTGGACGCTGCCTTCCTGGCCGTGGAGCAGGCCTGGGGGCCGGTGGAGGTACTCGTGCTCAACGCGGGCAACGGCACCGGAGCACCGCTGTCCGAGACCACCGACGAGGACTGGCAGCGCATGCTCGACCTGAACCTCACCGCACCCTTTCGCTGCCTGCGGCGGGCGCTGCCCCACATGATCGAGGGCGGCTGGGGACGGGTCGTGGTGATCGCCTCCATCGCGTCCAAGATCGGCGAGAAGCAGATCGCCGCCTACACCGCCAGCAAGCACGGCGTGCTCGGTCTGGTCCGGTCGGCTGCGGCAGAGGTCGCGAGCACCGGGGTGACGGTCAACGCGGTCTGCCCCGGCTACGTCGACACGCCGATGACCGATCAGTCCGTGGCCGACATCGCGGGACGCAGCACTCGCTCCGAGGCGGAGGTCCGTCGGCTGCTGGAGCGCAGGCAACCGATCAAGCGGCTGGTCACGGCCGAGGAGGTCGCCGACGTGGTCGCCCTCTGCGTGGCCAGCGGAGCGATCAATGCCCAAGGCATCAACGTCGACGGAGGAGCGGTCCAGTCATGAGTTTCGAGCGCATCAACCCGACCCACCTAGCTCCGGCCGCGGGCTTCTCGCACGCGGTACGCATCACCGGAGGGGCGACGGTCCACCTGGCCGGCCAGACCGCACTCGACGCGGACGGGAAGATCGTCGGCGACGACGTCGTCGAGCAGTTCGAGAAGGCCCTGGGGAACCTCCTGTCCGCGCTCGAGGCGGCCGGCGGGGCCCCCGAAGACATCGTGTCGATGACCGTGTACATCGTCGACATGGTCGATTACAAGGCACGCTCCCGCGACATCGGACGGGTCTGGAAGCAACTCGTGGGAGCGCACTACCCCGCGATGGCCGGGGTCGGGGTCGCCCGACTGTGGGACGTCGAAGCTCTCGTCGAGGTGCAGGGCACGGCCCAGGTCCCCCACCGGACGGGGGCGTAGACCTCCGTGTCGGAGACCCGGACACATGGGACCACGAAGGGAGCAGCACCGCCACGCGCGCTGATCATCACCCTCTACGGCCTGTACTCCCGCGAGATCGGCGGCTGGCTCAGTGTGCGTTCGTTGATCCGACTTCTCGCCGAGGTGGGCGTCGACAGCCAGTCCGTCCGGTCGGCAGTCTGGCGGCTGAAGCAACGCGGCCTCCTCGTCCCGGAGAAGCGGGACCGCATGGCGGGATACACCCTGTCCAGTCGGGCCAGCGACGTGTTGTTCGAAGGCGACCAGCGGATTTTCCAGCGATCGCGGACCGGCACCGGCCACCAATGGCTGCTGGCGGTCTTCAGCGTCCCCGAGTCCGAGCGCGACAAGCGCCACAAGTTGCGCGCACTACTGACCCGACTGGGGTTCGGCACCGTTTCGGCGGGCGCTTGGATCGCGCCGGCTCACGTCGAGGACATCGCCCGCGAGACTCTCGGGCGCGCTGGCTTGACGGAGTACCTCGACCTCTTTCGCGCCGAGCACCTCGGTTTCCGTCCGCTGCGCGAGCAGGTGTCCCGCTGGTGGGACCTGGAGAGTTTGAACCTGATGTACTCGGACATCGTGGCCGGGTACCGACCGACTCTGGATGCGTGGAACGACTGCGTCCACGACGACGCGATGGCCTTTGCCGACTATGTCGGACTGCTCACCAGTTGGCGCCGACTCCCCTACCTCGATCCGGGTCTTCCGACAGACCTGCTCCCCGATGACTGGCGTGGGGCGGAAGCGGCAGAGACCTTCTTCGAACTGCGCGACCGGATCGCACTCCCTGCTCGCCGACATGCCGCGTCGAAGGCTCCAGAGATCGCCTTCGACCCGCCTCGGGTATGCCACACACCCGAGGCCTGAGGGGCCGATCGCTGCCGAAGCGCGATGTGCCCCGCAGAGCCGACCGCGAAGAGTAGCGCTGCGACGCCCTCCTTCACGCTCGAGGATCTCTCCGGCGAACCCAAGCACGAGGGCGCTGCCAGCCGTCAATTCGGCGCAGTGGGTATCAGGTCTCCAGAAGGACACCCCAGATGGGGTCAAGCGTCGAGAGCCGGGTCAGCGCAGGACAGGTGTCAGACCGGAGGAGATGGCCTCGATGCGGGCGAGCGACTCTGCCGAGGTGGTGTTCTCCCCCAACCGGTTGGGCTTGCCGTCCCCGTGGAAGTCGCTGCTGCCGGTGACGACGAGGTCAAGGTCGGCGGCGAGTTGACGCGCGCGGGCGCGGCCGGCGTCGTCGAGGTCCCGGTGGTCCGCCTCGATGCCCACGAGCCCGGCATCGGCGAGCATCGCCACGTCGTCACCGTCCACCGCGCGCTGGCGTCGGACCGCGAAGGGGTGGGCGATGACGGGTACCCCACCGGCCGCCCGGACCAGGCGGACCGCGTCGACGGTCGCGGTGGCGTAGTGCGGCTCGTAGAACGCCGAACCGTTGTGCAACCACCGGGCGAAGACCTCGCTGCGGTCGTGGGCGACCCCCTTGGCGACGAGCGCGTCGGCCAGGTGCGGTCGTCCGAGCGAGACCGGCCCGTCCGGTACCTGCGCCAGGACGTCCTCCCAGGCGATGGGAAACCCATCGGCTGCCATGTGCTCGACGATGCGCCGCAACCGCGGGCCCCGGTCCTCCCGGGTGCGCCGCATCTCCTCGGCCAGGTCCGCGTCGTCGGGGTCGAAGAGGTAGGCCAGCAGATGCACCGAGCGTCGGTGGTGGCGGGTGGACAGCTCGGCACCGCGCATGAGGGAGATGCCGTGCCGCTGCGCGGAGGCGGCGGCCTCGACCCAGCCCGCAGTCGTGTCGTGGTCGGTGAGCGCGATCGTGGTCACCCCCGCCTCGGCAGCCTGGGCGATGAGGTCCGCGGGTGCGTCCGTCCCATCGCTGCGGGAGGAGTGGGTGTGCAGGTCGATCACATCGCCACCATATGACCTCTCGGCGTTGTCGTGCCGGCATCGGGTCGGCCCGGCGGCGCTTCTCCCGGTCGACCCGGCCGGAGGTCCTCGTGGCCCGGACGCCGGCGCAGTGGCGCGGGGCGGCGTCAGGGTTCACCGAGGAGCGGGCTCTGCTCCGCTCAGCCGAGCCCCGGCCATTCCGGTCGGCGCTTCTCCGCGAAGGCACGCACACCTTCCGCACGGTCGGCGCTGAAGGCCGTGTCGTGCCACCGCTCGTCCTCGAGGTCCAGTCCCTCGTCGAGGTCCATGTCGAGACCACCGCGCATGGCGGCCTTGGCATTGCGCACCCCGACCGGCGAGTGCTGGGCGATCGTCCGTGCCAGGGCGAGGGCCTCTCCCTTCGCGTCCTCGACGGTGCGGTCGACCAGACCGAGCCGGGCAGCCTCGGACCCGTCGATGCGACGCGCGGTGAAGATCAGGTCCGCGGCCCGCGACCACCCGATGCGGCGGGTGAGCAGCTGGGTGCCACCACCGCCGGGGATGACCCCGACCGAGACCTCGGGAAGCGCGAAGGAGGCCTTCGGCCCCGCGACGATGAGGTCGCACGCCAGGGCGAGCTCGCACCCCCCGCCGAGGGCGTGCCCGTCGACGGCGGCGATGGTCGGGACCGGCAGGTCGTACAGCGCCCGATAGGCCAACCGGTTGCCCGGGCGCTGGGCCCGCAGGTCCTCGTCGCTGAAGCCGTTGCGCTCCTTGAGGTCGGCGCCGACGCAGAACGCCTTCTCGTGGCTCGAGGTGACGACGACCGCCCGCACACCGGTGTCGGCGCGCAACTCGTCACCGACTGCCGTGAGGGCGTTCGCCATCGCGGTGGAGACGGCGTTCATCGCCTCGGGACGGTTGAGGACGACCTCGGCGACGCCGTCGTCGTGGCGGTCGATGCGCACGAGGTGCGCCGGGGATGCAGTCATGGGTTCCGTTCCGTCCGGGTCAGGGGCGGGAGAGCAGCGCGGCGATGCCCTGCCCGACCCCGATGCACATGGTGATGATCGCGTGGTCGTGGTCGCCGTCGGCCATCGAGATCCCCCCGGAGAGGGCGATGCGCGCACCGCTCATGCCCAGTGGGTGCCCGAGGGCGATGGCGCCCCCCTGGGGGTTGACGCGTGGGTCGTCATCGGCGACGCCCAGCTCGCGCAGGACCGCCAGGCCCTGCGAGGCGAAGGCCTCGTTGAGCTCGATGACCCCGACGTCATCCAGGGAGACGCCGGTGCGCTCGACGAGTTGTTGCACGGCAGGGGCCGGCCCCATGCCCATCACGCGCGGCTCGACACCGACGGCGGTCACCGCGTCGATCCGGGCGAAGGGGGTGAGCCCGTGCGTCGCCACGGCCTCCTCCGAGGCGACGAGCAGCGCAGCCGCACCGTCGTTGACGCCGGAGGCGTTGCCGGCCGTGACGGTGCCGCCCTCGAAGAGCGGCCGCAGCCGACCGAGTGCCTCCAGCGAGGTCTCGCGTGGGTGTTCGTCGGTGTCGACGACGAGTGGGTCCGCCTTGCGACGCGGCACGGTGACCGGGACGATCTCGCGGGCCAGCCGACCGGAGGCGATCGCGGCGGCGGCCCTCTCCTGCGAGCGCAGGGCGAAGACATCCTGGTCCGCACGCGAGACGGAGTAGTCGACGGCGACGTTCTCCGCGGTGCGCGGCATCGGGTCGGTGCCGTACAACCGTTCCATCTCCGGGTTGACGAAACGCCAGCCGATCGTCGTGTCCTCCATGGTCATCGACCGGGAGAACGGGGTACTCGACTTCGGGACGACGAAGGGGGCTCGGCTCATGCTCTCCGCTCCCCCGGCGATCATCAGGTCGGCATCACCGGCACGGATCGCGCGGGCGGCATACCCCATCGCGTCGAGGCCCGAGCCGCACAGCCGGTTGATCGTCGTCCCGGGCACCCCCACCGGCAGCCCGGCGAGCAGCGCGGCCATCCGCGCGATGTTGCGGTTGTCCTCGCCGGCCTGGTTGGCGTTGCCGAGGACGACGTCATCGACACGGCCCGGGTCGAGATCGGGGTGCCGGGCGACGAGCTCACGGATGACGTGCGCGGCGAGGTCGTCGGGACGCACCGTGGACAGCGCGCCGCCGTACCTGCCGACGGGCGTGCGGACGCCGTCGACGAGATAGGCGGGGCGGGCGGCCCCGATCACTGACCGTCCGCCAGGCGGGCGCGACCGGCGTCGGTGAGGACGCGCTCCTTGCCCTCGGTCTCGATGAGCGGCGGCTCCGCCTTGTACAGGTCGGCGCGCACCGCGGGATCGAGCCCGACCTCGCGGGCGGCCTGGTGGGCCTCGAGCTTGTTCATCCGGCCACCGTTGTCCGCGAGGCGCTGCAGGAAGGCGTGGGCCGGGTCGGCCACGCCGGGCGCATCCACGGACTGCGGGTCGGGCAGATCGACGAGCTGCTCGAGCTGGGCGATGACGGCGCGGACGGTCTCGCGCCAGGAGGCGGCCGTCTGGGCAAGGTCGGTGGGCGCGCCGCCGCTGCCCTGCCAGGTGCGCTTGGGGTAACGGCGCACGTACTCCCGCTCCAGCTCGAGCATCCGGGCGGTGTGGTGGGCGAACTGCTCGGCGCTGCCGTGCAGGAAGACCCAGTTGCGGGTCTCGTGGGCGCTCTTGCCCTGCTTCTCCAGCTCCTCGTCGCTGAGCTGCGAAGCGGGGACACCCTGGGTGGCGTCGGTCATGATCATTCCCTTCGTCGTGCGTCGGTCGGGCTCTCGCGTCGATCGAGCCGACGCAGCTGGTCGCGGTACACGGTGGAGTTGGTCAGGTACCCGTCGACGCCGAAGCGGATCCACTCCGCCGCCTCGTCGGGAGCGGGTCGTGCCCTGGCGGGCACCCCGACGGCCAGGGACCCGGCAGGGATGTCGGCGTGCTCGGTGACGACGGCCCCGGCACCGACCACGGACCCGGCACCGATGGACGCGAAGTTCAGCACGACCGACCCGGACCCGATGAGGCAGCCGTCGTGCACCGTGCACCCCTCGAGGTGGACGTTGTGCCCGACGACGCAGTCGGCGCCGATGGCCGTCGGTTGCTCCTCGATGCAGTGGATGATCGTGCCGTCCTGGATCGAGGTGCGCTCACCGACGATGATCTGGCCGAAGTCAGCCCGCAGGACGGCCGTCGGCCACACCGACGCCTGTTCCCCGAGGGTCACTGCGCCGATGACCACGGCATCGGGGTGGACGAAGGCGGAGGCGGGGATGACCGGCTCGCGGTCACCGAGTGCATAGAGGGGCACGTCAGACCACCTCCTCTCCCACCAACGGCATGTTGGCGTAGAGGTGGAGGGCGTTGCCGCCGAGGACGGTCGGCACCGTCTCTGCGGGGACCAGGTCGGCCACCGCGCGGGCGTTGACGTCGACACCGGGCACGCCCGGCCAGTCGGTGGCGAAGATCATCTTGGGCGCCAACCGGTCCAGCCCGGCCGCCGCGTAGTACTGCGGTAGTCGCTTGGGCGGCAGCCCGGACAGCTCGATCCACACGTGCGGGTTGCTCATCGCCATGAAGGCCGCCTGCTCGTACCACCAGCCGCGACCACCGTGGGCGAGGATGATGTCGAGCTCGGGGAAGTCCCGCGACACCGGCAGCAGATAGGTCGGGTCGGCGTACTCGTTGGCCGACCCCGAGAACGTTGAGGTGCCGCAGTGCACGACCAGCGGCGCGCCCTCCTCCACGAGGACCTGGTAGGCCGGGTAGAGCATCGGGTCGTCGCAGCGGAAGCCGCCGTGCACCGGGTGCAGCTTCAGTCCCGCTGCACCGTGCCCGAGCTGGCGACGGACCTCCGCCCCGATCGGGTGGTGCAGGTGCGGGTTGACGTTGGCCATCGGCCGGAAGCGTTGCGGGTTGTGCTCGACGATCGGCAGCAGGTCGTCGAAGAGCTGCATGCCGGTCGCCTTCGGGCTGTACTCGCAGAAGAGCACGGCGACATCGACGCCCTGGCCGGCGAAGAGCTCGTCGATGACCGCCGGGCGGGGCCTCCCGTCGTCGTCCCACGCCCGCTCGAGCAGACCCTCGGGTCCGAACTGACGGGCCCAGTCGATCCACGACCGGGTCAGCGAAGGGAGGACGGGCACGTGGACGTGCGCGTCAACGAGGGTGTGTCCGTCGAGCACGAGCGCCTCAGAGGTCCTTGACCATGGGGGTGTCGACCCCGATGGGCCCGGTCTTGTGCGCACCGCCCGGGGCACCGAGCGGCTCGTCGCGCCCGTCGAGGACCTCCGTGAAGAAGCGTCGGTTGTCCTCGATGTGGTCGCTCATGTCGTCGGCGACACGACGGTCCTGGCTGATCGCCTCGACGGGACACACCGGCTCGCAGGCTCCGCAGTCGATGCACTCCTTGGGGTTGATGTAGAGCTTGCGCTCCCCTTCGTAGATGCAGTCGACCGGGCACTCCTCCGTGCAGGACTGGTCCATGATGTCGAGGCAGTCCCCGGCAATGACGTAGGGCATGTCGATTCCTCTCTCAGGCGGGCTGCGGTACCGCAGGCTGGTTGTCGGTGGAGTGCCCCGGGAACAGCTGCGCGTCGGGGTCGATGTGGACCGCGGCGTTGTTGACGGCCGTGGCCACCTCGCCGAAGCCGACGGCGATCAGGCGCACCTTGCCGTCGTACTCGGTGATGTCGCCGGCGGCGAAGACCCCGGTGACGTTGGTGCGCATCGCGGGGTCGACGACGAGGTGTCGGTTGTCGTGCAGCTCGACTCCCCACTCGCGAAGGGGGCCGAGGTTGGCCGTGAAACCCAGGGCGGCCACGAGCCTGGTGCACGGGATGGAGTGGGGCTCCTCCCCCTTCGTCTTGGGCGTGACGGTGACCGACTCGAGCCGGTCGCCGCCGACGGTCTCGGTGACCTGCGCGTTGAGCACGACCTCGACCGGCGCCGACTCCATCTGCGCGACGGAGCCGTGGTGGGCGCGGAACTTGTCGCGGCGGTGCACGAGGGTGACCGACCTGGCGATCGGGTGGAGCATGTTGGCCCAGTCGACCGCCGAGTCCCCACCGCCGACGATGACGACGTCCTGCCCGGCGTACTCCGCAGAGCTGGGCACGAAGTACTCCAGCCCGCGGCCGAGGAAGTCCTCGCCCGCCGGGAGGGTGCGCGGGGTGAAGGTCCCGATGCCACCGGTGACGATCACCGCGCCGGTGTTGATCGTCTCGCCGCCACTGGTGGTGACGACCAGCCGCTCACGACCCTGCTCGTCACTCACTCGCTGCAGGTCCTGCGCCTCCTGACCCAGGACGTACGTCGGGTTGTAGGGGGCGGCCTGCTCGACGAGGTTGGAGATGAGCTTCCGTCCGGACACGGCCGGGAAGCCGGCGATGTCGAAGATCTCCTTCTCCGGGTACATCGCGGTGACCTGGCCACCGACCTGGCTGAGGCTGTCGATGACTGCGGTGCTCAGTCCGCGCACGCCGGCGTAGTAGGCCCCGAAGAGTCCCACGGGACCGGCTCCCACGATGAGCACGTCCACCGTCGTGGTGCTCATGACACCACCTCCTTGGCATCGAGCTCCTTGACCAGGGCCCGCACCTTGAATCGTTGCATCTTACCGGTGGCCGTCTTCGGCAGCTCGTCGACGAAGTAGACCTTGCGCGGGCGCTTGAAGGACGCGAGGCCCTCGCGGCACCACGTGTCGATCTCGTCCGTCGTCACCGCGGCACGCGTGACGAGCACGGCGACCGGCTTGGTCAACCCGTCCTCGTCCTCGTGGCCGACCACGGCGCACTCGGTGACGGCCTCGTGCCCCAGCAGGCGGTCCTCGACCTCGGTCGGGCTGACCCAGATGCCACCCGCCTTGAGCAGGTCCGTCGAGCGACCCATGCAGCTGTAGAAGCCCTCCTCGTCGCGGACGTAGGTGTCGCCGGTGTTGAGCCACTCGCCCTGGAAGACGGCGCGGGTGGCCTCGGCGCGACGCCAGTAGCCCAGGGCCGCGGAGGCGCCGCGGACGAAGAGCGTGCCCGGCTCACCGTCGGCCACGGGTGCACCGTCGAGGTCACGGATCTCCAGGTCGTAGCCGGGCACCGCCTTGCCCGTCGTCCCCGGCTTGATCTCACCGGGGCGGTTGGACAGGAAGATGTGCAGGCACTCCGTCGAGCCGATCCCGTCGAGGATCTGCAGGCCGAAGCGCGAGAGCATCCGTTCCTGCACGCCGGGCGGCAGCGGCTCGCCGGCGGAGGCACCCAGTCGGACATCGGCGAAGGTGTCGTCCGGGATGTCGCTGGAGAGCAGACCGGCGTAGAACGTCGGCACCCCGAAGAAGAGCGTCGGCTTCCCCTTCGCGATCCGCTCGGCCATGCAGGCCGGCGTCGGACGAGCGGGCTCGAGCACCGAGGTGGCGCCCACGGACAACGGGAAGAACATCGTGTTGCCGATCCCGTAGGCGAAGAAGAGCTTCGCGACGGACAGGCAGCGGTCCTGCGGCGTGATTCCCAGCACCTGCGTGCCGTAGGTGTCGCAGACCAGGCGGATGTTCTCGTGCCGGTGCATCGCCCCCTTCGGCTTGCCGGTCGTGCCCGAGGTGTAGAGCCACAGGGCCCACGCGTCGGAGCCGGTCGGTACCGGGGCCCGATCCGTCTCGTCCGCGGCGGCGCCACGGGTGATGAGATCCTGCCAGGAGAGTTGCTCGACGCCCTCGACGGCGTCGGCGTGCTGCCCCGGGTCGCCGTCCCAGACGACCTGCTTCAGGTCGGGGCACTGCGCGCAGGCCCGCGCCACCGCCTCGGCGTACGTGGAGCTCGCGACGAGCGTCACTGCGCCCGAGTCGGTGATGATCTCGGCCAGCTCGTCCGGGCCGTACATCGTCGAGACGGGCACCGCGACCAGCCCACCACGCATCGCGCCGAGGACCCCGGCGAAGAGCGGGATGTCGTCGTTGGCGACGAAGACGACACGGTCGTCACGGCGCATCCCCAGGGAGCGCAGACCCGCGGCGACCCGACCGGTGAGCTCGACGAGCTCCGAGTAGGTCACGCTCTGCGCGGGGGTCTCGACGGCCGGGTGCCCACCGCGTTCGGCGGCCACCCGATCGACGAGCCAGGCTGCTGCGTTGAAGCCGTCCGCTGTCATCGGCTCAAACCCTTTCCAGGTCGTACTCGCCCTTTTGCCCGGAGCCGTAGCGACGCAGGGCGCCGTCCGGGCCGGAGGCGTTGGGGCGGATGAAGATCCAGTTCTGCCACGCGGTGAGCCGTCCGAAGATCTTGGTCTCCAGCGTCTCGGGGCCGACGAAGCGGTGGTTGGCCTCCATACCGGTGAGTGCGTCCGGGCTCAGCGCGGCGCGCTCCTCGAGGACGATGCGCAGCTCCTCCTCGAAGTCGATGTCGTCGAGGGCCATGGTCACCAGACCGGCCCGGTCTGCAGCTGCGGAGTCGAGGTCCTCGTCCTTGGCGGCCCGGGCCGTGGCGAGGTCCTCGTCCCGACCGAAGAAGCGCGACTCGATGCGGGTCAGCCCGTTGCCCATCGGGTACCTGCCGTCGTTGGCGTCGGTCAGACGGATCGTCGCCGGGGCCGCGTCCGGGTCCACGTCCTCGTAGACGCCCTCGAGCATGTACTGGCGGTCCGCGGCCAGCGCGAGCTCCAGCAGGGTGCCGACGAAGGCAGAGCCCGGCTCGATGACTGCGATGAGACTGCGTGAGGTGACGTCCAGACGCTTCAGGGTGCGCTTGAGGTAGTGGTTCACCTCGTTGACGAACCAGTGGTCCGCCCAGTCCGCGAGCTTCTCGTCGTGGGCGAGGACGAGGCCCTGGTCGCCGATGGCGCGCAGGACCCAGGTGCCGATGAGCAGCTCGTTGGTGCGCAGGTGCAGGATCAGGTCATCGAGCTCGCGGGCCAGCGCCAGCGGGTAGTAGTCGACGCCCTGCGCGCGGGCGGCCTCGACGTCGGCCGGCGGCTGCTCCGTCGGGGCGGAGACGGTGATGTCGACGCGGCGGCCGGCACGGTCGATCGACGCGTTGACGTGGCAGTAGCTGATCGTGTCGCCATCGATGGTGCGCTTCAGCTCGGTCAGCTCCACGCCCTCGCCGGCTGCGCCGGCGCGGGTCGACCGCGCGGCGGCGGCATGCGCACGCTTGCCGATCTCCTCGTCCCAGGAGCCACGCGGGAAGGTCGCGTCGATGAAGCCCCAGTCCACAGCGGTGTCTCCGCGGTAGCCCTCGGACTTCGTCGCGAAGAGGTCGGCGCGGTCCTTGCGCACCAGGCGCTTGTCGACCACGCGCGTCAGGCCGCCGGTCCCGGGGAGGACACCCAGCAGGGGCACCTCGGGGAGGGAGACCGTCGAGGAGTTGTCGTCGACGAGGACGATGTCATCGCAGGCGAGCGCAAGCTCGTAGCCACCACCGGCGGCGGTGCCGTTGAGGGCGGCGATCCACGTCTGTCCGGAGTTGGCGGTCGCGTCCTCGATGCCGTTGCGGGTCTCGTTGGTGAACTTGCAGAAGTTGACCTTCCAGCTGTGCGGGGACCCCGCGAGCATCCGGATGTTGGCTCCGGCGCAGAACATCCGCTCGGTCCCACCGGTCATGACGACCGCCTTGACCTCGGGATGCTCGAAACGCAGCCGCTGGACGACGTCGTAGAGCTCGATGTCGACGCCGAGGTCGTAGGAGTTCATCTTCAGTTCGTAGCCGGGCACGATGCCGCCCTGCTCGTCCACGGCGAGCTTGACCGTGGCGACGTCGCCGTCGTACTCGATGGAGAAGTGGCGGTACTTCTCCGGCGAGGTGCGGAACTCGACGACCGGGGGCGTCCCCGTCGTCCGGTCGTCTCCGCCGCTGGGCGCGGCAGCCTGGTCGATCGTGGTCTCGCTCACGTCAAAACCTTCCGTATCGGAATCGGACGTCGCGGAGGCCACGACGTCGGGGCACCCCTCTATCTTCTACAGTACGTACACGTCTCGTCAAGACCTTGTAGTATTTTTACGCAACACCAAGGAGGCGACGGGCGCGGTCCGCGTCCGACCTGAACTCGTGGACGGTGCTCTCGTGGACGATGCGTCCCTTCTCCATCACCGAGATGCGGTCGGCGACGGAGAAGGCCGCGCGCAGGTCCTGCTCGACGATGAGGACGGTGATGCCCTCCCCCGCGAGCTCTCGCACGATGCCCATGACCTGCTCGACGATCGCGGGGGCCAGCCCGTCGGAGGGCTCGTCGAGGAGCAGGACGCGTGGGCCGAGCAGGAGGGCCCGGCCGATGGCGAGCATCTGCTGCTCACCTCCGGAGAGCTGGTCGCCGCGGTTGCCGCGCCGCTCGCGCAACCGCGGCATCAGCTCGTAGACCCGCTCGAGGGTCCAGTCGCCGGATCGCTTGCTCTCGGCGATGCGCAGGTTGTTGTGGACGGTCAGCGGGGCGAAGACCCGCCGTCCCTGGGGGACGATGGCCACGCCGACCCGGGCACGGGCGTGGGTGGGCAGGGACGTGACGTCCTCGCCACCGACGTGGATGCTCCCCTCGAGGGTCCGGACGAAACCCATGATCGTCGACATGAGGGTCGTCTTGCCGACACCGTTGCGTCCGAGCAGGGCCACGGTCTCGCCGGCGGCCAGGTGCAGGTCGACGCCGGTGAGGACGGTGCTGCCGCCGTACCCGGCCTCCACCCCGTGGATCCTCAGGTCTGCTCCAGCGGCGCTCATGCGGGGGTCTCCTCGGTCGTGGTGGGCACGGTGGGTGCAGTGGACGCCGGCGGAGGGGCGTCGTGAAAGAGCTCCTCGAGCGACCCCTCGCCGAGATAGGCCTGTTGGACACGGGGGTCCTCGCGCACCTCGTCGACGGGGCCGTCGGCGATGAGCGCTCCCAGGTGGAGCACGCTGACCCGCTCTGCCAGCTGGAAGACCAGGTCGAGGTCGTGCTCGATGATCACGACGGTGAGGTCCTGCGGCAGGGAGCGCACGAGCTCGGCGAAGCGCTGACTCTCCGCCGGGGACATCCCCGCGGCCGGCTCGTCGAGCAGGAGGAGCCTGGGCCGGGTCGCCAGGGCCACCGCGACCTCGAGCTGGCGGCGCTCGCCGTGACTGAGGGTGCCGGTCATGATGTGCGACCGGTCGGTCAGTCCCACGTCGGCGACGCACTGCTCCGCGAGATCGTCGATCTCGCTGGTGCGCTTCGCCGACGAGGTCAGCCACGACATCCCCTTGCCGGCGACCCGCTGCGCCGCGAGTGCGACGTTGTCCAGCGGGTTCATCGACAGGAAGAGCGAGCTGTGCTGGAAGGTCTTGCCTAGCCCCCTGCGCGCCCGCCAGGCAGCAGACCGGCTCGTGACGTCCTCGCCGGCGAACAGCACCTGGCCGGACGTCGTCGGCAGACCACCGGAGACGAGGTTGAACAGGGTCGACTTCCCGGCACCGTTGGGGCCGATGAGCGCATGCCTACCTCCCTTCGCCACCTCGAGGCTGACGTCGTCCACCGCAGTCAGCGCGCCATACCTCTTGGTGACGTTGCGCAGGGTCAGCGCCGGTGTCACCGCGTGCGCGTCGGCGGTCATGCCTTCTCCTCCTGGGTGCGTCGGATGAGCATGCCCCGCCAGTCGGTACCGGCGAAGCCACGGGGCAGCAGGTAGACCGCCACGATGAAGACGAGGCCGAGCAGCAGCGGGCCGCGGCCACCGAGCAGTGCCCCGATGTCGTCGCGCACGATCGTCACGATGGCGGCGCCCAGGACCGCACCCCAGAGCCGGCCGCGACCGCCGAGGACCACCGCGAGCAGTGCCATCGCGGAGACCTCGAAGCCGAGGTCCGCCGGCGAGACGAACCGGTTCTGCGCCACCCACATCGACCCCGCCGCGCCCGCGACTGCCCCGGCGATGGCATAGACGGCCAACTTGAGCCGGAAGGTGTCGTACCCGAGTGAGCCCATCCGCTCCTCGTTGTCCCGCAGACCGCGCAGGGAGCGACCCAGCAGGGAGCGCGAGGTCCACCAGACGATGACGAAGCCGACGAGGAAGACCAGCAGGATCCACCAGTAGCGCATGCCCGCGAGCGTCACCGCCTCGCCGCCGGGAGCCAGGGTGATCGACGGGATGCCGTAGAGGCCGTTGGTCCCGCCGGTGAGGCTGTCCCAGCGCTGGGCGAGCACGTGGGTCAGCTCGGCGATCGCCAGGGTGAGCATGAGGAAGTAGGTCCCCTTGGTGCGAACCATGAGCACGCCGGTGACCACCGCGAAGATCCCGCCGGTGACCACCGCCGCGAGCAGGGGAACGGGGGCAAAGGCGTCGATGTCCCGAGTCACCAGAGCAGCGGTGTAGGCGCCGACCCCGAAGGGAGCGGCATGTCCGAGCGAGGGCATCCCGGAGACACCGACGAGCAGGTCGAGGCTCACCGCGAGGAGGGCGAGGGCCAGGACCCTGCTGAGGACATTCGCCGTGTCGGCGGGCAGGACCAGCGGAACGGCCACGAGGGCCAGGACGACGACCAGCGCGATGATCGAGGAGGAACGGTCCTTCATGCCGGGGCCTCCTTCTGCCCGAGCAGCCCCTGGGGCCGCAGGAGCAGGACCAGGCCCATCGCACCGAAGACGAGGAAGGAGGCGTGGCTCGGCAGGAGCGAGACGCCGAGTGTCTCGATCTGCCCGATGAGCAAGGCCCCCACGAGCGCGCCGCTGACCGAGCCGAGGCCGCCGATGACGACGACGACGAGGCCGAGCAGCAGCACGTGGTTGTCCAGGCCGGGGTAGGCCGAGAGGATCGGGCCGCCGATCACCCCGCCGGCGGCGGCGAGGGCCGCGCCGGCGGCGAAGACGCCGGCGACGAGCTTCTTGGTGTCGACCCCGAGGGCGGAGACCATCTCGGGGTCGACCACCGAGGCGCGCACGAGCGAGCCGACGCGGGTGCGCTCGATGACGTAGAGCGCCCCGACGGCGAGGAGGCCACCGACGACGATGACGACGAGTCGGTAGACCGGATAGGACTGGCCGAAGATCGTCGCACTGCCGTCCAGTCCCGTCGGCGCGGGGATGGTCTGCACCTCGTTGCCGAACTGCATCGAGATCAGGTCCGCCACGACGAGCGCGATGCCCAGCGTGAGCAGGGCCTGGTCCAGGTGGCCCCGACCGGCGACCGGCCGGACCATCGCCGACAGGCCCCAGCCCCCCAGCCCGCCGATGACGGCGGCGGCGATGATCGCACCCACGAAGGCCACCAGCGTCAGCGTCGTGCCGCCCCCGATGAGGGCGACGGCGATGTAGGCGCCGACGAGGTAGATCGCCCCGTGGGCGAGGTTGAGGACGTCCATGACGCCGAAGACGAGGGACAGGCCGAGCGCGATGACGAAGAGCAGGACACCGAAGGCGAGCCCGTCGACGATGGTCACCGCGTTGTCGGCGATGACGTTGGCCGTCAGTGCGGTCACAGGTTCACTCCTGACTGTGGTGCGGACGGGTCAGGAGGAGGGCTGGGTGAGCTCGCCCTCGATGACGTTCGTCCATGCGCCGTCCTGGTCGGCCACCTTGCGCAGGTAGTACGTCTGGTCCGGACCCTGGTTGTCGGTGAAGGACCAGGGCCCGCGCGGGCTGTCGATCTCCTCGACGCCCTGCAGTCCCTCGACGATCTCGTCACCCGAGGTGCCGGTCTCCAGCGCCTGGTCCAGGGCCGCGGCCGCATCGTAGGCCTGCACGGAGTACACGGTCGGCACCTCGTTGGTCGCCTCGTCGTAGGCCTTGACGAAGGACTGGTTCTTCTCGTTGTCCAGCGCGGATGAGTAGTGCAGCGAGGTGAAGATGCCCTCGGCGGCCTTGCCCTGCGCGTCGAGCGCGCCGCCCTCGGTCAGGAACCCGGTGGCGTAGAAGGGGACGTTCTCGTGCAGACCGAGGCTGTCGTACTGCTTGACGAAGGTGACCGCCTCGGAGCCGGCGTAGAAGGCGAAGACGGCGGCCGGGTCGGCGTTGCGCACCTTCTGCAGGTACGGCTGGAAGTTCGTCGTCGTGCCGAAGGGGGTCATCTGGGTGCCCGCGATCTCGCCACCGGCGCCCTCGAAGGTCTCCTTGAAGCCGGCGAGGAACTCCTCCCCCGCTGCGTAGTCCGGGCCCACGAGGTAGACCTCACCGTCCACGTTCTCGGCCACGTGCTCGCCCATGGCGGCGCCGATCTCACCGTTGGCGAAGCTCGTGCGCCAGACGTACTCGGAGGCGCCGTCGCCGGTGATGGCGTCGGCGCCGGCGTTGGCGATGATCAGTGGCTTCTTCGCCTCGGCGAAGGCGTCGGTCAGGCCCAGGGCCACGGCCGAGTTGACGATGCCGACCACGGCATCGATCGAGTCGTCCTGGGCGAGCTTCGTGCCGGCCGGAACGCCGTCGTCGGGGCCGCCCCCCTCGTCGACGACCTTCACCTCCACGTCCTTGCCGCCGAGCTGCCCGTCGTTCTCCTCGAGGTAGAGGTCGAAGCCGGCTTCCATGTCCTCGCCCAGCGGGGCGTAGACCCCGGACTTCGGCACGAGGAGGCCGACGGTGACCGTGCTGTCGTCCCCGCCACCGTCACCTCCGTCGCCCGAGAGTGCGGATCCACCGCAGGCGGTGAGCGCGAGGGTCGCGGTGATGGCCAGGGGCAGGGCTCGGGTGCTGCGCATGGGTACTCCAGGGGGCTCGTCATTGAGTCACGACCGGGCTCGACAGCGTGCGCGGGTCCGGTCGTCGGTTGTCCCGAGAATGGCGGGGATTAGTTCTACAGTCAATAGTCGTATCGAAATCGTTTCGTAGTAGTTTGATCCCGCACGGGCATCGCTCGTCCCGAGCCGGACCACCGCGCCACCTGCAGGGGCACGCGCGTCGTTGTACGGTCGCGACGGGCCGGGAGCACCCTGACCCGCGACGGAGGAGAAGTGCAGTGACGACGAACGTGGATGACCGGGCCACCACCTCGGCGGGTGGTCGCGCCAAGGCCGCCAGCGCCCGATCGCTGCTGTTGACGATCCTCGGCGAGTTCGTCCATCCGCGGGACGGGTCCGCCTGGACGGGCACCCTCGTCTCCGGGCTCGCCGCTCTCGGCGTCGAGGAGAAGTCGGCCCGGCAGACGATCGCCCGCACGGCGAACCAGGGGCTGATCGAGTCCGAGCGCCACGGACGCCGAGTGCGGTGGAAGGTCACCCCCGAAGGGCAGGCGATCCTCGCGGAGGGCACGGAGCGCATCTACGGCTTCCTGCGCAGCAGGCGCACGTGGGACGGGCGCTGGCTCGTCGTCGCTGCCGCGGTCCCCGAGTCCCAGCGCAGCACCCGACACAAGTTGCGGACCCGCCTGACCTGGCTCGGTCTCGGGTGCCCGACTCCCGGGATGTGGATCATCCCGGACGCGGACAAGGAGGCGGAGGTGCAGGCCACCCTGGCCGACCTCGGCCTGACCGACCGTGCCTCCGCGTGGATCGGTCGACGGGCCGCCGGCACCGACCCGGCCTCGCTGCTCGACGCCGCGTGGGACCTCGACGCGGTCCGGGCGCGATACCACGACTTCGCGGCGGACTTCGCTGAGCGGACCGTCGAGGACGACGCCGGCGCCTTCGTCGCCCAGGTCGAGCTCATCCAGGCATGGCGTTCCTTCCCCTTCGCCGACCCCGACCTGCCGGCCGAGCTGCTCCCCCGTGACTGGCCGGGCCCCCAGGCCGCCACCCTCTTCCACACCCGCCGCGATCGCTGGCACCGCTTCGCCCAGCGCGAGTGGGACCGCATGGAGACCGCCGCCGGCGAGCGCACCTGACCCACCCCGCACCCCCCGGACGGGCGAAGGGGGCCAGCCCCCTTCGCCCGTCCGGGGCCGTGGTCTGGTGCGACCTCAGAAGCGGTGCGACTCCACGTCCACGTAGTCGCCGCTCTCCTCCTGGCCGTCGGAACGCGAGCCCGAGGGAACCCGCTCCGGCGGGGAGGTCTGGACGGGGCCGAACTGGGCGTTCGGCTTCTCCCCGACGTGCTTGCGCAGCGAGGCGTCCCCCTGGCTGCCCTTGTACCCTCGTACGAGGAGCCAGTCGTGGACGTCGTCGCGCTCGGGATGGGCGTCGGGCACCGTGTTGTAGACGTAGTTGATCCCGCGGGCACCGGCCTCCTGCTCGAGATGGTCCATGACGAAGGTCCCGACGCCCTGGCCCCGACGCTGCGCGTGGACGACGAGGGTGATCTCCGCGTCACCACCCCAGGTCGTGTCGAGGAAGCCGAAACCGACCACGGCGTCGCCGTCCCTGGCGACGAACCAGTCACCGGGCAGCTCGGCCCCCTCTGCGAAGTCGAGGACCAACGCCCCGTCCGGGGCGGAGGCGGCGATGCTCGCCTTCTGCGCGTCCCAGACGGGCCGGGCCTCGTGCTCCCACGTCAGGGAGGTCACAGCAGACCCGCTTCCTTCAGGCCCTCCTCGTCGAGGTGGACGTAGTCGTACTCGACCGGCTGGCCGTTGATGCCCGTCGGTGGCTCGGCGATCCAGCCGGCGAACTTTCCGTACTCGTACTCGGGAACCATGAGCTCGGCGACCTTGGCGCGGTCCTCCTTGCTCGGGATCCACTCGTCGACCTTGGCCTCCCAGGCCGCGTCGTCGAGGACCTCACCGTCGGGGCTCACGTGGTGACCGGTGTACACACCGACCTGGCGGTGGAAGCCCTCGTGCGGGATGTAGAGGCGGTCGTCGAGTCCGGCGTCCTCGAGGGCCTGGTTCCAGCGACGCACGCCGTTCTCGCAGTCGGCGACGTACTCGTCACGCAGGTCGAGGTTGAGCGCGGAGATCATCGGGACCGTCTTGGTCTTGATCTGACCGTCCTCGACGTAGTTCATCTCGCGCTCGTCGTCGAGCAGGGTGTGGTCGTCCTTGCGCCGGGTCTCCTGCCATCGGCCCTTCAGGCCCGAGCTGTAGTAGTTGCCGGCGTTGGTCGACTGCTCGGATCCGAAGAGGTCCATCGAGACCGAGAACTGGAAGTTCAGGTACTTCTGGATCACGTCGAGCGGGATGACACCGTCCGCGAAGCCGGCGGTGCCCCCCTTCTCCTTCATCACCTCGGCAGTGCGCTCCACCGTGCGCTGCACGCCGGTGGTGCCGACGAACATGTGGTGGGCCTCCTCCTTGAGCATGAACTCGCAGGTCCGTGCCAGCGGGTCGAAGCCGCTCTCCTTCAGGGTGCCGAGCTGGTACTTGCCGTCCCGGTCGGTGAAGTAGGTGAACATGAAGAACTGCAACCAGTCGGTGGTCTCCTCGTTGAAGGCACCGAGGATGCGCGGGTTGTCGTAGTCACCCGAGTTGCGCTTGAGCAGCTGCTCGGCCTCCTCTCGACCCTCACGACCGAAGTAGGCGTGCAGCAGGTAGACCATCGCCCAGAGGTGGCGGCCCTCCTCGACATTGACCTGGAAGAGGTTGCGCATGTCGTAGATCGAGGGCGCGGTGTTGGCCAGGACGCGCTGCTGCTCGACCGAGGCCGGCTCGGTGTCGCCCTGGACGACGATCAGGCGCATCAGGTCGGCGCGGTACTCGCCCGGGACCTCCTGCCAGGCCGGCTCACCCTTGTGCTTGCCGAAGTTGACCTCGCGGTCGGGGTTGCCCTCGGCGAGGAAGATGCCCCAGCGGTACTCCTCCATCGGCACGTGCTCGAAGTGCGCCCAGCCGTCCCGGCCGACCGCCACCGCGGTCCGCAGGTAGACGTCGTGGGTCGGCAGCTGCGGGCCGAGGTTCTTCCACCAGTCGATGAACTTCGGCTGCCAGCCCTCGAGCGCACGCTGCAGGCGGCGGTTGTCGTTGAGGTTGACGTTGTTGGGGATGCGCTGGCTGTAGTCGATCGGGCTCGTGGGCCCGGTCGGCTCCGGTGCGGCTCCGATGCGGTCGTTCGTCGTCGTCATGCTCTCTCCTTGGCGCGTCGTTGCGGAGGCTGAGCCTCAGTCTACAGATGTCCTGTCGTCACGACAATACTTTGTGGAATATCGACCGAGGTCACCCAAGACGGTCGAGAACCGCCGGGCTGCCCTGGACCGCCGTGCGCTGCAGGTGCGCGTAGACGGCCCGCAGGCCCCCCTCCTCCTGCCCGCCGCCGGCGCGACCCGGGCCACCGTGGACGAGCTGGGGCATCGGCGTGCCGTGCCCGGTCGACTCGGCGGCGCTGTCCCGGTCGAGCACGAGGATGCGTCCGTGCCAGGGCGCCGCCCCGGCGATGATCGCCGAGACGAAGTCCGGGTCCGCGGACACGACGGAGCCGGCCAGGCTCCCTTCGCCCCGGGCCAGCAGCTCGACGGCGTGGTCGGCATCGCGGAAGCCCATGAGGGCGCTCACCGGGCCGAAGGCCTCGACCTCGTGCGGTTCGGGGCGGTCCGCGTCGTCGATGCGCACGAGCACCGGTGACATGAAGGCACCCTGCTGGGCATCGGCACCGACGACGTCCACCGAGTCGAGGTCGCCGAAGACGACGGTGCCGGCGTCGGCGATCTGCCGCGCGGCCTGCTGCACGTCGGCACGCTGGTCGGTGCCGACGAGGGCGCCCATGCGCACGCCCTGCGCCCCCGGGGCGCCGACGACGACGCCCGAGAGCCGCTCGCGGACCGCATCGGCGACGGCCGCGAGCTGGGACTCGGGGACGATCGCGCGGCGGATGGCAGTGCACTTCTGCCCCGCCTTGACCGTCATCTCGGTGACGAGCGCCTTGACGAAGAGGTCGAACTCGGGCTCCCCGGGGACCGCGTCGGGACCCAGGACGGACGCGTTGAGGCTGTCCGCCTCGGCGTTGAAGTGCGCCGAACGCTCGGTGACGGCCGGGTCGCGGCGCAGCACGGCCGCGGTGCCGGCGGAGCCGGTGAAGCCGATGTGGTCCTGGCCGCCGAGCTCGTCGAAGAGCCCCGGGATGGACCCCGCCACGATCTGCAGCGCCCCCTCGGGGAGCGCACCCGAGTCGATCATCATCCGCACCGCGGCGGCGGCGATGTAGGCCGTCGGCGTCGCCGGCTTGACGATCGTCGGGACCCCGGCGAGGAGCGCGGGTGCCAGCTTCTCGAGCATCCCCCACACGGGGAAGTTGAAGGCGTTGATCTGCAGCGAGATGCCGTGCGGGCTGGTCAGCACGTGCCGACCGCCGAAGGACCCCTCCTTGCCCAGCTGGATGAAGTCGTCCTCGACGACGACGGTGCCCTCGGGCAGGCCCTTGCGGCCCAGCGAGGCGTAGACCATGGCGGTACCGATGCCGCCGTCGACGTCGACGGCGGAGTCGCGCGCGGTGCAGCCGGCCCGGGCGGAGAGCGCGTAGAGCTCGTCCTTGCCCTCCTGGACGCTCGTCGCCGCGGCCTTGAGTGCGGCAGCGCGCTCGGGGAAGGTCATCGCGCGAAGGGCGGGGCCCCCCTTCGTCCGGGCGTGGGCCACGACCTCCCCCATGTCGATGCCCTCGCTGGACACCCTGGTGACGACCTCACCGGTCACGGCGTCGTGCACCGGTCGGCCGTCGCCGGTCCCGGCGATCCAGCGGCCGGCGATGTAGCTCTCGAGGATCTCGCTCATGCGTTCTTCTCCTGCGCGTCGTCGTTCCAGTCGTAGAACCCGCGGCCGGCCTTGCGGCCGTGGTGTCCCTGCTCGACGAGGTCGACGAGCAGCTGCGGCGGGGCGAATCGGGGCCCGAGCTCGCGCTCGAGGTAGCGGGCGATGCCCAGTCGGGTGTCGAGACCGACCAGGTCGGTGAGCTCCAGCGGGCCCATCGGGTGGCCGTAGCCCAGGGCCATGGCCGCGTCGATGTCCTGCGCGGAGGCGACGCCGGACTCGAGCATGCGGATCGCCTCGAGACCGATCGCGACACCGAGACGGCTGCTGGCAAAGCCCGGGGAGTCCGCGACGACGACCGGGGTCTTGCCCAGGCCGTCACGCACCCACTCGACCGCACGATCACGCCAGACCTCGTCGGTGGCGCTCGCGATGACGATCTCGACGAGCTTGCTCGCGGGCACCGGGTTGAAGAAGTGCAGTCCGAGGAAGCGCTCCGGCCGGCGAAGGGAGGTGGCCAGGGCGTCGAGCGAGATGCTCGAGGTGTTCGTCGCCAGGGCGGCGTCGTCGGCGATGACTGCCTCGACACGCCCGAGGGTCTCGCGCTTGAGCTGCTCGTCCTCCGGAACCGCCTCGACGACGAGCCCGCACCCCGAGAGGTCTGCGGCGTCGGTGGTCGTCGTCAGGCGCCCCATCGGCTCGGCCGCGTCGGCGAGCTTGCCGCGCTCGACTCCCTTGTCGCAGGAGCGTTGGACACGGGCGCGGGCCGCATCGGCCGCCGCCTCGTCGCGCTCGAGCAGGACGACCTCACCACCGGCCACGAGCAGGCCGTGCACGATGCCGGCCCCCATGAGTCCGCCGCCGACGACCCCGGCGCGGGCGGGGATCCGACCGTGACTCATGCGAGTCCTCCGGTGGCGTCGATGACATCGCCGGTGATCCACCGGGCGTCCTGCGAGACCAGCAGTGACACGACCCCGGCGATGTCCTCGGGGGTGCCCAGACGGCGCATGGCGTTGCCGGCGGACATGGCCTCGACCGCCTTGTCACTGGTGATCGAGCGCATGTACTCGGTGTCGGTCGCGCCGGGCCGGACGACGTTGACGGTGACGCCACGCTTCGCGACCTCCTTGGCGGTGACCCTGGTCGCCGCCTCGAGACCGGCCTTGGCCGCGGCGTAGGTGCTCTGCCGGGGCGGAGCCACCCGGGCGGCGGCGCTGGACACCATCACGACGCGGCCGCCGT
The DNA here is from genome assembly GCF_037198315.1 of Janibacter sp. A1S7. Classification (NCBI taxonomy): domain Bacteria; kingdom Bacillati; phylum Actinomycetota; class Actinomycetes; order Micrococcales; family Intrasporangiaceae; genus Janibacter; species Janibacter alittae. Next base: position 712,630 of record NZ_CP144913.1, on the reverse strand, counting down.
CGGCGACGCGACGGGCAGCCTCACGCAGGACGAGCAGGGCCGAGACGAGGTTGAGCGAGAGGGAGTCGTTGATCTGCTCACTCGTCAGGTCGGTGATGCGCGGGTAGTCCCACCCGCCGACGCAGTCGACGACGACCGCGAGGTCGCCGCCCTCCTCGGCCGCGTCGAAAGCGGCCAGGACGCCCTCCTCCGTCGTCGCGTCGACCCGGAGCGTCCGCGCTCGCGCGCCGCCCTTCTCCAGCTCGGCCACGAGCTGCTCGGCACGCTCCGGGTGCCCGTGGTGGGTGATGGTCACGTCATGGTCCGCCGCGAGGCGACGGGTCACTGCCGCGCCGATCCCTCCGGCTCCGCCCAGTACCAGGGCAGTAGTCATCGTCGACTCCCTTCGTCAGCCCCCAACATGCCACACTCTTGTGTCGTCACGCTAGTTGCTTTGTCGACCTTCGCTCGGGCGCCGGCGTGGTCGGCGCCACACGGTGAGACGATGGGGCCATGAGCGAGGAGCAGAAGCAGGCAGACAACCGCAAGCGGCCGACGACGGACGAGTTCCGCGCCTTCGTCGCCGAGGACTGGGCACCACGGTCGGACGAGCGCCCTGCGCTCACCGAGGCCGCCAGGCGTGCGGCCGTGCGCCGCGCCACCATCTCCGCCGAGCACGAGGGCGAGCGCCTGGTCGTGCCGGCAGGCGGGTTGAAGGTGCGGGCCAACGACACCGACTACGTCTTCCGCCCGCACACCGCCTTCGCGCACCTGACCGGGCTCGGCGCCGACCGCGAGCCGGACGCCGTCCTGGTCATGGAGCCCCTCGGCGGCCCCGACGAGCAGGCCGGTCACGAGGCCTCGCTGTACTTCCGTCCCCTGGCATCGCGCGACTCCAACGAGTTCTTCGACGACCCCCGCTATGGCGAGTTCTGGGTCGGCGCCCGTCCCTCGATCGAGGACATCGAGTCCGAGCTCGGCCTCACCGGTCGCCACGTCGACCAGCTCGAGGACGCCGTCGGCAAGGACGCCGGCCAGCTCACCGTGCGGATGGTCCGCGACGCCGACCTGGGCCTGACGGCCCGGCTCGACACCGTGCGGGTGCAGGGCGGCGCGAGCGAGGAGGCCCTCGTCGAGGCCGACGACGCACTCGCCCACCGGCTGTCCACGCTGCGCCTGGTCAAGGACGACTGGGAGATCGAGCAGATGCAGGAGGCGGTCGACGCCACCCGCGTCGGCTTCGAGGCGGTCATCCGCGAGCTGCCGGGCCTGCCCGAGCGTGGCCGCGGCGAGCGCTGGGTCGAGGGAACCTTCGGTCTGTACGCCCGCCACCAGGGCAACGGCGTCGGCTACGACTCGATCTGCGCCTCCGGCAACCACGCCAACACGCTGCACTGGATCAAGAACACCGGCGACATCAACGAGGGCGACATGATCCTGCTGGACGCCGGGGTCGAGGTCGACTCGCTCTTCACCGCCGACATCACCCGCACGCTGCCGGTGAGCGGGACGTTCACCGACACCCAGCGTGAGATCCACGAGGCCGTCGTCGCCGCGCAGGCCGCCGGTATCGCCGCGGTGAAGCCGGGCGCGAAGTTCTCCGACGTCCATGCCGCCGCCATCCGCGTCATCGCCGAGCACCTGCACGCCTGGGGGCTGCTGCCCGAGGGCATCTCCGTCGAGGACACCCTCGACAAGGACCACGGCCAGTACCACCGTCGCTGGATGGTCCACGGCACCAGCCACCACCTCGGCCTCGACGTCCACGACTGCGCCCTGGCCACCCGCGAGGAGTACATGGACGCCGAGCTGGCCCCGGGCATGGTGCTCACCGTCGAGCCGGGCCTGTACTTCAAGGCCGACGACCTCAAGGTGCCCGAGCGCTTCCGTGGGATCGGCGTGCGCCTCGAGGACGACGTCGTCGTCACTCAGGACGGCTGCCGCAACCTCTCCGGCGAGTGGCCCCACTCCGCCGACGAGATCGAGGCGTGGATCGCCGACGTCCAGGGCCGCTGACCTCCCCTTCGCCCCTCCCGTACGAACTGCTGCTGGCAGCACCTCGTATGGCCAGCACCACCTCGTGGTGTGGCTGACTCAACAAGGTGCTGCTGGCAGCAGTTCGTTTCGGGTGGGAGAAGATGGCGGGGATCCCCCTTCGTCGGAACGAAAGGTCCCGCGCATGTCCACCAAGACGGTCCCCGGCAACTACTTCGAGGACTTCTCGATCGGTCAGGAGATCCGGCACGCGACGCCGCGCACGGTGACCGATGGCGACATCGCCCTGTACACCGGCCTGTACGGGCCGCGCTTCGCTGCGACGAGCGCCTCGACCTTCGCCGAGGCCATGGGCTTCGAGCGCATGCCGGTGGACAGCCTGCTCGCCTTCCACCTCGTCTTCGGAAAGTCGGTCCCGGACATCTCCCTCAACGCCGTGGCCAACCTCGGCTACGCCGGTGGCCGCTTCGGGGCGCCGCTGCACGTCGGCGACACGGTCACGACGAACTCGACCGTCATCGGCACGAAGGAGAACTCCAACGGGAAAACCGGCGTCGTCCACGTCAACTCCGTCGGGGTCAACCAACGCGGCGAGATGGTCGTCGACTACGTCCGCTGGGTCATGGTGCACAAGAAGGACCCGGCCTCCCCCGCACCGGAGACCGTCATCCCCGACCTGCCGGGGGCGGTCGCCGCCGAGGACCTGGTCGTGCCGTTCGACCTGACCGGCAGGGAGTACGACACGGATCTGTCGGGCAGCCCCTTCCTCTGGGAGGACTACGAGGTCGGCGAGCGCATCGACCACATCGACGGCATGACCGTCGAGGAGTCGGACCACATGCTCGCCACGCGGCTGTACCAGAACACCGCCAAGGTCCACTTCAACCAGCACGCCCAGGCACAGTCGAGGACCGGTCGTCGCCTCATCTACGGCGGCCACATCATCAGCCTCGCCCGCGCGCTGTCCTTCAACGGCCTGGCCAACGGGCAGATGGTCGCGGCGATCAACGCCGGCGCGCACGCCAACCCGACCTTCGCCGGAGACACGGTCTACGCCTGGTCCGAGGTGCTCGAGACGATCGAGCTGCCCGGTCGCACCGACGTCGGTGCGCTGCGGCTGCGCACGGTGGCGACCAAGGACACCCCCTGTGCGGACTTCCCGTACAAGGACGAGGACGGCACGTACCTGCCGGAGGTCGTGCTCGACCTCGACTACACGGTGCTCATCCCCCGACGCTGACGCTCGCGTCGACCGCAGCAACGGTCGTGGACATCGGACTCGGGTGGGTCCGGGCCCGATGTCCACAACCCGTGCGTGAGGGCGGCGCCTACCGCGAGAAGACCTCCAGCAGCAGCGCGTGCCTGACCATCGGGTCCCGCACGCGCTCGGCCCCTGCGCCGAGGATGCTCTCCAGCAGCTCCGGCGGCTTCGGGAAGTCCTCCGGCAACGCGGCGTTGTAGAGCCGGTGCTCCTCGAGGGACTCGACGGCATCGTCGAAGTGCCCCGTGACATCGACGTAGTGGCTGGGCGTCGGGCCGGAGGCGACCGCGACGGCGGACACCTTCCAGGGCTCGAGCCCCTCGTCGACGAGCTCCGGGAAGATCCACCGGTTGCCGGCGTCGGCAGTCGCATCGAGCGTCGCCAGACCGACCGCGCGGTGGTCCGCCTGGTTGAGGTTGCCCGGCCCCCAGGTCTCGTGGTGGTTGGCCGTGATGACCAGGTCGGGCCGGGCACGGCGGATGGCAGCGGCGATGTCGCGCCGCAGCCGCAGCCCGTACTCGATGATCCCGTCGTGGTGGTCGCCGAACTCCACCGAGTCGACCCCGACGACGGCGGCACTGGCACGCTCCTCGTCGGCGCGCGCGGGGGCGGCGTCACCCGGGTCCATCGTGTCGATCCCGGCCTCACCGCGGGTGAGCAGGAAGTAGCGCACCGTCTTGCCGGCCGTCGTCCAGGCGGCAACGGCCGCAGCCATGCCGTACTCGATGTCGTCGGGGTGGGCGACGACGCAGAGCACGGAGTCGAAGGAGGTCTCGTCGAGGGCGGCAAGGTCGGACAGGATGGTCACACCCTCGACGCTAGCCGCAGATACCGGATCTGGCCACGGCCGGGTCAGCCGGGCTGCTCGCTCTGCCCACGGTCCATGCGCTCCTGCTCCGCGCGGGCCTGCTCCTGCCGCTGACGCACCTGCTCCTGGGCGGCGCGCATCGGGTCGAGCTCGGCGAGCAGCTCGCGGGCTGACTGGACGTGCTTGTGCTCGGTGAGCACCTCGTACCGGGAGGCGACGACCTGACTGATCGAGGTGAAGTCGCGCTGCCCACCGGTGGAGCGATACCCCAGCCAGGCCCACACGAGGCCGAAGACGGCACCGATGAGGACCGTGGAGACCAGCCGCTGGACGATGCCCTCGCCGCCCTCGAACATCGCGAAGACGAGGCCGACGAAGACACCGATCCACAGGCCGGACAGCAGCCCGCCGAGGAGCACCTTGCCGGTGGTCAGGCGCCCGCGGACACGCTCGATCTGCTTGAGGTCGGTGCCGACGATCATGACGTCCTCGACCGGGAACTCGTTGTCGGCAAGGAAGTCGACAGCACGCTGCGCTTCGGCATAGGTGTCGTAGGTGACCAAGGACATCGGGAAGCGCAGCCCGAGGTGGTCTTCCATCCGGGCGGCCATGTGCGGCTGCGTACTCATGACCCCATTGTCCCACTTCGCGGCAGGGCCCCGGACAGGGACGAAGGGGGTGGCCGCAGCCACCCCCTTCGCCCGGACGGACTCAGCCCCTCGCCGGGTAGTCCTTCAGGATGCTCTTGCCGATGATCATCTTCTGGATCTCGGCGGTGCCCTCACCGATGAGCAGCATCGGCGCCTCGCGGTAGAGGCGCTCGATCTCGTACTCCTTGGTGTAGCCGAAGCCGCCGTGGATGCGGAAGGACTGCTCGACGACGTCGGCGCAGTACTCGGCGGCCATGTACTTCGCGATGCCGGCCTCGAGGTCGTTGCGCTCGCCCTTGTCCTTCAGGCGGGCGGCCTTGACCATCAGCTGGTGGCCGGCCTCGACCTTGGCGGCCATGTCGGCGATGCGGAAGAGGATGCCCTGGTGGTCGACGATCTTCTTGCCGAAGGTCTCCCGCTGCTGCGCGTAGTCGATACCCAGCTCGAAGGCGCGCATCATCAGCCCGCAGGCGCGCGAGGCGACGTTGACGCGGCCGACCTCGACGCCGTCCATCATCTGGTAGAAGCCCTTGCCGGGCTCGCCACCGAGCAGCTGGGCGGTCGTGGTCCTGTGGTCCTGGAAGATCATCTCCGTGGTGTCGACGCCCTTGTAGCCCATCTTCTCGATCTTGCCGGGGATGGTCACGCCCTGCGCGGTCTCACCGAAGCCCTCGGTCTTGTCGATGAGGAAGGTCGACATGTTCTTGTGCGGGGTGTCCGCGCCGAGGTCGGTCCGGCACAGGACGGCGACGAGGTTGGCGGAGCCACCGTTGGTCAGCCACATCTTCTGGCCGTTGATCGTCCACTCCTCGCCGTCACCCCGGACCGCCTTGGTCTTGATGCCGGCGACGTCCGAGCCGAGCGCGGGCTCGCTCATCGAGAAGGCGCCGCGGATCTCACCCGTGGCCATCTTCGGCAGGTAACGCTGCTTCTGCTCGTCGGTGCCGTGCTTGAGGATCATCCACGCGACGATGAAGTGGGTGTTGATGATGCCGGAGACGGGCATCCAGCCACGCGCGATCTCCTCGACGCACAACGCGTAGGTCAGCAGGGACTCGCCGAGACCACCGAACTCCTCGGGGATCATCAGGCCGAAGATCCCCATCTCCTTCATCTGGTCGACGATGGTCTGCGGGTACTCATCCGCGTGCTCCAGCTCCTGGGCCACCGGGATGATCTGCTCGTCGACGAACTCCTTGACGAGCTTGAGCAGGTCCTGCTGCTCCTCGGTCAGTCCGTCGGTCGTCTGCAGTCGGGACATGCGCGTCTTAACCTCATTCGCATCGTGAGCAGGGGATCCGGGCCATCATCCCAGCCGGGCGCCTTCTCCGCCACGGCGTCCACGGGTGTCCTCGGCCACGCCGACCGGGGCGAGGGGGGAGGCCTCCTGCTCGTCCCCCTTCGCCCTGCCGGTGGCTCAGTACACCCAGACCCGGCGGCCGACCGGGGCCAGACCGGCGGCCCAGACGTAGTTCATCGCGGCATTGGACACGCGCGTGCAGCCGTGCGAGGCCGGGTAGCCGGGGATGGACCCGGAGCCGTGGATCGCGATGCCACCGTTGAAGTACCTGGGCCGCCAGAGTGCACCGAGCGGGCCGTAGTCCATCCGGTTGACCGTGCGGAAGATCCGGAAGCGTCCACGTGGCGTCCGCCAACCGGCCTTGCCCGTGCTGGTGTTGAGGACCCACCGGGTGCGTCCCGAGACGACGAAGATGATGACCTGCTTGGACAGGTCGACCTCCATGACCGTCCCGCTGCTGGTGCGCCCGCGCGGTCGGCTCAACCGGTCGATGACCGACCAGGTGCTCGGCCCGCAGATGCCGTCCCGGGTCAGGCCGTGGACCTTCTGCACGGCCATGACGGCCTGCGCGGTGGTCTGCCCGTAGACACCGTCGCTGCCCGTGTGCCAGTACCCGCGGGCGCGCATGGTGCGCTGCAACTGCTTGACGGCCGAACCCCGACTGCCCCGCCGGAGCGTCGGGTGGTTCGTGGCCGCGAGGGCCGGCGGGGCGCCCAGCGCCCAGAGCCCGGTGAGCCCTGCGGTGGTCACTCCCCCGCGCAGCAGCAGTCGGCGCTGCGACGAGGCCACCACCGCGTCGCTCGTGTGACGTGCCCGGTAGGTGGTCATCGCACTTCCCCCTCGGTCGTGGACGAGCCCCCCTGCGGCTCGTCCCTCACTGACCCAGACGCCGCAGACACCCCCCACGGTTGCGCGCCCGCGGTCACGAAAGGATGACGAGTGCGGCCCCGCCGTCCACGAACCGGGTGGGAGCCGTTGTCCGATCGCCGCCGTCGTGCAACTCTGAAAGGACCAGAACGTCTGGCCAGCGGCTCGTGTTGTGACACCAGCCCTCGACGGGACAGGGCCGTGACCACCTCGTTCACGATCGAGGAGGCGCACGATGCGTGAGTACCTGAAGCAGCACACCAATCCCCCGGTCTTCATCGGCGCGGCCGTCGTCGTGCTCGCGTTCCTGGCGTGGGGCGTGATCGCACCGTCGAACGTGTCGTCGGTGGCGGGGGCGGTCAACGACGAGATCACCTCGAACTTCGAGTGGCTCTACATCTTCAGCGCCTCGGTGTTCGTGATCTTCGTCCTCTACCTGATGCTCAGCCGCTACGGCAGCATCCGGCTCGGCCCGAACGACTCCACGCCCGAGTACGGCAACCTGTCGTGGTTCGCGATGCTGTTCACCGCGGGAATGGGTATCGGCCTGGTCTTCTATGCCGTCAGCGAGCCGGTCACGCACTTCCTGACCCCGCCGACCGGTGAGGGCGGCACGCCCGAGGCCGCGCGCAACGCGATGATGTACACCTTCTACCACTGGGGCCTGCACCCCTGGGCGATCTACATCGTCCTGGGCTCGGCCCTGGGGTACTTCTCCTTTCGCCGTGGCCTGCCGTTGCGCCCGGCCGCGGCGCTGTACCCGCTCATCGGCGACCGGATCTACCGGTGGCCCGGTGCGCTGGTGGACGTCCTCGCCGTCTTCGGCACGCTGTTCGGGCTGGCGACGTCACTGGGCATCGGTGGCCAGCAGGTCGGCGCGGGCCTGAACACGCTCTTCGGGGTGCCCAACACCACCTTCGTGCAGGTCATCATCATCCTGGCCATCACCGCGGTGGCGGTCACTTCGGTGATGCTCGGGATCGACAAGGGCATCCGCAACCTCTCGCTGGCCAACCTGTGGCTGGCGCTGGCGCTGATGTTGTTCGTGTTCGTCTTCGGCCCGACCCGCGACCTGATCAACGTCCTGGCCACCAACGTCGGCTCCTACGTCCAGGAGCTGCCGATGCTGAGTTTCGAGACCTTCCCCAACGGGGGCGAGCAGGCGCAGTCCTGGCAGGCCAGCTGGACGCTGTTCTACTGGGGCTGGTGGATCTCCTGGTCCCCCTTCGTCGGGATGTTCCTGGCCCGGATCTCCTACGGCCGAACGTTGCGCTCGTTCATCGCCGGCGCCCTCTTCGCGCCGGTCGGCGCCTCGATGGTGTGGCTGACGATCTTCGGCAACTCCGCGCTCGACGCGCTGCTGTCCAACTCGGACAACCCGCTGGCCGACGCCGCGCCGGAGAAGAGCATCTACGTGCTCCTGGAGCAACTGCCGGTCGCCGGCTTCGTCGCGACCATCGCCTCGGTCGTCGCGATCCTGGTGGTGGTGCTCTTCTTCGCCACCTCCTCGGACTCCGGCTCGCTGGTGGTCGACATCCTGACCAATGGCGGCGACCCGAACCCGAAGTGGCAGCAGCGCTTGTTCTGGGCCGTCCTGGAGGGCCTGGTCGCGGCGGTCCTGCTCATCGTCGGCGCCGTCTCCGGCACGAGTGCGCTGTCGGCGCTGCAGACCGCGTCGATCGTGGCCGGGCTGCCGTTCTGCATCGTGCTCATCCTCATGGCCATCGGCCTGTCCATGTCCGTGCGCAGTGAGGACTTCCAGCGGCTGAGGGTGGCGGAGCCGCCACCGTACGCCGGGCTGCGCGCGGCCGCGCAACGCAAGGCCGGCCCCAATGCCGCCGTCGACGGCTCCACCACCGAGCAGCACGTCGAGGCGGAGGAGCGACGGGACAACTCAACCCCAGCTGACACCTGACACGCTGCGACGAAGGGGGTGACCCGGCCGAGTCGGCCGGGTCACCCCCTTCGTCCGGGCCGGTCGGTCAGGACCGGGCGAGGATCGCCTCGTGGGTGGACAGCACCCGGCGGGCGATCTCCACGTGGAGGTTCTCGATCATCTTGCCGTTGTGGGTGACGACACCGGTGCCGGCGCCCTCCTCCCAGGCGGCCAGGATGCCCTTGGCCTCCGCGACCGCGTCCTCGCTCGGCGCGAAGGTCGAGTTGCACACCTCCACCTGCCCGGGGTGGATCAGCGTCTTGCCGTCGAAACCCATGTCACGGCCCTGCTCGCACTCGGCCGTGAAGCCCTCGATGTCCTTGACCGCGTTGTAGACACCGTCGAGCACGGCGATGCCCGCCTCGCGTGCGGCGAGCAGCGCCCACGACAGCGAGGTCATCAGTGGTCCGCGACCGGGCACGTGGTCGGCCTGCAGCTCCTTGACAAGGTCGTTGGTGCCCATGACGAAGACGGCGAGCCGGTCGGAGGCCTGCGCGATCTCGCGGATGGTGAAGATCGCGGCGGGCGTCTCGATCATCGCCCACAGCTTCGTGTGCTCCGGGGCGCCCGCGGACTCCATGGCGGCGACGAGCCCGCGCACCTCGTCGGCGGTGTTCACCTTGGGCACGACGATGCCGGCGGGGCCGGCCGCGGACGCGGCCGCGATGTCCGCATCGTGCCACTGGGTGCCGATGCCGTTGACGCGGATGGTCAGCTCGCGGTCGCCGTACTCGCCGGAGGCCACGGCGGCACAGGCGGCCTCGCGGGCGGCAGGCTTGTCGTCCGGGCCGACCGCGTCCTCGAGGTCGAGGATGAGCGCATCGACGGGCAGGGTCTTGGCCTTCTCCAGCGCACGGGCGTTGGAGCCGGGCATGTACAGCACCGAGCGGCGGGGGGTGTACTCGCTCATGATCAGGCCTCCTCGTACATTGTCGCCAGCTCGGGGTCGTTCGCCGACAGGCGCTCCGCGAGCTCGAGGACGACCATGCACTGCTTGAAGGAGGCGTCGTCCTCCATCTTGCCGTCGATCATCACGGCGCCGCGGCCGTCGGGCATGGCCTCCTTGACGCGACGGGCGTGCGCGACGTCCTCCGCGGTGGGGCTGAAGACCTTCTTGGCGATCTCGATCTGCACCGGGTGCAGGCTCCAGGCGCCGACGCAGCCCAGGAGGAAGGCGTTGCGGAACTGGTCCTCGCAGGCGACGGTGTCCTTGATGTCACCGAAGGGCCCGTAGAACGGGAAGATGCCGTGCATCGCGCACGCGTCGACCATGCGGGCGATGGTGTAGTGCCACAGGTCCTGCTGGAACACCGAGCGCTCCCCCGTGTAGTCGGGGGCGCCGTCGAGACCCTTGGCAGGGTCCTGGCGCACCAGGTAGCCGGGGTGGCCACCACCGACGCGGGTGGTCTTCATCCGGCGGTCCGCGGCGAGGTCGGCCGGGCCGAGCGAGATGCCCTGCATGCGCGGTGAGGCGCCGGCGATCTCCTCGACGTTGGCCATCCCGCGCGCGGTCTCGAGGATCGCGTGGACGAGGATCGGGCGCTGCACGCCCCCCTTCGCCTCGAGCTGGGCGAGGATGCGGTCGATGTAGTGGATGTCCTCGGGGCCCTGGACCTTGGGGACCATGATGACGTCGAGCTGGTCGCCGACCTCGGTGACCAGGCGGGTGAGGTCGTCGAGGACCCACGGGCTGTCGAGGGAGTTGATCCGGGTCCACAGCTGGGTGTGCTCGCCGAAGTCGACGTCCTTGGCGATCTGGACCAGACCCTCGCGGGCGGCCTCCTTCTTGTCGGCCACGACGGCGTCCTCGAGGTTGCCCAGGAGCACGTCGGAGACACCGACCATGTCCGGCACCTTCGCGGCCATCTTCGGGTTGCTCGGGTCGAAGAAGTGGATCATCCGGCTGGGTCGGGCCGGCACCTCGGTCACGGGCGTGGGGGCGCCCACCGCGAGGGGGGCGAAGAAGTCCTTGGCACTGCGCATGGGGTGGCTCGAGTCCTCTCGGAAGACGGCAAGGGGTATCGCCCGCAACCTAGCAGCGCGACCCTCGTGCGGCTCATGACCCAGATCACGGGGGCCGCCTATGGTTGGCCCATGAGCGAGGTCGACCTCTCCGCCCTGACCACCGAGGCGCTGAACAAGTCCACGGTGCTGTGGCTGCGGACGGGCGGACGCGACCGGGCCACGTGGTTCGCCACCGGGGACGACGAACTCGCCGACCACGTGCTCCTCGCCTCGGGCGGCCCGGAGGTCGACCTCGGCCCCCTGCCCGAGGAGGTTGAGCTGATCCTGCGCAGCAAGGGCAGCGGTGGCCGCCTGCTCACCCTGCGTGCGCGGGCCCGATCGATCGATCCCGGCAACCCGCTGTGGGAGTCGGCTGCCGGCTCCCTTCTCGGCGAGCGCCTCAACGCCCCGCAGGACCTCCTCGAGCAGTGGCGCACCGGGACGACGCTGTGGTCGCTGGCGCCGTACGGCGCGCCCCTGCAGGCGCCCGGGATGCCGGGCGCGGACTCCACCGTCCGGGTGGACGCCCCGATCACGACGGGCGAAGGGGGCACCCGCCCCCGTCGTCCATGGCACCTGGGTGGGCGCGCCCGCACCCGACGTTCCGCACGAGCCTGAGCAGTTGCGCAGGGGGTGGGTCGCGGACTCGCCTGCCGGCCTCGCAGCCTCGGGCCGGTGGCCCATTAGTCTGGGGAACCGTGAGCGCTCCCTCCCGGTTCTTCGTCGCCCGTCTGGCGAGCCTCAACGTCTTCGACCCCCTGGGTGACCAGGTGGGGCGGGTGCGCGACGTCGTCATCACCTTCTCCGCCTCGCGCCGCCCGCGGGCCATCGGCCTGGTCGTCGAGGTGCCCGGCCGACGGCGGGTCTTCGTGCCGATGACGCGAGTGACCTCCGTCGAGGGTGGTCAGGTCATCACGACGGGTCTGGTCAACATGCGTCGCTTCGAGAAGCGCGCGACGGAGTCCCTCGTGCTCGCCGATCTCCTCGAGCGACCGGTGACCGTGCGCACCGACGACGGGCAGGTCGAGGCGACCGTCGAGGACGTGGGCATCGAGCAGGCCCCGAACCGTACGTGGTCGGTGACCAAGGTCTTCGTCCGCGGGGGCCGCAAGTCCCGGCGCGGTCTGCTGGTGCGGCGCCGTGGGGAGACCTTCACCGTCCCCGTCGAGGACGTGACCGGCCTGTCCGCCAAGGCGAGTGCCGCCGAGCACTCGGCCGTCAAGCTCCTCGAGTCGATCGCCGACCTCAAGGTCGCCGACGTCGCCGAGGTCATCTCCGACCTGGCGCCGGATCGTCAGGACGCCGTCGTCGCCGCCCTCGGCAACGACCGGCTGGCCGACATCCTCCAGGAGCTCGGCGAGGACGACCAGGTCGCGATCATGGGCACCCTCACCCAGGCCCGGGCCGCGGACGTCCTCGAGGCCATGGACCCCGACGACGCCGCCGACCTGCTCTCGGCCCTGCCACCCGAGCGGGCCGAGACGCTGCTGCAGCTGATGAAGCCCGACGACGCCGAGCCGCTGCGTCGGCTGCTCAGCTACGACGAGAACACCGCCGGTGGTCTGATGACGACCGACCCGGTGATCCTCGCCCCCGAGGACACCGTCGCCGAGGCACTCGCCGTCGTGCGCCGGGAGGAGATCACCGCGGCGCTGGCCGCGACCGTCTACGTCTGCCGCCCGCCCCTGGAGACCCCGACGGGAAAGTACCTGGGGATGATCCACATCCAGCGCCTGCTTCGCGAGCCCCCGCACGAGAGCATCGGGCGCTACCTCGACAAGGCGATCGACCCCCTTCGCCCGGAGGAGCCCCTTGGTCGGGTGACCCGCACCCTGGCGACCTACAACCTGGTCTCCGCCCCCGTCGTGGACGAGCAGGAGCAGCTGCTCGGAGCCGTGACCGTCGACGACGTGCTCGACCACATCCTCCCCGACGACTGGCGCGAGGAGCGACACGAGGTGAGCGATGAGTCCTGACCGCCGCTCCGCGTCCACCAGTCGCGTCGACACCCCCCAGGAGGTGCGACGTCAGCTGATTCGCCGCCCGTCCGGGATGTCGAACGAGGCCTTCGGTGTGGTGTCGGAGAAGTTCGCCCGTTTCATGGGCACGCCGCGCTTCCTGATCTGGATGTCGGTCTTCGTCGTCGTCTGGTTGGCGTGGAACACCTTCGCGCCCGAGTCGGCACAGTTCGACCCGCGGGCGCTGAACTACACCCTGCTCACGCTCATCCTGTCGCTGCAGGCCTCCTACGCCGCCCCGCTGATCCTGCTGGCGCAGAACCGACAGGACGACCGTGACCGTGTGGCCCTCGAGCAGGACCGGGTACAGGCAGAACGGGCCCTCGCCGACACCGAGTACCTCACTCGTGAGGTGGCCGCGCTGCGCATCGCCCTGCGCGACACCGCCACCCGAGACTTCCTGCGCAGCGAGCTGCGCGACCTCCTCGAGGAGATGGAGACCAAGGGTCTCGAGGTGCGCCAGCGCGAGGGTGCCGCGGACGAGGACGAGACGACGGATGGCCCCGGCCCCCGCTGGTGAGCGGGCCCCGACGCCGGTGGTCGCCCCACGCCGTCGGTGAACGGACCCAGGTCCACCGGACCGGATCCCGGACCTACCATGGAGACATGGCCCCCCACCCCACGATCACCGACGAGCAGCTGCGTGACGCGCTGAGCACCGTCCAGGACCCCGAGATCCGCCGGCCCATCACCGAGCTGGGCATGGTCGAATCCGCGGCCGTCGACGCCGACGGGCTGGCCACGGTCACGATCCTGCTCACCATCTCGGGGTGCCCCCTCAAGGACACCCTGACCAACGACACCACCGCGGCGATGAAGACCATCGAGGGCGTCACCGACGTCAAGGTCACCCTCGGTGTGATGAACGACGAGCAGCGCGCGGAGCTGAAGAACCACCTGCGCGGTGGCCAGGCGGAGAAGGAGATCCCCTTCGCCAAGCCGGGCTCGCTCACGCGTGTCTACGCGATCGCCTCCGGCAAGGGCGGCGTCGGCAAGTCCTCCATCACCGCCAACCTCGCGGCGTCGCTCGCGGCCGAGGGGCTGAAGGTCGGGGTCGTCGACGCCGACATCTACGGCTTCTCCATCCCGCGCATGCTCGGCGTGACCCACCCGCCGACGCAGGTGGATGACATGATCCTGCCGCCGATCGCCTCCGAGGTGAAGGTCATCTCGATCGGCATGTTCGTCCCCGGCAACCAGCCGGTGGTCTGGCGCGGCCCGATGCTGCACCGCGCGCTGCAGCAGTTCCTCGGTGACGTCTTCTGGGGCGACCTCGACGTGCTGCTGCTCGACCTGCCCCCGGGCACCGGTGACATCGCGATCTCCGTCGCGCAGCTGATCCCCAACAGCGAGTTGCTCGTGGTGACCACACCGCAGCAGGCCGCCGCGGAGGTCGCCGAGCGGGCCGGCTCGATCGCCATGCAGACGCACCAGCGCCTGGTCGGTGTCATCGAGAACATGTCCTGGCTCGAGCTGCCCGACGGCAGCCGTCAGGAGCTCTTCGGCTCCGGTGGCGGCCAGTCGGTCGCCGACTCGCTCACCCGCACCGTCGGTGCCGACGTCCCGCTGCTCGGCCAGATCCCGCTGGACGTCTCGCTGCGCGAGGGCTCCGACCACGGCTCGCCCGTCGTCACGTCCAACCCGGACGGCCCTGCGGCCGTCGCCCTGCGCGGCATCGCCCGCGGGATCGCCTCACGCTCGCGTGGTCTGGCCGGCCGCAGCCTGGGGCTCACCCCGACGGGGAGCTGAGCCCGCGCACTGACGAAGGGGGCCGACCTGCCACGCGGCGGGTCGGCCCCCTTCGCGTCCGCCGCCGCCCCGGGAAACGAACTGCTGCTGGCTCTAGTTCGTATGGTCAGCCGCAGCACGTCGTGGTGCTGGCAATACCAACTGCAGCCGGCAGCACTTCGTCGGGCGGGTCGGTTCAGGCCGGCTCAGGTCGCCTCGGGGTCCCAGGGAACCCCATCCGGCGTCGTCGTCAGTGTGTCCGTCGCGTCAGTCGCGTCGGCCGTGTCCTGCGTGGCTGCGGCGCTCGTCGACGCGGGCTTGTCCTCGAGGCTGAAGGCATCCTCGAGGGGCTCCATCAGTGCCTGCTTGACGATGCGTCGCGGGTCGTACTGCCGCGGGTCGTACTGACGCCAGTCGAGGTCCTCGTACTCCGGGCCCATCTGGTCCTTCAGCTGGACCTTGGCGTCATTGGCCATGCGCCGCAGCTGCACGACGAAGCGCGCGAGCTTCGCCGCGTACTCGGGCATCCGCTGGGGTCCGAGGATGATGAAGGCCAGGACGATGAGGAGGACGAACTCCCAGCCGTTGACTGGCATCGACTAGTTCTCCTCCGCAGCTTCGAGCGTCATCGTGATCTCGCGCTCGTCGCCGTCGCGCAGGACCGTGAGTGTGACCTTATCCCCCACGGCCTGGGCGCGGATGCGCACGACCAGCTGGTCGAGATCGCTGATCCGACGGCCATCCATCTCGACGATGACGTCACCGGGCTCGATCCCTGCCTTGTCGGCCGGCCCACCCGGGACGACCGAGGGCTGGTCGCCGGGCATGTCATCCTCCTCGATGACCTTGGCGCCCTCGCCCTCCCAGCGCCGATCGAGGGAGACGCCGATGATCGGGTGCTTCGCCTGGCCGGTCCTGATGAGCTGGTCGACGGTGCGCACGACGACGTCGGACGGAATGGCGAAGCCGAGGCCGATCGAGCCGGAGGCCGACATCTGGCCCGGGATCTGGGCGATGGCGGTGTTGACCCCGATCACGTTGCCGGCGCCGTTGAGCAGTGGTCCGCCGGAGTTGCCGGGGTTGATCGCCGTATCGGTCTGGATCGCGGAGATGTAGGACTCGTCGCCGCTCTCGCCGGCGGCCACGGGCCGCTCCAGCGCGGAGACGATGCCTGCGGTGACGGTGGAGCCGAGGCCGAGGGGTGATCCGACGGCGACCACCTCGTCACCGACGACGACCTCGTCCGAGCTACCGATCGCGATCGGCTCCAGACCCTTGGGGTCGACCTTGAGCACCGCCAGGTCGTAGGCGGAGTCCCGGCCGACCAGCTCGGCGCCGCGACGGCTACCGTCGCTGAGCTCGATCCGCACCTTGCCGGAGCTGCCGGCCGCCTCGACGACGTGGTTGTTGGTGACGATGTGCCCCTGGTCGTCGTAGACCCAACCCGACCCGGTCCCGGACCCGCCGGATCCGTTGACGCGGACGGTCACCACGCTGGGGACGGCGTCGGCGGCGATCGCGGCGACCGAGCCCTCGGGACGCTCACCCGGGTTCCCGTCACGCTGGACGATCGTGGGTCCACCACCACTGTCGTCACGCAGGTCGGTGACCAGCCCACCACCGATCCCACCGATCGTGCCGGCGATCAGGGCGGCGGCCAGGGCCAACGCACCCGCACCGAACCATCCCGGACCGCGTCGTCGCCCGGACGCCACAGGGGGTGTCCCCGATCCGGTCGGGTACGGGTGTCCCTGCGTCGGGTGGGACTGCTGGGCATAGCCGTAGTACTGGCCCTGCTGGGCGTACTGGCCCGGCTGGGCGTACTGGCCCGGCTGGGCGTACTGGCCCTGCTGGTCGTACTGGCCCTGCTGGGCGTACTGGCCCTGCTGGGCGTAGTGGCCCTGGTCGTACTGACCCTGGTCGTACTGACCCTGCTGGCCGTCGTAGCTCTGCGAGCCGTGGCTCTCGCCGCCGGACGGGTCCGGCCCGATCGAGTCGTAGGGCAGGTACGGGCTCGACGGCAGCGGTGCCGTGCTGTCGTCCGGTGGGGTCGGCTCGTCACCCTGGTGCGGAGAGCTCATGCAGATGATTGTGCCTTGTCGGTCACAAGGTCCCGGTCACCGGGCGCGCGAGCGGGAAGCCCGACCCCCCACGCCGGCGGGGCTCCGTGCGCGGGGCGCGAGTCGTGCTCGGCTCGCGGTGGCGCAGGCTGTCACGGAGCATGGCCCGGCCCCGGTGGATGCGTGAGCGGACGGTCCCGAGCTTGATGTCGAGGGTCTCGGCGACCTCCTCGTAACTCAGACCCTCCACGTCGCAGAGCACGACGGCGGCGCGGAACTGCGGCGGCAGTGCGTCCAGCGCACGCTGGATGTCCGCATCGAGACGGCCGTGGAGCACCACCTGCTCCGGGGTCGCCGTGCCGCTGTGCAGGAGCGCGGCGAAGTCGTCGGTGAGCGAGTCGAAGCGCAGACGCTGCCTGCGGCGTGCCTTGTCGAGGAAGAGGTTGGTCGTGATCCGGTGCAACCACCCCTCGAAGGTGCCCGGTACGAAGCCGTCGAGCGAACGGAAGACCCTGATGAAGACGTCGTGCGTCAGGTCCTCCGCGTCATGGACGTCACCCGTCAACCGGTAGGCCAGCCGGTAGACCCGGTCCCCGTGATCCTCGACCACCTCGCTCCACGTGGGCTGGACCCACTCGTCCCCGGCGCTGGCAGCGGTCTCGGCATCGAAGGTCACCGACCCATCGTCACGGTCGAACCTGACAGAAGGCTGTGATGTGACTGCGCGGACGATGGGCCCGGTCGAACCGGACTAGGGTGGACTCCCATGACCGCCGCCCAGCTGACCAGCCACGCCTACGCCGAGCAGTTCGTCCCCGAGGACGACGTCGTCGAGGCTGCCCGTCATGCCGGCACGGAACTCGGGGCACCGCCGATCGGCACCGGTGGCGGTGCCGCCCTTCGCCTGCTGGCAGCCGCCTCGCAGGCGCAGAACGTCGTCGAGATCGGGACCGGTGCGGGGACCTCGGGGCTGTGGCTGCTCGCCGGGATGCCGGCGGACGGCGTGCTGACGACGATCGAGCTCGAGCCGGAGAACGCTGCACGAGCCAAGAAGTCCTTTGCCGCCGCCGGGATCGTCGGCCAGCGCACCCGCGTCATCACCGGTCGCGCCCTGGACGTGCTGCCGCGGATGAACGACAACGCCTACGACCTGGTCCACATCGACGCAGACAAGGAGGGCTACCCCGACTACGTCGAGCACGCCATCCGACTGCTGCGTCCGGGCGGGGTCATGGCCATCGACAACATGCTCTGGCACGACAAGGTCGCCGACCCGGCCGTGCGTGACACGACGACGAGCCTGCTGCGGGACCTGGGCAAGCAACTGCGGGACGACGAGCGGCTCGTCCCCAGCCTGCTGCCCGTGGGGGACGGCATGCTCGCCGCCGTCAAGCGACACACGGGAACCCGGGGCCGCTGAGCGGCTGGCGCCGCCACGACCCCCCGGGACACGCTGCGGGTGGGGTCCTCGACTCAGGCGGTACCGGGTCCGGGCCCTCGGCGGAACTGGGCCGGGCCCTCCGCGATGGCCACCACCTCGAAGGGCTGGATCTCGATCGGAGCCGAGCCGACGATCCTGCTTCCGGCCGAGTCGGCGGCCGTGGCGGTGAAGTCGGCGCAGAACTCGTCCCGGTCCTTGGCGGCCTGGAAGATGTAGGTCCCCTCGAACCACTCACCCTCGCGCATGCGCCACGTCTTGAAGGCCAGCCCGTCCAGGAACATGAAGTTGGCCATCGAAGTCCCGACGACGTACTCGCGCAGCTCGTCGGCCACTCCCTCCGGCGCCTCGGTCAGTGACCAACGGACGGTGAGTCCGTATCCAGCGTTCATCGTTGTCCCCTCGGCTGCGTGGACCACTCTCAGCGGTATCCGGGCACCGTAACCAGTGCCGCTGCCGCAGGGCAGCCCCGTGTCATCATCCGAACGGCCGGACACGGCTGTGCCCCGGACCCGATCGGGTCCGGGGCTCATTCCCGGGAACTACTTCTTCAGGCCGTCGCAGTTGTCGATGGCCTCGCCGAGCTCGAGAACCTCATCGGGCTTCATCTCGACGACGAGGCGCCCGCCACCCTCCAGGGGCATGCGCAGGACGATGCCGCGACCCTCCTTGACGACCTCGAGCGGACCATCCCCGGTACGTGGCTTCATTGCCGCCATGTGCGTTCCCTTCGAATTCATACGTGGTCGGCACACCGCCGACCACTCGACGCCCTCGCGTCGACGCTGGGCACCATTATCCACCCCGCCGCCGCACGAGGCCTAATCAGGGCGAAGGGGGTCCCGGCCCTCGCCCTCCAGCTCGGCGATGCGCTGCTGGAGACGATCGATGACGTCGTCCACCTGGTCCATCCGGTAGCCCCGCAGGGCGGTGTCGAAGGTGACGTCCGCGACATCGCCGGCTCGCACCGTACCCGCGGGCAGCCCGTGGTGCGGCGTCGAGGTGACCGGATCGGCCATGGGATCAGGGGTGAAGCGCCCGGCGACGACCGCGGCCGTCGCGACGACCACGAGCACGGCCACCAGGATGAGCAGGACCCAGATCATTCCGGGTTCGTCTCGTCGGGGGCGACCCGACCGGCGCCGTCCTTGAGGTGGCGCACGGCGGCCGCGAGGTCGTCGGTGAGGACGAGTCGATCGATGTCGCCGTCACTGATCATGCCGCCGGCCTCGACGGAGTGGCGCAGCCAGTCGAGCAGTCCGGTCCAGTAGTCGACCCCGATGAGCACGATCGGGAAGCTGGTGACCTTGCCCGTCTGCGCGAGGGTGACCGCCTCGAAGACCTCGTCGAGCGTGCCGTAGCCGCCCGGCAGGACGAGGAAGCCCTCGCTGTACTTGACGAACATCGTCTTGCGGGCGAAGAAGTAGCGGAAGTTGATGCCCAGGTCGACGTAGGGGTTCAAGCCCGCCTCGAAGGGCAGCTCGATGCCGAGGCCGACGGACGTCGCCCCACCCTCGCGGGCGCCGCGGTTGGCGGCCTCCATGGTCCCGGGTCCGCCACCGGTGATCACGGAGAAGCCGGCCTCCGCAGCGAGCCGGCCGAGCTCGACCCCCTTCGCGTACCACGGGGAGTCGGCGGGAGTGCGTGCGCTGCCGAAGATGCTCACCGCGGGGCCGAGCTCCGCGAGGGCACCGAAGCCCTCCACGAACTCCGCCTGGATGCGCAGGACGCGCCACGGGTCGGTGTGCAGCCAGTCGGCGCGGCCACGATCGTCGAGCAGCCGCTGGTCGGTGGTGGTCTTCGGCACCTGCCGCCCCCGCATGAGGACGGGCCCCCGGTGGTACCAGCGCTCGCTCTTGCCCTGAGGTGTCACGGCCGCGACACTACGCGAGCCACCGGAGCAGGGCGTCCTGCGACGCGACGATCTGCTCGACCGGGCAGCGCTCCTCGTCGTGGTGGGCGAGGTTGGGGTCACCGGGTCCGAAGTTGACCGCGGGGATGCCCAGCGCGGAGAAGCGGGCGACGTCCGTCCACCCCTCCTTGGGCCCCACGGGCACGTCGAGCGCGGCGACGAAGGACTGCGCGGCAGGCAGGTCCAGCCCGGGACGGGCCCCCTCGGCCAGGTCACGCACGTGCAGCTCCCGCCCCGGCAGGACCGTCTGGACGTACGCGAGCGCGGCCTGCGCGTCCTTGTCCGGGGCGAAACGGTAGTTGATGAGCACGGTGCAGCTGTCCGGGATGACGTTGCCGGCGATTCCGCCGGTGATCCCCACCGCTTGGAGTGCCTCGTGGTAGTCGAGACCGTCGACGTGGACGGTCTGCTCGTCGTGGGCGGCCAGGGCAGCGAGGACCTCGTGGGCGTCGTGGATGGCGTTGTGGCCGTTCCACGGGCGAGCCGAGTGCGCGGCGATGCCCTTGAGCTGCACCTCCACGCGCATGGTCCCCTTGCACCCGCCCTCGACGGCGGCGTTCGTCGGCTCGAGGAGCACGGCGAAGTCGGCGGCGAGCAGGTCCGGGTCGGACTCGGCGAGCAGCGCGAGACCGTTGTAGACGGCGTCGATCTCCTCCGCCTCGTAGAAGAGGAAGGTGATGTCCCGGCTCGGCTGCGGCAACAGCGCGGCCTTCAGCTGGACGGCGACACCACCCTTCATGTCGACGGTGCCGCGCCCCCAGAGGACGTCCTCGCCGCCCACGCTCTCGCGTCGGACCGGCAGATTCTTCGGGTCGGTCGTCAGGGGCACGGTGTCGATGTGGCCCGCCAGCACGACCCGCTCGTCACGGCCGAGATCGGTGCGCGCGACGATCGTGTGACCCCGGCGGGTGACCGTCAGGTGCGTCAGCGACTCGAGAGCCGCCTCGATGGCGTCGGCGATCCTCCCTTCGTCCCGGCTGACGGACTCGATGTCGCACAACTGCTGGGTCAGGGTCACGACATCCGCGGTGAGGTCCAGGCTCGGCATGATCGCCACCCTAATCTCCCCCTTCCCCCACGAAGTGCTGCAGGCTCGGGTTCGTAGTGCCAGCAGCACCACGTCATGCTGCTGGCTCAACGAGGTAGAGCCTGCAGCACTTCGCACCGGGGAGGTACGTAGGATTCAGCCATGACGACGACGCGTGCTGCCTGGGCCCATGGAGTGGCCACCGTGACCACCGACGGGACCGTGCTCGACACGTGGTACCCGAGCCCGGCCCTGGGTGAGGCCCCCGACGGGGCGACGCCGCCCGAGGAGCTGCTCGCGCTCGTCGGCGAGGACAGCGCGCGCCGGGTACGGACCGAGGTCGTCACGGTGGGCATCGACCTCGATGCCGCACCCCGGGGCGCGTCCGACGGCTACCTGCGCCTGCACCTGCTCTCCCACCGCCTGGTCCGGCCCAACTCGATCAACCTCGACGGGCTCTTCGGCCAGCTGGCCAACGTCGTGTGGACCAACCACGGCCCGTGCGCCGTCGAGGGCTTCGAGGGCACCCGCGCCCGCCTGCGGGCCCGCGGGTCCGTCCAGGTCACGAGCATCGACAAGTTCCCCCGCCTGACCGACTACGTCACCCCCACCGGTGTGCGCATCGGTGACGCGGACCGCGTCCGCCTGGGCGCCCACCTCTCCTCAGGGACGACCGTGATGCACGAGGGCTTCGTCAACTTCAACGCCGGGACCCTGGGCACCTCCATGGTCGAGGGCCGGATCAGCCAGGGCGTCGTCGTCGGCGACGGCTCCGACATCGGTGGTGGCGCCTCGACGATGGGCACCCTCTCCGGCGGCGGGACCGAGCGGGTCTCGATCGGCGAGCGCTGCCTCATCGGCGCCCAGGCAGGCATCGGCATCGCGCTCGGCGACGACTGCATCGTCGAGGCCGGCCTCTACGTCACGGCGGGGACGAAGGTGGAGATGCCGGACGGGGCGATCGTCAAGGCCGGGGCGCTCTCCGGCCGCAGCTCCCTGCTCTTCCTGCGCAACTCGCTCACGGGTACCGTCGAGGCGCGCGACCGCGCCGGCCACGGCGTCGCGCTCAACGACGCGCTGCACGCCAACGACTGACCCGTGCCCCGCTCCCGCCCTGCCCTCGACGAGGAGCGCGGCCCCCGCTGGGCGCCAGTGGTCGCGTCCCTGTGCGTCGTCGGTCTGCTGTGCACCGCCGGAGCCTGGTACGCCCGCGACCGCATCGGCCTCTTCCTCGGGGACAAGTGCCAGGCGACGGCGCTCGGCGAGACCGTCGGCTTCGACCCCGAGCAGATGAACCACGCGAGCACGATCGTGCTGCTCGGCGTCAAGCGCGGGCTGCCGGCCCGCGCCGGATCCATCGCCGTCGCCACCGCCATCCAGGAGTCGAAGCTGCGCAACCTCACCTACGGTGACCGCGACTCGGTCGGCCTCTTCCAGCAGCGGCCGAGCCAGGGCTGGGGCACCGTCGACGAGCTGCAGGACCCCGTCTACGCGACCAACGCCTTCTACGAGGCCCTGACCAAGGTCGACGGCTGGCAGGGCATGCGCATCACGGAGATCGCCCAGGAGGTGCAGCGCAGCGCCTACCCCGAGGCCTACGCCGACCACGAGCACGAAGGGCGGACCATCGCCTCGGCACTCGCCGGCCACTCCCCGACCGGGCTGGTCTGCCGTCTCGACGAGCCGACCGACCCCGGCCGACCCGACACCCTCGCCGCCGCCGTCACCGAGCAGACCGGCCAGGACGCCACCGCACAGGGCCGGGTCGTGACGATCCGCGCGACCGATGACCGGCATGCCTGGGCCGTCGGTGCCTGGGCCGTCGCCCAGGCACAGGCGCGCAACATCGTCTCCGTCCAGGTCGGCGACCGGCGGTGGACCCGCGACGCGGGGGATGTCGCCATGTCCTGGGGCGATGCCGATGAGGCCGTACCCAGCTCCCAGGTGCGCGTGACCCTCCACGGCGGGTGACCCCCTTCGCCATCTGACGGGGCCCGTACACGGACAGATCCCCTCCGCCCGAGCCGGGCGGAGGGGATCTGCCGGTGGAGCGCGCGGGTCAGCGGTTGTCGATGCTCACGTAATCGCGCTCGGTGGGACCGGTGTAGATCTGGCGCGGGCGGCCGATCTTGGTGGCCGGGTCCTCGATCATCTCGCGCCACTGGGCGATCCAGCCGGGAAGGCGACCGATGGCGAAGAGGACGGTGAACATCTTCGGGTGGAAGCCCATGGCCGTGTAGATCAGGCCGGTGTAGAAGTCCACGTTCGGGTACAGGTTGCGCTCGACGAAGTAGTCATCGGCGAGGGCGACCTCCTCGAGCTTCATGGCGATCTCGAGCTGCTCGTCGCCACCCATCTTCTCGAGGACGGTGTGGGCGGTGTCCTTGACGATGGCCGCACGGGGGTCGTAGCTCTTGTAGACCCGGTGCCCGAAGCCCATGAGCCGGACGCCGTCCTCCTTGTCCTTCACCCGCTTCATGAAGGTCTCGGCGCCGTCGTCCGAGGCCTGGATCTGCTCGAGCATCTCCAGCACGGCCTGGTTGGCGCCGCCGTGCAGCGGGCCGGACAGCGCGTGGATACCCGCCGACACGGAGTTGAACATGTTGGTGTGCGCGGAGCCGACGAGACGCACCGTGGAGGTGGAGCAGTTCTGCTCGTGGTCGGCGTGCAGGATGAACAGCTGGTCGAGTGCCTTGACGATCTCGGGGTCGAGCTCGTAGGGCTCGGCCGGGAAGCCGAAGGTCATCCGCAGGAAGTTCTCGGTCAGGCTCAGCGAGTTGTCCGGGTAGAGGAACGGCTGGCCGACGCTCTTCTTGTGCGCGTAGGCCGCGATCGTCGGCAGCTTCGCCAGCAGTCGGATCGTCGAGATCTCGACCTGCTCCGGGTCGAAGGGGTCGAGGCTGTCCTGGTAGAAGGTGCCCAGTGCGGAGACCGCGGAGGAGAGCACCGACATCGGGTGCGCATCGCGCGGGAAGCCGTTGAAGAAGGCCTTCAGGTCCTCGTGCAGCATCGTGTGCCGGCTGATGCGCTCCTCGAAGTCACCCAGCTGGGCGGCGCTCGGCAACTCACCGTAGATGAGCAGGTAGGCCACCTCGACGAAGGTCGAGCTGCTCGCCAGCTGCTCGATCGGGTATCCGCGGTAGCGCAGGATGCCGTTGCCGCCGTCGATGTAGGTGATGTCGGACTGGCAGGACGCGGTGTTGACGAAGCCCGTGTCCAGCGTGACGTTGCCGGTCTCCTTCAGCAGCGTCGAGATGTCGTACCCGTCGTTGCCCTCGCTGGCCTTGACGAGCGGGAAGGTCAGGTCCTTGCCTGCTGCGGAGAAGGTGGCGTCATCGGTCATGGAGTATCAGCCCTTCGGTCGTGCCGTGCCGCGGAGGCGGTGGCCCCGGGCATGCGGTTTCTCATCTCCGAAACTACCCCAGCCGTGGCCCCGATCACCACGTGGGTGCACAGTGCGAGACCGCGAGAGGTCGCTCGCTCCCGTCCGGCACCGGCCCACTCGCCCCGGGCGGTGCCGACCTCCACCGCTACGCAGACAGGCGCGCGGCAGCGGTGGCGATGCGCTCGTCGGTGGCGGTGAGTGCGATGCGCACGTGCTCCTGACCGGCCGGTCCGTAGAACTCGCCCGGCGCAGCGAGGATCCCGCGATCGGCAAGCCGGTCGATGGTCACCCGGCAGGGCTCGCCCGCGGTGGCCCACAGGTACAGGCCGGCGTCGGAGTCGTCGACGCGCAGGCCGAAGCCCTCGACGGCCGGGCGCAGGGTGGCACGACGTGCCCGGTACCGCTCGCGCTGGACGGCGACGTGCTCGTCGTCGGACACCGCGGCTCGCAGCGCGCGCTGGACGGGCCACGGGACGATCATCCCGGCGTGCTTGCGCACCTCGAGCAGCCGCCCCACCAGCGCGGGGTCACCAGCGACGAAGGCCGCGCGGTAGCCGGCGAGGTTGGACTGCTTCGAGGTCGAGTAGACCGCGAGCAGGCCCTCGGGGGAACCCCCGTTGACGCGTGGATCGAGGATCGACGGGGTCGTCGGCAACTCGGCGAAGGACTGCCCGCGCTCCTCCTGCGACCGCCAGTCCAGCTCGGCGTAGCACTCGTCGGACGCGACGAGGACACCCCGCTGGCGCGCCCACGCGACGACCTTGGTCAGGTGCTCCGGACCGAGCACCTTGCCGGTCGGGTTGCTCGGGCTGTTCAGCCACAACAGCTTCGGCGCGCTCGACGGCGTCGTCGGGCCGAAGGCCGTCGTGGCATCGGCGGCGAAGGGGGTGGCCCCCGCGATCCGCGCGCCCACGTCATAGGTCGGGTAGGCCACCGTCGGCAGGCCGACCACGTCACCGGTACCCAGACCCAGCAGGGTCGGGAGCCAGGCAACGAGCTCCTTGGACCCGACCGTGGGCAGGACGCCGTCCGGATCGAGATCCGGCACGCCCCGGCGCCGCGCGAACCACGCGGCGATGGCCTCGCGCAGGTCGGGCGTCCCCCAGGTCTGCGGGTAGCCGGGGGCGTCCGCCGCGGAGGTCAACGCGTCCTGCAGGACCTGCGGCGTCGGATCGACGGGCGTGCCCACGGACAGGTCGACGATCCCCTCCCCAAGGGCCGGGTCGACCGACGAAAAGGCTCTCGCCCGCTCCTTGGCCGGAGCGAGCGAGTCCCAGGGGAAGTCAGGAAGGTTCATCCCGCGACGGCTCAGAGGTCGTGCTCCTGCGGGGGCAGCGCCGCGACGATCGGGTGGTCCTTGTCGATCATGCCCATCTTGGCGGCGCCACCGGGGCTGCCGAGGTCGTCGAAGAACTCGACGTTGGCCTTGTAGTAGTCGGCCCACTCCTCGGGAGTGTCGTCCTCGTAGTAGATGGCCTCGACGGGGCACACCGGCTCGCAGGCGCCGCAGTCGACGCACTCGTCGGGGTGGATGTACAGGCTGCGCTTGCCCTCGTAGATGCAGTCGACAGGGCATTCCTCGATGCAGGACTTGTCCTTCAGGTCCACACAGGGCAGCGCGATCACGTACGTCATACACGCCATACTATGTGCCCACATGAGCGATCTGCTGCGGGGTATCACCACGGGGTCGAGGGCAGCCGTGCGCACCCGGATCGAGCCGCCGCCGGCGCACGGGCCGCGACTGACCGACACCGTCGGCGAGGTCCTCGCGATCGATGAGGCGACCGTTCGGATGAGCACGCGCACCGGGGAGGTCACGTTGCGCCGCGACCTCGTCGTCGCGGCCCGCACCATCCCCCCGAAGCCGACCCGTCGCGGGGCACCCCATCGCGCCATCGGGATCGAGGACCTCCACCTCGTGATGACCAAGGGCCAGCCCGGTAGCACGCAGGCATGGTTGGGCGCGCACGAGGGCGGGTGGCTGCTGCGGGCGGGTGGTGGCTGGACCGGGCGTTCCAACTCCGCCCTCCCCCTCGGCGACCCCGGGATCCCGCTGCCGCAGGCCGTCGACGCGGTCGAGGCCTGGTACACGGAGCGCGACCTCACCCCACTCGTCATGCTCCCCCGGCCGAAAGGGGCCGCCACCGCCGACGACCCGCTCGGCGCGCTGCTCCTCGAGCGCGCGTGGACCGAGGACCACCCTGCCGACGTCCTCACCAGCCGCACCGACGTGCTCCTCGCCGGGGCCGCGCCGCCCGCGCCCGCGGGCCTGACCGTGCGCAGCAGAGACCACGCGGACGAGACCTGGCTGGCGGGCGGATCACCACGCCTGCGGGAGCACCTCGACGCCGCCAAGGAGGTCCTGGCCCTGCCGCAGCGGCAGGTCTTCCTCACCGCGGTCGACGGCGAAGGGGGCACCGCCGGTGTCGTGCGCGTGGCCCTCGACGACGGCTGGGCCGGGATCTTCGGCCTGTACGTCGCCCCGGCGCACCGCCGCCGCGGCGTCGCTCGTTGGCTGACCCAGCAGGCTGCCGGCGCCGCTCTCGACTCCGGCGCGTCGCTGACCTACCTGCAGGTGGAGCCGTCCAACCCGGCCGCCCAGCAGCTCTACCGGGCCCTGGGCATGCAGCAGCACCACGACTACGTCTATCTCGCCCGACCCCGCCCCCGCACAACTGCCTAGGCTCTTGCAACCACCGAGCCCACCCCCTACGCAGCCACCTGGGCTCCTGCGGGATCAGGGCCCGGCACCGGTGGCGAGCCGCTCGAGGGCGGCGGCCGTCTCCCCGATCGGGTGGGTGATGACCTCGGGGTCGACGTGGCCGGCGACCGCGAGCGCGGCCAGGTACCCGGGCCGGGGTGTGCCCACCATGCCCGCACTCACCTGCGTGGGCGGGCACCCCGTCTTGAACCTCGCTTCCGCAAGGACCCACCTCGCCACGTCGTCGCCCCGGTCGGCTGCCTCGACGTCCACCCCGACCGCATCGGCGGCGGTCGCGACCAGGACCAGCGGACCGGCATGGGTGACGCTCACTCGCACGCCGTCGACCCGGGGCGCCCCGTGGTCCCCGCCGCAGTCGGCACAGGTGCGTCCCACGGCCACCGAGCGGGGCTCCTCACCCGTGGCAGCCCCGACCGCCAGACGCAGGAGGGCCGCGCCGAGGACGAAGCGACCGCGGTCCGCTGCGCGTTCCATCCGATCCAGACGCTCGGTCTCCCGGTCGTCGAGCAGACCGAAGAGGCGCGCGTCCGCGGACCGCAGGTCGGCCCACCACAGATCCACGACATGTCCACGTCGCGTCGCCATTTTCCCTCCTTGCGCCGGATCGGGGTACGGTTTCTCACGTCACGACCAAGGATAGGCAAACCTCATGACGATGCTGGCGGAACTGCGCGACCTGCCGGTCCCGGCGCCCGCGAGCGGCACCAGGTGGTCGGTGCCCTTCCTCCACCCCACGGTGGCCAGCACGGCGATCATCACGCCTGAGCGCACCCTCGCCCACGACGAGCTGGCCGTCCGGGTCGCGGCGGTGGTCGAGCATCTGCCGGACGTGGCCACGGGACGACGCCTGGTGCACCTGCCCCTGAGAGCGGACCTCGACGGTATCGTCGGCTACCTGGCGGTCCTCGCAGCCGGCCACGCCGCGCTCGTGACCGGACCGCAGGCCACGCCCATCACCGACCGGTTCAGCCCCGACGTGCGTCTGGCCGGAGCCGAGGTCGAACTGCTCGCCGAGGACCCCCGGCACCTCCTGCACCCGGACCTGGCCCTGCTGCTGTCCACCTCGGGCAGCACCGGAAGCCCCAAGCTCGTGCGCCTCTCCCACGACAACCTCGCGGCGAATGCCCACGGGATCGCGACCGCCCTCGATCTGTCCGCCCAGGACCGGGCGATCACCTCCCTTCCCCTGCACTACTGCTACGGCCTGTCCGTCCTGCACAGCGCGCTGCTCGTCGGCGGCAGCGTCGTGGCCACCGACCGCTCGGTCACCGACGACGATTTCTGGCGGTTGCACGCCGAGCACCGGGCCACGGTCTTCGCCGGGGTCCCGCACACCTTCGACCTCGCCGAGTCCCGGTTGCGCGGTGACCTGCCGGGCCTGCGTCTGGTCACCCAGGCCGGTGGTGCGATGGGCGTCGACCGCGTCACCGAGTTCGCCGAGCTCGGACGGGCGAAGGGGTGGCAGCTGGCCGTGATGTACGGGCAGACCGAGGCCACCGCTCGGATGACCGTCCTTCGCGGCCGCGACGTCCTGGCCCACCCCGACTCCGTCGGGTCGCCGATCACGGACTCCGATGTCCGGCTCGACCACGACGTGCCGGGTGGCACCGACGAGGTCGGTGAACTGGTCTTCACCGGTCCCGGGGTGATGCTCGGCTATGCCGAGCACCCCGACGAGCTCTCCCTGGGTCGGATGACCACCGCCCTGCGCACCGGTGACCTCGGGCGCATCAGCTCCGACGGGCTGGTGCGCATCGTCGGCCGGCGTGACCGGGTCGCGAAGGTCATGGGCCTGCGCATCGACCTCGGACGAGTCTCCGACGCACTGTCCGAGGACGGGCACGACGTCGTGGTCACCGCCGATGCCCGGCGGCTCCTCGTCACCCTCGTGGCCACCCACACTGCGTCGGGGACGGCGGCGGAAGCCCGGACGGTCCGCCAGGCGGCTGCTGATGTCGCGGGACTGCACCCCGCCAGCGTCGTCGTCGATCCGGTCGCGCAGCTCCCGCGCCTGGCCAACGGCAAGACCGATCGGGCCGGCTGCCGCCGACGCGCTCTCGAGGTCGCCGACCGCTCGGATGCCCCACCCGAGGGCGACCGCCTCGGCCGGGTCGTCGCGATCGTCGCCTCCGCGCTGGGGCGTGAGGACGTGGACGCAGATCTGTCGTTCACCGACCTGGGCGGCGACTCCTACAGCCTGGTGCAGACCTCGGTCCGCCTGGAAAAGGTCCTGGGCGCGCTGCCCGCCGACTGGCACCGCCGGCCGCTGGCCGACCTGGCTCGCGACACCGACGGCGGGTCCCGCGCCATCAGCCGGCTCGAGACGCCCGTCGTGCTGCGCGCCGCGGCGGTGGTGGCCATCTGCGCCTCGCACATCGGTCTGGTCAGCTGGCCGGGTGGAGCACACGCCCTCCTCGTCATCGCGGGGTGGGCGATGACCCGCTTCACCCTCGTCTCGTCCGACCCGGCAGAGCACCGTCGCCGCGGGACGCGTGCTCTCATCGCGCTCGTCGTGCCCGCCGTACTCGTCGGGCTCGCGGTGCGCCTGGGCTCCGGCGCCTACAGCTGGCCGAACGTCTTCCTCGTCAACTGGCTCGTCGGCACGGTCGAACGCGGACCACATGTGCACTTCTGGTTCATCGAGGCGCTGCTCGCCTGCGTCGTGCTCGTCCTGGCCCTGGTGTCCGTACCCGTGCTGCGGCGCGCCTACCTGCGCTCCCCGTGGGAGTGGAGCATGGGGTTGGCCGGTCTCGCCCTGATCCCGCGCTACCTCCTCATCCCCGACCCCACCGGGTCGATCAGCGGCCTGCCCGGCAGCGTGCTGTGGCTCTTCGCGGTCGGGATGGCGCTGGGTGTTGCCACGACCGGGCGACAGCGTCTGCTCGCCCTCGCCCTCACCGCGGTCGGCATGGTCGGCTTCTTCTTCGACCCCAGCCGTGGTGCGACCGTGGTGGCCGCCGTCGTGGTCCTCGCCCTGGTACCGCGGATCCCGGTACCGCGCCTGCTGGCGCCGATCATCGGCCTGCTCGCCACGGCGTCGCTGCACATCTACCTCGTGCAGTTCCAGGTGTACCCCCACGTCGACAACCAGGTCCTCGCCCTCGCGCTGTCCCTGATCGCCGGTGTGCTCACCTGGGCCCTGCTGCACCCCCCGACCCGCGCCCTGACCGAGCTCATCGCCCCACCCGAGCCCCGACGACACCCGGAGGAGACCACATGCGTCGCCGCACCCTGATCACCACCGCCCTGACCTCCGCCGTCCTGGCACTGTCCGCCTGCGGAGGGGCGGACGAGGGGTACTCACCCGACCCGGACGCGCTGCAGATCTACTCCAGCCAGCACGACAACCTCACCAAGGCCTGGGCGAAGGGCTTCGAGGAGCGCAGCGGGATCGCCACGCAGGTCCGGCCCGGCAAGGACGCCTCGATGGGCCACATGATCGTCGAGGAGGGGGCCCAGTCCCCCGCCGACGTCTTCCTCACCGAGAACAGCCCGGCGATGACCCTCGTCGAGCAGAACGACCTGCTCGCGCCCGTCGACGGCGCCACGCTCGACCTCGTGCCGCAGAACCGCCGTCCCTCCAGCGGCGACTGGACGAGCGTCGCCGCGCGCTCGACCGTCCTGGTCTACAACCCGGACGAGATCGCCGAGGAGGACCTCCCGGAGTCGCTGATGGACCTGCAGAAGCCGGAGTACGAGGGGCAGTGGGGAGCGGGCGCCACCGGCGCCGACTTCCAGGCCATCGTCGCCGGCATGCTCGCCGACCAGGGGGAGGCCAAGACCGCCGCGTGGCTGGATGGCCTGAAGGAGAACGCCGAGATCTACAAGCACAACGTCGCCACGATGAAGGCGGTCAACGCCGGCGAGGTCCCGATGGGCGTCATCTACCACTACTACTGGTACCGCGATCAGGCCGAGACGAAGGACGGTTCGGCCAACACCGAGCTGCACTACTTCAAGAACGGTGACCCCGGGGCCTTCGTCAGCCTCTCGGCGGCGGGCGTGCTGAAGAACGCCGAGCACCCGAAGAAGGCGCAGGAGTTCATCGCCTACATCCTCTCGGACGAAGGGCAGAAGGTCCTCGAGACGAGCGGCTCCAAGGAGTACGCCGTCGCCAAGGGAGCGACGTCCGACCCGGACCTGCCGACGCTGGAGTCCCTGGAGGCTCCCGCCATCGACCCGTTCGCCCTCGACTCGGAGAAGGTCACGCAGATGATGACGGATGCCGGCATCCTCTAGGCACCTCGTGACGGCCGCGGCGGTCCTCGTCGCGGCCATCACGATCCTTCCCCTCGCCGTCGTCGCCACGGACGGGGCGAGCACCTCTGCGGCGGCGGCCCTCGACTATCTGCTGCGACCGCACATCGGAGAGCTGCTGGGCAACACGCTCCTCCTCGTCCTGGTCACCGTGCCGGCCTGCATCGTCCTGGGCGTCGGGGCAGCCTGGCTGATCGAGCGGACCGATCTGCCCCTGGCGGGGGTGTGGCGCGTGCTGCTCGGTGCCCCCTTGGCCGTCCCCGCCTTCGTCGCCAGCTACGCCTGGATCTCCCTCTGGCCGGGCCTCGACGGCCTCGGCGGTGCGGCCCTGGTGACGACCGCCGCGTACTTCCCCTTCGTCTACCTCCCCGTCGCCGCCATCCTGCGTGACCTCGACGCGGCGCCGGTGGAGGACGCCCGCGCCCTGGGCGCCGGGCCGTTCACGGCCTGGCGGCGCGCCGTCCTGCCCCGGTTGCGGCCCGCCACGAGCGGCGGCGCACTCCTGGTCGCGCTGCACCTGCTCGCGGAGTTCGGCGTGCTCGAGATGATGCGGTACCCGACCTTCACGACCGCGATCCTCGTGCAGTACGAGGTCAGCTTCAACAGCCACCGCGGCAGCCTGCTGGCCCTCGTCCTGGCCCTGCTGTGCCTGACCGTGCTCACCTTCGAGCACCTCCTGCGCGGCACCGCTCGCACCTCCCGGGTCGGCCGGGGCGTGCACCGCAGCGCCGCCCCCGTCCGCCTGGGCCGATGGTCCCCCGTCGCCGGCGCCGCACTCGCCCTCGTCGTCCTGGTCGCCCTCGTCGTGCCGGTGGCCACCGTCGGCCGGTGGCTGATCACCCACCTCACGACACCCGACACCGACGCCTTCCCCCGACCCTCGCTGCTGGAGACCACCGGGTCGTCGATCGCGCTCGCCCTCGCAGCGGCCGCCCTGGCGATCGTCATGGCCCTCCCCGGCGCCTGGCTGCTCAGCCGGCGTCGCACCGGGTGGACGCTGCTGCTCGAGCGCGCGACCTATGTCGCCAGCTCCCTGCCCGGCGCCGTCGTCGGCCTGGCGCTGATCACCCTCACCATCACCTGGCTGCCGGCGATCTACCAGAGCCCCTACATCCTCGTGCTCGGGTACACGATCCTCTTCATCCCCCGGGCGATGGTCACCCTGCGCGCCGGGCTGGCCGCCGCACCACCGGAGCTGAGTGAGGCCGCCCGCTCCCTGGGCACCGGGCCGGTGACCACCTTCCGTCGCGTCGTGCTGCCGCTGATCCTGCCGTCCCTGCTCACCGGAGCAGCCCTGGTCGCGATCGCGGCAGCCACCGAGCTGACAGCCACCCTGCTGCTCGCCCCCACGGGGACCTCGACGCTGGCCACCGCCTTCTGGGCGGCCAGCGACGAGTTCGACTACGTCGCAGCAGCCCCCTACGCGGCGATGATGATCGTGTTGTCCGCGCCGCTGACCGCCCTGATGCTTCGACAGAACGGGATCGAGCAATGAGCACCGTGGAGATCCAAGGGGTCCGCGTCGGGTACGGCGGCGTACCCGTCCTGCAGGGCCTCGACCTGACCGTCCCGACCGGCACGACGACCGCCGTCCTCGGCGCGTCCGGCGGCGGCAAGACCACCCTGCTGCGGATCATCGCCGGCTTCCTCGCCCCCGAGGCGGGCACCATCCACATCGGTGGCCGACTCGTGTGCGGCCACGGCCGGTCGGTGCCCCCGGAACGGCGCGGAGTCGGCTACGTGCGCCAGGACGGCGGGCTCTTCCCCCACCTGGACGTCGGCGGCAACATCACCTTCGGCATGCCCCGTGCGGCTCGGCGCCGCCGCGAGCGGGTCGGCGAGCTCCTCGAGCTGGTCGGTCTGCCCGAGGGGACCGCGGCCAAGCGCCCGGACCAGCTCTCCGGCGGCCAGCAGCAGCGCGTGGCGCTCGCCAGGGCCCTGGCTCTCTCCCCGCAGGTGGTGCTGCTCGACGAGCCCTTCTCCTCGCTCGACACCGCGCTGCGGGCGAGCACCCGGGACGCCGTCGCCACCGCACTCGCGGAGACCGGCGCCACGACGATCCTGGTCACCCACGACCAGCAGGAGGCGCTGTCCTTCGCCGACCAGGTCGCGATCATGCGCGATGGTCGATTCAGTCAGGTCGGCACGCCCCGGGAGATCTACGAGAGCCCGGTGGACGTGCGGGAGGCGGCCTTCCTCGGCGACGTCGTGCGCCTGCCGGGTCGGCCCACGCACGAAGGGGTGAGCTGCGCGCTGGGCATCGTGCGCTCCCCGGGGGGGTCAACCCCCTTCGCGTCGTACGACGCCGTCGACCTCGTCGTGCGACCGGAGGACCTGACCCTCGCCGACGCCCCCGGCTGTGCCCATGGCACGGTGCTGACCACGCGCTACCACGGCGCCCACGCGCTCGTGCGGGTCGCGTTGACCGACGGCCCCGAGGTCAGCGTCCGGGTCGCCGGACGCTCGGTGCCCCACCCCGGCGAGATCGTGCCGGTGCGCGTCGACGGGCCGGTGCTGACCTACCCGTCCGCCTGAGGGTCAACCGGTGCAGACGATGTGGTCGGCCGCGTCGTAGACGGTGGTGAAGGACGAGGACTTCACCGTGCTGCCGCCCTGGATGAAGTT
This sequence comes from Janibacter sp. A1S7, assembly GCF_037198315.1. NCBI lineage: Bacteria > Bacillati > Actinomycetota > Actinomycetes > Micrococcales > Intrasporangiaceae > Janibacter > Janibacter alittae. The sequence continues at coordinate 678,655 of NZ_CP144913.1, read as the reverse complement.
GCGGGTGATGTCGACCGTGAAGCCGGGGTTCGGCGACTGCGGGACGCACTTCTTGCTGTCGTCGGTGATCCGCTCCGGCTCGACGACGTTGCGTCGGGGGCTCTTGGCCGCCGTGACGTCGTCGTACTTCTTGCGGCCGTGGAAGGTCACGGTGACCTCGTTGCCGTTGACCGCTGCGTCGATGAGGATGCCGGCGCCGGTGTCATTGGTGAAGCGGTTGTCGAGGTTCGGCCAGGAGATCGTCGCCTCGCGCCCCTCGGGGTAGCGCGAGATGTAGAAGGAGTGCGGGTGGAACTCCTCGATCTTCGCCCCGGAGAAGAAGACGGCGTTGAACAGCGTCGTCGACAGCTGGGAGATACCGCCGCCGTAGTCCTCGGCCAGCCGGCCGTTGTAGATGACGCCGGCCTGCTTGTAGCCCTTGGCGGCGGTGCGCTCGCCGAGGCGCTGGTTGAGGGAGAAGGTCTCCCCCGGTGCGACGTACGCCCCGTTGAGAGTGCGTGCCGCCAGCCTGATGTTGGCCGTGCGGACCGGGTTGGGCGGCAGGTAGGTGGTGAAGGTGGACAGCGTCTCGTTGGGGAGGCTGTTCTTGGCCTCCTGCGTGGTCAGCTCCGGCTGCGTCTTCGTCGTCGACGCCGTGACGACCCGCTCGTCACCCGAGGTGCCCATCGCCTCGACGACCTTGCTTCCCACCCCCTCGGTCACCAGCGTCAGACCGGTGCTCGAGGGAGCGACGTCGAAGCCCGATCCGGACCGCGAGACGACGGCGTCCTCGGCCGCTGGGAACTCCCCGGAGTCCTTCGCGGCGGTCGCCGTGACCTCGGCGGCGATGGACTCATCGACCGTGGTGGCGAGCGCCCCGTCCTCCGTCGTCACGGAGACTGCCAGGGCCAGCTGCTCGGGGGTGACCGCGAAGGAGATCTTCCCCCCGTCGGGGTCGGCGGTCTTCACGGTCACCGGACCCGCGATGAGTGGCCGCAGCTCCTTCGTGACGAAGGTGTCGATCTCCGTCTGCGTCAGTTCCGGCTCGGGTCGGCTCGTCGGCGCCTCGAACTCGTGCTGGTCCGGCCAACCCTCTGCGATGTCATTGGTGAGCTCGTCGCGGTCCACGGTCAGACCGGCCTTGGATGCCCGCGTCTTGACGGTGGCGCCGTCGAGCTTGACCGTGCCCTCGACCGGTTTGCTGTCCATGCCCTCGGTGGCCGCGTCGACGGCCGTGGCCAGTGCCTGCTCGTCGACGTCGACCTCGACCGCACGGTCGATGCCACCCGTGGCCTGAGCCCACAGGTTCACCGGGTTGAGGCTGAAGCCGGTCAGTCCGTCCAGGGAGGCCTCGTAGTCGTAGGACAGCCCGGCGTCGGCGGGGTCGATGGTCCGCTCCTCGTCGTCGACCGTGACGACGACCGACTCGGCGGCCTCGTCCGCCAGACCCTCACTCAGGGCCGTGCGGGCCTCGGCCTGCGTCATCCCGCCGATGGCGACACCCTCGACCGTGGTGTCACCGGGGACCCGGTCCCCGAAGTAGTACGCAGCGGCGACGTAGAGCGCCACGACCACGAGGATCACGAAGCCGACGGCGGCAAGGAGACGGCCGCGGCCGTGCTCCTGCCCGTCTGTCCGGGGCTCGTCGTGGGTCATGCGGTCACCTCGTGCTCGTGTAACGACTGCGGTAGTAGATCAGGGGATCGTCGCGCCGGGCGTCGGCGCGAGAGGCCACGACCTCACCGACGACGAGCGTGTGGTCACCCGCCTCGTGGGCGGAGTACGTCCGGCACTCGAGCGTGGCCAGCGAGTCGTCGACCAGGGCCACCCCGAGGTCGCCCCGGTGGTGCGGGATCTGTGCCAGCTGCCCGTACAACGGCCGGCCACCGGTGCTGAGCCAGCTGGCTGCCGGACGCCCGGACTCGGGCAGCAGGGAGACCCCCCACACGCCCGAGGACTCCACCGCCGCGAGCCACCCGGAGTCGTTGCGCACCGAGACCAGGACCAGTGGTGGCTCGAGCGAGACCGAGGTGATCGAGTTGGCGGTCATCGCGTGGTCGTGGCCGTCCTCGAGTGTCGTGACGATCGTGATCCCGGTGGCGAAGTGGCCCATCGCGAACCGAAGGCTCGTGTCCTCCAGGCGGCTGCTCATCGCTCCACCAGGGGTCGACGCGGCGCGCTGCCGCCCTCCAGTGGCTCGCCCGTGGCCGGATCCAGTCGGGCGTAGCCCTCTCGCCCCGACAGCAGGGCGGCGATGTCGTTGGACAGGGCGAAGGTCCGATCCGGTCCGAGCGCGACCTGGGTGCGGTGGTGCCGCAGTGCGGCGACCTGCTGGTTGACGGCGTCGGCGTCGACGACGGCGTGCGTCACGACCTCGTCGTCGACGACCGAAGGGGGGAACTCCCCCGCCGGCTGCTGCCAGCCGAGCGCGGTCAGACCCGGTGTCGAGGCGAGGACCTGACGGTCCTGAACCGCCCACGAGCGCGGGGTGAAGGTCCCGAAGAGGTGCGGTCGACTCCCTTCGGGCAGTGCCGAGACGGCCCACCGGGTCACCTCGTGGGTGCGGATGTGGTCGGGGTGGGCGTAACCCCCGTGGGCGTCGTAGCTGACGACGAGGTCGGGCTCGATCTCGGTGATCACCTCGGTCACGGCCTCGACCGCCACGTCGTCGTCGGCCCGCACCCAGGCGCGGGGGTGCTGCGCTCCGGCGGTGCCGGCCATCCCGGAGTCACGCCAGCGCGAGGCCCGTCCGCGCGTCAGGTCCTCGCCGAGCACGCGGTGGCGCGCTCCGATGGCGGCCATCGCTGCCCGCAGCTCGTCACGGCGGTACTCGCCGAGGGTGTCCTCGTGGTCGGCATCGAGGTGGGCCAGCTCCGGCGGGATGACCTCACCCTGCTCCCCGAGGGTGCAGGTGAGCACGTGCACCTCGTCGCCGGCGGCGACGTGGTGGGCGATCGCCACGCCTGTGGCCAGTGACTCGTCGTCCGGGTGCGCGTGGACGAACAGCAGGCGGGCAGTCACTCGGCCACCCCGATGAGTCCCAGTTCGGGCGCTCCGCCGTAGACGGGGTTCGCGACCAGCGAGGTGACCTCGGACCCGGCGACCTGGACCAGTCGGCTCTGGCTCAACGGCACATAGGCCACGTCCTCGAGCAGCGTGGTGTCGATCGTCGCCCACTCCTTGGCGCGGTCGCCGTCGTCGCGGGTACCGCTCGCGTCGTCCATGGCCTCGTTGATCTCCTTGTCGGCGTACTGACCGTAGTCACGACCGACCGACTTCTTCGACAGGTTGACCCGGTCGTCGAAGAGCGGGGGCAGCACGGTCGCCGCCGCCGGGTAGTCCGGCCCCCAGTTCGCCCAGACCAGGTCGTGGTCGTCGACGAGGGACCGCGAGGAGATCGCCGTGAAGTACTCCTTCTCGTCGACCGGCTCCAGCGTGACGTCGAAGCCGGCCTCCTTCCAGCCCGGCAGCAGCTCCTCGAGCGCGGCAGCCAGTAGGTCGGAGTCCCGGTGGGCCAGGGTCAGCGTGATCGGGGCGTCGGCCTTCGACTTCTCGAGCAGCCGCTTCGCCTCGTCCGGGCTGCCGTGGGGACCCTTGTCCAGGACGGTCTCGTGAGCCGACGGCAGTGCCGTGCCCAGCAGCGACCATGTCGCAGTCCCCCCGTCCATACTCGCAGCGTAGGCCTCCCGGTCGGTCGCCACGGCAAGGGCCCGGCGGACCTCGACCGACGCCAGCGCCTCGCTCTCGACGTTGACGGCCAGGTAGTCGACGAGCTGGCCGTCGGTCTCCACGGACTGGACCATCGACCCCGCCTCGTCGATCGCGTCACCCAGGGACGGCGGCATCGGGTCCAGGGCGAGGGTGCGTCCGCCGTCCTGCCCGTCGATGATCGTGCTCAGCGCGTCCTCGGGGGCGACTCCCTGCTGGTGCACGATGGTGTTGGGGCCCGGTCGGCGAAGGGGGTCCGACGTCGCCTTCCACTCGGGGTTGCGCACCCAGGTGCCGCCCTCGGACGGGGTCCAGTCGTCCTTGAGTCGATACGGCCCGGAGGAGAACGCGCGGTAGGTCGCTCCCTTCTCCGGACGGTCGGTCTTGACCGGGGCGAACTCGGGCAGGGAGACGATCTCGTCGAAGTTGCCCACGGGCTGCGCGAGATGGAAGACGACGGTCGAGGAGTCCGGGCACTCCACGGCCTCGTTGATCAGCTTCTGCGCCTTCTTCGCCTCCTTCGATCCTCCCTTCGTGCCCTGCGGCCCGGGGTAGGTGGAGGACCCGTCGGACTCCTTGGGGATGTCGAGGTAGGTCAGGGCATAGCCGCTCGAGGCGATCTCGGGGTCGAAGGAGCGGGCGACCCCGTGGCGCACGTCCTCGCAGGTGATCGTCGAGCCGTCCTGCCAGGTCACCCCCGGGCGGATCTCGAAGGTCCAGCGGGTGGCGGTCTTGTTCGAGGTGCCGGTGTCCTTCGCGAGGTCACCGACGATCGTGCGCTGCCCGGACAGCGCCGAGTCCGGCTGGTACGCGGTGAGCGTGCGCATCCACGTACGGGAGGCGAAACCGGCCGTGCGACGGTCGGTGATCCGCTGCGGGTCCCAGGCCTGGACCGGTCCTGCGGCGAGGACCGTGAGGCGGTCGTCCGGTCCGGAGACCTGACCCGAGGCCGCCGTCGTCGCGCTCTGGCCGTCGCTGGAGGCGTTCGTCAGATCGCTGAGGGGGATGCTGGAGCAGCCCACCGCCCCCGCCAGGGCGAGGGTGGTCAGGGCAGCGAGGGTGCCGCGCGTCGCGCGCCGCATCGGCGCGTACCTCCTCAGGCGTTGCGGGCCCGGGCGGCGCTGCGGGCCCGCAGCGTGTGGTCGAGCTCGACCTTGCGGATGCGCACGGCGTCCGGAGTGACCTCGACGCACTCGTCCTCGCGGCAGAACTCGAGCGACTGCTCCAGGCTGAGGCGACGCGGCGGGACGACCTTCTCGAAGTTGTCCGCTGACGACGCGCGCACGTTCGTCAGCTTCTTCTCCTTGGTGATGTTGACGTCCATGTCGTCGGCCCGCGAGTTCTCGCCGACGATCATGCCCTCGTAGACCTCGGTGCCCGGCTCGGTGAAGAGTGTGCCGCGCTCCTGCAGGTTGACCATCGCGTAGGAGGTGACCGGCCCGGAGCGGTCGGCGACGAGGGAACCGGAGATGCGCGTGGTGATCGTGCCGGCCCACGGCTCGTAGCCCTCGAAGACGTGGTGGGCGATGCCGGTGCCACGGGTCTCGGTGAGGAACTCCGTGCGGAATCCGATGAGGCCGCGCGCGGGCACGAGGAACTCCATGCGGATCCAGCCGGTGCCGTGGTTGGTCATCTGCTCCATGCGGCCCTTGCGCGCGGCGAGGATCTGGGTGATCGCGCCGAGGTACTCCTCGGGGGTGTCGATCGTCAGACGCTCGACCGGCTCGTGCACCTTGCCGTCGATCTCGCGGGTGACCACCTGCGGCTTGCCGATCGTCAGCTCGAAGCCCTCGCGACGCATCTGCTCGACGAGGATCGCCAGCGCGAGCTCACCCCGTCCCTGGACCTCCCAGGTGTCGGGACGCTCGGTGGGCAGGACGCGCAGGGACACGTTGCCGACGAGCTCCTTGTCCAGCCGGTCCTTGACCATGCGTGCGGTGACCTTGGTGCCCTTGGTCGGCCCCCGACCGACGAGCGGGGAGGTGTTGGTGCCGAGCGTCATCGAGATCGCCGGCTCGTCGACGGTGAGCACCGGCAGCGGGACCGGGTTCTCGGCGTCGGCGATGGTCTCGCCGATCATGATCTCGGGGATGCCGGCGATCGCGATGATGTCACCGGGGCGGGCGGTGCCGGTCTCCATCGGCACCCGCTCCAGGCCCTCGGTGATGAGCAGCTCGGTGATCTTGACCTTCTGCCGGGTACCGTCGCGACGGCACCAGGTCACCTGCTGGCCCTTGCGCAGCTCGCCGTTGAAGACGCGCAGCAGCGCGAGGCGACCGAGGAAGTTGCTCGAGTCGAGGTTGGTCACGTGTGCCTGCAGGGGCGCATCGTCCTCGAAGGCGGGGGCGGGGATGGTCTCCATGATCGTGCGGAAGAGCGGCTCCAGGTCGCCGTTGTCCGGCAGCGTGCCGTCCTCGGGGCGGTTGAGGCTGGCCGCGCCCGCCTTGCCGGAGGTGTAGACGATCGGGAACTCGATCTGGTCCTCATCGGCGTCGAGATCCATGAACAGCTCGTAGGCCTCGTCGACGACGTCGGCGATCCGGCTGTCGGGACGGTCGACCTTGTTGATGGCCAGGATGACCGGCATCTTCGCCGCGAGCGCCTTGCGCAGGACGAATCGGGTCTGCGGCAGGGGCCCCTCGGAGGCGTCGACGAGCAGCACCACACCGTCGACCATGGACAGGCCGCGCTCGACCTCGCCGCCGAAGTCGGCGTGACCGGGGGTGTCGATGATGTTGATCGTGGCGCCGTCGGCCGCCCCGTGGGCAGCGGCGGACGGACCGTTGTAGTGGATCGCCGTGTTCTTGGCGAGGATGGTGATGCCCTTCTCCCGCTCCAGGTCACCGGTATCCATGGCCCGCTCGTCCACGTGGTCGTGCTCGCCGAAGGCGCCCCCCTGCCAGAGCATCTTGTCGACGAGGGTGGTCTTGCCGTGGTCGACGTGGGCGACGATGGCGACATTACGGATGTCGCGGCGGGAAGTCAGGGGCATGGGTGGGATTCTCTCAGCCTGCGCGCCCCAGCCCCAAATGGACGCGGTCCCGCTGCCCCGACGGCGTTGTGCGCACCTGTGTCCCGAAATACCGCGTGACGGGTGCATGCATCGCCGTCATGCCGAGCGCAGGCGGGCCCGCCCGACCGCCGCGAGTACCTTGCGCACGACGACGCCCGGGTCACCAAGATCACTCCAGGACAGACGCACCACCTCGTAGCCGAGCTCGCGCAGCCGGTCCTCCCTCACCTTCTCCGCACGCAGGTCGCGGATGTCCTCGTACCTGCCCATGCCGTCGACCTCGATGACGACTCCTTCGTCCTCGAGAAGGAAGTCCACCCGCGCGACGAACCGACCCTCTTCGTCGTGGACGACCACCTGGGGCACGGGTTGGGCCAGCCCCGCCACGTCGAAGACCCACCGGGCGCGAGACTCCGCAGCCGACTCCACCCGGCCGTCGGCGAGCGCGACCACCCGCCGCGGAGCGCTGGAGGCGCGCGCCACGCCGAGCGACTCGACGGCCGCCACCAGGTCCGCGGGAGTGCACCTGCTGCTGCGCAGGGCTGCGTCAGCGCTCACCAGTCCGGCGTCCCCACCGAAGAGGGCCGCGACCTGGATGACAGCCGCCGCCGGACGCACGAGCGAGACCCCTCGGTGGTCCGTGACGAAGGGGGCCGGGACCGGGCGGTGGAAGCTGACCCGGTCGTCGGTGCGCCCCCGTCGACCGCCCGTGGAGCTCACGTGCACCCGGTCGTCCACCCCATGAAGCGGGATCCCCCACACGGCGAGGGCGCTGTGGTGGGTCAGGACCAGCGTGGAGCCGTCCGGGAAGCTCGCTGCGACGGCCCGGGCCCGCAGCGCGTGCCGCTCCCACGGCTTGGCGTCCCGCCACCTCGTCCCGTCGACGAGCGCGTGACGGCGCACCCGCACGAGATCACCGGCACGCACGGCCCGGGTGATCTCCCTGGCGCTGACCCCCCGCAGGCACAGTTGCGATGCGGCAGCAACTCCACCGAAGCCCGTCATCACCGTGGCGATCCGTTGGTCCATGACGACATCCTCGTGGTCGCGGGAGGTGACGCCGCCGACTTCTCCACAGGCCCCCTTCGCCTGTCGTCGTGCGCAGCCGTGTCCCGAAATACCGCGTGACGGGTGCGCGCATCGCCGTCAGGCGTCGTGCCTACGACGAGGAGGTGCTGGCGCCCGACTCGTTGAGACCGGCGAACGGGCTCGTGTCCGGACGGTCGCTGACGTCGACCGTCGAGACGACGGCCTTCGGCTCGGCGAAGTGGCAGCGGGAATCGTGCTCGCCCACTCCGTCCGGGCGGGGGATGAGCTCCGGTGGCGGCTCCGCCTTGCAGACGTCCTGGGCCTTCCAGCACCGGGTGTGGAAGCTGCACCCGGCCGGCGGGTTCGCCGGGGACGGGACATCGCCCTGGAGCACGATCTGCTCCCGCTTCCCGCGCAGTGTGGGGTCGGGCACCGGCACCGCGGACAGCAGGGCCTGCGTGTACGGGTGCGTCGGTCGGGAGTAGATGTCGTCCTCGTCCCCGATCTCCACCATCTTGCCGAGATACATCACGGCGACCCGGTCGGAGATGTGCCGCACGACCGACAGGTCGTGCGCGATGAAGACGTAGGACAGCCCCAGCTCGTCCTGCAGCTTCTCCATCAGGTTGATCACCTGCGCCTGGACGGAGACGTCCAGGGCAGAGACGGGCTCGTCGCAGATCAGGACCTTCGGGTTCAGCGCGATGCCACGGGCGATGCCGATGCGCTGGCGCTGTCCCCCGGAGAACTGGTGGGGATAGCGGTTGACGTACTCCGGGTTCAGCCCGACGAGATCGAGCAGCTCCTGCACGCGTGCGCGTCGCTTGGCCTTCGGGACCACGTCGGGGTGGATCTCGAAGGGCTCGGCGACGATCTCACCGACGGTGCGGCGCGGGTTGAGTGAGGTGTAGGGGTCCTGGAAGACGATCTGGATGTCGCGCCGCAGCCGCCGCATCGCTGCCCCCGACTGGGCGAACATGTCGGTGCCGTCGAACTCGATCGTGCCCTCGGTCGGCTCCTCCAGCCGCATGAGCAGCCGTCCCAGGGTGGACTTCCCGCAGCCGGACTCACCGACGACGCCGAGGGTCTCTCCGCGGCGCAACTCGAAGTCCACTCCGTCGACCGCCCGGACGTGGCCGACCGTGCGCCGCAGGACGCCGCCCTTGATCGGGTAGTGCTTCTTCAGGCCCGTGGCCTTGAGGATGACGTCCTGATCAGGCATCGAGCACCTCCTTGCTGAAGTGGCATGCCGACTGACGGCGCGGGCCGACGTCGAGCAGCTCGGGCCGCTCGACGCGGCAGATGTCCTGCGCCAGGTAGCAGCGCGGGTGGAAGGCGCAGCCCGGCGGGATCCGGGTGAGGTTCGGCGGCAGACCGCCGATGGCCGACAACTCCTGGCCCTTCTGGTCCAGTCGCGGGATCGACTCCAGCAGGCCCTTGGTGTAGGGGTGGGCCGGCCGGGCGTAGATGTCCTCGACCTCGGCCCGCTCGACGATGCGACCGGCGTACATGACCGCGATCCGGTCGGCGACGTCGGCGACGACCCCGAGGTCGTGGGTGATGAGGATCAGGCCCATGTTGTGCTCGTGCTGCAGGTCCTGGAGGAGCTCCATGATCTGGGCCTGGACCGTCACGTCGAGTGCGGTCGTCGGCTCGTCGGCGATGAGCACCTTCGGGTCCAGGGCGATCGCCATGGCGATCATGATCCGCTGGCGCATCCCGCCGGAGAACTGGTGCGGGTAGGCCTTGACGCGCTGCTTCGCGCCGGGGATGTTCACCCGCTCCATCAGGCGCACGGCCTCGTCATAGGCATCGGAGCGGTTCATGCCCCGGTGCATCCGGAACATCTCGCCGATCTGCCAGCCCACGGGGAAGACGGGGTTGAGCGAGCTCAGGGCGTCCTGGAAGATCATCGAGACTTCCGGGCCTCGGCCCTTCCGCCGCTTCTCGTCCTCCATGGTCAGCAGGTCCTCGCCCTTGTAGAGGATGCGTCCGGAAGGGATGCGCGCCGGGGGCATGTCGAGGATTCCCATGATCGCCTGGGCGGTCACGGACTTGCCGGAGCCGGACTCGCCGAGGATGGCCAGCGTCTCACCCTCGTCGAGGGAGAAGTTCACGCCGTTGATCGCCTGGGCCACGCCTTCGTCGGTGTGGAACTCGACGTGCAGGTCGTCGACCTCGAGCAGGTGCTCGCCGGTCGTCGGGGGGGTACTCATGTGGTCACTCACCTTGCTCTCAGCGGCTCTTCGGGTCGAAGGCATCACGCACGGAGTCACCGAGCATGATGAAGGCCAGGACCGCGAGGCTGAGGAAGAGGGCGGGGAAGAACAGGACGTAGGGCTCCGTCCGGAGCGCGATCTGCGCGTCGGTGATCATCACGCCCCAGGAGACCGTCGGCGGGCGCAGGCCGATGCCCAGGTAGGACAGGGTCGCCTCGACGCTGATGTAGGCACCGAGGTTGATCGTGCTGACCGCGATGACCGGGGCCATGGCGTTGGGCAGGATGTGCCGCCGGGTGATCCGCAGTGGGGTCGCCCCGAGGGCGCGGGCCGCCTGGACGTAGTCGTTGGGCTTGACCTGCAGGACCGAGGAGCGCATCAGGCGCATGATGCTCGGCCAGCCGAAGATGACCAGGACGAGCACGACCTGGAAGATCACTCCGAAGTAGCCCTGGATCGGGATGCCGAAGATCGCGTCCTCCTCGCGCAACGCGGCGAGGAAGATGATGCCGGCCAGCAGCAGCGGGATGGCGAAGAAGATGTCCGCCACACGACTGATCAGGGTGTCCGACCAGCCGGAGAGGTACCCGGCGAGCAGTCCCATGATGCTCCCCAGGACCAACGCGCCGCTGGCCGCGAGGGTCCCGACGAGGATCGAGGCGCGGGCGCCGTAGATGACGCGGCTGTAGATGTCGTAGCCCTGTCGGTCGGTGCCGAACCAGTGCTCCGCGCTGGGCGACTGCATGGCCCGGCTGAGCACGCCGTAGTGCGGGTCCTGGTTGGTGAAGAGGGAGGGCCATGCGGCCATCAGCAGGAAGAGCACCACCAGGACGCTGGAGATCCAGAACAGCGGGTTGCGTCGGAGTGAGCGGAACGCGTCGGCGCTCAGGGACCGGGCGACGACCTGGTCGTCGGTGTGCGTGGTCGTCCGCCCCGCGTCGGTGACGACCCCGGGGGTCTCCCGCTCGGGCCCGGGCGCCTGGGACATGGTCGTGTTCTTGTCAGTCATGACTGATCCTCGGGTCGAGTACGCCGTAGAGCAGGTCCACGATGAGGTTGACGATCAGGTAGATGATGACCAGGGCGGTCACCGCACCGACGACGGCCATGCCGTCGCGGTTGTGGATCCCCTCGAAGATGTAGCCACCCACCCCGTGGATGTTGAAGATGCCCTCGGTGACGATGGCGCCGCCGAGGAGCGCGCCGAAGTCATAGCCCATGAAGGTGATGACCGGGATCAGCGAGTTGCGCAGCGTGTGCACGCCGATGATCCGGGTCTGCTTCAGGCCCTTCGCCTTGGCGGTGCGCACGTAGTCGGACTTGTAGTTCTCACCGATGTTGGAGCGCATCAACCGGGCGATGTAGGCCATCGACAGCGAGCCGAGCACGACGCCGGGGAGCAACAGGCGGTAGAACGACGCGTCCGAGCCCACGAGCGGCGGGACGATCTCGAACTTCAGACCGAGAATGTACTGCAGGGTGAAGCCGGTGACGAAGATCGGCACCGAGATGACGAAGAGGGTGCTCACCAGGACGAGGTTGTCGATGAAGCCTCCCTTGCGCAGGCCGGCCAGCACACCCGCGAGGATTCCGATGACCCCCTCGATGACCAAGGCCATCAGGCCCAGCTTGGCAGTCACGGCGAAGCGGTCCTTCAGGTCCTCCGAGACCGGGATGCCGTACTGGTTCTCCCCCAGGTCGCCCTGAGCCACCTTGCCCACGTACTTCGCGTACTGGACCGGCAGGGGGTCGTTGAGGTTGTACTTCGCGTTGAACTCGGCAACGTACGCGGGCGGGCACGGCCGCTCACCACACTTGCCTGCCGTGGGATCACCAGGCATGGCGAAGACCATGGCGTAGATCAGGAACGTGGCGCCGATGATGACCGGGATCATCTGCAGCAGTCGGCGAATGATGTATTTACCCACGTTCACCTCCTAGGGGTGTTGGTGGCGCGGTTGACGCCGGCAGAGGGTAACTCTTCCAGATGGGTGGCGGGACATCCACGCTCGAGCGGATGCTCCTGTGCGGGCACACCACCGGCCGGCCACCTTGTGGGGTGACCGGCCGGTGGTGGACTAGCTCAGACCCAGGGGGTCGATCACTCGACGGTGACCGCCGCCAGATCCGGGTTGCCGAAGGGGGTCGCCTTGACGTCGGAGACGTCCTCGGACCAACCCATGATCGACTTGCCGTACCACAGCGGGATGGCAGGCATGTCCTCGAGCATCACACGCTCTGCCTCCTGGTACATCTCGTTGGCCTTGGCTGCGTCGTCGGCCGCGGCGGCGTCCGTCAGCAGCTTCTCGAACTCCGGGTTGTCGTACTGGTAGTAGTTCGAGGCCGCACCCTTGCTGAAGATCGGGGCGAGGTAGTTCTCGATGGACGGGTAGTCCATGACCCAGCCCATGCGCCACAGGCCCTCGAGCTCGTTCTCGCCCAGCTTGGTCAGCATGGTGGCGAAGTCGACGGTCGGGGTGGCGACGCAGTCGATGCCGATGGCGTTCTTCACCGAGTTGCAGACCGCCTCGGTCCACTCCTTGTGCCCACCGTCACCGTTGTAGGTCAGGGTCAGCTTGCCGTCGTAGCCGCCGCCCTTCTTCAGCAGTTCCTTGGCCTTCTCCGGGTCGTAGTTGCAGTACTCGCCGCACTGCCCCTCCTTGAACCCGTCGACGACTGGGGAGACGACGCCGGTGGACGGCTCGTTGGCGTTGTTGAAGATCTGCTTGACGATCGTGTCGCGATCGATCGCCATGGAGATGGCGTGGCGGACGTCGGGGTTCTCGAGCTTCTTGTCGATGTGGTAGTTCATCCCGATCCACTGGGAGGTGGAGTTCGGCTGCGAGAGCTGACGGTCGCCGAGGTCCGACTTGTACTTGTCGCCGACCAGGGCGTTCGCCGGGATCTGGTCGATGATGTCGATCTCGTCGGCGAGGAGGGCGGTGTAGGCGGCCTCCTGCTCCTTGAAGATCTTGAAGGTGATCGTGTCGGCGTTGCCGCCGTACTCACCCGCGTAGTCGTCGAACTTGCTCATCGTGATGGCCTGGTTCTTCTTCCAGGAGTCGAACTTGTACGGCCCGGCCGCGACCGGCTCCTGGCCGAAGGCCTCCGGGTCGTCGAAGAAGCTGTCCGGCTGCGGCGCGAAGGCGGTGTAGCCCAGGCGCATCGGCAGGTTGGAGACCTTCTCGCTGGTCTTGATGGTGAAGGTGTGGTCGTCGACGACCTCGAGGCCGGACATCTTCTTGGTGTCGGGCTTGCCGCCGTCGGCGCAGGGGTCGTCGCCCTCACCGGAGCACTGGATCTCGTCGTAGCCCTCGATGGGCGAGTAGAAGTACGAACCCTGCTGGGCGTTCGGCCCGTAGGCCGTGTAGTTCCACGCGTCGACGAAGTTCTTGGCGAGGACATCGGTTCCGTCGTGGAACTTGTAGCCCTCCTTGATCTTGACCGTGAAGTTCTGGTTGTCGTCGGTCTCGATGGACTCGGCGATGTCCATCTCCGGCTCGGCCGTCTCGGGGTTGTAGTGGATGAGCTTGGCGGTCATGACGTCGAGGACGTTGCCACCGCAGGTCTCACCGGTGTTTCCCGCGATCAGCGGGTTCTCGGGCGTGCAGCCGTTGACGACGATCTCGCCACCGCCGCCACCGTCGCCGCCGGAACCACTGTTGTCGTCGCTGCTGCCGCCACACGCGGTCGCGACAAGCGCGACCGCGGAGATGCTGGCAATAGCCATCGAGCGAGACTTCACTCGCATGGATGTCCTCCTACGTCATGCCGCCGAGTTGGCGGTCCGATCGGCGCCACCGTCTCCGGTGGACACCCCTGGGCGCAGCGCGGTCAGCGGCTGCTCGTGACATCAAAAACCACGGGAGGGCCAAATTCCATGGACACGTGTGCGGTGAGACACAACTGTGACTCTTCGGAGACCACCGAGCCACCGTGCGCCGAAGATGCAGGGTTAACCCTCACGGCAGCACTCGTTCGGAACCCGCCGTCCGGGCCACGCAGGACCGCTCATCCGTCGGGGAGTGCCCTGTCCCCGCCCACGACGTCCTCGAGGACGAGCGGGATCCGGTCGGGCCCGGCCAGCGGCAGCCGCCAGTTCGGGTACTCCTCGTCGGTCCCCGGCTGGTTGATCGCGCGCACATCCCCGACGAGGTCGGTCAACGCGTACCCGTGGAGCCGGGCCGGCGTCAGGGCGAGCCACTCGTGCATGGCGGCGACGACCGCGTCGACGGGGGCGAAGGGGGTCTCGAGCAGCCCGCGTTCGTGGAGCGCTGCGCGCACGGCCAGGATCCTTCCCTCCTCCGCGGCCGCCTCCTCCTCGACCGGACGCGTGAGCAGGGAGAGCCGCTCCCGGATCGCCACGTGCTCCAGGGCGAGGTACCCGGCAGTCGGCGGGATGTCATGGGTGGTCACGCTCGCCAGGCACAGCTCGCGGTACTCCTGTGGTGGCAGCGGGTACCCGTCGCGCCACTCGAACCACATGACACTCGTGCCGAGGACGCCCCGTTCGACCAGGTGCTCGCGCACCCACGGCTCGACGACGCCGAGGTCCTCCCCGATCACGGTCGCACCGGCCCGGGCGGCCTCGAGGACGAGTATCCCGATGAGCGCCTCGTGGTCGTAGCGCACGTAGGCACCGTCCCCCGGCGCGTGCCCCTCGGGCACCCACCACAGGCGGAAGAGACCGATGATGTGGTCCACGCGCAGTCCGCCGGCGTCGCGCAGGACGGCGCGCAGCATGTCGCGGAAGGGGGCGTACCCCACCTCCGCGAGCCGGTCCGGCCACCACGGTGGTTGGGACCAGTTCTGGCCGAGCTGGTTGAACTGGTCCGGGGGTGCGCCGACCTCGATGCCGCGGGCGAGGACGTCCTGCAGGGCCCACGAGTCGGCCCCCTCCGGGTGGATGCCGACGGCCAGATCACCGACGAGGCCGATCCCCATGCCGGCCGCACGCAGCGCCTCCCGGGCGCCGGCGAGCTGGTGGCGCACGAGCCACTGCAGCCAGATCGTGAAGGCGATCTCCTCCTCGTGCGCCCGCTGGAAGGCGTCGACGGCGGCGCCCCGCGGATCGTGCAGCTCCGCCGGCCAGTCGCGCTCCCACTGCGTGCCGTGGACGGCGGCGATGCTGCACCACGTCGCGAAGTCCTCGAGGGCCTGCCCCTCCTCCTCGCGCAGCGCCGCGACGGGGGTCCCATGGTGCGGGCCGAGGTGCCGGAAAGCGATGCGCAGGGCACGGCGCTTGAGGTCCCACACGGCGTCACGGTCGATCCCATCGGTGTCGTTGAGCACCTGACCACGGGCCACGAGCTCGGCGATCTGGGTGCGCGCCTCGTCGGGCAGCGCCTCGGCGTCGGGCAGGTCACGCAGGTCGATGTAGATCGGGTTGACGAAGCGCCGCGACGTCGGCAGGTACGGCGAGGGCTCCATCGGTGCGACCGGCTCGGCCGCGTGCAACGGGTTGACGAGCACGAAGTCGTGCCCGTGCTCCCGCGCGGCCCACGTCCCCAGGGTGACGAGGTCGCCCAGGTCTCCGATGCCCTGGCTGCCGCGACTGCGCACCTGGTACACCTGCGTCAGCAGGCCACCACGCGGCTCGTGCCCCACCGCCCCGGGCAGGTCCAGGCGGGTGGGGACGGTGACGAGGACGGCCCGCTCGCTGCCGGGCAGCATGGGCGCGACCTCCGGCTCGGCGATGAGTTCGTGCCACCCCAGCGGCAGGTCGGCCGGTACCTCGAAGGCGGCCTCCCCGATCCACTGCCCGTCGATCTCGCGTGGCTCGACCGTGTGCTCGACCTGCTCCAGGAGGTGCCGGGCTCCCCCTTCGCACCGGACGGACAGGATGACCGCGCTGCCGTGGGAGAGGTGGACGAGCACCCGGGTGGCCGCCCCGGCGCGCTGCACCACCGTCGGCGGCAGCGTCCGGCGCCACGGAAGGGTCCGGGAACGCTCGAGCGAGGCGGCGAGGGTCGCTTCGTCCCCGATCTCCTCCCCCATCGCGGACAGCACGGCGCGAAGGGAGGAGGTCGGCACCGTGCGCCGCTCCCCCCGCCAGTCCCACCACTGCGTGGATACCCCGTGTGCCTCGGCCAGGTCCTCCAGCAGGGTCCGCTCGTCACTCACCCGGCCACCTTCCTGCAGCGCGGATGCCGATGTCCACCGGCAGGCCCTCCGCGTGGACCGCGCGGGTAGCGTGGGGACGGTGGCCCACCTGCAGATCCTGACGCCGCGCGAGGTGCCGCTCGGCGGTCCGCGCGCGATGCCCGTCCGCCGCACCATTCCCTCCCGCGCGCGCTCCCTCGTGGGGGCGTGGTGCTTCCTGGACCACTACGGACCCGACGACGTCTCGGCCACCGGGGGGATGGTCGTCCCACGCCACCCGCACACCGCCCTGGCGACCGTGTCGTGGCTCTTCACCGGCGAGATCGAGCACCGTGACTCCACCGGTGTGCACGCGACCGTCCGACCGGGTGAGCTGAACCTCATGACGGCCGGTCGGGGCGTGAGCCACTCCGAGTTCTCCACCCCGCAGACCTCGACCCTGCACGGCGTGCAGCTGTGGTTCGCCCTGCCCGAGCGGGATGCCGACGTCGAGCCGTCCTTCGTCCACCACGTCCCCGAGCCGATGTACGTCCCCGGCGGGATCGCCCGGGTCTTCCTCGGCAGCCTGCTCGACGTCGAGTCACCCATCACGACCCCGACACCGCTGCTCGGCGCGGAGCTGCTCCTGGACGCCGACGCCGAGACCGTCCTCGACGTCGCGGAGGGCCACGAGCACGCCGTCCTGCTCGATGACGGCGACATCTCGGTCGACGGCCAGGCCCTCGAGGCGGCCGAGGTCGGCTATCTCTCCCCCGGACGTTCCCGGATCACCCTCCGCTCGGCCGCGGGCGCGCGCCTGCTGGTCATCGGTGGTGAGCCCCTCGGCGAGCGGATCGTCATGTGGTGGAACTTCGTCGGCCGCAGCCACGACGACATCGTCGCCGCACGGGATCGGTGGATGAGCGAGATCAGCGCGGAGTCGGTGGATGGACCGGAGCGCTTCGGTCCCTTCGAGGCGGGGCAGGCGGAACAGTTGGGCCCCCTTCCCGCGCCCTCCCTGCCCGGCGGCCGCCTGCGCCCGAGGGCCTGACGTGCCGATCATCAAGCCGACGGCACGGACCGTCTTCGTCCACGGGCGCGGCCGCAGTGGGCCCGAGGCCTGGCCGCTGCAGGCCGCGGCGCAGGACCCGAACCACGTCTTCCTACGGCGCACCGGCCGAGCCGACCAACCCGAGCGCGACGCCGACCGGGTCATCGAGGCCCTCGGCGGACGCGGCCACATCGTCGGACACTCCTACGGGACCGTGACGGCCGTCCTGGCAGCCCAACGACGCCCGGACCAGCTGCGCAGCCTCGTGCTCATCGGGCCGGCCTGCTTCGACATCGCCCGCGGCGGCCGCCACGTCGAGCGGCACATCCGGGGCCTCGCCCCCGTCTTCGCCGTCGCCGGCGACCAGGAGGTCACGGGCGCACAGTTCCTCGAGCGCTTCGCCGCCGGCATGGGCGCACCACCGCCGGACCTGGACGCCGCCACGAGCGAGGAGGTCGCCGCACGCATACGCACGACTCCCGCCCCGTGGGAGATTGCGCTGCGTGCGGACACCCTCCGGATCGTGCCGACGCTCGTGATCACCGGTGACCGGTGGCCGGTCTACACCGAGGTCGCCGAGGCACTGGCGGACAAGGGGGCCGAGCACCTCGTCCTGCCCAACACCGGGCACCGGCCCCAAGACACCGAGGAGGGCGCGGAGGCGATCCGGCGCTTCCACGCCGAGCACTCTGCCTGAGTCGCCCCACCCCTCATCGTCGCTCGCTCCGGACCGACCGACCCTCCCTTCGTCCGCTCCCACCAGCGATCTTCGGGCCGGGAGGCCTCCCACCCTGTCCGCTGCGGCGTGGGTGGACTACTGCTTGTGCAGGACCGCGACCGGAACGGTCGCGCGGCCCAGGACCCGCTGCGAGATCGACCCGAGAAGCATCCCGCGGAAACCGCCGCGGCCGCGTGATCCGACGACGAGCAGGTCGGCGCCCTGGGCGACCTCGACGAGGGTGTCGGCGGCGCGGCCGTGGTGGACCTCGACCGTGACCTCGATCTGCGGATGTGCCGCGCGCAACTCCGCCACGGTGGCCTCGGCCATCGTGCGGTAGCGCGTGTCGACCATCTCCCACTCCGGTGAGCCCGGCTCGGTGACGACGACGCCGTTCACCACCTCGACGTTCCACGAGGTGACGGCCGTGACCGACTTGCCCCGTAGGGCCGCGGCCGCGAGGGCGTGCTCGAAGGCGAGCCGGCTGTGCTCGCTTCCGTCGATGCCGACGACGACGCGGCCGTCACCGGTGGTGTCGCAGTTCTCCGGGACCAGCACGACCGGGCAGGGTGAGTGGGCGACGACGCTCAACGAGGTCGTGCCCAGGACGATCCGCTCGGCCTTGGTCTTGCGCGCGGAACCGACGACGAGCAGGCGTGCCCCGTCGGATGCGTTGAGCAGGGCGCCCGCCGGCGCACCCGTGGGCAGGGCCGTCGTCACGGGCAGCTCCGGGTGGGCGCCGACCACGCGCGCCTTGGCATCGGTGGCCACGCGGATGCACTCCTGCTCCACCTTGTCCACGATGTCGGGACTGGTCAGCAGCTCGCCGTACGCGGACAACGGGGTACCGAGGTCGACGGCGTGGACGAGGTGCAGGGGTGCGCCCACGGACACCGCCTCGGCTGCGGCCCAGTCGAGGACGGCGGGGTCACGGTGGCTGCCGTCGATGGCGGCGACAACGGCTCCGGCCGGGGTGGGGGTGTCGTGCGTGCTCGCGTCGGTGGTCATGTCTGCAGCATCCCATCCCCGCGGGGTCACGACCAGTGGGTCAGTCCGTGTCGGTCGTGGGCACCACCGGGCCACACGGCCCGGATGATGCCGGCCGCGGCGAGTGCCTTGCGGCACCCCGGGCACGGTGGGTCGGTGATGTAGGCCGTCGCCCCCTTCGTGTCCCTCGTGGCGAAGAGGAGCGCGTTGACCTCGGCGTGGATCGCGATGCAGAAGCCGGGCGTCCCGGGGCGGTCGTAGTCACCCAGGCCCGGGACTGCGTCGTAGTCGAGCTGCCCGCGCGGGCAGGCGCCCTCGAGGCAGTCGGGCTCACCGGGTGCGGCGCCGTTGTACCCCGTGGCGATGATGCGGTGCTCGATCGTCAGGACCGCGCCGACCCGACGCCGGGTGCACTTGGCACGGACCGCGACGGCGTCGGCGATCCCCAGGAAGTACTCGTCCCACGTGGGCACGCGAGGGTCGCGCTGATCGGGCATGGGCCGATCCTAGGTGGAGCCGGGCCCGCACCGGTTGGGTGTGCGTCACCCGCGGGTGATAGACCCTTGACAATGAGCACCCACCGCGATGCCCGACCGGGGCCCCCCTTCCCCGCTGTGCTCATCGTCATCGGGGTCGCGCTGATCTCGATCAACCTGCGCCCGGGGGCCACCTCCATCGGTCCCCTCCTGGAGGAGCTGAGCGCCTCCCTCTCCCTGACCCCCACGCTCGCAGGCGTGCTCACGGCGTTGCCCGGCTTCGCCTTCGCCCTGGCCGGCGGCGTGGCCGTCGCCCTCGCCCGTCGGGTGGGCCTGTCCAAGGGCATCACCCTCGGTGTCGCGGCCCTCGTGATCACCCTGCTCCTGCGGGTGCTGACCGACTCCGCGCTCGTCTTCATCGTCCTGACCTCGGTCGGTCTGGCCGGCATGGGGCTGGGCAACGTCCTGGTCCCGGCGTGGATCAAGGCCCACTCGCGCGACGGAGGCGTGCGACTGATGACGATCTACGGCATGGGCCTGACCATCGGGGGCTCGATGGGTCCCCTCCTGGCGGCACCGGTGGCAGAGGTCGCCCCGGGTCAGTGGCGAGGCGCCCTCGGTCTCTGGGGACTGGTGGCACTGCTCGCCCTCGTGCCGTGGCTGGTGATCAGCGCCAAGGACCGCGTGCACCGGCGGGCCGGCAGCGAGCTCAGCGGGCGAATGCTCCACTCACCGACCGCCCTGGCCCTGACCGTCCTCTTCGGCATGCAGTCGATGAACGCCTACGTCCAGTTCGGCTGGCTGCCCCAGATCTACCGGGACGCCGGGTTGTCCGCGACGTCGGCCGGCGCCTACACCTCCATCGTCACCGGCCTGGGCGTCCTCGGTGGGTTGATGATGCCGACGGTCATCGACCGGGGTCGGGGCCTGCACGTGTGGATGATCGCCTTCGGCGTTCTCGCCGCGGGCGGCTACCTCGGGCTGCTCGTCGCCCCGGCCGTGCTCCCGTGGTTGTGGGCGATGCTGCTCGGCGTGTCCGGCTTCGCGTTCCCGACCGCGATCGCGCTGATCACCGCCCGCTCACGGGACCCCCGTGTGACGGCTCAGCTGTCCGGGTTCGTCCAGCCGGTCGGCTACCTGCTCGCCGGGATGGGCCCCCTCGCCGTCGGGGCGCTGCACGCCGCCACGGGTGGATGGACGGTCGTCCTCTCGCTGCTCGCGCTCAGCGGCCTCGGGATCACCCTCGCCGGTCTGCGCGTGGCCAAGCCGGTCTTCGTCGACGACGAGATGGCGGCGAGGATCACCTGACTCCCTCCCACCCGACCGGGCACGCATGGGTGGCGGCACCCGGGTCCGGGCCGTCGATGATCTCGCGGTCCAGCGCCGTGCCGGTCCCGGCGAGCGTCGGCACCTCCGTCCGGTGGGGTGCCCTCAGCGGGTGAGCAGGTCCTGCAGGACGACCGCCTGGTTGTGGTGGCGGTCGGCAGCGCCGAAGAGCAGGGTCACCCGCCCGTGGTCGGCGACGATCTGCTGCAGCTGCTGCCACGCGTCGGTGCCCTCGAGCTCCTGCGCGTACTTCGTGGCGAACTCGTCGAAACGCTCCGGGTCGTGGCCGAACCACTGGCGCAGCTCGGTGGACGGGCCGACGTCCTTGAGCCAGTCGTCCAGGGCGGCATCCTCCTTGCTCACCCCCCGAGGCCATACCCGGTCGACGAGCACCCTGTGGCCATCGCCGCTGGCCGGCTCGTCACGGACGGATCGGACGTGGACCTGGTCGCGCGTGCTCATCCACCGACCGTACTGTGGCCACGGGCGACCCGACCACCCAGCCACGCGTGGACCATCGCGACCGTGGCGAGGACCCAGGCCAGGAGCGCCACCCACAGCCAGGCCGCCCCGATCCGCTCGACGATGGGCAGCGAGTCCGCCCTGCCGAGGTACATCCCGGCGACCGCGTACATGCCGAGGGGGAAGACGATGCTCCACCACGTGGCCTCGTACCGCAGTGGGACCCGGTGCACGACGTGGCGCCACACGCCCACGGCGAAGAGCACCGGGATCAGCCACGTGGCCCAGGCCCACCCGAGCACGGCCAGTCCTCCGATGAGGCCGCCGGTGGCCTCGACGATCGGCGTCGAATCCATCTCGACGATCTTCGCGCCGGCGACCACCGTGATGGCCATGGCGCCCATGGAGACCCAGTAGGGCGGGTTGAGGTCCTGCGGGGAGAACGGGTAGAGCAGGATCCGCAGCGCGACGAAGACCGCGCATGCCGCGTACAGCACGACGCCCACCGACCATGCGGACACCGCGAGCGCGGCGATCTCGTCGCGACCCGCGGTCACGTGCGGCTCGATGCTCGCTGCTGCGGTGGCGACCGACTGGCTCGCCACGACCCAGATGAACCAGGTGCCGTTGACGTGCTGCAGCACGGGTCGTTCGGCACGACCCAACGCCGCTGCCCAGGGAACGCCGTAGCCGAGGAAGAGGCCGACCGTCGCGGCGAAGGCGAGCAGGCCGGCGCTCACCGGCCAGCTGACCTCGGCCAACCGGACAGCGAGGACGTCCGTGCCGGCGATGAGCGTGAAGAAGCCGAAGGCCACCACGGGGTCGTGCAGGTCAGCGACCACCCGATCGCGGTGGAGCAGGCAACGCAGGACGAGCGCGACGAGAAGCAGCACCCAGGCGACCACGCCGATGCCGAGGAGAATTCGGGAGGCGGTGACGAACCCCTGCTGCGCCATCCCGACCGAGACGATGCCCGTCGCCATCACGAAGGCGAAGGAGCCCGGGTGCAGGGCCGTGATGGCCTCGCGCACGCGGCCCATCAGGCGCGGAGGTCGCGCGGCTCGACAGGGTGCGCCACGACGGTCATCCCCCCATGGTGCCAGCGCAGGCGAAGGGGACGCGCCTGCCCTCGTCGTCAGCGAGCGCGGGCGACGAGCGCGAGCGCAGCTGCGACCACGAGCGCGGCGGCCAGGGCGAGGCCGTGGATGTCGGCTAGGGCGAGCTTGACGACGGTGACAGCGACGACCACCCCGAATGCGACGAGGCGGCGCGGTCCGCGTTCCGGCGCGAGCGCCAGCGCCGTCACCGCGAGAAACATCGTCGCCATCGAGTTCCCGGCTCCCGCGTCACCGAAGGTCAGGACCGTCAGGACGTTGCCCACGACCCCACCGGTGACGAGGAGCGCGGCCACCACCCGGGTTCGCAGCACCGGCTGCACCAGGATGAGGGTGAAGGCCAGCGTGGCGAGGTTGAAGGCGGTGCCGTACCAGCCCCCGTCCTGCAGGACCATCGAGGTCACGAGGCGCCACCACTGGCCGGCGAGGATCGCCGCGCTCTCCCGTTGGCCGGACTCCAGCATCCCCGGGAGGACGAACTGCAGCAGCGAGGGGATCGCCACCACGCACCAGAGCGCGAGGATGCCCCACCGTGGCCGCTGCAGTCGCTCCTCCTCCCGCAACCCTGCCCACACAGCCGCGAAGACGACCCAGGTGGACAGCTGGACGAGCAGGCTCACCCGGTCACGCTACAACCGCACGCTCTCCCGGCCCGGCTCGCGGCGGTGGTAACGGTGGTCCGGGGGTGCCCATGCCCGACGTCGGCTGAACGATCGGCCGGACCTGTCGGCGACACCTCTGCCGGCACGTCTCACCCGCGGCGCGGCGTGCGAGTCCGGCTCATCGTGTCGACCGGTGCCGGCCCCCGTTCCGTGACCGGTGAGCGTTGATCAGGTGGCGGGTCGAGTGGGCAACGAAGGGGGCGCCCGCGCGCATCTGGGTGTCGAGCTGGCGGAGCGCGCCCTCGTACCCGGCGACGGTGAAATCCGGAACCCACCACACGCACTTGCGCAGGATCCACACGACGGCACCCACATCGAAGAACTCCATCCGACAGCGCGCAGTCTGCACGTCCTCCACGGTCAGTCCCGCCTCCGATGCGGCCGCGACCTCCCGAACGGGGTCCCGCTCCTTGCGCTCCTGCGGTAGCGGCCCGAGGAAGTACTCGATGAGCTCGAACGCCGACGCCGGGCCGACGTGCTGGGCGAGGTAGCGGCCACCGGGCTGCAGGACTCGAACAATCTCCGGCCAGTCCGGGCGCACCGGGTGTCTGGCGGTGACCAGGTCGAAGGTCCCGGACGGAAGAGGCAGCAGCCCGTCCTCGGCGGCCTGGACGATCCGCACGCCCCGCGGACCCAGCAGTTCGCGCGCTCGGGTGAGGTTGGGAGCCCAGGACTCCGAGACGACCATGTGAGGCGGGAGCGCGGCAGCTTCCGCCACGATTTCGCCACCACCGGTGTCGATGTCCAGCGCCGACTGCGCGCGGGCCAGCCGTTCGGCCAGGAGCCGGGCATATCCCCACGGTGGCCGCTCTTCACTCGCTCGCCCATCCAGCCAGTCGAAGCCCCACCCATGAACATCGGCCGCTTCGGCTTCAGCAACCAGTTCGTCGAACGAACGCATACCCGCACAGTGCCTGCCACGGACGACCGAGGCAATCCGGTGTCGGCACGGGCAGTGTCCACGCGTGTCGGTCGGTGCGCCGGAGAGGGTTGCCTCCCACGGTGCGATGCGCCTGTGTGGGCGGCACTCACTCGCCTTCCGATTCCCTAGAAGACACTTGACTGTATATACAGAGGAACATATATTAAATCCATGGCTCCTCACCAGACGACCTCTCGCCCGATCCCGGTGATGTCGCCGGCCCTCTCGCTGACTGACTCGGTGACGTCATGACCGTCGCCACCATCGAGGTACTCAGGGCCATCGCCGAGCCCAGCAGGCACGCCATCGTGGAGTTGCTACGGGAGGGCGCCAGACCAGTGGGCGAGATCGCAACAGCGCTCGACATCCGGCAACCACACGCATCACGACACCTGCGCATCCTCGCCGAGGCGGGCGTCGTCAGCGCGCGCAGCGCCGCACAGTCGCGCATCTACCGGCTCGAACCCGCCGCGTTCGACTCACTCGAGCAGTGGCTGGGTACGTTCGCGGAGATCTGGACGGATCGGGCCGACCGGCTCGAGACCTACCTGGAACAGGTTGCCGAAGAGGACGAGGAGCAGGGGCGATGACGACCGTCACCCGCGACCGCGAGGGCAAGCGGTTGATCGTCGAGCGTGACGTTCGCGGCTCCGCGCCGCTGGTCTGGGCCTGCTGGACCGAAGCCGCCCGGCTGCGTCAGTGGTGGGGACCGCACGGCTGGCGCACCGACGTGCTCGAGCTCGACCTGCGGATCGGGGGACGCTGGCGGTACCGACTAAGCCCCGACCGCGAGCACGACCTCCTCGAAGAGCACTGGGGCACGGCGACGTACGAGATCATCGATGCGCCCACCCTGCTGCGCTTCCTCGACGCCTCCAGCTCGCCTGACGGGTCCGTGACAGCAGGCAGCGAGATGCCCACCAACGTGCGCATCACCCCCTCCAGTCCCGGCCGGACGGTCGTCACGATCACCATCGGATTCCGCACCCTCGACGACCTGGAACAGGCCGAGGCGCAGGGGATGGTCGAGGGCTTCACAGACACACTCGAACGCCTCCACCACTACACGGCCGCGACTCCGCAGCAGGGCTCAACCCCATGACCGCCACCGGGAAGAGGAACACGACCATGCCCACCACCCAACGCACCGAAGCTGCCGTCGCCTCCGCTGACGGAACCCGCATTTCCTACGACGTGCAAGGGCGCGGTCCCACCGTCATCCTCATCAGCCAAGCCCTGGCCGACCGAAAGGACCACCGCCGGCTCGCCGCCGCCCTCGCCCCGGCCCACACCGTCATCAACTACGACCGCCGGGGTCGAGGCTCAAGCACCGACACCACGCCCTGGTCGATCGACTGCGAAGTCGAGGACATCCGTGCCCTGATCGACGCGCACGGCCCCCGCGCCAGCCTCATCGGGGCCTCGGCCGGCGCGGTACTGGCGCTCGAGGCGGCATCCGGGCTCGGCGAGCGCATCGAGCGAGTCGTCGCCTACGAGGCCCCGGTGATCGTCGACGCCGCTCGACCCGCTGTTCCGCGCGAATTCGCCGGGCACCTGGGCGATCTCGTGCGCGAAGGGCGCAACTCACAAGCGGTCGCGGAGTTCTTCCGTGGCGCACTGGGCATCTCAGCGATCGGTGCCCGAATGACCCGACTGATGATCCCACTGTGGAGGAGCATGACAGCGATGGCGCAGACCACCGAGTACGACCTGACCATGTGCCACGGGCTGCAGGACGGCAAGCCCCTGCCTGCCGGCCGGTGGGACGGAGTCCGTGCCGACGTCCTCGTGCTCGTCGGTGAACGCAGCGCCCCCTTCATGCACAGTGGCTCGCTGGCCATCGCCGAACACCTGAACGCGAAGTGCACGGTCGTCCCCAGAGCGCACCACGCCACGCTCACCATGCAGCCGAGGACCGCACTGCCACTGATCGAGGAGTTCCTCGCCCACAACCCGTGACGCTGGCACGGAGGGGAGCCTCAGTCAGTGCTGTTGAGAATCAGTCGGATCGCTTCGTTCGGTACGTCCCACTGTGGAAAGTGACCGCATCGATCGAACCAGTGCAACACTGCACCGGGGAATCGCTCCGTCGCACGTGCGGCCTGTCTCGGCAGGGTGACCAGATCGCGACGACCCCACCCGATCGTGACCCGGCCGGGCACAGTGTCGGCCGGCGCTCCCTCTTGCCTGGGCCCTGTGGTCAGTGCGTCCATCGCAGCTCCAGTCGCCGGGGAGTCGACCAGCCCGCGCACGTCCGGCAGCACGGTCGTGCGCGAGAGCGCCCACGGCCGCGCCGACAGCTGCGCCAGCAGCAGAGTCCTCCCCACGGGGCTGCCGAGCAGTACCGGCAGCATGCCTCGTAGCGCACGGACCACAGCGATCGACGGGCGCAGCGTAGCGCCGAAGAAGACGAGCTCGCGGTCACTCCAGAAGCCGCCCGGGTCCAACGCCACGGTATCGCCCCCGACGCCCCGCCGCGCGAGCTCGAGCACTATGCGGCCCCCCATCGACTGGCCGACGGTCGACACCCCGTCCAGTCCCTGTTCGCGGATGAAGTCCGCCACGGAGTCGGTCAGGCTGGCGATGGAGACCTCGCCGGTCGACAGCGGCGTCTGGCCGAAACCCGGGAGGTCGATGGCGATGACCTCACGGTGCTCGGCCAGTTCATCGAGGATCGGGGACCAGGACCGCCACCCGGCGCCCAGACCATGAACCAGCAACAGCGGCCGGCCACTCCCGTGCCTCACGTGATTCAACGTCATACCGGCAACGCTAACCCACGCCGACCTCGGCGCGTTCGACTCCGCAGCAGGACCGGTCAGGGATCCGGCATCCGATCCCTGCCCCGGTCGCGCCGGTCGGTGACATCCAGCGTCGTGACGGGCACCCGCCCCCAGCCGTGCCGCGTGGTGACAAAGACGAACACCGACACGCTCGCGGGATGAACGATCCGTCGTGACGCGACCAATACATAGTGTGCTATCTTCTTTCGATCGGCTATGTGAATGGATGATGATCATGAGCACTTTCGCCACCACGACGCACAGCGCCACGACACGGCGGCGCAGGACCCCTCGCCGTGTCCGCGAGCGTCAGCGGTTCGCGCACCTGCTGGCCGGGGCGGTGCTGCTGGCGTATGTCTACGCCGCTCCGCTGCTGGGGCCGGGCTTCGCATCAGCGGTGCGTTGGGTGGTGGTGCCGGTTCTGGTGATCTCGGGGATCGCCCTGTGGCAGTGGCATCGGGTCCGCGCCGCGGTACGCCGAAGGCAGCGGCCATGAGCGCGGAGGAGGCATTCAGCCCGCAGTCCTCTCTGGGCTACCAGGTCAATCACCTGGCGCGGCTGCTGGCCGCAGCGTTGCGGGAGCGGATCGAGCCGCTGGGGGTTGTCCCTGGCCAGTTCGCGCAGCTGCTGGTGTTGTACGAGCAGGACGGCCTGACCCAGGGCGAGCTGTGCGCGCGGGTGCACGTCGAGCAACCGACGATGGCCAACACGCTGGCACGGATGCAGCGAGACGGGCTCATCGACCGGGTCCCGGACCCGCACGACAAGCGCCGCTCACTGGTGATGCTGACCGCCAGGGCCCGCGCGTTGCGCGGCGACCTGGTCGCTGCTGCGCGGGCCGTGAACGCGACCGCCACCCGGGGCCTCGGGACCGCTGAGGCCACGGTACTGATGTCGACGATCAACGCCGCCATCACCAACCTGAGCAGCGACACCGATCACCTGGCGCATCCACCAGATCACCCGTGAGGACCAGAGGTGAGGACATGACCGCGATCAACCGCACGTTCACCGAACACACGCATGGGCCAGTCTTGTCGCGCTGGATCCGAGGTGGTGGAGGGCCCGATACGATCATGAGGTGGACGACGACATGCTGTCCGGTCTCGAGCCGTTCACGCGGGTGCTGCGGGTTCCGGCGTGACGGGTCCTGCGATCCTCCACGGACACGACGTGGTGCTCGTGCCCGTCGCGACCGAGCATGTGCAGGAGTTGCGCCGTATCCTCGGCACGCCCCAGGTGCGGGCGCGGTGGCGGAATGAAGACACCTCCCCACACTGGCCCTTCGACGACGACTCGGTGACGCGCTTCGCCGTGACGCTCGACGGCGCCGTACGCGGCATGGTGCAGTACGACGAGGAGGACGACGACGACTATCGGCATGCGTCCATCGACATCTTCCTCGATCCGGTGGTTCACGGCCGCGGCGTGGGCCGCGACGCGGTGGCCACCCTTGCCCACCATCTGGTGCACGCGCGCACGCATCATCGGCTGGTGATCGACCCCGCGGCCGACAACGAGCAGGCGATTCGCTGCTACACGGCGGTCGGCTTCCGACCCGTCGGAATCATGCGCCACCATGAGCGCGACAGTGACGGTGGTGGCTGGCACGACTGCCTGCTCATGGATCTTCTCGCCGAGGAACTTGCTCGGCATCCCCACTGACCGCGACCGCAGTCAGTGGTGCAGTTGCCCGGGCCATCCCGCACCGGGGCCCCCTACCAGCACGACGGCTGAACACGTACTGCCAGGAGGCCCACACCGCGGAACCGGGGCAGATCACTCATGGCAGGACCGGGCTGCTCCTGGGTTCACGCTTGCTGTTGAGCGCGAACGCTGTCACGGCCGGCGGTGGTGGCCGTGGGAGTCGACGGTGCGGTGTGGGGCCAGGTCCAGGCAGACCGCAGGATGATGGCCAGAACGATCAACTCCAGTACGACACCGAGACCGTAGAAGTACATCCAGGGCTCGCCCACCTCGCCCACCACGTTGAATGCCGCGAAGGGTATCTGTAGCGAGGCCACGATGAGGTTCATGATGCGGTTGACCCGGGCCGGTAGCGACATCGAAAGCACGATCATGACGATCGGGACCGCCAAGAGGATCAACGCCGTGGTCGCCCAGGTCGGGGTGATGTCGAACTCGAAGACCCTGCTGTCGAGGATGTCCTCGACGACACCGGGCTTGTAGAAGTTGAGGATGTCGACGTAGACATACAGGAACATGAAGCTCGTCCACGCTGCGGCGAGCTTGGCGCCCACCGGGATCGTCTGGTCTTCCAGCGTGGCGGCGGCGGCTTGACGTGTTCTCATCATGGGCTCCTTTGTCCTGGTGGGGATCGGTAGGTCCACGATCGCTGAGCCCGGCGGCGCGCACCTCAGCCGGCAGGCCCGGGTTCACCCGGCCGATGGCATGGTGGCCATCTCGTTCTTTCGGCGGGTACGCCGCGGTGCGTCGATCCCTAGGCTGGATCCGTGGTCACCGTTCGGCGCTCCATCTGGCATGAGCCACGGCCTGTTGACGTCCCACCCATCGGTCGTCTCGACTGGCTGCTGGTGGGCGGGTTCGCGGCCGTCGCCGTGGTTGAGGGCATGGCTCGGTCGGGTGTGGCCTGGCGACCACTGGTGACGGTGCTCGCCGTGGCGGTGATCCCTGCCCTGCTCTGGCGCCGGAAGCGCCCGCTGGTGTCCACCCTGGCCGGGTGGGGTGTCGCTGGGCTGCTCTCGGTCCTCCAGTTGACTGTGCACGCCGAGGACGTGGGCCTCTACTCCATGATGGTCGTCCTGGTCCTGCTCTACTCCCTGGTGCGGTGGGGCTCGGGCCGGGAGATGGTTCTGGGTGCGGCGTTCGTGACGGTCGTCGTCGTGCTGGGGATGTCCGTCTCCTCTGCGGGGTGGGTCGACGTCTTCGGCGGGAGCGTCCTCCTGCTGTTGTTCGTCACCTTCGCGGTGGTGTTCCGCTACCGCGCGGACCTCTGGCACCGTCAACGGCAAGACATCCGCAACCACGAGCGGCTGGCGTTGGCGCGCGAGCTGCACGACACCATCGCCCACCACATCTCGGCCATCGCAGTTCAGGCGCAGGCAGGTGGCGTCGTCGCCGGCGTCCAGCCCGAGAGGGCTGCCGAGGTGCTCGCTGCGATCGAGGTCGAGGCGTCGCGGACCCTTGCAGAGATGAGAGCCATGGTGCGGGTGCTCCGTGAGGACGGACGTGGGGAGGAGACCGTCGCCTACTCGCCGCAACCCGGTGTTGCGGACCTGCTTGCCCTGGCGCGCGCCGACACGATCCCGGCGGTCGAGGTCTCGGTCGATGACCCGTCGACCCGACTGGCGCCGGCTGTGGACGCGGCGATCTACCGGCTCGCGCAGGAGTCGCTGACCAACGCCGTACGGCACGCCCGGGGCGTGACTCGCGTCCGGATCGACGTACGCCGTGAGGACAACGCCGTCAGGCTGCGTGTCAGCGACGACGGGCAGACCGAGCCGGGACCGGCTGCAGAACCCGGCTTCGGCTTGCTCGGCATGGCCGAACGCGCCCAGCTTCTCAGCGGCTCGCTCTTGGCGGGGCCGACGCCCGAGGGTGGCTGGGTGGTCGAGGCCGTGCTGCCCACGGGGGCGACGGCATGAGCATCCGTGTGGTCGTGGCGGACGACCAGGATCTCGTCCGCACCGGGCTGGTGATGATCCTCGGCGCCCAACCCGACCTCGAGGTCGTGGGGGAGGCGCCCGACGGGCTCGCCGCGCTCGATCTGGCGACGCGGCTGCGTCCTGACGTCCTCCTCGCCGACATCCGGATGCCCGGCCTCGACGGCGTCGAGGTGACGCGACGCCTGGCTGGCCCCGATGTGGCGGATCCGATGGCGGTCGTCGTCATCACCACCTTCGACCTCGACGAGTACGTCCTCGGCGCCCTCCGTGCCGGTGCCCGCGGGTTCCTGCTCAAGGACGCGGGGCCGGAGCTGCTTGTCCAGGCCATCCACGCTGCTGCCGCCGGAGATGCGCTGATCGCCCCCAATGTCACCCGCCGGCTGTTGGCAGCTTTCGCCGACCAGACGCCGGCTGTCCCGAGCCAACCCGTCGAACCCCTCACCGAGCGGGAGGAGGAGGTCCTCGCGCTGGTCGCACGAGGCCGAACCAACGCCGAGATCGGCACCGAGCTCTTCGTCGGCCTGAGCACGGTCAAGACCCACGTCGCCGCGTTGATGGCCAAACTCGGCGCCCGCAACCGGGTCGAGATCGCCATGTGGGCGTACACCACCCGGCGCGTGAGAGCCGATTAGCGTGTGGGCACAGCACACGGCGTCGGGCGAGAGCCCGGTGGCCCGCCGTCCGCGATACGAATGACATCGGGCAATCTGCGAAGGGGCCTCGTCGCGAACCTCCTCCATGGAGACCACATCCGCACATCACCCCTTTCGCGCCGCAGCTGCCCTGATCGGCGCCGTTGCCCTGATGACCGCGTGCGGGGGCAGCGACGCCGGGGAGTCCCCGTCCTCGACCTCCCCACCGTCCTCGACCTCGAGCTCGACGAGCCAGGGGACCGCGTCGGAGTCCGAGTCCGCCGACGAGGTCGTGATCACGATCTCGGACTTCGACTACTCGCTTCCCGACACGGTCCCTGCCGGCGCGACGATCACCGTCACCAACGAGGACGAGGTCGGGCACACCGTCACCGCTGACGAGGGCGACACGTTCGACGTCACTGTCGGCCCCGGCGAGACGGCGACCTTCGCCGCGCCGGAGACGGCCGGCGAGTACGCCTTCCACTGCACACCGCACCCCTACATGACCTCGACGTTGGTCGTCGAATGAGTCGGGCGGGCGAGCTCGCCCTCCGCGTCCTCGTGGTCGCGGCACTGACGGTGGACTGCGTCGTGCACCTGGATCTGGCCGACGCCATCCAGGTGGCCGCCCCCGGCGGCGTCGGGGGCGGCACGCTCTTTCGGACCCAGGCGGCCGCAGCCGGACTGGCAGCCGTGCTGCTGCTCGTCACCGGAGGTCGCTTCGCCTATGTCCTGGCCGGGGTGGTGGCACTGAGCGCCTTCGTCCCGGTGCTCCTCTACAGCTTCGTGGCGGTGCCGACCATCGGCCCGATCCCGTCCATGTACGACCCCACGTGGTACGACAAGAAGATCATCAGCGCCCTCGCCGAAGGCCTGGCCGTGCTGCTGGCCACCATTGGCGTCCTCGTCACCCGCGACCGTCCGGTCAGTCCTCGGAACTGACCTCGATGACGAGCTTGCCCCGGGCACCGCCCTCGCGGCTCAGGGCGAAGGCCTCGGCGACGTGCTCGAGCGGGAAGGTGCGGGCGATGTCGACGGTCAGCGCCCCTCGGGCGACCTCGTCGAGCAGCCGTCCCAGCCGTTCACCGTCCGGGCGCACCCAGACCCAGCGGCCACCGTGCTCCTCGACGCCGGGGTCGGCGACCGAGGCGAGTCGGCCCCCCTCGCGCAGCGCAGCGAGGGAGGCGTCGAGGACCCCTCCGACGAGGTCGGCCACGGCATCCACGCCGTCCGGCGCCACCTCGGCGAGCCGCTCGGCCAGGCCGTCACCATGGGCGATCGGTGTCACGCCGATGGCGGTGAGCTTGTCGTGGTTGGCCGGCGAGGCCGTCCCGATCACCGTCGCGCCGGCCGCCACCGCGAGCTGGCAGGCGAGGTGACCGACTCCTCCGGATGCGGCATGGACCAGGAGGGTGTCCCCCTTCGTCACCGCAAGGGTCTCCAGGACCCGCAGGGCGGTCAGCCCGGCCAGCGGCAGCGCCGCGGCCACGTCGTCGGTGACCCCGTCGGGCACGGCGGCCACGTCATCGACGCGGACGGTGACGTAGTCGGCGAAGGTACCGGCGGAGACGACCTGCTTGCGGGCATAGGCGGCCACGCGATCACCGGGGGTGAACTCCGGGGTGTCCGGCCCGACCGCGTCGACGACTCCGGCGACGTCCCAGCCGGGCACCACGGGGAAACGAGCGTCCATCAGCGGATCGAGGCCGCCGGACATCACCTTCCAGTCGACGGGGTTGACCGAGGCCCGGGTGACGCGGATGCGCACCTCGCTGGGCCCGACCTTCGGGTCCGGCCGCTCGACCATCCGCAGCTCGTCGTCGTCTCCGTACCGGTCATAAGTCAGTGCACGCATACCGGGGCCAACGATCCCGTGGCCGGGGTGCATTCCTCAGGTGACGAGCGGCACGAACCGGTAGCGGCCGTGAGTGGTCATCTCCGGCCCCCGGGGTCGATTGACGACCCGCACCATCTCCCCCGCGACCGGCATCACCATGACCCCCTCGGGGGCGAGCTGGTCGACGAGCTCGGCGGGCACCCTGTTCGCCTCCGCGGAGACGAGGATGCGGTCGAAGGGGGCGTGGTCGGGAGCACCGAGCACGTCCGGCTCCGCGCGACGCACCCGGGCCCACGGACGGTCGAACCCGGCGAGCGCCGCGCGGGAGGTCTCGACGAGGCGTGGGATGCGCTCGACGCCGATCACGGTCCCGCGGGCCCCGACCAGCTCGCCCAGCAGTGCCGTGGTCCACCCGGACCCGCTGCCGAGGTCGAGGACCACGTGGCCGGGCCGCACGTCCAGCAGGCGCAACATCGCCGCCACCGTGCTGGGTTGGGAGTTCGTCTGCTCGTCGCCGATGTCGATCGGTCGGTCCTCGCCGGCGCGTTCCCGATCACCCTCCCGGAGGAAGGCCGTCCGGGGCACCCGATCGAAGGCACGCTCGACGTCATCAGCACCCATCCGTCCATGGTGCGCGGGACCGCAACGGAAAGCCAGATCCCGGCCGTGTCGGTCCTCATCGTGGCCTCTCCGGCGAGCCGGCCCGGATGTGCGGATAATTGCCCACCATGTCCGGTCCTGTTTCCGTTGCCCTCTTCGCCGACCCGGGGCTACCCGCTCGGCTGGTCGATCGAATCCTGGCGAAGCCCTCGACGAGCAAGGACGGGGAGCAGTACGAGCTGCTGCACCGCCGCAGACAGATCCCGCTGCGCGAGGACGGGACCCTCGACCTGGACGAGGTCCGGGGGTGGTCCCGGGACGAGGGCACCGACGTGACCGTCATCATCACCGAGATCCCGCGCCTCGCCGGGCGGCGGACGAAGATGACCGCCGTCCACTTCGCCGAGCGGCTCATCGTGATCTCCCTGCCCGCGCTCGGCGGCTTCCGTCTCGAGGCCGCGCTGCGCAGGGCCCTGTACGACTCCCTGGACCTGCTGCTCAACCAGCAGGACACGGACGAGGAGGACTGCGAGGTCAGCTTCGGCGTCGTCCACGAGCAGCGCTCGAAAACCGGTCGCTCGCTCTACACCACCTCATCGCCGTGGTCGCCTGCGCACCTTCGCCTGGTGCTGGGGATGGTCCGCACCAACGAGCCCCTCCTGACCGCGCCCACGCTGTCCGGCGTCCTCGCCGCGGCCGGCGCCACGGGCGCCTTCGGCATCTTCTACTCCTCGATCTGGCGCATGGCCGAGGCGCTCCCCTCGTGGCGGTTGATGCTGATCACCGGCATGAGCATCGCCGCCATGGCGGCGTGGCTGATCTTCAGCAACCACCTGTGGGAGCCGCGCGGGAAGCTGGGCAGCCTGGCGGAGGCCACGCACTACAACATCTCCACCATCACGACCCTCCTGGTGAGCGTGACCATGCTGTACCTCGCGCTGTTCTTCGGGATCCTCACCGCAGCGGCCGTCGTCATCGACGCCAACTTCATGGCCACCACGATCGGGAAGCAGGTGAGCATGTGGAACTACGTCGACATCGCCTGGCTGAGCGCCTCGATGGGCACGGTGGCCGGCGCGCTCGGCTCGAACTTCGACAGCGAGGTCGACGTGCGCAACCTGACGAACGGCCGGCGGCAGGCCATGCGGTACTGGCAGAAGCGGGATACCGACGAGGACGCCCCCGGGGAGCTGACCCACCGGAGCAGTGGGTAGGGTCGCGGTCGTGTCGCGAGCCGGAAGGGAGGACGCGTGACGAAGTGGTTCCTGCTCGTGGGCGCGATCGTGTGCGAGGTCACGGCCTCGCTCTCCCTCAAGGCCGCACTCGAGGAACCGCTGTTCTACCTGGTCGTCGCCGCAGGGTTCGGCACCGCCTTCGCCTTGCTGGCCGCCGTGCTGCGGCGTGGCATGGGCATCGGGGTGGCCTACGGGATCTGGTCCGCGACCGGTGTGGTCCTCACCACCGTCCTGTCCTCGGTCATCTACGGCGAGACGGTGACCGGGTTGATGGGTCTCGGGATCGCGCTGATCATCGCGGGCGTCCTGCTCGTCGAGCTCGGCTCGCACGACGCCGAAGCCGTTCACGAGGTGAACCCGTGAGCGCATGGCTCTACCTGACCGTCGCCGTCATCGCCGAGGTCGGCGGGACACTCTCCCTTCGCCTTGCCGCCACCGGTCAGCGGATCTGGTACCTGGCCGTGACCACCGGCTATGTCATCGCCTTCACGGGTCTGGCCACCGCCCTGGACCGCGGCATGCCACTCGGGGTCGCCTACGGGATCTGGGCCGCCGCCGGAGTCGCACTCACGGCGATCGGGTCACGGGTGTTCTTCGGCGAACCGCTGACCAGGGTCATGGCACTGGGGATCACCCTGATCATGGTGGGCGTCCTGCTCGTCGAGGTCGGCGCCGCACACTGACCGGCGGCGGTGCACCGGCCCGTCGCGGTCACCCGCCGACCGTGTCCCGACGCGGACCGTTACCCGACGGTAACTATTCGGACACGTCCACCCACGCGCATCCCCGGGCGAGCGCGCGGACGGACATGGTGTGACCCATGGACTCAGCCCTGATCACCGCCGGACTGCCGATCGCCCTGGCCATCATCATGTTCGGCCTGGGCCTGTCCCTGACCGTGGGCGACTTCGCGCGCGTGGCGCGCGAGCCCAAGGCCGTGACCATCGTGCTCGTCGTCCAGATCCTGGTCCTTCCCGTCATCGCCTTCGGTCTGGTCACCGCCTTCGGCCTTCCCCCACTCCTGGCCGTCGGGGTCATGCTCCTCGCGGCGTCACCGGGCGGGACCACGGCGAACCTCTTCAGCCACCTGTTCCGTGGGGACATCGCGCTGAACATCACCCTCACCGCCATCAACTCGGTGCTCGCGGCCGTCACCATCCCGCTCATCACCAACCTCGCCATCAGCCACTTCGGCGCGGAGGGCCAGCTCGGTCTGCAATTCGGCAAGGTCGCCGGCGTCGTCGCCCTGGTGCTCGTGCCGGTGGTCCTCGGCATGCTCGTGCGGCGTGCCCGGCCGCCAGTCGCCGCGCGTGCGGACCGGCCGGTCCGGGTCTTCTCGATCGTCGTCCTCGTCGCGATCATCATCGGTGCGGTTCTCCAGGAGCGCGAGAACATCCTCGACTATCTGTCCCAGGTCGGGCTCGTCACCGGCCTCTTCTGTCTGCTGAGCCTGACGATCGGGTACGGGGCCGCGCTCCTGCTGCGCCTGTCCCACGCCCAGGCCGTCGCCGCATCCATGGAGATCGGCATCCACAACACGACGATCGCGCTCACGATCGCCATCAGCGTGCTGGGCAGCACGACTGTCGCCATGCCGAGCGCCGTGTACTCGCTGCTGATGTACCCGCTCGCCACGGCCTTCGGTGTCGCCATCACCCGGGGGCACCGGGCTGCTGCTCCCGCGTCCGCGACGGGGTCGCTCCGCGCCTGACCCGGTGGCGGCAGGGGCGCCGCGTCTGCGCCGCCCCGTGTACGTCCACGTCCTCCTCCACTAGCGTGATGGCTCCCGGCGCCCCCGCCGGACCGATCAGGAGGCACCCATGGCGGACAGGACGTACAACATCACCGAGATCGTCGGCACCTCGCCCGACGGCGTCGAGTCGGCGGTCAACAACGCGATCGGCCAGGCATCGCGGACGCTGCGCAACCTCGACTGGTTCGAGGTTCAGTCCATCCGTGGTCACGTCGAGGGTGACGCCGTCGCCGACTGGCAGGTGACGATCAAGCTCGGCTTCCGCAACGACGGCTGATCCACCCGGACACGGATCGAGGCTCGGGTTCCGCAGTGGAGTCCGACCCTCGCAGCACCTCCGGTCAGGCCGGGTTGATGATGCGACCCCACGTCGACTTGTTGCCCCAGATGTTCTGCCGCAGCCCCTCCAGCTGGAGGATCTGGCTGTGGTCGACGAAGAGGTTGACCTCGTTGCCGTAGTTCTTGACGTACCACTCGAAGACCGGCCCGTCGGCGGCCTCGAACATCACGTTCTCGATCCCGAGCCCGTTCATGATCGCCGCCGCGGCGCCGGTGTTCCAGCTGCCCACGTTCTCGGTGATCCCCTCGGACTCGATCATGATGATCTCGGCGCCGGCCTCCAGCGCCTTCCCGCCCCGATCGATGAGGTCACCGATGTCC
Organism: Janibacter sp. A1S7; assembly: GCF_037198315.1. Classification (NCBI taxonomy): domain Bacteria; kingdom Bacillati; phylum Actinomycetota; class Actinomycetes; order Micrococcales; family Intrasporangiaceae; genus Janibacter; species Janibacter alittae. The sequence goes on along the minus strand of NZ_CP144913.1, from coordinate 641,757 downwards.
TTGGCGCCCTCGGCGGCGAGCTCGGCCGCCGAGGAGTCCCCGCCGGAGCCGATCTGGATACCCAGCTCGGGCTTGGCCTTCAGGCCCGCCCTGGTCACCTTCTCCACCAGACGCTGCAGGCCGGAGGTCGGCAGCATGATGAACCCGGTCGAGATCTCGATGACGTCGAACCCGACGTCCTTGGCCTCCGTGAGGTACTGGTCGACCGCGTCGTCGCCGTAGCGCAGCACGGTCTCGATCCAGCCTCCCGAGGAGACGTAGGCGTCGTGCTCGTGGGCGATGTCGCTGAAGGCGCGCACCTGCTCCGGCGGGACGAGGGCAAAGGACCCACCGGCCCACTTGATGCCGTCGATCCACTGGCCGGCGACGTCCATGACGTCCTGCAGGTGCCGGGTGCCGAAGGTGGAGTAGTACGGCGCCCGGATCTCGGTGATGCCGTGGGTGCGTGGCTTGGTCGGCCGCGCCGCGCGGGGGACGAAGTTGAACGCGGTGTCGAAGGGTATCTGGTTGGTCATGGTCCTCTCCTCTGCTTCGGGGCTCGGCCGTCAGGCGGCCGGACCCCGGCGATCGGGTGGTGGGTCAGGCGGCCGAGTCCGTCGCGTGGGCACGGGTGGTGCCCACACGGGCCAGGGCCGTGGTCAGGTCCGCCACCGTGTGGGACTCCAGGTCGTGGACGATGCCGGCGATCTCCTCACGCAGGTCGGCCCCGGCGAAGGGGGCGGCCAGCAGATCGAACTTGCGCCGGGCGCCGTCCCAGTCGAGTGGATCGGTGTGGAAGCCCTCGTAGGAGCTCCGCGACGCGTGAAAGCTGCTGCCGTCGGTCAGGGTGACGGTCAGGTCGGCCGGCATCTCGGCCGGGAAGCGCGCCGAGAAGCCGTCGTCGGGGATGACCTCGACCGTGGTCATCAGGTGCTGCACGTCGTCGGCCACGATCCGCTCGGACTCGTACTGGCCGGGGTTCAGCTCGCCGTCGAGGAGCACGACCGCGAGCATCCACGGCAGCGAGTGATCAGCCTCCTCCTTGGTTCGGACGGTGCGCTTGTCGCCCTCCTCCCCGCCGCCGATGATCGAGTGGGCCACGTCGAAGGTGGTCAGGCGCACCGACTCGATGGCGTCGGCGTCGAAGCCGCTCTGCGCGCGGATCTCCTGGGCAGCGTCGAGCGCGGACTGGGAGTGGATCTCGGCGTTGTGCCGCTTGATGATCGAGCGGAGCACGGCCTCGAGGTCCTCGGTGGACCAGTCGATCGTGAAGTCACCGGCGATCGACTCCTTGAAGCCCTTGTTGCCCTCGAAGACCTCCTCGGGACCGGTGATGCCACGGCCGGCGAGGAGCGCGGCGAAGGTGCCCTCCTTGGCCACCTGTGGGTAGGCCAGGCCCTTCCAGTGACTGAGGTTGCCGGTGCGGGTGACGCGCAGGGCGTTGTTGGCCGTCCCAGAGATCGCGATCGCGTGCGCGATCTGCTCCGTGGGCAGGTCGAGCGCCTTGGCCGCCGATGCGGCTGCGGCATACGCACCCTGAGTCGTGTGGTCGAAGCCGGCCCGACGGACCGGCGCCTCGTCGGACAGGCGCGACTGCACCTGGTAGGCGACCGCGAGTGCGGTGAGCAGGTCCTTGCCACTACCCCCGACGGACTCGCTGGCGGCGAGCACGGCGCCCAGGTTGTCGGAGGGATGCCCGGTCTCCCCCTTCGCCAGGTAGGAGTCCATGAAGTCGAGGTAGCGGGACAGGGCGCTGGTGAAGAAGGCGGCGCGGTCCGGTGTGGTGCGGCCACCGCCGATCAACGTCGCCGACGCGGTACCGCCGAGGTCGCCCAGGAGGCCGCGCACGGCGCGGATCGGCTCGGCGTCGAGTGCACCGATGGCGACGCCGAGGGTGTCGAGCACGCGGATCTTCAGCTGCTCGAGCGCTTCGGGGCCGATGTCCTCGAAGGCTGCTCGGTCGACGAACTCGGCGAGCTGCTGGACCTCTGTGCGCTGCGTGGAGGTGGAGGTGGTCATGGGATCGTCCTTTCCTGTGCGGTCCGTGACTAACCACTACTTCAGATAAGGCTTGCCTTACCTGTCTCCACTCTACGCTGATTTAGTTTGACGTCAAGATACTTGAGCCGCGCGCAGGGCGCCCCCTCCCCTCTTCGCGTCGAGCCCGTATCAGGGTCGTCCGGCGGTCTCCCTGATGAAGAAGGAGCCGATGATCCCGACGACCCCGAGGATCCCGGCGACGACGAAGGAGACGTTCGCACCGTGGATGAGGCCCGCCTTCCCGTAGATTTCGGGGTCGCGCGCCGCCGTGGCCATGACCGTGACGAGAACGGCCGTCCCGACGGCGGCGGCGATCTGGCGCATGGTGTTGTTCAGCGCGGTGCCGTGCGGGATGAGCCGGGGTGGCAGCTGGTTCAGCGCTGCAGTGGTCACCGGCATGATGATCATCGCGGTCCCGAACATGCGCACGGAGTTGACGATCGCGATGTAGGCAAAGGACGTGTCGACGCTCAGGCGCGCGAACATGAAGGTCGTCGCGGTCACGAGGACGAAGCCGAGGACGGCCAGCCACCGGGCGCCGAACCGGTCGAAGATCCGACCGGTGACCGGTGACATCAGGCCCATGACCGCTGCGCCCGGCAGCAGCGCCAGGCCGGACTCCATGGCTGTGTAGTCGCTCATGTTCTGCATGTAGAGCGGCAGGATCAACATCCCGCCGATCATCACCATGAAGACGCACATACCCAGCGCGGTGTTGAGCGTGAACATCGGGTAGCGCAGGACGCGGAACTCCAGGATCGGCTCCGGCAGGCGCAGCTGCCGACGGACGAAGACCACCAACGTGGCGATACCGATCAGCAGCGGCACCGAGACCTGCGGGCTGGTCCAGCCGGAGTTGCCGGCTGCGCCGAGGCCGAAGAGCAACCCGCCGAACCCGATCGAGGACAGGATGATCGACGCGACGTCGAGGCGGGGGTGGGTCTGCTCGGTGACGTTGCGCAGGATGAAGTACGCGACGACCACGTCCACGACCGCGAAGGGCAACATCATCCAGAACAGGATGTGCCACTCGAAGTGGTCGACGATCCACCCCGACAGGCTCGGCCCGATCGCCGGCGCGAAGGCGATGACCAGCCCGAAGGTGCCCATCGCCTGACCTCGCTTGCCCAGCGGGAAGATCGCGAAGAGGATCGTCTGCATCAGAGGGATGATGATTCCCGCGCCGCTCGCCTGGACGATCCTCCCGAGGACGAGCACGGGGAAGGTGGGCGCCACCGCGCAGACGAGCGTCCCCACAATGAACAGCCCCATGGCCGTGAGGAAGAGGGCACGCGTACTGAACTTGTTGATCAGGAACGCGGTGACCGGGATCATGATCCCGTTGACCAGCATGAAGATCGTCGTCAGCCACTGGGCCGTACTGGCCGTGATCCCGAAGTCCGCCATGAATGCCGGCAGGGCGGTGTTCAGCAGCGTCTGGTTGAGGATCATGACGAAGGCACCGGACACGAGCACCGCGAGCACCACGTTCCGGTTCACCGGCAGGGCAGGGGTGGCCTCCTCCGCACCGTCCGGCACGGTCGAGATGGGGCGGGTTGCGTCCTTCGTCACGCGGGGGTGGCTCCTTCGGCTGGTCGTGTGGTGGCCCCCTCGGCGAACACGCCGTGCTGGAGCAGGTCGAAACCGGAGGCAATGAGGTCCGCCGGTGATTCGGAGCCATCCGCGGTCCAACGGCGGACGGCCACGCGCACCACCCCCAGCGCCAGCGCGGCGAGCGTCGCCGGACGCAGGTCATCCGGGTCCAGGCCGGTGCGCACGGCAACACCCTCTGCGAACGCGCGCTCGACCGCGGCGAACTGCGCCAGCTGGCGGGTGAGCAGAGCGGGATCGTCCTGGATCAGGCAGTGGCGCTGACGCATCTGCTCCCGCCCCGACTGCATCCCGGCGACGAAGTCGCTGGCGATGATGGCCGCACGAAGGGCGTCGACCGGCGCCTCGCCCTCGGGTCGGGCGACGATCGCCTCCCGCAGTTGCGCTCCCGCGCCCGCACCATCGGTGACGAGCGCATCCTCCTTGCAGGAGAAGTAGTTGAAGAAGGTTCGCGGGGCGATGTCGGCGACCTCGCTGATCCGGGCAACGGTCATGCCGTCGACACCCCCCTCGAGGGCGAGCGCGAGTGCAGCATCCCGGATGGCGCGGCGGGTCTCGACCTTCTTGCGCTCGCGTCGCCCGAGGGGCTCGACGGTCTGATCAGGGGTGGGCACGGATGACGACACTACGCGCATCTTTGCATCGAGTGCAAAAATGCGTGCGTCGTCGCACGTTGGACCGGTCGGTCAGGTCCGCTTCGCTGCGTGGTGCGCGGCGATGTGCCCGAAGACCAGCCCCTGACCGATCGTGGCGCCGGCCCCGGGGTAGCGGTTGCCGAAGGCGTTGGCAGCGGTGTTGCCGATGGCGTAGAGGCCGGTGATCGCCGAGCCGTCCTCGCGCAGCACGCGGGCGTGCTCGTCGGCACGCAGCCCACCGCAGGTGCCCAGGTCGCTCATCACCATCTTGACCGCGTACAACGGGCCCTCGTCGAGCGGCCGCAGGTTCGGGTTCGGTGTCACGGTCGGGTCACCGTAGTAGCGGTCGTAGGCGGACTCACCACGACCGTGCTCGGTGTCCCGGCCGGTGGCCGCCATCTCGTTGAAGCGCTTCCCCGTCGCCACGAAGTCCTCGACCGGGACCCCCATCAGCTCGGCCAGCTCGCCGGCCGTGTCCGCCCGGTGTGCGATCCCCGCATCGAGCCACGCCTGGGGCAGGGACATCCGCGGGAAGAGCTCCGTCGCGAAGACATAGCTGTTGCTGTACTCCTGGTCGAAGACGATCCACATCGTCCCGACCGGGTCACCGGCGTCCTCACGCCGCAGGACCTCCTGGCCGAAGCTCATGTAGTCGGTGGACTCGTTGATGAACCGTCGGCCGTGCCGGTCGACGATGAACGAGCCGGGCAGCGAACGCTCGGCGAGCATGACCCCCGGGGTCCCGCCGGACGGGGACGCCACTGCTGGGAACCACCACGCCTCCGCCAGGTGGGCGAGGTCCGCGCCGACCTCCACGCCGGCCTTGATCGCATCGCCGCTGTTCGTCTCGGCGCCCATCGGCCAGTTCGCCTGCAGGTTCTCCGACTGGTAGCGATGACGCATGACCATGTCGTGGTCGAAGCCTCCGGCAGCCAGGATCACCCCCTGCCGGGCGGTGACCGTCACCTCGCGCCCATCCTGCTCGAGCACGGCGCCGGTGACCACGTCGCCCTCGGTGACCAGCCGCCGCAGCCGCGTCCTCGTCCACACCGGGATCCCGCGGTCGAGCACACCCGCGTACAGCCCGGCTGCCAGGGCCTGGCCGGTCGCGGTGTAGTGCCGTCCCAGCGCGAGTCCGCCGACGCCCTGGGCCACGCGCTTGACCACCTTGGGCAGTGCCTTGGCAGGAGCCTTCGCCATGAGGTTCATCCACCGGTAGTCCGGGCTGGTGATCGGCATCGGCACGGGTGCGCTCATCGACGACGGCCGCAGCCGGGCCTCCTCGGCCCCCAGCACGCTCGTGTCGAAGGGGGAGCTCTCGACGCTGCGTCCCTGGTCGGAACCGCCGGGGAGGTTGGAGTGGTAGTCCGAGTACCCCTTGCCCCAGATGAACCGCAACGGCGTCATCCGGCGCAGCAGGTCCACCGTCGCCGGGCCCTGGTCGAGGAAGGCCTGCCAGCGTGCGCGCGGCGAGGCGTCACCGACGAGGTTGTCCAAGTAGGTCGCGGCCTGCTCGGTGCTGTCGGAGGACCCCTGCTCCTTGAGGACGGAGTTCCCCGGGATCCAGAAGGCGCCTCCCGACAGCGCCGTCGAGCCGCCGACGTACTCGGCCTTCTCCACGATCAGCGTGGACAGGCCCTGCTCGTCGGCGGACATGGCGGCCAGCATGCCGGTGCCGGACCCGATGACGAGTACGTCGACGGTGGTGTCTTCGGCGCGGGTGGTGGGCAGGTCGGCGACCTTGGTCACGATCGAACACGCTCCTCAGCGATGACTGCAACACCGGACGTCCGGCGTCGTGCTCACCATAGGCCTGCCCCGGCGCACCGGTTCACTCGGTCCCGCCGGCGCGCCTGCGTCCGCCGTGGGAGGAGCCGACGACGTCGCCGGCCTTCCACTCGGCCCAGCCCGGCTGGTCGGCCATGAATCCCTCGATGGTTGCCTTGTCCGCCGCCAGCTGCGGGTCGTGCCCGAGGTAGTGACGGGTCTCGCGGGCGACCAGTCCGGAGAGGACGAGGATGCCGATGAGGTTCGGCAGGGCCATCAGGCCGTTCATCACGTCCGAGAAGGTCCAGACGACCTCCAACTCGGCGGTGGCGCCGACGAAGACGACCAGGGAGAAGACCACTCGGAAGGGCAGGACCGCGCGACGACCGAAGAGGCGCTCGACGTTGCGGTCGCCGTAGTAGGACCAGCCGAGCAGGGTGGAGAAGGCGAAGAGCACGATCCCGAGAGTGACGACCCAGTGCCCCCACTCCCCCGGCAGTCCGTGGGTGAAGGCCTCACCGGTCATGAGCGCGGCGGAGATCTGCTCGCCGGTCTCCGGGTCGACCTCCTTCCAGGTGCCCGTCGTGATGATCGTCAGGCCGGTGAAGGTGACGACGATGAGCGTGTCGATGAAGGTCTGCGTCATCGACACCAGGCCCTGGCGCACCGGGTGGTTCGTCCGCGCGGCAGCCGCGGCGATCGGGGCGGAGCCGAGACCGGACTCGTTGGAGAACAGACCGCGCGCGACACCGAACTGGATCACCACGGCGATGGCGGACCCGGTGAAGCCGCCCACCGCGGAGGTGCCGGTGAACGCGTCGGTGAAGACCTGGGCGAGAGCCCCCGGCACGGCATCGACGTTGGCGACGAGGATGTAGAGGCCGGCCGCGATGTAGAAGACGATCATGATCGGCACCAGCCCGGCCGTGACGCGGCCGATGGACTTGATCCCACCGACGAGGACGACGAGGGTCAGCACGGTCAGGAGCAGCCCGGTGATCCACGGGGAGACGTGCCAGCTGGACTCCACGTTCGTGGCGATCGAGTTGCCCTGGGTCATGTTGCCGATGCCGAAGCAGGCCAGGGTGGCGAAGACCGCAAACATCAGGGCGAGCACCTTGCCGAACCGATTCGGGATGCCGTGCTCGAGGTAGTGCTGCGGACCGCCCGACTTCTCACCGGCGGCGTCGGTACGACGGAAGCGGACGGCGAGGAAGCCCTCGGCGTACTTGGTCACCATGCCGACCAGGCCGGTCATCCACATCCAGAACAGGGCGCCCGGGCCGCCGATGCCGATGGCGGTGGCGACCCCGACGATGTTGCCGGTACCGACTGTGGCCGCCAGCGCGGTCGTCAGCGCCTGGAACTGGGAGATGTCGCCCTCGGACTCCGCGTCCTTGCGCTTGAGGATGCCCAGCCGCAGCGCCGCACCGAGCGTGGTGAACTGCAGCCCGCCGAGACGGATCGTCAGGTACAGGCCCGTACCCAGCAGGAGCGGGATCAGCACCCACGGCCCCCAGATCACTCCACTGACGGAACTGAGGAACTCGGTGATGCCGTCCACCGGTCCACCCCTCTCTCACCTGACGCTCTTCATGGGCAAAGTGGCTGCAGGTTACTGGGACGGCTCCGCAGCCCTCACGCGACACGCCGTCCGTCGGCGCGTGGCACCCCTGGGTCCACCGGGCCGGGTGGCCGCGTCCGCCTCCGCGGTGCAGTTGCGGGGAACGACTGCCGTTCCGGCCTCCCGGGGCTCCGAGGACCTGATGCTCCACAATGGGCGACGATGTCCGACTCCGAGCTCTGGTATGTCAGCTACGGCTCCAACATGTCGCGCCGACGCCTCGGCTGCTACATCGAGGGGGGCCGCCCGCCCGGCTCCGCGGTCACCCACGTGGGCGCCCGGGACACCACGATGCCGGTGGAGGACACTGCGGTCACGCTCCCCGGCAGCCTGTACTTCGCGGGCGAGTCACCCGCCTGGGGCGGGGGTGTCGCGTTCTACGACCACGATGCTCCCGGCGCAACCCCGGCCCGGGCCTACCGGATCACCGTCGGCCAGTTCGTCGACCTCGCGAACCAGGAGATGCATCGGGTCCCGGACCAGGACGACCCGCTGGAGGAGGTGCTCCTCGAGGGCCTGTCGGGCGGCCGCCACCGGGCCGGCCCGGGTCGCTACGAGACGCTCATCGAGGTGGGCCGCAGGGAGGCGCTACCGATGCTCACCTTCACCGCGCCACACGGCGTGGACGCCGTGCCGCACACCCCTCCCGGACCGGCCTACCTGGCCATGCTCGCGGAGGGGCTGCGCGAGGCGCACGGTTGGGCCGAGGAGCAGATCGCGGCCTACTTCGCCGTTGTGGCCCCCGGGTGAGGGCGACGGGGGCGGGGCGCTCCCCCTTCGCCCTCCGGAGGGAGACGAGGTCAACTGGACGGCTGCGCGCGCAGGAGCAACTGCACTTCGTGCGACTCGACGCTGACCACCGCGTCCATTCCCCGTTACGGTGCCACAGTGAGCACCCGAGCACAGTCCACGCACGTGACCGAGCGTGCCGAGGGCGACCGGATCCGCCGTCGGGTACAGCTGCTCGTGGAGATCACCTCCCGGGTCGGTGAGTACCGCGACGGGCTGGGTCGCGCCGCCGAGCGGCTCACCGACCACGAGGCGGCGATCGTCCAGGACCTCGAGCAGCACGGCCTGGACGTGCTGCAGCTGCGGGAGGTCCTCTGGGGCGGGCACGTCCTCATCGACGACTCCGAGCTCTACGAGCGGTGGCGCTTCCCTGCGTCCCGGGAGCGGCTCTCCAGCCACCACAAGGCGGTGGACAAGTCGCGGTACCCGGATCTCGGCCTCACGGGCCCGCTCGTGCGGGAGAAGCTGCACGGTCGCACGAGCACGGGGACGTGGCTGCAGTTCGAGAAGACCCCGGCGGCGATGGGACACGGCTTCCGGTTGCCCACGTGGACCGACGTCCTCCACCTGTGCGACTTCATCGTCTACCGCATCACCAAGAGCAATGTCGGGCCGTGGGGGTTGTCGAAGCAGACCGAACGGCGACCGATGTACCTCTCCCCGGCCGTCGCCACGGCAGCGCCGGTGCCACCGGAGGCAGTTGACGAGCTGACGGCTGCACTGGAGCGCGTCGAGGACGCCGATGACACCACGTCCGCCGCACCCGATCTCGCCCGACGCTTCCCACCCCCGGACCGGAGCAGCACCGTCGCCGAGCTGGTCCTCGCTCCGGGGACCCGCAACGGGCGCGGCCTGTTCGGCGCCTCCGACATCCACGTCCACCACGGACAGGTCCAGGACGCACGGCGGGCGCTCGACGAGGCGCGGGCGACCGAGCCACCCACGTGGAGCCTTCCGCCCACTGCAGACACAGGAGGACGCATGACCGACGCGACGACGAGTGCCGACATCCCCGCCGACACGCTCGGCAACCTGGTGGACCTCGTCGAGACGGGCCCGGTCCTCCTCGGCGCCTACACCCTCGCCGAGATCGACGCCGTCGGGGCGATCGACCACCTCTTCGAGGACAAGCCCGCCCCCGAACTCATCGCCGAGGCCGTGCGCTCCCTCGCCGCCCGCAACCTCATCTCCACCGACCGGGGTTCCGAGGAGCTGAAGGTGCGGGGTGACCTGGGCATCGCGACCGCGGTCCAGCACCGCTCCCGGACGGCCATCGATGCCCGTGTCACCGGCACGGAGCCGGACCAGCCATGGCGAGTCATCCTCATGCCGCAGCCGGAAGGGATCACCCTCGAGGTCCTCATCGATGCCCTCGGCATCCACTTCTACTCCCTGCGCGGCCACCAGGAGGCGCTCGAGCGACTGTGGGAGCGCCTCCCCTCGGGCGGTCGCGGTCCCACGGACGCCGATGCGGACGCTCTCCTCGAGCGCAGCCCACGGACGGCACTCATCACGATCAACCGGTGGGACGGGGCCGGTGCGCACACGAGCACGGACCTCGTCCTCGCCCAGGACGGCGAGGACTGCCACGCCTTCGTCCGGGACGAGCAGTCCCCGGACAGCCTGGTCGCCACGGGCAAGGATGAGGGTGAGTGGCGTGCGCTGGTCCTCGACGCCACGTCCTGAGAGGAAACCAACCATGACCAACCACTCCACCCAGCAGCCCACGCCGGCCGCCGGCGCCGAGGAGGACGTCAACCGGTACGACCGGCGTTACCGGCAGTGGCTCACGTCCGCCATCAGGACGGTACGCAGCGACGCGAACCGATCGGCCGACACCCATCTGGTCAAGGTGCCGTTGCCGTTGGCCTGGGGCGTGGACCTGTACCTGAAGGACGAGTCGGTGCACCCGACCGGTTCGCTGAAGCACCGGCTGGCCCGCTCCCTCTTCCTGCACGCCCTGTGCAACGGGTGGATCCGGCCGGACCGGCCCGTCATCGAGGCCTCCAGCGGGTCGACCGCGGTGTCCGAGGCGTACTTCGCCTCGCTGATCGGCGTCCCGTTCTACGCGGTCATGGCCCGCTCCACCAGCCGCCAGAAGGTGGACCTCATCGAGTTCCACGGCGGGTCCTGCCACTTCGTGGACAACGCCGACGAGGTCTACGCGGTGGCCGCCCAACTCGCCGCCGAGACCGGGGGGCACTACATGGACCAGTTCACGTACGCCGAGCAGGCGACCGACTGGCGGGGCAACAACAACATCGCCGAGTCGATCTTCGACCAGATGTCCATGGAGGCGCACCCCGAGCCCGCGTGGGTCGTCGCGACCGCCGGCACGGGGGGCACGTCGGCGACCCTGGCCCGCTACGTGCGCTACACCGGGCGGGCGACGGGCATCTGCGTCGCGGACCCCGAGAACTCCGCGTTCTTCCCCGGGTGGCGCGACCACGACCCCTTCGTCACGACGAACGTGGGCTCACGCATCGAGGGCATCGGCCGACAGCGCGTCGAGTCGAGCTTCATCGCCTCGAGCATCGATCGGATGATGCGCGTGCCCGATGCGGCTGCCGTCGCCTCGATCCTGCTCCTCGAGCAGCTCACCGGGGTCAGGGCCGGGGCCTCGACCGGGACCAGCCTGTGGGCCGCCGTGCGCATCGTGTCCGAGATGGTCGAGGCAGGCACCACCGGGAGCATCGTCTCCCTCATCTGCGACCCGGGCGAGCGCTACCTCGACAAGTACTACTCGCAGCAGTGGCTCGACGACAACGACATCGACATCGCGCCCTACCGGCGCCGGCTCGAGCGATTCATGCGCACCGGCGTCCTGCCCTGACGTGGGCCGGTTTCCTCCTCATCCTCGTGATGCTGGTGCGCACGATCGACACCGTCCGGAGACACGAGATGAGCACTGCTCTCAGGTCGATCGCACGACCCGGGGCCCCACGACGCGCGCTCCCACGCCGGTGACCCGTGACCGCAGACCCCGGTCCGCGGTCACGACCACGACGCCGTCACCCTGTGCGACGGACTGCTCGGTCACCTCCACGATGCTGTCGTCCCCGACGCCGGGAGCGTCGACCACCTGCACCGACTCGCAGGAGTCGACACCTCGGGCACGTCCTTCGACGACGAGCACGACGTGCGGGACCTCGTCGAGGTGCAGCGTCTGTCGCAGGGCAGCGGGCGAGATGGAGTCACGCAGTCTCCTCGTGGCTGCGACCCGGTCACGCCACCAGCCGTCCGGGACGCTCCCGACGCAGTTGGCTGCGTCCACCACCACGGTCACGCGCACGGCGTCAGTCACTGCCGCCCCCTTCGTCGCTCACTGGTCCGCCGAGCCCACCGCGAGGCCCGCCAAGGAGTACCCGGCCCCCGCATAGATGTTCAGCACCGCATGTACGCCGTGGGCGGACAGGTGCTCGACCTGGTCCGGATGTTGCGCCACCGCCACCACTCGGCCGTCGAAACCCGCATCGTGGAGCCGCTCGAGAGCGTAGGTGTTCGAGTCGTGGAAGGCCATGGCCAGCACGACGGTGGTGACGAATCCACCGGAGACCAGTCGGGTCCAGAACTCCAGGTCGGTCGCGTCCCCCTCCAGCACGTTGAGCCCGCGCTCCTCCAGTCGGGTGATCACCGCGTGGTCGTTGTCGATACCCAGCACCGACAGCTGCTTCTCGTGGACCAGCCGCTCGTAGGCGGCCCGGCCCACCCGGCCCATGCCGAGGACGACGACGTCGGATCCGCTGGTGTCGATCGGACGGTCGGACGGTCGCAGCCTCGCCGGGTCCTGGTCAGGGAGCCTGGCACTGAGCGCGGAGGTGAGCCGAAGTCCGTGGGCATTGACCAGCGAGGACCCGACCATGCTCGCGGCAACGGCGATGGCCACCACCGTCAGCCAGCGCTCGGGCAACAGGCCCCCGGTCACGCCGACCGCGGCGACGATGATGGAGAACTCGGAGAAGTTGCTCAGCACCAGGCCGATTCGGATCGTCGATCGGTTGCGCATCCCGAAGATGCGGCCGAGGACCACGAATCCGATGAAGGTCAGCGGCAGCAGGGCCACGCACAACAGCAGGGCCAGGCCGGCGTCCGCCCAGGTCGGCGCGGAGCCCATGCCGATCGTGAGGAAGAACCCGATCAGGAACAGTTCCTTCAGGCCGAACAACGCCTTCGACATCTCGATGGCGCGTGGGTGGCTCGCGAACAACAGCCCCATCGCCAGGGCGCCGAAGTCGCCTTTGATGCCCACGGCCTCGAAGGCGAAGTATCCGGGACCGAGCGCCATGGCGACGCCGAAGAGCACCAGGAGCTCGTCGTGCCCGATGCGGTCCAGGATCTGCCGGAACAGCCACGCGCCGGGCAGGACGAGCACGAGAGCGAAGGCCCACACACTGGGGGGCTCGTCGCCGGCAGCCGTGATGAAAACGACGGCCAGCAGATCCTGGATCACCAGGATCGCGATCGCGGTCTGCCCGTAGAACGAGCCGTCGTCGGAACGCTCCTCCAACACCTTCACGCACAGCACGGTCGAGGAGAACGAGAGCGCGAACCCGACGAGGACCACGGTGTGCCAACCATCGAGCATGGTCAGCCCCAGTGCGCCCGCCAACCCGACCGTGCCGGCACCGACGAGAACGCTCAACGCCATGTGCAGAGACGCGGTCCCGTAGGCCTCCGGCCGCAGCAAGGACCGGACGTTGAACTTCAGCCCGATGGTGAACAGCAGGAGCGTGACACCGACTCCGGCCATCTGTTCCAACCCGGGGAACGGCGCGATCTGCGCGGCACCGAGCACGAAGCCTGCCGCCAGGAAGCCGACCAGCGCCGGAACGCGCAGCACGTGCGCGATCGTGCCGAACGTCGTGGCAGCGATCAGTGTCAGCGCGACGTCGTTCACAGCGGCCTCCTTGGTCCCGAGTGACTCTAACGACAGCTCGTCGGGATGCGTCGCGTCCCGACACGCTGGGAGCCCGCGCACGGCTCTGCTGGGGACTGAGCGAGCGCGCCGGTGACTCCTGCTGGTACCCGTAGGTACTGTGAAGGCTCACGATCTTCCAACCCACGGAGTCACCATGGAACTGCTGATCACCCTCGCTGTCCTCGCCCTCATCCTGGTGGTGTTGGGGACCCTCGTCTTCGGGGGCCTGCGGACCAGCATCTTCTTCACGGTGAAGACGCAGGAGAACGTGATCGTGGAGCGGTTCGGCAAGTTCAAGAAGGTGGCCACCCCGGGCCTGAACATCAAGACGCCCTTCGTCGAGACGACGACGAAACCGATCTCGCTGCGCGTGCGCCAGCTCGAGGTCAACATCGAGACCAAGACCAAGGACAACGTCTTCGTCACCATCCCCGTGGCCGTGCAGTACGTCATCGGCGAGGAGAACGTCGTCGACGCACATTACAAGCTGGACAACCCGGAGGAGCAGATCCGCTCCTACGTCTTCGACACCGTCCGGTCATCGCTGTCGTCGATGACCCTGGACACCTCCTTCGAGTCCAAGGACGACATCGCCTCGGCCGTGGAGAGCCGCCTGTCGGAGTCCATGGCGCGCTACGGCTTCCAGATCGTCAACACGCTGGTCACCGACATCTCGCCCGACCAGAAGGTGCGGGACTCGATGAACTCGATCAACGCCGCCCAGCGGGATCGCGTCGCCGCCCAGTCGCTGGCCGATGCGGACAAGATCAAGCGGGTGACCCAGGCCGAGGCCGAGGCCGATTCCCGCCGACTGCAGGGTGAGGGTGTCGCGGCCCAGCGCAAGGCGATCGCCACCGGCATCGCCGAGCAGTACGAGATGCTCAAGCAGGCCGGCATCGAGGACACCGCCCAGCAGCTGCTCCTGATGACCCAGTACTTCGACACCCTGGCGGACGTGGCCCGCAACGGCCGCTCGAACGTGCTCTTCCTGCCGTCGAACCCGGGGTCGTTGGGAGATCTCTTCCAGGAGGTCCGCAACTCGCTGCTGTCGGCCCAGGAGGCGGACAGGGCCGCGAGCACCGCCGAGGCGACGGACGTGCCCAGCTTCGACGAGTAGTCCGAGCGGGGATCGCACGTCGACGGACGGGCTCGTTCAGTCCACGCACGCGGCCTGCATGCAGCGCATGGGCGCGGATCGGCCCGGCACCACCGAGGGCCGGTCCTGAGCGGGCGTCCTGGCAGTTCCACCCACCGGTGGTGGCCAGGGGCGCTGGGTCCCACACGGCGCGACCCCGGTTCTCGAGGCAGTCCGGCCAGTAGTTCCGCTCACCGGTCGGATGAGTTCGGTCGCGCCGACTACACGTTGAAGCGAAAGTCCACCACGTCACCATCGGCCATGACGTACTCCTTGCCCTCCATGCGCACCCGGCCGGCCTCCTTGGCCTTGGCCATCGAACCGAGGGTGTCGAGGTCCTCGAAGGAGACGATCTCGGCCTTGATGAAGCCGCGCTCGAAGTCGGTGTGGATGACCCCCGCTGCCCGGGGCGCCTTGTCGCCGCGGTGGATCGTCCACGCCCGCGACTCCTTGGGTCCGGCGGTGAGGTAGGTCTGCAGACCGAGGGTGTTGAAGCCCTTGCGCGCCAGCTGGTCCAGGCCGGGCTCGTCGATGCCGACGGCCTCGAGGAGCTCCCGGGCCTCCTCGTCGTCGAGCTCGGCGACCTCCGACTCGAGCTTGGCGTTGAGGAAGATCGCCTCGGCCGGCTCGACGAGCGCCTGCATCCGGTCCTGGAAGTCGGTGTCGGTCAGTTGGTCCTCATCGACGTTGAAGACGTAGAGGAAGGGCTTGGTCGTCAGCAGGCCCAGCCCCGCAGCGATGCCCATGTCGACCCCGGCTGCCTCCCCCTTCGCGAAGAGGGTGTCGCCCGCCTCGAGCACCTCGCGGGCGGCCAGGGCGGTGTCGAGGACGTCCTTGTCGGTCTTCTTGCCCTTGACCTCCTTCTCCAGGCGCGGGACCGCGCTCTCGAGGGTCTGCAGGTCGGCGAGGACGAGCTCGGTGTCGATCGTCTCCATGTCGGAGGCCGGGTCGATCGTCCCGTCGACGTGGGTGACGTCATCATCGACGAAGGCACGGACGACCTGGCAGATCGCGTCCGACTCGCGGATGTTGGCGAGGAACTTGTTGCCCAGCCCCTCCCCTTCGCTCGCGCCGCGGACGATGCCGGCGATGTCGACGAAGGAGACGGTCGCCGGGAGGATCTTCTCACTGCCGAAGATCTCGGCGAGCCGGTTCAGGCGCTCGTCCGGCAGTGGGACGACGCCGACATTGGGCTCGATGGTCGCGAAGGGGTAGTTGGCGGCGAGGACGCTGTTCTTCGTCAGGGCGTTGAACATCGTCGACTTGCCGACGTTGGGGAGACCGACGATTCCGATGGAGAGTGCCACGGGGACGAGAGTCTACCGGTGCGAAGGGGGTGACTCACCCCGGTCCGCCCCCGCGGCCACCCAGCGGCGCAGGACGAGCCGCAGAATCCACCAGTTGGCGACGAAGAGGACGAGCAACCCCAGCAGCCCCGGCCACGACCCTCCGGAGGTCGCGACGACCGGGACGAGCAGCAGGCAGACGAGCACGGGCACGGCCACGACGATCAGGACGATGTCCTTGACGGTCTCGCGTCCCCACAGGTCGAACAACGACGGACCCGGCCGACGAGGAGGAGTCGCATCGGACGGGTCGTCGCTCACATGCCGTCCCGGTGGACGGAGTTCTCCAGGAAGGCCGTGTCCTCGCGCCCGTCGAGGGCGAGCCCGGCGAGCATCTGCGCGGTGTACCCGGCAGTGCGCTTCTCGATCGTCGCCGCGTCCGCCCAGTGCACCGCCTTGATCTCGTGGCGCTGCAGCACCGCCTGCTCCACGGTGTCCTCGGGGACGTGTCCGAGGTCGAAGAGGCACAGCAGCGCGTCGTCCCACCCCCGGTACGGCGGCAACCAGTTGACCGCGAGGAGTCCCTGTACCCGCACGTCGAGGCCGAGCTCCTCATGGACCTCGCGTTCGACGCAGTCGGCGGGCGACTCGTCGGGGTCGACGATCCCGCCGGGCAGGTCCCAGTCCTTCTTGTAGACCAACTCACACAGGAGGACGCGCTCACCCGTGGTGCGCAGGACACCCTGGGCGATGAGCCGCTTCTTGGGCATCCGGGCGTTGAGGACCCGGATGAAGGCCCGCCGGCCCTCCTCCGTGCCGAGGTCGGGTCGCTTGGTCGTCTCCTTGACCTCGTCCTCGCTGGGCTCCTCTGGCGACATGGTCTCGAGGCTACCCGGCTGTCGGTGGACGCTGGTTGGGTGGAGCCATGGACATGATGCTGTGGTTCCTCGGCGGGCTGGTCGTCGGCGCGGTCGTCGCGTGGCTCGCGTCACGCGCCGTCTTCACCGCTGCCCGGTCGAGCGACCGGGCCGAGCTGGCCGGCGCCCGTGCTCGGTGCGACGGGCTGCGTGAGCGCGTGGTCGACCTCGAGGCCTCCCTCGGTGACGATGCGCAGACGGCTGCGGCACTGGCCCCGGTGCAGCACGCGCTCAAGCGCGTCGAGGCCCAGGTGGGGAGCCTGGAGCGTGACCGGGTCGACCAGTTCGCCGTGGTCCGTGAGGCCCTCGGCCGCGTTGAGCAGAGCACGACGCGGGTCGGCCACGAGGCCGCGTCGCTGGCCTCCTCCCTGCGCGTCTCGTCGGTGCGTGGTGCGTGGGGTGAGGTGCAGCTGCGGCGGGTCCTGGAGGTGTCCGGGCTGATGGCGCGGTGCGACTTCGAGGAGCAGGCGAAGGGGGCCGACCCCGACGGGCGCGACGTGCGCCCCGACGTCGTGGTCCACCTGCCCGGCGAGAAGCACCTCGTCGTCGATGCGAAGGCGCCGATGAGCCAGTGGCTGCAGGCCCAGGCGGAGGACATCGAGCCCGACGAGCGGGTCCGCCTCATGCAGGGCCACGCCGCTGCCCTGCGCAGTCACGTCGCCACCCTCGCGGACAAGGCCTACTGGACGGCATTCGACCCCTCACCCGAGATGGTCGTGTGCTTCGTCCCCTCCGACGCCACCCTCGCGGCTGCCCTCGCACACGCCCCCGGGCTGCACGAGGAGGCGATGACGAGCAAGGTCGTGATCGCCTCGCCGAGCACACTGCTCGCACTGCTGCGCACGGTCGCCTTCACCTGGCAGCAGGACGCGGTGACCCAGGACGCGCGCGAGCTGTTGACCATCGGGCGCGAGCTCTACGCACGGCTGGGCACCCTCGGCGAGCACGCCACCCGCATGGGGCGCTCGCTGCAGCGCTCGGTCGAGGACTACAACCGGCTTGTCGGCTCGCTCGAGTCCCGCGTTCTCGTCAGCGCCCGGCGGATGGGCGATCTCGGGATCACGACCGACGAGATCGACGAGGTACGGGCGGTGACCACGACCCCGCGGCCGCTCACCGCCCCCGAACTCATCGACGCAGTGACCGCCGAGGACGCGCGCCCGCAGCTCGACCTCGACGCGGTGCAGGCGCCGGACGTCACCCGTACCGCAGAGCGCGTCGCACGCCACGAGGCGTCCTGAGCCGGTCTCGGACACCACACCCGGGCCGACCACCGAGCCAGGTCCGGACCTCTCGACCGTCTCGCCTGTCATGCTCGGGGGATGACTGCTGAGATGGGGTCGCCCGCGGACTGGCACTTCGAGGATTTCGAGGTCGGCCAGGTCTTCCGGACGCAGGGCCGGACGATCACTGAGGCGGACATCGTCACCTTCGCCGGGTGGAGCTGGGACACCAACCCGGTGCACACCGACGCCCAGCTCGCCGGCACGGGACGCTTCGGCCAGCCGATCGCACACGGTGTACTCGGGATCTCGGTCGCCATGGGCCTGGCCTCACGACTGGGCGTCTTCGAGCGCTGCTCGATCGCCCTGCTCGGCATCGACGGATGGCGCTTCACCCACCCGGTCGTCCCCGGGGACACCGTCAGCTGCGCTGTCCACATCACGGGGGCGCGTGCCACGAGCGATGGTCGCGCCGGGATCCTCGACCGAGGATTCGTGCTGACCAACCAGGACGGCACCGTCGTGCAGCAGGGCGCCATCAACCTCATGGTCTCGCGGCGGCCCACCGCCTGACTGTCCGAGCTGCACCCGTCGCAACTGCGTGGGCTCTTGCGGACTCCCGCAGCCCACCCGTGTGCAGCTGCTCAGGCTCCTGCGAGGTCCAGCGCCCGCGCGATCGGCACACCGGCGCGGTAGCTCAGGTGCAGGTGGTTCGGGGCCTCGAGGACGGTCAGGTCGGCACGGGCACCGATCTCGATGCGGCCGATGTCCTCGCGCCGCAGGGCACGCGCACCACCGCGGGTCGCGGCGACGACCGCCTCGCTCGGCGTCATCCCCATCTCCCGCACCGCGAGAGCGACCATGAAGGGCATCGAGCTCGAGTAGCACGTCCCCGGGTTGCAGTCGCTCGCGATCGCCACCGACACCCCGGCGTCCAGGAGCGCCCGCGCGTCGGGGTAGGGCGACTTCGTGGAGAACTCCACGCCGGGCAGCAACGTCGCCGTCGTCGTCGCGGCGCTGCCCACCAGGGCATCGACGTCCGCCGACGACAGGTAGGTGCAGTGGTCGACACTCGCCGCACCGAGCTCGCAGGCGAGCTGCACGCCGGGGCCGTGATCGATCTGGTTGCCGTGCACCCGCAGCCCAAGCCCGGCGTCGCGCCCCGCGCTCAGGACCCGGCGCGACTCCTCACCGGTGAAGGCGTGCGGCGAGGCCGGCTCGCAGAAGACGTCGATCCAGCGCGCGTGTGGCGTGCACGCCTGCAGCATCTCGCCGACGACGAGGTCGACGTAGCGGTCGCGGTCGGCGCGCATCTCCGGCGGGACGAAGTGGGCCCCGAGGTAGGTCACCTCGTCGGTGACCTCGGCGGCCAACCGCAGGGCGCGGACCTCGTGCTCGACGGCGAGCCCGTAACCCGACTTCACCTCGACCGTCGTCGTCCCCTGGGCACGCATCTCGGCGAGCCTGGCCGCCAGCGCTGCCCGGAGTCGGTCGTCGCCGGCTGCGCGGGTGGCCTCGACGGTGACGCCGATGCCGCCACCATCGTATTTCTCCCCGGCCATCCGAGCGGCGAACTCCTCGGATCGGTCCCCGTCGAAGACGAGGTGGGCGTGGCTGTCGACGAAACCCGGTATCAGGCAGCGTCCCTCGAGGTCCATCACTGCATCCGCGCTCGGCGCCGAGGACGCCGGCCCGATCCACACGATGGTGCCGGGATCCGACCCGCTCCCCTCGACGACGACCGCCCGGCCCGAGCGGGCGCCGATGCCCCCTTCGCCCGTGCCGTCGCAGGTGACGAGCTCGCCGATGCCGGTGATGAGGGTGCTGGTCATGGGATCGGTCCTCCCGTGTCGTTCGTGCCCGGTTCGTGGTCAACGCACTGCCCGCTCCACGGTGCCAGCCCGCGCCGCAGCAGGGCGCCGAGCTCACCCAGATGGTGCGTCCCGTCGGCGACGACGTGCTCGCCGCCGACGACGACGTCGGTGACGTCCGTGGCGGAGGCGGTCTGCGGCACCTGCTCCGGTACCGAGCCGGTGGTCCGCACGCTGTCGGTGCGTACCGCGACGAAGTCCGCGAGCGCCCCCTCCACGATCCGTCCCCCGTCCCACCCGAGGGAGCCATACCCCTCGCGACTGGCCGCGGCGAGCAGCTCTGCGGGAGTGAGGCGCCCGCGCTCCAGGGTCCGCAGGCGCTCGTGCCCCTCCAGTGCCTGGAGCTCGGCGAAGGGGTCGATGGTCACGTGTTGGTCGGTCCCCAGGCACAGCCGCGCCCCGGCGTCGAGCAGCTCGCGCGCCGGTCCGATCCCGTCGCCCAGGTCGCGCTCGGTCATCGGGCAGAAGGCCGCGAAGGCCCGTGCCCGGCCCAGACCGGCGATGTCGGACTCGGACAGGTGTGTCGCGTGCACGGCGGTGAATCGTGAGTCCACCAGTCCCGCTCGGGCGAGCAGCCCCACCGGCGTTCGGCCGTGCACCGCCTGCGTGGCCTCGACCTCACCGACCTGCTCGCTGACGTGGGCGTGCAGCACGTCGATGCCGTGGGCGTCCAGCGCCGCACGCACCGCGGTCAGCTCCTCGGCGGGTACCGCGCGCACCGAGTGCACCGCCGCGCCGACCTGCACGGTCGGCGTCTCGACGCGATCGGCGAAGGCGCGCTCGGCCCAGGCCGTGACGCTCCCGTCGCCGTACCGCCGCTGCAGCTCGTCCAGCGGTCGGTAGCCGCTCCCGTCAAGGCCGCCGGTGAGGTAGATCGTGTCGAGCAGCGTCAGCCGGATGCCGGCCTCGGCTGCCGCGGCGACGACGGCCTCGCGCATGGCGTCGTGGTCGTAGGGGGATCCGTCCGGCGCGTGGTGGACGTAGTGGAACTCCCCGACGACGGTGAACCCCGCGAGCACCATCTCGGCGAAGACCGCACGCGCCAGGGCGAAGTAGTTCTCCGGCGTCAGCGTCGCGGCGACCTCGTACATCCGTTCGCGCCAGGTCCAGAAGCTGCCGCCGTCGCCGTGGGTGCGCCCGCGCAGCGCCCGGTGGAAGGCATGGCTGTGCGCATTGGCCAGCCCCGGCAGGAGCAGGCCCGGCAACCGCACATCCCTGTCGTGGGGCGCCGTGTCGGGCTCGACCGCGACGATCCGGTCGGCCTCGGTCGTGATCCGCACTCGTGCGCGGACCCCCTCCGGCAGCACGGCGAAGGGGGCGTGCCAGCTGGTCATCACGTCACCAGGTCCTCGAGCACGGTCGTGAGCGCGTCGACACCGGTGATGCAGTCGGACTCCTCGGCGAACTCGGCGGGGCTGTGCGAGACACCGGTGGGGTTGCGCACGAAGAGCATCGCCGAGGGAATCCCCGCCGTGGCGAGGACACCGGCGTCGTGGCCGGCGCCCGTCGACAGCAGCGGCACGTCCCGGTCCCCGCGTACCGCGGTGTGGATCCGCGAGGTGAGGTCGGCGGTGAAGGGCGTGTCGTCGGTCCACGACTGCTCGGCCACCCGGCCACCGAGGTCGGCCACCCGGGCACTGATCTCGGCGACGCTCGCCCGCACCGCGGCGGTATCCGCACCGCGGGTGTCGAGCCACAGCCGGACATGACTGGGGATGGCGTTGATGCCGTTGGGGGTCACCTCCACCCGCCCGACGGTGGCGACGCACCCGTGGCGATCCGCCGCGGCCCGCACCGCGAGAGTGACCTCGGCGGCGAGCAGCATCGCGTCGCTGCGGTCGGCGAGTGCGGTCGTGCCCGCGTGGTCGGCGAGCCCGGGCAGGTCGATGCGCCAGCGTCCGTGCGGGTGGATCGAGGTCCCGACGGCGACGGCGCCGCCCCACGCGTCGGATCCGGCCGGAGCCGGGTCGAGGCGTAGCCGGGCGAGCCGGTCGGCGTCACCGAGCGCCTGTCCCTGCTCGACGTGCAGCTCGACGAAGGCCCCGATCCGACGCAGGGCGTCCTCGTCGGCGCCGTACTCCTGCGGGTCACGCCCGCTCGAGCGCAGTGCCTGCGCCATCGACACCCCGTCGGCGTCGGCGAGCCCCAGGGCCCGCTCGGTGGTCATCGCGCCGGTGAGCACGCGCGACCCGGCGCAGGCGACGCCGAACCGTGCCCCCTCCTCGTCGACGACGTTGGCAACCGCCACCGGCCGGGCAGGGGTGATCCCCTTCGTCCGCAGCGCGTCCACGGCAGCGAAGCCGGAGACGACACCCAGTGGACCGTCGAAGGCGCCACCGTCGGGCACCGAGTCCAGGTGGCTGCCGGTCACGACGCCGCCCTGCCCGGTGGCCGCGACGTGGGCGTCCACGTCGCCCCACCAGGCGTACTGGTTGCCGACCCGGTCCTCGACGACATCGAGTCCGCGGGCGTGCGCCTCGCCGACGAACCACTCCCGCAGCGTGGCGTCCTCGCGGGTCCAGGCGTACCGGCGGTACCCACCGGTGCCGTCGTCACGACCGATCGGCAGCAGGTCGGACCACATCGCGGCGAAGGGGGATCCCGCCACGGTCAGGCCCCGTCCCCGTCGCGCACGGTCGGCTCCATCGGCACGCGCACGCCGCGCTCCGCCGCGACGTCGACGGCCCGTGAGTACCCGGAGTCGACGTGCCGCAGCACGCCCATGCCGGGGTCGTTGGTCAGGAGCCGCTCGAGCTTCTGCGCTGCCAGGTCGGTGCCGTCGGCGAGACCGACCTGGCCGGCGTGGATGGAGCGGCCCATGCCGACGCCACCGCCGTGGTGCAGCGAGACCCACGTCGCACCCGAGGAGGTCGCGGTCAGCGCGTTGAGCAGCGGCCAGTCGGCGACGGCGTCGGTGCCGTCGAGCATGCCCTCGGTCTCCCGGTAGGGCGAGGCGACGGAGCCGGAGTCGAGGTGGTCGCGGCCGATGACGATCGGTGCCTTCACCCGGCCGTCGCGGACCAACTCGTTGAAGAGCAGCCCGGCCCGGTGGCGCTCGCCGTAGCCGAGCCAGCAGATGCGTGCCGGCAGCCCCTCGAACTCGACGTGCTCGGCGGCCGCGTCCAGCCACGAGTGCAGGTGCGTGTTCTCGGGGAAGAGCTGCTTGAGCGCCTCGTCGGTGACCCTGATGTCCTCCGGGTCGCCGGACAACGCCACCCAACGGAAGGGGCCGAGCCCCTCGCAGAAGAGCGGGCGGATGTACGCCGGGACGAAGCCGGGGAACGCGAAGGCCCGGGTGTAGCCGGCCTGCCGTGCCTCGTCGCGGATGCTGTTGCCGTAGTCGAAGACCTCGGCGCCCTCGTCCCGGAACTCGACCATCGCCGCCACCTGCGCCGCCATCGCCTCGCGGGCCTTCTTGGTGAACCCGTCCGGGTCGGCCTCGGCCTCGCGCTGCCAGTCCTCGAGGGCGATCTCGGCCGGCAGGTAGCTCAACGGGTCGTGGGCGCTGGTCTGGTCGGTGACGACGTCGATCCCGACCTCACCGGCGCGATGTCGGCGCAGGATCTCGGGGAAGACCTCGG
Source organism: Janibacter sp. A1S7 (assembly GCF_037198315.1). NCBI lineage: Bacteria > Bacillati > Actinomycetota > Actinomycetes > Micrococcales > Intrasporangiaceae > Janibacter > Janibacter alittae. The sequence continues at coordinate 618,381 of NZ_CP144913.1, read as the reverse complement.
CGGCATTGCCGACGAGACCGACGGACAGGGCCCGCTCATCCCCCTTCGCCGCCATGACCCGGGCCAGGGCATCGTCGAGGTCCGCGGTCACCTCGTCGAGGTAGCGCTTGGCCCGGCGGCGCTCCAGCCGGGTCTCGTCGACGTCGACGACGATGCAGGCACCGCCGTTGAGGGTGACCGCGAGCGGCTGCGCGCCGCCCATTCCACCGCAGCCGCCGGTCAGCGTGATGGTGCCGGCGAGCGTGCCGCCGAACCTCTTGCGAGCGACCGCGGCGAAGGTCTCGAAGGTGCCCTGGAGGATGCCCTGCGTGGCGATGTAGATCCACGACCCGGCCGTCATCTGGCCGTACATCATCAGACCCTCGGCCTCGAGCTCGCGGAAGTGCGGCCAGGTGGCCCAGTCGCCGACGAGGTTGGAGTTGGCGATGAGCACGCGCGGGGCCCACTCGTGGGTGCGCAGCACGCCGACCGGCTTGCCGGACTGCACGAGGAGGGTCTCGTCGGACTCGAGGTCCTCGAGCACCGCCACGATCGCGTCGAAGGCCTCCCAGGACCGGGCCGCGCGCCCGGTACCGCCGTAGACGACGAGGTCGTCGGGCCGCTCGGCCACCTCGGGGTCGAGGTTGTTGTGCAGCATGCGCAGCGGTGCCTCAGTCTGCCAGCTCTTGGCGGTGATCTCGGTGCCGCGCGGGGCGCGGACCGGGCGGGCTCCCTCCATGGGGCTCACTCCTTCGTGATGGTGGTTGAGGTCAGTGCGGAGTCAGTTCAACGGGCCGGTCGCCGACTCTGCGGCGGCGACGACGGTCCGGCCGACGACGGCGTCGTGGACGGCGGCCAGCTCGGGCGAGAGCATGCGGTCCGGACCGGGTACGACACTCCCGCGCTCGGCGAGCGCGGCGATGACCGCCCCGGTGGCCGGAGCAGGACGAAGGGGGGCGCGCAGCGCGATCCCCCGCGCGGCGGTGTAGAGCTCGATCCCGATGACCCGGGAGAGCGCGTCGACGCTGCGACGCAGCTTGCGGCCGGCACCCCAGCCCATCGACACGTGGTCCTCCTGCATCGCACTGCTCGGGATGGAGTCGACGCTCGCCGGTGCGGCCAGGCGCTTCATCTCGCTGACCATGCCCGCGGCGGTGTACTGGGCGATCATCAGGCCGGAGTCGACGCCCGGGTCGTGCGCCAGGAACGGCGGGAGACCGTGGTTGCGGGCCGGGTCGAGGAAGCGGTCGGTACGCCGCTCGCTCATGCTCGCGACGTCGGCGGCGACGATCGCGAGGAAGTCGAGGACGTAGGCGATGGGTCCGCCGTGGAAGTTGCCGTTGGACTCCACCCGACCGTCGGGGGTGACGACCGGGTTGTCGACGGCGGCAGCGAGTTCCTGGGCGGCGACGGTCGCGGCGTACTCGACGGTGTCCCGGGCGCCGCCGTGCACCTGCGGGGAGCAGCGCAGGGAGTAGGCGTCCTGGACACGGGTGCAGGCCGCGGGGTCACGGTGGCTGTCGCGGATCGGGCTGCCGGCGAGGACCTTGCGCATGTTCTCCGCGGCGAGGGCCTGACCGGGGTGCGGACGCAGTGCCTGCAGGTCCGCGGCGAAGACGTCGTCGGTGCCGAGCAGACCCTCGACGCTCATCGCGGCGGAGATGTCGGCGGTCGTCAGCAGCGTACGCAGGTCGTCGATGGCCAGGCAGAGCATCCCGAGCATGCCGTCGGTGCCGTTGATCAGGGCCAGGCCCTCCTTCTCGAGGAGCTCGACCGGAGCGAGCCCGGCCGTCGCGAGTGCCTGCGCCGCGTCGACCACGTCCCCACCGGCGACGCGGACGCTGCCCTCGCCCATGAGCACGAGCGCGCAGTGGCTCAGCGGCGCCAGGTCACCCGAGCACCCCAGGGAGCCGAACTCGTGGACGACAGGGTTGATCCGCTCGGTGAGCAGGGCGAGGTAGAGGCGCAGGGTCTCCTCGCGGACACCGGTCCGGCCCGTCGCCAGGGTCTGGATGCGCAGCAGCATCAGCGCGCGCACGACCTCCTCCTCGACCTCCGGCCCGGTGCCCGCGGCATGGCTGCGTACGAGGGAGCGCTGCAGCTGCGCGCGCTTCTCGTGCGGGATGTGCTTGGTCGCGAGCGCTCCGAAGCCGGTGGACACGCCGTAGTGGGCCACGCTGTCCTCGGCGAGACCCTCGACGACCGCCCGGGCGGTACGCACCCGCTCCCAGGCGGCGTCGCTGATCTCCACCGGCACCCGGTGGCGGGCGACCGCCACGACCTCCTCGACGGTCAGGGGGCGGTCGCCGATGGTCACGGTGCTGGTCTCGAGCTGCGTCGTCATGTCTCCATGCAACCCGCTTCGCCTGCTCCGCGGGCGGCGCCAGGAGAGGTTAGTGTCTGAGATACAAGACTGGACCGGGTGAGTGGGTGAAAGGAGGGGTGCGGCCCGACTCAGGCCACAGTCCGCACCCTGCACCCGGGCGAGCGGTGCACCCGGTCGTGCGGACTGTGCGCCAAGGGCCATCCCCTCCCTTCGCCCGCTCCGCGCCACCCCATCCCAACCCCGACGGAGACCGCGCCATGGCCAACGCGACAGCAGCCGGACACGCCCTGCGAGCACTGACCCACCTGGCCAGCCGCGCCGAACCGGTCCCCGCCGCGCACCTGGCCAGGGCGCTCGGCCTGCCGCGCAGCTCGACGTACCACCTGCTGGCGGTGCTCGTGGAGCACGGTTACGTCGTGCACTACGCGGAGGACCGTGCCTACGGCCTCGGCCCGGCAGTGCACGAGCTCGGTGCCGGCTACCAGCGGCAGGACCCCCTGCAGCGGCTCGCCCGACCGCACGTCGAGCGCCTCGTCGACACCACGACGCACAATGCCCACCTGGCCGTCCTCACCGGGCGGGACGTGCTGTACGTCATCGAGGAGCGCGCCGCCGGTCGCCCGTCGCTCGTGACCGACGTCGGGGTCCGCCTGCCGGCGACGCTCACCGCGAGCGGCCTGGCGGTGCTGGCGGCCCTCCCCCGACGTCAGGTGACGGCGCTCTACCCCTCGGCCGCGGTGATGGTCACCGGCGGACCGCAGACCCCCTCGGCGCTGCGACGGGAGCTCGTCGCGACGCGGGCGCGCGGGTACGCGCTCGAGGTGGGCAGCATCCAGCCGGAGCTGTCGTCGGTGGCCTCCGCAGTGCTCGACCGCGACGGCCACCCCGTCGCTGCGGTCGCGATCACCTTCCGCAACGAGGAGGTCGGCCAGGTGGCGCAGGACGACCTCGCCGCGGCCACCAGGAGGGTGGCCGCGGCGATCGGCTCGAGGCTGTGACCGGGGTCAGCCCTTGATCTCCGGGAACATGTCGTCGCGCCACTCACGGCCGTCCCCGTACACCGCCACGTCGTCGGCGCCGGTGGCCAGTCCCTCCTCGCGCTGCCGCAGCTCGACCCGTCGGATCTTGCCGGAGATCGTCTTGGGCAGCTCCGCGAACTCCAGTCGACGCACCCGCTGCCACGGCGCGAGGTGCTCGCGGGCGTGGGCGAGGATCGCCCTGGCGCTCTTCTCGTCGGGCTGGTGGCCGGGGGCCAGCATGACGTAGGCCTTCGGCACGGCCAGGCGCACCTCGTCCGGGGCGGGCACGACCGCGGCCTCGGCGACGGCAGGGTGCTCGATGAGCACCGACTCCACCTCGAACGGCGAGACCTTGTAGTCGCTGGCCTTGAAGACGTCGTCGGTGCGCCCGATGTAGGTGATGTAGCCGTCCTCGTCACGGGACGCGACGTCGCCGGTGTGGTAGTGACCGCCCTTCATCGCCTCGGCGTTGCGCTCCTCGTCACCCAGGTAGCCCTTCATGAGGGCGACGGGCCGTCGGGCGAGGTCGATGCAGATCTCACCCTCGCCGACGCCCTCGACGACCTCGTCGCTCATCGGGTCGACCAGCACGATCGGGTATCCCGGCAAGGGCTGGCCCATCGACCCGGGGACGACCTTGGTGCCGGGGATGTTGCCCACGGCGGCCGTCATCTCGGTCTGCCCGTAGCCGTCACGCAGCGGCAGGCCCCAGTGGTTGCGCACCTGGGAGATGACCTCGGGGTTGAGCGGCTCGCCGGCGCCGATGACCTCACGCAGAGCGGTCGGACGGCCCGCGGAGAGGTCGGCGTTGATGAGCATCCGCCACACGGTGGGCGGGGCGCAGAAGGTCGTGACCTCGCGCTCGACGATCTGCCGCAGCAGCGCGGCGGCGTCGAAGCGGGCGTAGTTGTAGACGAAGATCGTCGCCTCGGCGATCCACGGGGCGAAGAAGTTGGACCACGCGTGCTTGGCCCAGCCGGGGCTGGAGATGTTCAGGTGCACGTCGCCGGGGCGCAGGCCGAGCCAGTAGGCCGTCGTCAGGTGGCCCACCGGGTAGGAGGCCTGGGTGTGCTCGACGAGCTTGGGCCGGGACGTGGTCCCCGAGGTGAAGTAGTAGAGCAGCGGGTCGTCCGGAGCGGTACCCGGGTGCTGGACGGGCGGGGCCTCGACCTCTTGTGCAGCGCGGATGTCGGACCAGCCGTCCGCCGCGCCGACACTGATCCGTCCGTAGTCCCCGGGCACGTCCGTGAAGGTCCCGGTGTCACTCGCGTTGGCGATGACGAATCGGGTCCGGCCACGAGTGATCCGGTCGCTCAGGTCGGCCGACCCGGCTGCGGTGGTCGTCGGCATGACGACGGCCCCGAGCTTCATCAGGCCGAGCATGGTCTCCCACAACTCGATCTGGTTGCCGAGCATGACGATGACCGGGTCGCCCTTCGTCACTCCCCGGCCGGCGAGCCAGGCGGCGACGCGGTCGGAGCGGACGGCCATCTCGTCGAAGGTGATCTCGACGGTCGAGCCGTCCTCCTCGACGAGAATCAGCGCCGGACGGTCACTGCCACGGGCGACGGCGTCGAACCAGTCGACGGCCCAGTTGAACTGCTCCCCCACGTCGGGGAAGACGAACTGCTCCCGCGCCTCGTCCGCCCGACCGCGCAGGTCGAGCAACTGGTCGCGGGCCTGACGGTAACGATCGGTTGCGAGGCTCATGGACCCAACATCTCACGTCGTGACCGACGCCACACAGAGGGCCGTTCGCACACCCGGCCACGCGCTCGACGCCCGCCGGCGGCATCCTCAGTGCAACTGGCCGGCGTCCTCGGTCGATGCCGCGTCGTGCTTCATCTTGTCGTCCATGCCGGCGGCCTTGAGGTCCTTGCGCAGTTCCTTCGGCAAGGAGAAGATCAGGGACTCCTCGGCCGCCCTCACCGCGGTGACGTCCCCGTACCCGCGCTCGGCCAGGTAGTCCAGGACACCGCGCACGAGGATCTCGGGGACCGAGGCCCCGGAGGTGACCCCGACGGTGTGCACACCCTCGAGCCAGGCCTCGTCGATCTCGTCCGCGTAGTCGACGAGGTGCCCGTCCCGGGAGCCGTGGTCGATGGCGACCTCGACGAGTCGCACGGAGTTGGAGGAGTTGCGTGAGCCGACGACGAGCATGAGGTCGCAGTCCTGGGCCATCTGCTTCACTGCGAGCTGACGGTTCTGGGTGGCGTAGCAGATGTCGTCGCTCGGCGGATCCTGCAGCGCGGGGAACTTCTTCCGCAGCCGACGGACGGTCTCCATCGTCTCGTCGACCGAGAGCGTCGTCTGGGAGAGCCAGACGACCTTGTCCGGGTTGCGGACCTCGACATCGTCCACGTCGTCGGGGCTCTCGACCAGGGTGATGTTCTCCGGGGCCTCACCGGAGGTCCCGATGACCTCCTCGTGGCCCTCGTGACCGATGAGCAGGATGTCGTAGTCGCCGTCGGCGAAGCGGACGGCCTCGCGGTGCACCTTGGTCACCAGCGGGCAGGTCGCGTCGATGGTCTTCAGGCTCAGGGCCTTGGCCTCGTCGTGGACGACCGGCGCGACGCCGTGGGCGGAGAAGACGACAGTGGCGCCCTCGGGGACCTCGTCGGTCTCCTCGACGAAGATGACGCCACGCTTCTCCAGCGTGGTCACGACATGCTTGTTGTGGACGATCTCCTTGCGCACGTAGACCGGTGGGCCGTAGAGCTCGAGGGCCCGTTCGACCGAGACGACGGCGCGGTCGACCCCGGCACAGTAACCGCGGGGAGCGGCAAGCAGCACTCGCTTGGTGCTCTGCCCGGCGTCGGAGGCGGCGGACGTGGTTGCACTGGTGGTCATGCCCGTCATCGTAGGCGAGAGGCCTGAACACCCCCTGATGGGCGGGCTCCTCCCCCACACCACCGTCAGCAGGACCTGTTTGACTGTCCCGGACACGCGTGAGGACTGGAGGGTCACCATGAGCACACCGCTGCCCGAGAAGGCCGCCGAGACCTCTGCCGAGGCACCCTGGCCGGTGCGCGTGCTCAGCATGAAGATCGCCGATTACGTCGACAAGATGTCGGTGACCTGGGTCGAGGGGCAGGTCGTCCAGCTGCGCGTGCGCCCGGGGGCCCGGACCGCCTTCCTCACCCTGCGCGACCCGGACGTCGACATGTCCCTCTCGTGCTCGGTCCGGGTCACCGCCCTGGACGCCATGCCCACCCCCGTGACCGAGGGTGCGCGGGTCGTGGTCCAGGCGAAGCCGAACTACTGGACGCAGCGCGGCTCGCTGACGATGGACGTGCGCCAGCTGCGGCCGGTGGGGGTCGGCGAGCTGCTCGCCCGGATCGAGTACCTCAAGCAGAACCTGCGCTCCGAGGGTCTCTTCGACGCCTCCCGGAAGCGCCCCCTGCCGTTCCTGCCCCGACGGGTCGGCCTCGTGTGCGGACGGGCCAGCGCCGCGGAGCGCGACGTCATCGAGAACGCCCACCGCCGGTGGCCGGGTCTGCCCTTCGCGATCCGACAGGTCCCGGTGCAGGGCGCCCAGGCGGTGAGCGAGGTCAGCGCCGCCATCACACAGCTCGATGCCATCGACGACGTGGACGTCATCATCGTCACGCGGGGTGGCGGATCGGTCGAGGACCTGCTGCCCTTCAGCAACGAGGCGATGGTCCGCGCGGTCGCCGGCGCAGTCACACCCATCGTCAGCGCCATCGGCCACGACGTCGACACCCCGCTGCTGGACCTGGTGGCCGACGTGCGCGCGTCGACTCCGACGGACGCGGCCAAGCTGGTCTGCCCCGATGCCGCTGCCGAGCGCGCCGGCATCGCGGACGCCCGGGACCGTGCGCGAGGGAGTCTGGCGGCCTTCGTCCAGCGTGAGCGCAACCGCCTGGTGGAGCTGACCTCACGGCCGGTGCTGGCGGACCGCACCGCCTTCGTGCGTGCCCAGCGCGAAGTCATCGACTCCCTCCACCGGCGGGCCCACGGACGGGTGGAGGCCCTCCTCCACCGCGAGCGCGACCGGGTCGGTCATCTGCGCGCCCAGGCCCGGGTCCTCTCCCCCGCCTCCACGCTCGAGCGCGGGTACGCGATCGTCCAGCGACCCGACGGGGAGGTGGTCGTCAGCCGCGAGCACCTCGAGGTCGATGAGCTGCTGCGGGTGACCGTCGCCGACGGGGACTTCGCCGCACGCGTCACCGACTCCTGAGCGGCTCGCCAGCCGAGGTTACGCACGGGTACGGCGACCATGGCGGCGCGGCACGTGGCCGTGACTGTCGGGGTTGGCGCCCGACCGCCACCACGAGAGGGTCGTCGTGCCCCGCGCGTCACGTGGCGAGCCGTCCCGCAGGACGGTCCGCGGACCGCTGACGGCGAGCGGATCTAGATGTACTGACCCGACAGGTTGATCAAGCGGGTGATGGGCGGCTTGTTCCCGCAGGCGGTGTGGGGACGATGGTGGTTGTACTCGTGGAGCCATGCTGACAGAGCTTGGCGTCGCTGGGTCTCTGAGGTGTAGCAGCGGGCGTATCCCCACCCGTCGGCCATGGTTCGGTGGAAGCGCTCGATTTTGCCGTTGGTCTGCGGACGGCGGGGTCGGGTGCGGGAGTGCTGGATCCCGAGCTCGGCGCAGACATCGCGCCACAGGTGCGAGACGTAGGCCGATCCGTTGTCGGACAGCACCCTGTGGGTGGTGATGCCGCGGGCGGTGAACCAGGCGACGGCTCGGCGCAGGACAGCAGTGGCGGTGGCCGCGGTTTCGTTGTCGTGGACCTCTGCGTAGGCGACTCGGGAGTGGTCATCGATGACGGTGTGCACGAACGCGTGGCCCATCTTCGGGTTGCGGTGCTTGCTCTTCGGCTTGCCCGGGGTGGCTGCACGGTTCTTTCCGCCCTGGGCTCGGCCCACGAAGCGCCACCCGCCCCCGTCGGGGATGTTGCCGAACTTCTTGACGTCCACGTGCAGCATGTCGCCGGGACGCTCGTGCTCGTATCGGCGCACGGGTTCACCGGTAGCGCGATCGACGTGCGTCAACCGGTTGAGGTGGCACCGAGTGAGCACCCGGTGCACCGTCGAGGGCGCAACCCCCACGTGTGCGGCGAGCTGGACAGGGCCCAGGCGCTTGCGCAGCCGCAACGACACGATCCGCTTGGTCGTCGACGGGCACGTCTTGGCCGGCAGCGAGTGCGGCCGGCTCGAGCGGTCTCTCATCGACTCACCCGCTGAATACCGGTCGGCCCAGCGCTTGACCGTCGCCCAGGAGCACTGGAACCGGGCCGCGACCTCACTGATCGGCACTCCCTGATCGACGGCGAGCTGGGCGACCTTGAGCCGGTGACGCACCGTCAGAGCGGCATTAGCGTGGGACATGAGGGCCTCCTGTGAGTGGCAGTGATGACTTGGCAGTTCCACTCCACCGCAGGAGGTCCTTCCGCGCCACTGATCAGATCAGCGGATCGCAATCACTCAACCAACGTCCCGGGTCAGTACATCTAGAGTGGCGCCCATGGACGACGAGCAGCAGCCGACGGATGTCGAGGACCTGGGCTATGAGGAGGCCCGCCAGGAGCTGGTCGAGCTCGTCGCCCGGCTCGAAGGGGGCCAGGCCGGCCTCGAGGAGAGCATGCGGCTCTGGCAGCGGGGCGAGGCGCTCGCCGCGCACTGCGAGGCCTGGCTCGACAAGGCCGAGGCGAGCCTCGCCTCCGGCGAGCAGTCGCAGGACGACGCCGACGACGACTGAGCCTCAGGGGCTGCTGCCGGAGGACTCCCCCTTCGCCCCCGTCGAGGCGGGGACGAGATGCTCCGCGAACTCCTGCAACTGCGCCCAGCTGCCCGACCCCGTCACGACCGTCGTCAACTCCTCGGACGCCGTCGGCTCGAGCACGAGGCTGCGCTGGCCCGCGCCGTCGGCGGCGCGCTTGACCCACTCCCGGCCGTCCTTGGTCGTCAGCTCGCCGACCGTCCCGCTGTCGTGGGTCTGGGTCGCGAGCCACTCCTCACCGGGGTCGGCCGCCTGCTTGACCGAGACGAACTCGTCGTCGGGGGTGGTGTACCCGGCGTTCCAGGTCATGGCGCCCGACGTGCTCGCGTACCGCACCGTGCTGGGGGCCCAGCCATCCGGCAGACCTTCGGGGTAGGCGAAGGGGTGGCCCGACTGCTGGGCGTGGTGCTGGGCCGTCCCGACGACGTCGACGGTGTCCGGAGCCTGGCCGTTGGTGCGCCCGGAGATGAAGTACAGCGCGAGGGCGATCGCGATGATGACGGCCATCGACCGGGCCATGTTGGCCGCCGTGCCCTTGGCGTAGTGGCTCGCGCCCCGGGCCGGGACCCCCTGCTGCGCAGCCATCTCGGCCGGTGTCGGCTCGACCGGCTGCTGCGGTCGAGGGACGGACTCGGCAGACTCGCCGGGCGTGGAACTCATGGAGCCCATGGTCGCACGCGCACCCGAGGGCGACAGATAGGCTCGGCGCGACGAGGACCACGCCGGAGGAGAACCATGGACGAGACCAGCACGCCCGCCCCCAGCTCCGGGGTCATGCACCCCGACCGCAACCTGGCGATGGAGCTGGTCCGGGTCACCGAGGCCGCCGCACTGGCCGGAGGCCGATGGGTCGGTCGCGGCGACAAGAACCGTGCCGACGGCGCCGCCGTCGACGCCATGCGCTCGATGATCGCCGGCGTGCGCATGTCCGGCGTCGTCGTCATCGGCGAGGGCGAGAAGGACGAGGCCCCGATGCTCTACAACGGCGAGAACGTCGGGGACGGCCACGGTGCCGCCTGCGACGTCGCCGTCGACCCGATCGACGGGACCACCCTCACGGCCAAGGGGATGACCAACGCCGTCTCCGTCATGGCCGTCGCCGACCGGGGCACGATGTACGACCCGAGCGCCGTGTTCTACATGGACAAGCTGGTCACCGGCCCCGCCGCCGCCGACACCGTCGACATCCGCCTGCCCGTCGCCGAGAACATCCGGCGCATCGCCAAGGCGAAGTCGACCCAGCCCGAGGACGTCACCGTCGTCATGCTCGACCGTCCGCGGCACTCCGAGCTCGCCGAGGAGGTGCGTGCCGCCGGCGCCCGCATCCGCTTCATCTCCGACGGTGACGTCGCCGGCGCCATCATGGCTGCTCGCCCCGACACGGGCATCGACATGCTGCTCGGCGTGGGCGGCACCCCCGAGGGCATCATCACCGCGTGCGCGATCAAGTGCCTCGGCGGCGTCATCCAGGGCCGCCTGTGGCCCAGCGACGACGATGAGCGACAGCACGCCATCGACTCCGGCCACGACCTGGAGCGGGTCCTGACCACCGACGACCTCGTGCAGACCGACAACTGCTACTTCGTCGCGACCGGCATCACCGACGGCGAGCTGCTGCGTGGCGTCAGGTACCGCCCCGGAGGCGCCACCACCGAGTCCCTCGTCATGCGCAGCAAGTCCGGCACCACCCGGATCGTCGAGGCGCACCACAACCTGACCAAGGTCCAGCGGCTTTCCCCGCAGCTCTCCGCCTGACCATGCCCGGACGTCGCGGAGCCGCGGGATCGACCCTGGTCATCGGCGAGGCGCTCATCGACATCGTTCGGTCACCGGACGGGTCGGGCGCCGAGCACGTGGGAGGCAGCCCCCTCAACGTGGCCGTCGGCCTCGCCCGACTGGACCACTCCGTCTCCCTGGCCACGCACATCGGTCGCGACCGGTACGGCGCTGCGATCGGAGCGCACCTCTCCGACGCCGGGGTGACCCTGGTCCCCGGCAGCGACCGGGCCGAGGACACCCCGGTCGCGACCGCCACCATCGACGACCACGGTCAGGCCGAGTACGACTTCGAGGTCACCTGGCGGGTGCCGGAGCTGCCCCAGCGGACCGGTCACCTGCACACCGGGTCGTACGGGGCCCTGATGCGCCCGGGCGGGCTCGACGTGCTCGCAGCCATGGACGGTGGACGGCAGGCCGGCACGGTCTCCTACGACCCCAACATCCGCCCTTCTCTGGTGCCCGACCACGACCGGGCCGTTGACGAGGTCGAGCGACGCGTCGCCGTCAGCAACGTCGTCAAGGCCAGCGACGCCGACCTCGAGTGGCTCGCCGGCCGGCCACTCGACGAGGACGATCTCGCCGAGTGGTTGCACACCTGGCGGGACCTCGGGCCGTCACTGGCCGTGTGCACCCGGGGCGAGCACGGCGCTCTGGCCGTACTGCCCTCCGGCCGACTGGTCTCCCTGCCCGGTGCGTCCGTGCAGGTCGTCAGCACCGTGGGCGCCGGGGACTCCTTCATGTCCGGTCTGCTCTCCGGGTTGCTCGATGCCGGCCTCCTCGGCGGCCCCGGGGCCCGTGCACGGCTGCGCAAGGCCCGCGGTCGCACTCTCGTGCCTGCCATCCGACGCGGCATCGACGCCTCCGCCGTGACGGTCACCCGCGTCGGGGCCCAACCGCCCAGCCGCGCCGAGCTGGGCATCGGCCCCGCTCGCTGACGGACGATCCCCTCCTCCGCCACTGCTCGGGCTTGCGCGACCGAGTGGGCCACCCCTTCGCGGAGGTGGCTGTCAGGCGTGGGCCTCCGCCTCACGCTCCCGGGCGCGACGGAGCGCACGCTGGCGGTCCTCCTCGGACTGGCGAGCGATCTCCGCAGCGGCCTCGTCGTCGCGGGTGAGGCAGTCCCCCGACTCCGGGTCGAAGACGTGCATGAGCGCCGGGTTGAAGACGAAGTGGCCGACGTCCCCCTCCCGCACCCGCGAGCGCGGGTCGAGGTTGACGACCATCTGGGTGCGCATGCCCTCGCCGTCGAGATCCTTGTCCAACTCGTCGAGCTTGGCCTTGACGTTGCCCTCGACCTCGAAGGGGACGTAGGCGTACTGCTCGTTGCCCAGCCACTCGGTCTGGTCGATGACCGCGTCGAAACGCACGCCGTCGGTCGTGGCGTCGCCGAGATCGGCGTCCTTGATGTGCTCGGGCCGGATGCCGACGATGAGCAGGTCCTGACCGGAGAGCCGCTCCTTGGTCATCGCGGGCAGTGGTGCGGAGCAGAACGGCAGCACCAGCTCGTCACCCTGCACCTCCGCCGGCATGAAGTTCATCGGAGGTGTGCCGATGAAGCCGGCGACGAAGAGATTGACCGGCTGGTCGTAGAGCTCCCGCGGGCTCGCGACCTGCTGCAGCACGCCCTTCTTCAGCACCGAGACCCGGTCGCCCAGGGTGAGTGCCTCCGTCTGGTCGTGGGTGACGTAGATCGTCGTCGTGCCCAGTCGTCGCTGCATCCGTGCGATCTCGGTGCGCATCTGGCCGCGCAGCTTCGCGTCGAGGTTGGACAACGGCTCGTCGAAGAGGAAGGCGTCCGCATCACGCACGATCGCCCGCCCCATCGCCACGCGCTGACGCTGGCCACCGGAGAGGTTGCTCGGCTTGCGCTGGAGGTGCTCGTCCAGCTCGAGCAGGGCGCTGGCGTTGTTGACCTTCTCCTTGATCTCGCTCTCGGGGTGCTTGCCCTTGGCCAGGCGAAGGGGGAAGGCGATGTTCTCGAAGACGGTCAGGTGCGGGTACAAGGCGTAGTTCTGGAAGACCATCGACAGGTTGCGGTCCTTCGGCGAGAGGTCATTGACCCGCTTGCCGCCGATGTGCAGGTCGCCGCTGGTGATGTCCTCGAGCCCGACGACCATCCGCAGCAGGGTCGACTTCCCGGAGCCGGACGGGCCGACGAAGATCATGAACTCGCCGTCCTTGATGTCCAGGCTCACGTCGTTGATTGCGGGGAAGCCGTCGCCGTACTTCTTCACGAGGTTGTTCAAGGTGATCTCAGCCATGGGATTCTCCTGTTTCGAAAGGCGGGGGTCAGCCCTTGACGGCGCCCGAGGTCAGGCCGGCGACGATGCGGCGCTGGAAGAGCAGGACGAGGATGACCACCGGTATGGTCACGACGACCGAGGCCGCCATGATCGCGCCCGTCGGCTGCTCGAACTGGCTCGCCCCGGTGAAGAAGGCGAGCGCGGCAGGGACCGTGCGCGCCCGGTCCGAGGTGAGCGAGATCGCGAAGACGAAGTCGTTCCACGCGATGAAGAAGGTGATGATCGCCGTGGTGAAGACCCCCGGGGCGGCGAGCGGGATGATCACCTTGCGGAAGGCCTGCCAGCTCGACGCGCCGTCGACCTGCGCGGCCTGCTCCATCTCCCACGGGATCTGCTGGAAGAAGGCCGACATCGTCCAGATGGACAGCGGCAGGGTGAGCGCGAGGTAGGGGATGACCAGACCGGGGATGGTGTCGAAGAGCCCGGTCCTGCTCCAGATCTCGAACAGCGGGGTGACCATCGCGACCACCGGGAAGAAGCTGACCGCGAGCGCGGTCACCAGGATCATCTTCTTGCCCTTGAACTCCAGCCGGGAGATCGCGTAGGCGCAGAACATCGCGAGGACGACCGAGATCAGGGTGGCGAGCAGGCAGACGATGAGCGAGTTGCGCAGCGCCGGCATGAACAGCTCGCTCGCGCCGCCGCTGAAGATCAGCTCGTAGTTCTCCAGCGTCGGGTCCTTGGGCCAGAAGTTGCCCAGGAGGCTCGCATCCGGGTCAGCGAGCATGTCGGCGCTCTTCAGCGACAGCGACAGCATCCACAGCAGCGGGACCGCGGTCCAGAGCATGATCGGGACGGCCAGGACGCTCCAGATGCCGGTTCCCTTGGCCGACTGCTTCATGTCAGCCCCTCCCTTCCGCGAGGTCCACCTTGAACGCCTTGACGAAGACCGCCGCGATGACCAGCACGCAGAGGAAGAGGATCACCGACAGCGCGGATCCCAATCCGATCTCCGTGCGGTCGATCGTCTGGCGGTAGATGAGCATCGACAAGGAGCTCGTGTCGTTGGCGCCACCGGTCATGATGAAGATGTTGTCGAAGATGCGGAACGCGTCGAGGGTGCGGAAGAGCAGCGCGACCATGACGGCAGCCTTCATGCTCGGCAGGATGACCTTGATCAGCACCTGCAGCCACGACGCCCCGTCGACCTTGGCCGCCTCCTCCATCGAGGTGTCGACCTGCGCCAAGCCTGCGAGGAGGAGCAGGGACATGAAGGGCGTCGTCTTCCAGATCTCCGAGAGGGAGATGACGAAGAGCGAGGACCAGAAGCCACCGAACCAGTTGTAGTTCGCGTCGATCCCGGGCATCCACTGGATCCACTGGTTGACGAAGCCGGTCCCGGTGCTGAAGGCGTACAACCACGTGAAGCCGGAGACGACCGTGATGATCGAGTACGGGATGAGGACCAACGTGCGCAGCGTGCGCCGTGGCAGCACGATCCGGTGCATCACCAGGGCGATGATGAAGCCGAGGACGAGCTCGACGACCACGGTGATGATCGTGACGAGGACGGTCATCCACATCGCCGACCAGAAGACCTGGTCGGTGAAGGAGACGAGGTAGTTGTTCAGGCCGACGAAGCGGCGGTTGTCCGGATCGGTGAGCCGGTAGGCGAAGAAGCTGTTCCAGACGGCCTGGAGGATCGGGTACCCGGTGACCAGGACCATGACGATGAAGGCCGGCATCGCCAGCTTCCATCCCAGGCGCTGCTCGCTGCGGGAGCGGTCGGACAAGGGCGACTTCGCCCCCTTCGCCGCCTGAGTGGTGGGTGGTGTGGCACTCACAACAACGCATCTCCCTTCAGCACGGCGTGCAGGAGCGATTCGGCCTGCTGCGGCGTCGTGTCGGGATCGACCGACCCGGGTGGGCTGTAGACGCGCTGGATCCCCGAGGACACGTCACCGTAGTACTGCGTGAGCGGACGCGGACCCGAGTCGGCCAGCGAGGTGCGGATTTGGTCGGCCATCGGGAACTGCTCCCGGATCTCCGAGTCGTCGTACACCTCGGTCCGGGCCGCCGGGTTGCCGGTGCCGAGCATGTAGGTCGTCTGGCTCTCTGCAGAGGTGAGGCAGGCGACTGCCTCCCACGCGGCCTTCGGGTCGTCCGAGGCCGCGTTGACACCCATCTCGATGCCACCCAACGGCGGCTTGGACTCCTCACCCTGAACCGTCCGCGGATAGCGGGCCCAGGCCAGGTCGTCCATCCAGTCGACCTCGGCGCCCTTGAGCGCGGCGTAGACGTAGGGCCAGTTGAGCATGAAGCCGGCCTTCTCGTTCTGGAACATGTCCAGCGAGGTGGTCTCGTTGGTGGAACCGAGTGCCGGACCACCGACCTTGGCGTCCGCCAGCTTCTGGATCACGGCAGCCGCCTGCGTGCCGCCATCGGTGTCGAGCCCGAACTCCAGCTCCTCGCCCGGGGCTCCGGGGTTCTGCACGATGTGCTCACCGGCCCCCTCGACCAGGGCGTTGATCCAGACCATGTAGCCCTCGTAGCGGGAGGCCTGTACCCCGATCTCGGTGTCCACCTTCTTGGCCGCCTCGATCAGCTCGTCCCAGGTGATCGGCTCGCTCATGTCCAGCCCCGCCTCCTTGGCGACGGACTCGCGGTACCAGAGCAGCTGCGTGTTCGCCCAGAAGGGTGCCGCGTACATCGTGTCCTTCCAGTGCGCGTTGGTCACCGCCGGGGGGACCACACCCTCGGTGAACTCGGACTTCATGTCCGCCGGCACCTGCGCGAGGAACCCTGCCTCGGCGAACTCCGCGACGAAGACCGGGTCGATCGACATGATGTCGACGCCCTCGTCGCTCGAGGCGAGCCGGCGCAGCAGCTGCTGGCGCTGGTCGCTGGCACTGTTGGGCAGCATCTGGAAGTTGATCGTGTACGCACCGTCGGACGCGGCGGTGCACTCCTTGGCCAGTTGGACCTGGCCCCCACCCTCGGGGTCCGAACCGCCACCATCGGGGTTGATCCACCAGGTCAGCTGCGTGCCGCCGCTGGCGCTGCTGTCCCCACCGCAGGCCGACAGCCCGAGCGCAGCAGCGGTGCCGGCAGCCGCCACGAAGGCGATCCGGCCTCGTCGTCGTGTCACCACGTCGCTCCCTTCGTCCGCGGGGCGCGACGGGTCACTGAACGCCGCCTCCCACAGACCTTGTCTACACCGCAACCGTGGTCCATGACACACCAAGGGGCTCACGACTTCGTGTCGGGGTGATTTCATGATGAGCACGGCCCGGGCCCCGGGTGGGCACTGCGTGATCAAGGGCTCACGAACACCCACGTCGCCGGTCACCGGAGGCAGGGCTACTGTGCAAGGACGACGTAGAAAGGAATCTGATGCCCGCCTCCCCGTCCGCCCCCGAGGACTTCGCCGACCTGCTGTCGGCCAACCAGACCTTCTCCGAGCAGTTCGCGCTCAGCGGCTTCGACGGCATCGCGCACGCCGGTGTCGCCATCGTCACGTGCATGGACAGCCGGATCGACCCGCTGGGCATGCTCGGCCTCAAGCCCGGAGACGCCAAGATCTTCCGCAATCCCGGCGGACGCGTCACATCCGCCGCACTCGAGGCACTCGTCCTGGGCGTCCACCTGCTCAAGGTCGAGCGGATCCTCATCATCCCGCACACCCGGTGCGCCATGGGTAGTGCGACCGAGGACGAGTTCCGCGCCAAGGTCGGCGCGTCCGCTGGCCAGGACGCCTCGTGGCAGGGGTTCCATGTCGTGCGCGACCAGGTCGACGCACTGCGCCAGGATGTCGCCGGCGTACGGACCCACCCGCTCATCGGTGAGCGCGCCAAGGTCGGAGGCTTCGTCTACGACGTCGACACCGGCCTGCTCGACCAGAAGTTCTGAGCCGTCGACCCGCGTGACGGGGGTCACACGACCCCTGTCACGATGGGTCCATGACCACAGTCACGCCCCCCATCCCGACACCCGACGGCATCGCCGAGGCCTGGGCGAGCGAGCAGACGATCACCTGCCGCGACGAGCGCACCGGCCTGCGGGCGATCATCGCCATCGACGACACGACGCTGGGTCCGGGCTTCGGCGGAGTGCGCTACCGCGCCTATCCCACGACCGCCGCCGCCGCGCGGGAGGCACAGCGCCTCGCCGCCGCGATGACCCTCAAGCACGCCCTGGCCGAGCTGCCCTACGGCGGCGCGAAGTCCGTCGTCATGCTCGACGGCGAGGCCCCCGCCCCCGGGTCGCCCGAGCGCCGTGCACTCTTCGCCCGCTTCGGCGAGATGATCGCCCGCACCGGGGGCACGTACATCCCGGGCGTCGACATGGGCACCCTGCTGGAGGACATGCAGGCCATCCGTGATGATGGCGGCGCGCGCGCCTTCTGCGACGAGGTCAGCCCCTCCCCCTTCACCGCCCGGGGCGTGCACGCCGCCATGCGGTCCGCTGCGGTCCACCACCACGGCGAAGGGGGTCTTGCCGGGGCACACGTCGTCGTCCAGGGCGTCGGCAGCGTCGGCGCCGAGGTCGCCCGACTGGCCCACGCGGACGGGGCACGGGTGACCGTCGCCGACGTCGACACCGCCCGCGCCGGGGCGCTGGCCGACGAGCTGGGCGGCACCGCGATCGACGCGGAACAGGCACCCTTCCACCCCGCCGACGTCTTCTCGCCGTGCGCTGTCGCCCGCGTCGTCACCCGCGACACCATCGCCCGCATCCCCGCCCGGATCATCGTCGGAGCAGCCAACGACACCCTCGACGAGCCGGGGTGCGCCGAGGACCTGCGCGAGGCGGGCATCACCTTCGTCCCCGACTTCGTCGCCAACGCCGGCGGGGTCGTCCAGGTCCACGGCGGCGTCTCCGGCTGGAGCGACGAGGAGACCCTGGCCGCGGTCGACCGGATCGGAGAACGCGTCAGCGAACTCCTCACGACGGCGCAGACGCAGCAGATCACGCCGCTGGCCGCAGCCCTGCAGCGGGCATCCGCGGCCCTGGGGCGAGAGGTCGTCGCATGAGTGGCGCGGACGCGGTCCGTCGGTACTACGAGCGCGTGGACGCCGGGGACGTCGATGGGGTGCTGAACTGCTTCACCGACGACGCGATCTACCATCGGCCCGGTTACGCCCCGATGGTCGGGCGGGACTCACTCGCCGCCTTCTACGGCGGCGAGCGCGTCATCGCCGGTGGTCGGCACATCCTGGACGCCGTGCTCGTCGACGGTGACCAGGTCGCCGTCCGGGGCCGTTTCGAGGGCACGCTCAAGGACGGCAGCGCGGCGCGCGTCGGATTCTGCGACTTCTTCGTCCTCGACGAGCAGCACCGGGCGCTCACCAGGCACTCCTACTTCGACGTCCCGGCCGTCTGACCCGGCACGGCCCGGCCCCACCGGGCGCCGTCACATGGCCAGGCGCTCCCGGACGACGACGGACAGGCGGTCGGCCGTGGCGCGGGCACGTTCCTCCGTCGCGGCCTCGACCATGACCCGCACGACCGGTTCGGTGCCGGACTTGCGCAGCAGGACCCGCCCCTCACCGGCGAGCGAGGTCTCCTCGTCGGCCACGGCCGAGCGCACCCCCTCGTCACCCTCGACCCGGTTCTTGTCGACGTCCTTGACGTTGATCAGCACCTGCGGCATGCGGGTCATCGCCGCCGCGAGCTCGGTGAGCGACCGGCCGGTCTCGGCGACCCTGGCCGCGAGCATGAGGCCGGTGAGGACACCGTCGCCCGTCGTCGCGTGCTGGAGCATGATGACGTGACCGGACTGCTCCCCGCCGAGGGAGTAGCCGCCCCGGCGCATCTCCTCGAGGACGTAGCGGTCGCCCACCCCGGCCTGCTTGACGTGGATGCCGGCGGACTCCATGGCGCGGATGAGCCCGAGGTTGCTCATGACGGTCGCGACGAGGGTGTCCTCGGCGAGCTCGCCCTGCTCCTGGAGCGACAGGGCGAGGATCGCCATGATCTGGTCCCCGTCGATCGGCTCACCGCTCGCGTCGACCGCGAGGCATCGGTCCGCGTCGCCGTCGTGGGCGATGCCCAGGTGGGCGCCGTGCTCGACCACCGCGGCCTGCAGGCCCTCGAGGTGGGTCGAGCCGCAGCCGTCATTGATGTTCAGCCCGTCCGGGCGTGCGCCGATCGCGTGTACCTGCGCCCCGGCCAGGCGGAAGACCTCGGGCGAGACCTCGCTCGCGGCACCGTGCGCGGCGTCGATGACGATCGTCAGGCCCTTCAGGTCCGGCTCGACGGCATCGAGCAGGTGGCGGATGTACCGGGCACCGGCGTCGTCCATGAAGGTCACCCGGCCCACGTCGATGCCGACCGGACGTGCCGGCTCCAGGTCCATGGCCGCCTGGATGTCGTCCTCGACGGTGTCAGGGAGCTTGTGGCCACCAACGGCGAAGAACTTGATCCCGTTGTCCGGCATCGCGTTGTGGGAGGCGGAGAGCATGACGCCGAAGTCGGCGTGGACCTCACCGGTGAGGAAGGCGAGCGCCGGTGTCGGCACCACGCCCGCGTCCAGGACGTCGATGCCGCTGCTGGCCAGACCGGCCACGACGGCGGCGGAGAGGAACTCCCCCGAGGCCCGGGGGTCGCGTCCGACGACGGCGACCGGGCGCCGACCCTCCGTCCCCTCGGGGTCCCGCAGGACGCGGGCGGCCGCCTGGGCGAGCCGGAGGGCGAAGTCCGCGGTGATGGTCTCGCCGTTGGCGAGTCCGCGCACACCGTCGGTGCCGAAGAGTCGGGGCATGGTCGGGCAACCTTCCGTCGGGAACCGGTCCGGGATCAGGGTCTGTGGACGGCCTCCGTCACGATACCGGGCCGGGACGGCACACGCGGGCCGGGGCGACACGGGCGGGCCGGGCCGTGACGTGGTCGCGCCCGGGCCCGCCGGGCGAATCCGGCGTCCCGGCCGCGTCCCCGCGACCGTGTCATCCGACGACGACGAAGGGCGGTCCCCACCGGGTGGGGACCGCCCTTCGCTCGCCGGCTGCTGATCAGCGCTTGCTGTACTGCGGCGCCTTGCGGGCCTTCTTCAGACCGGCCTTCTTGCGCTCCGGGACGCGAGCATCCCGGGTGAGGTAACCGGCCTTCTTCAGGGTCGCGCGGTTCAGCTCGGGGTCGACCCCGTTGAGCGAGCGGGCGACGCCGAGACGGACGGCACCGGCCTGGCCGGAGGGGCCACCGCCGTGGACGCGCACCAGCACGTCGTAGGCACCGTCGAGCTCGAGCGCGGTGAGCGGCTCGTTGACGATCTGCTGGTGGACCTTGTTCGGGAAGTACTCCTCGAGCGGACGTCCGTTGACCTTCCACTCGCCGGTGCCCGGAACGATCCGGACGCGGGCGATGGCCTGCTTGCGGCGACCGGTACCGGCGCCGGGCGCGGACGCGGTCGGGCGGGCCACGGGCTCGGCGGCGGCGACCGGGCCGTCGGACTCGGAGGTGTAGGAGCTCAGCTCGGGCTCGTCGCCCTCGAGGACCTCGGTTGGGTTGTCGGTGGTGTCAGCCACGATAAATGCCTCTGATTCCTTCTCGGCAGCGCTTACTGCGCGACCTGCGAGATCGTGTAGGGGGTCGGCTGCTGGGCCGCGTGCGGGTGCTCGGCGCCGGCGTAGACCTTGAGCTTGCCCAGTTGCTCACGGCCGAGGCTGTTGCGCGGGAGCATGCCCCGCACCGCCTTCTCGACCGCGCGGGTCGGGTGCTTCTCCAGCATCTCGGTGTAGTTCATCGAGGACAAACCGCCCGGGTGACCCGAGTGGCGGTAGGCGCGCTTCTTCTCGGCCTTCGAGCCGGTCAGCGCGATCTTGTCCGCGTTGATGATGATGACGAAGTCGCCCATGTCCATGTGCGGGGCAAAGGTCGTCTTGTGCTTGCCGCGCAGCAGCGTGGCGGTCTGGCTCGCGAGGCGGCCGAGCACGACGTCGGTGGCGTCGATGATGTGCCACTGACGGGTGATCTCACCACCCTTGGGGGTGTACGTGCGCATGAGTGATGCCTTCTGCTCTCTCGTTGGTGCTCCGGCCCCCTCCGTCGGACGAAGGGGGTGACACCGCCGGCCACGTGGTGGCGGGGCGTCGCTGCACACCATTCTACGGACCGACGAAGTGCTCGGCGAAATCGCGCAAGCAGGCCCGAAACCCTTGATTCCATGGGCTTGGTGATGCTACCCATCCCACGACGACGACACCGTCCCCGATGATTGCACAATACTTGTGCAATCATCGGGGCATGGCTGATCACGACGACCTGGACACCTCGGGCACCGCGTCCCAGCCCCCGTCAGCCGCCTCGGCGCCGGCCGCGTGGCGGCTGCTGGCCCACCCCCTTCGCTCCCGGATCCTCGCCCACCTGCGGCTGCAGGGTGGGGCGACCGCCGCCGACCTCGCCCGTGCCCTGGGCAGCAACACGGGCGCGACGAGCTACCACTGCCGGGTGCTGGCGGACGCGGGACTGCTCGTCGACACCGGCCTGGGCGACGGGCGCTCGCGGGTGTGGGCCGCTGCGGTGGACGAGGACGACGGGGGCGTCGACACCTCGGTCGCGGTGAGCACGATCTCCGACGCCGACGAGCTGGCCGACGCCCTCTGGCTCGCCCACGACCACGTCGACCACCACACCCACCGGCTCCACGGGTGGATCGATGCCCAGGTCTCGTGGCCGATGGTCTGGCAGGAGGAGTGCGGCCTGGACGAGCAGGAGGTGCTCGTCGACGAGACCCAGCTGGCGGCCCTGCGCGCGGAGCTCGGCGCGGTGCTGGACCGCTACCGACGCCGGGGAGCCGGCACCCCCGGAGCCCGTCGGGTCACGGTCGCGGTTGGCCTGACCCCGCTGCCCCGCCGGGCCTGACGGCCCGGGACCTAGGCTGACCACCGTGAGTCCCCGACGCGAACGCCGCGAGCTGCCCCTGGCCCTGGGCATCGTCGTCCGGATCGTCATCGCACTCGCGATCCTCGCCGTGATCACCCACACCCTGGCGCGCCCCTTCGTCATCCCGTCCGGGTCGATGGAGCCGACGATCATGACCGGCGACCGGGTCGTGGCGCAGGTCGTCGGGGTCGACGGCAGCCGGCTGGAGCGCCGTGAGGTCATCGCCTTCGCGCACGGGCAGACCTGGGAGTCGGCGCGCATCGCGGAGCCTGATGCGCTCACGGACGCGGTGCGCACCGTCGGCGACGTCCTCGGCATCGGGCCGAGCCACCACGCGCACACCGTCAAGCGGGTCATCGGGCTTCCCGGCGAGACCGTCTCGTGCTGCGACGAGCAGGGCCGGCTCCTCGTGGACGGCCAGCCCCTCGACGAGCCGTACGTGGAGCACGAGATCCCCTTCGCTCCGGACGAGCAGGACTGCACGGACGGCGGACCGCTCTCGGCCCGCTGCCTGCCGGAGATCACCGTGCCCGAGGGTTCCTACCTCGTCATGGGCGACAACCGGTCCAACAGCGCAGACTCCGTCTCCGCGTGTCGCGGACGCACCGGCGACCAGGAGTGCGCCGCCCGCTTCGTGCGCGCCGACCAGGTCGTCGGCACGCTGTGGACGCGGTGGTGGCCGCTGCCCCCGGGGGACGCGCTGCGCGACTGACGGCTCACTCCTCCCGGCGGGCCCGCGTCCGGCTCGCACGCTCGGCGAGCTGCTCGGCGGGCGGGTAGGTCACCTCGACCAGCGTGAGCCCGTGGGCGGGCATGACCTTCACCCGGGGGTCGCGCACGCCCTCGGTGAGCACCTGCTCGGGCCACTGCGACCCCTGGTCCCCTGCGCCGACGGGCACGATCGCCCCGATGAGCGCCCGGACCATCGAGTGGCAGAAGGCATCGGCGAGGATGTCCGCCTCGAGCAACCCGTCCTCGCGACGCCGCCAGTCGTAGCGCAGCAGGGTGCGGGTCGTCGTCGCGCCCGCACGCTTCCTGCAGAACGCCGCGAAGTTTCGCAGCCCGAGCAGCCGGGCCGTGGCGGCGTTCATCGCGTCGACGTCCAGCGGGGTGCGCAGGGCGACCACCTCGCGACGGCGAAGGGGGTCCAGCCGCGCCGGGTCGTCGGAGAGAACGTATCGGTAGCGTCGGCTCGTCGCGGAGAATCGCGCGTCAAAGCCCTCAGGCGCCTCGACGGCGGAGCGGACGACGATGTCGCCGGGCAGGACGCCGCGCAACCGGGTGAGCAGGGTCGGCAGCAGGGGACGGTCGGCATTGCCGCGCACCCGGGCGAGGTCGCTCGGGTCCACGTCGAGGTGGACGACCTGCCCCAGGGCGTGCACGCCCGCGTCCGTGCGGCCGGCGACGGTGACCCTGATCGGCTCGGGCAGTCGCAGGATCCGCGTGATCGCCCCGGTCAGCTCGCCCTCGACCGTGCGGAGTCCGGGCTGCGCCGCCCAGCCGTGGAAGTCGGTGCCGTCGTAGGCGAGGTCGAGTCGCAGCCGCATGGCCGCCAGCGTAGGCGAGTCGCAGGACAGGGGCCCCGGACCCGACAGTGCGAGGAGCTCTGCGCTTCGACAGCACGACGAAGGGCGCCGCTCCCCGGTGGGGTGAGCGGCGCCCTTCGTCGTGCGGGGGTGGGTCCCGTCAGGCCTTGTCCTCGGACTCCGCCTCGGGGGCCTCGCCGGCCTCGGTGGTCTCCTCGGTCGGAGCCTCCTCGGTCACGGCCTCCTCTGCGGGGGCCTCGGCCGTGGCGGCCTCCTCTGCCGGGGCCTCGGCCGCGGCGGCCTCCTCGTCCTTGGCGGAGCGCTTGGTCGCACCCTCCGCCTCGGCGACGACGGCACGCTTCGGCTTGGCGTTGACCGGTTCGCGGACGAGCTCGATGACGCACATCGGAGCGTTGTCACCCTTGCGCGGGGCGATCTTGGTGATGCGGGTGTACCCGCCGGGGCGGTCGGCCACATCGGGCGCGATCTCGACGAAGAGGCGGTGGACGACGCCCTTGTCCTTCACGACCGTCATCACCTTGCGGCGCGCGGCGAGGTCGCCGCGCTTGGCGAAGGTGATCAGGCGCTCGGCGAGCGGACGCAGCCGCTTGGCCTTGGCCTGGGTCGTGGTGATCTGGTCGAACTCGAAGAGCGACGTGGCCAGGTTCGCCAGGATGAGGCGCTCATGGGCCGGGCCGCCCCCGATACGGGGACCCTTGGTCGGGGTGGGCATGGTGTTCTCCTTGGAGGTCCGACCTCACCGCGTACGGCGGTCAGGTCACGAATAACGGTGGGTCAGAGCTGCTCGTCCTCGGCGAACGAGGCGTCCTCGTCACCGGACTCGTCGTACTCGTCGTTGTAGCCGGGGACGGCAGTCGGGTCGAACCCGGGAGGGCTGTCCTTGAGCGCCAGATCCATCTCGTGCAGCTTCGCCTTGACCTCGTCGATCGACTTCGCGCCGAAGTTGCGGATGTCGAGCAGGTCGGCCTCGCTGCGCCCGACGAGCTCACCCACGGAGTGGATGCCCTCGCGCTTGAGGCAGTTGTAGGAACGGACGGTCAGGTCCAGGTCCTCGATCGGCAGCGCCATGTCGGCCGCGATCGCGGCGTCGGTCGGCGACGGGCCCATGTCGATGCCCTCGGCCTCGACGTTGAGCTCACGGGCCAACCCGAACAGCTCCACGAGAGTGCTACCGGCCGAGGCCAGCGCGTCCCGGGGAGCCATCGAGTGCTTCGTCTCGACGTCCACGACCAGCTTGTCGAAGTCGGTGCGCTGCTCGACACGGGTCGCCTCGACCTTGTAGGTCACGGCGAGCACCGGCGAGTAGATGGAGTCGACCGGGATGCGGCCGATCTCCTGGTCGGCGGACTTGTTCTGCTGGGCGGAGACGTACCCGCGACCGCGCTCGACGGTCAGCTCCATCTCGAGGGAGCCCTTGTCGTTGAGCGTGGCGATGTGCAGGTCCGGGTTGTGGACCTCGACACCGGCCGGCGGGTTGATGTCGGCAGCGGTGACCGCGCCGGCGCCGGACTTGCGCAGGTACATCACGACCGGCTCGTCGTTCTCGCTGGAGACGACGAGGGACTTGATGTTGAGGATGACCTCGGTGACGTCCTCCTTGACCCCGGGGATCGTGGAGAACTCGTGGAGCACGCCGTCGATCCGGATCGAGGTCAGGGAGGCACCCGGGATGCTCGAGAGCAGGGTGCGACGCAGGGAGTTGCCGATGGTGTAGCCGAAGCCGGGCTCGAGGGGCTCGATGACGAACCGCGAACGGTTGTCGGCGAGGACCTCCTCGCTGAGGTTCGGGCGCTGTGCGATGAGCACGGTGATCTTCCTTCCCACGGGCGACCGCTATATGACGCCTCGTGAAGGTGCCGGTCTGGTGGCCGGCGGCCGTCACGTCTCTGTCCGCGCGACGGGCCATCTCCCCCTTCGTCCTGCCCGCGTGGTTGAGCCGGGCAACCACGCGGGCAGTTCGAGGGGCATCCGGGGGCGCAGGCCGCCAGCGGCCGTGAGCCCCTGGACGTCAGTTCTTGGAGTAGAGCTCGACGATCAGCTGCTCGGTGAGCGGGATGTCGATCTGCTCGCGGGTCGGCTTCTGGTGCACGAGCACCTTCAGGCTCCCCGGGACGACGTGCAGCCACGCGGGGACCGGGCGCTCACCGAAGGTCTCGCGGGCGAGCTGGATCGGGAAGGCCTCGACCGACTGCTTGCGCACGGTGACGATGTCGTACTGCTCGACGCGCTGGCTGGGCACGTTGGTGCGCTTGCCGTTGACCTCGAAGTGGCCGTGGGTGACCAGCTGACGCGCCTGACGACGCGTGCGGGCGAGACCGGCGCGGTAGATGACGTTGTCGAGACGGGTCTCGAGGATCTGCAGCAGGTTGTGACCGGTCTGTCCGGGGCGGTTGGCCGCCTCCTTGTAGTACCGGAGGAACTGCTTCTCCATGACGCCGTAGGTGAAGCGGGCCTTCTGCTTCTCCTGCAGCTGGGTGAGGTACTCCTTCTCCTGGATCCGTCGACGGCCGTGCTGGCCGGGCGGGAAGGGACGGAGCTCGAAGTTCTTGTCGCCGCCGACGAGGTCGAGCTTGAGTCGACGGGACTTCTTGGTGATGGGGCCGGTGTAACGAGCCATGTGTTATCTAGTCTCCCGAATCTCTGCTGCTCAGACGCGACGGCGCTTGGGCGGGCGGACACCGTTGTGCGGGCTGGGCGTGACGTCCTGGATGGCGCCGACCTCGAGGCCGGTGGCGGTCAGGGAGCGGATGGCGGTCTCGCGACCGGACCCCGGGCCCTTGACGAAGACGTCGACCTTCTTCATGCCGTGCTCCATGGCGCGGCGGGCAGCGGCCTCGGCCGCCATCTGGGCGGCGTACGGGGTCGACTTGCGCGAGCCCTTGAAGCCGACCTGGCCGGCGGAGGCCCAGGAGATCACGGCACCGGTGGGGTCGGTGATCGAGATGATGGTGTTGTTGAACGTGCTCTTGATGTGGGCCTGGCCCACGGACACATTCTTCTTGACCTTGCGACGCACCTTGGTGGCGCGGGTCTTGGGGGGCATGTTTCTCCTACGAAGTGCTTCGGTGTGTGGTGCTCACCGCGCGTGGCAGCAGGGCCACGCGAACGGGTGAGGGATCAGGCCTTCTTCTTGCCTGCGACGGTGCGCTTGGGGCCCTTGCGGGTACGCGCGTTGGTCTTGGTGCGCTGACCGCGCACCGGGAGGCCACGGCGGTGGCGCAGACCCGCATAGGTGCCGATCTCCACCTTGCGGCGGATGTCGGCAGCGACCTCGCGGCGGAGGTCTCCCTCGAGCTGGACGTTCTCCTCGAGCCAGTCACGCAGGGCGACGAGCTGGTCGTCACCGAGGTCCTTCACGCGAGTGGCCGGGTCGATCTCGGTTGCCGCGACTGCCTTCTGCGCAGTCGTGCGGCCCACACCGAAGATGTAGGTCAGGGCGACCTCGACGCGCTTCTCGCGCGGGAGGTCGACTCCAACAAGACGTGCCATGTGATGGCTTCCTTATCTTCTGTTCGGAGGTCTGGTACACCACCAGTCCGGCGGGTGATCCCACGGACGATCGCGGGCCGCTCGGTCCCCGGCCTCCGAGCCGGGGGTGACATCCTGCCCGCGTGGCGGGACAGGGGCCGGGTGGTGCGTGCTTCTTCTTCCTGGCGTTGCTCGAGGATCTGGGCAAGTGCCCGGTTCCCCACCTCACCGGTCCTGGTGGACCGCGATCAGCCCTGGCGCTGCTTGTGGCGCAGGTTGTCGCAGATCACCATGACCCGGCCGTTGCGGCGGATCACCTTGCAGTTGTCGCAGATCTTCTTGACGCTCGGCTGAACCTTCATTGCCGTCTCGCATCTGTCTTGATCTGTCCCGCCCCCGGTACGTGGTGACGGGTCGTGCTCGTGGTGCCTCTCTCGTCGGCCACCGGCATGCGTGGCCGACTCGATCAGCGGTAGCGGAAGACGATACGGCCGCGGGTCAGGTCGTACGGGCTGAGCTCCACCACGACCTTGTCCTCGGGGAGGATCCGGATGTAGTGCTGCCGCATCTTGCCCGAGATGTGGGCGAGAACCTTGTGACCGTTCGTCAGCTCGACCCGAAAGTTCGCGTTCGGGAGCGCTTCGACGATCGTGCCCTCGACCTCGATGACACCGTCCTTCTTGGCCATACCCTCTCAATCCGTCTGTGGTCGTCCCCCGGTTGAGGTCGACCCTCGTCCGGTCACACCCGAGCCGTCTGCCCGCGCAGGCGGGAAGACAAGACAGATGTGACCGACAGTCAAGGATACGACACGCGCTCCCCCGCTGGGAAATCGCGAGGGCGCTGGGCGCGCAATCGACCTGCGACAACGACTAGCCTCTCCCCTCACCAAGAGGTACCGGCCGACATGACCGGCGCCACCACCCACCACGGGAAGGCCAGACGATGGACGCCTTGGCACGCAAGCTCCGACTGCGGACCCAGCCGACGATCTTCTTCGTCTCGGCGAGCCTGATGATCCTGTTCCTGGTCATCCTCCTCCTCTTCCCCGAGCCGCTGAACTCCACGTTCAGCACCGGCCGGGAGTGGATCGTCACGAACCTGGGGTGGTACTTCATCTTCGGCGTCACCGCGTGGGTGATCATCCTGCTGGGTGTCGCCATCAGCCCCTACGGACAGGTCCAGCTCGGCCGCAAGGACGAGCCGCCGCAATACAGCTTCCCGTCGTGGTTCGCGATGCTCTTCGCCGGTGGCATCGGCACCATCCTGATGTTCTGGGGCGTGGCCGAGCCGATCTCGCACTTCTCGAACCCACCGAAGGCCGGCGTGGAGCCGTACACCGTGGAGGCCGCCACGGACGGCATGAACTTCGCGCTCTACCACCTCAGCCTGCACACCTGGGCGATCTTCTGCCTGCCGGGCTTGGCCTTCGCCTACTTCATCCACCGCTACGAGCTGCCCGTTCGCGTCAGCTCGGTGTTCTACCCCTTCCTCAAGGACGGCATCTACGGTCCGATCGGCCGGGCCATCGACATCACCGCCATCCTCGGCACCCTCTTCGGCGTCGCGGTGTCCATCGGCCTGGGCACCTCGCAGATCGGCGCCGGGCTGGGTGAGCTCTTCGGCGTGGAGAACAGCACCACCCTGCAGGTCCTGATCATCGTCGTGCTCGAAGCGGTGGCCGTCACCTCGATCGTGCGGGGCATGGACAAGGGCGTGAAGCTCCTGTCCAACATCAACATCGCCATGGCGATCGGACTGATGATCTTCGTCTTCCTCACCGGCGGGATGACCCTCTTCCTGCTCCGTGAGCTCTTCGAGACCACGGGCAACTACGTCTCCGCGCTCCCCGAGCTGATGCTCTGGAACGACGCCCTCGCCAACGTCACCAAGGAGGACGGCTGGGGCTGGCAGGGCGGCTGGACCGTCTTCTACTGGGCCTGGACGGTCAGCTGGGCACCGTTCATGGGCATCTTCCTCGCCCGCATCTCCAAGGGGCGCACGGTGCGTGAGTTCGTCCTCGGCGTCCTCTTCGCGCCGACGATCTTCACCATCATCTGGTTCGTCGTCTTCGGGTGGTCGGCGATGCGGATCGACGGCATGGACGGCTCCGAGGGGCCGATCTCGGCGGCCGTCGCGGACTCCATCCCGCTGTCGATGTTCGCCTTCTTCGAGCAGTTCCCGCTCACGACGTTCATCCAGGGCTTCGCGGTGGTCATCGTCGCCATCTTCTTCGCGACGAGTTCCGACTCCGCGTCCTTGGTCGTCGACATGCTGTGCACCGGGGACGGCGAACCCGGCCCGACGCACCAGCGCGTCTTCTGGGGTGTCAGCGAGGGGGTCCTCGCGGCCCTGCTCATCGTCCTCGCCGGCGACGAGGGCCTCAATGCCCTGCAACAGGTGATCACCGTCATCGGTCTACCGATGTTCACCCTGATGTTCCTCGCCGGGATCAGCTTCCTCGTGGCACTGAAGAAGGAGAAGCTGCAGTTCGCCACCAGGGTCCGCGGGATCCCCGAGGAGGCCGTCTCAGCGGGCAAGGACGCGCTCGACCGTGGTGAGATCGGCTACGACCCCGAGGCGAACGGCCGCGGGCGCTCCGACTCGGGCACCGCGGATGCGGAGGTCGAGACGACGACCTCCCGCTGAACCGGTGCGCGGGAGGAGGGGTGAAGGCGCCCCTCCTCCCCGGCCGCATGTGGCACGCGATCCGGAACGTAGGCTCGGCCCATGATCCGGATCGCACTCGTCGGTGACCCAGCCTGGCCCACCGGCGATCTCGCACGCCGAGCACTGGCCGCCGTCCTCCCCGGAGCCCATGTCGGGATGCTGCCGCCCGGCGCCGATCCCTCGCCCGACCTGGACGGGCTGTGGCTCCTCCCCCCGCCGCTGACGTCGGACCCGACGGTCCACGACGCGACCACCGCGCGCGCCCTCGAGCTCGGCGTGCCGCTCGTCGGGCCCGTCGCGGGCGAAGGGGGCGCGACCCCCTCCGTGCAGGCGGTACCCGGCTCCCCGCTGGCCGGGCTCGTCGGGGAGACCCGGTTCGAACTGCCACAGACGGTCGCCGGAGGCCGGCCGGCTCGTGACTACGTCGACGCCCCCGGCACCGTGTGGTTTCCGCAGGCCCACCGGGGGGCGCAGCCGGCAACCGTGACGGCGGCGGGCGTCCCCTTCGTCACCCTCAGCGACTACCCGCTGGCCACCGATGCCGGGGTCCATCCGCTACTCGTGGCCTTCGCCTCGGCCGTGCGCGAACGAGCGGCCGCTCGTGTGCCGACGATGCGCGACCCCATGGGCGCACCGATGACGCCATCCGCACCCGCCCATCCGCGCACGAGGTCCGGTCGAGCCCTCCCCGACGACGAGCCGCGCAGCTACGTCCACCAGATGCGCACCAAGGGTTACCGCTGGTGGCGGCCGCTGCTCGCGCTGACCCTGGCCGTCGGTGTCTTCGTCTTCGAGCTGCTCGTGCTCACCATCGCGTGGTTGGTCGTCGACCCCGCCATGCGCGACCCCGATCTGAGTGTGACGGAGATCGACCTGACCGCGCCCGTGACGATGCTCATGGGCAACCTCATGCTGATCGCCCTCATCCCGGCCGCCCTCGTGGCGACCCGGCTGGGGCACTGGCGCCCGATGGGCAAGTTGCTGTCGGTGACCGGTCGGATCCGGTGGCGGTGGATGGGGCGGGCCAGTCTGGTCACCGTGGTCATCTGGGGGGCCTACATCGTCCTCGGATGGCTCCTGGACGGCGGGGAGGTCGGCGACCGCCCGGAGCACTGGCCATGGCTCATCGTCATCACCGTGCTGACCACGCCGCTGCAGGCCGCCGCCGAGGAGATCGCCTTCCGCGGCGGGCTGCTGCAGGGGGTGGGCGCCTGGATCAAGCGGCCCGTCCCCGCCCTGGTCACCGGCACGGTCCTGTCCACGGCGCTCTTCTCCCTCGCCCACGGCTCGCTGGACCCGTGGGTCCTGATGCAGCTGGGTTCCATGGCCGTGGCAACCTGCTACCTGACCTGGCGCACCGGTGGGCTGGAGGCGGCGATCGTGCTGCACACGGTCAACAACGTCGTGATCATCCTCCTGCTGACCCTCGTCGGCGGCCTCCAGGGTGCCTACATCACCGAGTCGTCGACCGGGGACGCCGCTGGGGGCGGCATCGGCGGTCTCGCCACGCTGCTCATGATGGCGATCCTGCTGTGGCAGGCGCGCCGCGCTGGTGTCGCGCCGAAGAAGATCGGCGCCCCGGCCACGGGGTGAGCAGCCACGCTTGCGCAGGAGCCCCAGCACGTGCGCACCGAAGCCGCACGGGCCCGAGCAGTTGCGCACCAAGGCCGCACGAGCCCAAGCAGTTGCGAACGAAAGCGCTCAGTCGCGCTCGGCGAGGTCGGCGGAGAAGGCCGCGATGATGCGCTCGGCGCCCTCGACCGCAGTCACCTGACCGGCGCGCACTCCGGGGGTGACCTCGGCGAGCAACTCGCGCACCCGGGATGAGTGCCGGACCGCATCACGCAGCTCGGCATCGACCATGGCCCACATCCACTCGCGCTGCTGCTCGGCGCGGCGGCCGTGCAGCGAGCCCTGCTCCTCCAGCCAGGCACGATGCCCCAGGACGGCGTCCCAGACGTCATCCAGCCCGTCACCCGTCTGGGCGCTGCAGGTGAGGACCGGGGGCCGGCGGGCGTGCGGGTCCGGGTTCATCAGGCGCATCGCGCCGGACAGCTCCCGTGCGGCGACGCGAGCGTCCCCGGCGTGCTCGCCGTCGGCCTTGTTGACCGCGATGACGTCGGCCATCTCGAGGATGCCGCGCTTGATCCCCTGCAGCTGGTCACCACCGCGGGCCAGCGCCAGCATGAGGAAGGTGTCGACCATCTCGGCGACGGCGACCTCGGACTGGCCGACACCGACCGTCTCGACGAGCACGACGTCGTGACCGGCAGCCTCGAGGACGAGCATCGACTCACGCGTCGCGCGGGCCACTCCACCCAGATGCGCCCCCGACGGCGACGGCCGCACGAAGGCGTCATCGCTGGCGGTGAGCTTGGCCATCCGGGTGCGGTCACCGAGCACCGAGCCGCCGGTGCGGGCGCTGCTCGGGTCGACGGCGACGACGGCGATGCGGTGCCCCTTCTCGATCAGCCGCGTGCCGAGCGCATCGATGAAGGTCGACTTGCCGGCACCCGGGATGCCCGAGACACCGACCCGCAACCCGTGACCGGTGTCGGGGGCGAGCTCGGCGAGCAGTGCCTTCGAGCGTTCCCGGTGGTCCGGGCGGGAGGACTCGACGAGCGTGATCGCCCGGGCGATGTGCGCCCGGGAGCGATCGCGCACTCCCGCCGCGAGGTCGGCGACCGACTCAGCCATGGGAGGCGGCGGCCCGCTCCCGCAGCTGGTCGACCAGCCCACCGGCGGCGTCGGCGATGACGGTGCCGGGCGGGTAGATGTCGTCGGCGCCGGCGGCACGCAGCTCGTCGAAGTCCTGCTTCGGGATGACCCCGCCGACGACGATCATCAGGTCCTGGCGACCGAGCTCGTCCAGCTCGGCTCGCAACGCCGGCACGAGGCTGAGGTGGCCCGCGGCGAGCGAGGACACACCGACGACGTGCACATCACCCTCGACCGCCTGGCGCGCCACCTCGGCGGGGGTCTGGAAGAGCGGGCCCACGTCGACGTCGAAGCCGAGGTCGGCGAAGGCCGTCGCGATGACCTTCTGGCCACGGTCGTGGCCGTCCTGGCCCATCTTGGCCACGAGGATGCGAGGGCGACGGCCCTCAGCCTGCTCGAAGTCCTCGACCTTGGCCTGGACCTCGTCGACGGCTCCGCCCGCCCCTGCTTCGTCCCGGTACACACCCGAGATCGTACGGATCTGCGCGGTGTAGCGCCCGAAGACCTCCTCCAGCGCGGAGGAGATCTCACCGACGGTGGCCTTGGCGCGCGCGGCGTCGATCGCCAGTGCGAGCAGGTTGGTCTCCATGGTGCCGCCGTCGGCCCCGGCCCCGCGGGTGAGCGCAGCGAGCGCGGCCTGCGTCTGCTCCTCGTCCCGCTCGGCCTTCAGCCGCTCGATCCCGGCGATCTGGGACGTGCGGACCGCGGCGTTGTCCACCTTGAGGATCTCGATGTCCTCGTCCTCGTCAGTCGGATACGTGTTGATCCCGATCAGCGGCTGCTGCCCGGAGTCGATGCGTGCCTGCGTGCGGGCGGCCGCCTCCTCGATGCGCATCTTCGGGATGCCGGCCTCGATGGCCTTGGCCATGCCGCCGGCCTTCTCCACCTCCTCGATGTGCGCGAGCGCGCGCTGGGCGAGGTCGTGGGTCAGGCGCTCGACGTAGGCACTGCCTCCCCACGGGTCGACGACCCGCGTCGTGCCCGACTCCTGCTGGAGCACCAGCTGGGTGTTGCGCGCGATCCGCGCGGAGAAGTCGGTCGGCAGCGCGATCGCCTCGTCGAGGGCGTTGGTGTGCAGGCTCTGGGTGTGTCCCTGGGTCGCGGCCATCGCCTCGACGCAGGTGCGTACGACGTTGTTGTAGACGTCCTGCGCGGTCAGGCTCCAGCCGGAGGTCTGCGAGTGCGTGCGCAGGGAGAGCGACTTCGGGTTCTCGGGACCGAAGTTCTCCTTGACCAGCCGCGCCCACAGCAGGCGGGCCGCCCGCAGCTTGGCGATCTCCATGTAGAAGTTCATGCCGATGGCCCAGAAGAAGGACAGTCGCGGCGCGAAGGCATCGACGTCGAGACCCGCCTGCTTGCCCGCCCGGATGTACTCGATGCCGTCGGCGAGGGTGTAGGCCAGCTCGAGGTCCTGCGTGGCCCCGGCCTCCTGCATGTGGTAGCCGGAGATGGAGATCGAGTTGAAGCGCGGCATCTTCGTGCTGGTGTAGGCGAAGATGTCGGAGATGATCCGCATCGAGGGCTGTGGCGGGTAGATGTAGGTGTTGCGGACCATGAACTCCTTGAGGATGTCGTTCTGGATGGTTCCGCTCAGCTGCTCCGGGCTCACCCCCTGCTCCTCGGCCGCGACGACGTAGAGCGCGAGGATCGGCAGCACCGCGCCGTTCATCGTCATCGACACGCTCATCCGGTCCAGTGGGATCCCGCTGAAGAGCGTGCGCATGTCGTAGATCGAGTCGATGGCCACTCCGGCCATGCCGACGTCTCCCGAGACGCGCGGGTGGTCGCTGTCGTACCCGCGGTGCGTCGCGAGGTCGAAGGCGACCGACAGGCCCTTCTGCCCGGCCGCGAGGTTGCGGCGGTAGAACGCGTTGGACTCCTCGGCGGTGGAGAAGCCGGCGTACTGCCGCACCGTCCACGGCTGGTTGACGTACATGGTCGGGTACGGGCCACGCAGGAAGGGTGCCTTGCCCGGGACCGTACGCAGGAAGTCCAGGTCGTCGGTGTCCTCCTCGGTGTACACCGGGGCGACCTCGATGTGCTCCGGGGTGGTCCAGCCGTCGGCGGCGCCCGGGGTGGCGTCGAGTGCCTCCTGCCAGCGCTGGCGCGCGTCGGCCGCCGGAGCGCCGTCGCCGAGCTCGACGGTGTCGAAGGTGGGGATGGTGTGCGCGTCGCTCATGCGTTTGCTCCTGCCTGTGGGGCGCCGAGGGAGTCACAAAGGCCGCCCAGGAAGGCGACGATGTCCATGCCCGCGACGATCTCGCCGTCGACGGTGGCGTCGGGCGCCTCGCTCGCGGGTCCGGCGAGGACGACCTGCTCGACGCCTGCGGCGCGCAGGGCCTGCACGGTGGGACCGGCCAGGCCGTCGTACCCCTTCCGTGAGGACGCGATCACGGCGACGCTCGCCCCCTTCGCCGACTCGACGGCCTCCGCGATGTCGTCAGCGGTGGCGACCTCGACCGTCTCGGGGCGGATGCCGGCCACACCGAGGAGGTTGGCGACGAAGCTGACCCGGGTGGTGTGCTCGCGCTGGGGACCGAGTGCGAGAACCGGCACGCAGACATCACCGGAGGCGGTGCGTGCCCGCAGGTCCTCGAAGACCTGCCCGTCACGTCGACGGGGCAGCCCCTCTGCGGTGATCTGCGCACGCGGGGCGCGCCGGAGGACTTCCTCCCCGGCCAGCGGGAAGGTCGAGGTGCCGGTCAGCGGTAGCTCACGGGTGGCCAGATCCGCTTCCCGCGCGGCGCGGGTCGTCGCCAGACGCTCGGCGATGACCCCGGACGCCAGGCCGGCGGCGGCGCCACCCGCGGCGTCGAGTTCACCGAACCAGGTCCACGCGGCGCGGGCGAGATCGTCGGTCAGTGCCTCGACGTAGTTGGAGCCGCCGGCCGGATCGGCGACCCGGGCGACGTTGGACTCCGCCGCGAGGATCGACTGCGTGTTGCGGGCAATTCTCCGGGAGAAGGGGGTCGGCAGGCCGAGCACGTGGTCGTACGGCAGGACGGTGATGGCGTCGGCTCCCCCGGCGGAGGCCGCGAGGCAGGCGATGGTGTCGCGCAGGAGGTTCACCCACGGGTCGGTGCGGGTCTGCATGCGCCAGGAGGTCACGGCGTGCACCCACCCACCGCGGTCGGCCTGAGGTACCTCGAGGACCTCGCCGACGCGGGCCCACGCCCGTCGCAACGCGCGCAGCTTGGCAATGGTGACGAACTGGTCCGCGGTCGCCGCGATGCGGAACTCGATCCGGCGGAAGGCCTCTGCGGCCGCGACGCCGGCATCGGTCAGGTGGCGCACGTAGTCCAGCGCCGTCGCCAGGGCGAGGGCGACCTCGTCCTGGGCGCTGGCGCCGGCGTCGTGGTGGACGCGGGTGTCGACGGTGATCGCGCGCACGCCGGTCCAGCGCTCGGTGCACGAGGCGACCGCGGCGGCGAGCGGGGCGAGGTCGGGTGCGCCGCCCACCACTGCGGCCATCCCGATCGGGTCGTGGCCCAGGCTGCCGCGCACGGTGGCCGGGTCGGCTCCCTTCGCCTCCCAGACGTCGACCAGCGCGGCCGCGGCGGCGGCCTGGTCCGTCCACGAGGAGACCGTCACCGGGGCGAGGTCGACCATGACATCACCCAGGACCTCGGCGACGTCGCCGGGGGCGATGCCGTCGTCGCCGACGTGCAGCCAGACGGCGCTGACGCCCCGCTCGAGGTCGTCGAGGACCGCCTTGCGGCTGGTGGCGGCATCCGGGTCGTCGTGCAGCTGGCACACGTGCCACGGCAGATCCGGGTCGCGCGGGCCCCGGCCACGGGTGAAGGGCATCGCGCCCGGCAGCCCCAGGCTGCGCTCCCGGGGCCAGTAGATCGGGTCGACCGCAACCCCACCGGGCAGCTCGCTCGTGAGGATCTCGACCGCGCCCGGCCCGTCGACCTTGGCGTCCTCGGCACGGGACTTGTTGACCACCTCGGCGGCCAGGTCGGCCCACGCGTGCGGATCGACCTGCGGGAAACCCGCGGCCAGGCTCAGGACGTCGTCAG
This sequence comes from Janibacter sp. A1S7, assembly GCF_037198315.1. Taxonomy (NCBI): domain Bacteria; kingdom Bacillati; phylum Actinomycetota; class Actinomycetes; order Micrococcales; family Intrasporangiaceae; genus Janibacter; species Janibacter alittae. The sequence goes on along the minus strand of NZ_CP144913.1, from coordinate 581,978 downwards.
CTCCGGAGGGAGGTTCAGGGGGGATGGTCATCCTCGAGGTGCTCCTCATCGACACGAGACCGTCAACTCTGCGGACGGCATGACTGACTTCGCACCCTACCGACCCACGCCGTCGCACGGATCGCCTGTCCGCGTCACGTACGCCACACCCCGCCGCGCGACGGCGAGGGTGGGGCGGAGCGGATCAGTCGAGCGGGCCGAAGGGGGCGCCGCGAGCGGTGAGCTCGGCCTCGCCTCCGTCGAGTGCGGTCAACACCCAGATGCCGTGCTCGGTCAGGGCCACCGAGTGCTCCCAGTGGGCGGCGGGGTGCCCGGTGTCGGTGACGATCGTCCAGTCGTCGGCCAGCACGTGGTTCGCCTCCGGACCGAGCGTGACCATCGGCTCGATGGCGATGGTTCCGCCCACCGGCGTCTGCGGGGCCCGGCCACGCACCCGGTAGTTGGGCACCATCGGCGGCATGTGCATCTGCTCCCCGATGCCGTGGCCGGTGTAGTCCTCCACGATGCCGTACTCGACACCGTCGGTCCGCGCGTCCGCGAGGATCGAGTCCTCGACCGCGCCGCCGACGTCGTTGAGGTCTCCACCGGGACGAAGGGCTGCGATGCCGGCCCACAGCGACCGTCGAGTGACCTCGGACAGGCGCACGCCGGCCGGGTCGCCGGCCTGCTCACCACCGACGACCACGGTGATCGCGCAGTCCCCGTTCCAGCCGTCCACCTCGGCACCGCAGTCGATGCTCAACAGGTCACCCTCGCGCAGGACCCGGTCTCCGGGGATGCCGTGGACGATCTCGTCGTTGATCGAGGTGCACAGCGTGTGCTCGTAACCGGGCACGAGCTGGAAGTTGGGAATCCCGCCGGCGCTGCGGATGTGGTCCTCCGCCAGCGCGTCCAGCTGTCCGGTGGTCATCCCCGGCCGGACCTCCTCCTGGAGCACGGCCAAAGTGCGCCCCACGAGCAGACCCGCCACGCGCATCGCCCGCACCTGCTGCGGCGTGCGCGCGCGAACCCGTTCACGTGCGAAGAGACCCATGGCAGCGCTCGACCCGTCAGGAACCGAGGGCGGTGACGATGCGCTGTGCGACCTCGTCGACCTCTCCGACACCATCGACCGTGACCAGCAGTCCCCGCTGCTCGTAGGCGGAGGACAGCGGCTCGGTCTCGCGGTGGTAGAGCGCCATCCGCTCGCGGATGACCTCCTCGCTGTCGTCGGAGCGGCCTTCGACCTCGGCCCGCTTGAGCAACCGGTCCACGACGATCTCGTCGTCGACGACGAGCTCGAGCACCCTGTCCAGCGCCAGGCCGGACTGGGCGAGCACCTTGTCGAGCGCGGCCACCTGCGCGGTCGTGCGCGGGTACCCGTCGAGCAGGAAGCCTGCGGTGGCGTCCTCCTCCTGCAGGCGGTCCGCAACGATCGCGTTGGTGATGTCGTCGGAGACATACCCGCCGGAGGCAAGGATCTCCTTGACCTGCTGACCGAGTTCGGTCTCGTTCTTGATGTTGGCCCGGAAGATGTCGCCGGTGGAGATCGCGGGGATCTCGTAGTGCTCGGCGATCAGGCTGGCCTGGGTGCCCTTGCCGGCCCCGGGGGGGCCCAGAATGATCAGACGCATCAGCGCAGGAATCCTTCGTAGTGGTGTTGCTGGAGCTGGGACTCGATCTGCTTCACCGTATCGAGACCGACGCCCACCATGATGAGGATGGACGCACCGCCGAACGGGAAGTCGCGGTTTGCCCCGATCAGCACGAAGGCGATGAGCGGGATCAGTGAGACCAGGGCGAGGTAGATGGCGCCCGGCACGGTGATGCGGGTGATGACGTACCTGAGGTACTCGGCCGTGGGTCGCCCGGCCCGGATACCGGGGATGAACCCCCCGTACTTCTTCATGTTGTCGGCGACCTCATTCGGGTTGAACGTGATCGAGACGTAGAAGAACGTGAAGAAGAGGATCAGGATCGTGTAGACGGCCATGTAGATCGGGTGGTCGCCCTGCACCAGGTAGGTGTTGATCCAGTCAATGTAGGCGGGGTTGTTGCCCTGGGGGTCGGACTGGAACTGGGCGACCATCTGCGGCAGCGCGAGAATCGAGCTGGCGAAGATGATCGGGATGACGTTGGCCATGTTGACCTTGATCGGGATGTACGTCGAGGTTCCGCCGTACATCTGGCGACCGACCATCTTCTTCGCGTACTGGACGGGAACGCGTCGCTGCGACTGCTCGACGAAGACGACGGCGGTCATGATCAGCAGACCGATGATGATGACGAGGAAGAAGAGGTCCCAGCGGCCGTCACGCTGCTGGATCGCCCACAGCGAACCGGGGAATGTCGCGGTGATCGAGGTGAAGATCAGCAGCGACATACCGTTGCCGACGCCCTTGTCCGTGATCAGCTCGCCGAGCCACATGATCAGGCCCGTCCCGGCGGTCATCGTCAGAACCATGAAGACGGTGTCGAGGACGGTGTCGCGGTAGAGGATCTGGGTGCAGTTGGCGTTGCCGAAGAGCGCGGAGGGGTTCTGCGCGAAGGTGACGAAGGTCGCCGACTGGAGGACGGCCAGCGCGATCGTCAGGTACCGCGTGTACTGGGTCATCTTGGCCTGGCCCTGCTGCCCCTCCTGCTTCAACGCCTCGAAGCGGGGGATGACGACCGTGAGCAGCTGCACGATGATGCTCGCGGTGATGTAGGGCATGATCCCCAGCGCGAAGATCGACAGCTGGAGCAGCGCGCCGCCGCTGAAAAGATTGGCCATGCCGAGCAGCTGGTTGCCGCCACCCTCTCGGGCGCCCGAGATGCAGGTCTGGACCGCCGAGTAGTTCACGTTCGGCGTCGGCACGAACGAGCCGAGGCGGAAGAGCATGACGATGCCCAACGTGAAGAGCAGCTTGCGCCGCAGATCGGGCGTCTTGAACGCCCGAGTGAAGACGGAGAGCACGTGGATCCTCCAGGACGGTGCCGTGGGTGCAGATGTGAGCTGCGGGCATGGGCCGCTCTGCAGCGGCGCAACCTGACAGACGATACCTGCCGTGGGTCAACGGGTCGCGCGCGGACCCGAGTGGTGCAGGACACGATGGGTGGAGACGCCTCGAGGCCGCCCCGCGTGCGGGACGGCCTCGAGCAGGGACCGAAGGGGGTCAGCGCTTGGTGACGCTGCCCCCGGCCGCCTCGATCTTCTCCTTGGCGCTGCCGGAGAAGGCGTCGACCGTGAGGTCCACCTTCACCGAGATCTCGCCGGAGCCGAGCACCTTGACCAGGTGGCCGTCACGGACGGCTCCCTTGGCCACGAGCTCGTCGACGCCGATGGCGCCACCCTCCGGGAAGAGCGCCGAGATGCGGTCGAGATTGACGACCTGGTACTCGGTCCTGAACTTGTTGTTGAAGCCGCGGAGCTTGGGCAGACGCATGTGCAGCGGCGTCTGGCCTCCCTCGAAGTGCTCCGGAACCTGGTACCGGGCCTTGGTGCCCTTGGTACCGCGGCCGGCGGTCTTGCCCTTCGATGCCTCACCGCGACCCACTCGGGTCCTGGCGGTCTTGGCCCCCGGAGCAGGGCGCAGGTGGTGCACCTTCAGCGCAGGTGCGTCCGCCGCGTCCCCGGACGTGGGGTTGGCCTTGGAGTCAGCCATGATCAGTCCTCCTCCTCGACGGTCACCAGGTGGCGAACCGTCTGGACCATGCCGCGGAACTCCGGGCGGTCCTCCTTGACGACGACGTCGCCGACGTGCTTCAGACCGATGCTGCGCAGCGTGTCACGCTGACGCTGGTTCCCACCGATCTCCGAACGGGTCTGGGTCACCTTCAGCTGAGCCATCAGGCACCCGCCTTCGCCTTGTCGGCGGCCTCCGCGCGGCCAGCAGCCTGGGCGCGCAGCATGGCGGCCGGGGCCACCTCGTCCAGGGGCAGACCGCGGCGGGCCGCCACGGCCTCCGGGCGCTCGAGGCCCTTGAGGGCCGCGACCACCGCGTGGACGATGTTGATCGCGTTGTCCGAACCGAGCGACTTGCTCAGCACGTCGTGGATACCGGCGCACTCGAGCACGGCGCGCACGGAACCACCGGCGATGACACCGGTACCGGGCGATGCCGGCCGGAGCATGACGACACCGGCCGCGTCCTCACCGAGGATCGGGTGCGGGATGGTGCCCTGGATGCGCGGCACGGTGAAGAAGTTCTTCTTCGCCTCCTCGACACCCTTGGCGATCGCGGAGGGGACCTCCTTGGCCTTGCCGTAGCCGACCCCGACGGTGCCGTCACCGTCGCCGACGACGACCAGGGCGGTGAAGCTGAAGCGACGACCACCCTTGACGACCTTGGCGACACGGTTGATGGTCACAACCCGCTCGAGGTACTGGTTCTCGTTGCGGTCGCGGCCACCGCCACGACCTCCGCCGCGGTTGTCGCGACGGTCGTTGTTGGAGCGCTCGTTGGTGCCTGCGGCACCGGCGCCTCGACGCTGGGGTCCGGGCATCAGATGTTCCTCTTCTCGACGTTCTGGGTCTGCATCACAGCGCCAGACCCCCTTCGCGGGCACCATCGGCGATCGCGGCGACGCGACCGTGGTACCGGTTTCCGCCACGGTCGAAGACGACGGCCTCGATACCGACGGACTTGGACCGCTCGGCCACGAGCTCGCCGACCTTCTTGGCCCGCGCGGTCTTGTCACCGTCCAGTGCACGCACGTCGGCCTCCATGGTCGACGCGGACGCGACGGTCTTGCCGACCGTGTCGTCGACAACCTGGACGAAGACGTGGCGGCTGCTGCGGTTGACCACCAGACGCGGACGTGCCGCGGTGCCGGTGACCTTCTTGCGCACGCGCAGGTGGCGACGACCACGAGCGGCGCTCTTGCCCTTGGCTCGCTTGACGATCATTGCCATGGCTTACTTACCAGCCTTTCCGACCTTGCGACGGATCTGCTCGCCCTCGTACCGGACACCCTTGCCCTTGTACGGGTCGGGACGGCGGAGCTTGCGGATGTTGGCAGCGGTCTCACCGACGAGCTGCTTGTCGATGCCCTGCACGGCGAGGTGGGTCGGGTTCTCGACGGTGAAGCTGATCCCCTCGGGCGCCTCGACGACGACCGGGTGGCTGAACCCGAGCGCGAACTCCAGGGAGCCGCCCTTGTTCTGCACGCGGTAACCGGTGCCGTGGATCTCGAGCTTCTTCTCGTAGCCCTCGGTGACACCGACGACCATGTTGTTGATGAGGCTGCGGGAGAGCCCGTGGAGAGAGCGCGACTCGCGCTCGTCGTCGGGGCGGGCCACCTCGAGACCGTCCTCGGTCCGAGCGACCGTGATCGGCTCGGACACAGTCGTCTGCAGCTCACCCTTGGGGCCCTTGACCGTGACGGTCTGGCCATCGATGGTGATGTCGACACCGCTGGGGATGGCGACCGGGAGTCGTCCGATACGCGACATGTCTGCTTCCCCTTACCAGACGTAGGCGAGGACTTCCCCGCCCACACCCTTGGTTGCGGCCTGCTTGTCGGTCAGGAGGCCGGAGGACGTGGAGATGATCGCCACGCCCAGGCCGCCGAGAACCTTCGGCAGGTTGGTGGACTTCGCGTAGACGCGCAGACCGGGCTTGGACACCCGGCGCACCCCCGCGATGGAACGCTCACGGTTCGGGCCGTACTTGAGGGAGATCTCCAGCGTCTTTCCGACGGTGGCCTCCTCGACGGTCCACCCCGCGATGAAACCCTCCGCCTGGAGGATCTCCGCGATGTGCGACTTCAGCTTGGAGTACGGCATGGAGACCTCGTCGTGGTGCGCCGAGTTGGCGTTCCGCACGCGGGTCAACATGTCCGCAATCGGGTCGGTCATGGTCATGGGCTCTGCCTGCCCTCTCTCACCGCGGTTTCACTCCGGGATCCGGAGCGACCTTCGATGTAGGAGTTCTTGGATGTGGCCCCTCGGAAGAAGGTGACCACGCGGGTTTGTGGGGGCACTTGGGGGGCGGGACCCCCCGAGCGAGTGATTACCAGCTGGACTTGGTCACGCCGGGAAGCTCACCGCGGTGCGCCATCTCACGAAGGCACACACGGCACAGGCCGAACTTGCGGTAGACCGAGTGCGGCCGGCCGCAGCGCTGGCACCGCGTGTACCCGCGGACCTTGAACTTCGGCTTCTTGTTGGCCTTGTTGATCAGGGCGGTCTTGGCCATCTCAGTTCTCCTTGAAGGGGAAGCCCAGCGCCTTCAGCAGCGCGCGGCCCTCGTCGTCATTCGTCGCGGTCGTGACCACGGTGATGTCCATGCCGCGGACGCGGTCGATCTTGTCCTGGTTGATCTCGTGGAACATCGACTGCTCGTTCAGACCGAAGGTGTAGTTGCCGTTGCCGTCGAACTGCTTCGGGTTCAGGCCACGGAAGTCACGGATGCGGGGAAGCGCGACCGACGTGAGCCGGTCGAGGAACTCCCACATGCGTGCGCCACGCAGGGTGGCGTGCGTCCCGATCGGCATGCCTTCGCGCAGCTTGAACTGCGCGATGGACTTGCGGGCCTTGGTCACCTGCGGCTTCTGCCCGGTGATGGCGGTCAGGTCGCGGATGGCGCCCTCGATCAGCTTGCTGTCCTTGGCGGCGTCACCGACGCCCATGTTCACGACGACCTTCACGACGCGGGGAACCTGCATCGGGTTGGTGTAGCCGAACTGCTCGTTGAGCTGCCCGACGACCGTCTCGGCGTACTTTGCCTTCAGTCGCGGGGTCTCGGTGCTGGTCATGGTGTCAGTCATCTCAGAGGTCCTTGCCCGAGCGCACCGCGACGCGGGTGCGGCTCGCCTTGGTGCGCCCGTCGCGCTCGACGGACTCGACGCGGGTCCTGATGCGGGTCGGCTTGTTCTCCTCCGGGTCGACGATGGCCACGTTGCTCACGTGGATCGGCGCCTCGGTGACGACCAGGCCGCCGGCCTGGCCGCCCATGCCGGCCTTGGTGTGGCGGGTGACCCGCTGGACACCCTCGACCACGACGCGCTGGGTCTCGGTGTTGACCGAGATGACCTTGCCCTGCAGACCCTTGTCCTTGCCGGACAGGACCTGGACGAGGTCGCCCTTCTTGATCTTGAGCTTGCTCATGGGTCAGATCACCTCCGGTGCGAGCGAGACGATCTTCATGAACTTCTTGTCGCGAAGTTCGCGGCCGACCGGCCCGAAGATGCGCGTCCCGCGCGGCTCGCCATCAGCCTTGAGGATGACGGCTGCGTTCTCGTCGAACTTGATGTACGAACCGTCGACGCGGCGGCTCTCCTTGGTCGTGCGGACGATGACCGCCTTGACGATGTCGCCCTTCTTGACGTTGCCGCCCGGGATGGCGTCCTTGACGGTGGCGACGATGGTGTCGCCGACGCCGGCGTACCGGCGGCCGGAGCCACCGAGCACGCGGATGCACAAGATCTCCTTGGCACCGGTGTTGTCGGCGACGCGCAGTCGCGACTCCTGCTGGATCACTTCTCACTCCTGTCGTCGTGCTGGTTCTCCTGCCCGAGGTTGCTCGGGTGGAGCCTTGCCGAACTGGACTTTCGGTCTGTGTGGACGAAGGGGGCGATGACCCCCTTCGTCCAGTGGGCCCCGCAGGGCCCGGCGGGGACTGGTCCCCCGAAGGCGTCCCACGACAACGAGCGGGGGCACCCGGGGCGACGACGTCCCCTTGGACGGATTACTTGGCCTTCTCGAGGACCTCGACCAGGCGCCAGCGCTTGGTGGCCGACAACGGCCGGGTCTCCATGATGAGCACGTGGTCGCCGATGCCGGCGGTGTTCTGCTCGTCGTGCGCCTTGACCTTCTCGGTCCGGCGCATGACCTTGCCGTACAGGGCGTGCTTGACGCGGTCCTCGACCTCGACGACGACGGTCTTGTCCATCTTGTCGCTGACGACGTAGCCGCGCCGCGTCTTGCGGTCATTACGGGTGGTCACGGTGTCTTCCTTCACGTTCTCGCTCACTTCGCCTCACCGGAACCCGTCGAGGCGGAACCGCTGCTGGTTCCAATTCCCAGCTCGCGCTCACGCATCTCGGTGTAGATCCGGGCGATGTCCTTGCGGACCGCGCGCAGCCGCCCGTGGTTGTCCAGCTGGCCGGTCGCCGACTGGAAGCGGAGGTTGAACAGCTCCTCCTTGCCCTTGCGCAACTCGTCGACCAGACGGTCATCGGTCAACTCACGCAGGTCCGCCGGGGTCAGGTCCTTCGATCCGACTGCCATCAGTTGTCACCACCCTCACGCGCGACGAAGCGGCACTTCATCGGCAACTTGTGCATCGCCAGGCGCATTGCCTCGCGCGCCACGTCCTCGTCGACACCGGAGATCTCGAACATGATCCGGCCCGGCTTGACGTTGGCCACCCACCACTCCGGGGAGCCCTTACCGGAACCCATGCGGGTCTCAGCCGGCTTCTTGGTCAGCGGTCGGTCCGGGTAGATGTTGATCCAGACCTTGCCGCCACGCTTCATGTAACGCGTCATGGCGATACGAGCCGCCTCGATCTGACGGTTCGTGACGTAGGCCGGGTCCAGTGCCTGGAGCCCGTAGTCACCGAAGGAGACGGCGGTGCCGCCCTTCGACATGCCCGAGCGCTTCGGGTGGTGCTGCTTGCGGTGCTTGACCCGTCGGGGGATCAACATCTCAGGACTCTCCCTCGGTCTTGGCCGGAGCCTCGGCGGCGGGTGCGTCAGCCGGGGCGGCGGCCTGGGCCGGCGCCTCCTTGCTGCGGTCGCCACCGCGCCGGGCGCGGGCGGGACGGTCGTCGCGGTCGCGACGTGGGCCACGACCACGGGGAGCTGCGGACGCCTGCTGGGCCGCGAACTCCTTCTCGGTCATGTCGCCCTTGTAGATCCAGACCTTGACGCCGATGCGGCCGAAGGTCGTGCGGGCCTCGTAGAAGCCGTAGTCGATGTTCGCGCGGAGGGTGTGCAGCGGCACGCGGCCCTCGCGGTAGAACTCGGAGCGGGACATCTCCGCACCGCCGAGGCGACCGGAGCACTGGATCCGGATGCCCTTGGCGCCGGCTCGAAGGGAGGACTGCATCCCCTTGCGCATGGCACGACGGAAGGTCACGCGAGCAGCGAGCTGCTCGGCGATGCCCTGGGCGACGAGCTGGGCCTCGATCTCGGGGTTCTTCACCTCGAGGATGTTCAGCTGGACCTGCTTGCCGGTGAGCTTCTCGAGCTCACCGCGGATGCGGTCCGCCTCGGCGCCACGGCGACCGATGACGATGCCCGGACGCGCGGTGTGGATGTCCACCCGCACGCGGTCCCGGGTGCGCTCGATCTCGACGCGGGCGATACCGGCGCGCTCCATGCCCGTGGACAGGAGCCCCCGGATCGCCACGTCCTCCTTGACGTAGTCGCGGTAGCGCTGACCCTCCTTGTTGGAGTCGGCGAACCAGCGGCTCTTGTGGTCGTTGGTGATGCCCAGACGGAAGCCGTGCGGGTTGATCTTCTGACCCATCAGCGGGCCCCTCCCTTCGCGGCCTTCTCAGGCTTGCTCGTCACGAGGACGGTGATGTGGCTGGTGCGCTTGTTGATCCGGCCGGCGCGGCCCTGGGCCCGCGGACGGAAGCGCTTCATCGTCGGACCCTCGTCGACGTAGGCCGAGGTGACGATGAGGTTGCGCTCGTCGAACGGCTCCCCCACCTCGTCGGCCTTGACACGCAGGTTGGCGATCGCGCTCTGCAGGACCTTCAGGGTCTGCTCGGACGCACCCTGGGGGGCGAACTGGAGCGTGGCGATCGCGGTCCGGGTGTCCTTGCCGCGGATCAGGTCGACGACGCGGCGCGCCTTCATCGGCGTGATGCGCACGTGGCGTGCGGAGGCCCGGGCGACCAGTGCCTCCTGCTCGGTGGTCTCGGTGGCAGGCATCAGCGACGACGTCCCTTCTTGTCGTCCTTCACGTGACCGCGGAAGGTGCGGGTCGGGGCGAACTCTCCGAGCTTGTGGCCGACCATCGCCTCGGTGACGAACACCGGGACGTGCTTGCGACCGTCGTGCACGGCGAGGGTGTGGCCGAGCATGTCCGGCGAGATCACCGAACGACGCGACCAGGTCTTGATGACGTTCTTGCTGCCCGCTTCGTTCTGGACGTCCACCTTCTTCTGGAGGTGGTCGTCGATGAAGGGGCCCTTCTTCAAACTACGAGGCATGTCCCAATGCTCCTATCAGCGCTTCTTGCCGGTGCGGCGGCGACGGACGATGAGCTTGTCGCTCGCCTTGCCGGGACGCCGGGTACGACCCTCGGGCTGGCCCCAGGGCGAGACGGGGTGGCGACCGCCCGACGTGCGGCCCTCACCACCACCGTGCGGGTGGTCGATCGGGTTCATCACGACACCGCGGACGGTGGGGCGCTTGCCCTTCCACCGCATGCGGCCGGCCTTGCCCCAGCGGATGTTGGTCTGCTCGGCGTTGCCGACCTGACCGATCGTGGCGCGGCACCGCGCGTCGACCCGACGGACCTCACCGGAGGGCATGCGCAGCGTGGCGAGGTGTCCCTCCTTGGCGAGCAGCTGGATGCTGACACCGGCGGACCGGGCCAGCTTGGCGCCGCCCCCCGGACGCAGCTCGACCGCGTGGACGGTCGTACCGGCCGGGATGTTGCGCAGCGGCAGGTTGTTGCCGACCTTGATGTCCGAGGCGGGGCCGTTCTCGACGGCCGCACCCTGACCGAGCTTGTTCGGCGCCAGGATGTAGCGCTTCTCGCCGTCGGCGTAGTGCAGCAGCGCGATGCGGGCGGTGCGGTTCGGGTCGTACTCGATGTGCGCGACCTTCGCGGGGACGCCGTCCTTGTCGTGGCGACGGAAGTCGATGACGCGGTAGGCGCGCTTGTGGCCACCACCGATGTGACGGGTGGTGATGCGGCCGGAGGCGTTGCGGCCACCGGACTTGCTCAGCGGGCGGACCAGCGACTTCTCCGGCGTGTCACGAGTGACCTCGACGAAGTCGGCGACGGAGCTGGCGCGGCGACCGGGAGTGGTCGGCTTGTACTTGCGGATACCCATTGGTTCTTCCTTGTCCTCTCCGTCAGCCCTGGCCGCCGAAGATGTCGATCGTGCCCTCGCGGAGGGTGACGATCGCGCGCTTCGTGTCCTTGCGCTTACCGGTGCCGAACCGCGTGCGTCGGGCCTTGCCGACTCGGTTCATGGTGTGCACGGAGTCGACCTTGACGTCGAAGATCTGCTCGACGGCGATCTTGATCTCCGTCTTGTTCGCCCGCGGGTCGACGATGAAGGTGTACTTCCCGTCGTCGAGCAGGCCGTAGGACTTCTCGGACACCACGGGACGGATGAGGATGTCGCGCGGGTCCTTGGTCTGGGACGCAGAACTGATCTGGCTCACTTGGCAGTCCCCTCTGTCTTGGGCGCGAGGAAGCCCTCGAGCGCCGCCTGGGTGAAGACGATGTCGTCGGCGCAGAGCACGTCGTAGGTGTTGAGCTGGTCAGCGAAGAGGACGTGGACGTCGACGAGGTTGCGCACCGACTTCCACGCGGTCACGTTGCCGCGCTCGATCACGACGAGCAGGTTCTTGCGCTCGGTCAGACCGCCGAGGACGGACGTGACGCCCTTCGTCGACGGGGTGTCGCCCTCCAGGAGCGTGCTGAGGACGTGGATGCGACCGTGGCGCGCCCGGTCCGAGAGGGCTCCGCGCAGGGCGGCCGCCTTCATCTTCTTGGGGGTGCGCTGTCCGTAGTCACGCGGCTGCGGGCCGTGGACGGTGCCACCACCGGCGAACTGCGGTGCCCGGATCGAACCCTGGCGGGCGCGGCCGGTCCCCTTCTGGCGGTAGGGCTTGATGCCGCCGCCGCGGACCTCGGCACGGGTCTTGGTCTTGTGCGTGCCCCGACGGGCAGCCGCCTGCTGGGCGACGACGACCTGGTGGATCAACGGGACGTTGACCTCCACGTCGAAGACCTCGGCAGGCAGCTCGACGGTGCCGGAGGCCGAGCCCTGCGGGCTGATGATGTCGATGGTCGGCACGTCAGGCTCCCTTCGCTGAGGCGCGGACGAGGACGATGCCGCCGCGGGCGCCGGGGACGGCGCCCTTGACCAGCAGCAGGCCCTTGTCGGCGTCGATCGCGTGGATCGTGAGGTTCTGGGTGGTCTGGCGCTCGCCGCCCATGCGGCCGGCCATGCGCATCCCCTTGAAGACGCGACCCGGGGTGGCGCAGCCACCGATCGAGCCGGGCTTGCGGTGGTTGCGGTGCGCACCGTGGGAGGCGCCGACACCGTGGAACCCGTGGCGCTTCATGACGCCCGCGAAGCCCTTGCCCTTGGTCGTGCCGGTGACGTCGATCTCCTGGCCGACCTCGAAGAGATCGACAGTGACTTCCTGACCGAGGGTGTACTCGGAGGCGTCGCTCGTGCGCAGCTCGACGAGGTGACGGCGCGGGGTGGCGCCGGCCTTGGCGAAGTGACCGCTGGTGGGCTGGTTGACCTTGCGGGGGTCGATCGCGCCGTAGGCGAGCTGGACGGCCTCGTAGCCGTCGGTCTCGGTGGTGCGGATCTGGGTGACGACGCAGGGCCCGGCCTGGACGACGGTCACGGGGACGAGGCGGTTCTCCTCGTCCCAGACCTGCGTCATGCCGAGCTTCTCGCCGAGGACGCCCTTGACGGTCTTGGTCATGGTGGTGGTCATGTCTCGTCTCTCCCGGATCAGAGCTTGATCTCGATGTTGACGTCAGCCGGGAGGTCGAGACGCATCAGCGAGTCGACGGCCTTGGGCGTCGGGTCGATGATGTCGATGAGGCGCTTGTGGGTGCGCATCTCGAAGTGCTCGCGGCTGTCCTTGTACTTGTGCGGCGACCGGATGACGCAGAACACGTTCTTCTCCGTCGGCAGCGGCACGGGGCCGATAACCGTCGCGCCGGCACGGGTCACGGTGTCGACGATCTTTCGCGCCGAGTTGTCGATGACCTCGTGGTCATACGACTTCAACCGGATGCGGATCTTCTGTCCCGCCATCTGTGCTTCCGTCTCTCTCTCGCCGTCTTGCCTGGTCTGTGTGGGTCCAGTCGGATCTCCGACCCACGCGGTCGGGTGTGTCGCACCCGCTCCGCGGCCCGACGACGGGCTCAGGAGCCATGTCGTGCGGTCTGGTCGATGACCCGGTCGAACCGGATCTTGCTCTCGTCCGATGTGTCGCCCCACGCAGCACGCGGTTCGATGCGTTGTCATCGGGGTGTCGGCAACCACCGCGACCAGGGCAAATCCGGTCATGGCGTTACCGCTCAACAAGCAACCTGAACAGTGTGCCAGAGCGCGCGACCGCAGTCCAAATCGAGGGACGCGGGAGCGCCGGCGACGGGGGCCGGCCGGGTCAGACCCGGCGAATCTCCTCATCGGCGAGGTCGGCCGCGGACTTGCCGTGGTCGTGCAGCCCCTGGATGCGCAGGGCCCGGGCCTGCTCGAGGTCGGCCTCGTTCTTCTTGGCCGCCGCGTCGGACTTCGTCGAGTCACGCACGGGGAGGATCAGGCCTCCCTCGGCCGCCTCGCCGACACGCAGCTGGCGCGAACGCTCGAGCTCGACGTCGAACTCCGCCCCGAAGAGCAGCACGTTGTTGACGATCCACAGCCACAGGAGGAAGACGATGACGCCGGCGAGGGAACCGTAGGTCGCATTGTAGGAGGCGAAGTTCGAGACGTAGAAGAAGAAGCCGAGCGAGGCGATGATCGCCACGATGATCGCCACCGCCGCGCCCGGGCTGAGCCAGCGGAAGGGACGCTGAACGTTCGGCGTCGCGAAGTAGAGCAGCCCGGTCATGAAGATCGCGATGAGCAGGAGCACCGGCCACTTCGCGAGGTTCCACGTCGTCACCGCAGCATCCCCGAGCCCGATGGCCTCTCCGATGACGCGGGCCAGGTCGCCGCTGACGGCGATGGCCAGCACGGAGACCGCCGCCAGGATCAACAGCACGGCCGTGATGCCGAGCCGGATGGGCCGCAACTTGATGAAGCTACGGCCCTCCTCCACGCCGTACACCCGGTTCAGCGCGCGACCGAAGGCGCCGACGTACCCGGACGCGGTCCACAGGGCACCACCGAGACCGACGACGAGGCCGACGCCGGCCGCTGGGGAGTTGACCATCTGGTCCAGCAGCCCGGAGATCGTGTCGATCGCCCTGCCGCCGGTGCCCTGGCTGAGCTGCTCGATGACGTCCAGCACGGTCTTCTTGGTCTGCTCGGGCTCGCCGACGAGGCCGAGGATGGAGACGAGGGCCAGCATCGCCGGGAAGATCGACAGCACCGAGAAGTAGGTCAGGGCCGCCGCGAGGTCCGTGCATCCGTCGTTGGTGAACTGCTTCAACGCCCGCTTGAGCGCGAAGCGCCAGTGACGCAGCGGCAGCGTGCGCAGGGGCGCGCGCTCGGGCAGCTCGGAGGCGACGACGACGTCTCCCCCCGTCTCGGGGGCGGGGACCTCGGTGGCCATGAGGGCATAGTCCTTCGTGCTCGGGGTGTGGCGTTCGTGCTCACCCTACGGCGAAGGGGGCTCCCCCGCCCTGTGCACACGCGAGCGCCCGCCGACCGAAACCGGACGGCGGGCGCTCGCGGAGACATGATCAGTCGTTGGGTGACGTGCAGACGCTCAAGAGAGGCCCGGCACCAGCAGCCAGCGTGAAGCTCGCGGAAGCGCCCAGGATGCCCATGGTGTAGGTGCCGAGCACGTTGATGTTCAGTCCGTCCGGGAAGACGCGGACCGGCACCGAATCGCCGGGAGCAAGGTCATTGGCCAGCGTCGCGCTACCGATATCCGAACCGAAGGTGAGAACACCGGCGTTGAGCTGGATCAGGGCGGGTACACCGATCGACGCCAACGCACCCCCGGTCAAGGAGACGGGCGTACCGGCCGGAACGGTGCATCCGGAGGTCGAAGGGTTGGTAATCGTGAAGCTGGCCACCGGCGACAGGAGACCGATCAACCGACAGTTTTCCACGCCGAGGATGAGTTCAGTACCGGAGCACTCCGCATTCGAGGCAGCGAGCGACGGGGCGGCGGCGGCGACGGCGACGGCCGGGACCGCCCAGGCGGCACCCTTCGCGACGGAGCGGCGGGAGGGGCTGGTGATCTGAGAAGTCACGTGGCGATTCCTTCTGCGGACAGGCGCGGTGCGTGGGTCGCCGCGCTCGGATGCGACGGCGCGTTCGATGCGGGGGCCTCCCCCGGCGACTTCCTGTCCAGTCGCCAGAAGCGACCTTAGGGTTCCCTGAACGCGAACCCACGCACTTCACCCAAAAGGACTAATTACACCCAGCCATGCGTGGACAATTCGTGGCGGAGTCCCTCCCGGGTGGACGTGCCCACGTGTCCCACCTTCTGCCGGACCCGAGCGATGTGCACCTTCAGCGTGCGCTCGCTGATGCCCAGACCCCGCGCCACCTCGGCCCGGGTCCGATCAGCCTCCGTGACGAGGTAGGCCAGTGCTGTCTCGTGCTCCCGACGTGTCAGGGCCACCACGGGCCTCGACTCCGGCCACGGCACATCCTCGCCCTGTCGGACCCGACGCACCACGTCCACGAGGTCCCGCGGCAGGGCGAGTGCACTCACGTAGGCGTTGGCCCCGGCGTCCCTGAGTGCGGCGGCCCGCGCCGCCGACACGGTCCCGCCCCAGACGATCGTTGGCCGCCCCACCTGCGAGCGACGCCGGAGGACGGTCCCCAGGCCCGGAGCGTCGACCGTGGCCACGAGGACCTCCTCGGCGTCCGCAGGCGCAGCGACGACACCGGCCCGCTCCCCGGCCTCCCGCAGGACGGCCACCAGCGAGTCGGCGTGCAGCGGCAACGACGACCAGACGACGGGCGAGACGGGCTGCGGCATGACAACATCGTGCCCGATGACCACTCCGCCACGGGTCGGCCTTTGGTGCACACCTCACCGGTGGTGACGACGGCCCTGCGTCGCGAGCTGCGTGGCGGCCCGGCTCCGGTGCGGGTGGAGACCACCGTGCACTCGTGGACGGATTTCCGCAGGGATTGGGACTTCGCCGGTGACGTCGTCGTGATCCACGCACTCCTGGACGACCACGTACCGCTGCCGCTGAAGGTCCGGGCCCTGCGCCGTCTCGGCTCCGTGCCCGTCGTCCTCGGACCGGGGCGCGAGACCCCCTTCGCCCGCCGATGCGGTGCGGAGGGTGCCCGCGCGTGGATCGAGCCGACCAACGGGCTCACCACGACCGCCCGCACGATCCGGGAGGTGGCCTCCGGTCGCATCCCGGAACACGCGCGGCCCGCCCCTGCTCCCCCGTGCTCGGCCGAGCTCACCGATCGGGAGCTGCAGGTGCTCAGCCTGTACGCCTCCACCCGCGGACACTCGCCCGCGCACCTCGGCCGGGTGCTCTCCCTTCGCACCGAGACCGTGCGCAGCCACCTCGCGCGCGGTCGTGCCCGGTACCGAGCGCTGGGGCACGACACCCACGGGCGTGCGGCGCTGCGGGCGGCCCTGGTCGCGGACGGCTGGTTCCTCGACCCGGCCGTGTGGACAGCTGCCTCCCGCGCCTGACCACTGGCACGGCGAAGGGCCCGCCTCCCCTGACGGGAAAGCGGGCCCTTCGGTGTGCTGACCGGGGTCAGCCCAAAATCACTTGACGATCTTGGTGACGCGACCGGCGCCGACGGTGCGGCCACCCTCGCGGATGTTGAACTGCAGGCCCTCTTCCATGGCGATCGGCTGGATCAGCGAAACCGTCATGTCGGTGTTGTCGCCCGGCATGACCATCTCGGTGCCCTCCGGCAGCGTGACGACGCCGGTGACGTCGGTCGTGCGGAAGTAGAACTGCGGACGGTAGGAGTCGTAGAACGGCGTGTGACGGCCGCCCTCCTCCTTGGAGAGGATGTAGACCTGAGCCTCGAACTCGGTGTGCGGGGTGATCGAGCCCGGCTTGCAGATGACCTGCCCGCGCTCGACGTCCTCACGCTTGGTGCCGCGGAGCAGCAGCCCGACGTTCTCGCCGGCCTGGCCCTCGTCGAGGAGCTTGCGGAACATCTCGATGCCGGTGACCGTGGTGGTCTGCTTCTGCTCCTTGATGCCGACGATCTCGACCTCCTCGTTGACCTTGAGGACGCCGCGCTCGATACGACCGGTGACGACGGTGCCACGACCGGTGATCGTGAAGACGTCCTCGATCGGCATCATGAAGGGCTTGTCGAGGTCACGGTCCGGGGTCGGAACGTACTCGTCGACCGCGTTCATCAGCTCCATGATCGACTCGCCCCACTTCTCGTCACCCTCGAGCGCCTTGAGCGCCGAGACCTTGACGACCGGGACGTCGTCGCCCGGGAAGTCGTAGGAGGACAGCAGCTCGCGGACCTCCATCTCGACGAGCTCCATGATCTCCTCGTCGTCGACCATGTCGCACTTGTTGAGTGCCACGAGGACGTAGGGGACGCCGACCTGGCGAGCCAGGAGGACGTGCTCCTTCGTCTGCGGCATCGGGCCGTCGGTGGCAGCGACCACGAGGATCGCGCCGTCCATCTGGGCGGCACCGGTGATCATGTTCTTGACGTAGTCAGCGTGCCCCGGGGCGTCGACGTGCGCGTAGTGGCGCTGCTCCGTCTGGTACTCCTGGTGCGAGACGTTGATCGTGATTCCGCGCTGCTTCTCCTCCGGCGCGTTGTCGATCATGTCGAAGCCCGCCGCCTTGTTCAGCTCCGGGAACTTGTCCGCCAGAACCTTGGAAATGGCAGCCGTCAGCGTCGTCTTGCCATGGTCGATGTGACCGATGGTGCCGATGTTGACGTGCGGCTTGCTCCGCTCGAACTTTGCCTTCGCCACTGTGTGTCCTCCTCAGGACTTCTCGGTTACGCCTTTGCCCGGCAGGGTGGCGTGGATTGTGGTTGGTCGTGCTATCGGGGTGGGATTCCGGCAATGCTACCGGTCACTCACCACGAACCTTCTTGATGATCTCCTCGGCGACGCTCTTGGGAACCTCGGCGTACGAGTCGAACTCCATGGAGTAGTTCGCCCGGCCCTGGGTCTTCGACCGCAGGTCACCGACGTAGCCGAACATCTCCGACAGGGGGACGAGGCCGGTGACGACCTTCGCACCGCTGACGTCCTCCATGGACTGGACCTGGCCGCGACGTGAGTTGATGTCGCCGATGACGTCACCCATGTAGTCCTCGGGCGTACGCACCTCGACGCGCATCATCGGCTCCATCAGGACCGGCTCAGCCTTGCGGGCGGCCTCCTTGAAGGCCATCGAGCCCGCGATCTTGAACGCCATCTCCGAGGAGTCGACGTCGTGGAACTGTCCGTCGAGCAGGGTCGCCTTGACGCCCACGACCGGGTAGCCGGCGAGGACGCCGTACTGCATGGCGTCCTGGATGCCGGCATCGACGCTGGGAATGAACTCACGCGGGATGCGGCCACCGGTGACGGAGTTCTTGAACTCGTAGAGCTCACCGTCCTCCGTGGTGTCCAGCGGCTCGAAGGTCAGCTGGACCTTCGCGAACTGGCCCGAACCACCGGTCTGCTTCTTGTGCGTGTAGTCGAACTTCTCGACCGTCTTGCGGATGGTCTCGCGGTAGGCGACCTGCGGCTTGCCGATGTTCGCCTCGACCTTGAACTCGCGCTTCATCCGGTCGACGAAGACATCGAGGTGGAGCTCACCCATGCCGGCGATGATCGTCTGGCCCGTCTCCTCGTCGAGGGAGACCTGGAAGGTCGGGTCCTCGGCGACGAGGCGCTGGATCGCGCTGCCCAGCTTCTCCTGGTCGCCCTTGGTCTTGGGCTCGATGGCCACCTGGATGACCGGCGCGGGGAAGGACATCGACTCGAGGATCACCGGGTTGGCGGCGTCGCTGAGGGTGTCACCGGTGGTGACCTCCTTCAGTCCGATGACGGCGTAGATGTGGCCCGCCATCGCCTCCTCGACCGGGTTCTCCTTGTTGGCGTGCATCTGGAAGAGCTTCCCGATGCGCTCCTTCTTGCCCTTGGTGGAGTTGACGATCTGCGTGCCCGGCACGATCTTGCCCGAGTAGACGCGGATGAAGGTCAGCGTGCCGAAGAACGGGTGCGCTGCGATCTTGAACGCCAGCGCCGAGAAGGGCTCCTCGGTGCTCGGCTTGCGCAGGACCGCGGTCTCCTCGTCGTTGGGGGCGTGACCCTCCATCGGCGGGACGTCCAGTGGGCTCGGCAGGTAGTCGCGCACGGCGTCGAGGATCGGCTGGACACCGCGGTTCTTGAAGGCGGAGCCACAGAAGATCGGGTAGAGCTCGGAGTTGACGGTCAGCTTGCGGATGCCGGCCTTGAGCTCGTCGTTGGTCAGCTCCTCGCCACCGAGGTACTTCTCCATGAGCTCGTCATCGGACTCGGCGACGCGCTCGACGATGAGGTTGCGGTACTCCTCGGCCTTGGCCTGCAGGTCCTCGGGGATCTCGCGGGTCTCGTAGGCGGCACCGAGGCTGACGTCGCCCTTGGCGTCGCCCTCCCACACGAGCGCCTTCATGGCGATCAGGTCGACGACACCGATGAAGTCGCTCTCGGCGCCGATCGGCAGCTGCATGACCAGCGGCTCCGCACCGAGGCGGTCCTTGATGGTCTGCACGGTGAAGTAGAAGTCGGCACCGAGCTTGTCCATCTTGTTGACGAAGGCGATGCGGGGGACGTCGTACTTGTCCGCCTGGCGCCAGACCGTCTCGGACTGGGGCTCGACGCCCTCCTTGCCGTCGAAGACCGCGACGGCGCCGTCGAGGACGCGCAGCGAGCGCTCCACCTCGACGGTGAAGTCGACGTGGCCGGGGGTGTCGATGATGTTGATCTGGGTGTCGTCCCAGAAGGAGGTGACCGCGGCGGAGGTGATCGTGATGCCGCGCTCCTTCTCCTGCTCCATCCAGTCGGTGGTGGAGGCACCGTCGTGGGTCTCACCGAGCTTGTGGTTGACCCCGGTGTAGAAGAGGATGCGCTCAGTCGTCGTCGTCTTGCCGGCGTCGATGTGCGCCATGATGCCGATGTTTCGGACCTTGGTCAGGTCCGTCAGGACGTCCTGTGCCACTCGTTATCTCATCTCGCTCGTTGCGGTCGTGTCTGCCCGGTCGGGCGGGTTGTCCCTCGCCCGGATCGGGCGGGTGGGTCGGGGCCGACGGTGTGGCCGGCCCCGACCTGCTGTCACCAGCGGTAGTGCGCGAAGGCCTTGTTGGACTCGGCCATCTTGTGGGTGTCCTCGCGACGCTTCACCGCGGCACCGAGGCCGTTGCTCGCGTCGAGGATCTCGTTCATGAGTCGCTCGGTCATCGTCTTCTCCCGACGCTGACGCGAGTAACCCACGAGCCAGCGCAGCGACAGGGTCGTCGCGCGGCCGGGCTTGACCTCGATCGGGACCTGGTAGGTCGCACCACCGACGCGGCGGGACTTGACCTCCAGGGAGGGCTTGACGTTGTCCAGGGCGCGCTTGAGCGTCTGGACCGGGTCGGTGCCGGTCTTCTCACGGCAACCCTCGAGCGCGTCGTAGACGATCGCTTCGGCGATGGACTTCTTGCCGTCCGTGAGGATCTTGTTGACCAGCTGGGTCACCAACGGAGACTGGTAGACGGGGTCGATGACGAGCGGGCGCTTGGGAGCGGGACCCTTGCGAGGCATTACTTCTTCTCCTTCTTGGCGCCGTAGCGGCTGCGAGCCTGCTGACGGCCCTTGACACCCTGGGTGTCGAGCGAGCCGCGCACGATCTTGTAACGGACACCGGGGAGGTCCTTCACACGACCACCGCGCACGAGCACGATCGAGTGCTCCTGCAGGTTGTGGCCGACGCCCGGGATGTAGGCCGTGACCTCGATGCCGCTGGTCAGGCGCACGCGGGCGACCTTGCGCAGGGCAGAGTTCGGCTTCTTGGGGGTGGTGGTGTACACACGCGTACACACCCCACGACGCTGCGGCGAGCCCTTGAGCGCAGGCGTCGCGTTCTTCGTCGTCTTGTCGTGCCGGCCCTTGCGGACCAGCTGGTTGATCGTAGGCAACCTGTACTCCGTACGTTCGGTGATGTTGTCTGCGCCCGCCGGGCCGAGACCCGGACGACGCTCCTTGGA
The DNA here is from genome assembly GCF_037198315.1 of Janibacter sp. A1S7. Classification (NCBI taxonomy): domain Bacteria; kingdom Bacillati; phylum Actinomycetota; class Actinomycetes; order Micrococcales; family Intrasporangiaceae; genus Janibacter; species Janibacter alittae. The sequence continues at coordinate 560,988 of NZ_CP144913.1, read as the reverse complement.
TGCCGCCCTGACCCCCGCACTCGGGTGTGTCCTGGACGGTGCTCCCCCCTGCACTCCCCGTCGCGGACCCTGTGGGGGGGGCCACGACCGGACGCCCGGCGAGAGGTTCGAGACCGGCCGTCCTCGGCCGCCCTCATGCGCGTCACGACACGGTCGTGCCACGCACGCTGATCAACGATACCGGGGCGTCGAAAGCGTCACAAATCCGATCCTCCGCGCGACCACGTCAGCCGAGCCGCTCGAAGGCTGGTGCATACCGGAAGGGGCCCGCCATCTGCGGACGCCAGGCGCGCAGCCTCAGGACCTGAAAGTTCTCCTCGGGCCACGGCCCGGGCGATTCGATCCCGTGCCGTGCGGCCGGGACGAAGCCGAAGAAGCCGTAGTACTCCGGGTCCCCGAGCAGCACGACCGCTGGCTCGCCGAGACGTTCGGCACTGGCGACGACGGACATGAGCAGCGCGGCACCGATCCCCTGCTGCTGGTGACCGGGGAGCACGGCGATCGGCCCCAAACCCACCGAGACGCCCTCGCCGAGGGTGGCACGGCTGCACACGACGTGCCCGACGACCTGCCCCTCGAGCTCGGCGACGAAGGTCAACTCATCGATGATCGAGCCGTCCGCGCGCAGGCCGCGCAGGAGCTCGCGCTCGAGCGACGTGTCCCTTCCCTGCGCGACGCCGAAGGCGGCGTCGTGCAGCGCCTCGGTGGGCGACGCGTCGCTCGGGCCCTCCCGGCGGATGAGCAGGTCGTCACGCATCAGTAGCGCTCGATGATCCACTCGCTGTTGCCACTGAGGAAGGCGAACAGGAAGAAGGCCGCGATCGCGAGCAGCACGACGGAGATGACGCCGGCGTCCGAGCGAGAACGTCTGGCGAAGGTCGCCACGGCTGCTCCGGCGAGGACGAGGGCGAGCAGCTTGCTCAGCCCGCCCGGCTTGAGCAGGAGCGCGATGGCCCCGACCGCCAGGACCGTGCCCAAGGACCAGCGGGCGACGGTGGACCGCAGGGTCATGGGCTGGTCGTCGGGGGCGGGCACAGGCGCCATCCTCTCATCGTCGCCGGGCATGACCACACCGCCACGGGCACGGCGGAGGAGCCACGCGAAGGGCCGGCCACCACAACGGTGACCGGCCCTTCGTCACGGTGCGGGACCCGGGGTCCGCACACCTCACAACGCCGTTTCGGCGTCCGTGTCGCTCAGCCCTTGGCAGCGGTCTTCAGTGCGCTGCCGGCGGAGAGCTTGGCGGCGTAGCCACCCGGGATCGTCATCTCGGCGCCGGTCTGCGGGTTGCGGCCCTTGCGCTCGGCACGCTCGACGCGCTCGAGGCTGAAGAAGCCGGGAACCGTGACCTTCTCGCCCTTCGCGACGGACTCGGACAGAACCGCCTGGAGGGCGGTGATGACCTCGGAGGCCGAGGACGCGGACACGCCGGCCTTCTCGGCGACGGCGCTGGCGAGCTCAGACTTGTTCATGTGGTTCTCCATCTGTGAAGTTCGTGGTCTCGAACAGGGTCCAATCAACCATGAACACGGGCCCGGCGTCGACTGCGCAGTCGGCGTGTTTCCCTTGATTTTCCGGTCATCCCGGGCGATGACCCCTCGACGGGAGCCTCATTCGCCACACCAGCACCACGACACGCCGTGCCGGGACACGACGAAGGGGGTCGGTCACCTCGCGGTGACCGACCCCCTTCGTGCAACAGCCTGGGTGACGCTCCTCGGGAGCGGACTCAGACGTCCAGGTCGAGGTCGTCGAGGCGGATCGCCTCGCCCGAGCCGGGACCGAAGACCGGGTACGCGTACTCGTCGTAGTTCGGCAGCGAGTACATCGCGGCCTTGGCCTCCTCGGTGGGCTCGACGTCCACGTTCCGGTATCGGGACAGCCCCGTGCCGGCCGGGATGAGCTTACCGAGGATGACGTTCTCCTTCAGGCCCAGCAGCGGGTCGCTGCGACCCTCCATCGCGGCCTCGGTGAGGACGCGGGTCGTCTCCTGGAAGGAGGCGGCGGAGAGCCAGGAGTCCGTGGCCAGCGAGGCCTTGGTGATCCCCATCAGCTCCGGACGACCCGAGGCCGGGCGACCGCCCTCGGAGACGACGCGACGGTTCTGGGTCTCGAAGTGCCCACGCTCGGCGAGCATGCCCGGAAGCAGACCGGTGTCACCCGACTCGAGGATCGTGATCCGGCGCAGCATCTGCCGGACGATGACCTCGATGTGCTTGTCGTGGATCGACACACCCTGCTGTCGGTAGACGTTCTGGACCTCGTCGACCAGGTGCTTCTGCGCGTGGCGCGGGCCGAGGATGCGCAGGACCTGCTTCGGGTCGATGGCACCCTGCACCAGCTGGGTACCGACCGGCACGCGCTGGCCGTCCTCGACGAGCAGGCGTGAGCGCTTGGTCACCGGGTACGCGTGCTCCTCGCCGTCACGGTCGGCGACGAGCAGGATCCGACGACCCTTGTCGGTCTCCTCGATGGTCACCCGGCCGTCGGCCTCCGCGATCGGCGCGACGCCCTTGGGCGTACGGGCCTCGAAGAGCTCGACGACACGCGGCAGACCCTGCGTGATGTCGTCACCGGCCACACCACCGGTGTGGAAGGTACGCATCGTCAGCTGGGTGCCGGGCTCACCGATCGACTGCGCCGCGACGATGCCCACGGCCTCGCCGATGTCGACGAGCTGACCGGTGGCCAGCGAGCGGCCGTAGCACTTGGCGCAGGTGCCGACCTTCGAGTCACAGGTGAGGACCGAGCGGATCTTGACCTGGTCGACACCGGCCTCGTAGAGCCGGTCGATGACGACATCGCCCAGGTCCGAGCCGCCCTCGGCCAGAACGGCGCCCTCGTGCTCCACGTCCGTGGCGAGGCACCGACCGTAGGCGGTGAACTCGACGTCGTCGTGGAGACGACGCGTGCCCGTGAGCTCGTCGAACTGCGCGATCGGCATGGCCAGACCACGGGCGGTGCCGCAGTCCTCCTCCCGCACGATGACGTCCTGGGAGACGTCGACCAGACGACGGGTCAGGTATCCCGAGTCGGCCGTCCGCAGAGCGGTGTCGGCCAGACCCTTGCGGGCGCCGTGCGTGGAGATGAAGAACTCGACCACCGACAGGCCCTCACGGAAGTTCGTGCGGATCGGTCGGGGGATGATCTCGCCCTTCGGGTTGGCCATGAGGCCTCGCATACCGGCGATCTGCCGCAGCTGGAACCAGTTGCCTCGGGCACCCGAGGAGACCATCCGGTAGATCGGGTTGTTCGTCGGGAAGTTGCTCTGCATCTCCGCCGCGACCTCGTTCGTCGCCTGGGTCCAGATCTCGATCTGCTCCTGACGACGCTCGTCGTCGGTGATCAGACCGCGCTCGTACTGCTTCTGGACCTTGGTCGCCTTCTCCTCGTAGGTCGCGAGGATCTCCGGCTTGCGCTCGGGCGTGACGACGTCGGAGACGGCCACGGTCGTGCCGGACCGGGAGGCCCAGTAGAAGCCGGCCTCCTTCAGGGCATCCAGGGACGCGGCGACCTGCACCTTGGTGTAGCGCTCGGCCAGGTTGTTGACGATCGTCGACAGCTGCTTCTTGTCGACCGGCTCGTTGACGTAGGGATAGTCCACCGGGAGGGTCGCGTTGAAGAGCGCGCGACCCAGAGTCGTCTCCGTCGTCCACGTCGCCAGCTGACCGGACTCGTTCGGCTCGGCGCCCTCGGGCAGTTCCGCCCCCGGCGTCGGCACGATGTCCTGCAGACGGATCCGGATCGGACTGCCGACCTTGATCTCCCCGGCATCCATGGCCATCTGGGCCTCGGCCGTCGAGGTGAAGGAGCGCAGGTGCTCACCCTCCTGCGCCACCTCGGAGGTGAGGTGGAACAGACCGATGACCATGTCCTGGGTCGGCATGGTGACCGGGCGACCGTCGGCCGGCTTGAGGATGTTGTTGCTCGAGAGCATCAGGATCCGGGCCTCGGCCTGGGCCTCCGCGCTCAGCGGGAGGTGGACGGCCATCTGGTCACCGTCGAAGTCCGCATTGAAGGCGGTGCACACGAGCGGGTGGATCTGGATGGCCTTGCCCTCGACCAGCTGCGGCTCGAAGGCCTGGATGCCCAGACGGTGCAGCGTGGGCGCCCGGTTGAGCATGACCGGGTGCTCGGTGATGACCTCTTCGAGGACGTCCCACACGACCGAGCGCTGACGCTCGACCATGCGCTTGGCCGACTTGATGTTCTGCGCGTGGTCGAGGTCGACCAGACGCTTCATCACGAAGGGCTTGAACAGCTCCAGCGCCATCGCCTTGGGCAGACCGCACTGGTGCAGCTTCAGCTGCGGGCCGACGACGATGACCGAACGACCGGAGTAGTCGACGCGCTTGCCCAGGAGGTTCTGACGGAAACGCCCCTGCTTGCCCTTGAGCATGTCCGACAGGGACTTCAGTGGCCGGTTGCCCGGCCCGGTGACCGCACGACCACGACGACCGTTGTCGAAGAGGTTGTCGACCGACTCCTGAAGCATCCGCTTCTCGTTGTTGACGATGATCTCGGGGGCGCCGAGGTCGAGCAGTCGCTTGAGGCGGTTGTTGCGGTTGATGACCCGGCGGTACAGGTCGTTCAGGTCCGAGGTGGCGAACCGGCCACCGTCCAGCTGAACCATCGGACGCAGGTCCGGCGGGATGACCGGGACGGCCCCCAGGACCATGCCGGACGGCTTGTTGTCCGTGGTGAGGAAGGCCGTGACGACCTTGAGACGCTTGAGCGCGCGGGTCTTCTTCTGGCCCTTGCCGGTGGCGATGATCTCGCGCAGCTTCTCCGACTCGGCCTCGAGGTCGAAGGTCTCCAGACGCTTCTGCAGCGCAGCGGCGCCCATGCCACCCTCGAAGTACAGACCGAAGCGGTCACGCATCTCGCGGTAGAGCATCTCGTCGCCCTCGAGGTCCTGGACCTTGAGGTTCTTGAACCGGTCCCAGACCTGGGCGAGGCGCTCGACCTGCTGGTCGGCCCGCTTGCGGATCTGGTTCATCTCCCGCTCGGCGGAGTCGCGGACCTTGCGCTTGGCGTCGGACTTGGCGCCCTCGGCCTCCAGGTCGGCGACGTCCTTCTCGAGCTTCTGCGCACGCTTCTCCACGTCGGCGTCGCGGCGGTTCTCCAGCTCCTTCTTCTCGGCCTCGATCTGGGCCTCGAGCGAGGGCAGGTCGGTGTGGCGCTGCTCCTCGTCGACGCTGGTGATCATGTAGGCCGCGAAGTAGATGACCTTCTCCAAGTCCTTCGGAGCGAGGTCGAGCAGGTACCCCAAGCGCGACGGGACGCCCTTGAAGTACCAGATGTGGGTGACCGGAGCGGCGAGCTCGATGTGGCCCATGCGCTCACGACGAACACCGGCGCGGGTGACCTCGACGCCGCAGCGCTCGCAGATGATGCCCTTGAAGCGCACGCGCTTGTACTTGCCGCAGGAGCACTCCCAGTCCCGGGTGGGGCCGAAGATGCGCTCGCAGAAGAGCCCCTCCTTCTCCGGCTTGAGGGTGCGGTAGTTGATGGTCTCGGGCTTCTTGACCTCGCCGTGGCTCCAGGCGCGGATGTCCTCCGCGGTGGCGAGACCGATGCGCAACTCGTCGAAGAAGTTGACGTCCAGCACTATGTGCTTCCTTACTCTCGTTCTCTCGAGGATGGCTCTCGATAAGTTCTGTTGCCCTGTGCCCTCGCCGCTGCGGCGACGACACGGGCGTTGTCGAGGGGGAGTCCGGGGGGCCTCACGGTCGCCGAGCGACCAGCGGCCCCCCGGACGTTAGACCTCCTCGACGCTGCTCGGCTCGCGCCGGGACAGGTCGATGCCGAGTTCTTCCGCGGCGCGGAAGACGTCCTCCTCGTTGTCGCGCATCTCGATGGTGCCGCCCTCGGAGTTGAGCACCTCCACGTTCAGGCAGAGGGACTGCATCTCCTTGATGAGCACCTTGAAGGACTCCGGGATGCCGGGCTCGGGGATGTTGTCCCCCTTGACGATGGCCTCGTAGACCTTGACGCGACCGGTCACGTCGTCGGACTTGATCGTCAGCAGCTCCTGCAGCGCGTAGGAGGCGCCGTAGGCCTCGAGGGCCCACACCTCCATCTCGCCGAAGCGCTGGCCACCGAACTGGGCCTTACCGCCGAGGGGCTGCTGGGTGATCATCGAGTACGGCCCCGTGCTGCGCGCGTGGATCTTGTCGTCCACGAGGTGGTGCAGCTTGAGGATGTACATGTAGCCGACGGAGACCGGGTCCTCGTACGGCTCGCCGGTCCGGCCGTCGAACAGGTTGGCCTTGCCCGAGGCACCGATGAGCCGATCGCCGTCACGGGTCGGCAGCGTCGAGTCCAGGAGACCGGTGATCTCCTCCTCCTCGGCACCGTCGAAGACCGGGCTGGCGACGCGGGTGTTCGGCGGGGCCTGACGTGCGTCCTGCGGGATCATCTCGGCCCACTCGGGGTTGCCCGCGATCTCCCAGCCGCGACTGGCTGCCCAGCCGAGGTGCAACTCGAGGATCTGGCCGATGTTCATGCGGCCGGGCACACCGAGCGGGTTGAGCACGACGTCGACCGGCGTGCCGTCCTCCAGGAAGGGCATGTCCTCGACCGGCAGGATCTTGGAGATGACACCCTTGTTGCCGTGGCGGCCGGCGAGCTTGTCGCCGTCGGTGATCTTGCGCTTGTTGGCCACGTAGACGCGGACCAGCTGGTTGACACCCGGGGGAAGCTCGTCGCCCTCGTCCTTGTCGAAGACCTTGACGCCGATGACCGTTCCGGTCTCGCCGTGCGGGACCTTCATCGAGGTGTCGCGGACCTCGCGCGCCTTCTCACCGAAGATCGCCCGCAGCAGCCGCTCCTCCGGGGTCAGCTCGGTCTCACCCTTGGGGGTGACCTTGCCGACGAGGAGATCGCCGTCGCGGACCTCGGCACCGATGCGGATGATGCCTCGCTCGTCGAGGTCGGCGAGGACGTCGTCCGACACGTTCGGGATGTCCCGGGTGATCTCCTCCGGGCCGAGCTTGGTGTCACGGGCGTCGACCTCGTGCTCCTCGATGTGGATCGAGGAGAGGACGTCGTCCTGCACCAGGCGCTGGCTGAGGATGATGGCGTCCTCGTAGTTGTAGCCCTCCCACGGCATGAACGCCACGAGCAGGTTGCGGCCCAGGGCCATCTCGCCGCCGTCGGTCGCGGGGCCGTCGGCGATCAGCTGGCCGGCCTCGACACGGTCGCCCTCGGAGACCATGACGCGCTGGTTGTAGCTGTTCCCCTGGTTGGACCGGTTGAACTTCATCATCTTGTAGGTCCGGCTGCCGCCATCGTCCTGCAGCACGGTCACCAGGTCGGCGGACACCTCGGTGACGACACCGGCCTGCTCGGCGCGGACGACGTCACCGGAGTCGAGCGCGGCGCGGTGCTCCATGCCGGTGCCGACGAAGGGGGCCTCCGCCTGGACGAGCGGCACGGCCTGACGCTGCATGTTCGCGCCCATGAGGGCGCGGTTGGCATCGTCGTGCTCGAGGAAGGGGATCATCGCCGTCGCGGCAGAGACCATCTGCTGCGGGGAGACGTCCATGTAGTCGATGTCCTCGGCCGGGACCTGGTCGACCTCACCACCGCGCGTACGGGCGAGGACCCGCTCCTCGCGGAAGTGACCGTCGTCCTGCAGGACGGCGTTCGCCTGGGCGACGACGACCTTGTCCTCCTCGTCCGCGGAGATGTAGACGATCTCGTCGGTGACGCGACCCTCCACGACCTTGCGGTACGGGGTCTCGATGAACCCGAAGGCGTTGATCCGTCCGTAGCTCGCGAGCGAGCCGATCAGACCGATGTTCGGGCCCTCAGGGGTCTCGATCGGGCACATGCGGCCGTAGTGCGAGGTGTGGACGTCACGGACCTCCATCTGGGCACGGTCGCGGCTGATGCCACCCGGGCCCAGCGCCGAGAGGCGACGCTTGTGCGTCAGGCCCGACAGCGGGTTGTTCTGGTCCATGAACTGCGACAGCTGGCTGGTGCCGAAGAACTCCTTGATGGAGGCGACGACCGGCCGGATGTTGATCAGGGTCTGGGGCGTGATCGCCTCGACGTCCTGGGTGGTCATCCGCTCGCGAACGACGCGCTCCATCCGGGACAGGCCCGTACGGATCTGGTTCTGGATGAGCTCGCCGACGCTGCGGAGGCGACGGTTGCCGAAGTGGTCGATGTCGTCCACCTCGACGGGGACGTCGACCTCCTCACCGTTGCGCACGCCCGGGAGGGTGGGCTGGTCGGCGTGCAGGGCGACGAGGTACTTCAGCGTCGCGACGACGTCGTCGAGTGTGAGCACGGACTCGCTGAGCTCGACCCCGCGTCCCAGCTTGCGGTTCATCTTGTAGCGACCGACCTTGGCCAGGTCGTAGCGCTTGGGGTTGAAGTAGAGGTTGTCGAGCAGGTTCTGCGCGGCCTCACGGGTGGGCGGCTCGCCCGGGCGCAGCTTGCGGTACATGTCCAGCAGAGCGGCGTCCTGGTCCTCGACCGTGTCCTTCTCGAGGGTGGCGCGGATCGACTCGAACTCGCCGAACTCCTCGAGGATCTCCGAGGAGGTCATGCCCAGGGCCTTGAGCAGGACGGTGACCGACTGCTTGCGCTTGCGGTCGACACACACACCGACCATGTCGCGCTTGTCGACCTCGAACTCCAGCCAGGCACCGCGGCTGGGGATGACCTTCGCCGAGTAGATGTCCTTGTCGGAGGTCTTGTCCGGGGTGCTCTCGAAGTAGACACCCGGGCTGCGCACGAGCTGGGAGACGACGACACGCTCGGTGCCGTTGATGATGAAGGTGCCGCGGTCGGTCATGAGCGGGAAATCGCCCATGAAGACCGTCTGGCTCTTGATCTCGCCGGTCTCGGCGTTCATGAACTCGGCCGTGACGAAGAGCGGCGCCGAGTAGGTCTGGTCGCGCTCCTTGCTGTCATCGACGGAGTACTTCGGCTCCTCGAAGCGGCTCTCCCGGAAGGAGAGGCTCATCGAGCCGGAGAAGTCCTCGATCGGCGAGATCTCCTCGAAGATCTCCTCCAGTCCCGAGCGCTCGGGCACGTCGCGGCGCCCGGCCTCGATGGCTTCGGCGACACGCTCCTGCCACTTCTCGTTGCCGAGGAGCCAGTCGAAGCTCTCGGTCTGCAGCGCAAGGAGATCGGGGACTTCGAGGGGCTCGCGGATCTTCGCGAAGGACAGACGGCCACTGGCAGTCTGTGCGGTGGACATCGGGGAAGCGGTGCGCGAGGCAGCCAAGGATGGATCCTTCCACGGGCCGAGAGAGTCGGGCGACGGTGCACAGCCACCAACCGCGACCTCGATCGGCCACTCCACACACCTCAGCGCTGAGGGGATTCGAGCGATCCGACGGGGGCCACGACAGGAGAAGGGCAGCGCAAAGCGACAGTCTAGATGCACAAGTGCACGGGTGTCCAACCCGGTCGAGCCGACGGCTCGAGGGTGGTCCATGACGGTGCGCGCCGGACGGCGCGTCGCCAGATGATTCGACGCCATGAGAATGGACGACGACGCGGGCGACGTCAAGGGACCGCGCGGCGGGTCGCGCCCATGTTGTGGCCCACCACCCCCTTCGCCCTCCGCCTAGGGTGGCCCCCATGAACCCCCGAGCCGCTCTCCGGCGTCGTCGCAGGCGCAGCGCCGGTCGCTGGGTACGACGGACTGCCGCCGCCGCTCTCGGCACCCAGTTGGTCACGGCCGCAGGGCTGCTCGCGTTCGACTCCATCCGTCGCCGCGACCGTCCGCACCGGGAGTTCCCGCGCGCCCCCGCCCGTGCGCTGCCCGTCCCCGGGGGCGAGGTGCGCATCTTCACCTACGGCGAGGACCTCTTCGCGGACATGCTCGCCGACATCGCCGCGGCGAAGGAACGCGTCTTCTTCGAGTCCTACATCTGGAAGGGCGACGTCGTCGGGGAACGCTTCCGCGATGCCCTCGTCGCCGCGCACGAGCGCGGCGTCGAGGTGTACGTGGTCTTCGACGAGTTCGCCAACCTGGTGGTGCCGCCGTCCTTCTACGCATCGCTGCCCGACGGCATCCACGTGCTGCGCCACCCCCTGGTCTCCGGGGGCCCGACCTTCTTCATGCCGCACAACTGGGGCCGCAACCACCGCAAGCTGCTCGTCGTCGACGACACGGCCGCCTACGTCGGCGGCTACAACATCGGCGGCCTCTACGCGACGAAGTGGCGCGACACCCACGCCCGCTTCGCCGGCGAGATGGTCGTCGAGCTCGAGAACGCCTTCGTCGACTACTGGAACGACCAGAACGGCCGACCGGTACTCCCCCAGCCCCGCCGACGCACGTGGAGCCGCACGACACGCGTGCACCGCAACGTGCCGACCGACCACGTCTACCCGATCCGCAACATGTACCTCGAGGCAATCGACCGGGCGCAGCACCACATCTACCTGACGCAGGCCTACCTCATCCCCGACGCGGCGTTCACCCGCAGCCTCGTCAACGCGGCCCTGCGCGGCGTTGACGTGCGGATCATCGTCCCGCACTACAGCAACCACATCGTCGCGGACTGGCTCTCCCGGGTGAGCTACCACACCCTCCTCGAGGCGGGCGTGCGGCTGCTGCGCTTCGAGAACGCCATGGTCCACGCGAAGACCGCCACGATCGACGGGGTGTGGTCGACGATCGGCACGGCCAACATCGATCGTCTCTCGCTCGCCGGCAACTTCGAGGTCAACATGGAGATCCTCGACCCCGAGGTCGCCGCCCACCTCGAGCGGGTCTTCGAGCTGGACTCCGGCACCTGCACCGAGCTGACACTCCAGGAGTGGACGGCGCGGCCCATGATCAACCGGGTCACCGAGGGCATCCTCTCCCCCTGGCGCCCCCTGCTCTGACGTCCGCGGGACACGACGCAGGGCGGGTCGCACCTCGGTGCGACCCGCCCTGCGGCAGATCCGTGGTTCCCCGTCAGTGACGGGGAGGGATCACTTGAGCTCGACGGTGGCGCCGGCCCCCTCGAGGGCCTCCTTGGCCTTGTCGGCCGCGTCCTTGTCGACCTTCTCCACGATCGGCTTGGGAGCGCCGTCGACGAGGTCCTTGGCCTCCTTGAGGCCGAGGCTGGTGAGCGCGCGGACCTCCTTGATGACCTGGATCTTCTTGTCGCCGGCAGCCGTGAGGATGACGTCGAACTCGCTCTGCTCCTCGGCTGCGTCGGCGTCGTCGCCGCCGCCCGCCGGGGCGGCACCCGCAACGGCAACCGGCGCCGCGGCGGTGACCTCGAAGGTCTCCTCGAACTGCTTGACGAACTCGGAGAGCTCGATCAGGGTCATCTCCTTGAAGGCCTCAAGGAGCTCGTCGGTGCTGAGCTTCGCCATGATGGGCGTCCTTTCTGCTGAGTTTGCGCCGTGAGTGGCGTGATGTGGTTGGGCTCAAGGCGTGGCGCCTCAGGCCTCGTCGCCACCCTCGGGGGTGGATTCGGTGGCAGGCTCGGCCTCGGCGGCCGACTCCTGCGGTCCCTGCTCCTGAACCTTCTGGCGCAGCGCATCGACGACCCGAGCGGTCTGCGACAGCGGTGCGTTGAAGAGCTGAGCGGCCTGGGACAGCTGGGCCTTCATGGCCCCAGCAAGCTTGCCCAGGAGCACCTCGCGCGACTCGAGCTGCGCGAGCTGGTCGATCTGCTCCGGCGAGAGCGGGTTCCCGTCAAAGATCCCGCCCTTGATCACCAGGAGGGGGTTCTCCTTGGCGAAGTCACGCAGACCCTTGGCAGCCTCGACGGGGTCGCCCTCGACGAAGGCGATCGCGTTCGGGCCGACGAACTGGCCCTCGAAAGCGGACTCGACGCCCGCCTCCTTGGCAGCGCGCGCGGTCAGCGTGTTCTTCACCACGGAGTAGGTGGCGTTGCCACGGAGGTTCTTGCGCAGTTGCGCGAGCTGGTCCACGGTCAGACCGCGGTACTCCGTGAGAACGGCCGCACCGGAACTGCGGAACTTCTCCGTCAGCTCGGCAATGGCGGCGTCCTTCTGAGCGTTCGCCATGCGGGCCTCCCTTCTCGTGTGGTGCCACCGGGTCGGCCCGGACAAGAGAAGAGCCCCGGCACAGGGCACGGGGCACAAGGCGCACACGCATGGTGTGGCTCGCAAATCGTGGCCTGCGCTGGTCGCCCGCTCGTGGCGGAACCTTCAGTTCCTTCCCGATGGGCAGGAACAACCGGCGGTCAGTGGTCGGGATCAACGATAGGGGCCGCCGGCCCGCTGGTCAAAACGGGTCCGGCGGCCCCGAGTCGTCATTGCGAGGACGAGGAGCCGGAGCCGGGGGGCCCATCCCGGGTGGGCACCTCCAGGGTGCCTACCGTGCCCTTCGGCGGGGCCTCGACGGAGACGTCCTCACCCCAACTCGAGTAGGCGACGTCGAGCGTGGCCTGACCCGCCTTCGTCGTGGCCTCGACCGGGAGGTCGCCCTTGTCGACGACCAGCGTCGTCGTGGTCTTCCGGGCCTGCTGGGCGGCCATCGCGGCCCCCTGCTCGTCCCCGGCGTCCTTGGCCTGCTGCTCGAGGACAGCGCCCATCTGCTTCTTCGACAGGGCGATCTCGTAGGTGACCCTGTCGTCCTCGACCTTCGTCACCTCGGCCTTCGCGTCCTCCGCACCGTCGATCGCAGCGAGCGGGTTCCTCAGGTCGGTCATGGCCGTCATCGAGCTGGCGAGCTGTTGATCCTGCGGCTTCTTGCTCTCCGGGTCGGCCTTGATCCAGGTCTTGCCCTTCTGCGTGACCTCGGGCGAGGGCGCCTTGAGGTAGTGCACCCCGTCGACCACCCGGAGGTCGACGGGCTGTCCTCCCGTCGTGCCGGTGACGCTGGCCGCCTCGGTCTTCCCGAGCTGGAAGTCCCCCTCGAGCTCGACACCGTCGGACTCCGCCTTCATCGACCCGGTCCCGGCGTCCCTCATCGCCGCGTCCACGTCCGTGCTGAGCGCGTCCAGTTCGACGCTGTCACCCTCGCTGACGGCAGCTCCGGAGCTGCCGCACCCTGCGAGTGCGATGAGCGTTGCCGCGCCGATGAGTGTCGCGGTCGTCGTTCTCTTCATCGTCGGATCGTCCTTTTCGTCGTGGATGGCCGTCGCGCGGCCGTGCCCCCTCAGGGTGGCCACCCGGGCTGGGCGGCACCTGAGCGCGCCGTGCACACCGCGTGTGCCACCGGATGGAGACGCCGAAGGGGGCGCCGATCCCACGATCGGGACCGGCGCCCCCTTCGTCAGGGCGGACCGGGTCTCACTCTGCGGCGGCCGACTCCAGGGCAACCGGGGTGGACTCCTCGAGGAGGTCCTTGGTCCGCGAGGCGTCGAGCTGGATGCCCGGACCCATCGTCGTGCTCAGGGTCGCCTTGGAGATGTAGCGACCCTTGGCGGCGGACGGCTTGAGCCGCAGGACCTCGTCGAGCGCGGACTGGTAGTTCTCCACCAGCGCCTTCTCGTCGAAGCTCGCCTTGCCGATGATGAAGTGGAGGTTGGCGTGCTTGTCGTTGCGGAACTCGATCTTGCCGCCCTTGATGTCGGAGACGGCCTTGGCCGTGTCCATCGTGACGGTGCCGGTCTTCGGGTTCGGCATCAGGCCGCGCGGGCCCAGGACCTTGCCGAGACGACCGACCTTGCCCATGAGGTCAGGGGTGGCGACGACGGCGTCGAAGTCCATCCAGCCGCCCTGGACCTTCTCCAGCATGTCGTCGGAACCCACGTGGTCGGCGCCGGCCGCGAGGGCGGCGTCCGCCTTGTCGCCATTGGCGAAGACGAGGACCCGGGCGGTCTTGCCCGTGCCGTGGGGCAGGTTGACCGTGCCGCGGACCATCTGGTCGGCCTTGCGGGGGTCGATACCGAGGCGGAAGACGACCTCGACGGTCTCGTCGTACGAGGTGCGTGCGGTCTCCTTGGCGAGGCGGATCGCCTCGAGGGGGCCGTAGACGACGTCCTCGTTGATCTTGCCCGCTGCGGCGCGGTAGGCCTTGCTGCGCTTCATGAGTGCTCCTTGGTGGTGATGGAGGTGTGGTCGGGGCCAGCGCCGGCCCTCCCACGGCTGTCACCCGAATGGTCGGGTTCGAGCACGGTCATTCTCTCGCTCGTCCTCGGGCTCCGCTTCGGTCGACCGCTCGTTCCGCCCACGCTGAACGTGGGACCCATGCGGCCGACCTCCCCGGCGCCCGTCGTCAGAGCTCGGTCTCGATGCCCATCTGACGCGCGGTGCCGGCGACGGTCTTCATCGCGGCGTCGAGGTCGAGGGTGTTGAGGTCGGGCATCTTGGTCTCGGCGATCTCGCGGATCTGGTCCTTGGACAGCTTACCGACCTTGGTCTTGTGCGGCTCGCCGGAGGCCTTCTTGACCCCCGCTGCCTTCTTGATCAGCTCGGCGGCCGGCGGGGTCTTCGTGATGAAGCTGAAGGACCGGTCCTCGTAGACGGTGATCTCGACCGGGACGACGTTGCCACGCATGTCCGCCGTGGCGTCGTTGTACGCCTTGACGAACTCCATGATGTTGACGCCGTGCTGACCCAGCGCCGGACCGACCGGCGGAGCCGGGGTGGCCGCGCCCGCCTGGATCTGGAGCTTGATGTAGCCGGCGATCTTCTTCTTGGGAGGCATGCTGCGTTCCTACTTTCGTCGTGTGGGCCCACGCCGTGGGCGATGACCCGGTTGCAATGGATTCCTGACCATCCGGGGGTTGCCACCCCCGGGGATCAGAGCTTGGCCACCTGGTTGAAGCCGAGCTCGACCGGGGTCTCCCGGCCGAAGATGGAGACGAGGACCTTCAACTTCTGGGCCTCGGGGAGGATCTCGGAGATCGTCGCGGGCATGGTCTCGAACGGGCCCTCCATGACGGTGACGGACTCCCCGACCTCGAAGTCGACATCGATCGGAGCCGAGGCGGTCTGGCCGTCCTTGGCCGGGGTGCCGGCCGCGGCCGCGGCGGCGGGCTTGTCGAGATCAGCGGGCTTGAGCATCGTGAAGACCTCGTCGAGGCCCAGCGGCACCGGGTTGTGGGCGTTGCCGACGAAGCCGGTGACGCCCGGCGTGTGCCGAACGGCGCCCCACGACTCGTCGGTGAGGTCCATGCGCACGAGGCAGTAGCCGGGCATGCGCGGCTGCTTGCGCGTCTTCTTCTGGCCGCTCTTGATCTCGGTGACCTCGTCGATGGTCACCGCGACCTCGAAGATGTACTCCTCCATGTCGAGGTTCGCGATGCGCGTCTCGAGGTTGTGCTTCACGCGGTTCTCGTAGCCGGCGTAGGTGTGGATCACGTACCAGTCACCCCACTTGGAGGCGAGGTCGTCCTTGAAGGCCTGGACCGGGTCATCGGTGTCCTCGGGCAGCAGGTCGCCGTCCTCGTCCTCGGTCACCGGCGCGGCGGCAGCAGGCTCGTCGTCGCCGTCCGCGGCGTCGACCCCTGCTGCATCGGTGGGCTGCTCGGAGACCTCCTCGAGGGACTCCTCGGCAGCACGGGCATCGTCCGCCTCCTGCGCGGTGGGCAGGTCGGCCGGGGGCTGAGCGGCTCGCTCGGCCTGCTCGGCAGCGATCGCGCTCGAGCCCTCGGTCTCCTGGGGATCGGGGGTCTGAGCCTGGTCGGACATGACCTGATTTCCTCACTTCGACTTCGATCGACGGCGCTCGGGGCGCCCGGTAATGCGGCGTGGTGGTGGCGGCGTCAGCCGCCGAACACCCAGAGCACGGCCCGGGTGAACACCGCATCCAAGCCAGAGATGTAGGCGATCATCACCACGACGAAGACGATCAGCACCAAGGTGTAGTTGATCAGCTCCGACCGCGTCGGCCGGACGACCTTGCGCAACTCGTCGATGACCTGGGCGATGAACAGACCGACCGAACCGAACAGCCGCGAGATGGGGTTGCCGCCCTTCTGGCCGCGCCGCGCGTTGGTCGGCTGCGCTCCGAGCTGGCTCACGTCATCTCTTCTCGTCCGGGTCGTCGTGCTCTGCACGTCTGCGGGTGTTGCCAGGCGTGCAACGCAGGGCAGGAGGGACTCGAACCCCCAACCGCCGGTTTTGGAGACCGGTGCTCTACCAATTGAGCCACTGCCCTTCGGACCGCCACGGTTGGGGCGACGATCCGTGGCTGACCCGGGTCGACGTCCGCGTGCGGGCACGCCGGACAGTCTGGCCGAAGTCAACCGAGGAACAACTGTACGTCACCGAACACCCGCACCGCGAACTCGGCAGAAGTGGAAGACTGGCCGCCGTGACTTCCGCGAATGACGCTCGCCCCCTGCCCGATCTGTCCGTCGAGGAGCTCGACTCCCTCGCGACGGGCCTCCGCGATGCCCACGCCGCCCAGGCCGCGAAGGGCGTGACGCTCGACGTGACCCGCGGCAAGCCGAGCGCGGCCCAGCTCGACCTGGCCGACGCGATGCTCTCGCTGCCGCGCTCGACGACGGACCGCTCGGGCACCGACGTGCGCAACTACGGCGGCCTGGACGGGCTCGCCGAGCTGCGTGAGATCTTCGCCGAGCTGCTCGGGGTCGACGTCGACCAGCTCATCGCCGGTGGCAACTCCTCCCTGACGATGATGCGCGACGTCCTGGTCGACCTGCTCTTCTTCGGTGCCATCGACTCCCCGCGCCCGTGGGTGCAGGAGGAGAAGGTCACCTTCATCTGCCCGGTTCCCGGCTACGACCGCCACTTCGGGCTGCTCGAGGACCTGGGCATCGAGATGGTGACCGTCCCGATGACCCCGGACGGACCGGACGTGGACGCGGTCGCCCGGATCGCCGCCTCGGACCCGTCCGTCAAGGGGATGTGGATCGTGCCCACCTACGCCAACCCCACCGGCGCGACCTGCACCCAGGAGGTCGCCAGCCGGCTGGCCGCCATGGAGACGGCCGCCCCGGACTTCAAGATCCTGTGGGACAACGCCTACGCGATCCACCACCTCACCGAGGCCGAGACCAAGAGTGCAGACATCCTGTCGCTGGCCTCCTCGGCGGGGAACCCGCACCGCGCGGTGATGTTCGCATCCACCTCCAAGGTCACCTGGGCCGGAGCCGGAGTCGCCTTCCTCGCCTCCTCGCCCCAGCAGGTGACGTGGTACCTCACCCACCTCGGCAAGGGCTCGATCGGCCCGGACAAGGTCAACCAGCTGCGCCACGTCGAGTTCTTCGGTGACGCCGATGGTGTGCGGGCGCACATGGACAGGCACCGCGAGATCCTCGCGCCGAAGTTCGCCGAGGTCGACCGGGTGCTCGCCGAGCGACTGGGTGGGCGTGCGGTGGCCACGTGGAACGCCCCGGCCGGGGGCTACTTCGTCAACCTCGACGTCCTGCCCAGCACCGCCTCGCGCGTGGTGGCCCTGGCCAAGGAGGCCGGGCTCTCGCTCACGCCGGCGGGCGCGTCCTTCCCCTACGGTGACGACCCCGACGACACCAACATCCGACTGGCCCCGACGATGCCGCCGATGGAGGAGCTGACCGAGGCGATGGAGACCGTCGCGACCTGCGTGCTCCTCGCGGCGACGGAGAAGCTGACCGCACGCGACTAGAAGGAGTCCGCATGTCCGAGTCCGAGAACCTCGACACCGACCTGACGAGCTACAGCCTCGACGACGAGGACCAGCTCGATCCCGAGACCGCCATGACGGGGTCCGGTGAGCAGGAGACGCCGGACGTGGTCGACACGAGCTACTCCCCGCCGGACTCGCCACGCGGGTCGCTCGCCCACGGCACGACGGCCACCGAGCAGACCCAGGACGAGACGATCGACGAGCGCATCAAGCAGGAGCTGCCGGATCCCAACTCGGCCGCAGGCGCCCCCGACAACGAGTCGGGGCTCGACGAGGACCGCGTCGGTGGCGCGGACCCCGACTCGATCCCCGCGGACCAGGACTGGTCGGGTGGCCCAGAGGTCGGTGGGCAACGCTCCGGCCGGCTCGCGAGCGACGACGCAGGCGTCGGCGAGGACACCGAGAAGGAGTTGTGGGCCGAGGACGTCGGCATCGACGGGGGCGCCGCGTCGGCGGAGGAGGCAGCCGTGCACCTCCTCGACGAGGAGACCGGCGACGGAGAGCAGAGCTGACCGGCTCCGGCCGGGACCTGCGGGACCTGCGAGAGCTGCCCAAGGCCCACCTGCACCTCCACTTCACGGGCTCGATGCGCGTGCAGTCGGTCCGCGACCTGGCGGCGGAGCAGGGAGTGCGCCTGCCGCGCGTGCTCTACGAGGGCTACCCGCCGCTGCTGTCCGCGGCCGATGAGCGCGGGTGGTTCCGCTTCCAGCGGCTCTACGACTCCGCCCGGCACGTCGTGCGCGGCGAGGAGGCGATGCGCAGGGTCGTGCGCGAGGCCGCTCTCGACGACGGGGCGGAGGGCTCCCACTGGCTGGAGATCCAGGTCGACCCGACCTCCTACGCCCCCTTCGTCGGCGGCATCACCCCGGCGATGGAGATCGTCCTCGACGAGGCCGCGTCGGTGAACGCCACCGCCGCGGAGAGCGGCTCGGCCCGGGTCGGGGTGCTCATGGCTGCCAGCCGCACCCGGCACCAGCTCGAGGCGCGCACCCTCGCGCGTCTGGCCAAGAACCTGGCCGGCCCCGGCGGGGTGCTCGGCTTCGGCCTGTCCAATGACGAGCGACGGGCCGATACGACCGACTTCACGAAGGCCTTCCGCATCGCCGAGGATGCCGGTCTGCTGCTCGTGCCGCACGCTGGTGAGCTGCTCGGTGCGGACGCGGTGGTCGAGACCCTCGCGGCACTGCGCCCCCACCGCCTCGGGCACGGGGTGCGCAGCGTGGAGGACCCGAGGGTCCTGACAGCCGTCGTCGAGGCGGGCGTGGCCCTGGAGGTCTGCCCCGGTTCCAACGTCTCGTTGGGTGTCTACGACGCCCTCGACGAGGTGCCGCTGCGCACGCTCATCGACGCCGGCGCGACGATCGCCCTCGGCGCCGATGACCCGTTGCTCTTCGACTCGCGGTTGCTCGACCAGTACGAGACCGCGCGTGCGGTCCACGGCCTCGACGATGCCCAGATCGCGGAGCTGGCCCGCAGCTCCTTCCGCGCCAGCGCGGCTCCGGCCGACGTGGTGACCGCGGCGATGGCCGACATCGACGCGTGGCTGGCGGCGCCCCCTTCGCCGTGACGTCAACTCCGCACGATCCCGAACGGTTGCGGACCGAGGGCGGACCTCAGAGGCAGTGGCCGACGAAGACCGGCTCGTTGACCAGGGTGACCCCGAAGGCCGTCTGCACGCCGTCACGGACCTCTCGGGCCAGGGCCGCGACGTCCGCTGCGGTGGCGTCCCCACGGTTGGTCACCGCCAGCGTGTGCTTCGTCGACAGCGCGGCCGGCCCGGGCATCGCGTAACCCTTGGTGAAGCCGGCCTTGTCGATCAACCACGCCGCGCTCGTCTTGGTCCGGCCCTGACCTGCCGGGAAGGTCGGTGGCACCGGACCGGCGGGCCCGAGTCGCTCGACGGCCCGCGCCAGGAGCGCGTCCATCTCCCCCGTCGGCAGGATGGGGTTGGTGAAGAAGGACCCGCAGCTCCACGTGTCGTGGTCGTCGGCGTCCAGGACCATGCCGCGCTTGCGACGCTGGGCGAGCACCGCGGCGCGGGCGTGCGCCAGCAACACCCGCTCGCCCTGCTCCACCCCCAGGTGGGTGGCCAGGTCGGCGTAGGCGATCGGTGCGGACAGGCCACCGAGACCGAGCCGGAAGGTCACCTCAAGCACGACGTACCGACCCGTGGCCTTGAAGATGGAGTTGCGGTAGGTGAACCCGCACTCGTCGTTGGTGAAGACGCGCTCCCGCATCTCCTCGCGGTCCCACGCCACGACCCGGGAGATCGTCTGCGCAACCTCCTGGCCGTAGGCGCCGACGTTCTGCACGGGCGTCGCCCCGGTCAGTCCGGGGATCCCGGAGAGCGCCTCGACGCCGGACCAGCCCTCGGCCACGGCTCGGGCGACGACGTCGTCCCAGACCTCACCGGCGGCGACGGTCACCTCGACGGTGCCGTCTGCCGGGTGGGCGGCTCGGACCCCCTTCGTCGCGATGCGCACGGCGGTGCCGTTGAAGCCCTCGTCCGCGATCACGAGGTTCGACCCTCCGGAGACGAGCAGAAGGGGGGTCCCCGCCTCGTCGACTGCCCGCACCGCCTCGACGACCTCCTCGGCCGTCTCCGCGGTGACCAGTGCGGTGGCAGGCCCGCCGACCCGCATGGTCGTCAGCGGCGCCAGCTCGGCGCCGTGCTGGGGTGCCGTCATCAGCCCAGCTGCACGGTCGCGCGGCAGCGGCCCAGGACCTTCTCACCCGAGCTGGTCACGGTGAGCTCCACGACACCCTGCTTGGTCTCCGCGTCGAGGGACTTGACGGTGCCGGTGACGTCGATGCTCGTGCCGCCGTCGTGCGGTACGACGACGGGCTTGGTGAAGCGGGTGCCGTAGTCGAGGATCCGGCCCGCGTCCCCGACCCAGTCGGTGACGAGCTGGATGGCGGCCCCCATCGTCCACATCCCGTGGGCGATGACGTCGGGCAGCCCGACGGACGTGGCGGTCCGCTCGTCCCAGTGGATGACGTTGCGGTCGCCGGAGGCGCCCGCGTAGTGGACCAGGGTGGCCCGGGTCACCGGGATGCTGCGGGAGGGCAGGCTCTCGCCCTCGCTGACGTCGGCGAACTGACGCAGGGTCTGCTCACTCATGGTCACTCCCCTCCCCTGATGACGATCGTGGACCGGCTCGTCGAGACCGGCTGGTCGTCGGCGTCGATGATCTCACTGCGCATGGTGACCATCTGGTGGCCACCGGCGGCACGGACGGAGTCGATGTGCAGGATCCCCCGCAGCTCGTCACCGGCGACGATCGGGCGGTGGTGGGTGAAGCGTTGCTCACCGTGCACGACGCGGGTGTAGTCGACGCCCGC
This sequence comes from Janibacter sp. A1S7, assembly GCF_037198315.1. Taxonomy (NCBI): domain Bacteria; kingdom Bacillati; phylum Actinomycetota; class Actinomycetes; order Micrococcales; family Intrasporangiaceae; genus Janibacter; species Janibacter alittae. Next base: position 540,128 of record NZ_CP144913.1, on the reverse strand, counting down.
CTCGGGGTCGGCGACGAACTGTCGGTCGGTGCGCTGGCCGGGGATGACCGCGAAGGTCGGCGGGGCCACCAGGTCGGTGTACCCGGCTGCACGAGCCGCCTCGAGGTCGTGGTGGACCGGGTCGCTCGCGCCCACGGCCTCGGCGAAGTCGCGGATGTGCTCGCGCCCGACGGCGAAGGGTGGGGTGGGCGGATAGCTGCGCCCCAGGAAGTTCTCGTTCACGGCCATGTCGGTCAGTCTAGGCAGGTGGGGTCGGGCTGAGGAGCCCCGGCACGTTCACGTCCCTACCGACTCAGCCCGGGCAGAGTCGGCAGGGAGGCCGGACGGCGCCGAGCAGCACGGAAGCGGCCGCCGAGCGAGTGCTCGGCGGCCGCTTCCGTGCTGGTGCGGGGCGCTGGACCTCAGCGGGTCTCGCGGTGCGGCGTGTGGGTGCGGCAGCGCGGGCAGAACTTCGCCAGCTCCAACCGGTCGGGGTTGTTGCGGCGGTTCTTCTTGGTGATGTAGTTCCGCTCCTTGCACTCCGTGCACGCCAGGGTGATCTTCGGGCGGACGTCGGCGCTCTTCGTGGCCACGGTAGGAACCTGCTCTCAACACTTCATCGGTGGTACTCGCCCGCGCCGGTCTGCGCTGGCGGGAGGTACGCGGTGCATGCCCACGTCAGCGGACACAACACATCGACGCACAAGATTAATCCACGATGCGCCCGGACCGGAAATCGAGCGGTCGAGGCGCACCGTGGGGTTTGCGTAGCGGGAGGGGGGCTCGATCCCCCGACCTCACGATTATGAGTCGTGCGCTCTAACCAGCTGAGCTACCCCGCCTTGGCGGTCGACCTGTGCACGGCACGGGCCGGACCCGAGCCCCCTGTCGGAATCGAACCGACGACCTTTTCCTTACCATGGAAACGCTCTGCCGACTGAGCTAAGGGGGCATGCCCTCCGCGGCGCCTGCGCCACGGTGACAACCTCGGGAGAGATTACACGGCCCACCCTCAACTCATGAAATCGGTGGCCTGCCGTCGCGCTCCGTCGGGTCGGGCCGTCAACTCACGGCGCCGGGACGTCCGTGACGAGCTTCTCCGCGTGCCGTCGCAGGTGGGCCGGGATGGACGTCGGCCGCCGGGTCGTCGCGTCGACGAAGACATGGGCCGAGGTGGCCAGTGCGACCAGGACGCCGTCACTCTGCCGCACGAGTGCGCACTCCCAGCGCACGCTGGTGCGCCCCACCGACAGGGCGCGCAGACCGACCTCGAAGACGTCCGGGTAGGACATCTCGGCAAGGTAGCGGCACCCGGTCTCGGGGATGAGGTTGATCGTGCCGCCACCCTGCGCGACGTCGAAGTCGTGCGCCTTGAGCCAGTTGTTGATCGTCGTGTCCATCACCGAGTAGTGGACGGCGTTGTTGACGTGGCCGAACTGGTCGTTGTCGTTCCATCTCGTGGGCACGCAGACCCAGTGCCGGTACGACTCGCGTCGGAAGGTCTGGCTCATGTCAGCCATCCTGCACCGGTGTCCCGTCGGGGCGCCACAGGCCCGAGGCCCCCCGTCGATGGCTGTCGACGAGGTGGGTGTCGACGATGCCGACCGCCTCCATGAGCGCGAAGGCCGTCGTCGGTCCGACGAAGGAGAATCCGCGGCGCTTGAGCTCCGTGGCCATCGCCCGCGACTCGTCGGAGGTGGTGGGGACCTGCGCCATCGTGCGTGGCGCCGGGCTGCGCCGCGGACGGAAGGACCAGACCAGGCGAGGCAGACCCCCTTCGCCACGAAGGGAGATGGTCGCCGCGGCATTGCGGATCGTCGCCTCGATCTTGGCCCGATTGCGGATGATGCCCGCGTCCTGCAGGAGCCGCGCGCGGTCCTCCTCGTCGAAGAGCGCCACGGTGTCGGGGTCGAAGTCGGCGAAGGCCGCGCGGAAGTTCTCCCGCTTGCGCAGGATCGTCGCCCACGACAGCCCGGACTGGAATGCCTCGAGGCTGAGCCTCTCGAAGAGCCCGCGCTCGTCGTGCACGGGCATGCCCCACTCGGTGTCGTAGTACTCCTGCAGCAGGGGGTCGCTGCCGGCCCACGGGGGTCGGGCCAGCCCGTCCTCGCCCACGATCACGTCCATGCCCGCATGGTGCCACCGACCGCACGTCGTCCGAACGCGCACCCGTGTCCCGGGGCTTCGGGACACCGGTGCCGACGAGACCGACGGCCTCGCGTGGTGACGAGCACGACGAAGGCCCCCGGATGCTCCCGGGGGCCTTCGTGCACGTGGGTGGCAGGTGAAGGATTCGAACCTTCGTAGGGATAACCCGACGGATTTACAGTCCGTTTCCATTGGCCGCTCGGACAACCTGCCGTGTGCGCATGAAAGGGTAGCAAGGAGATCCGGCATCTACGCAATCGAGTCCCGAGGAGCCCGAGCACCATGGCCAGCAGCAGCTTCGACATCGTCAGCAAGGTCGACCGACAGGAGGTCGACAACGCACTCAACCAGACCGCCAAGGAGGTCTCCCAGCGGTACGACTTCAAGGGTGTCGGTGCCTCGATCGAGTGGAGTGGGGACAATGTCGTGATCAAGGCCAGCAGCGCGGACCGCGTCCTGGCCGTGCTCGACGTCTTCGAGTCCAAGCTGGTCCGGCGCGGCGTCTCGCTGAAGAACATCGACTTCGGCGACAAGGAGCCGCAGGCCTCGGGCAAGGAGTACGTCCTGGCCGGCCCGACGAAGGAGGGCATCGACCAGGACAACGCGAAGAAGATCTCCAAGATCATCCGCGACGAGGGTCCCAAGGGCATCAAGCCGCAGATCCAGGGCGACGAGCTGCGCGTGACCGGCAAGTCCCGCGACGACCTGCAGGAGATCATCTCCCTGCTCAAGGGCAAGGACCTCGACGTCGCCCTGCAGTTCACCAACTACCGCTGATGACGGGGCGAAGGGAGGCTCCCACCCGCGGGTGGGAACCTCCCTTCGTCATGGGTGGCTCAGGTGGGGCTGGGCACGCTCTCCTCGACCCGGAGCACGGGGTGAGCGCGGTCGTGGGTCGCCAGCCGCCGGCGCAGCAACGGTACGAGCAGCAGGCCGATCGCTGTCGCCCCGACGAGCACCCACAACCCCGAGGAGGGTGACCCGGTCGCCTGCTCCGACAGGCCGAAGGCGTAGGGCCCGACGAACGCACCCGTCAGGCCGATGGTGTTGACGAAGGCCAGGCCTGCGGCGGCGGCCACCCCGCCGAGCCGAGCCATGAGGACCGACCAGTACAGCGGTTGGACACCGACGATGAAGAGCATCGTCAGGCTGAGGATGATCATCTGCGCCACGGGGTTGGCCACGACGATGAAGGCCAGGGCGCTGGCAATGGCCGCGGCCGTCGTGACGCCGATGAGCCGCACCTCGGTGCCGGGGCCCCTCGCGAGCACGCGCGGGACGACGACGACACCGATGACGGCTCCGATCCCGACCACGCCGGAGATCAACCCGATCATGAAGCTGTCGGTCACGTCCATCGCCTCGACGATCGAGGGCACGAAGAAGATCACGCCGTACGTCGCGATCTGGTTCATGAAGTAGATCGCGGCGATGGTCAGCAGGAAGGGCTTGGCCATGGCATTGCGCACGATCGCGCCGGGTCGGGCCTCGACGTGGACCCCCTGCTCACCGACGGCTCGTCGTGTCAGCTCGTCCGCCTCCTCGGCGTCGAGCCACGGTGCCTTCTGCGGCGAGTCCGGCAGCAGGAAGAAGATCAGCACACCCAGCAGGACCGTCGGGATGCCCTCGAGGACGAAGAGCCACTGCCAGCCGTGCAGACCGCCGAGACCGTCCATCTTCATCAGCGCGCCACCGATGGGGTTGGCCACGATGAAGGCCACGGACGACGCGGTGAGGATCAGACCGACGGCAGTGGCCCGGTCCTTCTGCGCGAACCACGTGGTGATGAGGTACAGGATCCCCGGGTAGAGGCCCGCCTCGGCGGCACCGAGCAGCAGCCGCAGCACGTAGAAGACCGTCGGGCTGGAGATGAACATCATCGTCATGGTGATCAGACCCCAGGTCACCGCGATCCGGCTGATCCAGACCTTCGCCCCGATCTTGTGCAGGAGCAGGTTGCTCGGCACCTCGAGCGCCGCGTAGGTGATGAAGAACAGCCCGGCCCCGAGGCCGTACGCCGCGGCATCGATCCCGGCGTCGAGCTCCAGGGAGGTCTTCGCCAGCCCGACGTTGGTGCGGTCGACGAAGGCCATGAAGTAGGCAGCCATCAGCAGTGGCACCAGGCGCAGGAAGGCCTTCTTCGTCGCCCGCGCGTGCACCATGTCCGACGTCGTTGTCGGTGAAGTCATGGAGTCTCCTAAGTTGAATGGTAATTCGAGTTCATATTGAGATGAGTCAACTCCCGTGTCAAGCGTCATCAGACGCCGGTGGGACGACGGGAGTCGGGCCCTCAGGAGCGGGCGGCGAGTTCCTCCGCGCGTCCGAGGAGCTCCGGCTTGCGGATCTTCCCGGTGTCGGTGAGCGGGAAGTGCGCGAGCACCTCGACGAGCGGGACCTTGTAGCCGGCCATCTCCCCGCCCGCCCACTCCTGGAGCACGTCCGCGGTGGCCGACGAGCCGTCACGCAGACTGACGAAGGCGACCGGCCGCTGCCCGGTGACCGCGTCGTCGGCGGGCACCACGGCCACCGAGGCGACTTCCGGGTGGCTGGCGAGCATCATCTCCACCTCGGCGGGGAAGACGCTCATGCCGTTCACCTTGATCATGTCCTTGGTCCGGGCGAGGTAGTGCAGGCAGCCGTCCTCGTCGAGGTAACCGGTGTCACCCGTGTGCAGCCATCCGTCACGCAGCTGCTCTGCGGTCGCTGCGGGATTGCGCCAGTAGCCGGTCATCACCGAGGGACTGCGCAGGAGGATCTCCCCTGACTCGCCGAAGGCCATCGGCTCCGCGGTCACCGGGTCGACGACGACCACGTCCGTGCCGGGCACGGGCAACCCGCAGAAGACCGGTTCGCTGAGCAGGTCGTGGTCTCCCTCGTGCAAGCCGTACGGGACGACGTCCACGGTGTGGCTCTCGGTCATGCCGTAGGACCCCTCCCGCAGCACCGAGCCCGGGCCGACCACCTGCGACCACCGTCGACGGATCTCGGGGGTGAGCTTGCGGATGAAGGACATCGCCATGGGCGCGGTGAAGGAGTCGAGGTCACGCTCGCCGACCCCCGGCACCTCGAGGATGTCGAGATAGCTCTCCACGGTGGCGGCGGTCGTCGTCACCCGATGGCGCTCGACGAGGTCGACGACCGTGGCCGCGTCCCACCGCTCGAGCAGTACCGTCGTCCCACCCATGACGAGCGGGATGAGGACGCCCAGGTCCTCCCCCGCGATCCAGAAGACGGGGATGAAGCACAGCGAGACGACGTCGGCGCCGTCCAGACCGTTGGCTCCCGAGGCACTCACCGCCGTGTAGACCATGTGCCGCTGGGTGTGTTCGCACCCCTTGGGCAGGCCCGTCGTCCCGCCCGTGTAGTTGAGGGCGGCGAGCGCGTCGAGGTCGCGCGCCGGTTCGCGCAGCGGTTGCGCGGCCGCGGTGTCGGCCCAGCGCACCACCTCGACACCGTCGACGCAGGGAAGGGGGTCTCCCTCCCCGGCGAGGACCACGACCGTGCGCACCTGCGCCTCAGCCGCGGCGTCGCAGAGCCGTTGCGCAAGGGCGGCGCTCGTCAGGACGACGCTCGCCCCGGAGTCGTCGAGCTCGTGGACGAGCTCCGTGTGCCGGAACATCGGGTTCACCGGCACGTGGACGCAACCGGCCCGTAGCGTGCCGAGGAAGGCGACGACGAACTCGGGGACGTTGCCCAGGTGCACGCCGACGCGCTCGCCGGGCGCCACCCCCTTCGCCCGCAGCCAGCCGGCCCACCGGGCGTGCCGGTCGGCGAGGTCCCGGTAGTCGATGACGAGGTCGTCATGGACCACGGCCGCGCGCTCCGGCCGCCGCTGCGCCCAGGCGTCGACGTACTCCGGGACGGTGAGGTCTCCCAGAGGGTGGACGACATCGCGGGGCGTGCCCGCGGGGCGGACCCGATCCTGCCGACGACGGATGTCCTCGAGGTGCTGGGTGTGGTTCACTGCTCGCTCCTTGGTCACCAGGTGTCGACGTACCGCGTCGGCACGTCTCGCGGGCCCGATGACGACATCGCGGTGAGGACCCACTGCCGGGTGTCCACGGGGTCGATCACGTCATCGAGCTCGACGACGGCCGCGGCGTTGACCGCCCGTCCTCGCTCGTACAGGTCCGCGAGGAGTCGTTGCTCCAGGGCGCGGCGCTCGACCGGGTCGGCGACCGCGTCGAGCTCACGTCGGAAGCCGAGGCGCACCGCCCCCTCGAGGCCCATCCCACCCACCTCACCCGTGGGCCAGGCGAGGGTTGCCGCCGGCCGCCGGAAGCTGCCCGCCGCCATCGCCTGCGCGCCGAGGCCATAGGCCTTGCGCAGGACGACGGTGACGATCGGCACCCGCAGGTGGGCACCGATGACGAAGAGCCGCGCGAAGTGGCGCACCGTGGCGGTCCGCTCGTGGTCCGGTCCGACCATGAAGCCCGGTGTGTCACACAGGGAGAGAACCGGCAGGCCGTGTGCGTCGCACAGCTGGAGGAAGCGGGCGAGCTTGTCCGCGGCCGGGGCGTCGATCGCACCGCCGAGGTGGCGCGGGTTGTTGGCCACGAGCCCCATCGGCCGTCCCTCGATGCGCACGAGCGCGGTGATGACCCCCGGGGCGAAGCCGGCGCGCAGCTCGAGGACCGAGCCCTCGTCCGCCAGCGCGGTGATCGCCGCTCGCACGTCGTAGGCCCGGACCCGGTTCTCCGGGACGATGTGGCGCAGCGCCCGTTGGTCGGCCGCGGTCCACTCCTCGCGCCCGCCCTGGAAGTACCCGAGATACTGCTGGGCCACGGCGACCGCCTCGGCCTCGTCACGCACCACCACGTCCACGACGCCGTTGCTGCCCTGCACCTCGATCGGCCCGACCTCCTCGGGGGCGAAGTCGCCCAGTCCGCCGCCCTCGATCATCGCCGGACCACCCATGCCGATCGTCGAGTCACGGGTGGCGATGATGACGTCGCAGCAGCCCAGGAGGGCGGCGTTGCCGGCGAAGCACCGTCCTGCGGCGATGCCGATCGTCGGGACGAGACCGCTGAGACGACCCATCGTGGCGAAGGTGGGCACGTCCAGCCCACTGGCCACGGTCGTGTCGGTGTCTCCCGGGCGGCCGCCACCTCCCTCGGCGAAGAGGACGACGGGTAGGCGCTGCTGCTCGGCGATCTCGAGGAGACGGTCGGTCTTCTTGTGGTTGAGGTAGCCCTGCGTGCCGGCGAGGACGGTGTAGTCATAGGCCAGCACCGCACAGCGGGTGTCCTGAGCGGTCGTGGACGCGGTGACCCGGCCGATCCCGGTGACGATCCCGTCCGCAGGCGTGCTCGCGATGAGGTCCTCCTCGCTCCGTCGCGCCCGTTGGGCCGCGACCGCGAGGCCGCCGTACTCGACGAAGCTGCCCTCGTCGACGAGATCGGCGACGTTCTCCCGCGCGGTCCGCTGCCCGCGCCCGTGGCGCTTGGCGACCGACTCCGGGCGTGCCTCGTCCAACCGGCGTTCGCGTCGCTGCCGCAGCCGGGTGAGGTCGGCGCGCTCGGCGTCGAGGTCGGGCCCGCTCTCCGCCTCCGCGGCGCCCGACTGGCGCGAGGAGGGGCGGAGCCGGACGAGCAGGTCGTCGGGCACGGTGCTCGCACCGGGACGTGCCCGCACGGCCGTCACCACACCGGAGGCAGGTGCGGGCAGGAGGTGCTCCATCTTCATCGCCTCGAGGACGACGAGCGGATCCCCGGCGTTGACCGCCTGTCCCTCCTCCACCAGGACGGTGACGACCGTCCCGGCCATCTCGGCGAGGACCTCGCCCTCGACGCCGACGCCACTCGGCGCGGCGTGGGCAAGGCCGGCCTGCCCGAGCCACTGCGTCGTCACCGCCCACGTCGCGACATCGTCGTGCTCGAGCACCTCGTGCAGCAGGGGCAGGTTGGTCGCGATCCCGCGGACCTCGCACTCGACGACGGCCTGCCGTGCCTTGCGGAGCGCACCGGTGAATCCGCCATGACCGTGCGTGACGAGCTTGGCCACCAGGGAGTCGAAGGCACCGTCCACCCGGGTCCCCTCGACGAGGTGGGTGTCGACGCGCACGCCCGGACCGGCGGGCAGGGAGAGTCTGCCGACGACGCCGTGGGCCGGCAGCGCCTCGCCGCTCGTGCCGATCCGCTCAGCGGCCACCCGCAGCTCGACCGCCGACCCGTTGATCGACGGGGGTGCACCGAGACCGAGGTCCCCGAGGGTCTCGCCCGAGGCGAGTCGCAGCTGGGCCAGGACGAGGTCGACTCCCGTGACGCACTCGGTCACCGGGTGCTCGACCTGCAGGCGCGGGTTGACCTCGATGAACCACCAGCGACTCGGGTCGTCCGCATCGACGAGGAACTCGACGGTCGCCAGCCCGCAGTAGCCACGGCCCGCGATGAGCCGCACGGCCGCGTCGTGCAGAGCAGTGCGGACCGCCCCGGGCAGCCCGGGCGCCGGCGCCACTTCGACGACCTTCTGGAAGCGGCGCTGGAGGGAGCAGTCCCGCTCACCGAGGTGGACCACTCCCCCTTCGCCGTCGGCCGCGACCTGGACCTCGATGTGGCGGGCGCGCTCGACGTAGAGCTCGACGAAGAGGTCTGCGGAGCCGAAGCTGCGCTCGGCCTCCGAGCCGGCGCGCTGCCAGGCCAGCGTCAGGGACTCACCGGCGGGGACCGGGCGCATCCCGCGCCCACCGCCACCCGCGGCCGCCTTGATCATCACGCCCGCCGGATGGTGGCTCGCTGCGAACGCGGCCGCCTCCTCCTCGGTGACCCCGACCGGGGTGGCCGGCAACACCGGCACCCCGGCTTCAGCCGTCGCTGCCCGCGCCCGCCCCTTGTCACCGAAGAGCTCCAGCAACTCGGCGTCGGGCCCGACGAAGGTCACACCGGCCTCCGCGCACGCCCGGGCCAGTACCGGGCTCTCGCTGAGGAACCCGTAACCGGGATGCAGCATCGTGCACCCGTGCTCGGTGGCGCCGGCGACGAGCGCCTGCGCATCGAGGTACGCGGCCGCGCCCTCACCGGGCAGGACGTGCACCGCCGTCGCCAAGCGGGCGGCGAGCGAGTCCGTCTCCGCGCGGGTCACGGCCACGACGGCCTCGTGCCCCGCCTCCAGGGCGGCCCGGACGAGCCGGACGGCGATCTCTCCACGGTTGGCGACGTAGACGGACACGGGTGTGGCTCCTCGGGTGATCGTGGCGTGCGGCGGCGCGGATGGCTCAGAAGATCTCGAAGAGACCGGCGGCGCCCATGCCACCGCCGACGCACATGGTCACCACGCCGTAGCGCGCGCCGCGGCGCCTGCCCTCGATGAGGAGGTGACCGGCCATGCGCGCACCGCTCATGCCGTAGGGGTGACCGATGGAGATGGCGCCGCCGTTGACGTTGTACTTCGCCGGGTCGATGCCCAGGTGGTCACGGCAGTAGAGCGTCTGCACGGCGAAGGCCTCGTTGAGTTCCCACAGGTCGATGTCCTCGACGGTCAGGCCGTGCTGCTTCAGCAGCTTGGGTACCGCGACGACCGGGCCGATGCCCATCTCGTCGGGCTCCACCCCGGCGACGGCCATCCCGCGGAAGGCTCCGAGCGGGGTGAGGCCACGACGCGAGGCCTCCTCGGCCTCCATGACCACGGCGGCGGAGGCGCCGTCGGAGAGCTGGGAGGCGTTACCGGCCGTGATCGTGAACCCCTCGGTGCCGTCCTTGGCCAGCACCGGGTTGAGCCCGGCCAGACCCTCGATCGCCGTCCCCGGGCGGTTGCCCTCGTCCCGGGTGAGCGTGACCTGCTCCGAGCCGACCTCGCCGGTGGTCTTGTCCTTGGTCAGCTTCGTCGTCGGCAGCGCCACGATCTCGTCGTCGAAGGCACCCGCCTCCTGCGCGGCTGCGGTGCGACGCTGCGACTCCAGGGCGTACTCGTCCTGGGCCTCGCGCGAGACCCCGTAGCGCCTCGCGACCACCTCCGCGGTCTCGAGCATCGACATGTAGGTCGCGGGCACGTGCTCCACGAGCCAGGGGTCCTGCGCCCGGTAGGTGTTCATGTGCTCGTTCTGCACGAGCGAGATCGACTCGACGCCGCCGCCGACGGCGACCTGCTGGCCGTCGAGGACGACCTGCTTGGCTGCCGTCGCGATCGCCATGAGTCCGCTCGCGCACTGCCGGTCGACCGACATGCCGGCGACCGAGGTGGGCAGCCCGGCGCGCAGCGCGGCCTGTCGGCCGATGTTCGCCGCGGTCGAGCCCTGCTGGAGGGCGGCGCCGACGATGACGTCCTCGATCTGGCCGCCCTCGACGCCGGATCGTTCGACGGCGTGACGGACCGCGTGGCCGATGAGTTCCTGGGCCTGGGTGTCGTTGAAGGCGCCGCGGTAGGCGCGTCCGATCGGGGTGCGGGCGGTGGAGACGATGACTGCTTCGCGCATGGTTACTCCTTGGGGTGGGACGGGGGTGTGTCGATTCTGTCGGTCAGGGCGCCGGGAGGTCGACCAGGTCCGCGAGGTCGTCCCGGTGCCGCTCCGGTGTCCCGAGCGCCAGCTGGTCGGACTTGGCGCGCTTGAGACGGGTGTGCACCGGGTGCTCCCACGTCATGCCGATCCCGCCGTGCAGCTGGAGGGCCTCCTCGGCCGCGTGCACGGCGGCGTCGCTGCAGAAGGACTGCGCCAGCGACTGGGCCACCTGCTGATCGGGATCGTCGTCGGCAAGGGTCCCGGCGGCGTACCGAGCGGCAGCCTGGGTGTTGACCAGCAGCAGGTAGAGGTCGGCCAGGCGGTGCTTGATCGCCTGGAAGGAACCGACGGGCCGGGCGAACTGCACGCGGGTCTTCGCGTACTCGACCGTCGTCTCCAGGCACCACTGGGCCAGACCGAGCTGCTCGGACGCCAGCAACGCCTGTCCCGCGCCGAGCGCGGCGTCGACCGCGGCCTCGGCCGGTGCCCCGCGGGCGACCTCGGCGCCCTGGCCGCGGGTGGCCACTCGGGCCAGCGGCCGGGTCATGTCGAGCGAGGTGATCGGCTCGACCTCCACGTCATCGGCCTCGTACGCACGAAGGGAGGTCACGCCCCCTTCGCCCTGCTCCGGCACGAGGAAGAGGTCAGCGCCCACTGCACCGGCGACCGGCCCGACGGCGCCGTCGACGGCTGCCCAGGCACCCCGGCGCGCGGTCCACGGCAGGACCAGGACCGCGGTCCGTTCGCCGGCGGACAGGACCGGCAGGAACTCCTCGTCGCCCGCGGACAGCAGCGCGGACGTGGCGATGACCGCGCTGGTGAGGAACGGCACGGGCGCGACGCTGCGGCCGAGCTCCTCGAGGACCACAGCGGCCTCGCGCGGGCCCGCACCGGAGCCGCCGAGGCGCTCGGGGACGAGCAGTCCGGCCAGACCGAGCTGTTCGGCCAGGCCACGCCAGAGGGGACCGACATCGGTGTCGGGTTCGTCGTAGAGCCGGGCGGCGAGCCCGTCATCGAGGGACCGTTGGAGTGAGGATCGGACGCTGGAGCGCAGCGACTCCTCGATGTCGGTGTAGAGCAGGTCGGTCATCGTGGCACGTCCTTGAAGGCAATGCCCTTGTCGGGGCGGTGTTCCGGGGGCAGACCGAGCACGCGCTCGGCGATGATGTTGCGCATGATCTCGCTGGTCCCGCCCTCGATGGAGTTGCCCTTCGCGCGCAGGTAGCGGAAGCCGGGGCCGTGGCCGAGGAAGGACCCCGTCTCGGGCCGGACCATGCTCCAGTCGTGGTAGGTCAACCCCTCCTCCGGAGCGAGCTCGAGGGCGAACCCGCTGACCTGCTGCGCTTGCTGGGCGAACGCGAGTTTCATGGCCGAGCTCTCTGGGCCGGGCTGACCGACCGCCAGGCCCTGGCGCAGTCGCTCGCCGGCCAGCCGGGTCACCTCCGTGCGGACCCACCACTGCATGAGCTCGGCGTGGTTGCCGGGGGTGCGCACCGAGGGATCGCGACGCCAGCGTTCGGTGACCGGGCCGATCTGGCCGGCCTCGCGGTCGTTGCCGGCACCGATGGCGACCCGCTCGTTGTTCAGGGTGGTCGTCGCGACCTTCCAGCCCTCGCCGACGGCACCGACCCGGTTCCGGTCGGGGACCCGCACCCCGGAGAGGAAGACCTCGTTGAACTCGGCCTCGCCGGTGATCTGGCGAAGGGGGCGGATCTCGATCCCGGGGTCGGTCATGTCGACGATGAAGTAGGTCAGGCCCGCGTGCTTGGGGACGGATGAGTCGGTGCGGGCCACGAGGATCGCGAAGTCGGCGTTGTGGGCACCCGAGGTCCACACCTTCTGCCCGTCGACCACCCACTCGTCCCCGTCGGGCACCGCACGGGTGGCGACGGCGGCAAGGTCGGAGCCGGCCCCCGGCTCGCTGAAGAGCTGGCACCAGATCTCGGTGCAGGCGAAGATCGGCCGCAGGTGACGTCGCTGCATCTCCGGCGTACCGAAGGCCAGCATCGTCGGTGCCGCCATGCCCAGACCGATCGAGTTGCGGCCGACGTCCGGTCGCGGCGCCCCCACGGCCTCGAGTCGCTCGTCGACCTCGGCCTGGCGTCCGCGGGAGAGACCCAGGCCGCCCAGCCCGTCGGGGAAATGGACCCAGGCGAGGCCGGCGTCGTGCTGCGCACCGAGGAACTCACGGGCCCCCGTGGTGGTCGGGTCGTGCTCGGCGAGGAACTGGTCCAGCCGCTGCTGTAGATCAACCACGGGTGCTCATCCTCCGGATCTCGTGGCGGGCGAGGGCGTTCTTGTGCACCTCGTCGGGGCCGTCCGCAAAGCGGAGAGTGCGCACCTGGGCGTACCACTCGGCGACCGGGAAGTCCTGGCTCAGGCCTCCCGCGCCGTGCACCTGCACGGCCTTGTCGACGATCCACTCGACGGTGCTGGGCGCCGCGATCTTGATCGCCTGGATCTCGGTGTGGGCGCCCTTGTTGCCGACGGTGTCCATCAGCCAGGCCGCCTTGAAGGTGAGCAGGCGCAGCTGCTCGATCCGCACCCGGGACTCCGCGATCCAGTCGCGGATCACGCCCTGGTCGGACAGTGGCCTGCCGAAGGCGACCCGGCTCGCAGCTCGCTCGACCATCAGCTCCAGGGAGCGCTCGGCGATGCCGATCAGGCGCATGCAGTGGTGGATCCGCCCCGGGCCGAGTCTGGCCTGCGCGATGGCGAAGCCACCGCCTTCCTCGCCGATGAGGTTGCTGACGGGCACCCGGACGTCCACGAAGTCGATCTCGGCGTGTCCGCCGTGGTCCCGGTCGTCGTAACCGAAGACCTTCATCCCCCGACGGATGTCCACTCCCGGGGTGTCGCGGGGGACGAGGACCATCGACTGCTGCTGGTGCCGGTCGGCCGAGGGGTCGGTCTTGCCCATGACGATCAGCACCGTGGCCTCGGGATTCATCGCGCCGGAGATGTACCACTTGCGGCCGTTGATGACGTACTCGTCACCGTCCCGCACGATCGACGTCTCGATGTTGGTCGCGTCGGAGCTGGCCACGTGGGGCTCCGTCATGGCGAAGGCGGAGCGGATCCGTCCCTCGAGCAGTGGCTGCAACCACTGCGCCTTCTGCTCGGGGGTGCCGAACATGCTGAGCACCTCCATGTTGCCCGTGTCCGGCGCAGCGCAGTTCGTGGCGACGGGGGCGATGTGCAGGCTGCGACCGAGCACCTCGCACAGCGGGGCGTACTGCAGATTGGTCAGACCGGCGCCCTCCTCACCCGGGTGGAAGAGGTTCCACAACCCCCGGTCACGGGCGGCCCGCTTGGCCGGCTCGATGACGGGGGGCGGCGACCACCGGCCGGGCTGGGCCTCGAGCTGCTCCCAGTAGGTGGGCTCGATGGGGTAGATGTGCTCGTCCATGAAGGCGGTGAGCCGCTCGCGCAGCTCGATGGTCCTGGCATCCAGTGCGAAGTCCATGGTCGCTCCTCTCGATCAGTGGCTGGAGGTGGCCCGCGACGGGCGGTCACCGGCGGTGGAGATCGACTCCCGATCGAGCCCACGCTTGAGGATCTTCCCCGTCGGTCCCTTGGGCAGCTCGTCGATGAGCTGGTAGACGCGGGGAACCTTGTAGGCAGCAAGGCGCTCCTCGAGCCAGGCCCGCAGCTCGCCCGGGTCGATGTCTGCCCCCGGCTGGGGCGAGACCACCGCGGCGATCTCCTCACCGAGGCGGTCGTCGGGCACGCCGACGACCGCCACCTCGCGGATGTCGGGGTACCCGTAGAGGACTTCCTCCACCTCCCGCGGGTAGACGTTGTACCCACCCCGGATGATCAGGTCCTTCTTGCGGTCGACGATCCACAGATCGCCGTCCTCGTCCATCCGTCCGATGTCGCCGGTGAGGAACCACTCCCCCTCGCGCACCGCCGCGGTGGCATCCGGACGGTCCCAGTACTCGCGCATGACCACCGGGCCGCTGATCGCGACCTCACCGGTCCCACCGGGCGCGAGCTCGCGGCGGTCCTCGTCGAGGATCGCCAGCCGGCAGCCGGGCAGGGCACGCCCGACGCTCATCTCCTTGCGCGGGTTCGCGAGGCTGTTGAAGGTCGCGGCCCCGGTGGTCTCGCTGAGCCCGTACCCGTCGAGGACGACCGCGCCGAAGCGGTCCTTGAAGGCCTTGGCCACCTCCAGCGGGAGCGCGGCACCACCGGAGCAGGCCAGGCGCAGGCGCACCAGGTCGGCTGCCGTGAGGTCGGTCTCCGCGTGCAGCATGGCGTTCCACATCGTCGGCACTCCGGCGATGCCGGTCAGCTGCTGGTCGGCGGCCATCTGCAGCAGGCCGGCGGCGTCGAACCGACGCTGCAGGCTGAGGCAACCACCGGCCGCGTAGGCGGTGAACATCACCGCGGCCTGGCCGAAGACGTGGAACAACGGCAGTGCCGTACCCATGGAGTCCTCGGGACTGAGGTCGAGCGCCTCGTTCAGCGCAGCGCCGCAGGCGACCAGGTTGTCGTGGGTCAGGACCGCCCCCTTGGGTGCTCCCGTGGTCCCCGAGGTGTACAGCAGGACCGCCGCATCGTCGGCGTCGACCTCGGCCGGTCTCCCCCCACCCGTTGTCGCGACCGCCCCGGGCTCCAGGAGCCACAGGTCCATCCCGAAGTCCGTCGCCGTGGCCCGCACCGCTGCCGCATCCTCGTGCCACCCCAGCGCGGCGGAGCACCCGGCATCCTCGACGAAGTGGGCCAGCTCGCGCGAGGTGCACAGCGGATTGACGGTGACCGCCGTGGCACCCATCGCCAGGATCGCGTGGTACGCCAGCACGAACTCCGCGCTCGTGGGCACCACGACGAGGACCCGGTCCCCCGCGGCGATCCCACGCTCACGCAGCTGCTCCATCGCGCCCTGCACACCGCAGCGCAGCTCGGCGTAGGTCCAGCAGCGGTCGTCCTCGCGAAGGGCGAGGGCATCGGGGCGCTTCTCGGCCCCCTCCCAGATGAGTCGTACGGCGTTGTTCACTGCCCACCTCCGGTCAGGTGACGGTTGTAGCGCTGCATCCCCGCGATCCAGCGGTCGTGGTCATCGACCTTGCGACGCAGGAACTCGTGGACGTCAGCGTGGGGCAGGACGAGGAAGGATCCCTTCTGCACGGCGGCCAGGACGTCGTCGGCGACGCTCGCAGGGTCGAGCACGTCCCCGGCCCCGGTCACCGCGGCCGCGGCCACCCGGCCCCCCTCGCCACCGCCCGAGGTCATCCCGGTGCGGAGCATGTCGGTGTCGACGCCCATCGGGCACAGGCAGCTGACCCCGATCCCCTGGTCGCCGTAGGTGACGGCCAGCCACTCGGCGAAACCGACCGCGCCGTGCTTGCTCACCGAGTACGTCGCCGAACCGATCTGGGTCAGCAGACCAGCCGCGGAGGCGGTGCTGACGAAGTACCCCGACCCTCGCTCGAGCCACCCGGGCACCAGCCGGCGGGCCGCACGCACGTGCGCCAGGACGTTGACGTCCAGCGCCAGCTGCCACTGCTCGTCACTGGCCTGCAGCCCGCTGCCGTCCCCGACACCGGCGTTGGCGAAGAAGATGTCGACCGGCCCGAAGGACGACTGCGCGGCCGCGATCATCCGTTCGATGTCGGCGTCGGCCGAGGCGTCACCGGCCACGGACACGACCTCCGCGGCACCGGCCACCTCGGCCAGCTGCTCGGCGGTCGCCGCGAGTCGCTCCTGGTCGAGGTCCGAGACCACGACACGGGCACCTGCCTCGAGCAGACGCCGGGCGATGGCCGCGCCGATGCCGCCGGCGGCCCCGGTGACGACGACCGTGCTTCCCGCGATCTCCATCTGCGCGCCCATCAGTCGCACGGCCCGCCGGCGACGTAGAGGACCTGGCCCGTGGTGAAGCCGGCCCCCTCACTGGCGAAGAAGGACGCCGCGTGGGCGATGTCCTCCGGCCGTCCGGTGCGTGCGACGGCAGCGGCATCGCCGGCCATCTTCTTCAGCTCCTCGAAGCTGATCCCGATCCGGGCAGCGGTCTCGGCCGTCATCTCCGTCTCGATGAAGCCGGGGGCGATGGCATTGGCCGTCACCCCGAACTTGCCGAGCTCGATCGCCAGGGTCTTGGTCAGGCCCTGCATGCCCGCCTTGGCGGCGGAGTAGTTGACCTGCCCCCGGTTGCCCTGGGCGGACGTCGAGGAGAGGTTGATGATCCGGCCGAAGCCGGCCCGGGTCATGTGCGACTGCACGGCCTTGGTCATCAGGAAGGCTCCCCGCAGGTGGACGGCCATGACCGCGTCCCAGTCGGCGACGTCCATCTTGAAGATCAGGTTGTCGCGGATGACCCCGGCGTTGTTGACCAGGACCGTCGGCGCACCGAGCTCCTCGGCCACCCGCCGCACGGCCGGCTCGACCTGCTCCGGGTCGGAGACGTCGGCGCCGACCGCGAGCGCGCGCCCACCGGCGCCGGCGATCTCGTCGACGACACCTGCACAGCTCGACTCGTCGAGGTCGAGCACGGCGACGGCCATCCCGTCCGCGGCGAAACGGCGGGCCACGCCCGCTCCGATCCCGCGCGCCGCGCCGGTGACGACGGCGACGCGCTGCTGGTTCTGGGTCATGAGAGCTCCTGTGATCTACGACTCCGGACGGTGCGACCATACTTGAACCCGCCTTCATGTTCAATTAGGTTGGTGGATCCAGTCCGACACGCCAGGAGTTGCCATGACCCAGACCGCCCAGCACCGCCCCTCGTCCGTGCAGGACCTCAAGGAGCTCGTCGACGTCGAGCTCGGCCCCACGCAGTGGCACGTGGTCGACCAGGCGACGATCGACGGATTCGCCGACCTCACCGGGGACCACCAGTGGATCCACGTGGACCCGGAGCGGGCCGCGCAGAGCCCCTTCGGCTCGACCATTGCCCACGGCCTCTACAGCCTGTCGCGCACCCCGGCCTTCCTCGAGGAGCTGATGGCCTTCGACGGTTTCGCGCACAGCCTCAACTACGGGTACGACAAGGTGCGCTTCATCCACCCGCTCCCGGTCGGCTCGCGCATCCGCCTGCGCGCGAAGCTGATGAGCGTCGAGGAGACCTCCCCCGGCGCGGTGAAGGTCATCACCCAGCTCACGGTCGAGGCCGATGGCATCGACAAGCCGATCCTCGTGGCCGAGTCGATCGGACGCTTCAGCAGCTGAGCCGCCCCCGGTGCACGAACTCGGGCCCCACGACCTACCCGGTCGTGGGGCCCGAGTTCGTGCCGCCGCCGGAGACCCTCAGGGCCGTGCGCGCACTCCCATGCTGCCGTTGAGTGGGACCTGCCAGGTCAGTCCGGAGTGGACCAGGAGCTCCCGGTCGATGCGCGCGGCGAGGTCGTCGGGGATGCTCCGCGCCCGCCGGGTCGTCAGGTCGACGTGCGCCTCGACCACCTCCAGCGTGTTGGCGACCCGTCCGGTGGTGTGGTTGACGAGCACCGACACCGCGTGGAAGACCTTGTCGGCGCGCTCCAGCCAACGCAGGTGGGCCGAGACCTCCTCGCCGATGCGCACCTCGTCGAAGAAGCGCAGGTGGTGCTCCACGCTGAACACCCCGCATCCACGGGAGGCGCGGTAGTCGTCGTCGACGCCGAGCCGGGTCAGCTCGTCGTCGGCGGCGTGACTGTGGAAGCCGTAGAAGTGCAGGACGTTGACGTGACCGTTCTCGTCCTCCCACTCCGGGCCCGCGACGGTGCGACGGGCTGCACGGATCTGGGTGACCTCGCTCAGGGTGGGCAGGGCGCTCATGGCACGAGCACGACCTTCCCGGTGACCGTGCGCCCCTCAAGCGACGTCAGCGCCCGCGCCGCGTCCTCCAGTGCGTGGGTGGCCCCGACGACCGGTCGCAGGGCGCCGCTGCGCAGGTGCGGCAGCATGGCCTCCCACTCCTTGCGCACGTGGCCGGGCCGCGACAAAGCGTAGGCACCCCAGCCCACCCCCACGACGGAGACGTTGTTCAGCAGCAGGCGATTGACCTTGACCGTGGGGATCTCGCCCGCGGTGAAGCCGATGACCAGCAGCCGACCGTTCTCCTTCAGCGAGCGCAACGAGTCGGTGAACCGGTCCCCGCCCACGGGATCGACGACGACGTCGACGCAGGCCTTGCCGATCGTCTCGAGGAAGCCGTCGGCGAGGACGACCTCGTCGGCACCTGCCTCGCGGGCGACCTCCCCCTTCGCCTCGGTGGAAACCACTGCGATGACGCGGTCGGCACCGAAGGCCTTGGCCATCTGGATGGCCGCCGTCCCGATACCACCGGCCGCGCCGTGCACGAGGACGCTCTCGCCCTTTGCCAGCGCACCGCGCTCGACGAGCGCGAAGTAGACGGTCGCGTAGTTGAAGGTGAAGGACGCTGCCTCCTCGAAGGAGACCCCGTCCGGCAGGGGGAAGGTCAGGTCCGGCTGCGCCTGGACCTTCTCCGCGAACCCGCCGAGCAGCGTCAGCGCTGCCACCCGGTCACCCGGTGTGAACCCACTCCCCTCGGGAGCGCTCTCGACGACACCGGCGACCTCGGCCCCGGGGACGAAGGGGAGGTCGGGCTTCATCTGGTAGAGACCCCGGGTCTGGAGCAGCTCGGGGAAGGCGACCCCCGCAGCCCGGGTCCGGATGGTCACCAGGCCCTCTGCGCCGGGGTCGGGCAGGTCGACGAGCTCGACCGCGTCGGGCCCGTCGAGGGAGGAGATGTGGATGGCGCGCATGAATCGTCCTTCGGTCAGTGGTGGTCAGGCCTGGAGGAGCAGCTTGCCGGTGTTGACCCCGTCGAAGAGGCCGAGCAGCGCCTCGGGGAACCCGGCGACGCCGCCGACGAGGGTGGTCTCGGTGGCGACGAACTGCCCCTGGTCGACGAGCCGGGCGATGGCGGCGACCGCCTCGGGGTAGCGGTCCTCGTAGTCGAAGACGACGAACCCCTGCATGGTCGCGCGGAAGACGAGCAACGACATGTAGCGGCTGGGCCCCGGGGGCAGGGACTCCTCGTTGTAGGAGGCGATCGCGCCGCAGATCGCGATGCGCGCGCCGCGTGCGAGGTTGGCCAGTGCGGCGTCGAGCAGCTCGCCGCCGACGTTGTCGAAGTAGACGTCCACTCCATCCGGGGCGGCGCGGCGCACCTGGCGCACGAGGTTGCCCTCACGACGGTCGATGGCCTCGTCGCACCCGAGCTCACGCAACCACGCGACCTTCTCCGGCCCGCCGGCGACGCCGATGACGCGACACCCCTTGGCCTTGGCGAGCTGGACGACCGTGCTGCCCACGGCCCCGGCCGCCGCCGAGACGAGCACTGTCTCACCCGGCTGGGCACGACCGACGTCCTCGAGGCCGAAGTAGGCGGTCATACCCGGCATGCCGAGCGCACCGAGCCAAGTGGCGGCGGGGGCCACGTCGAGATCGAGCTTCGTCACCCCCTTCCCGTCGGACAGGGCGTACTCGCGCACTCCCAGGACGCCGCTGACGGCGTCCCCGACCGCGAAGTCGGGGTGCTGGGAGGCCACCACCTCCCCGGAGGTGAAGGCCCGCATCACCTCCCCCACGCCGACTGGCGGGATGTAGGAGCGCACGTCGTTGAGCCAGCCGCGCATGGCCGGGTCGAGCGAGATGAGGTCGACCTTGACGAGGAACTGTCCCGGCTCGGGGTCCGGGACCTCCACCGTGGTGATGTCCCACGTGCTCGCGTCCGGGCGACCTGTCGGTCGCTCGGCGAGACGGGCCTCCTGCGATGACCAGCTCATGAACTCTCCTGCGTCGCTCGGCGAATGGTTGCGGCCACCATCCCACAACGTGAATCCCACCTCAACTAAGTCTTGAACCCGGATTCACGTCTCGCTACGGTCGAGGCAGCACCACCACCTCACCCCCGTGACAGAAGGACCCTCCATGGACATCTCCTCCCTCTTCTCCCTCGACGGCCGCGTCGCCCTGATCACCGGCGGCTCCCGCGGTATCGGCCGGATGATCGCCGAGGGCCTGCTCAGCCAGGGTGCCCGGGTCTACATCAGTGCCCGCAAGGCCGAGGCCTGCCGGGAGACGGCCGCCGAGCTGTCCGCACTCGGCCGGTGCGTCGCCCTCCCCGGCGACGTGTCCACGACCGAGGGGATCGCCGCCCTCCTCGCCGACTTCGGCGAGCACGAGGACCACCTCGACATCCTGGTCAACAACGCCGGGGCCGCCTGGGGCCAACCCTTCGACGAGTTCCCCGAGAGCGGCTGGGACAAGGTCATGGATCTCAACGTCAAGGCCCCCTTCTTCCTCACCCAGGCAGCCAAGCCCCTCCTGCTGGCCGGTCACCAGCGCGGCGGGCACCTGGCCAAGGTCATCAACATCGCCTCGATCGACGGGCTGTCCCTCAACCCACTCGAGACGTACTCGTACCACGCCAGCAAGGCCGGGATCGTCCACCTCACCAAGCGGATGGCCACCCGTCTGGCACCCGAGGGCATCGTCGTCAGCGCGATCGCCCCCGGCGCCTTCGCCTCGACCATGAACAAGGAGGCCCGCGACCACGCCGAGGAGATCTCCGCGCACATCCCCTCCGGCCGCATCGGCCGATCCGAGGACATGGCCGCCGCAGCGATCTACCTCGCCTCCACGGCGGGCGACTACGTCGTCGGCAGCACCCTGACCGTCGACGGCGGGGTCACCATCGCCCGGTGACCTTCCCACGACGTGACGAGGGGGGCCTGCCGCGGCAGGCCCCCCTCGTCACGTCGTGGTGGTGGCGCGCTCACTCAGTCCGCGCGCAGCTCCGGCGCGGTCAGGCCCAGGGCGTTTGTCCACAACCGGGTGGCGGTGCCCACGAGGTCGTCGACGGACTCCTGGTCCGACTGCGGGCCGTGATCGCCCAGAGCGAAGACCTCGTAGGCCAGCCTCGAGACCATGCCGGACAGGGCCTTCGCCGCCATCTCGGGATCGACTGCCCGGTCGGCGACCCCGCGGGCCTGCAGGTCGGCGATCGCCCTGGCGTTGCGCGTGACGAAGGCGCTGGCCCGCGCGCGGCGCATCTCGCGGAAGCGCGGGTCGACCGCCGAGACCTGCTGCAGGAGCAGGTTGAGTCGGGCATTGCGCCGGTACGCCTCGAAGTAGGCCCGGTTGCTCGCGTCGATGATCGCCACCGGGTCGTCGGAGGTCTCGATCCGGTTGGTCCCCGGGTGGAGCATCTCGCTCTGCGCCTCGTGCAGGACGGCGGCGAAGACCTCCTCCTTGCTGTCGAACCACGTGTAGAAGCTGCCGATCGAGCACTTCGCCTCGGCGACGATGTCCACGAGGCGGGAGTCGACGTAGCCGTCGCGCTCGAAGACGGTGCGAGCCGCTGCGATCAGGGCGTTACGGGTGCGTTGCCCCCGGGCCGTCTGCGGTTGCACGCCCAGCTTCGTCGGGTCGACGAGGTCCGGTGGGGCGCTGGCGGTGTCGCTCTCGCTGGACATGGTCGACAGACTAATCGGCGTCGTCCAGCACGACGTGCGCGCAGGCCACGAGTTCGTCGACCGCCTTGGCGGGGATCTCCCCCATCGCCGTGAGGTTGCGCGGGTCGTCGAGCTGACGCCGGCGCACCCCCTCGAGGATGATCCCGAGCTTCCACAGCCCCAACGCGTGCCAGAACGGGACGGACGTCACGTCCCGGCCCGAGACCTGCGCGTAGTGCTCGACCAGCTCCGTGCGGGTGGCGAAGCCACTGACGGTCGAGGCGTCGAAGCGCATCGTCGGGGGGTCACCGGCCTGCGGCCAGTAGGCCAGGAGGGTGCCGAGGTCGGCCAGGGGGTCTCCCAGCGTGCACAGCTCCCAGTCGAGGATGGCGCGCACGTCGGCACCGTCCGGGTCGATGATCACATTGCGCAGATGGCTGTCCCCGTGGACCAGGCGCACCTCCCCGGGGCCGGGGTCACGCGCCGCGAGCCGTTCGGTGAGCCGCTCCAGGTCCGGCAGGTCGCGGGTGCGGGAGAGGTCCCACTGCTGGGACCAGCGACGCAGCTGACGGGCCCCGTACGGCTTGTGGCTGGCCAGGTCCGCCAGGCCCACCTGCTCGAGGTCGAGCGCGTGGATGTGGGTCAGCGTGTCGACGAGGGAGAAGCCGACGTGATGACGGGCCGCGGGGTCGAGCGCCTCGGCGTCACGACGGTCGTCGAGCACGGCCCCCTCGACGAAGTCCACGACGAGAACCGGCACGTCGGTGACCGCCGCGTCCTGACAGAGCCCGTGCACCAACGGCACCGGCACGTCGGTGCCCTGCAGCGCCGAGAGGATCCGGTGCTCCCGGGCCACGTCGTGCGCAGAGGCGAGCAGCTCGCCCAGGGGCGGGCGACGCATGACGAGCCGTGCCCCCTTCGCGTCCGTGGCGAGGTAGGTCAGGTTGGACTGCCCCAGGCCGACCCGCTCGAAGTCCACAGGAGGCTGCAGACCGACCTCCAGGCCCTGGAGCCACTCGCTCATGGCCCGGGTGTCCAGGCCCTCGCTCACGTCGTTCATCGCTTCTCCCTCGTCTCGACCACTTACTTCTTCCGCCCCCACTCGGGACTGCGCCGACGGTACTCGCGACGGGCGATGGTCATCTTGTGCACCTCGTCGGGCCCGTCCGCGAGACGCAGCGTACGCATGTGCGCATACCACATGGCCAGCGGGAAGTCATCGCTCACGCCGCCGCCACCGTGCACCTGGATGGCTCGGTCGATCACCTTGAGCGCGACGTTCGGAGCGGCCACCTTGATCGCCGCGATCTCGGTACGGGCCACCTTGTTGCCGACCGTGTCCATCATGTGCGCGGCCTTGAGGGTGAGCAGCCGGGCCATCTCGATCTCGATGCGCGCCTCGGCCACCCAGTCCATGATGTTGGCCCGGTTCGCGATCGGCTCTCCGAACGCCGTGCGGCTCTGCGCCCGGTCGATCATCATGTCCAGTGCACGCTCGGCCACGCCGATGGCGCGCATGCAGTGGTGGATGCGCCCCGGCCCGAGACGTGCCTGGCTGATCATGAAGCCGTCCCCCTCACCGGCAAGCAGGGCGTCGACGGGCACCCGCACGTCGGTGAAGGTCACCTCGGCGTGGCCCTCACGGTCCATGTAGCCGAACACCGACAGACCCCGCTCGATCGTCACCCCCGCAGTGTCGATCGGCACGACCATCATCGACTGCTGCCGGTGGGTCGGGGCGTCGGGGTCGGTCTTGCCCATGACGATCATGACCTTGCAGTTCTTGTGCAGGGCGTTCGAGGTCCACCACTTACGACCGTTGATGACGTACTCGTCACCGTCGCGGACCATGCGGGTCTCGATGTTCGTCGCGTCCGAGCTGGCGACGGCCGGCTCCGTCATCGCGAAGGCGGAGGCCATCTCGCCGTCGAGGAGCGGTCGCAGGTACTTCTCCTTGTGCTCGTCGGATCCGAAGAGGGTGAGCACCTCCATGTTGCCGGTGTCGGGAGCATTGCAGTTGGTCGCCTCGGGGGCGAGCTCGATGCTGCGACCGGTGATCTCGGCCAGGTGCGCGTACTCGAGGTTGGTCAGGCCCGGGCCCCACTCGGGGTGCGGGTGGAAGAGGTTCCACAGGCCCTGACGGCGCGCCTCCGCCTTGAGGTCCTCCAGGATCTGGGGATGGTGGTTGGGGTCACCGGCCGCAGTCATCTGCTGCCGGTAGACCGACTCGGCCGGGTAGACGTGCTCGTCCATGAAGGCGAGCAGCCGGTCGCGGTAGTCCTGTCCGCGTTCACTGAGTTCGAACATGGTGGCCGTCCTATCTGTGCAGACGTCGGGTGACGTCAGGTGGTGGGAGTGTTGACCGCGAGCCCCAGGGCCTTCCGGACGGCGACGATCGTCTCGTCCGCGCGGTGGTGGTGGATGCCCTCGATACCGAGCCGGGCGGCTCCGACGAGGTTGTGCTCGAGGTCGTCGACGAGGAGGCACTCGTCAGGCTCCACGCCGAGCTGCTCGCAGGCGATGGCGTAGATCCGCCGCGAGGGCTTGCGCACCCCGACCCGGCCGGAGATCACGGTCACGTCGAAGAGCTCGTCGAGGTCGATGCGCGCATAGCTGTCCCGGCCCAACGAGTTGGAGACGAGGGCCACGGGGACACCTGCCGCGCGCAGGTCGCGCACCAGGTCGATCATCGACTCATCCAGCTCCATGTGGGCACCCAGACGGGTCAGCAGACCACGCGGCTCGACGTCGCGTCCGCCGGCGTCGGTCAGCGCCGCGGCAAAGGCGTCCTCGAAGCCCTCGTCGTCCAGACGTCCGATCTCGTGCTCGCCGAGTGCGCGCCGGGCGCCCTCGTGGGTGGCCAGCACGCGAAGGGCGGTGTCGGCGTCGACCCCCAGGTCGGCACCGAGCTCGGTGAAGGCCTGCCGCAGGGGCACCGTGAGCACGCCGCCGAAGTCGATGAGGACGGCCGAGCGTCGCGGTGCGTCGTCGGCGTCCATGATGGGCGAGGAGGACAGGGCCATCAGCTGGGACCTTTCGGGACATGGACAACCTGTGGAACACAGGTATACTTGAACTCTGATTCAGATTCAAGTCTCCGCGAGGTCGCATGGTCGAGTCCGCCCTCCCCCGGGCAGAGGCCCATCGGGGCGCTCTGGCGACCGCCCTCGCCGCGCTCTTCGGCGTGACGGGGCTCGGCAGTGCCGCGGTGGCCGTGTCGCTGCCGGTCATCGCCCTCGACCTGGACGTCACGCCCGGACGAGCCGCTCTCGTCGTCAGCTGCTACTCGCTGGCCCTGGCCGTCGGCAGCGGCATCTTCGGTCGACTCGCGGACATCCACGGCATCCGCGCCCCCCTGGTCCTGGGCCTGTGGGTCATGGTGGCGGCCGCGTGCGCGGGGGCACTCGCGGACAGCCTCCCGACGTTGATCACCGCCCGCGTGATGCAGGGTCTGGGCGCGGCGGCGGTACCCGCCCTGACACTGGCGGCAGTCCAGGCGATCTTCCATGGCGACGGACGAGCCCGGGCGATGGCGACGTATGCCTCCGTGGGGGCCACGGTCAACGTGCTCGGGCCCGTCGTGGGGGCGGCCCTCGTCGGCTCCCTCGGCTGGCGACCCGTTGTCGCGATCCCCGTCGTGGCACTGGCCCTGCTGCCCCTGGTGCGACGGGACCTGCCGACGACCCGCCAACCCGGCGCAACCCTCGATGTGGGCGGAGCCGCTCTCATCGCCATCGCGGCCAGCGGTGCCGTGCTGTCCCTCCAGGTCGCCACCCTGGGCCCGGTCGTGGCCGCCCTGGGTCTGGTTGCCCTGCTCACGGCCACACCCGTCGCCGTGCTGCGCGCGCGCCGCCACCCCGAAGGCGTCCTGCCGCTGGCCATGATCACCGACAGCGGCGCCCGCACGAGCCTGCTCACCGCCGTCAGTCTCTCCTCGTCGTGGTTCGGCATGCTCGTGGCCATCCCCACGGCCCTCGTCGCGGCCGGGTGGCCGATCCTGCACGTCGGGCTGCTGCTCATCCCCTGCGCCGCGCTCGGGCTGCTCGCCCCGCGCCTGACGGCTCCGCTGCTGCTGCGCCTGGGCGCGGCGCACGCCCAGCGGGTCGCCGGCCTGGGCGTCCTGTCCGCCCTGGCCCTGGCCGCGCTCGGGATCGCGCTCACCTCGCCCTATCCGCTCGTGCTCGCCACGCTGGTGCTGATGACCTCCTTCGGTCTGGGGCAGCCGGCGATGACGATGCTCGTCGCCGAGTCGGTCCCCACCCGAGGACGAGGCGGGGCGCTGGGCCTGTTGACCCTCGTCTTCCTGCTGGGCGGGAGCCTCGGCGCGGCCGCCGTGGGCGGCCTCGGCGGGGTGATCGGCTTCGACGGGGCCGTGCTCGTTCTGGCTCTCGTCCCCCTGACCGCCGTGGTCGCCCTGACCCGACACACCGCATCCACCCATCCCCACCCCGAGGAGCACCATGAGTGACCCGTCCACCGCCGCCGACCACGTCCTGTACGACGTCACCGAGGGCGTCGCCACGATCACCCTCAACCGCCCCGACCGCCGCAACGCCATGTCCCGGCCCATGCTCGAGGGGCTGAGCCGTTTCCTGGAGCAGGCCGAGCAGGACCCTGCGGTCCGCGCGCTCGTCCTCACCGGCGCCGGCCGCGCGTTCTGTGCCGGCGGTGACGTCAGGGACTTCGACGAGCAGGGCGGCGAAGGGGGCGGGGCCACCGAGGTCGACCCGGTCGCCGTGGCCGAGCAGCTGCAGAACCAGGAGGAGACCGTTGCCCGGATCCACCGGTTCCCGAAACCGGTCATCGCCTCCCTCCCCGGAGCCGCAGCCGGCGCCGGTCTGGGTCTCGCGCTGGCCGCGGACCTGCGCATCGGGACGCCGCGCACGGTCGTGGCCACTGCCTTCGCAGCCGTGGCGCTCTCCGGCGACTACGGCGTCGCCTGGCTCCTGACCCACCTCGTCGGCCCGGCCAAGGCCCGCGAGCTGCTCATGCTCAACCCACGTCTGGACGGTCAGGCCAGCCTGGACCTGGGGCTGCTGAACCGACTGGTGGCCGAGGACGAGCTGGTCGAGCAGACCCGTGTCCTGGCCCGCCGACTCGCCGACGGCCCGACCCTCGCGCTGGCCCACATCAAGCGCAACCTGCTCGAGGCACCGCAGCAGACGCTGTCCGAGTCCATGGCCGCCGAGGTTCCGCGGCACAAGGAGTGCGGCCTGTCCGCCGATCACGTCGAGGCGGCGCGCGCCTTCGTGGAGAAGCGTCCACCCGTCTTCGGCCGCTGACGGGAGCGTCCCGCCCACCAGGGAGGGGATGGTCGAGCCGGGCCGACTAGATGTACCCGGCCATCACGTTGGTGACAGTCGGCTGGTCGGGGTGTGACCGCCGAGTGCGGTGTGGCGGCGTTCAGTGTTGTAGTGCTCGAGCCAGGGCGCAAGGGCAGCGCAGCGTTGGTCGTTGCTGGTGAAGACTTCTCGGTAGGCCCATTCGGTCTGCAGGGTGCGGTTGAACCGCTCCACCTTGCCGTTCTGCCAGGGGCAGTGGGGCCGGATGAACTTGTGTGTGGCGCCCAGTTCCTCCATCGCCTCGCGCACGTCGTGGGAGTTGCGGTAGGAGAAGTGGTTGTCGGTCATCACCCGCTCGATCGTGGTGATGCCGTGGTCGGCGAAGTACGCGGCTGCGCGCTTGATGAACCCGGCGCAGGTGCGCCCTTTCTCGTCGGGCAGGATCTCGCTGTAGGCCAGCCGGCAGTGGTCATCGACCATCGAGTGGACGTAGTCGTAGCCGATGCGGGCCCTTTTCTTCGCCGCGGTGGAACCCATTGCCCGTCCGTGGGCCTTCCACCCACCACCGTGGGGGATCTTGCCGATCTTCTTCACATCGACGTGGGTCAACTCGCCCGGACGCTCGCGTTCGTAGCGCACGGCAGTGGTCTTCGACGCGCGGATGACTTCCCCGGTCAGCGGGTCGCACTCGCGCAGGTAGGGCACGCCATGGCGTCGTAGGACCCGAGAGACGGTACGGGCGGGCACGTCGAGCTCGGGACCGAGCCAGTCCTGGCCACGACGTTCCTGGCGGCGGGTGGCCACGATCTGCTCTTCGATTTCGACCGGGGTCTGGCGCGGGCAGTGGTGCGGACGCGAGGAACGCTCGTGCAGACCGGCCGGGCCTTCCTGACGGAACCGGTTGATCCACCGGTGGGCGCACTGGCGGGAAACGCCTTGGGCCTTGGCGGCGTGGGCCACAGCCCACCCCTGCTCGCAGACCCGCTCCACCAACAACTGACGACCACGCACGGTCAGTCGGGCATTACTGTGGGACACGAGGACCTCCGGTCGGTCGGCGACTTAGACATCACCCACCGCACCCGGGGGTCCTCCCTTACGTCAACGACCCAACCGGAGTGTCACCAACCTGTCGGCCGGGTACAACTAGACCCCGAGGTATGCCTGCTGCACGGCCGGGTCCCCCGCGAGGACTGCGGCGGCGCCGGACAGGACGATCCGCCCTTCGGCCATGACATAGCCCGACGAGGCGATTCGCAGGGCAGAGGTCGCATTCTGCTCGGCCAGCAACACGCCGATGCCCTCCTTGTTGATCCCGACGATGGCATCGAAGACCTGCTGTGTGATCAGGGGTGCCAACCCCATGGACGGCTCGTCGAGGATCAACATCCTCGGGTCGGACATCAGGGCGCGGCCGATGGCCGCCATCTGCTGCTGCCCCCCCGACAGGGACCCGGCCGACTGGGTCCGCTTGTCCTTGAGCACCGGGAACAATTCGTAGGTCCGGTCCAAGAGGGTTCGGACGCGGTCCTTGTGCCGGCGGCCGGTGTACGCCCCCAGCACGAGGTTCTTCTCCACCGACATGCGCGGGAAGAGGTGCCGCCCTTCGGGGCAGTGCGCCAGTCCCTTGCGCACCAGCGCAGCCGTGCTGCTCCTCGTGGTGTCCTCACCCGCGAAGTCGACTCGCCCACCGGACGGTCGGAGCACTCCACTGACGGCGCGAAAGAGCGTCGACTTGCCCGCTCCGTTCGACCCGAGGACGACCGTCAACTCACCCGTCGGGGCAGTGACGTCGACGGAGTGCAGGACGTTGCCCGCGCCGTAGCCGGCACTGAGTCCGGTGATGGTCATCATGATGGCGCTCCTGTCGTTCTCGTATCGACCCCGAGGTACGCCTCGATGACGAGCGGGTCCCTCTTGATCTCCTCCGGGCTACCCAGGGCGATGCGCTGGCCGTGGTCGAGGACGACGATCTGGTCGGCCAAGTTCATCACCATGGACATCTTGTGCTCGACGAGGCAGACCGAGATCCCACGCGCGACGATCTGCCGGATGAGATCGCCGAAGGACTCGGTCTCCTCGTCGGTCGTCCCGGCAGCCGGCTCGTCCAGGAGCAGCAGCCGCGGCTCGGTGGCCAGGGCCAGGGCGATCGAGATGCGCTTCTGTGTCTCCTGCGGGAGAGTCGAGGCGAGTTCGTCGCGCAGGTGGGCGGCGCCCACGAAGTCCAGTTCCTCCATCGACTTCTCGTGGTTCGCCTTCTCGTCACGGCGGTACCGCGGTGTGTGCAGCACTGCGTCCAGGGGATTGGACCGACCCCGTACGACACAGGCGGCCAGGACGTTCTCGAGCACGGTGGCGCCATCGAAGAGGTGCGTCGTCTGGAAGGTCCGGGCGATCCCTGCACGGACCGTCCGGTGGGGCTTCTGTCCGGTGATGTCCGCTCCGTCGAAGGTCACGGTCCCGGATGTCGGTCTGTAGAAGCCCGCGAGCAGGTTGAACAGGGTCGACTTGCCGGCACCGTTCGGTCCGATGATGGCCGTGACCTGCCCCTCCGGGACGTCGAGGTCGACGCCCTTGACCGCGTCGAGACCACCGAACGTCTTGCTGAGGTCGCGTACCTGGAGCAGCATCAGCGCACCTCCTCATTCGTCTTCCGGGCTTCTGGTGTCTCGTCGTCGGAGGTCTCCGGTCGCCGTGCAGCCCGCCGCCGCCCGCGGTGAGAGGGGATCAGGTCGTTGAGGTAGCCGACGATCCCCTTCGGCGCGAAGATGACCAGCAGGACGATGATCGGCCCCAGGACGATGAACCGGTAGGACTGCAGATCCTGCAGCGCCTCGAAGAGGAAGGCCACGAGCAGGCTCCCGATGATCGGTCCCATGACCGTCCCCATGCCACCGATGAGCAGGAAGAGCAGGAACTCGAAGGTGACATCGATGGCCGCCGAGTCGGGACCGATGAAGCCGGTCAGGGATGCGAACAACCCACCCGCCAGACCGGCCGTACCTGCTGACGCGGTGAAGGCGAGCTGCTTGCTGACGGCGACGTTGACGCCGATGGACTTGGCGAGGTCCTCGGACGTGCGGATGGCCACCAGGGACCGGCCAGCGTTGGACCGCAGCAGCGCGTGGGTGGTGTACGCGGCGCCGCCCAGGATGAGCAGCACGAAGTAGTACATCGTCGTCGGTTGCGTGAAGTCGATGGGCCCGATGTTCTCCGGGAACTTCACCCCGCTGACGCCCGAGTGAGCGTGCGTCACCGACTCCCAGCGGGTGATGACGATGAAGATGAGGAAGCCGAGGGCCATCGTGAAGATCGCGAAGTACGCCCCCTGGGTCCGTAGCGCGATCAGGCCGGAGGCGTAGCCGAGGACCGTGGTGATGACGATCGCGAGCAGGAAGGAGCCCCAGAAGGACCAGTCGTAGTCGGTCGTCAGCAGTCCCACGACGTAGGCGCCGACCCCGAAGAACGCCCCGTGCGCCAAGGACAGCTGACCGGTCAGGCCCAGGATGATGTTCATCCCGTAGGCGGCGATCGCGTAGATCGTCGCCGTCGTGACCACGCGGATCAGGTAGGGCTGGCCGTTGAGGACGAGAGGCGCCGCCACAAGCGCGATCACGATGAGGGCGACACCGAGCAGACGCGGGTTGATCTTCTCCATCATCGCTGTTCCACCGTTCCGAACAGTCCCGTCGGCCTGACCGCGAGGACGCCCATGAGGACGACGAAGACCGCCGCCTCTCCTGCTGCCACCGAGATGTACGTCGAGGCCATCACCTCAGCGATGGCGATGACGAACCCCCCGATGATCGCGCCGGGAAGCGAACCCAGACCCCCCAGGATGATGATCGCGAAGACGATCAGGTTCAGCGACTCGCCCATCGCGGGCGACAGGAGCTGGATCGGCGCAACCAGGCCCGCCGAGATGGCCACCAGCGCGAAGGACACCGCAAAGGTCACCATCGAGACCACGCTGGGGTTGATCCCGACGAGCGTGGCACCCGTGCGGTCCTGCTCGACGGCCTCGATCGCCTGGCCGTGCACGGACTTCTTGAGGAACCACGTCAGCGCGGTCAGCACGACCATGGCAATCACGATGATGATGATCCGCTGCCACGAGATCTGGGCTCCCACGACGGTCAGACGCCCGGCGAAGGGAGAGTCCATGCGCAGGAACCCCGTGCCCCAGATCTCCTGGACCACAGCGATGAGGAAGAACATCACCCCGACCGTCGCGATCATGTGGTGCGTGTGCGGCGCCTTTCGCAGTGGGTGGAAGATGAGCCGCTCGAAGACCACCCCGATGACCGCGAGGATGAGCGCCGCGCACAGGATCGCGACCACGTAGGGCAGGCCGCCGTCGACGAGCAGCGAATACGTGACGTACCCGCCGAGCATGAAGATCGCCCCGTGGGCCAGGTTGGGAAATCCGAGCACCCCGAAGACCAGGGTCAACCCGACGGCGGCCAGGCAGTAGATGCCGCCCAGGGCCAGGCCATTGACCAGCTGCTGGAGGAAGAGGGTCATTCGACGCTCATTCCTTGGGCTGGTCGATCGAGAAGGTCTCGTACTGCCCGTCCTTGGTGCGGTACCCCGCCTTGAGGTCGTCCGCGATGAAGTGCCCCGCGTCGGTGACGCGGTCGGGCGAGAAGGCCACTCGGAACGTGGGATCGACCGTGTCGATGCTCTCGCTGATGGCCTCACGGATGGCCGCCGGGTCATCGACGGTTCCCGCCGACTCCATGGCCTTGATGAAGACCGGCAGCGCCTGGTAGTTCAGGGCGATGTCCGGGTTGACCGGCTTGTCCGTGGAGTACTTCTCCTTGTACGAGGAGATGAACTCCTGTGTCCCCTCGAACGCCGTCAGGGGTGCGACCCCGACCGAGTTGTTGAGGTTCGCGGGATCGGTGAACTCCTCCATGTCCTCGAACTTCGCCTGGTCGTTGATCATGAAGGACCCCTTGAAGCCCTGCTTGCGCGCCTCTTCGATGATGATCGCCGTCGGCTGCGACGGCCCACCGACGAGGATCACGTCCGGGTCTCCGGACAAGGTCTTCGAGACGGGGCCGGCGAAGTCGGAGACCGTGGCGTAGTTGATGTTGTTGCTCTCCTGGACCTCGCCACCCTTCTCCTCCCACGCCTTCGTCATGGCCTCGGTCCACTGCTGGCCGAACTCGCTCGAGGTCGAGAGGAGACCGAGCTTGCCGCTGCCCTGGGTGTCGACCTTGCTGATGAACGGAGCGACGTAGCTGATGAACGACGGCGGGATCATCACCGTGAGCGGATTGCCGCTCTCGACGATCTCCGGGTCGGAGCTGTAGGCACCGATGAGGAACTCGGTGCGCCCCGAGTTCAGCTCCTGGGCCGCCTTGATCCCACCGGCGTGTGGGACGAAGACGACGGTGGCGCCCTCCTGCTCGACGAGGCGCTGCGCGTTGGTCCCGGTCGTACCCGGCTGGTACTGGTCGTCGAGGCTCTCCAGCTCGACGGTGTAGTCCGTGCCATCGACCTCGACGCCCTTCTCGTTGATCTGGTCAATGGCCATCTGCAGGCCGTTCTGCACGTTCTTGCCGTACTCGGCGGCCCCCCCGCTGATCCCTGCCGAGTAGCCGATGGTGATCGTGTCGGAGTCGGAGCCACCCCCTCCGGAGCCTCCACACGCTGCCAACGTGGCCACCAGGCCACCACTGGCCATGGTGGCGACACCGCGGATCGCGCGCTTCGACAATGCTGCAGCCATCGTGTCTCCTCATTGAGATCAATTATGAACCTGCGTTCAAGTTCAAGTTCATCGACCTTATGGAAGCGCCGCAACCCTGTCAACAGATGGCTTCACCGACCACCCGGGCGCACTTATCGCTCGAAGTACGCCCTCGGGTTGGTCACGAGCATCGTGTCGATGTCCTGCTCGCTGGCACCGCCCTCGAGCAGGGCGGGGATGACGTCCTCACTGATGTGGCGGACGTTCCACCGGGGCACGACCTGCCGCTTGGCCTCGGGGTCGAACCAGTCGATGAAGCACGCGGCATCGTGGGCCAGCACCATCTTCTCCGCATAGCCCCGCCGCAGCAGCTCCAGCACGGTCGCCACCCGGTCCTCGAAGGGCAGCAGCACGTCCAGGCCGAAACGGTCCATGCCGAGGTAGGAGCCGGCGTCAGCCACCGTCATCAGGTAGTCGAGGTCCGTCGTGTCGCCGGAGTGGCCGATGACCACCTTCGACAGGTCGGCGCCCTCCTCCGCAAGCACGCGTTGGGTGACGAGGCCCGACCCGGTGTGCGGGTTGGTGTGCACCGTGATGGGAGCACCGCTCTGGGCGCTCGCCTGGCCGACCGCGCGCATGGCCCGCTCGACCCCCGGGGTGAGACCCTGCTCCTCGATGGCGCACTTGAGGAAACCGGCGCGCACACCGGTGCCTGCGATCCCCTCCCGCAGGTCCGTGAGGAAGAGCTCGGTGAGCGGTTCCGGCATGTCGAAGAGCAACCCCGGTCCGCTGTAGTGGAACTGGAAGGGGATCTCGTTGTACGTGTACAGACCGGTGGCCACGACGACGTTGAGGTCGATCTGCTCGGCGACGCGCTGCACCCGTGGCAGGTAGCGCCCGAGCCCGAGGACGGTGGGGTCGAGGATGGTGTCGATGCCCAGGGACGGAAGCGCCCCCAGCTCCTCGACCGCCTCGGCGACCGTGGTGTCCTCGTCCCAGTCGTCCAGGTAGTTCTGCCGGTACTCCTCCCCGAGCACGAAGACGTGCTCGTGGGCCAGCACACGGCCCAGATCGGCGGAGTCAACGCTCCCGGTCACGGTCGGTACGGCCACCATGTGAAGCCTCTCGTCGAGTTGTGTCCTCGGAGACTAGAGGTACCTGAATCGAGTTTCAAGAGCGTGGCCACCTGCCCTCACTCGGCCAGTTGTCGTCCTCTCAGCTCCGGCAGGAGGAAGCTCGCGGCGGCGGCGACGGCGAAGGCCGCGGTGAAGATGGAGAAGACGAGGACGTCCCCGCTCGCCCCGCCGCGCTCGAGGAGGAAGGGCACCAGCAGCGGTGCGAGGATCGAGGCCAGTCGCCCGAACCCCGCCGCGGCACCGGCACCCGACCCGCGCACCGCGGTCGGGTAGATCTCCGGTGTGATGGCGTAGAGCGCACCCCAGGCACCGAGGTTGGCGAAGGAGAGGGCGCAGCCGGCGACGATGATCGAGGTCACCGAGTCGGACTGCCCGAAGAACCATGCTGACACGGCGGAGCCGACGAGGAAGGCCGCGAGCGTCGCCCGCCGACCCCACACCTCCACGAGGACCGCGGACAGCAGGTAGCCGGGCAGCTGGGCCAGCGTGATGATCAGCGTGTACATGAACGAGGTCGTCACGTCGTGACCGCGGGCGACGAGCAGGGACGGGATCCACAGGAACGCGCCGTAGTAGGCGAAGTTCACTGCGAACCACACGATCCAGATGCCCGCCGTGCGCCGCCGCAGTCCCGGGGACCACAGCCCGTGCGCCTCGACCACGGCATCGACGGGGGCCGGCTCCCCCTTCGCCCTGACCGCCGCCTGCGCGTCGACGCCTGCGGACTCCTCGAAGGCACGCACGACCGCCTCGGCCTCCTCGTGGCGCCCACGGGTGTCCAACCAGGCGGCCGACTCGGGCAGACCGAAGCGCACGACGAGGGCGTAGACGGCCGGGACCAGACCGAAGGCCAGACCCCAGCGCCAGCCGTCGTCCCCGTGCGGGATGACGTAGAAGCCGATGACGGCGGCAAGGATCCAGCCCACCGCCCAGAACGACTCGAGCACAACGACGAGACGTCCCCGCATGCGCGTCGGGGACAACTCGCTCACGAGCGTCGAGGCGACGGGCAGCTCCGCACCGAGCCCCAGCCCGACGAAGAACCGCAGGACCAGGAAGAGCGTGACCCCACCCACGAGCGCGGACGCGCCGGTGGCCACCCCGTAGACGACCAACGTCGTCGCGAAGACCGCCCGCCGGCCGAAGCGGTCCGCCAACCGTCCGCCGAGCGTCGCGCCGATCGCCATCCCGACGAAACCGATGGTCACGATCCACGACTTCTGGCTCGTCGTCAGGCCCCACTGCTCGGCGAGGACGACGATGACGAAGGAGATCAGCCCGACGTCCATCGCGTCGAGGGCCCATCCGACACCGGAGCCGACGAGCAGCCGGGTGTGGCGTCGCGTGTACGGCAACCCGCCCAACCGATCGGCTCGGGACGGGCTCGGGCTACTGGTCATGGAGATCCTCCCGCATCAGTGTTCGGGGCCATCCTCCACCAGGAGGAGGGCCCCGATCCCGCAGGTGCCTCGATCAGAGCCGTGTGGTCAGGACTCGTCCTTCCTGCGGTCGCGGGAGACCGCCCTGCGACGACGACCGAGCAGGTACCCGAGCAGGAGCCCACCGATCCCGACGACCCCATACGGTGCGTAGCTGCGCATGAGCGCAGGCAGCACCGCCGCGCCGAGGTCGAGGGAATCGCCGGAACCACCGCCGGACCTCGCTCCGGCGGTGCCCGTCGAGGCCCCGGAGGCCGAGGGTGGGGCCGCCCCCGTGGCAGCGGGCTGCGCGGGCGCCGCGGACTCGGGGGGCCGTCCCGAGGATGCGGCGGCCCCCGTGGCAGCCGCCGCGGGCATGGCCGCCGCCGCAGGGGCTGCGGCCCCGGTCGCGCCGGAGCCCGAACTCGCCGCGGGAGCGGTGCCCGGGTCGGCGCCGGCAGGAGCGGAGTCGCCGGCCGGCGCACCCGCCGATACGGGTGCCTCCGCCGCCGATGGTGCCGACTCCTGCTCGGTCGGGCCGGTCACCTTCGTCGCGAGGCAGTCGACGAATTGCCCCAGCAGTGCGTCCGAGACGTCCTGCATGACCCCGCGACCGAACTGCGCGGGCTTGCCGGTGACGTTGAGGTCGGTCACGACGGTGACCGAGGTCTCCGAGCCGGACTCGGTCATGCTCATCGTCACCGTGGCCCCGGCCGTACCGTTGCCGCGCTTGTCCCTGCCCTTGGCCTCGATGACGGCCCGGTGGGCACTGTCGTCCCGCTCGACGAAGGACCCACTGCCCTTGTAGACCATGGCGATCGGTCCGAGCTTGACCTTGACCGTCCCGTCGAACGAGTCGCCGTCCGCGGACGTCAGGACGGCTCCCGGGAAGCACTCGGCGACCCCTTCGATGTCCATCATCGTGGCCCAGGCGGTGTCGATGGGCGCGTTGACGGTGAACTGGTGCTCCAGATCCATGACTCACACTCCTGCTGCGGCAAGCACCGCTCGGCGGGTCAGGACGCCCGCGAGGTGCTGTCGGTAGTCGGCTCCGCCATTGAGGTCGGAAGGGGGGTCGGTGCCCTCGGCCGCCCTCGCCGCCGCCTCGCGGACGGCGTCGGCCGTGGGAGCCTGCCCGATCAGGGCCTGCTCCACGGATCGGGCACGAAGGGGGGTGGCGCCCATGTTGGTCAACGCCACCCGGGCATCGGCGATGCTGCCGCCCTCGACCGTGAGGTTGGCAGCCACCGCGACGAGCGACCACTGGTGCACCACGCGGACGAACTTCTCGTAGTGGGCTCCCCATCCGGTGTGCTTGGGGATGCGGATCTGGGTGAGCAGCTCGTCCTCCCCCACTGCGCTGGTGAAGAGCCCGACGAAGAAGTCCTCCGCTGCGATGGTGCGTGAGCCGTTCGGGCCGACGACGACCATCTCGGCATCGAGCGCCAGGGCGGGTGCGCCGACGTCGCCGGCGGGGTCGGCGTGCACGAGGGCGCCGCCGACGGTGCCGCGGTGGCGCACCTGCGGGTCGGCCACCTGGGCGAGCGCCACGGACAACAGTGTGGCGTGCTCGACGACGAGGGGGTGCTTGCGGGTCTCGTCGTGGGTGGCCATGGAGCCGATGACGACGGCGTCGCCGTCGTCGGTGATCTCCCGCAGCTGCGGGATGCGGCCGAGGTCGATGACCGTCTCCGGGGAGTTCATCCGCAGCCGCAGGATCGGCAGCAGGCTCTGGCCCCCGGCGAGGACCTTGGCGTCGTCACCGTGCTGCGCGAGCGCGGCGAGCGCCTCCTCGACCGTCTGCGGTGCCACGTAGTCGAACTGGGACGGGATCATCGCACTGCTCCTTGCGAACCATTGGTGTGGTCTTGGATCGCGCGCCACACCCTCTCGGGTGTGCACGGCATCGTGATGTCGTTGATGCCGAAGGGCCGCAACGCGTCGACCACGGCGTTGACGACCGCGGGCGTGGAGGCGATGGTGCCGGCCTCGCCGACGCCCTTGACCCCCAAGGGGTTGTCCGTGGACGGGGTCACCGTCCGGTCGGTGTGGAAGGTGGGCAGGTCCGCCGCCGTGGGCAACGTGTAGTCCACGAAGGACCCGGTGACGAGGTTGCCCGCGTCGTCGTAGACCGCCTCCTCGAACAGCGCCTGGGCGATCCCCTGGGCGAGTCCACCGTGCACCTGGCCGTCGATGAGCATCGGGTTGATCGGTGTCCCGATGTCGTCGACGCAGGCGTAGGTGCGGATGGCGACATGGCCGGTCTCGGTGTCCACCTCCACGGCGCACAGGTGTGTCCCGTGGGGGAAGGAGAAGTTGCCCGGGTCGTAGGTGGCCTCCGAGTTGAGCGAGGGCTCCATGCCGTCCGGCAGGTCGTGCGCGGAGAACACCGCGAAGGCGATGTCCCCGAAGGGCACGGACGAGCCGGGGGCACCGACGACGGAGAACGTCCCGTCGGCGTACTCGAGGTCGGCCTCATCGGCCTCCAGCATGTGCGCAGCGATCCGGCGAGCCTTCTCGATCACCTTGTCGACCGCCTGGACGACCGCGACCCCACCGACCGTCAAGGACCGGGACCCGTAGGTGTCCAGCCCCTTCGGCGAACTCTCGGTGTCGCCGTGGATGATCTCGACGTCCTCGAAGGGCACCCCCAACCGGTCGGCGACGATCTGGCTGAAGCCGGTGACGTGCCCCTGGCCGTGCGGACTGATGCCCGTGACGACCTCGACCTTGCCGGTCGGCAGGACCCGCACCGATGCGCTCTCCCAGCCGCCCGCGCCGTAGTCGAGGGAGCCGAGCACCCGCGAGGGCGCCAGACCACACATCTCGGTGAAGGTCGAGATGCCCAGCCCGAGCTGGATGGGGTCGTTGCTCTCGCGACGCCGGGCCTGCTCGGCCTTCAGCTCGTCCCACCCGGCGAGCGCGAGCGCCTTGTCGGTCGCCGCCTCGTAGTTGCCGGAGTCGTAGGTGAGCCCTGCGACGGTGGTGAAGGGGAACTCCTCGTGCGTGATCCAGTTCTTGCGGCGCAGCTCGAGCGGGTCCATGTCCAGCTCGGCCGCGAGCTCGTCCATGATCCGCTCGATGCCGAAGGTGGCCTCGGGCCGGCCCGCGCCCCGGTAGGCGTCGGTGGGCACCTTGGTCGTGAAGACCCCGTCACAGCGGAAGCGGTAGGCCGGGAACTTGTAGATGCCGGGGAACATGAATGCCCCGAGCACCGGTACGCCCGGTGTGAGCAACCGCAGGTAGGCACCCATGTCGGCGATGAGGTGGACGTCCAGTCCGGTCACCTTCCCGTCCCGGGTGGCGGTGATGGTGAGGTCCTGGATCTGACCTCGACCGTGGTGCGCGGCCGACATCGACTCCGAGCGGGACTCGGTGTACTTGGCCGGGCGGCCGAGTGCGCGGGCCACGAGTGTCGCGATGACCTCTTCCGGGGTGATGGTGATCTTGCCGCCGAAGCCACCACCGACGTCGGGTGCGATGACCCGGACCTTGTGCTCCGGGATGCCCAGGGTCAGGCCGAGCATCGTGCGCAGGATGTGCGGGATCTGCGTGCTCGACCAGATCGTCACCGCCTCGTCGGCCGGTTGGACGACCACGGAGCGCGGCTCCATGAAGCCCGGGCTGAGGCGCTGCTGGATGAAGCGCCGCTTCACCGTCACCTCGGCGTCGCGGGCGGCGTCCTCGACCGACCCCCCGGAGCCGGCGGCCGCGGAGTCGAGCTCCCACGTGTAGGACTTGTTGGTGCCCGCGGACTCGTGGACGAGGTCGGCCCCGTCGGCGAGCGCGGCCTCGAGGTCGAGGACCGCCGGCAGCGGCTCGTAGTCGACGTCGATCTCCTCGAGCGCGTCGACGGCCTCTCCCTTGGTGCGGGCGGCGACGACCGCGACCGCGTCGCCGGCGAAGTTCACCTGGTCAACGGCCAGGGACGGCGCCCCGGGGTTGACCATGTCCGGCGTGACCGGCCAGGCGCATGGCAGGTCGCCCTGGACATCGGCGAAGTCGCGACCCGACCACGCGCCGAGGACGCCCGGCGCCGTGCGAGCGCCGCTGACGTCGATCGAGGCGATCTTCGCGTGGGCCATCGGGCTGCGCAGGATGGCCAGGTGGACCATGCCCGGCAGCATCATGTTGTCCACCCAGGTGGTCCGGCCGGTGATGAGGTGGCGGTCCTCCTTGCGCTTGCGCGAGGCGCCGATCTGCGAGGTCGTGCTGGTGGGCTTGTCGTCGACGGCGGTCATGACCGCTCACCGCCCGCGACCTGCTGCACGGCCCGCACGATGTTCTGGTACCCGGTGCACCGGCAGAGGTTGCCCTCGAGCCCGAGGCGGATCTCCTCCTCGGTGGGGTCGGGGTTCTCCTTGAGCAGGTCGATGGAGGCCATGATCATCCCCGGCGTGCAGTATCCGCACTGCAGCGAGTGGCAGTCGGTGAAGGCCTGCTGCATCGGGTGCAGCTCACCGTCCGTCGCCAGACCCTCGACGGTGTCGACCGCCTGGCCGTCGGCCTGGACGGCCAGCACGGTGCAGGACTTCACGCTCGAACCGTCGAGGTGCACGGTGCACGCGCCGCAGTTGCTCGTGTCGCACCCCACCACCGTCCCGGTCTTGCCGAGCTGCTCACGCAGGTAGTGCACCAGCAGCGTGCGTGGTTCGACGTCGTCGGTGTACTCGACACCGTCGACTTGGACACTGATCCGGGTCATCGTTGACTCCTTCGTTGGTGTGCCGTCAGGTCGTGCTCTGGTGGTGCGGGAGTGCCGGAGCCCTGTCGTCTGCTCCCCGGCGCCGTCCGTGTGCCGGATCGGCCCGCAGGCGTCGATCAGGGGCTCCCCCCACCGGGCGGCGTCAGGTCAGAGCGGGGCCCGGGTGCGGCGAGACGGTCGGTCACAACATCCACCGACGCCACTGTCGGGTCCATGCTCGGATCATGGTCCATTGCGGGTGTCTCGGCAAGGGTCCGTACGCCGCAGGAGCCCAAGCAGTGGCCACGGGCGTGCGCCCGGACAGCGCACGAGCCTAGGCAGGTGCGAAGGGGGTGGCTTCCAGCGCGAGCAGCTGCCGCTTCGCCTCGGGGCCGCCGCGGTAACCCCCTTCGCTCCCGTCGCTGCGGAGCACCCGGTGGCACGGGAGGACCACCGGGACAGGGTTGTTGGCGCAGGCGCTGCCGACGGCCCTGACCGCACGGGGTCGTCCCGTTGCGGCCGCCAGCTCGGCGTACGTGGTGGTGCTCCCGTACCCGATCGCCGGCAGGGCACCGACGACCTCCCGGCGGTAGCCGCTGAGCAGGCGCAGGTCGACAGGCACCTCCACCCGTTGCGAGCGCCCCTCGAGGTAGTCGGCGAGCGCGTGCGCGGTTGCGTCCAGCCGGGCAGGAGCGCGCAGCACCCGGGGGCTGACACGGTCGGCGAGGTCGGCCAGGACCGCGTCGTGGTCCTCGAGCGCGAAGGCCACCCGCACCACACCCGCACCCGTTGCCGCGACGAGCAGCGGACCGAGGGGCGAGTCGAGGACGCGGTAGGCGACGTCGAGCAGGTCTGCTGCGACAGCGCGCTCGACGAGATCAGCGTGCAGGTCGTTGAGGTGGTTCATCGGATCTCCTTCTCGCGCAGGGCCTTCAGACCGTCACTGGCTGCGCGACGGGATGCTGCCTCGGTGCCGCCGACGAGCCCGGCGATCCGGGCGTGCGACAGCCCCCCGAGGTAGCGGTAGGTGATCACCTGGCGTTGCTTGGTGGGCAGCCGGGCCACGTGACGCCACAGCCCTTCGTCCTCCGCCTCGGCCCCCTGGGTGGGGACCTCCGGCAACTCGGGTACGGGGTCGGTGCGGCGCCGGACCCTGGCCCGGTGGACGTCGGTGCACTTGCGACGGGCGACCGTCGCCAACCACGCAGCGACGTCGAGGTCGGGCGGCAGGTCCGGCCACGCGGACAGCGCCGCGAGGAAGGTCTCGCTCCACGCATCGTCGACGTCGGCCGCATCGAGCCGCGACCGGCAGATCGCGAGCACCCGCGGTCCGTGCTCGGCGACGACGAGCTCGAAAGGCGCCTTCGGAGCTCCTCCGTCGCTCCGGGGGAACCGACTCGCCGCATCTCCACTAGAAGAGGGCATCGCGGACCTCCGCGGCCGGTTCCTCGAGCGCGAGCAGCCGGCGCTTGCGCTCGATGCCTCCCGCGTATCCGGTGAGGGCTCCGCCCGCCCCGACGACCCGGTGGCAGGGCACGACGATCGAGATCGGGTTGGCGCCGACGGCCCGACCGATCGCCTGGGCCGCGCCGCCCAGCTCGGCGGCCAGGACGCCATAGGTGAGTGTCTCCCCGTAGGGGATGCGGGTCAGCCGCTCCCACACGCGGCCGTGGTGCTCACCGCCGCGCAGGT
This sequence comes from Janibacter sp. A1S7, assembly GCF_037198315.1. Lineage (NCBI taxonomy): Bacteria > Bacillati > Actinomycetota > Actinomycetes > Micrococcales > Intrasporangiaceae > Janibacter > Janibacter alittae. The sequence goes on along the minus strand of NZ_CP144913.1, from coordinate 498,252 downwards.
CGAGCGGCAGGTCGAAGTCGCGTCGCTCCCCGTCGAGGTACTCCCCCAGCTGGGTCGCGAGGGACGTGAGGACCGGCTCGTCGCTCTCCGTGAGCGGGCCGAAGGTGTCGGGGTCCGGCAGGGTCCAGTGCCCCGGGAAGTACAGGCCCACGAGCACCGTGCCGCGCCCGGTCCCGCCGAGGACGGCTGTGAGTTCACCGATCCCCGTCGGGAGCAGCGCGTGCCGGGTGGTCATGGGGTCGATCATGGTGGATGTCGTCACACCATGTGAACGCACGGGCCCACGGATCCGTGAGGTCAGTACCCTCCCCGGCATGAGCATCCGCGCATGGCAGGCCCAGCAGCTCGGCACCCCGGCCGACGTCCTCACCCTCGTCGAGGCACCCAGCCCGGCACCCGGCCCCGGACAGGTGCGGGTGCGGGTGCGTGCGAGCGCGGTGAACTTCGCCGACACCCTGATGTGCGCCGGCGACTACCAGGTCAGGCCCGATCCTCCCTTCGTCCCCGGCCTCGAGGTGTGCGGCGACGTGCTGGAGGTGGGCGAGGGCGTGACCCACGTGGCCGTCGGCGACCGGGTGCTCGGCGGGACCGCGGTGCCGCACGGTGGGTTCGCGAGCGAGTGCCTGATGGAGGCGAGTCGGACCTTCTCGGCCCCGGTTGGCCTGGACGACGAGGCGAGCGCCGCCCTGATGATCAGCTACCAGACCGGGTGGTTCGGACTGCACCGTCGGGCCGGACTGCGCGAGGGGGAGGACCTCCTGGTCCACGCCGCCTCCGGTGGCGTCGGGTCGGCTGCCGTGCAGCTCGGCAAGGCGGCGGGAGCGCGGGTCATCGGCGTGGTCGGAGGTCAGGACAAGGTCGCCATCGCCCAGCGGATGGGCTGCGACGTCGTCATCGACCGCAAGAGCGAGGACATCATCGCCCGGGTCAAGGAGGTCACCGACGGGCACGGCGCCGACGTCGTCTACGACCCGGTCGGCGGCTCGGCGTACACCGCGAGCACGAAGTGCATCGCCTTCGAGGGGCGGATCATCGTCGTCGGGTTCGCCAGCGGGCGCATCCCCGAGCCGCGGCTGAACCATGCCATGGTGAAGAACTACACGATCCTGGGCCTGCACTGGGGCCTGTACGAGCAGCACGAGCCGCAGTCGATCCGTGACTGCCACGCCGAGCTGGTCCGCCTGGCCGATGCGGGACGGATCGAGCCGCTGGTGGCGGAGACGTTCGCCTTCGACGAGGTCCCCGACGCCCTCACCCGAATCGCCGGCGGCTCGAGCACCGGTCGGATCGTCGTCACGGCGGCCCCTCGATCCGCAAGAGCATGAGCAGTTGCGGAAGGGACCGCCCACCGAGCCGCAAGAGCCCGAGCAGGTGCGAAGGGGGCGGCGCGCCTCAGCCGGGGAATGCCGTCCGCGACGCGAGGGCCTCCTCGAGTTCGGACTGCGCGTCGACCATCTGGCGACGTACCCCCTGCTGTAGGTCCTCCCGGGCGAGGCAGGCTCGTGACAGCGCGAGCGTCCCCTCGTTGACGAAGCGGGACGGGTAGTTCATGGCGGCCACCCGGGAGAGGGCGTCCTCGCCGAGCCACTGGGTCATCAGCGGGACCTCGATGAAGTACCGCTCGACGTAGGGCTCGACGAGCGAGAGGTCCTCCGGACCCCAGAAGCCGGCCGAGATCGCGACGAGCTCGTGGTTGCTGCGCTCCCGGTTGGTCGTCAGGTCCGCCCAGGCCTCCCCCTTCGCCTCCACGGTCGGGATCGCCGCTCGCGCGGTGAGCGCACCGAGCTGACCGGTCATCGTCCGGTCCTCCTCGAGGGCGCGGTCGATCTCCGCGGCGCCGATCACACCACGACGGCTGAGCTGGCCGAGCAGGATCCACCGGAAGTCGACGTCGCCCTCGAGCCCGGTGGGCAGGTCACGGCCCTGCGACCAGGGCACGAGGCGCCCCTCGACGTCGTCGGTGGTGCGCGCGACCAGACGCGCTGCGTGCAGCGCCCGTGAGGACCCGGGCTCGGCAGCGGCGAGGACCTTCTCACCCACGCGGGCCATGCGGGCCCGGGCCGCGGGCTGCTCCGCATCCGGGAGCAGCACGCGGATGACGCGACCGGTCAGGTGCATCCCGGCGCGCGAGAAGATCGAGTCGTTGTCCTCGGTGACCAGTGCCGCCTCACCAAGATCCACGAGCAGGCGCGGGTCGACCCGCGCCGTGGCGACGCCGTCGCGCAGCCCGACCCAGATGACCGCTCGGGCCTGCGCGTCGGACAGCAACGGCAGCTGCCCACGCAGGGAGTCGAGGGACTGCTCGTCGAGGACCGGTGTGGCCCAGGTGCGGTCGCCGGCGTTGGGCAGCACGAGCGGCGCCTCCAGGTCGACGCCGGGCACAGGCGCCTGCGAGCCCTCGAGAGTGAGGTCGACCCGGGAGGTCTCCACCCCGCCGTCGTAGGTCGCGATGTCGAAGACGTGCGGACGGTCGGCGGGATACGCACCCGGGGCGGTGCGCGAGACGGTGCCGGCCATCCTGGCCACCTCGACGGCGTCGACGCCGGCGGTCTCGAGCCAGGCGCGGCTCCACCCGTCCAGCTCGCGCCCACTCGCCTCCTCCATCGCGCGCAGGAAGTCGGCGAGGGTGCCGTTGCCGAAGGAGTGCGCGGTCAGGTAGTCGCGGATACCGGTGAGGAAGGCGTCGTCGCCGATGAACTCGATCAGCTGGCGGATGACAGCGGCGCCCTTGGCATAGGAGATCCCGTCGAAGTTCGCCAGGGCGGACTTCGCATCCGGAGCGGGTGAGCCGGCGACGGGGTGGGTCGATGGCTTGCGCTCGGCCGAGTAGCCCCACGACTTGCGCGACATCGTCGAGTCGATCCACGCTTCGGAGTAGTCCGTGGCCTCCACGAGGCAGCGGTGGGCCATGTACTCGGCGAAGGACTCGTTGAGCCACAGGTCGTCCCACCACTGCGGGCTGACGAGGTCGCCGAACCACATGTGGGCCATCTCGTGGCTGATCGTGTTGGCGCGGGTGAGCAGCTCGTCGCGCCCCACCGCTCCGCGGAAGAGGTAGGAGTCCCGCAGCACGACGCAGCCCGGGTTCTCCATCGCACCGGCGTTGAACTCCGGGACGAAGACCTGGTCGTAGTCGTCGAAGGGGTAGCGGATCCCGAAGATCGAGTGGAAGTAGTCGAAGCTGGCGCGGGTCACCGCGAGCATCTCGTCCGCGTGCTCCTCGAGCTGCCCGGCCATCGACGCACGTGCCCACAGGCCGAGTTCGATGCCGTCGTGCTCGTCGAGCACGGACACGTACGGTCCGGCGCACAACGCGACGAAGTACGTGGACAGCGGCTTGGTCTCCGAGAGGTGCCACACTCCCGTCTCGGAAGTCGTCGCAGCGCCGTTGCCGATGACCTTCCACTCCGCCGGGGCCGTGACGGTGACGGTGTAGGGCGCCTTGATGTCGGGCTGGTCGACGCAGGCGAAGACCGCGGGCGCGGCGTCGAGGAAGAGGTGGCTGAAGACGTAGTCCTCGCCGTCAGCAGGGTCGGTCGCCCGGTGCAGGCCCTCGCCGTCGTGGCTGAATCCCATTGTCGCCTCGACCTCGACGACGTGCTCGCCGGTGGTCACCGGCAGCGGCAGCCGCCCCTCGATGAGTCCGTCGATGTCGAGCGGCTCGCCGTCGAGCGTGGCCGAGTGCAACGTGACCGGCTTGCAGTCGATGAAGGTCGCCCCGGTGCCGCTGGCGGTCAGGTGGATGCGGGTGCGGGAGCCGAAGGTCTCGGCCCCCCGGTCGAGGTCGAGGTCGACCTCCATCCGGGTCACGGACAGCAGGTCGGCACGGTGGAGGGCTTCGTCGCGGGTCAGGGAAGGCACACGAGCATCCTGTCACCGCAGGGCTCCTATCATCGTCAGCAGCACCCTGAACTGAGCCGCCGCGTCGACGAGAGCGGCAGACGGAGGCCGGATGAGCACCCAGACCCGCGATCGCGGACTGCTGCCGCTGCTGCTGGCCCGCGCCCGTGCCCACCGGGTGGAGCCCATCACCACGCGGCTGGTCGCCTCCATCTCCCGGGAGAACGCCGCGTACGACACGAGCGGAGTCGTGCCCGACCAGGACCTGTGGCGATCGTGCCACGACAACGTCGAACGCGTCCTCGACATGCTCGTCCTCGCGGTCCTGCCCGACGGCAGCCTCGCCTCGGTCGAGGACATGGAGCCCCTCTTCGACGCCGCGCGGGCCACCGGACGGCGACGGGCCGAGCAGGGCCTGCCCCTCGACGACGTGCTCCGCTCGTACCGCATCGGCGGACGACTGATCTGGGAGGACCTCGTCGCGTATGCCGACCCGCCGCTGGATCCCGAGAGCTTCCGGGACCTGGGGGTGTGGCTGTGGGCCAGTGTCGACACGTCCTCCGCCGAGGTGGCGCGCTGCTACCGCGCGACCGAGCAGCGACTCCTGCGCGCCGATGCCCAGCGGATGGCAGCGCTGTGGGAGGGGTTGCTCGGCGGCCGAGCCCGTGATCAGGCCTTCGCCCAGGAGGCATCCCGTGCGATGGATCTGCCGGCCGAATCCCCTCTCCTGCTCGTGCTGGTGCCCGGGAGCACCCCGGAGGAAGCAGCTCTTGCCGTCGATCCCGTCGTGCGACAGCACGGACTGTCGACGTCGTGGCAGGCACGGGCCGGTGGCGACGTCGTCGGCCTGCTTGCCCTGCCCGCGGGGACCGACCACCGGTCCTTGGTCGGCGCGTTGGGCCGGCTGACGGGGGTGGACGGTGGGGTCTCGAGCCTGTGCCACCGCCTCGCCGACGTCGACGTGGCCTTCGAGCAGGCCAGGATGGCCGCCGAGGGTCTGGAGCAGGGGGTGGGCATCCTCTCCTACGACGAGCGCCTCGTCCCCGCCCTGCTCCTGAGCTCCCCGCAGATCGCCGGCCAGCTGGTGGACCACTGGCTCGGCCCCCTTCTCGCCCTGCCCCGGACCGAGGGTGAGGAACTGCTCGACACCCTCGATGCCTGGGTGTCCGCCGGTGGATCCACCAGCCGGGCAGCTGCCGCGCTGCCGTGCCACCGCAACACCGTGCTCAATCGGCTGACGCGGGTCTCGGCGCTCCTCGGCCGCCGCCTCGCGAACGAGCCGCCACCCATGGGTCTGGCGCTGGCCCTGCACGCCCGTGCGATCGGCCTCGGCTGAGCCCTCCGACCACGGGACGCTCCCGGCTGTGCGGATTGCACAGAGTTGAGTCCTCGATCGTGGGCGTCCACGCGTGGCGGCAGCGCCCCCGGCTGGGTGTACTGGTCTGGCACCTCCGACACCGCCGTCGACCCCGGGAGACGAAGATGACCGACGACCATCCCACCAGCCAGGGAGAGCGCCCGGGCCCCAATCGCCGCGCCTTCATCGGCTACGTGATGGCCGGTGCCACGCTCGCCACGGCCGCCGACATGGGCCTGGGCAGCGAGTCCGCCGAGGCCGCCGTCCCCACGCCACCGCAGATTCCCGAGGTCATGGACCTCAACGACCTGCTGACCCTGGCGGCCCAGCCCACCGCGAACCTCATCACCGTCACGATCGGCAAGGACGGGCGAGCCTCCTTCGCCCTGCCGCGGGCCGAGGTCGGACAGGGCATCGTCACCTCGAGCGCGATGATGATCGCCGAGGAGCTGGACCTGCCGGTGGACAGGATCGACGTCACCCTGGCCACGGCCCGACCGGAGCTGGTGTTCAACCAGCTGACCGGCGCGTCGAACACGACGATCTCCACCTACACCCCGATCCGCGTCGCCGCGGCCCTGGCGAAGCAGCGCCTGCTGGAGGCCGCAGCGACGGTCCTCGGCGACACCGTCGACGCGCTGACGGCCAAGGCCGGCGTCATCACCGACAGCACCGGCCGCAGCGTCGACTACGGGGAGCTGTCGGTCACGGCCGCAGTGGCCGAGACGGTACGTGCCTCGATCACCCTCAAGAAGCGTTCCCAGCACTCGGTCATCGGGACACCGCAGGGCCGGACGGACGCCCGGGCAGCGGTGACCGGCACCAAGACCTTTGCGATGGATCTCGACGTACCCGACGCCCTTCCGACGATGGTCTGCCGACCGCCGACGCACATGGGCACGCCAGTTCGCCTGCGCAACAAGTCCGCGATCACGGCGATGCCCGGGGTGACCGACGTCGCCCAGGTCGCCACGGGTATCGCCGTGCGGGCCAAGACCTTCGGCCAGTGCATCGACGCCATCATCGAGATGGACGTGGAGTGGGAAGGGGGGAAGCTGGCCGGCGAGGACGACGCCTCGGTCCTGGCGAACCTCAAGAAGGCCGAGCTGCCGATGGCGGTGCCGAAGGTGCCGTTGCTGGCCACGCAGGTGGACGCCGAGTTCACCTTCCGCTTCCGCAGCAACTCCTCGCTCGAGCCGAACTGCGCCATCGCCGACGTGCGCTCGGGCTCGGCGGAGATCTGGGGCTCGTTCAAGACGCCGGTCACCGCCCAGGAGGAGATCGCCGCCGAGCTCGGTCTGCCGATCTCCTCGGTCACGGTCAACGTCACCGAGGGAGGTGGGTCCTTCGGTCGCAAGCTCTTCTACGACGCGGCCCTGGAGGCCTCCCGGATCTCCCGGGCGATGGGCAAGCCGGTGAAGCTGATGTGGCACCGGGCCGACGAGCCGCGCCAGGGCCGGTTGCACCCGATGTGCACCTCACGGGTGCGGGCCACCCATCTGCTGGGCGAGGTGCTCTCGTTCGAGCAGCGCCACACCAGCGTCCAGACCGACTTCGGCCACGGGCTCGGTGAGATCGTCACCTCCCGGGCGGCCGAGCTGCCCGCCGGCGTCGGCAACCTCGGGCTGTCGGAGACGTACTTCACCCTCACCCAGGAGATCCCCTACAACTTCGGCGTCGTCACCCAGTTGCTCAGCGAGACCGATGACCGATTCGCCACCGGCAGCATGCGCAACGTGTACTCCCCCGACACACGCACCGCCAGTGAGCTGGTCGTCGACGAGCTCGCGCGGAAGATGCGCCGGGATCCGGTCGCCTTCCGACGGACGTTCCTGCGCAGCGACCGCGCGAAGGCCGCCCTGGACAAGGTCGCCGAGGTCGGCCGCTGGGGTCGGGACCTGCCCGAGGGCGTCGCCCAGGGCGTGGCGGTCCACAAGGAGTACAAGGGCGTGACCGCGTGCCTGGTCGAGATCGACACGCGACCCGAGACGGTCGACCGGAACATCCGTGCAGCCGTCACCGGACCGCGTGTCACCAAGGCCGTGTTCGCCGTCGATGCCGGGCTGGTGATCAACCCCATGGGTCTGGACGCGCAGATGCTCGGTGGGTTCATGGACGGCATGGCTCTGGCCCTGACCTCGAGCTGCCACTTCGAGGACGGACACTTCCTCGAGGCGAGCTGGGACAACTACTTCTACACGCGGCAGTGGAACGTCCCGCCGGAGATCACGGTCGAGATCATGCCTTCGGACGAGGGCCAGCCCGGTGGCGCCGGTGAGGCCGGGGTCGCGGCGAGCTTCGCGGCCATCGCCTGCGCGTACGCACGGGCCACCGGGACGATGCCGACCGAGTTCCCGATCAACCATGCCGACCCGATCGCCTTCGAGCCGAAGTCCTTCGTGCCCTCGGTTCCGCAGTCGCCGACCAACGGCCTGAACTACACCTACTGAGGAGCGCACCATGTCCAGTCACACCTTCGTCCTCAACGGCGAGAAGGTCACGGTCGATGTCGAGCCGGGCGTACGCCTGCTGTGGGTCCTGCGTGACGTCCTGGGCGTCACCGGCCCGAAGTACGGGTGCGGCATCAACGTCTGCAAGGCCTGCACGTCGCACGTCAACGGCAAGGCGATGAATCCCTGCTCGGTCCCGGTCGACCAGATCTCCCCGGACGACGAGATCACCACCATCGAGGGCCTGGCCGACACCGTCGACGCCGACCTGCACCCGATGCAGGAGGCGTGGATCGAGCACGACGTCGCTCAGTGCGGCTACTGCCAACCGGGTCAGATCATGGCCGCGGTCGCCCTCGTGCGCGCGGTCCGTGAGGAGGGCCGCGCGATCAGCGAGTCGGACCTCGACGGCATCCGCAACATCTGCCGCTGCGGCACCTACACGCGCATCCGCGAGGCGATCCGCACCGGCGAGCAGCACATGTGAGCGACGCCCTCCCCGACAGCCGTCAGGCCCAAGCAGTTGCGCAGGGAAGGGCGCCGGACCCTCGCACGGGCCTCAGCAGTTGCGCAGAGAGGGGCGGCGCCGGTCACGCGGCTCCGTCAGGACTGGCGTGGCCCCCGCGCCATCGCCTGCAGACGCTCGATCCGCTGGTCCATCGGCGGGTGGGTGGAGAAGAGCTTGGAGACGTCCTTCGCGTTGAAGGGGTTGGCGATCATCATGTGCGAGGTGTTCTGCAGCTCCTGGGTGGGCTGCAGCGGCGCCTTGGCGACTCCGCGCTGGAGCTTGTCCAACGCCGAGGCCAGGGCCAGCGGGTCGCCGGTCAGCGCGGCCCCGTCCTCGTCGGCGTCGTACTCGCGGGTGCGGCTGATCGCCATCTGGATGACCATGGCCGCGACGGGCGCGAGCAGGGCCACGGCGATGGCGGCGATCGGGTTGCGGTCGCGTCCACCGAACCACAGGCCGATCGATGCGACCGAGGAGATGACGCCCGCGATGGCCCCGGCGACCGAGCTGGTGAGGATGTCGCGGTTGTACACGTGCATCAGCTCGTGACCCAGGACACCGCGCAGCTCCCGCTCGTCGAGCAGCTCGAGGATCCCCTCGGTGCAGCACACGGCCGCGTGCTCGGGGTTGCGTCCGGTGGCGAAGGCATTGGGCGCACGCGTCGGCGAGACGTACAGGCGGGGCATCGGCTGGTCCGCCTTCTGGCTCAGCTCCTGCACGATCCGGTACATCGCCGGGAACTGCATCGGGTCGGCCGGCTGGGCCCGCATCGCCTTGATCGCCAGCTTGTCCGAGTTCCAGTACGAGTACGCGGTCATCCCGACCCCGAAGAGACCGAAGATCCACATGAACATGCTGCCGCCGAGGGCGTAGCCGACGAGCAGGAGCAGCGTGAAGATCCCGCCGAAGAGGGCTGCTGTCTTCAGCCCGTTGAAGTGGTGGTTGTGCATGTCAGTCCCAACGTCGAAGGGGGTCATCTCGTTCCCGCACCCAGCAGCAGCACCGGCAGGACGGTGGCAGTCAGGAGCACGACGCCGGCGACGACGGCGACCGTCGTGCGGGTTCGGGTGACGGCCTCCGGCTCCCGCGGGACCCGCTCGGGCGCGAGCACCAGCGCCAGCCAGCGCAGGTAGACGGCGAAGCCGATCGCCGCGGCGAGGACGGCCGGCAGGGCGATCCACCAGAGACCGGCGTCGGCGAGGGGGCGCAGCGCGACGAACTTCGCGAGCAGGCCGGCCACCCCCGGCGGCAGCCCGGCGAGGGTGAGCAGCCCCAGCCCGAGGAGAGCGGCGTGGACGGGGCGACGGCGCAGCAGCCCGCGGTCGTCCTCGAGCGTGCGGCCGCCACCCGGCGCGAGGTCGGCGACGACGGCGAGGACGGTGGTGACGGCGACGACGTAGACGGCGAGGTACCCGATGGCCGCGTCGACGTCGCCCGCGGCGAGCGGGGCGATCACCCAGCCACCCTGGGTGACCGCGGACCAGGCGATGAGGCGAAGGGGGTCACTCGCCCGCAGCGCGAGGACGGCACCGACGAGCATGGATGCCACCGCCAGCACACCCAGCACCGGGACGAGGTCGGGCCGGACGCCGGCCGCCCCCTCCATGACGGCGATGAGCGCCCCGACGGCCGCGATCGCCGAGACGCTCGCCAGGAGCATCGTCACAGCGACACCGGCGCGCGGATAGGTGGCCGGGGTCCACGCGTGGAAGGGCACGAGCGAGAGCTTGAAGGCGAGCGCCGCCAGGAGCAGCACCAGGGCGAGGGTGAGCAGGGCCCGGGGGCCGTCCTCCTGCCAGGCCGACCGGGCCGCCCCTCCCCCGAGACGGATGCTTCCGGTGGCGCTCACCCAGAGGCCGGCACCGAGGACGGCGACGCCGAAGGAGCTGATCGAGGTCATGATCAGCTGCATCGCACCGCTGTCCCGGCGGCCTCCGCGCAGGACCGCGAGCGCGACGACCGGCAGCGTGGCCAGCTCCAGACCGACGAGCCAGGTCCCCAGGTCGCGGGCGACGGTGACGGTGGCGGCGCCGGTGACGGTGGTCAGGAGCAGGGCGGTCTCGACGCCCGGTCCGGACGCGGATGCCGGGCCCTCTTGCGTCTCGTGGCCGGGCGGACGCGCGAGCAGGAGTGCGAGGACGGCGATCCCCGCGGCCGCCGCCAAGGCCTGCAGGAGCGCACCCGACTGACCGACGTGGAGCAGGCAGGGGCCGACGTCGGCCCCGTTGGGCGCGCTGACGTCCAGTGCGGGGTCGCCCGGCAGGCAGACCGTGCTCAGAGCACCATCGGCCCCGACCCGCAGGCGAAGGGAGATCGCCGCACCGAGCCCGAGGAGCAGGGCGAGCCCGCCGATCACCGGGGCGGGGGTCCGGCGGTGGGGCCAGAGGGCGTCGAGGGCGAGGACGAGCACGGCGCCGATCGCCGGGGCGAGGACGGGCCCGGCGACCAGGACGTCGATCTGCGGGGGCGCAGCGGTCGGCGTCACGGTGTCACCACCGCGACCAGGGCGGGTTCGGTGACGGTGAGCACGAGCACCGGAGCGACACCGAGGACGAGGACGGCGAGTGCGAGGACGGCGCCGGGGACGGTCTCGGGCCGATCGAGCTCGCCGTCGCGGCCGACATCTGCGCTGCCGGACTCGGCGACGGGCAAGGGCCGTGTGCGCGCGAGACCATCGGCGTCCGCGTCGGATTCCGTGGCGGGTCCGGCGTCGGCCTCCGTGGTGGGTCCCGCGTCGGGTTCCGGCGCGGTGGGTGCGTCGGAGTACCCCTCACCGAGCCAGACGAGACGCGCCACCCGTAGGGCGTACCCGGCGGCGAGCACGGCGCCGACCGCGGCGACCGCCGCACAGGCCGCGAAGAGGGTGGTCGAGCGCCCCTGCGCAGGATCGAGCGCGGCGATGATCGCCGGGAACTCACCCCAGAAGCCGGCCAGACCCGGCAGGCCCAGGCCGGCGGCCAGACCGGTCAGCAGGAGCAGCCCTCTCCGGGGTGCGTGCTCGCGCAGGGCCGGTCGCGGGATGCGCAGGTCATCACCGCCCCAGCGGTGCTTGAGCCCTCCGACGACGAGGAAGAGCAGCGCCGAGATCAGGCCGTGGGCGAGGTTGCCGTAGAGCGCAGCGGTCACGCCGGTGGTCGTCCCGGTGGCCAGGGCGAGGGCGACGAAGCCCATGTGTGCGATCGACGACCAGGCGATGAGGCGCTTGAGCCCGGGCTCGACGAGGCAGACGAGTCCGCCCCAGACGATGCCGATGACGCCGCAGACCGCGAGCACGGGGGCGATGCGGGCGAAGCCGTCGGGCACCGTGGCCAGGGGTAGCCGGATCAGCCCGTAGGTGCCCATCTTCAGCAGCACTGCGGCGAGCAGCATCGAGCCTGCCGTCGGGGCCGTGGTGTGGGCCAGCGGCAGCCACGAGTGCAGCGGCCAGACGGGGATCTTGACCGCCAGCCCGAGGGTGAGCAGGACCGCGATGACCAGCTGCGTGCCGGCGTCGAGGCCCTCTCCCCGGGCGGCACCGAGTGCAGCGAGGTCGGCGGTGCCGGCCCGGGAGACGAGCAGCAGCACCCCGAGGAGCATGAGCGTCGAGCCGGTCCCGGTGTAGAGGACGAAGCGCGCACCCGCCTCACGTCGGGCCCGCGGGTCCCGCTCGTCGCCGAAGCGGGTGATGAGCACCCACACCGGCACGAGCACGAGCTCGAAGGCGACGACGAAGAGGAGGGCGTCCCCGGCGGCGAAGGTCGCCACCGCCCCGCCGAGGGTGAACAGGATGCAACCGACGACGGTGGCCGCGCTACCACTTCGGGGTCGCTCGGTGAGGGTGGTCGCGCACGCGGCCCCGGTGACGAGCGCCGCGAGCACGGCCAGCGGGCCGCTGATGCCGTCGAGTCCGAGGTGCAGGCGCAGGCCGAGTGCCGGCAGCCAGGCGACGTCGACGACGGAGTCGGTGGCCCAGGCGACGGTGACGAGGGCGAGCGTCACGAGCGATGCCACGATCCCGGCCCGGGCGGCGGTGCGGGTGGACGGCTCGGTGCCGCTGCCGAGCAGGACGGCGCCGGCGAGCAGCGGGAGGGCGCAGGCGAGTGCGATCACGAGGTCCCCCCGACGGTGATGACACCGAGACCGACGACGAGCAGCACGCCGACCCCGAGGAGGGCCAGCGCGGACGTGGGGCGCGATCGGGCGTGGGCGCGCGTCCCGACGCCACCCAGACCGAGCACCCCCGAGGCGGCGGCGCGCACGTAGCTGTCGATGACCTCCCGGTCGAGGAAGGCCACCAGGCGTGCCAGGGCAAGGACCGGTCGCACCACCAGCGCCTGCTGCAACCGGCCGACGTGCAGGCCCTGCCCCACGAGGGCCCCGAGGCGACCCTCGACGAGTCGGGTCTGCACGCCGCTGACGTCGAGCAGGTAGCCGACCGCGATGCCCAGGAGGACGAGCGCGAGGACGCCGATGAACAGCGGCAGCGGCACGTCGCCCGCTCGCGGCAGGCGCACGCCGAGCGCGATCCCCCCGAGGATGCTGGCGACCCCGAGGACGACGAGGATGCCGGCGACGGCGCCGGGCATGACCGCCCGGGCACGCACGACGCGGGGGCCCTGGCCGCCAACGCCTCGGACGGCCACGAGCAGCGCCCGGGTCGCGTACGCGGCGGTGACCACTGCGGTGACCAGCAGGCTGCCCATGACGAGCCCGGCGACCGCGCCGCGGGTGTCGGAGTCGTGCGCGACCGCGGCGATGACGTGCTCCTTGGTGACGCCGCCGAGCACGAGCGGCACCCCCGCGAGTGAGACGAGGCCGGAGACCCACGCGAAGAGCGCCACGCGATGGGTGCGGGCGCTGCCGACGAGGGCGTCCCAGCGGGTCGAGCCGCCGGTCATCGCGAGCCAACCGATGGTCAGGAAGAGCAGGGCCTTGAAGATCGCGTGACCGTAGAGGTGACCGAGGGCGCTGCCGACCGCCGGCCCGGCCCCGGCAGCGGCCAGTGGGGCGAGCATCACGCCGATCTGGCTGATCGTCGACCAGGCGAGCAGACGCTTGAGGTCCGGCTCGACCAGGGCGAGCAGCGCGGCGAGGAGCATCGTCACCGCGACCGAGACGCCCAGCACCGCTCGGGCGGCGGCGGCCAGCACGAGCACCGGGAAGAGCTGCCCCAGCACGACCGTGCCGGCGGCGACCATCGTCGCGGCGTGGATCAGGGCCGAGGCCGGCGTCGGGCCCTCCATCGCGTCGAGCAGCCAGTCGTGGAAGGGCAGCTGGGCGGACTTGCCCAGGACCCCGATGACGACGAGGACGAGTGCGGTCGAGCGCAGCGCGGGGTCGCCGGCGGAGGTCCAGTGCTCGATGACCTCGGCACGGCCGGTGGTACCGGCCCCCGCGATGAGCAGGGCCATGCCCAGCACCAGGCCGATGTCGGCGAGGCGCGTGACCATGAAGGCGGTGTGCGCCGCCCGGCGCGGCGCCGGGCGGCGCGACCAGTGGCCGATGAGCAGGTAGGAGCACCACCCCATGACCTCCCAGCCGACGATCGTCAGCAGGAGGTCGCTGGAGAGGACGACGAGGGTCATCGCCCCGGCGAAGAGCGCGATGGTCGCGTGGAAGACCCCGCGCCGGTCATCGGCGGCGAGGAACCAGGCCGAGTAGGTCTGCACGGCCGCGACGACGAGCGAAACCGTCAGGACGAGGAAGGCGCTCGTGCTCGACAGGCCGATCGCGAGGGGCAGGTCGACCGTGCCGATCACCAGCTCGCCACCGGTGGCACGGCCGTCGGCGAAGGGGTCACCGGTCGGCCCTGCGGTCGCGCCGGCGAGCGCGACGATCGAGGCGACGAGGGAGAGCACGGATCCGAGGATCGCGAGCAGACCGGCGAGTGTCGCATGTCGTGCGAGGACGAGGGCGAGGGCGGCGGTGCCCGCGGGGAGGGCGATGAGGAACCCGCCCGTCGTCGCGGTCACCGGGCCGCCTCGGCGAGGTCGATGCTGCCACGGCGCCGGTAGGCGGCGATGATGACGGCCAGCGCGATGACCACCTCTGCGGCGGCGATGGTGATGACGAAGAGCGCGAGCACCTGACCGGACCACATCTCGTCACGACCGAGCGCCCCGGCGGTGACGAGCAGCAGGCTGCCACCGGCGATGAGCAGCTCCGTGCCCACGAGGACGAGGACGGCGTTGCGGCGGGCGAGGATCCCGTAGAGCCCCAGCCCGACGAGGACGCTGGCGAGGAGGTACGGGCCTGCGGCGTGGATCATGGCTGCGTCTCCCCCTTCGCCCGCGGCTGCTCGCCGGTCAGACCGGCGACGGCGAAGGCACCGACGAGGGCGGCCAGAAGGAGCAGCGAGAGCAGCTCGAAGGGCCACACCCAGGTGGAGAAGATCTGTCGACCGAGCTCCGCGGTGCCACCGGGCCGGACCTCGGCGCGGGCGGCGGTGGGCAGCAGGACGGCGGCGACGAGCCCCGCGGTGCCGGCGCCGACGAGGGCCGCGAGCGCCCGGTGGCCCCGGGAGGTGGAGTGCTCCTCCCGGGGGCCGATCGGCGCCCGGGTGAGCATCAGCGCCACGATCACGAGGACGACGACTGCCCCGACGTACACGAGCACCTGGACCAGGGCGACGAGCTCGGCGCCCAGGACGAGGTAGCAGCCGGCGAGGCCGAGGAGGGCGACGACGAGCCAGAGGGCGGAGTGGACGACCTGGCGCGTCGTGACCGCGATCGCAGCAGCGGCAGCGGTGATCAGACCCGTGGCGGCGAAGGCGAGGTCGAGACCCGTCATCGGCGCCTGCCGCGCGAGGGTTTGTTGGCAGCGGTCACTTCCGGTGGGTCCGCAGCGGCAGGGTCGAGCTCCGGTGGGGCCGGGACCTCCTGCGCCCACTGCCCGAGCCGGTCCTTCTCGTGGAGCAGGTCGCGGATGTCGGTCTCCGCGTACTCGAACTGCGGGCTCCAGAAGAGGGCGTCGAAGGGGCAGACCTCGACGCAGATGCCGCAGTACATGCACAGCGAGAAGTCGATGGCGAAACGGTCGAGGACGTTGCGCTGCCGGGCACGTCCGCCCTCGCTCGCCGCAGGCACTTCTTCCTTGTGCGAGTCGATGTAGATGCACCAGTCGGGGCACTCGCGGGCACAGAGCATGCACGAGGTGCAGTTGGTGTCGATGAGCGCGATGACCCCGCGTGAACGCGCCGGCAGCTCCGGCGCGACGTCGGGGTACTCGGCGGTGTGCGCCGGGCTGACCAGCTGCTTGGCGGTCGCGGCCATCCCCGAGACCAGCCCCGGGACGAATCCTCGTCCGGCGTCGTCGTGCGTACTCATGCCGTGAACACCACCCCTACGGCAGTCAGTGCGATCTGGGCCAGGGCGAGCGGCACGAGGACCGTCCACGCCAGTCGTTGGAGCTGGTCCTCGCGCAGGCGCGGCCACGAGACCCGCATCCAGATGATGAGGAGGACGACGAGCGAGCCCTTCAGCAGGGTCCACAGCCACCCGAGGTGCTCGGCGAGGGGCCCCTGCCACCCGCCGAGCCAGAGGACGGCGAAGAGCAGTCCCATGACCACCATGCCGGCGTACTCGGCGAGCATGAAGAAGGCGAAGCGCAGCCCGGTGTACTCCGTCAGCGGGCCCATGACGACCTCGCTGTCGGCGATCGGGGCGTCGAAGGGGGGCCGCTGAAGCTCCGCGGTCGCGGCCACGACGAAGACGATCGCACCGGGCAGCTGCCAGAGCAGCCACCACGGGGACCAGGCCTCGACGACGGCCGCGAGCGAGAGGGTGCCGGCGGCCATGGCGATCGAGGCCACGGACAGCACGAGCGGCAGCTCGTAGGCGAGCAGCTGTGCGGCAGCGCGCATCCCACCGATGAGCGCGTACTTGTTGGCGCTGGCCCAACCGGCGACAAGCGCCCCCAGGACGCCGACGCCGATGACGGCGAGCACCAGCAACAGGCTCGCCGGGACCTCGGCCGCGGCGACACCGGGGTGGATCGGCAGCAGCGCCATCGCCACGACGTACGGGACGAGGGCGATCGCCGGGGCGAGGCGGAAGATGCGCCGGTCCGCCGCCGCGGGGGTGATGTCCTCCTTCTGGACGAACTTCACCCCGTCGGCGACGAGCTGCGCCCAGCCGTGGAAGCCCCCGGCGTACATCGGGCCGAGCCGCCCCTGCATGTGCGCCATGACCTTGTGCTCGGTCTGACCGGCGACGAGCGGCAGGACGAGCACGGCCGCAAGCGCGGCGAGGGAGCGCAGCGTGATCTCGAGCAGGCTCATCGTGGCCCCCACTCCGGGCCGGGGACACCCGGCGCGGAGACGCGGCGGCGCCCCGGGGACTTCCTCGTCGTGCCCGAGTGGCCCTCGCCGGGCTCCTTGCCGCCGGGCCAGGGCTTGGTCGCCCGGGCCGCCAGGACGAAGGACTTGCGCAGGGGCGTGCCCTCGAAGCCGTCCGGCAGCAGCAGGGGACGCATGCCCAGACCGGTGCCGTCGTCGAAGCCGGTGAACTCCTGCCCGAACATCTCGTGCGTCTCGCGCTCGTGCCAGGCGGCCCCGCCGAAGACGCCGGTCAGGCTGGCCAGGGGCGCACCGAGCGGGACGCGGGTGCGCAGCAGCAGCGTGCGCAGGTCCCGCTCCGGGCCCGGACGAGGGTCGAGCAGGTGGCAGACGACGTCGAGGCCGGGGTCCTGCTCGCGGTCGCTCTCGTCGACGGCGGAGAGCCAGTCGAAGAAGGTGTAGCCACGCTCCCGTGCGTCGCGCACCGCGCGGACCCACTCCTGTGTCGCGATGGTGAGCCGCTCCCGGGGCACGTCACTCCCCCTTCGTCGGGCGGCGTAGGAGGCCGCGCCGCACGGAGCCGGCGCTGACCGACCGACCGCTGCGGGGCCGCCCCGGGGACTCGGCGGCGATCCGGTCCTGCAGGACGATGATCCCGTGGAGCAGCGCCTCGGGGCGGGGTGGGCAGCCGGGGACGTAGACGTCGACGGGGATGAGCTGGTCGACGCCCTTGGTCACCGAGTAGGAGTCCCAGTACGGGCCACCGGAGTTGGAGCAGGCACCGAAGGAGATGACGTACTTCGGCTCGGGCATCTGGTCGTAGAGGCGGCGGATCGAGGGCGCCATCTTGTCGGTGACCGTGCCGGAGACGACCATGAGGTCGGCCTGCCGCGGGCCGGGGGCGAAGGGGATGACGCCCAGCCGGATGAAGTCGTGCCGGGCCATCGACGCAGCGATGAACTCGATCGCGCAGCAGGCCAGCCCGAAGTTGAAGACCCACAGGCTGTACCGACGGCCCCAGTTGAGGACGACCTTCATGGGGCGGGGTGCGTGGGCGGCCCCGGGTCCCACGCGCGGCATCGGCAGGTCCGTCGTCATCGCGGCACCACCATCAGGTCCACCTCAGCAGCCCGCGGCGCAGGGCGTGGACGAGCCCGAGGAGGACGACGCCGATGAAGATCGCGACCTCGACCAGGCTCGCCGGACCCAGATCGGTGCGCAGCACGAGCGCCCACGGGAAGAGGTAGACCACGTCCACCGCGAAGATGACGTAGAGGAAGGCGTAGCCGAGGTAGCGCACCCGGGTCTGGGCCCAGTGCTCACCGACCGGGTCGACCCCGGACTCGTAGGTGGCCAACTTCGTCGGGACGGGGTCCGACGGGGCGAGCAGCCGACGGGTCGTGTAGCCGGCGACGACGAGGAGCACGCCGACGACGAGCGCCCCTGCGACGACGAGATATCCAGCCACGGGACCAGCCTACTGTCGGCCGTCACCCCGCTGGAGGAGATCCTCGCGCTGCATGTGACGCCGATCACCTTTACCCTCGGAGCGACGGTCGCGCAACGAGGCTCGACCGGGACATCTGGAGGACACGTGCGTTCACGTACCGCAGCCGCCACCGCGGCCGCAGCCACCGCGGCCCTGGCGATGACGACCCTCGCCGCCGGGCCCGCCCAGGCGAAGAATCCGAACAACTCGAAGAAGATGACCCGGGCGGTCACCGTCGAGAACGTCCACGACCATCTCGAGCAGCTCCAGGCGATCGCCGACGCCAATGACGGCAACCGCGGCGCCGGGACCTCCGGCTACGAGGCCAGCGCCGAGTACGTCGAGCAGACCCTGCAGGACGCGGGGTACGAGACCGAGCGCCAGGACTTCACCTTCATGTACGAGGAGGTGCACGGGACGAGCCTGACCGAGCTCTCCCCCGACGCCCGCGAGGTCGAGCACGTCCCGATGTCCTACAGCCAGCCGACGCCCGAGGGTGGTGTCACCGGCGCGCTGGTCGCGCCCGCGGTGGCCGTCGGCTGTGACACCGCCGCCTGGGACGGAGTCGACCTCAGCGGGGACAGCGACATCGCCCTCGTCAGCCGCGGGGACTGCTCCTTCGCAGCCAAGGCCGTCTCCGCCGGGGAGGCCGGCGCCGAGGCCGTGCTCATCTACAACAACGTGGAGGGGCCGCTCAACGGCACCCTCGGCGGTGTCGAGCCGACGAGCGCACCGGCGACGGGCATCAGCATGGCGGAGGGGCAGGCGCTGCTGCAGAAGACGGCAGCCGGCCCGGTGACGATGTCCTTCGTCCTGGACAAGACCATGGAGCAGCGGGAGACCTTCAACGTCCTGGCCGAGACCGACACCGGCCGTGACGACAACGTCGTCATGCTCGGCGCCCACCTCGACAGCATCGGCGACGGCCCCGGCATCAACGACAACGGGAGCGGCACCGCCGGCATCCTCGAGACGGCCGTCCAGCTCGGCAAGGTCAACAAGCTCAACAACACGGTGCGTTTCGCCTTCTGGGGCGCCGAGGAGCTCGGTCTGCTCGGCTCCGACCACTACGTCGCCGACCTGCAGGAGAACGACCCCGAGGAGCTCGACGACATCGCGACCTACCTCAACTTCGACATGATCGGTTCGCCGAACCACATCATCGGGGTCTACGACGCCGATGAGTCGACGTACGAGGCGCCGGTCGCGGTTCCCGCCGGTTCCGTGGCCACGGAGGCCGTCCTCACCGACTACTTCGACGCCGCCGACCAGCCGTGGGTCGACACCGCCTTCTCCGGCCGCAGCGACTACTCGGCCTTCATCAACGCGGGAGTTCCGGCCTCGGGCCTGTTCACCGGGGCTGACGGGACCAAGACCGAGGAGGAGGTCGAGATGTTCGGCGGGACCGCCGGCATCACCTACGACCCGAACTACCACACCCCGGCCGATGACATCGGCAACGTCAACATGGAGGCGCTGGACATCATGAGTGACGCGATCGCGCACTCCGCGATCACGCTGGGCCAGTCCACGAAGGAGATCAACGGCAAGACCAGCCGCGGCAAGTCCGGCAAGCCCGGTCCGACCGTGCCGGTCGGACCGGAGGGCGCGGACGCCGCCTGACCGCACCCACCCCGGCGAAGGGGGGGCGCTCCCGCCGTGGGAGCGCCCCCCCTTCCGTGCGCCGTGATGGCGGACACGGGGGTTGGCCCCACCCGGTTCGGGGCGCGATCCGCATGGACTCTCGCAGCGCGACAGGGCAAAGTCGTGGGTGAGACCTTCAGGAGGACACACATGAGCACCCCGTCAGAGCACCCGCAGGACCCGAACACGCACGAGCAGCAGTCGCAGGGCCCGGGCCCACAGGGCTCTCCGCCCCCACCGGGCGCGACCCCGCAGGGGCAGACCCCGCAGGGTCAGCCCCCGCAGGGGACGCCCCAGGGGGCCGGCACGCAGGGACCGCCCCCGCCCGCACCGGGCCAGGACCAGTACAGCAACCCGCAGCGCCAGTTCCCCCCGCAGAGCGGGGTCTGGGACACCAAGACACCGCTCACGCCCTCCGAGGAGCGCAACCTCGGGATGCTCTCCCACCTGGTCCCGGCGATCCTGCTCCCGCTGAGCGTGGGGACCCTGGGCTTCGTCGGCTCCCTGGTGATCTTCCTGCTGTACAAGGACCGCGGCCCCTTCGTGCGCCAGCACGCGGCCAACAGCCTCAACGTGCAGATCATCACCGCGATCCTGCTGGTCCTGTCCTCGCTGCTGATGTTCGTGCTGATCGGGTTCCTCTTCTACCCACTCGTGATCATCGTCGCGGTCGTCATCCACGTCATCGGGGCCGTCAAGGCCAACAACGGCGAGTGGTGGGCGCCGCCGCTGACGCCGCAGTTCGTCAGGTGATCCACCGGGCGAAGGGGGTCGTCGTCGCCGGCCACGGGGTCGCCTCCGGCCGCGCGGGCGACTCCCCCTTCGCCCGGGGCACGATCGCCCTGCAGGCGCCGCACTTCGCCGCCCGGGGACTGGACCTGACCCCCTTCGTCATGGCGACGGTCAACCTGGACCTCGCTCCGCGTCGGTTGTGGCCCCGGACGCCGCGATGGACCTTCCCCGACGTGGACTGGACGCACGTGCACGGGCCCGAGACCTTCTCCTTCCTCGAGTGCACGGTCCGACGGGACGCGGACGAGCACGAGGGGCTGGTCTACCTCCCCCACCCGCAGACCAAGCCGATGCACCACCAGCCCTCGACGGTGGTCGAGCTGCTGCTCCCGCCGCTGCCGGGTCTGGCTCCGGGAGATGAGCTCGAGGTGGCGGTCCCCCACGATCAGGCATACATCAGTGCCTGACGGCGTTGGACACGGCGAGCACGGAAAACGCCCGGACACACGTGTCCACAGCGCTGTTGCGCGTCGCGGTGACACGCGACCCAGCCTCCGCGCACCTTCCATAATCAAAGGTTATGTATGTCATAACGTGGACCTCTAGGTTTCGGGATTTTCCACGACCTACCATGGAAGAACGTCCGGGATCCCGGACGAGCACCGACTTTCCGCAAGGGGCCGACCAGCCACCATGAGCACCAGCACGCCGACCGAGACCAGGGACCGCGTCATCATCCGCTTCGCCGGCGACTCCGGCGACGGCATGCAACTGACCGGCGACCGGTTCACGGCAGACAGCGCGGCCCTGGGCAACGACCTGTCCACGCTGCCGAACTTCCCGGCCGAGATCCGCGCCCCCCAGGGCACGATGGCCGGGGTGAGCTCCTTCCAGCTGCACTTCGCCAGCTGGGACATCCTCACTCCCGGCGACGCCCCCGACGTCCTGGTCGCGATGAACCCCGCAGCGTTGAAGGCCAACCTCGCCGACGTCCCGCGCGGCGCGACGATCATCGTCAACACCGACGAGTTCACCACCCGGAACCTGAAGAAGGTCGGGTGGGCGAGCAGCCCTGTCGACGACGGCACCCTCGAGTCCTGGCACGTGCACCCCCTGCCGCTCACCTCGATCACCGTCGAGGCGCTCGCCGAGTTCGACTCCCTGACCCGCAAGGAGAAGGGGCGAGCGAAGAACATGTTCGCCCTGGGGCTGCTGTCGTGGATGTACTCCCGACCGATCACGGCCACGGAGGACTTCCTGACCAGCAAGTTCGGCGCCAAGCCGGACATCCTCGCCGCCAACCTCGCGGCCCTGCGCGCGGGGTGGAACTACGGCGAGACCACCGAGGACTTCGCCGTCCCGGTGACGGTCGAGGCGGCACCGACCCCCCCGGGCACCTACCGCAACGTCACCGGCAACACCGCGCTGGCCCTCGGACTGGTCAGCGGCGCGCACCGGGCGGGCCGTCCGCTCGTGCTCGGCTCCTACCCGATCACCCCGGCCAGCGACGTCCTGCACGCCCTGTCCGGGTTCAAGCGCCACGGCGTGACGACCATCCAGGCCGAGGACGAGATCGCGGCCATCGGCATGGCCCTGGGCGCCTCCTTCGGCGGGTCGATCGGCGTGACGACGACCTCCGGCCCCGGAGTCGCACTGAAGTCCGAGACCATCGGCCTGGCCGTCAGCCTCGAGCTGCCACTGGTCATCGTCGACGTCCAGCGAGGCGGCCCCAGCACCGGCCTACCGACCAAGACCGAGCAGTCCGACCTGCTGCAGGCGATGTTCGGGCGCAATGGCGAGTCCCCGGTGCCGATCGTCGCCCCACAGACATCCGCCGACTGCTTCTCCGCGGCACTGGAGGCGGTGCGCATCGCCACGACCTACCGCACCCCGGTCTTCCTGCTCTCCGACGGCTACCTGGCCAACGGCTCCGAGCCGTGGCAGGTGCCCGCTGTCGAGGACCTCCCACGTTTTCCCGTCCAGCTGGCCACCGAGACCAACGGCGAGGACGACAAGGGCAACGCCGTCTTCCACCCCTACGTCCGCGACGAGGAGACCCTCGCCCGGGCGTGGGCCGTGCCCGGCACCGCCGGCCTCGAGCACCGCGTCGGTGGCATCGAGAAGGACTCGAAGACCGGCAACATCTCCTACGACCCGGACAACCACGACCTGATGGTGCGCACGCGTGCCGCCAAGGTCGCCAAGGTCGCCGATGCGATCGGTGACCTCGAGGTCGACGACCCGACCGGGGACGCCACGGTCCTCGTCCTGGGCTGGGGCTCGACCTACGGACCCAACCTCGCGGCCGTGCGGCGACTGCGCACCCGCGGCGAGTCCGTCGCCCACGCGCACCTGCGCCACCTCAACCCCTTCCCCGCCAACACCGGCGAGGCCCTGCGACGCTACGAGCGCGTCATCGTGCCGGAGATGAACCTCGGCCAGCTGGCGATGCTCCTGCGCGCGGAGTTCCTCGTCGACGTCCGTTCCCACACCTCGGTGCGCGGCCTTCCCTTCAAGGTCGCCGATCTCGTCGAAGTCATCGACGCAGCCCTCCAGGAGGTTCGAGCATGACCATGGATCTCGGTATCCCCACCGTCGCCTCCGGCACAGCAGGCGTCCCCGCAGCCGCTGACGGCGAGACACAGACCCGCAAGGACTTCGCGTCCGACCAGGAGGTGCGTTGGTGCCCGGGCTGCGGTGACTACGCGGTCCTCGCCGCCGTGCAGGGCTTCCTGCCCGAGCTCGGGTTGCGCAAGGAGAACATCACCTTCGTCTCCGGGATCGGCTGCTCGTCGCGCTTCCCGTACTACCTCGACACCTATGGCATGCACTCCATCCACGGGCGCGCGCCGGCGATCGCAACGGGCCTGGCGACCAGCCGCGAGGACCTGTCGGTGTGGGTCGTCACCGGCGATGGCGATGCGCTGTCGATCGGTGGCAACCACCTCATCCACGCGATGCGCCGCAACGTCAACATGACGATCCTGCTCTTCAACAACCGGATCTACGGACTGACCAAGGGCCAGTACAGCCCGACGTCGCAGTCCGGTCTGGTGACCAAGTCCTCGCCGATGGGCAGCGTCGACGCCCCCTTCAACCCGGTCTCCCTCGCCCTGGGCGCCGAGGCGACCTTCGTCGCGCGCACGATGGACTCCGACCGCAAGCACCTGACCGAGGTGCTCAAGCAGGCCGCGGCCCACCGCGGGACATCGCTGGTGGAGATCTACCAGAACTGCCCGATCTTCAACGACGGCGCCTTCGAGCTGATCAAGGACGTCGAGCAGAAGAAGGCCCGCCTGGTCCACCTCGTCGACGGCGAGCCGGTCACCATCGGCGACGAGGGCGAGCGCGAGGCGCTCGTGCGTGGCGAAGGGGGCTCGGTCACCTTCCTCCCCGAGGGCGAGGTGTCCTCGCGGGGCCTGGCCGATCAGGTCGTCGTCCACGACGTGAGCCTGTCCGACCCCAGCCAGGCCTTCTCGATCAGCCGTCTGGACTCGGAGTCGATGACCCACGTACCGATGGGGGTCTTCCGCTCGGTCGACCGCCCGACCTACGACGACCAGACCCGTGCGCAGGTCGATTCCGCGATCGACCTCGCCGGTGGCCCCGCGGGTGACGCGGACCTGCAGGAGCTGCTCTACGGGAACGACACCTGGACCGTCGAGTAGTCGCAACTGCCTGGGCTCGTGCACTCCCCTTCGCAACTGCTGGGGCTCGTGCGGATGGACGGCCGTGGAGTCAGGCGCCGAGGACTCGGGTCAGGTAGTCGTTGGCGAGGACCCGGTCCGGGTCGAGCCGGTCACGCACCGCGCGGAAGTCGGTCATCCTCGGGTAGAGCCCGGCCAGCTCATCGGCCCCGAGCCGGTGCATCTTGCCCCAGTGAGGCCGACCCGCGTGGGCGGCGGCGATGTCCTCGAAGGCCGCGAAGTACTCCCGGTGGTCGGCCCGGTGGTACTGGTGGACGGCGATGTAGGCATTCGCCCGCTCGTAGCCCGTCGACAGCCAGATGTCGTCCGGTGCAGCGACCCGCACCTCGACGGGGAAGGACACCGGCTCCCGTCGCCGCTCGACCCAGGCCGCGAGGTCGGTGAGCACGTCCGCCACGGCCTCCCTGGGCACGGCGTACTCGGACTCGAGGAAGCGCACGGTGCGGGGTGTGCAGAAGACCTCGTGCGAGGGCCCGGTGTACGTGCGCTCGGTGAGCACCCGGGCCGCGATCTCGTTGAAGGGCAGGACCGCTCGCGGGACACCGGTCAGCAGTCGGTTGGCCGCGCCGAAGACGGTGTTGGACAGGAACTCGTCGTCCAGACGGCGACGCCAGGGCGCCAACGGCTCGTCGACCGAGTCATCGACGAGGTCGTTGGCCTTGGTCTGCACCCGTCGGGTACCGGGGAACCAGTACATCTCGAAGTGCCGGTGCGCATCGAACAGCTCCTGGATCCGCGGGAGCACGGTGTCGAGGGAGTCGGGACGCTCGACGGCGCGCAGCCGGTAGGCGGGCAGGCAGGCCAGCTCCAGCTCGGTGATCACTCCCAGCGCACCGAGGCCCAGGCGAGCGGCGCCGAAGAGCTCGGGGTCGGACGCGTCGATCCACCGACTACTCCCGTCCGGGGTGACCAGTCGCAGACCGGCGATGCCGGCGGAGAGGCCGGGCAGCGTCGCCCCGGTGCCGTGGGTACCGGTGGACAACGCGCCCGAGATGGTCTGGGCATCGATGTCGCCGAGGTTGGGCATGGCCAGACCGAGCAGGTCAAGGGCCTGGTTCAGGAGGCGAAGGGGGGTCCCCGCCAGGACCCGGACGCGGCCGGTCTCCCGGTCGGCCGAGACGATCCCGGTCAGGTGCTCGAGGCTCAGCTGCAGGTCTGCGGGCTGCGCGACGGCCGTGAACGAGTGGCTGCTGCCGACGGGCTTGACCCGTCGCCCGCGCGCGGCGGCATCCCGCACGGTCTCCGCGAGCGCCTCCGGGGTGCGGGGGCGCAGCACCTCCGGGGATGCCGTGACGGTACCCGCCCAGTTGGTCCACGTTGCGCTCATCCGAAGTTCTTCCTCTCACCGCGGTAGGTGGGCACGACGTCGACGACCTCGCCACCGCGCACCACCACGTACTCGTCGAACCGTTCGGCCAGCTCCCCCGCCTTGGCGTGCCGGAACCACACGCGGTCACCGAGGGCGAGGTCGCGAGCAGCCTTGCCGCGCAAGGGTGTCTGCACCTCGCCGACGCCCTCGGCCCCGATCAGGTCCAGGCCCTGCGGATGGAACACGGACGGCACCCGGCTCGCCCCCGCGACGCCGGAGGCGACGTACCCGCCGGAGAAGACGGTGACGATGTTCTTCGCCGGGCGCCGGACGACGGGCAGCGCGAAGGCCACCGCCGGCTGCGGGCTGAAGGCGTCGTAGCCGTCGAAGAGCGTCGGCCCGACCAGGCCGGATCCGGCGGCGAGCTCGGTCAGGGCGGGGTCCGCGCCGGTCACCTCGAGCGATCCGGTACCACCGCCGTTGACGATGCGAAGGGGGCCGACCGCCTCCTCCACAGCCGTGCGCACCGCGCCGCGTCGCCGGTGCAGGGAGGCGTCGCTGCGCGCCTTGACGAAGCGCACCGCAGCCGAGCTGTCCGGCAGCCCGGCGATCTGGGCGTCGTAGAACATCAGCCCCACGACCCGCAGCCCCGCCCGGTGAGCAGCCGTGGCGACGGCGGCCGCTCGCCGCGGGGAGCGGATCGGGCTGCGGCGCACGCCCAGGTGCGCGGGGCCCACCCGTAGCGAGGCGTCGACGTCGATGACGACGCGCACCGGGGTGCCGGCGGGCAGCCATCGCCGCAGGACGTCGACGTGCTCGACGGAGTCCACGGCGATCGCGACCTCCTCGAGCGCCTGCTCGTCCCGGGCCAGTCTGCCGAGGGCGTCGCGGTCGGTCGTCGGATAGGCCACGAAGAGGTCCTTCGCCCCGGTCCCGGCCAACCACAGCGCCTCGGGCAAGGAGTAAGACATCACGCCGGCGAAACCCTCGAGCCCCAGCGCCCGCTCCAGCAGGTGTCGCACCCGGATCGACTTGCTCGCCACCCGGATCGGTCGCCCGGCGGCGCGTCGGGTGAGGTCGGCCGCATTGGCGTCGAAGGCGTCGAGATCGACGACGGCGAAGGGGGCGGTCCGCCCCCGCGTCGCGTGTTCCCAGGCAGTGACTCGGTTCATCAGCCCAATGTTACCCGGGGGTCAAACTCCATCGGCGGCAATCGAGCGGGTCGGGTTCAGCGGCCGCCACGGGCTTCGACCCGGCCCAAGCAGTGGCAGTCGTGCGCGTACGCTCGTGCAGGTGACTCGTGAACGCCACGGGCTCGGCGTCGTGGCCGCCTGGCTCGCCTATGGCATCTGGGGACTCTTCCCGCTGTACTTCCACGCCCTGCGTCCCGCGGGCGCGGACGAGATCCTCGCCCACCGGATCCTGTGGACGCTCGTCCTGTGCGCCTTCGTCCTCGTGCTGCGCCATGAGTTGTTCGACCTGCTGCGACAGCTGCGCGGTCGGCTGGCGCTCGGGGTCGGGATCGCGGCGTACCTGATCGGCATCAACTGGTTCGTCTACGTCTACGCCGTCGGGACCGGACGCACGAACGAGGCGGCCCTGGGCTACTTCCTCAACCCGATCGTCACCGTCGCACTCGGGGTGCTCGTCCTGGGCGAACGGTTGCGGCCGCTCCAGTGGGTCGCCGTGGGGATCGGCGCACTGGCAGCTCTCTACCTCACCTTCGCCGGGGGTGGGCTGCCGTGGATCTCTCTCGTGCTCGCCTGCTCCTTCGGCGGGTACGGCCTGACCAAGAAGCGCCTCGGGGCGACCCTCCCGGCGCTCAGCTCGTTGTCGGCGGAGACGATCTTCCTCGCTCCTCCCGCGCTGGGCCTGGTGTGGTGGCTGTCTGCGACCGGCGAGTCGACCTTCACCAGCGAGGGCACATGGCACCTGCTGCTGCTCGTCTCGGCCGGCGTCGTCACCGCGATACCGCTGCTGCTCTTCGCCGAGGCGGCTCGACGGATCCCACTCGTGACGATCGGGCTGATCCAGTTCATCACGCCCGTGCTGCAGCTGATCGTCAGCGTGACGATCCTGCGGGAGCAACTGAGCACGGCGCGGTGGGTCGGCTTCGCCATCGTCTGGGTCGCGCTGATCTTCCTCAGCATCGACTCGCTGGCCACCGCCCGCCGCCGTCGTCGTCCACCGGCGGACGAGGTCGAGCTCCTGGAGCCGGTCGAACCGCTGTAACCGGACGGCGTCAGCCCACGCGGTGGACGACGCCGTCCATGAGGGCGATCAGCGCCGACTTCGCGTCGCCGTCCGGCAGCGGTGCGAGGGCCTCGACGGCCCTACGGCCGACCGCGAGGGTCTCCTCGCGGGCCTGCACCATCGCGGGGTGGGCACGCAGCAGCTCCAGGGCCCGATCGAGCCGGTCCTGGTCCTTCAGGTCCGAGCGCAGGAGGTCCTGCAACTCCGCATCGGCCCGGTCCGTGGACGCGAGGACGTTGAGCACCGGGAGGGTGCGTTTGCCCTCGCGCAGGTCGGTACCCGGCGTCTTGCCGGTCTCCCCCGACTCGCTCGCGATGTCGAGGAGGTCGTCCGCCAGCTGGAAGGCCACTCCGAGCCGCTCGCCGTACTCGGTCACGGCGGCGATGACGTCGTCCGAGCAGCCGCCGTACATCGCGCCGTAGCGGGCGGCTGTGGCGACGAGGACCCCGGTCTTGTCGGCGAGGATCCCGCGGTAGTACTCACGAGGGTCCTGGCCCCCGGGACAGGGACGATCATCACGGATCTGCCCGGAGCACAACCGGATGAAGGTCCGTGCCTGGATCCGCACGGCGTCGGCACCGAGGTCGGCGATGATGTCCGACGCCGTGCCGAAGAGGAGGTCACCGATGAGGATCGCCGTCGAGTTGCCGTACAGCGCGTTCGCGCTCGGCGCCCCCCGACGCAGGTCGGCCTCGTCCATGACGTCGTCGTGGTACAGGCTGGCCAGGTGGGTGAGCTCGACGCCCGCGGCCGCCGCAACGACCTTGTCGTCGATCCCGTCACCCAGCTCGGCGACGAGCATCGTCAGCACGGGACGGAAGCGCTTGCCTCCCGCCTTCGCGAGGTGCAGGTTCGCCTCGGTGATGAAGTCGCTCTCGTTCTGCGCACGATCGATGATCATCCGCTCGACCTGCTCCAGACCGACCGTGAGACGAGCGCTCAGCTCGTCGCTCGCCTGCGGGAGCGCGAGGAGGGGTGGTGTCGTGCTGGTCTCGTCCGTCATCGCGTGATGAGGACGCTGGACTGCTCGGCGAGCTCGAGCAGCGGGCCGGGGTAGACGCCCAGGACGATGGTCACGACGACTCCGGTCGTGATGACCACGAGCGACATCGTGGCCGGCGTCGCGATCACCACATCGCCCGTGGGCTCGGTGAAGTACATCAGCACGATCAGACGCACGTAGACGAAGGCCGTCACGGCCGAGGCCAGCACACCGATGACCACGAGCACCGTCCCGGACAGGCCGCCGTACTCCAGGGCGGGCATGAACGCGGCGACCTTGGCCGTGAATCCGGAGGTCAGCGGGATGCCGGCGAAGGCGAGCATCAGCAGGGCGAAGGCCGCCGAGATCCACGGGTGCCGACGTCCCAGCCCCGCCCACTGGGACAAGTGGGTCGCCTCGGCCTCACGCTCCCGGACGAGGTGGACGATGGCGAAGACCGCGATGGTCGAGATGCCGTAGGAGACGACGTAGAAGAGCACACCGGTGATGGCCGTGACGTCGAAGGCGATCAGGGCCACCAGGATGAAGCCGGCGTGCGAGATCGCCGAGTAGGCGAGCAGTCGCTTGATGTCCGTCTGGGTCACCGACAGCACCGCGCCCACGATCATGGTCAGGGCGGCGATGACGACCACGCCCATGCGCCACTCCCACCGGGTGGTCTCCATCCCGACGTAGAGCAGCCGCACCAGCGCGCCGAAGGCAGCGGCCTTGGTCGCGGCGGCCATGAAACCGGTGACGGGGCTGGGCGCGCCCTGGTACACGTCCGGGGTCCACGAGTGGAACGGGACGGCGCCGACCTTGAACAGCAGGCCGATGATGACCATGGCGACGCCCGGCAGCAGCAGACCCTCGAAGTTGCCGTTCGAGGTGCTGGTCGCCTCGGCGATGTCGGCCAGGTGCAGCGACCCGGCGTAGCCGTAGAGCAGCGCCGCGCCGAAGAGGAAGAAGCCGGAGGAGAAGGCGCCGAGCAGGAAGTACTTCAGCGCCGCTTCCTGCGAGAGCAGACGACGACGCCGGGCCAGACCCGACATCAGGTAGAGCGGCAGCGACAGGACCTCGAGCGCGACGAACATCGTCAGCAGGTCGTTCGACGCGGGGAAGAGCAGCATGCCTGCCAGCGCGAAGAGCGTCAGCGGGAACACCTCGGTGGTCGACCATCCCTTGCGGGCGGCCTGTGCCTCGAGGTTGGACCCCGGACTCGCCGCACCCATCGGGGTGAAGGCGTCGGCGGTCTCCCCACCGAGACGATCGGCCATGACCAGCAGCCCGAGCAGACCCAGCACCAGCAACGTGCCCTGGAAGAAGCGGGTCGGCTCGTCGACGGCGACGGTGCCGCCGACGGTCACCCCGATCTGGTCACCGGTCATCAGCACGAGGGCGGCGAACGACAGCACGACCGTGGCCAGCGCGACGACCACCTGCGTCAGGTGACGCCTCGGGCGGGGCACGAAGGCCTCGACGAGCACTCCGACGAAGCCCCCCACGAGGAGCACGATCATCGGCGACAGCGCCCAGTAGCTGATCTGGGGCGCGTCGAAGGCGGTGGGCAGGACGAAGGGCATCAGTTGTCACTCCCGGAGGTCGAGCTGGCGTCGGCCGGCCCAGAGGGTGCGGTCGGGGCCACGTCTGAGACACCGACGATCTCGAGGGTGCGCTCGACGGCGGGGTTGAGCGTGTCCAGCACCGGCGCCGGGAAGAACCCGAGCAGGACCAGCGAGGCCACGATCGGGGCCATGACGACCTTCTCCCGCAGGCCGAGGTCCGCCACCGCCGCGGGCAGACGACTGGCAGGCCGACCGGCGTCGAGGTCCGCGCGCACGTACTCCACGTGCGCGGGTGCCGGCGCCCCGCCCCCTTCGTCCGGCTCGCCGATGACCGGTGGCGGACCGGTGAAGATCCGCTTGTACATCAACAGGATGTACAGGGCCGCCAGGACCACGGCCCACACCGCGAAGGCGGTCGCGACCGGGTGGCGTCCCCACGTGCCCGCGATGACGAGGAACTCGGAGACGAAGGGGGACAGACCCGGCAGCGACAGGCTCGCCAGCCCGGCGAGCAGGAACAGCCCGGCGAGCACCGGGGTGACCCGCTGCCAGCCGCCGTAGTCGTCGATGCGTTGACTGCCGCGGCGCACGATGAGCATCCCCGCCAGGAGGAAGAGCGCGGCCGTCGCGAAGCCGTGGTTGACCATGTACAGGTTGCTGCCGGCGTGGGAGGCCGACGTGAAGGCGAAGATGCCCAGCACGATGAAGCCGAAGTGGCTGATCGAGGTGAAGGCGATCAGGCGCATCATGTCCGCCTGACCGATGGCCAGGATCGCACCGTAGAGCACCGAGAAGACCGCGAGGACGACGACCACCGGGCTGGCCCACTGGCTGGCCTCCGGGAAGAGCTGGAGGCAGAAGCGGATCATGCCGAACGTGCCGACCTTGTCGAGCACCCCGACGAGCAGCGTCGCCACCGCCGGCTTGGACGCGGCGGCCGCGTCCGGGAGCCAGGTGTGGACCGGCCACATCGGGGCCTTCACCGCGAAGGCGATGAAGAAGGCGATGAACAGCCAACGGCCGGTGGTCGTGCTCATCTCCAGGCCGGTGAGGTTCTCGACGAGGAAGCCGTCGGCACCCCCGGGACCCTGGACGTAGAGGGCGATGACACCGACGAGCATGATCAGTCCGCCGGCGAGGCTGAAGAGCAGGAACTTCAGTGCCGCACCGCGACGGTTGTCCCCGCCGAACATCCCGATGAGGAAGTAGACCGGGATGAGCATCGCCTCGAAGAAGACGTAGAAGAGGAACACGTCCGTCGACGCGAAGACACCGACCATGAAGGGCAGCAGCAGCAGGAGCATCGCGAAGTAGGCCTTCTCCCGCGGGCCGCCCTCGGGGATGTCCCGCCAGGCGGCGAGCAGGCAGACGGGCACGAGCACGAGCGCCATGAGGATCAGCGCGATGGCGATGCCGTCGACACCGAGCGAGTAGCTGACCCCGAGCTGCGGGATCCACTCGTGCTGCTCGACCATCTGGAACTGCTCGCTCGCACCCCGGGTGAAGCTCGTCGCCGTCGCGACGATCCCCAGCAGCAGGGTGAGCAGGGAGACTCCGAGAGCGATCGGCTTGGCCAGCGCGGCGCTGCGCGAGGGCAGGACCGCGACCACGCCCGCGCCGAGGAGCGGCACGACGATCAGCAGGGAGAGCCAGGGCATGTTGTCCATCAGTTGATCACCCACAGTGCTCCGAGGAAGGCGACGACGCCCGCGAGCATCGTCAGGGCATACGAGCGCGCGAAGCCGTTCTGGGCCCGTCGCAACCAGTTCGCGCTGCGCGCGATCGTGCGGGACAGACCACCGACACCGCCTCCGTCGACGATGTCACGGTCGACCTCGACCAGACCACGGGTGAGGCTGATCCCCGGGCTCATGAGCAGGACCTCGTTGAGGCCGTCCTGGTAGAGGTCCTTGCGTGCCGCGCGGGTCAGGGCCGAACCGACGGGGGCCACGACGGGCACCTCGTCCCGGCCGTAGACCAGCCAGGCCCACACGGCACCGATCGCGACGACGACCATCGTGGCGATGATCAGCACCGCCACCGGCAGCACCGGCTCGTCGTGGTCGGCGTGGCCGAGGGTGGGCTCGAGCCAGGTGGAGATCGGCGCGACCGTCGCGAGGACGAGGCCGAGGAAGGCCGAGCCGACGGCGAGGACCATCATCGGGATGGTCATCGTCAGCGGCGACTCGTGCGGGTCGACATCATCGCTCCAGCGCTTCTTGCCGTGGAAGGTCATGAAGAACAGGCGCGACATGTAGAAGGCGGTGATCCCGGCACCGATGAGCGCGGCCAGGCCGAAGACCCACGGACGCCACCCCTCACCGATGAAGGCGGCCTCGATGATCTTGTCCTTGCTCCAGAAGCCGGAGAAGGGGGGCACGCCCAGGATCGCGAGCCAGCCGAGGCCGAAGGTGACCCAGGTGATCTTCATGACCCCGGACAGGGCGCCGAAGCGGCGCATGTCCACCTGATCGTTCATCCCGTGCATCACCGAGCCGGCGCCGAGGAACATGCCGGCCTTGAAGAAGCCGTGCGTGATCAGGTGGAAGATGGCGAAGGCATAGCCGACCGGGCCGAGTCCGGCGGCGAGCATCATGTAGCCGATCTGGCTCATCGTGGACGCGGCGAGGGCCTTCTTCAGGTCGTCCTTGGCGCACCCGACGATCGCCCCGTACAGCAGGGTGATCGCGCCGACGATGACGACGGCGAGCTGCGCGTTGGGGGCGGCGTCGAAGAGGACGTGGCTGCGCACGATGAGGTAGACGCCGGCGGTGACCATCGTCGCCGCGTGGATCAGGGCCGAGACCGGGGTCGGGCCGGCCATGGCGTCCCCCAGCCAGGACTGCAGCGGGAACTGCGCCGACTTGCCGCACGCGGCGAGCAGCAGGAGCAGGCCGATGCCGGTGGCTGCGGCCTCGCTCGCACCGGAGACACCCTCGTTGACCGCCCCGAAGTCAGCGGTGCCGAAGGTCGCGAACATCATCGACATCGCCAGGATCAGCCCGACGTCACCGACGCGGTTGACGACGAAGGCCTTGTTCGCTGCGGTGGCGTAGGCCGGGTTGTGGTTCCAGAACCCGATGAGCAACCAGGAGGCGAGGCCGACGCCCTCCCAGCCGACGAAGAGCAGGAGGTAGGAGTCGGCGAGGACGAGCAGGAGCATCGACGCCACGAAGAGGTTCAGGTAGGCGAAGAAGCGACGCTTGTCCGGGTCGTGCTCCATGTACCCGAGCGAGTAGACGTGGATCAGCGATCCGACGAAGGTCACGAGCAGGACGAAGGCCACCGACAGCGGATCGATGAGCAGTCCGGCCGTCACGTCGATCGACCCGGCGGGGACCCAGTTGTACAACTCGATCGACGCGGCTCGCTCGGAGGGGTCCTTCGCGAGCAGCGCGACGAAGATCGCGGCTCCGACGACGAAGGAGCCCCAGGACAGGGCGGTCGCCAGCAGCGGACCGAAGGAGTCGGTGAGCCGGCCGCCGAGGAGCAGCAGCGCAGCGCCCAGCAGTGGCAGGGCGACGAGCAGCCAGCCGAGGGCGGTGACCCCCGAGGCCGGGCCGGGCTCGGCGACCGCGGTCACCTGGGCAGCCGTCGCAGACAGTGCGGTGAGCAAGGTGGCTCCTTACAGCTTCAGCAGGTTGGCGTCGTCGACCGAGGCCGACCGGCGGGCACGGAAGACGGCCATGATGATGGCCAGACCGACGACGACCTCGGCGGCGGCGACGACCATCACGAACATCGCGATGACCTGCCCCTCGACCGAGCCGTGCATGCGGGCAAAGGTGACGAAGACGAGAGATGCTGCGTTGAGCATGAGCTCGACACCCATGAAGACGATGATCGCGTTGCGCCGCAGCAGGACGGTCGCGCTGCCGATCGTGAAGAGGATGATCGCCAGGTAGATGTAGTTCAGTGGGCTCACTGCTGCCTCCCTTCGGGCGTGCTCTCGGACGCCGTGCGGCCCAGGGACTCGGTCGGCTCGTCGTCCACGACGCTCTCCCGCTCGTCGATCTCGGTGTAGCGGGTCGGTGGGGTGACCTGCTCACGAGCAGCCAGCACGCGGTTGACCGACAGATCCGAGATGCTGCCGTCGGGGAGAAGTGCCGGGGTGTCGACCGCGTTGTGGCGGGCGTAGACGCCCGGGACGGGCAGGCCCGCCAGGTGCTCGCCCTCGCGGAAGCGCTTCTCCATCCACTCCTTCTGCGTCGGCTTGGCGATGATCCGCTCGCGGTGCGCGAAGGTCATCGCGCCGAGCGCGGCGATCGTCAGCAGGGCGGCCGTGACCTCGAAGAGCCAGACGTACTTGCCGAAGATGAGGTAGGCGATGGCCTCGACGTTGCCCGGGTCGGTGTTGACCGCAGTCAGGTTCGGGTCACCGGTGTAGGTGATCCGACCTATGGCTCCGACGAGCAGGACGACCAGACCCAGGGACAGCAGCACGGTCATGAAGCGCTGGCCCTTGAGGGTCTCGACGAGTGAGTCCGAGTGGTCGACGCCCACGAGCATGACGACGAAGAGGAAGAGCATCATCACGGCGCCGGTGTAGACGAAGATGTGCACGATGCCCAGGAAGGGCGCTTCCTGCAGGAGGTAGAACGCCCCGACGACGATCATCGTCGTCACCATGCCGATGGCCGCGTGCACCGCCTTGCGGGCGAAGAGCAGCGCGAGTGCACCCGGGACGGCGATGGCGCTGAGCAGCCAGAAGACGACGGCCTCACCGGTGCTGGTCATCGAACGCCCTCCGACTGCTCGTCCGTCGTGGTCTCGTCGGTCTCGTCGGTCTCGTCGGTCTCGTCGGTCTCGTCGGTCTCGTCGGTCTCGTCGACGGCGTACTTGGTGACCCACTCACGCTGCTCGTCGGTCGCCGAGGTCACCTTGCCGTTGTAGTAGTCGCGCTCGTCCATGCCCTCGACCATCGGGTGGGGCGCGGAGATCATGCCCTCCTGCAACGGCGCCAGCAGCTGCTCCTTGGTGAAGATCAGATCAGCGCGGTTGTTGTCGGCCATCTCGTACTCGTTGGTCATCGTCAGCGCGCGCGTGGGGCAGGCCTCGATGCACAGGCCGCAGAAGATACAGCGCAGGTAGTTGATCTGGTAGATGTGCCCGTACCGCTCGCCGGGGCTGAAGCGCAGCCCCCGCTCGTCGTCGTTGTCCGCGCCCTCGACCAGGATCGCGTCCGCCGGGCACGCCCAGGCGCACAGCTCGCAGCCGACGCACTTCTCCAGGCCGTCGGGGTGACGGTTGAGCTGGTGACGTCCGTGGAACCGCGGCTGGGTCGGCCACTTCACCTCGGGGTACTCCTGCGTGGCGACCTTGCGGAACATCGTCTGGAAGGTCACCCCGAATCCGGCAACGGGGGCGAAGAGGTCTGCGAAGAACCCGCCCTTGGTCTCGTCATCGGCCACGGTTGTGCTCCTCCTGCTCGGCGAGCGGTGCGCTGGTCTGCTGGGTGCGCGCCGGCTTGGTGTCGATCGCGGTCCCGTCCCGGGGGGTCTCCACGAGCCGCTGACCCGGCAACGGCGGGACGGGGTGTCCGCCGGCGAAGGGGTCGATCTCGTCCGGGAGGACATCGGCCTCCTCGAGCGCCGCGGCCTTCTTCTCCGCGCGGGTCTCCCAGATCCACATGACCCCGAAGACGAGCACGGCAAGGAAGGCGATGATGATCAGCGATGAGACCGGGAAGGCCCGACCGAGGATGCTGATGGTGCTGTCACCGAAGAAGCCGGCGTCGGCGCCGCGGATGAAGGCCACGACGATGACCCAGGCCACGGCGACGGGCATGAGGAACTTCCAGCCCAGAGCCATGAACTGGTCGTAGCGGGTCCGCAGCAGGGTACCCCGCAGCCAGACGAAGCCCCACATGAACAGCCACATCTTGATGGTGAACCACAGCACGCCCCACCACCCGGTGTTGAGCATGCCGTCGCCGATCGCCGCGATGCCGGGAGGCGCCTGCCACCCACCGAGGAAGAAGGTGGTGGCCAGGGCCGAGACGGTGAACATGTTGACGTACTCACCGAGAAAGAACATCGCAAAGCGCATGCCCGAGTACTCGGTGAAGTAACCACCGACGAGTTCGCCCTCGCCCTCGGCGAGGTCGAAGGGCAGACGGTTGGTCTCGCCGACCATCGTGATGACGTACAGCACGAAGGACACGCAGGCCGGGATGATGAACCACAGGTCCGACTGGGCGGCGACGATCTCGCTCGTCGACATCGACCCGGCATACATGAAGACGGCCACGAGGGCCAGACCCATCGCGATCTCGTACGAGATGATCTGCGCGGTCGCGCGCAGGCCACCCAGCAGGGGGTAGGTCGAGCCGGCCGACCAGCCACCCAGGACGATGCCGTAGGCCGCGATGCCGGCGACCGCGAGCACGAGGAGTGCCGCGACGGGGAGGTCGGTCAGCTGCAGCGGCGTGGTGTGACCGAACATCTGCACCTCGCCACCGATCGGGACGATGGCGAAGGAGATGAAGGCCGCGGACGCGAAGACCACCGGCGCCATCGTGAAGATCAGGGCGTCGGCCGTCCCGGGCCGCACGTCCTCCTTGAGCATCGACTTCATGCCATCGGCCAGGGACTGGAGCAGGCCGAAGGGACCCACCCGGTTGGGCCCGGGACGCTGCTGCATCCGGCCGATCATGCGTCGCTCGAACCAGATCATCAGCAGGACGCTGAGAAGCAGGTAGACGAAGATCATCAGGGCCTTCACGAGCGAGAGCCACACCGGGGTGTCGCTGAAGTCGGCCACCACCGGCTGCTCGGCCGCCGTGGTCAGGATCGCGAGACTGTTCACGCGGCACCACCCTTCGTCACGGAGACGATCGCTCCGGCATGCCCGGAGAGGCTGCGCACGTCGCAGCTCTCGGAGTTCGTCGGCAGCCACACCACGTGGTCGACCATCGCACGGATGTCGGCCGGCAGCGTGATCCGCACGTCGTCGGCGGAGACCGTGACGAGGTCACCCTCGACGATCCCCAGCGCCTGCGCGGTCAGCGGTGACAGAGCCGCGCGCGGTGCCTTCGCGGTCCCGGCCAGGAAGGGCTCACCGTCCTGCATCGTGCCCTTGTCCAGCAACGGACGCCACGTCGCCAGGACGGCCTCGCCGGCGCCCGGCTCGGGCAGGGTGCGCGACGGGACGTCGGTCGTCGGACCGCTCACCGTCGGGGCTGCGGTGGCCTCGATGGCGCGGCGCGCCTCGGCCACGGTGCGAGTGCCGAGGAAGGCACCCATCTCGTCGGCGAGCATGTGCAGCACGCGGTGGTCGGGGAGGGCATTGGTCTCGAGGGAGACCTCGAAGGGACGCACGCGTCCCTCCCAGTCCATGAAGCTGCCCGCACGCTCCGCGTGCGGGGCCACCGGCAGGACGACGTCAGCGTGCTCGGTGACGTTGCTCGGGCGCACCTCGAGCGAGACGACGAAGGCACGCTCGAGAGCCTCCCGGGCTCCGGGGACACCGATGTCATCGGCGTCGACGCCACCGACGACGAGGCCACCGATCGACCCGGCCGACGCGGCGGCGAGGATCCCGGTCGCGTCGAGACCGTCACCACTGGGCAGGCAGCCGGCGTCGATCGCCCCGCGCTCTCCCGCCCGACGCGGGATCCAGGCCAGTCGGGCGCCGGTGGTCTCGGCCAGGCGAACGGCGGCGGTCAGCGCACCGGGCACGGTCGCCAGACGCTCACCGACGAGGATGACGGCGGACTCGTCGCGCAGGGCGGCGTGGGTCCGTGCCAGCGACTCGGGGGCATCGGCGCCGGCCAACGCGCTCAGCACCTCGGTCTCCGTGCCGGGAGCCGACGGGACGAGCGTGCCGCCCATCTTGTCCAGCCCGCGGGTCGCCATCGGCGCGACCGCGTGGACCGCCAGACCGTTGTGGCGGTAGGCCTTGCGCAGCCGCAGGAAGACGATGGGGCTCTCCTCCTCCGGCTCGAAGCCGACGAGGAGGACGGAGCCGGCCTTCTCCAGCTGCTCGTAGGTCACGCCTCCCGTTGGCGGGGTGGTACCCGCGACGTGACGCAGGAGGATGTCGCGCTCCTCGGCCGAGTGCGGCCGCGCGCGCATGTCGATGTTCTCGGTCCGCAGGACCTCACGGGCGAGGGTGGCGTAGGCGTGGGCGTCCTCGATGCTGACCCGGCCGCCGGTGAGCACACCGTGGCCCTCGGCGGCACGCAGGCCGTCCGCGGCGGTCGCGAGGGCCTCCTGCCACGAGACGACGCGGAGGTCACCCCCTTCGTCCCGGACCATCGGGAACTCGAGGCGGTCTCCCAAGGAGGCCCAGGTGAAGGCCCACCGGCCCTTGTCACAGTTCCACTCCTCGTTGACCTGCGGGTCGTTGCCAGCCATCCGGCGCAGAACCGTGCCGCGACGGTGGTCGGTGCGGATGGCGCAGCCGGAGGCACAGTGCTCGCAGACGTCGGGTGTCGACACGAGATCGAACGGACGCGAGCGGAAGCGGTACGCCGCACCGGTGAGCGCACCCACCGGGCAGATCTGGACGGTGTTGCCCGAGAAGTAGGACTCGAAGGGCTGCTCCTCGTAGATCAGCACCTGCTGCAGGGCGCCGCGCTCCCCCATCTCGATGAAGGGGTCACCGGCGATCTGGGACGAGAAGCGGGTGCAGCGGGTGCACAGGATGCAGCGATCGCGGTCCAGCAGGATCTGGGAGGAGATGTTGATCGGCTTGGGGTACGTGCGCTTGATGTCGTCGAAGCGCGAGGTCGGCCGACCGTTGCTCATCGACTGGTTCTGCAGGGGGCACTCACCCCCCTTGTCACAGACCGGGCAGTCCAGCGGGTGGTTGATCAGGAGCATCTCCATGATCCCCTGCTGGCCCTTGTCGGCGATCGGGGAGGTGTGCTGGCTGCGCACCTGCATGCCGTCGCTGACCGTCATGGTGCAGCTCGGTTGGGGCTTGGGCATCGGCTTGACGTTGCCCTCGCGGTCCGGGGTGGCTACCTCGACCAGACACTGGCGGCAGGCACCGATCGGGTCCAGCAGCGGGTGGTCGCAGAAGCGCGGGATCTCGATCCCGGCCTGCTCGGCCGCGCGGATGATCAGCGTGCTGCGGGGGACGGACACCTCCACCCCGTCGATGGTGAC
The DNA here is from genome assembly GCF_037198315.1 of Janibacter sp. A1S7. NCBI lineage: Bacteria > Bacillati > Actinomycetota > Actinomycetes > Micrococcales > Intrasporangiaceae > Janibacter > Janibacter alittae. Next base: position 459,049 of record NZ_CP144913.1, on the reverse strand, counting down.
GGTGACGAGGTCGGGCTTCGGCTCGGCCTCGGGCGTCTGCTTGTCGCTCGTGGTGGTCATACGGTCACCTGCACAGTCTCCTGGTTGGCGAAGAGCGTCGAGGCTGCTGGCGGGAAGAGCTCGCTGGCCGGAGTGTGGCAGCCGGCCTCGAACTCCTCACGGAAGTACTGCACGGCCGAGGTGATCGGGCTGGTGGCGCCGTCCCCGAGCGCGCAGAACGCACGGCCGAGGATGTTGTCGCAGATGTCGACCAGCATGTCGATGTCCTGGCTCGTGCCCCGCCCTTCCTCGATGCGGTGCAGGATCTGGGCGAGCCAGTAGGTGCCCTCACGGCACGGGGTGCACTTGCCGCAGGACTCGTGCATGTAGAAGTCGTTCCACCGGGTCACCGCGCGCACGACGGAGACGGTGTCGTCGAAGATCTGCAGGGCACGGGTCCCGAGCATCGACCCGTGGGCGGCGACCGACTCGAAGTCGAGCGGCACGTCGAGGTGCCGGTCGGTGAAGATCGGGGTCGAGGAGCCCCCCGGCGTCCAGAACTTCAGCGGGTGGTTCGGGTCCCGCATGCCACCGGCCATCTCGATCAGCTCGCGCAGGGTGATCCCCAGTGGGGCCTCGTACTGGCCCGGGTGCTTGACGTGACCGGACAGGGAGAAGATCCCGAAGCCCTGGGACTTCTCGGTGCCCATGTCGGAGAACCACTCCGCGCCCTTGCCCACGATCAGCGGGACGGAGGCGATGCTCTCCACGTTGTTGACCACGGTGGGACGCGCGTACAGGCCGGCGACCGCAGGGAAGGGGGGCTTGAGACGGGGTTGGCCGCGGCGCCCCTCGAGGGAATCCAGCAGCGCGGTCTCCTCACCACAGATGTAGGCGCCGGCACCGGCGTGGACGACGATGTCCAGGTCGTAGCCCGTGCCGAGGATGTCCTTGCCGAGGTAGCCGGCCGCATAGGCCTCCTCGACCGCGCGCAGCAGGCGGCGGTAGACGTGGGCGGTCTCGCCGCGCACGTAGATGAAGGCCGTGTCGGAGCCGATGGCGAAGGAGGTGATGATCGCGCCCTCGATCAGGAAGTGCGGCGCGGCCATCATCAGTGGGATGTCCTTGCACGTGCCGGGCTCGGACTCGTCGGCGTTGACGACGAGGTAGCGCGGACCGCCGTCGTGCGGCGGGAGGAAGCCCCACTTCATGCCGGTGGGGAACCCTGCGCCACCGCGACCGCGCAGGCCGGAGTCCTTGGTCACCTGCACGAGGTCGACGGGGTCCATCTCCAGGGCCGAGCGCAGGGCTCGGTACCCACCGTTGTCCTCGTAGGTGGCCATGGTCCAGGACTGCGGGTGGTCCCAGAACTTGGTCAGGATCGGGGTCAGCTGCGTCGACATCCCGGTCACTCCCCCTTCTCGTCCGTGGTGTCCGGCGGAGTCTGGTCGCTGGCGTTGTCCTCGTCGGCGGGGACGTGACGGCCGGCGGCCAAGCCGTCGACCTGCTCGCCCGCCTCATCGGGCGTGGTCGTGGGCCCGTGCTCATCACCGGGAGCCGTCCATCCCTCGCGGTGGGCCACGTCGAGGCCGCGCAGGGACGCGGGGCCGGCCCCGACCCCTTCGTCCGCACGCCCGTCGCTGAAGCCGGCCAGGAGACGGGAGGTCTCCTTGAAGCTGCACACGCGGTCCGGGCCCCGAGTGGGCTTGACCGGCTTGCCGGTGCGCAGGTCATCGACGAGCTCGACCGTCGACTCGGGCGTCTGGTTGTCGAAGAACTCCCAGTTGGTCACCACGACCGGCGCGAAGTCGCACGCGGCGTTGCACTCGAGACGCTCGAGGGTGATCTTGCCGTCCTCGGTCGTCTCGTCGTGGCCGACGCCCAGGTGCTCGCTGACGGTGTCCCAGATCTGGTCGCCGCCCATGATCGCGCACAGGGTGTTGGTGCAGACACCGACGTTGTACTCGCCGCTGGGGTGGCGCTTGTACTGCGTGTAGAAGGTGGCCACTCCCGAGACCTCTGCGGAGGTCAGGTCGAGCAGTCCTGCGCAGAACTCGATACCACGCCCGGTGACGTAGCCGTCGACGCTCTGGACGAGGTGGAGCATCGGGAGCAGCGCCGACCGCTTCTGCGGGTAGCGCGCGATGATCTCCTGCGAGTCCGCGGTGAGCTGCTCGAGCACCTCGGCGGTGTAGGGCTCCTTGCTCTCCGACGAGACGTACAGGTGGCCGAACTCGGTCTGCCTACCGAACTTGATGGACATCAGAACTCCTGCCCGTCACCGATGGTCGGTGCGCCACCGGGCCGCTGGTGCTCACTCGTGTGCGCCCACGCGGAGCGTGGGGCCCAACTGCCTGGTGAACTCATCGATCCACCCCTCCCATGACCGGATCAATCGAGGCGACCGAGACGACGACGTCGGCAAGGAAGCCCCCTTCGCACATGGCCGCGACGGCCTGCAGGTTGTTGAAGCTCGGGTCGCGGAAGTGGGCCCGGTAGGGCCGGGTGCCGCCGTCGGAGACGACGTGGCAGCCCAGCTCGCCCTTGGGCGACTCGATGGCGACGTAGGACTGTCCCGGCGGCACCCGGAAGCCCTCCGTGACGAGCTTGAAGTGGTGGATGAGCGCCTCCATCGAGGTGCCCATGATCTCGCGGATGTGGTCGAGGCTGTTGCCCTGGCCGTCGCCGCCGACCGCCAACTTGGCCGGCCACGCGATGCGCTTGTCCGCGACCATCGTCGGGCCGGGCTCGCGCTGCAGCTCGTCGGTGACCTGCTCGATGATCTTCAGGCTCTCGAGCATCTCGTCGATGCGGATGGCCCACCGGTCGTAGGCGTCGGCGTTGGAGCGGGTGATGACCTCGAAGTCGTACTTCTCGTAGCCGCAGTACGGGTCCAGCTTGCGCAGGTCGTGCGGCAACCCGCTCGAGCGCAGCACCGGTCCGGTGACGCCCAGCGCGGTGCATCCGGTCAGGGACAACACGCCCACGTCCTTGGTCCGGCCCTTGAAGATCGGGTTCTCGAGCAGGATCGCCGAGAGCTCGTGGATGCCCGTGCGCAGCTGCGGGATCGTCTCGCGGATCTTGTCGATCGCGCCGTGCGGCAGGTCCTGGGCGACGCCGCCGGGACGGATGTAGGCGTTGTTCATCCGCAGGCCGGTGATCATCTCGATGATCGACAGGACGCGCTCGCGCTCACGGAAGCCGATCGTCATGACCGTGGTCGCGCCCAGCTCCATGCCGCCGGTGCCGAGGGCGATGAGGTGGCTGGAGAGGCGGGTGAGCTCCATCATCAGCACGCGGATGGCGCTGGCCCGCTCGGGGATGTCGTCGGTGATCCCGAGGACCTTCTCGATGGCGAGGCAGTAGGCCGCCTCCTGGAACATCGGGGTGAGGTAGTCCATCCGGGTGCAGAAGGTCGTCCCCAGGGTCCAGGTGCGGAACTCCATGTTCTTCTCGATACCCGTGTGCAGGTAGCCGATACCCGCGCGGGCCTCGGTGACCGTCTCACCGTCGAGCTCGAGGATGAGGCGCAGGACGCCGTGGGTCGAGGGGTGTTGCGGACCCATGTTGAGGATGATCCGCTCCTCGGGGTTCATCCCGAGCTCGCCCATCTCCTGGTCCCAGTCACCACCCTGGACGTTGACGACGTGGCCCTCGGCGAGATCGTCGGCGCCGGGGGTGGAGTGCACCCCGGAGGTGTTGGTGTCGGTGGCTGCCATCAGTTGTACGACCTCCGCTCGTCGGGCGGCGGGACGGTGCCGCCCTTGTACTCCACCGGGATGCCACCCAGTGGGTAGTCTTTGCGCTGGGGGTGGCCCGCCCAGTCGTCGGGCATGAGGATGCGGGTCAGCGCCGGGTGGCCGTCGAAGATCACGCCGAACATGTCCCAGGTCTCCCGCTCGTGCCAGTCGGCTGACGGGTAGACCTCGACGATGCTCGGGATGTGCGGGTCCGCGTCGGGTGCGGTCACCTCGACGCGCAGCCGACGACCGCCGTGGGTGATCGACAGCAGGTGGTAGACCACGTGCAGCTCGCGGCCGGCGTCGGCCAGGAAGTGCACGCCGGAGACGGACATGCACATCTCGAAGCGCAGGTCGGGCTGGTCGCGCAGCGCGCGCATCACGCGGACGACGTCCGCACGGGCGACGTGGAGGGTCAGCTCGTCGGCGTGGACGACGACCCGCTCGACGAGGTCGGTGCCGGTCGCCTCGGCGAGGGTGTCGACGGCTGCGTCGTACCAGCCGCCGTAGGGGCGGGTGGCGGCTCCCGGGAAGGCGATCGGGGCCTGCAGCCCGCCGTAGCCGGAGGTGTCCTGACCCTGACGCGCGCCGAACATGCCGACGCGCTCGCCGCGGACGACCGGGCGGTGGTCCGGGTCGACCTCGCCCGCCTCCGGCGAGCCGCCCACGTTGGTGTACTCCACGGGACGCTGGTCACCGGTCAGGCTCTCGGTCGAGGGGTAGTCCTCGTGGGCGGTCCCGCCGAGCCCCGGTCCCTCCGGGTGGACGCCCTTGGGCTTCGGGGCGTCGACGTCCTTGGCCGACGCCGCGACGTCCGTGCCCTGACCCTCTGCGGGCTTGTTCTCCTCGGTCATGCCAGCAGGTTCCTTCCGAGGAGGGCCTCGTGGTCGTGGGTCGGGGCCTGCAGCTCGGTCGGGACGGCCGTGAGGGCGGCCGCCTCGGCCGCGCGGGCGGCTGCCTCACGGTTGACGCCCAGCGGGGTGCTCTGGATCTGCTCGTGCAGCGTGATGATCGAGTTGAGGAGCATCTCCGGGCGCGGCGGGCAGCCGGGCAGGTAGATGTCGACCGGGATGATGTGGTCGACCCCCTGGACGATCGCGTAGTTGTTGAACATGCCGCCGGAGCTGGCGCAGACACCCATCGAGATGACCCACTTGGGGTTGGCCATCTGGTCGTAGACCTGGCGCACGACCGGGGCCATCTTGTTGCTCACCCGACCGGCGACGATCATCAGGTCCGCCTGGCGGGGGGTCGCCGCGAAGCGCTCCATGCCGAAGCGGGCCAGGTCGTAGTGCGGGGTGCCGACGGCCATCATCTCGATGGCACAGCACGCCAGACCGAACGTGGCAGGCCACATCGACGACTTGCGCATGTAGCCGGCGAGCTTCTCCACCGTCGTGAGCGCCAAGCCCGAGGGCAGCTTCTCCTCAAGTCCCATTTTTCGTCTCCGTCCTCGTCAGTCCCACTCGAACCCGCCGCGACGCCAGACGTAGGCGTCGGCGATGAAGAACGCGTTGAACAGGAAGAGCACCACGGCACCGAGGGTGAACACCCCGAGCTCGTCGAAGGCGACGGCGAAGGGATAGAGGAACAGGGCCTCGATGTCGAAGATGATGAACAGCATTGCGGTCAGGTAGTACTTGACCGGAAACTTGCCGCCCTCAGCGGCCTGGGGAGTCGGCTGGATGCCGCACTCGTAGGCCTGTGCCTTGGCGGCGTTGTAGCGAGCAGGTCCCACGACCAGGCTCGTGCCGACCGAGACGAGCGCGAAGCCGAGGCCGAGCGCGAAGAGGATCAGCAGCGGGATGTAGGGGTTCATCGCTGCACAGCCTCGCTTTCTCTCATGTGATGCACGCCACTGACGATCCTAGGGCAGGGGTTTGTTCCGGCTGCAGTGCCCTCAGGCATTGGGAGCCATCCGGGTCATCAGGCGCACGAGTCGGTCGTCGATGCCGCCGCCCTTCTCCTCGGGCAGGTTGGCCATGAGCTTGAGCATGAACTTCATCAGCGTCTCCCGGGGCAGTCCGTACTTCGTCGCCAGGCGCATGATCTCGGGCTTGCCGATGAGCTTGGCGAACTGGGCACCGATGGTGAAGTAGCCGCCGTGCATGTCCTTCATGCGGGTGACGTAGGACTGCAGGACGCGCTCGCGCTCGGCCGCGGTCGGGCGAGCCAACGCCTGGACGATGGTCTCGGCGGCCGCGTGGCCGGCCTCGAGTGCGTAGTCGATGCCCTCGCCGTTGAAGGGGTTGACCATCCCGCCGGAGTCGCCGACGAGCATCAGCCCGCGCTCGTAGAGCGGTTGGCGGTTGAAGGCCATCGGTAGCGCGGCCGCGGTGATGTCGCCGGTCATCGTGTCCGCGTTGATGCCCCACTCGGGCGGCATCGTCTCGACCCAGCGACGCATGACGTCCTTGTAGTCGGTGCGGCCGAAGGCCTCCGAGGTGTTGAGCACGCCCAGGCCGACGTTGCTGCGGCCGTCACCGAGACCGAAGAGCCAGCCGTAGCCGGGCATGAGGATGTTCTCCCCCTTCGGCGTCGTCGACCACAGCTCGAGATGGCTCTCGAGGTACTCGTCGTCGTGGCGGGGGGTCTCGTAGTAGGCCCGCACGGCGACCGCCATCGGCCGGTCCTCGCGCTTCTCGCGGCCCATCTTCACGGAGAGCCGGGAGGAGACGCCGTCCGCGGCGACCACGACGGGCGCGTAGTAGGTCTCCCGCTCGCCGGTGGCCCGACCGCGCTCGTCGACGACCTTGGCGTTGACCCCGATGATGCGCTCCTGCTCGTCGAGGATCGGCTCGGCGACGTTGCGGCCTTCCAGGAGGGTGGCGCCGCTGGCGGCGGCGTGGCGGGCGAGCACCTCGTCGAGGTCGGCTCGCGCCCGCACCATGCCCCGGCCCGGGAAGGAGGCGACGTCCGGCCAGTCCAGCTGGAGGGTCATGCCGCCGCCGATGATCCGCAGCCCCTTGTTGTGGGCCCACCCGTCGGTCTCCGACAGGGGCAGCCCGAGGTTGATCAGCTGGCGGACTGCTCGCGGGGTCAGTCCGTCACCACAGATCTTGTCGCGGGGGAAGAGCGACTTCTCCAGCAGGACGACGTCCTTGCCGGCCTTGGCCAGCCATGCCGCTGTCGCGGAGCCACCGGGCCCGGCTCCGACGACGATGACGTCGGCGGCGCGGCCATCACCGGCAGCGGGCAGTGCACTGGTCACGAATTGCATCCTCGAAGGCTTGTGAAGGATTTCACGAACGCGGGCAGCCTACTCCTCGTTCACGAGACGAACGACACAGGTAAACCTAACCTCGCGTGCGGACAGCGACCGACGAAGGGGGCGGCCACCCCTGCGGGGGGAGCCCCCCTTCGCGCTCTGCACGACTCTCTCCCGCTTGGCCTGGGTTTCATACCCGGGCGAAGGCGGGGATCATCGGGTGACCCGATATTCGAGGGGCAGGTGGGGCGCTCCGAGCGGGCTACGCCTTCGTGGCGCGGTGCAGGGCGACGATGCCGCCGGTGAGGTTGCGCCACTGCACCTCGGCCCATCCGGCCTCGGCGATCGTCGTGGCGAGCTGCCGCTGGGCGGGCCAGGCCTGGATCGACTCGGCGAGGTAGACGTAGGAGTCGGGGTTGGAGCTGAGCGTGCGCGCCACCGGCGGGAAGGCTGCCATGAGGTACTCCGAGTAGACGGTGCGCAGGAGCGGGTTGACCGGCTGGCTGAACTCGCAGATGAGCAGCTGGCCACCCGGCGCGGTCACGCGCAGGAACTCCGCCAGCGCTGCCGCACGATCGACCACGTTGCGGAAACCGAAGGACATGGTCACCGCGTCGAAGGAACCGTCGGCGAAGGGCAGCCGCGTCGCGTCCGCCGCGGAGAAGTCCAGATCGGGATACTGGCGCTGCCCCTGGTGGAGCATCCCGAGGGAGAAGTCGGCCGAGACGACATCCGCGCCCGCCGTGCGCAGCGGCACCGAGGACGTCCCCGTGCCGGCCGCGATGTCGAGGATGCGCTGCCCGGGTCGCGGCTCGAGCGACTGCAGCACGGCACGCCGCCACAGGCGGGTCTGACCCAAGGACATCACGTCGTTCATCAGGTCGTACTTCGCGGCGGTCTCGTCGAACATCGCGGCGACGGCCTTGGGGTCCTTCTGGAGGGTGGCGCGGCTCATGTGCACATCTTCGCACCCGCAGTCGTAGGCTGTTGCGGCCATGACATCTCCATCACCCGACGACGTCCCGGGGCCGCTGGGCCTCTCCCGACCCGCCCTGGTCGTACGCACCATCCCCGTCCCCGTGGCACAGGTCGACGACTTGCTGGGGCTGCTGCCACCGCCGGTGGACGCGGGCGACATCGTCTCGTGGGTGCGCAAGGGCGAGGGTCTGGTCGGCTGGGGCACGGTCACCACCTTCCGCTCGCGCGGGTCGGACCGCTTCGCCCAGGCGCAGGAGTGGTGGCGCACCATCACCGCGGAGGCGATCGTGCGCGACGACGTCGACGAGCCCGGCACCGGACCGATCGCCTTCGGCTCGATGGCCTACTCGGCCGACTCCCGGACGGAGTCCGTGCTGGTCGTCCCCGAGGTCGTCGTGGGTCGCCGCGGTGATCAGGCATGGGTGACCACGACCACCACCGCCGCCGCGGTCCCGGCGGCCGACGAGCCGTTGGAGTCCCAGCCCGCTCCCGCGGACCCCGGCGTGGTCACCTTCGCCGATCGCGACCTGACCAAGGAGCGGTGGGCCGCCGCGGTCGAGGAGGCCGTCGACCGGATCAACGCAGGGGACCTGGACAAGGTCGTCCTCGCGCGCTCGGTCCAGGCGATGGCGGAGGAACGCATCGACCCCCGCTGGCTGCTCACCCGCCTGAGCGAGGACTACGACACGACGTGGGTCTTCGCCGTCGACGGCCTGGTCGGCGCCACCCCCGAGATGCTCGTGCGCCTCGAGCGGGGTCTGGTCACCTCGCGCGTCCTCGCCGGCACCATCCGCCGCACCGGCGACGACAGCCACGACCTGGCCCTGGCCGGGTCCCTGGCCCGCAGCAGCAAGGACCTCGAGGAGCACGAGTACGCGGTGCGCTCGGTCGCGGACGCCCTGACCGACCACACCTCATCGATCAACGTGCCGGACTACCCCTTCGTCCTGCACCTGAACAACGTGATGCACCTGGCCACGGACGTCGCCGGCGTCGTCGACGACAGCTCCACCTCGCTCGCCCTGGCTGCGGCCCTCCACCCGAGTGCTGCGGTCTGCGGCACGCCCACTGCGGACGCCGACCGGGTCATCGCCGAGCTGGAGCACATGGACCGGGGCCGGTACGCCGGACCGGTCGGCTGGATGGATGCCTCCGGGGACGGTGAGTGGGGGATCGCGCTGCGGTGCGGCTCCTACGACGGCGCCAACTCCCTTCGCCTCTACGCGGGGTGCGGCATCGTTGCCGGTTCCCGTGCGGAGGACGAGGTCGCCGAGTCGGTGGCCAAGCTGCTGCCGATGCGGACCGCGCTCGGCGGCTGACGCGACGGGGCTCAGCGCAGGGCCGCAACCACGGTCGCGCGGGTCCGTTCGCCCGCGGCGCGGCGACTCCCGGCGTCGATGGGGACCCGGACCACGCGGATGCCCGTGGCGGGGCGCGCGACGAGATCGGTGAGCTCATCGGGGGTGCGGGCCGTGGTCGCCGGGACCCCGTGGGCAGCACAGAGCGTGTCGATGTCGGTGCCGGTCGGCGTGGTGAAGATGCGCCGCTTCGCCTGCGCGTGCTCGGCCGCCCCGTACTCGAGCGTGTCGAAGATGCTCCCCCCGTCGTCGTCGACGACCACGATCGTCAGGTCGGGCACCGGCTCGTCGGGTCCGATGAGCAGCCCGTTGGCATCGTGGAGGAAGGTCAGGTCCCCGAGCAGCGCGTAGGTGGGCCCCGGTCGAGTCAACGCCATACCGATCGCGGTGGAGACGCAGCCGTCGATGCCGGCCAGGCCGCGGCTGGTCACGGGATGCACGTCGGCACGGGGACGCGCCACGCCGAGGTGCAGGTCACGGGCGACGCTGCTGCTGCCGAGGAGGACCAGGCTCTCCCCCGGCACCCCGTCGTGCAGCACCCGGGCCGTCGTCGGGCCGTCGAGGCCCTCTTGGCCGATGTGCGCGAGCGCGTCGGCCATCCGGCGCGCGGCCTCCAACCAGGTCCGGGCGAAGGGGGTGGCCCCCCGCTCCTCCTCGTCACCGTCCAGAGCGGCGAAGTGGTGGACGGCCGCGGCCGTGTGCGTGGCATCGGCCCAGCCGCCGGCACCGGGCTCGCCGGGCGTGACGACCTCCACGCGCACGCCGGGGCGTCGGGCGAGCGCGGGGATCGTGCGTCCCAGGGTCGGTCGGCCGATGATGACGAGCCGGGTCGGGAGGTGGGCCGCCACCCAGTCGCTCGCGGCGAGCAGCTGCGCGCCGTGCGGGAGGACGAGCCCGTGCGTGCCCGGCCCGGGCTCGGCGATGACCGGTGCTCCGTGGCGGGCCGCCCAGTCGAGGGCCGTGGCGCGGTGCTGCGTCGTCGGCAGCTCACCGATGATGACGAGGGTCCCCGGGTCGTGCGCGATCGTGGGCGCCATGCCGGCAGCGGCCGGAGTGGGCGCGGGCAGGGTCACCCACGGAGCGTCGTGTGGACGTCCGGTGGCCGGGTCCGCCGGGTCGAGGTGTCCGGGTGCGTCCGGACGCTCGCGGCCACCTCGAACCGTGGTGGCGGTGTCCGGCGCGAGCGGGTCACGGTAGGGCAGGTCGAGGTGTACCGGCCCGGCGAACCCGGAGCCGGCCAGCGCGCCGGTGGACGCCGCCCACGCGCGGGCCGCAGCAGTGCGCCAGGCAGCGGCCTGCCGGGGCGGGTCGTGCGGCGTCTCCAGCTCGAGGGCGAGTCGGACGTGCCTGCCGAAGAGGCCGGGTTGGTCGGTGGCCTGGTTGGCACCGACGCCCCGCAGCTCGGGAGGACGGTCGGCGGTGAGGAGGAGCAGCGGGACGGCTGCGTGGTGCGCCTCGAGGACGGCCGGGTGGAGGTTGGCGACGGCGGTCCCGCTCGTGGTGATGACGGCCGCGGGCCGCTGCCTCTCCTTGGCCAGGCCGAGGGCGAGGAAGGCCGCGCTGCGCTCGTCGACCCGCACGTGCAGCCGGGCGCGACCGGACGCGTCGAGCTCGTGCGCGGCGTAGGCCAAGGGTGCCGACCGCGACCCCGGGCACAGGACGATCTCGCGCACGCCGAGCCGGACGAGCTCGTCGAGCAGGACGCGGGCTCCGGTCGTCGAGGGGTTCACGGGTCCGATCCTGCCACTGACGAGGGCGTGCCCGGCACCCGCTCGACCGCGTAGTCGATGACGACGGGGTCACCCCCGCCACCGTCGAGGAAGGCATCCGCGCCGTCGCGCCAGGCCACCAGCGACGGGTCGTGGCTCTCGTCGACGAGGTGGCCGGTCTGCGTGTACAGCTCCGCGGCGTGGGCGTCCGTCGCGCCGTCGTCGGGGCCGAGCACGTCACCCACCTCGCGCTCCACCGTCACCCAGCCCTCCCGGTCCGGGTTGTCCGCACCGTCGAGTCCCGGGACGAGGTCCTCGGTGTGCTCGAGGCTGAGGACCGACACGTCGTCGGGCACGTCGAGACGCGCCACCGGGGCCCCAGCCGTGACGACGTGGGTGACGTGGAAACGACGACGGAAGTGCGGGTCCGCGGCGAGCGAGGCAGCTGTGAGACCGCCCTGGCTGCGACCGCCGAGCAGCACCCGGCTGCGGCCGGCGGATCCCGTGCGCTGCTGGGCGTCGGCGAGCGCCCGGGTGACGGCCTTGGACGTCAGGGTCTGCTGGCCGGCAGCGAGCAGGACGTTGCTCGTGAGGTCCCAGGGGTTGTCCCCCGCCTGCGGGCTGAAGCTCTGCGTGCCCGGCACGTCGACCACCCAGGTCCACGAGCCGTCGTCGCGCGGGACACCGATGACCCGTACCCGCGACCCTCCCGCGGTCGGTCCGCTGTCGTCGACGAGGTCAGCGACGCTGCGTGGGGCGCGCCCACCGCCGACGACGTGGGGCACCACCTGCACCTTGTGGTCGGACTCGTCGAGGACGATCCCGTCGGTCGCGGCGAGGACGACCTGCAGGGCCTCCTGCTGTGTCCCCGGCGGGTAGGTCACGCCGAGCCGGCCCGATCGCCACCTCAGCCACGTCCCGAGCGCCGGGGTACCCAGCCCGAGACCGATGATCAGCCCATCGAGACCCTCGGCCACGGCCGGCACGAGCCACGGGGCGTCCACGAGGAGCTCGTCGACCTCCTGTCCCAGACCCAGTCCGAGCCCGACAGCGGCTGCGGTGATCGGATCGCCGATGACCGGCAGCTGCGGGACGAGCGGGGCCAGCAGCCCGATGGCCAGCGCCGAGGTCGGCACGGCCACGCCGACTGCGGCGCCGACCGACGTGGCCGCGACGTCGAAGAGCTCCTCGGCGGCGCGCTCCCCTTCGCGGTAGAGCAGCACCGCTGCCCGGGTCGCCTCGGCGGTCGCGAGCACCTGCGCCGAGACTCCGGCCGCCCCGTGGGTGCCGGCGCAGTCGAGGATCGCCGCCTCCGCGGCGAGGTACTCGACCGGGGCGACCGTGCCCGCGAGCGCCAGGGCGGGGTCGATGGCCGTGGCGCCGACGTGCACGGCGGCCTCGGCCACGTCCCGGGCCACGGTCTCCAGGACTCGCGCGCCCTCCTCCAGCTCCTCGAGGGAGACGGCGAGGCCATGCTTCCCGCCGGTGACCCTCAGCTGGGGGACCACGGCACGGCCGGGATCGGGCGCGGTGTCCACGCGAGCTCGGCAGCGTCCTGCAGGAACGCCAGCTGCTCGCGCGCCGTCACCGCGAGAACCCGCACCCCGGCGGCCGCATCCCGCACGGCAGCGGCGAGCGCGGTGAGGTCGGCACGGTGCCGGGCGACGAGCTCCCGGTGCCGGTCAGCGGCCTCACCCCGCCACGAGGGACTCGTGCCCTGGGCGGTGCGCGCAGCGAGCCCGTGGATGTCCTCGGCCACGCGCTCCAACCGCCGGGCGAGCGCCTCGAGATCATCGGTGGGGAGGTGCGGGATGTCCATGTCCACAGCCCACCGGTTGGTGGGGTGACGGAGCACCCCCTTCGCCCCGGCTGTGGAACGGCCCCTCAAGCGGAACGGGCTGTGGACGTCCCGATCACAGGTGGGGCAGGGCCGCAACGACGCGGTCGCGCCACCAGTCGAGCCGATCCGCGTGGGCAGCGTGGGCCGCGAGCAGGTCCGGGTCGGGCACGACGTCGCGCACGGGCAGTTCCCCCCGCACGGGCAGGAGCGGGTCGGCGGTGACGTCGGCGCCGAGCAGCGCCCCGGTCCCCAGGCCGCAGGCGTGGTCGAGCTCGGGCAGCGCCGCGGCGAGGGCCACTCCGGCCCCGAGGCCGACGCTGGAGTCGATCGCGGAGGAGACGACGGCCGGCAGCCCGCAGTCGGCAACGACCTCGAGGGCCCGGGCCACACCACCGAGGGGGGCGACCTTGACGACGACCAGGTCGGCGGCGCGCAGCCGGGCGACCTCGAGCGGGTCCTCGACCTTGCGGATCGACTCGTCGGCGGCGACCGGCACGTCGATGCCGTTGCGCGCCAGGTCGATCCGGAGCCGGGCGAGGTCTGCCACATCCGCGCAGGGTTGCTCGGCGTACTCCAGGTCGAAGGGGGCGAGGGCCGCGAGCACGTCGTGCGCCTGAGCGAGGGACCAGCCACCGTTGGCGTCGACCCGGATACGGCCGTGCGGGCCCATGGCGTCGCGGACCGCGGCGACCCGGTCGATGTCGTCGGCCTGCCGCTGACCGGCCTCGGCGACCTTCACCTTGGCGGTGGTGCAGCCGTCATAGCGGGCCAGGACGCCGGCCACCTCGGCCGGGGGGACGGCCGGGACGGTCGCGTTGACCGGTACCGAGTCGCGCACCGGGTCCGGCCACCCCGTCCAGGCGGCCTCGATGGTGGCGGCCAACCAGCGCGCCGTCTCCGTCGGGCCGTACTCGACGAAGGGGGCGAACTCGCCCCACCCGCGGGGACCGCGCACGAGCGCGATCTCCCGCTCGGCGATCCCACGAAACCTCGTGCGCAGGGGCAGGGTGACGACGTGGAGCCCGTCGAGCAGCTCGTCCGGCCCGGGCGTGCTCACCGGTCGCGGCTGGAGAGCACGCAGAACTCGTTGCCCTCCGGGTCGGCGAGCACGGTCCACGTGACGTCGGGGTCCTGGCCGACGTCGACGCGCGAGGCGCCCTTGGTCAGCAGTTGCTCGATCAACGCGTCACGATCCTGGTCGATGTGCGGGGCGAGGTCGATGTGCAGGCGGTTCTTCACGGTCTTGCCCTCGGGCACGGGCGCGAAGACGAAGGTCGGCGGCATCGTGCGCCACGTCTGCACCGTGTCGACGGGGTCGTCGCTCGTCCCCGGAGGCACGACGTTGACCTCGTACTCGTCCTCGAAGCCGAGCTCCCAGTCCAGGACGTCGGCCCACCAGCGGGCGAGCATCGCGGCATCCCGGGCGTCCACGGAGATCTGGTACCAGCGCAGTGCCATGCGTCGCACGGTAGCCGAGGCCGTGCTCGGGGCCGCCGGTCAGCCGGTCAGCCGGTGAGTTTGGTCAGCCGGGTGGCGAGCATGCGGACCCGGTGCGCGTTGCCGTGGAGCGCGACGTACCGCTCGCCGTACACGGACAGCAGGGCGTCATCCAGGCGCCGGACCGCACCCGGTGGGTACCGGTACCCCATCCGCGACTCGATGCACTCGACATCGACGTCACGCAGGACCTCCCTCAGCTCGGACAGGGCGGTGATGCCCAGCTCGAGCAGCAGGCTGCTGATCCACTCGTAGTGATCGGTGCGGGACCAACCGGCGTCGGTGAACTGGCCGGCCAGGAAGGCGGCGAGATCGGTCGTGCTGATCCGCGGGTCGTCGTCCGTGGTCTCGGCCGGCGAAGTCAGCTCCTCACGGTGGCGGTCGCGGATGGTGGTGAACTGCTGGTCGGCCAGCTCGAGGAGCCCCGCCGCGAGCGTGAAGCGGCGGTCGAAGTCGGGACCGTGCTCCGCGCTGACCGATCCCTTGTAGCGGACGTCGTGCTCGAACTCCGCCCAGGCGTGCTGGAGGACGGTGCGGATCTGGACCGACGCCTGACTGCCTGCGGGTATGGCCGACTCCTCGCGATCGTCGCCGAGGGCGACCAGGAGATGACGGCTCGAGTAGCCGAATCGTCCGGCGGCGGCCGTCTCCTGGCCCATGTCGCGGTCCTCCCGCACCTCGAGCTGGGACGAGAGCAGCTGGGCGACTGCGGCGACATCGGAGAGCACGTAGGTGACGACGCGGACCCCGATCTGGTCGGTGATGTCGGTGAGCGGCTTGGGATGCGCGAGCCGGCCACCGGGGAGTCGGCGTGCCGCTTTGGTGGCGAAGGACTCCACCGTCTTCGTGCGTCCGGTCACCGCGAGGTAGTTGATGCCGGCGTCGTCGAGCAGCTGCGTCACGAGGGCGACATAGGCGTCGGTGACCACCCCCAGCTCCTCGCGTCCAGCGGCGTATCGCTGCACGGCCCTGCGGACCCGGGTCGACTGCTTGCTCGCCATGGGGTACAGCCTGCCTCAGACCGGTGCGCGAGTCCGTGCGCGACGTCACCCCGTGGGCGCGTCCCCGCGAGAGGCCTCGGCCGTGCGGGCAAGGTCGCGGTAGGTGATGAGGTCGTGGCGGAAACGACTGACCAGGAAGCGGACGTCCCCGAGCACGTAGACACCGGGCGCCTCGGAGGGGCTGCGTCCGTGCGGCCACTGGCTCCCGCCGATGAGCAGCGCCAGGTTGCGCGAGCGCACCGAGGGCGCGCTGCCCTCGCCCAGTCCGCGCACGAAGGTCCGGTAGCTGAAGGGGGCCACGGTGCCGGTGAGCGAGTTCGCCTTGACGACGGTGTGGACGATCGTCGCCGCGACCCTGGCCGGCGGGACGTCCCGCCACAGGTGGAGCATCCCCTCGTGGGCTGCCGTGGCGAGAAGCCGGCGATAGGCCGTGAGCAACTGCCCGGCCAGGATCGGTGCGGGTTCCAGCCCGTCGAGGTGCTCGTCGACGGCACCCGCGAGGTCGCGGCTCCCGAGGGGCAGCAGATCGAGCTCGAGACGCTCCCCCAGGGGGAGTGGATCGTCGTCGAGCACCTCCAGCGCCGCCACTCCCCCGACCACCCGCGCCAACCAGTGCAGCATCTGCTCCTGCGGCTCCTCGCGCACGATCACCCGCTCCACGCGGGGCTGCGGTGGCGGCGGGCGCAGGTGGGCCAGCTCCATCGCGGCGCACTCGTACCCGCTCCCGGAGACCGGCCGACTCACCGAGTCGACGACGTGGCCGTCGACGAGCACGACCTCGGTCAGGGTGCCCAGATCACCCGGCGCCCGGCCCGTGTCCCGGGACGGCGGTGCCCCGTCGAGCCACGGGTCACGCCCCCACGCGTCCTCGGGCTCCAGCAGCCCACCGTCGACCCCGTACAACCAGCGCTCGCCCATCGGTCCCGTCCTCTCGTCGGTGACCGGTCCGTGCGATCGGCCACGCACCCACCCCACCGGCTGCGCACGGTGCGGGGGACCCCCTTCGCCCCGGTGTGGACGACGCGGCCCGACGGGATCCGGCTGTGAACATCCCCACCCGATCCCCCGTGCGAGCACTCGCCCACCCGAGGATGGACCCATGAGCTCATCCCCCATCGCCCTGGTCACCGGTGCCTCCTCCGGTATCGGTCAAGCCTCCGCCATCTCTCTCGCTGCGGCGGGGTGGACGGTCATCGGCGCAGCCCGCCGCCTCGACCGCCTGGAGCCACTGCGGGCGAAGGGGGTCACCCCCCACGTCCTCGACGTCTCCGACGACCGGTCGATGGTCGCTCTCGTGGACGACGTCATCGCCGACCACGGCCGCATCGACGTCCTGGTCAACAACGCGGGGTACTCGGTCTTCGGCGCGGTCGAGGACGTCCCGGTCGAGGTCGCCCGTCGGCAGCTCGAGGTCAACGTCCTCGGCCTGTCCCGGATGAGCCAGCTGGTGCTGCCGCACATGCGGGCCGCCGGGTCGGGACGGATCATCAACATCGCCTCGGTCGCCGGTCGGGTGAGCGAGCCACTCGGCGGCTGGTACCACGCGAGCAAGTACGCCGTGGAGGCCCTCAGCGACGCCATGCGCATGGAGCTCGCTCCGCACGGGGTGACGGTCTCGATCATCGAGCCCGGTGCGATCCGCACGGAGTTCGGCGGCATCGCCGCGGAATCGCTCGCCGAGTACTCGGGGTCGGGCGCCTACGCCGGCCAGGCACGCCGGATGGCCCGGGCGCACGAGCAGATGTTCGGCTCCGCCGCGGCCGACGTGGACGTCGTCGTCGACGCGATCGTCCACGCGGCCACGGCCAGGCGGCCCCGGGCGCGCTACCAGGTGCCCGCGAGCGCGAAGGCGATGGTGGCCGCGACGAAGGTCGTCCCCGCCCGGGTCATGGACGCCGCGATGGGTCGGATGTTCGGGACCCACCGGGCCTGACCCCGTCCTCGGCATAGGCTCGGGCCCGTGAGTGCACTGGACAACGTCAGCGAGACCTTCGATCCGCAGGCCTGGGAGGTGGTCCCCGGCTTCGAGGACCTCACCGACATCACGTACCACCGGGCCACGGAGCTCGGTTGCGTGCGGATCGCCTTCGACCGCCCGGAGATCCTCAACGCCTTCCGCCCGCACACGGTCGACGAGCTCTACCGCACGCTCGACCACGCCCGCCGGACCCCCGACGTCGGCGTCGTCCTGCTGACCGGCAACGGCCCGACGCCGCGCGAGGGCAGCAGCGCGACGACGCAGGGATGGGCGTTCTGCACGGGGGGCGACCAGCGCATCCGCGGTCGCTCCGGGTACCAGTACGCGAGCGACCCGACCGGCGACGACAGCGTCGCGGGCGTCGACGAGCGCCGGGTCAAGGCCGAAGGGGGGCGCCTGCACATCCTCGAGGTGCAGCGCCTCATCCGCACCATGCCGAAGGTCGTCATCGCCCTCGTCGGTGGCTGGGCCGCCGGCGGCGGGCACTCCCTGCACGTCGTGTGCGACATGACGATCGCCAGCCAGCACGCCCGCTTCAAGCAGACCGACGCCGACGTCGGCTCCTTCGACGGCGGCTACGGCAGCGCGTACCTGGCGAAGATGGTCGGGCAGAAGCGCGCGCGCGAGATCTTCTTCCTCGGCCGTGCCTACACCGCGCAGGAGGCACACGAGATGGGTGCGGTCAACGCGGTCGTCGAGCACACCGAGATCGAGGTCGAGGCGCTGCAGATGGCCCGGGAGATCATGGCCAAGTCGCCCACGGCCATCCGGATGGTCAAGTTCGCGCTGAACCTCACCGACGACGGCCTCATGGGCCAGCAGGTCTTCGCCGGCGAGGCGACCCGTCTGGCGTACATGACCGACGAGGCGGTGGAGGGGCGCGACCAGTTCCTCGACAAGCGCGAGCCGGACTGGTCGCCCTTCCCCTGGTACTTCTGATCGCGATCGAGGCCGTCCCGCGGCCGCGGCCGCGGCCGCGAGCGCGACGGGTCGTCCCCCACGGGCCGACGGCGTACGCGTAGAGCGGGCGCCACCTCGCCTGGACGAAGGCGGCGACACCGGTCGGCCAAGGCGTCCCGGTCGTGCTGGTAGTCGGCTCGTCCGGTGGACGCGCGCTGTGCGGGTCGGCCGCGACGACCGAGCGGGAGGACGCTCAGCTTCGGGCCCGGGCCGGCGTGTGACGCGCTACCTTTGAGGAGCGGTCGGACAGTGGACGGGGAGGCCATGAGTACTCAGCGGGGCCACCAGGTGATCACGGACGACGACGTCGAGGGCCTCGGTGAGCCGACCGGGCTCGTCAGGTGGTCGGCCGGCACCGCACATGCCTCCGCAGTGTCGGCGCGCTCGCAGACCGTCCACGCCGTCGCCTCCTACGAACCAGTGACCGGCACACTGATGGACCAGGAGCTCCGCGAGTTCGTCGACGACGTCCTCTGCCCGAGCCGGGCGCGATGACCGCCCCCTCCCGTGACCGGGAGTCGACCTCGGTCCGGGCGCTGCTGACCCGCGACCCCACCGCCACCGCGGAGGCTCTGCGCGCCCTCGTCGCGGCCATCGGCCTGCTCGGGTGGGTGACCTACCCGGATCGGCACACCGAGGTCCTCGTCGCCTTCGGCTTCGCCACCGCACTGCTCCTCCTGCCCGAGGCACGCGCAGCAGGTCGACTGCCCCGCGGCGGCATGCGACGCGCCGGCACGCTGCGCGCCCTCGCGCCCGCGGTCGGTGGCCTCTGCCTCGTCCTCGTCGCGCACGACGAGCACCTCTACCGCCTCGCGATCGCGATCGGCGTGCTGCTCCTCGTCCGCGGACTGGCCGACCTGCTCGCCTCCCGAGTGGTGCCCCCCGACGCCGCAATCCAGCTGTGGTTGATCGGACTCGGCTTGGCGGAGCTCGCCGGGGCGGTGGCGGGACTGGTGCGACCGGAGCTCTTCGGGCAGTTCAGCGTCGCGGTCGTCGGCCTGGTCTGGCTGGCCATGCCGGTCCTGACGGTCCTCGCGCCGGCACCGAGCGCCGTGCGCGGGGCGACGACCGCCCCCTACATCAAGCGGGGTGAGCTCGACACCGAGGTGCGCGCCACCATCGAAGAGGCGGTCGGAGGGATCACCCGTGCGCGCCTCTGACGCTTCCTCCTCCTGCTCGCGGCGGCCGCAGTGATCGCCAGCTTCGGCGTCCTCGTGGACTCGACCGCCGCGATCATCGGAGCGATGATCGTGGCCCCGTTGATGGAGCCGATCCTCGGCGTGAGCGCCGCCCTCGTCGCCGCACGACCCCGTCGGCTCGCCTCCCATGCGGCCCTGCTGATCGCGGGTGTGCTCGTCGTCTACCTCATCTCGACACTCATCGGCGCGACCTCGCTCGACCTCTCCGACGACCTGACCAATGCCGCGGTCACGTCTCGCACCAGCCCGACCCTGGCCGACCTCGGCGTCGCCGTCGCGGCCGGTGCGGTGGGCGGCCTCTCCATCACGCGTACGGACATCGCCGGCTCCCTGCCCGGTGTCGCGATCGCCGTCTCGCTCGTGCCCCCGCTGTGCGTGTCCGGGGTGACCCTCGCCGGTGGCGACTCGACCGCCGCGCTGGGCGCCCTGCTCCTCTTCGCCGTCAACCTGGTGGCCATCATCGCCGCGGGAGGAGCCGTGCTCATCGTCGCCGGTTTCGGCTCCGCCCGCGAGGTGGAGGGCCGCCGGCTGCTGCTCACCGGGATGGGTGTGACCACGGCCCTGGCCCTCCTCACCGTGCCGCTGGCGACGACGGGCCGCGACATCGTCGCGGAGCGTGACCTGGAGTCCGCGGCCCTCACGGAGTTCAACGCGTGGGTCGAACCTGTCGCGCCCGCCCACCTGATGGACCTGACGGTCGACGGCGCCGAGGTGCACCTCCTCATGGCCTCGCACGACACGCCACCCTCGTCCGCTCGACTCCAGTCCGCCATCGAGGAGGCCGTCGGCTACCCGGTCCAGCTCGAGCTGGGATGGGTACGGAGCCAGGCGAGATGAGCCGTGCCGGACCGATCACCCGCACGGTGACCACGGGGCCGCCCCCACCCTGTGGAGGGCACGCCCCCGGCCCCGGGTCCATCAGCGAAGATGGACGCGTGCCGATCACGCCACTGCCCCTGCCCGCCGGCCCCGACGTCCTCGAGGCGCTGCCCCGACTCGAGCGCGCGCTGACCGGCACCGCGCCGGTCCTGCCGCACGCCCCGGACGCGGCGCCGCAGATCCCCCCGGGCGGTGCCCCCGACGACCTCGCGGTGACCGTCGCCACCTCCGGCTCGACGGGGACGCCCAAGCTCTCCCTCCTTACGGCGGCGAACCTCATCGCGAGCGCCGAGGCGACCGCCGAGCGGCTCGGTGGTCACGGGCAGTGGCTGCTCGCCCTGCCGCCGCACCACATCGCCGGGCTCCAGGTGCTCCTGCGCAGCATCACCGCGGGCACGACGCCGGTGGTCCTGGCGGCGTCGGAGGTCACCCCCTTCGCCCTCGTCGAGGCCACGGCCGGGATGGCCGGGGAGCGGCGCTACACCTCCCTCGTGCCGACCCAGCTGGCCCGGCTCGTCGAGGACCCGCTCGGGTTGGAGGCGCTGCGGCGCTTTGACGCGATCCTCGTCGGCGGCGCGGCCACTCCCGCGGCGCTGCTCGACCGGGCCCGCTCCCAGGGCGTGCGCGTCGTGACCACCTACGGCATGTCCGAGACCGCCGGAGGATGTGTCTACAACGGCACGCCCCTGCGCGACGTCATCGTGCGCACCGGCGACGACGGCGCCCTCGAGATCGGCGGACCGGTCGTCGCGCACGGATACCTCGGGATGGAGTCGGACTCCTTCGTCGCACACGGCGGTCAGCGGTGGTTCCGCACCGGCGACCTCGGCGTGGTCGACGGCGAAGGAAGGATCACCGTCCACGGTCGGGCGGACGACCTGATCAACACCGGCGGCATGAAGGTCGCCCCGCGTCTGGTCGAGGACGCCGTCGTGGCGCACATCCCCGCCGTCACCGGCGCCGTGGTCGTCGGCGTCCCCGACCCGGAGTGGGGCCAGATCGTGGCGCTGGCCGCGGTGACCTCGCCGGGCGGGCCGCTGCCAGGGCCCGTGGCGGCGGACGGACTCGGCGAGATCCGCGAGATGCTGCGCCCCCACCTGCCGGCACACGCCCTGCCGCGACGCGTGCTCGTCGTGACGCAGGTCCCCCTGCGCGGGCCCGGAAAGCCCGACCGCCCCGCCGTGGCGCGTCTGCTCGGAGCCTGAACGCTCGTAGGATCGACCATCGTGGCCACACTCTCCGACTGGTTCGCCGGCGCGCGCCCGCGAACCCTGCCCGCAGCGATCGCGCCCGTCATCGTCGGCACCGCCGCCGCGGCCGCCAACATGGACCTCGAGGAGGAGAGGAAGGGGGTCGTGCTCGGCTTCGCACTGCTCGCCCTGCTCGTCTCCTGCTGCCTGCAGATCGGCGTCAACTACGCCAACGACTACAGCGACGGCATCCGCGGCACCGACGAGGAGCGGGTCGGCCCGGTCCGTCTCGTCGGGCAGGGGCTGGCCGAGCCGGCCGACGTGAAGGCGGTGGCCTTCGCCTTCCTGGGGCTCGGGGGTTTCTTCGGCTTCGCCCTCGTCGCCCTGAGCGCGGCCTGGATCCTGCTGCCGATCGGGGCGCTGGCGATTCTCGCGGCCTGGCGCTACACCGGCGGCGACAACCCGTACGGCTACCGCGGGCTCGGTGAGGTGTACGTCTTCGTCTTCTTCGGCCTGGTCGCCACGCTCGGCACGCTCTACGCCCAGATCGGCACGATCACGCCCATCGGGGTGCTCGGCGCCGTCGCCGTCGGGTCGCTGGCGAGCGCGATCCTCGTGGCCAACAACCTGCGCGACATCCCCACCGACAGCCTCACCGGCAAGACGACGCTCGCCGTGCGCCTCGGTGACGCGCGTGCCCGCCGGCTCTACCTCGGACTCTTCGCGGTGGCCGCCGTGTGCACACTGCTCATGGCGATCTGGCAGGTCTGGGCCCCGGTTGCGATCCTCGGTCTGCTCATCGCCTGGCCCGGCATCAAGGCCGTCAAGGACGGCGCCACCGGTCGCGCCCTGATCCCCGCGCTGGCGCTGACCGGCCTGGCCGAGTTGCTGTGGGCGGTCCTGCTCGTCGTGCCGCTGGCGATCTGACTCCCGCCGTCCGAGGCGCACCCCCGGGAGTCGCCGGGCGCGACGGTAGCGCTGGTCCGGCGCCGTCGTGCTGAGGACATCTGGCCGGGCAGCCCTGACAAGACCCCCTGGCGACTCATGGCCGGGTTATGACGCGGCCAGCACCGGTTTTCCCGGCCATCCCGAGACTGCGCGGCCACCAGGGACATGACACACCAGGCACGTGCTCGTCACACGAGTATCGGGTCACCCGAGAATCTGGAGGCGACACAGAGTCCCCCTGCCCGAGGCGACACAGGGCCCCCCTGACGAGGCGACACAGAGTCCCCCCGATCAGGCCAGCGGGGTCAGCGGAAGGTCTCTTCCTCGTCGTCCGCAGCGGCGTCGGCCTCGCGCCCTGCGGACGTGCTCTCGTCCTGCGCGCGGTCCTCGACGGCCTCGTCGGTGTCGGTCCGGGCGGCGCGCTTGTCCGCCTTGGCGGCGCGACGCTCCTCGAGCTGGGTGATCATGTCCGCACGGAAGGGCTTGAGCACGACCGCCGAGATGAGCATCGACGCCAGGGCGGCGAGAACGGCCAGCCAGGGCAGTTCGTTGCCGTCCCTCAGCCCGAGCAGCCAGAACAACGCAAGGCACCCGAAGAAGATGAGGAAACGAAGCAGGGTGTAGCGGATCATGTCGCCCTTACTGCGCGTAGCTGTGCATGCCGATGAAGTAGAAGTTCACGACCGTGTAGTTGATGATGATGCAGGCGAATCCGGCGACGGCGATCCAGTTCGCGGTGCGGCGCGCAGTGTTCTTCGTGGCGCGGGCGTGCAGGTAGGCGGCGTAGACCGTCCAGATGACGAAGGTCCACACCTCCTTCGGGTCCCACGTCCAGTACGCGCCCCACGCCTCGCGGGCCCAGATGGCTCCGGCGATGAGGGTGAAGGACCACAGCGGGAAGCCGATGATGTGCAGCGAGTAGGAGAACTTCTCCAGCGACTGCGCCGGGGGCAGCTTGCGCCAGAACCGCTCTCCGCCCACCTCGCGGTCGCTGAGCAGGTAGAGCCCGCTGACGATCGCGCCGACGGTGAAGACACCGACCGACAAGGTCGCCACGGTCACGTGGATCCCCAGCCAGTACGACTGCAGCGAGGGCACGAGCTCGTCGGCCTCGACGTACCAGGCGGTCGAGGCGACCATGAGCAGCAGCGTGACGAAGGCCGTGACGAAGACCCCGAGCCAACGCAGATCGCGGCGGACCGAGGCCACGCTGAACGTCGCCAGCGCGAAGAACCCACCGGCGATGCTGAACTCGAAGAGGTTGCCCAGGGGGAAGCGCTCGACGGCGACCCCGCGCATCACGGCCGAGAGCAGCAGGAGCCCGGCGGCCAACCACGTCAGCGAACCGGCGATGCCGGCGGCCTTGCGCGCCCGCACCGGCGTCTCGACGGCGGTGCCCGCGGCGTGGTCGGACGCCGCGTCCCCGTCGGCGGCCGGACCACCGACGGTCGCGGGGACCTTGGCGTCTGCGTCGGCCCGTTCGCGCACGGGCACGGCCTGCGCGAGGTAGAGGGCGTAGCAGAGCATCGCCACGGTGACCACCAGCGCCGCCGAGGCCAGCGCGTAGTTGGCGTACTGGGCCAGCATCTCGTTGTTCATGATGTCCTCGATTCTCCCACGAGCTGGTCGCGCACCTGCTCGACCACCTCGGTCAGTCCCTCGTCGTCATCGCGGCTCATGCCACCCACCTCGACCCGCACCCGGCCGTCGACCTCGGTCAGGCGCACGAAGACCCGGCGCCGCTTGACCAGCAGGGTCGCGATGAGGCCACCGAGCGCGAGCAGCGCGGAGACGAGGGTCAGCTCCTTGCCGGGGTCACTGCGCACGGAGAAACCGGCGTAGCGCTCGATGCCGTCGAAGGTGATCGTGCCCCGATCACCGGGCAACGCCTCGGTGTCGCCGGGGGTCAGCCACAGCCGCAGCTGGTCGGTGCCGTCGCTCGTGACCACCTTGTCCATCGACTTCGTGTCGAGGGTGAAGATGGACTGCGGCCGGCCACCGGGGTACAGCTCACCGGTGTAGAGGCTCAGGGCGAGCGCCGGTGCCCGGGTGTCGGGGAAGACGGAGATCGGGCCCTGCTCCGGGTCGATCGTCGCGGTGGGCAGGAAGAGCCCGACGAAGCCGAACTGCTCGGGCTGCGTGGCCGCCCCGACCTTGATCGCGCCGGTGGAGCGGTAGTTGCCGTCCTGCGCGAGGAAGGGGGTCGCCCCCTTGTAGAGGACCTCCCCCTCGGCGTCCTTGACGGTCACCACCGGGGCATAGCCGTTGCCGAGGAGGAAGACGGTCGAGTCCGCCATCTCCAGCGGCCCGTTGACCTTGACCACGTCGGTGAACTCGTCGCCGTCGGCCGGCGTGACCGAGACGTGCGCCTCGAAGTCCTGCGGCTGGCCGAAGGTGCGTGCGGCCGGGTCCCGGTCGTTGAAGTCGGCGGTCATCTCCTCGACCGTGATCGCGAAGGGGGAGAGCGTGGACTCGTCGACGAGCGGCCCCGGCGCCCACGTGTCGTACCGCGTGACGGTGCTGACGAAGGACTCCCCGGAGGGCACAACGATGTCGGCCTTCCAGCCCCACAGGTAGCCGATCGCGACGCCGATGATCAGCGCGACCAGGCTCGTGTGGAAGATGAGGTTGCCGGTCTCCTTGAGGTAACCCGTCTCGGCGGAGACGCTGGCCTCGTCATGACTGGCGACCCGGTAGCGACGCTTGCGCAGCACCCTGGTCGCGGCCTCGCGAACCTCCTCGAGGCTGCCCTCGACCTCACCCTCGGCGTGGGCCTCGAGGCGGCCCAGACGACGCGGCGCACGCGGGGGCTTGCCGCGCAGGGCGCGCAGGTGGACTCCGGTGCGCGGGATGATGCAGCCGATGAGCGAGATGAACAACAACAGGTAGATCGCCGAGAACCACGGCGAGGAGTAGACCTCGAAGGCCCCGAGCCGGTCGAGGATCGGGCCCGTCGTCTCATGGCGCTCGATCCAGTCCGCGGTCCGTCCGGGGTCGAAGTTGCGCTGCGGGAAGACCGAACCGGGCACCGCGCCGATCGCCAGGAGCAGCAGCAGGAAGAGCGCCGTGCGCATGCTCGTCAGCTGACGCCAGCCCCACCGTGACCAGCCGACGACCCCGAGCCTCGGCTGGGTGACCGACTGGGTCCGGGAGTGCGGTCGTCCCTCGGTGCGTCGGGCCATCAGAGGTACACCTCCCAGTCGCTGATCAGTCGGATCTGCAGCCACTGGTTGATCGCGTCCCAGCCACCGGTGAGCAGGAGCAGACCGATGATGATGAGCAGGACGGCGCCGACGACCTGGATCGTGCGCTGACGCCGGCGCAGCCACTGCGACACCGGCGCCCAGCGCTCGTAGGCCGCGGCGATGAGGACGAAGGGCAGGCCCAGCCCGGCGCAGTAGGCGATGGCCAGAACGACCGCGCGCGTCGTCGAGGCATCACCGGCGAGGTTGAGTGCGAGCACAGCGGCGAGCGTCGGCCCCATGCACGGCGCCCAGCCGAGACCGAAGACCGCCCCGAGGAAGGGTGCCCCGGCCAGTCCGGCGGCGGGCTTGACCGGGAGCCGAAAGGTCCGCTGCGAGCCGGCCCCGAGGAAGACCAGCGCCATGAGGATCACCGCGACGCCGCCGATGCGCATCAGCAGCACCCGGTGCTCCACGAGCGCCCGGCCGGCGGTGGCCACGAACATCGACGCGAGCACGAAGACGACGGTGAAGCCGAGGATGAACAGCACCGCGCCCAGGACCATCCGACCGCGACTGCGCTCCTCCAGAGCGACGTCGGACAGGCCGGTGACGTAGCCCAGGTACCCCGGCACGAGCGGTAGCACGCACGGAGTGGCGAAGGAGACCAGCCCGGCCAGGGCGGCGACGAGGACGGCCAGCGGCAGGGCCCCGCCGGTGACCTGGTCGCTCAGCCCTGCCGGGACCGCGGCGAGTGACGGGAGCACGGGCAGGGCCGGGCCCATCATCCGTTGCTCTCGGCCAGGGTGTCGTCGATGATGCCCGACAGCGTGCTCTCGGTGACCGGACCGAGCACGACGGCGGCGATGCGGCCCTGACGATCCAGGACCGCGGTCGAGGGCTGGGTGGTCATCGTGCCCTGCATGTCCAGGGCGGTCGTGCCGGTCTCGTCGTAGACGGAGGGCCAGACGAAGCCCCACGTCTTGGCCTGCGCCAGGCCGGTGGCCACGGAGGACTCGCGGTAGTCGATGCCGACGAAGGTGACGTCCTCTCCCTTCGTCGCCTCATGGGTGTCCACGAGGTCCGGGGCCTCCTTGGCGCACGGACCGCACCAGCTGGCCCAGAGGTTGACGACGACGACGTCCCCACGGTGGTCCGCGACGTCCCAGGTCTCGCCGCGGATGGTGTCCCCGGCCAGGTCGACCGGCTCGTCGCGGTCGGCCTCGGGGATGAGGTGGAGGGTGCCGTCGCCGGAGCGGTAGCCGGCGTCCTGGGCGGCTTCCTGCGTCTCTGACGTGGAGCAGGCGGCGACGCCTCCGAGGAGGGCGAGGGCGCTCGCCGTGGCGGCGAGGGCGCGGGTGAGGCGGTGTGCAGTCATCGAAGGGGGTCAGGCTCCCGGGGTCTTCGCGGCGTGCGGGTAGAGGTGGGCCGCGGGCTCGGTGTAGGACACGTCGACGACCTCGTCACCGACGAAGGTCACCGTGGTCAGCGAGGCGAGGTTGCACTCGCGGCGGCGCGGGTCGTGCCACAGGCGACGGCTCTCCAGGGCGCTGCGGATGGTCCAGATCGGCAGCTGGTGGCTGACGATGAGCGCCTCGTGGCCACGCGCGTGGTCCCTGGCGTCCTCGATGGCGGCCATCATCCGCTTGCTGATCGCGTGGTACGACTCACCCCACGTGGGCACGGTGGGGTCGCGGACCCACCACCAGCGGCGGGGGTCGAGCAGGAGCCGCTTGCGGAAGCGTCGCCCCTCGAACTTGTTGCCCGCCTCGATGACCCGGGGGTCGACGACCGCCGTCAGGCCGTGGCGCTCCAGGGTCGGGGCGGCGGTCTCGGCGGTCCGCTCCAAGGGGCTGTGCACGACCAGCGCGAGGTCGTGGTCGGCGAGGTGCGCACCGACGACCTCGGCCATCTGCCGGCCGAGGTCGGACAGGTGGTAGCCGGGCAGGCGGCCGTAGAGGACCCTGCGCGGGTTGTCGACCTCGCCGTGACGCATCAGGTGCACCACGGTGCGATCCTGCACTCCCGGCGCCCCGGCGTCGACGTGCTCGGCACGGGCCTCGCGTGCACCCGACGCCGCCTGCGCGGCAGCACGAGCGGCGATGTCGCTGGTCTCGCTGGTCTCGGGGTCGAGGGGCAGGTCGGTGCCGGAGTCAGGCATCGGCTCGGTCATGGCCCGGATTCTCTCAGGTCAGTCTGAGCGGTCTCGCCCAGGTCGGTCCGGCAGGTTCCGGTGGGCGACGACGGCGTCGTAGAGCGCCTTCTTGCCGTGGCCGGTCGAGGTCGCGACCGCCGCGCAGACGTCCTTCAGCCGGGTGCCGCGGTCGTGCCGGGCGAGGACCTCGGCGACCGCGTCCTCGAGTGAGACGCTGGTCTCCTCCGCGCCGCCGACGACGATCGTGATCTCACCCTTGACGCCCTCCGCCGCCCACTCGGCCAGCTCGGCCAGGCCGCCCCGGCGGACCTCCTCGTAGGTCTTTGTCAGCTCGCGGCAGACCGCGGCCGCACGGTCGGCACCGAAGCACTCGGCCATCATCTCCAGGCTGGCTGCGATCCGGTGCGGCGCCTCGAAGAAGACCATCGTGCGCCGCTCGAGGACGAGCTCCTCGAGCACCCGGCGCTTCTCCCCCGGCTTGCGCGGCAGGAACCCCTCGAAGCAGAACCGGTCCACGGACAACCCGGACAGGGCCACGGCGACGAGCACCGCGCTCGGGCCCGGGACGCAGGTCACGTGCTGCTCGGCGTCGATGCAGGCACGCACGAAGCGGTACCCGGGATCCGACACCGAGGGCATCCCGGCATCCGTGACGAGGACCACCCGCTCCCCCTTCGTCACCGACTCCAGCAGGTCCACGGTCCGGGTGGCCTCGTTGTGCTCGTGATAGCTGACCACCCGCGCCGGCAGCTCGACCCCGAGCTGACCGGCGAGGCGGCGCAGCCGACGGGTGTCCTCCGCGGCGACGACGTCGGCGCCCGCCAGCTCGTCCCGGAAGCGGGCGCTGGCATCGCGCGGGTCACCGATGGGCGTGGCGGCAAGGACGAGTGGCATACCCACCATCATCCCAACAGGCGGCGACCTCCGATCAGGGCATGGTCCTGCCGAGCACGGGGGCTGTGTCGCGGTCCACGTCCCCACGGGCCGGGCTCGCCTACGATGACGGCCATGGACCGCCGTGAGCAGCTGCGTGCCCGGCTGCTCGGCTTCCGTCCCAGCGATGTGCTGTGGGGCTGGCTGGGCCCGCTGCTCTTCGCCGTCATCGGCGGACTCATGCGCTTCTGGGCCCTGGGGCGGCCCCACCAGCTGATCTTCGACGAGACCTACTACGTCAAGCAGGGCGTCTCGATGCTCGACCACGGCGTCGAGATGAAGTGGAAGGGTGACGGCGAGGAGGTCGACCCGAGCTTCACCCAGGGCACGACCGACGTGTTCATCGGCACCCAGGGCGACATGGTCGTCCACCCGCCCGTCGGGAAGTGGGTGATCGCCTTCGGCGAGTGGATCTTCGGGCCGACGTCGAGCTTCGGGTGGCGCTTCTCCGTGGCCCTGCTCGGCACGCTGTCGATCCTGATGGTCGGCCTGATCGCCCGACGCCTCTTCCGCTCCGGCTGGCTCGGCACGATCGCCTCCTTCCTCATGGCCTTCGAGGGGCACCACTTCGTCCAGTCCCGCACGGGCCTGCTCGACCTGATCCTGATGTTCTTCGTGCTGGCGGCCTTCGGCGCGCTGCTCATCGACCGCGACTGGTCACGACGACGGCTGGCGGACAGGGTCGCCGCGCTGCCCGCGGGCGTGCGGATGCGGACCGGGCCGTGGCTGCTGTGGCGCCCGTGGCGGCTCGTGGCGGCCGTGAGCCTGGGGCTGGCCTGCGGCACCAAGTGGTCGGGGCTGTACTTCTTCGCGATCTTCGGCCTGATGACCGTCTGGTGGGACATCGGGGCGCGAAAGGCGGTGGGCGTCCGGCGCTGGTTCGGCGCCGGCATCGCCAAGGACGGCATCTTCGCCGGGGTCTCGATGAGCCTGGTCGTCCTGGGCACCTACCTCGTCTCGTGGACGTCGTGGTTCACCAGCACGTACGGGTACAACCGCTCGTGGGCCGCCGACCACCCGGGTGAGGGCGTGCAGTGGTTGCCCCCCGCCCTTCGCTCGCTGTGGGACTACCACGTGCAGGCCTTCGACTTCCACACCCACCTGACCTCGGAGCACACGTACCAGTCGAACCCGTGGTCGTGGATGGTCCAGGCCCGGCCCACGTCCTTCTTCTACGAGTCCCCGGCGAAGGGGGTCGACGGGTGCGCCGTCGAGTCCTGCTCCAAGGCCATCACCAGCCTGGGCTCGGTCTCGATCTGGTGGCTGGCGACGATCGCGCTGTTCTTCCTCCTCTACCACTGGGCGTTCAGACGGGACTGGCGCGCGGGGGCGATCCTCGCCGGGTTCGTCGGCGGCTGGCTGCCGTGGTTCTTCATCCAGCACCGCACGATCTTCACCTTCTACGTCATCGCCTTCGAGCCGTGGGTGATCCTTGCTGTCGTCTTCATGCTCGGGCTGGCCCTCGGCCCACCGGGCGCGAGCGCGCGCCGACGCCGGATCGGGCACCTCGTGATCGGCGGCTACTGCCTGCTCGTGCTGGCCAACTTCGCGTTCTTCTGGCCGGTCTGGACCGCCCAGGTCATCCCCTACGACCACTGGCAGTGGCGGATGTGGTTCCCCAGCTGGGTCTGAGGCGCTCGGGGGGCGCACGCGCGCACAGCGATCTGCGCCCTCGGGTCCCGGGGTGCCCTGAGTCCCGGAGTGCACGGGGTGCTGTCGGCGGGTGCTCGTAAGGTCGGGGCCATGCACTACCCCCTCATCGACGGCGTCCCCGGCCCCCCGACGATCACCACGGGTGACCTGCGGACCGGGCGTCGCTGCGAGTTCGGCCTCCTCGTCGAGGCCGACGTGCGGCTGGGGCGCCGGGAGGCGGTGCCCAGCACACCCGATGCGGTGCGCGACCGTTTCGGCGCCGCCGGGCGGGAGTGGGAGGCGGAGGTGACCGAGCGGCTCACCCGCGAGCACCACGACGGGGTCCGCGACGCGCGCGAGCTCGACCACGAGGCGACCCTGCGGCTGCTCACCGACCCCAGCGTGCGCCTGGTGCACCAGGCCGCCGTGCGCGCCGACCGCTTCACCGGCCGGGCCGATCACCTCCTGCGCGATGAGGACGGGCGGTGGATCGTCGCGGAGACCAAGTTGGCCCGATCCGCCCACGCGCACGCACTGACGCAGGTGGCGGCCTACGCCGAGGCGCTGCGGGAGGCAGGGGCCCCCGTCGCCCCCTTCGTGCGGCTGTACCTGGGTGACGGGTCGGTCGTCGACACCCCCACCGAGGATCTCGTGGAGGACCTGGCCACCGTCCGCTCACGGGTTCTCGAGGTGCTCGGGAGACACCTCGACGAGGACGTTCCCGTGGCCTGGGGTGACCCGCGGTGGCGGGCGTGCCTGCGCTGCGACGCCTGCCGGGCCGAGCTGGCCGCATCCGGTGACGTCGGACTCGTCGCCGGTGTCTCCTCCTATCGACGACGCCTGCTGCTGCAGGCCGGTGTCACCACGGTCGCCGCTCTCGCCCAGCGGATCGGTCCCGTCGAGGGGATCGAGCCCGAGGACCTGGCCGTCATGAGCGCCCAGGCCCGGCTGCAGCTCGTCGAGCCGACCCCGCAGGCGCCGCTCGCCTTCGAGGTGCACACCCCGGCGGTTCTCCCCGAGCCGAGCCTCGGGGACGTCTTCTTCGACTTCGAGGGCGACCCCATGTGGCGCGATGGCTACGACGACGACCCCGGCCTGGAGTACCTCTTCGGGTGTCTGACCACGGACGACGGCGAGCGCTTCACGCCGTTCTGGGCCCACGATCGGGCGGCGGAGCGCCGCGCTCTCGTCGACTTCGTCGACTGGGTGCAGGAGCGGCGCCGACGCTGGCCGGGGACGCACGTCTACCACTACGCCGGGTACGAGCCGACGGCGCTGACCCGACTGGCCAGCCGCCACGACGTGTACCGCGACGAGGTCGCCGCGCTCATCGCCGACGGCGTGCTGGTCGACCTGTACGCCGTCGTCAGGTCCTCGGTGCGCGTCGGCAGCCCGTCCTACTCCATCAAGCGCCTCGAACCGCTCTACATGGGCGTCGACCTGCGCGACCCCGACGGCGTGACCGGCGGGGGTGAGTCGATCGTCGAGTACCAGCGCTACCGCGAGGCCGTCGCGGAGGGCGATGCCGCCGGAGCCGCTGCGCGCCTGACCGACCTGCGTCAGTACAACGAGTACGACTGCCTCTCCACGCTGCGACTGCGCGACTGGCTGCTTGCCCACGCGGCGTGAGTCACGCCATCGGGCGACGACCTTCTACCCTGATGCCGTGGACCCGTCCGAACTCGCACCCACTGACCGTCGGCAGGCACTCCGTCGCAGGGTGGGCGTCGCAGTGGGGGCCCTCGCCATCGTCGGGGTGCTGCTGATCGCCCTGCGCCCCGGACCGGGCTCCGGCGCCGCTCAGCCCGCCACGTCGACGACGACCTCGGTGGCGGCCGCCGACCCCACGACGGGTGAGTCGCCGTCGGCCGCCCAGTCGTCCACGTCGTCGACCTCCTCGAGCCCGACGCTGCCGGACTACGAGAGCACCGGAGAGTTCGAGACCGCCAAGGGATCGGACCGGGTCCGCGGCTCGTCCGGTCAACTCATGACGTACGAGGTGGAGGTCGAGAAGGGCTCGGGAGTGAGCGCCCGGGTCTTCGCCGGCGCCATCGACGGCACGCTGCGCAACCCCCGCGGCTGGACCGCAGGCGGCCACTGGCGGTTCCAGCGGGTGTCCGCGGGCCAGTCGGACCTGACCATCCGGCTCGCGACCCCGAAGAGCGTGGACGCTCAGTGCGCCGCCGCGGGACTCAACACACACGGGTACACCTCCTGCCGCACCGGCCGGTACATCCTGATCAACCTCGATCGGTGGTACCTCGGCGTCCCCCAGATCAGGGATCTCGACCTCTACCGCAACTACCTGATCAACCACGAGGTCGGGCACGCGCTGGGCAAGGGGCACCAGTCCTGCCCCGGCAAGGGCGAGACCGCTCCCGTCATGCTGCAGCAGACGCTCGGCCTCGACGGCTGCGTGGCCAATGCCTGGCCACGAGACACCAAGGGCAAGCTGGTCACCGGACCACCGACCGACTGACGTCACACCCCCGGGTGCGGAGCGGACCCTGCCCGCCGCCGTTCGCTACCTATGATCGACGAGGAGGTCGCCATGTCCCGTACCCAGTTGCCCGTCATCCAGGACTCCCCCGATGACCTGTGCGTGGCGCGAGTGCCGCTGTTCCAGGGGCTGAGCCACCAGGAGCTGCTCGGTGTCGCCCGGCTGGCCCGGCCCCGAGAGCTGGCGACGGGCGAGCAGGTGTACGCGGCCGGCGCGGACGCCTCGCAACTACTCGTGGTGCACACCGGCGCGGTGAAGGTCGCTCGCCTCGGGCCCAGCGGCTACGAGCACCTCATCCGGGTGCTCGGTCCGGGTGACTTCGTGGGTGAGTCGGCCTTCCTCAGCGGCCGCCCGCCGACCCACTACGCGACCGCGACCGAGCCGAGCAGTCTGTGCACCTTCCAACACTCCGACCTGGGCCGGCTGGTGCGAAGCCATCCCTCGATCGGTCTGCGGATGTTGCAGGACGTCAGCGGTCGGCTGCAGGACACGGAGTCGCGGCTGGTCTCCCTCACCTCCGGCGACGTCACCTCCCGGCTGGCGAACTACCTGCTCTCCCTCCGTGGACGTGCTGGGGCCGAGGGACTCGAGGTGGCGCTGCCGCTGGCGAAGAAGGACATCGCCTCGCTGCTCGACACCACTCCGGAGTCCCTCAGCCGTCAGTTGCGTCACCTCAGGGAGTCCGGGGTCGTGACCCCGCGCGGGACACGTGGACTGCTCATCCGGGACGCCGACGCCCTGATGGGACTCGCCTCCGGGAGCTGAGCCCTGCGACGTCCGACCGGTCGGTTGTCGGCCGGTCGGCGCAGCAGGCGCATCGCGTTGCCGATGACCACGAGGACCGAGACCTCGTGGACGAGCATCCCGATGGCCATCGTCACGCCGCCGAACAGGACCCCGGCGAGGAGGACGGCGACCGTGCCCAGGGCGACCGCGATGTTCTGACGCATGGTGTTCACCGTGCGCCGCGCCAGCGACACCGCTTCGGGCAGCGTGAGCAGATCGTCCTTCATCAGGGCGATGTCGGCCGTCTCGATCGCGACGCCCGTGCCGGCGGCGCCCATGGCGACACCGATGTCAGCGGTGGCCAGGGCAGGCGCATCGTTCACGCCGTCGCCGACCATGGCGACGACGTGTCCCTGTCGCTGGAGGTCCTCCACGGCGCGCAGCTTGTCCTCGGGCAGCAGCCCGGCCAAGACCTCGTCGATGCCGACCCGGGCAGCGGCAGCACGCCCCACGGGCTCGATGTCACCGGTCATCATGACGACCTTCTTCACCCCGACGGAGTGCAGGCGGGCAACCATCTCGGCGGCATCGTCACGGACCCGGTCCGCGACGGCGACGACACCGATCACCCGCCCGTCGCAGGCGACGACCATCGGCGTGCGGCCGGCCGACGCGAGCTGGGCGACCACCTCGCGCGCCTCGTCCAGGTCGTGACCGTCGTGGTTCTCGACCTCGATGAGTGGCAGGTTGCCGACGGCGATGCGGTGGCCGTCGAGCGATGCGACGATCCCCTTCCCCGGCACCGGCTCGGTGTGCGAAGGCAGGCCCAGGACGGGCAGGCCGGCCTCGGCGGCCGCCTCGAGGACGGGACGGGCGAGAGGGTGCTCGGATCCGGCCTCGGCGCGGGCGGCCATCCGCAGCACCTCGGACCCGTCGATGTCGGGGTGGAGTGCGACGACGTCCGTCAGCCGCGGGCGGCCCTCGGTCAGCGTGCCCGTCTTGTCGACCGCGACGACGTCGATCTTCGCCGAGGTCTCGAGGAACTCGCCTCCCTTGATCAGGATGCCGTCCTTCGCGCCGCGCCCGATGCCGGCGACGATGGAGACCGGGATGGAGATGACCAGCGCACCGGGGCAGGCGATGACCAGCAGGGTCAGGGCCAGCACGACGTCCGCCGTGACCAACCCGACGACGACAGCCAGCACGATGATGGCCGGTGTGTACCAGGCGGAGAAGCGGTCCATGAGGGCGTGCGTCCTTGCCTTGGCCTCCTGTGCCTCCTCGACGCGGTGGATGATCCGCGCGAGCGTGGTGTCCGCACCGACTCCGGTCGCCGTGACCTGCAGGAAGCCACCGGTGGAGACCGTGCCGGCGAAGACCTGGTCCCCGCTCAGCTTGTCCACCGGCATCGATTCACCGGTGATCGAGGCCTCGTCGAGGGCGCCCGTGCCCCCGGAGACCACGCCGTCCACCGGGACCCTGGCACCGTTCTTGACCAGGACGGTCTCCCCCTTCGCGACCTCGGTCGCGGGCACCTCGAGCTGCTGCCCCTCCCGCATGACGACCGCCACGTCGGGGGCCACGGCGATCAGCTCGGCCAGCGCCGCTCGGGTGCGGTTCAACGTCGCCGACTCGAGCGAGTGCCCGACGGCGAAGAGGAAGGTGACCGCGGCGGCCTCCCAGTAGTTGCCCACGAGGACCGCGCCGATGGCGGCGACGGAGACGAGCAGGTCGATCCCGATGACCTTGGCGGTCAACGCGTGCCACGCCTTGATCAGCACCGGCGTGCCGGCGACGACCGCGGCGGCGATCATCAACGCGTCGGCCCACGCGGTCGGACTCGTGCTCTGCGCCACGGCATAGGACGCTGCGATCAGCAGCGCGGAGAGTGCCGGGACGCTCCAGCGCCCCTGCAGCCGGGTGAGGGGGTTCATCGTGGTTCCTTCCTGGTCGGCCGGCGGGGGGTCAGAAGGCGGCCGGCCGGGCGGTGTAGCCCGCCTTGGCGACCGCGGCGACGAGGTCATCGGTGGACGCGACCGCCGGGTCGTGGACGACCACGATCCGGGCAGTGGCGAAGTGCACCTTCACCGACTCGACTCCCTTCAGCCGACCGACCTGCTTCTCGATCTTGGCCACGCACGAAGGGCACGAGAAGCCCTCTGCGCGAAGGGCGGTCGTGATCGTGGTGGGGCTCGTGGCAGTCATCGTGATGCGTCCTCTCACTGTGGTGATCCACCCCCATGGGGCGTCACTGCTGACGGTACGGATGGCGGGCGAAGCCGTCCTTGATGCAGGTCAAGCGGGTGCACCAGGGCGACGGGCGGTGTACCCGGGCGCGCCGATCCCTTCCCTCTGGCAGCGCCCGGCGGGGCCGTGCGCCATGGCCGCAGGGCGAGCCGGCGAACCCCTCCTTGACCCGGATCAAGTCGTCGCCCTGCCGGTTTCGAGTTCGCGCCCTCGGTGGGCCAAGATGTCCTCAACGACTCTTGGCAGTCGAGCCCGGAGCTGACAACACGGTGGGGTAGGCGATGGTTGAGCACGACCACGAAGCAACACGTTCGGGCGTCCCATGGCTGATGCTGGCCATGGCCACCATCGGCTTCGCCGTGAACTTCTGGGCATGGGCCCTGATCAGCCCGGTCGGTCCCCTCTTCCGCAGCTCCGGTCAGCTCGGCGAGCTGACCGAGTTCGACGTCTCGCTGCTCGTCGCGGTACCGGTCGTCGTCGGTTCGCTCGGCCGGATCATCGCTGGCTCCCTGACCGACCGCTACGGCGGTCGTGTGATGTTCCCGGTGATCTCGGGCCTGACCATCATCCCCGTGCTGTTCATCGGCTTCTTCGCGCTGAACTCGTACGCACTGCTGCTGGTCGCCGGCTTCTTCCTGGGGATCGCCGGCACCGTCTTCGCCGTCGGTGTCCCCTTCGTCAACGCGTGGTTCCCGCCGGCCCAGCGCGGTCTGGCCATCGGTATCTTCGGCGCCGGCATGGGCGGTACCGCGATCAGCGCCCTGACCACGGTGCAGCTGTTCGAGAAGGCAGCCGCCCTCCCCTTCCTCATCACCGCCGCTCTGCTGGCGGTCTACACCGTCGCGTCGTGGCTCATCCTGCGCGACGCCCCCGGTCGGGTCGTGCCGACGACGAGCATGGTGCAGCGCCTGAAGGCCAACATCACCCTCCCCGTGACGTGGCAGGCCGGCATCCTCTACTCCATCGCCTTCGGTGGCTACGTGGCCTTCTCGGTCTACCTTCCGGCCTACCTCATCACCGAGCACGGTCTCGATGCGGCAGACGCCTCCCTGCGAATGGCCGGGTTCGTCGTCGTCGCGGTGATCGCCCGTCCGATCGGCGGCGCGATGGCCGACAAGGTCGGCGCGATCCCCGTCCTCGGCGTCGTCTTCGCGGTCACCGCCGTGTGCGCCGCCATGGCGGCCGGGAACCCCCCGCTGCACGCCGGTGGCACGGTCGCCTTCCTCGCGATGGCCGCGGCCCTCGGCGCCGGCAGCGGCGCGGTCTTCGCGCTCATCGCGCAGGTCACCGACCCGGCGCGAGTCGGTGGTGTCACGGGCATCGTCGGCGCCGCCGGAGGTCTCGGGGGCTTCGTCCCACCGCTGATCATGGGCTACGTCTACGGGCGCTTCGACTCCTACGCGATCGGTCTGTGGTTGCTCGCGATCGCTGCCGCGCTCACGCTGGCGCTGACCTTCGGACCGGTCCGTCGGCTCGCCGCGGAGGCCGGCGCGCACTGACCCGGAAGCCCCTGGGCACCGAACGGGTCGCAGCACGGGTGTCCCCCCGACCGCTGCTGACCCTAGTGTGGTCACCATGGCCGGTCACCGACGCGCGGCCACGGCCGCGTCCCTCCTCGCCGCAGGCCTGCTGGCCGGCTGCACGGCCGGTGGGGACCCCCCTTCGTCCGCGACCTCCTCGACGACCACGGCGGACGACGCGCAGGTCACGACCGTCGCGGCAGGGCTCGACGTCCCGTGGTCGGTCGCCTTCCACGACGGCACGCCGCTGGTGAGCCAGCGGGACTCCGGCGACATCCTGGAGCTGGACGACGCAGGTGACACCCGCGTCGTCGGGAGCGTTCGGTCGGCGCGGGCCCGGGGCGAAGGGGGCCTGCTGGGCATCGCAGTGCGCGAGGACGTCCTCTACGCGTACCTGACGACCGACTCGGACAACCGGATCGTGCGGCACGACCTGACCGGGCAGGCCGGTTCACTCGGACTCGGCGACCCGGAGGTGATCCTCGACGGGATCCCGGCGGCGGGCGTCCACAACGGCGGGCGGATCGCCTTCGGACCGGACGGGATGCTCTACGCGACCACGGGTGACGCCGGGGACGGGGACGCCGCCCAGGACCTCGACTCGCTGTCCGGCAAGATCCTGCGGATGACCCCGGATGGGAGCGCACCGGAGGACAACCCCGTCGACGGCTCGCTCGTGTACAGCTACGGCCACCGCAACCCGCAGGGCATCGCCTGGGACGCCGAGGGGACGATGTACGCGAGCGAGTTCGGACAGAACACCTGGGACGAGCTCAACCTCATCGAGGCCGGGGCGAACTACGGGTGG
Source organism: Janibacter sp. A1S7 (assembly GCF_037198315.1). Classification (NCBI taxonomy): domain Bacteria; kingdom Bacillati; phylum Actinomycetota; class Actinomycetes; order Micrococcales; family Intrasporangiaceae; genus Janibacter; species Janibacter alittae. The sequence continues at coordinate 420,882 of NZ_CP144913.1, read as the reverse complement.
CCCGAGGTCGAGGGGATCGGCGGCGGCGACGAGTACGTCGACCCGGTCCAGCAGTGGGAGCCCGCCGAGGCCAGCCCGAGCGGGCTGGCGGTCGCGGACGGGTCGATCCACATCGCGAACCTGCGCGGCGAGCGCCTGCGGGAGGTGCCCCTGTCGGACCCGGACTCGTCCACGGAGCGCCTCGTCGGCGAGTGCGGCCGGCTGCGGGCCGTCGTGACCACACCGGACGGCGAGCTGTGGGTGCTGACGAACAACACCGACGGTCGCGGCGACCCGGGGCCGGACGACGACCGGATCCTGCAGCTGCGGACGTCGTCCTGAGCTGGTGGGTGCATCCCGTCGATGCCGGGTGCTCCCTCTAGCCTGTGACCATGACCGACCAGCCCGTCGACAGTTGGCTCACCGACATGGATGGTGTGCTCGTGCAGGAGCAGCACGCCATCGCCGGCGCGTCGGAGTTCCTGACGACGCTGGAACGACTCGACCGCCCCTACCTGGTGCTGACGAACAACTCGATCTACTCGCGGCGGGACCTTCGCGCGCGGCTCCTCACCTGCGGACTCGACGTCCCGGAGGAGCGGATCTGGACGTCGGCACTGGCCACCGCCCAGTTCCTCGCCGAGCAGACGACGCGCGAAGGGGGTCGTGGCACCGCCTTCGTCATCGGGGAGTTCGGCCTCACCGGGGCGCTGCACGAGGCCGGGTTCGTCCTGAGCGAGCGCGATCCCGACTTCGTCGTGCTCGGCGAGACCCGCACCTACTCCTTCACCTCGATCACGCAGGCGATCCGCCACGTCGTCGGCGGCGCGCGGTTCATCGCGACCAACCCGGACACCACCGGTCCCTCGCCGGACGGCCCACTGCCGGCGACCGGTTCCGTGGCCGCTCTGATCACGGCCGCCACCGGTGTGCAGCCGTACTACATCGGCAAGCCGAATCCGCTGATGATGCGATCGGCCCTCAACGCGATCGGGGCGCACTCCGAGACCACGGCGATGGTCGGCGACCGCATGGACACCGACATCGTCGCGGGCATCGAGGCAGGCATGCGCTCCGCGCTGGTCCTGTCCGGGGTCACGCAGCGGCACGAGGTGACCCACCATCCCTTCAGACCGACGTGGGTGGTGGACTCGATCGCCGACGTCGTCCCGATGGTCGAGGAGCTCGCTCGACGATGACGCTTCCGGTCCCGGTGTCACTGCTGGACCGCTCGCGCACCCGGGCGGGCGAGCCGAGCGAGACGGCCCTGCGGGACACGGTCGAGCGGGCGGTGCGGGCCGAGCAGCTCGGCTTCCACCGGTTCTGGGTGGCCGAGCACCATGCCGTTCCGGGGATCGCGAGCGGCAGCCCACCCCTGCTGATGGCGGCGATCGCCGCTCGCACGGAGCGCATCCGGGTCGGATCGGGTGGCGTCATGCTGTCCAACCACAGGCCCGTCGTCGTCGCCGAGCAGGCCCGCATGCTCAGCTCCCTGTACCCCGGTCGGGTCGACCTCGGAGTGGGACGGTCACTGGGCTTCACCGCCCCCGTGCGCGACGCCCTGGGCGTGCACGAGTACCCGCCGGAGCGGTTCGCCGAGGACCTGACCGCACTCGCGGGCTTCCTCGGCGACGCCGGTCCGGTCACGGCGATGCCGAAGGGGGCACCGTCGCCGCCGCTCTTCGTCCTCGCCACCGGCTCCGGCCTGGCGGTGGCAGCGGAGCTCGGGCTGCCCGTGGTCGTGGGCGGCCCCGTGCTGTGGGGTGACCTCGCCCCGCTGCAGGACTACCGCCAGCGGTTCGTGCCCGGCCCGACCTGCCCGGACCCGTACGTCGTCATCAGCGCGGACGTGATGATCGCCGACACCTCCGCCGCGGCCAGGCAGCTCGTGCTGCCCGAGGCCTGGGCCATGGTGGAGTCGCGCACGACCGGCGCGTTCCCGCCCCTGCGGTCGCGGCCGGCGATGGCGCTCACCGACCGGCAGCAGGCCAAGGTCGACGAGCACCTGTCCCGCGCCATCCACGGGACACCGGACGAGGTCGTCACCGATCTGGGTGCACTGATCCACCGGACCGGCGCGGACGAGGTCATGGCCTGGGTGTCGACCCACGACCGTGAGGCCCAGGACCGCAGTGACGCTGCGCTGGCGGCGATGTCCTCGATCAGCTGACCGAAGGGGGATCCCCTTCCAGCGTGGCCAGGAAGGCCTCCGGATCGGAGGGAGTGAGGGTGGCGTTCGGGTGCAGGATCACGCCCCCGGGATCGATCGCCGGGACCGGGCGGTGGAACTGCAGGCACACCGCGCGGGCTCCGTTCGTCGCGAACGTGATGCCACGGTCTGCCAGTGACAGGTGGGCGGGACCGGCGGTCTTGATGAACGCGAACCCGCCGGAGAGGTCTGCCCGGGCGATGTTGTCCACCGTCGTCCGCAACCGCCACGGACCGAAACGCACGAAGAGCCCATCGTCGTCGAGCGTGGCCCACGTCGTCCGCGGGGTCACGCCGAAGGGCATCCCGGCAATGCGGTAGGCACGACTGAACGCGAATTCGAAGCGGGTCATGGCGCCACCGTGTGTGCCGGATGGTGCGCCGCACCGTGCCGGTCAGAAGTCGACGACGTCATTGTCGCCCTCGGCGCGCTCGCCCTTGACCGCCGATGTGACCAGGTTGGCCAGGCGCACCGTCTTGCTGCTGCCCGGGGCGTCCCAGTACTCCGCGGAGTCCGCCTGCACCTCGATGAGGATGTTGTTCGGGTTCTCCGGTCCGCCCGTCAGCCAGGCGTCGGTGAAGGTGCTCCACAGGTCACGCAGACGTGCCTCGTCGTCGACGATGCTGGCCGTGCCTGCGAGCGACACCCAGGAACCGTTGCCCGAGTAGGCGAGATTCACCCGCGGGTCGCTCTCGAGGTCTCGCACCTTGTCGCTGTCACGCTCGGCGATGAACAGCACCGTGCCGGTGAAGTCCGCGTCCTGGGTGGCCATCGGGTGCGCCGTCAACCGCCCGTCCGAGGTCACGTGGGTCATCATGGCGATCGTCGTCGAGTTGATGATGTCGGCGACCTTCTGCTGCGGCTCGTCCATGGTGCTTCTCCTAGCGGGTCGGTCTCCCGGGCGCACGGCCCGTGCGTGTGGTGGTCGAACGATGCGCCCCCTGTCCGGACAGGGGGCGAGGACGCCTGACGGCCTTCCTGTGACACGACCTACCCCGCCGGGTGCGTCTCCAATCCCCCGGCGGGAGCCACTGTGCGTCAGTCCTCGCGCGCTTCCCGGTCCGACGCCACGTCGTCGACGATGACGGCGATGTGGCGCATGCTCGACAGGAGCGAGCCGTAGAGCGGCCAGGCTTCCGTCGGAAGGTCCGCGTCGTCGGACATCTCCCTCGCCAAGGCGGTCAACCGATCGCGGATCGGCTCCACGTCCGCGTCAGGATCCGCGATGGCCTTGCCCGCGTCCCGGACGATGTCGCTCCAGCGCTTCCGGAATCGTTCGTCCCAGGCACCCTCGGCATAGGCGGCGTCGTGCAGTGTCCGGGCGAGGTGGCGCAGGTGAGAGATGCCCTCGTCGACGCGCATCAGGATCGCTTCGTAGCTGAGGTCGCGGCCCGTCACCGGCCAGGGGCCTCGTTGCCGGCCCAGCCGGTACCGGGGATTCGCGCGTCTGCTCTCGCGGGCGAACCTCACCGTCTGCCATGCGGTGTCGAGCTCGTCGCTCATCGACTCGGTCTCGCGACGCCACGCGTCGGCCTGGTCGGTTTCCCACGACGTCGCGAACTCGTCGGCCATGTCGACCAGCACATCACCCATGCGGCGGTTGATGCTGTCGACATAGCGCGCGGCCTGCTGGTCGCGCAGCGGTGGGATGAACATCAGGTTGACCGCGATCCCGATCGCGACACCGACGGCCACTTCGATGAGACGGTCGACGAGCAGCGGTTGCTGCTGGTCGAAGCCGCTGCCGAGGATGAAGATCGCCGTGGTCGCGATCGCCACTCCCTCGTCGCGGATCCACGAGACCCTGGCTCCGGCCAGTCCGACGAACAGCGCCAGGGCGAAGGTCCACACGCTCACGCCGAGGTAGGCGCCGATCACGAACGAGAGGCCGACGCCGACCGTGGACGCCACCGTGGTCTGGACTCCGCGCGACAGCGACCGGTGCACCGTGGCATGGACGGTCAGCAGCGCGGTCCACGGCGCTAGGAAGGCCAACTCGGAGCTGAAGACGTTGACCGAGATCCACCACGCCAGGGTGGCCGCGACCATGCTCTTGACGACCTGCAGCAGGTCGGTGGTGAACTCAGGGTCCTGCACGACCTCCCGCACTCGCTCCATGCACCCGATTGTGCACGATGCGACTCGGGGCGGCAGACCGCAGCGAGGCCGGCGCATCACCCCTCTGGCGCCCGAGCTACTACTAGTGGTAGTACTAGTGGTAGGGCGACCTGGGGCCACTTCACTCCTGTGGTCGGCAGAGCTCGCTCGACCACACGGGGGTGTGCACCTCCGTGCACCGTTGTGGAAGGGGCGACATGGCAGGCAAACCGATCATCGTCGGCATCGATGGATCTGCGGACTCCGTCCGAGCACTGAAGTGGGCGGCGGAGTACGCCCGACTGGTGAACGCACCCCTGGTGGGTCTGGTCGCTTGGGACCTGGAGCCCGTCTACGGGTACATGGCGATGACGAACTGGGAGACGTCCGAGTCCGTGGAGCGGGAGGCCCGCACGATGATGGCCGACGCCATCCGCGCATCGCTGGGCAAGGATGCGCAGATCGAAGAGCGCAGCGTGCGCGGGCACCCGGCGAAGATGCTCGTCGAGGCATCCGAGGGTGCGCAGCTGGTGGTCGTGGGCAGCCGCGGTCGCGGAGGCTTCACCGGGATGTTGCTGGGGTCCGTGAGCCAGCACGTCGTCACCCACGCGCGGTGCCCCGTCATCGTGATGCCGCACGAGGACCAGCGGAAGAAGTAGGCACCCAGCGACCGTGCCAGCAGTGGAAATCCGTGTGGGACGAGTGGTCGGGCGGAGGGCGCCTGCCCTCGCCCACCTGGCAGGAGAGGCGAGATGATGGACGAACCGATCGCAGTGGGTGTCGACGGATCCGCGGACTCGATCCGTGCACTGAGGTGGGCAGCCGACTACGCACAACTGGTCGACGCGCCGGTGGTGGCCCTGCTGGCGTGGGATCTGGAGACCGTCTACGGACGCGTGGTTCTCGCGGAGGGGGAGAGCAAGGAGACGGTCGAGGGCGAGGCTCGCGACGTGCTCGCCGACGCCGTCCGCGAAGCCCTGGGCGAGGACGCACGGGTCGAGCAGCGGACCGTGCGGGGCCACCCCGCGCAGGTGGTCGCCGAGGCCTCGGAGCGCGCGCGGCTCGTGGTCGTCGGTAGTCGTGGTCGTGGAGGCTTCACCAGCCTGCTGCTGGGATCGGTGAGTCAGCACGTCGTCACGCACGCAGCCTGCCCCGTGCTCGTGATGCCCCACGAGGACCCGACCTCCGCTTGAGTGCGCCGCCTCAGGGAGAGCCGGCGGGGAGGGGCCGGTGGCGGATCGTCACACTCTTCGTCGGTGGCAGAGCACCAGTGGTGCTCGCTCATCGGAGGGTGAGGTCGGGGTGACACAGAGAGAATCCCCGGCCACAGAACCAGCGGTTTCGCTGCTGTGCCGGGGATCTCCGGTGGTGGAGCTGAGGGGATTCGAACCCCTGACCTTCTCATTGCGAAGGCAATTTGGGGTTGTCCGGTCCCGAGAACCTGTCACGGTTGCTTGCGTTCCGTTGCGCCCGGTAGCGGCCGCAATGAGCTCGGGGGGCATCCGGGGGGCACGAAGAGCCGCCGACCCGATAGCGGAGCAGTCCCGGCCGGAGTGGTCGCGGATCAAGCGGCGAATCGACTCGAGAAGGCGTTGGCCACAGGCGCGGAGCGCGTCCCGGATGGAGCGACCATCGGCCGCTTGAGCCGGGACCGTGAAGGACGGATCGTGTAGCGGCGGGTCGACGGATCGAAGGGTGAGGGCGTCTCGGCACTAAACCGGGGCGCCTTCGTCATGTCTGGCCGTCCGTGTGCGGGCGGACGCGAGAACGGCCGCCAGGCCGCATGCGCAGCGGACGCCCGCGAAGCGGGCGGCCAGCGGCGACGGAGTCGCCGCCTTGAGCCAGTAGAGAAAGTTCTCACATGCGCGTGATTCGACCGCATGTCCTGTCCCGGTAGGTGCTTGACGCTCGTGTGTCAGTAGGTGCTTGACACTCTGCCGCGATTTCGGCGTTTTGCTCGACGATGTTCCGCGGACGTCGTCGAGCGGGAGGCCGGGAATGGCACTGGTTGCGTTGTCGGTGGTTGAGCAGCGGTTGGACGCGGTTCGGGCGGTGTTGGGCGGGGCCTCGGTGACCGAGGTCGCCGTCCAGGTCGGGGTCTCTCGCCAGTCTGTGCATGCGTGGGTGGTCCGGTATCTCAGTGAGGGCGTGGGCGGTCTGGCGGACCGGTCCTCGCGGCCGCGGTCGTGCCCGCACCAGGCTGCGGAGTTGCTGGAGCGGGTGGTGATCGAGTTGCGTCGGGAGCATCCGCGGTGGGGTGCGAAACGGATCCGGCTGGAGCTGCTGCGCAGGCCTCCTGCGTGGCATCGCGACCAGGCGTTGGAAGAGGGGCGGGTGCCGTCGGTGTCGACGATCAACCGGATCTTGCGACGGGCAGGGCTGGTGCTGGCCCGGCCCCGGAAGCGGTCCCGGGATTCCTACATCCGGTTCGAACGGCCCGGGCCGATGCAGCTGTGGGGCATCGACATCGTCGGCGGGGTGCAGCTGGTCAACACCACGACCGGCGAGCTGCGGGAGGCCAAGATCGTGACCGGGGTCGATGACCATTCCCGGTTCTGCGTGATCGCGCAGGTGGTGGAACGGGCCACGGCGCGGGCGGTGTGTGTGGCGTTCGCCCAAGCCCTGGCGCGGTACGGGGTGCCGGAGGAGGTGATTACCGACAACGGCAAGCAGTTCACCGACAGGTTCAGTCGGTACGCGCCCACGCGTGGGGAAGTGTTGTTCGACAAGATCTGCCGCCGCAACGGGATCACGCACCGGCTGACCTCGCCCGCGTCACCGAATCAAAACGGGAAGGTGGAACGTTTCCACGGCACCTTCCGTCCTGAGATCACCGAGCAGGGACCATTCGTGTCGCTCGAGGACGCCCAGGCCGCGGTGGATGCCTGGGTGGCGGGCTACAACCGCGACCGACCCCATCAGGGACTCGACGAGCACCGACCTGTGGTGCCCGCGGACCGCTTCGCTCCCGCCGAGCCCAGTGGGGTCGAGCTGTGGGTACCGCCGTCACTGGAACCGGCCCGCGAGCCAGCTACGGCGGCTGGCGATCAGCCGGCTGAGGTGAGAGCCGAACCTGTGGCACGTGCGCGTGGATCGGCGACGGCGATCGAGCTGTCCCGGCCGGTGCCGCGGTCGGGAAACATGACGCTGTGCGATCAGCAGTTCTGGCTGGGCCCGGCACGGGCTGGGCAGGTGGTGCGGTTCTGGGTCGACTGCGACTGGGTGCATCTGTCGATCGGTGGGCAGCGGCTCAAGACGGTCCGGTCACGATTGTCGGTCACCGACCTGGACAAGCTGGTCGCCCAGGGGGCGGTGCCCGCCGGCCCGCCACCGGTGGCATCGCGGGGCGGCCCGGCGAGCCGGTCCTCACGCACGGTCTTCGAGGTCGAACGGACCGTGGCCAAGAACGGCACCGTGTCGCTGGGTGGCCGGCTCGTGACGGCCGCGGAGATCCTGGCAGGGCGCCGTGTCGGGGTCTACATCGAGGACGGCTGTCCGCTGCTGTTCTTCGATCCCCAGACCCGCGAGCTGCTGCGCGCCCGCCCGAACCCGCTCGGCCCCGGTCAGGCCGCCCGGCTGCAACAGTCACGGCCGGTCGGACCGGTCCCGCGGCCATCGAGCGAACCGGTCACCGTGCAACGTCGCGTGGCCAGCAACGGGGTCCTGATGGTGGCCGGGCAAAAGGTCGCGGTCGGCCGTCAGTACGTCCAAGCAACAGTGACGATCCACGTGTCCGAGACGACCCTGGCCATCATGCTGCCCGATGGAGACACCAAGGTCGTGCGCCGGACCAACGAGCAGGCCGTGCGTAGCATCAAGGGACAGCGGCCGCGGACCGCTGACACCTCAACTTCCTAGGCAGAACGTCAAGGACGTGGTGACACAGATCCGTCAAGGCCCTACTGACTCAAGACAGTGTGATTTCGCCCGCGCGAAAACTACTCGTGTGTGCTGTAGACCCCGCACGATCTTTCAGGGCAGTGGAGGCCGCTGACGTGGGAGGGGACACGATGGTGAGACGCTGCTCCTCACCATCGTGCCCGAATCCTCGAACTTCGACGTTCCGTAGGACGCCCGTGTCCCGGGATGCACGGGCGGACGGGGGCTACGGGACGGCGCCCGTATGCCGAGGCAGAGATCGCGCCCTGACCTGCGGGTTCACCGCGTGTGGTTCCTCAACCGAGACGAGCATGACTGCACCACGCAGCGATCAGCACGGTGGGTTGCGCAACAACCGTCAGCTGTGCGTTCCGATCAAAGGTAGACGGCAACAGGTATGACCCGCACGGACGCCCCCGCAACTCGTGAGTCGAGGGTGAAGTTGAACAGGTCGGCCGCAGCCATGCCGTCGTCCTCGTCATGCCCCTCGTCCCCGTCGCCATCGAGGTCCACTCGATCGGCTGCTGCAGCCGATTCGCTCGTCTCCTCATCATCGGCCTGAGTCAGCGCGCTGATCTTCTCAGTCTGCTCCTGCACGGACTCGTTCATGACCCGTACCAGCTCATCCACAGCCTCGGGACGCATCCTCTCCAGTACCTTGTTCCGCGACAGGATCGGTTCATCCTGCATCAGCGGTCCAGCTACCTTCCCGAGCACAGTGAAATGGCCGTCGAGGATACGATCCTCGTCTTCCACAACGAAGTGCTCGACATCGCACATAGTGATAAACGTGAGCAGGTCGTCGCCTTCCCCGATCTGCCCGTAGAGCTCACGAGTCTTCGCGCTGCGGAAATCGGCTCGCACCGCCTCCGTCGCCGATCGTCCTATCGCACCCCAAGTGTCCATGTCCCCGTCGAGGCGCAGTTTGAACTCCTGCACCTTCTCCACGGTACCGCCCTGGAAGGAGCGCATACCCTCGGTGAACCCGTTCCTTCGGACGATCTGCTCCACCAAGTCCGGCGTGACGATGTCGAGCAATGCGACGACCTGGCTCGGCGTGAATGATGCTGAAAACTCGACAAACTCACCTGGTCGCAAGTTGGCTGCGTCGGCTCTACCTTTTACATCTTGGATCAGGCCGGTCTGGCGGAGCACGGACCGAACGACGTGCAGGTAGTACGGCTGGGTGTAGTGAGCTCTTGACGTCGCCGTGCTGCCTGTCAACTGCTGGCTTCCAAGCCGTCTCTCATAGTCGGCCTCCACGGCTGCGTCACCAGCGAACAAGCCAGGGAATTTCGCAGCCAGGCCCACCTTGGCCTTCCCACCCGCGGTCGTGTCCTGCGAATTCCCGTGCTCGCTGCGGGCCTCGTTGGCGAACTCCGTCAGCAGCGGCTGTCCATACGTCTGCTGGAGGATGCCTTCCACGTAGTCAGGATTCTGGTAAATGGACACTGTGGGCGGCAGCGGCTTGGGGTTAGCCCGCGGTTGTCTGGACTGGCTCATGACGTCCCTCACCTTCGCGCGACTGAACTTACACAGAAGACTGCCTGAGCAGACTATGCGACTACGGTAACTGTCCCGTAGGGGTAGTCGCCGCGCCATTGAGCAGCTCTCAGATCATCCCGCTAATCGATAGGTCCATAGACTCGTGGTACGCCTGTGACCTGCTGGTCACACGTCGAGCCGGAATATCAGGGTCGGGACGCCGGACGGCGTCTGATCGTTCCTGTCGAAGGTGAAGCCCAGCTTGGTGGCCAGGTGAATCGAGGCCGTGTTCTCCGGGTGAATGTTGGCGATGAGCGAACGGATGGTGCGGTTCCGTCTCGTCCAGTCGATCCAGGCTCGACACCCTTCGGTGGCGAGTCCTTGACCTTGGGCCTCGCGGGAGAGGACGTAACCGAGTTCGGTCTCTTCCCAGTTGGGCCAGAAGTGCAGTCCGATGCGACCCAGAAACCGACCGTCCTCGCGGCGAATGACTGCGCTCTGCCCGTAGCCGCGTTCTTGCCACTCGTGGGTGAAATCGGCCACTTGAAGGCCGATCGCTTCTGGAGTAAGTCGATCGCCCCCGACATACTGAGCGACCTGCGGATCGCTGTAGACCGCCGCCAAGGCATCCGTGTCCTCGACCGACAGCGGGGGGAGGAGAAGCCGCTCGGTAGCGAGAAGGTCAAAACTAGACATGCCACTCATTACATCGCAGCGCAGGCTGGTCCGCCTCGCCACAACGAGATGGCCGCTTGCCCGTGCAACAGAACCCACCGTTGGAGGATTGCGTAACGGGACGCTTCGGGGTCGTCACTGAGGCACATTCTTGGCTTCGCTCTCCTGCTGGCCATGTTCGCACCTCGTGCGCGTCCGCGATGAGTTCTGAAGCTCCCGCGGGTGAGAATGGGAATGACCTCAACAACCTTCAGGAGACCTGCGTGGCGACCTACACCGCTGACATGTTCATGACACTCGATGGGTTTGGCACCGGTCCCATCGCCTTCTGGGGTAAGGAAGGACCCGAACTAGTCGAGTACAGGTACCGCACCTACTTCGCAGGTACCAACGAGACGCTCGTGTTTGGCGCGAACACCTACCGGGCCATGGCCCGATTCGCCTCTCAGATGGTCGAGACCCGCGAGTTCAGCGCCCTGACCGCACGGGACAAGGTGGTGATCTCCCGCTCGATGACCGAACCCCTAGGTTGGGACAACTCCACACTGGAAGCCGAAGACGCCCTTGTCGTCGTGCCTCGCCTGAAGGCCGAATCGTCCGTACCGTTGCGTTCACACGGCAGCATCAATATGAACCGTGCCCTTCTTGCCGCCGGACTAGTCGACCGCTTGGAAGTGACTGTCTTCCCCATCATCACCGGCATCTCGGGGGCGGACCCGGTGCTGGCCGACCTGCCCGACATCGACCTGGAACTGGTGGACTCGCGCCTGTTCGACGGCCGCGTGCAGCAGTTCGTCTACAAGCCCACCGTGCTGGAATCGCCGCTCGGCTGACCCACGCCTGGCTGGCATGCGCCATCTCGCTCCAACCGACGTGGTCACTGAGACACCTCGCCGTCATCTTCGCTCTGGTTCTTGGGGAGCCGACTCCGCAGCGTCTCTCGGCTGGACGTGCGTGCCGACAGGATCATGAGCGTCCCCGCCCCGATGAGAGCGAGCAAGAAGATTGGCGCGAGTCTGTCGACCTGTTGGGTCGCGATGGCGTCACCCCTTGATTGCGCGCACACGACGAGTCGGACCTTGTGCTGACGTAGCAGCCCTCGCCGCTGCCCGGTCCTCTACCGGAGGCCCACAAAGGGCTTCTTGGTTAGTGATCCGGCGGGACAGGCTCGGCTACTCGTCGTAACTGTCGTCAGCGGACACGACGGTCGTTGAACACGATGCGCACCGATACGCCTTCCGTGCGTCTTTGCCGCCAACCTTGGCACGTAGAACGACGGCCGATTCTTCAGGAACCAGCAATCGCCGCCACTGCGGTTTGGCCGGCTGCCACCGCACCTTCTGGCCGAGTATCGGATTCCACATGGCCAGCCAGCCAGAGAGCATGTCAGTTCCACAGTTCGGACAGCGCATCGGCCCTGTCTACCAGTTCGCGTGCAGATCGGGATCCGCTTGTGGGTGCGTGAGCCGCCAGTTCAGGGAAGGAGATCCCAGTACTGCTTACGGGCCGGCATGGCGTGGATGACCATCTCGTCGCCGCTTTCAAAGTTCAGGACGACGATCTCGAGTAGGTGGGCTTGGGTGTCGAAGCCGAGCCGTAGTTCGCGGTGCGGCCAATCCTCGTCATCAATCGGTTCGACCCATAGCGGCCAGTCGGCGGCCTGCACTGCGTCCTCTGGGAGCACCCCCTGTCTGAGCGCGCTGTTGTGGACCTTCACGCCGCGGAGCTGGCCAGCGCCCGGCGGATTGCTTCGGATCTCGAGATGTGCTCTCGCTCGGCGATCGCGTCAACCGCGGCGAGCTCTTCCGCTGTGAGGCGTACGGCAACGACCTGCATCGGCTCGGCGCCACGCCCCGGCCGACCGCGTCCGCGGCGTTTCATCGCCTCGACGTCGTAGCCAGCCTCCGCCTCGTCCGCCCATTGCTCGATCTGCTGTTCGCCAACCATAGCCAAAATCGTATTACGAAAGGCGAGCCCAGGGAAGGAGTGAAGTGACGGTACTTGCGGGCCGGGAAAGAAAGGCAGTCGCTGGTGGTGTCGGGCACTGTCCGATGCCCGAGCCGGTCGCATCCGCGCCCGGCAGGGCCCACTCCTGGGAGGCGCGCCATGAGCGCACTACTTGTCGGGTACGCCCGATGCTCCACCGATCAACAAGACCTGACCGCCCAACGCGACGGGCTGCTTAGCCTCGGTGTCGAGGCCGAGCGGATCTACGTCGATCACGGTCTGACCGGCACCAACCGCGAGCGTCCCGGACTCCGCGAGGCACTGGCCGCCTGCCGCGCGGGGGACACGCTGGTGGTGACCAAGCTCGACCGCCTGGCCCGGTCCCTGCCCGACGCTCGCGCGATCGCCGACGAGCTCACCACCCGACAGATCAGCCTCTCGCTTGGCGGGTCGGTCTACGACCCCACCGACGCCGTCGGGCGACTGCTGTTCAACGTCTTGGCCATGGTCGCCGAATTCGAGTCCGACCTGATCCGGCTACGCACGGTTGAGGGCATGAAGGTCGCCAAAGCCAAGGGTCGACTCAAGGGCAAGCAGCCCAAGCTGAGCCGCAAGCAGGAGGCGCACCTTGTGTCGCTGGTGCACAGCGGCGAGTACAGCACCCTCGAGGTAGCCGAACTGTTCGGCATCGGCCGCTCCACCGTCTATCGCGCCATTGAGCGCCAACGCACCGCTGCGAAGGCAGAATTCGCTGACGCCTCCGCACGACGCTGATCGCCACCTCGTCGGCGTCCCGCAACCGCGTCCATCACGGGACGCCGACGATCCGATCTCGACGGACCCGGTCACGCAACGCGCCATTGCCGTAAGAGGTTCCGTATGTGGGATGAAGTGAACCAGCGCGTCGAACGCAAGGGCCCGGGTGGCCCGCGGCTGATATCGGTGGATAATCGCTGGTCGGATGGTGCGCGGCTGCGAGACCAGCACTCGTCCAGGAAGATGGGTGTCGTGCCTAGGTTCGACACGCTTGCTGAGCTCCGCGAGTTCTTGGGTGATAACGCCGCGGGGATGGCGCAAGACACGCTGAGCTCGGCGGCCGACTCTCGGGAGAAGCGGCGTGCCGATGCGGCTGAGGTGAGCCACGCCATCAGCAAGCGATGGAGCGAAGGGCTGGCCGCCCTCGACGCCGCGATCTTTGCCATGGGACAGAACGGGCTCATGATGCTGAAGCGCCTCGACGAGGTCGACGCGGCCGATCCCAACGACGCGCATCAGCCGGTGCGCGTCGTGCTCGCACTGCAGCAGTTCAACGCTCTCATCGTGTTGCAAGAGATTCAGGTCTTGCTTCACGCAGGATTTTGGTCCGGTGGTGCCGCCCGTTGGCGCGCGCTCCACGAGGCCGCGGTCACGGCCATAATCATTGCCGAAGGCGATGCGTCGCTCGCGCAGCGGTATCTGGATCACGGGTTCGTGGTCCAGACGCGACGGCTCGCGGCTTACTTCGGCGAGCACGGCGTTGGGCCGGTCGCGCCTGCAGAACTGTCGTTGCGCTCAAAGAAGGCTGCCGCGCTCGAGCAGACCCACGATGTGTCCGACGCGAGCTCGAAGTTCCGCGAGCCTTACGGCTGGGCCATTCCCCTGATGGCGACGAATGTGAAGGGACGCCGGGCGCGACCAAGCATGAACGCGTTGGAGAAGCTCGCCGACCTGGGGCACCGTCGTCTTCTCGTAGCGAGCGCGCACGGCATCGTGCACGGGGACTCCGGCGGCATCGGCGGCACCCTCCTCTTGGAGGACGGTCAATGGCTCGGTGGGCCGACGGAGCGATTCATTGAGACGGTTGCGCGGCCGACATTCGAAACGCTGATTGACCTCGCGGGGGCCACCCACGGCGGGTTTGAGCCGGAGCTCAACGACTTCTGCGAGTTGGTCTGCCTGGTGGGTAGCGGCCTGGTGGCCCTTTGCGGTGATGCGATCGAGAAGTTCCCACGAGGGTGAACCGTTGGGACCGACCGTTGAGTCGAGATACCTGGGGCTGGGTTGTCGTCAGGCCGTTATCGAGGCGACAGACGAGGTGGCGGCCCCGGGAACGAGCTTCCCATCCGGCCCGGGGATCCCACTGCCGTTTCGTCTTCCCGCATGCCCGAACATGCCTGCCATCCGTCGGAGGCTGCGCCGTGACCCCGCCGTTGCGGCGTCCTGCGAGACCTTCCGCTTGCGGCCTACGGACCTAGCCCATTCCGCCGCCTACGGACTGATCTGTCCTCCGTATCCGACCAGCCTTCCTGTTTGCGAATGGGCGCTTCCCCCAGTCGGAGACGAACCGTGTGATCAGCTCAGACTCGACGTCTTCCGGGTCATCGTCGGCCGTTTCGAGCCAGGCCACGCGGAAGATCGAGCTCTCGGCCAACTGCCAGATGTACCTCCCACCCCAGTGCCCGACAGGGACGCCGGCGCCGTGCTTACGGAACTCATCGAGGCGCGTCGACAACCCTCGCCTGCCGGACGCCCCGGCGCCTGCCTTGCCGATGTAGAGAACGTGCGCTCCGTCTACCCAAGCCGCTTCAAGGAGCTCCCGCGTGACGGAGGGGTCCTTGCCCTTGAACCAACCCGCGGGGCTGATATCAAGGAAGGTGGGGCCCTCCGATTGCTCGCGCAGCACGACGTACACCCCTGGTCCGCGAGGTACGCGTGCGGCAGGCAGGTCGACGAAATGGACGAACCCTTCGAAGCCCACGGCGCTCAGCCCGTCGCGCGACCATTCCATGCCCTGAGTCTGCAACAGGACCGTCACCACGCGCCAAGGATGGCCGGACACGGGCGCGTCCAGCCGCCGCGAGTGACTGTGGAGGTGAGCACTTGGCCCGGCCGCCGGGTTCAGGCCCCCGCCGCAGGCACCGGGGCCATTAGAGGATCCCCGCCTGGGGAGGGTCGTCGAATACAGCCTGTGGCGGGGCGCTTGGGTTTCCGTAGGCTGACGCGGTGGCGGAATTCCTTTTGCTCTGCGCTCCTGCGCTCGTGTACGTCCTCGTGCAGTCGCGCAGGCCGGGCGGGACGTTCACGTCAGCGTGGGACCGGCTGGGCGCCTCGACGGGCTCGATGGCAGCCTACGGGTGGGCGCTGTTGCTGCTACCCCTATTGCTTCTGACAGCGTGGTTGTCGACAGCTCTCATCCCGGCAGAGGTGCTCCAGGCCCCCGGCGTCTCCATCGCGCAGTTGACCTCGGTTGGCGTCGCGATCGGGGTGATCCTGCGCGCCCTGGGTGAGGAAGTCTTCTTCCGCGGCTTGCTGGCCGGGGTGCTGATGCGGCGGCTCGGTTTCCTTTGGGGAAACCTCCTGCAGGCGGTGATCTTCCTTCTCCCGCACCTTCCACTCCTGCTGATCGATGCCCGCTTGCTGCCGATCCTGCCCGTGCAGTTCCTCACGGGATGGCTGCTGGGATGGCTGCGACACAAGACCAGGTCGTTCGTTCCCGGTGCCATCCTGCATGCCGTCGTTAACATCGCCGCCGGATTGATCGCCCTCTGAGAACTTCGCGGCGCCCCCGTCGAGCAACGATGATCGGTCAGGGATCCCTTACAGGGCATTGAGCGCCGATGGCGTGGACGTCGGCGGCGCCCGGTTCTGAATGTCACGACCGAGAGAGGGGCCACCTGAGCTACGGAGGGCTACTGCTCCACGGTCCCGACAGCCCTGCGCCTGCACCAGTGTTCGAGGACGGAGCAGGTCAGGAACGCAGAAGCGGCCAGGACCATGACGAAGATCGACACGGGCCCTAACCACGCCGGCAGCTGCTCAGCGAGCAGCAGCACGCCCCAACCGAAAGTCATCGAGGCGCCGAACAGGTAACGGCTCCATGCGGTCATACCCGCAGCGTAACTGCGGCGACGGCGTTGAGACGTGGCGCCCGATAGCCCATCGACCGCGGTACCTGGCCGATCTTTCAGGTCGTCGGCTCGTCGAGGACGAGGCGCTGGCCACCATCGACCAGCTCACGACAGATGTCCAAGTGCCCTGCGTGGGTAGCCGTTTCGACGATCACGTGCAAGATCACCTCGCGAAGGGAGGAGTGCGGAGGGCTGCCCCCGTCCTCGAACCACCACGCGGGTTCCGCATTCAGACTCATACCGCTGATAGCTGCTGTCGCTCGCTTGCACTCGCTGGCGTACTGCTCGAGCAGGTCTTCATCGGTCTGCTCGTCGAGCGCGGTCCAACCTTCGTATCCCTCCGGAAGGTCGATGTGCTCGCCGGCCATGACAGCTCGAAACCACACACGTTCGACGTCCAGTGCCAGATGCCTGATGAGACCGCGTGGCGTCCAGCCCGATGGAACTTGAGCCTGCCGACGAGCCCCCGCAGGCATAGCCTTCACCTGTTCCGAGACATGCCTTCGCTGAGCGTCGAGCCACTCTAGGAGTTCCTGCTTCGTGGCCGGCTCCGCGTCGCTACTGTCCATGTCAGCATTCAACCGACATTGTCAATGACTTCGACATTTGCTCGAGTGTCGCCGGAGGGAGACCGACGCTCGTCGAGAAGTCCGGGTGTCCCGCAAGACGAACGACTTGCGGCGAAGCCCGAGCGGCTCAGACCGTTGGGCTACGCGTCCCGCAGGGGATCCGCTTAAGGCGACATCGCTGGTTCGTTGCGTCTTCTCTGAGTCACCCGCGCCGCCCCGGCGTCTGCTGGTCTTGGCGCGGCGATCGGCCATGCCGACCGCGTACCGATGGGCTGCGACCGGCACCAACTCGTGACCGACGTTCACTCCTGACCCACGCTCTTGAGCACGCGGCGAGCCACTGAGGCCTGACGCCTCTGAGCAGGGGGTACTGTGGCGATCCAGCATCCATGCTCGTCGGAGGCGCCCCATGAAGGCAATGAACGAAACATTCCGGAGTGCGCTGCTCGGCGCACTGATCGCGACCGTGATCTACATGGTCATTGCGACGGCAACAGATGCATCACGCGGCAACGTCATCGGCTTCGGACTGGGCCTCGGCATTCTCACGTTCGTGGTCAGCACCGTCATCTCGACTGTCATCACCAAGAAGCACAGCGCCTAACACGGTTTGCCAGGCGGGACACCGTTCCTCACCCGAACCGGATTCGGAGCTGTTCGGAGATGTCGAGCTGCATCGCGCTCGCCGTCCCGCAGGCGATCGGTGACCGGACACCATTCGGCTACCGAAGATCGTGGTGCCCCGATAGTCTGCTGGAGTGAGCGTGATCATCCGGCCGCCACTACCTGGGGATGAGACGGCATTAGGCCCGTTGCACAACCACATCTGGCGTATCGCCTACGCCGGGCTCATGCCCTCGGACTACCTGCAGGCCCGTAGCGATGTAGAAGCGACTCAGCGATGGAAGCGGCTCATCAGGATGCTGGATCGCAACAGACGAGACAGCAACGGTCGGACTGTGCTAGTCGCGGAAGACGGCAACCGTCTAGTCGGGTTCATTACAGTCGGCCCTGCCCGCGATCAAGAGATGGATGGCTTCGTGGAGTTGATGTCGCTGTACGTCCACCCGGACGCGCGCGGCACCGGCGTAGCCCAGAAGCTCACCGACCACGGCCTATCGGATGGTCCCTCGTACCTGTGGGTGCTCGACCGCAACCGCAGAGCACAGGCCTTCTATTGCAAGCTCGGCTACGACCTCGATGGAGCAACCAAGCCGCACGAACCAACGCGAACCACGGAAGTCCGGATGATCAGATACTGAGCATCAGTGCCCGGACCGCGAACGTCGAGCGACGCACGACCCGACCCGGGCGGTCCGTGGTCTCATGGCGGTCAGTCAATGGCCCCCTCTGCCACGAGAGCATGTCCGTCCGCGGCACTAGAGTCCCGAACCATGACACTAGACCTCGATGAGCACGGCCGCCCAGAGCCACCACTGGCCGGCAACGAGTGGGAAACCCTCACCGGGTTCCTCGACTACCAACGTGCCACGTTCGAATGGAAAAGCGCCAACCTCACATCTGCTCAGCTCGCGCGGCGCCTGCCTCCCACCAGCATGACCATGGGTGGCCTGATGAAGCACCTTGCCTACGTGGAAGACGACTGGTTTGGGCGATGGCTCCAGGACGAGCCACGCCGAGAACCCTGGGCTTCGGTGGACTGGACAGCAGACCCAGATTGGGATTGGCACTCTGCCAGATTCGACGACCCAGACGCGACCCGCGCACTGTGGCAGGAGGCGGTCATCCGCGCTCGGACTGCGGCCGAGAGTGCTTTCAAGGCAGGCGGCCTTGACTACAAGATGCGCAGGACTTGGCCAGACGGACGAGCGCCCAGTCTCCGCTGGGTGATCACACACATGATCGAGGAGTACGCGCGGCACAACGGTCACGCAGACCTTCTCCGTGAGTCAGTCGACGGCACCACCGGTGAGTAGAGCACGAGGTGGAGAACCCTGACCGGGTGGCGATCCGTGACCGGAACAGGTTTCCCGCTTACGGGACTGCTGCTTGTTCAGCTGCGTGAGCTCAGAATGGCAACGGGCTGTAGTCGGGGGTGACAATCAAGAGTCCTACCACCCGCTGGTGGTCATCGACGGCCACGCGGCCCATCATCTCGCCGGCTTCGCAGTTCAGCGTGGTGACTCCTACAACGGTCCCTAGGATTTGGTCGTCTTCTTCGATTCGCTCTCCTGCGGGCAGAGCCACGTGAGTGTCTACGTATGACTCCTTTACGCCGACCTCTGTAAGGACGCGGGCCCAGGTCTCCGAGATCAGCGATGCTGGCAGCTCGTTCCTGACCTCAGGGTGGATCAACTGCTCGAGCTTGTCGTACTCACCCGCACTGATGAGGTCGAAGACCTGCTCGGTTGTTCGTCGAACCTGGTCGATTGACATACGCACTCCCTCTATTTTCCGGCCATCGACCGGGTTGGTCACTTCGCCGAATCGCTTGAAAGCGGCTTGCCGGCTCATATTCAGGGCCTGACCGATCGCCGCCCAGGTCTGCCCCTGGCTCCGGGCCTCCTGCACGGCTGATCTCAACTGATCCTTGGCGCGGTCCACAGCCTGCTGCGCTTCCCTGATCGCTTCCATATCGACAGTAAACCAATGGTTGACAAATTCTGTCAACCATTGGTTTACGGCAGCGTATTCCGCTTGGGAAGAGCGGAGTCGGCCTGGGCCAGGAGGTGACCTGCGAGAGCGCCAAGGGGATCGGCGACTGGGACGTAGTTGACCTAAACCACTCGCGGGACTTGAGCGATCAATCAGGGCCACGCGGCCAGCAAGGGTCAGAGTTTGGTCAAAGATCCGCAGATTGCTGGAACAGGCCGATCGTGGGCGGCAGCGTGGATGTTGCGGATCAACAGACGGACACACCAACGGGATTCATCCCTGGGGGTCGGCTCCCCACCCGGGCCTGACGGCTCGCACTCACCGATAGCCGCGACAGACACTCACTGACGGGATCCGCATCCGCGCCCCCTCGGGTGCGCCTGGCGTTGAGCGGCTCTGGAACGTCGGTGACCACGCATCGCCGCACCCCCACAGTCTGGGTGTGCCGCGCGGATCCCAGAGCCGCACTCCGGTCCGCGTGGCACACCCTCTTTGGTTGGGAGGGGACCGTGGCCGCCACAGACACGCCCGCCCCTGCCACGGGCGAGGAGCGCTTCCCCGGCTTTGGTGAGGACGCGCCGCTGGACATCCCCGACCTCAACCACCCCGAGAACGCCAAGCTGATCGCGCAGCGGATGCGCGACGGGAGCATGGACGACTTCTCCCAAGCCCTGGGCACCACACACAACTGCGCCCACCCCGTCCGACTGTCCGGGTCCTCGGTCGCCGTCGACACCACGACCGGCGAAGTGCTGACCTCGTTCGACGCCAGTGGCCTGCCGTTCGGGGTGCTCCATCGCCCGTGCGGCAACCGCCGTGCCTCGGTGTGCCCGGCCTGCTCACGCACCTACGCCCGCGACACCTACGCCCTCATCCACGCCGGGGTCGCCGGCGGCAAGACCGTCCCCGAGCAGGTGCGGGACAACCCGCTGCTGTTCGTCACCCTCACCGCCCCCTCGTTCGGGCCGGTCCACGGCCACCGGAGCGGGAGGGCGTGTCGGCCCAGGCGACGTGACGATCGGACCCGGTGTCCCCACGGACGGCCGTCGTGGTGCACCCGCGTCCACGACCAGTACGACGAGGTCAACGGGGCGCCGCTGTGCTTCCAGTGCCACGACACCGCCTCAGCGGTGATGTGGCAGTGGCACGCCCCCGAGCTGTGGCGACGCTTCACCATCGCCCTGCATCGGGCCATCGCCCACCACCTGGCCGTCCCCGACTCCCGCCTGGGTGAGCACGCGTCGATCCAGTACGCCAAGGTCGCCGAACACCAGGCACGCGGCCTGATTCACTTCCACGCCCTGATCCGCCTCGACGGACCCGCCGCCGGCGGCACCGGCGCACCCGCTCCCCCATCATTGGACGGCGACGCTCTCGCCGCCGCCGTCCGACAGGTCGTCCCGACCGTCACGGCCATCGCCGAGCCGGTCGACCACGAGGACACCCCACGGGTGTTGGCCTTCGGGAGCCAGGTCGACGTGCGTACCGTTCGGGCCGGCTCGCGCACCGACGACCCGGCCGGCCCGCTGACCCCCGATCAGGTCGCCGGCTACCTGGCGAAGTACTCCACCAAGGACTCCTCCGGCCTGCACGGCCGTGGTCAAGGACGTCCGCACATCCTTGCCCTGCGGCGGGAGTGCCGGGAGATGGCCACCCGGGCCGCGACCTTCCACGAGCGGGACCACGACTACCAACGGATGGGCAAGTGGGTGCACTGTCTGGGCTTCCGCGGCCACTTCGGCACCAAATCGAGGCGCTACTCCCTCACCCTCGGCGCCCTGCGTCGTGCCCGGTCGCGGTGGCAGGCCCTGGCTGCCGAGTCCCGCCGCACCGGGCGACCCCTCGACACCCGCGACCTCGAAGCACGCCTGCTCGCCGACGACGCAGAAGAGACCACCCAGGTCGTCGGATCCTGGACCTACGTCGGCACCGGCTGGCGCGACCACCTCGAACAAGCCCTGGCCCTGGCGGTCGCAGCCCGCGCCCGCGAGTACGACCTGTGGAAAGCCGAACGCCGCAAGGACCGAGATGGGCTAGACACGAGGTGACGATGATGGAGCCACAGATGCAGGATCAACCAACACCGGCGCTCGAGCGGTTGCTGACCACCACGGAGGTCGCCGAGGCGCTGCAGATCTCGCCGTCGACACTGTGCCGATGGCGACAGGTGGGCCACGGGCCACGGGTGACGTGGCTGACCCCCTTCAGCCCGCGCTACCAGCGGGAGGACGTCGCCGCCTGGGTGAAGCGGGGCGCGGCGTGAGCGTGCAGAAGCTGCCGAACGGTCGGTTCCGGGCGAAGCTGAAGAGCGGTCGGGTCGATGTGGCGAGCAAGGTCTTCGACACCCAGCGGGAGGCCAAGGCGTGGCTCGCCCGTGAGCGTGCGGCGCTGGCGGGCGGGGTCGATCCCCGGGCCGGCCGGCAACGCGTGCGCGTCCTCGTCGTCCAGTGGCTTCGGGTGCGGTCCACGACCGTTGCGGCCAAGACCTACCGGAGCGACCAGGACCTGCTGCGCCTGATGCCGACGAGCATGTTGGCGCTGCACGTGTCCGCCGTGTCGGGGCGGGAGGTCGCGCGCTCCTTCGAGGCGCTCCTCGCAGACGGTCTCGCGGAGAGCTCCGTGCGGCGGTTCCGGGCCAGCCTGTCCTCGTTCTTCGCGTGGTGCGTGCGGGAGAAGATCGTCGTGGCCAACCCGGTCACGGGCGTGCGTGTCCCCAAGCAGTCCGGCGAGGTCGAGGAGATGGACCCGTTCAGCGAGGAGGCGCTGGAGGCGGCCCATGCCGAGTGGGCTGCGTTCTCCTCGCACCTGGCCGACGTGATGCTCGTGCTGGCGTGGACCGGATTGCGCTGGGCCGAGGCCCGGGCGATGCGGGTCGAGGACGTCATGCAGGTGCCCACGCCCGGTCTGCTCGTGCGCCGGTCCCAGCCCGAGGGCCACTCGATCAAGGGCACCAAGGGCCGGCGGTCCCGACGGGTCCCGCTGGCCAACCGGGTGCTACCGATCGTCCAGCACCTGTCAGAGGGCAAGCACCAGCGGGAGCTACTCCTCACCACCGAGCGCGGCGCCCAGATGCACCGCTCGGCAGTGCTCCGCAGCCTCCATTGGCCCACGACCGGGCAGGGCCGTCGGGTGCACGACCTGCGACACACCGCGGCCTGCCTGTGGCTGAGCCGCGGCGTGGACCCGGGCACGGTCCAGGCGTGGATGGGGCACGAGTCGATCGCGACCACGAACCGGTACCTGCACTTCCTGGGCACGGGCGCCGATCGGGCCGGTCTGGAGAGGCTCAACGCACCGTCGGGGGGCATCCGGGGGGCAGATCGGGAGGTGAGGTCGGAATGACAAAGAGAAACCCCGGTCACAGATTCAGCGTTTTCGCTGCTGTGCCGGGGATCTCCGGTGGTGGAGCTGAGGGGATTCGAACCCCTGACCTTCTCATTGCGAACGAGACGCGCTACCAACTGCGCCACAGCCCCAAGAACGTCGGTAACCATAACATCGGCGGTGCCGGGTAGAGCAATTCGGCCGACTAGAGTCGAGCCCACCCGATCCGAGGAGCCGCATGTCCGCCAAACGTCGCTGGAGTGGACTGCGGTTGCGGCGCCCACCGCGACTGCCGAGCCTCCCGGCCGGCCGCGACAACCCGCCCATCGTCATCCGGACGTCACCCGAGTCACCCGACGGCGTCACTGCGGTGCCAACGACGGTACGGGCGCTGTCGGAGTGGGCGTGGCGTTCGCTGGTCATCGCTGTCGCCGTCGTCGCGATCCTCAAGCTCGCCACGATCCTGGCCCAGGTCGTCATCCCGGTCGTCGTCGCGCTGCTGCTCGCAGCCCTGCTCGAGCCGCTCTTTCGCCGCCTGCGCCTGATCTTGCCCAAGGGCGTGGCCGCCCTCATCACCGTGATCGGGACCTTGGCCGCGCTCGTCGCGCTCTTCAGCTACGTCGGCAACCAGTTCGCCGCCCAGCTCGGTGACATCGTCGACCAGGTCGGCGAGGGCCTGTCCCAGTCCCGCCTGTGGGTCGAGGGCACGCTCGGACTCAGCGAAGCACAGCTGACCGGGTGGTTCGCCGAGCAGTGGGCGACGATCTCCCGGGGCGACCGCATCTCCGACATGGCCACCCAGGCGGGTTCGGCGCTCGGACAGGGGCTCACCGGATTCCTGCTGGCGATGTTCACCCTCTTCTTCTTCCTCTACGACGGCCCCGGCATCTGGGCCTGGGTCGTCCGGCTCTTCCCGCGCGGGTCCCGGGCCAAGGTCCTCTCCTCCGGGGCGATCGCGTGGCACCAGCTGCAGGCATTCACGCGAGCCACGGTCCTGGTCGCCGGTGTCGACGCGATCGGCATCGGGCTCGGCGCCCTGGCCCTCGGCGTCCCCTTCGCCTCGGGCATCGCCCTGCTCGTCTTCATCGGCTCGTTCGTGCCGATCGTCGGAGCGCTGGTCTCCGGATTCATCGCCGTCCTGCTCGCCTTCGTCGCCAAGGGCCCGATCACCGCCGTACTCATGCTCGGCGTCGTCATCGCCGTGCAGCAGATCGAGCAGCAGCTGCTCCAGCCCCTGCTCCTGGGACGCGCCGTCCGGGTCCACCCGCTCGCCGTGATCCTCGGCATCACCACCGGCATCATCCTGGGCGGTGTCATCGGCGCGCTGGTCGCCGTGCCGACGGTGGCCGTGCTCAACGCCGTCGGCCACAACCTCCTCGACCCGACGCCCGAGGACGTGGACCGACCGGAGGAGCTGACGACCGATGAGGAGCGGCAGGAGATCCACGAGGACGTCGCCCGCGCGCAGGAGCGCTCGGACCTCGACCCGGGGGACTCGATCTACCCGGTGTGAGTCGCTCAGGCCCAGTCGGCCAGGGCCGGCAGGTCCTCGTCCTCGACCTCGATGACCTGCGGGACGTCACCCGCAGGCACCGGGGCCGCCGCGGTCGGCACCGGAGCGGGTGCAGGACGCTCGGCCTTGGCCTTCATCGTGTACATCGGGCGCGGCACGGGCGTCGGCTGCCAGGTGCCCGGCTCCGGCTCGGCGACCGGTGTCCGGGCGACCGGCTCGATGACCTCGTCCACGCTCGGGGCCGACTCCTCGGCGACGTCGTAGACGCGGGTGCTGCGCGAGACGGGCCGAGCGGCAGCGGGAGCAGCAGCACGGGCGGGCGTCGCAGGGGCAGCGGTCCGGGTCGGCGCCACGGGGCGCTCCACCCGGGGGGTCATGGCCCGACGACGCTCCACGCCGACGCGCCGGCTGGCGGAGCGCTCGGCGACGACGGCCCGGCGCAGCCAGGCGAAGGCGACGACGGCCCCCACGAGCGGCACGGCGACCGTCCACCAGGGCAGGGGGCCGAAGGCCGCGACGAGCGCGACCACGGGAAGCAGCGCGACCAGGCCCAGCAGCACGAGCCCACGCAGTCGACGCGGTACACCGACGACCGGCGCGACCCGGGCGGGCGGGGTCTCGGCGTGCTTGACGGTGACCTCCGGGCGCGCGGCCCGGGTCGGTGCGACGGAGTAGGAGCGTGGCGTCGGCTCCGCGAGCCGGCGCCCCATCCGGTGGTCGTCGAGGACCCGCATGGCCGCGGAGAAGCGATCGACCGACCGGACGGTGGAGAGGTGGTCGCGGCGCTTGATCCAGTACTGGAGCAGATAGACAGCCCAGATCGCGACGACGAGCACGAAGATGAGGCTGCTTGGCTGCACGAGGACAACGCTAGGCAGGAACCCGCGCAGTGTGGCGCAGGCTACTCGGTGTGTCGCGCTTGTGACTGCTGATATCTGTGTGACAGACGTGCTGCCAGTCCCCCGACCCCGACCTCCTCGGCCACGACGGCGAAGGACCGGTGATCACGCCAGCGGCCCCCGATGTGCAGGTAGGCCCGCTTGGTGCCCTCCTCACGCATGCCGAGCTTGGCCACGACAGCCAGGCTGGCGCTGTTCTCGGGGACGATCTCGACCTGGATCCGGTGCAGCGCACGGCCCGTCGGGTCCATGAGATGGTCGCCCAGCATCGCCACCGCGGTCGGGGCGATCCAGCGCCCGGCGACCTCCCGTCCGACCCAGTAGCCGATGCTGCCCGAGCGCAGGGCACCCTCGACGATGCTGCTGGCCGCGACCATCCCGACGAGTTCACCCTCGACGAGGATCGCCAGGCTCAGTCCCGTCCCCGCTCTGGCCTCCCGGGCTAGCCCCCGCACGTAGCCGGGGAAGTCGCGCCCGAGGTCCCGGCGCGGCCGACCGCCGGGCGGGACCGTCGGGTCCCACGGCGCCAGCCAGAGGGCATTGCGCGAGCGCAGGTCGACGAAGTCGCGGCGATCCCCCCTTCGCAAGGGGCGCAGGGTCACCTGCTCCCCCGGGGGAGTGGTCCCGGTGAGGACGACGGATCGGCGGGTCACCCGGTGGACAGTACCGCCCGACCGGTCAGGCGGGTGCCGTCGGCGACGCGCGCCGGCTCGGCCGCCACGACCTCGACGTCACCGACTGCCGCGACGTCCTCGCCGAAGGTCACGTCCCCCTCGACACCGAAGGAGGTGCACTCCCGCAGCGAGGGCGGACCGTGCGGGAAGCGCTCGTCGAAGTCGGCGACGAACGTGTAGTTGCCGTCGAGGGACACCCTCGGCTCGGCGTGCTCGATCCGGGAGACCACCCGTGACTGCTCGTCGAGCTCGAAGACGTCCGAGCGCAGGAGCAGCAACTCGTTGGTCGTCTTCACCGGACGGAACCGGGTGCGCGGCACCCGCAGCGCGACACTCCCCTCGAAGGCCTCGACGGCCGTCCCCATCGCCGACTCGACCTGGATCACCTTCGTGCTGTCCTTGCGGCGCGGATCGACGGTCTTGCGGTTGACGATGATCGGCAGCCCGAGCACGCCGTCGCGCTCGCGCATCAGCTCGTCGAGATCGTCCAACCCCACCCACAGGTTGTTGGTGTTGAACCACCCGTGGCGGCCGGTGTCCTGGAACAGGTCCTGCTCGTCGTCGGACACCATCGCCGACTCACGCAGGATGATCCGTCCGTCGGACCTGCGCACGGCCACGTGCCCACCCTTGCGGTCGTTGAGGGTCCGCTCGGCGACCTCGGCGGCGAAGGGGATGCCCTCCGCGAGCAGCCAGGCCGCGATGTCGGGGTCGCAGGTGGCGCCGAGGTTGTCGGCGTTGGAGATGAAGGCATAGCGGTACCCGGCCTCGCGCATCTGCGTCAGCAGCCCGGAGGCGGCGAGCGAGACGTAGACATCCCCGTGGCCGGGCGGGCACCACTCCAGGCTCGGGTCCTGCGGCCAGGAGACGGGGGCGAGGGTCTCGGCGTCGAGCTTGGGCTCCATGCTCTGCAGGAAGTCCAGGGGCAGGTCCTGCTGCGCCAGCTGCGGGTAGCGCTCGAGGACGGCCAGCGACTCCTCGCGCGTGCGGGGGGTGTTCATCAGCACCAGCGGCGGCCGGGAGCCGTGGCGCTCCTCCAGTCCCATCAGCTGGCGGGCGATGATGTCGAGGAAGGACAGCCCGTCGCGGGCGACGAGCGTCGACTTCGGGCCGGACATCCCCATGCTGGTGCCGAGCCCACCGTTGAGCTTGACCACGGCGACCTTCGCCAGGGCCGCACGACGCTCGTCGTCGTCGACCTCGATGGCGGCGAGCTCCGGCACGTCGACGAGCGGCTCGATCGTGGACTCGGGGATGGTGCCCTGCGCCCCCTCGGCCAGCTGCTGCCAGTAGTCCTCGAAGACGGCGATCGCCCGAGCATCGATCCCGCGTTCGGTCATCCTGCGTACGGCCTCGTCACGTCCCTCTACTCGCATGGCGCCACCTTACGATGCAGGCATGGACCGCGCCGGGCAGACGAAGGGGCAGGCCCGCCGCCGCCTGCGCGCGCACCGGCGGCGACTGGCCGGCTCCCGTGATCTCGGTGCCGACGCCGAGGCGATCGCGGCGGCGGTCACGGGGGCCACCCCCTTCGCGTCCGGGACCGTCCTGTCCTACGAGTCCCTCCCCCACGAGCCACCGACGACGGCTCTCAACGCGGCCCTGCGCAGGGCCGGCCACCGCGTGCTCGTCCCGATCACGCTGCCGGACCGGCGGCTGGAGTGGTGCGACCTGGGTGACCCCGAGCGCACCCCGCTGGGCATCGACACCCCTGCCGCCGCCGACGGTGCCATAGTCCCGGCGCTGGCCGTCGACACCAGCGGCACGCGGCTGGGACAGGGTGGCGGTTGCTACGACCGGGTGCTGCCGATGCTCCCCGCCGGCACGCCCGTACTCGTCCTGCTCCACCCCGGCGAGCACACGCGCGAGACGCTTCCGCGCGATCCGCACGACGTCCCGGTGACCACCGTGGTCACCGCCACCGGGATCGCCGAGGCGAGCGCCCCCCTTCGTGCCTGACCGTCAGTCCGCCTCCGGTGCGAGCGTCAGGGTGTCCGCCGTCGACTCGACGACCGCCTCGCGGCTGGCCGGCCACGCGAAGGTGCGCCCCTCGAGCCAGGGCTCGATCTGGTCGTCGTAGTGGCTGCTGAAGGGGTGGCCGGAGTTGCCGGTCTGGTTCACCCAGCGCGAGTTGTCGAGGTCGCCGAGGTCGACGATCATCCGCATCGACGGGGCGGCCGTGACCGCGAAGCCCTCGGAGGCGTCCCACGAGGTCGCGTTGACCGTCGACGAACTGCCGCCGACCGGGTAGGGCCCGGCGTTGACCAGCGAGCGGACCGGGCCGGGGACGTCCTCACCGCCGAGGACCTGGTGGACGAAGGTGACCCCGTGCAGCTCCCCCCAGTTCCACCTCTCGGGGTTCTTGCCCATCGAGCGGGTCAGCTCCAGACGCGCGTCGACGAGCGCCTGCCGCAGCACCTCGTCGCGGCTCTCGATGACGCCGGGGGTCGTGCGGTCGTCCCACCACGGGCTGCTGGGGTTCTCGAGCAGGCCCTCGATCGCCAACCAGTACTGGGAGCTGCCGGCAGCCTGCAGGTCCGCGGGCAGGTCGTCGTTGAAGGTGATCTGCACGATCTGGCGCCACACCGAGTTGAAGTACGCGGCGGTCGCGGCGTTGTGCCCGCCCCGGGCGTGCTGGCTCTCGTCCCACGTGCGCAGCAGGTCCTGCCCGTCACGGGTGAAGTCGTCGACCTCGACCTCCAGCAGGGCCGGGACGAGCGTCTCGGCGAGCCCGTTGTGGGTGTCGAGCTGGATGCGGGCCATCTTCTTCGGCGAGACCTTCTCCTCGCTGGTGAGGAGATCACCGATGCGTCGGGAGCGGTAGCCCATGTCCCACTCGGTGGTCAGGAAGGGCTTGCGGCTGGCCGTGACCTGCTGGTTGGCGGTGACGATGTAGCCGTCCTTCGGGTTGAGCACCCACGGCAGGTCCGCGAAGGGGACGTACCCCTGCCAGTCGTAGTCGGAGTCCCAGCCCGGGGCGGGTAGCCAGCCGGGCGGGTTGGTCCCGAGGCCCTTGCGGATGGGCACCTTCCCCGGCGCCTGGTAGCCGATGTTGCCCTCCGTGTCGGCGTAGACGAGGTTCTGGCTGGGGACGGCGAAGTCCTTCGCGGCGGCCCGGAACTGGTCGAAGTTCGTCGCGGAGTTGAGCTCGAGGATCGCGTCGGCGGTGGTGCTCGGGGTCAGCGCGGTCCACGCGAGGGAGACGGCATAGCTGCTCGCGGCCCGGCCCTCCACCTCGACGTCCCGCCCGGCGGCCGCGGCGGAAGGGACGACGTCGGACAGGATCGGTCCGTGCCCCGTGGAGCGGACGGTGATCTCCACGTCCTCGCCGCCGGCCACCGTGATCGTCTCGGTACGGGTCTCCAGCGGCTCCAGCTCCCCGTCACGCAGGTAGCGGCCCTCCGAGATCTCCTCGAGGTAGAAGTCGGTGACGTCCGGGCCGAGGTTGGTGAACCCCCATGCGATGGACTGGTTGTGACCGATGACGACCCCCGGGATCCCGG
Source organism: Janibacter sp. A1S7 (assembly GCF_037198315.1). Lineage (NCBI taxonomy): Bacteria > Bacillati > Actinomycetota > Actinomycetes > Micrococcales > Intrasporangiaceae > Janibacter > Janibacter alittae. Next base: position 391,626 of record NZ_CP144913.1, on the reverse strand, counting down.
CGAAGGTGTACCCGGAGACGTCGACCGGGCACCCGTCCGTGATCTCCCGGCAGTGCAGGCCCATCTGGTACCAGATGCCCGGCATGCTCACCCCGAGGTGCGGGTCGTTGGCCAGCAGCGGCTTGCCGGTCGTCGAGCGCTCGCCGCTGACCACCCAGGAGTTGGAGCCGATCCCCTGCCCCTTGCCCAGCAGCGCGGGGATGCTCTCGATCGCCGCCGCGGTGTCGGTCAGGGCCGAGCGCACCTGCGGTGTCGTGGCCGGCCGTTCGGACGGCGACGACGAGGACGAAGGGGGGTTCACCCCCTTCCTGCTGGGGCGCCACTCCGTGCCGGAGAGGATCGGCGGATGGCGGTCCGTCGGGTACGTCGGGTAGAGCTCGTCGAGCATCGACGTGGCGACCGTGCCGTCGAGGGCCGCGCGGGTGAGCTCACCGGTGTAGTTGCCCCGCAGGTCCCAGGCCATCGCCTTGAGCCAGGCCAGGGAGTCGACCGGCGTCCAGTTCTCGACCCGGTACGTCGGGAGGGACAGACCCAGGACCGTGTACTCCAGCGCCATGGCGGAGGTCGAGCCCTTGTCCTCCAGCCAGCTGTTGACGCCGTCGGCGAAGGAGCCCAGGGCCCGCCGGGTGTCCGGGTCCAGCATGGCCAGCTCCTGCTCGGCGACGCGGCGCCAGCCCATGGTGCGGATGACCCTGTCGGTCTCGACACCCGGCTCGCCGACGAGCTCGGCCAGGCGGCCGGCGGTGATGTGGCGACGCAGGTCCATCTCGAAGAAGCGGTCCTGTGCCTGCACGTATCCCTGCGCGCGCATGAGGTCACCCATGGTGTCGGCATAGATGTGCGGCACGCCGCGCTCGTCACGCAGCACCTCGACCTCGCCGTCCAGGCCCGGGATCTCGATGGTCCCGCTGGTCTGCGGGAGCGGGCGGCGCCCCTGGCCGATGACGACGACCGTGAGCACGACGGCCACGACGACCACGAGGGCGAGGAGACCGATCAGGGCGCGCCTGAGCCTGCGGGTGGTGGTCGTGGTCACGGTGCGAGCGTATGCCAGCACCGGCCTATAATCGTCGTGAAATGCCTACTTATGCTTACGCCTGCACCGAGTGCGGCCACCAATTCGATGTCGTGCAGTCCTTCAGCGAGGACTCGCTGACCACCTGCCCCGAGTGCTCCGGCCGTCTGCGCAAGCAGTTCAACGCGGTCGGTGTGGTCTTCAAGGGCGGTGGCTTCTACAAGACCGACTCGCGCTCGGACTCGGGGTCCTCCGGCTCCTCCAAGGACGCGAGCAGCACGTCGAGCGACTCCTCGAGCACCTCCACGACGACGTCGAGCGACTCCTCGGGTTCGTCCTCGTCCTCGTCCTCGTCCTCGAACGGCAACTCGTCCACAAGCTCGACTGCGTCGAGCACCTCGTCCACCGCGCCCTGACGCCCCGACCCGGTCGTCCGCGACGCCTCTAGCGTCGTCGGCATGGCCACCTCGCGTCTCGCCGCACACCTGCCCTCGCTCTTCGGGCCCTCCCGACGGGCGGCCTGGCGACTCTCACTCGTGCGTCGCGGTCTGGCTGCCGGCGCGCTCCTGCTCGCGCTGCAGCTGACCCTCGGTGTGACCCGTCCCCCGGAGATGTCCGACGAGCCCTCCGCCCCGGCCGGATCGGCGTTGAGCGTGCCCCTGGCGACACCGGCCGACCACCTCGCGCCGGGCGACGCGGTCGGGGTCTACCTGCCCGGCCGGGCCGAGCCGGTGGTCACGGGCGCGACGGTGCTCGCCCTCCCGGCGACCTCCGGCGCCCCGCCGACGGTGCGGATCTCCCTGCCGGCACGCGACGTCGGGACACTGGTTCAGCAGATGACGTCGGAGGTCGGCGGGCGCACGGGATTCATCGTCGTGCGGGCGGGTGCGGGCAAGGACACGGCCTGAGGGGCCGACGCCGGTGACGATTCTGCGTCAGACTCGTCCACGGATGCTCAATCCGGTCATCGCCCTGCTCGCTCCCACGGAAGGTAGACAGTCATGAAGGGCTTCAAGGAGTTCCTGCTCCGCGGCAACCTCGTCGAGATCGCCGTCGGTCTGGTCATCGCCACCTCGTTCGCCACCGTCGTCGCAGCCTTCACCAAGTTGCTGCTCGCGGTCATCGCCAAGGTCATCGGCGCCAACCCCAACTTCGACGACTTCACGCCTGCCGGCCTGCCGGTCGGCGAGTTCGTCACCGCGAGCGTGGCGTTCCTCATCCTCGCCGCCGTCGTGTACTTCGGTGTCATCAAGCCCTACACCCACCTGCGTGAGCGCTTCGCCATGACCGAGGAGGAGGAGGCGGTCGAGGAGTCCGTGATCCTGCTTCGCGAGATCCGTGACTCGCTGCGCACCGAGCGCGCCTGAGCCACACCCGCCGACACGGCGAAGGGGGTCGGTCGCCGTCGATGGTGACCGACCTCCTTCGCGTGGACGCGGTCCGGCCGCGGGTGACGACATTGCGGGGCTGCTGCACTCACCCAACGCAACTGCTTGGGCTCCTGCACCCACCCAGTGCACCTGCCTGGGCTCTTGCGAAGGGGTGGGCCGGCCCCCGTCGTGCCTGTCCACGGGCCCGTGGGTCAGCGCACGACGGAGCTGAGCAGCAGGCTCGTCTCGCTGTTGACGATGCCGGGGATGCCGCGCATCCGGCGCAGCAGGTCGTCGAAGGCGGCCAGGTCCGCGCAGGACAGCTCGGCAACGAGGTCCCAGCCGCCGTTGGTCGTGTGCAGGGCCTGGATCTCCGGGAAGCCGCGCAGCTCGCGGATCACCCGGTCGGTCGTGCGGCCCTCGACCTCGATGGAGCAGACCGCCCGCACCTCGGAGGCCTCAGCGGGATCACGCACGCGCACGGTGAAGCCGACGATGACGCCGTGGGTGGTGAGCTTGTCGATGCGCGCGGTCACCGTGGCCCGGGACACCCCGAGCTGCTGGGCCAGCGTCGAGACGGGCGCGCGGCCGTCCTTGCGCAGGGCCGAGATGAGGCGCTTGTCGAGGTCCGTCGGGTGATACATGCACATCATGGTATTTCGAGCCCGACAAAGTGCACGCGTCCTTGACACAAATCGACCAATTCTCATCTTTCGCCTGCAAATCGAGAGTTCTAGTCTGAATTCGAGAGACCGGACAACCCCGGGACCGGACGAAGGAGAGACCATGACGCAGTTCCTCGACGTGCCCAGCATGAGCCGCTGGATCCAGCGCGACGGCGCAGAGAACGTCCTCGGCAGGATGACCCGGTACGTCGAGGAGGACTTCGCCCGGTGGCCCCGCTTCGACAAGACACCACGGGTCGCGAGCCACACCCCCTTCGGCGTCATCGAGCTGATGCCGACGTCGGACGACGTCACCTACTCCTTCAAGTACGTCAACGGCCACCCACTCAACCCCAGCCGTGGCTTCCAGACCGTGACCGCCTTCGGCATGCTCGCCGACGTCGACAACGGCTACCCGGTCTTCCTCTCGGAGATGACCCTGCTGACCGCGCTGCGCACCGCCGCGACGTCGGCGCTCACCGGACGGGTCCTCGCCCGCCCCGACTCGCGCGTCATGGCACTCATCGGCACCGGGTCGCAGGCCGAGTTCCAGTCCCTGGCCTTCCGTGCCGCCATGGGCATCGAGGACCTGCAGGTCTTCGACACCGACCCCGCCGCGATGGCCAAGCTACGGCGCAACCTCGAGCCGCTCGGCTTTCGGATCACCGAGGCGACCTCGACCGCCCAGGCCGTCCGCGGGGCGGACATCATCACCACCTGCACAGCCGACAAGCAGATGGCCACGATCCTGACCGACGACATGATCGAGCCCGGCGTGCACATCAACGCCATCGGCGGCGACTGCCCGGGCAAGACCGAGCTCGAGGCACGCATCCTCACCCGGAGCCGGGTCTTCGTCGAGTACCCGCCGCAGACCCGCATCGAGGGCGAGATCCAGCAGATGGACCCCGAATTCCCGGTCGTGGAGTTCTGGCAGGTGCTCACCGGCGAGGCAGAGGGCCGCGCTTCGACGCAGGAGATCACCGTCTTCGACTCCGTCGGTTTCGCCATCGCCGACTTCGCCGCGCTGCGGTGCGCGCGTGACGCGACCGCGGGCACCGACCTGCAGGTCTCCATCGACCTCGTCGCCGATCCGCAGGACCCGAAGGACCTCTTCTCCCTCGTCACCTCGCTCAAGCCGGTCGGATGAGCGCGACCAGCGAGCTGCGCGTGGCGCCCACGACGACGTCGGCGACCAGCGTCCAGGCCCCGTCCGCGGTGGTGCTCGTGCGCCCGCGCCACTTCACCCCCAACCCGATGACCGCGCAGGACAACGGCTTCCAGTCGCACCTCGCCGAGGACCCGCGGACGGTGGCCGTGCGAGCCCACGACGAGGTGACCGGTGTGGCCCGCGTCCTGACGGGCGCCGGGGTGGAGGTGTCGCTCTTCGACGACCACACGACGCACACACCCGACAGCGTCTTCCCGAACAACTGGTTCTCCACCCACCCGGACGGGTCCGTGGCGCTGTACCCGATGTACGCCACGAATCGCCGGAGCGAGCGTCGCGCCGACATCATCGAGGACCTCAAGCGCGAGTTCGTCGTGCGCCGGGTCATCGACTACTCGGCGGCCGAGTACGACGAGCAGTTCCTCGAGGGGACGGGCGCGATGGTCCTCGACCACGACGCGCGCCTGGCCTACGCCTGCCGGTCCAACCGGCTCTCCCCCGAGCTGCTGGCGGACTTCTGCGCCGACCACGACTACGAGCCGGTGCTCTTCGACGCCGTCGACGAGCGGGGCCTGCCCGTCTACCACACCAACGTGTTGATGTCGGTGGGCACGCAGCTCGCCCTCGTCGGGTCCGGGATGATCACTGACCACGGACAGCGGGAGTGGGTGCTGCGTCGTCTGCGCGACTCGGGCAAGACCGTCGTCGAGCTCACCGCACAGCAGGTCCACCGCTTCGCCGGCAACTGCATCGAGCTGGCCGCGCGTCGACGTCACCCCGCCGACCCCGACCGGGCCCTGGTGATGTCGACCACGGCGGTCGACTCCCTTCGCCCCGACCAGCTGGCGGTCATCCGGCGATCCTGCCGGGTGCTGGCGGTGCCCGTCCCGACCATCGAGGGAGCCGGTGGGTCGGTGCGCTGCATGATCGCCGGCAACCACCTTCGGCCCCGGACACGCTGAGCCCTACTCCCAGTGCGGCGGCCGCTGCTCCTGCAGCCAGCGGTCGTGCGCGTCGTCGTCTCCCGGGACCTCGCCCCAACCCCGGTCGGTGTCGTCGCTCGTCTGATCGGGCCGTCGGCGCCGCACCCGAGGCCGGGCCCGATCGGTCGGCTCCTGCTCGGGGGTCGTCTCCTCGTCACCCATGCTGCTCATCATCCTCGATCGCCTGTCGCACCGCGCGCTGCACCTGCGCCTCCTGACGGGCGGGGTCGGCGAAGATGTCGACCGCCCACAGCCGCAGGTGGTGCCAGCCCAGGTCGAGGAGCCGCTCGACGAGGATCCGGTCGCGCTGCCGGGTTGATGCCAGCCCCGCGTAGCCCGGCCCGTCCACGTCGACGGCGACGAGCAACCGTGACGTGTCCCGGGGGTCCGCGACGGCGATGTCGATCCGGTACTCACCCTCGCCGAGACTGGTGTGGACGACCAGCCCGCTGGCGCGCAGTCGCTCGACGAAGCCGGCAAGCAGCGGGCTGAGCTCGTCGGCACTGGCCTCGGACCCGGGCCCCTCCTCCTCGATGCTCATCAGCAGGGTGCGCAGAGCGCGGTGGCCGGCCCGGTCGGGGTCGTCCTTGACGTCACTCCGGGAGAACGTCGTCACCCAGGTCGCGGTGCGCCGCGCACGGGTCGCGGCGAGCAGGACGAGCTGCTCCCCGAACGGTCCGCTGAGGGCCCCGAGACGATCGACGATCGCGCCCTGCGCGCTGCGGCCGAAGCCGACGGACACGATGACCCGGTCACGCTGCTCCCGCTGCCACCGATCGGCGGGCTTGACGATGAGCGGCTCCGGGAGGGCAGCGGCCGCCGCGGCCAGCGCCCGGTCCGAGGCGAGGAGCTCGGCGATCGCGTGGGTGACCTCGTCCGCGTGGCGTCGTGAGAAGGTGACGATCCCGAGAGAGTGGCGCGGGTGCTCGTGCAGGTGGGCGCGCACCAGCCCCAGCACCGCCTCGACCTCCGAGATGGTGGTCTCGACGAGTCCGGTTCGCTCGTCGACCGGGCCCGTGCCGTCGACGTGGACGAGCCGCACGTCCTCCCGTTCGCGCGGTGTGGGCGGGTGCACGACCTCTGCGGCGGCGGAGTCGCCCAGACGAGGGGTGACCCGCGGACGCGGGTAGGCGCTGTCGCGCAGGGGCTGCGTCGGCAGGACCTGCGCGGCGAGGTCGGCGAGGGACTGCTTCGGTGCGGCGGGCGCGGCGACTGCGCCGTCGGCGCTCCACACCCGCGGGGGCAGCTGGCCGCGATCACCGATCACGAGCAGCTGACTGCCGCGGGCGATGCCGGAGAAGGCCCGGGCCAGCGTGGTCCGGGAGGCGTCGTCGACGATGACGAGATCGAATCGCTCGCGCAGCGGCAGCACCTGGCCGACGACGAAGGGGGACATGGCCCACGCGGGTGCCACGGCCCGGAGCAGACCGCCCCAGCGCTCGACGACGGCGTTCCACGGCGGGGCAGGAAGCGTGCCCGCCTCGACCGCGGCCACCTCCCGGGCCACGGAACGCATCCCGCGGCCGACCCGGTGGAAGTGCTCTCGCTGACGGGTGGCGATGCGGGCAGCGTTGGCGCCCAGGCTCGCCCGGTCGGCCTCGACGAAGGTCCGCAGGGCGGCGTCGAGGCGATCCCCGGAGACCTGGTCGTACCGCTCGTCGCGGCTGGCCTCGGCGAGCACGGAGCCCCACCAGACGAATCGCACCTCATCGCCGACGGCGGCGGGCTCGACGCGGCGGGCGGCGAGGTCGTCGACGAGCTCGCCCAGACCGCGGGCGCGCAGGTCGTCGAGGTCGTCGATGACCTCGGGGATGGCGCGCGCACCGGCGGTGTCCTTGGCGAGGTCGTCGAGGCGCCGCTCCAGCTCGTCCCACGGGGTGTCGAGCAGCCGGCCACCGGCCGGGGTGTCGGCGAGGACGGCGCCCAGGTGGGTCAGGTCCGCGTACACGCGCTCGTAGGCCCTGTGCGCCCGAGCGATGTCGGCCGGGATCCGCGGGCGGCCGCCGCCCCCGGTCAGGCGGGACCAGTTGCGCCGCTGCGTGGCCGCCAGGGCGAGGGCCGCGTGCACGTCCGAGGGCGGTCGCCCCGGGCGCAGGAGCTTGCTCGCCTGGCGGCGCAGGCGTCGCCGCTCGAAGACGCCGAGCGACTCACCGCCGCTGGCCGATCCGACGGGCGCGGTCGCCGTGAGCAGGTCGTCCAACGGGGTGTCGAAGACCTCCGCGCGGAAGACCTCGAGGGTGTCGCTGATCTCCTCGATACCGGAGAGGAAGCGGCCGTGGTCGGCCGGGCAGGACGCGCGGGGCTCGGCGATGTCCGCGAACACCTCGCGGACGGTGCTGCGCAGGCGGGCGAGGCTCCCTTCGTCCCCACGGAGCCGCTCGAGTGCGGCGAGGACGTCGTCGACGTCGTGCTGGGTGTGCATGCGAGCGCCGGCCCACGGCTGCTCCTGTCGACCGGGGCGCCAGGCCCGGCGCTTCGCGACGCCGGTGAGCTGGGCGACGAGGGCGTCGCGGTCGGCGGGCCCGATGACCTCGAGGGTCGCTCCGGTGAGGCGGACGCGTGAGCGCGGCGCCGGGCGGCGGGTGCCCAGCGTGACCATCGCGTCGTGGGCGTCGGCGATGGACACGCCCCACGGCTCGCGCTTGGTGTGGGTCGCCTCGGTGTGGCCCTCGAGCAGCCGGGCGGCCTCCACGGCACGACGGCCGGGCGCCGCCAGGTGGCCCTCGCCCTCCGGCGGGCGGGCCTGCCACCGGGTGGTGACCACCGTCGGGTCGACCTCGGCGGCCGGGTCACTCACCCTCAGCAGCAGGTCGGACAGGCCGGCACGCTCCAGCTCGGCGTGGACGCCGCCGATGGGCGCGGTCTTCTCACTCAGGAGCAGCACACCGCGACCGCGGGCCGTGGCCGCGGCGATCGTCGCGGCCACCAGGCAGGCGGCCCCGGTGCCGGGAGGTGCGTCGACGAAGAGACTCTCCCCCGCCGCGACCCGGTCGAGGACGGCCTGCTGGTCGGCGGTCACGTCGCTGATGGCGGTGTCGGCGGTGCTGCGGGGTTCGCGCTGTGCCGTGATCGGTTGTCCGGTCAGCAGCGCGCGAAGGGGGGCGGTCTCGGTCAGTCGGTCCGGGTCGGAGAGCGCGGTGATGTCGGCGAGCGCCTCGGCCTTGCCGTACGGGAAGGAGCCGATGACGAGACGCGGGGTGATCCGCAGCCCCGGCAGGTCGGCGCAGCGCTCCCGCAGGGCGTCGTAGACGGGGGTGGGGTTGAAGCCCGATCCGTCACCGCGGCCGAGGGCGACGAGCTGGTCGCCCTCGAGGTGGAGGCGCAGCGCGCCGCGCAGGTAGGTCAGCAGGGCAGGGTTGAGCTCGACGCGGTCGACGAGGTCGAGGGCGAAGTCCGGCCCCGGCCGCAGGCGACGCAGCACCGCCCGGCGCAGCAGGATCGGCGCGAACGGTCGATCGTCCTGCCCGGGGACGGCCCACGAGGCCGAGCCCATCGCGAGGAAGCAGGTGCGTACCCCGTGCTCCTCCTCGATCGCGTCGACGTGCTCGCTGAGCTGCGCCGCGTGGCGCTGGGCGCGCAGCAGGGCACCCGGTTCGCGCACGAGGTCGGACAGGCGGGCGTCGCGCCCGGAGAGCAGCATGGCGACGCCGCCGGGGTGGGCCGCGCTCAGGTCCACCACGTGCGGGTCGCGGGCCGGCCAGATCAGGGTGTTGGGCCCGCCGAGCTCCGAGAGTTCCCGGCGCAACGCGGTCAGGGCGGCCGGGACCGGGGCGGGGGTCGTCGGCTGCTGGGTCACGGGGGCAACGCTAACAAGAGCGGGCCGATTCATCGGGAGGACGAGACCGGTGGGACACGCCTGCGCCGCAGCGCAACCGCCTCGACGACGGCCGGGTCACCGGGCGCGGTCCTCGGCGATGCCCACGCACCCACGCGCGGCAGTTACCCTGTCCGAGGCGCCTCGGCGTCATGCCCTCGTAGCTCAGGGGAAGAGCACTTCTCTCCTAAAGAAGGTGTCGCAGGTTCGAATCCTGCCGGGGGCGCCGTGTCCTGAGTCGCGACATCGTTTACACGGTGTCGCGACTCAGGACTTTTTTGTAGGTTCGCGGGGCTTGTCGTCGATGTCGCGACTCATCGGTGTCAACGATCAGGTGGGTGGTCGGGTGGCTGGTTGGTAGTCGCGGGTGGGGTCGATGTGGTGTTCGGCCAGGATTTCTGCGGTTTCTGCGTGGCTGGTGATCACGTGGTCATCGTGGATGAGTAGGAGCACGGGTTGGCCTGCCAGGGCGCGTCCGAGGCCCAGGTGACGCATCTTTCCGGCGTAGCGCAGGGACACGGTCCCGGCGGCGGCGATTTTGTCCGTGCGGGTGCGCCATTCGGGGTCATGCGCTGGGGTGGCGGGAGTGGCTTTGGTCTGTGCGGTGTAGGCGGTCGCGGGGGTGCGTCGGCCGATGGAGCGGTGCGGGCGTTGGTGGTTGTACCAGTGGGCGAACTCGTCCAGGAGGGCTTGCAATTCGGTGGTGGTGGACGGTGCCGGTCGGGGGCGTAGCCACTTCTTGAGGGTCTGGTGGAAGCGTTCGATCTTGCCCTGGGTCTGCGGGTGGCCGGGGTGCCCGTTCTTCTGCTCGATGTGGTGGGCTTGCAGGAGCTTCTCGAAGCCATTGCGGCCACCCGTGCGGCCGGCCAGGCGAGCGGTGAAGACCAGCCCGTTGTCGGTCAGGGTCGAGGCCGGTACGCCGTGGGTGTCGATCAGTTCTTGCAGTGCGGCCACGACCATGGGCCCGCTGTAGGCAGATGCGGCACGCAGGAACAGCAGGTAGCGGGAGTGGTCGTCCAGGAAGTCCAAGACGTCCACGCGGGTGCCATCAGCGAGGAAGCAGTAGGTGATGTCGGCCTGCCAGCACCCGTTGGGCAGGTCTGCCTCGAAGCGGATGTAGGAGGACTTCGGGCGCTTCTTCGGCTCCGGGACCACCAACCCCTCAGCGTGCAGGATCCGCCGGATCGTGGAGGTCGACGGCGCCATCAACCCCTCATCGCGCAGGTGCCAAGCAATGGTTTCCGGGCCGGCGTCCGCGCCGTCGGCGTGGAGCTGACGACGCAACTGGACAATCCGCCCGTGCACCGCCTGACTCGTGGTCCCCGGTCGTGACTTCGGTGCCTTGCTGCGCGGTGCCAGTCCTTGCGGGCCATCGGCCCGGTACCGAGTCACCAGCGTGTGCACCCACTGACGCGTGACCCCGAACCGCGCCGCGGCCTGCGCGACCGTCAACCCCTGATCCAGCACCGACCGCACGATCACCTGATTCTTCTCACGAGAGTTCATCACCAATCGTCCGCGCCGCGCGAGCGTCAACGATGACCCGACTCACCGGTCAACGATCACCGACCTGAATCTGTCAACGATGACCCGACTCACCCATCACCGGTCATCGACACCCGCCACGACCTAACCTGTCAACGATGTCGTGAACCTAAACACTGCCGGGGGCGCCGCTAGAAATCAGGGTTCTTGCGATTCGCAGGGCCAGGAGCAGCGTCAAATGGGCACGGAATGGGCACATGTCACTGCTCCCGAGGCGTGTCCACCGGGTGCAGCCCGTCAAGGGCAGCAGCCACCGTGTCCAGCTCGTCGTCATAGAGGTGCGCATAGATCCGCGCCGTCGTAGTGATCGACTCGTGGCCCATCGCTTTCTGGATGAAGCGCAGGTCTGCCCCAGCCATCCTCGCGAGGCTGCCGAAGGTCCGCCGAAGGTCATGAGGTGTGACGACGATGCCGAGAGTCTTCGCCGTGGTGTCGAAGCCGGAACGCCGCCGCCAGTTCCGTGACCGGAGAAAGTCACCTTCGGGCGAGGCGAAGACCAGCGCATCTGAGGCTTTAGCGGCCATTCGGGCCTCGAGCAGGGGAACGATTCGACCGGGGATTGGTACGTACCTATGGCCCGCGCGGCTCTTTGGCTGATCGACGTCGATTCGGCCGTCGACTTCCGTAGCCCTTTGGACCACGTGGATCCGACGACGATCGAGGTTCACGTCCTCACACCGCAGCGCGGCCAGCTCCGACCAGCGAAGACCGAGGTATGCCAGAGCCAGGACCACGTCCCCGCCCGAGGGCATTCCGTCAGCCAGGGCGTGCACCTGCGCCACGGTCAGGATCCGCTCACGAGCCGGAGCCCGCTTCGGCAGACGCACTCCCCGCGCGACATTGACCGGAACACGGCGAGTCCGGCACGCGTGATCGAGGACCCGGCACAGGACGCCATGGGCCCGGCGCACAGTGTCGGTACCCACGGACCGTGAGAGCTCCGACACCCATTCGGCCACGTCCGCGTGCTCGATCTTCGCGACCGGCCACCGTCCGAACGTCGGCTCGATGTGCTTCCACGCGTACCGGTACCCGTTCTGGGTGGTTACTCGTAGATGGGTCATCCCCGACCGCTCATACTCCTCCCACACCATGGCCAGCGTGATCCGGCCTCGCTGTGGGTCCACCCAGTCCCCGCGTCGCTTCTGCGCTTCCATCTCGCGCTCGTACACGACGGCATCGCCCCTGCGCCTAAAGGAACGTGATCGAAAACGTCCATCCGGCGTGCGATACCGGACGCGATACGTGACCGCGCCGTCCTTCCGCTCACGACGCTCGATCACGCGACACCCCGAGCCTCTGCGGTTTCTATCCACTCAGCGACCGCAGACGCCTTGAACCGGCGGTGCTTTCCCACCTTGAAGGACGGCGGGCCCTCGCCGTACGCGGCCCAGTGGTACACCGTCGACACCGGAACCTGCAGCAGCTTCGCCACCTCCTGCACCGTCATGAACTGCGGAAACGTCACGGTGGTTGTCTCATCCATGGTCCTCACTCATCCCTTGAGTTGCAGTTGTCACGCTCATTCCTGTCACTGGAGCCCTGAAGCCTTCAATTGCGCGTACTCGCGTGCCCGAGCTGCAGCGGCCGTTGCGATCTCGACCTCGCCTTCGTTCGACCATCCGGCGCCGACGAACTCCCACATGCCAACGACGAGCGTCGTCTCGGAGTCCTCGGCCTCTACCCGCAATGTCTTCTCGACCGCCTCGAGGTCGACCGGCTTCCCGGCCCTCTTCGCCCGTTCTGTCTCGTCTTGCATGACTCTCTGGAATCGCGCCCGGCGGCGGCGCAGACTCCGGTAGGTCACGCTGTAGCACCGCGACTTCGACGAGTAGTGACCGCGATAGCCGAGCTCCTTCGTCCACTTGCCGATCAGCGCGTAGTGGTCCCGGCCTTCGGCGTCCAGCGGAACCGCGGGGTCTTCGCCGGCTCGACGTTGCTCGGCCCGCAGCATCGCCTCTTCGTGGACCTGGGCACACGTCTCTTTGATCCGGTGTACGTGCGCACCGTCGGGAACAGCCAATGATGTGTCCTTGGTGGAGTACTTGGCCAAATAGGCCGCGACCTGCTCCCCAGTAATTGGGGCGTCCGGGTCGTCGGTACGTGTCCCCTCTCGCACCACGCGAATGTCGATCTGTTCACCGCATCGCAGGACCCGTGAGCGGTCACCGTCGAAGGTCGGGGGTGCGACGACCTGGGCTCTGGCGAAGGCCGCCTCGATGGCCTCGACCATCACGTCGACCCCGACACCGCACGCGGCACCAAGGCCCTCCGACGACGGGCCGTCCAGCCGGAACAACGCGTGAAAGTGGACCGCACCCCGGGCCTGCATCTCAGCGGTTCGCCCGTACTGCCGGGAGACGATCTTCGACACTCTCGAGGACGGGACACCGAGCAAGGCAGCGAGCTGGCGGCTGACGTCCTGAATCGCCCGCCGCCATAGTTCGGGGGCGTGGTACTGCCAGACGACGTGCCCGCGGTAGTCGTAGCACTCGGAGCAGATCGGTGACCCGACCACGGCGTCGTCCTTCTCGTGCCGCGTAGTGCACGACATCGATCGGCCGTGCCTGCAGGTCTCCTGCCCTCGGGGATGACAGAGCCGGCCTCCGCGAGTGGAGTGCACCGGACCGAATGACGGGGCGGTCACCGTCACAAAGGCAAGAGGGTTCTCTGCGACCCGCTCGGGGACTCCCTTCCCGCCCTCCAACCCGCACCGGATCATCTCGAAGGTGTCGCGGGCATAAACCCGTGAGCACGATGTGCACACCGATTCCCGGCGATTCCCGCACCTAGTGAGCAGCACGCCGAGAGGGGCTTCGTCAGAGGAGAACGTCGACGAGACTTCGCCCGTCCTGGCATCGATGGTGGCCGACTGGCCATGGAGACGAATTGGACGCTGGCAGAATCCGACCCGGCTAGCAGCATGAGTGAACTTGTCCAGATCGCCGCGGGCGAGCAGCTGCCGGACCGCTTCCACCGACCGATCGGTCAGATTGCTCAGCCCCTCTTGGCGCTTCAGTGCCGGGTGGCTGTGTCCTCGCGGGCGGCTCACGTCAGGTCCTCGAGCAGGGCCGGCAAGCAGCCGCAAGGGTCATCCTCCGCGTGGTGGTAGCCACGGCACCGGTCGTCGGGACACCCGCACGAATCACCCGGCCACCTCGTCAGGTCTCCACGGAAGTGCTGCACGTACTGACGCACCGTGAGGCCGTAGCCACGGATGAGACGACGCGCTTCGGCGTCAATGCCGGAGATCGGCGCACTCCGTCCCATCAGAACTCCCCCACAGTCGAGCGCGTGGTCACGCAATCAACACACACGAGGTGATCTCGGCCATCCCCGATGACGTATGACCAGCCCTCACAGAAGGTTGTGGCCGCTGCGATGGCGTCCGAGGTCGTCGGGAAGATCACGCGAGCGTCAATGCGGCGGACGAAGACTGTGCCGCACTCGTCGCAGGCAACCGCAGCACCTCGACCCACGGCCGAGCGAAGAGGGAGGACCTGGGAGGGCGCGAGGGCCAGCATCCAACTCATGCGGTCTCACCCAGCTCGAGACCGGGCAGCGTCATGCCGGCCCACCCCTTGGGAAGGGCGACCAGGTGCAGCTCTTCCCGCTCATCGGCGGTGCTCCCACCCCACACGCCCACGTCGTGCCACGTCTTCGCGTACTCCCGGCACATCTTCCGGACGGGACATGAGGCGCACACCTGCATCGCCTTGTGCGTGTCGTCCTTGCCGCGCTCGGGAAACCACCAGTCGGGGTGCGGGTGACCCACACATGCCCCGTGGGTGTTGAGCGTCGCCAGCGTGCGAGTCGCGGCGCGTGTCCTCTCATTCGGCACCATCACGAACTCCTCCCAGTGCAATGACGTTCGTTGTCTCGTTGCTCGTGGTCTTCTTGCGAGGCGACCGCGGCCGCCGTTCACGAGGTCGCGGAGCTTCGCCCCCGTCGTTTCTGGCCACGTCTTGATCTCGAGTGCCCTAGCCGAAGTGCACGCCGGCCGCCGCCGACTCCTCCAGCGGAGGCACCCACCGCTCAACCGTCGGGAAGTGGGCAGCCGTGGCCCTGATCAGCTCGTCCGACCAGAAGTGCGCCCGGACCCGAGCTGCCGAACCCTCCTCGGTGACGAGATAGCCCGTGCCGGGCATGTCGGTCGGGATGCGGTGGGCCGGTGCTTCCTCGCTCATTCCCTGCCCAAGGACCATCCGGACCTCATCGGCCGATGCGAGGCGAAGCGCGATCGTCTGTGTGAACAGGCCGCGTGCGGGAACGGTCTCCTTCTTGGGGTCCTGCACACAGGCCACCACGACGACACCCATCGCGCGTCCCTGCGTCAAGATCTCGGCGAGAAGGCGGTTTCCCTCCTTCTTGACCTCGGCGTCCGCGTAGGCGGTCAGGGCGGCGAGCTCATCGATGACGAGGAGGTGGAGCGGATCACCGGGCTTCGCCTCGTGAAGTCGTGACTGGCCCACCATCCGTGCGGCCCGCTCGTCGATAATCGTCAGCAGGTCGCGAAGGACGACCAAGGCCTGCTCGGGGCGGTAGGCGGTGCGGTACATCAGACCGTCACCCATGGCGATCTCGACGCCGCGCTTGAGGTCCACCCCATGCACTCGGACCGTGTCCTGGGCGATCCACGGGGCGAGGGAGGCGACAGAACCCCAGAGGATCGACCCCTTCCCGGCACCCGAGCGCCCCGCGACGAGGGTGTGCTTCCCGACGAGCGACAGTCGCCAGGGCATCCCCGACTCGTCGCGCCCGACGTCGACTTCCTCGAGTTTCGTCCCCGTCGGTCGACCAGCTGGCAAGGCGGCCATCGTCGGAGCGGCCAGGGCGTCCAGCATCGTCAGCCGGACCTCAACCACCGATGGTGAAACGACCGATGACCGAAAGGCCACAGCGTCCACGCCGGCCGCCAACCTCTCCGCCCCGGCGAGGAGATCTGCCGAGGACTGACCGCGGCGAGCCCGGACGCGAGCCACGACCACCCCACCCTGCGAGGTCACCCGCAGGAGGCGAGGATCAAGCCACGTAGTCTCACCCCCTTCATCCACGCGCTCGGACAGACCCGAGGAACGAGCGACGTCAATGAAGGACCGACGCACATACCGTCGACCGATCCATGCCGAGACCGAATCGGGTAGCCAGACCGAGAGGACCAACACGACCCCAACCAGAGCCACGACGGACCAGAGCAGGAACGTGGCACTGGTGTCGAACAGCTCTGCCCATGGCGCGAGCACAGTCGTATCCCACCCGCCCAGCGGCAAGACCTCGAAGTGCACTTCTGCCGGCAGCAACTCCACCACGCGAGCAAGGACACACAGGGCCAGCCACAGGACGAGGAGACGCCAGACCGCAGGGGTAGCCGCCCGACCCGTAAGCATCAGCCCACGGATCAGGCGGCCTCCCCAAGCACCTAGAACGGTCATCACGCAGCCGCCGACTCCGACCGGCCAGCGGCAGAGCCCTTGGACGACTTGCCAGGAGCCGTCATGCCCTTGGCCCGATACGACCACGCCAACCGCGGAAACTGCCCGTTGTCGTCGACCCACGGCGTGAGTGTCAGCCCCTCGAACTCAACCGGGATGAAGGGCAGTCCATCCGGGTTAGCCGGGGGTACGGGCTGCTGGCGGGCGGAGATCTTGACGTTGATCGTCTTCTCGTTCTTGCGGGCCTCCGGGTCGGCGTCGAGGACCGGGACGGTCCAGATGAGCTCACCTGTGTCGGGGTCCACCTGCTGTGGACGCGATCCGTCGGGGCGCTTCTCCTGCTTGTAGTCCTGCACCGGCTCGACGTCACCGACGAGGTATGCCCCAGCGGGGAACACCGATCCGAACACAACCTCCATGCGACGGCTAACAGCCATGACAACCTCCTGTGTAGTAGGCCTAAGCACTAGGTGCGCTTAGAGGCCCTAAACAAAGGGCCTGAGTTCAAGGTAGAGTCATGCTGGCCAGCTCGTCAAGACCTTCTAAACTGTGTCTGTGGAAAGCGACCCCTTCGAGGCAGTCAGACGCGAGTCAGACCCTCTTGAGCAAGCACGTATGGCTGGCGACCTCATGGCGCTGTACCGCCAACGTGGCTACGAGCTCGCGCGCATCCGCCGTGACGCCATCAACAGGGTGGTCGAGCAGCGCGGTGTGAACTTCAGTGCGGTCGGGGCAGAGCTTGGGCTCACGCGGGGACGAATCTCCCAGATCCGTAAGGACGCACCGGCCACAGAGCGGGCATTCTTCGGTGTCGGTCCGATCGACGTCGCCACCCCAACGCGTCACAGCGCGGACCGCGCAGAGGGCCTCGTGGCTCGGGAAGATGCGGAGTCCGCACGCATCATCACGGACGTCCTGCGCGACCTGGCCTTCGAGGTTCGCCCGGTCGCGATCCCCATCGATGGGACCTGGAACCCGGCCCATGAGGCAGTCGTGATCTGCGGCCCGAAGTCCTCGCACGTCTCAGCGGAGATCCTCAGCCACGACCCAGTCCTCTCCTTTTACGAGGACGAGGGGGGGCGCTGGGTCATCGAGGAGCGCGCCACCGGCCAGCGATTCGAGTCACCGCTCGACGATGGGACGAAGGGGGAAGACGTTGCCTACGTCGGCAGAGTCACCCGAGGCAGCAAGACTGTTCTCGTCATTGCCGGCATCCACGCTCTCGGCTCCATAGGGGCCGTCTCGTACGTTGCGGAGAACCTGCGCAGCCTTCACGATGCAGTAGGAACCAAGGACTTCTCGATGGTCGTGCGTGCACAGTTCGAGGAGCTGACGCCGACCAGCAAGGAGGCCGTGTGGGGACCGACAGTCCACAGGTGACAATCTCGGCGGCAACACTGGCCGGCGGGGAGAAGAACCAAGACCGATACGCGTACGGCGACGATTGGGCGTTTGTCCTCGATGGGGCTTCCTCGTTTGCGACAGACCAGCCCGAGCATGACGGCGGCTGGTACGCAGAGCGGCTCAAGAACGCGCTCGTTGAGGAGCTCACGTCCAACCCAGACGATGCGACGACCGACATCGTGGCCAGGGCGATCGACGTTGCGGCATCTGCGCACGACGATCCCGAGACCTGCCCTACGAGCACGATCGCCTTGGCCCGGTGGTCAAGCGAGACAGTCGAGGCGTACGTCCTCGGCGACAGCACCGTCGCTCTCATCGGCGAGGGAGACGAGACCGTCCTCACCAACACACGGGTAGCGGATGTCGCCCCGTCGCTGCGGAAGGAGTACCGATCGCGGCTCCGCCAGGGACACGGCTTCGATGAAGAACACCGAGCTCTCCTGCAGGATCTTCAAGAGCATCAAGCCATGGCGCGGAACAGGCCCGGGGGCTACTGGATCGCTGGCGCCGAACCAAAGGCCGCCAACAAGGCGGATCTGATCGCCGTCCAGCGAGATACGCTCACTGCCATTGTGTTAGCCAGCGACGGAGCGGCGTCCTGCGTCACCTACAAGACCGTCCCTACATGGGGCCGTTTCGCAGCAATTGGCCCACATAACGCCGTTCATGCGACGCATGCGATCGAAGCAGCGGACTCAAACGCATCTCAATGGCCACGCAGCAAGCCACATGACGACAAGACGGCAATCGTGATTGATCTCTCAGGCGATTAAATTGATCCATGCAGCATTCCTCGGAGGGTAGCGCCATGCGCGACGCCCCTCCGAGGCATCAACCCGTTAGGTGCAGGTGGCCATCAAGGTCCTTTTGAGTCATGCCATCGGCTTTACCTCTTCTTCAATGAAGGAAATCTCGTCCGCATCGAGTCCATACTTGGCGTAGAGCTGCTGGTCGATCTCGGGGATCGACTTCGCCCAAGCAATGTCGGAGCTACTGGTGAAGTCTTGGAGGGGGACGTGCTTCCAAGTCCCGCGCGCGTTGTCCTGAGTCACCTTCAACACGCCCAGCATCGCACGCGCGAACTTCGTCTTTAGATACTTGAGGCACGCGTTCGCCTCCATCTCCGAATCGAACGCGCCGATCGTCATGAACGTAAGCGTCACACCCACACCTGGGTTGAGCACGAACGGGTTCGTCAGGGGCAGCCCGAAGAAGTCAGTGGTCGAACCCGTGCCGTTTACCTTCGCGATTGCTACCTTCCACTTGTCGAACGAATCCGGTCCAGTGATGTAGTCCCGTCGAATGTATCGCGACGTACGCCTCGTCGAATCAAGGCCATGCACGACCGCGTAGACATGGCCGTCGTTCGGCCTATCGGTATGCCATATAGATGGAAGGGTGTTGAAGCCAACAACCATGTTGCTGCTCCCGTTTGGGATCATCTCCGATGCATCTGGGTAGTCTTCGAACATCTTGTTTGTATATCGAAACGCGCCCTTTGCAGAGACAACCGTCATGAGCGACGCGACGCTCGCACGGTCGACTTTATGTAGTACTCCGCCAAGGGCAGTGTGACGGGCGAATGTACCGATCGGCCCGAGGATCCGTTCCGAGTCGCGGTGGGTGACGACGATGCCGCCCTTGATCGTGTCGGTAATTTCAGGAAAGAGTTTGCCCGAGTCCGGTTCGAAGTATGCGACTCGAAGATGTTTGTCCGCGAGCATCTTGGAGTTCCACGCCTTCGGCGTCTGGCCTGCATTGGATAGGAATCGTGCGGGCGTGATGATGACCGCCTGTTGACCGACCTCGTATGCGGCATCCAAGAAGAGGTGGTAGAGCGGCTCGCTTCGACCACCCTCACGAACGGCCTCACTCTGATACGGCGGGTTGCCGATCACGACGTCAAACTTCTTTCCCATCATCAGCTTCCTTCCGTCAACATTCCGTCAACGATCTGGCGTCGTTGCTCGGTGCTCATGCGAGCGATATCGCCATACACAAAGTGCCCCGAGCTCTCCATCCACTCGCGACGCTCAGGCAGGCCACCAGACACAGCTTCGATGGTAATGCGGTGCAGGATCTCGCTGTGACTCATCTCGAATATCTGCGACGTGAGGATATGCCGCAGCCTGTCCTCTTGGTCGGGGATGACCTCAGTCAGACCGGTATCGAGGCGGCGCACGAGCTCCATTAGGAACAGCCCGGCGGTAGAGAACAGGTCGGCGAACGTCTTGTCCGGGTCCGTGAAGATGCCCGGGTTTTCGACCTCAAGGAGGTCGACCATCTTCTTCACTACCGGTTGCGGGGTAAAGACGAGAGAGGTCTTCTGCTGCGGGATGTAGGCGAAGATGCTCTCAGTCTGGGAGTCGTTGAAGTAGTCGGCCAGGGCTTCCTTCTTATCGAGGAACTCTTGGACGGACTGGTTGAAGACCGCCTCGTCGAACAGGCCGGGAATCTTCACAACGGTGCCGTCCTCCTCAGTGACGTCCTGCCCGTCGCGCAGCAGTCGGAACTCGTCCTCGGTGATACCGGTGATCTCCTCGAACACGTCGTCCGGGGTGTAGTCGTCGAAGTTCGACAGAACCAGGCCGCGGTCACCGTAGGCCATGAGGAACATCGGGATCGTGCGGGCGAAGCCCCGAAGGTGGGACCGGGCGTCCTCCATCGTCTGGTCGGCGCGCTTCTGCTCCGACTTTGTCTCCTCCCTCTTGACCACCTCGGGGACGATGGCCTCCATCACGTCCTCCACGATCGCCGCCAGATCCGTCTTGAACGCTTCCGTCTCGCCCGCTTGCCGAGACTTGACCTCGTCGGCTTCGGTCTCGGTAGCCGCGGCCTCGAACTCATCCTGGAGGTGCTTCTGGGCGATCTGGTGATCGGTCAGTGCACGCTCAACCTTGTCGGCCACGAGCTGCTCGGTCCGCTTGACGTCTCGCTCGACCTGCTTCTTGGTCAGCTGATAAGCGTCCTTCAACTCCTCGCGCTTAGTGCCGGTCTGGCCCGTCACGAACTTGGCGACCTCGGCCACGGCCTTGGCCACAGGAGTGGCGGGGTCGATGACGGGGATCTCCTCGACCGCCCACACCGGGGGACCGAGCTCGGCGACCTTGGGGTTGATGACGGTCTCGTCGACCTGCACGTTGCCGTTAGGGTCCGTCGTGGGCGGCGGCTGCGGGATCTCTAGGGTCTCGCCCTTCTTGACCTTGCCCCCCTTGGCCGTCGGCAACTTGTCCAAGATCTCTTTGACGTGTTCGGAGTAACGGAAGATGCCGGCCACGTTGTCAAACAGCAGGTTTGACAGAAAACCGCGTCGGACGACCTCGCGGGCTTTGAAAACCTGCGGGAAGGTGAGGACCTGCGAGGCATCGAGCTCGATCATGCGCCCCTCGGAGTCCTCGCCCAGCACCGGGAAGAAATTGAGGAGCCGTCGGATGTTGTCCCGTCGGATCTCTGCGCTCAACGGTGGGTTTGGGCTCAGGTTATTCGCGAATGTATCGACGATGGTCAGCGTGCGTTCTGGGGCGAAGTCGAAGATATATGAGTTGGTCTTCTGGTAGACGTCGCCGTCTCGCTCGAAGGTATGCGGATTCTGAGCCCGGAAGGCCGCCTGCATGTATTGAGCCGGGGATGACATGTTGGACAGCATGATGACTGCGGTCCACTCGGGGACCGTGACACCCGTAGTCAACTGTCCAACCGACAGGGTGATGGTCTTGCCACCTGAGGCTTCTGCGTCACCGATCGCCTCGCGCACTTTGCCTAGGGACTTGCCAATGGCGACCGGGTCGTCCTCTTCGGTTCGCCCATCACCGGCTGCGAGGACAACGGTGTAGTCCTTGAACACTGGGTGCACCTTGAGGAGCTTCTCCAGCGCCTTCGCGGAGGCCACACGGTTGAGCAACCAGAAGGAGTGGCGGATCTCGTCGCGTAGCTCGGGGGTGGAATACGGGTACTTGTCGTTGGTCGTGAGGGTGTCGAGAAACTTGGTGACCTCAGCTTCGTACACGAAGAATCCGTTGTCCTTGGTGGCGAAGAACTGGTTGAGATCGAACGTAAAGTCCACGCTCGCCTCGTCCTCGTCGATCGCTACGCCCTCGGCTAGGCGGTCGGTGATCATGCGAGAGAGCTGGTAAGTGAGCAGGTTGAGGGTGGGCAGCGCAGCGTAGGGATTCTCCTGGGTCCTGTCGTCCCAATCCGTGCGAGCCTGCTGCTCGTCCTCGTACGTCCAGTTGAAGATCTCGTCGTCGGTGAAGCGGCCTGCAGACAGCGCCTTGAACGGTGTGCCTGACAGGTGGAGCGTGTGCTTGCGCTTGATCTGGTCGAAAGCGATATCCGTCTTGGTGGTGTCGACGCCTTCGTGGGCCTCGTCGATGACGAGAAGGTCCCACTGGAAGTCGGCGATGTGTTTCAGTTTATTGTGCGTCCCACCGAAGTACTGCGACCCCTTCAAGTCTTGAAGCGAGAGGAACTCGACGACGCGGGGGTCCTTGTCCATGTGTTCGTTGGAGTAGGCGATCCACTGGGCCCGGGTCATCGGTGAGCGGTGTGCCAGCGATGGCGACTCCGAGACGAACTTAAATGTCGTCTGGTGGCCGATAAAGCGAGTGAAGTCGTCGAACCACGAGTTGGCGATGGCCGGTCGGTTGGTAACAATCAAAACGCGGACCGCGTCCAGCTCGCGCATGAGGTGGTATGTCGTCAGCGTCTTTCCGAACCGAGGCTTGGCGTTCCACAGCACCTCTTCGGAGCCACGGACGAAGGCCGCCATGGCCTGGGCGACAGCATCCTGCTGCTCGGGCCTCAGGACGTAGTCGTCCTCGCTGCCGGTTTGAAGGTCGCTGTAGTCCTGGCCGGCGAAGGCGTTGAAGTAGTCGAGGGACGACTTCGGCGCAGGGGTGAAGTGGTGCCACTCCGTCTGCTGGGGCTGTGCATCAGGGGCGAACTCGCGCTTGACACCGTGCTGCTTCAGGTAGGCATGGAAGTCCGTGTCGGTGAACTGGCCACCGGTCTCGGACGTGAACACGGCTCGCCGCGCCCAAACCTTCTCCTTCTTCACCGACATCTGGGACGCCTGCTGTGCGATCCGGTCGTCGACGGTCTGGAGAGCTGTGTAGCCGATCTTCTCCCAGCCGTCGTACTTGGGCACGTCTGGGGTTCGCCATGAGTAGACCATCGGATTGATCTGGCGGAAGGTAGCGATCTTGGGGCTCGTCACGAGGCCGTCACCTCCTGGTGGACACGGTTGATGGGACACGGTGCGTAGACCTCATATACCGCGAAGTCGAGCGCCCCGTTGTCGCGAAGGGATCGGAATGAAAAGGGCTCACGTTCAACGATGCCCGGCTGTTCCAGAGACCTATGCCACCACGAGAACTGGATCTCCTGGCCGCGCCAGTCCTGACTGGTCAGAGTGTTCCCGTGGACGATGTTGGTGTCGATGAGGAAGGCTGCAGCGCGGTGCAGGTTGGTGCGATTGCTGCACGGGGTGCCGTGGTCGCGGTGAAAGCCGAGAAACTCCGCGAGCATGATCGCCTTTGCCTCTTGGTGGTTGTCCTCTAGCAACTCAATGCCGTAGATGGACGCCAGCGCGAACAGCGACTCCTGCGCCCACTCATTGGCCGGAAAGCGCTTCTCGATCGCCTGCAGTTTGCGTCGCAGGATCGCCACGAGGAAGTTGCCGCCCCCGGCCGACGGTTCGAGGAAGGTCTTGTCAACGAAGTCGGGGCTGGATTCCAAGTCCTCGCTCACCAGGTCGAGCATCTGGTCGACCATGTAGCGGGGCGTAAAGACCTCGCCGTGGGCCTTCACTCGTTCGCGTGACCTCACAACCAACTCCTCGACGGCCAGCGTCACTCCACACCCCCATTGCCAAATCACCAAGTTGAGGCAGACTCTAGCCTTCGGGGCCGACAGCCCGTGTGGTCACACTGAGTCCAAGACGAAGACAAGTCTTACGGAGGCGACCAACCGCTCAGCGCTGATCGGATCGATACCGTGCCGATCGAAGTCGTGCCATGCACCCTCATCACACAGCTGAACCACCCACCGCGAGCCGTCTTCCCTCTGCTCGTAGGGATCCGTGAGAACCCGCAACTCCGTGAGCCACTCTGTCGAGTACGACACCACCGCCCGTGCACCGGCAATGCCAGAGTCTTGGGGCGAGAGCTGCCGATACGTCGGCGCGGGCGGCGGAGCAAGCGGAACCCACAGCGAGCCGTCTCCCCGGACCTCGGGATACCTCGCGATGCTCCGCATGCCCATCCCCTCCTCAGCGAGACTGGCGAGCTTTCAGGATGCCGTACCGGACGCCGCTCGTGCCGATCTTTCCCCCCACGGCTTCACTGATCTGGCTTGCGGACATGCCGGTGCCGGCGATCTCGAGGAACAAGTCGTTGCGACGTTCTAGGGCGGCAGACAATGACGCTTCCAACTCCTCGACCTCGGCGGAGGCAGAGCGTGCGCGTCTCAAGAGGTCAGCCACTTCGCCCGTCATTGCGCCAGCGTATCGCCGGATTTCCTTCCACATCAGGATCCCTTTCCGTTCAGGTCGAGCCCCTTGCCCTGCAACCACGGCAGCGGGTTCACGGCTTCCTCGCGCACACGGACCTCGAGGTGGAGGTGCGCCCCAGTGGATTGACCTGTGCTCCCGACTGCCCCGATCCGTTGCCCAGCCTTGACCGTCTGCCCCGGCCTCACGTCGACCTGGCTCATGTGCGCGTACCGCGTCGTTATGCCTCCGTCGTGGTCGACGATGACGAGGTTTCCGTAGCCCCCCATCGGGCCGGCGTGCACGACCTTGCCGCTGCTCATGGCATGGAGTGGCGTGCCCAGGGGCGCGGCGAAGTCCGTCCCCTCGTGCATGCGCGCAACCCCTGTGATCGGGTGGAGGCGGATGCCGAAGGGAGACCCAGGCACCAGAGCATCAGCAGGGAGGGGTGCCCTCCATTTGCCAGATCCGCCCACAGACACGTCTTCGCAGAGTCCGGTTTCACCGCTGGCAGTCTCGACGATGGCCACCGAGGTTGCTTCATGCCGTGCGTACGCCTCGGGAAACGCGGAAGCCTGCACGGTCTGCGCGGCCACGGTCACTGGCATGGACTCCCAACCCTGGACGTCGAGCAGGCCTCGGTTGTCCGTGTGTGTGGCGCGACCGAAGAACGCTTCGGTGGACTTCACGACGTCGCGCACTTGGGCAGGTGACCCCCAGCCCTGGCTGGGTCGCTGCTGGAACAGCCCGAGCGAGTCCCGGTCACCGTGGTTCAGGTTGAGCAAAGAGCTCTCCTGCAGGGCGGTGGCGATGGCCACGACCTGACCGCGCGGAGAGACCTTCAACCGCTGCGCCACGGCGATGATCTTCGCTGCGTTGGCCGCCTGCTCCTGCGACAGGCTGAGCTCCTTCGAGGGCGCCCCCACGCACGTGATCGACGCATCCCGACCAGTCGCTCCCTCCTCAGGAGCGGAGAAACCGCCGGTAGCAGCAGCGACGACCGTGAGGAGGAACAGCCACGTGGCCACGGCAAACACGACCAGTGCGGCCAGCACGATGCGTCGATACCGCCACGCCAGCTGCGCTCCGGCGATCCACGGATCCATCACGCCACCTGCTGCTGGTCTGGCACTGGGACGAACCCCGTCACGCGTAAGGTCCCTTCATCGCTGGCGGAGACCGTGACGTCGAGCCCGCGAAGTGGACCGCCACGAAGGGGGAATCGCATCGTCCCGCCGACCTCAGCCCTCCACAGGACCTCACCTGCCGTAAACGTCCCCGAAGGGAGATTCGCCAGACGGACGGTCTGCAGCCCTGAGTAAACGTCCTGGCTGACGACGGGGCGCAGGCGACGCAACCACGCGGCGCGCCCTCCCTTCGTGTTGTCGTATCGACTGATGAACGAGCGAGCGGTCCTTTCCCAGCGAACCTCCTCGCTCGCCTCGCTTGATGACGGTGACGCGACCTGTTCCTCCTCCGGGGCTACTCCCGTGCTCGGGTACGCAGCCACCGGCTCTGGGGGTGTCGCAACTCCACGATCAGGATCCGGCGCGACTTTGATAACGACAGCCGCGGCAACAAGCGCAACGACGGCGAGGACGACTCTCACGACCTGCCCCATGCTCCTCATCACGCTTCACCCCGCTCCACCTCGTCGTTGCCATTGCTGGTCACGAACTCCTTCGTCGAGGCGTCGTAGAAGACCCAACCGGCCTCCTCAGGATTCGCTTGGGCGGGTATGCCGTCGTCGTATCGAACCGGAACCGATTCGGATGCGGGCGCGACCACAGCGACCGGCTCGACCTGCTCCACCGGCTCACCCGTGCCTTCCTCGATGAGCACCACAGGTGGTGGAGGTTTGGCGACTGTCACCGCTTCCGAGTCCGACGCAGTGTGATCGTCGGTCCCCTCGGGCGTCTCGATGGAGGATGCGTCAACCTGGGCCACCACGAGCGTCTCTGCCGAGTCGTCCCTTTCCCGTTCAATGATTTCGCGCTGAGTTGGGATGCCGTCCGTGAAGGGCGCTGAGGTCTCCGGCTCGAGCGGCGCCATGTCGAGGCTCGGCTCGTTAGCGGTACCCAGATCCCCGGTGGCCTGCTCGCCTTCCTTCCACTGGTGGGTGATCCGCCGGTCTGGGCGCTTGGACGACTTCTGTTCTCCGCCGTCCTCCTCGTCGTCGTCGTCTGCAGCTCGTTCACCCAGCGCTGTACCTGCGGCAACCGTGAACACGGTCTTGGCGATGCTCAACGCGCCGCTGGCTGCTTGGCCGTCGGCGCCCGGCATGTTGAGCGCGGTGAACCGGGTCAGGGCTCGGACGGGATGGAGCACGATCCATCCCACGAGCGTCAGGACGGCGATGGACAGGCACTGCCACCCGAAGGGGATCTCGTGGGCTTCTGTGATGAAGCGCGCCAAGGCGATGTAGACCGCCGCGCCGAGGCCGAAAATCACCGTGTTGAGGACGACCGCACAAAGCTTGCGCGCGACCGACCGTGCAACCGAGGGCATCATCGCCATCACCGCACCGAGCATCGGCCCCAAAATCACCGTGAAGCGCCAGTAGAGGAAGCACAGCAGGAGCAGCACGAAGGCGAGGAACGGCAGAGAAAACGCCATGGGGGCAATCAGTGAGCCCCCAATGGCAAGGCCCATGCGCTGCCCGAAGTTGGCGTTCGTCAGGTGATGGTAGGCCCCGGGGTCCTCCTTCTTGATCTTCTCCGCGACCTCCTTGAAGGCCTCCTTCTTCTGCTCGTAGATCCTCTTCCCCGCGCCGCTGGGGTCGCGGTTGACCTGCGCCTGCTCTGTGTAGGTGAGGGTGCGCGAGGCGTAGAGCTGATAGCCGTACTTCTGCGCCACCGCGGAGTCGTCGGAGCCGAGTTGTCCGCGCAACCACACGTCCCACACCAGCGCCTTGTACAGCGGACCGATGAAGACGGCTCCTGGCTGCTCACGGTCGGCGACGGAGGGCGGTTCGTCCACGCCGCTGATGATGTTCTTCTGCCCAGTCAGCACGACCGCGGACACCGTGTCGTCGGTTGCCTTGGCGGCCTTGACCGGCCAGCCCACGGTCAGCCCGACGACGCAGAACCCGATCAGGACGAAGGCGAGTACCTTCAGGGTCTTGCTCACCTCCCGGCGGGCCGCGAAGACGAGCCCCGACAGTGCCGCTACAAGGATGAACAGCGGCATGAGTGGTTCCGCGAATGCCTGGGCCATCGCGGTCGAGGTGTGCCGCAAGACGGGATCGAGGAAGTCGAGCCAATCGGGATTGCCGAAAGCGTTGCCAGCCGAAACCGTCGCGCCCGCCGACAGGACTGCAGGCAGGAAGATGGATGACGCGATCCCGTTCATGACCTCGCCTGGTTTATCGGTCACATCCCCGACGCCGAAGTCGCAGTCGTCGTCGAAGGAGAACCAGGACAGGCCAGCAATCCCATGGTTCTGCAGCAGGCTCGCACCTGAGGTCGGGTTGACCTTCGTCGGCGGAGTATTGGGTGCAGGCAGCAGCCAGCCGGCGAGTCCGTCCGTAGGTGCGTCAGCAACCGGTGCCGTTTCGCACCCGAAGGGGTCCGGTGCAGCAGTGGCCGGCACTGCCCCGACGGTCAGGGCACACAGCCCAGCGACGACGAGGGACAGCAGCACTCGGCACGCGGTGCGCATCAGACCCACTCCAGCTCGCTGGCGACGCCGACGTTGCGGCGCTCCTGCCCCTTCGGGCGAGTGTCGAGCAGCTCCCACAGGCCCGGCAGCACATCCCGATTCACTCGGAATCGACCGACCTTGCCGTTGATCCGGGCCACGAAGTCGCGATATGCGGCACTCTCGGGCGTCCCCTCGGGTGATCGCAGATTGCCCAAGGTGCGCTCATAGCCGACCCCGGTCTTCACCCCGATGAGGCGAAGGGCGTCCTCCTGTTGGTCCGGGTCGTCCAGTGCTCCGATGAAAGCGTCGCTGATCAGCGCCTTCGACGCGGACTGCGCCGACAAGGCCGTGTGGCGGTCCTGGGAGCTAGTCACGATCCGCGCGTTCCACTTCCGGCTGTCCCGTTCGAGACGGGCGAAGAGGTTACGTCCCGATGCCCACTGGGAGAGACGGTGAGCCTCGTCCAAGCCGACGAACTTCCGCTCGTTCATCCCGCCGGAGTAGATCCGCGACGAGGCAAACTGCGCGGCAAGGTTGAGCACGGCGACCGACAAGCGTTCATCCACGGACCACGAGGAGCGCTCCGCCTCCTGCTTCGGCAGGCT
This sequence comes from Janibacter sp. A1S7, assembly GCF_037198315.1. Lineage (NCBI taxonomy): Bacteria > Bacillati > Actinomycetota > Actinomycetes > Micrococcales > Intrasporangiaceae > Janibacter > Janibacter alittae. The sequence continues at coordinate 363,493 of NZ_CP144913.1, read as the reverse complement.
CATGCCCGGAAGAGTGATGACCAGCAGGCGCGACGATGACTGCGCTTGCGTGCCAGGGTTGAAGAACAGTCGCGTGCGCGGGTGCTCCATCATCTGGCGCAGGCTCTCGTACAGGGTGCGCGCCAACTCCTCAGGAAAGAGCGCCCGATCCGCGAGCAGCTCGACAACGTCCGCCAAGGATCCGTCCTGGCTGCTCTCCTGCTGAGACAGAGCCCGAGAGAGCAGAACCTCCGTCATGGCCCCGGACATCACCCCTTCGGGGAGGATGCTGCGCATCGCGTCCAGGGCCAGCGCCGAGCGCTCCATTCGCGCCACCTGCCGCGCGTCCCGCCACTTCTGCTCGAGGTACTCGTTCCGCTCCCTTCGGGTGGCGAGCGTCCGCAGCTTCTCCTGCACGGCTTCATCTGCCTCGACCGACTCCGCCGTCGGGTCCACGACCACACCGAAGGGGGACAACGTCCCCTCGGCGGCATCGAGCAGGTTCAACGCGCTCGAGACGGATGCGATGGGCTCCCACTTCGTCAGTCGAGCCAAGGGGCCGGACGGGTCGAAGATCGTCGTGGATACGTTCGACAGCGTTTCGAGCGCTGCGAGCAGGCCCATGAGGGTGGACTTCCCCCCTCCCAAGCCTGAGACGAGTGGCGTCAGGCCCGAACGGGAGGACTGTTCCATGCCCTGGTGCATGTCCCAGATGAAGGGGTGGCCACCGGCGCCGACGGTCGAGCCGATCAGGTGCCCCTCACGGTCACCGAGACGGCTGGACACGTTCGGCAGCCCGGCCGCGTAGGTAGCCACGGGCATGTGACGAAGGTGGGCAGTCGTCGAGATCCCTTCTCCCGGCACGAACTCCCGGTAGGCACCTTCGACGTTGCGCATGTACTTCAGGTCGATCCGCTCGGCCTCGTAATGCTTGATCAGGCCTTGAGCCCGCTCGAGCGCCTGCTTGCTCGTTGGCCCCGCGACGGCAAACCGCACGTACGCGTAGATGCGGGTCGACTCCGTCCCGTAACCCTCTTCCATCTCATGCTTCATCGCACGAGCCGCCTTGTGCGCCTGGCCGAGCATCGGCGGCTCCATGCGCGAGCCGGCACGCTGGAACTGGTCCTTCTGGTCGTGGATCAGCTGCAAGCGCTTCTCGACGTCCTTGGCGGCCGACCGCCCCTCGCGGACAAGGAAGTGCGACGACATCTCGAACCCGCCGAAGCGGCGCGCGTAGGCCGCCCAGGGCGGTGAGGTCTCAGGGATCGAGCGGTCCTCCATGCGGGCCATCGACAACACCGCCACGTGTGTCTCCACCGGGTCGACGGTCTTTGAACGGTCGGGCGACCCGACCAAACGCACCGTGCGCGACCCAACAGGTCCGGGATGAACCTCGACCTGGTCCATCACGCCTGCCAGGTCGAAGACGTCGACCGGCTCTGCGCCGGCGGCCCACGATGGCGACGGGTTCGGCAGGCCGAGGCCTCGGGACCGCGAAACCAGCCACTCCACCTCGCGTTGCGTCGCGGGACGCCCGATCGACTCCATAAGGGCGTCAAGGTTCTCGATGTCGGCACTCAACCGCGCCGAGGCTCGGCCAGCCCGGTCCTCCGCGCGAAGACCGCCCAGGACCCGAGCCACGGTCGACTCGTTGCCCACAGAAATGCCCCAGAGCACCGGAGTCGCGGAAAGCGAACGAGAAGTGAGGACCCGCTGGCCTCCGGCCAAGTACTCCCGCCATGCGGCCTCGTCGACAGGTTTCGGCGTCGAGGCGTCAAGAGCTGCTGCCCACATCGAAGCCGCGAACGGCATCGACGAAACCCGCTCGTGGACACTGCGTCCCGCCAGTCCCGTCAGCACTCGTGCAGCGTTGTGGATGTGTGCTTCGCGCTGGTCAGTGGAGAGGAACTCCCAGTCGACCTCACGGAGGACGTACCACGCACGCACCTCGCCCCGGGCCGTCGTCACGTGGCCAGAGAGTCCGGTCAGCTGCCAGTCGTAGGACTTCGGTAGCGACACATCCAGTCCCTGCCTCTTGGGCGGGGACTTCTTTGCCTTGCCAAACATCACCGCAGGTCACCCACCTTCGCGTCGTGATTGAGTCGGTCACGTCGAAACCGCCGCTGTGCCTCCACTTCGGAGCGGATGATCCGCAGCCATGCCCCGACCGGCACTTCGCCTGTTACAAAGTCGGCGAGGACCCACGCGACGATGCCGCCGAAGACAGCACCAGAGACACTGGCCAGGAACCAGCCGAGCGGCGAGAAGAGCAGCGCCAGAACCGGCGCAGCCACAAGGAAGATGAACACCGCCACGTAGCGCGGATGCATGGGGATCTCGATCCCGTCCACCTCGACGAGGCGCCCCTGAAAGCGCCACACGCGGTCATCTGTGGTCAGTCGCACGGTCGACCTCAGAAGTTGAAGATCGCCGAGACCATGTCGCGACCGGTCGACGTTCCGACCAGCCCGGCAAGGCCCACGATCAGGAACACGATCAGGACGCCACCGAGCGTCGAAAGCAGATCCCGGACGCCAGACTTCTTCGTCCCGAACGCGAACAGCGCGACCAGACCAACCGCGATGATTCCAATTCCCAGGAGGCCGAAGAGCTCTCCCTTCAGCCCGTCCGTGTTGACGATGTCCGCCGACACCGCGGCGACCAGCGACGAAACGGTGAAACCCATCATGAGAAGCACTCCCTCTTCCAGATCAGTTGCGGGACCACCTGCCCCATCAACAACAGTACGCAGCGCACAGCGCACTACGCATCTTTCACGCGGCAGGAGGTGCCGCCCGTCTCGAGGACCCCTGCCTGCAACCCAGCACACCAGAGACAAGCCCTGGCCGCGGATCTTTATCCACAGGCAAGGAGCGGCCTTGTCGGTCCTCGCGGGGCAATATCAGTGTTGATGGCACAGTTGGGCTAGAACGAGGCACTCTTGGACCACGTGGCGTGCGCCCATTGGCTGATTACCGGAGGGGTAAAGTGACAAATCCGCTGACCAAGGCGATCGACGAGTTGAGTGGATCAACGACTGAACTGCCAGGTGCACTTCGTCGACTCATGGTTGTGGCATCTCGAATCCAGGCAGATGAGTTGTCTCAATGGCTAACGTCCGAGCTGGATGGCTATGGGCCCAACGACCCTGTGCCGGAGTACCGAAGGGCCACGCCCACAATTCGCCTAAACTTCGCAGGACCCATGGGAAGTTCGCGCAGCATCATCGTCGGCCCGTGGGACCTAGCAGAGGGCCTGCGCCCCACCATGGAACAGGGGTGGGGCGACCTCAGGCAGTCCGTCGCCGAACTCGCCGCCCTTCAGAGCGCGGACAACGACCCTCGAATGCCGCTCCCTCACTTCTGGGTGCATGAGGCTCGAAAGGCGATCGAGGAAGGCAAGATGGGGACTGTCGAACTCATGCTTCTCGACACAGCAGAATTGCTCGTACCACGCTCTCGATTGACCACCGTGATGGATCAGGTGCAAACAACAGCGTTGCGGCTGGTGTTGGCCCTCGAAGGCGCATCCACCGACGCCGGCACCTTGGGCGGACCTACAGTGAAAACAAGCCCCGAGGTCGCCGCTGCAGTCGAGAACGTGACGATCCATCTAACAGGCGATCATGCCTCCCTCGTCCTAGGAAGTGGCAATGCACTAGCCAGCGGAACGGGCAATCAAGCCACCGTCGCTGCAGGAGACGTGAAGACGCTACTCCGTGAAGTGAACGACATCGTTGACGACGCAGCGACGCAAGACCTGCAACGGGCTATCGACCAGGACGGTGGCACGCAGGGACCCGAGGTCTCCTCTTGGCTTGAGAAAGTCCGGCAGGGGGGTTATACGCTCGCGGCGGGCATGACCACCAACGCGGCGTACGACGCTCTGCAGAGCCTAATCAGCGCGACCCTCCCCCCGCTCGGCGGCTAAATCCGGCCTATCGGACGACCGAGCAATTCTTCGAACGTGTCTTGAGTCAGTAGGGCCTTGACGGATCTGTGTCACCACGTCCTTGACGTTCGGCCTAGGAAATTGGGGTGTCAGCGGTCTGCGGCCGCTGTCCCTTGATGCTACGCACGGCCTGCTCGTTGGTCCGGCGCACGACCTTGGTGTCTCCGTCGGGCAGCAGGATGGCCAGGTTCGTCTCGGAGACGTGGATCGTCGCCGTCGCTTGGACGTACTGACGGCCGACCGCGACCTTCTGTCGGGCCACCATCAGGACCTCGCCGACTCGTCCACAGAGGAAGTCTCGGCCAGAGCATTCGCGGAGATGGACAGTCACTGGGAGCACCCCTGCGCCATCTGCGCCATCAGAATGGAACGTGGACGGCATGCGAGTCGGTTCTCACGAGTGACAGTTAATGACTAGCACAGGAGGAATCATGGCCAAAGCCAAAGTGAGAGTTCATGAACTGGCGAGGGAGCTGGGGCTCTCATCGAAAGAGTTGCTCACCTTCCTGGGCGACCAAGGTGAGTTCGTGAAGAGTGCCTCTTCGACCCTGGAGGGCCCCGTGGTGAGAAAGGTTCGCGATGCCTTCACCAATGCAGACGTCGCCCGTGCCGCGAGGGAAGTAGAAGCTTCACCTGAGGCGGCTGCATCCAAAGCCACTCGAAGCAAGAGCCTGCAAGCAACGCCCGAACATCGCCGAAGAGTTGTCGCAGTTCTTCCACGGAACGATGCCCCCCGCGCGCGGTGCAATCACGTCGCATCGGTCACTCCTCCTAGCCGCCGACCCTCAGGGGTCTTAGACCGGCAACTATATGAGCGCGGCCTGCTCGAGGTGGAGGCCATTTTGATTCAAAGCCCGTTTGACCCTGAGCACTACGAGCCTGTTGAGAGAGCCCGAGAAGTCTTCGCACTAGACAAGCTGCTCATCTATGACCGTGTCGCGGGAATTCTCGGTGCGTCATCGTTCTCGGTAGAGGAGCTGCTGGTCCATCAAGGCGATGACGAGTTTACAATCCGAGCGGACGGAAAACACTCACTTGTGGACGCTGAAGCCTCGTTCGACCGCCAGGCATCGAGAAAGTTTCGTCGTCTTCTTGAGGTTGGCTCACATAACGTTCCAGCCGAAGCAAATCTTGCCAAGGCGGAAGCTCTGGTCATCGAAAAGCGACTGAGCCACGACCCCGCTATGAGCCACCTGCTTGGGACAGTTCGTGACGGAGTGCAGAAGAAGAGTCAGACCCTGCGCCTTAACCTGACTGAGGAAGCCAGCCGAAACGTGACCCTGGGCGTGAAGTTGCAGGCCACCCTTGGCTTCCATGGAGGAGCGTCAGCGGAGTGGTCCGAGAAGGCAGTGGGAGACCTCCAGATCCTACTCCGCGTTGACTTCGACGGAGACCCTGTTGTTCGACAAGTTCTGCCGCCGCAACGGGATCACGCACCGGCTAACTCCGACCACTCGGGTTGCCCGTGAGACCTGACTCGTGCCACCGAGGTGGGTCACTCAGCCCACCAATACCCCTAGAAATGGCCGAAAAGTCCACCCCAAGGACCGATCCAGCATCAAATGGCTCGAGTGTCAACCACCTACTGACACACGAGCGTCAAGCACCTACCGGGACAGGACAGCAATTCTTCGAACGTCCGTGTGATGACTTTCCCTACTGACTCAAGGCGGGCCTCCGGCCCGCGTCCGCCGGTCGTCCTCCGGCCGCTCCGGCAGGGACCCCCGCGCTCCGGGCTCGTTCCTCGCCCTCCGCGCACCCCCGCCTACGCGCCCTCCGTTGCCCGGCGGACACGACGAAAGGGCACCAACCACCTTGGTCAGTGCCCCACCTTCGAGTCGACGACCCGCCGCTACACAGTGCGGCCTTCACGGCTGCCGATCAAGCGGTAACTGGTGAACCGCTTCAGGTATGTGCTCCCGCACATGTGGTGTACCGGTTTCCCGCATACGACCGCTTGATCGCCAGCAGCTTCGGCCTCCGTTGCTCCGCTATCGGGTCGGCGCCTCTCTCTGTCCGTCAACGTGGTCTGGCCGCCAGGGCGGGCACAGAATGGGCACATGTCCGCCCAGATCGACCCGCGCGACCATGTCCAGTTCTCACGGTTACCCCGGTAGATCCGGGAGGGAAGCCAGACATCTAGGTCCCAGCCTGCTCTCCTAAAGAAGGTGTCGCTGGTTCGAATCCAGCCGGGGGCACTCGTGGACCGGGCTACCCTCGATGCGGGATCGCATGAGCCGCCGACGGTCAGCCGGTAACCTGTGGTCCCGTCCCCCGGACCACGTCGAGAGGCCCTCGTGACCCTGCTGCTGCTCGCCCACTTCGTGGCAGCAGCCGTGGCGCCCGGATTGACCAGAGTCCTCGACCGGCGCTCCTTCCTGGTCCTGGCGCTCGTGCCGGGTGCGGCGTTCGTGTGGCTGCTGGCCCAGACCTCGGCCGTCTCCGGCGGTGGGGTGATCAGCGAGAACGTCGAGTGGGTGCCCTCACTCGGTATGGACTTCACCCTCCAGCTCGGGGCCCTGCAGTGGCTGCTGGGCCTCCTCGTCACCGGGGTCGGTGCCCTCGCCCTGGTCTACTGCGCCTGGTACTTCCGGCGTGACGACCCCAGCCTCTGGCGCTTCACGGGCGTCTTCGTCGCCTTCGCGGGCGCGATGTTCGGCCTCGTCCTGGCCGACAACCTGCTGGCGCTGTACGTCTTCTGGGAGCTGACGACGATCTTCAGCTACACCCTCATCGGCCACAACCCGGTGCGCTCGGCCAACCGCCGCTCGGCCACACAGGCACTCCTGGTGACCACCTTCGGCGGCTTGGCCATGCTCGTGGGCACGGTCGTCCTCGGCGAGACCTCCAGCTACACGATCAGTGCCATGCTCGCCGACCCGCCGCCGGCCGGGACCCTGACGACCATCGCGGTCGTGCTCGTCCTCGTCGGCGCCCTGACGAAGTCCGCGCAGATCCCCTTCCACTTCTGGCTGCCCGGTGCGATGGCCGCACCGACCCCGGTCAGCGCCTACCTGCACGCGGCCTCGATGGTCAAGGCAGGCATCTACCTGATCCTCCTGCTGGCTCCGATCTTCGCCACCACCCCCGGCTGGCGCATCCTGACCATCGGGCTGGGCATCGGCACGATGCTCATCGGCGGCTGGCGCGCCCTGCGGCAGGACGACATCAAGCTGCTGCTCGCCTACGGCACGGTCAGCCAGCTGGGCATGATGACGGCGCTGGCCGGTGTCGGCACCAAGGCCGCGGCGCTGGCCGCGCTCGCGCTCGTCCTCTCGCACGCGCTCTTCAAGTCCACCCTCTTCTTCACCGTCGGCATCATCGACAAGGGGACCGGCACCCGCGACCTGACCGAGCTGCACGGACTCGGCCGACGCCTCCCGGTCCTGGCGACCGCCGCCACGATCTCGGCCGCCTCGATGGCCGGGCTGCCCCCCTTCATCGGTTTCGTGGCCAAGGAGTCGTCCCTGACGGCGGCCGTCGAGTCCATCGGCTCCCCGCTCGGCCCCTGGGGCGGGGCCTTCCTGGTCGTCGGTCTCGGTCTCGGCTCGACCCTGACCGCCGCGTACTCGGCCCGATTCATCTGGGGCGCGTTCATGACGAAGTCGACGACGGGTGCCTCCGCCGGCCCCACCCCCTTCGCCGCCTCGAACGCACTGCTCATCGCCCCGGTGGGCCTGGCGGTCCTCACCGTGGTCGAGGGCTTCATGGGCGGGTGGTTGACCGAGACCTTCGCACCCCACGTCGAGACGCTGCCCGGCAGCACGCCGGAGGAGCTGGCCCTGTGGCACGGGTTCACCCCTGCCCTCGGCCTGTCCGCCCTGGCCATCGCCGGTGGCGCGCTCCTCTTCGTGTGGCGGGCCCCCTTCGCCCGCCTGCAGGCCGCCCTCCCCCACGTGGTCGATGCCGAGCGGGTCTACCAGCGGCTCATGCGCGCCCTCGACCGCTTCGCCGTCGAGATCACCGCGCTCTCCCAGGGCGGGTCGCTGCCGACCTACCTCGGCACGATCTTCGCCGTCGTCATCGTCCTACCCGGCATCGTCGCCGCCTCCGCCCTGTCCGGGTCGTCGGTGCGGCTGTGGGACAACCTCACCCAGGTCGCCGTCGCCCTCTTCATCATCGCGGCCACGATCCTCGCGGTCCGCTCGCGCAACCGTCTGCAGTCGGTGATGTTCGTCGGGCTCACCGGGTACGGTCTCGCGCTGCTCTTCCAGGTGCACGGCGCACCTGACCTGGCGCTGACGCAGATCCTCGTCGAGACCTTCTCGCTCGTGCTCTTCGTCCTCGTCCTGCGCAGGCTCCCCACGGACTTCCGCCACCGTCCCCGCACGACCCGCCGCCCCTGGCGTCGCTACTGGCGCATGGTGCTGGCCGGCAGCCTCGGCGCCGCGGTGAGCATCCTGACCGTCGTCGCCGCCAACGCACGGCGCGAGGCGCCGATCTCCACGGCCTTCCCGGAGGAGGCCTACGAGTTCGGTCACGGTCGCAACGTCGTCAACGTCACCCTCGTCGACATCCGCGCCTGGGACACCCTCGGCGAGATCACCGTCCTCGTCGCGGCCGCGGCCGGCATCGCCAGCCTCGTCTTCCTGCGCTCCCACGAGATCGAGCGCACCTGGACCCGCCGCGGTGACTACGAGAAGACGGTCGCCTCGACCATGCCGCGCGAGCGCCGCTCGGTCATCCTCGAGACCGCCACGCGACTGGTCTTCCACGTGATGATCGCGCTCTCGCTCTACCTGCTCTTCGCCGGGCACAACCAGGCAGGCGGTGGTTTCGCCGGAGGCCTCACCATGGGGCTCGCGCTGCTCGCCCGGTACCTCGCCGGGGGCCGCTACGAGCTCGACCACGCCGCCCCCGTCGACGCCGGCGCCGTCCTCGGGGCCGGCCTGGCCGTGTCGGCGATCTCCGCGCTGCTCCCCCTCGCCTTCGGTGGGACCGTCCTGCAGTCCTACGTCCTCGACGTCACCCTGCCGCTCTGGGGCGAGGTCACGTTCGTCACCGCGCTGGTCTTCGACATCGGCGTCTACCTCATCGTCACCGGGCTCGCGCTCGACGTGGTGCGCTCCCTCGGCGCCGGCGTGGACCGACACGCAGAGGAGGACCAGGTCGCCGCATGAATGCCATCGAACCCAGCCTCACCCTCGTCATCGTCGCCGGAGTGCTCGTCGCCGCCGGGGCGTACCTCCTCCTGGAGCGCGCCCTGACCCGGGTGCTGCTCGGCATCGTGCTGGCCAGCAACGGCGTCGCCGCCCTGTACCTCGTGGCCTCCGGCCCGGCGAAGGGGGCGGCCTTCGTCGGCGCCCGACCGCCTGAGGAGATGAGTGATCCCCTGCCGCAGGCGATGGTCCTCACCGCGATCGTGATCGCGCTGGCATCGGTCGCCTTCGTGCTGTCGCTGGCCTACCGGCAGTGGCGCATCACCGGCAGCGACGACGTGCCCGACGACGCCGAGGACGAGCTGATCAAGCGGCTCGCCGAGCGTGACCAGACGTCGAGCACCTACGACCCGGACACCCAGTCCACCACCGAGGCAGACGAGGAGGACGCCACCGCATGAGCATGGTCAACGTCCTCCCCCTGCCCGTGCTGCTCCCGCTGCTCGGCGCGGCCCTGACCCTCGTGGCCCGCCGCTCCCAACGGGCCCAGCTGGCCATCAGCCTCCTCGTCCTCAGCGCCAGTCTCGCCGTCGCCGTCCTGCTGATGTGGCACACGCACACCGAGGGGCCGATGGCACTGTGGCTCGGGGCGTGGCGGGAACCGCTGGGCATCGCCCTCGTCGCCGACCGGCTCTCGGCGCTGATGCTGCTGGTGAGCAGCTTCGTCATCCTCAGCGTGCTGGTCTTCGCCATCGGGCAGGGAGTGGCCGACGGTGACGAGGGCTCTCCACTGGCGATCTACTTCCCCACCTACCTCGTCCTCTCGGCAGGCGTGTCCAACGCCTTCCTCGCCGGGGACCTGTTCAACCTCTTCGTCAGCTTCGAGATGCTGCTCTTCGCCTCCTTCGTGCTGCTCACGCTCGGCGGCAGCGGCACGCGGATCCGCGCGGGGACCACCTACGTCATCGTCTCGATGGTCTCCTCCTTCCTCTTCCTCGTCGCCGTCGCCGGCGTCTACGCGGCCGCCGGCACGGTCAACCTCGCCCAGCTGTCCATGCGCCTGCCGGACATCGACTCGACCGTCGCGCTGGCCCTGCAACTGCTCCTGCTCACCGTCTTCGGGATCAAGGCCGCGATCTTCCCGATGTCCGCCTGGCTTCCGGACAGCTACCCCTCGGCATCCGCCCCGGTCAGCGCGGTCTTCGCCGGCCTGCTGACCAAGGTCGGTATCTACGCGATCATCCGGACCCAGTTCCTGCTCTTCCCGGACTCCCCGCTGGAGCACCTCATCATGGGCGCCGGCCTGGTGACGATGCTCGTCGGCATCCTCGGGGCGGTGGCCCAGCCGGGCATCAAGAGGATGCTCTCCTTCACCCTGGTCAGCCACATCGGCTACATGCTCTTCGGCATCGGCCTGGCCACCGAGGCGGGGCTGTCGGCAGCCGTCTTCTACATCGCCCACCACATCACCGTGCAGACGGCGCTCTTCCTCATCGCGGGCCTGATCGAGCGTGCCGGTGGCTCCACGATCATCGACCGGCTCGGTGGTCTGGCCGCCGGTGCGCCGGTCCTGGCCTTCCTCTTCTTCGTGCCCGCGATGAACCTCGCCGGCATCCCGCCCTTCTCCGGCTTCGTCGGCAAGGTCGCGCTCATCCAGGCCGGTGTCGAGGTCGGTGGACCGACGGCGTGGCTGCTCGTCGTCGGCTCGGTCGTCACCTCCCTGCTGACCCTCTACGCCATCGCCAAGACGTGGAGCTACGCCTTCTGGCGGCCACGACTGGACGGCGCGGAGCACCAGACGCTCGAGATGCCGGCTCTCACCCCCTCCTGGGGCCGCCTCAGCGATGCCATCGGGGCCACGGTCGCCGCGCAGCGCCCGCAGACGCCGATCACTCCCCCGACCAGGCCGGTCGCGGTGCGTCGCGACATGCCACCCGCGATGTTCGGCGGGGCCACCGCTGTGGTCGCCTTCAGCATCGGCCTCTCCCTCTTCGCCGGTCCGCTCTTCCGCTACACGGATGCGGCCGCCGAGCAGATGATCGCCCGCGACGCCTACGTCCGGGTCGTGCTGCCGATCGAGGAGGGACGATGAGCGCCCGCCGGATCTCTCGGCGCCTCTCGGCGCGAACCCGTGGTGGATTCCAGCCACGGGCCATCATCGCGCTGGCCGTCGTCTGGGTACTGCTGTGGGATCGGATCACCCTCGGCAACGCCGTCAACGGCCTGATCATCGGTGCGGTGATCACCCAGATCTTCCCGCTGCCGTCGATCCAGTACTTCGGGCGGATCCACCCCTGGCGTCTCCTCGTGCTCACCCTTCGCTTCTTCGTCGACCTCGTCAGCGCGGCGATCGAGGTCAGTATCGCCACGCTCGACCGCCATCCGCCCAAGGGCGGGTCGATCGTCGAGGTGCACCTGCGGGTGCGCAATGAGCTGTACATGACGATCATCTCCGCGCTCGTCTCCCTGGTGCCCGGGTCGATCGTCGTCGAGGCCCGTCGCACGGCCAACGTCCTGTACGTCCACGGCTTCCACGTCACCACCCCCGAGGGGCTCGAGGAGCTGCGCCGGGACGTCCTCGCCGTCGAGACCCGCGTCGTGCGCGCGCTCGGGTCCGACGAGGAACTCGAGGCCGTCATGGGCGCCACCGAGAAGGAGACGGCATGAGCATCATCCTCGGTCTCGCCATGGGGCTGCTCCTGGGGGCCGCCGGCCTCGCCCTGACCCGCGTCGCCCTCGGCCCCACCAACCTCGACCGGGCCCTGTGCCTGGACGTCATCATCGTCATCATCACCGGCATCCTCGCCACCCAGATCGTGCGCACCGAGGACGCCTCCTCGCTGCCGATCCTCGTCGTCTTCAGCCTCACCGGCTTCGTCGGCTCGGTGTCCGTGGCCCGCTTCATGGGCCGGAAGGAGGACCCGGAATGAGCTGGACCGCCCTCCTGGACATCGCCGGCGCGCTCTCGCTGCTGCTCGGTGCCCTGCTCGCGTTCATCGGGGCGGTCGGCTTGGTCCGCCTGCCCGACCTCTTCGCCCGCATGCACTCCGCCACGAAGCCGCAGACGCTCGGCCTGCTGCTCATCCTCCTGGGGCTGGCCCTGACGGTGCGCACCTGGGGCGCCGTGGCCACGCTGCTCATCGTCATCGGCGCCCAGGGCCTCACCGCCCCGGTCGCCGCCCACATGCTCGGTCGCGCCGGCTACCGCAGCGGCACCACCGAGGACGACCTGCTGCACATCGACGAGCTGGGCGAGGCCTACCGCCGCATGCAGCGATGAGCGGCTGCCCCGCCTGAGCGGACGGAGGGGCGGGGTCGCCCGACTCAGGCCGCCGTCCGGTCACCTCGAGACACGACGAAGGGGGCGAAGGGAGAGTCTCCCTTCGCCCCCTTCGTGCAGGTCGATCAGACGCGGCCGTAGCCGGAGACGCCGCTGAAGACCGGACGGATGGAGACCGACTTGCCGCTGCTGGGAGCGTCGATCATCATGCCGTCGCCGAGGTAGATGCCCATGTGGTAGGCGGGCGACCCGAAGAAGACGAGGTCACCCGGCTGCGGGTCGGACACGGGCGTGGTGGCCGCCTGCTGGGCGGTCGTCGTACGGGGCAGGGAGACGCCTGCCTTGCCGAAGACGTACTGGGTGAAGCCCGAGCAGTCGAAGCCGGACGGGCTGGTGCCGCCGTAGACGTAGGGCGTACCGATGTACTGCTTGGCGATGCCGATGACACCGCCCGAGGACGGCGCCGGCGCCGGCGCGGGGGCACTCGACCCGGACGAGCTGCTCTGCGCGGGGGCCTGACGCTCCTGCGAGCGGCTCGGCGCGGACTCCTGGCGCTCCTCGGTCTGCTCCTGGGTGGCCTGCTGCTCATCGGCGGCCTGCTCGTCGGCGGCCTGCTCGGCAGCAGCCTCCTGCGCGGCCTGACGCTCGGCCGCCTCGCGCTCGGCGCGCTCACGCAACTCCGCCTCGGTGGGGCCGGTCGGCTTGGCGACCGGCTCGACGCCGACCTTGCCGAAGGACGTCGCGGCCTTCTTGGAGGACTTCGCCGCCGGCGCGGTCACGGCGGCGGTCTGCTCCAGCGCCACGACGGCCCGCTCGGACCCGCTGGCCTGCAGGGCGCTGGCGGCCTGCGGCGTGGGCTCCGTGGTGTCGAGGGGGCTGGCCTGCGCGGGGATGGCGATCGCGGCCACGAGACCACCTGAGGCGGCCAGGACGGCCGAGCCCTTGGCCAGCGGCGTGCCGGCCTCGGTGATGATCTGGCCGATCTCGGTGGCCGGGTTGTAGCGGCCTGGGGCGCGGTGGCGCCCGACGTTGTGGGACACAGTTTTCTACCTCTCCCGCCTACGAGGTCAGCTGTCGGGTTCGGGCCAGAGGTGCGGCCCGGTCCCGTGGCGACACGTCACCGGGGTGACCTGTCTCCGCGGGACTTCACCCCAAGGGGCATCTGCGATGGCCCGGTGTGGGTCCCCCGCTCCTGCCAAGCGGTGTTCGTCCAAACCCGTCAGTCGCGGTGGCAGGACTCGGCGCCGCTCGACGGATCCGCCCAGGGGAGGCGGACGACCCGACGGTACATGGCGATCACGGGGATGTCACGCCAAGGTCACGGAAGCCACCGGGGAAGGTCACGACCTCACCGGTGCACGGACTCCACGAAGACGTGGTCGGCGACGCCGCGGGGCAGCGACACCGCGTCGGCGGGGTCCGCTCCGTCACGCTGGACGACGACCCGCTCCTCGTCGTCGACCGAGACCTGGACGACCACTCCGGGGTGCAGCTGGGCAGCGGTGAGCAGGGACAGGGCGTCGGTGTCGACCTGCGCGGTCTCGCCGATGCGCCGCACTCGGAAGTCCCCCGTGTGGTCCTGCTCCACGATCTCGCTCAGGCTGGACAGGCCCTCCCGGTAGTCGATGACCTCGTCCTCTCCGCTGAGCAGCTCGTCCAGTCCGGGGATCGGCGTCCCGTAGGGCGACTCGCGGTGGTCGGGCAGGATCCCCAGGATCTTGCGCTCCACCCGCTCGCTCATCACGTGCTCCCACCGGCAGGCCTCCTCGTGGACGTGCTCCCAGTCGAGGCCGATGACGTCGACGAGCAGGCGCTCGGCCAGACGGTGCTTGCGCATCACGCGGGTGGCCAGCTGCTGTCCCTCCTCCGAGAGCACGAGCTGACGGTTGGTCCCGAGGCTGACGAGTCCGTCCCGCTCCATGCGGGCGATCGTCTGCGAGACGGTCGGGCCCGAGTGACCGAGGCGCTCGGCGATGCGCGCACGCATCGCAGGGATGCCCTCCTCCTCGAGCTCGAAGATCGTGCGGAGGTACATCTCCGTGGTGTCGATGAGATCCTTCACACGACCCATCATGCCCTGTCCGTCCAGTCTGCGGACCGGGCCGAAGGCCGCCGCGGCGATCCGCGTGGCCACGACGAAACAGTCGGCGCCGGCCACCGGCTCGTGGACCGTCTGCGACAGGTCGATAGGTTGGCGTGGTGCACACCACATCCATGTCAACGACCGTCTCCGACCGCCGGGCCGGCCCTCCGGGGTGCGGCAACGGAGGGTGGGTCTGCGGGCTGCTCGTGGAGCGCCTCGACGACCTCGTCCCGGCCGAGGGGAGCGCGGCATCGGCGACGGTGCGCCTCACCGCCCCCACCCCGCTGAACCGTCCGCTGCGCTGGGAGGTCGACGGTTCCGTCGCCGAGCCCGATGCGCTCGCCGTCCACCTCCTCCACGAGGACACCCTGCTCGGCACCGCGCGCCGCAGTGACGGGCACGGTCTGGATGTCCCTGCCCCGGTCACCCTCGAGGAGGCCCGCGCCGCTGCCGAGGCCTTCGACCGCACCGGTCACCCGTTCCCGGGCTGCTACGTCTGCGGCCCCGATGCCCCGGACGGCCTGCACGTCTACGCCAGCCCGGTCGACTCGCGACCCGGTCTGCTCGCCGCACCCGTGACGCTGGGCGAAGGGGGGTTGCCTCCCGTCCTCGCCGCGCTCGACTGCCCGGGCGCCTTCGCCTCCGGGATCGACGAGGACCCGTTGCTGCTGGGCACCTTCGTCGCGACGGTCCACGAGGAGGTGCCGGTGGGTCGCGAGCTCGTCGTGCTCGCCTGGTCGACCGGCCGCGAGGGCCGCAAGCGCTGGTCCGGCACCGCCCTCTACGACGGCGACCGGCTCCTGGCGAGCGCCGCCGCGACGTGGATCGCCGTGCCCCGCGACCTGATCCCGGGCACCGCACCCGCAGCCTGAACCCCCTTCGTCATCGAGGAGAACCCATGACCCGCCCGCTCGCCCTCGTCACCGGCGCCAGCTCCGGCATCGGCGCCGCCACCGCCCGCGCCCTCGCCGCGGCCGGCCACGAGGTGGTCTGCGCCGCCCGCCGCACCGACCGGATCACCGAGCTCGCCGCCGAGATCGACGGTCGTGCGGTCACCTGCGATGTCACCGACCCCGCCTCGGTGGCCGCGCTGGCCGCCGAGGTCGGCGACCGCCTCGACGTCCTGGTCAACAACGCCGGCGGCGCGTACGGCCTGGACCCGGTCGCCACGGCCGACGTCGAGGACTGGCGCACGATGTACGAGATCAATGTCATCGGCACCCTGCGCATGGTCCAGGCGCTGCTGCCCGCGCTCGTCACCGGCGAGGGCATCATCGTCAACGTCGGCTCCACCGCCGGCCGCGTCTCCTACGAGGGCGGAGCGGGGTACACCGCCGCCAAGCACGGCCTGGCCACGATGACCGAGACACTGCGCCTGGAGCTGGTCGACCAGCCGGTGCGGATCACCGAGATCGCGCCGGGGATGGTCCACACGGAGGGCTTCTCGCTCACCCGGTTCAAGGGTGACGCCGAGCGCGCGAAGCAGGTCTACGACGGCGTCGCCGAGCCACTCGTCGCGGAGGACGTCGCCGACGCCATCGCCTGGATGGCCACCCGCCCTCCGCACGTCAACGTCGACCTGCTCGTGATCAAGCCGCGTGCGCAGGCCGCCCAGCACAAGGTCCACCGGGAGTAGGAAGGAACGCAGATGCAGCGCTCGTCACCGAAGGTCCCCGAGTCCGTCTTCACCTACGCCGCACCGAAACTGAAGTTCGGTCCCGGCTCCGTCGACGAGATCGGCCACGACGTCGCCGCACTCGGCGCCCACACCGTCCTCGTGGTCACCGACCCGCAGCTGGTCGCGACCGGTCACCCGGAGCGGGTCGCGCAGTCGCTGCGGTCCGCCGGGTTGGCGGCGCAGGTGCACGACTCGGCCGCGGTCGAGCCGAGCGACGCGTCCCTGGCAGCAGCGGTCGAGAGGGCGAAGGGGGGACCCCGCCCCGACGTCGTCGTCGCCGTCGGTGGTGGGTCGAGCATCGACACGGCCAAAGCGGTGTCCCTGCTGCTGAGCAATCCCGGCGAGCTGATGGACTACGTCAACGCGCCGGTCGGCGGCGGGCGTGCTCCCGAGCACCCCGTGCTGCCGGTCGTCGCGGTCCCGACCACCACGGGCACGGGCAGCGAGTCGACGACGATCTGCGTCCTCGACGTGCTCGCCGCCAAGGTCAAGACCGGCATCAGCCACGAGCGGATGCGCCCGGTCCTCGCGGTCGTCGACCCCGAGCTCACCGCGACCCAGCCGCCGGGCGTGACCGCCTCGGCCGGGATGGACATCCTGTGCCACGCGCTCGAGTCGTGGACCGCCCGGCCGTACTCGAGCTATGAGCACAAGAGCGCCGAGCAACGGGTGCCCTACTGCGGGGCCAACCCGATCTCGGACCTGTACGCCGAGAGGGCGATGCGCCTGCTCGCCGGCGCCTTCCGGGGTGCGGTGGCCGGTGACGCCTCGGCACGCGACGACATGGCGCTGGCGGCGACCTTCGCGGGGATGGGCTTCGGCAACGCGGGCGTGCACGTGCCGCACGCCAATGCCTACCCCGTCGCCGGGCGCGTCCACGACATCGGTTCTCACTTCCGGCCCGTGGACTACGACGCGAGCGAGGCGATGGTCCCGCACGGGATGGCGGTCGCGTCGACGGCACCGGCGGCCTTCGAGATGACCTTCGACGCCGACCCTGAGCGGCACCTCACGGCGGCTGCCTGGCTGGACCCGCAGGGGCTGGATGCGCACGTCGCCGCTCCCCAGCGGCTGTCGGCCGTGCTGCGGCGGCTCATGCGCGACATCGGTCAACCCTCCGGCCTGGCGGAGATCGGCTACACCGACGCGGACGTCGACGGGATCGTCTCCGGGACGATGCAGCAGCAGCGACTGCTCGCCACCGCCCCGCGCGAGGTCACCGAGGAGGACATCGCCGACGTCATCCGGGCGTCGATGCACCACTGGTGAGGGGTCCGCTGGTGGTTCGCGGACAACGGGATGAGGGTGGCTCCAAGGACGAGCGCGATCCGCCACCCGCGGACCCACGATCAGGGCTGGAGACGCTGCACCCGCCAGGCGCCCGCGTCGTCGAGACCACCGTCACCCACGCGGGTCCAGCGGAAGCGGTCGTGCAGGCGGTTGCTGCGGCCGGCCCACGCCTCGAGCTCGTCGACGACGATCCGCCACCCGCCCCAGAACTGCGGCCGGGGCACGTCCTGCCCCTCGAAACGTGCCTCGATCTCGGCCCACGCCTGCTCGAGCGGCTCCCGGCCCTCGATGGGCGCGGACTGGTGGGAGACCCACGCGCTCAGCTGGGAGCCGCGGGGGCGGTCGGCGAAGTAGGCGTCGACCTCGCTCTCCCCCACGCGCTCGGCTCGCCCGCGGAAGCGGATCGCCCGGAACATCGACGGCCAGGTCAGCGTCGCGGCGATGACCGGCGCGGCCTGCAGCTGACGGGACTTGGTCGAGTCGAGGTTGGTGACGAAGCCGGGCCCGGCGGGGTCGAGGAAGCGCATGAGCACGGTGCGCACGTCCGGCCGACCGTCGGCGTCCACCGTCGCGACGGCGATGGACAGCGGCTCCGGGACGTCCCCGCGATCCACCTGCCGCGCGCGGGCGGCGTCGATCCACGTCGTCACCAGGGCGAAGGGGGTCTCCGGCACCTCTGCTTCGGCCAGGCCCTCCCCGGAGTAGTCGACGTGGTCCGGGCTCGGTGGGGTGCGCGGGATGATCCCGTCGGGGGAAGCGCTCATCCCGTCAGCGTAGGCGTCAGCGGTGGGCGGCCTCGACGAGACGCGGCGTCAACCAGGTCCACACCGTGGCGGCACCGGCCGGCGAGAAGTGCACCGTGTCCGCGTACAGCGGGATGCCGTTGACCTCGTCGGTGTAGCCGTCGGCGCACAGCGCGCCGTGCAGGTCGAGGAGATCGCGCTCGACGCCGTCGATCGGCTCGGCGCCCTCTCCCTCCCCCTTCGTCCACGCGGAGACGGTCTCGTTGACCCAGGCGATGTTGGCCGGATCGGAGATCGGGCCGGCGAACTGCCGCAGTGCGGGGTCGAGCTTGTTGGGGTCGACCTGCCGACAGGGCATCGTGGCGATCTGCACGTGGGTGACTCCGGCGTCCTTCGCCCGCTGCTCGATGTCGGTGAGAGTGCGCTTGATCAGCGCGGCGGCCCGCGGGGTGCGCGACTCGACGAGCTCGCCGTCGACCTCGTGGTCACCGATGAAATGGACGCCGGCGAGCACCAGGAGGCTCTGCGAGCCGGCTTCCTCGACCTGCGCGGGCCAGTCGTCGCGCCACTGCTCGCAGCCCTCGAACTCGGACATCGGCTCACCGTCCGCGATGAGTGGGGCGTCGATGAGGTCGCAGCCGATCCGGGCCTGGTTGCTCAGGGTCACCCCGGGATAGTCCTCGCCGCGCCAGCCCTTGGCCAGGGAGACCCCCACGGAGTCGCCGAGCAGAGCGACGTCGACCGGCGGCTCGGCGTCGGTGAACTCCCCGTCGGAGGCGATCAGCGGCGGCACGTCGAGGTCGGCCGTGCTCACCGGCCGGGTGAAGGTGAACGCCGCGAGCACTGCCACGACGGCGGTCGCGGCCACCGGAAGCGCCCACACGGGAACGCCGGCACGGCGCGCGGCTCGTGGACCGGCCGGGCGCCGACGCAGACCGGCGGGCAGCAGCACCCCGAAGCCGTGCTGGAGCACCGGAACCTCGAGCCACCGGAACGACACGAAGGCGACCCCGATCGTCACCGCGAGCTGGACGACCACCGAGACGGCGAGGGGCAGCCCCTCCAGTACCGGGCCCAGCCAGAGATGGATCGGCCAGTGGTAGAGGTAGAGCCCGTAGGTCATCTGGCCCAGCAGCACGGCCGGCGACCATCCGGCGATGCGGTTGATCAGCATCGGGCGCGGGTCCGTCGCGGTCATCCCCATCATCCCGGCGCCGACCGCGAAGAGCAGCATCCCGCCGCTGGTGAAGAGCCACTCGCTGCGCGGGCCCACGATGAAGAAGGCGGACAGGGAGATGGCGAACCCGAGCAGGCCGATCGCCTGCGTCACCGGGAGCGAAGGGCGCCGCCCCAGTCGGCCACGATGGTCCCGTCCGAGGAGCACGGCCATCCCCGCACCGACGAGGAGGGCTTGCGCACGGGTGTCGGTGCCGTAGTAGAGGCGCGAGAAGTCGACCCCGGAGCGGGCGAGGTGGGCGGCCCACCAGGCGGAGGCCAGGGCGAGCGCGGCGACCACGACGAAGCGACCGGTGCGGCTGCGCCGGAAGAGCAGGAAGAGCAGCGCCACGAGCGCCGGGACGAGCAGGTAGAACTGCTCCTCCACGCCGAGCGTCCAGGCGTGCCGCAGCGGCGATGGGTTGCCGACCTGCTCGAAGTACGCGTCCTCCAGGCTGACCAGACGCCAGTTCTGCACGAAGGCCAGCGTGGCGAGCACGTCCCCCGCGTCGCGGTGCCGGTTGGCGGCCCCGGCGAAGAGACCGGAGACGAGGATCGCCGAGCAGGCCACGAGCAGCGCGGGCAGCAGGCGCTCGGCCCGCCGTCGGTAGAAGCGCAGGACGTCGATGGTGCCGTTCTTGGCGAACTCGGAGATGAGCAGTCGCGTGATCAGGTACCCGGAGAAGGCGAAGAAGTGGTTGATGCCGACCCAGCCGCCGACGAGCGCCGTGACCCCGAAGTGGTAGAGCAGCACGAGGACGACGAACAGCCCGCGGTACCCGTCCAGGGCCGCGAGCCGCTGGGCGCCGGCGGAGGTGGTCAGCCCCCCGGTGATGCGGGTCAGGCTCATGGACCGGCCTGCTGGTAGTTCTCGCTGACCCGGCCCAGGAGGTAGTTCCAGATCATCGGGGTCGCCTCGGGCGAGAAGTGCAGGTAGTCGTTGAAGACCCGGATGCCGTCGATCGTCGACTGGTAGCCGTCGGAGCACAGCGCCTGGTGCAGGTCGATCAGCTCGACGTCGTCGTACTCGGCGGCCCAGTCCTCGACGAGGGTGTTGATCTTCACCGGCTCCTTGTACTCCTGCACGATCTTCGGGCTGGAGTCGAAGACGACGCGGAACTCCTCGGGGATCGACTCCTTGACCGGCTTGCGGCAGGGGACGTTGACCAGCTGCACCTGCTCGGCGCCGGCGGCCATCGCCTCGTCGTGCACCGTGTCGAGCCGGTCGGTGATCAGCTGGAGGTAGTCGTCGTCGTCGAGCCAGAGCCGCTCGCCGTCGACGACGTGCGGCACGGCCAGCAGCGGCGAGGCGAAGACGAGGAGGACGTCGTCGTCGGCCTGGTCGAACTGCTGGGGCCACTCCTTCTTCAACGCGACGCACTCGGGCTGGTTGCCCACCTGGAAGCCCGGCGCCCAGCTCATCGGCTCGGCGAGCAAGTCGCAACCCTCCTTGGCGTAGTTGTGCACGGTCACGCCGGGGAAGGCGCCCGTCGGGAAGCGGTCGGCGAGGTAGAAGGGGACGGAGTCGCCGTACACGCCGACGCGGGCCGGCTCCTTCGGCACGTACTCGGGCTGGTCCTCGACGATCGTCGGCGGCGGGCCGGCCGGGGCGGCCGCGATCGGCGGCGAGCCCGCGGTCTCGGGCGCGCTCTGTGCGACGGCGAAACCAGCGCCGGCCAGCACGACGATCGGCGTCACCACGGCCGCGGCGACGCCCGACGCGGACCGCACGGACGGGAAGAGGCCGCGCACCCCCTTCGCGATGATGGGACGCTCGACGTAGGTGTAGGACAGGTGGGCGATGCCCACGGTCAGCACGGCACTCACCGCGAAGTTCACGACCGCGCTGTCGCTGAGACGGCCGTTGCCGATGGCCAGCCAGATCGGCCAGTGCCACAGGTACAGCCCGTAGGACATGCGTCCGGCATGGGCCAGCGGCCGCCACCCGAAGACGGTGTGCACCCAGCTGGGCCGCGCGTCGACGCAGGCGATGACCAGCAGCGCCGAGCCGAGCGCGAAGAAGAACATGCCGCCGGCGTTGAACATCCACCCCGAGTACGGCCCGACGAGGAGGAAGGAACCGACGCTGGAGACCACGCCGACGATCCCGGCGGCGAGGACCACGGGCCCGGAGAAGGTGGGGACACGGCCGTTCGCCCCCGGGGCGAGCCACACGCCCAGGGCGGCGCCGATGAAGAGGGCCTGCGCGCGGGTGTCGGTCCCGTAGTAGACGCGGGGGAAGTCGCTGGCGTCGTGGAAGCCGAGCACCGCGGTCCACACCGCGCTCGCCACGGCGCCGAGGAGCAGCACGAGGGTGATCAGGCGGCGCGAGCGCGCGAGCACCATCAGCCCGAGGATGACGAAGGGCACGAGGACGTAGAACTGCTCCTCGATGGCCAGAGTCCAGGCATGGCGAAGGGGGGAGGCTCCCCCCCGGGTGCCGAAGTACTGGTCGCCCTCGGCGATGAGACGCCAGTTCATGACGTAGCCGAGCGTCGCCAGCACGTCGCCGCCGATCGTGCGGCGCACGGTCTCGTCGGCCCAGAGGAAGACATAGGTGACGATGAAACCGAGGACGAGGAAGAGCGCCGGCAGCAGTCGACGGGCACGGCGCTTGTAGAAGGCCATGGCGTCGATGTCCCCGCGGGTGACCTTCTCGTCCACGAGGATGCGGGTGATGAGGAAGGCGGACAGGACGAAGAAGAGGTTGATGCACACCCACATGCCCGCGAGCTGGTCCACCCCGAAGTGGTAGGCCATGAAGCAGAGCATGAAGAGGCCACGGACGCCGTCGAGCGCCGGGCTGTAGCCAAGGCGTGAGCGTGCCACCGCGCTCCTGTCGTTTCTCTCGTGCGGCGCCTTCGCCGGTCCTCGCGGCACGCCGTGGGTGGGCCTCGAGGAATGCTACCCGTCGGTTCCGAGAGGGACAGGGGGCGTGCGTCACAGCGTGGAGAGTGCACAATGGGCGCTGCAGACGCTGAACTGGAGGCACAACCATGTCCGACACCGATGTCAAGCACGGACTCGAGGGCGTCGTCGCCTTCGAGTCCCGTATCGCCGAGCCCGACAAGGCCGGTGGAGCCCTGCGGTACCGCGGGGTCGACATCAATGACCTCGTGGGCAAGGTCTCCTTCGGGCGGGTGTGGGGCCTGCTCGTCGACGACTCCTTCGACCCGGGCCTGCCGCCCGCCGAGCCCTTCCCGCTTCCCGTGCACAGCGGCGACATCCGCGTCGACGTCCAGTCCGCCCTCGCGCAGCTCGCACCGTTGTGGGGTTTCCGCCCCCTCCTCGACGTCGACGACACGCAGGTGCGCGACGACCTGGCCCGCGCGTCGGTCATGGCGCTGTCCTTCATCGCCCAGTCCGCTCACGGCCAGGACGAGCCGATGGTCCCGCAGGCCCGCGTCGACGAGGGGAGGAACATCGTCGAGCGCTTCATGATCCGGTGGCGCGGCGAGCCGGACCCGAAGCACGTCGAGGCGATCGACGCCTACTTCACCTCGGCCGCCGAGCACGGGATGAACGCCTCCACCTTCACCGCACGGGTCATCGCCTCCACCGGCGCCGACGCCGCAGCCTGTCTCTCCGGAGCGGTCGGCGCCATGTCCGGGCCGCTGCACGGCGGCGCCCCCTCACGTGCGCAGCACATGATCGCGGGCGTCGAGCGCACCGGCGACGCGACGAAGTACGTCAAGGACGCACTGGACAACAAGGAGCGCCTGATGGGCTTCGGCCACCGTGTCTACCGCGCCTACGACCCCCGCGCCGCCGTCCTGCGCGACACCTGCAAGCGCCTGGGCGCACCCCGTTACCAGGTCGCCCTCGAGCTGGAGAAGGCCGCCATCGCCGAGCTGGCCGAGCGCTACCCCGACCGCACGATGGAGACGAATGTCGACTACTGGGCCGCGGTCCTGCTCGACTTCGCCGAGGTGCCCGGCCACATGATGACTCCGCTCTTCGTCAGCGCGCGCACCGCCGGCTGGTCCGCACACGTGCTGGAGCAGAAGCGCACCGGTCGCCTCATCCGCCCGAGCAGCAACTACGTGGGACACGGCCCGCGCCCGGTCACGGACGTGGCCGGGCACGACCAGCTGCCCACGGCCTGACCCGAAGGAACACCGTGCGACTGACCCCGCCCCTGCTCGCCGCCGCGCTGGCCCTGGCCATCACCGGTTGCGCGGACGACGGTGCAGGTCCGGGTCCGACCGCGCCGCAGAACGAGTCCACGCCGGCCGCGCCGTCCACGTCGTCCGGGTCGACGGCCTCCCCCGAGGAGGCGGCGCCGTCATCGACGCCGACCGACACGGGCAAGCCCTTCGACCCCGAGGAGTTCACCACCCGGCTCGAGGCGGCCGTCGAGGAGACGCCGACCGTGCGCATCGACGTGCAGGTCCAGATGAACGAGACCATGAGCGCCGCGGCGAAGGGTGTGCAGGACCTGCGACGCAACGCCCTCGACATGGACCTGGACCTGGGCAACCAGCAGCTGGGGTACCTCCTCGTCGACGGCCAGTACTATCTCGCGCAGCCGCCCAAGTGGGTCCCGGTCGAGGAGGACTCCGACAACCCCGCGGTCGGACAGACTCTGCAACAGATCCAGATCCTGAGCATGCGCAACCAGCTCGACGCCTTCGTGGCCGGAGTCGAGCAGGCCGGGACCAAGGGCAAGGAGAAGGTCGGCGGGGTCTCGACGACGCACTACACCGCCAGCGTCGACTCGCAGCGGGCCCTTGCCGAGCTCGGCATGGAGAAGGCCCCCGGGACGGCCGACACGATCCTCTACGACGTCTGGCTCGACGACGACGACCTGATCCGCAAGATGTCCTTCTCGGCCAACGGTGTCTCCGCGGAGGTGATGGCCAGCGAGTGGGGCCAGCCGGTGGACATCAGCACGCCGAAGCCCTCCGAGATCGCCCAGTCGCCGGATTCCGGGACGCCCTGACCGCCGCGGCCGCTCGTGGGGGACAATCCGTGGCGTGAGCGACCAGATCCGCATCCCCCTCGCCCTCCTCCCCGCTGACGGGCGTTTCGGCTCCGGCCCCTCGAAGGTGCGTCTCGAGCAGGTCGAACACCTGCAGCAGATCGCCACGAGCGTGCTGGGCACCTCCCACCGGCAGGCGCCGGTGCGCTCCATCGTCGGCTCTGTGAGAGAGGGGCTCACGCAGCTCTTCTCCCTCCCGGACGGCTACGAGGTCGTCCTCGGCAACGGCGGGGCGAGCGCGTTCTGGGACATCGCCACCCTGGGCCTCATCCGCGAGCGCTCCCAGCACCTGGTCTTCGGCGAGTTCTCCGGCAAGTTCGCCACCGCCGCCAGCCGTGCCCCCTTCCTCGCCGAGCCGAGCATCCGCTCGGCCGAGCCCGGGTCGTTGGCCCACCCCGTCGCCGAGGCGGGTGTCGACGCCTACGCCTGGCCGCACAACGAGACCTCGACCGGTGTCATGGCGACGGTCGTGCGGCCCGAGGGCGCCGCCCCCGACGCGCTCGTGCTCGTCGACGCCACCTCCGGCGCCGGCGGTCTGCCCGTCGACATCGCGCAGACCGACGCCTACTACTTCGCCCCGCAGAAGTCCTTCGCCTCCGAGGGCGGGCTGTGGTTCGCCGTGCTCAGCCCGGCTGCGCTCGCCCGCGCCGAGGAGCTCGCGAGGACGGACCGGTGGGTCCCGGCCTTCCTGTCCCTGACCAGCGCGATCGACAACTCCCGCAAGGACCAGACCCTGAACACCCCGGCGATCTCCACGCTGGCGCTGATGGACGAGCAGGTGCGCTGGATGAACGAGTCGGGCGGGTTGGACTTCACCACCGCCCGCACGGCCGACTCCTCGGCCCGCATCTACGACTGGGCGGCGAAGGGGGCGCACACCACCCCCTTCGTCACGGACCCGGCCGCGCGCTCGCAGGTGGTCGCCACGATCGACGTCGACGAGGAGATCGACGCGGCCGCCATCGCGGCGACATTGCGCCGCAACGGGATCGTCGACGTCGACCCCTACCGCAAGCTCGGGCGCAACCAGCTGCGGATCGGGACGTTCCCGGCCGTGGATCCCGAGGACGTCTCGGCGCTGCTGGCCTGCATCGACCACGTCATCGAGCGACTCTGAGCATCCCGCACCAGCACCCCACATCGCAGGGGCCCACGCAGTTGCGAGCGCAGGACTCTAGACCAGCGCTGCGATGGCCGCGACGACGACGAGCGCGAAGAGCACGAAGAGCGTCATGTTCCGACGGAAGCGCGGGGTCATCGGGACGCGACCTCGGCCATGGCCTCGGGGGCCGGACGGGTGACGCGCAGGTGCGGCCGTCGGCTGTGGGAGTAACTCACCCGGACATTCTCGTGCCTGACCATCCACCGGGCGACGGCGGCCAGCGTGATCCCCACCGCGATCGCACCGACGCCGACGGTCCAGCGGGGACCGAGGACGTCGCCGATGACGCCGATGATCGGGGCACCGAGGGGCTTACCACCGACGAAGAGCGCCATGTACAGCGCCATGACGCGCCCACGCATCGACGGGTCGCTGCGCATCTGCACCATCGCGTTGGCGGTGGTCGTCGCGCTGAGCGCCGTCCCACCGCATGCGGCCAGCGCGATGGCGAAGGTCCAGTAGGTGGGGGCGAGCGCGGCTGCGGTTGCGGCGACAGTGAAGCCGGTCAGTGATGCCAGCAGCACCCGCAAGCGGGGCTGGTTGCGCCGGGCGGAGTAGAGGGCCGCGCTCAGTGAGCCGACGGCCAGGATCGTGCCGAGCAGCCCGTAGCCCTGGGCGCCGCGGTCGAAGACCTCGGTGGCCATGAGGGCGATGGTCATCTGGAAGTTCAGCCCGAAGGTGCCCAGCACGAAGACGAGCAGCAGCACGAGCATGATGTCGGGGCGCCCACGCACGTAGCGCAACCCTTCTCGGACACCACCGCGACCGGTGGCTCGGGGCGCGGGGCTCAGCTCACTGGTTCGCATGAGGGTCAGCGCGACGATCACCGCACCGAAGGACGCGGCGTTGAGCAGCAACGCCGGCCCGGAGCCGACCGCGGCGATGACCAGGCCGGCAACGCCCGGGCCGGCGAGGCGACCGAGGTTGAAGGAGGCGCTGTTGAGCGCGACGGCATTGGCCAGGCGGTCCATCGGGACCATCTCGGAGACGAAGGACTGGCGGGCCGGGTTGTCGAAGGCGGTGGCCAACCCGGTCGCGAGGGCGATGAGGTAGAAGTGCCACAGCTGGGCGGCACCGGTGACGACGAGGACGCCACCGACCAGCGCCGCGAGGCCGAGCATCGCCTGGCTGACCATGAGCAGCGTGCGCTTGGGCACGCGGTCGATGACGGAGCCGGCCCATGGCGCGAGCGCCAGCATCGGCAGGAACTGCAGACCCGTGACGATGCCCAGGGCCGTCGCGGAGTGGTCGGTCAGCATGGTGAGCACGACCCAGTCCTGGGCGGTGCGGCCCATCCAGGTGCCGGTGTTGGAGACGATGCCGCCGGTGGCGTAGACGCGGTAGTTGCGCACGGACAGGGAGGCGAAGGTCGGGCTCATCGGGCGGCGACCCTCGTCAGGATCTCCGCGGCCTCGGTGAGGGTGGCCTGCTCGTGCGCGGTCAGCTCCTGCACGCGCTCGGACATCCAGCGACCACGCTCGCGACGGACCTCCAGGAGGGAGGCGCGGCCGGCGTCGGTGAGCTCGACGAGGACGCGGCGGCCGTCCTCGGGGTCGTCGTGCCGCTCGACCAGACCAGCGTCGACGAGGCAGCCGACGGTGCGGGTCATGCTCGGCGCCGAGACCTTCTCGATGTCGGCGAGGGCACGTGGTGTCAGGGGGCCGCGCTCGAGGCGGGCCAGCACGCTGAACTGGTGGGGCGCGATCTCGTCGGCGCCCTCGAAGCGGATCCGTCGGCTGATGCGCATGCACGCCAGGCGCAGGTCCTCGCTGAGGGCGGCGATCTTCTTCGGGGTGAGCGCTCTGGTGGGGGTCTGGGTCACGAGGCTCCTTTCGCGGGGATGACGTTAGCACAACTCATTACGTGTGCTAACTATTCCGCAGGGCGGTGGAGAAGGCGCGAGCTGCGGGCTGCGGGCTGCGGGCGAGTCCCGAGGCCCTCCCTTCGCATCGGCTCCGCCCCGCCCCCGTGGACCGCGCTGCCCGAGGATGACCGGGTCGTCCAGTGATGGCCGGGTCGTGCGCAGGGCATCCTCAGATGTCCCGGCCATGCCCGCGGCTCCCGGCCACGGAGACGCGCCCCTGCCGATCGCCGCCGCGAGCCTGTGGATGACCCCGGCGGGCGAAGGGGGTCTCGCGCCACCATGGAGGGGTGGACGCACGTATTCGAGCCCTGTTGACGGCCAACGGCCAGATCTGCACGACGAGTCAGCTGAGCGGCGCAGACGTGGACGAGCTCACGGTGGCTCGGTTGGTCCGCGCGGGCATCCTGGTCCGAATACGCCGTGGACTCTTCGCCACCGGGTCGGTCTGGCGAGAGGCCAACCCCGAGCAGCGGCTGGGGCTGTGCGCCCGGGCGGTGCTCGCGGACCGCCCCGGGGCGGCTGCCTCACACATGAGCGCGGTGGTCCTGCACGGACTGCCGGCGTGGGGCGGACCTGCTGGCCGGGTCGATGTCGTGTGCTCGACCCCACGCCGCCGCCTGCGATCGGGCATCGCTCTCCACCCATGGCCCGCCGGCATCACGCCCGTCGTGGTCGATGGCGGGTCCGTCGTCCCTGCGTCCGTCGCGATCGCGCAGGTGGTCGTCGAGCACGGGGTGGTTCCGGGACTGGTGTGCCTTGATCGCGCTCTGCACGAAGGCAGCGTCACGACCGATGCCGTGGTCAGGGCGGGTGATGACCTGTCGCTGGGGCCACGTGCTCGCCGCCGACTCGAGCTGGCCGTCGAGGGCTCCGACGCCACCTGCGAGTCGGTCGGTGAGACCCGCACGCGCGTACTCCTCACCGATCTGGGTCTGCACGTCCGCAGCCAGGTCGACATCCGGGACGAGGACGGGTTCGTCGGGCGGGTCGACTTCCTGGTGGGCGATCGCGTGGTCGTGGAGTTCGACGGGATGGTCAAGTACGCGGGAGCGGATGGGCGGTTGGCGCTCCAGCGGGAGAAGGCACGCGAGGATCGGCTGCGCGCTGCGGGCTACCTCGTGGTGCGCCTCGTCTGGGCGGACCTGGACAACCCGGAGCGGGTGTTCGACCTCGTCCAGCGCGCGATGCGCCAGGCGGCCTGACCGGGTCTGCTCGCGTGCGCCCACCGGGCCGGCACTTGGCGGGTCGACTACCCCCTGCCGGGCCGGCACCTGACGGATCGGCGCATGCCCGGCCGACACGTGCTGCCGACGCGGGTTCGAGGTGTCCGGGCCGGGTCCACCCGCGCTGACCGCCGCACCTCGACATGGCCGGGACACGTCGTGGCCGACCTCGGGCTTCCCGGCCATCGTGAGATTTCCCGGCCACGTCCGGATCTGGCGGCCACGTCCGGATCCGGCGGCCATGCCCCCTTCGCTCCGTGCCGTCCCCCGCCGCCACGAGGCGCTCGACTGGAGAAACCCCGGCTCCGCAGCAGTAGGAAACTCCTGCGGAGCCGGGGAACATCGGGTCACCCGATATTCGAGTGACTCAGCCGACGCCCAGGATCCCCTTGATCGGGTCGATCGCGAAGTACAGCACGAAGAGCACGCCGACGAGCCACATGAGCGGGTGGATCGCGGAGAACTTGCCGCGCACGGCCTTGATGAAGACGTAGGTGACGAAGCCGGCGCCGATGCCGGCGGTGATCGAGTACGTGAAGGGCATGAGGATGATCGTCAGGAAGGCCGGGATCGCGATCTCCAGATCGTCCCAGTCGATGTCCCTGACCTGCTGCATCATCAGGAAGCCCACGAGCACGAGCGCCGGCGTCGCGGCCTCGTAGGGCACGACCGCGACGAGCGGCGACAGGAAGGTCGCGAGCAGGAAGAGGATGCCCGTGACGACCGACGCCAG
Source organism: Janibacter sp. A1S7 (assembly GCF_037198315.1). Lineage (NCBI taxonomy): Bacteria > Bacillati > Actinomycetota > Actinomycetes > Micrococcales > Intrasporangiaceae > Janibacter > Janibacter alittae. Next base: position 334,212 of record NZ_CP144913.1, on the reverse strand, counting down.
ACCCGTGCGGGCGCCCTCCCCGACACCGGACGCCGACTCGATGTAGCTGGTGTTCGAGCTGACCGAGGCGGCACCACCGGCCGCCGCGGCGAGCGAGTCCACGATGAGGATCTTCTGCGAGTTGGGCGGATTGCCCTCCTCGTCGAGCAGGTCGCCCTCGGCACCGACGGCGACCATCGTGCCCATCGTGTCGAAGAAGTCCGCCAGCAGGATCGTGAAGACGAGCAGCGAGGCGGAGATGATGCCGATCTTGTCGAAGGACCCGAGCAGGCTGAAGTCGCCCAGCAGCCCGAAGTCCGGCGGGTCGACGAAGTTCGTCGGGATGGCGGGGACGTTCAGGCCCCAGCCGGTGGGGTTGACCATCTCGCCCTGGGCATTGGTCTGGCTGCCGACGGAGAAGATCGCCTCGACGACGATCGCCAGGACCGTCGTGCCGAGGATCCCGTAGAGGATCGCGCCACGCACGCCCCGCACGTGCAGCGTGATGATGATGAAGAGGCCGACGACGAACACCAGCAGGGGCCAGCCGGCGAGGAAGCCGCCGACGCCCAGTTCCCCCAGGGGCCCCCCTTCGGCCTTGCGCACGAAGCCGGCGTCGACCAGACCGACGATGGTGATGAAGAGGCCGATGCCGACGCTGATCGCCGTCTTCAGCGGCGCGGGCACGGCGTGCAGCACCGCCTTGCGGAAGCCGGTGAGCACCAGCACGAGGATGATCAGGCCCTCGAGGACCACCAGACCCATCGCGTCGGCCCAGGTCATCTCCGGCAGCTTGGCGACACCGAAGGCGACGAAGGCGTTCAGACCCAGACCGGCTGCCAGTGCCAGCGGGTAGTTCGCGACGACCCCCATGAGCAGGGTCATCGCACCGGCGACGAGGGCGGTGGTCGCGGCGACCATCGCGAGGTTCGGCCCGTCACCGCCGCCGAGGAACCCGCCCGTCGAGTCGGTCTGGGTGCCGATGATCAGGGGGTTGAGGACCACGATGTAAGCCATCGTGAAGAACGTCGCGATGCCACCGCGGATCTCGCGACCGATGGTGGAACCGCGTTCGGCGATCTTGAAGTGGCGCTCGAGGACGGAGCCCTCGGTCGAAGGGCGCGCAGGGGTGCTCATGGGCGCCCATCGTAAGCGCGGCCCCGAGCGCGGCGCGCGCCGGGTTACCGGTCACCAGCGCCCACCCCCGGTCACCGGCCCGGTCGGTGCCGGTCAGCCCTCAGAGCGCCTCGACGGCCCCGTCGTCGAGGATCGGGGTCCCGACCTTCTCCGGCTCGGGGGCCGGCATGTCGACCTCGGAGTGCGCGCCGCAACCGTGGTCCTTGCTCACGACGCCGCCGTCGCTCGGGCTCCACTCGTTGGCGCAGACGCCGAAGACCCGGCGCAGCTCGCCGGGCATCGGCAGGAAGTAACCGCACTCGCCACACGGCGCGGGGGCCTTGAGCGCGACCTCGGCCGTCGGGCCGTGGCTGCCGTCGTACCACCGCCGGGCGGCCGCGTCGCGGCCCTCGGCGGAGAGCACGCGGGTGCGACCCAGGCCGAGCTCCCAGAGCGCGACCGAGTCGACGTCCTCCTCGCCGGTGGCCTCGAAACCCCACTCGAGGAAGGGGTCCTCGTCGACCTTGGGGGTGACGTCGCCGGGACCGACGTCACCGGGGGCGAGCCGCTCGGACCACGGCAGCCACGCGGGGGCGAGGATCGCGCCCTCGCCCGGCAGCAGCTGGGACTCGCACACCGTCGCGGCCTTGCCGCGCGGCACCCGGGTGACGGTGACGGCCCAGTGCCAGCCGCCGTACCCCGGCAGGGTGGCCTCGAACCAGTGGGTACCCAGGCGGTCGGCCTCGAGGGTGAAGCCGACGTGCTCGCCGACGCCCTCCCCCTTCGTCGCCTCGAGGAGCTCACGGCGAGCGGGCTCGACGGCCGCCGCGAGGACGGCATCGGTCTTGGTGCGGGGTGGCATGGTCAGCCCTCCAGGTCGTCGGCGACGCGGCGCAGGACCTGGGCGAGCTGGGCGCCCTGGGCCTTCTCCGGGTATCGACCGCGACGCAGTCCGTTGGAGACGTTGTCGAGCAACTTGATGACGTCCTCGACGATGCCGACCATCTCGTCGGCGGGCTTGCGGTCACGCTGACGCAGGTTCTTGGCCACGCTCGGGGGGGCCTCGATGACCGTCACGGACAGCGCCTGGGCGCCGCGGCGTCCCTCGACGATGCCGTAGTCGACGCGCGTACCGCCCTTGATGGTCGTCTCGCCCTCGGGCAGGGCGTTGGCGTGGAGGAAGACGTCCTCGCCGTCGTCCCCGGAGATGAAGCCGAAGCCCTTCTCCGCGTCGTACCACTTGACCTTGCCAGTGGGCACCGTGCACCTCGTTGCTCGACAGTTGCTCGTACTCGTGAAATGGGCATGCGACACCGCACGCCCCACCCAAGGCTAACCCGTGGGGGCGGGCCGGCCCCAACGGCAAGGTCTCAGCCGATCTCGACGCCCCACTGGCCGGTCCACGTGGTGCCGGGCTGCAGTGCGACGAGGCCCTCACCCGAGTTGAAGGCGTCCGGCGGGCACGACAGCGGCTCGACGGCGATGCCGGTCGCCAGGCCCTCACCGAGGCCCGCCGGGGTGGAGCGCCCGGTGAAGACCTGCACCCAGTCCATCCCCGGCCCGCCCCACAGGCGCGTGGTGCGCCCGCCCTCGAGAGTGACCGTCCAGCAGCCGTCCGGCCCACGCTCCAGACCGGTGTACGCGTTGTCGATGTCGCGGTCGCCGAGCCGATCCCCACCGCGCAGGTCGAAGGGGGAACCCGCCACCTCGTGCGTCCCGACCGGCAGCTTGCGGTCGGGGTCGACGAGCACGACGCGGTCTGCGGGGACGGTCAGGCGCGCCTGCGCTGCCGGGGTGGCGCCGAGGGCGAGGTAGGGATGGGCGCCGTACCCGACCGGCGCCACGTCCCGGCCGATGTTGGTGATGGTCGTGGCGCAGGTCAGCCCGCGTGGGTCGACCTGCCAGACGACCCGCACCTCGAGGGCGAAGGGGTAGCCCGGCCGCGGGTGCACCGTGTGCACCAGCACGATCCGGTCGTCGTCGCGCTCGGTCGGACGGAAGGCCTCCCACCGCACCAGCCCGTGGCTGGCGTTGCCGGTGGAGCGCTCGGTGATCGGCAGCACGTGGTCGCGCCCGTCGAATCGGTATCGCCCGTCGCGGATCCGGTTGGGCCAGGGCACGAGCAGCTGTCCGCGACCGGACGGGGCCATGTCCGCCACGGGGTACCCGGCGACGACCTCGACCCCCGCGACGGTCAGCGTGCGCAGCCCGCCGCCCGCCTCGACGACGACGGCCTCGACGTCACCGCTGCTCAGCTGCCACTGGGTTCCGGTCGCGGGGATGACCATGCCTTCAACGTTACGGCGAAGGGAGTGCTCGCGGACGCTGCCGAATCGAGTCGTCGCGTGTCGGTCCCCTGGGGCAGGATCGGCCGGGTGACTTCACTCCCCCGTGACCTTCCTGCAGAGGAGATCGGCCGCGGGCTGCGCGGCTTCTGGCGAGCGCTGCCACGCGAGGGCCGGTTCCTGCTGTCGACGGTCGCCCTGCAAGCACCTGGGACGCGGGATGACGCTGCCCTTCACGGTCATCTACCTCAACGAGGTGCGCCACCTCCCGCTCGACACCGCGGGCACGGTCATGGCCGTCCTCGCGCTGACGGCAGCGGTCCTCTCCGGCCCCATGGGCAGCCTCACCGACACGATCGGCGCCCGGTGGATGCTCATCATCGCCGGGGTCAGCCAGAGCCTGGGTGCGCTCGTCATGGCCTTCGCGACGAGCGCGGCAGCGGCCCTCCTCGCCGCCGCCCTGATGGGCCTGTCCGCCGGCATCGGCTGGGCCGCGGGCAACACCTTCATCGCGGCACTCGTGCGCGGGCCCCTGCGGCAGCGCTACTTCGGGGTCAACTTCGCCCTGCTCAACCTGGGCATCGGCGCCGGCGGACTCATCGCCGGGATGTTCGTCGAGGTTTCGCGTCCGGTTACCTTCGAGGCGATCTACCTCGTCGACGCCGTCCTCATCCTCATCCCGGGCATCTGGCTCCTCGGCCCGCTGCGCCACGTCACCGCGCGATCCGAGCGGCCCGCCGAGGACACCTCGCCGGCGAGCTACGGCACCGTGCTCCGGCTGCCCGGCATGCGCTGGATCCTGCTCATCGGCCTGGTCACGAGCTTCGTCGGGTACGGGCAGCTCGAGGCGGGCATCCCGGCCTTCGCCCGCGGTGTCTCGCAGGTGAGCACCGAGACGATCGGGGTCGCCTTCGCGGTCAACACCGCCGTCATCGTGCTGCTGCAGTTCTGGGTCCTCCAACGGATCGAGGGCCACCGCCGCACCCGGGTCGGCCTGGTCATGCTCGGCATCTGGCTGCTCGCGTGGCTGGCCCTGGGCGGCAGCGGCCTGCTGCCGGGCACGCTGACCGCAGCCGTCCTCGTGGTCGCCTTCCTGGGACTCTTCGGTCTCGGTGAGACGCTGCTGCAGCCGACCCTGCCCGTCATGGCCAACGACCTGGCACCCGACCACCTGCGCGGGCGGGTCAACGCCATCCAGTCGGCGGCCTTCATGTCCGGTGGCGTCATCGGGCCGGTCGTCGCCGGTGTGCTGCTCGAGCGCGGGCTCGCGGCGCCCTTCGTCGCGGTGATCATCGCGGGCCTCCTCCTCGTCGCCTGGCTGATGCTGCGACTGGAGCGCCTGGTCTCCCCGGAGGTGAACGGTCTCGCGGCCACGACGGAGCGGCAGCCGGCGAGCGCGCCCACCACCCCGTAGGCCCGGGGCGGCGGGGTGAACTACCGTGGATCGGTGCGCTCCCTCGCCGAGGACATCCGCCGCCGCACCGACGAGGAGCTGGTGGCGCTGCTGGAGCTGCGTCCGGACCTGGCCCGGCCGCAGCCGGCTGACCTGACCGCACTCGCCGCCCGCGCCAGCACCCGCGCGAGCACCGCCCGGGCCATCGACCACCTCGACCTGCCGCACCTGAGCGCGCTGCAGGCCTGCCTCGTGGCGGGCGTCGACACCAGCGCCGTCGCCGACCTCCTCGACACCCACCAGTCGCGCGCCGCCGGGCTCATCGACGACCTCGCCCGGGCAGCCCTGCTCTGGGAGTCGTCCACCGGACGGCAGGTCGCCGGCAGCGTCGCTGAGGTCCTCGGCCCGCACCCGGCCGGCCTCGGCCCACCCGCCAGCTCGCTGCAGCACACCGTGCCCGATGACCTCCCCGCCGCGATCGGGTCCGTCGGGGCCGAGGCGGAGCGAGTCCTCACCCGGATCGCCTGGCACGGGCCCACCGCAGCCCGTCCCTCGGACACCACCGGCCGTACCGGGCAGGCGGTCGGGCGCCTCCTCGACGCGGGGCTGCTCGTCGCCCTGGATGCCGAGCACGTCATCGCTCCCCGGGAGGTCGGCCTGTCCGTGCGCGGGGGTCGCCTGCTCGACGCCCCGCTGGACGAAGGGGGTGACCCCGCCCCGGCCCGTGAGCTCGAGGACGTCGATCGGGCAGCCACCGCAGCCGCCACCGAGCTGGTCGCCCTCGTCGACGAGCTGCTGGACCGCGTGGAGGCGATGCGTCCCCGCGTGCTGCGCAGCGGCGGTCTCGCGGTCCGCGACCTGCGCGGTCTCGCCTCCCGGATGGACCTCGACGAGGCGAGCGCGACCCTCCTGCTCGAGCTGGCGTTCGGCGCCGCACTGGTCGCGGACGACCGGGCCCTGGAGCCCACGTGGCGCCTGACGACCGAGGTGGAGGCCTGGCGGGCACTCGACCCGGCACACCGCTGGGTGGACCTTGCGAAGCCGTGGCTGACCTCCCTTCGCTCCTGCGTCGTCCCGGCTCCCGACGACGGAGGGCGCGTCAACGCCCTGTCCGACGGGCACGTCTGGCCGCCGATCCGCCCACTGCGCCGCGAGGTGCTCACGATCCTCGCGGAGCTGCCCGAGGGCTCCGCCCCCGAGCCCGACCGGGTCGTCGAGCTGCTGCGCCGACGGCGCCCCCGACGCATGCCCCACGACGTCGAGCTGGTCGTCGCCGGGCTGCTGCGCGAGGGCGAGGTCCTCGGCGTCACCGGGCGGCACGCCCTGGGCACGGTGGGCCGAGCGCTCCTCGAGGGCTCGGACGGGGTGGCCGGAGTCCTCGCCGACTTCGTGCCCGACCCCGTCGACCGGATCCTGCTCCAGGCCGACCTGACCGCGATCGTGCCCGGCGCGCCTGTCCCGGAGCTGGCCGCCCTGCTCCGGCGCAGCGCCGTGCTCGAGTCCCGCGGGGGCGCCGGGGTGCACCGATTCACGGAGGCGAGCCTGCGCTCGGCGATGGACTCGGGCTGGGCGGCCGATGACCTGCTGGAGTCACTGTCCCGGTTCAGCGCGACCGAGGTCCCGCAACCGCTCGACTACCTCGTCCGCGACGTCGCCCGCCGACACGGCCAGCTGCGGGGTGGGGCCGCGGGCAGCTACCTGCGCGGCGACGACCCGACCCACCTCGAGGCGCTGCTCGCGCACCGGGACCTCGGCCACCTCCAGCTGCGCCAGATCGCGCCCACGGTGCTTATCTCCCCCGTCGGGCCGGCCGTGCTCGTCGAGGCCCTGCGCGAGGCCGGCCAGTCACCCGCCCTGGAGAGCTCCGGCGGCGTCGTCTCCACCGTCCCCGCCGCCTCCCGGGTCAGTCCGCGACGGGACCGCCCGGTCACCGAGGCCCGGCCCGACCCCGCGCCCATCGTCCTCGCCCGATTGCGCGCGGGCGAGGACGCGGCCGAGCGCCGGCGCGCCCAGCCCGACGACGGGTCACCGGTCATCCCCGCCCTCGACCCGGCGAGCACCTCGGCCCTGCTGCGGGAGGCCGCCGCGGACCGCCTGCCGGCGTGGATCGGCATCACCGACTCCGTCGGCGCCACCAAGCACCTCCTCTTCCACCCGGTCGCCGTCGACGGTGGTCGTGTCATGGGCGAGGTCGACGCCAAGCCGCAGGTCTACTCGCTGCACCGGATCACCGGCGTCGTCGTCGACGGGTGAGTGCGAGCCTCACCTGCCACTCGAGTATCGGGTCACCCGGTATTCCCCGGGGTCGCCGGAGTTACCTACTCGGGTCAAGCCCGAGGTTCTCGGGTGATGCTGCTGATCAGGCCCCGGAGAGTGCCTTGACCACCCGTGAGGCGGAGGGCTTGCCGAGCTGCTCGGCCATCCACACGCTCGTGGCGACGAGCTTGTCGAGGTCGAGCCCGGTCTCCACGCCCGCGCCGTTGAGCATCCACACGAGGTCCTCGGTCGCGAGGTTGCCGGTGGCTGACTTCGCGTAGGGGCACCCGCCGAGGCCACCGGTGGAGGCGTCGACGACGCCGACCCCGGCGCGCAGGGCGGTGAGCGTGTTGGACAGCGCCTGGCCGTAGGTGTCGTGGAAGTGCACCCCGACCCGGTCCACCCCGACCCCCCGCTTCTCGAGCGCGGCGAGCAGTGCCTCGACGTGACCGGGGGTGCCGGTGCCGATCGTGTCGCCGACGGAGAGCTGGTCGCAGCCCAGGTCCATCAGCTCGGCGCACGCGTCGGCCACCCGGTCGACCGGCACGGGGCCCTCCCACGGGTCGCCGAAGCACATCGACACGTACGCCCGCACCCACATGCCGGCGTCCTGGGCGCGCTTGACGACCGGCGCGAACATCTCGACCGACTCCTCGCGGGAGCGACCCAGATTCTTCTGGGCGAAGGTCTCGGTCGCGCTGCCGAAGATCGCCACGGCCTCGACCTCGGCCTCCATGGCACGGTCGAGCCCGCGCTCGTTGGGCACGAGGACAGGGCGAAGGGGGCTGCGGCCCGCCTCGTCGAGGTCGGCCAGCAACTCGCTCGCGTCGGCGAGCTGCGGAACCCACTTCGGGTGGACGAATGAGGTCGTCTCCACGGTCTCCAGCCCCGCGTCGATCAGGCGGCGGATGAACTCGGCCTTGACCTGCGTGGGGACCGTGCTCTTCTCGTTCTGCAGGCCGTCCCGTGGCCCGACCTCGTACACGGTGACGCGGGACGGCAGACCCGTCATCGGCTCCGGCTGCGGCAGTGCTGTGGACGACATGGGGTCCATTGTGGCGCATCCCGTACCGTTGGTTGACGGCTCAGTGCCGGGCTGACCGAGAGGACACGATGACATGACCCACGATCCCCACCAGAGCGGAGCGCCGGCACCCTACGGCGCCGCGCAGCCCCCCGGCGGCGGAGAGCTGCCAGACTACCGGCCGGCCACGACCGGCGGCCCGGCGCAGGTGCCCGGCACCGGCCAGTACGGCAATCCGACCCCGGCGAACACCTCCGCGGTCGTGCTGAGCGTGATCTCGGGAGTCCTGACGCTCTCGGGCATCTGCTGCCTCGTCGGTCTCATCCCGCTGATCTTCGGCATCCTGGGCATCACCCAGAACGCGAGCGACCCCGAGCACGCGAAGAAGATGACCCGCATCGGCTGGATCGTGCTCGTGCTGCTCAGCCTGCTGGTCGTCCTCGCGATCATCGTGGCCATCGTCTTCGTGACCGTGGGGGGGCCCTCCGTCGACGGGTACGTGTCGCTGTGATGACCGACGGCGCGCTCATCGTCCAGAGCGACAAGACCCTCCTGCTCGAGGTCGACCACGACAAGGCCGCCGCTGCGCGCCGGGCCATCGCCCCCTTCGCCGAACTCGAACGCGCCCCGGAGCACATCCACACCTACCGGGTCACTCCCCTCGGCCTGTGGAACGCCCGCGCTGCCGGCCACGACGCCGAGCAGGTGGTCGATGCCCTGGTCACGCACTCGCGCTACCCGGTCCCGCAGGCACTGCTCGTCGACATCGCCGACACGATGGACCGCTACGGGCGCCTGGTGCTGGAGAAGGACGGCGACCAGCTCGTGCTGCGCACCACGGACCGCGCCGTGCTCACCGAGGTGCTGCGGCACAAGAAGATCAAGCCGCTGATCGGCGAGCAGCTCTCCCCCGACGAGGTCGTCGTCCATCCCTCCGAGCGCGGCACCCTCAAGCAGGAACTGCTCAAGGTCGGGTGGCCCGCCGAGGACCGCGCCGGCTACGTCAGCGGCGAGGCGCACCCGATCGCCCTCACCGAGGACGGCTGGAGTCTGCGGCCCTACCAGCAACACGCGGTCGACGGGTTCTGGGACGGCGGCTCCGGCGTCGTCGTCCTGCCGTGCGGCGCGGGCAAGACGCTCGTCGGCGCCGGCGCGATGTCCGCGGCCAAGGCGACCACCCTGATCCTCGTCACCAACACCGTCAGCGCGCGGCAGTGGAAGGAAGAGCTCCTCGCCCGCACCACCCTGACCGAGGACGAGATCGGCGAGTACTCGGGGGCGCGCAAGGAGGTGCGCCCGGTGACGATCGCGACCTACCAGGTGCTCACGCTCAAGCGGAAGGGTGCCTACCCGCACCTCGACCTGCTCGACGCCCGCGACTGGGGGTTGATCGTCTACGACGAGGTGCACCTGCTGCCTGCGCCGATCTTCCGGATGACCGCCGACCTACAGGCGCGCCGTCGCCTGGGTCTGACCGCGACGCTGGTGCGTGAGGACGGACGCGAGGCGGACGTGTTCTCGCTCATCGGGCCCAAGCGTTTCGACGCGCCGTGGAAGGACATCGAGGCGCAGGGCTACATCGCCCCCGCCGACTGCGTCGAGGTCCGGGTGACGCTCAGCGACGCCGAGCGGATGGCCTACGCCACCGCCGACGCCGAGGACCGCTATCGGTTGGCCTCGTGCTCACCGGCCAAGCCGCGGGTGGTGCGCCGGATCGTCGACCAGCACGAGGGCGAACCCACCCTGGTCATCGGTCAGTACCTCGACCAGTTGCACGAGTTGTCCGAGCAGCTGGACGCGGACCTGATCACCGGCGAGACCCCGGTCAAGGTGCGTCAGGAGCTCTTTGCCGACTTCCGAGAGGGCCGCACCAACCTGCTCGTCGTCTCCAAGGTGGCCAACTTCTCCGTCGACCTGCCCGAGGCGACCGTGGCCATCCAGGTCAGCGGGACCTTCGGCTCGCGGCAGGAGGAGGCCCAGCGCCTCGGTCGGCTCCTCCGCCCGAAGGAGGACGGCCGCACCGCGCACTTCTACACCGTCGTCGCCCGGGACACGGTGGACGCTGAGTTCGCCGCGCACCGCCAGCGCTTCCTCGCCGAGCAGGGCTACGCCTACCGGATCGTCGACTCCGACGACCTCGCGGTCTGAAACCCGCAGGAACCCACGCAGTTGCGAAGGGGGCCGGTCACCATGTGTGGTGACCGGCCCCGTCGTCGTGGTCGGGTCAGAGGATCGACTCGAGGAAGCGCTGGGTGCGCTTGTGCTGCGGGTTGCTCAGCAGGTCATCGGGCTTGCCCTGCTCGAGGATCTGGCCGCCGTCGAACATCATCACCTTGTGCGAGACGTCGCGCGCGAACTGCATCTCGTGGGTGACGATGAGCATCGAGATGTCGGTGTCCTCGGCGACGTTACGCAGGACGCCGAGGACCTCACCGACGAGCTCGGGGTCCAGGGCCGAGGTCACCTCGTCCAGCAGCAGGATCTCCGGGTCCATCGCCAGCGCGCGGGCGATCGCCACGCGCTGCTTCTGGCCTCCGGAGAGCTGGCTCGGGCGGGCCCCGGAGCGGTCACCCAGCCCGACCTGGTCGAGCAGCTCGTGCGCCCGGTCGTTCGCCTGCTTCTTGTCCCTGCCGAGCACGTGGATCGGGGCCTCGGTGATGTTCTCCAGGACCGTCATGTTCGGGAAGAGGTTGAAGTGCTGGAAGACCATGCCGATCTTCTTGCGGGTCTTCGCGACCTCCTTCGGACGCAGCTCCACCCGCTGGTTGTTGCGACGGTCGTGGGTCAACGGCTGGCCGTTGATCCAGATGTAGCCACCCGTCAGGTGCTCGAGGGTCATGACCAGACGCAGGATCGTCGTCTTGCCCGAGCCACTCGGCCCGATGAGCGTGACCCGCTCGCCGGGGGCGACGTCGAAGTTGAGGTCGGACAGCACGGTCGTCTCGCCGAACTTCTTCTCCACGTCCTCGAAACGGATGACCGGTGTGCCACCCGACTGTGGTGCGGAGGGCTGGGCATTGCTGGTCTCAGTAGACAAGGGACTTCTCCAACTTTCGAACGGCGACGGCCGTGATGAGGCTCGCGACGAGGAAGATCAGGCCAGCCAGGGTGAAGGCCTCGTTGTAGCGGAAGGTGCTCGCTCCGTACTGCTGTGCCGCAGTGACCATTTCCACCACGCCGATCGCGAACAGGTAGGGCGTGTCCTTGAACATCGAGATGGCCCAGTTACCCAGGGACGGCAGCGTGGCCCGCAGCGCCTGCGGCAGCACGACGGCACCCCACGTACGACCCGTCGACAGGCTGAGGGACTTGGCAGCTTCCCACTGACCGACATCCACCGAGGCGATACCGGCGATGTAGGACTCCGCCATGTACATCGCGTAGTGCACGCCGATGACGAAGGTGCCCACCCACAACAGTGGCCACTCGACCGGCACGAGGTAGTAGACGAAGACCAGCTGGACGATCAGCGGCGTCATCCGGATGACGTCCATGAGCCACCGCAGCGGCATCGACAAGACCCGCGGGAGGCTGTCGGTGGCCACCGCCAGCACCAGACCGAGGGTCGCGGCGATGGCCGTACCGACGACGGTGATGAGCAGGGTCGTCTTGACGAAGGTCTCCAGGAGGACCGGGAAGACCTCTGCGGCGGCGTCCCAGCTCCAGAACTGATCGAACGAGTCGGTCATGGACCACAGCTGGAGGGCCACGAGCGCCCCGATGACGACGAAGGCACTGAAGACGTACCAGCCGATCCGGGTCAGTCGCTTGGCCGCAGGGTGGTCCTCGGCGTTCTTGCGCCAGGCGAGGACCGCAACGACGAGCGACGGCAGGCCGAGCCCCGCCGCGAGCGTCAGCAGGGCCGAGCAGACGATCAGGGTGATGTGCGAGCGGGTCAGCGGCACCGACTCGCGGGTGGTGTCGGCGGTGGAGGTCGCGGTACTCACAGGCTCGCCCCCGCTCCGGCGTGCGCACTGCCCACGGGCATCCCGAGCTTGCGCCGGGCCCGCTTCTCAAGGACACGCACACCTTGGGAACCGAGCAGGGCAATCAGGTAGTAGATGAGGAACCCGACCCCGTAGGCGAACAGGGTCGACCCCGAGTCCCGGCGCAGCTCGTCGACCTGGAAGGCCAGGTCCTGCAGGGAGATGAAGAGTGCGACGGCAGTTCCCTTGATGAGCATCACGAGCAGGTTGTTGTAGCCGGAGAGCATGAGCGCCCAAGCCTGCGGCCAGATGACGCGCCGCATCCTCGTGGCGGGCGACATGTTCAGCGCGGTCGCCCCCTCCCACTGCCCCTTGTCCACGTTGTTGATCGATCCACGGACGATCTCGGCGCCGTAGGCACCGTAGTTCAGGCCCAGGGCGACGATGCCGGTGATGACGGCGTCCCACCGGATGTCGAAGAGGATCGGGAGCACGTAGTACAGCCAGAACAGCTGGACGACGAGCGAGGTGCCCCGGAAGAACTCGACGATGACCGTCGAGACCCACCGGACGAACCCGATGGGGGCGATGCTCAGCAGACCGAGCGTGACGGAGACGAGGAAGGCCAGGGCTGCCCCGCCCAAGCTGAGCTGCAGCGTCGTGATGACACCGTCGGTCAGCTCGGGCAGGAAAGCCTTCAGCGCCTCGAGTTGGTCACCCACAGATCAGTCCGGGACGGCCTCGGACTGCGTGGCGTCGGGCAGCTCCCCCTTGCAGAGCTCCTCAGTGGTGATCTCACCCTTGGGGCGCTCGGCATCGGTGAAGCCGAATTCACCGACGACGTCCAGGAAGGCCTGCTCGTCGCCGACGATCTTGTCGATCTCCTTGTTGTAGGCCTCGCGCAGCTTGTCGTCACCCTTGCGGAAGACGGTCGCGCCCGCACCGATCTGCTTCTTGCCGTCGACGATGGCGGTGAACGGCTCGGTCACATCGACCGCGGCATCCGGGTTGTTCTCCGCCATGGTGCGCAGCGAGATGCCGGTCAGGGCGAAGGCGTCGGCGCGCTCCTGCAGGACCGCGTCCATGCCGTCCTGCGGGCTGCCGACCTCCATCTTGTCGATCCCCAGCTTGTCGGAGTAGCCGGACTCGATGGCACCGCTCATGACCGCGAGCTTCAGGTCGGCGTCCGCGACGTCATGCATGTCGTTGACGTCCTCCGGGTTGCCCTTGGGCGTCATCAGGGCCGTGGTGTACATGATCTCCGGGTGGCCGAAGTCCGCCTGCTCGCACCGCTCGGGCAGGATCGACATGCCCGCCGAGATGATGTCGAAGCGACCGGCATTCAGCCCCGGGATGAGGGAGCCCCACTCGGTCTGCACACCCTTGACCTCGTCGACGCCCATCTCACCGAAGACCTTCTTGTGGATCGCGATCGTCGCGCCGGTCAGCTCACCATCCTTCTTGAAGGAGTAGGGCTCCTCCCCGGCGATACCGACGGTGATCACGCCGTCGTCCTTGATCTTGGCCAGGGTGTCGCCGCCCTCGCCGCTGCTGCTGCCGTCGCCGGACGATCCCTCGGATCCCCCGTCGCCGCAGGCGGCCATCGTCAGGGCCAGAGCCGCTGCGGCGGTCCCGGCCAGCATTCGCGTGCTGCGCATGTGCTCTCCTCCTCCTAGGTGGGCGCGGAGTCCTGGAACCCCGCCCCGACGCAACTTGCACCGCGTCGGCACGACCTCTCGATCAAGGCAGAGCACCTTGCTCGAGGACCGCCCCCGATTCGGCATTCTCCTGACTTCAACAGGTCTGACCTCGCCACGACAAGCACCGCGGCCCGCATCACAGCCTTCGTTACGGCACTGCAACCTGTTTCCCTGCTTGCCAAGAGTGGTCCGCAGCAGGACGCCGTCACAGGCCGCTGTCAGCGGACACTCAGGCTCCAGGCGCACACTCGATGCTGTGAGTACCCACGAGACCGCCCCCGGAGAGACTCCGCGACTGCTCGTCGTGGAGGACGAGCCGAACATCCGCGAGCTCCTCGCGACCTCCTTGCGCTTCGCCGGCTTCGAGGTCGATGTCGCCGGCGACGGGGCCACCGCGCTGGACATCGTGCACCGGGTGGAGCCTGACCTGATCGTCCTCGACGTCATGCTGCCCGACACCGACGGCTTCGAGATCGCCTCGACCCTGCGCACCAGCGAGCGTCACCAACCGATCCTCTTCCTCACCGCCCGCGACTCCCTCGACGACAAGCTCAAGGGTCTGACCGTCGGTGGTGACGACTACGTGACCAAGCCCTTCTCCCTGGAGGAGGTGATCGCCCGCATCCGGGTGATCCTGCGGCGAACCACCGACGTGCCCTCCTCCGAGTCGGTCCTGAGCTTCGCCGACCTCGAGCTCGATGACGACGCCCACGAGGTGCGCCGGGCCGGCGTCTCCATCGACGTCTCCCCGACGGAGTTCAAGCTGCTGCGGTACCTGATGCTCAATCCCAACCGCGTGCTGTCCAAGACCCAGATCCTCGACCACGTGTGGGACTACGACTTCCGCGGCGAGCTCGGCATCGTCGAGTCCTACATCTCCTACCTGCGCCGCAAGATCGACGCCGGTGACCTCCCGCCACTGATCCACACCAAGCGCGGCTTCGGGTACGTTCTGCGTCTCCCCCCGGAGTAAGGACGCCATGCACCGGATCAGCCAGCTGGTCGTCAGCCGCCTGGAGAGGATCCCCCTCACCTGGCGGCTGACCGCCATCCTGCTGGCCATCCTGCTGGCCGCCCTGACGACGACGGCGGTGGTGACGGCCTTCCTGCTCCAACGCGACCTCGAGCAGAACGTCGACGAGCAGCTGCGCGCGGTCGCGATCCCCATCGCCGAGGACAACATCTCCTCCACGCGCGACCCCGCCTTCTACGAGCGCAGGGCCCGGTCCGGCCCGACCAACTTCTTCCTCCTCCACCAGCCGGCGGACGGCTCGTCGTGGGAGTACCAGGGCCCCACCGGCGTGCACGTCCATCCCGATGTCCCACCCCTGTCGCCGGACGGCCCGCTGGTGCAGACCGGGGCTCCCTTCACCGTCGACTCCGTCGACGGCGACATGCGCTGGCGGGTCATCGCCGGGCGCTACACCGACAACTCCACGTTCGCCGTCGGGATGTCCCTCGCCGGTGTCAACCAGACGATGCGGTGGTTCGCGATCGTCTCCACCGTGGTCGGGCTCGTCGCACTCGTGGCCGGTGGGGTCCTCGGGTGGTACGCGACCCGACGGGCCTTCCGCCCCCTTCGTCGGATCGAGGACACCGCCGCTGCCATCGCCGCCGGTGACCTGGCCCGCCGCGTCCCCGTGCGGTCCAGTCACGACGAGGTGGCCAGCCTCAGCGAATCGCTGAACTCCATGCTCGTGCAGATCGAGCGCAGCTTCGGTGTCCAGGAGGCCTCGGAGCTGAAGATGCGCCAGTTCGTCGCGGACGCCAGCCACGAGCTGCGCACTCCGCTGGCGACGGTGCGCGGGTACGCCGAGCTCTACCGACAGGGCGCGGTCCAGGACCGGGAGCACGTCGAGCAGGCGATGGACCGCATCGAGGGCGAGGCCCGTCGGATGGGCGGTCTCGTCGAGGACCTGCTGGTCCTTGCCCGTCTGGACGACCAGCGGCCGCTGGAGTGGACCGACATCGATCTGGTCGTGCTGGCCGCCGAGACCGTCCACGACGCACGCGTGCGCATGCCGGGGCGCTCGATCTCCCTCGTCGGCCTCCACGACGAGCTGGAGCCGGTCACCCTCTGCGGGGACGACAGCAGGCTGCGTCAGGTGCTCGGCAACCTGCTGGCCAATGCCCTGATGCACACGGACGAGGACGTCCCGGTCGAGGTGGCCACCGGCCTCGAGGACGGGTCGGCGGTCGTCGAGGTGCGTGACCACGGCGCGGGCATCGACCCGGCGGTGGCCGAGAAGGTCTTCGAGCGCTTCTACCGCGTCGACAAGGCCCGCTCCCGGGCCCGGGGCGGCAGTGGCCTCGGCCTCGCGATCGTCGCGGCGATCGTCGACCAGCACGACGGGACCGTGCGCGCAGGGACCACACCCGGAGGCGGTGCGACCTTCCGCGTCGAGATCCCCACCGCGACGGGACCGCGCCCGACCCGCTCCTGAGCCGTCGCGCCCAGCGACCTGTCAGCCAACGTCAAGGGACATCCGAACTGCGCGAGGCACTGTGGAGGCAAGCCACGAGCAAGGAGTTCACGATGGACCAGCAACCGACCACGCCCCTGATGCCGCACCAGCCACGATCGCCACGCTCGCGTCGCCGCGGGCGGCGGATCGGCGAGTTGGCCACGATCTCCCTCCTCTCCGCCGCCCTGGCTGCCGGCGGCACCTGGGGGGTGATCTCGGTAACCGACGAGCGCCCCGACTCGACGGCGACCACCGAGGCCGGCGCCACCTCGTCCGCGTCCTCGTCGCAGGCCATCCCGGTCAGCACCGGGGCGAAGGAGTCCCCGAACTGGAATGCCGTCACCGACGCGGTCACCCCGAGCGTCGTCGCCATCGGGGTCCGCGGGCAGAGTGCCGGCGGCGAAGGGTCCGGCGTGATCCTCGACGAGCAGGGCCACGTGCTGACGAACAACCACGTCGTCACCGGTGCCGGACCGAGCCCGAAGATCACCGTCACACTGGCCGACGGCGCGACCTACGACGCGACGGTTGCGGGGACCGACCCCTCGACCGACCTGGCCGTCCTGACGATCGCCGACCCCCCGAAGGACCTCACACCGATCACGGTCGGGTCCTCGAAGGACCTCGAGGTCGGGGATCCGGTCATGGCCGTCGGCAACCCGCTCGGCCTCGCCGGCACGGTCACCACCGGCATCGTCAGCGCCCTGGACCGTCCGGTCTCCACCGCCCGCAGCGAAGGGGGCCAGAGCTCCCCCTTCGCGCAGCAGGGGCAGCCGGTGGTCACCGCTGCCATCCAGACCTCCGCCGCGATCAACCCGGGCAACTCCGGCGGCGCCCTCGTCGACGCCTCCGGTCGGCTGGTCGGGATCAACTCCTCGATCGCCACCATGGGCGGGTCCGGCCAGAGCGGGAACATCGGGATCGGCTTCGCCATCCCGGCCAACGAGGCCACGTGGATCGCCGAGCAGCTGATCGAGGACGGCGAGGCCCAGCACGCCTTCCTCGGCGTGGTCCCCACCGACGGGACCGCGAAGGAGGGCGCCGCCACCCACCGGGGCGCCGAGATCCGCAAGGTGAGCGACGGCAGCCCGGCCGACGAGGCCGGCCTGAGCGAGGGCGACCTCGTGGTCGCCATCGGCGACTCCCCCGTGACCGGCGCCGAGTCCCTCGTCGGTCTCGTGCACGCACGCACCATCGGCTCGCAGGTCCCGCTGACCGTCATCCACGACGGCAAGAAGACGACGATCGACGTCACGCTCGGGACGGCTCCCGAGCGCGATGCCTGAGCAATCACAGGGGAATCTCAGGCTGATACCAGCACCTCCCAAGAACCACGGTGCACAGTAGGACCCAGGAGCACAGAAGACGGGAAGCGACGGCCACCCAGATCGTTCCCTCCCCCGATGCGGGGGCCGGCTTTCCTCGCTCCTACAGGGGTGCTACCCCCGCCTTCGGGTGTGGCGTCTGAAGGCGGTGCTGAGTAGCCGAACTCATGCCCCCGGTGTGCGAGATGAGCACACTGGGGGCATGAGCATGTCAGGGGACCCGACGCTGCAGTCCGTGCGCGAGCTCGAGGACGAATTCGCCGAGGCGATGTCGCGCATGTACGTCGTCGGCAACGACCTCGCCCGGCTGCGGGCTCGCCTCGACCGCGAGGTCCCACCGCAGCAGTGGGCGTCTGCCCCGCACGCCCACGAGCCGACCGGGGCGGCACCCCCTTCCGTCCCACCGGTGGCGCCCGTCGCGGACGGCCCGGCCGTGGCCGCTGCTGGTGCACCCGGCGCGGTGACCGCGCCCCCGGTGGCCCGATCCCCCTTCGCCATCGCCCAGCCCCCGCCGGCCCCGCACCGGCCATCCACCCCGTGGTGGCAGCGTGATGGTGTCGTCGCCCGCCTGCTGGCCGTCGTCGGCACCGGCATCACGCTCATCGGGGTGGCCTTCCTGCTCGCGCTGGCGATCCAGATGGGCGTCTTCGGACCTCTGGCCCGAGTCGCCAGCGGGGCGGTCCTGGCCACCGCTCTCGTCATCGCCGCCGTCATCGTGCGTCGACGCCAGGCCAGCACCGTTGGTGCGCTTGGCCTGGCCGCGACCGGGATCGCCACCGGCTACCTCGACGTCATCGCCATCACCGCCGTCTACGAGTGGGTCCCCGCGGCGGTCGGCCTGGCCATCGCGGGTCTGGTCACGATCGGCGGCCTGCTGCTCGCCCGGGCCTGGGACAGCGAACTGCTCGCCGGCATCGCCGTCCTCGGCGTGGCCGCGCTCGCCCCGGTGATCGCGCACGACCAGATGCGACTGGTCGGGCAGTTCCTGCTCGTCCTGACGATCGCCTCGTGGCCGGCCCAGATCGCGCGCCGGTGGCACGTGCTCGAGCTGATCCGGATCATCCCCACCGCGATCGTCATCGCCCTGCTTCCGGCCTTCGCCGTGCCGGTCGACACCGTCATCCTGCTCGCCGCCCTGCTCGCCGGGTTCGTCCTCGCGACCGGTCTCGCGGGCGTCCTGGTCGACAGGGCCCCGACACAGACCGGGATCGCGGTCCCGGTCGTCGCCGTACCGGTCCTCTCCGCCGCCCTGGCGGCGGAGCGGGCGACCGGTGCCACCCTGATGGTCGGGCTGACCCTCGCGCTCCTGATCGTCGCAGCACTCACCGCGGGGACTCGGCCGCGGGAGGGTGCGGGCTCGGACACACTGCTGCTCACCGGGTGCTGCCTGTACACGGCGGGGGTCACGTCCCTGGTGTCCGCGGCACTCCTGGCGGACGAGACCGGCTGGACCACCCCCGCGCTGCTCCTGGTCTGCGTGCTGTGGGCCGGTGCCGCACTCGCGCTCCGTGAGAGCACCGTCCTGGGCACCGGCCTGCTGACGTCGGTGCTGCCGCTGCTGCTGACGGTTGGTCTGGTGCCCTATGCGATCGACCGCACCTTGGCGAGCCAGGTCGAGCCCGCCCACCTCGTGGCGGCCGCGCTCGCCGTCATCCTCCTGCTCGTCCTCGCCCGGACCGTCACCGAGGTCCACCCGCGCGCCGGGCTCGTGAGCGGGGTACTGCTCGCGGGGGCACTCCTCGGCGCGGGCGGAACCGTCATCATCACCGGCGTCCTCGTGGGCGGTCTGGTCGATGACCCGCAGGGTGGTTTCACGGCCGGCCAGGCCGGCGCGACGCTCCTGTGGCTGTCGACGGCCGCCGTGCTCCTGCTGCGGGGTCTGCGCGGCTCCACCCTGGCCGTCCCGGCGGGTCTGACCATCACGGCCCTGAGCGTCGCCAAGTTGCTCTTCTTCGACCTGTCCTTCCTCGACGGGATCCCCCGGGTGCTCAGCTTCATCGTCGGCGGACTCATCGTGCTCGGGATGGGTACCGGTTATGCACAAGCACTCGAGCGTTCACGCCGGGACCACGGTCCTGTGGACAAGTCCGCGGACGATTCGCGCGATCCTCATACGGTCTGAGGGACGGCCGGATCGACCGGCCCGACCGACCGAAGGGGAGACCATGAGCAGCTTCACCGTCAACACCGAGCGCATCGCGGGCAGCGCCTCCGACATCTCGCAGATCTCGGAGGAGGTCGAGAGCTCCGTCGCCGCGATGATGACCCGCCTGACCCAGTTGCAGAGCGACTGGACCGGCGCGGCCTCGGGCTCCTTCCAGGAGCTGGTCAGCGACTGGCGCGCCACGCAGCGCACGGTCAAGGAGAGCCTCGACGAGATCTCCCGTGTCCTGGCCGAGGCCGGTCAGACCTACGCGACCACCGAGGACGGGGTCAAGGCGTCCATGGGGCGCTGAGCAGCGAGCGCACCGACCGCGCCGGTGCCGGCACGTGCCCCGGCACCGGCGCCAACCCTCACTCGGCGGCGATGGCCTCGAGCACGTCCATCCGGGAGGCCCGCCAGGCGGGGACGACCGCGGCCAGCACCCCGACGATCCCGGCCAGGCCGACGAAGAGCACCAGCTGCGCCCACGGGATCGCCAGCTCGGTGATGCCGTCCTCGGCGAGGGCCTGCTGGATCGCCACGCCGGAGACCACGCCCAGGCCGATGCCCAGCAGGGCACCGAGGAGCGCGATGGCGATCGACTCCAGCCAGATCATGCCCTGCAGCTGGCGGCGGGAGAGACCGACGGCGCGGAGCAGCCCGACCTCACGGGTGCGCTCGAGGACGGAGAGC
The DNA here is from genome assembly GCF_037198315.1 of Janibacter sp. A1S7. Taxonomy (NCBI): domain Bacteria; kingdom Bacillati; phylum Actinomycetota; class Actinomycetes; order Micrococcales; family Intrasporangiaceae; genus Janibacter; species Janibacter alittae. The sequence goes on along the minus strand of NZ_CP144913.1, from coordinate 313,907 downwards.
CCGAGGGTGTTGACGATGCCCAGGACGGCGATGACGATCGCCAGGCCGAGGAGCGCGTAGATGAGGTAGAGCAGCTGGTTGATGAAGCCGCGCTGCTCGTCGGCGAAGGCCTCCTGGTCCTTGAGGGTCACCAGGGGCTGGGCCGAGATCAGCTGCTCGATGTCCTGCGAAACGGCCTCCTTGTCGGCGCCCTCCTCGACGAAGACGAAGGCCATGTTGTCCGATCCCTGCCCACCCATCGCATCGATGGTGGCGATGTCGAAGAGCACGTCCGGGTTGCCCATGGTGCCCAGGTCCTCGAAGAACCCGACGACCGTCAGCTCCCGGGTGCTCTCCCCGATGGTGACCTCCACGGTGTCGCCGACCTCACGGCCGGTCTTGTGGTTCATCGAGAGCATCACCGAGCCCTCGTCGAGCCCGGTCGACCCGGTCGTTGCCTCGATCCGCTCGACGTCGGCGAAGGTCTGCGGATCGATCGCGACGGAGAACAGCTGGCCACCGTCGACGGTGGCCTGGACGTAGCGGATCGGGGAGACCGCACTGACTCCCTCGACCTGGGCGGCCTGGTCGGTGATCTGCGCCGAGTACGGCTGGCCGATGGCATTGCTCAGCACGTAGTCCGCCCGGAAGTTCTGCTCGATCTCCTTGTCGATGCTCGCGTTGGCACTCGAGGCGATGACGCCCATCAGGGCGACGAGTGTCATCCCGATCATCAGCGCCGACGCGGTGGCGGCCGTGCGGCCTGGGCTGCGCACCGTGTTCTGCTCGGCCATCCGACCGACGCTGCCGAAGAGGCGCCGGTAGATCCACCCGAGACCGGAGATCACCGGGCGTCCGACGAAGGGGGCGAGGAAGGCCGTGCCGAGGACGAGGCCGACGATGCCGCCGCCGATCCACCACAGCTGCCTCGAGTCGGCGACGAAGAGCCCGTAGAGGAAGGCGAGCAGCCCGGCCACCAGCACCATGATCTCCAGCGTGCCGCGGATCGGGTGGCTCCGCGCCGTCTCGACCGTCTCGCGCATGGCGGCCACCGGTGCCACGCGCCCGGCGCGGTGGGCCGGCAGCCACGCCGCGAGCATGGTCACGGCGATCCCCACGACATAGGTCGCGATGACCGTCCGCGGCTTGAAGACCAGCCCGGTCCCGCTGAGGTCGAGGCCGATCGTGGCGAAGAGGCTCCGGATCCCCATCGCGAGCAGCACGCCCAGCGCCAGACCGAGCGTCGCCCCGATGATCCCGGTGACGAAGGCCTCGACGAGGACCGAGCGGGTGACCTGTCGCCGGCTGGCACCGATGGCCCGCAGCAGAGCCAGCTCACGTCCGCGCTGGGCGACGAGGATGCCGAAGGTGTTGACGATGAGGAAGGACCCGACGAAGAGGGCGACGCCGGCGAAGACGAGCAGGAAGGTCGTGATGAACCCCAGCGCCTGCTCGAGCGAGTCCTCGTTCCGGTCCGACAGCTGCGCACCGGTGAGGGTCTCGTAGGCGTCCGGGGTGAGCGGCTCGGCCTGCTCGACCAGCTCCGCACTCTCGACTCCCTCCTTCGCCGTGATCCACGCGCTGGTGTACTCGTCCTTGCCGTCCATGAAGTACCTCTGCATCGTCTCCGTGTCGAAGACGCTGATCGAGGCGCCGGCCATCCCCCCTTCGCCGAAGGTCATCTCGCCCACGACCGTGGCCGTGATCCGTGGGCGGTCCCCGGCGGTGACCAGGGTGATCTCGTCACCGATCTCGTACCCGGCCTGCTCGAGGGTGGTCTCGTCGACCGCGACCTCCCCCTCGGAGGTCGGGGCACGACCCGAGGTGACCGTGATCGGTGCATCCCCGAACTGGTTGGGTGCGTCGGTGTAGTTGAGCGCCATCGCCGGGGCGCCCTGGCCGCCGACGACGTTGCCGCTCTTGCCGACGACGAAGACGCCCATGGCCTCGAGGTTGCCGTCCGCGCGTGCTGCACCGGGCAGGTCGGCCAGGTCCGCGACCTCCTCGGCGGTCAGCGAGGCGCCCGTGGAGCCCCCGAACTCGTCGACCTGCTCCGGCTGGACGACGACGTCCCCGACGGTGCCGGCGAAGATGCCGTCGAAAGTGCGCTCGAGGGTGTCGGTGAAGACGAGTGAGCCGGCGACGAAGGCCGTGCCGAGGATGATCGCCATCGCGGACATGAGCAGACGCGCCTTGCGCGCCAGGAGGCTCTTGATGCTCGCCTTGAGCATCAGCGGACCCCGTCGCTCAGCGCGAGCATGCGCTCGAGGACGAGCTCGCGGTCCGGCTCCCACAGCTCGTCGACGATCCGGCCGTCCGCGAGGAAGAGGACCCGGTCGGTGTGCGCTGCCGCGACCGCGTCATGGGTGACCATGACGATCGTCTGCTCGAACTCGTCGACGCAGCGCCTCAGGAAACCGAGCACCTCGGCGCCGGAGGTGGAGTCGAGGTTGCCGGTCGGCTCGTCGGCGAAGATGATCGAGGGCTTCGACACCAGCGCGCGGGCACAGGCGACGCGCTGCTGCTGGCCGCCGGAGAGCTCGCTCGGACGGTGGGCGAGGCGGTCCTCGAGCCCGACGGTGCCGATGACCAGGTCGAACCACTCGTCGTCGGGACGCCGACCGGCGATCGCCAGCGGCAGCAGGATGTTCTCCTTCGCCGTCAGGGTCGGGATGAGGTTGAAGGCCTGGAAGACGAAGCCCACCCGGTCGCGACGCAGGCGGGTGAGCGCCTTCTCCTTCAGCCGCGTCAGGTCGGTCCCGCCGATGGCCACGCGCCCGTCGGTGACCTCGTCCAGCCCGGCGAGGCAGTGCATCAACGTCGACTTGCCCGAGCCCGAGGGCCCCATGATCGCCGTGAACTGGCCGGCGCCGATGTCGAGGTCGATCCCGTCCAGGGCGGCGACCGTGGCCTCCCCCCTGCCGTAGACCTTGCGGAGGGCGTGCGTACTCGCAGCGACCGGCGTACTCATGGCGAAACTCCCCTGGTGGTGTCCGTGTGTCGCGGACAAATCTAGAGGTCGTGCGCGGCAGCGGTCACTGGGGTCAGCCCCCGGAAGCCCCCTGCGGGTCCCGGGTGTCGGCCGGTACGGCCGGCCCGTCCACCCGGACCGAGGAGACCTTGCGCACCACCGGGTCCCCGCCCTCGACGAGGTCACCGGTGAACCAGCTCAGCACCAGCATCCGCCCGTCGTCGCCGACCTCGGCCAGGGCGAGGTTGTTGTCGAACCACGGCCCGGCGGTCAGCTGCCACGGGAAGGGCGGGGCATCGACCCCGGAGGTGCGGCGGGCCAGCCACCGCATCGGACGCACCAGGCCCTTGGCCATCTGCGACATCAGGATGCGGATGCCACGGGGCATCGGGTTGCGGATCGGGCTGCACACCGCCTGCACGATCCGACTGCGGACGTCCCCGTCGGAGGTGTCGACCTCGGCGACGTAGGAGTGGTGCACGTCCCCGGAGAGGAAGGTGACCGTGCTCGGAGCCGGGCCCCGCTCCCCCTTCGCCACCGACAGCACGAGGTCGAAGACCTCCTGGAAGCCGGACTGGAAGGCCGCCCAGTGCTCGAGGTCGACGACCTGACGCACCGCCTCGGCGCCCTTGCGGACCACGGCACTGCGACCGGGGGCGGCGAAGGACTCGCCGATCGCCTCGGCGTCGTGCAGGCCGGGCGGCAGCAGGTAGGGCACGGACGTACCGATGAAGAGGTGCTGCACACCGCCGGCGAGCTGCTCGTCGAGCCAGGCCAGCTCGTTCGCGTCCAGCATCGACCGCCGGTTGGGCTCCAGGACCCGCGCCGCACGCGAGTCGAGCACGATCAGGCGCGAGTCGCCCAGGGCACGGGTGTAGCTCCACCGGTAGGCGGTCGGGTCGCGGTCGACGCGCTCGGCGAGCGCCCGCAGCTCCCGGGTGAGGTCGATGGCCCCGGGGGCCGTGGTCCGCGGGTCTGCGACGAGCTGCCAGACCTCGTCCTTGGCCAGCTCCTCCGGCGCGAGGTTGCCGATGTGCTGGTACACCCAGTACGAGGACAGCCCGGCGACGAGACGCTCGTGCCACCACGAGGTCTGGTTCATCTGCTGGTGCCACGTCCACGAGGTGTTCCAGTCATCGCGGATGTCGTGGTCGTCGAAGATCATCGTGCTGGGCAGTACCGACAGCACCCACCGGATCGCCGGCTCGCTCCACGCGAGGCAGTAGACGTGGGCGTACTCCGCGTAGTCCTTGACCTCCTCGTACGGCGGCTGGTCGATGTCGCGCCGAGCGCTGATGAAGTCGATCATCTCGGGGCTGGTCTCGTCGGCATAGACCTGGTCGCCGAGCAGGGCGAGAACGTCCGGGCGGTCCGCCGCTCCCTTCGCCATGGCCAGCGCGACCGTCCGCAACGCGTCGACCCCGTGGCTGCGGTGGTGCTCCTCGTCGTGCGGGACGCTGGTGCGGCAGGAGCCGAAGGCCAGCCGGGTGGGTCGGCTGCGCTGCAGCGTCGCGATGCTCGAGGGAGGGAAGGGAGAGTCGGGCAGGGGCCACACCGGCGCGTCGTCGACGGTGACCGTGTACTCGTACTCCCGGCCGGCCTCGAGGTCGGTCACGATGACCAGCGCGTAGTGATGGCCCTCGACGACGAAGGTCGGGGCCGACCAGGAACGTTCGGCGATGTGCACCTCGACGAGGGCGGGTCGGGTCGTCTCGACCCAGATGGTCGCGCCGTGTTCGCCGACGAAGCGCAGCAGGGGGCCCAGCAGGAGCGGGGAGTCGGTGTCAGACATCCTGCCCATCATCGGTCAGTTTCCTGTGAGACGGCTTCGCGGCGCCTCCATCTCCTCTCCTCGCGTCCTCGCAGCGCCCCGCAGACGACGAAGGGCGGCCCCCCTCGCGGGGAACCGCCCTTCGTTCTCGAGGCGCCGAGGCGCGCAGGCCCGGGATCAGAAGCCCATGCCGCCCATGCCGCCCATGTCGTCGCCGCCGGGCATCGCCGGCGCCGACTTCTCGGGCTTGTCGGCGATGACCGCCTCGGTGGTCAGGAAGAGACCAGCGATCGAGGAGGCGTTCTGCAGCGCACTGCGGGTCACCTTGGCCGGGTCGATGATCCCCAGGGAGATCATGTCGACGTACTCGCCGGTGGCCGCGTTGAGGCCCTCGCCGGCCGGCAGGCTGCCGACCTTCTCCGCGACGACGCCGCCATTGAGGCCGGCGTTGACCGCGATCTGCTTCAGCGGGGCCTGGGCCGCGACGCGCAGCATGTTCGCGCCGGTGGCCTCATCACCCTCGAGCTGGAGCTTCTCGAAGGCCACCTTGGTCGCCTGCAGGAGCGCGACGCCACCACCGGCGACGATGCCCTCCTCGACAGCGGCCTTCGCGTTGCGCACCGCGTCCTCGATGCGGTGCTTGCGCTCCTTGAGCTCGACCTCGGTGGCCGCGCCCGCACGGATGACGGCGACGCCGCCGGCGAGCTTGGCGAGGCGCTCCTGGAGCTTCTCGCGGTCGTAGTCCGAGTCGGAGTTCTCGATCTCGGCCTTGATCTGGTTGACCCGGCCGTTGATCTGCTCCTGGTCGCCGGCGCCCTCGACGATGGTGGTCTCGTCCTTGGTGACGACGACCTTGCGGGCGCGACCGAGCAGGTCGAGCTCGGCGGTCTCGAGGGAGAGGCCGACCTCCTCGGAGATCACCTGGCCACCGGTGAGGATGGCGATGTCGGCAAGCATCGCCTTGCGGCGGTCACCGAAGCCCGGGGCCTTGACGGCGACGGACTTGAAGGTGCCCTTGAGCTTGTTGACCACGAGGGTGGACAGCGCCTCGCCCTCGAGGTCCTCGGCGATGATCATCAGCGGCTTGCCCGACTGCATGACCTTCTCCAGGACCGGCAGGAGCTCCTTGATGTTGCCGATCTTGGAGTTGACGATGAGGACGTAGGGGTCCTCGAGCACCGTCTCCATGCGCTCGGTGTCGGTGACGAAGTAGCCGGAGATGTAGCCCTTGTCGAAGCGCATGCCCTCGGTGAGCTCGAGCTCGAGCCCGAAGGTGTTGCTCTCCTCGACGGTGATGACGCCTTCCTTGCCGACCTTGTCCATGGCCTCGGCGATCTTGGCGCCGATCTCCTGGTCAGCGGCGGAGATGGAGGCCGTGGCAGCGATCTGCTCCTTGGTCTCGATCTCCTTGGCCATCACGAGCAGCTCCTCCGAGACGGCCCAGGTGGCCTTCTCGATGCCGCGCTTGAGGGCCATCGGGCTGGCGCCCGCAGCGACGTTGCGCAGGCCTTCCTTGACCAGGGCCTGGGCGAGGACGGTGGCCGTCGTCGTGCCGTCACCGGCGACGTCGTCGGTCTTCTTGGCAACTTCCTTGACGAGCTCGGCCCCGATCTTCTCGTAGGGGTCGTCGAGCTCGATTTCCTTGGCGATGGACACGCCGTCGTTGGTGATCGTGGGGGCGCCCCACTTCTTCTCCAGGACGACATTGCGGCCCTTGGGACCGAGGGTGACCTTGACGGCATCGGCGAGGGTGTTCATTCCCCGCTCGAGACCGCGACGGGCCTCCTCGTCGAAAGCAATGAGCTTTGCCATTCGGGTGGTTCCTCCACGCGAATCGAAGGGTGCGACCGGGGGTGCCCGCGACGGACGGGACGCTCCCACTCGGCTCACGTCACCGCGTGGTCTCGCCCCTCACCTGACCGGTCAGGACTGTCACTCTCACAGGGAGAGTGCTAACGCCCATTATTGGCACTCTCCACCCGAGAGTGCAAACGGCGGGGCCGGACGACACGCCCCCATACGAAATAGAGCGAGCAGCACCTCGTTGAATCAGCAGCAGCACGTGGTGCTGCGGGCAATACGAACCCGAGCCTGCAGCAGTTCGCTCGGCGGCAGGTCGGAGCGATTCGCTCGGGGGCGGGTCAGGGCGAAGGGGGGTGCAGCCGCTTCTCGAGGACCTCCCGGGCGGGCGCATAGCCGGCCCTGTCGTAGAACTGCTCCGCCCCGGCCTCGCTCCGCAGGCGGATGACGCCGATGCCGGCCCCCTGCGCCCAGACCTCGCAGGCGGACAGGAGTGCAGCACCGACACCGGCCCCGCGATGGCCGGGCGAGACGAACACCGAGCGGATCCACAGCTCGCTGCGGGCTGCATCGGGCACGCCCGGCCACGTCGTCGGCGGCGGAGAGCTCGCCTGGAGAAGACCAGCGTGGGCACCGTCGCGCTCGGCGAACCACGTCGGCAGCTGAGCCCGGTGGCGGACCCAGTGCTCGGCGGCCCGATCGAGGTAGCCGTCCTCGCGCGACCCGTCGGTCGCGATCGCGAACTGCAGGGACAGTGCGGCGACGATGAAAGCGTCCCCGGGCCCGGCCCGGACGATTCGCAGACTCACGCCCACATCGTGGCACGAGGGCCCACCGGGCGGGCTCGGACGGCCTCGCTGACCGGAGGCCGAGCGTTCAGGCGTCGAAGCCCAGGCGTCGCGCACTGCGGGTCCGCTGACGCTGGTCACGCAGTCGGCGCAGGCGCTTGATCAGCATGGGGTCCTCGGCGAGGGCCGCCGGGTTGTTGATCAGGCCGTTGAGCACCTGGTAGTAGCGGGTGGAGCCCATGTCGAACAGCTCCTTGATCGCCTGCTCCTTGGATCCGGCGTACTTCCACCACTGGCGCTCGAAGGCCAGGATCTCGCGGTCACGGTCCGTGAGCGGGACCGAAGGGGTCGGCTGGGCGGACGGGTTGGCCTGGTTGGCGGGGTTCACGCTCGGCAGCGTACCGAGCGAATCACACGCCTGTCATTACCGCGGCGTGTCGGCTGGACACCACGCCCCACGAGATCACCTGCTCCCCCTGGGCCCCACCCGTCACACGGCGCGACCGTTGGGCGCACGAGCCTCCCCTGATCAGTAAAGAACAAGTAAAGTCAGGGACGGTGGTCGTCATTGCCGCACGCCCCGGGGGCTTCAGGGGAGGGGCTTTTGCGGGGAGGACGGTGCCATGAAGAACCCGCCGTCCGCAGTGTGGCGTCCGGCGCCATGCATGACCTGCCGCAGGGCCGCCGCGATGGAGCGAGCGTCCACCGCTTCCGGCCCGCGTCCCCGATCCGCCGTGTCCCGGACAACCACCCCCCCTCTGTCCGGGGCACGGCCCTGTCTGGGGACGGCTGCGCAGCGGTCAGCCCATCGAGTCCAGGATCGCGCTGATGTCCGCGGCGGTCGTCTGGGGGTTGACGATCGCGAAGCGGGCGAGCGTCTCCCCCTCGTGCGTCGTGGGGACGACGAAGGCGAACTCCTCGTCGAGGACGCGGTCCGACCACGCCTGGTAGTCGGCGGCGGCCCAACCCCGACGACGGAAGACGACGACGGACAGGGTGCGCTCACCGACGAGCTCGAACTCCTCACGGCGCGCGATCTCCTCTTCGGCGAAGGCGGCGACGGCGAGGGTCTTCTCCACCGCGGTCGTGTAGGCCTGCGTGCCGTGGGTCGCCAGCGAGAACCAGAACGGCAGCCCCCGCGCACGACGGGTCAGGCCGACGGAGTAGTCGGTGGGGTTCCAGTCGGAGGTCTCGGTGAGGACATCGAGGTAGCCGGCCTTCTGGGTGTGGGCGGCCCTGGCGTAGCCCGGCTCCCGGTAGACCAGCGCGCAGCAGTCGAAGGGGGCGAACAGCCACTTGTGCGGGTCGACGATGAAGGAGTCGCAGTGCTCGATGCCCTCGTAGAGGTGACGCACCGAGGGCGCCGCCAGACCGGCACCGCCGTAGGCGCCGTCCACGTGGAACCAGATACCGAACTCGCGGCACACCTCGGCCACGGAGGCCAGGTCGTCGACGAGGCCGAAGTTCGTCGTGCCAGCGGTCGCGACGACCGCGAAGTAGGTCTGCGGCCCGTGCTCGAGCAGCACCTCGCGCAGCCGGGGACCGGTCAGACGCCCACGCTCGTCCGGGTCCACCGGCGTCAGCTCCGCGTCCATGACCTCGCACGCGGACGCGATCGAGCTGTGCGCACCGCTGGTGGTCGCCACGCGGAAGGGACGCTCCCCCTTCGCTGCCTCGTGGCGGGCCCGGCCGCGGGCCGTGACGAGCGCGGAGAGGTTGCCGATCGTGCCACCGGGGACGAAGACGCCACCGGCACCCTCGGGCAGGCCGACGAGGTCACCCACCCACCGCAGGGCCTGGTTCTCCGCGTAGACCGCTCCGGACCCCTCGAGCCACGAGCCGGCGTAGATCGAGCTGGCGCCGACGACGAGGTCGAACATCGCCGCGGCCTCGGTGGGAGCGCACGGGATGAAGGACAGGTAGCGCGGGTGGTCGACCGACAGGCAGGCCGGGGCGAGGACATCGGCGAAGAGGTCCATCGCGGCCTGGCCGCCCAGCCCCTCCTTCGTGATCGTCGCGCCGGCGGCCTGCTGCAGCTGCTCCGGCGTCATCGTGCGGTCGAGCGGTGGCGGGTCGTAGCGCATCCGTTCGGCGGAGTAGTCGAGGACCAGGCGCTCGAGGTCGACCAGCGAGGTGTTGTCGTCGGGGAATCCATGCACGTCGAGCACTCTAGGGGCCCCGGTGGTCGGGGCGTGGGTACGCGAAGCGGGTGACCCCGGGGACGACGGCGCGGGTAGGTTGACCCGGTGAGCCCGCGCGACCTGTCCGACCTGATCCATCCGTCGTGGGCGCGAGCCCTCGAGCCGGTCGCGGGGACGATCACCGCGATGGGCGACTTCCTGCGCGACGAGATCACCGCGGGTCGCGGCTACCTGCCGGCGGGCACGAACGTCCTGCGCGCCTTCACCATCCCCCTCGAGGAGGTCCGCGTCCTCGTCGTCGGGCAGGACCCCTACCCCACGCCGGGCCACGCGATCGGATTGTCCTTCGCCGTCGCCCCGGAGGTACGGCCGCTGCCGAAGTCGTTGGTCAACATCCACCGTGAGCTCGTCGACGACCTCGGCGTCCCGCCACCGAGCAACGGCGACCTCACGCCATGGGCGCAGCAGGGCGTCATGCTGCTCAACCGGTGCCTCACGGTCACCCCCGCAGCCCCGAACAGCCACCGCGGCAAGGGTTGGGAGGCGGTGACCGACCGGGCCATCGAGGTCCTCGCCGAGCGCGACGGCCCCCTGGTGGCCATCCTCTGGGGCGCCGACGCCCGCAGGCTCGCCCCGACGCTCGGCCGGGAGCGATGCATCGAGAGCGTGCACCCCTCACCCCTGTCCGCGTACCGGGGCTTCTTCGGCTCGCACCCCTTCAGCGCCGCCAACGACCTGCTCGTCCAGCAGGGCGCCACCCCCATCGATTGGAGACTCCCGTGACCCCCGCTCCCGCACACCCCTGGCGTCGGTACGTCGCGATCGGCGACTCCTTCAGCGAGGGGATGGTCGATGTCGACCCCCGGCGCGAAGGGGGTTTCGTCGGTTGGGCGGATCGGCTCGCCGCCCAGCTCGCGCACTCCAGTGGCGGCGAGGAGTTCCGCTACGCGAACCTGGCCATCCGCGGCCGCAAGCTCGACGACGTCGTCGGTCGGCAGCTGGACGAGGCCATCGACCTCGGCCCGGACCTGGTCTCGATGGTCGGCGGCGGCAACGACATCCTCCGCCCGAGCGTCGACCTGGACACGATCGCCGCGCGACTGGAGGAGGCCGTCGTCCGGCTGCGGGCCACCGGCGCCGACGTTCTCCTGGCGACCCCCACGGACCCGCGGGGAGCCGGCCTGTTCGGCACCCTGCTGACCCGGCACGCGGTGCACACCGCCAACCTGTACACGATCGCCTCGCGGCACGGCGCCCACGTGCTCGGCCTGTGGGGGATGCGATCGGTCCGCGACCCCCGGATGTGGGGCGAGGACCGGATCCACCTGAGCACCCAGGGGCATCGCCGCGTCTGCTGGGCGGCGATGGATGCGCTCGGCCTGGCGGTTCCCGATGACTGGGACGAGCCCCTGCCGCCGGCGCCGAGTCGGCCCCGCTCCGACGTGCGTGCCGAGCGCGTGCGCTGGGCACGCACCTACGCGGCGCCCTGGGTACGGCGCCGCCTGACCGGGCGCTCCTCGGGCGACGCGGTGACGGCCAAGCGGGCGCGACTGACCCCCTTCGGCCCTGCGGACCTCCCGGACGTCTGAGGAGTCGCACCTGCTTGGGCTCCTGCGGACCTCCACCCGCACCCGCTTGGGCTCGTGCGACAAAGGGGGCGCAGATGCGGCTGATAGCCTCACTTCATGACGCATATACGGGTTTCGGAGGCGGCCGAGCTGCTCGCGGTCTCACCGGACACGGTCCGGCGGTGGATCGACGGCGGTCGCCTCGCCGCGACGAAGGGGGATGGTCGCACCCTCGTCGACGGGGCCGACCTCGCCCGGTTGGCCCAGGAGGTCGCCGCGCCGCCGACGGTCGGTCCGGTCCACGACGAGTCCGCCCGCAACCGGATGCGCGGCATCGTCACCGAGGTGCAGCGCGACGGGGTGATGGCCCAGGTGAGCCTGCAGGCCGGCCCCTTCCGCGTGGTCTCCCTCATGTCCCGCGAGGCCGCCGACGAGCTCGGGCTGGAGCCCGGCAGCGTCGCCGTCGCCTCGATCAAGTCCACGAATGTCATCATCGGCACCACCGGAGGATCCTCGTGACACACCAGCGCACGGCCATCACGGTGTTGACCGCCCTCACCCTGGCCCTCACCGCCTGCTCCACCGCCGACGACGGCGACGACGAGCAGACGCTGCGGGTCGGCGCGGCCGCCTCGCTGACGTCCTCCTTCGAGCAGATCGCCGAGGTCTTCGAGGCGGAGAACCGCGGCGTCACCGTCGAGCTGCAGCTGGCCGGGTCCTCGGACCTGGCCGCGCAGATCCAGGGTGGCGCCGACCTCGATGTCTTCGCCTCCGCGGACGAGCCCACCATGGACGAGGTCAGCGACAGCATCGCCGGCGAGCCGACGATCTTCGCGACCAACACCCTCACGATCGTCACCGAGCCGGGCAACCCCCAGGACATCACCGGACTGGCGGACCTGGCCGACCCCGACCTCGCCGTCGTCGTCTGCGCCCCCCAGGTCCCGTGCGGGGCGGCGACCCGCACGCTGACCGATCAGCAGGACGTGACACTGGACCCGGCCAGCGAGGAGTCCAAGGTGACCGACGTGCTGGCCAAGGTCAGCTCCGGCGAGGCCGATGCCGGACTGGTCTACGTCACAGACGCGACCGCCGCCGGCCCGGACGTGACCACCGTTCCGGCGGAGGGTTCGGATGCCGTGGTCAACCGGTACCCGATCGCGATGCTCACCGGCGCCCCGAGCGAGGAGGCCCGGGCCTTCATCGACCTCGTCACCGGGACGCAGGGCCAGCGGATCCTGGAAGACAACGGCTTCCGGTCCCCGTGAGTCCGCCTCGCTGGCTCTGGGCGCCGGCCGCCCTGGCCGTCCTGCTGGTCGTCGTCCCCATCGCCGGGCTCGTCGCCCAGGTGCAGCCCGCGCAGCTGTGGCCGCTGCTGACGTCGCCGGCCTCCGTGGACGCCCTTCTGCTGTCGCTGCGCACGGCCACGGCGACGACGGCGATCTGCCTCCTGCTCGGCACTCCCCTGGCCCTGCTCCTCGCCCGCGGTCACTGGCCGGGTCAGTCGGTGCTGCGCGCCCTCGTCCTCGTGCCGCTCGTGCTGCCACCGGTCGTCGGCGGGCTCGCGCTGCTGTACACCTTCGGTCGACGTGGCCTGATCGGCCAGCACCTCGAAGCGGCCGGGATCTCGATCTCGTTCAGCACCACGGCCGTCGTGCTGGCGCAGACCTTCGTCGCCCTGCCCTTCCTCGTCCTCTCCCTCGAGGGCGCGGTCCGGGGCCTGGGGCGCCGCCACGACGAGGTCGCAGCCACCCTCGGGGCGAGCCCGTGGCGGCGGCTGACGCGGGTCACGCTGCCTCTCGTCGCGCCCGGTCTGATGTCGGGGTGCGTCCTGGCCTTCGCCCGCGCGCTGGGCGAGTTCGGGGCGACGCTCACCTTCGCCGGGTCCGCGCAGGGACGCACCCGCACCCTCCCGTTGGAGATCTACCTGCAGCGCGAAAGCGATCCCGATGCGGCAGTGACGCTGGCACTCGTCCTCGTCGTCCTCGCGACCGTCATCGTCGGCACGGTGTACGCGCGCACGATCCGCCCGGAGCGGGTCGCGTGAGCCTGCAGGTGCGCGCCGAGTGGGCGCAGCGGGGTCTGGCGGTCGACCTCGACCTGCCCGCCGGTCGGCACGCGGTCACCGGCCCCAACGGCAGCGGCAAGTCCTCGCTCCTGTCGGTCATCGCCGGCCTGTCGCGGCCCGACTCCGCGCGCGTCGTCCTCGACGGTCGGCCCCTTGACGGGGTTCCGCCGCACCGCCGCCGGGTCGGCCTGATGAGCCAGGCACCGACGCTCTTCCCGCACCTCGACGTGCGGGACAACGTCGCCTTCGGCCCCCGCAGCGCCGGACGGGGACGAAGGGGGGCCCGGGCCACCGCGGACCACTGGCTGGAGGTGGTCGGCATGGCCTCCTTCGCGACCCGTCGACCGGCGCAGCTCTCCGGGGGCCAGGCCGCCCGGGTGGCGCTCGCCCGCGCGCTCGCGGCCGAGCCGGACGCGCTCCTGCTGGACGAGCCGCTCGCCGCGCTCGACGTCGAGGCGACGCCGGCGATGCGCGCCGTCCTCGCCGACGTCACCCACGCCCGCGAGGACCTCGTCGTCGTGCTCGTCACCCACGACGTGCTCGACGTGCTCACCGTCGCCGACGGACCCGCCGACACGATGACCGTCCTCGGTGAGCGCGTCGAGCACGGGCCGGTGCGGCAGGTGCTGGAGCACCCGCGCAGCGCCTTCACCGCCGGCCTGGCCGGGGTCAACCTCGTGCACGCCCGGGCGCTGGCCGGCTCGGGAGCGCGCACCACCACCGCGGACGGCGCGCTGGAGATCGCCACCGGCCCGCACGATGTCACGGGCGCCTGCTGGGTGACCTTCGCCCCGGACGCGGTCTCGCTGCACCGGGAGCAGCCGGAGGGGTCGCCGCGCAACGTGTGGCACGGCCGGGTCTCCCGCGTCGAGGCGCACGCCGGACGGGCCCGGGTGTGGTTGTCGGCGCCGCTGCCGATGAGCGCCGAGGTGACCCCCGGGGCCCTGGCCGCACTCCCCCTTCGCCCGGGGGACGGGGTGTGGGCCTCGGTCAAGGCGAGCCAGGTGCGGGTGCACCCGGCGCACCCGGATCCACTCGACTAGAGGCGACCGTCGCGGAAGCGGCGCAGGTTCTTCCTGGATTCAGGCCCCAGACGCACGATCGACTGCCCGGACTCCATACCGGTCGGGCCCTGGGCGACCTCGTGGCCGACCTTGAGCGGGTTCACCTTGTAGAAGCTGGCGGTGAAGAGCAGCATCTGCGTCGCCGTGAGGTCGCTGCTGGCGTACTCGTTGATGACGCCGAGCGCCTCGGGCAGTGAATCGGGCCCCTGGAGACGGGCCTGGACGGCCGCCGCGAGCAGGAGCATGCCCTGGTGGCGGGAGCGGTCGAAGTCGCCGCGCGGCAGGGTCTTGCGCTCCCGGGCGTACGCGAGGGCCTCGTTCGGACCCAGCCGGGTCTCGCCCTTCGGGATCTGGCCGCCGGGCAGGTGCGAGTCGAGCCCGTCGGGGGAGTCGAAGGACAGCGGGCCGAGCTCGTCGACGATCGCCCGGAATCCCGTGAAGCCGGTCACGATGTACCCGTCGACGTCGATGCCACTGAGGCTCGACACCGCGCCGACCTCGGCCGCGGGCCCGCCGTAGACCATCGCGGCGTTGAGTTTGCCGTGTCCGTGGCCGGGGATCGGGACCCACAGGTCGCGCGCGAAGCCCATCAGGCCCGCGCCGCCCTTTCCGTCGACACCGAGCAGCTGGACGGCGTCCGCGCGCAGACGGGTCACCTTCTCCCCGGGACGGGCGTCGCTGCCGAGGACGAGGACGTGCCGGGGTCCTTCACCGAGGTCGGTGCCCTGGTCCATCGAGGGCCACCACCCGCCGACGACCCGCCACTCCTTGCCCTTCGGCCGCACGGCCAGGGTGACGTCGTCGTCGGAGGTGACGACCGCGACCTTCGAGCTGCGCCATCTGCCGGTGTGGGCCGTGCCGGTGACCGACTGCGAGCGGTACTTCGTCGCCACGGCGTCGGTCAGGCCCTTGCCCGCCCCGTCGACCTGCACGGTGGGGGTCGGCGTCGTCGACGACGAGGACGTGGAGCTGGTCGAGGTGGAGGTGGACGCCGAGGTGACCTCATCCCCTTCGTCCGGGGCGCCGGAGCAGGCGATCAGGGTCAGCGCTGCCACGGTGGTGACCGCCGTGGCTCGGGCGAAGGGAGGTCTCACGCCTCCACGGTAGGTCGCCGGGTCCAGCCCGTGCTCGTCAGTCCTTGATGGTGACCTCACCGGTGGTGGCGTCGACGCGGACCTCGCGGTCGCTGTCGGAGCCGGTGCGGATCTCGACCTCCCAGGAGTAGGTGCCGCCCTCCTCCTCGAGGTCGGCCTCGTCGAAGGCGCCGTCGACCTCCGCCAGCGCCTTCTCGATGCCCTCCGCGATGGTGGTCTTCGCGACGGACAGACCCGTGCGGTCCTCCGCGTCGAGGTCCTCCTTCTTCGGCTCCGTGACCGTGCCGTCCGCAGAGACCGTCACCTCGATGCTCGTGCGTCCTTGGCCAGGTCGATCTCCCAGGACCCGTTCTCGTCGTCGACCGCGTAGGCGGTGCCACCGGTCTCGGCCTCGGCCGCGTCGATGGCGGAGGTGGCCGAGGCCGAGCCGCCGTCGGTGTCCGGGGACGTCGAGCCGGTCATGCCCCCACCATGGCCCCGGCCCTGCGGACGACCACGCCGTGAACCGCATTCTGCAGGGACTGTCACCAAACCCTCACCCGGCCCTCATACAGTGGGAGGCATGTCAGCAACGAGGCTCATGCCCACAGAGATCGGTGACGACCTGATCGAGCTCACCCGCTCGATCTGCGACAAGACGCTGCGACCCCAGGTCGACGACGTCGAGGCCCGCGCGGCCACCGAGGAGGTCTTCCCCCGCGAGGTCTTCCGCACCCTGGGCCGAGCGGGTCTGCTCTCCCTGCCCTACCCGGAGGAGCTCGGCGGCGGCGGGCAGCCGTACGAGGTCTACCTCCAGGTCGTCGAGGAGATCGCCTCGGCGTGGGCGGCCGTCGCGGTCGGGGTCTCGGTGCACTCGCTCACGGCCTACGCCGTGCACACCTTCGGCAGCCAGGTGCAGCAGGAGGCGCTGCTGCCCGACATGCTCTCCGGGGAGACGCTCGGCGCGTACGCGCTCTCCGAGCCGCTGGCCGGATCCGACATCGCGGCGATGACCACCCGGGCGACCCCCGACGGCGACGACTGGCGCATCCGCGGCCGCAAGGCGTGGATCTCCCACGGCGGCCACGCCGACTACTACACGACCTTCGCCCGCACGAGCGACGAGGGCAGCCGGGGGGTCAGCTGCTTCGTCGTGCCCGCCGACGCGGAGGGCATCAGCTTCGGCGCGCCGGAGAAGAAGATGGGCCTGCACGGCGACACGGTGCGCGAAGTGATCTTCGACGACGTGCCGGTGGCGGGTGACCGCCTCGTGGGGGACACCGGACGAGGGGTGTCGATGGCCCTGGCCGGACTCGACGCGGGACGGCTCGGCATCGCGGCCGTGGCGACCGGTCTGGCCCAGTCGGCGCTCGACGTGGCGGCGAAGTACGCCACGGAGCGCGAGCAGTTCGGCCGGACCATCGCGAGCAACCAGGGTCTGGCCTTCCTCCTGGCCGACATGGAGGCCGCGGTCACCAGCGCCCGCGCGACCTACCTGCACGCGGCGCGGCTGCGTGACGCCGGGCGGGCCTTCGGCAAGGAGGCCGCCGTCGCCAAGCTCGTCGCGACCGACGCGTCGATGCGGGTGACCACCGACGCGATCCAGGTCCTCGGCGGCGCGGGATACACCGAGGACTTCCCCGTCGAGCGCTACTTCCGCGAGGCGAAGGTGACCCAGATCTTCGAGGGCACCAACCAGATCCAGCGGCTGGTGATCTCCCGGCAGCTGCTCGCCTCGCTCTGACGCCCCCTTCGCCCCACTCAACGAACTGCTGCAGGCAGCACTTCGTTGAGTGGGCAGCAGTTCGTCGTGCGGCTGGCTCGACGAACTGCGGCTGACTCCCGGCTCAGTCCTCGTCGCGGTCGCGGGAGATCCCCGGCAGGAGCGTGGAGCCGTCGCGCAGTGCCTCGAAGGCACCGGGTACTCGCGCCACCCTGCGCAGACTGTGTCGCCGGTACCGCCAGATCATCCACGCGCCGAAACCCCACATGAGGAACTGCGAGCTCATCGCCACCCGGAAGTCGTCGAGGGTGTAGGTCTCCGGTCCGCCGGGAGCCATCCGGTCCAGCACGTAGCCGATGAGCGCCATCGTGGTCAGCGACGCGATGAACCCGCCCATGTTGACCACCCCGGACGCCCGGCCGTACCGCTCGCTGCGGTGGAAGCTGCGGGCCAGGTCGAAGGCGATCATCGACCCCGGCCCGCCGAAGGCGGTCACCGAGACGAGGACGATCAGCAGCCACAGGGGCGAGCGGACCGGCAGAGCGAGCACGATCGCCCACACGAGTGAGATCGACCCGACGACCCCCAGGGCCATCATCGAGCGCCAGTACGGATGGATCGCGGTCAGGCGCCCGATCGTCGGACCGACGAAGAGCGCGACGATGGTCATCCATGTCAGCAGCGCCGAGGCCTGGGTCGGTGTCAGCCCCTGCCCGGAGACGAGGAAGGGGTAGCCCCACAGCAACGCGAAGACCGTCGGGGCGAACTGGGTGGCGAAGTGCACCGACATCCCCAACCGGGTGCCCGGGTCGCGCCAGACCTCGGTGAGGCTGTGGCGAAGGGCGCGGATCTTGATGCGCTCGACTGCGCCCTTCTCGTACGGGGAGTCCTTGACGACGAGGAGGATGGCGGCCGTGGCGATGACTCCCAGGAACGCCGCGGTCGCGTAGGTCATCGTCCAGCCCCAGGTGTGCAGGGCGGCGCTGAGCGGGATGGCCGCGGCAACGGCACCCATCTGACCGATCATGCCGGTCAGCTGCGTCACGACGGGGGCCTGCCGCACGAGGAACCACAGCGCGATCAGCCGCAGGATCGAGGTGAAGAGCATCGCGTCGCCGGCGCCGAGCAGGGCCCGGGCCGCGAGCGCGAAGGCGAAGCTGTCCGCGACGGAGAACCACAGCTGACCGATCGTCATCGCGACCAGGCCGGTGACGATCAGGGCCTTGGAGCCGAAGCGGTCGAGCAGCACCCCGACCGGGATCTGCATGGCGGCGTAGACGGCGAGCTGGAGGACGGTGAAGGTCGCCAGCTGGCTGGCGCTGATGTCGAAGCGCTCGGCGGCGAGCAGCCCGGCGACACCGAGCGAGGTGCGGTGGAAGACCGCCAACACGTAGACGGCCAGCGCGGTGGCCCAGATGGCGTAGGCGCGACGCCGCCCGATGTTGTGCAGCTGCTGTCGGGTCCCGGTCACCGGACACATACTACGAAGGCGACGCACACAACTTCGACGTGTGTCCTGCACGTGACACACGGATGCCGGAAGGACCTCCCGAACGTGGCAGCGTCACCCGCGACAGAGGTGGTCATGGCATGCAGGCCCTCGAGCGGATGGTCCGGCGGCGCTGGTCGCACCGCGCAGCCCGGCGCTGTCAGGTCCCGGGACCGGTCATGTCCCGGACCCGCTGCGAGGCGTTGTCGATCGCGTCGACATTGGACGGTTGCGCGCACTGCCTCAGGTCGTCGAGCATGACGTGGAGCCGGCGGGGGATCTGCAGGGAGTCCTTGCCGTAGTGGGCGATCTCGTCCACGGCAAGATCGAGGAGGGACTGGAAGGTCGCTCGGCGGTGGACCACGCGAAGGTGGCCCTCGTCGCTGACGATGTTCGGGCTCGGCGCGGGGCGGCCGACGAGGCGGCGGAGCGACCGGTGAAGTTCGTCGATGATCTGCGACGCCGTGGTCGGATCGTTGATCCCCGGGGACAGCGCCCGTTCGGCGATGTCCACGAGTTGGCGGAAACCGAAGGCGACGTCCTGGACCATCGAGCGTTCGCCACCGAGGTGAAAGGACCGCTCGATCAGTCGCCGGCACGAGGGGTCGAGCTCGCGGGCTGCCCACACTGTCGCGAACTGGTGCCCCTCGGCGATGAACTGCCCGAGGTCGACGTCGATGACGATGACGGCGTCGACGTCACCGGCAGCATCCACGAGCCGTGGGTAGTCGATGGCGGTCACGACGCCGTGGCGGTTCGACGCGGTGACGTCGGTGCGGTGGGCGCCGGGACGCGGTGACCAGTCGTGGTGCGGGACCGCGGCCATCGCGCTGGTGTGCTCGTCGCCGTCGCGTGCCGCCCCGGTGGCAGCGGCAGGGTAGAGCTGGTCGATCAGGGCGACCGTGGACTCCCCCAACCGGGAGACGATCTGGGAGACCTGGATCGAGCTCGTGATGTTGTGGATGAACGCGAGGAAGCACCCGACGCTGACCAGCACGAGAACGAACGCGAGCGTGATGGCAACTTCGGGGACGAAGGTGTCGATCTCCTCGTTCCCGCCGCGCACGGCGCGCATGACGGTCAGCGAGTAGATGAACGTCGCCATGAAGAACCCGAGGGTCACCTGCGTGATGCGACTGCTCAGGAACTGCGGGATGATCCGGGGTGTGAATTGGCTGCTGGCCAGCTGCAGGACGACGATGGTCACGGAGAACACCAGACCGGTGACCGAGATCATCGCGCCGGCGATCGTGCCCAGCAAGGTGCGCGCGCCATCGGGCCCGCCCTCGAACACGTAGGGGACCCTGCCGACGAGGGAGTCGTCAATGGTCGGCATGGCGACACCCGCGAGGAGAGCGAGCCCACAAATCGCAACCGGCAGCACCCAGAACGGGCGCCACAGTCTCCGCCACCGGGTGTCCCGGGGCAGCGCGAGAGTGTCAGCGCTGGTGCTGTTCGGTGCGGACATGCCCAGCCTTCCCTCGTGCGACGAGCGCAGAAATCAGCGTGACGGGCCCGGCAGGACCGCCCGCCGAGTCCGCAGACTCCTCGCGTGGGACTCCAGCCGTTGCTGGGTCTGGTGACGAGCGTAGCGAGTGGGCCGTCGGCTGGCCGTTCAACTCCAGCGGGCGAGCAGGTACTGCACGCCGAAGGGCGCCTCGTCCGCGATCAGTTCACCGGCCAGCCCCTCGGCCGCGGCGGCGAGCACCTGCAGCGCGGGCCGGCCCCGCATCCACAGCCGGTCGCAGGTGGTCGGGTCGAGGGCGGCGATCGTGGGGGCGTCCCCCTCGGCCAGTGCCCGGCTGAGCACCGCGGCGAAGGGGGCAGCCTCCGGTTGGTGGTGTCCCGGCGCCTTCTCGGTCAGCGTCGCGGGGCCGTCGGCGACGACGAGCAGAACGGTCGGTGGCCCGGCCGCCAGTTCGCGACCGAGGGTCGCGCACTCCTGCGGCGTCGCGTCGGCGGCGACGGACTGCAGGACCTGTTCGCCCCCCGTGGCGGGGGCGAACAAGCGACCGATCTCGAGGTCGGTCGGCAGGGCACCTGCCGGCACGCGGCCGGTGGTGAAGCGGGCCGCTCCCGACGGCGCGTCAACCGGCCAAGCGGCGGTGGTCGGACCCGATCCGAGGACGAGGAGACGCTCTGCCCCCTTCGTCATGGTGTCGGCGACGAGCGCCCGGGCCCGCTCGCGCAGGTCGGCGAGCGGATCGGCGGCTCCGCCCACACCGGGTAGGAGCGCGGGCGCCGCGGGCACGATGACGGCCCTCACGCCAGGCCCCGGATCGTGCGGGCGGGCGAGCGCGCGCCACGCAGCGTGGCGACCATGTCGAGGACCTGACGCGTCTCGGCGACCTCGTGCACCCGGTAGATGCGCGCGCCCAGCCATGCGGAGACGGCGGTGGTGGCGAGGGTGCCGACGAGGCGTTCGTCGACGGGGCGCTCGAGGGTCTCGCCGACGAAGTCCTTGTTGGACAGCGACACCAGAACCGGCCACCCCGTCTCGACCATCTCGTCGAGCCGGCGGGTGACCTCGAGGGTGTGGTGGGTGTTCTTGCCGAAGTCGTGCGCGGGATCGATGACGATCGACTCGCGGGCCACCCCGGCCGCGAGCGCCCGGTCGGCGTACCCGAGGACACCGTCGAGCACCTCGTCCATGATGTCCCGCTCGAAGCCGGTGCGGAAGGGTCGCGTGCGCGGCGTGACCCCGCCGGTGTGGGTACAGACGAGGCCGGCGCCGTGGGCGGCCGCGACGTCGACGAGCTCGGGGTCCACTCCGCCCCAGGCGTCGTTGAGCACGTCCGCCCCTACCCGGCAGACCTCCTCGCCGACCTGGGCGCGCCAGGTGTCGACGGAGATGACGAGGTCGGGGTGGGCAGCGCGGACCCGGGCGACGAGTCCACCGACGCGCTCGATCTCCTCCACGACGTCGACGTCACCGCCGGGTGCGGCCTTGACGCCCCCGATGTCGACGATGTCTGCGCCCTGCTCGACGACGAGGTCGACGCGCTCCATCGCCGTGTCCTCGGCGAAGGTCGCGCCCTTGTCGTAGAACGAGTCGGGCGTGCGGTTGACGATCGCCATGACGAGCATCGCGTCGTCGGCGAAGGTGTGTCGGCCGAGCCTCATCGTGGTCCTTCCGGGTATCCCGCCTGATCGCACGCCGGGGGTCGTTGGGACAGCGGGACGGGCCGGGTACGCCACCCGTCCTCCCGCGTGAACTGCTGCAGCTCCTGCGCCGCGACGTCGATGGGGCGCGGCCGCCCGCCTCGTCGGGAGTCGACGACGGCGAGGAGCTCGGCCGCCATGACCGCGAGGTCGTGGTCCTTTTGGTGGCGGTGGGCACGGGCACCGAGGTCGACCTGCGCGATGCCGTCGAGGCCGTGTCGCGTGTGGGTGTCGATGAGACTGGCGATCTCGACGCCGTAGCCGGTGGGGACGCTGATCGACTCCATCAGCGAGCGGGTCGCGGCCCATTCCCCCGCGAGTGGCTGCACGACCCCCGCCAGCTCGGGCCACCAGAGGTCGAGGACCGGACGGGCGACGAGCTCGGTGACCCGGCCCCCTTCGGTACTGGGGGCCTGACCGTCCACGTCGAGGACTCGGTCGTACCAGCCCTTGACCAGCTGGGTGGCCGGGTCGGCGATGAGTGCCCCGATGAGTCCCGTGACGAAGTGGGGCCCCCACTGGGTCAGATCGGCGTCGACGAAGACGAGGTGGTCACCGCTGGTCACGAAGAGCGACTTCCACAGCGCCTCACCCTTGCCGGGATGGCTGCCCAGGTGAGGGGCGATGTCGGCGGAGCGGTGAACCGTCGCACCGGCATCGGCGGCCACCTGCGCGGTGTCGTCGGTCGAGTCGGAGTCGATGACGACGAGCTCGCTGACAAGGGGGATCTCCTCGACCAGCTGACGTCGGAGCACGGAGACGACGTCGCCGACGGTCGCGGCCTCGTTCCGGGCGGGGATGACGACGCTGAGTGTCTCCCCCTTCGCCGCCAGGTGCTCGACGAGGTCGGCAGCGTCGAAGTCCTCGTGGGCGTGACTGTTCGTCGTCAGCCACTCACGCGCACTCGGATCCATCACGCCGCCACGGATCCGCAACGGCCTAGGCAGTTGCGAACGGAGGTGGTCGAGTGCGCCATCACGCTCCCGAGACTAGATGCCTGTCGGTCGAGCGCGGCTGCTGGGGCGCGTGACACCACCCGCGAGTGGCAGTCAGAACTGGGCCATGAGCGGCGGATTGAGGCTTGAGAGTGCTGATAAGCGCCCATCCTCACCTCGGCTGCGGCTCAGAGAGCTGGCGGGGGGACTCGAACCCCCAACCACCTGTTTGCCTTTGGGCCTTCTCTGGTGGCTCCTGCTGATATGCCGCTCGCCCGTCATTTCGGGCTTTTCGTTGACTTCGGGTGGGCTCGGTTCGGACTGGTTCGGCGAGCCTGCGTGCGGAAGTGGAGGGCAAAGTGGAGGGCTGGCCGGTTCTTGCCGCCGACCCTGGAGACACGAACGCCCCCTTCGTCTGGGGGGAGGGAGAAGGGGGCGTCGCGGATCGTGCCACGAAGGGCAGGCGATCTTCCCGGGGGGAGCCGGGGTCATCGGGCGCCTTAGGAGTGGAACGTGGTGTTGTCATGTCGACGCGCGGCGAGTCGCTGCTCCCTTCGCAGGTGACCTCGAAGTGGTGGCCGGTTCTAGCCGCCGACCCTGTAGCGGAGCAGAGGAGCCTGCCGGAGTGGCCGGGTCAAGGGTGGACGGAGTCCATCACGCAGTGACGCGAAGCGCCCTTGATGCGGTCCGGAGGCGGGCGGAGAGTGGAGCGGAGGGTCGGAGGCGTGAAGGTGACGTGACCGCGCAGGCTGGCATGTAGCTGCTCGGCGAAGGGAGCGGCGCTCGGGATGACTCCTGGGCGCCGCTCCTTCTGTTGTGCCGTGCGGGCTGAGGTCCGACGCCGCGCCCGGACCGGCCGCCAGGCCGCATGCCCGGCACGGCGGCGGGCCGAAGGCCCGCCGGCTCGCGCCGGAGGCGCGCTTGAGTCAGTAGAGAAACTCCTCACACCGGCCGAGTCGGCCGTAGAAGAAGCCCGACTTCCGGGAAGCGTCGGGCGCCCACGGTACGATCGGGGTCTTACATACGTGTAACTTCGGGGAGACTGATGACGGGGACGGACGGACACCGGTGCAATTTTCGCTTGCCCCTGGTCCGAAGTGAGTTGCTCGACATCCCGGACGAGAACGCCCGAGGGTGGCTCCTGGGTGCCATGAAGGAGTACGAGAAGGGGCGGCTCCCAGCGAACAAGGTCAAGCCCATCGGTGACGGCATCTTCGAGATCACCGTGAACCGGGACGGGGTCTTCCTTCGATGCCTGTTCTTCCATCCCAAGCCGTACATCGCGGTCGGTTTGAAGGTGTACATGAAGAAGTCGAACAAGCTGCCCAAGCAGATCCACAAGGTCGCCAAGGACCGGATGCGTGCGTGGAAGGACGACACCTAGATCACAGTTTCGGATCCTGGGTACCGGGATCGGTCCTGACCGATGTAGGCTGTGGCCGAGCGCAAGGGCGGACGTGACACGTCCCCGCGCCAGAGGCGGGACCAAGCCATGACCAAGGGTGATGCACTATGGAACAACTAAGCGACCTCGATCGTCTGCTGGGCCAACAGCCCCAGGCCGTTCGCGAGGCGGCGGACGATGCCGCCGAGTACTTCCAGTTAGTTCAGGCCATGCGTGGGCTGCGGCAGCACCGACACCTGAAGCAGTCCTCCGTTGCCGAGGAAATGTCGACGACCCAGTCCGCGGTCTCAGAACTCGAGTCCCTGCGAACAGACCCGCAGATCAGCACCCTCATGCGCTATGTGCGCGCTGTCGGCGGACGCCTACACCTGCGGGCTACAGCCGAAGATGTCGTGCGGACAGAAGGGCCAGAGAAGTGGCGCAGTGTGGCGAAGCATGACTACGCCACACCGCGCGTTAGGACGCGCCACCTCCGCGTTGTTTCGTCCGACCTTTCCGAATGGCGCGTACCCGCCTAATGACTGATCTACGTCATTTGCAGGAACTTGCTGCACCCCTAGTACAGATGGCCTCCCTCGTAGAGATTCGCCTATTCGAGTCTCATGCCGAGCATGCGAGATTTCCGGGAGGTACAGGCGATATCGGACCCTCCGAAATTGATATCGACATTCAAAGCAGTGGCAGCGGGACGACTGGGATGTTCGTCCTTCGGGCCAGCATTGAAATGCAAGAATCAATGGATGATGTCGAGCCAAAGACTTTGGCTTCGTACTCGTCTGCCTTTGGGGGGCTATACACGTTTGATGAGCCACTCCCCGAGGGAAGCGACGAGGCGGTCGATTCGTTCGGCCGGTGCGTTGCAAGTCTGGCCCTATGGCCCTACGTTCGCGCTGAAATTGCCCGACTATCGGAGCAAATGCACTTTCAAACACACATGACTCTGCCTCTCATGACCCAGCGTGATTTCGCCGATTTGTCCGACTAGTTGGAGCGGCAGCGACCCCAGCGAACCTGCTCGTCACGCATGCCCGACTCCTGGCAGCGCTAGGACCTCTTCGATTTCGCAATGCGGAGCAAGTCAGCCTTAGACCACAGACCGCTGGTTCGAGTACCGAAAAGTTCCGCAAGCTCATCAGACCCTCGACGGGTCAGGATTTCGGACAGCCGACGCCTAGTGATGTGCGTGGCGCCCACGGCCGTCATGTCCGCTATGACGTCCGCCAAGGGTTTGCGTGGGCGCTGCGTTGGCGTCTCCGCGGCGACCTTTCGTTCGAAGTCGAGTTCATCGACAGATGCGGCGCGCATGACTTCTTCAGCTTCGGAGAGGCTCGTTGTCGCCTGGAGCATTTGAGCCAAAGGAAATAACGCAAAGGCCGGATAGGCGACCACCCAAGTTTGCGGTGTGTGATCAGTGACCGGGACAGGGTCTCGCCCTCGGCGCATGGCGACGAATCCCCTCATGCCTCCGGCTCCTGCTGCCACCAAGGCCGAAGCCTCGGTGGGGTGCCAGGACAGGACGGGCTCAAGAGTCCGTACGTCATCCGGAGTGACGTGTCCAACCATCGCGGCCCCAGCGTCCTGCAAAAGCCCGAGCACATCTCCCTCCGGCAACTCAGCGTCAGCGCCCGGACCGAGAACCACCACGGTCGTTGGGATGCCAGTGCCAAGAGCAGCTGCCAAGGTGAGCGAGTCGGCGAGTGGACTGCGCAGACCGGGCTCTAGTCCGCGCGCCACGATGTCCCCGCCAACGTCGATCACGACGAGTCTCCCCACGTCCGCGGCCGCCGCAAGTCGCCGGAGTTGGTCTCGCAGGCCAATCGCTCCACCGTCGAGGTCGTGCAGGAAGATTCGTGCGCCGCTTGTCTTCACCAGTCGCGGGAGGACGGACCTACCCGGGGGCACAGTATCCGAGCTAGGGGTGACCTCGAACGGCTCACCATTGACGAGCGACAACCCCGTGAAGTCCGCCCGAGCACGTGGACCGGGTACCGGATCGATTCGCAGCCGCTCCCATGCGCAGGTCGAGACGAGAGCAGGACGTTCATCCGTGTCCCCTAAAGCGCGCCGGGCCAGCAGTGCGCCGACGGCATCGCCACCGCCGCCCGCTGCAACGTAGAGAGTCCTCATACGGGCGATTGTGTCTCGGGGTCGCTGCAAGCTCTACCCTTAAGTGGTATTAGCCAGATGAGGTGTGAGTGATGACCAGCCAAACCACCGCGAAGTTCCGCCGGATCGCCGACGACTTCCGCACGCGGATCCTCAGCGGTGAGCTCCGAGCGGGCGACGAGGTGCCGAGCGAGCGTGCCCTGGCGATCGAATACGACGTGTCCCGGCCGACCGCCACCAAGGCTCTCGCGCTTCTTCGCACGGAAGGTTTCCTCAACTCGGTCCAGGGTTCGGGTACGTTCGTTGCTGACCTCGATGTCCATCGGCGCCCGGGTGATCGGTATGCGCGGGCGAAGCGCGCTGGCCGGATCTACAGCGGGAATGAGCGAGCAGAGATCGTGGCCGCCGAGGTGGTCGAGCAGCCCCCAGCGCACGTGGTGCGTGGTCTCGCCCTCCCCGAGGGGACGGCTGCGATCCGACGACACCGGATCACGTGGGACGGGGACGAGCGGACCGAAGTGTCCACCTCGTGGTTCAGCGCACAACTGGCTTCCACGGCGCCACGCCTGCTGTCGACCGAGCGCATCCGCACGGGCACGGTGGCCTATGTCGAGGAACAGACAGGCCGCACTGCGCGGTACGCACGCGACCGAATGACCGCACGCTCGGCCGGTAAGGAGGACGCTGCCGAACTCGGCCTCGCCAAGCCCTCGACACCGGTCCTCGTGGTCGAGCACATCGTCTACGACGGGGCAGACGCTCCGATCGAGTTCGCCGAAGCGGTCTACCCTCCTGGCCGCTACACCGCCGAACAGCGGTACGACCTCACCTAGTGTCGCGCGTCTGAAGTTGTTTGACGGGTTGCGCGGGGGTCGGCGGTCTTGCCTCCAGGTGCTCGGGGGAGAGCCGTCCAGCCCTCTGACCGGGAGCTTGCGTGCAGCGGGCAATGTGGGCAGGATGAAGTTTAGTTCAGCATGAACTGTATTGTTCAGTGTATGTTGACTCTTACTTCCCGCTTGGATGCCATGCAGCGCCTGGGCCGGGCGATGGCCGACCCCACTCGCTCACGGATACTCCTGTCGCTTCTGGCGTGCCCAGCGCACCCGGCAGAACTCGCCAACGCTCTGGACCTGACGCGCTCGAACGTGTCCAACCACCTGGGGTGCCTGCGGGACTGCGGAATAGTGGTCGCCACCCATGAAGGCCGTCAGGCCCTCTACGAGATCGCTGACCCCCACCTCGCGCGTGCGCTCACCGAGCTGGTCGAGGTCAAGCTGGCCGTCGACGAGGACGCTCCCTGCCTCGACGTCACCTGCGATGTGCCCGGCTGCCATGAAGGGAGCACTAGGGCATGACGGTCACGGCACTGCTCCAAGCGATCGGGCTCTTCGTCGCGACCAACATCGATGACATCATCGTGCTCTCACTCTTCTTCGCCCGAGGGGCGGGGCGTCCGGGGACGACCGCGAAGATCCTGGCCGGGCAGTACCTCGGCTTCGTCGGGATCCTCGCCGCCGCACTGCTGGTGACCCTGGGGGCGGGGTGGGCACTGCCAGAGGAGACCATTCCCTACTTCGGGCTCATCCCCCTCGCGCTGGGCCTCTGGGCCGCATGGCAGGCCTACCGCGGCGAGGGCGACGACGATGATGCCGCCGTATCCGGCAAGAGCGTTGCAGTGGCGACCGTCGCCGGAGTCACCTTCGCCAACGGTGGAGACAATATCGGCGTCTATGTCCCGGTGTTCCTCAACATCAGTACTCCCGCTGTCATCACCTTCTGCATCATGTTCCTCGTGCTCGTGGCTGTGTTGGTGGCCATGGCCAAGTTCGTCGCCACGCGTCGACCCATCGCCGAGGTCCTGGAACGGTGGGAGCACATCCTCTTCCCGATCGTCCTGATCGGACTGGGCGTCGCGATCCTCGTCGGTGGCGGCGCGTTCGGCCTCTAGTGTCGCGCGCCTGAACTGGTTTGACGGGTGGCGTGAGGCAGGATCTCCTCGGCGGTCTTGGTCCAGATGAATGGGTGGCAGCGCTCGTTCCAGCCGTCGATGAAGGTGCTGATCGCTGCGACGAGTTGCTTGACGCTGTCGAAGGAGCCGCGGCGGATGGCCTGTCGGCTGATGATCCCGAAGAAGACCTCGACGAGGTTGAGCCAGGACCCGCTGGTCGGGGCGAAGTGCAACGTGATCCGCGGGTGCTTGGCCAGCCACTGCTTGATGTCCTCGTGCTTGTGCGTGTGGTAATTGTCCAGGACCACGTGCAGCTCCCGGCGCGGGTAGGCCCTGGCGACCTTCTTGAGGAAGTCGAGGAACTCGGCCTTGCCGTGCCGGTCGTAGCACTGGTCGGTCACCGCACCGGTGGCCACCTCAAGAGCGGCGAACAGCGTGGTGGTGCCATTGCGCTTGTAGTCGTGGGTCGCCTTCTCCGGCAAACCCGGTCGAAGCGGCAGGATCGGCGCGGTCCGGTTCAAGGCCTGGATCTGGGACTTCTCATCCACGCACAGCACGACCGCCTTCTCCGGCGGGTTCAGGTACAGCCCGACCACGTCGCGGACCTTGGCCTCCAGTTCCGGGTCGGTGGAGAACTTGAACGTCTCCCGCCGCCACGGCTTGACCCCGTACTTGCGCCAGGCGCGGGCCACAGTGGCATCCCCGATCCCCAGGTGCTGGCCCAGCAGCCGCGAGGACCAATGCGTCACCCCGAGCCTGGCCGGTGGCGGCTCAAGCGTGGTGGCGATGATCCCGGCATCATCGACGCGTTTCGGTCGGCCCGAACGCTCCTCGTCCTCCAGGCCAGCGAGCCCGTCGACGGCGAACCGGTCACGCCACTTGATCACCGTCGGACGCGAGGTCCCGACCTGCCGAGCCACCGCAGAGGTGCCCGCCCCCGCCGCGACGGCCAGCACGATCCGCGCCCGCTGCGCACGTCCCGCCGGCAACGTGCGCGACCGTGTCCACGAGGTCAGGGTCGCACGATCCTCATCGCTGATCTCCAGAGCAGGTGACGGCATACGCCATCATCCCATACTGTCAATGAATTAATGACGCGCGACACTAGCGGACTCATCCGAAACTCACCGCCGCACCGCTTGACCATCCAACTGGTATATGCCACCTTGGAATAACTGGCATATACCACTTAGGAGTGAGTGACATGGCAATGCAGCGTCGGTTCCCGGTTGGTCACGCGGATGTCTTTCCCGCGGGTGCGTTCTTGAAGGGGGGTGTGGAGCCGGTGGCGGACTTCAACGCGGAGCGGCGTGCGGATGGGTCGAGGCCGCAGCAGCTGGACAAGGACACGGGGTTGCCGTTGTGGCAGGTGATGGTCCTGGACGCGGATGAGGAGGCCGGCAAGAAGGAGACGGCGATCTCGATCAAGATCGCAGCGAAGGTGCAGCCGGTCCCTCCGGAGAACACGACGCCGTTCCCGTGGACGCCGGTGGAATTCGTCGGCCTGACGGCCCTGCCGTACGTCGATGACAACGGCAACCGCCCCCGGCTGGCCTGGTCCTTCCGTGCGGAGTCGTTGAAGGCACCGGGCAAGACCGCCGCCTCGTCTGCGGAGAAGGCGGCTTGAGATGGCACGGCCAGTGGGTGCAGGGGCGTGGGCGTCCGCCCTGGGTGTGAGCGAGAACGCCGTTCCGGGCGTGCTGTTCGGTCTGGTGCGCACGTTGCGGGACATCGATGAGCGGGTGATGAACGTGCGCAACCTCGTCCACTCGGGTCCGGACCCCGATCTGGACACGGCACTGCTCGTGATGGAGCGGGCAGCGCACGAGGCCACCGCCCAGATCGAGGACGCACACCGGGAGGTCGCGCGCGATGCGTGAGCACCCCCAGCGGCCACAGGGCGGTCTCGGCGATGACGTGGTTTCCGTTGTCGTGGAGGCCGCCCTGCGTGCGTGCTGGCTCCTCGTACGTGGCGCGTGGTGGCTGGCGGTGTCGGCGGCGCGTCACCCGGTGGCGGCGGTCGTGGTCGTGCTCGGGGTGCTGATCTGGCGCAGGGTCAGCCCGACTCTGGTCGTGGCTCTCGTCGTCGCCGCCGTCCTAGGTCTCATCGTGTGGCGGGTGGCGTACCCGGACTCGTTCGGGCGGCTGGCTCGGCCTCGGCTCTCCCAGGCGTGGCGGCTTCCGGCCTATCGGCTGTACTGGCCGCACGTGGCCAGCCGGTGCGGGCTGGTGGTCACCCCTCGGAGCGAGGACCACACGGCGTGCGAGGTGGCGAAGCTGCGTCGCCTCCAGGTCACCCCGGCCGGGATCGAGCGGCTGCTGGTCCAGGTGCCGGTGGGGTTGACCTTCGATGACGTGGCGGCTCGGGTCGAGGCGGTCGGCCAGGCGTTCGGCTCGCGGTCGGCTCGGGTGGCGCCTGCTCGCCCGGGGAGGGTGTGGATCGAGTTGGTCCGTCGCGACGTGCTTGCTCGCGTGGTCTCGCCCATCGCCTCGACGGGCACGGACCTCGCGGGTCTGCCGGTGGGGTTGGCCGATGACGGCGGCCCGTGGCGGATGCGCCTGTCGGGCACGCACACCCTGATCGCCGGGGCCACGGGGTCCGGGAAGGGCTCGGTGCTGTGGTCGCTGATGGCCGGTCTGGCTCCGGCGTTGCGGGACGGCTGGGCGCAGGTGTGGGCCATCGACCCCAAGGGGGGCATGGAGCTCGGTCTCGGGCGGGGCTGCTTCGCGCGGTTCGAGGGCGGCGACGCGGAGGCGATGTGTGACCTCCTCGAGGAGGCGGTGAAGGTCAAGGGCGAGCGGGCGGCTCGGTTGGCGGACACCGGGCAGCGGTTGCACTCCCCCACTGCGGATGACCCGCATCTGGTGATCGTCGTGGACGAGCTGGCGACGTTGACCGCCTTCGCCGAGCGGGCCGTGACGCGCCGCATCGACCAGGCGATGGGCCTGCTGCTGACGCAGGGCCGCGCGGTGGGCATCAGTGTCGTGGCGGCGGTGCAGGACCCCGGCAAGGACGTGGTCACGTGGCGGGACCTCTTCCCGACCCGGATCGCGTTGCGGGTGGACAACCCGATCCAGGTCGACATGGTGCTCGGCGAAGGAGCACGGGACAGCGGTGCCAGAGCGGACGAGATCAGCGAGCTGATGCCCGGCGTCGGGTACGTGCGCGTGGAGGGCACTCGCGCGATCCGCCGTGTGCGCTCGGCGTACCTGACCGATGACGACGTGGTGGCCCTGGCTAAGAGCATCCCGGCGCACGCACCCCTCGGCCACACCGGGGAGAGCGACGAGGGCGGTGAGGCGGCATGAAGCGGCTACGCAGTGCCCAGGTCGGCAACGGCACGAGCAGAGACGTCCGACAGCGGGTCTATGGCACGCCGGTTTGCGGGGTGACGGCTTCGCCCTCGCTGGCATCGCGGCTCGATGCGTGGGGATGGCGCATCGACGGGGTGTGCACGGACGCTACGGATGGTGGTGCGGCGTGGTTCGCCCCGGACGGCTCGCTGGCCTCCCGTGCCGCTCGGCGGGCCTGCCGCTCCTGCCCGGTGCAGCGGGTGTGTTTGGCGTCGGCGTTGTGGTTTGGCGAGGAGTACGGCATCTGGGGTGGCACCACCCCGGTGCAGCGGGAGGCAATGACGGCGCGGCTGCTTCGTGGGGAGTCCCTCGACGGTCTCGTGGGGTGGAGCGACGACGAGGTTCGCGATGACACGGCCTGAGGCCATGTCCACGGCCGGGACGTCGCATGGCGGGTTCCCGGGGTACGGCGATGCCTCGCCCCTCGACCTCGACCACGCGGGAGCCTCCGCACGTCGGGGCATGGTCGACCGGCTCCTGGGCGGGACCTTCGAGGCGTGGTCGGATGCGGCCGCCCGGGTGGGGCACTGCGCTCAGCCGATCAAGCTGGTGGGCTCATCGAGCCGGGTGGAGCGGGCCACGGGCGAGGTGGTCTCCAGCTACTCCTCGACGCAGGAGCCTTTCGGCGTGACGTACGTGCGGTGCGGCAACCGGCGGGCCAGCGTCTGTCCGGCGTGCTCGCGGATCTATGCCCGCGACACCTTCGAGATGATCCGCGCCGGGGTGGTCGGCGGCAAGAGCGTCCCGGAGCGCGTGAGCGGCAACCCGCTGGTGTTCCTGACCTTGACAGCTCCCTCCTTCGGTCCGGTGCACACAGCGAAGGGTGGGCAGCGGTGCCGTCCTCGGGATGGCCACGAGGTGTGCGAGCACGGCCGCTCGGTGGCGTGCTGGCAGGCACACGAGAGCGACGACCTCGACGTGGGGACACCGATCTGCCCGGACTGCTACGACTACACCGCGCACGTGATCTGGCAGTGGTGGGCACCGGAGCTGTGGCGGCGCTTCACCATCACAACCCGGCGCGTGGTCGCCCGGGCGATGGGTGTCCCGGCCTCGCGGCTGCGGGAGGTCGCGACGTTGCAGTATGCGAAGGTCGCGGAGTACCAGGCGCGGGGTGTGGTCCACTTCCACGCGTTGGTGCGACTCGACGGTCCGAAGACCGCTGACGGGTACGCGCCTGGCCCTGAGGGTGTCTCGGCTGGGGTGCTGGCGGGGATGCTCGAGGACGCCGCTGGCCGCGTGGGGTTCGATGCGCCGCCGTGCGCCGGTCATGACGTGGGGCGGTTGCGCTTCGGCGCCCAGGTCGATGCCCGCTCGGTGACGGCGACGCGCGTGGATGACCCGGACGCTCCGCTGGTGGGTGAGCAGGTGGCCGGCTATCTGGCGAAGTACGCGACGAAGGCGGCCTCGGACACGACCGATCCGCGTCGCGCGTCGGGGCACTATCGGCGGCTGCGGGCCACGATCGATGACTTGGCGGCGCATCGCTGGCCGGAGGACGAGTACGAGCTGCTGGGCAAGTGGACGCACATGCTCGGCTTCCGGGGGCACTTCTCCAGCAAGTCGCGGTGCTACTCGATCACCCTCGGCGCCCTGCGTCGCGCTCGACAGCGGTGGCAGCGCATCGCCGCCGACAGCGGGCGGGACGGGCGTGAGATGCCGGTCCTGGACTTCGCAGATCTGATGGCCGACGAGGAGGAGGAGACCACCCTCGTCGTTGGCTCCTGGACCTACGTCGGGACCGGATGGGACACCGACGCGGATACCGCTCTGGCACTGGCGGCAGCAGACCGTGCCCGCGCTTACGACCAGTGGCGAGCGGAGAAGGCACGGACGACACCAAAGCGATGACTGAGAGAGAGGGATTCAGATGTGCAATCGACATGACCCGCTGTGGACCATTCAGGACGTGGCGACGTTCCTCGGGATACCCGTGGGCACGCTCTACGATTGGCGCTGCCGTGGCGAGGGACCGCCCGCCTTCAAGGTGGGTCGGCGGCTGCGCTACCGCGAGACCGACGTCTTCGCATGGCTCGAAGAGCAGACGGCAGCGTGAGCCATGGGACGTCAGGGACTGGCCCCTGGTGAGTGGGGCTCGATATCGACGGTACGGGTGACCACTGCCTCCGGAACGGCCTACAAGAGCCGCGCATGGTTCCGGGGCTTCGACGGTCGCCGTCGTCGCATGGAGCGTTGGGGTACATCGCAGGCGGCGTCGCAGCGTGCTTTGGCCACCGCGTTGCAGGATGCCGCGACGGCGGGCGTGGGTCGGCTGACCGCGCGAGACACCTTGGACGAGGCGGTGCGGCAGTGGCTGGACGACCTGGAGCAGCTGGTGCGGATGGATCAGCGATCACCGGGCACGGTGCAGACCTACCGGCGGCAGTGGAAGCGCAGTGTCTCTCCGGCCCTGGGCAATCTGCGGCTCGGTGAGGTGACCACGCCGGTTGTCGACCGCTTCCTGGTCGACCTGCACGAGCGGGTGGGGCCGGCGACCTCGCGTACGGCCCGCGCGGTGATCTCCGGCGCGATGGGCCGTGCCGTGCGTGAGGGCGCCATTCGGTTCAACCCGACCCGCGAGGTTCGTCGCCTGAGCACTGCTCCGCGTCGTCGGCCTCGTGCGCTGACCGAGCAGGAGCGGGCGGCGTGGTTCCTCGCGGTGACCCGTGACCCACGTGCGGTCTCGCGTGACCTGCCGGACCTGTGCGCCTTCATGCTGGCCACGGGTCTGCGGCTCGGCGAGGTCGTCGCGGTCCTGTGGTCGGAGATCGACCTGGAGGAGGGTGCTGTGGAGGTGACCTCGACATTGATCCGGGTGACCGGGCAGGGCGTCATCCGCAAGGCCACGAAGTCGTCCGCGGGGAAGCGTCGCCTCCCCCTTCCGCAGTGGTGCGTGGCGATGCTGCGGCGGCGTGCTGAGGTCGGGGTCGGTCCGGATGAGCCGGTCTTCGGCACGATCGACGGGGGCTTTCGTGAGCCACGCACGGTCAGCCGCTGGCTTCACGAGGTCCGCGCGGACAGCGACCTGGAGTGGGTGACCTCGCACGCTTGGCGCAAGACGACGGCGAGCATCCTCGACGGGTCGGGTGTGACCGCGCGGATCATCGCCGATCAGCTCGGCCACTCGCGGGTGTCGATGACCCAGGACGTCTACCTCGGGCGCGGCGAGCAGGATCCTCGGGTGCTCGCGGCGCTCGAAGCGGCGAACCCACGGCCCCCTTCGCTTCCCCAAAGTGGAGGCGAAAGTGGAGGCTCGGACGACGTAGAGGGCGGTGAGTGACGTGTCTGCCCTGCTCAGAGAGCTGGCGGGGGGACTCGAACCCCCAACCACCTGTTTACAAGACAGGTGCGCTGCCAATTGCGCCACGCCAGCACGCCCGGACGGGAAAACCGGGACCGCGGCATCCTAGCCCGCGACCCCGGTCCCCATCGAGTCACCGTCCTCAGAGGACGTGACGGTTGAGGAAGCTCTGCAGGCGTGTGGTCGTCTGCGGCCCCCAGATGCCGTCGACGCCGGCGCCCACCTTGCGCTGCAGGGCACGGGTGGTGACCGGGCCGATGATGCCGTCGCGGTTCACGCCCAGCTTGGCCTGGAGCGCGGCGCGGTCGTGCTGGTTGAGGGTGCCGTCCTGCGAGCGCCCCACCCACTTCTCGATGGCGGCGTTGGTCTTGGGACCGCGGATGCCGTCGACGACGAGCTCACCGGCGATCGTGGTGCGTCCGGAGTCCCGGGAGGGGCGATCCTGACCGGTGCGCGGGTCGACCGCCAGACCGTTCGCGACCGTCAGGCCCGCGCGCCGCGAGCAGACGGGCCACGCCCCCGGGCCCTGCACCTTGAGCACTTCCTGGGCGATCTCGATCTGCTGAGCCTTGGTGGCGCGGTCAGCGGTGTAGGCGTACTTCTGCCCGCCGAAGCCCTTCCAGGTCTGGAAGGAGAACTGCAGGCCGCCGTAGTAGCCGTTGCCGGTGTTGATGCTCCAGTTGTTCGTCGACTCGCACTGGGCGACGCGGTCCCAGACGGTCCCGGACGCGCCGGCACCGGTGGCGACGACCACTCCACCGGCCGCGAGCGCGCCCACGGTCAGGGTGGCGCCGGTGAGCTTCAGGCGACGGCCACGGCGCGACGCCGGCTGGTCGGGGAAGTCGTTGGTGCTGAACATGAATGGTCCCTTCAGGCAGAGCGCGGGCAGGGGTCCCGCACAGATCCGTCAGCGACGCTAGGGACTCATGAGTCACACAAACAACACTTGCCACATAAATACAGACCTGTAACTCCAACCACATGACGGGCCCGCGTGGGCGGTCTGCGCACCGACTTCGATCGCACGTCGATGCCCGGACACGACGAAGGGGGCGCCGCACCCGTAGGTGCGACGCCCCCTTCGAGGGTGCTGAGTCAGGCTCAGTTGTTGTTGAGGTACGTCTGCAGCGCGGCGGTGGTCTTCGGACCCCAGATGCCGTCCTGCGTCGCGCCAACCAGCTCCTGGAGGGCGCCGGTCGTGATCGGGCCGACGATGCCGTCCTGGGCCGTGCCGACCTTGGCCTGGAGGGCCTTGACGTCGTCGGAGCTCAGGTTGCTGTCGACGCTGCCGCCGACCCACTTCTCGACGGCGGCCTTGGAGTTCGGGCCGAAGATGCCGTCGACAGCGAGCCCACCGGTGCGGGCCTGGCTGCGGGAGGCGCCCTGGTCAGCGGGACGCTCCTGGGTCTGCTGCTGCGGGGCGGGCTCCGGGGCCGGGGCCTGCTCCTGCGTCGGGGCCGGGACCGGGGCCGGGGCCTGCTCCTGCGGAGCCGACTCCTGGGCCGGAGCGGCGGAGCCGCCGGTCATGCCGTTGGAGCTGGTCAGACCAGCCTTGACGGAGCAGACCGGCCATGCGCCGGGGCCCTGGGCCTGCAGCGTCTTCTTCGCGACCTCGATCTGCTGGGCCTTGGTGGCCTGGTGAGCGTTCGGGGCGTACTGACCGCCACCGAAGGCCTGCCAGGTGGAGGTGGTGAACTGCAGGCCACCGTAGAAACCGTTGCCGGTGTTGATGGACCAGTTGCCGCCGCTCTCGCAGGCTGCGACGGCGTCCCAGACGCCGCTGGACGTCGAGGCGTTCGCGCTGGAGGCGGTGGCGATGGAGCCAACGGCCGCGGTGGCACCTGCGACCGCGACACCGGCGATCCGCCGGCGGGTCGGGGAGGCGGCAACGGCCGTGACGTGCTTGGGGGAGTAGAACATGCGGTGGGTTTTCCTTCCACGGAGTTCAGGGGGCTTCGTGGTGAAGCTGCCAGAAGGTCTGGCTCATTCGCGGACGTTGGAACGTTACCGTCCTGTGACCAAATAGGTCAAACCTCGTGACCGAGTGTCGCTAGACGATCTCCCAGCCGTCGTCCGTGCGCCGGTCGCTCTCGGCCTCCACGGCCTGCTTCCTCCGCTGTGCGACCTGGGCGTCGAAAGGGGCAGCAAGCCTGTCTCCCAACGTTGCTCCGGTCGCGATCGCCATGATCACACCCAGCGAGGAGAAGACCGAGATCAAACCCTGCTCGAGGTTGTACCCGCCCGCGGAGCTGGTCAGGTGGTACAGGCCGACGAAGATCCCGAGGCCGGGGTAGAGGCCGAAGGAGGCCGGCACGAAGAGCGTGATCGGCGGGGAGTCCATGCGCAGCGCGATCAGCCGGGCGAAGAAGCCGATGACCACGGCGGCGATCCCGGTGGCCGTCACCCGGCCCAGGCCCGCCTGCGTGGAGACGAGCGCGACGGCGACCCCGAGCGCACACAGCAGACCGGCAGGCGGGAGCATGCGTGGGTTGTTCTGCAGGGTGAGGGCACCGGCGAAGCCGATGAACACCGCTCCCACGACGACGATCGGCACGGGGGCCGATGCCCACGCGAGCTTGTCGATCCCCGGAGGCGTGAAGCCCAGCTCGAACGTGAGCGCCAACTGCAGGCTGATCCCCAGACCACCGGCGACCCCGATGATCAG
The DNA here is from genome assembly GCF_037198315.1 of Janibacter sp. A1S7. Taxonomy (NCBI): domain Bacteria; kingdom Bacillati; phylum Actinomycetota; class Actinomycetes; order Micrococcales; family Intrasporangiaceae; genus Janibacter; species Janibacter alittae. Next base: position 276,596 of record NZ_CP144913.1, on the reverse strand, counting down.
GCCCAGTGTGTGGAACATCACCGCGAACAACCGCGCCGTCCCGGTCACCGGAAAGCCCGACAGCAGATCCTCCGTGGCCGAGGTGAGGGTGCGCGAGGGCAGCAGCGCAACGATGCCACCGGCGACGACGAAGGCGAAGTCCACCCCGTCGATCGGCCCGAACACGTAGGCGACGAAGGCGATGACCGTGGCCAGCGCACCGCCCAGGGCACCGAGGTAGAAGTCCGGCAGGTCGATCCGCCCGACCCACCCGGCGAGCAGGATGATCAGCACGCCCGAGAGCATCGCCAGGAGCACGCCGTAGATGCTGGCACCGAGGATCAGTGCGATACCGCCGGCGACGCTTCCCTCGCCGAGGGCGACCACCCAGCGCGACCACGTCCGCCGCGTGGAGTTGATCTCCTTGATCTTCGCGTCGGCCTGCTCGACGTCGATCTCCCCGGAGATCAGATCATCGACGAGAGCGTGCACGAGAGACAGACGGGCGAAGTCCTGTCGTGGCTGGCGCACCACGCGCAGCCGCGAGATCGTCTGCCCCGACGGCGTACGGCACTGCATGTGCAGGGACTGCATCGTCAGGTCGACGTCGAGGTCCTCCAGCCCGGCGGCGACGCCGACGGCGATCGCGGCGGTCTCGACGCCACTGGTGCCGGAGCCGCAGCGCAGCATCAGCTCCGCGACGCGGAGCGCGAGGTCGAGGGCGGTGGTCGCGGCCTGCTCCTCCGCGACCGCGCGCGTGACGCGGGGGTCACGGTAGGGCGTGCCGCGCAGGGAGCCGCGCAGCGGGATCGTCTGGGTCGGCGTCTCGCCGCGCAGCAGCGGGCGCAACCGGGGACGGTGCTCGCGCCGCGGCGTCGGCGCCGTCTTCTCCCGCTTCGGCTTGGACTTCGGCCGGGGCACCGGCTTGTCCCGGCGAGGCGTCTCCGTCACCTGCTCCGGTCCGGGTTCCTGACGTGGCCGCGGCACGGGCTCGGTCTTCACGGCCGGCCGGAAGCGCGAGTCACGGCGCCGCTTGCCCACGGGCACGGCCGTCACCGTCTGCTCGGACGCGGAGGCACCCGGCCCCGAGGACGCGGAGGCACCCGGCCCCGAGGACGCGGAGGCATCGGGCCCCGAGGACGCGGTGGAGGACATCTGCGGCAGGTCGTCCCGCGTGCGGTCCTGCCGGAACATGGAGGCGTCGAAGCCGCGACGGGGCCGCGGGGGTGGGGGTGGCGTCATCATCGGGTGGGCAGCTGCTCCGGGCCGGGCAGGGGCGAGACGGGACCGGGCCACCACGAGATGTCGAGCGCGCCGGCCACGAGGGCACCGAGCACCCCGACGGCGAGGACGACGAGCACGGCGACGACCACGAGACGCACGGCCGGGATGCCGGTGACGCTGCGGGCGAGGCTACGGCTGCCGCGGCGCAGGCTGGGGCCGCCCGGCCCCCACCACCCCACGAGCAACGCGAGCAACGCCCCCGCCGCCAGCGGGAGCGGCGATTCCAGACGCACACCGAGTCCGTCCAGGGCACTCTGCCCCAGCGCGGCCGCGAGCACTCCCGCGGCACCGACGGCCAGGGGCAGCAGTGCCGTCACCACCGCCTGGAGAGCCCCGACGAGCAGGTGCCAGGGGCTGGCCAGCGCGGCCACGACCCCGTCGCTGCGGCGCGGGCCGGCAACATGGCGCCGTCGCACGGTGCTCGTCATCGACGTGTCGACGGTACGCGCCAGCCAGGACCAGGCGAGGGCGGCGCCCAGGCCGACCCACGGTGCGGCGGCGAACAACGCGACGCATGCGGCCAGCAGGGCGGCGAGCACGTCGGAGCGTCGCGCCCTGCCGATGCGGGGGTCGCCGGGCCTGTCGGGGTCGGTCCCGACCGAGCCGGGCCACGGACTGTAGGCCGCTTGGGGAGCAGCCACCGGGGCCGGGGCGGGAGGAGGGGGGTTCGGGTCCCGCCAGTCGCCCTGACCCCAGGGGGCGGGCGGCTCGACCGGCGCCGCCGCGGGCGTGGCCATCACTCGCGTCGAGCCCTGCTCGAGGGTGCGGGTGCGCTGCGGCAGGACCTCGGTCACCGGCCGGCCGTGGGCCCAGGCATCGAGGCCGGTGAGCACCTCCTGCGCGTCCGGGCGGCGGGATGCGTCCGGATCGAAGCAGGCGTGCAGCAGCGGAGCCAGCCCGGGATCGACGTCGCGCAGGTCTGCGTCGCCACGGAACACCCGGGCGAGGACGGCCTCCATCCCGCCCCGGCCGAAGGGCGGCCGGCCGGTCGCCGCGAAGACGAGGGTGGCCGCCCACCCCCACCAGTCCGTGGCAGCGGTGACGTCGCCCCCTTCGACCAGCTCGGGCGAGAGGTAGCCGGGGGTGCCCATGACCAGCCCCGTCATGGTCATCCGCGAGCTCTCCGCCACATGGGCGATGCCGAAGTCGATGACGACCGGGTCGCCGTCGAGCATCAGGACGTTGCCGGGCTTGAGATCGCGGTGGATCACACCCACGCCGTGGATCGCGCGCAGGGCGTCGACGAGGCCCCGCGCGAGGGAGAGCAGCGCCTGCGGCCCGAGCGGACCCTCGTCACGCACCAACTGGTCGAGACTCGGACCGGGGACGTACCGGGTGACGATGTAGGGGCGATCGCCCTCGAGGTCCGCGTCGAAGACCGGGGCGATCCGGTCCGAGCGCACCCGGGCGAGCGTGTCGACCTCGCGGGCCAGTCGGGACCGGGCGTCCTCGTCGTGGGCCACGTGCGGGCGCAGCACCTTGACCGCGACCGCGCGTCCGCGCTCGTCGAGCGCCAGGTGAACGACGCCCATGCCACCCTGCCCGAGTTCCTGCAGCACGCGGTAGCGACCGATCGTCTCGAAGTGCGACACTGCGGTCTCACCACGCTCCTGCGGGGACGGATCCTCCCCCAGCACCTGTGTCGTCATGCCACCAGCCTAGAAGGCCGTGGTTGGATGATTGCGGAGAAATGCCTGTGTGGTGGCTGTGACCTGCAGTCACTGCGTGATGTAGGCCTCCAACTGGTCCCGCTCGGCGGCCAGGTCGCGGATGCGGTGCTTGACCACGTCACCGATGCTGACGATGGCCACGAGCGTGTCGTCCTCCACCACCGGGACGTGGCGGATGCGCCGCTCGGTCATCCGGGCCGCGAGGTCGCGCACCTCGTCCTGGGTGGTGCAGGTGTGCACGTCGGCGGTCATGATCGCGCTGACCGGCTCGTCGAGGACGGCCGCGCCGAGGCTGTGCAGCCGGCGGACGACGTCCCGCTCGGAGACGATGCCGTCGACCACACCGTCCCCGCTGGAGACGACGACGGCCCCGATGCCGTTGTCGGCGAGGAGCGTGAGGAGAGCGGCCACAGTGTCGTCCGGGCCGATGGTGACGACATCAGAGCCCTTGTTGCGCAGAACGTCCGAGATCTTCATGCATCAACATTAGTGCTCCCGACGCCCCGGCGGAAGGCCATCGCCATAGGGTGGGAGGATCATCGATCCTGGAGGTGCGTCCCATGACGGCCCAGCGCGTGTTCGATCTGGTCATCGCCGCCAACCGACTCCCGGTGGACCGCGTCGTCGGAGACGACGGCTCCTCCGAGTGGCACCGCTCCCCCGGGGGGCTGGTCACCGCGATGGACTCGGTGATGCGTCACCGCGAGGGCGCCTGGGTGGGGTGGGCCGGCGAGACCGGCGAGGCCCCCGAGCCCTTCGAGGACGCCGGGATGTGGCTACACCCCGTCCCGCTGTCCGAGGACGAGCGTGAGACCTTCTACGAGGGCTTCAGCAACGACACGCTCTGGCCGATCTACCACGACGTCATCGTCCCGGCCCACTTCCACCGCGAGTGGTGGCGCTCCTACCGCACGGTCAACGAGCGCTTCGCCGACGCGGTGTGCGAGGTGGCCGCACCGGGCGCCAAGGTGTGGATCCACGACTACCAGCTGCAGCTGGTGCCCGCGATGGTCCGCGAGCGCCGCCCCGACGTGCGGATCGGCTGGTTCAACCACATCCCCTTCCCTCCGGTGGAGCTGTTCGCCCAGCTCCCGTGGCGCTCGCGCATCCTCGAGGGCCTGCTGGGCGCCGACTACCTCGGCTTCCAGCGCACCCCCGACGCGCAGAACTTCCTGCGGGCCTGCCGCCAGCTCGACGGCCGCACGACGAAGGGGGACCTGGTCAGCACGCAGGACCCGGACGGCACGGGCCGCCGGGTCCGCGCCTCCGCCGTCCCGATCAGCGTCGACTACCACGGACTCGAGGAACTCGCCCGCACCGAGTCGGTCCGGGAGCGCGCCAGGGCCATCCGCGCCTCCCTCGGCGACCCGGAGGTGGTGATGCTCGGTGTCGACCGGCTCGACTACACCAAGGGCATCCGCCACCGCCTCAAGGCGTACGAGGAGCTGCTCGCCGACGGCACGATCTCCTCACCGGAGGTGACCTTCATCCAGGTGGCCACCCCGAGCCGGGAACGCGTCGCGGCCTACCAGCACCTGCGCACCGAGGTGGAGACGGTCGTCGGCCACATCAACGGCGCCTACTCCGCCATCGGCGCACCGGCCGTGCACTACCTCCACCAGAGCTACCCCCGCGAGGAGATGGCGGCACTCTTCCAGGCGGCCGACATCATGCTCGTCACCCCCCTTCGCGACGGGATGAACCTCGTGGCCAAGGAGTACGTCACCTGCCGTCACGACGACGGCGGTGCGCTCGTGCTCAGCGAGTTCACCGGCGCCTCGCACGAGCTGCGGCAGGCCTTCGTGTGCAACCCGCACGACATCGAGGGACTCAAGCAGGTCATGCTGCACGTGATCTCGCTGCCGGCGAAGGACAAGCGGCGGGCGATGCGCGCACTGCGCCGGCGGGTCGCCGACAACGACGTGCAACGGTGGGCCGACACCTTCCTGACCAACCTCGAGACGGCGCCGGAGCGACCCTCCCGCCCCACGACGAAGGGGGCCTGAGTGGACCGCGGCATCGGCGAGGCCATCGCGGCGGTCACCGCGCGTCCCCGGCTGCTCGTGGCGACGGACTTCGACGGGGTGCTCGCCCCCTTCGTCCGCGACCCGTTGGACGCCCGACCGCAGCCCGGCACGATCGAGACGATCACCGCGCTGTCCGCCGCCGCGGACACCTGGACCGCGGTCGTCTCCGGGCGTGACCTCGCCACCCTCACCGACCTGACCGGGCTCGGCGGGTCCGCGACGACGCTCATCGGCAGCCACGGCGCGGAGACCAGCCGCGCCCGGCAGCGGCCCAGCGGCCACCAGCACGACGCCCGTCTGGCTGCACTGCGCGCCTACGTCGAGCCGACGGTCACCGGCCGTGACCCGCGGATCCGCCTGGAGCACAAGCCGACCGCGCTCGTGATGCACACCCGCGGTCTCCCCGCGGACGCGGTCCGCATCGCCGAGGAGATCGCCGCCGAGGCCGCCAAGGTCTCCGGCGTCCATCTCCTCACCGGCAAGGACGTGCACGAGCTGAGCGTGGTGGATGCCGACAAGGGCACCGCCCTGCGTGCCCTCGCCGGTGATCTGCACGTCGACGCGGTCGTCTACCTCGGCGACGACGTCACCGACGAGCACGTCTTCACCGTGCTCGGTCAGCAGGACCTGTCCATCAAGGTCGGTCCCGGCGAGACCGCTGCCCGGGTGCGCCTCGAGGACTGCACCGAGGTCCCGGCGGTCCTGACCGCCCTCGCCGCAGCCCGGGCCGACCGCACGGACTGAGGGGGCCCCCGTGCCGCTGGACATCTCCGCAGCCCGTCCCGACCCGGCACTGCTCGACCTCCCGTGGTCGCTCCCCCTCCAGGAGTGGCCCGCCGACCTCCTCGCCGCCCTGCCCCGCGGCATCTCCCGGCACGTCGTGCGGTTCGCCCACCTCTCCGGCGGCATCGTCGCGGTCAAGGAGATCAAGGCCGAGCTCGCCCGCGCCGAGTACCGGATGCTGCGCTCGCTGCAGCGTCTCGACCTGCCGTGCGTGGTGCCGCTCGCCGTCGTCTCGGGACGCACCGACGCCGACGGCCGGCCGTTGGACGCCTGCTTGGTCACCCGGCACCTGCAGTTCTCCCTCCCCTACCGGGCCCTGTTCAGTCAGCAGCTCCGTGCCGACACGACCGACCGCCTCGCCGACGCCCTCGCCGTCCTGCTCACCCGGCTGCACCTGGCCGGCTTCTTCTGGGGGGACGTGTCCCTGTCCAACACACTCTTCCGACGCGACGCCGGCGCCTTCTCCGCCTACCTCGTCGACGCGGAGACCGGTGAGCTGCACGACACGCTGAGCGCCGGGCAGCGCGAGCACGACCTCGACCTCGCCCAGGTCAACATCGCCGGGGAGATGATGGACCTCGCCGCGGCCGGCCTGCTCCCCGAGGGACTCGACCCCATCGCGGTCTCGCACGGGATCATCGAGCGCTACCGCGGACTGTGGCAGGAGCTGACCGGCGACGAGTGGTTCGAGGCCGGCGAGCGCTGGCGGGTGGACGAGCGCATCCGTCGGTTGAACTCCCTCGGCTTCGACGTCGACGAGCTGGCCATCACCACCGACCTCGAGGGCACCCACGTGCGCATCGAGCCGAAGGTCGTCGACGCCGGGCACCACAGCCGCCGGTTGCTGCGCCTGACCGGGCTCGACGTCGAGGAGAACCAGGCCCGCCGACTGCTCAACGACCTCGACTCCTACCGTGCGGCGACCGATCGACAGGGTGACGACGAGTCGATCGTCGCCCACGACTGGCTCACCCGCATCTACCAGCCGACGACGCGAGCGGTCCCGCGAGAGATGCGCAGCAAGCTGGAGCCCGCCGAGGTCTTCCACGAGATCCTCGAGCACCGGTGGTACCTGGCCGAGCGGGCCGGCCACGACATCCCCATCGAGGACGCGCTCACCGACTACCTCCGGGAGGTGCTGCCCGGCAAGCCCGAGGAACGGGCCGTGCTGGGCACGGACACGCAGGTACTGCCCGGGACGGACCCGGAGGACGCATGACGAAGGGGAGGGTCGCCGTGCCGGCGCCCCTCCCCTTCGTGCGTGGTCCGGGTGGTCAGACCCGCGATGCCTTGTGGGCCCGGAACCAGGCCGTGGAGTCCTTCTGCCAGAGGAAGAACGTCGCCGCCGTGCCGGCGATCAGCACCAGGAGGCTGACGACGAGGGTCAGCGCCTGCGTGGGCTGCGCGAGGCTGACGAGGAAGGAGACGATGTAGAACGCGAAGAGCACCGTCGCCACGATGCGCGCCCAGCCCTTGCCCTTGCCGGTGAGCCAGGCCATGAGCAGCCACAGGACCACGCCGACGATGCCGATGAAGGCGCTGAACCCGACCCCCAGGGCCACGGCCGCGTCGACCGTGTTGTCGGTGTAGGCGACCCCCTGCCGGTCGAGCTCCTCCCGGATCTGGGCGCGCATGTCGTCCATCCCCACGAACGCGGTCAGGACGGTGAGCAGATGCAGCACCGCACCGGCCCACATGGCGTACTTCGCACGGACGATCGACGGGGGCGCGCTCGTCATGACGTGACCACCCGGGGACGAGTACTCGGGAGCCGGCTGGAAGCCGGACGGGGTGTCGCCGTCGGACGACGGGGGTGGGGGCATGGCTGACATCGAAGATCCCTCCTGGCCTGGCGAGGGCCCCTGCGACCCCCGCTCTGCCCGAACCCCATCATGCGCCGGGCGCTGGATCAATCACGCCCCGGCGTTGCGCAGGCGGGCGATCTCGTAGAGCGTCACGCTGGTCGCGATGCCGGCGTTCAGGGACTCGACCGCACTGCTCATCGGGACCGAGACGATCTGGTCGCAGGTCTCGCGCACGAGGCGGGTCAGGCCCTTGCCCTCCGAGCCGACGACGACCACGAGCGGGGAGGTCGCCAGCTCCAGCCCGGGCAGCTCGACGTCCCCGTCCATGTCGAGCCCGACGACGAAGAACCCGGCCTTGCGGTAGTCCTCGAGCGCGCGGGTGAGGTTCGCGGCCTGCGCGACCGGCAGGCGCGCAGCGGCACCGGCGGAGGTCTTCCACGCCGACGCGGTCATGCCGGCGCTGCGCCGCTGCGGGACGACGACGCCGTGGCCACCGAAGGCTGCCGTCGACCGCACGATCGCCCCGAGGTTGCGCGGGTCGGTGATCGAGTCGAGCGCGACGACGAGCGGGACACCCGGCAGCGACGAGTCGATGAAGTCCTTCGGGTGCGCGTACTCGTACGGCGGCACCTTGATCGCGATGCCCTGGTGCACGGCACCGTCGGTGAGCCGGTCCAGCTCCTGGCGTGACGCCTCGAGGATCGGGGTCCCGGCGGCGACGGCCATCTGCAGCGTCTCCTTGACCCGCTCGTCGCTGTCGATGCGGTGCGCGACGTACATCGTGGTCACCGGTAGCTGCGAGCGCAGTGCCTCCAGGACGGAGTTGCGCCCGGCGACGACCTCGGTGGAGGCGGTCTTCTTGCGCGGAGGCTTCATGGGGCGCTTCTGGTCCGTCTTGGCCTTGTACGCCTTGTGGTTCGGGCGCTCGCTCGCCTTGGGCGTCGGGCCCTTGCCCTCGAGGCTCTTGCGGCGCTGGCCGCCCGTGCCGACCTGCATGCCCTTCTTCGACCCGGACCGGCGCACGGCGCCACGTCGTTGGCTGTTGCCGGCCATCAGTGCTCCTTCTTCAGGCTCCACCGGGCGCCGCCCGGTGTGTCCTCGACGGTGATCCCGGCCCCGACGAGGCCGTCGCGGATCCGGTCCGCGGTCTCGAAGTCGCGCGCGGCGCGGGCATCGGCGCGCGCGTCGACCTGCATGCGCACGAGGGCGTCGAGCGCCTCGTGCAGCTCCTCCTCGCGGCTGCCGCCGGCGCCACCCCAGGTGGCCGACAGCGGGTTGATCCCGAGGACGTCGGTCATCGCCAGGACCGTGGCCGCGATCTCCGCGGCCTCAGTCCGCCCCCCTTCGTCCAGCGCGGTGTTGCCCTTGCGGACGGTCTCGTGGATCACGGCCAGCGCGCCGGCGACCCCGAGGTCGTCGTCCATCGACTCGGCGAACTCCACGGGGATGGCCACCTGCGGGTCGGCCTCGACGACCGGCTGGCCGGGCAGGGCCCGGCGCAGGAAGCCGGCGATGCGCTCGACGGCGGAGCCGGCCTCGTCGAGCGAGCCCGGGTGGTACTCGATCATCGAGCGGTAGTGCGCGGCGGTGAGGAAGTAGCGCACGGTCAGCGGGTCGTGGTCACGCACGAGCTGTTGGACCTCGAGGGCGTTGCCCAGGGACTTGCCCATCTTCTCGCCCTTGACCGTCACCCAGCCGTTGTGCAGCCAGTAGTTGGCGAAGTCGAGCCCGGCCGCCCGGGACTGGGCCTGCTCGTTCTCGTGGTGGGGGAAGCGCAGGTCGATGCCACCGCCGTGGATGTCGAAGGTGTCACCGAGGTACTTGCGGGACATCGCGGAGCACTCGAGGTGCCAACCGGGCCGGCCCTCGCCGTAGGGCGTCGGCCAGTTGGCGCTGGCCGGCTCGTCGGCCTTGCGCCCCTTCCACAGGGCGAAGTCGCGCGGGTCGCGCTTGCCCCGGGGGTCCGCGTCGTCGGCGGCGACCATGTCGTCGAGACCCTGGTTGCTCAGCTCGCCGTAGTCCGGCCAGCTCCTGACGTCGAAGTAGACGTCGCCGCTGCCGTCCTGCGCCGGGTAGGCGTGGCCGCGCTCGACGAGGGCGTCGATGAGGGTGACCATCTCGGTGATGTGCCCGGTGGCGCGCGGTTCGTACGTCGCGGGGAGCACGCCGAGCAGGTCCAACGCCTCGGTGGTGTAGCGCTCGTTGCGGTAGCTGAGGGCGAACCAGTCCTCACCGTTCGCGGCCGCCTTGCGCAGGATCTTGTCGTCGATGTCGGTGACGTTGCGCACCAGGGAGACGTCGTAGCCGTGCCCGCGCACGAGCCAGCGCCGCAGCACGTCGAAGGCCACGGCGAAGCGCAGGTGACCGATGTGGGGTGCGCCCTGCGTCGTGAGGCCACAGATGTACATCCCCACCCGGCCGGGTGTGACGGGGACGAAGTCCCGCTGGGTACGCGTTGCGGAGTCGAAGAGCTGCAGGGTCACGCGTCAAGGCTAACCGTCGCCGGTCGCGTACCGGTCCCCGGAGGAGCGGTGCACCCGTCCCCGGGACGACGAAGGGGTGGGCCCGATCGTGGTCGGGCCCACCCCTTCGCGACGGCATCGCGCGTCGTCGCGGTCACGCCCCCTCGGGACGCTCCCAGTCCGGTTCGCGCGCAGCCTCGTCGCCGATCGTCGTGTCCGGTCCGTGGCCGGTGTGCACGACGGTCTCGTCGGGCAGCGTCAGCAACTTCTCCCGGATCGAGACGACGATCCGGTCGTAGTCGCTGTGGGAGCGGCCGCCCGTCGCACCCGGCCCGCCGTTGAAGAGGGTGTCGCCGGAGAAGACGACGCCGAGCCCGGGCGCGTGCAGGCTGCAGGCGCCGGGTGCGTGGCCCGGCGTGTGCAGCACGTGCAGGTCGGTCCCGGCGACGGTGATGACCTGACCGTCCGCGAGCTCCCCGTCGGGGGCTCGGTCCGGGTAGGTCAACGCCCACAGGGGCGCCTCGTCCGGGTGCACCCAGATGGGCGCCTGCTTGGTGTCGGCGACCTCGGCGGCGACGTTGACGTGGTCGTTGTGCGCGTGGGTGCACACCACGGCCAGCAGCGTGCGCTCCCCGATCGCCTCGAGGATCGGCGCGGCCTCGTGCCCGGCGTCCAGGACGATGCACTCGCTGTCGTCGCCGATGATCCAGACGTTGTTGTCGACCTCCCAGGAGCCCCCGTCGAGCTCGAAGGTGCCGGAGGTGATGACCTTCTCGATCCGTGCGGACATCAGACCATCACCACCGAGCGCAGGACGTCACCGGAGTGCATCTTGTCGAAGGCGGACTCCACATCACCCAGCCCGATGCGCTCGGTGACGAACGCGTCGAGGTCGAAGCGCCCCTGCTGGTAGAGGTCGACGAGCATCGGGAAGTCCCGGCTGGGCAGGCAGTCGCCGTACCAGCTGGACTTCAGCGACCCTCCGCGACCGAAGATCTCGATCATCGGCAGGGTCACCTCCTTCTCGGGGGTCGGGACGCCCACGAGAACCACCGTGCCGGCGAGGTCGCGGGCGTAGAAGGCCTGCTCGTAGGTCTGCGGCAGGCCGACCGCCTCGACGACGACGTCGGCGCCGAAGCCGCCGGTGAGCTCGCGGATTCGCTCGACGGTGTCCTCGCTGCTCGCGTCGACGACGTGCGTGGCGCCGAAGCCCTTGGCGATCTCGAGCTTCCGCGGGTCGGTGTCGACGGCGATGATCGTCGTCGCCCCCGCGATGTGTGCACCGGCGATGGCGGCGTCACCGACACCACCGCACCCGATGACGGCGATCGAGTCGCCGCGGGTGACCCCGCCGGTGTTGACGGCCGCTCCGTAGCCGGCCATGACGCCGCAGCCCAGCAGTCCCACGGCCGCGGCGTCGGCGGACGGGTCGACCTTGGTGCACTGGCCGGCAGCGACGAGGGTCTTCTCGGCGAAGGCCCCGATGCCCAGCGCGGGCGTCAGCGGTGTTCCGGCCATGTCACCGTCGGCCAAGGTCATCGCCTGGGTCGCGTTGTGGGTGTCGAAGCAGTACTGCGGCTCACCCTTGGCGCAGGCGCGGCACTGGCCGCAGACGGCGCGCCAGTTGAGGATGACGAAGTCACCGGGAGCGACGTCGGTGACGCCCTCCCCCACGGCCTCGACGTGGCCGGCGGCCTCGTGGCCCAGGAGGAAGGGGAACTCGTCGTTGATCCCGCCCTCCCGGTAGTGCAGGTCGGTGTGGCAGACCCCGCAGGACTGCACCTTGACGACGGCCTCGCCGGGCCCGGGGTCGGGGACGAGGATGTCGACGAGCTCGACATCCGCTCCCTCCGAGCGGGCGATGACTGCCTTGACGGTCTGGGACACGACGCGACTCCCTTCGCTGGTGGGGTGACCCCTGTGGTGAGGCCCCCATCCTGTCCCACGGGCGAAGGGAGGGACACCCCTGCGGCACGCATCGGCACCCGGACGCCCGTCGGGGTGCGCGACGTCGGTCTTTCCGCGGAGGCAAGTCACCTACTCTGGGGCCATGCCACGCCCGCTCTTCGACCCGGTGGTGCACCAGCCGCACCGGCTGCAGATCTGCGCGCTCCTCGCACCGACCCGGGGCCTGCCCTTCGCCCGGATCCGCGACGAGGTCGACCTGTCGGACTCGGCGCTGAGCAAGCACCTGAGCAGTCTCGAGGGCGAGGGGTACGTCCTGCTCTCCCGGCAGATCGTCGACGGTCGACGCTCCACCCGGGTCGAGCTCACCGAGCAGGGCCGAGAAGCCCTCTGCGGGCACGTCTCCGAGCTGCAGCGGCTGGCGCGCCTCGCGTCACCGCGGATGCGCATGCCTGCGCAGCGGGCCTCGGGGATGCCGGGATAGCCTCGCCGCATGGCCGTCCTCGTCGTGCAGCACCAGCGCACCTGCCCACCCGGCCGCCTCGGTGACTGGCTGACCGACGCCGACGTCGATCTCGACGTGCGTCACCCCTATGCCGGGGACCCGCTGCCCCACGACCTGTCCGGACACGACGGCCTCATCGTCCTCGGCGGCCAGATGGGCCACGCCGACGACGCGGCCGCCCCGTGGCTGTCCGCGACACGTGGGCTGATCCGCACAGCGGCGAAGGGGGCGGTCCCCACCCTGGGCATCTGCCTGGGCCACCAGCTGGCCGCCTCGGCGCTGGGCGGGACGGTCGCACGCAACCCGCGGGGCCGCACCCTGGGCATGTTCTCCGTGCTCGGTTCCGCGGGTCTGTCCACCGACCCCGTCCTCGAGGCGGCCGAGGCCGCCCCCGTGGTGCAGTGGAACGACGACATCGTCACCGAGTTGCCCACCGGCGCAACGGCCCTGGCGGTCAACGCGTGCGGAGATCTGCTGCTCGCCCGCCTCGCACCCACCGTGTGGGGGGTCCAGGGCCACCCCGAGGCCGACCACGACATCGTCGCGGACTGGGCGAGCAAGGACGCGGGCACCACGGAGCTGGCCGACGTCGACGTCCCGGCGGTGCTGACCGAGATCGAGGGGTCCGGACCGGCCGTCGAGGCAGCGTGGCGCCCCGTGGCCACCGCCTTCGCCGCCGTGCTGCGACGCTGATCCCACCCGTTGGGGCCGCGGATCGCGGGACCTCGTCGCCGGCTCTCCGGGAGAAACCCGAGGGTCAGGCAGTGGCGACGACGAGTGCGGTGGCGATGGCGGCAACACCCTCACCCCGGCCGGTGAGACCCAGTGCGTCGGTGGTCGTGCCGCTCAGGCTGACCGGCGCACCGCAGGCCTGCGACATGGCCGTCTGTGCCTCCTCGCGCCGGGTCCCGATCTTGGGGCGGTTGCCGACGACCTGCACCGCGACGTTCCCGACCTCGAAGCCGGCCGCCCGCACCAGGCGCGCGGCCTCGACGAGGAGGGTCACCCCCTTCGCCCCGTCCCACTGCGGCCTGCCGGTGCCGAAGTGGGCCCCGAGGTCCCCGATCCCGGCGGCCGAGAAGAGCGCGTCGCAGGCGGCGTGGCAGGCGACGTCGGCGTCAGAGTGACCCTCGAGGCCCACCTCGCCCGGCCACAGCAGCCCCCCGACCCACAGCTCGCGCCCGGAACCGGGGGCGGCGAAGGCATGGACGTCGACACCGATCCCGGTGCGGGGCAGCGCAGTCATGGCGCCAGTCTTGCAGCACCGCGCCGCGGCACTGCGGCTAGCGTGGCGTCGTGCAGATCCACGAGTGCGTCGTCATCGGCGCCGGTCAGGGGGGCCTGTCCGCGTCCTTCCACCTGCGTCGCGTGGGTGTCGAGCACGTGGTCCTCGACGCGAACACCCGCCCGGGCGGAGCGTGGCAGCACCGCTGGGACTCGCTGTCGATGGACGACGTCCACGGCGTCGCGGACCTGCCCGACGCCCCCGCGCCCGGCGGGTCCGGCGACCGGGCCAACGAGGTCATCGCGCAGTGGTTCGACGAGTACGAGGAGGCCCACGAGCTCCCCGTGCTGCGGCCGGTCCACGTCGGCCGGGTGACCGACGAGGGTGGACTGATCGTCGCCCACGCCGCAGAGCAGTCCTGGACCACGCGCACGCTGATCAACGCGACCGGGACCTGGACGCGCCCGTTCATCCCCACCTACCCCGGCCAACGGGACTTCGCCGGGGAGCAGTGGCACACCGTCGCCTACCCGGGGGCGGAGCACTTCCGCGGCACGCGTGTGGTCGTCGTCGGCGGTGGCGCGTCCGCCGTGCAGTTCATCGGCGAGATCGCGACCATCGCGCACGTCATCTGGGTGACCCGGCGCGAGCCGGTGTGGAACGACGGGGGCTTCTCCGGCCGGGAGGCGATCGAGCTGGTCCAGCGGCGGGTCCGCGAGGGCCGCCCACCGGCCAGCGTCGTCTCGGTCACCGGGCTGGCGCTGCGCCCGCAGGAGATGGCCGCTGCCCGCACCGGTGTCTACGACCGACGGCGACCGATGTTCGAGCGGATCGAGCCGGACGGGGTGCGCTGGGCGGACGGCACCCACGAGCAGGTCGACGCGATCCTGTGGGCGACCGGCTTCCGTCCCGCCGTACGTCACCTGGCCCCCCTGGGTCTTCGTGGCGCTCGGGGAGGCATCGCGCTGCTGCCCGGGAGCACGGACGTGCAGACCTCGGTGACGAGCGCCGTCGACCCCCGGGTGCAGCTCGTCGGCTACGGACCGTCCGCGAGCACCATCGGCGGCAACCGGGCCGGTCGCGCTGCCGCGCTGGCCGTGCGTCGCCAGCTCGCCCACCCCTGACGAGAGTGCCCGGGCCCCGTCGTGTCCCACCGCATCCGCGTGGCCGAATCGGTGCGGGTCCGGTTCGGTCGGACGGCCGATCGGGGATGGGGCCGCTCGGTCAGCGGTGGCCGGGCGCGCGGCTCCCGGCGGCCAGCAGACGCTCGGCGTGCACCAGGTCGGCCGGCGTCGTGATCTTCAGCGAGCGGGGGTCGCCGTCGACGACGAGGACGGGGTGACCGAGCGCCTCGACGAGCGCGGCATCATCGGTCGCCGGCACCCCTGCGGCATGGGCCTGCTCCAGCACGTCCCGGCGGAACCCCTGCGGTGTCTGCACCGCACGCAACGAGTCCCGCGACGGGGTGCCGGTGATCAGCCCGTCGGGGGCGACGGTCTTGATCGTGTCGACGACGGGCACCCCCGGGATCGCTCCCCTCGCCCCGCGCGCGAGCGCCGCGATCACGCGCTCGAAGACGACCACGGGGGTCAGGCACCGGGCGGCGTCGTGGACGAGGACGTGGTGCACCTGCTCGGAGAGGGAAGACAGCCCGGCGGCGACCGAGTCGGTGCGCTCGGCCCCTCCGGGCACGACGGTCATCGCCGGGCCGGCCGGGCCGGCCGGGCCGACCACCGCCACGGCGACCATCTCGGCCTGCGTCACCCAGTCGGCCGGGACGACCACGGCCACCTCGTCGACACCGGCGGCGACCACGCCCCGCAGCGCGTGCTCCAGCAGGGTCGCCCCCGCGAGTTCGACGAAGGCCTTGGGCCGGTCGGCACCCAGGCGGCTGCCGGATCCGGCCGCCACGACGACGACGCCCACACCGGAGTCGGTGTGGGCGTCGTCATCTTGCCTGTGGTTCAGAACGCTGTCCTCACGAGGCGAGGACCTCGTCGAGAATGGTCTCGGCCTTGTCCTCGTCCGTCTTCTCCGCGAGCGCGAGCTCGGAGACGAGGATCTGGCGCGCCTTGGCCAGCATCCGCTTCTCACCCGCGGACAGACCGCGGTCCTTCTCGCGGCGCCAGAGGTCACGGACGACCTCGGAGACCTTGATGACATCGCCGGACGCCAACTTCTCGAGATTGGCCTTGTAGCGACGCGACCAGTTCGTCGGCTCCTCGGCGTGCGGCGTGCGCAGCACCTCGAAGACCCGATCCAGCCCTTCCTTGCCGACGACATCGCGGACACCCACGAGGTCGCAGTTCTCGGCGGGAACTTCGATGGTCAGATCTCCCTGTGCCACCTTCAACTTGAGGTACTGCTTGTCCTCACCCTTGATCTTTCGGAACTTGATCTCTTCGATCAAAGCAGCCCCGTGGTGGGGGTACACGACCGTCTCGCCGACCTTGAAATCCATGTGGAGATTGCCCCTTTCGCGACCTCCAGTTTAACACGGCGTGTCGTGGGTCGCACAGGCAACCCTGACCGACACAATGCCCCCGCTCCGGGCAGACGGGCGCCCCTGTCCTCCCGACGCCGACGCCCCGCTACGATGTGCCCCGTGAAGCACAATCTCCGCACCCGTGGCCGCGCCCTCGCTCTGACCGTCGTCCTGGTCGCCGGCACCGCCGGTTGCTCCGTGTTCTCCCCGCTGCAGACGACGAAGACCCAGTCCATCTCCGACGGGGTCGCCGTCAAGGGACTGCCCGACGACGTCCAGCTCGAGAACCTCGCCCTCGTCAGCGGAGAGGACGGCGGCGAGGCCGTCGTCACCGGTGCCGTCGAGAACTCCGGCACGAAGCCGATCACGGTCACCATCGCCGGCGGCTCGGGCGAGGCGTCGACCGAGGTCGCCCCCGGGACGCTCGTCACCCTCGGCGACGAGGACCTCACGCTCACGGGGCTCGAGCAGGGCGCGGGCGCCATGACGGAGGTCGAGGTCACCGTCGGCGACACGACCATCCCGCTGCAGGCACCTGTCGTCCTGCCGACGGGTTACTACGAGGAGTACGCCCCGAAGGGTTGGACCCCGCAGCCCTCTCCGAGCAGCACCGCGGACGGGGAGTCCGAGGACCACTGACGCATGACGACGGGGGCCGACCGGTTGATCCGGTCGGGCCCCCGTCGTCATGCGTGGTCCCGGGCTCACCCCTCGAACTTGTAACCCAGGCCGCGGACGGTGACGATGTGCACCGGCTTGGCGGGGTCGGGCTCGACCTTGGCGCGCAGCCGCTTGACGTGCACGTCCAGGGTCTTGGTGTCCCCGACGTAGTCGCTGCCCCAGACCCGGTCGATCAGCTGGGCGCGGGTGAGGACCCGGCCGGCGTTGCGCAGCAACATCTCGAGGAGCTCGAACTCCTTGAGTGGCAGCTGGACCTGCTCGCCGTGCACGGCCACGACGTGCCGCTCGACGTCCATGCGCACCGGCCCGCCCTCGAGCGTCGAGGGCAGCAGCTCATCCGGCTCGGCGCGACGACGCAGGACGGCCTTGATCCGGGCGAGCAGCTCGCGCGAGCTGTACGGCTTGGTGACGTAGTCGTCGGCGCCGATCTCCAGCCCGACCACCTTGTCGATCTCCCCGTCCTTGGCGGTCAGCATGATGACCGGCACGTTGGAGCGCTGTCGGATCGTGCGACAGACGTCGATGCCGGACAGGCCCGGGAGCATCAGGTCGAGCAGCACCAGATCGGCACCGTCGGACTCGAAGGCCGAGATGGCGTCGGGGCCGTTCTCGGCGACTGCCACCTCGTACCCCTCCTTCTCCAGCAGGTACGACAGGGGGTCGGAGAAGGACACCTCGTCCTCGACCACGAGGATGCGTGTCATCGGCGGAACTCCTTTGTGGGGGTCATCGGGTCCAGGCTCTGGTCGAGCGACTCGAGCGTCTCGGGAGCGACGGGGAGTCGGATCGTGAAGGTCGAACCGTGCTGCCCATCGCTCCAGACCCGCACGTCGCCACCGTGGTTGGCGCAGATGTGCTTGACGATGGACAGGCCCAGCCCGGTGCCCCCGGTGGCGCGGGAGCGGGCCATGTCCATCCGGTAGAAGCGCTCGAAGATGCGGGACTGCTCGGCCTCGGGGACGCCGGAACCCTGGTCGGTCACGGCGATCTCGACCGTCTCGTCCACCAGCCTCGCCCCCACGCCGATCGAGGTGTCGGCGTCGGAGTAGGCGATGGCATTGCCGACGAGGTTGCGCACTGCGGTGACGAGCATGTCCTCGTCGCCGCGCACGTAGAGCTCGTCGGCGACCTTGTCGGTCAGGGTGATCCGCTTGGCCTCCGCCTCGATGTGCACGTGCTCCAGGGCCAGCTGGATCACGTCCTCGATGTCGACCAGCTGCGGGTCCTGCAGCACCGGAGTGCCCTGCAGACGGGAGAGCTCGACGATCTCCTTGATCAGGCTGGACAGGCGGGTGGCCTCGCTCTGCATGCGACGAGCGAACCGGTCGACGGCCTCGGGGTCGTCCTTGGCATCCATGACGGCCTCGGCGAGCAGGGAGATGCCACCGACCGGGGTCTTCAGCTCGTGGCTGACGTTGGCGACGAAGTCGCGACGCGTCTCCTCCACGCGCCGCCCCTGTGTCTGGTCCTCCACGAGCAGCAGGAGGTGCCGTGAGCCCAGGGGCGCCACCCGTGCCGAGACGTACACCGAGGAGCGCAGGCCCTGCCGGCTCAGCTCGAACTGGGCCTCGCGGATCACACCGTCACGGGCGACCTTCTCCGCGATCCCACGGATCTCCGGGTGGGCGAGGCGCCCGCCACGCACGAGTCCGTAGGTCACGGCTGCCGGCGAGGTGGTGACGACCCCACCGGTCGGGTCGAGGACCACCCCGGACGAGCGCAGCACGGCGAGCACGTCTCCGACGCCGCGGGGCACCTCCGGCTCCGGCTGCGGCTGAGCCGCACGCTCCCGGTCGCTCATGGTGATCGCGGCCCAGACGAGGAATCCGATGAGCAGGCCGGCAAGGCCACCCAGAATTGCCGCGGTCGTTGGCTCCACGACACCGAGAGTACTTCTCCGATCAGGCATGCTGGCACCAGGACGCCAGGTCCAGCGGTGCATCCCACGATGTTCATCTGCCGGCCCGAGGGCGTTCACGCAGGCAGCGTTCAATCCATCCCAGACACCGACACCCCTCACGAAAGGCGAACCATGCGTCAGGTCTTCCACGACGAGCTCGAGCAGGTGTCCGCCGACCTGGTCGAGCTCGCCCACCTCGTCGGCTCGGCCATCCGCCGCTCCACGTCCGCGCTGCTCGATGCCGACGTGCAGCTCGCAGAGCAGGTCATCGAGGCCGACCAGGAGATCGACGAGCGCCGCAACCAGCTCGACCTGAAGTCGATCGACCTGCTGGCCCGCCAGGCCCCGGTCGCCAGCGACCTGCGCGCGGTCGTCACCTCAATGCGCATGTCCAGCGATCTGGAGCGGATGGGGGACCTCGCCCGTCACGTGGCCAAGGTCGCCCGGCTGCGCTACCCGACGAGCGCCGTCCCCGACGAGATGCGCGCGTCCTTCCTCCAGATGGGGCACGTCGCCGAGCGGATCGTCGCGAAGGTCGCCGACATCCTCGTGTCGCAGAGTCTCGAGGGGGCCCGCGCCATCGAGGAGATCGACGACGAGCTCGACGAGCTGCACCGCTCGATGTTCGCCCGGCTG
Source organism: Janibacter sp. A1S7 (assembly GCF_037198315.1). Taxonomy (NCBI): domain Bacteria; kingdom Bacillati; phylum Actinomycetota; class Actinomycetes; order Micrococcales; family Intrasporangiaceae; genus Janibacter; species Janibacter alittae. Next base: position 257,249 of record NZ_CP144913.1, on the reverse strand, counting down.
GCCGACAGCCGCTGGGAGCACGGCAGCAGCGCGGCCGTCGACGTCGCCCTGCTCAGCCGCTACTACGAGCGCTTCGGCGACCATGCCGTCACCGTCGCCCGCCGCGTGCGCTTCCTCGTCACGGGCGAGATCGACGGGGTCGACGACGAGGAGGTCGACGTCGACGACGGCGTCTGAGCCGGGCTATCCGCCCTGACCGGCCACCTTCGCGGCCTCGGCAGCGGCCGCCTCGGGGTCGAGGTACTCGGCCGGGCCGGTGGGCATGAAGTCCTCGCCGAGGTCGTAGACCAGCGGCATGCCGGTCGGGATGTTCAGCCCGGCGATGTCCTCGTCGCTGATGCCGTCGAGGTGCTTGACCAGGGCCCGCAGCGAGTTGCCGTGGGCGGTCACCAGGACGGTCCTGCCGGCGGCCAGGTCCTCGCGGATCGGTCCCTCCCAGTAGGGCATGAGGCGCTCGATGACGTCCTTCAGGCACTCGGTGCGCGGGATCTCGATACCGGCGTAGCGCGGGTCGCCGGTCTGCGCGTACTCGTCGTCGGTGTCGATCCGCGGTGGCGGGGTGTCGAAACTGCGGCGCCACAGCATGAACTGCTCCTCGCCGTACTTCTCCCGGGTCGCGGCCTTGTCCAGACCCTGCAGGGCGCCGTAGTGGCGCTCGTTGAGGCGCCAGTCGCGACGGACCGGGATCCAGTGCCGGTCGGCCTCGTCGAGCGCGATGTTGGCGGTGGTGATCGCCCGGCGCAGCACGGACGTGTGCACGACGTCCGGGAGGAGACCTGCCTGCGTCATCAGCTGCCCACCGCGGACGGCCTCCTGGCGGCCCCGGTCGGTCAGGTCGACGTCGACCCAGCCGGTGAAGAGGTTCTTTTCGTTCCAGTCGGAGCGCCCGTGGCGCAGCAGGATGAGTGTCGACATGGGGTCAGCGTACTGACGCCCGTCGGTGCGGGCCGATGCGGATGCGGCCCGACTCAGGGAGTGAGGAACGAACGACCAAGGGCGATGTGCCCATCGACCCGCGCCCCTGGGGTCAGTGCTCCAGCACCGACCGGAAGGCCTCGAGGTTGCGCAGGGACTCGCCCCGCGAGACCCGCCAGTCCCACTCCTTCTGCATCGAGCTGCGGAAGCCGATGAGCAGCAGCTCGTTGAAGGGCTCGTCGGCAGCCTCCAGCAGGACACCGAGGACCTGGTCGACCACCTGAGGTGTCACGGCGCGAAGGGGGATCCTCCCCCCGACGTAGACGTCGCCCACGGAGTCGATGGAGTAGGCGAGCAAGGGCATGCGCAGGTTGCGGCGCAGCAGGAACCGGTAGAACTCCCCATGGTTCTCGTCCGCGTTGCGGATGACGAAGGCCGTCACCGCCAGGGCCTGCTCGCCGACGACGAGCGAGGCGACGGTCTTCAGCTTCTTCTCCCCCGGAAGGGTGACGACGACCTCGCCGTCCCGGGTCCCGGGCTCGCTCTCGATCCCGGTCTCGGCGATGACCGAGCGGACCACCTCGAGGGCCTGTTCCTTGTCGTTCATCGAGCCACCTCCACGAGCACGTTGTGACGTTCCGCCACGGCGCCAGCGTAGACATCGAGGAGCCGGTCCACCGTCGACGACCATCCGAAGGCCGTGGCGTGCGCCCGGGCGCGGCCGCGCAGCCGCTCGGCCCCGGCGGGGTCGTCGATGAGCTCCTCCAGCTGACGTGACCAGTCCTGCGGGTCGTGCCCGGCGACGAGGACGCCACCGTCGCCGACCGCGGTGCGCAGACCACCGACGTCCGCCGCGACGACGAGCGCCCCGGTGGCCTGCGCCTCGATGGCGACCAGGCCGAACGACTCGGTGTGCGAGGGCACCGCGACGAGGTCCGCGGCACGGTACCAGTCGGCCAGGTCGGCGCGGCCCGCCGGTGGCACCAGGTGCAACACCTCGGCGACCCCGAGCTCCTCACCGAGCTGCTGCAACCGGTCCGGCGCCACCAGACCCCGGCCAGAGGCGCCACCGAGGACGGCCACGACGAGGCGTCCACGCAACTCGGGGCGCCGCTCGAGCAGCTCGGCGGCGGCCCGCACGAGGACGTGCGGGCCCTTGAGCGGCTGGATCCGACCGACGAAGAGCAGCACGACCGCATCCTGCGGCAGGCCGACCCGCGAGCGTGCGTCGTCGCGGTCACCGGGGGCGAAGGTGGTCAGGTCCACCCCGGGCGGGACGACCTGGACCTTGTCCGGGTCCGCGTCGTAGTACTCGATCAGCTCGTCGCCCTCCTGCAGGGTGTTGGCGATGAGCCGGTCGGCGATGTCGACGACCTGCGCCTCGCCGATCTCCCGGCCGGGGGGCTCGGGGACGTCGTCCTCGGCGAGCTTGCGGTTCTTCACGCGCGCCATCGTGTGCATCGTGTGCACGAGCGGCACCTGCCAGCGTTCGGCGACGAGCCACCCGACCTGCCCGGAGAGCCAGTAGTGCGAGTGCGCCACGTCGTAGTGGCCGTCCGGGACCCGGGCGATCTCCCGCATCATCCCCGCGGCGAAGGCGCACAGCTGACCCGGCAGGTCCTCCTTGAGCAGGCCCTCGTAGGGCCCGGCGTCGATGTGGCGCACGACCACCCCGGGCTCCATCTCGACGACGTCGGGCAGGTCCGCCGCCGTGCGCCGGGTGAAGATCTCCACCTCGACCCCGCGAGCAGCAAGCTCGCGGGCGGACTCGACGACGTAGACGTTCAGCCCGCCGGCATCGCCCGCGCCCGGCTGCTCCAGCGGCGAGGTGTGCACGCTGATCATGGCCACGCGGCGGATCGGCTGATCGTTCACCGGACCACCCTTCACTCGATCGTCCACCCCGCCAGCGTAGTTGTGTCGCCGGTCGGCCTACGCTGCGTGGGTGTCCAGCCACCGTCCCGTCGGCAGCATCACCCGCGGAACGACCAATCCGAACCGATTGCGCCGGTGCGACCGGTGGCTGGTGTCGACCCACCGTCGTGTCCTGCGCGCCGGGACGCCGCCGGTCCTCGTCGACCTCGGCCACGGCGCCAGCGGGGTGACGACGGCGGAGTGGGCCCAGCGTGTGCGCACCGTGCGGCCGGACGCGCGGGTGCGCGGTCTGGAGATCGACCCGGCGCGGGTGGTGAGCGCCCAGGCATGGGCCGGCCCGGGTGTGGAGTTCACCCTCGGTGGCTTCGAGGTACCCCTCCCCCGTGGCCAGCGGGCACGGGTCATTCGCGCCTTCAACGTGCTGCGCCAGTACGACGAGGAGGAGGTCGAGGCACCCTGGGCGACGATGCTCGCGCGTCTGGACGACCACGGCATCCTCATCGAGGGCACCTGCGACGAGCTCGGTCGCCTCGGCAGCTGGATCACGCTCGACGGCGGGGGGCCACGCACGCTCACCCTCTCCTGGCGGTTGCGCGACCTCGGCCCGCAGAGGCAACCCTCGACCGTCGCCGCACGGCTGCCCAAGGCACTCATCCACCGCAACATCCCCGGCGAACCGGTCCACGACCTGCTCGGGCGGCTCGATGACGCGTGGCGGTGGGCCGCCCCCTTCGCCCCCTACGGTCCTCGGCAGCGCGCAGTGGCGGCGATCGGCGAGGTCGCGAAGCAGGTCCCGGTCGTCGGTCGGTCCGACCGGTGGCGCCTCGGCGAGCTGACCGTGCCGTGGTCGCTCGTGGCGCCACGCTCCGGCCCGCTGGCTCGATCTCAGCGGCGGTAGTCGTCCTCGAGGCGCACGATGTCGCTCTCGTCGAAGTCGCCGAAGCCGATCTCGAGGATCCGTGCCGGCGCATCGCCCGAGTTGCCCATCCGGTGCACGGCGCCCGGGGGGACCCACACCTTCTCGCCGGTCCCGGCCGTCCACGAACGGTCGCCGACGGTGACGTCCAGCGGTCCGTCGAGGACCTGCCAGAACTCGCCCCGGTACTCGTGGGTCTGCAACGACAGCCGGTGGCCCGGCGCCACGGTGACGATCTTGACGGTCGTCGTCTGGTTGCTGGTGAACTGCTCGAAGCGGCCCCAGGGCCGCTCGGAGACGAAGATCGATCGTCTCGGGTCGGGCAGGTTGCTCACGGATCTCCCCCGGGTGCGGATGCTTGGCCAGTCATTGTGCCGCAGCTCAGCGACGGCGGCCCATGACAGCGTCTATGGCGGGCCTCACATCGGCGAGGTAGACACCCGCGACGACGATGCCGATGATCGCGAGCAGGCCGAGCCCGCCACCGAGCACGGCGAAGCCCAGCAGCGTCGCGATCGCCAGGGCCACGACCCAGAAGGTCTTGGACTGCTTCCCCGCGGCCGTGAAGGCGTCCGGGCGCTGCCGGACGGCATGGAGGAGGGCGTAGACCTCCATGGCCAGGGCGAGCAGCCCCAGACCGAGGATGATCCACGCCTGGATCTGACCGATGATCTGCACGGGGTCAGCCTATGCGGGGGCGTCGATGACGAGCGTCACCGGACCGTCACCGTGGATGTCGACGGCCATCTCGGCGCCGAACCGGCCGGTGGCCACGGTCAGGCCGCGCTCACGCAGTCCTGCGGCGACGGCGTCGACGACCGGCTCGGCGACCGGGCCGGGGGCAGCGGCATTCCACGACGGGCGGCGCCCCTTGCGGATGTCGGCATGGAGGGTGAACTGGCTGACCACGAGCACGGCGCCGCCGCTGTCGGTCACCGACGTCTCGCCGGACATGATGCGCAGCTCGGCGATCTTGCGCACCGTCGTCGCGATCTCCTCGGGCCCGTCGTCGTGCGTCACACCGACCAGCGCGACGAGACCGGGGCCGATCTCGCCGACCGTCTCGCCACCGACGCGCACGCGCGCCGAGCTCACCCGTTGGACGACCGTCCTCACGAGGACAGCCCGACGACCTCGACGGCACCCACCCGGTGGCCGTGGCCGAGCACGGGCTGGTCGGCCAGGGTGCGCAGTCCCTCGGAGTCGACGCCGAGGGCGAGCAGGGAGTGCGCGAGCAGGCCCCGGCGGGCACGAGGTTGGGCGGTTCCGTCGGCGACCTTGATCGCGATGCCCCGGCCGTCGGCGAGGCCGGCGGCGTAGACCGACTCGGCGCCGTCCTTGGCGACGAGGCCGGGGACGGACTCCATGAAGGCCGTGACGTCCCGACCGGTGCCGCCCACCATGTGCGGCGCCGTCCGCATGGCGGTGGCGATCCTCCCTTCGTCGGTGGCCTCGTCCGCACCGGCGATGACCCCGAAGGCCGTGGCCAACCCACGCAGCGGTACGGCGAAGAGCGGTGCGCCGCACCCGTCCACGGTCGTGTGGGTCACCGGGCCGACGACCTGCGCGGTGGTGGCCCGGATCGCCTGCTGGAGGGGGTGCCGGGGGTCGAGGTAGTCCTCGATCGGCCAGTCGTTGAGCTTGCAGGTCGCGAGCATGCCGGCGTGCTTGCCGGAACAGTCCTGGGCGACCGGTTCGGGCGTGCGCCCGGCGGCGAGCCAACGGGCGTGCTCGACCTCGCCCAGGGGCAGGGCAGGGGTGTTCTGCAGTGCCGTCAGGTCGAGGCCGACGGTCGCGAGCACCTCGCCGACACCCTCGCGGTGGACGTCCTGCCCCGAGTGACTCGCGCACACCAGGGCGAGCAGGTGGGCAGGCAGGTCGAGTCCGGCGCGCACCATCGCCAGCGCCTGGATCGGCTTGAGCGAGGAGCGCGGCAGGACGGGGTCGTCGACCCGGCCGTGACGAAGGGGGGTTCCCCCGGCGGGGTCGGTGGCGACGAGCGTCGCTCGGTGGGCGGACTCGACGAAGCCCCCGCGGGTCACGTGGACCAGCACGGGGGCCTCGTCGAGACTGGTGGTGTCAGGGGCCTGGGCGGTCATCCGCCGCAGGCTACCGCCTCACCACAGCATCGGTTGGTGCGGTTGGGGGCTCGGTCGCGACGGGCCGCGCCCCGGAGCACCCGGGACTTCAGACGTTCAGTCGCCGACCTTGTCAGCTGCCTTGTCGGCGGCCTTCGCGGTCTTGGTGGCGGTCTTCTTCGCGGCGGTCGACGTGGACTTGGTCGCGGTGCGCGTGCGGTTCGCGGCCTTCTTCGCCGTGGTGCTGGTGCCCTTGGCGGCGGAGGTGGTGCGCTTGGCGGAACCGGAGACGGCCTTCTTGGCCTTCTCGGTGTCCACGTCGACGTCCACCGAGTCGGCGACGGCGTCGGCCGCCGCGACGGCCTCCTTGCGACCGATCGTCAGCGTGCGCTTGGCGGACGCCTCGACGTCGGAGACGGCCTTGCGGACCGTCGTGACGAGGCCCTTGCCGAGCGCCACGGTGGCCTCGGCCTGACCGACGAGGTCCTTGGTGGCCTTCTGGTTGCGCACGCGGGTGACGAGGTCCTCGCCGCGCTTGGTGAGGTCGCTGTAGTAGCTCTGGACCTCGGCCGGGGCGGCCTTGACGCGCGCCTGGACCTTCTTCGGCTCGAGCTCGGCACCGAGGGCCGAGATCTGGGTGGTGTAGCCGCGGAAGGTCTCGACGGCGAGGTCGGTCGCGCCGACGGTGGCATAGGTCTGGTCGGTGACGACCTTCTTGACGGTGGTGGTGACGCTCATGGGTTTCTCCTTGGTGTGGACTTCGAGTTCTTCGAGCCCGACGCCTTCGGCGAGCCCTTCGTACGGGTGGACGACGAGGTGTCGCCGCCCCGGGTGGTGGCCACCCGAGAGGCCGAGGCCTTCTGGGGGGCGGAGGTCTTTTGGGGGGCGGAGGTCTTCTCGGTGGCCGGCTTCTTCGCTGCGGTCTTCGTGGCCCGCTTCGTCCCCGCCCGGGAGGAGGTCGTCCTCGTGGCGGAGGAGGGCGAGGCGGACTTCTTCGCCGGAGCCGCCGTCGGGGTGGAGGCCTTCGTCCGGGTCCGGTCTGCGCCGACGAAGGACTCGTAGATCTCCACCAGGGTCTGCCGCTGCCGCGACGTGAGCGCGGGGTCCGATCGGATCGCGGAGCGGGTCTTGTCCCCGGCCTCGGCTCCCGCGTCCTTGGGGTCGAGCAGTCCGGCCTGGACGTAGAGGGTCTCGGCGGAGATCGAGAGGCCCTTGGCGATCTGCTGCAGGATGTCGGCACTCGGCCGCTTCACGCCCCGCTCGATCTGCGACAGGTAGGGATTGGAGACCCCGGCCAACGCAGACAACTGCCGCACGGAGAGCTTCGCGTGCTGACGCTGCTCGCGCAGGTACTCGCCCAGGTTGTTCCCCAGGTTGCCCGGGAGGGCGTCGAGCGGGTTCTTGGACATGACTTCATTATGCTTGCTTCAGTTAGCGCTTGCAAACCAGAGGCAGCACTTGTGAGGGAGGTCTCACCGGCCGAACGAACTGCTGCAGGCGGCACTTCGTCGAGCCTGCAGCAGCTCGAGGTGCTGCACGCGATACCAGGTGCTGCCTGCAGCAGTTCGTGTCGCGGGGCGAGGGCAGCGCCCTCAGCGAGGGACGATCTCCGTCTGGGCTGCGGCGATGTCCCCGTCGACGATCAGGTCCGCGGCCGAGTCGGTGTTGCGCTTGAGCATCGCGAGCGCGATCGGCCCGTCCTCGTGGTGCCTCGCCCGTGTGGTGACGTGGCCGACGACCTTCTCCCCCAACCGGATCTCGGCTCCGGCGTCCGGCAGGACGTGCCCCGAGCCGTCGAGGTGCAGGAAGGCGAGACGCCGCGGCGGACGCCCGAGGTTGTGCACCTTGGCGACCGTCTCCTGGCCGCGGTAGCAGCCCTTGTGCAGGTGCACGGCGGTGCGCAACCAGTCGACCTCGTGGGCGATCGTGCGTTGGTCGGTCTCGGCGCCGAGGCGCGGACGCCAAGCGGCCACCCGCAGGGCCTCGGCAGCCCACGTCCCGGCGAGCTCCCGGTCGCCGACCGCGGCGGTCATCTCCTCGACCGGGACGATGACCTCCCGCCAGCGCCGCACGCGGCCCGGGTGCTCCTCGGCCGGCGGGCCGTAGATCGCGGTGTCCCCGACCACCCGCGGCCATGAATCCAACCACGTCGGCGGCTCCCCCTCGCCACCCTCGCGGTCCACGCTCTCGCCGAGGACGGCGTAGCGGTCGCTGGCGTCCTCGACCTCGACCCGGAGCATGAAGCGCATCGAGTCCAGCCAGCCGGCGAGGTCCGGCGCCGTGCCCGGCTCGACCGACAGCCAGGTCCGCTCACCGTCATCGACGACGTGGAGGGCGTGCTCGACCTTCCCCTTGGAGGTGAGGACGAGCGACTCCACCGAGGTGCGTGGTGGCAGGTCGGTCAGCTGCTGGGAGGTCAGCGAGTGCAGCCAGGACAGGCGGTCCGGCCCGGACACGGTGACGACACCGCGGTGCGAGAGGTCGACGACGGCGAGTCCCTCGGCGAGCAGCCGCTGCTCACGCATCGGGTCGCCGTAGTGGGCGGCGACGCCCGCGTCGAGTCCCTCGCCGACGACGGCGCCTGATGTCTGGAGAAGTGGTGAGGCAGTCATGCCCCTCCTTCGGAGTCGGGGTCGGCGGCGCAGTCCGCGCAGCGACCGTGGATGGCCATGTGGCTCAGCTCGGCGACGAAACCGGTCGTGCCGCGCAGGGCATCGACGAAGGGCGTCGCCAGGGTCGGGTCGACCTCGGTCACCCGCCCGCAGTCGCGGCAGCGCAGGTGCAGGTGACCGTGCTGTCCTGCCCGGTGGTAGGTCGGCGCCCGGTGGTCGAGGTGCGTGTGCTCGACGAGGCCGACCTCCTCGAGCGCGTCGAGCGTGCGGTAGATGGTCGACGGGGGCAGCTCGGGCCCCCCGTCCGCCGCCACCAGCGCGACGATGGCGTCGGGAGTCAGGTGCGACCGTCGGGTCAACGCGCCCAGCACGCGCCGCCGCTGCTCGGTCATGCGCAGCCCGTGGCGGCGCAGCACCTCGCCCGGATCGTCCATGCCCCCAATCTACGGGTTCTATCCGGGCACGGGCAGGGGTGGCGGGCCCGGTGCCCGGCACCACGCGCCGGGCTCCGGCGGCGTTCGGACGTTCTCCCACCCGACGGCCTTACCCTGTGCCCATGCTCGAAGAATTCGATGACGCTGCGGACACCTCGCCTGCTCCGCGGCGCCGGCGCCGGCGGATGGGCCGGGCCGGTCGCGTCGGCGTCACGCTGATCGCCCTCGTCCTGCTCGTCTGCATCGGCGTCGGCGGGTACGGCTGGTTCATCAGCAGCAAGGTCGACCGCGGACTCACCCACGAGGAGCTCCTCGGTGACGCCGAGGACGACACGACGACGACCACCGGCGAGGACCTCGTCGGCGACGCGGGCGAGAACTACCTGCTCATCGGCTCCGACGCCCGACCGGGCGAGACCTCCAGCCGGGCCGACGTCATCCAGCTGGTCCACGTCGACGAGGACCACGACAACGTCTGGATCATCCACTTCCCCCGAGACCTGTACGTACCGATCCCCGGCCACGGCCAGGACAAGATCAACGCCGCCTACGCCTTCGGCCAGGCGCCGCTGCTCGTGCGGACAGTCCAGGACCTCGTCGGGGTCAAGATCAACCACGTGGCCAAGACGGACTTCGAGGGCTTCAAGCAGCTGACCGACGCGCTCGGCGGCGTGACGGTCAACAACACCCAGCCCGGGCCGGACTACCCCGCCGGCGAGGTCACCCTCGACGGGGCGCAGTCGCTGGACTTCGTCCGCGAGCGCAAGCAGCTGCAGGAGGGAGACATCTCCCGCGGTCAGCGCCAGCAGGCCTGGCTCAAGGCGATCATGCGCGAGACCCTCGATCCCCAGGTGCTGCTCAACCCCAGCCGTCTGAACGGGGTCATCGAGGCCGGGACGGAGCACACGGTCGTCGACGACGGCCTCACCGGCGGAGTCATCCGCAGTGAGGCGATCAAGCTGCGCTCGGTGCGCGGCGACGACATCCACTTCATCACCGCCCCCTTCAGCGGCTACGGCACGACCGCCGAGGGTGCATCCATCGACATCCTCGACGAGCAGGGCATGGCCGCCCTCAGCGACGCCCTGCGCACCGACGATCTGCAGTCCTACGCCGACAACGCCGAGTAGGCCTCGGGGCGGAGCCTGACGGCATTGCGAGCACCCGTGTCCCGAAATACCGCGTGACAGGCGCGCCCAACGCCGTCGGGTCCACCAGGTGAGTAGGAGTGAAGGGCTGTGTCGGCCCGACTCAGGCCCCAGCCCGCACCGAGCACCCGGGTGGGCTGACGATCCGTCGTGCGGGCTGGGCGCCAAGGGCCGATGCAGCCCTTCACCCGCGAGGTGCCCCTTACGGGCGAGGAGGGTGACGCACCCCCCTCACTCGACGCGCTTGAGCTCCGCGGACAGGTGGCTGGTCATCGGCTCCCCGGCAGCAGCCATGTCCATGACCCACATGAGGTTGGAGTTGACCAGGCCGTACATGCGCTGGGCGGCCGTGTACTCCTTGGCGCGGGGACTGCGGATGACGCCGTCGGTGGCCATCTCGATCCGACCGGGCTCGACGCTGCCGTAGTACATCTCGATGATGCCGGTCGGGTGCGTCAGCAGCAGCTCGACCTCGCCCTCACCGCCGGGACGCCAGAAACCGAGCTCGGTGCCGGCCGGACGCACCTTCTCGCCCTGCTCGTCCAGGATCCACGAGCGGCTCTCCCAGCGCAGGAAGGGCCGCTCGTCGTGGCTGACGATGACCTCCTGGCCGAAGTTGGCCGACTCGATCGTCGGGTAGCCGAGGACGCCGGCGCCCTCCCAGCGGCCGACGAGCCAGGCGAGGGGGGCGATGTCGGGGTGGATCGTGGGGTCGAGTGTGAACACCCGCCCATCGTAGGTGGCCGGGTCAGCCGAGGGGCAGCCGCGCGATCAGATGCAGCAGCGGGCCGACGAGGAGCACCGAGGCCACGCCGGAGGTGACCCCGCCGAGAGTCTCCTCCACGGCAGGCTGCTGCGACAACGCCCGGCGCAGGGACAGCGCGACGCCGGCCCCGAGGACCCCGACGAGCGCTGCCCAGGGCGCGAGCTCGGAGTCGAGGACCCAGTGGGCGCCCACGCCCGCGATCCCACCGGCGAGCATGCCGACGGGCAGCATCCACCTGACGACCCGACCGCGCTCGGTGACCAGGTCGACCAGGCCGGCCACCGCCAGGGCGATCCCGGCGATGACGACCGGGCTCGCGCTGTGGGGTGCGGTGCTGGTGAGGGCTGCGCCGCACGAGATGACGAGGATGCCCAGGGCGGTCCCGGCCAGCCCGCGGGCGAGGTCGACTCGCGCCGAGGCCTGGACGAGCGGGTGCAGGCACATCGCGATGATCCCGACGGCGACGGCTGCCGGTACCTGCTCGAGGAACGGCTCCTCCCCCTTCGCCAGGAGGGCGGCACCGAGCGCCACGGTCGTGACGGCGAGGACCACCGAGGAGCCGGCGGGCGTCGGTGAGTCGACCAGCCGCGGCCACCCGACGGCGACGACGAGCCCGGCGAGCACGACCGCGGCGATCTCGAGTGCCCGCAGACCGCTCGCGGCGGACCCGGCCAGCACGAGTGCGCTGACGACGACTCCGACGATGACGAGGGGACGCGGGCGGGAGACCGGCACCCGACGGTCGGCCACGCGCTGCGCGGCACGCTGGGCGTGCCGCGCAGCGCGCGTTGTCGGCTCGTTCGGTGCGGAGGTGCTCACGACGCAGAGGCTATCTGGCCACGGACGGCATATTCTGGGAGCGATGGCCCGACTCCTGCTCCTGACGCACGACCCGGCGCCCGGCGCCCGGGTCGTGCCGGGACTCGGGCTGCTCGGGCACGAGGTGCGCCCGCTCCCTCCGGACGCCTCAGTCCTGCTGGACTGCCCCGACGCCGATGTCGTGCTCGTCGACGCCCGCACCGATCTGGCGCAGGCGCGCGCCCTGTGCCGGGTCATCCGCGCGACCGGCACCTCCTGCCCGGTGATCGCCGTGCTCACCGAGGGGGGACTGGCCGCGGTCAACGCGGACTGGGCCGTCGAGGACGTCCTGCTCGAGACCGCTGGTCCGGCCGAGATCGAGGCGCGGCTGCGCCTGGCAACGAGTCGGCCGGTCGGGCCCGACGACGAGGACGGCCGTATCGTCGCGGGTGACCTCACCATCGATGAGGCGAGCTACTCGGCCCGACTCGGGACGCAGGTGCTCAACCTCACGTACAAGGAGTTCGAGTTGCTCAAGTACCTCGCCCAGCACCCCGGACGGGTCTTCACCCGCGACCAGCTCCTGCACGAGGTGTGGGGCTACGACTACTACGGCGGCTCCCGCACAGTCGACGTCCACGTGCGTCGGCTGCGGGCCAAGCTCGGCAGCGAGCACGAGCAGCTCATCGGCACCGTGCGCAACGTCGGCTACCGCTTCGTCCCCGCCCGCAACGAGGGCGTGCCGACCGCCGACGGAGCGGGGGTGCCGTCATGACGACCCAGGTGACCCCCTTCGCCCGGCTCGAGCCCGACCGGCTCGCCTCGGTGCGCGCCGCGGCCGAGGAGGCCACCGCCGTCGACGGCGTGGCTCCGCTGAGCGAGGCCTTCCTGCTCGGTCTCCCCCGTGAGGGCGAGCACCTCGTGGCCACCGACGAAGGGAGCCTGGCCGGGTACGCACAGATCGTCGCCGACGGCTCGGTCGAGGCCTTCGTCCTCCCGTCAGCCCGGGCGAAGGGGGTCGGTACCGCCCTCCTGGGCGCCGTCCTCGAGCGCCGTCCCGACGCCCGACCGTGGGCCCACGGCGACCTGCCGGCGTCCCGTGCGCTCGCCGCATCGCTGGACCTGGCGGTCGTGCGCGAGCTGCTCGTGCTCTCCCGGCCGTTCGCGGACGGCGACGAGGTCGACCCGGGGCTCCCGGAGGGGTTCGCCCACCGGACCTTCGAACCCGGTCGCGACGACGACGCGTTGCTCGCGGTCAACGCCGCTGCCTTCGCGTCCCACCCGGAGCAGGGCGACCTCGACGCTGCCGGGCTGGCCGAGCGCATGGCGCAGCCGTGGTTCGAGGCCGAGGGCCTGATCCTGCTGGAGGCCATCGAGGACGGTGCCGGCGCCGGGCACGGTCTGGCCGGGTTCCACTGGACCAAGGTCGACCCCCCGGACGGCGATGTCGGCGAGGTCTACGTCGTCGGTGTGCGGCCGGACCTGCACGGGCGCGGTCTCGGCGGGCCGCTCACCCGGCTCGGGCTCGCCCACCTGGCCCGGCGCGGCGTGCGCGAGGTCGAGCTGTACGTCGAGGGGGACAACCACCCGGCCCTGGCGACCTACCGCCGGGCCGGCTTCGAGCGCACGGCCGTGCACGTCATGTATTCACGTGGGGTTCAGCACACCGTGGAATGATGTCCGGTATGTCCGACAGGTCCGCCGCCAAGGCCTCGCACGAGGACACCGAGCGGCGTCCCGGCAGCGCCCGGCCCGGTGACGTGACGATCTCGTCGGCGTCTCCTCCCGCGACCGCGCAGCTGCGGCCACGCGCGACCAACGGCCGCTTCGTTCGGACCACCGGCACCCCGGACGAGGACGCCGAGGGCCTGCCGGGTGATCGCTTCCTCGACCGCGAGATGAGCTGGCTGCAGTTCAACGAGCGGGTGCTCCAGCTCGCCGCCGACGAGAGCGTCCCGCTGCTCGAGCGGGCCCGGTTCCTCGCGATCTTCGCGAGCAACCTCGACGAGTTCTTCATGGTCCGGGTCGCCGGCCTCAAACGTCGCATCGCCACCGGTATCGCGGTGCGCGGCTCCTCGGGCCTCGAGCCGCGCGAGGTGCTGGAGCAGGTCGCGCGGATCGCCCACGACCTCACCGGGATGCAGACACGGATCTTCGAGGAGGAGGTGCGTCCGGCGCTGGAAAACGAGGGCATCAGCATCGTGCGCTGGGACGCCATCGAGCAGGTGGAGAAGGAGCGCCTCGAGGAGATGTTCCTCCACCGGATCTACCCGGTGCTCACCCCGTTGGCCGTGGACCCTGCCCACCCCTTCCCCTACATCTCGGGGCTCTCGCTCAACCTCGCCGTCATCCTGATCAACCCCAAGACCGGCAAGGAGCACTTCGCGAGGATCAAGATGCCGCCCTCGCTCCCGCGCTTCCTGCAGGTGCGGCGAGCGACCGCAACCGTCACCTCGGACCTCTTCGAGGCCCGTTTCGTCCCGCTCGAGGACGTCATCGCGGCCCACCTCGACGAGCTCTTCCCCGGCATGGAGGTCCACGAGCACTACTCCTTCCGGGTCACCCGCAACGAGGACGTCGAGGTCGAGGAGGACGACGCGGAGAACCTCCTGGCCGCACTGGAGAAGGAGCTGACCCGCCGCCGCTTCGGCCCGGCGGTGCGCCTCGAGGTCGAGCACGACCTGGACGACCACGTCATGGAACTGCTCAGCCGCGAGATCGGGGTGGCCGAGGACGAGGTCTACCGACTCTCCGGACCGCTCGACCTTCGGGGACTGCACGAGATCGCCGACATCGACCGGACCGACCTGCACTTCGCCCCCTTCGTCGCCGGCACCCATCCCGATCTCGCCCCGGCGGAGTCGGCGAAGGCGGCCGACCTCTTCGGCCGGATCGCTCGGCAGGACGTGCTGCTGCAGCACCCCTACGACTCCTTCTCCACCTCCGTGCAGGCCTTCATCGAGCAGGCGGCCGCCGACCCGCACGTCCTGGCGATCAAGCAGACGCTCTACCGCACCTCCGGTGACAGTCCGATCGTCGATGCGCTCATCGACGCGGCGGAGGCGGGCAAGCAGGTCCTCGCGGTCGTCGAGATCAAGGCGCGCTTCGACGAGCAGAACAACATCGAGTGGGCCCGCAAGCTCGAGCACGCAGGCGTCCACGTCGTCTACGGGACCGTCGGGCTGAAGACGCACGGCAAGATCGCCCTCGTCGTGCGCCAGGAGGCCGACGGGCTGCAGCGGTACTGCCACGTCGGCACCGGCAACTACAACCCCAAGACCGCACGCCTCTACGAGGACCTGGGGCTGCTCACCGCGGACCCGGAGGTCGGCCAGGACCTCACCCGGCTGTTCAACCAGCTCTCCGGCGTCGCGCCGCGCACGAAGTACAAGCGACTGCTCGTGGCCCCGCGCACGGCCCGCGACGGTCTGCTCGACCGCGTCGAGAAGCAGGTCGCGCGGCAGGAGCGCTCGGGGGACGGCTACGTCGGCATCAAGGTCAACTCACTGGTCGACGAGGCGACCATCGACGCCCTGTACCGCGCCAGCAGCGCCGGCGTGCACGTCGACATCCAGGTCCGCGGGATCTGCACCCTCCGCCCCGGCATCACGGGGCTGAGTGAGCACATCCGCGTGCACTCGGTGCTCGGGCGCTTCCTCGAGCACTCCCGGGTCTTCGTCTTCGGCAGGGGCACGGACCGCGAGGCGTGGATCGGCAGCGCCGACCTGATGCACCGCAACCTCGATCGACGGGTCGAGACGATGGTCAAGGTCGTCGACCCACGTCACGTCGACCAGATCGTCGACCTGCTCGAGCGCGCGATGTCCGGTGACTACGCACACTGGACCCTCGCCGGCGACGGCCGCTGGACCCGGATCCACCGGGGTGAGGACGAGCAGCCGTTGCCCGACATCCAGGCAGCACTGATCGCGATGCACGCCAAGCGCCGCCGCAAGGCGCGGCGCTGACGTGGCAGCCACCGTCCCGGCCGCGGGAACCCTGCCGTGGCGACGTCGTCGCGGCCGCCTCGAGGTCACCCTCGTCCACCGGCCCCGCTACGACGACTGGTCCTGGGCGAAGGGCAAGCTCGACGCCGGCGAGGCCTTCCCGTCCGCGGCCGTCCGCGAGACCCTCGAGGAGACCGGCCTGCACGTGCGTCTGGGCCACCCGCTGCCGACGACGACGTACCAGGTCGGCCACCGCGGCCGCCCGGCCACCAAGGAGGTGCGCTACTGGGCCGCCGAGGTGACCGGAGGCGACGGCGCACTGGTCAACGAGGTCGACGAGGTCGTCTGGCTGGCGACGGACGCCGCCGCAGCGAGGTTGAGCTACGACCACGACCACACCCAGCTCCAGGCTCTCGTCGACGCCGACCGTCGGGGGACGCTGTCGGCGTGGCCGCTGGCGGTCGTGCGCCACGCCAAGGCCCGCTCCCGCTCGACGTGGCGGCAGGAGGACGCCCTGCGGCCCCTCGACAAGGCAGGGCACGCGCAGGCACAGGGCCTCGTCCCAGTTCTCGGCTCCTACGGCATCAGCCGCTTGGTCACCAGTCCATCCACCCGGGCCGCCGACACCCTCGCCCCCTACGCGGCCGCCGGCGGTGGCCGGTTGCGCCCCAGGCCGGGGCTGTCCGAGGAGGGCCATGCCCAGCACCCGGGCAGGGCCCGTCACCACATCGAGCGCCTCCTCGAGCGCGGCGTCCCCGCCGCCGCCTGCAGCCACGGCCCCGTGCTGCCCGACCTCGTGGCATGCCTCCTCGAGCGGGTCGACCGCACCTCCACCCTCGGGCTGGCGGCCCGCTCCGTGGTCGAGGACGTCCTCGACCACGGGATGGCGAAGGGGGAGGTGCTGCTGGCGCACGTCATCGGCACCGGCGAGGACGCCCGGGTCGTCGCCGTCGAACGCCACCACCCCCGCGACCGGGCCTGACTGCAGTCGCCCTCGCGACACGTGGGTCACCCGGCTGAACCACGCACTGTGCAGATGCACTTCACCCACTGTTCACCAAGGGGGGTCCGTCCGGTCACCCTCGCTGCCTACGTTCGTCCTGTACGACCACGGCGGTCGCGGCGGGACCGCCCGTCGCACGTCGTGGACACCCGCCCAGAGAGGTCTGACAGACGTGCTTCGCCCCACTCGCAGCCGCACCGGCCCGGCCGCGGCTGCTGCCCTGGCGCTCTCCCTGGGCCTTGCCGCGTGTACCCCGGTCAACGAGTCGGGCGCCACCGCGGACGTCGGTACGGGCAGTGGCGGTGTCTCCGGCACACTGTCCGGCGCCGGCGCCTCCTCGCAGGCCGCTGCCGTCGACGCCTGGAAGAACGGCTTCCTGGGGACCAACCCGGACGCCACGGTCAACTACGACCCGGTCGGCTCCGGCGGTGGGCGCGAGCAGTTCGTCTCCGGCGCCGTGCCCTGGGCCGGCTCGGACGCCTACCTCGACGAGGACGAGCTGGCCACGGCGCGGCAGCGCTGTGGCGGCGAGGGCAACGTCATCGAGATCCCCGCCTACATCTCCCCGATCGCGGTGCCCTACAACATCGCGGGCGTCGACGACCTGAAGCTCTCCGCCGAGACGCTGGCGCTGATCTTCGACCAGCAGATCACCAGCTGGGACGACCAGGCGATCGCCCGGGACAACCCGGGCACCGACCTGCCGTCGACGCCGGTCACGGTCGTCAACCGCTCCGACGAGTCGGGCACCACCGAGAACTTCGTCGACTACCTCTCGGTCGCGGCGGGTGACGCCTGGCCGCACGAGGTCTCCGGGGACTGGCCGGTCGCCGGTGGCACCGCGGCCAAGGGCACCACCGGCGTGGTCCAGTCCGTCGAGGCCACCGACGGCGCCATCGGCTACTCCGACGTCTCGCAGATCGGCGACCTCCCCGCCGTGCAGGTCGAGGTGGGTCAGGACTGGGTCGGCCCGAGCGCCGAGGCCGCCGCCAGGATCATCGAGACCTCCGCCCAGGTCGAGGGCCGCGGCCAGTACGACCACGCCACGGAGATCGAGCGGGACACCACCGAGGCGGGCACCTACCCGATCGTGCTGGCGTCCTACGAGCTGGCCTGCACCCAGTACGACGACGACGAGACCGCCGCCCTCGTCAAGGCGTGGCTGACCCATGTCACCAGCGACGAGGGCCAGCAGGCCTCCGCCAAGACCGCCGGCTCCGCCCCGATCAGTCCGGCGACGCAGGAGGAAGCCATGACCGCCATCGAGGCGATCACCGCGAAGTGACCACCCAACGGTTCCCAGCGGTCCCGGATCGGCCCACCCGGGCGTGGGCCGCCACGACCGCGTCCGACCCCCCTTCCCACAGGAGTCCCCACTCGTGAGCTCGCCACCCCAGGCTCCCGGCGACACCGGATTCACCAGCCTCAGGAAACGCCGCGGTGACGCGGTCTTCGCCGGTCTCTCCCTGTCGGCCGGCATCACCATCCTCGTCGTGCTCTTCCTCGTCGCGGCATTCCTCCTCTGGCAGGCGCTGCCCGCCCTCACCGCCGCGCCCGAGGAGGTGCGTGGGGGTCAGGGCCTGGTCCACTACATCTCACCCCTGCTCTTCGGCACGGTCGTCTCCGCGCTCATCGCCCTGGTCGTCGGCACCCCGCTGGCCATCGGGATCGCGCTCTTCATCTCCCACTACGCCCCCCGGCGGCTCGCCTCGGCGCTCGGCTACGTCATCGATCTGCTCGCCGCGGTGCCCTCGGTCATCTTCGGCCTGTGGGGCTTCTACGTCTTCGGCCCGTGGCTGATGCCGACGCAGCAGGGACTGATCGAGTACCTCGGCTTCATCCCACTCTTCGGTGGCCCGGCCAGCCCGAAGTCGATGCTCGTCACCGGCCTCGTCCTGGCCATCATGATCCTGCCGATCATGACCGCCGTGAACCGTGAGATCTTCCTCCAGGCACCGCGTCTGCACGCGGAGGCCTCACTGGCGCTCGGCGCCACCCGGTGGGAGATGGTCCAGCAGGCGGTCCTGCCCTTCGCCAAGTCCGGCATCATCTCCGGTGCGATGCTCGGTCTGGGCCGCGCGCTCGGCGAGACGATGGCCGTCGCCATCATCCTGTCGGCGTCCGCCCGCTTCACGCCGGTGATCACCAGCTCGGCCAATCCCGGCACCATCGCCGGCGACATCGCGCTGCAGTTCCCGGAGTCGAGCGGCATGGACGTCAACACCCTCGTCGCGAGCGGGCTGGTGCTGTTCTTCCTGACCCTGCTCGTCAACATGTTCGCCCGCTGGATCGTCTCCCGGCGGTCGGAGTTCTCAGGAGCCAACTGATGACCGCGACCAACACCGAGGCACCGGCACCGCCGCGGCCCCCTGACCGCCGGCCGGGCGGCACCGGCAGCACCCGCGACCACGGCACGCTGACCGACGCGGCCCGCTGGGCCGTGCTCGCCGCTTCCGTGGTCCTGGGCGTCCTCATCACGACGCTCGCGTGGGGATGGAGTGCCATCGCCGCCGGCGCCGTCTCCGCAGTGCTCTACCTGATCGGGATCTACACGCTCTCCCGGGTCGTCGAGGGCCACCGCCACGCGGTCGACCGCACGGTCACCGGCGTCGTCACCACGATGTTCCTCATCGCCCTGCTGCCGCTCGTGTCGGTCGTGTGGGAGGTCGCGAGCATGGGCATCTCACGGTTCGATGCCGAGTTCTTCACCTGGTCGATGCGCGGTGTCATGGGTGAGGGCGGCGGCGCGTACCACGCGATCATGGGCACGCTGATCATCACCGGCCTGACGACGCTGATCTCGGTCCCGATCGGGATCTTCGCTGCCATCTACCTCGTGGAGTACGGCAACAGGAACGCGCTCTCCAAGGGCCTGACCTTCTTCGTCGACGTGATGACGGGCATCCCCTCGATCGTCGCCGGTCTCTTCGCGATCGCGCTGTTCACCCTCTTCTTCGGTCCGGGCGTGCGCATGGGCATCATCGGCGCGGTCGCGTTGACGGTGCTGATGATCCCCGTCGTGGTCCGCAGCACCGAGGAGATGCTGCGGCTGGTGCCCAACGAGTTGCGCGAGGCCAGCTACGCGCTCGGCGTGCCGAAGTGGCTCACGATCTCCAAGGTCGTCCTGCCGACCGCGATCGCCGGCATCGCCACCGGCGTCACCCTCGCGATCGCCCGCGTCATCGGTGAGACGGCTCCGCTGCTGGTCACCGTCGGCACGACGGACTCGATGAACCTCAACCCCTTCGACGGGCGCATGCAGACGCTGCCGATCTTCGCCTACTACAGCTACGCGACGCCCGGCATCCCCAAGGAGCCGTACTTCGAGCGGATGTGGGCGGCTGCCCTGACGCTCATCCTGATCGTCATGGCGCTGAACCTCGCGGCCCGCCTCATCTCCACCTTCTTCGCCCCCAAGACCGGTCGCTGACCGAGCAGACCAGACAAAGGAAAGCCGACGTGTCCAAGCGCATCGACGTCAAGAACCTCGACATCTACTACGGCGACTTCCTCGCCGTGAAGGACGTCTCGGTGACCATCGAGCCCCGCACGGTGACCGCCCTCATCGGCCCCTCGGGCTGCGGCAAGTCCACCTTCCTGCGGGCGCTGAACCGCATGCACGAGGTGATCCCGGGAGCACACGTCGACGGCACCGTCGTCCTCGACGGGGAGGACATGTACGCGAAGGGGGTCGACCCGGTGCTCGTGCGGCGCAAGGTCGGCATGGTCTTCCAGAAGCCCAACCCCTTCCCGACGATGTCCATCCGGGAGAACGTCCTCGCCGGCGTGAAGCTGAACAACAAGCGGATCAAGCGCTCGGACGCCGACGCCCTCGTCGAGTCCAGCCTCCGCGGCGCCAACCTGTGGAACGAGGTCAAGGACCGGCTCGACAAGCCCGGCTCCGGGCTCTCCGGCGGCCAGCAGCAGCGCCTGTGCATCGCCCGCACGATCGCCGTCGAACCGGAAGTCGTGCTCATGGACGAGCCGTGCTCTGCCCTCGACCCGATCTCGACGCTGGCGATCGAGGATCTGATCGATCAGTTGAAGGAGAGCTACACGATCGTCATCGTCACGCACAACATGCAGCAGGCCGCCCGGTGCTCGGACCGGACCGGCTTCTTCAACATCGAGGGGACCGGCCAGCCCGGCCAGCTCGTGGAGTTCGACGACACCGGGCGGATCTTCAACAACCCCGGCCAGCAGGCCACCGAGGACTACATCTCGGGGCGCTTCGGCTGAGTCACGTCATCGGGTCAGCCGGTGATCCCCAGAGGGTCAGAAACCGAAGAAGATCGGCGTCAGGATCCACATGAGGATCGCGGCGCTGAGGCCCGCCCCGGGGAAGGTGAAGATCCAGGCGCCGACGATGTTCTTCGCCACGCCCCACCGGACGGCTTTGAGCGACTTCGTCGCGCCGACACCCATGATCGCGGACGTGATCGCGTGGGTCGTCGAGATCGGGGCCCGCAACGCCGTCGCCACGTAGAGGATCGAGGCGGCAGTGACCTCCGCAGCGAATCCCTGCGGCGGGTCCAGGTGGATGATCCCGCGACCCAGGGTGCGCATGATCCGCCAACCACCGGCATAGGTGCCCATCGAGATCACGACGGCGGACATCACGAGCACCCACAGCGGGATGCTCTGGTCACCACTGTCCTGATAGCCGGCCACCGTCAGGGCGAGCACGACGACACCGGCCGTCTTGGCGGCATCCTGCATACCGTGGCCGAAGGCCATTGCGGCCGCCGAAGCGGTCTGGGCATAGCGGAAGCCCCGCTTGGTGCGGCCGGGGTGGGCGTCGCGGAAGGCCCTGAGGATGAATCGCATCACGAGGTAGCCGACGACGATGCCGACGATCGGGGAGAGGACCATCGGGATGATGACCTTCTCGAGGATCCCCTGCCACTTCACCGCGGCGCCGGCGGCCAGTGCCGCGCCGCCGAGCCCTCCGATGAGGGCGTGCGAGGAGGAGGACGGCAGCCCGAACCACCAGGTGAGCAGATTCCACGCGATCGCACCGATCAGCGCGGACGCAGCGAGCACGAGTCCGAGGTTTCCGTCGGGGGCGTCGATGATGCCCTCCCCGACCGTCTTGGCCACCTTGGCGCCGAAGAACGCACCGAAGAGATTCGCCACCGCGGCCATCGCCAGCGCTGCCCGCGGGGTCAGCGCCCGGGTGGAGACGGACGTGGCGATCGCGTTCGCCGCGTCATGGAAGCCATTCGTGTAGTTGAAGCCCATCGCCAGGAGAGTGACGAGGGCGACCGGAATCCACTCCACGTCGGTCAGGACTCCTTGATGGCGATGCCCTCGACGCGGTGGGCCACGTTCTCGAAGGCATCGGCCGCCATCTCGAGGCGCTCGATGATGTCCTTGTGCTTGATCACCTCGATGGGGTCGCTCACGGCGCCGCCGAAGAGGTCGCGCAGCAGACGGCGGTAGATCGCGTCGCCCTCGTTCTCCAGGCGGTTGATCTCCACCCAGTAGTCCTTGAGCTCCTTCATCGTCGCCAGCTGCGGCATGGCCTGCGCGGTCAGCTCGGCCATCCGCAGGATGACCTCCATCTGGCCGGTGATCTCGGGCATGAGGCCGTTCATCCGGTAGAGCACCACGGTCTGGCCGACGGACTCGATGTGGTCGGTGCAGTCATCCAGCGCGGCGGCCAGCTCGACGATGTCGGTGTGGTCGAAGGGGGTGACGAAGCTGGAGTTCACCTTGTGGATGATCGCGTGGGTGGCCTCGTCGGCCTCGTGCTCGATGTCCTTCAGCCGGGGTGCCAGCTCCTCACGCTCCGCCGGGCTCGCCCCGAGCATACGGGTGAGCATCTCGGCCGCGGCAACGGCATGGCGGGCGCTGTCGGCGAGGAGCTGGTAGAAGCCGTCATCTCGTGATTTTGCTCGTAGGAAGCCCACTCGTTCTTGTCTCCGGATCGGGGGGGAAGTCACGCTGTCGGTCCCAGCCTAGAACCGTCACACCACTTCCACGCCATCGGCACGCGCCCCACGACAGGAGAGAGTGCGCCGGGCCGGGAGCGCCTCACGGCGCACGGCCGCTCGTAGCGGCGATTTTTGGGACCCGGGGCTACCGCGGCCCGGCGCACTCCCCCACCCTAACGGCGACCAAGGTCACGATGTTCCCCTTTCGCATCTGCCGGGGCTCTTGCGTGGTGAGGGGCCGTCGGGACTGGGGAGCAGTCAGGCCAGGTGGCCGCTGCGCCACAGCCGCGCACTCGCCTCGAGGTTCTCGGCAGTGCCGATCATCGCCGAGGCGGCGGTGACATTGCCGTCCTCCAGGTGCGCCCGGCCGGTCGCGATCACCCGGCAGAAGGCGGCAGCCCGCTCCAGGGCGATCGCCAGGTCCCCGTCGAAGACGCCGGAGAGGATCCGGTCGGACAGCTGGCGCATCTCGTCGACGCCCGGCGGCTCGACGACGCCGGCGATGACGTGGCTGACGGGGGCGACGGTCATGCCGGATCCGTACTCCCGGGCGGCCTCCACCGGCTGGCGCTGCACCCACTCACGCAGCAGGTACATCCGCCACAGCGCGCCCGGCAGGCTGCGCGCCGGCCGGTCGGACCACAGCTGGGCCAGGGTGTCGATACCCAGCTCGTCCACGAGACGCACGAGCCGGTCGGTCGTCGCTGGATCGGCTCCGGAGCGCCCGGCCTCGACGACGGTCACGGCGGCCGCATGGGCTGCCTCGGCCGCCTCGGCGGGGTCGGGGAGCGTGCCTCCGTAGGCCTCCATGGCGTCGGGGCCGAAGTGGAGCGGTCGCCGCGGCCTGCCGGGATCGACCACGACTCAGCGCCGCTGCCGGTTGAGCAGTGCGCGCACGAGCGTGACCGCCTCGGACTGGGACAGCTCGGTGCGCGAGGTCTCCCAGGAGGCATGCAGCAGACGGCGCATCTCTGAGTTGGCCCAGAGGTGCTTGCCGCCGAGGTTCTCTGCGGCATCGCGCAGGGCCGACGACACGTCACCGTCCGGCGCGAGCTCGGCGATGCCCCAGCTGTCGGCCGTGGCCGCATCGAGCGTGCGGCCCCCCAGCCCGAAGGAGAGTGCGCGCTGCTGACCGATCGCTCGCGGCAGCAGCCAGGCCAGCCCCGGGTCGGGGGCGCCGGTTCCTCCCTTCGGCGGGACACGGAAGCAGGCGTCTGCGGAGCAGAAGGCGAGGTCCCCGGCGAGGACGAGGCCGAGACCGGAACCGGCCGCGAGCCCCTGGACGCCGACGAGGACGAGCTTGGCGGAGGAGTTGAGCAGGGTGAAGAGCTCCTCGAGGGCGGCCGCGAGCTCGAAGACGGCCGTCGTCGGGTCGTCCGCCTGCTCTGCCTCACTCGTGTCCGACCCGACGCAGAAGTCAGCGCCGTTGGCGGTCAGCGTCAGGATGTCGACGTACGGGTCCGCGAGGGCGCGCTGGACCTGCTCGTGCAGCTCGCGTGCCATGCCGAGGTCGAGTGCGTTGCCGGCCTCGGGCCGGTCGAGCACGACTCGGGCCAGGCGATCGGATGCTTCGTACGTGACTCCCACACCCTGAACCATAGCCACCGCGGCCTCCGGAGCGCACTCCCCTGACGTGGTGCCGGGGTTGCTGCTCACGGCCGGAGGTCGTGGGTCGGCTCGATGTCGGTTCCCGGGGCGAGCCCGTGGTCCTCGAGAGCCATCCGCAGGTGCTCGGCCGCATCGATGTTCAACGGGCTGGATGTCCAGGCGGAGATGGGCAGGTTGAGGTAGCGCTTCTCCCGCACGGCCGGGAGGTCCTTCGTCGCCGGGTTGGACTCGAGCACCCTGACCTTGTCCTGAAAGCTCTGCCCGGAGTAGTCCACGAAGGCGAAGAAGTCGGGTTCGGACGCGACGAGCCGTTCCCAGGAGACCTCCGTCCACGTGTCCTGGACGTCAGCGGCGGCATTCTTCGCGCCGGCCGCCTCGATGATCGCCTGCGGACCGCCGAAGGCTCCGCTGGTGAAGATGTCCTTCGTCCCGGAGTCGAAGAGGAAGACGGTCGGGGTCTTCGTCGCCCGGGGCAACCCGTCGAGGGCATCGAGGCGGTCCTTGATGTCCGTGGTGACCTCCTCGGCCACGTCGTCGCGTCCGGTGATCTGCCCGAGGTTCTCCAGGTCCGCGTAGAGCGCCTCCCACGGCGGCATCGTCCCGCGGGCACCATCCGCCTGACGGCAGCTCTCGGAGAGCACGTAGGGGGCGATGCCATGGTCCCTCAACGCATCCGGTGTGAAGTTCTTCTCCTCACTGAACCCGTAGTTCCACCCGGAGACGACGACATCGGGCTTCGTCGCGATGGTGTTCTCCATCGTCGGGTAGTCCTTCGACGCCACGGGCAGGGCGTCGACGACGTCCTGACCGTAGGCCACCGACAGCGTCTCGTTCGGACCGTCGACTCCCGTCACCCCGGCGATCTGGTCCTGCGCGCCGAGGGCGAGCACCATCGCGACCATGTTGCCGTCGCCGGTGACCAGGAGCCGCTCCGCGGGCGAAGGGAAGGTCTCCTCGGCTCCGCAGTTGGTCACCGTGACCTCCCCCTTCGTCTGCGCGGCCGAGGGGTCTCCCGCGCCGCTGCCGCATCCGGCGAGGAGACCGCCGAGGACGGCCACGGCGGCGGCGCGCACGACGCGGCGGGGTGCCGGGCGGATGGGGCTGGAGGTCATGAGACTGCCTTTCTCTGATCGGCGAGCACGGGTGCGCCGGCGCCGAGGACGAGGTGGGCCCGGCCGGTGACCGGATCCGTGAGGTGGGCCGCGTCGACGTCGAAGACGCGGTGGAGGGTGGTGGGGTCGAGGACGCTCGTGGGTTCTCCGACGGCGAACAAGCGCCCCTCGTGGAGCACGGCGACCCGGTCGAAGTGGGCGGCGGCCAGCGACAGGTCGTGCACGGCCGCGAGCACGGTGGCGCCCAGCCCCCGGATGGTGTCCATGAGCTGGATCTGGTGGTGGATGTCGAGGTGGTTCGTCGGCTCGTCGAGGACGAGCAGGTCGCTGCCCTGGGCGATCCCGCGCGCCAACATCACCCGGCGTCGCTCACCCCCGGACAGGTGCTGGCAGGGACGGTCGACGGCGTGGGCCATCCCGACGGCGGCGAGCGCATCGAGCACGACGGGTTCGTCGGACGTGTCCGTCACGGCCCACGGGGGCCGGTGCGGGATGCGGCCCATGGCGACCATCTCGCCCACGAGCAGGTCCTCCGGCGGCGCGTCCTCCTGGCCGACGTGGGCCAGCCGGGTCGCGCGCTGCCGCGGGGAGAGGGTCGACAGGTCGGCCCCGTCGATGTGCACCGTGCCGGCCGTCATCGGTCGCAGTCCGATGAGCGAGCGGATGAGGGTGGACTTCCCGCTGCCGTTGCGTCCGACGAGGGCAACCATCGACCCTCGCGGGATGTCCAGGTCGACCCCGGAGACGATCGTTCGTCCGTCGATGCCGCAGGCGAGGCCCCGCGCGACGAGGTGGTGCATCGTCAGCCTCCCGAGTAGGTGTAGTGGCGCCGGCCGAGGAGCAGCAGGAAGATCGGTGCACCGACGAGGCCGGTGACGACGCTGAGGGGGATCTCCTGGGGGCGCACGATGACGCGCGCGGCGATGTCGACCCAGAGCATGAAGAAGGCTCCGCCGAGGGCGGCCACCGGCAGCACCGCGCGGTGCAGGGCGCCGACGAGGATGCGCGCCAGGTGCGGGATGACGAGACCGACGAAACCGATCCCCCCGGAGACCGCGACGAGGACGCCGACGAGAACCGAGACGAGGACGAAGAGGCCGACCCGCAGGCCCTTGACCGGCACGCCGAGGCCCGCGGCGACGTCCGGCCCTGCCGCGAGCGCATCGAGCCAGGAGTGCAGGCTCATCAGGATCACGCCCGCGATCGTCACGGCGATGACCGACGGGAGGATCTGTTGCCACACCGTCCCGGAGAGGCTGCCGAGGAGCCAGAAGAGCACTGACTGCGTCGCCTTCGGGTCGGCGCTGAAGAAGACGAGGAAGCTGGAGACGGAGGAGAAGGCGGCGGACATGACGACGCCGGTGAGGATGAGGCGAAGGGGGGTGATCCCACCCTGGGCCATGGAGATGCCGAAGACGAGGACGGTCGCCATGAGGGCCCCGGCGAGCGCCCCGAAGGAGAGCGCCCAGATGCCCAGACCGCTGAAGACGCCAAGGACGATCACGAGGGTGGCTCCGACGCCGGCCCCGGCGGAGACGCCCAGCAGGTAGGGGTCGGCCAGCGGGTTGCGCACCAGGGTCTGCATGCAGGCCCCGGCCAGAGCCAGACCCGCACCGACGACCATCGCCATGAGCACACGCGGTGCGCGCAGCTCCCAGACGATCGTGTCGTAGGTGGGGTCGGCGCCCGGCACCCCGGTCAGTCTGGAGCGCAGGACGTCGATGACACCGGAGACGGACAGGGGCTCCGAGCCGAAGGCCAAGGAGACGACGGCGCTGACGAGGGTGCCGGTGAGCAGCACGACACACAGCGCCACCAGCGGCAGGCGCCGTCCGCCGGGGCGGTCATGAGACACCGGGCACCCCCAGGGGCAGGTCGGTGCCGCGGGCGGCTGCCGTGGCGTGGCGGATGATCCGGGTCATCCGCTCGTCGGGATCGATGTCGGGGCAGGTACCGCAGGCACCATGGCGCCGGCCGAGGCGGATGAGACAGCAGACGTTGCGCTGGTGCACCAGCGCCGGGCCGGTGGGCACGTCGATCTCCTGCAGGTCGACGAGCGGCCGTCCGCCCGGCCAGGCGGGAGCACCGAGAAACGCGTCCGCGAGGTCGGCAAGGTGGCGTTGGCGCTGCGGCGGGGTGCGGCGGTACAAGGTCGCGAAGGTCCCGGCACAGGAGGCGGCGATGCACCCGTGGGCGACGCGTTCGGTGATCCGGGACACCTCCCGGACAGCGGCCACGATCGGCCCCAGGTGAGCGGTGATGATCTCGCTGGCGGCGTCCTGCGCGGTGCCGACGTGGGTGGCGCCGGTGACCGGGGGCGCGACGCTGACCGTGTGTCCGGACTCGTCGAGCTTGACCCGCCAGGCGGAGTGGTCCATGTCCGGCACCGCCGAGGTCTGCACCCATGCGCCGATGGCAGCCAGGACGAAGCGGCCCGCGTAGTGCTGCAGCCCGCACGCCCCGCCGACGGCGAGATGACGCGTGGCCAGGCCGGCGCTGTAGGCGGCGACCAGGTCGGACACGAAGGGGATCTCGGTCAACCGGGTCACCGGATGCCAGCCGACGAGGCCGCTCGGTGGATCGAGGTCAGGGGTCAGGGTCAACGGCGCGCGCGTCGGTGCAGCGCGCAACAACTCACAGGCCTCCGCCACGAGGGCGGGAGGCGCGGGGACGGCAGAGCCCACGGTTCTCCAGAAGCATCAGGGGCCCGAATCGCGAGGCCCGGTCGGATGACGGTGAGCCAGCAGGTTTTCGGACTCGGGGTCGTCCCGACGGAGTTCCTTCCCGGGCTGGCAGCCCAGTGGTTCACACTCCGTCAGTCACCCTCACCGCTGCGCGACAGTTCCGGATTCGCACCGGATTCCCTTGCACTGGTGTGCGTCTGACTCACCACGGACCATAGCAGCGACTCCGCCCGCCACCGACGGATCCATCCGTAGACTGCCTCCCGACCGGTTCGGACGAAGGGGGCAGCACAGATGCGTGGACGACGCACCCGCACCGCAGGGGCGCTCGTCGCCGCACTGGCCGTCTCGCTCGCCGGTTGCTCCCTCCTCGGTGAGGACCCCCCTTCGCCATCGGGGACGACGACGTCCACCGCGTCGTCGGGCTCGCCGGAGAGGGATCTCGTCGAGACCCGGGCCCAGCCGGCCGAGGGGCGCGACTGGGTCGTCCTCGTCGAGGACCCGACGGACACCGATCGAGTCGCCGACGAGCTCGAGGGGTCCGGCCTCGCCCTGACCTCGCTCAACCGGGGCATCGGCATGGTGACGCTGCGCAGCACCGACGACGACGTCCGCACGGTGGCCGAGGACGTCGACGGGGTGGTGCACGCGGTGACCGACCAGAGCGTCGGCTGGTCCCCCGAGGAGGAGCCCACCCCCACCGCGGACGACACCTCTCCCGCGGGCAGCACGCTGCGCCCTCCACCTCCCCCCGAGGGCGGCGACCCCTTCGACGGGTGGTTGTGGGGCATGGCCGAGATCAACGCCGCCCGGGCGCGATCGGTGACGACCGGGGATCCGGACGTGCGCGTCGGGGTCATCGACACAGGTGTCGACTCCGGCCATCCCGATCTGGTCGACCGCGTGGACGAGGAGCGCTCGCGGTCCTTCGTCACCGACCTGCCCGGTCTCGACGGTGCCTGCGAGCACGACGGGTGCATCGACCCCGTGGGCAGCGACGACAACGGGCACGGCACCCACGTCGCGGGGACCATCGCCGCCTCCGCCAACGGGCTCGGCGTACAGGGGGTCGCACCCGAGGTCGGCATCGTCGACCTGCGCGCGGGCCAGGACTCCGGCTACTTCTTCCTCGGTCCGGTCGCCAATGCGGTCACCGCCGGCGCGGCGCAGGAGCTCGACGTGCTCAACATGAGCTTCTACGTCGATCCCTGGCTCTACTCCTGCCCGGGCGGCGCCCCCGAGGACTCCGCCGCCCAGGCCGCCGTGCAGGACGTGACCATCGAGCTGATGGGACGGGCCCTCGAGCTCGCCCACGAGCAGGGCGTCACGCTCGTCACGGCAGCCGGCAACAACGACCGGGACCTCGCCGACCCCGGCATCGACCAGACCAGCCCCAACTTCGGCGACACGACGCACGAGCGGACGCTCGACGAGGACTGCCGGCTGCTCCCCCTCGACGGGCCGCACGTCGTCGGCGTCTCCTCGATCGACGAGGACCTCACGCGCAGCGGCTTCTCCAACTACACGTCCGACCCCGGCTCGGACGACGTGGCGATCGCAGCACCCGGCGGCGCGGGCGCCGACGGCGGCCTGCCCATCCTCTCGACGGCATCGAGGGACGAGCTGCGCGCCACGGGCCGCGTCGACGACGAGGGCCGGGTGAGCGTCTCCGGCGCCGAGGAGGGGATCGTCCGCAGCTGCCCCGAGGGCATCGGTCAGGGTGAACCCGACCCCGAGGAGACGTGCGGGCTCTACACCTGGCTGATGGGCACGTCGATGGCCGCTCCGCACGTCAGCGGCACCGCCGCCCTGGTCATCAGCGAGCACGGCGGCCGGATGGCTCCCGACGACGTCGTGCAGACCCTGCGCCGCAGCGCCCGCGACCACGAGTGCCCGTCGCTCGGCAGCGACGAGGACGGTGACGGGGGCACCAGTGCCGTGTGCACCGGGACCACCGAGCGCAACGGCTTCTTCGGCGACGGCATCCTCGACGCAGCCGCGGCCGTGCGCTGACCGGGCGACCTCCGCGGGGACGGGGCACCCCCTTCGCCTCAGCCGTCGAGGACGTCCTCGGCGCTCTCACCGGTGACGTCCTGCGCGTCCGGGTCCTCCAGGTCGAGACCACCGAGCGGCTGGCTGGACCAGCCGGCCAGGCGCCATCCCGACCGCGGGTCGCCCTCGAGGACACCCATGCCGGTGTTCATGATGCTCAGGTCCGCGGCCTCGTCCCGGGCCAGGCCCGCGGCCACCGTCGCGAAGACCCGAATGGCCGCGCCGTGGCTGAAGAGCGCAACGGTGTCACCGTCGGCGTGCTCGCTCGTGATCGCCTCGACCGCCGAGGTGTAGCGGGTGAGGAAGCCGCGACCGCTCTCGCCACCGCCGAGCACGTGGTCGAGGTCGCCGCGCATCCACCGTACGAGTGCAGCGATGTAGGCCTCGCGGGACGGTTCGTCCGAGCGCAGTTCCAGCGCCCCGGCGGAGATCTCCTGCAGGCCTTCGCGCACCCGGACGTCGACGCCGCGCGCGAGGGCGAGCGGCTCTGCCGTCAGCTGGGTCCGCACGAGGGGGGAGGCGTAGACGCCCGAGACCGGCTCGGCCAGGGCGTCGGGCACGGCGCGGGCCTGCACACGGCCCAACCCGGTCAGGCCCGCCCCCGGGTAGGCGGTGTCGAGTGCCCCGGTGACGTTGTGGGGTGTCTGGCCGTGACGGATGAGGAGGAGTCGCACGGATCGATCGTGTCACGCACCCTCGGCAGGGCACGGTCCCGTCCCCGACGGGACAGATGACTACGCGGCGCAGGCGCCGGTGGAGACCGGATCGGTCGCCCGGGCCGCGCTCTCGAGCACGGGGCGGGTCTCCTCGAGGGTGAGGGCGTACCCGGTGCTCTGGTGCGTCTGGGACTTGGCGAAGACCGTGCCGACGACCTGGCCGGACGGTGACAGCAGGGGTCCGCCGGAGTTGCCCTGCTCCACCCGGGTGTTGACTGCGTAGACCTGCCGGTCGACGCCCGGGGTGCCGTCGATGCCGGCTCCCCGCGCGGTGATGAGCTCACGGACGCGGCCGGCCTCGAGGTCATAGGGGCCACCGAGGGGGAAACCGGCGACCACCACCTCGTCACCGTGCGACTGCGGCCCGCCGGTGGGCAGCGGGGTGGCCGCCAGGCCGGGCACGGCGAGGACGGCGACGTCCCGCCGCGGGTCGAAGGCGACCGTCGTCGCCGGGTACGTCCGACCGCTCCCGGCGAGCTGGACCGAGGGCTGGTCCACACCGGCCACGACGTGGGCATTCGTCACCACCCGTCGGGGAGCCGCCACCCACCCGCTTCCGGTCTGGCCGCGGCCGCAGCCGGTCGCCACGCCGCTCACCTTGACCACCGAGTCGGCCGCCTGCTCGATGCCCGGTCCCTCGGCCACACCCGACGCCGGTGGCTCGACCGGACGGATCGGTTCGGACCGCACGCCGGTGAAGACGCGTGGGGCGTCGGTCGCACCCAGCGCCCGGTAGACGCCGCCGAGCACTCTGTCCGCGGGCGTCGGCATCGCCCGGTCGATGGTCTGGATGATCGTGGATCCGGCCACGGGCTGCGCGGCGCCCGGGAAGGCGCCGACGACGGCCGAGGCCGCCAGCCACACGACGGTGGCGCCGACGAGGAGGGCGGCGGCGGCGCCCAGCAGTGAATCGAGCGCCCGGGCAGGGCGGAAGCGCACCCACGAGCGCAGGCGGACGCCGACCATCGCGCCGAGCGACTGGCCGATCGCCGCGGCGATGAGCACGCCGAGGACGAGCAGGACCCCACTGCGAAGGGGGTCCCCGCCGGCCAGGTCCGAGCGGGCGAGGACCCCGGGGAGCATCCACAACGCGAGCAGTCCGCCGCCGAGGAACCCCGCGAGGGAGAAGAGTCCGGCCACGAGGCCCGTGCGGTACATGCCGCTCGCGTAGGCGGCGAGCGCCAGGACGAGGACGATGTCCAGGGCAAGCGCTCCGGTCATGGTTGCTCCTCGAACGTCGTGGGGGGCGTCGCGGCCCCCGACATACCACCACGTCCGTCTGGGAAAGCGATGCGGAATCCCTGTGGGCCCCGTGGGACTCGAACCCACAACCTACGGATTAAAAGTCCGCAGCTCTACCATTGAGCTAGAGGCCCGGCGTGCCCGTGAAGACTAACGCCAGTCCCGATCGGTGGATGCGGCGGACGGCCGCCGGTGCGCGGCGCCCACTGCTGCCAGCCACCGTCATCGTCAACTCCTCCGATCAGCGGGCGTCGCCCGACCCCGAGCGACCCGACATCAGCGCGTCGACCAGCAGGGTGAGGCCACCACCGAGGAGCCAGACGTCCTTGGCGATCGCGGTGCCGTCCTGGCTCGGGCGGACCGCCGAGCCCTCCTGGGTCATCCCGGGGGTGTTGAGGTACATCCGCACCAACCCACCGCCGAAGGCGGTCAGTGCGGCGCCGGCGAGCGAGGAGGGAACGAAGGGGGTGAGCAGTGCAGCGCCGAGGGCGATCTCGCCGGCGCTGAGGGCCTTGCCGAACTCCTCGGGCTTCATCTTCGTCACCTGGGGCACGGCGTTGGCGGCCATGCCCTGCAGCTGGCCGGCCGCCTCGGGCGGCAGGTTCCGCTTGGTCAGGCCGCTGTTGAGGATGAAGGCGCCGGCAGCCAGGCGCAGGGGGAGGTGGCTGAGCTTCACGAAAACTCCTTGAAATCGAAACGATACCCGCACATCGTACGCGGCGAGGCGCTGCGGGGCCTGATGGCGGGTACGGGTGGACTCCCGCGCGGCGGAGCCATAGTGCGAGGGGTGGCCGACGGCCTCGTCGCATCCAGTTCGCATCCGAGGTGATCATGAACTTCACTCCGTCCGACACCGAGAAGCTGCTCCTGAGTGTTGCCGGGATGGTCGCCCGCGACCGCCGGGACCGCGGCGTCCGCCTCAACCACCCGGAGGCAGTCGCGCTGATCTCGTGCTGGGCCCTCGAGCGGGCCCGCGAAGGCGCCCTCGTCAGCGAGTTGATGAACGACGGACGCCATGTCCTCGCCCGTGAGGACGTGATGGAAGGAGTCCCGGAGATGATCCCCGACGTCCAGATCGAGGCGACGTTCCCCGACGGGCGCAAGCTCGTCACGATCACGGAGCCGATCCAGTGATCCCCGGCGAGATCCGGGCCAGGGGCGATGCCCCCATCGAGCTCAACGCCGGTCTGGAGGCGCGTTCGCTCGTCGTCGTCAACGACGGCGACCGGCCGATCCAGGTCGGCTCGCACCTCCACCTGCCCGACGCCAACCCCGCGTTGGCCTTCGACCGGGAGGAGGCCCGCGGCTTCCGGCTGGACATCCCGTCCGGCACCTCGGTCCGCTTCGAGCCCGGTGTGAGCAAGACGGTCGGCCTCGTGGCCCTCGGCGGCCGCGCCGAGGTCCCCAACCTGCAGCTGCGCACGCCCGACGAGCTGCCGACCCACGGTCGCGAGCCCCGCCCGGTCGTCCCCTTCGGCACGCCCGGAACCGAGGTCGACGCACCGCAGGTCGCCCGGGGCAGTCGGGTCCGGGTCAGCGATGAGCCGGCCGACCACGACCAGACGAAGGGGGAGGAGCAGACATGAGTCGCATGGACCGCCGTGAGTACGTGAGCATGTACGGCCCCTCGACAGGCGACCAGGTGCGCCTGGGCGACACCGACCTGTGGATCGAGGTCGAGGAGGACCGCACCGTCGGCGGCGACGAGATGGGCTTCGGCGGAGGCAAGACCATCCGCGAGTCGATGGGCCAGGCCCTGACCACCCGCTCCGAGGGTGCGCTGGACCTCGTCATCACCAATGCCGTCGTCCTCGACGACTGGGGCATCGTCCGCGGCGACGTCGGCGTCCGCGACGGCCGAATCGTCGCCGTCGGCAAGGCCGGCAACCCCGACGTCATGAACGGCATCCACCCCGACCTGATCATCGGCCCCGGCACCGACGTCATCGCCGGAGAGGGCAAGATCCTCACCGCCGGAGCCATCGACACCCACGTGCACTACCTGCACGAGACCGAGATGCTCGAGGCGCTCGCCACCGGCACGACCACCGTCACCGGTGGCGGCACCGGCCCCACCGAGGGCTCCAAGGCCACCACCGTCACGCCGGGGGCGTGGTCCCTGGCGATGATGCACCGTGCCTTCGACCACATCCCGCTCAATGTCATCTTCTTCGGCAAGGGCAACACGGTCAGCATGAAGGCCCTCGAGGAGGACGCCCGGGCGGGTGCCGGCGGTTACAAGGTGCACGAGGACTGGGGCGCCACCCCGGCGGCCATCGATGCCGCCCTGCGAGGAGCGGACGAGTTCGGCCTGCAGGTGGCCCTGCACGCCGACAGCCTCAACGAGACCGGGTACGTCCAGCACACGCTCGATGCGATCGCCGGACGTGGCATCCACGTGTTCCACTCCGAGGGCGCCGGCGGTGGGCACGCGCCGGACATCATCGTCACCGCAGGAGAGTCCAACGTCCTGCCGGCCTCGACGAACCCGACGCTGCCGCACACGATCAACACCGAGGCCGAGCACCTCGACATGCTGATGGTCTGCCACCACCTCAACCCGCGCATCCCCGAGGACCTCGCCTTCGCCGAGTCGCGCATCCGCGGGACGACGATGGCGGCCGAGGACATCCTCCAGGACATCGGAGCCATCTCGATCACGTCCTCCGACGCCCAGGCGATGGGCCGGATCGGTGAGCTGATCTCCCGCACCTGGCAGGTCGCCCACGTGATGAAGAACCACCGTGGGTCACTCGGCTCCTCCCTCCCCGCCGACAACGAGCGCGCCCGGCGCTACGTCGCGAAGTACACGATCTGCCCGGCCGTCGCGCACGGCGTCGACCACGAGATCGGATCGATCGAGCCCGGCAAGATGGCCGACCTCGTCCTGTGGGACCCGGCCTTCTTCGGCATCCGGCCGGCCTCCGTGATCAAGGGCGGCGCCATCGTCAGCGCCGCCCTGGGTGACCCGAACGCCGCGATCCCGACCCCGCAGCCGGTGTTCATGCGGCCGACCTTCGGCTCCGCGTCCGGGTCGGCTCCGCACCTGGCGACATCCTTCGTCTCGCCGCTGGCGATCGAGGACGGGCTCGGTGAGCGGCTCGGCCTGACCCGTCGGCTCACGGCCCTGCGCCCGACCCGTGGGGTGACGAAGGCGGACATGCCCAACAACACCGCCCTCCCCTCGATCGAGGTCGACCCCGAGACCTTCGCGATCGCCATCGACGGGGACACGGTCCGACCCAACCCGGTCGACGTCGTCCCGCTCGCCCAGCGCTACACGATGTTCTAGACGATGCACGTGGACACGGCCGAGTTGGGTGCACTCCTGCTCGCGGACGCGCGGTTGCCCACCGGGGCACACGCGCACTCCGCGGGACTGGAGCCGGCACTCGAGGCCGGCCTGCCGGCAGCACGGGTGCCGGACTACATCGAGGGCCGGCTGCGCACCGTCGCCCTCGTCGAGGCGTCGGCCGCGGTCCTCACCCTCCGGCTGGTGCAGACCGACCCCGCGGCAACCATCCGGGTGCAGGAGGAGCTGCTCGCGCGGATGCCGACCACGCCGTCGCGCCGCGCCTCGGAGCTGCTCGGCCGCGGACTCGCGCGCCTGGCCACGCGACTGTGGGGTGATCACCCGGCCGTCCGCGGCCTCGGTGACCTGGCGAGCCCACCCCTTCGTCCGACGGCATTCGGCGTCGTCGCGGCAGCCATCGGGATGCGTGAGGACCAGGTGGCCCGGGCCAGCCTCTACGACGACGTGCAGACCGTGACCGCCGCAGCACTGAAGCTGCTGCCCGTCGACCCCACGGACGCGACCGGGTGGTTGCTCGCGAGCGCGCCCGTGCTCGAGGCCGCGGTGGCCGACGCCGTCGCCGTCGACGACGACCCGACCTCGCTCCCGGCGCACACCGCACCACTGGTCGAGCAGCTCGCGCTCGACCACGACGTCCGAACCAGGAGGATCTTCGTTGCCTGACACCACTTCCCCGCGTCCGCTCCGCCTCGGCGTGGCCGGCCCGGTCGGCACCGGCAAGAGCACACTCATCGGCACCCTGTGCCGCGAGCTGTCCGCGCAGTACGAGATGGGCGTCGTCACGAACGACATCTACACCGACGAGGACGCCCGCATGCTCCGCTCGGCCGGGGTCCTGCCGGTGGAGCGGATCAAGGCCGTCGAGACGGGCGCCTGCCCGCACACCGCCATCCGCGACGACGTCACCGCCAACCTGCTTGCCGTCGAGGACCTGGAGCAGGAGTTCGCCCCGCTCGACCTCGTCGTCATCGAGAGCGGCGGCGACAACCTCACCGCGACCTTCAGCCCGGCACTGATCGATGCCCAGATCTTCGTCCTCGACGTGGCCGGCGGGGGCGACGTCGCCCGCAAGGGCGGTCCCGGCGTGGAGCGGGCCGACCTGCTGATCATCAACAAGACCGACCTGGCACCCCACGTCGGGGTCGATGCCGAGCGAATGGTCGCGGACGCCGGCTCCGTGCGCGACGGGCTGCCGGTCCTCGCACTGAGCCAGCGGGACCCGGAGAGCATCGGCCACCTGCGCGAGTGGCTGGAGGGACTGCTGGAGCAGCACCGCACCGGTGCGCACACACCGCAGGACCCCGGTCCGATGGCACCACACTTCCACGCCGGCGACGACAAGCCCCACGATCACACCGAGCCGCACACGCACGCCCACTCGTGAGGCGCCCGGAGCCCACGCGCATCCGCGTCGAGCGGGTCGACGGACGCACTCGGATCACCGACCTCACCGCGAGCCGCTTCCTGCGTCCGCGCCTCCTCGGGGGCGACCCCGAGCGGCCCCGGGTCGCACTCGTCGCGAACTGCGCCTCCCTCCTGGCCGGTGACGACCTGCGGCTGGACGTGCACGTCGGTGCCGGCGCCCACCTGGAGCTCGTCGAGCCGTCCGGCACCGTCGTCTACAACTCCGACGGCGAGCTGGCCCGCTGGTCCGCGCAGGTGCGCGTCGAGGAGGCCGGGCGCCTCGTGTGGGGCGCGGCCCCCTTCGTCGTGTCCGGGGGAGCCCGAGTCCAACGGCACACGGGGATCGACCTCGCTCCCGAGGCCGTCGTCCTGCTGCGGGAGACGCTCGTGCTCGGCCGCAGCGGCGAGTCCGGCGGCCGGCTGCGCTCCGTGCTGCGCGCGGACCTCGAGCGTCGACCGCTCTTCGTGGAGGAGCTCGCCCTCGACGACGAGCGACTGCGCGACTCCCCCGCCGTGCTCGGCGGCGCACGCGTCCTGGGCACCGTCGCACTGCTCGGGACCCGGCCCGAGGAGCTGGTTCATCCACACGAGAGCGTCCTGCACGGGCCCGGGGCCATCCGCCGCGAGCTGCACGCGGAGGCCCACCTCGACGAGGCCGCCCTCGCACCCACCTGGGACCGCTGGCGGGAGACGCTGACCGCGGCCGATCCATCCCGCTTTGCTCTCATGACGTGATCTACGGCACAGTGGATCGGTGGACCGCCGGAGACCCCGGGGCCCCTGTCGAGAGGACGCGATGAACACCACCACTCCCCCTCCCCGCAAGGTCGCCGTCATCGGGGCCGGCATGGTCGGACTGTCCACCGCATGGTTCCTCCAGGAACACGACATCGAGGTCGAGGTCCTCGATCGCGACGGCGTCGCCGCCGGCTCCTCCTGGGGGAACGCCGGGTGGATCACCCCCGGCCTGTCGACACCCCTGCCCGACCCGGCAGTCCTCTCCTACGGCATCAAGGCCGTCATCTCCCCCTCCTCACCCGTCTACGTCCCGGTGACCGGCGACCCTCGGCTGCTGCGCTTCCTCGCGACGTTCGCCCGCAACAGCACCATGCGCCGGTGGTCGAGGTCGATGCGGGCCCTCGTGCCGATCAACGAGTGCGCCCTGCCGGCCTTCGACGTGCTCGAGGCCGGCGGCGTCAGCTCACCCGTCCACGAGGCGACGTCCTTCATCGCGGGCTACCGGACCAGGGCAGAGACCGAGTTCCTGCGGACCGAGTTCGAGCACATCGCCGCCTCCGGTCAGGAAATGGGTTTCGAGGAGCTGACCGGCGACCAGGTGCGCGAGATCGAGCCGACCTTCTCGGATGAGGTCGGTGCCGGTATCCGGCTGCTCGGCCAGCGCTACCTCAATCCCATCGAGTACGTCCACGCCCTGGCCGACTCCGTACGCGCCCGCGGGGGCACGATCCGCGAGGGCGCCGGCGTCACCGGCATCACCGACGAGACGAAGGGGGTCCGGCTGGCCATCGCCGGTGGGGGCACCGAGACCTTCGACCGGGTCGTCGTCGCCACCGGAACCTGGCTGGACGACCTGGTCCGTCCCTTCGGCGTGCGCACCCATGTGCAGGCCGGCCGCGGCTACAGCTTCAGCGTGCCGATCGACCACGTCCCGCACGGGCCGGTCTACCTCCCGAACGAGCGCGTGGCCTGCACGCCGCTGGGCGACCGGTTGCGGGTGGCCGGGATGATGGAGTTCCGTCCGCCGGAGGCGCCACTCGACCAGCGACGCGTCGAGGCGGTCGTCGAGGCGGCCCGTCCCTTCCTCAGCGGCGTCGACCTCGACGACCGGCAGGACGAGTGGGTCGGGTCGCGACCCTGCACCCACGACGGTCTGCCGCTCATCGGCGCGTCGAACTCGCCGCGAGTGCACATCGCGGGCGGTCACGGCATGTGGGGCATGACCCTGGGCCCGGCCACGGGGCAGATCCTGGCCAAGACCATCGTGACGGGGCGCCCGGCCCCCGAGCTGACTCCCTTCGACCCGCTGCGCTGACCCACCCCGGACTCCACGTCCCTGCCAGCCCACCCGAGTACGGCCTCGGGACTCCCGCGGAGGCATCTGCGTCACTGTCGGACAGCGGACCGATACGGCGATCTCACTGGAGCATCAGCCGGAGCGGATCAACGAGAACGGACTCGCGGTTCGACGAGCCGGCGCTTGAGCCGCTTCAATCGCCTGAGTTTCGTGGACCTCGACATGCTCGACACCCTGGCTTTGACCGTCGCGGCCCGAACGTTGACTCGCGGGGGCTGCCATGGGCGGTGCGCGGCGTCCCCTGAGGGCAGCGGGAAGGCAGCGAGCAGTTCATCCAAGGATATGTTCAGGGATGGCAGGCTCGCGTCCTGCGCAATGGACGTGATGTCAAGACTCCCCACGTCATCACTGGTGACATCGCACCGCGACACACCCTCGCCGGTCAGGGTCGAGAAGAAGTCGTCGAACTTGAACTGATCGCCCCCCAGCTGGTGGTCATCCATCCGGAGCCACACCCAGGGGACGCCGTACGCCTGCGCGATGATGAGTCCGTGGAGCGAGGTTGAGACGCAATTGTCGGCGGAAGCGATCTCATCCACCACACGCTCCAGCCCCTGGCCGACGTCCACCACGTGGAGGGAATCGTCCGTGCGGTGAGGCGCGAAATGCTTGGCGTGTGAGTAGTGCGGCACGACCACCGTTGATCCTGCCGACAGTGAGGACGGTCGAGGTGTGTAGAACTTGGGCAGCAGGAGTGCCGGGTCCCCGTACACGTCGGGAACGTGCCAGTTCAATTTCTCTCGCAGCTCGGCAGCTGTGACGTGACCCCGCACGGCGTGCACCGAGACGTCGTCGTAGCCCTTCAGCCGCTCCAACCGATCCCCGCTCAGTGGCCTCATCAGTCCGGAACCCCAGATGGCCGCGTGGTCCCGGTTGAGGAATGCAACGATCGACCCGACAGAGAGCACAGTCGGCCCATCGTGCCCCACGCGACGCGAATTCACCGGAGTTCGCCCGGTGATCCGGTCCACCAGCCATGGCCCGACCGCGTCACCGAAATTGCGCCTGTTGTCCCACCAGAACGCACCAACATGGTCGGCCGGGAGAGTATCCACACCGCTGTACTCGCTGGGCGCTCGCTTCGGCTGCCGGGTCAACCAATGCGTCCAGTCGATGACCTTGTGCAGGATTCCACGGGCGTCGGCGCTGGGCCAGGAGCCAATGAGATGACGTTCCGAACTGTCGACAACAAGCTCGGCTTTGCCGACGAGCGTGTTCCTCAGGTGCCTGCGCAGCTGCTTGTCGCGGGCCAGAACCGACCCGGTCACCACGCCCTGATCGATCACGAGGTCGATCGCGGCTGCACTCCCTGCGATCTCGAAGGAGACGACCAGGGTTCGGGCGTCGTAGTGCCACACCCTCTTCACCATCGACCCCAAGAGGGACGATGCGTGGAGGACGTGGCTCAACT
The DNA here is from genome assembly GCF_037198315.1 of Janibacter sp. A1S7. Classification (NCBI taxonomy): domain Bacteria; kingdom Bacillati; phylum Actinomycetota; class Actinomycetes; order Micrococcales; family Intrasporangiaceae; genus Janibacter; species Janibacter alittae. Next base: position 217,184 of record NZ_CP144913.1, on the reverse strand, counting down.
GGGAGATATCCGGATCATCGGACGACACGTGCGGCTACTCCTAAGCACTTCCGGACGGACGGAGAAGTTTCGGCGGGGGCCGGGCCGCAGCGAGGCTGGGCGAATCCTGAGATCAGTTTCCCACACGCAGCCGGTCACTGGTGCGCCCCGATGGGATGCCGAGGTCCGTGGAGGCACTGCCTGGCGGACACGTTCCGGGCCAGCCGTCGTACGTGCTTCCGCGGCGCGGGGCGGCCGAGGCTGGCGCGCCACTCATGCCCCGCCTGCGCGAGCGTTATCTTTTCGTTACCATCGGGATATGGCCCGCACGTTCGGATCCGCGCTGGCCGGACGGGACAACTCCCTCAACGCCGTCCGGCTCGTCCTCGCGGCAGCTGTCATCCTTGCCCACTCGTGGACGATCGGGGGCTACGGGGAGACCATCTTCCACTGGATCGGGGCCAACAGCGTCAACGGCTTCTTCGCCCTGTCCGGTTTCCTCATCGCCGGTAGCCGCCTGCGCCACGACTTCCGGCACTACATCACCCGGCGCGCGCAGCGCATCTTCCCGGGCTTCTGGGTCTGCCTCGTCGTCATCGCGCTGGTCTTCGCGCCGATCGGCGCACTGCTCAGCGGTGCCAGCTGGAACCCTGCAGAGGCCTTGGCCTACATCCGCAACAACGCGAGCCTGGTCATCTTCAACCGGGAGATCGGGCAGACACTGACGGCATCCCCTGAGGGCGCCAACTGGAACCGGTCCCTGTGGTCGCTGATGCACGAGTTCATCGCCTACATCGTGTGTGGCGTCCTGCTCGGCGTCCTCTGGGTGCGTCGCAACCTCGCCCTGGCCGCCGGCATCGTCGTGGCCGTCCTCCCGCTGGCCTACGTGGCCGTCCCCGACCTCGACGGCCCGGCACACATGCTCAACGACAGCCTGCGGCTGCTCTCGTTCTACTTCGCCGGCGTGCTGGCCTACGCCCTGCGCGACCGGCTCCGCACCTCCCACGCTCTGGCCGCCGTCGCCGCGGTCACCGTGCTCGTTGCCGGGTTCACCTCCGAGACGCTCCTGTACGCCACCACGCCGATCCCACTGACCTACCTGCTGCTGCACATCGGCTCGACCTGGCGCACGCGGCTCGCGGCGAAGGAGGACGCCTCCTTCGGTCTCTACATCTACGGCTACCCCGTCCAGCAGGTGCTCGGGATGCTCGGCGTCGGCGCGCTCGTGCCCGTGTGGGCCTTCGCCATCGTGTCCATGGCGCTGGCCTTCCCCCTCGCGATCGCCTCCTGGCGCTTGGTGGAGAAGCCGGCCATGGGCCTGCGGCTGGTCCCCACCCGCGTCCCGGAGGTCACCCCGGCGGTTCCCACCCCGGCCCCCGCCGCAACCACGGCCGCACGCGAGTGGGACCACCACGCGCCCTCGACCCTCCTGGTCGGCCGCTGACCGGACGGCAGGACCTGCCGGGTGGGGCCGACCACCGGCTCGAGGGACGTCAGATGATCAGCATGCTGACCGAGTGGATGACCACGCCGGCGAGCGCCCCGACGACCGTGCCGTTGATCCGGATGAACTGCAGGTCACGACCGACGAAGAGCTCGATGCGCTCGCTCGCTTCGTCGGCGTCCCATCGCTCCACGGTCACGGAGATCACCTCGGCGAGCTCGTCGCCGTAGGTGTTGACGAAGAAGGCGACGATCTCGCTCAAGTGACCCTCCAGACGCTCCTGCCAGGTCCGGTCCGTGGTGAGGTGCTCCCCGAGGTTGATCAGCAGTTCGTCCCCACGGGCCCAGAAGTAGGAGTCACGGTCGGCCATCGCTTCGAGCAGCGAGGTGCGCAACGACTGCCACACGGCGACGGCGCTCGTCGGCACCTGTGGGTGGGCGAGCAGGCGCTCCTTGAGTGACTCGGCACTGGCCATGACGTCCGGGTCGTGCTGCAGGTCGTCGGCGAGTCGACGCAGGAGGTCGTCCAGCGCCACCCGGGCCGGGTGGGTGCCGTCCGCACGCATCTCGGCCAGCCATGCCAGAGCCTGGTCATAGGTCCAGGCGATGACCCGGTCATCGAGCCACTCCGGAGACCACCACGGCGCCTTCTCGCCCACGACCTCGGCGAAGAGGGCCGGGTTGTCCTGCAGCCACCGGTGGACCTCGTCGATCCCCAGGTCGACCAGCCCCCGGTGGTTGCCGTCGGCGACGACGCCGTCGAGGAGGGCGCCCAGGATGGGGCTGATCGGCTCCCGAGCCAGTCGCGGCAGGAGCAGCCGGGCGAGGAAGGCGTGGACGTCCTCGTCGGTGATCCGCTCCAGACCGCGCGTCCCACCGACCGCAACCTCGCCGAGGACACGTTCCCGGTTGGCGGGCTCTCCGAGCCACCGGCCCAGTCGCTCGGCGACGTGCGCCGCGGCCAGCCGCTCGCGGGCGATCTCCTCGGTGAGGAAGTTCTCGGCGACGAACTCCTGCAGGCTGCGTCCCAGCTCGTCCTTGCGCTTCTTCACCAGGGCCGTGTGGGGCACGGGGATGCCGAGCGGGTGCCGGAAGAGCGCGGTGACCGCGAACCAGTCGGCCAGGGCGCCGACCATCCCGGCCTCGGCGGCGGTGTTGACGTAGCCCCACACCCCGTCGTGGTCGAGACGCAGGGTGAGGACGTAGATGACCGCGGCGAGGACGAGCAGGCCGGTGGCGACCGCACGCATCCGGCGCAGCCCCGCCCTTCGCCGGTCATCCGCGGGGGTCTCCTGGAAGAAGCTCACGCCCCAGATCCTCCCTCACCACCGGACCTAGACTGCACGTCGTGGAGTTCCTCAACGGCCTGCAGCCCCAGTTCGACCTGACCTACGACGACGTCTTCATGGTCCCGCGACGCAGCGAGGTCGCCAGCCGACACGGCGTCGACCTGCGCACGAGCGACGCGACCGGCACGACGATGCCCCTCGTCGTGGCGAACATGACCGCGATCGCCGGCCGGAGGATGGCCGAGACCACGGCCCGCCGCGGTGGCCTGACGGTCATCCCCCAGGACATCCCGGTGGAGGTCGTCGCCGAGGTCATCTCCTTCGTCAAGACACGTCACCTCGTGCACGACACGGCGATCACGCTCGACCCGGCCGTCACCGTCGGCGAGGCCCTCGCCCTGCTGCCCAAGCGGGCCCACGGCGCGGCCGTCGTCATCGAGGACGACCGCCCCGTCGGTGTCGTCACGGAGCGTGACCTCGTCGGGGTCGACCGCTTCACCCAGGTACGCACCGTGATGACCCCCGACCCGATGACGCTGTCGGCCGGCGCCGACCCACGAGCGGCCTTCGAGGAGCTCTACCGCGCCCGGCGCCGCGTCGCTCCGGTCGTCGACGCCTCCGGTGCACTCGTCGGCGTCCAGACGAGGAAGGGGGCGGTGCGGGCGAGCATGTACACCCCGGCCCTCGACGCGGACGGTCGGTTGCGGGTGGCGGCCGCCGTCGGCATCAACGGCGACGTGGCCGGGAAGGCGCGGGCCCTCCTCGAGGCGGGGGCGGACGTCCTGGTCGTCGACACGGCGCACGGCCACCAGACCAAGATGCTCGAGGCACTCGCCTCGGTCCGGGCCCTCGACCCGCAGGTACCGGTCGTCGCCGGCAACGTCGTCTCCGCAGAGGGCACGCGTGACCTCATCGAGGCCGGTGCGGACATCGTCAAGGTCGGCGTGGGCCCCGGTGCCATGTGCACCACCCGGATGATGACGGCGGTCGGCCGGCCCCAGTTCTCCGCCGTCCTGGAGTGTGCGGCCGCTGCCCGTGCGCTCGGCAAGCACGTGTGGGCGGACGGCGGGGTGCGCCACCCGCGCGACGTCGCCCTCGCCCTGGCCGCGGGCGCGAGCAACGTCATGATCGGCTCGTGGTTCGCGGGGACGCTCGAGTCCCCCGGCGACCTGATCACCGACCCGGACGGCCGTCGCTACAAGGAGTCCTTCGGGATGGCCTCGGCCCGTGCGGTGCGCGGGCGGACGGCGGAGGACTCCCCCTTCGACCGGGCGCGCAAGTCGCACTTCGAGGAGGGCATCTCGACCTCCCGGATGTACATCGACCCGGCCGGGCCGGGCGTCGAGGACGTCATCGACGAGATCGTCGCGGGCGTGCGCAGCAGCTGCACCTATGCCGGCGCCGCCACGCTGGACGAGTTCCACGAGCGGGCCCTCGTCGGACTGCAGTCCACCGCCGGCTTCGCCGAGGGGCGGCCGCTGCACTCGTCCTGGTGATCTCCGGGCGATCGGCCAGACTGGGGGCATGCTCTCCCTTCCCCCGCTCGAGGCGCCCGTCGATCCGGTCGAGGCATTGCGGCGCGTCGGCTTCCTCCTCGAACGCTCGCGGCAGCACAGCCGCCGGGTGGAGGCCTTCCGGGACGCCGTCGGGGTCGTTCGCGACCTGGGCGAAGGGGAGGTGGGCCAGCGGGTCGAGGACGGCACCCTGACCGAGCTGCCCGGCATCGGCACGTCCACCGCCGGCGTCATCGAGCAGGCCGTCCGAGGAGAGCTGCCCGATTACCTCGCCCGGCAGCAGCAGGAGCACGGTGGACCTCTCGTCGAGGGCGGCGCGGACTACCGTGCGGCCATCATCGGTGACTGCCACCTGCACTCCGACTGGTCCGACGGCGGCAGCCCGATCGAGGAGATGGTCCTCACCGCCGTCGAGCTCGGCCAGGAGTGGATGGCCCTGACCGACCATTCCCCCCGACTGCGGATCGCCAACGGCCTGTCGGCACAGCGCCTGGCGCAGCAGCTGGACCTGCTCGCCCGGATCAATACCTCCGTGGGCGACGCCTTCACCCTCATGTCCGGCATCGAGGTCGACATCCTCGACGACGGAGCCCTCGACCAGAGCGAGGAGATGCTCGGCCGGCTCGACGTGGTCACCGCGTCCGTGCACTCCAAGCTGCGCATGGCGAAGGGGGCGATGACCCGGCGCATGGTCGCTGCGGTGAGCAATCCCCGCGTCAACGTCCTCGGCCACTGCACCGGGCGTCTGGTCACCGGAGGGCGCGGCACCCGGCCACCGAGTGACTTCGACGCGCAGGCGGTCTTCGAGGCCTGCGCCGAGCACGACGTCGCCGTGGAGATCAACTCCCGACCGGAGCGGTGCGACCCGCCGGACGAGCTGATCGAGCTGGCCCTGACGATGGGGTGCCTCTTCGCCGTCGACTCGGACGCGCACGCACCCGGGCAGCTGGAGATGAAGGCATACGGCGCGGAGCGCGCCGAGCGACTCGGGGTGCCGTTGGAGCGGATCGTCACGACCTGGGACGCCGAGCGCGTGCGCGAGTGGGCCCGACCCGCCTGATCGACTGCCCGGAGTACCGGAAAACCGCCTCGGGGCCACCGATTTGGGCGATCGACCATCTCTCTCGTATGCTTTCCGAGTCCTCGACGGATTCCGGTGCTGCCTGCCGCGTAGCGAGGGGTTCGTCGCGTACGGGTCCCCATCGTCTAGCGGCCCAGGACCCCGCCCTTTCACGGCGGTAGCACGGGTTCGAATCCCGTTGGGGATACGCAAGCACGTCTTGCGGTGTCCTGCACACCACAAGGCCGCGTAGCGCAGTTGGTTAGCGCGCCGCCCTGTCACGGCGGAGGTCGCGGGTTCGAGTCCCGTCGCGGTCGCTCGCTGGTCCACCACGGACCGGCTCGGCCAGGTAGCTCAGTTGGTACGAGCGTCCGACTGAAAATCGGAAGGTCGGCGGTTCGACCCCGCCCCTGGCCACCACACACCACAGGTCAGGTACCGGCCTGTGGTTTTCGTGTCTCTCAGCTGAGCTCCTTGACGATCTGTCCGATGGTGTCGATGGTGCGCTTGAGCTCCTCCACGTGCCGGGAGTCGAATGCGCTGAGCACGCGCTTCATCTCCGTGGTGGAGATGCCGTCGGTGCGGGGCAGGTAGACCAGCTCGACCTGGTCGGAGAGGTCGTCGAACTTCCCCTCCCAATCGGCGCCCATGCCCATGATGTCGACGTCGTAGGTGGCGATGTCCTCACGCTTCTGGCTCCACCGGTCCTCCGGGATGGCCAGGTCCACGTACTTGATGCTCTGCACGATCTCCAGGCGCTGCTCGAAGGGCACGATGGGTCGCTTGCCCTTGATGGCGTTGAACTCATCGGTCGAGACGGCGACGACGAGTCGGTCCCCAAGGGCACTCAACCGCTTGATGATGTTCAGGTGTCCGATGTGGAAGAGGTCGAACGTGCCGTACGTGATGACGGTCTTGGGCATGGGTGGGTACCTCACTCCGGCGCTGGTGCTGGCAGTCGCCCAGTCTATGGTTCTTCGCGATCCGGCGCGGGACGCGGCCGCGGGGTGAGTTCACAGTAGGGTCGGGTGTCGACCCCCTTCGTCGGAGGAGCAGAGCACCATGGACACGCAGCCGTCCGTCGACGTCGTCATCCTCAGTCAGGGCGATCGTCAGGACGAGACGCTCCGTGCACTGGAGTCGGCCCGGGTGCAGACCGGCGTGGACGCCACCCTGATCCTCGTCGGCAACGGCTGGGACCCTACGGGCTTCCCCGACGACGTCGCCACGGTCCACCTCGAGGAGAACGTCGGCCCCGCCGAAGGGCGCAACATCGGGGTGGCACACGGCACGTCCGAGTTCGTCCTCTTCCTCGACAACGATGCGTGGCTGCCCGACGCCACCGCGCTGGCACGCGCGGTGGCGCGCTTCCGTGCCGACCACCGGCTCGGCCTGGTGCACGCTCGCGTCGCCGACACCGACGGGGTCACCCTGCGGCGCTGGGTACCACGAGCCCACGTCGGCGACCCTGCCGTCGGCGGCCCGGCCTTCTCCGTCTGCGAAGGGGTCGTGGCCCTCCGGCGCACGGCGTACGAGGAGGTCGGTGGTTTCCCCGGGGACTTCTTCTTCGGCCACGAGGGCATCGAGCTGGCGTGGCGGCTGCGCGACCGCGACTGGGAGCTCACGTACGACCCGTCGGTGCTCATCCACCACCCCGCCACGGAGGCCACCCGACACGCCCTCTTCTGGCGGCTCAACGCCCGCAACCGGGTCTGGGTCGCCCGCCGCAACCTGCCGTGGCCACTGGCGGCGGTGTACATCGGGACCTGGACTGCCATCACCATCGCCCGCACCTGGCGTCAGCCCGCGAACCTGCGGATCTGGTTCCGCGGACTGCGCGAGGGTGTCCGCACGAGCCCGGGGGGACGACGTCCGCTGCGGTGGAGGACGCTCTGGACGCTCACCCGCCTCGGACACCCGCCCGTCGTCTGAGACCACGCCCAGAAGTCGGTGCAGCATGGCCGCACCGGATCGGTATAGTCCGAGACCAGCCGAGTCGACCGTTGTTCCGAGACGGCACCGCCGCACCACTACCGAAGGGTCACCATGCCTGTATTCCGTCACGGTGAGCGCAAGTTCCTGTTCATCCACATCCCCAAGACGGGCGGTTCCAGCATCGAGCGGGCCTTCGCCGATGCCGGGTACGACACGCTCTACCGGGACGGCCGCACCGGCCCGACATCGTGGAACAGCATCCGCCGGTGCACGCCCCAGCACATGCATCGAGAGATGCTGGAGTCGATCCTGCGCATGGACCAGTTCGACGGGGTGTTCACCGTCGTGCGCGACCCGATGGCGCGGATGAAGTCCGAGTACCTGTGGCGGCACCGCAACGCCGAGTTCTCGATCGGCGGTCGATCCGTCGAGAAGTGGACCGCCAAGACGCTCTCCCAGTACGCCGACGACCCCTTCATCTTCGACAACCACATCCGCCCGCAGGTCGACTACCTGGTCGACCGCGCAGAGATCTTCCGTTTCGAGGACGGTCTGGACGAGATGGCCACCACGCTGAACTCGAAGTGGGGCCTCGGACTGCCGGATCAGCTCCCGCGCGTCCGGGAGGGCAGCTCAACCACCAAGTACGCCAGCAAGGACGTCGAGGTCACCACGACCATGCGCGATCTCGTCGGTGACTTCTACCGCGAGGACTACCGCACGTTCGGCTACACGGCGTGACCTGCCGCGTGACTCCTCGACGGTCGCGAGGAGTCACGCGGCCCGCTCAGGCGCCCTGACGGTCCGTGGCAGGCGCAAGCACCCGGTAGAAGTCCTGGGTCGCCTCCGCGTTGTAGGCGACGGCATCGAACGAGGGATTGGCGACCTCACCCCGCAGAGCAGCCTGCATACCCGCGGCCAGGGCCACCTCGTCCCGCTCGACGACATGCCCGACGCCGGGGGGCAGCGCGCCCCCGACCGAGGCGAACTTCGTGGCCACGACCGGAAGACCGAGGACCCGCGCCTCGAGGATGACCATGGGCTGCCCCTCGTAGTCGCTCGACAGGACGAAGACGTCCGCCTTGGACAGGATCACGTGAGGGTTGCTCTGCTGCCCGGCGATGGTGACGGCGTCGCTCAGCCCGAGGTCCCGAGTCAGCTCAACGAGATAGCCCTCGAGGGGCCCCCCACCGATGATGACCAGCCGGGTCCGGGGATCCTCCTGGTGCACGAGGTCGAAGGCCCTGATGAGCCGCTCGTGGTTCTTCTCCGGGGACAACCGCCCCACGGTGACGAAGGTGCGCACGCCGTCCATCGGCGGAATCACGTCGCTGACCGTGTGGTACCGCTGCACGGCTCCTTCGAGACGATCCATGCCGTGCACCGTCGACAGCGTCCGCACCGCGAGCGACAGATCACCAGCAGGCACCATCTCCGACGTGGACCCTGCCCGATCGTCATCACGGTCACCGAAGGCCATCCGCGTGATGTAGTCGGCGTCGATCGTGTTGCGGGCGAAGGTGTGCCGGGACGCGGGAGCCGCGCCCGCCAAGTTCTCCCTGTTGATCTCCATCAGTGGCTCGGAGACCGACACCAAGTGGTCGAAGCCGGCGTAGGTGTTGAACACCGATCCCAGGTTCGCCTCGTGTGGACGGTAGCCGTCCACCTCACGCATCTGGTCGGCCTTGAGGTCGTTGTGGAGCCAGATCGAGTGACTCGTGGCCCGTCCCTGGCGCAGCAGGAGCGCCCAGAAGGCGGCGTACCCGCTGAAGTCGACGATGTGGTCGAACTCCGCCAGACCGAAGCATCGCCGCCACTCGAGCGCGAACATGCGCTGCGCCCTCTCCAGCGGCTCCCCCTGGACGCCCTCCCCACCCTGGAGCGCCTTCGTGCGCTCCTTCTCCGAGCGCAGGGACCACAGCATGGCACCGATGCGCGGCAGGACCCGGACCCGTGGGTGGATCTTGGCCTGCGTGGCGAGGACCTCCCGCGACGAGGAGTACTGGTACAGCACGGAGACGTCGAAGCGGTCGTGGTCGATGTTGTTCAGCAGATTCAGCGCCGAGCTGGTGATGCCGTTCGGGCGCATTCCGCCGAGGTAGATCAGCAGCCGCGTGCGGCCGTCCGTGCGCAGTGGACGAACGTCGTGACCCTCGGTGTTCTCCCGAAGGACGATGTCGATGATCCGCTCGGATGCTCCTCCGTCCTCACGAGCGGCGAAACGCTCACGGGCCCGGTCGTAGGCGCTCCGGTGCGTGATCGCCGGGTCGTCGCCCTCGCCGGACCCTGCCGCCACGAGGATCCGGGCGAGCTCGCCGACCTTCTCGACCACCGGACCCGGGAGGTCCGCCCGGTCGAGGTAGCGACCGCGGTAGCCGTCGTAGGCGCGCATGTCCGGCGCAAGGAAGATGATCGGCCGACCAGTGGCGAGGAAGTCGAAGAAGATGCTCGAGTAGTCCGTCACCAGCACGTCCGTCAGTCCGAGGACCTCGTTGCTCGGGATCTCGTTCGGCACGAGGATGTCCGCGAGATCAGGGTCCTCGACGGCGAAGGCGTACACCTGCTGGTGGACGCGCAGCAGCACCTGCTGGTCCGCCGGCAGTCGACGCTTGAGGTCTCGGACCCGCTCCGCCAGCAGCACCACATCATTCGATGGATTCTGGAAGGTCTCCCCCCGCCAGGTCGGCGCATACAGGACGACCTTCTGATGATGTCCGAGCGAGACCCCCGTGGCGATGAGCCTGCTGCGCACCTCGTCCCGGTCGGAGTCGGAGAGGAACTGCCGGTCCACCCGGGGGGACCCCTCGGTGATGATCCTCCCGGGGTGGATGTTGGTCAACCGGTAGGCGTCCTCGTACATTCGCTCCGCCATGAAGGGATTGGCGGCCAGCAGGTAGTCGGCGGCCAGGAAGTTGCGGATGACGTTCCGCGCACCGGGCCCCCCCTCGGGCTCGTCGTACCCCATCGTCTTCAGCGGAGTGCCGTGCCAGGTGTTGACGTAGACCTGACCGTCACGCTTGGTGAACTCGGGCGGGAAGGTCGCGTTGTTGAAGATGTACCCGGCCGTCGAGAGGGCCTGCCAGTACTGGGGTGACTTGTACCGGACGAACGTGACCCTCGGGTGCCGCGCGAACTCGGTACGCACCGCCGAGGACCACATCTGCTCGGACAACGACCACACGTGCGTCAGGTGAGCGAACTCGGGGTTGTCGATGAGTGCACGGAACATCGCCTCGGGGTTGCACAACATGCCGTTGCCGGCAAACGACTCGTAGAAGACTCGGTTCGCGTCGACCGGTTGCTCCTGCCAGAAGGCGCGCCACTCCTGCGAGCCCTTGGTGCGAGCCTTCGACAGGCTCTTGACTACGGCGGTTACGCGCGACATCCAACCTCCTACGAGAACACCGACGGGCTCGTCGATGCGTACGTGCTTGATCGCCGGACAATTATGCCCGGCGCCCTACAGTGATTCGAGACAGCAGTTCGCGGTGCACCGAGTGGATCGTCTAGTCCGCCGTCAGTCGGTGCGAGGTGACGATCATCATGAGGAACCCCCCAGCCGTCATCAGGGCCAGGGGCAGCGACAGGGCCAGCCACCACTGCAGCATGACACCGTCACCGACGAGACCCAGCTCGGCGAGGACGAGACCGAGCGTCGCGACCGCGAGGGTGATGAGAGAGAACTCGATCGCCACGAAGGCTCGGAAGAAGGGGAAGAACCGCAGCAGGCTGCGCGCGGACCGCAGCCCGGCCGATCGGGAGGCAGCAGTCCGGGCGTCCTCGTCCCCCTTCGGCAGATCGGCGTAGTGACGGGCAACGTGCACGAGGTCGCCGAAGGACTTCTTGAGCAGGACCACGCACCCGGTGAGGGCCCCGATCGTGGTCCATCCGCCGATCGACCCCAGCCCCCCGTCGACGTGGACGCCCAGCGCGATCGGCAGCGCTGCCTCCGTGACGTAGTGGCCCACCCGGTCCAGGTAGACGCCCATCGGCGAGGACGTCCCGCGCCACCGGGCGACCTCGCCGTCCGAGCAGTCGATGAGGATCTGGACCTGCATGAGCAGGGCACACGCGAGGACCGCCCACCACGAGGGGATCATCAGGACGGCTGCACCGATGACACCGACGATGATCATCAGCCAGGTGACGCCGTTGGCCGAGATGCCGGTCGGGAGGATCAGCCGGGTGAAGTGGAGGGACATCCGTCGCAGGTAGAGGGTGCCGGCCCAGTGCTCGGAGTTGCGTCGGCCCACCACCGACGGCGGCTGCGCCACGGCGCGCAGCTCCTCCAGCGAAGGGCGCCCGGCGCGGGGGTTCTGCTCGATCACGTGTGTCCTGTAGGTCGTGGTCCGGCTGGTGCCCGCGTGTCTTCCTCGAGACCGACCGCCGCCGCGAACTCGTCCAGAGCGGTGGCGTTGTACGCGTCGACGTCCAGTGCGGTGAAGGCGGGGCGGGCGGAAACGAGCTCCATCATGGCATGTCGGACCGCGTCGTCATCTCGAGGAACCACCACGCCACACCCCTGGGGCACCACGCCCTCGACGGAGGAGAAGGCCGTGGTCAGCACCGGCGTCTCGAGCGCGAGGGCCTCGAGGATGACCATGGGCAATCCCTCGTGCTCGCTGGTCAGCGCGAAGTAGTCGGCCGCGGCCACCACCGGAAAGGGGTTGGCCACCTGTCCCGCGAGGAACACCGACCGTTGCACCCCCAGCTCGACCGTGAGCGCTCGCAGCTCCCCCTCCAGCGGCCCGGAACCCATGATGACGACTGTGACGTCGTGCCCGTCAGCACGCACGGCCGCTGCTGCGCGGATGAGTCGTGCCTGGTTCTTCTCGTGGGTCAGCCGCCCGGCGGTGACGAAGCACACCGCGTCCTCGTCACGCAGGGCGGCGACCACCTCGTCCGCAAGACCGAGGCCCTCCAGGTCGGCGCGGGCCAGGGACCGCACCCGGGCGTCGTCGACGACGTTGCGTGCGCTGCGGAAGCTCGCGTCGCCGGCGTACCGGGCCAGGGAGCGCTCGTTCACCCGGGAGAGCGAGTCGGACACCGAGACCAGCCGGTCGTAGCGGTCGTAGAGACCGAAGACCTGCGCCAGGTGGTGGGCCCTGGTCCTCCCGTGCTCGGCGGTGCTGGCCACCTCGGCAGCGAGGTCGTTGTGCAGCCAGATCGAGTGCGTGCGCACGTTGCCGGGGGCGACCCCCCGCGACATCAGCAGGGCCCAGTAGGGCGAGTACCCGCCGAAGTCGATCACGTGGTCGAACTCCACCTCGCCGAAGCAGCGCACCCACTCCTCCCGCAGCAACCGCACGAGGGCGGTCATCGGCACGACCCGGTGGTCGGCTCCGAGCCGCTGCAGCAGGTGACGGGACCACACCACTCGCTTCGCTCCGTTGAGCCCGCCCACCTTGGGCAGGAGGCGGATCCGGTCGTCGATCGCCTCCGCAAAGGCCTCCGGGGCAGCCCGGCGCGCCGGCCCCCACGCAACGGACACGTCGAGCCGGTCGAGGTCGAGCCGGCCCAGCAGGGCGATGAGTGAAGAGGTGACACCGTTGCGTTGCAACGAACCACCGTGGATGAGCAGGCGGGGAACCCGACGGCCCTGGTGCGTGCGCTCTGCCAGTCGGACACGTCGACCGACCGCCGGTGGCCGACCACGCCAGACGACGTCCACGACCCGCTCGGCCGCGTGCCCGTCGTCGAAGGGGGCGTACCGCTCAGCCCACGCTCGGCGCCGGTCAGCCCGGCCTCCGCCCTCGGCCACGTCCGCGGCGGTCGCCTCCGGCGTCGCGCACAGGTTGCCCGGCAGCTCCTCGACCGGCAGGTACAGCGGCCGGAGCTGCTCATATGCCGCGCGGTCCGGCACGTGGAAGGTGATCGGGAGGCCGGGGTCGGCGAGCGCGTCGAACAGGATGCTGGAGTAGTCCGTGACCAGGTGGTCCGTGATCGCGAGCACCTCGTTGGCCGGGACGTCGGGAGGCACCAGCACCGCCCGCAGCGAAGGGAGGTCCCGCGCCTGCGCGTGCACCACCGGGTGCGCCTTGACCAGGACCTGCCAGTCGTCACCGAGCACCTCGCGCAGGCTCGCGACCAGTCCCACCACGGAGTCGGTGTCCAGCCGCGGGTCCGCGAACGCCTCGCCGCGCCACGTCGGCGCCACGAGGACGACCCGCCGCCCGTCCAGTGCCACGCCACGGGTCCGCAGCTGATCGCGCACCCCGCGACGACGCTCGTCGGTGGCGTCCACCTGGACGTCCGTGCGGGGCGTCCCCACCTCGAGCACCGACCCCGGCGCGATCCCCTCGAGGCGGTATGCGCCTCGGTACATCGTGTCCGTCATGTAGGGCCCGGAGGAGAGCAGGTGGTCGGCCGCGAGGAAGTTGCGGATCACGTTGCCCGCTCCCAGTGCCCCACCCGGGGTGTCGTAGCCCATCGACTTCAGCGGCGTGCCGTGCCAGGTGTTGACGTAGACCTGTCCCGAACGCTTGCCGAACTCCCCGGGGAAGGTCGAGTTGTTGACCAGGTAGCCCGCCGTCGCGAGGTGCCGGAAGTAGGCCGGCGTGCGGTACCCCACAAGGTGCACCCGCCGCCCGTCCAGCCCGAGGGCGCGCAGGTGCTCCCGGGCCCGACGACGGCGCAGGTCGTCGGCCACGACCCAGACGTGACGCAGGTGATCGAGGTCCGGTGCGCCGACCAGATGGCGGAAGATCGCATAGGGGCTGTCGACCAGACCGGCGCCGAAGGTCGACTCGTAGAAGACGGTGTCGTGCTCGACCGGCCGGGTGCGCCAGTGGGCGACCCACTGCGCGCGTGGGATGCGTCGGGCCCGACGCAGCACCGACAACGACCGCCTCATCCTCGCCATGCGCACCTCTCCTGCGGATCTGCCTCCGGGGCAGTCTATGAACCAGTCGGTATGATCACCGGCATGTACCCGGCGAGGCCCGACCGCCCCGCGCCCACGAGGGCACGACGACCAAGAAGGAACGAGTGTGGCTGACGTCGCCCAGGCAGCCGGAGGGGGTCCCGTCTCTTCTGCGCCGACCGTCGACGAGGCCCGGGAGCTGGCGAGCCGCCATGGCCTGCGCGCGCTCAGCGAGCGGCCTCCTCTGCACCGGTATCTGAGAGATGTGTGGCAGCGGCGCTCCTTCCTCTGGACGCTCTCCTCCGCCGAGTCGTACGCGAAGAACGAAGCCAACCACCTCGGCCAGCTGTGGTCGGTGCTCAACCCCGCCCTGCTCATCGTGAGCTACTACCTCATCTTCGGCCTGCTCCTGGGGACACGCGGGGGGATCGACAACTTCGTCGGCTTCCTGGGCATCGGCGTCATCATGTTCGCCTTCACCTCCTCGGTCGTCACGAAGGGGGCGAAGGCGATCACCGGCAAGCTCGGCCTGGTGCGCACGCTGCACTTCCCCCGAGCCATCCTGCCGATGTCGGTGACGCTGACGGAGCTCTTGGCCTCGATCCCGGGCTTCGCGCTGCTCTTCGTGTTGATGTTCGCCACCGGCGAGCGACCCGACTGGGAGTGGTTGCTCTTCCCGGTCGCCGTGGCGATGCAGGGCCTGGCGCTGCTCGGCTTCGCCTTCATCGCGGCCCGTCTGGTCAACGCCTCCCAGGACATCGCCAACCTCATCCCGATCATCGTGCGCCTGCTGCGCTACGTCTCCGGGGTGTTCTTCCCCGTGGCCCACTACGTGGCCAGCGCACCACCGGTCGTGCAGGAGGTGCTGACGATGCAGCCCTTCGCGCTGATGCTGACCACCGGTCGCCAGTCGCTGCTGAACGGCGAGCCAGTGGTCCTCTCCGACTGGCTCATCATGGCCGCCTGGGGATTCGGTGCCGCGGCGGTGGGGCTGGTCCTCTTCTGGCAGGCAGAGACGAGGTACGGCCGTGGCTGACCCGGAGGACATGGGCACGAAGGCGCCCCACGACGCGGCACCGACGGTCGTCGTCAGCCACGTGAGCGTGACCTACCAGGTTCTCGGCGGCGAGCGACGGGGCGCTCCCAGCGACCAGGGGGCGCGTCGCTCCCTTCGTCAGCTGCTCCGTCCGGACACGAGCACCCGAATCCGTGAGGTCCCCGCGGTCAAGGACGTCAGCTTCGTCGCCAGGCACGGCGAGTCGATCGGAATCATCGGCCACAACGGTTCGGGCAAGTCCACCCTGCTGCGCACGGTGGCCGGTCTCATCCCCCCGTCGAAAGGGCAGGTGTGGGTCGCCGGTGAGCCCTCCCTGCTCGGCGTCAACGCCGTGCTGATCAACAAGCTCAGTGGCGCGCGCAACATCTACGTCGGCGGGCAGGCCCTCGGGTTGAGCACGGCCGAGATCGACGAGAAGTTCGACGACATCGTCGAGTTCTCCGGGATCGGCGATGCCGTCCACCTGCCGATGAGCACCTATTCCTCCGGCATGGGCGCCCGACTGAGATTCGCGATCTCGACCGCCGCAGCTCCCGACGTCCTGATGATCGACGAGGCCTTGGCCACTGGAGACGCGTCCTTCCGCCAGAAGAGCGCCAAGCGCATCGCCGAGATCCGAGAGGCGGCCGGCACCGTCTTCCTCGTCTCCCACTCGAACTCCAACATCCGGGCGATCTGCGACCGGGTGCTGTGGATGGACCAGGGCCGGCTGATCATGGATGGGCCCACCGAGGAGGTCCTGTCCACCTACGAGGCGTCGGAGCCCAAGAACAAGGCGCACAAGAAGAACATCCAACGTGACAAGCCCGAGCCGCAGGTTCCCGGGACCGTCCGCTGGACGGGCAACAACGGCTTCCAGACCGCACGCGCGATCTCTCGCGACACCTGGGCGCCCGGTGTGCCCGGCTGCTTCGTCGTCAGCGTGGAACCCATGTCCGTCGCGCGGATGGTCGCCCCCATCGCAGCCCGGATCGGCTGGCCGCTGCTGTGGGTGCGCCCGGGCGCCCTTCCCGGCGCCACCCGTGACGAGCTGAGCCGGCTGGCTCCCGAGCGCGTCGTCGTGGTCTGCGCCCCGGACCGGATCAAGGCCCGGCCGTACAACCGCATCGAGGAGCTGGTCACCGGAACGGTCGAGTGGCTGGGTGCGGATGACCCGACCCGCACCGCCGCCCAGCTGCTCGAGGCCTTTCCCCCGGGGGACTCGTCCACGGTGTACGTGACCCACCAGGACAATTCCGCCCGCCCACCCGTGGCGTCCCTGGCGGCGGCGCGAGCAGGACAGGCGGTCGTCGTGTGCGACGGCACGGGGGTGACCGATGAGTTGGCCGCCGCCCTGGCGCACGTCCGCCCGCGCCGGCTGCTCCTCGTCGGCTACGAGGAGGAGTGGCCCACCACCGTCGTCGGTCAGCTGCGGCAGGCGACCGGCGCCGAGATCGAGTTCGTCTCGGAGGGTGGACCGATGGCCCTCGCCGCCGGACTGTGGGGGGACAGGGAACGCGGAGGACGGGTGATCGTCTCCGGGTCCTCGGCCACGGAGATGCTCTCCGCCACCGCGGCGGCCGGGCACACCGACACCCCGATGCTGCTCATCACCTCCGGTCGACTACCCGACCTCGTGCGGACGCGCCTGGAGCGTCTTGCTCCCTCGGAGATCGTGCTCTCGGGGGGCATCGAGGCGCTGCCGCCGAGCCTGCGGCAGTCCCTCGGCGAGATCGTCGCCGTGGGGTCCCGGACGGTCGAGGCGTCGCCGCTGCACTGAGGGCCGACGCCGTGGACCGATGGGGCACTCCGCCCCGGAACCATGTACCGTGGGACCACGAGAAACCACACAGATCCGGGTCCACTCTGTTCAGTTCCGCGTCCCCATCGGGGACGCGGTGTGAGTCGAGTCGGCCCGCACTAGCGTATGAGGGGGTCACGCCATGGGGCGCGGCCGAGCAAAGGCGAAGCAGACCAAGGTGGCACGCGAGTTGAAGTACTACTCGCCGGACACCGACCTGCGAGCGCTGGAGGCGGAACTTCAGGGCAAGTCCCACGGACGCACCGAGCGTGCGCCCGATGACGAGCACCACGTGGACGACGACGACGAGTCCTGGCCCGACGCGGATCGGTAACACTCTCGCTCCGGCGGGGCTCGGTCGGGCCCTCCGTCAGATCAGCCCCTGACGACGCGCTTCGGCGACCGCGGCCGCACGCCCGGAGACGCCGAGACGACCGTAGGTGTGCGACAGATGTGACTTCACGCTCGAGAGGCTGAGGTAGAGGCGCGCAGCGACGTGCTTGTTCCCCAGTCCCGCGCCCACCAGCCGCAAGACCTCGACCTCCCGCTCCGACAGCGGCGTGGCCACCCGGGGTGTGCGCTGGACGAGGGGCCCGGTCACCGGCTGGTCCAGGTCGGCGTGCTCGCCCCGTGCAGCAGCACGGATGGCGGCGCCGATCTGCAGCGGCGTGCTCGAGATGACGAGGCAGCCGCGTGCTCCCGCGGCGATGATGCGCTCCGGTCGCACGTCGTCCTCGATGAGTACGACCCACGCGGGGCCCTCGTGTGCCCGTGCGGTGGCCAGCACCTCGACGGGGTCGGAACCGAGCCCGCCGACGAGCACGACGACGTCCACCTGCGCAGTCGTGGCGATCTCGGCGGGCGTCGCCGCCGGTGGGACGGGCTCCAGGTCCGGGTCTGCCTCCAGAACGGCGACCAGGGCATTGCGACGGCGCTCATCGGCGTCGGCGACGAGCACGCGGGTGGCGGGTGTCAGGCGTACTCCCCGAGGACCTGGACAGCTCCGCCGTCCACACCCTTGGCGCCCTGCACGACCTCGATGCCGGACTCGGTCCGGGCAGTCGCAGCGTCGCCGACCTCGCCCAGGACCCACGCGTCGATACCGGCGGCGCCCGCCCGGGCGATCGCCGTGTCGGCATCACCCGCCGGCAGTGCCGCGACGAATCCGATACCCATGTTCAGGGTGCGCTCCAGGTCGGAGCGCGGGACCGAGCCGAGCGCGCCGACGAGGGAGAAGATCGCCGGTGGCGTCCAGGTGGAGCGCTCGACACGGGCGAGCGTGCCGGCGGGCAGCACCCGGGCCAGGTTGGCCGCCAGACCGCCGCCGGTGACGTGGCTGAGCGCGTGGACGTCGACGTCCCCGGCTCGCACGAGGTCCAGCAGGGCACGCGTGTAGATGCGCGTCGGCTCGAGGAGTTCCTCACCAAGGGTGCGGCCCAACTCGTCGACGTGCCGGTCGAGCTCCCACCCGGCGGAGGCGATGACCCGCCGAACGAGGGAGTAGCCGTTGGAGTGCAGACCCGAGGAGGCGAAGGCAAGCACGGCGTCTCCTTCGACCACGCGGTCCGGGCCGAGGACGTCCTCGTGCTCGACGACGCCGGTGGCCGCGCCGGCCACGTCGTACTCGTGCGGGTCCAGCAGGCCGGGGTGCTCCGCCGTCTCCCCGCCGACGAGTGCGACACCGGCGAGCTCGCACCCCTTCGCGATGCCCGCGACGATCGCCGCGATCCGCTCCGGGACGACCTTGCCGGTCGCGATGTAGTCGGTCATGAAGAGCGGCTCGGCCCCGCAGACGACGATGTCGTCCACGACCATGCCCACGAGGTCCTGGCCGATGGTGTCGTGCTTGTCCATCGCCTGCGCGATCGCGACCTTGGTGCCGACGCCGTCGGTGGAGGTGGCCAGCACCGGTCGACGCATGCCCTGCAGGGCGCTCGCGTCGAACATGCCGGCGAACCCACCGAGACTCCCCAGGACCTCCGGACGGGTTGCCCTGCGGACCGACTCCTTCATCAGGTCGACGGCCTTGTCGCCGGCCTCGACGTCGACTCCGGCATCGGCGTAGGTGATCGGGGTCTGCTGGGTCACGGGCGTCGCACCGCCTCTTGTGTCGGGCTGAATTCGAGCTCGAGCAGCCCCTTGCCCAGGCGGTCCTCGGAGGGCAGCTCCATGGGGTAGACGCCGGAGAAGCAGGCCGTGCACAGCTGGTCGACCGGCTGCTCGGTGGCCGCGACCATGCCGTCGTGGCTGATGTAGCCAAGAGAGTCCGCGCCGAGCGAGGTCGCGATCTCGTCGACCGCGAGGCCGGTGGCGATGAGCTCGGCGCGCGTGGCGAAGTCGATGCCGAAGAAGCACGGCCACTTGATCGGGGGCGAGGAGATGCGCACGTGGATCTCGGCGGCACCGGCCTCACGCAGCATCCGCACCAGGGCGCGCTGGGTGTTGCCGCGGACGATGGAGTCGTCGACGACGATGAGGCGCTTGCCCTTGATGACGTGCTGGAGCGGGTTGAGCTTCAGACGGATGCCGAGCTGGCGGATCGTCTGGCTGGGCTGGATGAAGGTACGCCCCACGTAGGCGTTCTTCACCAGGCCCTGGCCGAAGGGGATCCCCGACTCCTGCGCGTAGCCGATGGCCGCCGGTGTGCCGGACTCCGGCGTGGGCATGACCAGGTCGGCCTCCACCGGGTGCTCGCGAGCGAGGGTGCGCCCCATCTCGACACGCGCCTCGTGGACCGTGCGGCCGTTGATCGTCGTGTCGGGACGGGCGAGGTAGACGTACTCGAAGACGCAGCCCTTGCGGTCCGGCTCGGCGAACTGCTGGGTGCGCAGCCCGTCCTCGTCGATGACGACCAGCTCGCCCGGCTCGACCTCGCGGACGAAGGAGGCGCCGACGATGTCCAGGGCCGCGGTCTCCGAGGCGACCACCCAGCCGCGCTCCAGACGGCCGATGACCAGAGGTCGCAACCCCTGCGGGTCACGGGCGGCGTAGAGGGTGTCCTCCTCCATGAAGACGAAGCAGAAGGCGCCTCGCAGCCTGGGCAGCAGGTCCATGGCGGCGGCCTCGAGGCTCAGCTCCGGGTCGTGCGCGAGGAGGGCCGTGACCAGCGCGGTGTCGGAGGTGTTGCCGCGGCGCAGCTCACCGTCGGTGATCCGATGGATCTGGCCGTTGTCGCCGGGGATCTCGTCGCCACGTTCCTCGACGAGCCGGCGCAGGTCGGCGGAGTTGACGAGGTTGCCGTTGTGGGCGAGCGCGACGGTGCTGGTCGAGTGTCCACCCAGCGTCGGCTGGGCGTTCTCCCACGTGGACCCACCGGTCGTCGAGTAGCGGCAGTGACCGACCGCGATGTGCCCGCGCAGCGTGGACAGGCTCCGCTCGTCGAAGACCTGCGAGACGAGTCCCATGTCCTTGTAGACCAGGATCTGCTTGCCGTTCGACGTCGCGATGCCCGCCGACTCCTGCCCGCGGTGCTGCAGGGCGTAGAGGCCGTAGTAGGTCAGTTTCGCGACGTCCTCACCGGGTGCCCAGACGCCGAAGACGCCGCAGGCGTCCTGGGGCCCCTTCTCCCCGGGGATCAGGTCATGGGACAGCTGTCCGTCTCCGCGTGGCACGGGGTCCAGTCTCCCACAGCCGGGGGTGCGGGCGCAGGGTGGCCGACCGGCCCCCTTCGTCTACTTGCGGTAGGTCAGGAGCGCGGCGACGACGGCGCCGACGAGGCCGCCGACGAAGAGTCCGACGACGCTCATGTACCCGAGTGCGGCGCCCGCGTCGTAGGTGATGTTGTAGCCCTCGTCGGTGTTCGGCCCGACCAGCGAGATGATCCCGAAGACGATGAAGCCGATGATCGCCCCGGTGGCGATGAAGGGGACTGGCTTCGGGCGGCTCGGTGGCTTGCTGTTCACGGCTCCATCGTAGGTTGGCGGCATGACCAGCCAGCGCCCGCATGCCGACGTCCCCGGGATGACGCTCCCGCCACCGCGGACCCCGGACCCGACCACCGCGCCGCGCCTGCGCTGGGGCCTGCTCGGGGCGGGCGGGATCGCCTCGCAGATGGCCCTGTCCCTGCGTGAGACCACGCAGGAGGTCGTCGCCGTCGGTTCCCGGGACGCTCAGCGGGCGCGGGCCTTCGTGGCCGAGCACGCACCCGACGCCCGCGCGCACGGCGACTACGTCTCCCTCGTCGCCGACGCGGACGTCGACGTCGTCTACGTCGCGAGCCCGCACAGCGAGCACCTCGAGCACGCCCTGCTGGCCATCGCGGCCGGCAAGCACGTCCTCGTCGAAAAGCCGATGGCCCCCACCGCCGACGAGGCCAGGCAGATCGTCGACGCCGCCCGGTCAGCCGGGGTCTTCTGCATGGAGGCGATGTGGACGCGTTTCCTGCCGCACATCGATGTCCTGCGGCAGGTGCTCGAGACCGGGTTGCTCGGCGAGGTGAGCACCGTGCTCGCCGACCACGGCATCCGCCTGTGGCCGGACGGGCCGCAGCGCCTGGCCGACCCGTCGCTCGCGGGCGGGGCCATGCTCGACCTGGGCATCTACCCGTTGTCCTTCGCCTCGCTCACCCTCGGCGGTCTGCAGCGGGCCACGGGTCTCGGGGACCTGACCGACCTCGGGGTCGACCGGCGCTTCGCCTTCGTCGCGCAGGGCCCGGGCGGGGCCGTCGCCTCGCTCTCGACGGACATGTCCGCAGCCACCCCGACGACCGCGTCGGTCAACGGCACGTGGGCGCGTCTGGAGCTGGCGGAGAAGTTCTACATGCCGACGACGATGCGACTCGTCGGAGCGGACGGGGTCGTCCTCGACACGATGACCGGCGACCCGATCGAGCAGCACCGCGGGCTGCGCCACGAAGCGGTCGAGGTCGCGCTGCGCGTGGCCGCCGGCGAGTCCGAGTCACCGATCATGCCGCTCGACGAGACCGTGGCGGTCCTGACGGTCATGGACCGGCTGCTCGGCTCCCTTCGCCGCTGAGCGGCAGGTACGCCGAGAGATCGGTGCGCTGACCGCTGACCAGCACGCTCCCTTCGTCGACCGCGTCGGACCACGTGCGGTCGCCGACCGCGAGCGCCAGCCACGTCTGCGGGTCGGTCTCCACGACCGCCGGCGGGGTGCCACGGGTGTGCACCGGACCCGGCACGCACTGCGTCGCGGCGAAGGGAGGCACCCGCACCTCGACGCTGCGGCCGGGGGCCCGCTCCGCGAGCTCCTCGATCGTGTAGCGCACAGCGGTGGCGAGGGTGGCCCGGTCCGCGGAGGCGCCGTCCGAGCTCGACCACGCCCGCACCGCTGCCAGGCCCGTGTCCACGGGGATGCGCCGTCGTCCAGCCATGGCCCCAGTCTCGCACTGCCGTCCGTTCGTCGACCGGCCCGCTCCCCGGCGCCGTTTCATCCCCCATCCGACGCCCGGATGCGGCATGGTTCGACGTGCCCGCTGCGCGGGAACGCCACGTCAGCTCCATCGGGAGGAACACATGTCCATCACCTCACGGGGTGCCGCGCTCGCCGTCGGCGCCGGTGCGGCCGTCGCACTCGTCGCCGCGTCCGGCGCCGCCCACGCCGCCGAGCCGGTCGGCCCGGGCGGCATCGACCAGTCCCTGACGAGTGTCAACCTGCTCAACATCAACGACTTCCACGGACGCATCGACAGCGACGGCACCGGCGCCCTGGGCAAGAACGTCGCCTGCACCATCGAGTCGGCCAAGGAGTCGCTGGATGGCGGCAGCACCGACGACGAGGACAGCACGCTCCTGCTCTCCGCCGGGGACAACATCGGCGCCTCGCCCTTCGTCTCCTCCTCGCAGGAGGACACCCCGACGCTCGAGTACCTGGGCGCACTGGGCATGGACGCCTCCGCCGTCGGCAACCACGAGTTCGACCGCGGTTTCACCGACCTGACCGGGCGGGTCGCGCAGACGGCGGACTTCCCCTACCTCGGCGCGAACGTCTACGCCTCGGGCACAACCACCCCGGCCCTGGACGAGTACGCGATCCAGGCCGTCAACGGCCTGGACGTCGCCGTCATCGGCGCCGTCACCGGCCAGACCTCATCCCTGGTCTCCCCCGCGGGTATCACCGACATCGAGTTCGGCGACCCGGTGGCGGCGGTCAACCGGGTCGCCACGCAGTTGACGGACGGGGACGACACCAACGGCGAGGCCGACGTGATCATCGCCGAGTACCACGAGGGCGCCACGTCCGGGGCGAGCACGCTGCAGGAGCAGCTGGCCGCAGGAGGTGCTTTCGCCGACATCGTCAACACCACCTCCGGTGACGTCGACGCGATCTTCACCGGCCACACCCACCAGGAGTACGCCTGGGACGCCCCCGACCCGGACGGCGGCACCCGTCCGATCGTGCAGGCCGGCTCCTACGGCGACCCGGTCGGCCAGGTCCGGCTGGGCATCGACCCCGACAGCGGCGAGGTGACGCAGTACTCCGCCAGCCTGCTGCCGACGCTCGAGTCGTCCGGGACGTGCGTGGGTGACGCCGAGTTCGATGCGGCCGCGGAGATCGTCGACACGGCCGTCGCCGACGCCGACGAGATCGGCAAGGAGGTCATCGGTGAGGTCTCCGACGACATCACCACGGCCGTCCCGGTCGACGACGACCGCGACGACCGGCAGCGCGAGTCGACCCTGGGCAACCTCACCGCCGACGTCTGGCTCGACGCGATGAACCAGGAGGGCCGACCCGGTGCCGACATCGGCATCATGAACCCCGGCGGTCTGCGCGACGAGCTCCACCACGAACCCACCCGCGACGAGGGCCCCGGAGAGGTCACCTTCGCCGAGGCCGCGGCGGTGCACCCCTTCGCCAACACGCTGATGACGGTCGACCTCACCGGCGAGCAGTTCGTCACGGCGCTGGAGCAGCAGTGGCAGCCGGAGGGCGCGTCGCGCCCCTTCCTCAAGCTCGCCGTCTCGGAGAACGTCTCCTACACCTACGACCCGGACGCGGCGACCGGTGAGCGGATCACCTCCGTCACCGTCGATGGCGAGCCGATCGACCCGGCGGCGACCTACACGGTCACCTCGGGTTCCTTCCTGCTCAGCGGCGGTGACAACTTCACCGTCCTCGCCGAGGGCACCGGTTCCACCGACAGCGGCCTGATCGACACCGACGCCTTCGTCGACTACTTCAGGGACCGCGACGTCGTCGAGCCGGACTTCGCCAAGCGCGCGATCGCCGTCGACGACCAGCCGAGCGAGCTCGTCGCCGGCGAGGACGTCTCCTTCACCGCGTCCGGCTTCGACCTGACCTCCGTGGGCTCCCCGACCAACACCGAGGTGGAGGTCCTCCTCGGGGAGACGTCGCTCGGGACCTTCCCGATCACCGCCGGGCTCATCGACGGACTGCCGACGCGCAACGGCACGACAGAGGTCACGGTCACGGTCCCGGAGGGCGTGGCCGGTGACGCGACGGTGACGCTCGTGGCCTCCCCGAGCGGGACCACGGCGTCCTTCCCGGTGGTGGTCACCGCCGGGGACGACGGTACCGAGGGCGGCACCGAGGGTGACGACGCCGACGGCGACACCGACAGCGGTACCGATGACGAGGTCACCGACAGCGACTCCGACGAGGCCGAGCCGGAGCGTCCGGACCTGGTCCAGACCGACGGCTTCGTCCGGGGTCCGGACTCGGTCGTCTCGGCCGTCCTGGCCCTCGTCGGGGTGGGCCTGTTCCTCGGGCTCGCGCTGACCCGCCGCTCCCGGGGCTGAGCGCACCACCTCGACGGGGGCGCGCACCGACGAGGTGCGCGCCCCCCGTCGCCGTCCACCGCCTCCCCGAAACGAAGTGCTGCAGGCTCGAGTTGGTTGACCCAGCAGCACGACGAGGTGCTGCTGGATATACGAACTGGAGCCAGCAGCACGTCGTATGGGGGAGGATCGAGGGCGTGACTGAGGCGGAGATCGAGTTCGTGCCGGACGAGCACGGCGGGGTGACGGTGATGCGTGACGGGCACCCGCAGAGCCATGTCGATCTCGCGGACCCAGAGCACCTCGTCTTCGAGTACGTGCAGCACATGGCGGCCGCGATCGATGCGGCCTTCCCCGGCTCCGACCCGATCGGGGTCACCCACGTCGGTGGCGCCGGGCTGAGCATGCCGCGCTGGGTGCACGCCACCCGTCCGGGTTCCCCCCAGATCGTGCTCGAGCCGGACGAGCAGGTGACCGCCGCGGTGCGTGCGGAGCTTCCCCTGCCGCGCGGGCACCGGATCCGGGTGCGGCCCCAGCTGGGCCGACCCGGGGTTGCGGCCCTCAAGGACGACTCCGCGCACGTGGTCCTGGTCGATGCCTTCGACGAAGGGAGGGTCCCGCCCGACCTGCAGACGCTCGAGTTCTTCACGGAGGTCGCCCGCGTGCTGCGTCCGGACGGGTTCGTCGCCATGAACTGCCCGGACGAGCCGGGGTGGAGGCACGTCAAGGACGTCGCCGCGGGACTGCGGGAGGCCTTCGCCCCCGGAGGGTCGCTCGCCCTGGTCGCGATGCGGGACGTGATGAAGGGACGGCGCTACGGCAACACCGTCCTGATCGCCTCGCTCGGGACCGTCGACGCCGACGAGGTGCGCCGGCAGGTGGGCCGGTGGCCCTTCCCCTCGGGCGTGCTGGCCGGGGCAGAGCTGACCCGGCGCACCAACGGCGGCACGCCGATCACCGACGGTGACGCCCGCCCTTCGCCGGCGGCACCCGACCCGGGAGTCTGGCGAACGCGCTGACTGCTCCCCGCCCGGGCATGCCGGCGGCTGCGGGTGGGGTACACCGACAACGACCCCGACACGTGCGGTTGAGATAGAGACTCATTCGTGATCTGTCCGGGACTCGTGCTTGGTAGTCTCGCGCCCGTCGGCGCACGACGATGTGGACTGTTGAACTCCTCGCCAGTGCGACCCTTCCGACGCTGACTGAAAGGAACACTCGATGCGGTCTCACCGTGCTCTCGCTCTCATCGCAGCCTCCGCACTGGCCCTGACGGCCTGCGGCGGCAGCAGTGACGACTCCGAGGGCGGCGGCGACGACGCCGGCCTCGGTCTCATCCAGTCCGGGTCCCTCACGGTGTGCTCGGACATCCCGTATCCGCCCTTCGAGTTCGAGGAGGACGGGGAGTACACCGGCTTCGACATGGACCTGATGAGCGAGATCGCCTCCGGACTCGATCTCGAACTGGCGATCAAGGACGTCGGCTTCGACGGCCTGCAGAGCGGGTCCGCCCTGGCCGCTGGCACCTGCGACATCGGCGCCAGCGCGATGACGATCACTGAGGAGCGGGAGAAGAACCTCGACTTCTCCGAGCCCTACTACGACTCGCTCCAGTCACTGCTCGTACCGGAGGACTCCGACATCAAGTCCATCGAGGACCTGGCCGGCAAGACCGTCGGCGTCCAGCAGGGCACCACCGGGCAGAAGTACGCCAAGGAGAACGTCCCCGAGGGCGCCAAGAACACGGCCTACCCGAGCGACGCCGAGCTGTTCCCGGCGCTGCAGTCCGGCGGTGTCGACGCCGTCCTGCAGGATCTGCCGGTGAACCTGCTGCACACCCAGGAGGGTGCCTTCACCATCGTCGAGGAGTACGACACCGACGAGCAGTACGGTTTCGCCGTGAAGGAAGAGGGAGCCGAGAAGCTGCTCGAGGCGGTCAACGAGCAACTCGCCACCCTCCGCGAGGACGGCACGTACGACGAGCTCTACGACACGTACTTCACCGAGAAGTGAGGTGCCCGTGGCCCGGCCCCTGGCCGGGCCACCGTCGTCCCTGACCATCGGAAGGTCCACGTGTGAAACCCTCCACCCGCAGACGCCTGTTCCGCGGCACCCTCTACGCCGTCTTCGTCGTTGCGGTGGTCCTTGTCGTCATCGTCGCCGACTGGGAGGCCGTACGTACGAGTTTTCTCGACCCGGGCGCCGCCAAGGCGTCCTGGCCGGAGATCGTGACGACCGCAGCGAAGAACACGGTCGTCTACACCTTCATCGCCTTTTTGGGCGGCCTGGCCCTCGGTCTGGTCCTTGCCCTGATGAAGCTCTCGCCGGTCGCCCCCTACCGCTGGGTCGCCACCGGGTACATCGAGCTCTTCCGCGGTCTGCCCGCCCTGCTGGTGATCTTCGGCTTCGCCTTCGCCGTCCCGATCGCCTTCGCCTGGCGGCCCCCGGGTGGCAGCATCGGAGCCGGCCTGCTGGCCCTGATCATCGTCTCGGCGGCCTACATCGCCGAGACCATCCGGGCCGGCATCCAAGCCGTCCCGAAGGGGCAGATCGAGGCTGCCGAGTCCCTGGGAATGAGCCCGAGTTGGACCATGGTCTCGGTCGTGCTGCCGCAGGCCTTTCGGATCATCACCCCACCGCTGACCAACGAGTTGGTCATCATCATCAAGGACACCTCACTGCTCTTCGCCGCCGGCATGGCTCTGGGTGACCGCGAGTTGACCACCTTCGGGCGCGATCTGACCTCGCAGACGGCCAGCCCGACGCCGCTGTTCCTGGCTGCCCTGGGATACCTGGTCATCACGGTGCCGCTGACCCAGCTGGTGGCCCACATGGAACGACGCCAGAAGAGGGGACAGTGATCGAGGTGACCACCGACGACCGCGTCGACACTCCCGCCATCGCCGTGCGGGATCTGCACAAGTCCTTCGGCAAGAACGAGGTGCTCACGGGTATCGACTTCCACGTCGACCAAGGAGAGGTCGTGTGCGTGATCGGCCCCTCCGGCTCGGGCAAGTCGACGCTGCTGCGTTGCGTCAACCGCCTCGAGGAACCCACGAGCGGGACCATCCTCATCGAGGGTGTCGACATCACCGACCCGGAAACGGACCTCGCGGCGGTGCGCACCCGGATCGGCATCGTCTTCCAGCAGTTCAACCTCTTCCCGCACCTGACCGTCCTGCGCAACCTGACGTTGGCCCAGCGGCGGGTCAAGGGTCGCTCGAAGGCCGAGGCCGAGGAGGTCGCCCGACGCAACCTGGAGAAGGTGGGCATGGCCGGCCGCGAGAGCGCCTACCCGGCGCAGCTGTCCGGTGGTCAGCAGCAGCGCATCGCCATCGCTCGGGCCCTGTCGATGGACCCGGACATGATGCTCTTCGACGAGCCGACCAGCGCCCTGGATCCCGAGCTCGTCGGCGACGTCCTGGAGGTCATGCGCACGCTGGCCAACGAGGGGATGACGATGATGGTCGTCACCCACGAGATGGGCTTTGCCCGCGAGGTCGGTGACCGTCTGGTCTTCATGGACGGCGGCGTCGTCGTGGAGCACGGCGACCCGCGAGAGATCCTGTCGAACCCGCAGGAGACGCGCACCCGGGACTTCCTGTCCAAGGTGCTCTGACGCAGCGACCCCAGACGCAGAAGTCGAGGGTGGACGTCGTACCCACGTCCACCCTCGGTTTCTGCGTCCCGGGGTCAGGTGTGGGTCAGTCGAGCGACCACCGAGGGCAGGTCGGCCATGTCGTCGATGATCGCGTCTGAGTGCTCCAGCCAGTCGACGGGGATGATGTCGCTGTGGTACCCGACCACGGTCATGCCGGCCGCCCGGGCGGCCTCCACCCCGGCCCGGCTGTCCTCGACGACGACGCACCGCTGCGGCGCGTAGCCCATCGACTCCGCGGCCGCGAGGAAGACGTCCGGGGCGGGCTTGCCACGCTCGACCTGCTCGGCGCTGAACCGGGACTCCTCGGGGAAGAGGTCGGTCAGGCCGGCGGTGGTCAACTTGCTGCCGATGGCCCGCCAGATCGAGCCCGAGGCGACACACACGGCGTGACCGACGTCCCGCACCGCGACGACGGCCTCCCGGGCGCCCACGATGGGCTCGAGCCGCTCGTGGCTGCGCGCGAACTCGGCGCGCCACTTCGCCTCCCACTCGGGGTCCGGGACGGAATCGATCATCTCGGCGATCGTGACCCGGTTGTCCGCATAGGCCTTGCCGACGAAGGTGTGGACGGCGTCGTCCTCGGTGAAGTCGATCCCCGCGTCGAGCATCATCGCCGTCCACGTCTGCACGTTCAGTCGCTCGCTGTCGACGAGCACGCCGTCGCAGTCGAAGACGACCAGCCACCCGGACCCCGCCATGCTCACCCGAAGTACCGGCTCATCGTGCCCGTGTGGGCCGTGCGCATCTTGTCGAGCGGGAGCTGCAGGACGTCCTTGACACGCAGACCGGTGCCATCGGTGACCCCGAGCCGCGCCACCGGTACGCCGTGGGTCTCGGCGACACCGAGGACCTCGGCGAGGTCGGCCTCGGAGGAGACCGTCACCAGCGCACGGGCCGTGGACTCGGAGAAGAGCGCGGTGAAGGCGTCGATGCCGTCCCGGTCGAGGACCGGGGACAGGTCGAGGGAGGCGCCGGTGCCCCCGTGGAGCACGGACTCCGCGAGGGCGACCGCCAGGCCGCCGTCGGACAGGTCGTGCGAGCTGGTCAGCAACCCGCGACGGACGGCGTCGACGAAGAACTCCGCGAGCGCCTTCTCCGCAGCCAGGTCGACCTTCGGCGGTCGCCCGCCGAGGTGGCCGTGGACGGCGTTGGCCCACTCGCCGCCGTCGAGCTCGTCCCTTGTCTCCCCGAGAAGGAGGACGACCTCCCCCTTCTCGCCGAAGCCGGAACGCACCGAGGTGGCCACGTCGTCGAGGACGCCGAGCACCCCGACCACGGGGGTCGGGTGGATCGCGATGTCCCCGGTCTGGTTGTAGAAGGAGACGTTGCCGCCGGTGACCGGGATCCCCAGCTCCAGGCAGGCGTCGAAGAGACCGGCCACGGACCGCTCGAACTGCCACATCACGCCCGGGTCCTCCGGCGAGCCGAAGTTGAGGCAGTCGGTGACGGCCAGGGGCAGGGCGCCGGACGTCGCGACATTGCGGTAGGACTCGGCCAGGGCCAGCTGCGCCCCGGCGTAGGGGTCGAGCCGACCGAAGCGGCCGTTGCAGTCCGTGGAGACCGCGACGCCGAGCCCGGACTCCTCGTCGATGCGCACGACGCCGGAGTCGTGGGGCGTGGCCGACTTAGTGTTGCCCAGGACGTAGCGGTCGTACTGGTTGGTGACCCAGGACTTGTCGCACAGGTTGGGCGAGGCGAGCAGGTCGAGCAGGGTGGCGCCCGGGTCGTCCGGACGGGGAAGGGATGAGCTCGAGTCGGCCCGAACCGCGTCGAGCCACTCGGGCCGGGCGATCGGACGGTCGTAGACCGGGCCCTCGTGGGCGACGGTGCCGGGCTCGACGTCGACGATGGTCTCGCCGTGCCAGGTGATGACGAGGTTGTCGCCGTCGGTGACTTCGCCGAGGACGGCTGCCTCGACGTCCCAGTGGCCGGTGATCGACAGGAAGGCGTCGAGCTTGTCGGGCGCGACGATCGCCATCATCCGCTCCTGCGACTCGGACATGAGGATCTCCTCGGGGGAGAGCGTGGAGTCGCGCAGCGGGACGCGGTCGAGCTCGACGTGCATGCCGCCGTCGCCGGCGGAGGCGAGCTCCGAGGTGGCGCAGGACAGGCCACCACCGCCCAGGTCCTGGATACCCTCGACGACGCCCGCGGCGTAGAGGTCGAGACAGCACTCGATCAGGACCTTCTCGGCGAAGGGGTCACCGACCTGGACGGCGGGACGCTTGGTGGGTCCCCCTTCGTCGAAGGACTCGGAGGCGAGCACGGAGACACCGCCGATCCCGTCGCCGCCGGTCTTGGCGCCGAAGAGGATCACCTTGTTGCCGGTGCCCGATGCGTTGGCCAGGTGGAGGTCCTCGTGGCGCAGCTTGCCGACGCACAGCGCATTGACGAGCGGGTTGCCCTGGTAGCAGTCGTCGAAGACGACCTCGCCGCCGATGTTGGGCAGACCCAGGGAGTTGCCGTAGCCGCCGATGCCCTTGACGACGCCGGGCAGCACCCGCGCGGTGTCCGGGTGGTCGATCGCCCCGAAGCGAAGGGGGTCCATCACCGCGACCGGGCGGGCACCCATCGCCATGATGTCGCGGACGATGCCGCCGATGCCGGTGGCCGCACCCTGGTAGGGCTCGACGTAGCTCGGGTGGTTGTGCGACTCGACCTTGAAGGTCACCGCCCAGCCCTGGCCGATGTCGATGACGCCGGCGTTCTCGCCGATCCCGGCGAGGGTCCTGCCCAGCGGGGTCTCGCTGGGCAGGTCACCGAAGCGCTTCAGGTGGATCTTGGAGGACTTGTAGCTGCAGTGCTCGGACCACATGACCGAGTACATCGCCAGCTCGGCACTGGTCGGGCGGCGGTCGAGGATGTCGCGGATGCGCTCGTACTCGTCCTGCTTGAGGCCCAGATCTGCCCACGGCTGCTCGGCGTCCGGGGTGGCGCCGGCCCGGGTGACGGTGTCCAGCGTGCTCATGGTCTGCTCGGTCATGCGGACACCACCTGCTCGAGGACGGACGTGAAGACGGTGCGTCCGTCCAGGCCCGGGCCGAAGCCCTCCTCGACGGCGTGCTCGGGGTGGGGCATGAGGCCGACGACATTGCCGCGCTCGTTGCTGATCCCGGCGATGTCGCGGGCGGAGCCGTTGGGGTTGATCCCGACGTAGCGGAAGGTGACCCGCCCCTCCCCCTCGAGGCGATCCAGGGTGTCCCGGTCGGCGACGAACTGTCCGTCCTGGTTCTTCAGCACGACGGTGATCTCCTGGTCGGACTCGTACCCGCTGGTCCAGGCGGTCGCGGCGTTCTCCACGCGCAGGACCTGGTCGCGGCAGAGGAACCTGCGGTGGTCGTTCTGGATCATCGCACCGGGCAGCAGGTGGGACTCGGTGAGGACCTGGAATCCGTTGCAGATCCCCAGGACCGGCAGTCCCCCCTTCGCTGCCGTGATGACCTCGCCCATGACCGGCGCGAAGCGGGCGATGGCCCCGGCGCGCAGGTAGTCGCCGTAGGAGAAGCCGCCGGGGATGACGACGGCGTCGACGCCGCGGAGGTCGGCGTCGCCGTGCCAGAGGGCCACGGCCTCGCCGCCGGCGATGCGCACGGCGCGGCGGGCGTCGGCGTCGTCGAGGCTGCCCGGGAAGGTGATGACGCCGATCTTCACGCGCCCGCCCCGGTGATCGGAGCCTGCTCCGGCTCGTCCGAGGTCAGCTCGTGGACGTTGACGACGTCCTCGATGACCGGGTTGGACAGCAGGGTCTCGGCGGCCTCGCGAGCGCTGGTCAGGTGCGCCTCGGTGACCGGGCCGTCGACGGACAGGACAAAACGCTTGCCCTGCCGCACGTCGGTGAACTGGTTCAGACCCAGGCGCGGCAGCGCGCCGCGCACGGCCTGCCCCTGGGGGTCGAGGATCTCGGGCTTGAGCATGACGTCGACGACGATGCGTCCCACGGGGTGTCTCCTGAGGGCGAAGGGGGTGGGTCCGCCCGAGAGTCTAGTTGGCGCCGCACGCCCCCCGTCGCTCGAGGTGCGAGTCCCCTCAGCGGAGGGCCTCGGGTCCGTCGGTCGCAGCTCGCAACCGCGGCCACGCCGTCGAGGATCATCCGCCGACCGGAGCCTCCCGCGGCACCGACGCGAAGCGGGAGAGCGTGAGCCACCGAGGTAGGGCTCCCCTCGCCTCGGCGGAGCCCTCGAGCCTCAGGTCGCCCCGACGCAGTGCCGCCGCCCAGGTGCGGTCCCCACGCCAGATGTGCACCAAGGTCGGCAGGTCGGCCTCCACGCCCACGGTGACGGGGAAGCCCGGGTCGAAGTCGCACAGGTCGACGGCGCCGGCCGCCACGACGATCCACCACTCCCGGTGGGCCGCCTCGACGTCCGGGAAGCGGAAGCCCAGCACCACCCGCCCGGTGGGCATCTGCGCCAGATCGAGGTTGCGGTGCACGTCCCACATCAGCAGCGTCGGGTCGTAGTCCTCCTCGCCGAGTCGGCTGCGCCACTGCACGCCCCACGCGCCGAGGGCCATGACCACCGGCTCCAACGCCCTCCCGCCGGGAGTCAGCTCGTACCGGATGCGGTTGCCCTCGTCCAGACGCACCACGATGCCGGCCCTGGCGAGGCCGCGCAGGCGCTTGGACAGCAGCGCGGGCGACATCTTGGGCACGCCCCGGCGGAGCTCGTTGAAGTGGTGGCTCCCGCACAGCAGCTCTCGCACGATCAGCACGGTCCACCGCTCGTCGAGCACCTCCATCGTCTTGGCGATGGGGCAGAACTGGCCGTATCCCGCCATGGGACTCGCCTCCTCCGACCGCTTCAGGCTACGCGCGTGCGCGGGTCCGGTACAGATCCAGAACTATCGGCCGGCTCGTGGGTGAGACACCGTTGGGAGAGGCAGGTACACACCACTCAAGGGATCCGGTCATGACAACCACAGGATCGACGACACCGACGAATACCGGGGACGACGCGCCGACGCTGCCGGAGCAGGCAGGGACGCTGCTGGGGCACCTCGCCGGGTACATGGCGACCCGCGTGATCCAGGTGGGGCTGGAGTCGGGGCTGCTGCGCGGCATTGCCACCACGCCATCGCTGACACCCGACGAGCTGGCGGAGCGGCTCGGCATGGACGACCTGTACGTGGCCGTCTGGTGCCGGGCCGCCTTCGGCGCCGGCGTGCTGGAGCGGCACGAAGGGGGCTACGCGTTGGCTGCGCACGTGGAGACCCTGCTCTTCGACGAGGACTCGCCCGCCCATCTCGGCGCCATGGTCGCAACGGTGGGCCAGTACGAGATGTTCGGGCGGTTCGCCGACACCCTGACCACCGGCGAGCGGATGTGGTGGGACGAGACGAGCCCCGGGTGGATCGCCTGCGTCGAGGGTACGGGTCGGCCGTTCTACACGCGCCTACTCACCGCCGGGCTGGCGCAGGTGCCCGGGGTGGAGGACGTCCTGCGCACCGGTGGCCGCGTCCTGGACACCGCCTGCGGGTCCGGGGCCGGCGTGGTCCGGCTGGCGAGGGCCTACCCGCGGGCGAGCGTCGTGGGCGTGGACGGTGACGCCCACTCCATCGAGCGGGCCGGGTCCGCGGTTGAGGTCGCCGGTCTCTGCGACCGCGTCGAGCTCCTGGTCAGCCCGCTCGAGGAGATGACGCTCGAGGAGCCGGTGGACGTCGTCATCAACAACATCTCGATGCACGAGTGCCGCGACATCGACCGGGTCACCGACCGAGTGCTGGCAGCGCTGAAGCCGGGCGGCTGGTTCGTCATCTCCGACTTCCCCTTCCCGGACAGCGACGAGGGGCTGCGCTCCGTGCCGGGCCAACTGATGTCCGGGGTGCAGTTCTTCGAGGCCCAGATCGACGACCAGCTCCTGCCTCGGTCCGCCTACGACGAACTGCTGACCCGGCACGGATTCACCGACATGGGGTGGTTCCGGCTGAGTCCGGTGCACGCGGTGACCTACGGCCGCCGTCCCGCGTGATCGTGCGGGTCGAGGTATTCGCGCTCTCCCGGACGCACGCTCGTACCTCCACCCACTGGGGTCGGGCAGCCGTTTCAGCCCCAGCGCCGGGCGAGCTCGGCGACGACGGTGAGGTTGCGATTGGTGGCTGCGCCCAGGTCCTTCTCGACGCGACCGGGGAGCTTCGCGGAGTGGTATGCCCCGCCCTCGGCGACCAGGAGGTGCACGGTGGCGCCGCGGACCACGGCGCTCTCCCCCTTCGCCTCCCGTGCGGTGAAGGCCGCGAGCGCCTCCGCGCTCGGCTCCTCCTTGAGGAAGGAGACGTAGTGCGCCCCGACGGCGAAGGGGGCCTGCCCCGCCACCTCCTCGGCATCGGCCACGACCCGGCCCAGCTCCGGGAGGGCGAGCACGATCGTGGGCACCTCGAAGCCTCGGTCTGCCACGAATGCCTCCTCGAGGGTGCGCGCCACCGCGGCGGACGAGCGCTGTCGGCTCGTCAGCAGCACGTTGCCGGTGTTGAGGTGCACCTGCACACCGGTGCCGACCGACTCGGCGACGCGCTGCAGGTCGGCCTTGGGGAACTTCCGCTTGGCGCCGAGGTTGATGGCGCGCAGGAAGGCGACGTAGGCGGGCATCTCAGCTGAGCTGCTCCCGCAGCTGACGCTTGAGGATCTTGCCGCTGGGGTTCTTCGGCAGCTCGGCGACGATCTCGATCCGCTTGGGCCGTTTGAAGGGCGCGAGCACCCCGGCGCAGTGCTCCTCGATCGCGGCGACCGTCAGCTCCGAGCCCTCCTTGGCGACGACGGTCGCGGTGACCGCCTCGACCCACTTCGGGTCGGGCAGCGCGAAGACCGCGACCTCGGCGACGTCCGGGTGGGCGTAGATCGCCTCCTCGACCTCGCGGGAGGCGACGTTCTCCCCACCGGACTTGATCATGTCCTTCTTGCGGTCGACGATCGTGATCCGGCCGTCCTCGTCCGCGATCGCCAGGTCCCCGGAGTGGAACCAGCCACCCCGGAAGGCTTCCGCGGTCTTCTCCCCGTCGCGCCAGTAGCCGGCGGCGATCTGCGGGCTGCGGTGGACGACCTCCCCGATCTCGCCGACAGGGACCTCGACGCCGTCGTCGTCGACGAGGCGGGTCTCGACGTTGAGCACCGGGAATCCGGCCGACCCCGCGTGGGTCAGCTGCTCGTGCGGCGGCAGGATCGTCGCGACCGGCGCCAGCTCGGTCTGGCCGTAGAAGTTCCACAGGTCCACGTCCGGCAGGCGCTGCTGGATCTCCCCCAGGACCTCCACCGGCATCGGCGAGGCGCCGTAGTAGCCCTTGCGCAGGCTCGACAGGTCGGTGGCGTCGAAGTCCGGGTGGCGCAGCAGCGAGATCCACACCGTCGGCGGCGCGAAGTACTTCGTCACCCGGTGCTCGGCGATCGTCGCGAGCACGGTCGCCGGGTCCGGCGCGGGCAGGATGATGCTCGTCGCGCCGAGCATCAGGTCCGGGCCGAGGAAGCAGTCCAGCTGGGCGCAGTGGTAGAGCGGCAGGGTGTGCAGGTCGATGTCGTCGCCGGTCATCCCGCCGTCGATGATCGCGCTGAGGTACTCGGCCTGCAGGGCGCGTGAGGTCAGCAGCGCGCCCTTGGGGCGGGACTCGGTGCCGGAGGTGTACATCAGGCGGATCGGGTCGTCGTCGGCGATGACCGGCGGGGTCCAGCCGGTCGGGTCGGTTGCGGCGAGGTCGGCGAAGGGGGCCCACTCCCCCTTCGCCTCCCCGGTGACGATGAGCGTGGGCACCGCCCGACCGCTCGCGGCGATGGCCTCGGTGGCGGTGTCCACGAACTCCGGCTGCGTGAGGAAGGCGACCGGCTCGCTGTGTCCGACGATGTAGCCGACTTCGTCGGCGGTGAGCATGAAGTTGATCGGCACGAGGATGACGCCGAGACGCGCGGCGCCCCAGGCGATGGCGGCGAAGTCCGCGGAGTTTCGGCTGAGCAGCGCCACGCGATCACCGGGGTTGATCCCGTGACCGGCCAGGCCGGCGGCGACGCGCGTGCACAGGTCGTCGAACTCGCGATAGCTCAGGCGGGTCTCCCCGTCGATGATCGCGGCCCTGTCCCGGAAGCGGGCTGCGCTGCGACGCAGCACCTCCCCCAGTCCGTTCGCGCGGGCGGTGGCCATCTGCGTCCTCGTCGACATGGCCGCAGTCTGCCCGGAGCAGTGTCCCTGCGAAAGGGCCAACGTGCACTGAAGGGACTCCGGCCTGCCGACCCCCCGAGAAATCCGGCCGGATTGCTGCCTGAGTCCTCTTTGTGCACACCCTCAGGCGGCGAAGGTCTGCCCCGTGAGCCGCTCGTAGGCCTCGACGTACTTCGCACGGGTCTGCTCGACGACGTCCTCCGGGAGCGAAGGGGGCGCCTCACCGGAGCCCTTGTCCCACCCGCTCGCGGGGGAGGTCAGCCAGTCGCGGACGAACTGCTTGTCGAAGCTCGGCTGCTGCCGACCCGGCTCCCACTGGTCGACCGGCCAGAAGCGTGAGGAGTCCGGCGTGAGCAGCTCGTCCGCCAGGACGATCTCGGCATCCGCCCCCCGGGAGCGGATCGCGGCACCCGGGTCCTCCCCGTCGCCCAGCTCGAGGCCGCGCAGGCCGAACTCGACCTTGGTGTCGGCGAGGATGATCCCGCGCTCGGTGGCGATCCCGTTGCCGCGCTGCAGGATCGCCACGGTGAGGTCGCGGGCGCGCTCGGCGAGCGCCTGGCCGACCTCGTCGACGACCCCGGCGAAGGGGATCGGCTCGTCGTGCTCGCCGGCGGGCGCCTTGGTGGACGGGGTGAAGATCGGTGCCGGCAGGCGGGACCCGTCGACGAGGCCCTCGGGCAGGTCGATCCCGCTGACCGCGCCGGTGGAGCGGTACTCGTTCAGGCCGCCGCCGGTGAGGTAGGCGCGGGCGACGCACTCCACGGGGAGCATGTCGAGGCGCTCGACGAGGACGGCCCGGCCGGCGACGGCACCGGGCACCTCGGTGGAGACGACGTGGTGCGGCACGAGGTCGGCAACCTGCTCGAACCACCACAACGACATCTGCGTCAGCACCGCGCCCTTGTCGGGGATCGGGGTGTCGAGCACGAAGTCGTAGGCCGACATCCGGTCGCTGGCGACCAGCAGCAGCTGGTCCTCCCGAGGCGTCCCGTCCTGCCCCAGCGGCGCGTACAGATCGCGCACCTTGCCCGAGTAGAGGTGGGCGTGGCCGGGCAGGTCGAGGGGAGCGTCACTCGTCATGGGGTCATCTTCGCAGGAGGTCCCCCTGAGTTCCTCGACGGGAGCGAGGAGCGACGCTCACCCGTCCCCCGTGTCGTCGCCGGGCCCGTCCTGCCGCTCACGCGCCTTCATCTCGGCCTCGAAGACGTGCCGCTTGCCCTCGGCGAGTTCCTCGCGTGCGGCGACCTCGGCCGCACGGAACGGCTCGTAGTAGGTGGCGTCGTACTCCTCGACCACCTCGTAGCTCCACCGGTCGGGGAGCACGTTGCGTCCCACGAGTGTCCGCCGGAGGTCGTCGGCCAGGTCGGTGTGGCCGGAGTTGTGCAGCAGGCTCACCGCCTCCCCGAGCGTCAGGTCGGCCCTCCCGCACCGTCGGTGGAAGGCGTAGAGGAGCCCCCGGGCCTCCTCGACCACCTCGAAGGCCTCCGACAGCTTGCCGAGCGCCTCGATCGTGCGGTCGTCGGCCGCCGATGGTCTGCGGTGTGCTTCGTCCATGCGGTTCCTTCTACCCGTTGGGCAGCCGCCGACGCGAGCCGTCCCGGCGGTGGCGGGTGCGTCGCTTCCGTCTGGTCTCCGTGGCCTCGCGGGTGGAGGTCGACACGCTGATGGCTCACCCGCGAGGCGGGGCACTCACCCACGAGCGCGGCTCAGGCGCGGATCTCGCCGCGTGAGGCCCGCAGGGCGATGTCGGTGCGATGGTGGCTGCCCGGGAAGTCGATCCGCTCGACGGCCTCGTAGGCACGCTCGCGCGCCTGACCGAGGTCGTCCCCGAGGGCGACGACCGAGAGCACGCGGCCACCGGAGGAGACGAGTTGTGGCACCTCGTCCTCGGGGTCGATCCGCGTCCCGGCGTGGAGCACGTGGACGTGCTCGGCCAGGTCGCTCGCGGCGAGCTCCTGCAGGCCGTCGATCTCGACCCCGGTGGCCGGCGACGCCGGGTAGCCCTCGGCGGCCAGCACGACGGTCACCGCGGACTCGGGGCGCCAGTGCAGCGGCCCGTGGTCGTCGAGCGCCCCGTCCGCGGCGGCGGCGAGGAGCACGCCGAGCGGCGAGTCGAGGCGGGCGAGGACTGCCTGCGTCTCCGGGTCGCCGAAGCGCACGTTGAACTCGATGACCCGCGGGCCGCGGGAGGTCAGGGCGAGGCCGACGTACAGCACCCCGACGAAGGGGGTCCCCCGCCGGGCCATCTCGTCGACCACTGGCTGCGCGACCCGGGCGACGACATCGTCGACGAGCCCCTCCGGGGCCCAGGCCAGCGGGCTGTAGGCGCCCATGCCCCCGGTGTTCGGCCCCTCGTCGCCGTCGAAGATGCGCTTGAAGTCCTGCGCGAGGTCCAGCGCGACCACCCGCTGACCGTCACAGATGCAGAAGAGGCTCGCCTCGGGCCCGTCGAGGTATTCCTCGATGACCACGGTGGCGTCGCCCCCCTTCGTCATGCAGCTCGTGCCGTGCTCCACGGCGACCTCACGGTCATCGGTGACCACGACCCCCTTGCCGGCGGCGAGACCGTCGTCCTTGACGACGTGGGGCGCTCCGAACGCGTCGAGGGCCTCGGCCAGCTCGTCCTGGGTCGTGCACACCCGCGCGAGGCCGGTGGGTACGCCGGCGGCGGCCATGACCTCCTTGGCGTAGGCCTTGCTGCCCTCGAGGCGAGCGGCGGCAGCGCTCGGCCCGAAACAGCGGATCCCGCTCTCGCGCAAGGCATCGGCGACCCCGGCGACGAGCGGGGCCTCGGGTCCGATGACGACGAGGTCGACGGTGTGTCGCCGGGCCAGCTCCACGACTGCCTCGGGGTCGTCGGCGTCGACCGGCTCGTTGAGCGCGAGCACGTCGGTACCGGGGTTGCCGGGGGCGGCGATGACGGCATCCACGGTGGGGTCGTGGGTCAGGGCACGCACCAGGGCGTGCTCGCGGGCGCCGGAGCCGATGACGAGAACCTTCACGGGGGTGAGCCTACGAGACCCGGGGTCCCGGCGGTCGCGGGTCTCGCGGGCACTGCGGGCAGTGGGCCGAGCGGCCACGGAGACACAGGTGGGGCGCAGCTCGCGGCAGGCAGGGGGGTCTGTCGCGTGCTGCGCCCCGAGGTCGCCGGTCCGGACATCAGGGGGGGGACACCGACCGCGCGACCATCGGCCGTGGCCGACTGATCGATACTGGCATCTGGATGAAGGTGAAATCAAGCGCTGCCGTCCGTGTCGAACAGGAACACGTCGAATCGTGTCCGCGCGGCCCGGCCCGTGCCGGGGGGACCGCGTCCTCGGCACCCCACCCCGGCAACTAGACTCTCTCCTTCTGCCCGAGTTGGAGGGGAGCAGGACTCCACCGTGACCGACACCCATGTCGACGCCGTCGCTGCCGAGATCGCCATCGAGCAGCAGCACCTCGACCGCGTGAACACCGAACTGGCCAAGGCCGGCGAAAGAGCCGAGCTCGTCGCCGTGGACGGCCTCTCCCGGGGCCGCACCTCGCGTACCGGCGACGTGCGGGACGAGGAGATGTCCGGGCTCTTCGAGCGCGATGCACTGGTCTACAACGCCGCTCGTCGTCAGGCGCACCTCGAGCGCCAGCACGAGGGCCTCGTCTTCGGCCGCCTCGACCTGGAGGATGCTGACGACGAGCGAGAGATCCGCTACATCGGCCGCCTCGGTGTGCGCGACGACGACTACGAGCCGCTCGTCATCGACTGGCGTGCCCCGGCCGCGTCACCCTTCTACCGTGCGACCCCCGGCAACAACCTGGGCGTCATCCGCCGCCGCGTGCTGCGCAGCCGCGGTGAGGAGGTCATCGGCGTCGAGGACGACCTCATGGTGCCCGAGGCACCGGACGACATGGTCGTCGTCGGCGACGGCGCGCTGCTGGCGGCACTGACCCGCAGCCGCGGGCAGCAGATGCGCGACATCGTCGCGACCATCCAGGCCCACCAGGACGAGGCCATCCGGGCGACCGACCGCGGCATCACCGAGATCACCGGCGGCCCCGGCACGGGCAAGACCGTCGTGGCCCTGCACCGCGCCGCCTTCCTGCTCTACGCCAACCGTCGGCGCTACGAGTCCGGCGGCATCCTCGTCATCGGCCCGTCCTCGGCCTACACGGCCTACATCGAGCGGGTCCTCCCCTCGCTCGGCGAGGACTCGGTGACCCTGCGCTCGCTCGGCGACGTCGTCGACGTCATCACCGCGGTGCGGCACGACCCACCCGAGGTCGCCGCGCTCAAGGGATCGCTGCAGATGCGCACCGTGCTCAAGCGGTTGGCGGCGATGGCCGTCCCCGACGCCCCGACGAGCCTGCGCGTCATGGTCGACGGGCAGGCGGTCCACCTCGACGAGGAGACGCTGGCCGACATCCGTCGCCGGGCGCTGCGCGACCGCACCCGCAACCAGGCGACCAATGCGGTACGCGAGCTGCTCGCCGACGCCGCCTGGCGCCAGGTGCGTGAGGGCGAGCGCGAGGACTTCCTCGAGGCCTTCGACAGCTCGATGGCCGTCGACACCTTCCTCGGTCAGTGGTGGCCGCAGATCGACCCGCGCGAGGCCCTGCTGTGGCTCGAGGACACCGAGCTGGCCTATGACGTCTGCCGGTCCGTGCTCAGCCAGGGCGATGCCGCCGCGCTGGCGCACGCCACCCGCGAGGCGCTCGAGCTGGGCACCTGGACCGTCGCCGACGTCGCCCTGATCGACGAGCTGTCGGTCCGGCTGGGCCCGATCGAGCGCGAGGCCCCCGAGGAGCGCTCCTTCTTCGAGGTCGAGGAGATGGACGGGGTCGAGGAGCTGCGGGCCATGGGATCGGCGATCAGGGAACCACTCGTCGAGCACCACCTCAGCCCGACCAGCGCCCGCGAGCGCCTGCTGCACGACACGATCGGCCCGGCGGAGGAGTACGCACACGTGCTCGTCGACGAGGCCCAGGACCTCTCGCCGATGCAGTGGCGGATGATCGGGCGCCGCGGTCGTCGGGCGTCGTGGACCGTCGTCGGCGACGTCGCCCAGGCATCCTGGCAGGACGCCGCCGAGGCCGACCGCGCCCGGCTGGAGGCCTACGGCACCCAGCAACGGCAGTCCTTCCACATGACGACGAACTACCGCAACGCACAGGAGATCTTCGACTACGCACGTGCCGTGATCCTCCCGGCCGTCCCTGATGCGGACATCCCCGACGCCGTCCGCGAGACCGGGGTGCAGCCGATCGAGGTGACCTTCGCAGACGCGTTGGAGACCACACGCCCCGGCGTCGGCACGGTTGCCGAGCAGGCGCTGACCGACCTCGCCCGGGAGGTCGAGGGCTCGATCGCGGTCATCACCCCGCAGCGGCACGCGAAGGCCGTCGCGGATCTCGCCGACGGTTACGAGGGGCGGGTCACGGTCATCGACCCGCTGTCGACGAAGGGCCTGGAGTGGGACGGCACGCTCGTCGTCGACCCCGACGCGATCGTCGACGAGTCGCCCGGTGGCGCACGCATCCTCTACGTCGTGCTCACCCGTGCCGCCCACCGCATGACGGTGCTGCGCCCGGCCGACTGAGGGCCGGCTCCCGGACGGCCCCCGGAACAACGCGCTCCGGGGGCCGTCCTGTCGGGAGGGTCGGTCAGCCGCTCTTGCGGCGGAACATCTGCTGGGCGCCGCTGGTCTCGGCGTCGTGTGCGCCGCCGACCTTGCCACGGGCGCCGTGGGGCGAGACATCTGCCCCGCCGTGCGACTGCTTCTTCTCCAGCGCCTCCCGGAACTTCGCCTTCATGTCCTCGGGTGCGCTCTCGTGCGTGCCCATGGGACCTCCCTTCGTCGCCGGTCGGCACCGCTGCTGCGCTGCCTGCACCCACCATGGCAGGGCGAAGGGGGGCCGGCAACGGATTTTCCCGCGGTCACCCTCCCCCTTCGCCCGGTCGATGCGGCACCGCGCGCCCCGGCACGCAAGGAGACATCGACCCGTGGTCGAGGGCGTTCGTCAGGTGTCGAGGAGACGGTGGCGCTGGATGATCTCGTCGCGTCCGGGGCCGACACCGATGGCCGAGACCCGGGCACCGATGAGCTCCTCGGCCCGCAGGACGTACGCCTGCGCGTTGGCCGGCAGCTCCTCGAAGGTCCGGCAGCCGGTGATGTCCTCCGACCAGCCGTCGAGGTTCTCGTAGATCGGGCGCGCGTGGTGCACATCGGACTGGTTGACGGGCATCTGCTCGACCCGCTCGCCGTCGATCTCGTAGGCGACGCAGATCGGCACGCGCTCCAGCCCGGTGAGCACGTCGAGCTTGGTGATGACGAAGTCGGTGACCCCGTTGATGCGGGTCGCGTAGCGCCCGACGACGGCGTCGAGCCAGCCGGTGCGACGCGGGCGACCGGTCGTCGTGCCGTACTCGTGCCCCGTCGAGCGCAGGAACTCCCCGTCGTCATCGAAGAGCTCGGTCGGGAAAGGGCCCTCGCCCACACGGGTGGAGTAGGCCTTGAGGATCGCGATGACCCGGCTGACCCGGGTCGGCGGGATGCCGGAGCCGGTGCATGCGCCGCCGGCGGTGGCCGAGGACGAGGTGACGAAGGGGTAGGTGCCGTGGTCGACGTCCAGCAGTGTCGCCTGGCCCGCCTCGAGCAGGACGTTCTGGCCCGCGTCGAGCGCCTGCTCCAGTTCGAGGCTGGTGTCGACCACCATCGGACGCAGCCGGTCGGCGTAGGAGAGCAGCTCCTCGACGACGGCGTCCACATCGGCGGCCCGGGTGTTGTAGATCTTGACCATCACCTG
Source organism: Janibacter sp. A1S7 (assembly GCF_037198315.1). Lineage (NCBI taxonomy): Bacteria > Bacillati > Actinomycetota > Actinomycetes > Micrococcales > Intrasporangiaceae > Janibacter > Janibacter alittae. The sequence goes on along the minus strand of NZ_CP144913.1, from coordinate 173,989 downwards.
GTTCTTCAGGGAGAGCGCGGCCTCGACCTTCTGCCGCAAGATCCCCTCGTCGAAGATGTCCTGCACCCGGATGCCGACGCGGTTCATCTTGTCGGCGTAGGTCGGGCCGATACCGCGGCCGGTCGTCCCGATCTTGCGCTTGCCCAGGAATCGCTCGGTGACCTTGTCCAGGGTGCGGTTGTACGGCGGGATGAGGTGTGCGTTGGCGCTGAGGCGCAACTTCGAGACGTCGACCCCGCGGGCCTGGAGACCCTCCAACTCCTCGAAGAGGACCTCCAGGTCGACGACGACGCCGTTGCCGATGACCGGGATGACGGTTGGGGTGAGGATGCCGGAGGGCAGCAGGTGGAGCGCATACTTCTCACCGTCGATGACGACCGTGTGCCCGGCGTTGTTGCCACCGTTGAACTTCACGACGTAGTCGACGTCGCTGCCCATCAGGTCGGTGGCCTTGCCCTTGCCCTCGTCGCCCCACTGGGCCCCGATCAGCACGATCGCCGGCATCGGTCCTCCTCGCCCACCCTCACGAGCGGGACTCGACAACACTGAGCCGCGGGCACCCCCGCGGCTGCTGACCGGGACAGTCTACCGACCGGAGGTCACAACCGGCCGTCGCGCTCGAGGGCGGCGCCCAGCTGGAAGCGGGTGTCCACCCCGTACTGGTCCATCAGCCTCGCCACCCGACGGCGCACGGTGCGCAGCCCCACGTGCAGGGTGCGGGCGATCATCTCGTCCTTCGTCCCGAGGGCGAGCATCCGCACCAGTGCCTCGTCGGAGCGCCAGGCAGGGGTCTTGATCTCCGGCGCCCGGCTCCACAGCAGGTCGAACCACGCGGCGAAGCAGGCCACCAGGGCCGGGTTGCGGATGAAGACGTACGGCGAGTGCGGGTCGCCCCAGACGGAGAGCGTGACCAGGGCCTCCTCGCCGAGGACGAGGAACTCGGTCCCCAGCTGGTCGGTGACCCGTTGCTGCTGGCCGGCCTCCCGACTGGCCGCGAGCTGGCTGCGCCCGAGGTCGGCCTCGAGCACGGAGGGATGCACCAGCGTGCGTTGCCGCTGCCCCGCGGCGGCGCGGGTGAGCTCGTTGCGGGCGTTGACGTGCTCGGTGCCCGCACCGACATCGATCGACAGCATGACGTTGTCGACCCGGTCGACCCCTCCTGCGACGCGATCGATCATCGGGGCGGCCACCTCGTGGGTGAGCACCTGCACGCCCGGGTCGTCACCGATGTCGATGTTGTGCATGCGGGCCCGCAAGGTCATCAGTGCGTCACCGATGTCGGCCAGTCGACCACGCGCCTCGTCCACCCGGGCCGCATCCTCGGCGAGGTACGCCTCCAGCCGCCGCAGCGGCTCGTCGGAGTCGGACGTGGGGGACATGATCGGCAGGATAGTGCCACTGGCCGTTAGGTGCCGCTGCTCGAGGGTGACGTACGGCATAATGGTGTCTGCGCGGGGGCGCCGACGACGGTTACAGGGGGCTGTCACGGCGCCCCCCAACACTCTCCGGACGGGGGACGCCGGACCGATGGCGAAGGGCGTCACGACCACCACGGTCGTGACGCCCTTCGTCGTGGTGTCGGGGTGAGACCGAGGACGGACGCACCCCGACCAGCGGGTCGGATCGCTACCCGAGCAGCTGCTGGGCGGCCTCGGGCGAGGAGTCGACGAGGAAGGTGCGACAGCGCTGCTCCTCCTCGGTCTCCTCGATCTCACCGGCCGCCTGGGAGAGGGCCCCCAGCGCCCTGAGGAAACCGCGATTGGGCTCGTGCGACCACGGCACCGGCCCCTGCCCCTTCCAGCCGGCGCGGCGCAGGGAGTCCAGCCCGCGGTGGTAGCCGGTGCGGGCGTAGGCGTAGCCCTCGATGCTCCGGCCGCCATCGAGCGCCCTCTCGGCGAGGACCGCCCACGGCAGGGAGGACGAAGGCAGGTCCGCCGCCACGCTCGCGGGGTCCTCCCCGGCGTCGATCCGGGCGGCCGCGGGGTCCTCGGGGAGCATGGTCTCGGGGATGCTCAGCAGGTTGTCCATCAGGCCTTCACCGACGTCCCGGCCGAGCGCAGGTTCTCGCAGGCCTCGACGACACGGGCCGCCATCGACGCCTCGGCCTCCTTGCCCCAGGCCCGTGGGTCGTACTTCTTCTTGTTGCCGACCTCGCCGTCGATCTTCAGCACGCCGGTGTAGTTCTCCAGCATCCAGCCCGCGACCGGGCGGGTGAAGGCGTACTGGGTGTCGGTGTCGACGTTCATCTTCACCACGCCGTAGTCGACCGCATCGGAGATCTCCTGCGGGCTCGAGCCCGAGCCTCCGTGGAAGACGAGGTCGAGCGGGCGCTCACCCTTGTCCGTGCCGTACTTCTCGGTGACGGCGTCCTGGCACTGCTTGAGGATCTCCGGGCGCAGCTTGACGTTGCCCGGCTTGTACACGCCGTGCACGTTGCCGAAGGTCAGCGCGGCCATGTACCGGCCCTTCTCGCCGAGGCCGAGCGCCTCGACCATGTCGAGGGTGTCGCCGGGGGTGGTGTAGAGCTTGTCGTTGATGTCGTGGGCGACACCGTCCTCCTCGCCGCCGACGACGCCGATCTCGACCTCGAGGATGATGTCGGCTGCAGCAGCGAGCTCGAGCAGCTCCTGGGCGATGGAGAGGTTCTCGTGCAGCTCGACCGCCGAGCCGTCCCACATGTGCGACTGGAAGATCGGCAGCCCCGTGGCGTCCCGACGCTCCTTGCTCGCCGCGATGAGCGGACGCACGAAGCCATCGAGCTTGTCCTTGGGGCAGTGGTCGGTGTGCAGCGCGATGTTGACGTCGTAGTTCTTGGCGACCTCGTGCGCGTACGCGGCGAGGGCGAGCGAGCCGGTGACCATGTCCTTGATCGTCGGCCCGGACAGGTACTCGCCACCGCCGGTCGAGACCTGCACGATGCCGTCGCTCCCGGCCTCGGCGAAACCGCGGATGGCGGCGTTGAGCGTCTGGCTCGAGGTCACGTTGATCGCGGGATAGGCGAAGGAGCCGGCCTTCGCTCGATCGAGCATGTCGCGATAGACGTCGGGAGTAGCGATGGGCATGACAGCCTCCTGGCGTGCTGGGGTGGTCTTGGTCATGATCCTCCCAGATCATCGGCGGCCCGGGGGATGTGGCCGGAACCTACGCGCGGGTACGACGTCGGTCCCGCAGCGGCGGCCGTGGCCGGACCACCCGGCCTCGACCGGGAGGGCCACCGTCGGCCGGGACGCCATGCGGCCCGAGCCGGTGCGCCCGACCGTGCGCTGGCTTCGCGACCGGTTGCGGCGGCCGGCTCAGCCCCGCGCGTCCTGCCAGTCGATGATCCGCTCCAGGGCTTCACCGATCGCCTCGGGCCCGGCTGCGAGCGACAGACGCACGCAGCGCGGGCCGTCGACCGGGTCGAAGTCGGCGCCCGGAGTGACCGCTACCCCCGTCGCCTCCAGGAGCGCGGCTGCGTACTCACGGGCATCGGCGAAGCCCGCGAGCTGCTCCCCCAGATCCGCCCAGTAGTAGAACGCACCGTCGGCGGGTGCCGCGTCGCCCCAGCCCAGCTCGGGCGCCCGGGCCAGCAGCACCTCACGCGCCTTCGCGAAGTCGACGAGGGCCGCCTCGCACTCCGCGTAGGTCTCGTCGGCGAAGGCCTCGACCGCCGCCTCCTGCGCCGCGGCCGGCGGGCACAGCGCGATGTTGCCGGCGAGCGCACCGACCGCCGCGCGCAGGTCCTGCGGCACGAGCAACCAGCCCAGGCGCCACCCGGTCATCCCCCAGTACTTGCTGAAGGAGGAGACGACGATGGCGTGCTCGTCGACCTCACGGGCGCAGACCCCGTCCGCGTCCGGGCTGTCAGGATCGGCGTAGGTGACCCCGTGGTAGATCTCGTCACTGACGAGGCGAACGCCGTGCGCGCTGCACCAGGCGGCGATCGCCGTGAGCTCGCCACGGTCGACCATCGTGCCGGTGGGGTTGGCCGGGGAGGCGAGGATGAGCCCGGCCAGGGGCGCCTCGGCGTGGGCGGCCTCGAGCTGGGCGACGGTCGGCTGGTATCGCTCGACCGGCCCGGTCGGCAGGTCGACGACCTCGCAGCCCAGGGCGGCGAGGATGTTGCGGTAGGCGGGGTAGCCGGGGCGGGCCAGCGCGACACGGTCCCCGTGGTCGAAGGCGGCGAGGAAGGCGAGCACGAACCCGCCGGAGGAGCCGGTCGTCACCGCGACCTCGGTCGGGTCGAGGTCGAGGCCGTACCAGCCGGCGTAGTGCCCGGCGATGGCCGAGCGAAGGGCGGCGGTCCCCAACGCGGGCGTGTAGCCGAGCGCCCGGCGCTCGGTGTGGACCCGGGCCGCGGCGGCGTGCACGGCGGCCGGAGCGCCTTGGCTCGGTTCACCCGCGCACAACGAGATGACGTCACGCCCCTCGGCGCGCATGGCCGCCACGCGGGCGAGGACATCCATGACCTCGAAGGGGGCGACCTCGGAACGATGGGATGGTGCAGGGCTCATGGCTCGATCGTGGCAGTCCGGCTCAGCTGATCGGTCAGTGCCCCGCCGCGAGCGCGCCGGCGAAGCCGAGCATCACCGCACCGGTCCCGCCGTCGACACCGCGTCGCACTCGGGCCCGCTGCAGGGCTCCCCGGGCGGCCCCGGCGGCCAGGACGATGGCCAGCAGCACGACTGCGCCGAGCGCGGTGAGGGTCAGCGCGTAGGCGATGAAGGTGACCGTCCCCGCCCCGGCGGACAGGAACTGGGGCAGGACGGCAAGGTTGAACAGCAGCACCTTGGGGTTGGTGATGTTGCACAGGAACCCGGCCGCCAAGGCGCGCCACGGGCGTTGCACGGGCCCGCTCAACTCGCCCACGGCCCACGCGCCGTCACGGGCCAGCGACGAGCGGATGGCCGTCACCCCGAGGTAGACCAGGTAGGCCACCCCGACCCACCGGATCACCTGGAAGAGGGGCTCGACGTGCACGACGACCGCGCTCAGACCGGCAGCAGCGAGCACACCCTGCCCGACACCGGCGGCACAGATGCCCAGCGCCGTCCACGTGCCGCGCACCCGCCCGCCGACGACCGAGCTGCGCAGGGTCAGCAGGGTGTCGGGCCCGGGCGCGACGGCCACGACCGCCGCGAAGGCGACGAAGGTCAGGTACTGGCTCACCCACCGATGATAGGGGCCGGACACCGACCGAGGAATACCGCTAGACGCCCTGCCCGAAGTGGTGTCGCCGCACCCAGGCGTGCATCGCGATCGCGGCGGCGGCACCGGCGTTCATCGATCGGGTGGAGCCGAACTGGCTGATCTCGAGGACGTCGTCGCAGGCCGCGAGCATCTCCGGGGAGATCCCGGGCCCCTCCTGCCCGAAGACGAGGACGCACTCGCGCGGCAGGTCGTGGGTCTCGATCGGCAGCGAGCCGGGGACGTTGTCGATGCCGATGAGGCGAAGGGGGGTCCCCCCTTCGCCCGCCGTCCTCGCCCAGTCCACGAGGTCCGGGACGGACCGGTGGTGGTGCTCGACCTGGTAGCGGTCGGTGACCATCGCGCCGCGGCGGTTCCACCGCCGCTTGCCGACGACGTGGAAGGCCGCGGCGCCCATCGCGTTGGCGGTGCGCACGACGGAACCGATGTTGAAGTCGTGCTCCCAGTTCTCGATCGCGACGTGGAAGGAATGGCGTCGGGAGGCGAGGTCGGCGGTGATCGCCTCGTGCGAGAAGTAGCGGTACCGGTCCTCGACGTTGCGCCGGTCGCCCTCGCGCAGCAGGTCCGGGTCGAGCCGGGGGTCGTCCGGCCACGGCCCCGACCACGGGCCGACGCCGTGGCGCACAGGCGGCGGTGAGGGGGCCCCCGTAGCCTTGTCCTGATCATCCGGGGTGCCCACGAGCCACCACCGTAGACGCCACCGCCCCAGAAAGGCCTCATGAACACGATCGTCGAGTGGGTCCTCGACCTGATGGAGCGGATCGGGGGCCCCGGCATCGCGCTGGGGATCCTGCTGGAGAACATCTTCCCGCCGATCCCCAGCGAGGTGATCCTCCCGCTGGCCGGCTTCACCGCCTCGCAGGGACGGTACTCACCGGTCGAGGCCGTCCTGTGGGCGACGCTCGGCTCGGTCCTCGGCGCGGTCCTGCTCTACGGCATCGGCGCCGCCCTCGGCCTGGACCGACTGCGCCTGATCGCGAAGACCATGCCGCTCGTCGACGTCGCGGACGTGGACAAGGCCGACGCGTGGTTCACCAGGCACGGGTCCAAGGCGGTCTTCTTCGGGCGCTTCATCCCCGGGGTCCGCAGCCTGATCTCCATCCCCGCGGGCATCGACCGCATGCGGGTGAGCACCTTCATCGGTTTCACGACGGCGGGGTCGCTGCTGTGGAACTCGCTCTTCGTCTGGATCGGCTACCAGCTCGGGGGGCGGTACCACCTCGTCGAGCAGTACATGGACCCGATCAGCAAGGTCGTCTACGTCCTGATCATCATCGCCGTGCTGGCGACCGTCGCCTGGATGGCCCGCCGTGCGATGCGTCGTCGGCGGGACCCGGACGACTTCGTCGACCTCGAGACGGACTGAATCGCCTCCCCCCTTGCAACTGCTTGGGCTCCTGCGAAGGGGGCGGGTTGCGGTCAGCGGGAGCCGTGGCCCAGGACGAGCGCGGCCAGCTGGGTGCGTGAACGCACCCCGGTCTTGCGGTAGACCCGCGTCAGGCTGCCCTCGACGGTCTTGACGCTCAGGTGCAACCGCTGGGCGATCTCGCGGTTGCTCGCGCCCTCGGCCACCAGACCGGCGACCTGCTGCTCGGTGGGCGTGAGCGTGGCCAGCGTGGCGTGCGGGTCCGCGGTGTCCGGTTCCTCCGGTTCGAGGGTGTGCAGCGCGGCGCCCTCCGGGAAGCGGGCCTGGACCCACGCCGTCCATGGCACCGCGTGCACCGGTCGCAGGACCTCACGGGCCCGGGCGGCGGCCTCACGGCTGCGACCACCCCGGCGGGCGCGGCGCTCGATGTGGGCGAGCGTGACGAGCGAGCGGGCCATCTCGATGGGCAGCCGGCGCTCCTGCGCGGCGGCGACCGAGCGCGCGGCCAGGGTGCGTGCGGTGTCCAGCTCGCCACGGGCCGCGGCGATCTCGGCAGCGGCCCGATCAGCGGCCACGGCCACCCCGGGCGCCCCCAGCCCGTCCTCGAGGGCGGACTGCACCTCGGCGAGCAGCTCGTCCGCCTCGTCCGTCGCGCCGGTGGCCACCAGGGCCATCACGGCGTCGGTGTGCCACCGGACCGAGGTCAGGTCCCTGATCCCGGCGTCGGCGTCGATGCGGCGCAGCTCCCGGTAGGCGGCGACGGCTCCCTCGGGGTCGTCGAGGTGCAGCAGCGCGAGGCCGAGATAGCCCAGATGGCGCCGCAGGTAGCGCTGGTCGTGCTCGCTGCGCGCGAGGTCGACGCCGCGGGCGCTGACGATCCTGGTCCGTTCGAAGGTGCCGCCGACGCTCTCCGCGATCGCCTCGATGAACCAGGTGGTCGACATCGGGGTGTCGAAGTGCGTGGCCGCCCGCGTGGCCCGGCCGGCGAGCTCGAGCGCCTCGCGACCGCGCCCCTGCCGCGCGACGACCTCGACGAGGGAGCGCAGGACGTGGACCGTGTCGAGCCCGGCGTCCGGGCCGACACCCGTGAGCATGTCGACGAAGGCCGCCCGGGCGCGGCGCAGGTCGTCGTCGTGGAGCGAGAAGCGCGCCGCGATGTAGCGCGCCGAGGTGTGCACCTGACCGGGCTTCGGGTCACCCGCGAGCGCTGCGGCCTGCTCGATGAGCCGGAGCGCGTCCGGGTCGCCCAGGGTGCGGCCGGCTGCCGCCCCCACCGTCAGGGCGTCGACCTCGATGTCGCGGCGACCCGCACGCCGGGCCAGCTCCACCGCGCGACCTGCGACGTCCAGGGCGGCCCTCAGGTCCTGGCTGCCCAGGAGGAGGCGGGCCCGCTGGAGGAGGACGCGCGCCTGCAGGGTCGGGTCGTCACGGGACTCGTAGAGGGCGGCCACGAGGACCTCGTCCGGGGCCGGGTCCCCGAGCTCGACGAGTGCGAGCTTGGCGCGCACGGAGAGGCTGGGCTCCGTCAGGTCCGCGACAGCCCGGGTGGCCCGGTGCAGCACGCGCGTCTCCTTGCCGATGACCGCGTTCTCGAGGCTGAGGGTGAGCCACTCGTCGCGCTCCGGGGTGCCGGCGTCAGCAGCGAGCAGGTACAGCTGGGCGGCGAGGTCGTGCGCGCCCTTGGCCGCGCAGCCGGTCGCGGCGGCGGCCAGGTCGGCTGGAGTCGTCGCGGTGTCGCCGGCGAGGGCGAGGTGGTAGCGGGTCAGGCCCTCGCTGTCCGCGTGCGCGGCGAGCTCGCGGTGCAGGGCGATCAGCTCGTCGCTGTCGACGGACTCCAGGAGGACGTCGCCGAGGACCTCGGGGGTGAGCCGTAGGTACTCGTCCTCGGTGACGACCAGGCCGAGCGCCCGAGCAGCGCGGATGCTCGCGACGGCGGTGTCGCCACCGATGCGCTGGAGGATCGCCGTCGTCGGTTGGTGCATGGCCGCGACCCGCTGGAGGGTCTCGCGCACGGGCTCGGTGAGTGCGTGCACCCGGGTGCGCGCGAGGTTGCCCAGCTCGCGGGCGGCCCGGTCGGGAGCGAGCCCGTCGACGGCTGCGGCGATGTCGCGGGCCAGCCCGGGATTGCCCCCGGACTCCCGGTGCGCCCACAGTGCGGTGTCGGTCGGGACACCCTCGGCAGCGAGCAGCTCGACGGTGTCGGCCGCGGCGAAGGGCTGCAGATCCACGTGCAGCAGGGACAGCTCACGCGCGGCGATGCTGCGCGGGTGGCCGGTCGCGGGATCGATCTCAGCCGGGCCGACGGCAGCGAGGACCCCGAAGGCGCCGGGGCCGAGGGAGCGGGAGGCCGCCGTCCGCAGCGCGGCGAGGCTCACGCCGTCGATGTGCTGGGCGTCGTCGATGACCAGGACGAAGGGGGCGGCCGCTGCCTGGGCGGTGAGCAGCTCGGTGAGGGCATCCCCGAGGCGTTCCTGGGGATCGTGGTCCGGCAGCGACCGGGGGTCGAGCAGGAGCGAGCGCATCCCGTCGGGAAGCTCGTCGAGGGTCGCCTGCGGGAACCCGGCGGCGATCACCGAGACGCCGTGGCCGGGCACGCCCCGACGCTGCAGCCGCACGCTGATGGCGTGCTGGACACCGGCGGCGACCGCCGCGAGGAAGGTGCTGCGTCCCATGCCTCGCGGGCCGTGGACGGCCACCGCCTGGCCGTCCAGGACGCGAGCCGTCACCGACGCGACGAGGCGGGCACGGCCGACCGGGTCATTGGGGCCCACCGGAAGATGCCGCAATGCCAGGTTCAATGCACCCTCCTGCTCGATGTCGTGTCCCAAACGTAACCCGACACCAGGAAAGCGGGAGGCCCGGACCCCTTCGCCCTGCACCCCGGAGGGGGCACGACGTCGGGAGACGCGGTCAGCGCGGCGAGATCACGTCCGTGCCGAGGAAGGGACGCAGTGCCTCCGGCACGCGCACCGATCCGTCGGCCTGCTGGTGGTTCTCCAGCAGGGCGACGATCGGCCGGGTGCTCGTGATCGCGGTGCCGTTGAGCGTGGCGAGCGTCCGCGTCCCCGACCCCTGCGGGTCGCGCTCGCGGATGTCCAGCCGGCGCGCCTGGAAGGTCGTGCAGTTGCTCGTCGAGGTCAGCTCGCGGTACTTCTCCTGGGTCGGCACCCATGCCTCGCAGTCGTACTTGCGGCTCGCGGGCCCGCCGAGGTCCCCGGCAGCGACGTCGATGACGCGGTAGGGCAGCTCGAGGGCGTCGAGGACCCGGCGCTCGATGCGCAGCAGGTTCTCGTGCTCGGCCACCGCGTCCTCGGGACGGCAGAAGACGAACATCTCGGTCTTCTGGAACTGGTGGACGCGGAAGATGCCGCGGGTGTCCTTGCCGTAGCTGCCGGCCTCGCGGCGGTAGCAGGTCGACGTCGCGGTGTAGCGCAGCGGGCCGTCGGTGAGGTCGAGGATCTCGTCGGCGTGGAACCCGGCGAGGGCCACCTCGGATGTTCCGGTGAGATAGAGGTCGTCCGCGGGCAGCTGGTAGACCTCGTCGTCGTGCGCGTCGAGGAATCCGGCGCCGGCCATCGTCTCCGTGCGCACGAGGTTGGGCACGACGAGCGGCGTGAAGCCCTCCTCGCCCGCGATCTGCTGGGCCAGGCCCATCAGCGCCCACTCCAGGCGCGCGCCGATCCCCCTGAGGTAGTAGAAGCGGCTACCGCTGACCTTGGCCCCGCGCTCCATGTCGATGGCGCCGAGCAGCTCGCCGAGCTCGAGGTGGTCCTTGGGCTCGAAACCCTCCGCCGCGAAGTCGCGAGCGGTCCCGACCTCCTCGACGAGGTCGAAGTCGTCCTCGCCCCCCGCGGGCACGCCCGGCTGGATGACGTTGCCGATGGAGCGAAGGGAGGTGTCCAGCTCCCCCTTCGCCGCCTCGGCTGCTGCCTCGAGCTCCTTGACGCGGGCCGACATGGCCGCGCCCTTCTCGCGCAGCGCGGTCGCCTCCGTCTCGAGGGCGGGGAGGTCGGCGCTGCCCGGGTCGCTCTTGCGCAGTGCGTTCAACCGACCCATGACGGGGCCCAGCTCCTTGCTCGCGGCCTTCTGCTCCGCGCGGGCGGACTCGAACGCCCCGATCGCCGTGCGGCGTCGCTCGTCGGCGGCGAGCACCGCGTCGACGAGGGCTGCGTCCTCACCGCGGGCACGCTGGCTCGCTCGGACGATCTCGGGCTGGTCGCGCAGGAACTTGAGGTCGATCACGCCTCGCAGGATATCCGTGATGGCGCCGGGACCGCGTTCGCCGTGGCCACCTCGCCCTCCCGACCCCGCAGGCACGCCTGCGGTAGCGTCACCGCCGTGTCTGATTGGACCCTGCTGGCCCTCGTCGTGGCCCTCTGTCTCCTCCTCATCGGCGTCGCCGTCGCCCTCGTGCTCATGGGCCCGGGGGTGCGTCGCCGGCGCGGCGCACCGGCGCGCCCGGAGCGCAGCACGTTCCGGCGCAAGGAGGAGAAGCGGGAACCCCGGCGGGCGGGGATCATCATCAACCCGACGAAGTTCGACGACCTCGCCGCCGTCCGGCAGGAGCTGACCGCCGCCAGCCGGGACCTCGGCTGGATGGAGCCGCTCTTCATCGAGACCACGATCGACGACCCGGGCACCGGGCAGGCCCGACAGGCCATCGAGGAGGGCGTCGACGTCGTCTGCCCCCTCGGCGGTGACGGCACGATCCGCGCCGTGGCCGTTGCCCTGGCGGGTACCCGGACCCCGATGGGGCTGCTGCCCCGCGGCACCGGCAACCTGCTGGCCCGCAACCTCGACATCCCCTTCGGCACCGACGTCACGGAGGCGCTCAAGGTCGCCTACGGCGGGCGCAACAAGCCGATCGACGTCGGCTGGCTCGAGCTGGACCCGGTCGAGGAGCCGTCGACCTCGGACAAGGGCCAGGCGCAGGACCCGGTCGAGGGTCCACCGGTGGTGCGCCACCCCTTCCTCGTCATGGCGGGGATGGGCCTGGACGCCGAGATCATGGGCGGCACCAGCGAGGAGCTGAAGAGCCGGGTCGGCTGGAGCGCCTACTTCGTCACCGGTGGTCGCAAACTCTTCGTCAAGCGGTTCCGCGTCCGGTGGAGCATCGAGGGCCGGAAGCAGCCGGAGGTACATGCCCGCACGATCCTCTTCGGCAACTGCGGCACGCTGCAGGGCGGCCTGCAGCTCCTGCCCGACGCGGTGTACGACGACGGTCGTCTCGACGCGGTCGTCGTGGCTCCCAAGACCATCATCGGCTGGGGCTCGGTCGCCGTGCGCGTCATCGGCCGTTCGCGCAGGGACGCAGCGGAGCTGATCCGTACCTCGGGCACGACCTACACCGTCGACGTCGACGAGCCGCGCTCGGTCCAGGTCGACGGCGATGTCATCGGCGGGGCCAGCCGCATGCGTCTGACTGTCGACCGGCAGGCGGTCATCGTCCGGGTTGCCGGCACGGGCTGAGCGGTCCGGGCGGACCAGCCTCAGGTTCCGTGCCCGAACGGGACTCTCGGCGACCGACACCCCGAGGGATCGGGCGGAAGTGCTCCGGAAGTCCTCTTCGGGCACGGGGCGGTCAGGAGCAGATGCGCCGGACCGCCTCGGTGACCAGCTCGTCCGGCGGGTGGCGCACGTCCAGCTCGAACCCGCCCTCGTCCGCACCGAGCGGCTCGAGCGTGTCGAACTGCGACTGCAGGAGGGACTCGGGCATGAAGTGCCCGCGACGCCCCTCCATGCGATCGGCGATGACTCCGAAGGGCCCGTGGGCGTGCACGAAGACCACCCGGTGCGGGCCGTCGAGGGCGGCCACGTCGCGCTGGAGCATGGTGCGGTAGGACCGCTTGAGGGCAGAGCAGGCGATGACGGTGTCCTCCCCCTTCGCCGCCTGCCGTGCCATCCAGGTGGCCAAGCCGCGCAGCCAGGGCGCTCGGTCCTCGTCGTCCAGCGGGATCCCGGCCGTCATCTTGTCGATGTTGGACTGCGGGTGGAACTGGTCGGCCTCGGCGAAGGTCCAACCCAGCCGCTGGGCGATCCCTTCGGCGACGGTCGACTTGCCGCTGCCGGAGACGCCCATGACGACGACGTGAAGGGTCATCTCAGAACGCCGGACTGAGCAGGAGGGCACGCACGATGCCGATGGTACCGACGAAGGTCTCCGGGGAGGTCGTGCTCCTGCGGCTGCAGCAGTGAGGCTGCCGCGTCATCGAGCAGGACGGTGACGTGTGGGTGCTGCTGCAGTGCGGTCACCGGGCACGCGTCGCTGACAGGTCCCTCGACGAGCGCGCGCACCGCCTGTGCTTTGTGCTCGCCGGTGGCGATGAGCAGGAGGTGGCGGGCCTCGAGGATCGTGCCCACGCCCTGGGTCAGGCAGCGTTGCGGCACCGCGTCGACGTCGTCGCCGAAGAACCGCGCGTTGTCCAGGCGGGTCTGCTCGGTCAGCATCATCTCCCGGGTGCGGGAGGCGAAAGGGGACCCCGGCTCGTTGAAGGCGATGTGCCCGTTGCCGCCGACGCCGAGCAACTGCACATCGACACCTCCGCGGGCGGCGATCAGCTCCTCGTACGCCGCGCACCCTGCAACCGGGTCGGCGGTGGTGCAGTCGGGACCGTGGACGTGCGCCGGGTCGATGTCGACCAGTCGGACGAAGTCGCGCTCGATGACCGCGCGATAGGCCTCGGGGTGGCCGGACGGGAGATCGAGGTACTCGTCCAGGAGGAAGGCGTGGCACTCACGCAGGCTGAGCCGGCCGGCTGCGACCCTCTCTCCCAGCTCCCGGTAGATGCGAAGGGGGCTGGAACCCGTCGCCAGGCCCAGCACCGTCGCCGGCTTGTCCGCGACGTGCTGGGCGATGATGTCGGCGCCGCGGGCCGCGATCTGCTCAGGGTCGCGCGAGACGGTGATCTCCATCCGGTGGACCCTAGCGCTGCACCGATCAGCTCAGCAGGCCGGCTCGCTCGATGATGACCGCCAACTGGGCGCGGGAACCGACACCGAGCTTGGTCTCGGCGCTGCGCAGATGCGTCTTGACCGTCGACTCCGAGAGGTACAGCTCGTCGGCGGCCGTCCCCGTCGTCGCCCCGTCGGCGAGCCGGACGCAGATCTCGCGCTCGCGCTCGGTCAGCGTGGCGACCAGTCGGGCTGCCTGCTCGCGACGCCCACCCGTGTGGTCGTCGCGCACGCGGGTGACCACGTGCTGCGCCGACTGCGGGGAGAAGGGGGCGTGCCCGGCGGCGGCATCCCGGACCGCTCGGATGATCTCGTCCGGGCCGGCCGTCTTGAGCAGGAACCCGTTGGCGCCGGCCTGCACGGCCCTCATCGGCAGGTCGTCCATGTCGAAGGTGGTCAGCAGGACGACCTTCGGGGACGGATCGAGCCGCCGGATCTCCCGGGTGGTGCCGATGCCGTCGAGCTCGCCCATCCGGTAGTCCAGGAGCACGACGTCGGGTCGGTGGGCGTGTATCGCCGGCACGGCCTCCTCCCCGGAGCCGATGTCGGCGACGACGAGCAGGTCCGGCGCCGCCTCGAGCATGTAGCGCAGCCCGGACCGCAGCAGCGGGTCGTCGTCGACGAGAAGCACTCGGATGGGGGTGTCGGTCATGGTGTGGTCCCGTCGGTCGCGGTGGTGAGCAACCAGGGCAGCCGCACGGCCGTGCGCAGCACGCCGTCATCGTCCACGTGCACGTGCACCTCGCCACCTGCCCGGGCAACCCGTTCGTCCAGGCCGGTGAGGCCGTTGCCCTTGACCAGCGGACCCGGATCGAGGCGGTGGTTGGCCGCCTCGATCGTCACGCCGAGGTCGGGGCGGGCCTGCACCACGAGTCTGACGCCGGACCCGGGCGCGTGGCGACGGGCATTGGTCAGCAGCTCCTGGACGACGCGGTAGGCGGTCCGCCCGACTGCCGGGTCCAGCGTCGTGACTGCGTCGATCATCACGGTGGCCACGAGGTGCATGCCGTGGGCGACCGTCTCGTCGACGAGCGCAGGGACCGCGTCGAGTCCGGGGACGGCCTCGGCCAGGTCCGGGTCGTCGGGGCGACGCAGCACCTCCAACAGCGAGCGCAGGTCAGCGGAGGTCTGGGCGGCGGACTCGCGCACGAGGGCGGCCGACCCGGCCAGCCGCTCGTCCCGGTCGCGGGTCTGCGCCTCGAGCGCGCCGGCGTGGATGGACAGCAGTGACAGGCGGTGTCCGATGACGTCGTGGACCTCGCGGGCGATGCGCTCACGCTCCGCCTGGCGGGCGACCTCGTCGGAGAGCTCAGCGGCGACCGCCCGATGGCCCTCCTCCGACGCCTGGCTCTGCGACAGGGCCCGGCGCAGCCCCCCGACCCCGGCGAAGAGCGTGACGACGACGACGGTGATGAGGACGGGCACCCACCACTCGAAGGCACCCATCGTCTCGCCCTGCTCGCTGGAGAACCAGGTCCACCAGAAGGATCCGTCCGACGAGACACCCCGCGTGTCGCGCCAGGTGGCAGCGAAGGTCGCCGCGGTGACGAGCACGGTGCTGGCCGCAACCGTCCGCCATCCGCAGCGGATCCACACGTGCATCAGCGCGACGAGGGCCACGAGCGGGTCGAGCGGGGTCACGAGCGTCGCGACCGAGGCGACGCCGGCGATCTGCCAGGGCCACCGGCGACGCCACCACAGCAGCACGATCAGGGCGATCCCCAGGAGCCACAGCAACAGCCACCAACCCGAGCTGAGGTCGTCGGGCGGCCGGCCGGCGACCCGCTCTGAGCGGACCTCTCCCGAGGCCACAGCCAAGGTCGTGCTGCTGATGCAGGCGAAGGTCCACAGGACCGAGCGCCACCACGTGGCCCGGCCCCACCCCTTCGCCCTCTCCATCAGCTCCATGAGCCGCATCGTAGGGGCGCTCGGGGACAACCGGACTCCTCCCTTCGGTCACCGGGATCGAACCGTTCGGTCGAGGCGCCCCTCCCCCACCCTGGGGTTGTATCCGGGGTGACAACGAATGACGACACAGGAGCCAGACCATGAGCCAGCAGCCCCCGCAGTGGCAGCCCACCAACCCGCCCGTACCGCAGGCCCGGCAGAGCTGGTTCGCCCGGCACAAGGTCCTGTCCGTCGTCCTGGGGATCGTCCTCGTGGTCGTCCTGATCTGCTGTGGCGCAGGCGTGCTCAGTGTGGGTGGCGACGATTCGTCCACCAGCGCGGGCACCGAGTCCTCGCAGACGTCCGAGGCGACGCAGGAGAGCGACGACGCCACCGACGAGACGACGGCCGAAGAGTCGAAGGAGGCTGCCCCCGAGACGCAGGAGACAGCCGAAGAGTCGAAGGACGCTGCCCCGGAGGAGCCGGAGCTGAGCACCGAGCAGCAGAACGCGATCCGCGCGGCGGAGGACTACCTGGAGTTCATGCCCTTCTCGAAGCAGGGTCTGATCGACCAGCTCTCCTCCCCCGCCGGCGACGGCTACCCCCGGGACGTGGCCCGGTTCGCCGTGGAGCACATCGAGTCGGACGTCGACTGGGACGAGCAGGCCGTCAAGGCCGCGGAGAGCTACCTGGACCTGATGGCCTTCTCCCGCTCCGGGCTGATCGACCAGCTGACCTCGGACGCCGGTGACGGATACACGCAGGAGCAGGCTGAGCACGCGGCCGATCAGGTCGGCCTGTAGAGACCTCCGGGGGGAGGAGCGAAGGGGGTGGCCGTGGCCACCCCCTTCGTGCTGCTGCGGGGGGTCAAACCTCGCTAGTGTCCACGTGCTCATGGTCCTCGTCTGCATCAACGGCGAACCACCGGTCCTCGTCGGGGACCCTGCCGTCCGGGTAGGTCAGTGCCAGCTCGGCCAACGTGGGCCGGGACGGGTTGGCGACCTCGTCCGGGAGCATGCCGGTGATCGCGTCGAAGATCCGCTCCATGTCACGTGGGACGGATCGGTACTTCAGGTCCACCGGCTCGCCGAAGGTCACCGTCACCTCGGGCCGGTCGAGCAGGTTCAGCACGCGCGGCACCCGCGAGGAGCGCGGCCAGACCTTCTCGGTCCCGGTGATGGCGAAGGGGATGACCGGCACCCTGCTCAGGTGGGCCAGACGTGCCGCGCCGGGGAAGCCGGCCATGCCCGGTTCGAAGAAGTGGATGCCGCGCGGGATCGTGCCCTCGGGCATCATCGCGACCATCTCGCCGCCCGCGAGGGAGCGCACGGCCGCGGCGAAGGCATCGGGGCCGTCCGGGTCCTCCTGGCGCCGATCGACGCTGATCCCGCCTCCGGCGCGGAAGACGCTGCCGAGCCCCGGGACGTCGAAGAGCTCCTTCTTGCCCAGGAAGCGTGCCGTACGGCCGGTGCGACCCATCGCGACGAGCATCGCGGCGACGTCGAAGTACGAGCGGTGGTTGCCCACGATGATCGCCGGTCCGTCGCCGGGCACGTTCTCTGCGCCCCGGACGGTGAACTTCGCGTACGGGAAGACCTCCGGCCGCGCGAGCATCGTGATCAGCCGCTGCAGCTCCACGCCCCAGACCGGCACCTTGAAGACACCGGGTGAGGCGTCGAAGTGCAGCACCGGCCACCGGGCCACCGTCGCCACGGCCTGCAGACGCGGGTCGGGGTTGACTGCGCCGGGGTGGCCGACGGCCTTCAGCAACGGGGCGTCGTAGATCGAGTCCGAGTAGGCGAAGGACTCCTCGAGGTCGATGCCCTCCTCGTCCGCCCACTCCTGCACCGCGGCGACCTTGCCCAGCGACCACACGAAGTGGCCGTCGTTGCGGCCGGTGAAGTGGCCCGCGTCGTCCACCTCGTAGCGGGTGGCGATGACGTAGTCGATGCCGAGCCGTTCGGCGAAGGGCAGGATCAGGTGCTCCGGCGTCGTCGTCGCGAGCACGACCGGGCGGCCGGCCTCGTGGTGCTCGTCGATGAGCATCCGGGCGAACGGCCCGACCATCGGCTCGAGCACGTCGGCGGCCAGCTCGGCGGCCTCGTCGAAGGCATCGGCCGGCCGGCCCCTGGCCACGAGCACCGCCTGGCGGGCGAGCGCGATCGAGCCCAGCGACTCACCCAGCAGGTTGAAGTAGCCGAAGAGCAGCGACTCCCCGGGCACCCGCGCGGACACGACACCGGTCTCCCGCATGGCCGCGGACAGGGCCGGACCCGAGGCCTTCGGCAGGAGGGTGCGGTCGAGGTCGAAGAACGCGGCGCCAGTCATGCAGCGAGATTACCGAGCGGAAGACTGCCGGGTGAACCGCGATGGACATACCGTGGATCACATGAGCAACGACGCCAAGCAGATCCTGACCAGCCAGCAGGTCCACGACCAGGCCCCCGTCGGGTGGCGCGACGTGGGCGGGATGCTCCGCACGCGCCTGACCACCGGCGGTTTTGCGGAGTCCCTGCGCCTCGTCGAGGAGATCGCCTCCGCCGCCGACGAGGCCAACCACCACCCGGACATCGACCTGCGCTACGGCTGGGTCGGTCTGGCGATGGTCAGCCACGACGTGGGGGGCATCACCTCGCGGGACATCGAGCTGGCGGGCGTGATCTCCCGCATCGCCGAGGAGCGCGAGGCCACGCACGCCCCGGAGGTCGTCACCTCGATGACCGTCGGCATCAACACCGCCGACCCGGATGCGATTCGTGACTTCTGGGCCACCCTGACCGGGCACACCCCGGCGCCCCACGACAGCACCTCCCTGCCGAGCCCCGACGGCCAGTTGCCCGAGATCTGGTTCCAGGTGAGCGATGACCCCGGTGAGCGCGGCCGCACGCATCTCGACGTCCACGTCCCGCACGACCTCGCGCAGGAGCGGGTGGACGCGGTACTCGCCGCCGGCGGAGTGCTCGTCACCGACGAGTTCGCCCCGGCCTGGTGGGCGCTGGCCGACGCCGACGGCAACCGGGCCTGCGTGTGCACCTCGCAACCGCACAGCTGACCCGCCCGCTCGCAACTGCCTAGGCTTGTGCAGTACTCCTTGCGCACCTGCTGGGGCAGGTGCGATGACGAAGGGGTGCTCCCCCCTTCGTCATCTCCCGGCGGGGCGCCCCCGCACCAGGGCCAGCGGCAGCGTCGCCAACGACAGCACCGCCGCGACGAGCAGCGCCTGGGTGAAGGAGGCGCCTGCGGCGATCGCCCCGACGAGGACCGAGCCGAGCCCGGTGCCGGCGTCGAAGCCGATGTTCCACACCGCGCTGGCCGTGCCGTAGTCCCGCCGTGAGACGGAGGCGAAGGCGAGCAGCAGGGTGAGGTTCTGCAGCGCCCCGTAGGAGATGCCGACGCACAGGACGCCGAGGAGCAGCAGGACGGCGGCGAGCGCGCCGTCCTGGGTCAGTGACACCGCGACGAGCACGAGGCCGATGGTCGTGATGAGCACGAGCGGCCACAGGAAGGGTCGGGTGCCGTAGATGTCGGCGAGCGCGCCCATCTTCCACCGGGTCAGGGCGGCGGCGCCGGTGAGGACGAGCAGCGCCATCGTGGCCAGCCAAGCGGCGCCCGCGAGCTCGCTGGAGAAGGTGATCAGGGCACCGCCGGCGAGGGTCACCCCGAGCAGCAGCAGCATCGCGCGCACGAGGGATCGGTAGACCTGCACCCGCGAGTGCGTCACGGGCGAGTCGTCGGGCTCGACGACGAGCGCCCGGCCTGCCAACCAGGCCGGGACGGCGCCGATGAGCGGCAGGGCGCCGGCGGCGAAGACCAGCCAGAAGCCCAGTTCCTGCGCCACCCACGGGCCGAGCGGCATGAAGACCACCTGCGGCACCGCGATGGCCAACCCGAAGATGCCGACCGCCTGCCCACGCCGACGGGGGTCGAAGAGGTTGGCCACGGCAGCGCTGCCGGTGACGGTGAGGATCCCGAAGCCGAGCCCGCGCACTGCGGCGAGGACGAGGACCCACGTCAGGTCGTCGGAGACCAGGTGCGCCAGCGCCGGCAGGCCCAGCAGCAGCTGCCCCGCGGCCATGACCGGCCCCCACCCGAACCGACGCACCGCCACCGGGACGAAGGGCTGGGTGAGCACCGTGAAGAGCATGAGGACGCCGTTGACGGCCCCGACACCCGCGGAGTCGGCGCCACCGTGTGCCGCCCACAGCGGCGCGACCGGCATGAGTGCCGAGAAGCCGCTGAACCCCGCCGCCGTCGCCGCCAGCAGCACCGGCATGCCGGGCAGACGCCAGACGGGCGTGGTGGAGGCGGATGTCATGTCCGCATTGTCGCGGACGCGGCCTCTCGTCCCGGCATCCGGCACCTCGCCCGCGCCTACAGTGGTGGAGTGACCATCCGCGTGGCCCTCGAGCACCGCACGAGCTATCGCTTCAGCCAGCCCGTGCAGGTCTACCCGCACACGATCCGGCTGCGACCGGCACCGCACTCCCGTACGCCGGTCCCGAGCTACTCGCTGCGGATCGAACCGGGCAACCACTTCGTCAACTGGCAGCAGGACCCCTTCGGCAACTGGTTGGCGCGCGTCGTCTTCCCCGACAAGGTCGACCACCTCGAGATCACCGTCGACCTGCTCGCGGACATGACCGTGATCAACCCCTTCGACTTCTTCGTCGAGGACTGGGCGGCCACCTTCCCCTTCGCCTACCCGGCGCAGCTGCGCGACGACCTGTCCCCCTACCTCCACCCCGTGGGCGGCGAAGGGGGCGGAGGCACCTCTGCCGACGTCGTCGCGTGGCTCGAGGATCGGCTGCCGTCGCTGCTGACCGCGCCGCGGGAGGCGGCCGTCGGTGCCGGGACGCCGATCGTCAGCTTCGTCGTCGGCCTCAACCGCGCCATCCGCGAGAGCGTCGACTACACGGTCCGCCTCGAGGCGGGGGTGCAGACGCCCGCGCACACCCTCCAGCGGGGCATCGGCTCGTGCCGCGACAGCGCGTGGCTGCTCGTCGCGGCACTGCGGCACCTCGGTCTGGCTGCGCGCTTCGTCTCCGGGTACCTCGTGCAGCTGAGCACCGACCAGTCCGCGGTCGACGGCCCCGACGGGCCCGCAGAGGACTTCACCGACCTGCACGCGTGGGCCGAGGTCTACATCCCCGGTGCGGGCTGGGTCGGGCTCGACGCGACGTCCGGGCTGCTCTGCGGCGAGGGGCACATCCCGCTCTCGTGCACCCCGCACCCCTCCTCGGCCGCCCCGATCAGCGGCGCCACCGGCCCGGTCTCGGTCGACTTCGACTTCGCCAACACGATCACCCGGCTCGCCGAGGACCCGCGCGTGACCAGACCGGTCGACGAGGCGCAGTGGTCCCGCATCACCGAGATCGGTGCGGCGGTCGACGACCTGCTGGCGAAGGGGGACGTGCGCCTGACCATGGGCGGCGAGCCGACCTTCGTCGCGGCCGGTGGGACGACGCACCCGCAGTGGCACACCGCCGCCGACGGCGAACAGAAGCGGACGCTCGCGATGGCGCTCGCCCGGCGGCTGTCGGGGACCGGCACGCTGCGGCACCACGGCCAGGGCAAGTGGTACCCGGGCGAGCCGCTGCCCCGGTGGGCGATCATGCTGGCCGACCGCACCGACGGCCGGCCGCTGTGGCGTGACCGCGACCTGCTCGATGACCCGTGGGGCGAGGCCCGGCTCGAGTCCGGTTCTCCCGATGCCGCCGGCGCCGCCCGCGACCTCGCCGTCGCGATCGCCCGACGGCTCGGTATCGACGTCGAGCACCTCGCTGCGGCCGTCGAGGACCCGCTGCAGCGACTCGTCCGGGAGGCTCGCCGCCCGACCGGGTCGGAACCGGCTCCCGGCGACCTCGCCCCGGACGACCCCGGGGCGGCCGACGCGCAGTCGCGGGCCGCGCGGGTCGCCCAGGTCGATGCCGACGTGGACCCTGACACTCCGGCAGCCTGGGTGCTGCCGGTCTTCCCCGCACCCGACGGCCGGGGCTGGGGGACGACGACCTGGCGCACCCGCCGCGGCTTCCTCGCCCTCGTCCCGGGGGACTCACCCGCGGGGCTGCGTCTGCCCCTCGGCTCCATCGCGTGGGGCGAGGGCCCGGTCACGCCGGAACGATCCCCCTTCGCCCCGCGCGGAGCGCTCCCCGCTGCCTCTGCCCCCGGCACTCCGTCGCACGAGCCCACGCAGGCGCGGGGTCCGGCACGGGTGATCCCGATCGACGAGGCTCCCCGGACCGCCCTCGCGGTGGAGCACCGCGACGGTCACCTCTTCGTCTTCCTGCCGCCGCTGGAGGACCTCGAGGACGCCGTCGAGCTGATCGCCGTCATCGAGGCGGCCGCCGGTGAGGTCGGACAGCCGGTCGTCCTCGAGGGCTACCCGCCGCCCGGTGACGAGCGGCTGCGCACCATGTCGATCACCCCCGACCCGGGCGTCATCGAGGTCAACGTCTCCCCGACCTCCTCGTGGTCCGAGCTCGTCGAGCAGACCGAGACCGTGCACGAGCACGCCCGCCAGATCCACCTCGCCACCGAGAAGTTCGACCTCGACGGCTCGCACACCGGCACCGGTGGCGGCAACCACCTCACCCTCGGCGGCGCCACTCCCGCCGACAGCCCGCTGCTGCGTCGCCCCGACCTGCTGCGCTCGCTCGTGACGTACTGGCAGCACCACCCGTCGTTGAGCTACCTCTTCTCCGGGCGCTTCATCGGGCCGACCTCGCAGGCTCCTCGCGTGGACGAGGGACGGGCGGACGCACTCTACGAGCTCGAGATCGCCTTCGCGCAGATGGACCACGTCCTGGCGATGGAGCACGACGAGCTGGACGTCACCGAGCCGCTGACCGAGGACTCCTACGTCAAGCAGCACACCCGGCCGTGGCTCGTCGACCGGCTGCTGCGGCACCTGCTGACCGACATCACCGGCAACACCCACCGCGCGGAGTTCTGCATCGACAAGCTCTTCGCGCCCGGCACCGAGCGCGGACGCCTCGGCCTGCTCGAGATGCGTGGCTTCGAGATGCCGCCGCACCCACGGATGGCGCTGCTGCAGGCGCTGCTCGTGCGCTCGCTCGTCGCGAAGTTCTGGGAGGAGCCCTACGCCGCCCCGCTCGTGCACTGGGGCACTCGCCTGCACGACCGGTACCTGCTGCCGGCCTTCGTCGCCGCCGACCTGCGCGACGTGCTCGACGACGTCAACCGCTACCTGACCTCGCGGGGCGTGGACCGGCTCGACCCGGCCTGGTTCGACCCCTTCCTCGAGTTCCGCTTCCCCCGGCTCGGGGACACCGTGGTCGGCGGGGTCGAGCTGGAGCTGCGCAGCGCGATCGAGCCGTGGCACGTCCTGGGCGAGGAGGTCAGCCAGTCCGGTACCGCCCGCTACGTCGACTCCTCGGTGGAGAAGGTCCAGGTGCGCGCCGTCGGTCTCGTCGAGGGGCGACACGTGGTCACGTGCAACGGCGTCCCGGTCCCGATGGTCCCCGTGGCTGAGCAGGGATGGGGTGGCCCGGTCGGGGCGAAGGGGGCGACCGGCGCCTTCGTCGGTGGCGTCCGCTTCCGCGCCTGGGCACCGCCGTCGGCGCTGCACCCGACGATCGGGGTGCACGGGCCGCTCGTCTTCGACCTCGTCGACCGGTGGGCGGGACGCTCGCTCGGTGGGTTCACCCACCACGTGACCCACCCCGGTGGCATCAGCTACGACTCCTTCCCGGTCAACGCGGCGGCGGCCGAGTCCCGGCGGGCGGCACGATTCGTCGTCGGCGGACACACCCCGGGGCCGATCGACGTCGATGCGCTGCCCGACCCGCTGTCGAGCCTCGGCCCTGCCGTGACCGACTTCCCGGTGACGCTCGACCTGCGGCGCTTCCCGGGAACCGACCGGGCGCCCGCCGGCGACTGAGTCAACCGGTGGCGCGGGCCAGGGTGAGCGAGAAGTCCTCCGCCTCGTCGGTCCAGCCCCCGTCGGGCGCCAACCCGTGCGTGGCGAGCTCGGCGTGCAGCTCCTCGAGGCGGAACTTGCGGGAGATCTCCGTGCGCAGGTACTCCCCCTTCGCCAACCGCCAGCGCCGACCGATGCCGGTGAAGTCCGCGTCGACGTCGCGGACGGCGCGCAGCCGCATCTCGATGTGCGAGGCCCGCTCGTCCCAGACCGCCTCGTGCGCGAAGTCCTCGCGGTGCAGGCCGGTGACCGGCACCGTGCGGTTGATGACGTCGATGAGATTGAGGTCGAACTGCGCCGTGACCCCGGCGGCGTCGTCGTAGGCGGCCGTGAGTCGGGTGGGGTCCTTGACCAGGTCCGCCCCCACCAGGAAGTGGTCCCCCGGGGCGAGCGCCTGAGACACCATCGCGAGGAAGTCGTCGCGCTCGGCGTCGGTGAAGTTGCCGATCGTGCCCCCGAGGAAGAGCAGCAGCCGCTCGCCCGGCTCGCCGACGAGTGGTGGGAGGTGCAGGAAGTCGGCGACCGCGGGCTCGACCGTGAGCGTCGGGTACTCCGACCGCAGCTGGGCAGCGGTCTCCAGCAACACCTCACTGCTGATGTCCAGCGGCGCGTACACGGCACGGCGACCACCGGCCGTGAGTGCGTCCAGGAGCACTCGGGTCTTCGCGGACGTCCCGGCACCGAGCTCGTCCACGCCACGGGCTCCGGTGATCGCGATGATCTCGGGGCTGCGGGCCTGCAGGATCTCGTGCTCGGCCCGTGTGGGGTAGTACTCCGGCAGGGCGGTGATCTGGTCGAAGAGCCGGCTGCCGCGCTCGTCGTAGAACCATCGCGGTGGCAGGGAGGGCGGACTCGACCACAGGCCGTCGCGCAGGTCCGTCTCGAGCTGGGCGCGGGTCACCGGGCGAGCCGCAGTCCGGCGAAGACCCAGCGGGAGTCCGCGGGGAAGAAGTTGCGGTAGGTGATCCGCGGGTGCTCCGGTGGCGTCACGGCGGAGGCGCCGCGGAGCACGTGCTGGTCGTTCATGAACTTGCCGTTGTACTCCCCGACGGCGCCGGGTGCCGTGACGAAGCCGGGGTAGGGCAGGTAGGCGCTGGCGGTCCACTCCCACACGTTGCCGAGGGTCACCTCACGGGCGAGGTCGGGGTGACAACGCTCCGGGTCCAGCAGACCGCCGCGCACCTCCTGGCCGCTGGCCGCCCAGGCCTCCCACTCGTGCTCGGTGGGCAGGCGGTACCCCGCCCACCGGGCAAAGGCGTCGGCCTCGAAGAACGAGATGTGGCACACCGGCTCGGCGGCGACCACCGGACGCCGTCCCGACAGGGTGAACGTGGTCCACCCCTCGTCCTCGTCGTGGCGCCAGTACCCGGGCGCGCGCCATCCCTGCGACTGGAGCGTCGCCCACCCGTCGGAGAGCCACAGGTCCGGCTGCTCGTAGGCGCCGTCGGCGATGAACTCCGTCCACTCGGCGTTGGTCACCTGCCGGCCGGCGAGCTCGACGTCCTCGAGCCAGACCCGATGGCGTGGCCGCTCGTTGTCGAAGGCGAATCCCTCCCCGGCGTCGCCCACCCGCGTGACCCCGCCGGGGACGTGCATCCAGCGAAGGGGGGCGGGCTCGGCCGTCGGGTCGGGATCCGCAGCGCGGTCGACGTGGGCCGGTTGGATCACGTTGCCGGAGAGCAAGTGCTTGAAGTCGGTCAGGAGCAGCTCCTGGTGCTGCTCCTCGTGGTGGCAGCCCAGCTCGACGAGCGCCAGGGACGACTCGTCGAGGGTGCCGGCGCAGACCCGGTCGGCGACCTGCTGCTCGACATCCGCCCGGTAGGCCGCGACCTCGGCGACCCCGGGGCGGGTCACCTGGCCGCGAGCAGCCCGCGGGTGCCGCTCGCCGACGGTCTCGTAGTAGCTGTTGAACAGGTACCGGAAGGCGGGATCGCGCGGCCGGTAGCCGGGGTCCGCCCCCAGGACGAACTCCTCGAAGAACCACGTCGTGTGGGCGCGGTGCCATTTCACCGGGCTGGCCGTGGTCATCGACTGCGGCGTCTGGTCCTCGGGGGTGAGGTCCCGGACCAGTCGGTCGGTGCGGGCGCGCACGTCACGGAAGCGGTCGAGCAGGGCGGTGGTGTCCTGGCGGGTGGAGACGGTGGTCATGATGTCCTCCGTGCGACGAGGTCTGACGAACCGCGCCGGGCATCGAGAGATCGAGCTTTGGACGACATCGACCCTACTCCGGGACGGGGACGCTGTCGCGGCGTGCCGACCTGCCACCGCGGACGCTTCGGGCGCCGGAGGTCCCTGCCTCAGTCGATCAGCGCCGACTCGATGCGGTGCAGGTAGCCAGCGCCCCGGTCGGTGAGCCCGTAGAGGTGGCGTTGCGCCCCGGTGCGGTGCCCCGGCTGCTCCCGGACGCTGAGCAGTCCGAGACCGCGCAGTCGTCGTAGGGCCCGGTAGAGCCCTCGCTCGGTGTGCTCCCACCCGGTGCGCTGGGCGAGCGTCTCGGCGATGGTCGAGGTGTCCGCCTCGACGGCCTCGGCGATGAGGCGCAGCAGCACCAGCGTGGTGGCGCTCTTCTTGTAGACCTCGACCCAGCCGCGCACGAGCTCGTCGAGCAGCTCCTCCTCCTCGCTCTCAGGCATGGAGGTCCTCGAACCCTCGCGAGGCGATGCTCGCCGTCAGGTGGATGAGCAGGCCCACGCCCCAGATGACGAACATGCCGAACAGCACGCCGAACCACTGGTCGTCGATCGGGAAGTTCGCATCGCCTCGGATGGCTTCCTCGTTGCCGACGATCAGCACCGCGGCGTGGATGTGGAAGCCGAGGTTGACGGTGATGAACCCGCACAGGTGGGCGACGAGTCGCCCGAACCGGATCTGCGACAGGGCGTGTCGGCGTCTCCAGTGGTAGAGCGCGTAGACGACGGCCACCACCGCGGTCATCAGGGCGGCGGTGAGGTCGATCCGGTTGCCGGTGGCGGCGATCCCGAGCTGCAGCAGGATGTTGAGCACCACCATGGTGGCGAGATACGGCAGGATCACGCGCCTGGCGTTGAGCTGGGTCTGGGACATGACTGGCCTCCCTGAGGGTGTGTACCTTAGGTACACTACCATCGAGACGCCACTCCTGGCCGCCGCGATCCCGCCCGGGTGGAGGTGGGCTCGAGGGCGCGGAGCCCTACCGCACCACGGTCGTCGTCACCTCGGTCAGGCTCGGTCGCACCGGGGTGGAGCTGAAGCCGAACTGCGGGGGCGGCGCCACGTCCGCGAGCGCTCCGAGCTCGACGCCGTGCCAGGTACCGCTGAGCCGGGTGACCGCGCGCTGGTCCCGAGCGCCGTAGTACTCCCGACGCCCGTTGCCGGCGCTGCCGCGCGTGCGCACCCCGGGGAAGACCCGGCGGGCGACCGGGTCGGCCAGCGTGGCGAAGGCCCGACTGCGCGCGAGCGGGCCGGGCAGCAGCCGCAGGAGACGCCCGACACCGGTACGGCCCCCGAGGCCGACACTGGCGCGAAGGGGGCCGGCGTCGACCTCCCACCGGGCGCCACCGTCGCGCTCGGTCACCGTCACCGGCGTGAGCACGACCTCGTCGAAGGAGTAGGTGGCACTGACGTACTCGGCCACCCGCTCGTTGATCGCGAGCAGGACGCGCCGGTGGTCCGCCGTGGCGATCATGACGCCGCTGAAGGCGCCCAGCGGCGTGCGCCACCAGTCACCGATGACCAGTCGCAGACCGCTCGTCGACCCGGCCCCGAGGATCCTGCCGTCGAATCGATCGATGATCTGCGTCGCCATGCGCCCCATCCAACCACGGTCGACGGCCTTGGTTGCACACAACTAAGTTGCGTGCAATGGTGTTGTCATGGACCCCGACCACCAGCTCGACCACCAGGTCTGCTTCGCCCTGTATGCGGCGGCGAAGGCGGCGACCGGCGCCTACCGTGACGCGCTCGCCGACCTGGGCCTGACGTACACCCAGTACGTCACGCTGCTCGCGCTCTGGGAGCAGGACGGACGAACCGTCTCCGACCTGGGGTCCGTGCTGCACCTCGACAGCGGGACGCTCTCCCCCCTCCTGGGGCGACTGGCCGGCTCCGGCCTCCTCGAGCGCCGACGCGAAGGGGCCGACGGGCGTCAGGTGCGCATCCACCTGACCGCCGCCGGGCGGGATCTCGAGGAGAAGGTCGCCTCGATCCAGCGTCGCCTGTACGAGTGCGTCGACATGGACGCGGACGAGCTGGCCACGCTGCGGCGGCTCGCCCAGCGGTTCTCCCGGTCCACCACCGACCTGACCAACCCCACCACAGATGGAGCACCACGATGAAGACCCTGTACACAGCAGAGGCCCTGGCCACCGGAGCCGGGCGCGACGGGCACGGCCGCAGCGCCGACGGGCGCCTCGACCTCGACCTCGCCGTCCCGACCCAGATGGGCGGCTCGGGCGAGGGCACCAACCCCGAGCAGCTCTTCGCCGTCGGTTACGCGGCCTGCTTCCACTCCGCTCTGCAGCTGGTGGCCCGCGAGGCGAAGGCCGACGTCACCGACTCCTCGGTCGGCTCGCGGGTGCACATCGGCCAGACCGAGACCGGTGGGATGCAGCTCGCGGTCGAGCTGGAGGTGGCCCTGCCCACCCTCGAGAGCGAGGCCGCCCAACAGCTGGCCGACCGGGCCCACGAGGTCTGCCCCTACTCCAACGCCACCCGCGGCAACATCGACGTGACCATCACGGTCACCAAGGACTGATGCACATGACCAGCACTCCCACCACCACCCGCCAGATCGTCCTCGCCTCGCGCCCGCACGGCGCGCCGACGGACGAGAACTTCCGCCTCGAGAGCGTCGACCTGCCCGAGCCGGGCCAGGGCCAGGTCCTCGTGCGCAACGAGATCATGTCCGTCGACCCGTACATGCGCGGTCGGATGAACGACGTGAAGTCCTACGTGCCCCCCTTCCAGATCGATGCGCCGCTGGACGGCGGGGCGGTCGGCGAGGTCATCGCCTCGGACTCCGCCGAGGTACCGGTCGGCGCCCACGTCCTGCACGGTCTCGGCTGGCGGGAGCACGTGACGCTGGACGCGTCCAACGTGACGGTCATCGACACGGACGCGGCACCGGCCTCCGCCTACCTCGGCGTCCTGGGCATGCCCGGGGTGACCGCCTACGTGGGCCTGACCGCCGTCGCCGGGATGCGTGAGGGCGACACCGTCTTCATCTCCGGTGCGGCCGGCGCCGTCGGCCAGGTCGCGGGCCAGATCGCCAAGGCCCTCGGCGCTGAGCGCGTCGTCGGCTCGGCCGGTTCCCCGGAGAAGATCGAGCGACTGCTCGAGCTCGGCTACGACGCCGCCTTCAACTACAAGGAGACGCCCGTCCGCGAGGGTCTGCGCGAGGTCGCGCCCGACGGCATCGACGTCTACTTCGACAACGTCGGTGGCGACCACCTCGAGGCCGCGATCGGTCACCTCAACCGCTTCGGTCGCGTGGCGATGTGCGGAGCGATCTCCCAGTACAACGCGACCGAGCCCGCCCCGGGACCGCGCAACCTCTTCCAGGCCATCGGCAAGGGACTGACCCTGCGCGGCTTCATCGTCGGGCAGTACCCGCACCTGGCCGACGAGTACCGCTCACAGGCCGCCACCTGGCTGGCCGACGGGCGCCTGGTCGGTGACGAGACCTTCCGCGACGGGCTCGAGGGCGCCCCGCGGGCCTTCATGGACCTGCTCGGCGGGGCCAACACCGGCAAGATGCTCGTACGTCTGTCATGAGTACCGCGCTCGTGTGGTTCCGCCGGGACCTGCGCCTGCGCGATCACCCGGCCCTGCACGAGGCCGCCGGGCGTGGCGAGGTGCTGCCGCTCTTCGTCATCGACCCGGCCCTGTGGCGGCCTGCCGGGCGAGCGAAGCTCGCCTGGCTGGCCGCCACCCTGCGCAGCCTGGACGACTCGCTCGACGGGCGTCTGGTCATCCGTCTCGGCGACCCCGAGCAGGTCGTGCCCCGCGTGGCGCGCGAGGTCGGCGCCGGCTCGGTGCACGTCAGCCGGGAGAACGAGCCCGGCGGCATGGCCCGCGACCGCCGGGTCGTCGCGGCCCTGCGTGAGATCGGGGTCGAGGGCGTGGCCTCGGGCTCCCCGTACGCGGTCGACCCCGGCACCCTGCTGACGAAGGGGGGCACCCCCTTCCGCGTCTTCACACCCTTCGCCGCGGCGTGGCGCGAGCACGGGTGGGACAGCGCCCGACCCGCTCCGCGGGGGGTGCGCTGGGCCACCGCCGGCAGCGACGGTCGGGTGGACGGGATGCTCGACAAGGCGCTGCGGGAGAGCCCCATCGACCTGCCCGCAGCGGGCGAGGAGGCGGCCCACCGCCGGTGGCAGCGCTTCCTCGACGGCCCGCTGTCGGACTACGACGACGATCGGGACCGGCCGGACCGGGAGGGCACCTCACGGATGTCGGCTGACCTGCACCTGGGAGTCGTCCACCCCCGCCAGCTCCTGGACGATCTGCGCGGGCGTACCGGGGCGGGCGCCGAGGCGTACCGCACCGAGCTCGCCTGGCGGGAGTTCTACGCCGACGTGCTCCTGACGCAGCCGGACTCCGCCTGGCAGGACCTGCGGCCGCTGCCGGTGGCCTACGACGAGCCGCAGGACGCCATCGACGCCTGGCGCGCAGGACGCACCGGATTCCCCTTCGTCGACGCGGGCATGCGGCAGCTGCTCGGCGAGGGGTGGATGCACAACCGCGTGCGCATGGTCACGGCGAGCTTCCTCACCAAGGACCTGCACGTGTGGTGGCCGGTGGGAGCGCAGCACTTCCTCGACCACCTGCTCGACGGTGACCTCGCCTCGAACAACCACGGGTGGCAGTGGGTGGCGGGGACCGGCACCGACGCCTCCCCCTACTTCCGCGTCTTCAACCCGGTGACCCAGGGGCAGCGCTTCGACCCCGACGGGGCCTACGTGCGGCGGTGGGTGCCGGAGCTGGCACACCTGCCGGGAGCGGCAGCCCACGAGCCGTGGAAACACGACGGCGGCTACGACCATGACTACCCGCGGCGCATCGTCGACCACGCCGAGGAGCGCACGGTGGCCTTGGAGCGCTACGAGGCAGCAAAGTCCTAGTCGCGCTCCCGCCGGTCGATCAGGTCGGGCGCGTGGTGGGAGCCATCTGCTGGGTCTTGCCCGGGTCACGCACCACGTGCTCCCCGAGGACCTCGTCGATCCGGGCCATGACCTGCGGCTCGAGGACCACCCCGGACGCGGCGACGTTCTCCGCGACCTGCTCGGGCCGGGAGGCGCCGATGATCGCCGCGGCGACGTTGTCGTTCTGCAGGACCCAGGCGACCGCGAGCTGGGCCATCGTCAGGCCGACGTCCTCGGCGACGGGCCGCAGCCCCTGCACGGCAGTGAGCAGCTCCTCGTCGCCCACCCGACCGGCGATCGACTGGCCGGCCTCCTCGTGGGCCGCCCGGCTCCCTTCGGGCAACGGCTGACCGGGCTGGTACTTGCCGGTGAGGATCCCCTGCGCGATCGGGGACCACACGACCTGCGAGAGGCCGAGCTCCTGGCTCGTCGGGACGACCTCGCCCTCGATGACCCGCCACAGCATGGAGTACTGCGGCTGGCTGGAGACCAGGCGGATCCCCAGCTCCCGGGCCAGGGCGTGCCCCTGACGGATCTGGTCAGCGGTCCACTCGCTGACCCCGATGTACAGCGCCTTGCCGGAGCGCACCACGTCGGCGAAGGCCTGCATCGTCTCCTCCAACGGCGTCTCCGTGTCGAAGCGGTGCGCCTGGTACAGGTCGACGTAGTCGGTGCGCAGGCGGCGCAGGGAGCCGTCGATCGACTCGCGGATGTGCTTGGCGGACAGGCCGGAGTCGTTGGGGCCCTTGGGACCGGTCGGCCAGTAGACCTTGGTGAGGATCTCCAGGGACTCGCGCCGCTCCCCCGCGAGCGCCTGTCCGAGGACGGTCTCCGCGGCGGTGTTGGCGTAGACGTCAGCGGTGTCGAAGGTCGAGATGCCGTGGTCGAGCGCCGCCCGCACGCACGCCTTCGCCGCGTCGGCCTCCACCTGTGAGCCGTGGGTGAGCCAGTTGCCGTAGGCGATCTCGGAGATCTTCAGACCGCTGTTGCCGAGGTATCGATGCTGCATGTCGCCCACGCTACGCCCGTCGGCCGACAACCCTCAGGGAGTGACGTTGAGCCGCCGCAGCACCTGCGCGGCGACGTCCGCGTCGCCGGTCACCACGACCGCGGCGTCCGCGGGCGCGATCCGGCCACCGGTGAGTCGCAGCCAGGTGGCATCGTCCATCTCGAGGGTCACGTCGCTCCCGTCGGCGGGGTCGACGGGAGCGGCCCGCCCGTCCTCGCCGACCCGTGCGGCCAGGACCCGGCCCTGCGGTCCGGTGACGTGGGCGACGACGGAGGTACCGGCGGGCAGCTTGCGCAGGGCGGCCGGGAAGGCCGCGGTCATCACGGCGGCGACGTGGGCCGCGCCGGCGCTCGTGGTGACCATCGGCCGGCCGGTCGCGCGCCGGATGTCCTGCTCGTGCACCCACAGGTCGATGGGGCGGTTGGTCAGCCAGGTCCGCAGATCCCATCCCAGTTCGCCGGCGAGACCGGGGGCAGGCGCCTTCGGGTCGCTCCGGTCGACGTTCGTCATGGCCTCGCGACGCACGACGCAGGCCCGCTCGAACTCGGTGAGCAGGTCCTCCACGGACCGGTCACGGCGGGCCGCGACCCCGGCCTCGGTGACCTCGGTCGGCATGGGCCGGTTGCGCCCCGGCTCGACCACGACCCGACCGCCTGCCGGCTGCTCGAAGCCCGCCGCCTCGGACTCGAGGTGGGCCACGTGGGCGAGGACGTCCCGGGCGGTCCAACCGGGGAGCGCCGGGCGGTCCCACTCCTCGTCGGACAACTCGTGGACGAGGGCGAGGAGGTCCTGCGCGGCCTCGTCCCACACGGTCAGCGGGTCAGGGTTCGTCATGGCGACACCCTAGGAGCCGTGGCACGCTGCAGGGGTGACTCTCCCCCTTCGTGTCGTGCTCATCGGCGCCGGTGACCTCGGGATCCGCGTCGGGACCGCCCTCGCCGACGCCGGACACCACGTCACCGGTGTCCGGCGCACCGTCTCCGCGCTGCCCGAGCAGATCTGCGGGGTCTCCGCCGACCTCGCCACCGACGATCTGCCGGACCTGCCCGCCGACCTGCTCCTCGTCGCGCTCGCGCCGGACCAGCGCGACGAGTCCGGCTACCGGCACACCTACGTCGAGGCGATGCGCCGCGGGCTCGACGCCGTGCTGCGCGCCGGCACCCCGCAGCGGGCCGTGCTCATCTCCTCGACGAGCGTCTACGGTGATCTCCCCGGCGACCTCGACGAGGACAGCGAACCCGCGCCGGCCACCGGACGGGCCGAGGTCCTGCTCGAGGCCGAGCGTCTCTTCCGCGACATGACGAAGGGGACGGTCCTGCGGCTCAGCGGTCTGTACGGAGGCACGAGCACCCGGATGATCGACGGCGTGCGGCGCGGCGAGAACCCCGACCCGGGGAGGTGGACGAACCGGATGCACCGTGACGACGCGTCCGCGGCGATCGTCCACCTGCTCACCCGTGACGCCGACCCGGAGCCGCTGTACGTCGGCACCGACGACGAGCCGTCGACGGCCGGCGCCGTGCGGGACTTCCTCGCCGACGAGCTCGGGCTGCCGCGGCCGGCACCGTCGGGGAGCACCGAGCCCAGCGTGCGCCGGATGATCAACACCCGCTTGCGGGAGAGCGGCTTTCACCTGCAGTACCCGACCTTCCGCGAGGGGTACCGGGCACAGCTGGAGCGCGACTCCTGACGCCTGCTTAGGGTGAGCCCATGACCCTGCAGGAGATGCTCGACCAGGCCGCCACCGGCACCGTCCACGTCCAGGAGGGCTGGGGCCAGGGTCGGGCCACCTACGGCGGGCTCGTCGCCGGCCTGATGCACTCGGCCCTGCGCGCCCGGCTGCCCACGCCGGCGCCGCTGCGCAGCATCACCGTCAACTTCGTCGGGCCCGTCACGCCCGGCGATGCAGCGGCCGACGTGCAGATCCTGCGCTCCGGCAAGAGCGCGACGCAGGGGCTGGTGACGCTGCGTCAGGGGGAGTCGGTGGTGGCGGCTGCGCTGGCGGCCTTCGGCGCCCCCCGCGAGTCCGCGATCCGGGTGTCGTCCTCGATGGCGATGCCGCAGCTTCCCGAGCCGATGACGATCGACCCGTTGCCGTACATCTCCGGGGCGACCCCGGACTTCTTCCAGCACGTGGAGATGCGCCTGGCCGACGGTGGTGTGCCCTACTCGGACACGACGACCTCGCACATGACCGGCTGGATGCGCTTCCGGGAGGCGCCGCCGACCTTCGACGAGCGACACTTCGTCAGCCTCGCCGACTCCTGGCCGCCGGCGGTGATCCAGATGCTGGCCACTCCCGCACCCGGCAGCAGCATGACCTGGACCCTCGAGCTGGTCGACGAGGTCGCCGCCGAGCCGGACACGCACTGGGCCTACGCCGTGCACACCGATCACGCCGCCGAGGGGTACGCCCACACCGACGCGCGGATCTGGCACCCGGACGGCCGGCTCGTCGCGATCAGCCGGCAGACGGTGTCGGTCTTCGGCTGAGGCCCGTGCACAAAAAGGACTCCTGGAGCGGAAGAGGCCGATTTCTCGGCTGATCCGCACCAGGAGTCCTTCGTGTGCACAGGGTCAGCGGTTGCGACCCGTGCTGCTGCTGGAGAAGGCGACGACGCTGCCGCCGCGGGCGTTGCCCTGACGCGAACCGCCACTGCGACCCTGACCGGAGCCGCGGGACTGACCACCGCGACCGCCGGAGCCTCCGCGGCCCTGGTTCCGGTTGCGACCGGCGCCGCCGCGCTCACTGCGGCCACTGCCGCCCTGGCCACCGCGGCCATTGCCGTCACGACCGGAGCCGCCACGACCGGAGCCGCCACGACCGCCGGAACCCCCCTTCGCACCGCCCTGCTGCTGGGGAGCGGACACGAAGCCGCCGGGGAAGGACCGCTCACCGGGGGCGAGCTCGCTGAGCAGCTCGTGACCCGCGGTCACCTTCGTCGTCGTCGGCTTGATACCGGCCTTGCGGGTGAGGTCACGCACGTCGCGGACCTGCTCGTCGGTCATCAGCGTGACGACCGTGCCCTCGGCGCCCGCGCGGGCGGTGCGGCCCGAGCGGTGGAGGTAGGCCTTGTGCTCGACCGGCGGGTCGGCGTGGATGACCAGGGCGACGTCGTCGACGTGGATGCCGCGGGCGGCGATGTCCGTCGCGACGAGGGTCTGGGCCGCGCCGGAGTGGAAGGCGTCCATCGACCGGGTGCGGGCACCCTGGCTGAGGTTGCCGTGCAGCTCGACCGCGGGGACACCGGCGGCGTTGAGCTGGCGGGCCATCCGCTTGGCGCGGTGCTTGGTGCGGGTGAAGACGACCTTGCGACCGGGGGCGGCGACGAGGTCGGTGAGGACCTGCATGTGCTGCGTGGACTGGATGTGCAGCACGTGGTGGCTCATCTTCGCGACCGGGGACTGCGCCGAGTCGGCCTCGTGGGTCTTCGGGTTCTCGAGGTAGCGCTTGACGATCTGGTTGATCGCTCCGTCGAGGGTGGCGGAGAAGAGCATCCGCTGGCTGCCGCGCGGGGTCTTGTCGAGGATGCGCTTCACCGCGGGGAGGAAGCCGAGGTCGGCCATGTGGTCGGCCTCGTCGAGGATCGTGATCTCGATCGAGTCGAGGTTGACGTGGCCCTGGTTCATCAGGTCCTCGAGGCGGCCGGGGCAGGCCACGACGACGTCGACACCCTTGCCGATCGCGGTGACCTGGGGGTTCTGGCCGACGCCACCGAAGACGGTGCGGCTGCGCATGCCGAGCGCCTTGGCGAAGGGGGTGAGAGCCTCGTCGATCTGGGTCGCCAGCTCACGAGTCGGCGCGAGAATGAGGGCGCGGGGCCGCTTGCTCTGCGGGCGCTGCTTGCTGGCCGCGAGGCGGGCGAGCATCGGCAGCACGAAGGCCAGGGTCTTGCCCGACCCGGTGCGCCCACGGCCGAGGACGTCGCGTCCGGCGAGGGAGTCCGGCAGCGTCGCGGCCTGGATGGGGGTGGGGGTGGTGATGCCGTCCTTCTCGAGGATCGAGGTCAGGACGGTGGGTACGCCGGTGTCGGCGAACGTGGTGGTCACGAAGGGGTGCTCCAAACGGAGTCGTGATGCTTCGGTTCTGCCCGGCGCGGACCCGCACAGGGCGGTCGCGGCGCGTTGGCATCGGTGCAAGAAGAGGAGCAGCACGCTGCAGAACTGGGCGACTGCTGGAATCAGTCTACAGGTGGCGAAGGTCGTGGCTGACCACGAGCTGCGGCTGACCCTACGAAGTAGAGCCAGCCGCAGTTCGTTGAGGGGACGAGCAGATCAGATGACGCCCTGCGCCACCATCGCGTCCGCGACCTTGATGTACCCGGCGAGGTTGGCGCCCGTGACGTAGTCACCGGGGGCATCGAACTCGTCCGCGGTCTCGACGCAGTTGCGGTGGATGTCGCGCATGATGTCCTCGAGACGCGCCTCGGTCTCCTCGAACCCCCAGGAGTCACGGCTGGCGTTTTGTTGCATCTCCAGGGCGGAGGTGGCAACACCCCCGGCATTGGAGGCCTTTCCTGGTGCGTAGAGGACGCCGGCCTCCCGGAAGACCTCGACCCCACCCGGGACGCAGGGCATGTTCGCGCCTTCGGCGACCAGCTGCACGCCGTTCTTGACGAGTGCGTGGGCGTGCTCCTCGGACAGCTCGTTCTGCGTGGCGCACGGGAGGGCGACGTCGCAGGCCACATCCCAGATCGCGCCGTTCTCGACGTGACGCACCGCGCCACCCTTGGCCTCGGCGTAGTCGGTCAGGCGGCCGCGTTGGACTTCCTTGATCTCCTGGAGCAGCTTGAGATCGATACCGTCCTCGTCGACCACGTAGCCACCCGAGTCGGAGACGGCGATGACCTTGCCGCCGAACTGGTGGATCTTCTCCACCGCGTAGGTCGCGACGTTGCCGGAGCCGGAGACGACGACGGTCTTGCCGTCGAGGGACTCGCCCTTCTCCTTGAGCATCTCCTGGGCGAAGAAGACGGTGCCGTAGCCGGTCGCCTCGGTACGCACCTGCGAGCCACCCCAGGACAGGCCCTTGCCGGTGAGGACGCCGGACTCGTAGCTGTTGGTGATGCGCTTGTACTGGCCGAAGAGGTAGCCGAGCTCGCGGCCGCCGACGCCGATGTCGCCGGCGGGGACGTCCGTGTACTCGCCGATGTGGCGGTAGAGCTCGGTCATGAAGGACTGGCAGAAGCGCATGATCTCCTGGTCCGAGCGACCCTTGGGGTCGAAGTCGGAGCCGCCCTTGCCACCGCCGATGGGCATGCCGGTCAGGGAGTTCTTGAAGACCTGCTCGAAGCCGAGGAACTTGATGATCGACAGGTTCACGCTCGGGTGGAAGCGCAGACCCCCCTTGTACGGTCCGAGCGCGGAGTTGAACTCGACGCGGAAGCCCCGGTTGATCTGGACCTCGCCGGTGTCGGTCGTCCACGGGACGCGGAAGATGATCTGGCGCTCCGGCTCGCAGATGCGCTGCATGATCGACCACTGGGCGTACTCGGGAACCCGGCCGGCGATCGGCGACAGCGACGACATCACCTCGTAGACAGCCTGGTGGAACTCCTTCTCACCGGGGTTGCGGGCGATCACCTCATCGAAATGGCTTGTGAAGAGGGGGTGGAGCGCGGGAGCGGACATGCAGATCTCCATCGTCGTCGGGGCAGGTTCAGGAGGGACACGGTAGCGGCCAGGGCGCTGGATCCGAATGCCGGTCCCGTGGGTGAGAAGGTCATCACAGCCCCATGAATCCGCGGAAGTGACGTCCCTCACACGTTGGGCGCGTGGCACAGTGGGCTCCATGAGTACCTCCGTGACCCGTGAGAGCAACCCGGACCGGTTCGAGATCACCAGCGACGGAACCGTCGCCGGGTTCGCCCAGTTCCTCGACCGGGACGGACACCGGATCTTCTTCCACACCGAGATCGGTGAGGAGTTCGGCGGGCAGGGCCTGGCCGGGATCGTCGTCGCCGAGGCGATCGCCGCCACCCGAGAGGAGGGCCTGACGGTGATCCCGATCTGCCCCTACGTCAAGAAGTGGCTGACCAAGCACACCGAGCACGAGGACATCACCGCCAAGCCCACCGCGGACGACTTCGCCGCGATCGGCGCCTGACCCGGCCCGCATGCGCGTCGCCACCTTCAACGTCAACGGCATCCGGGCGGCGCAGCGCCGCGGCTTCGAGTCCTGGCTCGCCGAGCGGGACCCGGACGTCGTCGCCCTGCAGGAGGTCCGCTGCTCCCCGGACAAGCTGCCGGAGGGCGTCTTCGGCGGGTACCACCTGACCTACGAGCCCGGTCACGTCGCCGGGCGCAACGGTGTCGCCGTGCTCACCCGCGAGCGTCCTGCCGCGGTGCGCACCTGGGACGGCGAGGTGCTGATGCGTGCGCCCGGCGAGGAGCACACCCACCGTGAGCCCTCCCCGCCCGGGACGATGGCGCGAGGGCTCTCCCCCTTCGCCTCCGAGGGGAGGTACGTGGAAGTCGACCTGGTGTCGACTCCGCACTCCCCGCCGGTGACCGTCGCCTCGCTCTACCTGCCGAAGGGGGGTCTGCCGGCCCACCTGCAGAAGCCGGGTGGTCGTGAGCAGCCCGACGGCGGAGCGAAGTACGACCGCAAGATGGCTTTCCTCGCCTCGTTCGCCCGGCAGCTCGACCGCTCCCGCAAGGCAGCGAAGGCAGCCGGCCGGGAGTTCCTGCTCCTGGGCGACCTCAACGTCGCCCACACCCGTCAGGACCTGACCAACTGGCGGGGGAACGCCAAGTCCGAGGGTTTCCTGCCCGAGGAGCGGGAGTGGTTCTCCTCGATCACCTCGCCGCGCACGCTCGTGGACGTCGTGCGGCGCGTGCACCCCGACGCGGACGGCCCGATGTCATGGTGGTCGTGGATGGGTGGCGCCTTCGACCGGGACACCGGCTGGCGGATCGACTACCACCTGGCGACGCCGTCGCTGGCCACGCGTGCGGTGACCGCCGGGACAGATCGACCGGCCAGCGCTGACACGCGGGTCAGCGACCACGCGGCCGTCGTCGTCGACTACGCCGACGCCTGAGCAACGCGAACCGACAGACCGGAGAGGACCTTGCTGGCATGACGCACACATCGCGGATCCGCGCGATCGGCGCTGTCCTGGCCGTCGGCGTCCTCACCGGGTGCAGCCTCGTCGGTGCTGACGAGCCCGCGCCGCAGGGTGAGCAGGCAGTGCAGGCGCAGGAGCGCGTGGATGCGATCCGCGACACCGGCCGCCCGCCGACCCACGACCTGCTGGCGTCGATGGGCAGTGCCCCCAAGGAGCTGTTCACCCTCCCCGTTGCCGAGATGGACCCGCGGGGTGAGTGCCGAGAGTCGGCGTGCGTGGTCACCTGGCGACCGCTGAGCACCGACACCGTCGTGGCCGAAGGGACGGTCGGGAGCAACAGCAGGGAGGGCCGCCACGCCTTCCGCACCGCGCTCGATCTGACCACCGGCACGACGGCGTGGTCGAACTCCGCGCCAGTCCCGCCGGGACAGGCCGACGCCGGCGAGATCTGCTTGGGCGGGAGCGCCGAGTCGCTGGTCTGCGTCGAGACGGGGCCCGGCCAGTACGCCTTCCGCACCATCTCGGCGGAGAACGGTGAGCAGGTCGCGCGAGCCCCCTTCGTCGAGGCACCCGCCCCCGAGGAGTCGAGCATCGTCGGGATGAGCGCGGAGCGTCGCGGCGACGCCTACCACGTGAGCGTCCTCGTCCAGGAGGACGACGCCAGGACCCGGACGGCCTCGGTGCACGCCGCACAGATCGCCGCCGACGGGTCGATCGTCTGGCACCACCAGTCCCCCGCCAGCATCGGCAACGGGATCCTCAGCGAGACCTACCGCCTGGGCGACCAGATCGTCATCACCCACGTGACCTCGCAGGACGGTGAGCCCTTCGCCCTGTCCGCGGAGACCGGCGATCGCGTCACGATGTCCGCCGACAACGCCGACGCGCTCACCGGGCTCAGCGAGTCCGTGCACTCCTTCGTCGACGACGGCAGCGCTGCGGACTACCGCTTCCTGCTCGACGCCGGCCGCACCAAGATGCTCCCGGCCGGGGACGTGGACGAGGAGCCGCTGTGGACCGTCCCCGCCGGCACGGCACTGAGCAGTGTGTGTGGTGGCGCCGTCGCCCTGACCGAGGACGAGTCGGCGCACGCGGTGTCCATGCGAGCGCTCGACGACGGCAGCGAGCTGTGGCAGCGCCCCCTCTCGGGCGACGCGGCCATCTCCTGCGACGGCGAGCACCTCCTCGTCGCCGACGAGGACGGCCTCACCGCGCTCGATCCCGAGACGGGCGAGCAGGCGTGGTCGGTCGACGGCCAGTGGGACGGTGTGCGGGTCATCAAGGCGCTCGACCCGTCCGGGACCGCCGAGCGCTTCGCCGTGATCAGCGCGGGCGCCGCCGGTGAGGAGACGGTCACGGTCTATCAGGCCCGGTAGGCAGCGCTACCGTGGCGGGCATGAGTGACCTCACCGTGCTGCACAACCCGAAGTGCTCGACCTCCCGCTCCGCCCTCGAGACCCTCGACGCGTCCGGCGCGCAGGCGGAGGTCGTCCAGTACCTCAAGGAGCCCCTCGACGAGGCGGCCCTGCGCGAGCTGATCGGCAAGCTCGAGGACGAGCCGAGCGACCTCGTGCGCCGGGATTCCTTCTTCAAGGACCAGGGCCTGACCGACGCTGACGTCGCCACGGTCGACCAAGTCGTCGCCGTGCTCGTCGAGCACCCCCGCCTGATGCAGCGGCCCGTCATCGTCAAGGACGACCGGGCGATCATCGGCCGCCCGAAGGAGCGGGTCGCCCCCTTCGTCCAGGGCTGAGCACCCGCCTGGCTGGAGTTTCTTGGGGTTCGCAGGAGTTCGATACTCCGGTGAACCAGACGAATATCGGGTCACCCGATATTCGAGGGGCTCACGAGGCGTCAGTCGACCCGCAGCTCGCCCATCTCCTCCCACCCGGAGCCGTCGACGACGCGGCTGATGATGCGCGGGGTCTCGGCGAGGGCGGGCTTCATGGCCGCCAGGCCCTTGGCGAAGTGGTCGCTGGTCACGTGGGCCTCGCCCGCGTCGTCCTGGAAGGCCTCGACGAGCACCCACTCGTGCTCGTCCTCGAGGCTCTTGCTCCACTCGAAGAAGATGTTCCCCGGCTCGGCGCGGGTGGCCTGCGTGAACTCCGTGACGAGCTCGGGCCACTGCTGTGTCCACTCGGGCTTGGTCTTGTACTTCACGACGATCAGGATCATGGCCTCACGCTAGCGCGAGCACCCCGTGGCGCAGCAGGTCAGCGGCCGCGGCGCGGACGAGGGCGCCGCTGTCGGGGTGCTCCCCGAGCTCGGCGACGACCACGTCGGTGAGCTCGTCGAGGGTGTGCCCGGGGCGGGCACCCAGCCAGAGGGCGGCCCCGGCGCCGGCCAGACGAAGGGGGCGCGGCCCGGCCAGCACGAGCACCTCGCCGTCGTGCGCGATGGCATCCGACCACGGCGCCCGCACCAGGCGGTCCGCCCCGTCCAGGTCGGCGCCGCTCACCTGCGAGGTCGCCGGGTCCGCGCCGGTGACCTGCTCTGTGGTCAGTTGCTCCGTCGCGTCGGGCGGCAGGTGCTCCCAGATCGGTGGCGCCGTCCCGGGCGCTGCCAGGTGCTCGCGCACCAGGTCGTGGCAGGTGTCGACCTCGGCGTAACGCATCCGAGCCGGTGCCCCGCCGACGGTGACCGCGCGGGCCAGCCGGTCCAGGCCGTCCGGCACCAGCCAGGCCGAGGAGGTCTCGGGCAGCACCGCGAGGAGCTGGTCGATCAGGCCGACCGGCTCGATGGACGGCTCGGTGACGTCCGTGTCGCGATCGAGGGTGAGCAGCCGTGCCAGCCGGGCGTGCCCGGGCGTCGGGCCGAGTCCGAGCTCGTCCGGCGACGGCTCGTGCTTGCGCCAGCGGTCGGCCGGGTCGACGACCAGGGAGGGCGGTTTGGGGTGGGGGGCGATCGCGTGGTCCTCGAGGAGCACGAGTGTCTCGTCCGAGAGGTACCCCAACGCTCGGCCGAGGACCCGCGTGGCGGTCGACTTGCCGCCGCCCGAGGGGGCGACGAGGGCGAGCGCACGCCCCGAGTCGTCGGCGAGCGCCGCCGCGTGCAGGAGGGTGACCCGGCCGCGCAGTCGCACCAGGCCCGTGCGGGTCAGCTCGCGGGAGAGGTCGTAGGACTGTCGGGTGGCCGTGGCGCGGACCGTCTGCGGCTCGTCGTCGAGGATCGGTGTGCTCCGGCCGGCCAAGTCGATGCACCGCCGCCACCGGGCGGCGGTCTCCGCGGCAGGGGCCTCGTCGAGCTCGGACACGTCGAGCACCCACCGGCACCCCATCGACACCATGTCGAGGTGACGGACCTCCCCCTTCGTCGGGTCACTCACCCGGCCATCCTCCCCTAGGCTCGGGACCATGCCGAGACCGCACTTCGCCGCGATCATCGAGGACGCCTGGCACCGCCAAGTGGCGGGCGCCATGCGTCGCCGTGGTTGGGGCACACGCGTGCTCGCCCACACCGGATACGGCAGCGTCGACCGGGTCCGCGTCCTCGGCCGGGTCCTGATGACCCGCCGCCCCTACGCGCCCGCCGCGGCCGATGCGCGGGCGACCTGGCTGGAGCTGCGGACCGCCGACAACGAGCGAAGGGGGTGGCGCTTCTTCTTCGCCACCCCGGCCAGTGGCGAGCCGGTCACCGTGACCGTCGGGGAGAAGGAGTTCCGGACCCGCGTGGACCGGTCGGGCATCCTCGACCTGACGATCACCGGCCACGACCTGGCGCCGGGCTGGCACCACCTGCACGTCTCCTCGCCCCGGGCCGCGGACACGACGGCGGCGGTCTTCATCGTCGACCCGCAGGAGACCTTCGGCATCGTCTCCGACATCGACGACACCATCATCACCACGACGATGCCGCGGCCGATGATCGCCGCGTACAACACCTTCTTCCGTCACGAGGGCACCCGCCGGGCCGTGCCGGGCATGGCGACGATGTACCGCGAGCTGCTGCGGGAGCACCCGAACGCGCCGATCATCTACGTCTCGACGGGCGCGTGGAACGCCGTGCCACCGCTGACCCGGTTCCTGCGTCGGGCCGGCTACCCGCTCGGACCGATGCTCATGACCGACTGGGGTCCGACCAACACCGGCTGGTTCCGCTCGGGCCAGGACCACAAGCGCGCCTGCCTGCACCGGCTGGCGCGCGAGCTGCCCGAGGTGAGGTGGGTGCTCATCGGTGACGACGGGCAGCACGACCCGAGCATCTACGGCGAGTTCGCCGAGCAGCGTCCCGACCGCGTGCGGGCGATCGGTATCCGGGTGCTGTCCGCGACCGAGCAGCTGCTGAGCCACTTCACCCCGATCGCGACCGACGCCTACGAGCAGCACGTCGGGGTCCAGCTACCGATCTGCCATGCGGCGGACGGCTACACGATGCTGGAGCAGATGCGCCAGGCCCTCGGGATCGCACCTGCGGAGCGACGCGATGCCTGAGCTGCCCGAGGTGCAGGGACTCGTCGACTTCCTCGACGAGCGGCTGCGCGGGCACGCGGTCGAGGCGCTGGAGCTCGCCTCCTTCACCGTCCTCAAGACGGTCGACCCACCGCCGCAGGCGCTCTCCGGCGCCCCGGTCGACGGGGTGCACCGGCACGGGAAGTTCCTCGACGTCGACTGCGACGGGACGCACCTGGTGATCCACCTGGCCCGCGCGGGATGGGTCCGATTCAGCGAGGAGCTGCCCCGGACCATGCTGCGCCCGGGCACGTCACCGATCGCGCTACGGCTGCGGATGTCCGACGGCTCCGGCTTCGACCTGACCGAGGCGGGGACGAGGAAGAGCGTCGCCGCCTACCTGGTCCGGGACGTGCAGGACGTGCCGGGTGTCGCCCGCCTCGGCCCGGACCCGCTCTCACCGGGCTTCACCCGGGAGGCCTTCGGCGAGGTCCTCGCCGGGCGGTCGGCGCAGATCAAGGGCGTCCTGCGCGACCAGTCCCTCATCGCCGGCGTCGGCAATGCCTACTCCGACGAGGTGCTGCACGTGGCGCGGCTGTCTCCCTTCGCCCATGCCGCGAAGCTCACCGACGACGAGGTCGACGTGCTCTACCGGGCCCTGCGCACGACCCTGACCGACGCGGTCGCCGCCGCCTCCGGCAGACCGGCGAAGGAGCTCAAGGACGCCAAGCGCGAGAGGATGCGCGTCCACGGCCGTACCGGCGGGGCGTGCCCGGTGTGCGGGGACGTGGTGCGCGAGGTCAGCTTCGCCGACCGCTCACTGCAGTACTGCGCCACCTGCCAGACCGACGGCAAGGTGCTCGCCGACCGGCGCACCAGCAAGTTCCTCAAGTGATCCCGTCCGACGGCGGCACGAGGGGTCGGACGTGGTCGCGAGTGAGTACGCGTGCGGATGTGCCCTGACCTCGATCGCGGAAGGATGTCTCCATGACCACCACCGCCTGCATCCTGCGTGACATCGCCGTGCGTACGGTCACGGTGATCGGGGTGCACCTCGGGCTGTCGTGGTTCGTGGGCCTGCTCGACACCTCCGGCGGCGCGAACATCGGGGCCGGTCTGCTCACCTTCGTCCTGCTCATGGTGCTCTCCGGACTCGGCGGTCTGATCGACGGGCGGCGGGTCGGGGTCCTCTCGACCGTGGTCATCTGGGTCGCCACCGCCGTCCTCGTCGCGGTGGCGATGATCGCGACGTTCGACCCCTGGCCTCCTGACAGCGGTGTCGTCGTGTCCGACCTGTGGGAGATCGGGCCGTTCCTGACCTCCCTCGTGGCCGTCCCGG
Organism: Janibacter sp. A1S7; assembly: GCF_037198315.1. Taxonomy (NCBI): domain Bacteria; kingdom Bacillati; phylum Actinomycetota; class Actinomycetes; order Micrococcales; family Intrasporangiaceae; genus Janibacter; species Janibacter alittae. Next base: position 129,732 of record NZ_CP144913.1, on the reverse strand, counting down.
CCCTCATCGGCGGGCTGTTGACCGGTCTGCGCCGGACGGCTCCTGAGGCCCACACGGGGCGGTGACCGCGAGGGCCCCATGGTCCCGCTGCGCTACGACGCACGAGATCCGATCAGGCACGTCGATGACGATCGGTCGGGTTCGAGCCGTCAGGAGCCGGCGACGTTCATCTCGCCGACGCCGACCTCCAGGTGGGCCCGATGGTCCGCTCCCGGGGTACTACCGAGCGTGTTGCTGACCTCGCCGGTCCCGACGTCGGTGTCCATGTCGTAGGTGGCGGTCCCCGGCAGGCGAGCCGTCAGGTCGCCCACTCCGACGGAGGCCTGCAGGACCTGCGGTGGTTCCACCGACTCGATCCGCACGGACCCGACGCCCGTCCGCACGTCGATCTGCTGCGACTGCGCTTCGGTGATCTCGATGTCCCCGACGCCCGCCTCGATGTCGAGCTCACCGCGCGGTCCCTCGACCGTGACGCCGCCGAGGCCCTGACTGATGTCGATGGCAGTGCCGGCCGGGACGACGACCAGCCAGTCCGTGCTGCACACCGTGATGAAGCCGTTCGGGCACTCGCCGTGCAGCGCCGCCGTGCTGCCGGAGACGTCGATGCGGGTCGTGGGCCTGCGCAGCCCCCACTCGACCGTGGAGGTGACCGCCGGGCGCTCACCGGGCTCGGCGACGCGCACGCGCACGTCACCGGTGCCGTTGCCCACCTCCACCCGGGAGAGCGCCACCGGAAGCGGACGCTCGGTCGCCTCGCTCTGCCTGAGCATGGGTCCGGCCAGGGCCGCGCCGGTGCCCACCACCAGGACCAGGGACACCAGTGCCGCGACCACCCAGATCGGGCCGGACGGTGTGCGCGAAGGGGGGACCTCCGCGGCCATCCGGGCCGACTCGGAGCGCTTGTCCTGCCGGGCCCGCTCGGCATCGAGGAGGTACCGCTCGCGCAGCTCCGGGTCCTGTGGCACGCCGGGAGGGATGGGTGTCGGGGTCTGGGTCATCGGTCAGTCCTCCTGGTCGAGCCAGCGGAGCACGGCGAGCACCCGGCGGTGGTCACCCTCGGCGGGCGGCAGGTCGAGCTTGGTGAAGATCGAGGTCACGTGCTTCTCGACCGCACCGTGGGAGACGAAGAGCTCGGTGGCGATCGCGGAGTTCGTCCGGCCCTGGGCCATCAGGTCGAGCACGTCCCGCTCGCGCGGGGTGAGCGCCGCGAGCGGGTCGGCGTGTCGGGCCCGCGTGAGCAGCTGGGTGACGACCTCGGGGTCGAGGACGGTGCCGCCGCCGGCGACGTCCCGCACGGCGGCGATGAAGTCACTCGTGTCGGCGACGCGGTCCTTGAGGAGGTAGCCCACCCCCTTCGACCGGGAGGCCACGAGCTCGGTGGCGTACTGCTCCTCGACGTACTGGCTGAGCACCATGACGGCGGTCTCGGGGTGGCTCTCGCGGACCCGCAGCGCGGCGACGATGCCCTCGGAGGTGAAGGTCGGGGGCATCCGCACGTCGACGACGACGAGGTCGGGGCCGTGCTCCTCGACGGCGGCCAGGAAGGTCTGCGCGTCGGGGCACGCGGCCGCCACCTCGAAGCCCGCCGAGGTCAGCAGCCGCACGATGCCGTCGCGCAGCAGGACCGAGTCCTCGGCCAGCACGACCTTGGTGGGGGTGGTCCGGTCGCTCATGACAGGCTCCGTCCGGTGCGAAGGGGGAGGGTTGCGGTCAGACGAGTCCCTCCCCCGGGTGGGGAGTCGACCTGGAGGGCACCGTCAACGGCGCTGACCCGCTGGCGCAGCCCGGTCAGGCCGGTACCGCGGGCCGGATCGGCGTCGCCCCGGCCGTCGTCGGTGACGATCGTCGTCAGGTGCTGCTCGTCGCGGGTGACGCCCACGTGGGCCCGCCCGGCACCGGAGTGCTTGGCGACATTGGTCAGCGCCTCGCTGACGACGAAGTACGCGATCGCCTCGGTCGTCGGGTCGAGCCGGCCCACGTCGCGCACGTCCACGGACACCGGGACCGCGGAGCGGGCGGCGAGCGCGGGCAGCGCGGCCTCCAGGCCACGGTCGGCGAGGATCGGGGGGACGATCCCGCGGGCGACGTGGCGCATCTCGACGATGGCCTCCTTGGCCGAGCGGTGTGCCTCGTCCACGAGCCCGGCCGCGGTCTGCGGGTCCTCGTGGATTGCCTGCTGGGCCATGCCGAGGGTCATCGCGATGGAGACCAGGCGCTGCTGCGGCCCGTCGTGCAGGTCCCGCTCGATCCGGCGGCGCTCGGTCTCGACGGAGTCCACGGCCTCGCGGCGGGAGTCGGTGAGGGTGTCGACGCGGGCGGTGAGGTGCTCGAGCACCTTGCCCTCGTCCCGGCCGAGCAGCCACCGGGCGAGCATCACGTCGACGGAGGTCACCAGATGGGCGACGGGTGGCAGCAGCAGGACGGTGACGACGGCGATCACCCACACGACGGACAGCGCCACGATCCCGTCCACGGTGAGGAAGCCGAAGAGGGAGATCCCCTCGTCCGGGATGCCGCCGGCGAAGGCGGGGAGCAGCAGGAGCAGCAGTGCTTGGGCCAGCGCGGTCAGGGCGATCCACCCGGTGACGGCACCCCACATCGAGTGCAGGACGAAGTAGGCCACGCTGCGCCAGGAGTGCTCGTCGAGGAGCAGCCGCCGCCACAGCGGCTGGTCACGCCGCGCCGGCGGATGGACCCGCCGACCGGAGAGCGCGACGATCCGGTGGCGCTCCCCGTGGCCGAGCACACCGGCCAGCCAGACGAGCGGGATGAGCAGCAGCAGACCCAGGCCCCCGACGGTGATCAGCACGGCGGCGCTGACGATCGCGATGGTCAGCACGAAGGCCCCGAAGGAGGTCAGCACGCTCGTCACGAGCAGCAGGACACTCCCCCAGCCGGCGAGCCAGCGTCGCCCGAGGCTCGGCCGCTCCAGCCGCTCCAGTGGTGGATTCATCGTCTGCGTGGTCACGAGGACAACTCTCGCAGCCGGTGACGGCCGGGTCTGCCGAGTTCTCCCCCAAGGCGAAGGGGGGATGTCCCCCCCTTCGCCCGGAAGCAGCGGGGCGGCGTCGTCCTTGTGGCGCGACGTCGGCGAGCCCTACTCTGTGGCATCGCCCTCACCGTGGAGGGCACCTGCGATGGAGACGCCATGGCTGACGCCGCCACCCTCTGCGAAGCCTTCCAGCACACCCTGACCGTCGACCCGGAGGCGGTCGCGCTGCGCACGGCCGGGGACGCCGTCTCGATCACGTGGGCCGAGTACGGCGACCACGTGCAGTCGGTGACCGCCGGTCTGGCCGCCCTCGGGTACCGGCGCGGGGACACACTCGGGATCATGCTCACCAACCGGCCCGAGTTCGCCTGGGTCGACGCCGGCGCCATGCACCTGGGCATGGCGCCGTTCTCCATCTACAACACGTCGGCTCCGGAGCAGATCGAGTACCTCTTCGGCAATGCCGGCAACCGGATCGCGGTCACGGAGACCGCCCTGCTGCCGGCCATCCTCGACTCCGGGGTCGCCCTCGATCACATCATCGTCGTGGACGGCACCCCGGAGGGCGCGACCCACAGCCTCGCCGACCTCGAGGCCGTCGGCGACCCCGCCTTCGACTTCGAGGCCGCCTGGCGGGCGGTCCAGCCGGACGACCTCGTCACGCTGATCTACACCTCCGGTACCACCGGTCCGCCGAAGGGGGTCCAGCTCACCCACGCCAACGTGATGCTGACGACCGCGGCCGCCTCCCAGGTCGTCGACGTGCACTTCGGGGACCGGATCACCTCCTTCCTGCCCTCTGCCCACATCGCCGACCGCGCGTCAGCCCAGTACTTCGGTCTGACGAAGGGGGTCCAGGTCACCTACGTTCCCGACCCCAGGACGATCGCCGTTGCTCTGCCGGACGCCCGCCCGACGGTCTGGTTCGCCGTGCCCCGGGTGTGGGAGAAGATCAAGATGGGCATCGAGGCCAAGACCGCGGCGGCCGAGAGCCCGGTGAAGCGGAAGCTCGGCGGCTGGGCCCTGCAGATGGCCGAGAAGCAGGGCGCCGCCCTCCTGGCCGGCCAGCCGCTCACCGGCACGCAGGCCGTGCAGTACCGGCTCGCCGACCGCCTCGTGCTGAGCAAGGTCCGCGCCGCGCTCGGACTGGACGAGCTGCGCTGGGCGTGGTCGGGCGCTGCGGCGATCGCGCCGGAGACGTTGTCCTTCTTCATGGGGATCGGCGTCAACGTCTGCGAGCTCTGGGGCATGTCCGAGCTGACCGGGGCGGGCACGATCAACCCCCCGGAGAAGATCAAGGTCGGGACCGTCGGTCCCGCGATCCCGGGCTGCGAGCTGCGCATCGCCGAGGACGGCGAGGTCCTCTTCCGCGGGCCGGGCATCATGACCGGCTACCGACACGACCCCGAGAAGACCGCCGAGGCGATCGACGAGGACGAGTGGCTGCACACCGGGGACGTCGGCACACTCGACGAGGACGGTTACCTGACGATCACCGACCGCAAGAAGGAGCTGATCATCAGCTCCGGCGGCAAGAACATGTCCCCCTCGACCATCGAGAACACGCTCAAGGTGACCACTCCGCTGGCCGCGACGATCGTCGTCGTGGGTGATGGCCGTCCCTACAACGTCGCCCTGGTGACGCTCGACCCGGACGCGGCCGCCGCGTTCGCCGAGAAGGCCGGGGTCGCCGCCGACCCGGCTGTCCTCGCGGAGCACCCGGCGCTCGTCGCCGAGATCGACAAGGGAATCGAGGCGGGCAATGCCAAGCTCTCGCGCGTGGAGCAGGTCAAGCGGTTCCGGGTGCTCCCCGAGTACTGGGCACCGGGCAGCGACGTGCTCACGCCGACGCTGAAGCTGCGCCGCAAGCCGATCGACGACGCCTACGCCGAGGAGATCGAGGCGCTGTACGCCGGGTGAGGGTCAGGCGTACTTGCGCGCCATGTCCACGGCCTGCTGGACGTAGCCACCACCGAAGATCACCGCGTGGACCATCACCGGGAAGAGCTGGTGCAGACCGACGCGCTCCTGCCAGCCGTCAGCCAGGGGCGCGGCCTCGTCGTACGCGGCGATGATGCGGGCGATGTGCGGCGCGGTGAAGAGCAGGAGCATCGCGAGGTCGGTCTCGGGGTGGCCGCCGTGCGCGGCCGGGTCGATGAGGACGGCGCCCTCCCGGGTCCACAGCACGTTGCCGGCCCACAGGTCGCCGTGGATCCGCGCGGGCGGGCGGCCGTCGTCGAACTCACCGGACTCCAGGCGGGCGGCGACGCGCTCGATGAGCTCGCCCTCCTCCTGCCACAACCCCTGGGACCGCCCGGCGCGCAGCATGTGACGGATGCGCTGCTCGGCGAAGAAGGCGCCCCACGACTGCGTCGGCTCCACCGGCATCGGCATCGGGGACTCCCCGGGTCCGATGAAGCCGTGGCTGGTCCACCGTGCGGGCGGGGCACCGAAGGCCGGCGCACCTGCGGCGTGGGTGGCTGCGAGGGCGGCGCCGAACTCGTCGGCTGCGACATTCGTCGAGGGCGCCGGGGCGTACTGCACGAGGTCGATGTGGGTGATGTCGACGTCCCGCAGCTCGGCGACGTGGGCGCCGCCGCCCTCCTCGGCCTCGGCGAGCCAGAGCAGCCCGGCCGCCTCCCAGGAGGAGTAGCCACGGGGCGCGGCGGAGGTGTCCTTGCGGTAGGTGCGCGGCTCGTTCACGTGGTCAAGCCTGCCATCCTGCGGGCGACCGCTTCGCGCAGCCCGATGGCAACGTGGTCCTTGGTCGCTCGTTCCTCGCTCCCTGAGCCGGACCACGCTCCCATCGGCCCGCGTCCGCCTACCGCACGCGGGGGAGGATGCCCGTGTCGTCCACCGGTGCGGCCGTGGAGCGGGAACCGACCTTGATCGGCCCGGTCGGCGTGCCGGTGGTGGACTTGCCCTCGCCCGAGATCGCGACGGCGACGGCGTCGGCCACCTCGGAGTGGAAGACGCTCGGGATGATGTAGGAGGGGTTGATCTCCTCGTCGGTGACGACCCCGGCGATGGCATCGGCGGCGCGGATGAGCATGTCGGTGGTGACGTTCTCGGCGTGTGCGTCCAGCAGCCCGCGGAAGACGCCGGGGAAGGCGAGGACGTTGTTGATCTGGTTGGGGTAGTCGCTGCGGCCCGAGGCGACGACCTTGGCGTACTGGGCGGCCTCGGCCGGGTCGATCTCCGGGTCCGGGTTGGCCAGGGCGAAGACGATCGGGTCCTGCGCCATGTGGTCGCGGATCCACTCGGCCTTGAGCAGGTTCGGTGCGGAGACGCCGATGAAGACATCGGCGTCCTGCAGTCCGTCCGGCAGGTCGCCGCGGATCGTGCGGGGGTTGGTCCGCGCGGCGAGCTCCTGCTTGGCGGGCAGGAGCGACTCGTCGTCGCGGGAGAGCAGGCCCTCGCGGTCGAAGACGACGACGTCCTTCGCCCCGGCGGCCAGCAGCAGGGTGACGATGGCCGAGCCGGCGGCGCCACCACCGGAGACGACGACGTGCGAGTCCTCGAGCTGCTTGCCGACGACGCGCAGGGCGTTGCGCAGGGCGGCGAGGACGACGATGGCGGTGCCGTGCTGGTCGTCGTGGAAGACGGGGATGTCGAGGCTCTCGCGCAGGCGGCGCTCGATCTCGAAGCAGCGCGGGGCCGCGATGTCCTCGAGGTTGATGCCGCCGAAACCGGGGGCGATCATCTCGACCGCCCGCACGATCTCGTCGGTGTCCTGGCTGGCCAGGCAGATCGGCCAGGCGTCGATGTCGGCGAACTGCTTGAACAGGGCGGCCTTGCCCTCCATGACCGGCATCGCGGCCTCGGGGCCGATGTTGCCCAGACCCAGGACCGCGGACCCGTCGGTGACGACGGCGACCGTGTTGCCCTTGATCGTCAGGCGACGCGCGTCCTCGGGGTTCTTCGCGATCGCGGAGGAGACGCGACCGACGCCCGGGGTGTAGGCCATCGACAGGTCGTCACGCGTCTTCAGGGCGACCTTGGAGCGGACCTGGATCTTGCCGCCGAGATGGAGCAGGAAGGTGCGGTCGGAGACCTTGTGGACGGTCACCCCCTCGACCGACTCCACCGCCTCGACCAGGCCGTCGGTGTGGTCGACGTTGATGCCCGAGCAGGTGACGTCGACGGTGAGCCGGTCGTGCCGCGAGTCGGCGATATCGATGGCGGTGACGATGCCGCCCTGCTCGGCGAGCACCGTGGCAACCCGACCGACGACGGCGTAGTCGGGAGAGGTGTGCAGGCGGATGGTGACGGAGTACGAAGAGGGGGTCGCAGCGGCCATGTGAGCAGTGTCTCACCACGGGCCCGGCTGGCCGAACCGCGCCCGACGGACAGGACACGGCGTGCGTCACCAGCAACGATGCACGATTCTTCTGTTTTCTTCCCTGAAGAATAGAATCTAATAGATATCGACATCGGGTGCTGGGGGGCTCGGCCGCCCCCCTTCGCCCGCGCCTGTCGTGGACCATCACGCAACACGACTTGCGGACTCTGCCGAAATATCCGTCACCGCCTATACATGCGGATACGGTCGCATCGTGGACCCGATCACCAACCCCTATGCCCCCGGCGCCGGCCAGCGCCCACCCGAGCTCGCCGGCCGCGACGAGCAGATCTCGCGCTTCGACGTCGTGCTCAAGCGCATCGTCAGCGGACGCCCCGAGCGCTCCCTGATGCTGACCGGCCTGCGCGGCGTCGGCAAGACGGTGCTGCTCAACCAGCTGCGCTCGGCCGCGGTGCGCGCCAAGTGGGGCACGGGCAAGCTCGAGGCGCGACCCGACCAGGGGCTGCGCCGGCCGCTCTCCAGCGCGCTGCACCAAGCGGTCCGCGAGCTCGGCCACACCCAGGAGGACGAGGTCGCGCACGTGCTCGGCGTGATCAAGTCATTCGCCCAGCGCGACGCCAAACCCGGCACGAAGCTGCGCGAGGTCTGGAACCCCGGCATCGACGTCCCGGCCATCAAGGGGCGCGCGGACTCCGGTGACATCGAGATCGACCTCGTCGAGCTCTTCACCGACGTCGGCGGTCTGGCCGCGGACCTCGGGCGTGGCATCGCGGTCTTCATCGACGAGATGCAGGACCTCGGCCCGGACGACGTGTCGGCGATCTGCGCGGCCTGCCACGAGATGAGTCAGAACGGCGCGCCCCTCATCGTCGTCGGCGCGGGCCTGCCGCACCTGCCGGCGGTGCTGTCGGCGAGCAAGTCCTACAGCGAGCGGCTCTTCCGCTACCAGCGCATCGACCGGCTGGCCCGTGAGGAGGCCGACCACGCGCTCACCGCACCCGCGGCCGACGAGCTGGCCGAGTACGAGCAGGAGGCGCTGGACGCCCTGTACTTCGCGACCGGCGGCTACCCGTACTTCATCCAGGCCTACGGCAAGGCGGTCTGGGACCAGGCGCCGCAGTCCCCGATCCGCGCGGACGACGTCCGGGTCGCCTCTCCGGAGGCCGAGTCGGAGCTGGCGGTGGGCTTCTTCGGCTCGCGCTACGAGCGGGCGACCCCGGGCGAGCGGGAGTACCTGCGCGCCATGGCCGACGTCGCCGCCGAGGTCGCAGCGACGGGCGAGGAGGAACTCGACGACATCGAGTCCGTCCCCACCTCCGAGGTTGCGCGAGTCCTCGACAAGAAGCCCCAGTCCCTCTCCCCCGCACGCGACGCGTTGCTGAAGAAGGGCCTGATCTACTCCGCCGAGCGGGGGCGGATCGCCTTCACCGTTCCGCACTTCGGGAGGTATCTGCGCGAGCAGACCTGAGCCGCAGCAGTTGTCAGCCGGGGAGCGATCTTGAGATCTACCGACGAGCATGAGACTGCGTGAGACGGATCAGGACCCATCGCGGCAGTTCGGACGGCTGGCAAACCTGGGCCACGTCATACGCGGCGAAGAGACGCAGGTTCACCCACGGCCGCAGTCCGTGCGGAGACCTGTCCTTCATTTGTTGGCTCAAGGCCTAATTGGGCGCGGGCTCACCCGCAACGACAGCTCCAGCTTCGCGATCTAGCGGGTATCCATCGGGCCAACTCATTCGGTAGTCGTCTGCGGCCGCGTGGGTGGTGAACTCCAGCACCGAAACCTTGTGTTCGGTGAGCGCGTGGAGAACCTGTTGCGGGTGCACCCGGAAGAACTCGCGTCGTGTGTTGACCTTGTTCAGCCTCTCGGCCGCGAACTCTCGGTGGAGCACCGCTTCCACGGTGACGGCATCTTCGCTGAAGAAGAGTGCATGGACGTCGAAGTTGAAGGGGACTGACGCGTCGCTGAGTTCTCGGATGCGGTCTTCGGGCTCGAGGCGCCGCGTCATCCCGATCTTGACAACGCCCTCACCGAACGCCCCGATGTTCGAGATGACGTAGACGTAGCCCGCACGGATGTTGGCGGCACGGTAATCCGCCGCAGCGATCTCGGCGTCGATGCGGTCCAGTTCACCCTGCAACGCTTCGGCCCCGCTGGAATCACCGGAGTCGCGCATCCGTTGAATCGAGTTGAAGTAATGGGCCCGTTCCTTCTCCAGGCGTTCCTTCTCACGCTTGATTTCGCCCTCAAGGGCCTTCTGCTCGCGCAGTTCGGCCCTGCGCTCGCGATCCTTCTCCCGGTCTGCAGTCTTGGCCTGCTGGTGGCGGGCCGCCAGCTCGAGCTCCTTGAGGCGAAGCCAGTGGTAGCGGTCAGTGACCGAGAGGTCGATCATCCGGCCCTGTTTGGCGATCTGCTCCCGGGCCGTGGATAGCCGCTTTTGCGCAGAGGCAAGGTTGCCGGCCTTGACGGTCTTGACAGCGTTCTCGGCCTCGGCGTTGTAAGCGCGGAGCATGATTCGGCTCATCTGGTTGACGAACGTCTGTCCCTTGGACGCGGAGTTGTTGAACGTGAAGTTCGATGTGGCCGTGATCGCCGACCCGAGCTTGTTCGTCTGCCGTATCTCTGACCGGAGCGACTCCAGTTCTGTTGCCAACGCCGCTGAGGACTCAGCAGGGTGCTCAAAGTCGAAGAGCCCGACCTCTTCAAGCACGAGACGGTCCCTGTTGATGATCACCTGGCGGTCCAGCTCGCTGGCCTGCCGCTGGAGGTCGGCGACGCGGCGGCGCAGGGCCTCCTCGGTTTCGCGCTGAGTGGCCATGCGCTGCTCGCGGGCCACCATGTCGAGCACGCCCATATCGGACAGCAGGCGCTCGCAACGGGCAACCTCTCGGTGGAGGTGTTGGTTCTCAGCCTGGAGCTGGGTGGCCACACGCTTGGCGTTGAACGTTGTGATCTTCTCCGTGGCGGCGCTGGCCGTCGGTGTCACAGCTTCCCCCTCCGCCGGAGGGGGTGTCTGGGCTGTCGGAGATTGGTGATCCGGTTGGTGTACGGCTGCCTCCACAGGCACGGCAGGCTCGCGGTCTTCCTCATGGGCCGGGCTCGGTGGCTGTAGTGGATCAGTGGACTGCGAGCCGCCCGCGCTGACGTGCTCGGTCCACTGACTGCCGTCCCAGTACCTGTGCTCGAAGCGCCCCATCGGGTCGGGGTGCCACCCCGGTGCTGCGTTGCTCGTCATGTGTTGCCCCCTTCGACCCGGTCAGGTTACTCGCGAGCGGCAAGACGCCTCCGGTGGTCCACGAAACCCGACCTGGCGGGGAAGGAGCCACTCCTACGCTGACCGGCGACTTCGGCGCGCTACGCGGCGGAATGTTCCTAGTCTCATGACAGACAAGTCGATCAGCGGAGTAGTTGGCCTATGCCCAGATCGCAGCCTCGTGGCCGTCACCGAAGTTCTCGGGTGTCGACGGATACGAGACAGCGGTCCCTTGCGCGAAGCGCGCTGCGGTCCAAGCTGCAGCTGCTGCGTCGAGGACGTCATCCGTCGCAGCCAGTTCACCGGCGGTTCCGAGGTCGGACGGGAGGCAGAATCCTGACTTCGCCAAGATCCTGCGCCTCTGCTCGAAGCCTGCCCATGACGACTTGGGATGCCGCAACGCCTCACCGTTCATCACGGCGAAGCAGACCTCCGGGTGCACCTCGATGACGGGCTGAGAGGCAATCCGTGCCCATGAGTCAACTTCCAGTATTTTCTTGCGTAGTGCATAGGCCTGTTGACTGATCCCTTTGCCTGTGGACTGCACGCTGATGGCCGTTGCTTCGGCATGTGAGGGTGCCCCCAAAGCCGCGCGCACCGGCGTGGAGAACACTGACGATGCGCGTCCGCCGACGAGTCTGCGTGCAAGCGAGTCGGCCTGCCTCGAACCATTGACGGGCAGTCCAATGGGGATGTCTATCGCAACTACGTCGAGGTCGCCCTCGTCCAGGATGACCGCGAGCACCTCGGTGATGTTCGCACCGAAGTACCCGCGGAGGTCGTTTGTCACGCCGATCCAGCCTTGCTTGCAGGCGTCGATACCCACGACCCGTGGGCGTTGAACACCGAGACGTGACGTATGGGGACTCATGCCTTCATTGTGGTGGAATGAAGACGCCCGCTCGCGGCGGAACGGGCGTCGTCCGGCTAATCCGGGCCTCGCGGCAGCCCCATGGCGTCGGTAACTACGTGACGCTCCGGACAGCCCACCCGAGTCCCCGCAGCGGATAGCCTCGAGTCACGATCAATTCTTGACCAGTCGGAGGCGCTGGTGCTGACATTCAACGATCTGCTGACTCTCCAAGGCGTCGACCCGAGACAGGTGCGTCTCGTACGACACCAGGACCGACGCCTCCGTGCGGGACGGCTCTACGAGGCGTGGCACAACGACCGGGAGACTTTCGAGAACTACCAGAGCGCCCAGGTGCGCGACGTCTTCCCCATCGACGCCTTCTTGGCCAGTTTCATCGTCACCGATGCCGGCAAGACGGTATTCGTGGGGATGTACAGCGTCGGCAGCGTCGGCAGCTGTCCACCTGGTACGACCGATGCCCTCCTAAACAGCGATGTCTCCGGCCAGTTCAAGTACGACCTGCAGCTGCTCGACGTGCTGTCCGAATACCGCGACAAGCTCGCCATCGAGTGGGGGCCCGGCACAAGGGTCTGGGTTCAACAGGCAGCAAATCAGGCCAAGCCGGTAATCGAGCTCGCCGAGCAGTACGAGCCGAAGTTCCCAGGCTTCCGTCGTTTCATTCGGCTCGTCGACGACGTCCCAACGCTGCCCAGCGGATGGCAACAAGTGCTTCGCAGCGTCAAGGGTGTCTACCTCCTCGTCGACGTAGAGACCGGCCAGCAGTACGTCGGCTCGGCCAAAGGAGAGGACAGTCTGCTGGGTAGATGGATGGATTACGCGACCGACGGCCACGGTGGCAACCTGGCGCTCAAAGAGGCGACCAAGATGGGTCGACCGACTTATCAGGTCTCTGTACTCGAGGTGGTCGATGAAAACACCCCCGACGAGACAATCGAGCAGACTGAGTCCTACTGGAAGGGCAAGTTGCTCAGTCGGGAGTTCGGGCTCAACCTCGGCTGACGTGCGAGCGCCCAAGCTCGCATTCCCGTTCGATCCGTCAAGCCACATGCGGCGCTATGACCCTCGTCCAGGCGCTCAGGATGCTGGGCACCTCACTGCCAGGGCAGGGTCAGGTTCTGGCGGCTAGCAAGTGCGACCAGTGCCTCTCGGGCCTCGATTGGCTCATTCGGTGAGCAGGGCTCCGCTGAGTTGTCGTACGTGATGTAGCGATCGGGATGCACCATGTGACCGAAGCGCAACACTCCGGTTCCTGCCACTTGCCAAGCTATGGAGTCGTCCAGCAGCAACTCGATCGTGAACTTGTAGTCGACCGGTTCAGGCAAATGCTCGAGTAGGTCACCTCGGAACTCCATGTGGATGCGAATAGCGCTGCGCCCTGGCATCGTTTGCGGAGTGGGAAAGTCCTCGACGTCGTCGGATCCGGGCTGGAGGGTCTTGCGCGTAAGACCCCACTTCAGGATCGACCTCCCGTGTTGACCTTCCACGCACAGCCTCGCATCGACGACCACGCGCATAGCTGCACCTCGGTTGGCCAAGACGACTGGGACCCTGATCCTGAACGTGTCGTTGGCGTAGGCGGCGGCGTAGGCGGTCACCGGAAAGCTCACCACCGAACCTCTACGGGCCCACAACCACCAGAAGGTAGCGACTGTAAAGAGCAAGCGAGGACAGAGATGGTGAGTGACGCAACCTGCATGCAGACATCTTGCTATGGCTCCCTGAAATCCTCTGACGGGAGGACGCGCCAGTGAAAGGTCGTCAACTGCCTCGGTGTCTTCTTGGCCGGACACCCGCCTCGGGCTGGGGAGCTCGAGCTACGCGCAAACTAGGGTGCTGCATGCTCGGGTACCGGGGGCGCTCCGACTGACAAGACCTATCTGAGTACGTAGGCGGCCACCGAGTCCAGGTCGGCTAAGGACGCATCGCTTCCATTCTCGGGCCTTCGGTCAGCAACGTTGCCAGCCGCTGCTACAGCTGATATGGAGTGACTTCCTGTCAAGTGGCAGGGTGAGGCGCCCGTCCCCGGATCAAGGGGGCGGGCGCCTCGTGCTTCGTCGTCGTGGTGCTGGCGAGCGTGTCGTTTCCCGACGCGCGGTCAGACTGATATGCGCGGGTTGGTTACCGCAGGACGGTGCTTTCGGCAGGAGCGGGAACCGCGTGTCTAGCAACGAGCGTCGCCCGAGCGGGTCGGGCTGCTCATAGGTGTTTCGCGGATCGCTCCACGCGCTGCTACCAGTACCGGCGCGGCGACGAAGCAGTTCGTGGGGCCTATGACATGGACGGCTCCTCGAGCACTGCCAGGGACCAGCACCAGCCGGCCAGTTCGCGAGCGATCGCGACGTTGGCGATAGTGGGCCTCTTCTTGCGTTCGTTGAACCTCACCCACCGCTCGTGCAGGCGCCGGTTGCCCGCGTCCCCGCGGGACTTCGCGGCAGCGGGGGCCAGGTCCCACCGATCACGCATGGTCTTGCCGATTCGGTAGCTGGGGCGGTGGTGCCACGCGGCCTCGACCAGCAACCGACGTACATGGGTGTTGCCGGTCTTGGTGATCGATCCCTGCACGCGCGAGCTGCCGGAGGAGTACTCGCTGGGTACGAGCCCGACGAAAGACCCGATGCTGTTACCGGTGAACCGGTGCCAGTCGCCGACCTCGACCGCCAACGCGAAACCGGTCAGGGCACCAACCCCGCGCAGGCACCCAAGCCGGTGCACCAGGTCGGTGTACTCGCCGTCCTCGGCCATTTCCTGGATCGCCGCGTTGAGTCGATCGCGGCGTGCCTTGACCGTCAACACGGCCTCGTAATCGGAGTCGAAGGTCACTCGGGTGGCTTGGCTGGTCAGCTGCGCCAGCGCCTCGGTGCCTAGCCACACATCGTGCTTGCCCGTCCACGCCGCGCCGTTGTAGTAGACGATCCCGTGACGCAGCAACAACTTCGACAACCGGTGCCGAGCCCGCATCAGGTCACCGCGACAATCCTCACGGGCACGGACCAAGTCCCGGGCGGCCTCCTGATCCACGCTCGGGATCGCCACCGATATGACCTCGTCCAGCCGCAACAGTCGAGCCAAGTGGAGCGCGTCCTTGGCGTCGGTCTTGACCCGATCACCAGAGGGCTTTTGCAGCTTGCTCGGCGCGGCGACCTCGCAGCGGACCCCCGCCTGGGTCAGTGCCCGGTACAGCCCGAATCCGGTCGGCCCGGCCTCATAGGTCACCGCCACAGGGCCCGGCAGGGCCTGCACCCAGGAGATGACGTGCTCGCGTGATGGAGTCAGCTTCGCTTGGAACAGCTCGCCCGTGACGCCATCGATCGCCGCCGCCGCGACCGATCGTGCGTGCACGTCGAGCCCAACACTCGTACGCTCGGTAAACACCCGGGGCCTCCCACAACTGTCGGACAGGCCGAGCAGGCAGCCCCTACTCGGTAACCCACGAACATGTGTGAGAGAGGCCCCGGCCCGCAACCACTCAGACGCCCCAAGCGGTCACTCCATACCGTCTAGCCACGCTGGATCGGCCAACGCTCGGTCGAGAGCCGCCTCGCCGAGCTCGGATATCGCCACGGCCTCGCCCGTAAACCTGCACGCGCGGCAGGCCCTCGAGTACCTGGGATTCGCGAGCCGTCTCCACCGTCGCATCGACGTGGCGGGCTCGAAGCGCGCTAACACAACCTCCCTGCTCTAGCTGCACATACCGATGCAGGCGCGGATCGTCGCTAGACGCGCCGCGATGCGGCGGCTGTTACGGTCATGTTGGCAGACCGACACGGCAGACCACTCTTGGCCCACAGCCGTTGGCCTCTACGGACACTAAACGGACGTGGCGCTTTGTCCTAGTTGACGAACCGCTTTCGGACGACGGCCGACCTGTGCCCCCGGAGGCTCTTGTCCAGGTCCGCGAGTAGGTTCGTCGGGTAGGCAGCCAGTCCCTTTGCAAGCCCGTCGGCCAGTGCACAACCCTTGTCCTGCATCAGTGCGCTGCGGATGACCGCAAACGCTCGGTCACGATCACCTGGGTAGTGGGTGGCGTGCTGGACAACGCTGAAACCAGCATGGGCGCGCACGGTCGGATCATCGTCGACGATCATCATGGCGAGGAACGGCAACTTCCTTTCGGAGTTCCAGGCCCCAAGGGTCTTGACGAACCCAACCGGGTCATTCCGTCGCTGGTGTAAGAGCAGCGCCTCGACTTCAAGGTCGGGCACGATCCCGGCGGCGATCTGCAGATGCTGCACGGCAGCCGGGAACTCGTTGGGTGATCCGAACGGGCTGCCGAACGAACGTCCGTGCAGTCTTGGGGCGACGGCTTTCAGCTTTCGCTGAATGTGCGCAGGCAGGTCAGAGAATCGGGCGGCGAGGCGGCGCACTGCGCGTTGTTGCTGGGTCTGCTCTATAAGGCACGCCTCGAGTGCGTCCGTCACTTCCTTCCAAAGTTTCTGGTCGTTGGTGTTGATCGCGGCGAGGACGAGGTCGTCGAGCTGGTCGTTGACGTAGCCGCTCACTGCCATGGATCCGTCCTTCCCGCGGGCGTCCTCGATCATCGTTCGCACGGTCTCCGCGGCGCTCCTCCCGAACGCGATGAAGTCCTGGCGCTCGGTGGAGCCGGCGACCAGAAGTGAGCGGGTGGCGTTCTTGCTGCCGGCAGCGGAGTGTTTTCGGAGCTCCGCGATGGCACCAGGGCTGGCGGGCCCGAGTATCTCGAGCAGGTCAATGGCGTAGTGGTCCCCGCGCTTGACTGCCGCCTTTAGAAGTCTGTTGATGCGTGTGATTCCTAGGTCAGCGGTCGCGATGGAGTGGGCGACCCGAAGGTAGGCGTGGGCGATGGAGTCGTCGCAGGTGGCGAAGTCAGAGATGATGTAGTCGGCAACACGCTTGTGAGACTTGAGTGATGCGGCCTTCAGGAGCCGCGCCAGGGCGCCGTCGGCGTCGCTCCAGCGGTAGCTCCAGGTGCTCCCGTGCACCCGGACGCGACCGTCCATATCTAGCAGGTTGAGAATGCGTTCGATGACGTGGTCAGCGGCCTTCACGTCGAGAAGATCGCCAGCCTGGGAAAGGATGGCCGTCGACGGGCCTTCCTGGCGCTTGGACCAGTCGCTGATAGCGACGGTGTCCACGAAGAGCGACAGCGCGTCGAGCGGCCCGTCGAGCCACATCTTGCGGGCGGCATCCTTGGCGGCCTTCTTTTCTCCGATGAACGTGAAGGCCTCGAGCGCTGCGGCGACGCGGGTGGGGTCATCAGTCGAGGTGAACGCGAGCTTTGCGTTCATGGCGGTCAGGTGCCGCCACGATTCCCAAGCGCCGCTGAAGGCGGCGTTCCAGGCGACGGTCGCGAGGTCATCGCGCGCGGTGCTGTTGATGAAGTGAGTCGTGTTGTTCGCGGTCCAGCCCTCGAAGCGGTACTTCAAGTCCTTTTCGAGCGCCCAGCTGACCGCCTGGGCGCGCCACCAGTTTCCGGCGTGGTCCTGCGCAGTGATAATGCTCTGGATGTCGCCGGCGGCGAACCCGGAGACGGAGTACAGGATGGACGCGGCTGATCCTCGGATAGCGCTGACCGTGAGGTCGCCGTCGAGCGCCTTCATCGCGACCAACGCCTTCTTCGCGGCGTCCGCCGCATCCTTCGGCCGGTCGAGTTCGAGCAGAAAGGCGGCTTTGTGTACCAGTACCCACCCGCGGTCGGCGGGTTTGGTTGATGGCGTCGGTTTGAGGACGTCCACCGCCTCCTGAGCCCGGTCGCTGGTGTACGCGGCACACGCCTGGATGACCTGTGCAGCATCGCGCTCGAACCTGTGACGTGCATCAGCCGCAAGCTTCTCGAACCGGTCGCTGCCACCGGTGGACACGAGCTCTCGGATTGCGTGCAAGAACCGCCAACTCCACTCTTTGTTTTCGGCCCACTCTTGAACTTTCGGGACCTGGCCCTCGCGTGCGCGGCGGGTGAGCTCGGAGTACCGGTTTCGCATGACCATCGCGACGGCCTGCTCGAAACCGACACTTTCGACCGACCGGTTTGAGTGGGGAGCGACTAGGCGGGGAAGGACGAGAGCGTGACGGAGGCGGTCAGCGGGGCCGAGCTCGTCCAGCTTTCCGTTCCATGCAGAACCCTCGAGGCCGTTGCTTCGCCGGGATACCGCGACCCTCGTCAGCGCCTCGATGTTGTGGTCGTCCACGGTCTGCGAGAACGGCACGAAGATCTTCCGACCCTTGCCAGTCGAGGTGATGGCGTCGCCGGTGACCTCGGCCCAGTACGCGATCTGGTTTTTCGTGTCGACGAGCACCAGCAGGTACGGCAGGCCGAACGAGAGCCAGTGGTCGAAGTGATAAGTGTCGTTCTCGTGGAACCACCAGCCCGGTTCGCCGCTGCGTCTGTTCACCGGCTTCGAGTACTCGGTGTCGCTGCCCTTGACCTGCATAAAGACCGGAGCGCCGAGATCCCAAGAGCGCTCCTTGTCCTCCGGAGCGACGTCGTCGCGCGCGAACGTCATCAAGTCGGTCCCGATGTCCTCGCCGAGCTTTACCGGGGGCGCCCACCCGATGTCAGCAAAGATGACCTGGGCCTTGAGCTCACCGCGGGAGCCCGTCTTCTTGGTGCTGTACACCGGCGTCGTCATGGCCCTAGTCCATCAGGTCACGCAGCACTCTAGTGTCAAGGTCCCGCAGATGCGGGCGCTCTTGTGGTCGGGAACTCAAGCACCCACGAAGCTGCTCGTCGCCGGTCGTCATGTCATGCACGTCCCGGTTGTCCACTTGCAGGCGTCTGACAACCGGCGGCCGGCCGCGTCAATCTGGGCGAAGTGACACGCGCCAGCACTTCCGGCCACCGAGCGGGTGAGTCGCAACATCAGCACCTGGACATGAGCGGGAGTTGACGACTGGATGCTTGATAGCTGTCTGCGGGGTGCGGGTCTGCTGCACGGCAGGTGACGACCCTGACTTGCCTTCCTGCTTGGTTTCCACTTTCGGTGAGGAGTCCCAGGCTGGGATGGGGTGTTCTCGGAGAGTAGTTCGTACTCGATGAGGGTCACCCGGCTGAGGGGAAGGACATGGCTCAATGCCACGCAGTTGTCAGATCGGCCGCTGATTCTCAGACAATCCCGGGTGCGGTCAAGAGCGCTCAGTCGTCGCATGACGGCTCTCGGATCGACGCAGGTGGCCCAGCCGAAATGCAACTCCCAACAATACAAGCCCACCCGCGAAGGCTCCTCCAGCTGCGTACCGTCGAGCGACGACGGCATCGTGAGGCACACGCACCCCCGCGGCGCGCAGGTCTGCGACCGTAGCGCTGTCAGGCACTGGCGTGTAGGAGACCCACCCGAAGTCGGAGTACCGCGGCGAGATCGCGTTGCCTGAGACCCCTTCCGCCCCGACTGGGGTAACCATCAGGACCACCGCCGCCACGACCGCGGCGGCTCCCAACGCGAGAAGCACACGTCGCACCATGAGTTGACACTAGTGCGCCCGCTGCCGATCGTCCGTCCAGCAGACCATCCAATCTCCTCTTGTCAGTCCGCATGCTCCGGCGAAGACTGGGTAGCGAGGATGTGATCAAGGTCGTCGCGCGCACCCAGGAGGACGCATGTTCAACACCCGCGCCGCCACGACCGCCGAGCACCTCATCGACCGCATGGTGGTCAACGTCGAGCACGGACGCTTCGAGCGATCCCTGTCCGGCCTGACCGCAGTCGGTGCGCTGGTGACGACGGCCGAGGTCTTCATCGAGCACTACGGGGCCAGCTTCGGCAACCGCTGGATGTGGTCGCCGATCATCGTCACCCCACCCGTCGTCGTCGCGGGCATCGGTGGCGTCTTCAGCACGAAGTGGGCCAAGACCGCCCTGCCGATCACGGCGGCCATCTACACGGCCAACGGTCTGGCCGGTGAGTACTTCCACGCCCGGGGTGTCGCCCGCAAGCCGGGCGGCTGGGCGATGGCGAGCTACAACGTCCCCATGGGTCCGCCGATCGCGGCCCCGGGCCTGATGTGCATCGTCGGGGGTATGGGCCTGCTGGCCGCGCTCCTGCGCCGCGAGAAGTGAGCCGGGCGATGGTCGACAAGGACCGTGGGGAGCACCTGCCCAACCGCCGCCCCGACCGACAACCACCCCACCCGTCGTGGTTGCCGCGACAGCGCCGCGGCACGACCCCGCAGATGATCGGTCGGTACCCGGACTTCGACGTGCTCGACACCCTCGACACGTGGGACGAGACGACAAAGAAGGTCGTGCTCGCCCGTCTCGACCCGCCGGGCCCGCTGCGCTTCTTCACCGACGACGAGGAACCCACCTTGCGGGCCCTCTGCGACGCGTGCACCGCCCAGGACCGCGAGCCGCGGGTGCCCGTCGCCGAGACGGTGGACGCCAAGCTGGCCGACGGGAGGCTCGACGGCTTCCAGTACGCCGACATGCCCGACGACCGGGACACGTGGCGTCTGGTGCTGGCGGGTCTGGACGAGGCCGCCCGCCAGCGCGGCGCGGCATCCTTCGCCGGGACGGACGACGAGACCCGACACGCGATCATCGACGATCTCTCCCGAGGCGCCCTCACCGGGGGCTCGTGGGACCGGCTGAACGTCTCCCGGGCCTGGTCGGTGTGCATGCGCGCCATCCTCTCCGCCTTCTACTCCCACCCGTGGGCATGGAACGAGATCGGCTTCGGCGGGCCGGCCTACCCGCGCGGCTTCATGCGGCGTGGCACGCTCGGCAGCCGCGAGCCCTTCGAGACCCCCGGGGCGGGCGCCGAGGACCCTTCTCGCGTGGTCCGGCAGCACCCCGAGGAGTTCGGATGAGCCTCAAGGACCTCCTGAAGGGATCGGTCGGCCCGGTCGACAACGACTCCCGCTTCCTGCTCGACGTGCACTCCCGGCAGCTGCCCGGCGAGGAGACCATGTGCCGCTACGCCGATGATGACGAGGTCGACCTGGTCATCGTCGGCGCCGGCGCGGGCGGCTCCGTGCTCGCCCAACGGCTGGCCCGGCACGGCTGGCGCATCGTCATCCTGGAGGCAGGCCCGTTCTGGCACCCCGATGACGACTGGGTCTCCGACGAGGCCGGCTCCCACGGCCTCTACTGGACGCAGAAGCGGATCATCGGTGGGGACGACCCGATCGAGCTGGGCAAGAACAACTCCGGCCGGGGGGTCGGCGGGTCGATGGTGCACTACGCCGGCTACACCCCGCGCTTCCACCCCTCGGACTTCGACACGTACTCCCGGGACGGGGTCGGCGCCGACTGGCCGATCGGCTACGAGGACCTGCGTGCCCACTACGAGCGGGTCGAGCGCGAGCTGCCGGTCGCCGGGCAGGACTGGCCGTGGGGTCACCCGCACAGCTACCCCTTCTCCCCGCACCCGATCTCCGGAGCCGCCGAGAAGCTCTGGCACGGCGCCCACGACCTCGGCATCGAGATGCGCGTCGGCCCCGTCGGGATCGTCAACGGCACCTTCGGCAACCGGCCGCACTGCATCTACCGCGGCTACTGCCTGCAGGGCTGCAAGGTCAGCGCCAAGGCCAGCCCCTACGTCACCCACCTGCCCGACGCGCTGGCCCACCGCGTGGAGATCCGCTCGGGATGCATGGCCTCCCGGATCGAGCTGGACGACGGGGGAAACGCCACCGGCGTCGTCTTCCGCGACGGCGTCGACGCCCCGGAGCGGCTGCAACGGGCGGCGCACGTCGCCGTGGCCGGCTACTCCATCGAGACCCCCCGCCTGCTGCTGAACTCGACCTCGAGCCGCTTCCCGCACGGCCTGTGCAACAACGAGGACCAGGTCGGGCGCTACGTCATGGTGCAGGGCGCCAGCCAGACCGCCGGCCGCTGGCCGGAGGAGCTGCGGATGTACAAGGCGCCGCCGCCGGAGGTCAGCTCGGAGGACTACTACGAGACCGACGAGCGTCGCGGCTTCAGGCGCGGCTTCTCGATCCAGACCGTCTCCCCCCTGCCCATCGGCTGGGCGGAGCACGTGCTCGCAGACGGCCACTGGGGCAAGGCGATGCGTGAATACATGCGCGACTACAACCACTGGGCCACCGTCGGCGTGCTCAACGAGCTGCTCGCCCACCCGGACAACCGGGTCACCCTCGCCGACGAGCAGGACGCCTACGGGTTGCCGGTCGCGCGGATGGACTACAGCCTCGGCGACAACGACAGGGCCAACATGGCCTACTCCACCGACGTGATCACCGACATCCTCAAGGCCTCCGGGGCCCAGGACATCCTCACCATCCACCGTTTCGCCCACCTCATCGGTGGTGCCCGGATGGGCTCCTGCCCAGGGACGAGCGTCGTCGACGCCAACCAGCGCTCGTGGGCGGTGCCCAACCTCTTCATCTGCGACGGGTCGGTCTGCCCGACCCAGGGAGCGGCCAACCCCGCCCTGACGATCATGGCCCTGGCCTCGCGCCTGGGGGAGCGGATGGCCGACGGGCGGGCGATGGACGACGACCCGCGCGCCCGCGCCGGCACCACGCCCGTGCCCACGAGAGGGGGGCGGTGACCGATGCGAGCACCCGACGAAGGGGGCTGCGCGCCCCATGTCCTGCGGCAGTACGCGATGCTCGCCGACGGCGAGCGCGCTGCACTCCTGGGGCCGCACGGTCACGTGGCCTGGCTGTGCGCACCCGCATGGCACTCCGACGCGGTCTTCTCCACACTCGTCGGCGGGCGCGGCTGCTACTCCATCACCCCGACCGGCCGCCACGTCTGGGGCGGGTACTACGAGGAGGGCTCGCTCATCTGGCGATCCCGGTGGACCACCACCAACGGCGTCGTCGAGTGCCGTGAGGCCCTCGCCTTCCCCGGCGAGCGCGACCGTCTGGTGCTGATGCGACAGGTCGTCGCGCTCGAGGGGGACGCGGACGTGGAGGTGCGCCTCGACGCCCGGGCCGGTTTCGGCGTCGAACCGATGGGCGACCTCACCCACGGGGACGGGTCCTGGACGGCGACGACCGGCCCCCTTCGCCTGCGGTGGAGCGGTGCCGGCGACCAGGCGCAGGAGAACGACGCCGGCGAGCTGGCCCTGGATCTGCATCTTCCACAAGGGGAGCACCGCGACTTCGTCCTCGAGCTGTCCACGCAGGACCTGCCGGACGAGCCGCCCGAGCCCGACACCCTGTGGGAGGCCACTGCCTACGCCTGGGCGCAGGAGGTGCCCGACGTCGCCGAGTCGGCGACGCCCGGGGAGGCGCGGCACGCGTACGCGGTCCTGCGGGGGATGACCAGCTCCAGCGGCGGGATGGTCGCCGCGGCGACGACGAGCCTGCCGGAACGTGCCGATCAGGGTCGCGACTACGACTACCGCTACGTGTGGATCCGCGACCAGGCCCTGACCGGTCAGGCGATCGCGGCGGCAGGGCCCCACCCGCTGCTCGACGACGCGGTCCGATTCGTCGCGGCACGGGTCCTCGAGCACGGCGCCCGGCTGGCGCCCGCCTACACCATCGACGGCGACGCGGTGCCCGACCAGCGCCAGCTCGACCTGCCCGGATACCCCGGCGGCAACGACGTCGTCGGCAACCACGTCAATGCCCAGTTCCAGCTCGACGTCTTCGGTGAGGTCCTGCTGCTCTTCGCGGCGGCCGCCGGGCACGACCGTCTGGACGCCGAGGGCTGGCGTGCCGCGAGCGCCGCCGTCGACGCCATCGTCGAGCGGTGGCACGAGTCCGAGGCCGGCTTCTGGGAGCTCGACCCCCACCAGTGGACCGAGAGCCGACTGATCTGCGTGGCCGGGCTGCGGGCCATCGCGGCGGCAGGTGCACCGACGAGCAGCACCGGCGGCTGGATGGCGCTCGCCGACGAGATCCTCGCCGACACCGCGACGACCTGCACCCACGAGTCCGGGCGGTGGCAGCGCGCGCCCGACGACCCGGGCGTCGATGCCGGTCTGCTCCTGCCCGCCCTGCGGGGCGGGATCGCCGCCGACGACCCTCGCACGGAGGCCACTCTCAGCGCACTCCTCGACGAGCTGGCCGACGACCACCACCTCTACCGGTTCCGTCAGCAGCCGGGACCGCTGGCCGACGCCGAGGGGTCCTTCCTCATGTGCGGCTTCCTCATGGCCATGGCACTGCAGCAGCAGGGTCGGCAGGTGGAGGCCTACCGGTGGTTCGAGCGCAACCGCGCCGCCTGCGGCCCGCCCGGCCTGTACTCCGAGGAGTACGACATCCACCAGCGTCAGCTGCGCGGCAACCTGCCGCAGGCCTTCGTCCACGCCGTGATGTTCGAGGCCTCGATCCGCCTCCCCGATCGGCCGCAGTACCCCCGCCCGGACGCGGACACCCGCGGCTGACCCCCTTCGTCCACCAACCCCACCACAGACAGGAGCGCACCATGAGCAGCACCGTGAGCGAGTTCGTCATCGATCGACTCATCGAGTGGGACCTGCACCGGTTCTACGGCTACCCCGGAGACGGGATCGGCGGCTTCGACGGCGCCCTGGAGAGCGGCGAGGCCGCCGGCAAGGCCTTCCGCTACATCCGGCCGACGCACGAGGAGGTCGCGAGCTTCCTCGCCACCGCGCACGCGAAGTTCACCGGCGAGGTCGGCGTGTGCATCGCCACCTCCGGCCCCGGCGCGGTGCACCTGCTCAACGGGCTCTACGACGCGAAGATGGACAACCAGCCCGTCGTCGCGGTCGTCGGGCAGCAGGGACGGGTGTCGCTGGGCACCGAGGCGCAGCAGGAGATGGACCTCGAGGCGGTCTTCGCCGATGTCGCCGGGTACTGCCAGACCGTGCTGACCCCGGCGCACGCCCAGACTGTCGTCGACCGGGCGGTGCGGATCGCGGCGGCACGGCGCTGCCCGACCGTCATCATCCTGCCGGCGGACGTGCAGACCCTCCAGATGGTCGAACCGCCCCTCGAGCACTGGGTCTCGCGCACCGGGGTCGGGCACTCCTCGCCCGCCCTCGTGCCCCCGGAGGACGAGTTGCGCCGAGCGGCGGAGGTCCTCAATTCCGGCGGCAAGGTCGCCATGATGGTCGGTCAGGGGGCCCGTGGCGCCACCGACGAGGTCATCGCCGTCGCCGAGCGCCTCGGGGCCGGGGTCGCGACCGCCCTGCTCGGCAAGGACGTCGTGCCGGGCGACCTGCCGTTCCACACCCAGCAGCTCGGTCTGCTCGGGTCGCTGCCGAGCTACGAGATGATGCAGGACTGCGACACCCTGTTGATGATCGGCACGAACTTCCCCTACGCCGAGTTCCTGCCCAGGAGCGGCCAGGCGCGAGGCGTGCAGATCGACCTCTCGCCGGACCACCTGAGCCTGCGCTACCCGATGGAGGTCAACCTGGCCGGGGACGCCAAGGCGACCCTGGCCGCGCTGCTGCCCCACCTGACGCAGACCGAGGACCTCGACTGGCAGAAGCACGTCGTGGACGGGATGCGGGAGTGGGAGGAGATCACGGCGCAGGAGGCCGCCGTCGAGGCCGACCCGATCAACCCCCGCCGGGTCTACCAGGCACTCAACGACCGCCTCCCGCACAACGCGATCGTCACCGCGGACGCCGGGTCCACCGCCGACTGGTACGGCCACCACCTGCGCCTCGGCCCGGAGATGTCCGGCAACCTCTCCGGGATGCTCGCCTCGATGCTCGCGGCGATGCCGTACGCGCTGGCGGCCAAGTTCGCCCACCCGCACCGGCCGGTCGTGTGCACGATCGGTGACGGGGCCTTCCAGATGCTCGGCATGAACGAGCTGATCACCATCAAGCGGCACTGGAAGGAGTGGGACGACCCGCGCCTCATCGTCCTCGTGCTGCACAACGACGACCTGACCCAGGTCTCGTGGGAGATGCGTGAGGCGGGCGACCCTCGCTACGACACCAGTCAGCTGGTCGAGGACATGGACTACGCCGGCTACGCCCAGCTGCTCGGTCTGCGCGGCATCACCGTCGAGCGGCCCGAGGACGTCGAGAAGGCGTGGGACGAGGCCTTCGCCGCGGACCGCCCGGTCGTCCTCGACGTGCGCACCGACCCCAACGTCCCGCCCCTGCCCGCGCACATCTCCTTCAGCCAGGCGAAGGGGTTCGTCGAGAGCATGCTCAGGGGTGACCCGGCACAGGTGGCCGTCGTGCGCAACTCGGCCCGGGCGATGGGCGCCGAGCTCTTCGCCAAGGCCAAGGACGCGCTCGGCGTCGACGACGAGACACGACCCACCCGGCGATGACCACGGCGACCGGTCAACGGCCGGTGGTCGACTCCCTTCGCGCCACCGCCTGGACGATCCCCACCGATGCACCGGAGGCCGACGGGACCCTGGCCTGGGACTCGACGACGCTCGTCGTGGCCACCCTCGAGTGCGACGGCGTCACCGGGACGGGCTGGACCTACGCGCCCCCCGCCTGTGCGCGCCTGATCGAGGAGCAGCTGGCCGACGTCGTCGTCGGCCGGGACCCGCTGGCGGTGCCCGGCACCTGGGTGGCGATGGTCCGCGCGGTGCGCAACGACACCCGACCGGGCCTCGCCGGCTACGCCGTCTCCGCCGTCGACGTCGCGTGCTGGGACCTCAAGGCCCGGCTGCTCGACGTGTCCCTGGTCGACCTCCTCGGAGCGGTCGGCACGCAGGTGCCCGTCTACGGCAGCGGCGGGTTCACCACCTACGACGACGCCCGTACGCGCGAGCAGCTCGGCAGCTGGGTGCACGAGCAGGGCATCCCGCGGGTGAAGATCAAGATCGGCCAGGACCGGGGCACCCGGGTCGAGCGTGACGTGGCGCGCATCGCGCTCGCCCGTGAGGTCATCGGCCCGGACGCCGAGCTGTACGTCGACGCCAATGGTGCCTACGGCGCCAAGCAGGCGGTGCGGGTCATGGACCGGTGCGCCGATGCCCGGGTCAGCTGGCTCGAGGAGCCGGTCAGCTCCAACGACCTCGATGGGCTGCGCCTCGTGCGCGGGCAGGTCACCGCGGACGTGGCGGCCGGGGAGTACGGCAGCGATGTCGGCTACTTCCAGCGGATGTGCGCCGCCGGAGCCGTCGACTGCCTGCAGATCGACGCGACGCGATGCGGCGGCTACACCGAGTGGCTGCGCTCGGCCGCGGTGGCTGCGGCCCACGAGCTGCCCGTCTCCGGGCACTGCGCGCCCAACCTGCACGCGCACGTGGCCGCGGCGACGCCGGGACTGCGCCACCTGGAGTGGTTCCACGACCACGTGCGGATCGAGTCCCTGGCCTTCGCGGGCGCCCTCGACCCCACCGGCGGAACGGTGACCCCCGACCGCTCGGCGCCGGGCCACGGACTGACCCTGCGCACCGACGCGATGGAGCGCTACCGCGACCGCTGAGCGGGACGTCACCTGGTCGACCATCCGGCAGCCGGTCGAGGTCCGAAGTCGAGGGGCTCCCCCCGGGTGACCGTGCCCGCGCAAGAATGACCCGCATGGGCATGGTGGTGACGTATCTGGCGGTGATCTTCGGTTGCGGCCTGATCGCGAAGGTGGTCAAGTTGCCGCCGCTGATCGGCTTCCTCGGCGCCGGGTTCGCGCTCAATGCGCTCGAGGTGGAGCAGGTCGACGCGTTGTCGGTGCTCGCGGACATCGGTGTGACGCTGATGCTCTTCGCGATCGGCCTGCGACTTGATCTGCGTAGCCTGCTCGGCAAGCACGTGTGGGTCACCGCCGGTGCGCACATGCTGCTCCTGACCGGCATCGGCACCCTGTTCCTGGCCGGGATGAGCGCTCTGGGCCTCTTCGCTCCCGAGTCGTGGCAGGTGCTCGCGACGCTCGCGCTCGTGCTGTCGTTCTCGAGCACCATCTTCGTGGTGAAGATCCTGCAGGAGCGCGGCGACGAGCAGGCCCTCTACGGCAGCATCTGCATCGGCGTGCTGATCATGCAGGACATCGCGGCCGTCGTGGTGATCTCGATCTCCCGCGGCCAGGCACCGAGCGTGTACTCGCTCGGCCTGCTGGCACTCATCCCCCTGCTGTACTGGGGAACCCGGCACTGGTACCGGCTCGGTCACGGTGACCTGGGCGCACTGTTCGGCATCGCGATGGCGTTGATCCCCGGGTACGCGCTCTTCGAGTGGCTGGGCCTGTCCGGCAGCCTCGGCGCCCTGGTCATGGGGCTCGTCCTCGCCCCGCACCCGGGGGCGGACCAGCTGTCGCACTCGCTGTTCACGGTCAAGGAACTGCTGCTGGTGGGTTTCTTCGTCACGATCGGGTTCGAGGGGCTGCCCACCTGGCACAACGTCACCGTCGCGGCGGTGCTGTTGCTGCTGCTCCCTCTGCACGCGGTGGTGTACTGGGGCTTGCTGTGGCTGTTGGGGATGCGCAACCGCACCAGCGTGCTCTCGGCGCTGCTGCTGTCGAACTACTCCGAGTTCGCGTTGATCATCGCTGCGATGGGGGTCTCCGCCGGTTGGCTCTCGTCGCACTGGCTGTTGTCGTTGTCGATCGCCGAGTCCGCCGGATTCGTCGTCTCGGCCGTCGCGAACCCGCGCAGCGTGTCGCTGGCCTCCCGGTTCGCCCAGCACCTGCCGGCGCGGCCCCCGCACAAGATCCACCCCGACGACCGCCCCATCGAGCTCGGCGAGGCGACCGCGATCGTGCTCGGCATGGGCCGGGTCGGCCACGCCACCTACCAGCAGCTCACCGACGCGCACGGCTACGCCGTGCTCGGGGTGGAACACGACCCGTTCCGGGTGCAGAAGTTGCGCGAACGCGGGGTCAACGTCGTCGAAGGCGATGCCACGGACTACGACTTCTGGGCCCGACTGATGGGGTCGAGCACGGTGCGCATCGTCGTGCTGGCCATGCCCGCCCAACACGCCAACATCGACGCCCTGCGCGAGCTGCGCAGCTTCGGCTACGGCCGGGTCACGGTGGCCGCGGTCGCGTCCTACCAGGAGGACGTCGAGGAACTCGAGGAGCTCGGGCTCGACGCCGTCATCCGCCTGTACGAAGGTGCCGGCGAAACCCTCGCGGACCGTTCCGTCTCGGCGGACCGCCAGATCCCCTCCCACTGATGGGGGGCGACGTTCCGCCGACGTCCCCGATCCGTGGACGCCCGTGTCGGCTTCGAACGATGTTGACGTGGTGGCCAGGAGGCGGGCGCCTCCCGACACGCGCCCCGGCCCGGGACGTCGGGGTCAGACAGGATCCGCCGGAGTCCCGGTCGTGTCATGGTCCTGTCCCTCGACGTCGATGGTCGGCAGGAGTCGATCGAGCCAGCCGGGCAGCCACCACGAGCTGTGGTCGAGCAAACTCATCACGGCCGGGACGAGGGTCATCCGCACGAGGAAGGCGTCGATGAGCACCCCCACGGACAGGGCGAAGCCGAACTGCTTGATCATCGGGTCGTCGCTGAGGACGAAGCTGGCGAAGACCGAGACCATGATCACGGCGGCGGCCGTGACGACCCGGCTGGAGTGCTCGAAGCCGTCGACGATGGCTCGGCGGGGCGACTGGCCGTGCACGTGGGCCTCCCGCATGGAGCTGACGAGGAAGACCTGGTAGTCCATGGCAAGCCCGTAGAGGATGCCGGTGACCATGATCGGGAGGAAGCTCAGCAGCGGGCCAGGGGTGTCCAGTCCGACGATGTCGATGAACCAGCCCCATTGGAAGACCGCGGTCGTCACCCCGAAGGTCGCGGCGATGCTCAGCAGGAATCCGACGGTGGCCTTGATGGGGATGACCACGGAGCGGAAGACGAGCAGGAGCAGGAGCAGGGACAGCCCGACGATGATGGCCACGTACTCGGGTAGCGCGGCACCGAGACGTTCGGTGATGTCGATGTTCACGGCGGTCAGACCGGTCACTCCCAGAGTGGCTCCCGTTCGCTCGGTGACGGGGTTGTCCGTGGCGCGCAGGGCCTCGACGAGCTCACCGGTGCGCTCGTCGTCGGGACCCTGCTCGGGGATGACGTTGAACATCGCCATGCTGCGGTCGGGGTCGATGCCCATCAGGCTCGCCGAGGCGACGTCGTCGACACCTTCCAGTCCCTGCGTCATCGCCGCGAGGTCGGGCTCGTCCAGTGTCCGGTCCTCCCCGGGGCGGGCGACGACGACGAGGGGAGCGTTGAACCCCTCACCGAAACCGCGGGTGATCGCGTCGTAGCTCTGCCGCGAGGTGCTCTCGCGCGGGTCGGTCCCGCCGGAGGGCATCCCCAGCTGCATGCCCAGTGCGGGGACGGCAGCCAGGCCGAGGACGGCCACCACCGCGACGATGGCGACCCACGGCCGGCGGACGAGGGCCTCGACCCAGCGATTCGTGGAGTGGCTGGCACCTTCGGCCTGCTGGACACGGGTCCGCTCTCGGGCCTTCGGGGAGCACACCCTCTCGCCGACGAGACCCAGGAGTGCCGGCAGGAGGGTGAGCGCGATGAGGACCGCGAGCGCCACCGTCGTCGCCGCCACGAAGGCCATCGTCGTGAGGAAGCCGATCCCGATGACGCTCATCCCGACGAGCGCGATGACCACGGTCGAGCCGGCGAAGACAACTGCGCTGCCGGCGGTGGCCACCGCTTGGGCCGTGGCGTCGGCGGCGCTGAGACCCTCGGTGAGGATCAGGCGACGCTGCCGGTTGAGGATGAACAGGGCGTAGTCGATCCCGACTGCCAGGCCGACCATGAGGGCCAGGGCCGGGGTCGCCGTCGTGAGGGTGATGGACGAGGAGAGCGCGAAGGCGCCACCGAAGCCGATGCCGACACCGGTCAGCGCGGTGAGGATGGGCAGGCCGGCCGACCACAGCGAACCGAGGGTGAGCAGGAGCACGAGCAGCGCGATGACCAGCCCGATGACCTCGTGGCCGCCGATCGGGGGGTGCATCGACTCGAGGGACTGGCTCGGCAGGACCGAGACCCCGGTTCCGGCGACGGCCTGCTCGGCGACGTCGACGACCTCGTCGACCGTGCCCTCGGGAAGTTCGTCGATCTGGCTGGTGAACTGCATCTGGAGCATCGCCACGGCGCCGTCCGTGGAGACGATCACCCCGGGCACCGGTGAGCCGTCGACCACCAGCGGTCGCTGGGCAGGAGTCGGACCGGCGGCGTCCTCCCCGGGGCCGGGCTGTTGCTCCGCGTCAGGTCGGGCGGCATTCGGGTCCGCTCCCTGCGTGGGTGCATCAGGGCCAGCTTCGCCCGTGGGCGCCTCTGCGGCGACGGTGGGCCTGTCCACCAGTTCCGGCATCTCCGCGATTGCAGTGGCGGACTCGGCCATCGCCTCGGCGCGCGGCCCGGTGTCGAGCCGTTGCCCTTCGGGTGCCGTGAAGACGAGCGTCCCCTGACCCCCGCTGGCCTGTGGCAGGTCCTCTTGCAGCCGGTCCAGGACCTGTTCGCTCGCAGTGTCGTCGATGGTCATGCTCGTGGAGATCTGCCCATCGCTCGTGGCGGCGACGCCAAGGGTGCCGCCCAGGACCGCCAACCAGAGCAGGAGGACGATGATCGGTCGGTGGAAGGCGGTCCGGCCGAGCCGGTGGAGAACCGTGGACATGTCGGGCAGCGCCCCTTTTCGGGATGGGTCGGTCACCGCGACGGGCCGGTGGCCCGCGCGCAACTGGGTGGACGAAGGTGGGAGCGGGGCTCAGAAACCCTCGCGCAGGCGGGTGAAGGTGACGTCGACGAAGTCCTCGAGCGTCATCTCGCCCCCTTCGACGGACTCACCCGCGCCCGTCTGCGACGTCAGCGGGCGAAGGGGGATGTGCCCCTCGAGGACACAGGTCAGGGCGCCGTAGGCGGCACCCACGAGCAGGTGGGCATTGACCCGACCGGCCGGCCCGTCGACCCGGGCGAGGGCTGCTTCGCGCGCCGACTCCCGGATGGAGCGATGGACCTCCAGCAGGTGGGGACGCAGTGGAGGGTGCGACTCGGCCAGCTGGTGCAGCTCGCGCAGCACCCTCAGCAGGCCGCCGGTCAGCTGCTGCCGAGCCACGACTCGCAGCCAGTCGACCAGCGGCAGATCGTCGTCCGGGGTCGAGTCGAGGCCCTGACGGACACGCTCTGCGGCGACCCCGACGATGGCTTGCTCCTTGCCCGCGTAGTGGTTGGCGAAGGTGCGTCGGGAGTAGCCCGCCCGCGCTGCCACCTCGTCGATGGTGAAGCCGTCGACGCCCCGCTCCAGGGCCAGATCGAATGCAGTCTGCGCCAGGGCGTGGGCGGTCTCGCGTCGCTTGGCTTCACGCAAAGTCATCTCGGTCACCCCACAACAATGACACATGATTGCCCAATGGGCAATATTGCCCATTGGGCAGTTACATGTGCGGCGTGACCTCGAATCGCCCGTGCCCCGAGAGGAACCGCGTCATCGGACGAGGAGGACGAGCCGGTCGGGGCCGGCGTCTCTCGCCATGACTCGACCACGGCTCAGCGCACGGGAGCAGCGCTGGTCAGACCTCGACGAGCAGCTCCCGGGCGATGTCCGCGATCGAGGCGGCACCGACCAGGCCCATGGTCAGGTCGAGCTCGGCGAGCACGTCGTCGATGACCGCACTGACGCCGGCGGCCCCGTCGAGGGCGAGCCCGTAGACGTGCGGACGGCCGAGCAGACACGCGTCGGCACCGAGCGCGAGCGCGACGAAGAGGTCCGCCCCAGTGCGGATCCCGCTGTCCATGAGCACGGTCGGGTCGGGTCCGACGGCATCGCGGATGCGCACCAGCGCGTCCAGGGCGCTGATCGAGCGGTCCACCTGGCGCCCGCCGTGGTTGGACACGACGATGCCGTCGACACCCGAGTCGAAGGCACGTCTCGCGTCGTCCTCGTGGAGCACGCCCTTGAGCACGACGGGCAGGGAGGTGCGCTCCCTGAGGGTGGCGATGTGGTCCCACGACAAGGCCGGGTTGGAGTAGATGTCGAGGAAGGTCTCGACCGCCGCCCGCGGCTCTGCCGAGCGCAGGTTGCTCCGCACCGCGCCGGGGTGCTCCCTGGACATCGACAGCAGGGTGCCGGCGCCCCCCTTCGCCGCCCTGGCCAGCTCCACAGGCCGCCGTGGGTCCAGCCCGAGACCGTGCGCCGTGGCGCCGGCAGCCGCCAGTCGCCGGCGGACCACACTCATGAAGTGCGGGTCCGAGGTGTACTGGGCGATCCCCTGCCCGCGGGCGAAGGGGAGGCTACCCAGATCGAGGTCCTGGGGGCGCCAGCCGAGCATGGTCGTGTCGAGGGTGACCACGAGCGCCTGCGCGCCGGCCGCCTCGGCACGGCTGATCATGGAGTCGACGAGGTCCTCGTCGGTGGACCAGTACAGCTGGTACCAGAAGGGGGTCCCCTCCATCGCGCGCGCCGTCAGCTCCATCGGAGTGCTGCCCTGGCAGGAGAAGACGTAGGGGATGCCGCTGGCACTGGCACCTTCCGCGATCCGCACGTCGGCGTCGTCCGTGATGAGCCCGGCCGCGCCCACGGGCGCCAGCATCAGCGGTGCGGTGAGGTCGGTGCCGAGGACGCGGGTACCCAGGTCGCGCTCGGTGGTCGCGTGCAGCATCCGCGGGACGACCCGCCACCGGTCGAAGGCCTCCCGGTTGGCCCGCATCGTCGCCCCCGAACCCGCGCCGCCCGCGACGTAGGCCCACGCCTTGGGAGTCATCGCCCGCTTCGCCCGGCGCTCGAGCTCGGTGATGTCGGTGGGGACGGTCGGCGTGATACCCAGCGTGCCGGGGCGGTAGATCGCGTTCTGCCGGTCGCGGCCGCGGCCGGTGGCGGCCCGGGCCGGCTCCTCGGAGGTGGTCATGCACGCAGGCTAGCGCTGCCCTGACCGACGATCCCCTCCTCACCGGCACCGAATCAGTCGATGCGCTCGGCCAGCGAGACGATGATCCCTTCCGGTCCCCGCACGTACGCCATCCGCCACGCGCCCTCGTACTCGCCGACGCCACCGACAAGGCCGTAACCCTCGCCCGCAGCCCACTCGACTGCTGCGTGGAGGTCATCGACCTCGAAGGCGATGGTGCGCAGGCCCAGCTCGTTGGCCATGGCGTCCGGCGAGCCCGGCACCGAGTCGGGCTGCACGAACCTCGACAGCTCCAGGCGGGTGCCACCATCGGGCGAGGTGAGCATGACGATCTCGGTGCGGGAATCGGGGATGCCGCAGACCGTGTCCAGGAACTCCCCTTCGACGAACGCCCGGCCCTCGACCTCCAGGCCGAGGGCCACGAAGAAGTCGGTCACGGGATCGAGATCGGCCACCGTGATGCCGACATGGTCGAAACGTCTGATCTGCCCCACGGCACGTCCCTTCGTCGAGTCCATGATCCACCACCCGCACTCGCTGGTCCACGGATCGCAGCGTTGTCCACAGCGCAGAGTAGCGGGCGGCAGGCTGTCGGTGGTCGAACATATGATCGACCCATGTCGACGGTGGCGCAGTGGCACGAGGGGGACGGGCTGGTCCCCGGCCTGCGTGAGGCGCTGCGGTCGCTGATGCTGGGAGCCGGCGCCGACCGGGCCCGTCCCGCTGCTGCCGGCGAAGGGAGGGCCGCCCCCGGTGGCATGGCCGATGCCTGCGATGGCGACGGGGCCGGCGGCGCCGCGGGTGTGGGCGACGGTCTGTGGCGGCGCAGTGACACCGAGATCACCGAGGCGTTGGCCGTGGTCGGCCAGGTCCGGCAGTTGCTGGAGGTCGCTGAGGTCTCGTTGGTACGTGAGGGTCTGCACCGCGGCCTGCCGAGCGAGGCGTCCTGGTCGGCGCACGACTGGGTCGCCCGCGCCGAGGGGCAACGCGCTCCGGATCCGGCGATGCGGCACATCGCGTCCGTGGTCCGCGTGGCCAGGGCCGGCACCCCGCTGGCTGGGCGGTACGCCACCACCGCACGGGCCGGGACCATGCGGATGCGCCGGGCCTTCGACGACGGGGAGCTGCCGTTGGGCAAGGCCGACCAGCTGGTGCGGTTCCATGCCCAGGTCGCGCCGGTGGCCGACGAGGACGCCCTCGACGAGGACGTGCAGATGATGGTCGCGGCCGCCAAGGACGACGTCGTCGCCACCGGCCCAGACGGGCGGGCGACCCAGCGCGTACGCGGTCTGACCGAGAAGGAACTGGCCACCCTGGTGACGCGCACCGGTCGCCTGCTCACACCCGCGAAGGACCAGGACCGCGAGGACGAGCGCGCCACGGCCGCGCGGTCGCTGACCAAGTCCCCCGGCCCGGCGGGGATGTCCTCCTACACGGTGGTCCTCGATGCCGAGGGCGCCGCGGTCGTCGACTCGGCGATCGCCGCGCTGTCCGGCCCGGTCAAGGGGCCCGACGGCGAGCGCGACGAGCGACCCGCGCCCCGCCGCCGTGCCGATGCCCTGCTGGACGTCATCCGCCGCGGAGTGTCCTCGCCCGGGGAGGCGCCCAAGAGCGACAAGGCGCAGCTGATGGTCACCATCTCCTTGGCCGACCTGCGTGACGGGACCCACGGCGCGGGCGTGACCACCACCGGCGAGGTCCTCGCCCCCGGTGTGGTGCGCCGTCTCGCCTGCGATGCGGGCGTGATCCCCGTCGTCCTCGGTTCTGGCGGGGAGGTCCTAGACATGGGCCGCACCGCGAGACTGTTCACCCCCGGGCAACGCAGAGCGGTCTGGCTCAGGGACGGAGGATGCACCTACCCGGGCTGCACGATGCCCCCGCAGTGGTGCGACGCCCACCACGTCGACTGGTGGTCCCGGGGTGGGGTCACGGACATGGACAACGCAGCCCTGCTCTGCGAGCGCCACCACACCAAGGTCCACACCCTCGACCCGCGAGCAACCATCACGCCCACCGGCGTCACCTGGCACGTCTAGCTGCCCCGCCCCGCGCCCGGCCATCCGGCCGGGCGGCACCGGTGTGCCCTGGCAGCCTCGTCAGGCGTGGTCGCGAGCGTGACCTCCCGCGAGCGTGTCTGCCTGTGATCCGCAGGGCCACCGACCCCGTCCGCGCCCGGCCGACGATGTGGTGGGTGACCGACCCGACGGCGCGGCGGCGTCGGGTCGACACCCGCCACTCACTCGAGGGTGCGGCTGTACTCGCCCACGGGTTCCTGGCTGCGCGGCAGGTCGACGTCGATCCGTCCGCCGCTCTCGGGCTTGGGACGAGCCAGGTTCAGGACCACGGCGAGCGCGGTCGCCGGGACGATGCCCGAGGTCATCAGGACCTCGATCGTCTCGGGCAGCAGCACCGTGACCTCCGGGATCGCGGCGAATCCCTGGCCCACGCCAACGGAGACGGCGATGACCAGCAGATCGTGGCGGTCCAGCGGCGAGTCCGCCAAGAG
Source organism: Janibacter sp. A1S7 (assembly GCF_037198315.1). NCBI lineage: Bacteria > Bacillati > Actinomycetota > Actinomycetes > Micrococcales > Intrasporangiaceae > Janibacter > Janibacter alittae. The sequence continues at coordinate 94,164 of NZ_CP144913.1, read as the reverse complement.
CTTTACTCCCGCTCCGAGCAACATGCCGAACATCACGACAGCGGCACCGCCCATGACCGCTGCAGGCATGACGGCGATGACGGCGGCCAGCTTGGGCACCAGACCCAGGAAGATCAGGAAGCCGGCACCGACCGAGACCACGTGGCGACTCATGACTCCGGTGAAGGCGACGAGGCCGACGTTCTGCCCGAACGTGGTATTCGGCAGCGCACTGAAGAGCGCAGCGAAGGAGGTCGAGACGCCGTCAGCCAGGACACCACCGGTCAGCTCCCGTTCGGTCACCTGACGCCCGGCCCCGGTCTTGGTGATGGCCGAGAGATCACCGATGGTCTCCACGGAGGTGGCGATCGCCATGGCTCCCATGGCGATCAGCGCTGCAGCGGGGAAGTCGAGACCGAACTCCAACGGCATGGGGATGGAGAACCACTCGGCGTCGCCCACCTCGGTGAAATCCACCTTGCCGGTGGGGATGGCGACGAGGTAGCCGGCCACCAGGGCGACGAGCACGGACGCGGCACTGAGGATCCCTCGGCCGTACCGATAGGTCACCAGGAGAAACACCAGGACGAAGGTGGCCAGGCCCAAGTTGGTCCACGAGCCGAAGTCGTCGGCACCGGCCCCGCCGCCATAGAGCTGCATTCCGGTCGGCAGCAGACCGATGCCGATGACGAGGACCACGATGCCGGTGACGATGGGGGGGAAGAGCACATTCAGCCACCGCAGGCTGAAGCCAAGGACCACTTGGACGAGCCCCGCGAACAGCGCACCGCCGAAGACCGCCGCGATGCCGTAGTCCTGGGCCAGCGGGACCGAGACGACGAGGAAGCCGAAGCTCGTCCCCTGCACGATCGGCAGTCGAGCGCCGACCGGTCCGATACCGAAGGTCTGGATCAGGGTCGTCAGGCCCGCGACCAGCAGTGCGACCTGCACCAGGAAAGTGGTCTCCCCAGTCGTCGCGCCGATCGCCGTCGCCAGAATGATCGGGATCGTCACGTTGCTGGCCATCATCACCAGGACGTGCTGGATGCCCAGCAGCATGGCCTTACCGATCGGCGGCATCTCGTTGATCCCGTAGCGCGCCTCGATCGTCGCGTCCTCGTGCGGGTCGAGCGGTTCGTCCGCTCGCGTCCCTGGCTCGACATGCGTCATTGCATTTCCTTCCGGATTGGCTCCACTCATCCTTGGCAGCCGCACCGTGGGTGACCAGAGCAGGAAGTGACACGAGACGACGCCGGTCGAGGCGCAAGGTGACAACAGGCGGAGCAGTCGTGGGCCGTCGAGCGCACGGCCCGCAGTGGCCGGTCCTACTCGGGATCGGCGACCCCGGCGCGTTCCTCGATGAGCTCCACGGCACGGTGCACGTAGTCGAGGTGGGCACTGGTGTCGCGCACGTGCATCGTCACTCGGCGCAGCGGGGCCGGGTCGACGACCGGGGCGGAGTGCACGTGGAAGGGCACCTCCCCCTTCGCCAGCCTCGGGATCATCGCGATGCCGACACCGGCGGCGACCATCGCCAGGGCGACGTTGTGGTCGTCGGAACGCGCGACGTACCGCGGCTCGAAGCCCGCGGCGTGACAGGCATCCCGAACGACCCGCCCGGAGGTGCGGTCGTACATGTCGTGGTCGATCCACGACTCGTCGCGCAGGTCCGCGGCCCTGACCTCGACCGAGCCCGCGAGCGGGTGGTCGGCCGCGACGACGACACCGAAGTCGTCGACGGTCAACTCCCGCCGGCGATAGCCGGTGAGCGTGCGCGGCAGGTCAGCGGGGACCTCTTCGTCGATCTCGATGTCGCGGGTGCGGTATCCCGGCGGCGCTTCGGGGGTGTGGATGTCGATCGCCCACTGCACCTCGGGGAACTCCTTCGTCAGGTCAGCGACGACTCCCGGCAGCCAGGCCCGGGCGGCCGACGCGAAGGATCCGATCGACAGGGTGGGCGTCGGCCCCGCGTGCAGGTCCTCGATGAAGGCTTCCAGACGCCCCACGCTCTCGAAGACCTCCGTCGACTCCCGGGCCAACCGCTCCCCGACCGCCGTGGGCTCGATGCCCCGCCCACGCCGCTCGTAGAGCGGGAGCCCGACGGCCGTCTGCAGCGCGATGATGTGCTGGCTGACGGTCGCCGGCGTGAAGCCGAGGTTGGCCGCAGCGCCGCTGACGGAACCACTCGCGACCACGGCTCGCCAGATGGACAGACGGTGCAGGTCGATCATCCGCCAACCATATGGCAAAGGCTTATGTTCATGTGGAAAGCGTTGCTTGTGGTTGTTGAAAATCTTCGCGATACTTGAGCCATGAGCATCCTCGCAACCATCACCGTCCTGGCCGTCCTCCTCGTCGCGGGCCTGTCCCCGTGGTGGGTCGCCGGTCGCTACCTCACCCCCGGCACCGAGCGTGTCGCGCTGAACGAGCTGGGCCTCGCGGGCATCGTCGACACTCTCCGTCGCGGCGCCAACATGTACGTCCCCGCCACGATCCAGTCCCGCAACTGAGTCGCGCGGTCCGACAGCGTCGTCGGACCCGCGACCAACTCCCTCCCCGGGCGCTGCGCGCCCGCCCTTCTCCAGGACCGTCACCGTGTGACGGTCCTTTGTCATACCTCGCGGGCGGTCGGCCGTGCGGGTGGCGGCGCCACCAGCGACCCAGTCCGACGTGTCCGGCGACGCTCGCCCTCGACCGACGACGTCATGGACGCCCGGGTGAGCACCTCAAGGCGCAGTGGGCACACCCACGCACCAGCCGCCCCACGCTCGCAACTGCGCAGGCTCTTGCGGACTGACGACCCCCGCCCTTCGCACCGGCCTGGGCTCCTGCGAAGGGGATGGCGCGGCTACAGGTCGGACTTCGGCATCAGGATCCACAACCCGATGTAGACCAGCTCCCCCACCCCGACGATGCCGAAGATGACGAAGCCGAGGCGCACCAGGAAGCGCGGCAGGCCGAACCGGTCGGCCAGGCCGGCACAGACACCGGCGATCCACTTGCCGTTGCGCGGACGTGCGAGTTGACGTGACATGCGTCTGACCTACCCGCACCCCCACAGATCATGCGCGACAGCCGGACCATCACCCGGCAGGCTTCGGCTAACCTTCGACAAGGGTCGGACACCTCTGGATCGGCCGGTCGAGCACCAACGCCAGCACCCATGAGCGGGAGGCCCCGATGACCCATCCGACGAGTCCCCCACTGGGCGCGGGCCGCTGGCTCGCGAGCTGGGTCGTGACTGCGGCCGCCTTCGGCGTCCTCGACGGCCTCTGGCTCGGCATCATCGCCAAGGGCCACTACGAGCGCGCCTTCGGCTCGCTGCTCGCCGACCCTGCGAACCCTCCTGCAGCTGCAGCGTTCTACCTCATCTACACCCTCGGTATCACCTACTTCGCGACCGCCCCGGGCCTGCGTGGGAGCAGCATCCGCATCGCCGCCATCCAGGGGGCCGTCCTGGGCGTCGTCGCGTACGCGGCCTTCAACCTGACCGGACTGGCCGTCCTCGAGGGCTACCCCGCGGGGATCGTGCCTCTCGACATGGCCTGGGGGACCCTCGCCACCTCCAGCGCGGCTGCGGCCGCGACGGCCGTGTCACGGTCCCGCCGGGCCGCACGGCGCTGAGGACCGGGGCCACTCGCCCGGCCGCCCACGTGGCGACCGACTCTCCTGCCGGCGAGCTGGTCCCTGCGGGTCGACGATTCGCGCGCCGGAGCGCGCGAATCCACCTCGAACCGGTCGACCGGCCGGCGCCGGGATGAGGCAGAGTCGCCCCGTGACCGGCCACACCGTGCTGCAGCTCCCCGTGCCTGCGTTGGAGGACTGGGTCCGCGAGCGCACCCGCTTCTACGACACCGGGTTCGTCTCCGCCGACCCACGATTCGGCCACGCGCACATCACGGCGCTGGCCCCCTTCGCCCCGGCTCCGACCGCCCCCGACCTCACCGAGGTGGCGCGGATCGCGGCGGCGACCGCGACGATGCCGATCCGGCTGGCCGATCTCGGGCAGTTCCGCAACGGGGTCATCCACCTGCGGCCCGAGCCGGACGGCCCCCTTCGCGCCCTGACCGAGACGCTGGTCGCCGCCTTCCCGGACCTCCCGCCGTACGAAGGGAGGTTCGGGCCCCGCGTGGACCCGCACCTCACGCTCGACGCGGCCTCGCCGACAGTGTCCCTCGAGAGCACCCGTCGACTGCTCGACGAGGTCCTCCCGGCGGTGTGCACCCTCACGCACCTGCAGCTCGCGTGGTGGGAGTCCGATCGGTGCCACGTGATGAACGAGTGGCCACTGGGGCGGGGTGATCCGCTCGGCCCGCCGCGCGGTACCCCCGTCGGCGAGGAGCTCTTCCCACCCCCGGACTAATTCATTAGTCTCCCACTATGAGACTAGAGGTCACCCGCCGGGCCGAGCTTGCCGTCCAGGCGATCGCGGCCCTGTCGCCGAGGGACGCCCGACTCAAGGCTCCCGAGCTGGGTGAGGCGCTGGACGCGACCCCCGGCTTCGTCGCCCAGGTGGTGGGTCCGCTGGTCAAGGCCGGCTGGGTCCGCTCCACCCCCGGCCCGACCGGCGGCTACTCGCTCACCGACTCCGCGGGCCGGGCCAGCGTGCTCGACGTCATCGAAGCCATCGACGGACCGACCGCCAACGGGCGCTGCGTCGCCGAGGACCGCGCGTGCGGTCACGGACGAACCTGCGCCCTGCACGAGGCGTGGACCCGCGCCCGCAGCACACTCACCACGACGCTGGCCGCCACCCCGGCGGTCGACGTCCACCGCCGGGGCCCCACCGCGTGACGCCCCACGACGAAGGGAAGACCCACCATGGCCGTCGCCACCACCGCAACGCTCGGTGAGCTGGTCACCGAGGCCGCCGGCGTGCACGGGGACCGCCACCCCGAGCTCGGCGAGGTGCAGGAGGTCTACGGCCGGGTCGTCGCCGAGCTCGAGCCGCACATGACGCGCGAGGAGCGGGCGGTCTTCCCGGCCCGGCGGAGCTGGAGCAGGACGTGCACGAGCACGTCCACCAGGAGAACCACGTGCTCTTCCCGCGCGTGCTGCAGATGCAGGAGCGAGCGGGTGGCGCCTGAGGACCCGCAGAACCCTGCGGACGCGGACGTGCTCCGGTCGCGGACGACGGGCGCTCTCCTATCGTGGGGGCATGGTGCCTGAGACAAGCCAATGGATGCGGATCGTCGCGGAGGATCCGAACCACTCCCAGTGGTACATCGAGCGGTTCCGGGAGATGGCCGCTCGCGGCGACGACCTGCACGGCGAGGCGCGGCTCGTCGACGCGATGATCGCGCGTGGCGCGCGCGTCCTCGACGCCGGCTGCGGCCCGGGCCGAGTCGGCGGCCGACTGCACGAGCTGGGCCACGACGTGACCGGGGCCGACGTCGACCCCGCCCTCATCGCCGCCGCCGAGGAGGACCACCCCGGCCCGCGATGGGTGGTCAGCGACCTCGCCGTCCTGGACCTGCAGGGCGACGGGGGCCAGCGTCAGCTCTTCGACGTCATCGTCTGTGCGGGCAACGTCATGACCTTCCTCGCACCGAGCACCCGCGGCGACGTGCTCGCCCGCTTCGCGGAGCACCTCGACGAGGACGGTCGCGTCGTCATCGGTTTCGGGGCGGAACGTGGCTACGAGTTCGCCGACTTCCGGGCCGATGCGGCCGCCGCGGGCCTGACCGGGCAGGTACTGCTGGGCGGGTGGGCCCTCGAGCCCTTCGCCGAGGACGGCGGGTACGTCGTGGCGACCTTCGGTCGCTGAGCCGAGCGACCCCCTTCGTCCGGAACGACGCAGCGCCGCGGCACGTCAGTGACGTGCCGCGGCGCTGCGGTGTGTCCGGTCAGGCTCCGACGGGTCGACGCCCCTGGAGTGACCGCCACGTGTAGGCCACCGCGATGTAGCCCACCGGGACGAGGACGAGGAAGCCGAGGCCGAGGGTGCACACCGACAGGATCCCGAGTCCGAGGAAGACCAGGAAGAGCAGCAGCACCGGACCGACATTGGCCTTGGTGAACCTGAAGCTCGCCCCGATCGCGTCCGTGGCCGAGTTGCCGTCCATGACGGCGAAGTTGGTGAAGGACAGCAGGAAGGCGACGATGATGCCCGGGATGATGCACAGGATGATCCCGACGAAGGTCATCAGGGCCACGAGGATGGCCGCGAGGACCAGGTGCAACCACGGGATCCGGGTGAACATCGTGCCGATGCTCGCGCTGCCGGTGTCGACCACGTCGACCGCGGCACGGATCACTGCCGCGGCGAGGACGAACTGGACGATCGCGCTGACGATGCTGAGAACGACGCTGGCCGCAATGGCGCCGACCCCCGGCTGGTGGACCTGGGACGGCATCCCGGTGATCGGGTCCGTTTCGGTGACGGTCGGCCCGGTCTGCAGCAGCACGTCGGAGATGAAGGAGAGCCCGAGGCCGACGACGAAGAGCAGCACCGTCATCCCGAGGAAGGGCCCGAGGTTCTCGGTGAATCGCTTCCACCCGTAGGACAGGGCCTCGAGCGGGCTGAAGTCCGACCCGGGCCGGCCGCCGTAGCCGCCGGGCGGCTGTCCCCCGTAGCCACCGGGAGGCGGGCCCTGGGGTGGGCCGCCGAACCCACCGGGGGGCGGCGGCATGCCACCGCCTCCTGGTCCGCCCGGGGGCGGTGGCATCGGTGGTCCTGCGGGACCGCCCGGAGGGGGTGGCTGACCAGGACCGCCGGGGGGCGGGGGCGGCGGGGGTGGCGGCTGGTAACTCATGTGGCACAGCCAAACCGGATCCCGCCCCGCGCGCAACCACCCCGGGTGGAATATCGCGACGGCGTGTCGGCAGGTGGACCGAACCGCGTCGGGAGCGATGTCGCGCGGCCACCCCGCGTGATGTTCAACACACTGCACAGGGTGCATGTCCATGCACTTTTCGTTGGTGTCATCGGCTTCTCGTGCAGTTTGGGGGCGTTTGCCGATATTGGCCATGCATATGCATCCGGGTTACGTTCCGCATGCCACACCCGACAACACCACACCGGAAGGAAGGCATGCCTACCGAGCCGCCCTTGGGAATCGTCAGCGTCATCCTGCTTCTGCTCCTCTTCTACGGACTGACGATGTACATGTCCGTCAAGATCAGCCGGGGCAACGACGAGAACGCCGACGACTACATGACCGCCGGTCACGGCATCGGATTCGGCATCTCCGCCGCCTCGATGACCGCCACGTGGATCTGGGCGTCGTCGATGTACGCCTCGGCCACCTCCGGGTACCTGTACGGGATCTCCGGACCGATCCACTACGGCCTGTGGGGCGCGTTGATGATCCTGTTCATCTACCCCTTCGGCAAGCGGATCCGCGCCGTCGCGCCGCGTGCCCACACGCTCGCCCAGGTCATGGCCGTGCGTCACGGACGGTCCAGCCAGCTGATGCTCGCCGGGTCCAACGTCCTGGGCAGCGTCATCTCGCTGATGTCGAACTTCATCGCCGGTGGCGCGCTCATCGCGATGCTCTCGCCGCTGACCTTCATCCAGGGTGTCTTCGCGATCGCCGGCGGTGTGCTGCTGTACACGATCGGGTCCGGCTTCCGCGCCTCGGTGCTGACCGACTTCGCCCAGGTCGTCGCGATGCTCGGCGCCGTCGTCGTCCTCGTCCCGACCTTCTTCTTCCTCCTGGGCGGTACCGATCTGCTGCGTGAGGGCGCGACCAACCTCACCCCGGAGCAGTCGAACTTCTTCTCCTCCGAGGCCTTCCTCATGCAGGGCGCCCCGTACATCGCGGCCGTCCTCGCCTACGCCATCGGCAACCAGACGATCGCCCAGCGCCTCTTCGCGGTGCGCGAGGACCTGATCAAGCCGACCTTCATCACGGCGACCATCGGTTACGGGGCCACCGTCATCGGTGTCGGCATGCTCGGCGTCCTCGCCCTCTATGCCGGCGTCCAGCCGGCCGGAGGCGACCCGAACAACCTGCTGCCGCAGCTGGCCGCCAGCCACCTGGCCACCCCGCTCATCGTCATCTTCTTCGTGATGATCATCGGCTCGCTGTCGTCCACGGCCGACTCCGACCTGGCCGCGCTGTCCTCGATCGTCATGACCGACATCTACGGCCAGACCGCCCGCCGCAGTGGCCGCGCCGTCAGCCCGCGCACGATGCTGCTCATCGGGCGTCTGACGATGGTCCTGGCCACGGCAGCGGCGGTCTCCTTCGCGGCACTGGAGCTGAGCATCCTCGACCTGCTCGTCTTCGTCGGCGCGCTCTGGGGCTGCCTCGTCTTCCCCGTGATCGCGTCCTTCTACTGGACGAAGGTGACCAACTCGGCGTTCACCGTCTCGGTGCTGCTCGCCCTGGCTGCCTTCCTCCCGGTCCGCTTCGGGTGGCTGCCGCGCACCACCGGGATGGACCTGGTCGTCGAGCTGATCGGCGTCGTCGGGATCGGCGTCGTCCTCGGCCTGATGCTCTTCGGGTTCTTCGGGCCGAAGGTCGGCACGATCGGTGGCACCATCGGCGCCCTCGCCCTCGCCCCCTTCGCCATCGGCCTCATCGCGGACTACGCCGCGCTGTCCGGGTCGCTGGTGGCCTACGCCGTCTCGACGCTCGTCTGTGCGGGGATGACCTTCGCCTCCCGCGGCGAGCCCTTCGACTTCGACGTCATCGCCCGCCGGACGGATGACTTCGACCCGGAGGACGACCCATCCACGAGCAGCCCCGTCACCGACCTCGACGACGAGCCCGCGACCGTCTGAGAAAGGACCCTGCATGTCCATCACCGCCCTGACCATCTACATCCTCATGTGGCCCGCGATCGTCGCCGTCATCCTCGCGGTGATCTGCACCGGGTTCATCCGCGAGATGCGCGCCGCCCGCAGGAAGGGCGAGGACCTCGTCTGACCCCCTTCCCCCGCCGGTGGCCGCTTCCCGTCAGGGAGGCGGCCACCGGCCGTGTCGGGGGCTGGGCGCCGGACGGGCGTCAGGCGCATAGTGGGTCGTGTACCCCGCACCCCAGTGCTCCGGGAAGGAGCGTCGCCATGGCAGGACGACTTCGATACGGCGTGGTCGAGACGGGAGTCGCGGCCGCCGGTCTCGCTGCGCACGACATGCTGCAGAAGAAGCACTCGATCCTGCGCAACTACCCCGTCATCGGGCACATGCGTTACCTGCTCGAGGAGCTCCGGCCGGAGTTGCAGCAGTACTTCATCGAGCGCAACTGGGACGGTCGTCCCTTCGACCGGGACACCCGCTCGATCATCTACCAACGGGCCAAGGGCATCCACAGCGAGCAGGCCTTCGGTACCGAGCGCGATGTCTCCCGTCCCGGCTACGAGTACCTCGTCCACTCCACCGCGCCCCTCGAGGCCCCGACCGAGCCGTCGCGCGTGCTCGTCGGCGGGCCGGACTGCAGCCGGCCCTACAGCATGTCCCTGCTGAACGTCTCCGCGATGAGCTTCGGGTCCCTGTCCGCCAACGCCGTCCGCGCCCTCAACGAGGGCGCGCGGATGGGCGGTTTCGCCCACGACACGGGTGAGGGCGGGCTCTCGCGGTACCACTTGGAGAAGGGGGGCGACCTCGTCTGGGAGGTGGGGTCGGGCTACTTCTCCACCCGGACGAAGGACGGCGCCTTCGATCCGGACCAGTTCCGCGACAATGCCGCCCGCGACCAGGTCAAGTGCGTCTCCCTCAAGCTCTCCCAGGGCGCCAAGCCCGGGATCGGTGGGGTCCTTCCGGCAGCCAAGGTCACCCGGGAGATCGCCGCAGTCCGCGGGGTCCCCGTGGGTGAGAAGTGCGTCAGTCCGGCCGGCCACTCGGTCTTCGACACCCCGATCGGACTCATCGAGTTCATCGCCTCCATGCGGGAGATGTCCGGGGGCAAGCCGGCCGGCTTCAAGTTGTGCGTCGGCTCCCGGCGCGACGTGCTCGCCATCTGCAAGGCGATCCTCGAGGTCGGCACCGCACCGGACTTCATCATCGTCGACGGCTCCGAAGGGGGTACTGCGGCGGCTCCCCTGGAGTACGAGGACCACGTCGGGATGCCCTTGACCGACGGCCTGATGCTCGTGCACAACGCTCTGGTCGGCACCGGCCTGCGTGACCGCATCAAGATCGGGGCGAGCGGCAAGGTCGCCGGCGCCAACGACATCGTCAAGCGCATCATCCAGGGAGCCGACTACACCAACTCGGCCCGCGCGATGATGATGGCCATCGGCTGCATCCAGGCCCAGATCTGCCACACCGGCCGCTGCCCGGTCGGGGTGACGACACAGGACCCGCGGCGCGCCCGCGCCCTGGACGTCCCCGACAAGAGCGTGCGCGTGCGTCAGTACCACGAGTCCACCGTGGCCCAGGCGTCGCAGATGATGGCCAGCATGGGCGTCCGCCGTCCGGAGCAGCTCAGCCCCCACATGTTGCGGCGCAACGTCTCGCCCAAGGAGGCCCGGTCCTACGCCGAGCTGTTCGAGTGGCTGGCCCCGGGTGAGCTCCTTGCCGAGGCGCCGGCCACCTGGACGCAGGACTGGCGGGCCGCCTCCGCCCACAGCTTCGCCCCGCACACGGCCGGGCACCGCTGAACCACCACCCACCGAACACAGGAGCACTTCGTGACCGACACGCCCAGCTACCACGCCGAGCCCCACACCGACGTCACCTACCTCACCGCCGAGGCGACCCCGACGGTCGTGCGTGTCGCCGAGGGCGTCGCGCCGCACGAGATGACCGGGATCTTCGACGAGACCTTCTCCGCGCTGGTCCCGGGCCTCGACGATTTCGACGTCACCGCCGCCGGCCCCGCCTTCTCCCTGCACCACCGGCTGCCCGGGGCGACGATGACCTTCGACCTCGGCTTCCCCGTGACCGAGGTGCTCAACGGTGAGCTGGAGGCGGGCGGCATCACCTTCTACGCCTCGACCCTGCCCGCCGGGCGCATCGCGACGATCTCCCACCTCGGTGGCTATGACGGCCTGCCGCAGGCCTGGGAGGCCTTCATGACCCGGGTCGCCGCCGACGGCCACCACACCCGACTGCCGTTCTGGGAGGTCTACGTGACCGAACCCGGCCCGGACGTCGACCCGAGCACCCTGCGGACCGATCTGGTGACCCTGCTCGACGACTGACCAGCGCCGACTCCGCTCGCCGCGGGGTGCGGTCGCCGATGACCGGATCGTGGGTGGGATGCTGGGAGGAGCACCCCCTCCCCGATCATCGGAGTCCACCGTGGAGAAGATCGTCGTCGTCGACGGAGCCCGCACCCCCACCGGCAGCTTCGGCGGCATTTTCAAGGACGTCCCCGCGCACGAGCTCGGCGCGACGGCCGGCCGTGCGGCGCTGGCACGCGCCGGTGTCGCCGGCGAGGACGTCAGTGAGGTCGTCATGGGCTGCATCGGCCAGGTCGGGCCGGATGCCTACAACGCCCGCCGGGTCGCCGTTGCGGCCGGCCTGCCCACCAACGTCCCGGCATACACCGTCAACCGCCTCTGCGGCTCCGGCCTGCAGGCCATCTGGTCCGCCGCGATGGAGATGCGGTGGAACGACCTCGATTTCACCCTCGCCGGTGGCGACGAGTCGATGACCCGGATGCCGTTCTACGACTTCGGCGCCCGCAACGGCTACAGGCTCGGCAACCGGAAGCTCGAGGACGGCACGGTCCTGATGCTCACCGACCCCTTCCACGACATCCACATGGGTGTCACCGCGGAGAACGTCGCGGCGAAGTACGGCGTCTCCCGGCAGGAGCAGGACGAGTTCGCCCTGGAGTCGCAGCGCCGCGCGGCGAGCCCCGAGGCGCGGGCCGCCTTCGCCGAGGAGATCACGGCCGTCGAGGTCGGGGGCCGTAAGCCCTTCACCGCAGAGACGGACGAGCACCCCAAGCCGGACACGACACTGGAGACGCTCGCCACGCTGCGCCCGGCCTTCGCCAAGGACGGCACGGTCACCGCCGGCAACGCCTCCGGCATCAACGACGGCGCCGGTGTCGTCGTCCTCGGCCGTGAGTCCGCCGTCCGGGAGCGCGGCCTGACCGGACTGGTCAGTCTCGAGGCCGTCACCACCGCCGCGATGGAACCGGAGCTCATGGGCTACGCGCCCACGCACGCGCTCAAGGCGCTCTTCGCCAAGACCGGCCTGACGCCCGCCGACATCGGCGTCATCGAGCTCAACGAGGCCTTCGCCTCCCAGGCCGTCGCCGTCATCCGCGACAGCGGCCTCGACCCGGCGCGGGTCAACCCCTACGGCGGGGCCATCGCGCTCGGCCACCCCGTCGGCGCGACCGGCGGCATCCTCACCGTCCGCGCGGCCAAGCACATGGTCCGCCACGACCTCGAGTACGGCATCGTCACCATGTGCATCGGTGGCGGCCAGGCGCTCGCGGCTCTCTTCCGGAGGTTCTGATGTCTGCCGTCACCTACTCCGTCACCGACGGCGTCGCCCACATCGAGCTCAACCGCCCCGAAGCGGCCAACACCATCGACATGGGCCTTGCGCGTGCGCTCGGCGAGGCGGCGGTGGCCGCCCGCGAGGACGACGGGGTGCGCGCCGTGGTCCTCAGCGGAGCCGGCAAACGCTTCTGCGGGGGCGGCGACGTCTCCACCTTCGCCGACTCCGACGACCCGAGTGGGTACGTCCACGAGCTCGCGACGACCGCCGACGCGGGGATCCACGTCCTCGAGTCGATGGCCAAGCCGGTCGTCTCCGCCGTGCACGGCGCGGTCGCCGGCGGCGGCCTGGGGGTCATGCTCTCCGGCGACGTCGTCGTGGCCGCGGAGGGCACGAAGTTCGTCTTCGCCTACCCCGCGATCGGCCTGACCCCGGACTGCGGCACCTCGGCGTCGCTGCCACGCGCGATGGGACAGCAGCGGGCGCTGGCCTTCGCGCTGTCCGGTGCCGCCCTCACCAGCGAGCAGGCGCTCGCCCATGGCCTCGTCACCGAGGTCGCGGCGGACCCGCTCACCCGTGCCCACGAGCTCGCCGCCACCTGGGCCGGCGGCGCAGCGGTCGCGTTCGGTGAGGCGCGGCGGTTGCTGCGCGCGGGGGTCACCGGATCGCGACAGGAGATCGGGCGCGACGAGGCAGGCACGATCAGTGCCCGCTCGACGAGTCCGGAGGCGCAGGCGCTCTTCGCGCAGTTCCTCGGGCGCTGACCCCCCTTCGCCACAGCGGCAATCGAGTCCGGACGTCGGCATGCCGACGTCCGGACTCGCGATGTCTGCGCCCGCACCCCGCCGCCCACGTCAAGGTCCCTTGACATGGACGACCGACGTCAAGCACCCTTGACATTGTGCAGAACACCGTCCAGCAGCTGCGGAGGCGAGCGGGAGACACCCAGGCCCAGCTCGCAGCCGCGCTGGGCGTCTCGCGCCAGACCGTGATCGCGATCGAGCGGGGCCGGTACGACCCCTCCCTGGGCCTGGCGCTGCGCATCGCCCGACACTTCAACGCGACAGTCGAGGAGATCTTCCATGACGAATCAGTCACGTGAGCACCGTGCATCCGGCATCGCCGGGGTCCTGACGGTCTGCGTGGTGATGGGCCTGGTCTACCTGGCGATCGGCGTCGCCACCGACCAGACCCGATTCGGCGTCATCGGCCTGCTGATCATGCTCGCCTACGGCGCCGTGCTCTTCGTGGGGCGCCGCCGCCTCGAGGCGCTCGCCCTGCTCGGCGGCGCCGTCACCGATGAGCGCCAGCAGGACATCGGCCAGCGCGCGCTCGCGTTCACGGCGAACGTCCTGGTCATCGCCATCCTCGGCGGCTTCTTCGTCAGCCTGGCGACCCGGTCCGAGTACACCGAGGTCTTCGCGGGGCTGGCCGCCCTCGGCGGGGTGGCCTTCATCGCCGGCATCATCTGGCACTCGGTCCGCGGGTGACGCCGCGGCGGGCCGTAGGCTCGGGCCATGGACGGTGGCACCCGGGCGGCGAAGGCCCTGACCGACAGCGGCATCGAGCACACGATCACCCGGCACGGGAAGGTCGGCTCCCTCGAGGAGGCCGCGGCCGCCCGCGGGGTCGAGCCGGCCGACATCATCAAGACCCTCGTCGTGCGCAGGGGCGAGGACGACCACCTCTTCGTCCTCGTGCCCGGTGACCGGGCGATCTCCTGGCCGAAGCTGCGCACGCTCCTCGGCGTCAACCGGATCTCGTTGCCGGACAAGGACGTCGCCCGGGAGGTGACCGGATACGAGAGGGGCACGATCACCCCCTTCGGCTCGCTGACGACGCTACCGGTCATCGCGGACGAGACGATGGTGGGCCGGACGGTCTCCATCGGCGCGGGCGCCCACGGGGTGGCGGCCACCCTCGACGCCGACGCCGCCATCGCCCACCTGGGCGCGCAGGTCGCCGACGTCACCGACCCCGCCTGATCCGCCCCTACGAAGTGCTGCTGGCTCGGTTTCGTTGACCCAGCCGCAGTACGTGCTGCTGCTGGGTCAACGAGATGCGGCCTGCAGCACTTCGTAGGGGGAGGGGCCAGGGAGGGGGAGGGGCCAGGGAGGGGGAGGGACCGGGGGACGGGCGCGCAGATCAGCGGGGCGCCATGCGCAGGGCGCCGTCCATCCGCACGACCTCACCGTTGAGGTAGTCGTGGTCGACGAGCGAGAGCGCGAGCTGGGCGTACTCGTCCGGGCGGGCCAGGCGCTGCGGGAAGGGCACGCCCTTGGCCAGGCCCTCGCGGAACTCCTCGGAGACCGTCGCGAGCATCGGGGTCTCGACGATGCCCGGCGCGATCGTGAGCACCCGGATGCCGTGCTGGGCCAGATCGCGCGCCGCGGGCAGGGTCAGCCCGATGATGCCGGCCTTGCTCGAGGCATAGGCCGCCTGGCCGATCTGCCCCTCGTACCCCGCGATCGAGGCGGTGTTGATGATGACACCCCGCGCGTTGTCCTCGAGCGGCTCGGTCCCGGCCATCGCGTCCGCCGCGAGGGTGAGCACGTTGAAGGAGCCGACGAGGTTGATCTGGACGACCTTGGCGTAGAGGTCGAGGTCGTGCGGGCCCTTGCGGCCCAGGACGCGCATCGACGGGCCGATGCCGGCGCAGTTGACGACCGTGCGAAGGGGGAGGCCGGCACCTGCTGCGGTGGCCACCCCCTGGCGGACCTGCGCCTGGTCGGTCACGTCCACCTCGACGTACTGCACGCCGTCGACGGCGGGCGCCGTGGCGATGGAGTCCGCCAGGTCGAAGGCGAAGACCCTCGCCCCCTGCTCCGCGAGCGCCGCTGCGGTGGCCGCGCCCAGCCCGGAGGCGCCTCCGGTGACGATGGCGGCGGTGTCCTTGACCTGCATGTCCGTGCTCCTCGTGTTGGTGCGGTGCCTTCTGGTGTGAGCCTAACCATGACCCGGCCACCGGTCGCGAGACGGCACGACGTGGGCGTCGGTGCGGGGGTTAACGTGCCCCCATGCAGGACCAGACGCCCGCCCTCGCCCCGGCCGCCTTCCCCGCACCGGCCCGCAACCCCCGGGAGGTCCTGCTCTTCGGTCTGACTCCCCCGCGTGCCGACACCACGCCCGAGCGCATCACCGAGATCGCCGAGCGGACCCTGGCCCGCGTCGACGCACTGCCGATCGACGCACTGGTCATCTACGACATCACCGACGAGACCGACCGCAACCCGCAGCCACGCCCCTTCCCCTTCGTCGAGATGCTCGATCCGGCGACGTACCTGTGCGACGGCCTGACCGGCTGGGACAAGCCGGCCGTCGTCTACCGCTACGTCGGCAAGTACGACCCGGATGAGCTGCGGGGCTGGCTGCAGTCGGCTCCCGACAACGTCATGACGGTCTTCGTCGGGTCCTCCAGCAGCGACGCCCCGGCCCGCACGACCCTCTCGCAGGCCGTGCAGATCCACCACGAGACCCGACCGGGGCTGCCCCTGGGTGGGGTGACGATCCCGGAGCGTCACATCGGGCGCGGTGACGAGCACGAGCGGCTGCTGCGCAAGCAACGCGGAGGCTCGCAGTTCTTCATCAGCCAGATCGTCTACGACATCGGCGCCGCCAAGAACCTCGCCTCCGACTACCGCTACGCCGCCCACGACAGCCACATCGACGCCGCACCACTCGTCTTCAGCCTGTCGCTGTGCGGCTCGGCGAAGACGCTGTCCTTCCTCGAGTGGCTCGGCGTCGAGGTCCCGCAGTGGGTGCGCAACGAGATCCTGCACACCGAGGACCCGCTCGACTGGTCCCGCCAGCAGGCCCTGGGCGCCGCCCGTGAGCTCGCCGACTTCTGCCGGTACCTGGGCATCCCCTTCGGCTTCAACGTCGAGTCCGTCTCCAGCCGCAGGGTCGAGATCGAGGCGGCCGTGGCCCTCACCCACGAGATCGCGGAGCTGCTCGAGCGGGACTAGCCTCGGGTCCATGCGGGCCGAACGCCTCACCGATGCCATCGCCCACCACGCCGAGGGACCGTGCTGGTGGCCGGGGTGGGGTGGCCTGCGCTGGGTGGACATGCTCGCCGGCGACGTGCTGGCGCTGGACGCGAGCGGCAGGATCGACCGCGTACCGGTCGGGGACGTCGCGGCGATGGTCCGCCCCCGGGCGGCCGGTGGAGCCGTCATCGCGGTCGAGCGCGGGGTGGCCCTCGCGGACGAGGACTGGCGGGTCGACCCCCTTCGCCCGATGTGGACCACGGATGCGGTCCGGATGAACGAGGGAGGCGTCGCACCCGACGGCAGCCTCTACGTCGGCTCGATGGCCTACGACCAGACGACGGGCGCCGCCCACCTCTACCGCGTGCGTCCCGACGGTGCGGTGGAGACCGCACTCGACTCGGTGACGGTCTCCAACGGCATCGACTTCTCACCCGACGGGACCCGCGCCTACTACAACGACACCCCGACGGGCCGGATCACGGTCTTCGACTGGTCGGCGGAGGACGGGCTGGCGCGAGGACGGGCCTTCGCCGACGTCGACGGCTTCCCCGACGGCCTCACCGTCGATGCCGAAGGGGGAGTGTGGACGGCGATCTTCGGCGGCAGCCGGGTCGAACGGTGGTCGCCGGACGGGACCCGCGACGCGGTGGTGGAGGTCGGCGCGCGGCAGGTGACGGCGTGCACCTTCGGCGGCGCGGACCTGGCGGACCTCTACATCACGACCTCCCGCGAGGGGCTCACCGAGGGTGAGGACCCTGCTGCCGGCGCGCTCTTCCTCGCGCGGCCGGGGGTGCCGGGGAAGGCGGTGACCCCCTTCGCGGGGTGAGGGAATGCATCCGATGCCTCCTCTGTTAGACTAGTTGACGATTCAATCAAGCAGTGGAGGACGCAGTGCAGTTCGGAATCTTCTCCATCGGTGACGTGACGATGGACCCCACCACCGGCCGCACGCCGAGCGAGGGCGAGCGCATCTCCGCCATGACGCAGCTCGCACTCAAGGCCGAGGAGGTCGGGCTCGACGTCTTCGCCACCGGCGAGCACCACAACCCACCCTTCGTGCCGTCCGCGCCGACCACGCACCTGGCGTACATCGCCGCGCAGACGCAGCGGCTGAAGCTCTCGACCGCGACCACCCTGATCACCACGACCGACCCGGTGCGCATTGCCGAGGACTACTCGTTCCTGCAGCACCTCTCGGACGGTCGCGTCGACCTGATGATGGGCCGCGGCAACACCGGCCCGGTCTACCCGTGGTTCGGCAAGGACATCCGTCAGGGCATCCCGCTGGCCATCGAGAACTACCACCTCCTGCGGCGCCTGTGGCGCGAGAAGAACGTGAACTGGAAGGGCCAGTTCCGCACGCCCCTGCAGGGCTTCACGACCACGCCCTGCCCGCTGGACGACACCCCGCCCTTCGTGTGGCACGGCTCGATCCGCTCCACGGAGATCGCCGAGCAGGCCGCGTTCTACGGCGACGGGTTCTTCCACAACAACATCTTCTGGAACATCGAGCACACCTCGCAGATGGTGAACATGTACCGCCGGCGCTTCGAGCACTACGGTCACGGCGCCGCCGACCAGGCCATCGTCGGGCTCGGTGGGCAGGCCTTCATGGCCGGGAGCGAGGCCGAGGCCAAGCGCATCTTCCGGCCCTACTTCGACAACGCACCGGTCTACGGGCACGGACCGTCGCTCGAGGACTTCACCGCGCAGACCCCGTTGACCGTCGGCACCCCGGAGATGGTCATCGACCGCACGCTGTCCTTCGCCGACTCCGTCGGTGACTACCAGCGCCAGCTCTTCCTCATGGACCACGCCGGCCTGCCCCTCGAGATGGCCCTCGAGCAGGTCGAGATCCTCGGCACGCAGGTCGTGCCGGTGCTGCGCAGGGAGTTCGAGCGTCGTCGTCCCGAGCACGTGCCGAGCGAGCCGCCGACTCACGCGTCGCTGGCTGCCCAGGGCCCCGACGGCCCGCACCGTCAGGTCGTCTCCTCCCCGGTCGCCATCGCCCGCGAGGAGGAGAAGGCCGCCCGCGAGCAAGAGAAGGTGAGCGCCCGATGAGTCGCCGCATCCTGGTCATCAGTGCCGGGCTGTCCCAGCCCTCCAGCACCCGCCTGCTCGCCGACCAGCTCGCCGACGCCTCCCGCGCAGCGGTCGGCGGACGGGGCGAGTCGGCGCAGGTGGAGACGATCGAGCTGCGCGAGCTCGCCGTCGAGATGGCCCAGACGATGGTCTCGGGCAACCGGCCCACACCCGGGATGGTCGACGCGAAGCGGAAGATCGCTGCTGCGGACGGGATCATCGCCGTCACACCGGTCTTCACCGCGAGCTACTCCGGTCTGTTCAAGACCTTCGTCGACCTCCTCGACAAGGACTCGCTGACCGGCAAGCCGGTGCTCGTCGCGGCCACGGCGGGCACGTCCCGGCACAGCCTGGTCCTCGAGTACGCGATGCGTCCGCTCTTCAGCTACCTGCGGGCCGTCGTCGTGCCGACCGCGGTGTTCGCCGCGACCGAGGACTTCGGCGGGGACGTCGACCTCGAGCGCCGCGTGCACCGGGCCGCTGGTGAGCTGGCCACCCTCGTGGTCGCCGAGCGCACCGGTGTGGCCGGTCTGGCCGGCACCGGCGAGGAGGGTGTGGAGCCCGACGCGCCGGTCACCGACTTCGCCGAGCTGCTGCGGGGACACGACGGCGGCTGAGGCGATCGGTCGGCATCGGGGAGCAGGTCGCGTCCGCAGCAGTGGTGATCGGGGCGGCCGTGTCCCGGCGGGTCAGGCCGTTGAGTGGACCCGCAGACGACGCTCAGGCTGATCCCAGCCGATCGAGGCAGACTTCCCCGCAGAGCACGCGACGAAGGTTTTCCTGTTTCCTCCTACGTCGTCGTCGTTCGCAGTCGGACCCGCCATCGACCCTGGGGTGGCGGGTCCGACACATCGCCGGTGTCGACGTCCTCCCGCGCGTATGAGTGCACGATGACATCGGCCGGCCACAGTCAGTGCCGCCGCAACCGCCGACCGAGCGATCCCGGCAGCCCCGCTGCCGCCGCGACCCCGAGTGCCGTCTTCGGCTCGTAGCCCACGCGCCAGAGCCCTCCGTGGGCCGCGGCCTCGCTGAAGAGCTCCTCGGGGTGCGAGCGCACCGGCGCGTCCCGGACGAGGTCGCGCACGAGCAGTGCCGCCATGAGCGGGCGGACCGTCTCCGGGCGGAAGACCTCCACCCCGAAGTGGTGCGCCCCGCCGTACGCGGCGCCGAGCACCGGGTTCTTGGTCACCGAGCGGGTCCACGTGGCCGGCGCGACGTTGAAGGAGACCCGTTGCCCCGCGCCCTCGGCGGCGACCCCGCGCCAGCGCTGCAGCCGCTTGGCGATCGCGTAGTTGGGGCCCTGCTGGGGCACGAGCACGTCGGCGATGCCCGGCTGTCCCGCGTGGGCGTCCCGGTAGGCGGGGGCGAAGAGCTTCCCCCGTCCCAGGGCCCGGGCCGGCGCCTGTGCGGACTTGAGGGCGACGCCCCGCGCGGCCCAGCGCTCGCGGGCGGCGGCGACGACCTCGGGCGGGACCACGAAGGCATCCGTCGGGGTGGCCAGCCACCCCAGCGCGGTCTCGGCGTCGTCGGCGGTCAGCTCGTCCATGAGCAGGTCCATCGCGGCGCTGACGCGCACGTGCACCCCGGAGTCGGCGTAGGCGTGCATCCCCACGGCCAGGGGGTCGTCGCCACGCACGCGGCGGATCCACTCGAGCACCTGTCCCGGCTGGTGGATGACATCGGCGCCGGAGTCGCCGGACGCGTCGATCGGGAAGGTCAGGGTGCCCGCGCCACGGGTCGCCAGGCCCTTCTTGTGGCGCCAGGCGCGACTGCGCGGCAGGTCGATCGCCATCACGTCGGCGCCCCAGGACAGCAGCGTCTCGAGCGGGCCCATCTCGGCGCCGGCCCCGACGAGCAGCACCCGTCTGCCCGGCAGCATGAGCCACTCCGGGTGGTCGATGACCTCGCCGACGGCGGTGGCGAAGGAGGGTTCGACGAGCTGCCGGTCCACCCACGACGCGAGCTGTCCGCGCAACTCCTCGCCCTCGAGCACCCGCCCGTCGAGCGGGACCCGCAGGGTCGTCTCCGGCTCGGCCGTACCGCGCACGGACTCGGTGCCGAAGGGGGCCGCACCAGCGGGCACGGTCGGCGTCGCCTCGTCGAGCGGAGCCTGCGCGCCGGAGTCGTCGACGAGCACCATCCGGCGGCGCATCGAGGCCAGCCCGTCGGTGGCGATGCGCGCGGCCCGGTCGGCCGACCCGGCGCTGGCGGCGGTCACCGCGTGCACGAGGTCGACGTAGTCCCTGCGCCACTCGCGGGAGCCGTCGATCCGCTCGGCCAGGGCCGCGTCGACGCCACGCACCGCGTCCGCGAGGACTCCCCGCGTCGTCGAGGTGGTCGACCGGCGCCCCTGCTCGTCGGCCGGGAAATGGACACCGGCGGAGGTCTCGTCGCTCATGGCCCCATCCTTGTGGCGACGCTCACACCGGATCAAGTCCGCCACCACCCCCTCCTGCGCAACTGCCCAGGCTCCTGCGGACCGTCGGTCAGGGGCGCGGGGTCAGCGCCGAGACCACCTCGGCCGCGTCGGTCTGCGCGCCGAGCCGATCCACGCCCACGCCTGCGTAGAGCGGCGTGTAGTCGACGTCGCCCCGCTCCATGCCGGCAGCGTGCTCGGCCCGGGCCTCGTCGGTCATCTCGTCCTCGCGCCCGGCCCACGCCAGGACGAAGTCGGTCGCCACCGAGCGGCCACCGAACTCCCGGGGCCAGGCCAAGCCCTGGGCGACGTCGTGGACCCGGGAGTACCTCGTGTAGGCCGAGGCCCCGATCGCGGACCGCGCCGCGTGCGGGCTGTCCGCCTCGCGGCAGGTGAGGAAGGCCGTGCCGCACCAGGCTCCGGACGCCCCGGCGGCCATCAGCCGGGAGACGTCCGCCGCATCGGCGATGCCGCCGGCGGCGAGGACCGGACGGTCCGTCGACTCGAGCGCGAGCGCGAGGATCTCGTCGGTGGCCATCTCGTCCCGGCCGTGTCCGCCCCCTTCGCCCCCACGGGCCACGACCACGTCCGCACCGGCTGCGGCGGCCGCGGCGACGTCCGCGGCGTTGCCGACCTGGCAGGCCACGGCCAGCCCGGCCTCGCGCAGCACCCGGACCGGCTCGGCGAGATCACCGAAGGAGACCGACACGAGCGTCGGCCGGGCTTCGTCCTCGAGGGCGAGGATCGTCTCGATCTGGGTGCGCAGGTGCGGCACCCAGGCCATCAGCCCGATGCCGAAGGGGGTGCCCCCCTCTCCCGCGATCGCCGCCTGCTCACGGATCCAGTCGGGAGAGGAGCTGCCGCGGGTGCCGATCATCCCGAGCCCACCGGCGCTCGAGACCGCGTGGGCGAGACGGCCGCCGGCGACTCCGGCCATGGGTGCCAGCACGATCGGGGCGGCGATGCCGAGGGTGTCGCTGAGAGGGCTCATGCCCCCATGATGCGCCCGGGTGCCTTCTACACTCGCCCCATGACCCCTCGCGTGCTTCCCCTCCTCGCTGCCGCCGTGCTCGCTCTGGCCGGGTGCGGCGGATCCGCAGACCAGGAGGGCGAGGTGAACGGTGGTCGCAGCACGGGCGCCACCGAGTGCCCTCCGGCCGACGGGAGCGCCGAGCGGGTCACGCAGTTCGAGCAGGCGCCCCCCATGTGCATCGACGAGTCGACGGACTACACGGCCACGCTGACGACGGACGTGGGCGACATCGAGGTCGACCTGCTCGAGGACACGGCGCCGCGCACGGTCAACAACTTCGTCGTCCTGGCGCGGTACCGCTTCTACGACGGGCTGACCTTCCACCGGGTCATCCAGGGCTTCATGGCCCAGGGCGGCGACCCGTCCGGAGACGGCAGCGGCGGCCCGGGCTACCAGTTCGACGACGAGCTGCCCGAGGCGGGGCAGTACGAGGTCGGGTCCGTCGCGATGGCCAACTCCGGCGCCGACACCAACGGGTCGCAGTTCTTCGTCGTCACCGGCGAGGCGGGCGTCGGGCTGCCACCGAAGTACAGCCTCTTCGGCACGGTGACCGACGGGATGGACGTCGTCGAGACGATCGAGGCCGACGGGTCCGAGGGCGAGGGCTCACCGGCCACGGTGCACACCATCGAGAGCGTGACGATCAGTCAGGGGTGAGCGGTGGACGACGTCCTGGTGGAGAAGGTGCTGCGGGCGGTCGAGCTCGTGCCCTCCGGGCGGGTGATCTCCTACGGCGACATCGCCGCCCTCGTCGGGACGGGGCCGCGGCACGTCGGCACGGTCCTGCGCGAGTACGGCAGCACTGTCGCCTGGTGGCGGGTGGTCAACGCCTCGGGTGATGCACCGAAGCACAAGCGGCAGGCGGCCTTCGAGCACTGGCGTGACGAGGGGATCCCGATCAAGCCGAACGGACTCGGTTGCCGGATCGCCGAGCAGCGCGTCGACCTCGAGGAGCTCGCGCGGGCGCACGCCGCGGCGGTCGCGGATCTGTGAGCCGGGTAGCTGCACCAACGCCCGACCGCTCTCGCGGGATCACCGCGGCGGCGGCACCGGGCGGGTGTGGCGCATCTGCTCCAGTGCGAGGGCGGCGAGGGCCCCGATGACGAGGACACCTGCGGGCAGGAACATCGACTCCGCGAAGGCGGCCGACAGGGACTCTGCGACCTGTGGTGGCAGGCCACCACCCCCCTTCGCTGCGGCACCCTCTGCTCCACCGGTGAACTGCTCGGCGGCGCCCGGCCCCATGTGGGCGGCGATCCGGGCGGACATCACGGCCGCGATGGCCGCCGACCCGATGACGGCACCGACCTGGCGGGTGGCGTTGTAGACCCCGGCTCCGGCGCCGGCCTGCTGCACCGGCAGGTTGCGGTTGGCGGTCGTCGCGAGCGGACCCCACACGAAGGCCCCGGTGATGCCGATGCAGGCGACGGCGACCAGGACCGCCCACAACGGCGAGTCCGGGGTCATCAACGCGGCGAGGACGAAGAGGGTGACCGCGAAACCGCCGAGCCCGATGGTGGGCAGCACCCGCGGGTGGATCCGGTCGACGAGGTGCCCGACCCGGCGCGCCAGCAGGATCGCGGCGATGCCCTGGGGGGCGATGATCAATGCCGCCCCGGTGGGCGAGAAGCCACGCACCGTCTGCAGCCAGACGAGCAGCGGGAACATCATCGCGGTGACGGCGAGGCTCATCATCGTGATGGCGACGTTGGCCAGCGAGAAGTTGCGGTCCCGGAAGAGGCCGAGCGGCACGAGCGGCTCCTGCGGTCCGCGCGCCTGCCACCCGACGAAGGCCACGAGCACCAGGACCCCGGCACCGATGAGCACGGGGACCGTCACCGGGCCGATGATCCGTCCCCAGTCAAGGCCCTCACCCTCCTGCAGGCCGAAGATCACGAGGAAGAGCCCGACCGCGGAGAGCACGACCCCCACCCAGTCCATCGCGTGTGCATGCGTGCGCAGCGAGGGCACCAGCCGCACCGCCAGCACGAGGCCGATCAGCCCGACGGGGACGTTGATGAAGAAGATCCACTCCCAGCCGAAGGCATCCAGCAGCAGCCCGCCGAGCAGGGGCCCGACGAGGAAGGCCACCCCCGCGGTGGCACCCCACAGGGCCATGGCCGACCCCCTCCGCTCGGGAGGGAAGGTCCGGGTGATCACGGCCATCGTCTGCGGGGTCATCAGCGAGGCACCCAGACCCTGCACGACGCGGGCGGCGACGAGCCAGTGGATCGTCGGGCTGAGGCCGCACGCGAGGGAGGCCAGGGTGAAGATGGTCAGGCCGACGAGGTAGATCCGCTTGGGACCGTACCGGTCACCGAAGCGTCCGGTGATCAGCAGCGGCACCGCGTAGGCGAGCAGGTAGGCACTGGTCACCCACAGCACCGGCTCGATGCCCGCGTCGAAGGACTCCATCAGCGCCGGTGTCGCGATCGAGACGATCGAGACGTCGACGAGGATCATGAAGAAGCCGATGACCAGCGCCCACAGCGCCGGCCACGGGTTCTCGGGCAGGGGATCGTGCGTGCTGGGCGCCTGCGCCACCGGGCTGTCGGTCATGGGGGTCGACGCTACGCCCCGACGCAGGTGACGTCAGGCGAAGACCCCCTCCGGGAAGGCGCCGTTGGCCAGGGCCTGACGCACCCACGGCCGACCCAGCTCGGCAAGCCGGGTGGCGCGCTCCTCGCCGAGGGCCTGCCACGGGTCGCTGGCCATCCGGTCGGTGGCCGCCTCGATCTCCCGACGAAGGGCGCGCCCTGCCTCCGTCAGGCCGCCTTCGGGCGTCATCACGCCCCGGTCGACGAGATCGGTCACCGCGGCGTCCCACTCGTCGTCGCTCCAGCCCCGCGTCGCCTTGGCGGCGGAGACGGTGAAGCCGCGGCCGGTGGCGGTGTGCGTGACCAGGGCCTCGAGGCCGGAGAGACCCTCGCCGAGAAGGGCGGCGACGTGCCCGTCACCGCGGTGCTCGCGCAGGATCGTCAGGGCGTGGAAGAGCACGAGGTGCGGCTCCTGCGGCCAGGGCAGGTCCGCGTGGGCGGCCGAGAGCGGGCGGCCGGCCACCGAGCAGGCCCGTGCCGCACTGCGGGCCAGCTCGGCCGCTTCGGCGAGGTCGTCCGGCGCGAGGTCCGGCAGGAGCCGCTGCCACCCGGCGGAGATGCCGCGGTACCGGGCCGCTGTGACCTCCTGCGGCGACACCCGTGTCCAGACGTCACTCATGTGGTGCGCCACGAGGGAGGGATTGAAGACGAAGAAGGTCGCGGCCACCGTTCCCGACGAGAGAGCGCCCATCGGTGCCGAGCGGGAGGTGAAGTAGCACTGCCTTCCCTTCCTCAGACCGAGCTGGGTGAGCTCCTCCTGCACCTCGGGGGCGAAGTAGCCGAAGGCGTGGAGGGTCTCGAGGGACCGGGCGGTGCGACCTGCGTCGTGGGGATCCATGTCCCCTGTCTACCGTGCACGTCCACCCTCAGACCTGCGGGGAGTCGACGTCCAGGCCGGACGCCAGGTCGCCGCACTCGACCTCCAACGCGCCGTGCCGCCGCAGGTAGGCGTTGGCGCCGCGGTCTCCGGCGAGCTCGGCGACCAGCGGCGCCCAGTGGTGGCGACCGAGGAGGGCGGGATGCCCGGGGACACCGTCGTAGACGGCCCGGCGCAGATCGTCGCGACCGGCCCCCTTCGCCAGCAGACGACGGGGGATGTCCGCCGTGACGTCGGGGAGGTCGACGAGGTGCACGAGCACGGCGTCGACCTGCGGGCGGGCGGTGAGGTGGCGCAGGCCGTGGGCGAGCGAGGCACCGATCCCCTCGTCCCAGTCGGGGCAGAGCAGGTGGGGCACATCGGGGACGAGTCCGGCCGCGCGGCCACCGCAGGCGCCGAGGACGACGGTCACGTCGGCACACCCGCCGTCGCGCAGCACGCCGACGGCCCGCGCCAGCCAGGGCGTGCCGTCGGGATCGGTCACGAGGGCCTTGGGCATCCCCATCCGGCGCCCGGCCCCCGCCGCGAGGACCAGCCCGCTCACGTTCGCCATGCCCGCCAGCGTAGGCCGCCCCCCAACGAAGTGCTGCAGGCCCGAGTTCGTATGGCTGGCCGCACCTCGTACTGCTGCTGACTCAACGAAGTGCTGCAGGCTCGAGTTCGTATGGCCGGCCGCACCTCGTACTGCTGCTGACTCAACGAAGTGCTGCAGGCTCGAGTTCGTATGGCCGGCCGCACCTCGTGTGGCCTTGACCGGAAACTGAACTAACGTTTAGTCTGCTGAACATGAGTTCAGTCGATGACCGCACCGCGCGGGCACGAGTGCGGGACGCAGCGCTCGAGCTCTTCGCCGAGCAGGGCGAGGACGCGGTGACGATGCGCCAGATCGCCGAGCGGGCCGACGTCTCGGCGGCCCTGGTCGTCCACCACTTCGGCTCCCGGGCCGGACTGCGCGAGGCGGTCGTCGAGCATGTGCGCGCATGGATGGACGACCTCTTCGACCTCTCGACCGACGCCGCGGTCGTCGAGGACGTGCAGGCGGGCGAGTGGTCCTCGATCGGTGGGATGCTCCAGCAGGCCCTCCCCGAGAACTCTCCGGTCATCCCGTACCTGCGGCGCCTGGTGATGACCGGCGACCCGATGGCCACCGAGCTGCTCACCGACTGGCACCAGCACACGGTCGAGACCTTCCGGGCCTGGGACGCCGCCGGCAGGCTCCTCGCGGGCCCCGACCCCGAGACCCGCGCGGCCATGGCGATGACCGCCGACCTCGGCACGCTCTTCCTCGCCGACCACTGGCGGCAGGTCCTGGGCTACGACCCGCTCCACGGGGAGGGGCTCGCCCGCTGGGCCGCCGAGGCGATGCGCTTCTATGGCGCAATCTTGCCCAGCTTCGATATATCCCAAGAGAGCGCGATCGCGCCCCGTCCCACATCGCCGAAGGAGACCCCATGAGCGATGCACCCATCGTCCGCGCCCACGACCTGCACAAGACGTACGGCAGCACCCACGCCCTCGACGGCCTCCACCTCGACGTGGCTCCCGGGGAGGTGCACGGCTTCCTCGGACCCAACGGTGCCGGCAAGTCGACGACCATCCGGGTGCTGCTCGGGCTGACCCGCGCCGACAGCGGCAGCGTCACCGTCCTCGGCGGCGACCCCTGGCACGACGCCGTCGAGCTGCACCACCGCCTCGCCTACGTCCCCGCCGGCGTCACGCTGTGGCCCGGCCTGACCGGCGGGCAGTGCATCGATGTCCTCGGCCGCGCCCACGGCGGCATCGACGAGACCCGCCGGGCCGAGCTCGTCGAGCGCTTCGACCTCGACACGAAGAAGAGGACCCGCGACTACTCCACCGGCAACAAGCAGAAGGTCTCGCTCATCGCCGCCCTGGCCGCCGATGTCGACCTGCTCCTCCTCGACGAGCCGACCTCGGGTCTGGACCCGCTGATGGAGCAGGTCTTCCAGGAGACCCTCCGCGAGCGTGTCGCCGAGGGCACGACCGTCCTGCTCTCCAGCCACATCCTCGGCGAGGTCGAGGCGCTGGCCGACCGGGTGAGCATCATCCGGGCCGGGCGGACGGTCACCACGGGCACGCTCACCGACCTGCGCCGCAGCACCAGCAGCCGGGTCCACGCCGTCACGGACCACACGGTCGACCTCACCTGCGTCCCCGGCGTCGGCGCTCTCGAGACGAGCACCGCCGAGGGCCGGCCGGAGATCCGCTGCCACGTCGACGCGACCGACATCGCCGAGATCGTCGGCCGCATCCACGACGCGGGGGTGCACACCCTGACGATCACCCCGCCGAGCCTCGACGACCTCTTCCTCGAGCAGTACCGGGTCCGAGCCGAGGACGCCGTCCGATGAGCAGCGTGAGCACCGCCGGTGTCGGCATCAACCTGGGCGTCCAGTGGCGCACGGGGTGGAAGGCGCTCGCCGCCTGGATCCTCGGGCTCGTCGCGCTCGTGGTGATCACGGCCGCATCGATCACCAGCCTCTACGAGACCCCGGCGAAGCTGGCGACCTACGCCGACTCCTCGGACACCCCCGCGATCCGGATGCTCAACGGCGACGTCGCCGGGCTCGACACGCTCGGCGGGGTGATGATGAACGAGCTCGGCTTCGTCGTCGGCTTCGCCATCCCGGTCCTGGCGATCTCCCTCACCGGTCGCGGGACACGAAGGGAGGAGGAGGCCGGCCGCCTCGAGCTCCTGCTCGCATCGCGGATGGGACGACAGGCCCCGCTCGTCGCCGCGGTGCTGCTCGCCCTCGCCGCGCTGGTCGCCCTGGGCGCCCTGACGGCGCTGACCTTCGTCGTGGCCGGCGCGGACACGACCGGCTCCCTCGTCTACGGGCTGGACCTCGTCCTCCTGGGCGCGGTCTTCGTCGGGATCGCGGCGGTGCTCGCGCAGGCCTTCGGCCACATGCGCTCCGTCTGGGGGGTCGGCCTGGCCCTCGCCCTGACCTCCTACATCGTCCGCGGCGCGGGCTCGGTCGACGGCACCTGGGTGGTGTGGCTCTCCCCGCACGGCTGGTACGACGAGGCGGCGCCCTTCGGCGACCCGCGGGTGACCCCCTTCGTCGTCGGCGCGGTGGCGACCCTGCTGCTGCTCGCCCTCGCGCTGCGCCTGTCCGCCCGCCGGGACGTCGGCGGCTCGCTCGTCGCCGCCCGCACCGGGCCACACCGGGCCACCCCGTGGCTGGGAACCCCTCTCGGGCTGGCTGCACGGGAGCACCGCGGCAGCACGCTCGGCTGGACCCTGCTCGTCGCGATCCTCATGGGTACCTACGGTGCGCTGACCCAGACGGTCCTGGACGCCTTCGCGGGCAACCCCGAGCTGGCGCAGTTCATCGCCGGCGGAGGTGAGCAGATCGTCGAGTCGATGGCGGCGATGTTCGTCCTCCTGCTCGCGATGCTCGTCGGTGGCTACGTACTCCAGTCGCTCGGCTCGCTGCGCAAGGAGGAGACCTCCGGCCGTCTCGAGCTGCAGCTCAGCGAGGCCCGTGGCCGGTTCGCCTGGCTGACGCCCCACCTGGCCGTCCTCGCGGTCGGCACGCTCGTCGTCGGTGGCGTCGGTGGCCTCGCCCTGGCCACCTCCACCGCGGCCTCCCTCGACGACCCCTCGTGGATCAGCACCCTGATGGGCGCGGCGCTCGCCTACCTGCCGGTCATGCTCCTGCTCGCCGGCCTGTCCGTGACGCTGTTCGGGTGGCTGCCGCGGATGCAGCCGGCGGTCTGGGCGGTCTTCGCCATCGCTGCCGTGCTGGCGTACATGGGCCCCGGGCTGGACCTGCCCGAGGCGCTCGTGGAGTGGGCGCCCTTCGGGCTCGTCGGCAACGTCCCCGCCCAGGACGTGGACGTCACCGGTTCACTCGTCGCGGGTCTGGGTGGACTGACCCTGCTCGGGCTCGGTGTCCTCGGCTTCACCCGGCGGGACGTCCCGCGGCGCTGAGTCCCGCAGGCACCCGGGCCGCTCGAGAAGTCGCCCCGGGCCGCACGGGGACCTGCGTCGTCAGGAGGGCCATCCCACGACCACCGGTGACGGGTCACCTTCCCTGGTCCGCACCCCATCCGCACCGCCCCGGTGCGCCTCCCCCCGCCCGGGACCCAACCGGCCCTAGACTCCGCGGTGACGCTGTCCACAATGAGGTGCCCTTCGTGAAGATCAAGAACGACCCGGTCTACGTCCGTCGGCGACGGATCGTCCTCACGGTGGCCGTCGCCATCGCCGTCGTCCTCGTGCTGCTCGTCGGCTCCCTGGTCGTCGCCAACGAGGGTGAGCCGCCGGCGGAGGCCGCGTCGTCGACGGGCACCGCAGCCGAACCCACCCAGCCGACGGAGGTGGAAACCCCTGCGCCGGAGGACTCCCCGGCCACGTCCCAGGGGAAGTCGGCCGACTCCGCCGAGACCGACCTCGTGCGCGTCCAACGCCTCACCGGCGAGATGGCACCGAAGTCGGTCGTCGCCTCGGCCAAGGGCCAGGTCTTCGCGCAGAACATGATGTACCGGCACAGCGTGAGCGTCTTCACCGCCGACGGGGCCCTGCAGAAGACCATCGACGACTCGGTCGAGCTCGCCGACTTCGGCATCGAGGGACATCCGGGCACCAGCAAGGGCGCGCCGGTGGAGATGGCCTTCTCTCCCGACGGCGAGACCGCGTGGGTGAGCAACTACTCGATGTACGGGGAGAACTTCCTGCCCGAGGGCAAGGACGCGTGCGCCGGGCCCGAGGGCATCTCCAACAGCTACGTCTACGAGATCGACACCACGACGCTCGAGATCGACGACGTCGTCGAGGTCGGGGCGGTGCCGAAGTACGTCGCCGCCACCCCCGACGGCAAGCACGTCCTGGTGACCAACTGGTGCTCGATGGACCTCAGCGTCATCGACGTCGCGAAGGGCAAGGTCACCTCGACCATCCCGCTCGGCGGCGACAACCCCCGCGGCATCGAGGTCTCCCCGGACAGCTCCACCGCCTATGTCGCGCTCATGGGCGCCGACCGCACCGTCGCCGTCGACCTGGACTCGGGTGCGGTGGATGCCGACTTCACCGACACCGGCGACGGTCCCCGGCACCTGGTGCTCTCCCCCGAGGGCGAGCACCTCTACGTCACCAACAACAACAGCGGCACCGTCAGCGAGGTCGACACCGCGACGGGTGAGGTCACCCGGGAGGTCGCCGTCGGCACCCAGCCCCGCTCGATGACGATGAGTCCGGACGGCGGCGCCCTGTACGTCGTCAACTACGACGACGCCACGATGAGCAAGGTCGCCACCGACGACTTCGAGGTCATCCAGACCGTCGAGACCGACCCGCACCCGATCGGCATCACCTACGAGCCGACCCAGGAGCGGGTCTGGGTCGCCTGCTACGGAGGGTCGATCATCGTCTTCGACGACTCCCGCACGGCCACCGAGTGAGGTCCGCGCTCGTCGTCAACCCGTCGAAGGGGGGATGGGAGCGAGCACTCGAGGCGGTCTCCGAGCGAGCGCTGTCGGCCGGCTGGCCCGCCCCGACGGTGCACCTGACGACGCGCGCCGAGACCGGCCGCGCCCAGGCCATGAGCGCGGTCCGGGCCGGCGCGCAGGTGGTCATCGCCGCCGGGGGCGACGGCACAGTGCGCTCGGTGGCGCAGGCCCTGGCCGGCACGGGCACCGAGTTGGGCGTGGTCCCGATCGGGACCGCCAACCTCCTCGCCCACAACCTCGATCTGCCCGAGACCGTCGCCGCGGCCGCGCAGGTCGCGGTCACCGGCAGCGCCCGTCCGGTCGATCTCGGGCTCGCCCGCATCGACGACGAGGTGGAGGACCACCCCTTCGTCGTCCTGGCGGGGATGGGCCACGACGCGGCGACGGTCGCGGCCACCCGGCCGGGGCTGAAGGAGCGCATCGGCTGGCCGGCCTACCTGGCCCCTGCCGCGGTCTCGGCGATGCGCCGGCCGGTGCCGATGAGGGTGCGCCACGACGACGAGCCGGAGCGCGAGGTCCTCGCCTGGAGCATCCTGGCGGCCAACTGCACCCGGGTGCGCGCCGGGGTGCTGGTCCCCGGGGGGCTCGTCGACGACGGGCTCCTCGACGTGCTCGAGGTGATCGTGCGCCGGCCGGTCCAGTGGGTCGGTGTGGCGGCGAAGGGGGCGCTGGGCTGGCGGCGCAACGTCTCCGGCTTGCGGACACGGCCCTCGACGGAGCTGACGGTCACGAGCGCCACCCCCCTGCACATCCAGCTCGACGGTGATGTCATCGGGCCGGCCCGACGGATGCAGGTGCGCTGCATCCGGCATGCGCTGTCCGTGCGCGCACCCGCACGGACGGGGCTCCCCTAGGCGCCGCGGGCGTCGTCGGCGCGACGCAGCTCACGCCGCTCCTGCGGGGTCAGCCCTCCCCAGACGCCGTGGTCCTGCCCGGTGCGCAGGGCGTACTCGAGGCACTGTGCCCGCACGGGGCAGTCCTCGCAGATCGCCTTGGCCTGGCTGATCTGCCACACGGCCGGGCCGGCGACGCCGACCGGGAAGAACAGGTCCAGCTCCTCGCCGAAGCACGCGGCGTCGTGGCGCCAGTGCCGGGCGTCATCCGCCCGTCGGGTGAAGGGGTTCAACAGCAGCCGCACTCCCCCCGGGTGGCCTTCATCTCGCGCCCGCTGACCTCGTCGGGTCGGATGGAGGTCCAGAACGTCCCGTCCGGTTGCTCGCCCCACTGGTCGCCGAGCCTGTCCTCGAAGCGCCGGCTGGTCTCCTCGTCGTAGACGGTGCTCGCGACACCCCGGACGAGCACGCTCCAGCCGGTCCCCTCGAGCGCGTCGAACTCGTCGACCTCGAAGGCGACGGAGGTCTGGTTCACCGCAGACGCCAGCACCGAGTCCCACCGGGCGCGGAAGGCGATGCAGCTGCCGTCGACGACGTGGTTGACCGGGAGGATGACCGTCTCCCCGGCGTCGTGGAAGGCGATCCGTCCGATCGGCGTCGAGGCGATCCGGCGCAGACACTCCTGGTGGTCCAGCACCCCCAGACCGCGGTGGTCCGTCGCGGTGGTCTGCGATCGCTGCTGTGTGGTTGTCATGGCGGGCCTCCTGGCTCGTGCACTCCTGGCGACGTGGGTCCTTTCGGGGTGCTGCTGGTCCCACTAAATTTACACGGTTCTGATCGTGAATAATAGATCCGATCATCGGCGCGCGATGCGGGGTCCGACCGGCAACGCGATACCGTCGGGCCATGACCTTCACCACCCTGATCACCGGCGCCAGCTCCGGTCTCGGCGCCGAGATGGCCCGCCAGTTCGCCGCACTCGGGCACGACCTCGCGCTCACCGCGCGCCGGACCGACCGCCTCGACGCGCTGAAGGCGGAGATCGCCACGGCCCACCCCCAGCGTCGCGTCGAGACCTACGCCCTCGACGTCACCCGGGACGAGGACGTCACCGCGGTCTTCGAGCAGGCGAAGGGGGACCTCGGCCGCCTCGACCGCGTGGTCGTCAACGCCGGCCTCGGCAAGGGCGCCCCGTACGGCAAGGGCAGCCACTACGCCAACCGGGAGACGCTGGTGACGAACGTCCTCGGTGCCGCCGCGCAGACCGAGGCCGCGATGGCGATCTTCCGCGAGCAGCAGGCCGGGCACCTCGTGCTCGTCGCATCGATCACCGCGCTGCGTGGCATGCCCAAGTCGATGACGACCTACGGGGCGAGCAAGGCCTTCGTCGCCTCGCTCGGTGAGGGCATCCGCTCCGAGATGCTCGGCAAGCCCGACCTCGACATCGACGTGAGCGTGCTCTACCCGGGATACATCCGCTCGGAGATGAACGAGAAGGTCGAGCAGCGAACGAAGTTCATGGTCGACACCGACGTGGGCGTCCGCTCGATGGTCGAGGCGATCGAGGCCCGCAAGCCCAAGGCCTACGTGCCGGCGAAGCCGTGGGTCGTCATCGGCGCCGCCATGAAGACCCTGCCCCTGCCCGTGGTGCGCAAGCTGCTCTGAGCCTCCGGCGCACCCGCGCCTCCCCTCCCGTCACGAACTGCTGCTGGCTGCACTTCGTATGGCCAGCCGCACCTCGTGCTGGTGCCGACTCAACGAACTGCTGCCAGCAGCACTTCGTTCGGGTCCTGACCTACCCGCCCCGGCGGACGTCGGCCAGCCGCGTCGTGAACTCGTCGATGGCGGCGGCGAGCTCGGGTGGGTCGACCACGGTCAGCCGCGCGCCGAGGTCGAAGGCCGCGAGGGTCAGGTGCCGGGCGAGCATGCCCAGGTCGTCCGCGGAGGACTCGAGCTCGGTCAGTCCGGGACCGAGGGACGTCGCGGTGCCGTACGCCTGCGGCACCCGACGGCGCACGTCCGCGGCGTCCGCGCTCAGCCGGACCCGGACCCGGTGGGCGTACCCGGACCGGGTCACGGCCCGGCGCACGTGCTCGACGGCGTCCGGGGTCGGCCTCGGGGTGAACCGGAAGGTCGACGCCCGCACCCCCGACATCCGGTCGAGGCGGAAGGTGCGCCAGTCCTGCCGCCGCAGATCCCACGCGAGCAGGTACCACCGTCGGCCGGTCGCGACGAGACGGTACGGCTCGACGTCCCGCTCGCTGTCCTCACCGGTGCGGCCGGTGTAGCCGAACCGGGCCCGCACCCGGTCGCGGATGGCGTGCGCCAGCACGACGAGCACCCCGGTGTCGACATCGTCGGTGGCCCCCGGCAGCAGGGCGGTGGCGTCGGCGAGCGCGGCGACCTCCCCGCGCAGCCGGGGCGGCATCACCTGGTCGAGTTTGGTCAGGGCCCGTACCGCTGGCTCACCGATGGCCGAGATCCCCTGCGCCCCAACACCTAGCGCCACGGTCACGGCCACGACCTCGTCCTCCTCGAGCAGGAGCGGGGGCATGTGCCCACCGGCGCCGAAGCGGTACCCGCCCCCGACTCCCGGTGTCGCCTCGATCGGGTAGACCAGCCACGACGAGACCACCGGCTACGCGGAGTACGTCGACCAGCAGCTCGAGGCCCTGCGCGCCAGCGCCTTCGGACTCACCGAGGAGCAGGCGCGCCTGACGCCGACCCGATCCGCCCTGTCGATCGGCGGGATCCTGAAGCACACGAGCTACGTCATCGCTCCGCCCGACGAGAAGCCCAGCGGGCCCCAGGAGGGGGGAACGATCAGCGAGGACGCCTACGCGGGGTTCATGGACACCTTCGCCCTGCGCGACGACGAGACCCTCGCCGGGACGCTCGAGGTCTTCGACGGCCGGCGGACGGGTGTCGTCGAGTGGATCCGCTCCGGCGCCCCGGACGCGGAGATCACCGTCCCGCCCGCTCCGTGGTACGGCCTGATGAACTCCTCGACGGCCCGCCTGCGCTACTCCTTCGGGCATCTGATCGAGGAGCTGGCCCGGCACGCCGGTCACGCCGACATCATCCGCGAGCAGATCGACGGGGCGACAACCCTGGAGCTGGTGCTCGCCGACACGGGGCGGCCGGCCACCCCCTTCGCGCAGCCGTGGTCGGCCCCGGAACCGGTCACGTCATGATGGCCGGGTGAGGATCACCGGACTCGTCATCGCCACCCCCGACGTCGCTGCCACCCGGGCCGCGTGGCGCCGGCTCGGTGGGGTCGACCGGGACGTGCACATCGAAGAGGGCGAAGGGGGCCTGACCGCAGTCCTCCTCGGCGTGGACGAGGTCGCCACCACCGAGCGGTTGTGGCGGCGCCGCGGGCTCGTCGGGGACGCCGCCGGCTTCGACCTCGGCGGCACGACCTGGCGGCCGACGCCCTCCACCGAGGGCGAGTCCGGCGAGCTCGCCCTTGATCACCTCGTCGTGCGCACCGGTGACGGCGAGCGCGCCGCCGCCGACTACGGCGCGCGCCTCGGACTGGACCTGCGGTTGGACCGGCAGACCGACCACGGTTTCCGGGGCCTGTTCTTCCGGTGCGGCAACGCGGTCGTCGAGGTCATCGTGCCCGGCGAGCCTCACGAGGGGCCGGACACCTTCGGTGGGGTGGCCTGGCGGGTGGCCGACCTGGACGCGACCCGCGCGCGCCTCGCTGCCAAGCGCGTCGAGCTGTCGCCGGTGCGCGAGGGCCGCAAGCCGGGCACCCGCGTGACGACGGTCCGCGACCCCCACCTCGCCGTCCCGACGCTGCTCGTCGCCAGCGCCTGACCCGACGCCGACCGGAGAGTCAGCAGCACGTCGTCCTGCCGGCAGCACCTCGAGGTCGTGCCGACGACACGGACTGCTGCCTGCAGCACCTCGCCTCGCCCGCGTTTGATGCATGCCTCACGCAGATATATACTTGCTGGGTGCACACAACTATCAGTCCGGTCGGGCCCCACCTGCAGGAGACCCTGGGACGCGTCTTCGGCCAGTTCTCCCGCCTGATCGCCCGCCGCCAGGCACTCGACCCGACCGCGATGTCGCGCACCGACTACTCCCTGCTCGCCACGCTCGAGCACTGCCACCACGAGGCGGGGATGCGTACCTCCCGCCTCGCGGAGACCCAGGGCCAGGACGCGTCCACCGTCAGCCGGCGACTGGGCCAGCTCGAGGCGCAGGGTCACATCGAGCGCCTGGCCGACCCCAGCGACGGCCGCGCCTCCACGGTGCGCCTGACCCCGGCGGGCCGCACCGCCCTGGCCGGCGAGCGCACCGCCCGCACCGACCTGATCGGCGCCGTCCTCACCGACTGGCCGCGCGCCGACCTCGTCGACCTCGACCGCCTGCTCACCCGCCTGAGCGAGGACCTGGCCACCGGCGCCCGGTCCGCCGGGCAGCCCCCGTCGCCCGTCGCCCACGCCACCGGAAAGGCCTGACAATGAGCGCCCCCGCCACTCCCACCGCCTACCGGATGAGCGCCGAGCACCGCCGGGTCTTCATCGGCCTCATGCTCGGCATGCTCGTCGCCTCGATCAGCCAGACGATCGTCAGCCCCGCGCTGCCACGGATCGTCGCCGAGCTCGGCGGGATGAGCCACTACAGCTGGGTCGCCACCGCCGCGATGCTCGTCTCCGCGGTGACGGTCCCGATCGTCGGCAAGTTCTCCGACCTCTACGGCCGCCGGGAGTTCTACATCGGCGGAATCATCGTCTTCATGGTCGGTACGGTCTTCGCCGGCTTCGCACAGAGCTTCTGGATGCTCGTGATCGCGCGCGGCGTCCAGGGACTGGGCATGGGCACGCTGATGCCCTTGTCGCAGACCATCATCGGCGACATCATCCCGCCACGGCAGCGGGGCAAGTACCAGGGCCTGATGGGAGCCGTCTTCGGTGTCACCTCGGTCGCCGGGCCGCTTGCCGGTGGGCTGGTCACCGACCACCTGGGTTGGCGCTGGCTGTTCTTCGTCACCCTGCCCATCGGTCTGCTCGCCCTGACCTTCATCGTGAAGTTCCTCCACCTGCCGCACCAGCCGCGCAAGGCGGTCATCGACTACCCGGGCATCGCGACCCTGTCCACCGCCCTGGTCGCGCTGCTCATCGCCGTCTCCTCGGGCGGCACCTCGTGGGCCTGGGGGTCGACGACCTCGCTGAGCCTGTTCGGTCTGAGCCTGGTCTCGACGATCGCCTTCGTGGCCATCGAGCTGCGCGCCGTCGAGCCGCTGCTGCCGCTGCGCCTCATCGCCGACCGCACGATCTCGCTGAGCCTGATCGCCTCCTTCGGCATCGCCATCGTCATGTTCGGCTCGATCATCTACATCCCGGTCTACGCCCAGGGCGTCATCGGGGTGAACGCGACCAACTCCGGGCTGATCCTCATGCCGCTCATGCTCGGCTTCATCACCTGCGGCATCCTCACCGGGCTGGCCATCACCCGGACCGGTCACTACCGCCCCTTCATGCTCGCCGGCATCGCGATCATGTCCGGGGGCGTCTTCCTGCTCACCCGGCTGGACCACGACGCCACCGCGACGCAGCTGACCCTGGCGATGGTCGTCATCGGTATCGGCCTCGGGATGGCCATGCAGCAGTACACCCTCGTCGTGCAGAACGTCGTCACCCGCGCGGACATGGGCGTCGCCACCGCGTCGACGCAGTTCTTCCGCAACGTCGGCTCGACCGTGGGCATCGCGATCTACGGGACCGTGATGGCCACGGGGTTGGGCCAGAGCATCGCCGGCCACCTCCCCGCCGGGATGCCGAAGGGGGCGGCCAGCCAGATGGACGCCAGTGCCGTGCTCGACCCGAGCGCCCTGGCGAACGTGCCACCGGCCGTGGCCGAGGCCGTGCGCTGGGGTCTGGCCGAGCAGCTCGGTAGCGCCTTCATGCTGGGCCTGCCGATCCTCGCGGTCGTCTTCGTCGCCACCTGGTTCATCCCGCACACGCCGCTGCGCGAGTCCGCCCACGACCACCCCGTCCAGGACGCCGGCCAGGACGTCCTCGACGCCTACGGCTCGGAGGCGCCCGAGCACCACGAGGAGATCCACCGGCGCGAGGGCCTGGCGACGCCCCACCGGGGGTGACCACCCACCCCTTCGCCCGGCGCCGGACGCGCACACGGGGCCGCGGTCGTACCTGAGTCCTCCCGCGACCTCCGTGTCCGCACTGCCTCGCGATCGGGGCGGCTACGACTCGCGGACCCCGGAGGGGGACAACGGCAGCTGCCGTGCGCTGACGAAGCGCCGCTCGTCGCCGTCGACCGGATCCACGAACTCCGCCGTGCTGGCGAGCAGCTGAAGCGGTCGGGAGAAGTCGTCGACCGAGACCTCCTGCACCTGCGGGTAGAGCGGGTCGCCCACGATCGGGATACCGAGGTCGTGGAGGTGGCGCCGCAGCTGGTGGGTGCGCCCGGTGTGCGGCGTCAAGCGGTAGACCGCCAGGTCACCCGCGCGGGACTCCATCTCGACGACGGTGACGGCGTTCACCTCTGCCTGCGGCACCACCTGCGCCTGCCACACCCCGCGCGTCTTGCGGATGTGGTTGCGGACGGTGACGGGTAGGGCCAGGTCGTCGCGCCGGGGCGCCAGTGCCAGATACGTCTTGCGCACCCGCCGTTGCTCGAACATCACCTGGTAGGGCCCGCGCCACCGGCGCTCCGTCGCCAGCATGAGGACCCCGGACGTCACCCGGTCCAGGCGGTGCAGCGGGGAGAGCTCGGGCAGCCCCAGCTCGTCGCGCAGCCGGACCACCACGCTCTGCCGCACGTGCCGACCGCGCGGGATGGTCGACAGGAACGGCGGCTTGTCCACGACGACGAGTCGCTCGTCACGATGGAGGATCGTCAGCTCACCCGGCACCTCGACCTCCTCGCGGAGGTCCCGGTGGAACCAGACGAAGGTGTGCGGGCGGTACCCGTCGTCGGGCCGGACGGGACGGCCGTCGTCGTAGACGAATCGCGCGTCGGCGAGCATCCGGTGCACGTCCACCCGGTCGGGGATCTTCTCCCGCAGCCAGGCGGACATCGTCACCCACCGGGGCGGGCGGAGCGGGTCACGGTCGGGCGTGCGCACCCACGCCGCGCTGAGTCCGTGACGCGCGGCGAGCGGTGAACGTGGGGGCACGGTCGCGAGACTAGACGGTGCGTGCGACGAGCACACTCCGGCCCAGAGCACCTCGCGGAATGTTTGATTTTCAACTACTGTTGGATGTGGTGATCCCGCCTACCGAAGGAGCACACAATGCCCGCCGTGACCGTCGAGAACATCCTCACCCTCCCCCGCGTGAGCCAGCCACGGCCCGAGACGGTCTCGCGCCCGGTCCGGTCGGTGACGACCGCGCCGCAGGGACACGAGGGCGAAGGGTTCCCGGTCCGCCGCGCCTTCGCCGGAGTGGACATGGCCCGGCTCGATCCCTTCATCCACATGGACCAGATGGGTGAGGTGGAGTACGCACCCGGCGAGGCCCGTGGCACCAGCTGGCACCCCCACCGCGGCTTCGAGACCGTCACGTACATCATCGACGGGACCTTCGCCCACGAGGACACCCACGGCGGCGGCGGGCTGATCACCGACGGCGACACCCAGTGGATGACCGCCGGCTCCGGCCTGCTGCACATCGAGGCCCCGCCGGAGGACCTCGTCGTCAGCGGCGGCATCTTCCACGGCCTCCAGCTGTGGGTGAACCTGCCCAGCCACCAGAAGATGACCGACCCGAAGTACCAGGACATCCGCTCCGGGCAGGTCGGCCTGCTCTCCAGCCACGACGGCGGCGCCCTCGTCCGGGTCATCGCCGGTGAGCTCGACGGCCACCAGGGCCCGGGGATCACGACGACCCCGATCTCGATGATCCACGCGACCATCGCGCCCGGCGCCCGCATGCACCTGCCGTGGCGGACGGACTTCAACGGTCTGGCCTACGTGCTCTCCGGGCGCGGGGTCGTCGGCCCCGAGCGTCGACCGGTCCGCGAGGGGCAGCTCGTCGACTTCGGTGCCGGTGACGCCCTCGAGATCGCGGCCGACGACCACCAGGACTCCCGCAGCCCCTCGCTCGAGGTGGTCCTGCTCGGTGGACGTCCGATCCGCGAGCCCGTCGCCGCCTACGGCCCCTTCGTCATGAACAGCCGGGACGAGCTGGTCACCGCCTTCGAGGACTTCCAGGCCGGGCGCCTGGGCGTCATCCCCAAGACCCCCCGGGTGCGTCCCGCCCTCGAGATCGCCGAGGCCATGGCGAAGGGGGGACACCCGGGTCACGACGTGCTCTGACCTCTCCCTCGCCGAGGGTCCTCGAAGAATTCCTCGGGGATGCGGTCGGCGTCCCGCACCCACGCGATGAGCTCGCGGTCCAGCGGCTCCCCGCGACGCAGGACACTGATCCGGCCCGTGGACTCGAGGACGACGCACGCGACCTCGCGGGGATGGCGCACCCCGGCCTGCCGCAGAGCGGCGTTCAGCTCGCGCTGGGTCACGTGGGCGAGGTGCAGGTTGCGGGGGATCACCTCCGCGCCGGCCATGAGCAGCACCGGACCCGAGTTGATCCACCGGGCACCCCTGGCCGTGCGGCGGGCCTCGCCGAAGGCGGCCTCCATCGTGAACAGACAGGTCAGCCCGATGACACCGGCCACCAGCGTCGGTGGGTCACCCAGGATGACGCGCCCCGCGACGGCACCGACGGTGATGACCACGAGGACGTCGAAGGTGCCCATCCCGGTGAGCACGCGCACACCGAAGATCCGCACCAGCACCATGAAGGCGAGGTAGATCCCCAGCGCGGAGAGCGCGACCGCGAGCCCGTGGCTCGGCCCGATCCAGAGTCGATGCCCGACCTGCGACCAGTCGATCACGGTCGTGACGGTGCGGAGGACGTGGGGCATGACCTTCGCATGGTACCGCGCGGTCGAGGGCGGCGATGGCGAGCCCGCGTGCCATCCCTCCCGTCAGGCGAAGGGGTCCCGGCCATGCTTCAGCGCCGCCCGAGCCCTCCCGGCACGTCCCGTGGCCGCCCACCGCTTGCGTGCGGCAGCGCGGGCCACCGGGTCCGCCCTGGTGGCGATCCACTCTGCCTCGCGCTGCAGCTTCTGCCAGCTGGCCCACCGTCGTCCATCGAGCCGGCCATGGGCGATGGCCTCCTGCACGGCGCACCCGGGCTCGCACTCGTGGGAGCAGTCGGTGAACCGGCACCGCACGACCAACTCCTCGACGTCCGGGAAGGTGCGCCAGACCCCTTCGCCGTCCTCGTGCAGACCGATCGACCGCAGGCCGGGGGTGTCGACGAGGACGCCCCCGCCGGCCAGGGGCACCAGCTCGCGCGCCGTCGTCGTGTGCCTCCCCTTGCCGTCCTGGCGGGTGTCGGCGACCGCCTGGACCTCTCGGCCGGCGAGAGCGTTGACCAGGCTCGACTTCCCGGCACCGGACGGCCCGACCAGGGCCGTGGTGCCGGTGGCGAGCGCCGCGGCGACCACGCCCATGCCCTCGCCGGTCTCTGCCGAGGTGACCAGCACGGGGACGCCGGGCGCCGTGGCCGCGACCTCGTCGCGAGCGGACTCCGGGTCGTAGGCGAGGTCGGCCTTCGTCAGCACGACGAGGGGCCGCGCCCCCGACTCCCAGGCCACGACGAGGTAGCGCTCGACGGCGGACAGCTTCAGCGTGGTCTCGAGGGAGATCGCCACGAGGACCTGGTCGAGATTGGCCGCCATGACCTGCGCATCGGACCGCTGTCCGGCGACCCTGCGCACGATCGCGCTCCGCCGTGGCAGGACCCGGCGCACGACGTCACCGTCGTCCTGTCGCTCCAGCCCGACCCAGTCACCGGTCGTCGGCTGGTCCACCCGCTCGCTCCCGGCGGGCAGCCGCACCAGGGCGACCCCCGGGCCGTCAGCGCTGTGGACGGTGACCCGACCGCGGTCGACACGGCCGACCCGCCCCGGCACCAGGGCGAAGGGGGACTGCCTCGCCGCGTCGTCGAAGGCCGCGGCGGCTGCCTCGTCCCACCCGAGGGACGCCAGATCGATGGAGGTCGCGCTCACCCCTCGACGATGACACCGCCGTCCGGGTCGCGGCCACTGGTTTTCCTCCGCTCAGCCCGGTGCGCCGCTCCAGCCGGAGGGCGAGCCGACCCGCTCCGGCGGGGGTCGGACTCAGGAGCCGACCCGACGGCGCGAGGGCCCACCGAGGGCGGCCCAGACCGTCGTCTGCTTCTCGTCCCGCTGCACGCCCCACTCGTGGGCGATGCTGCGCACGATCCGCAGACCGCGGCCGGACGTCGCCCACATCGCCCGGGGGGCGGGCGCTGGCGCGGTCTCGGCCCCGCCGTCACTGACCTCGATCTCGACGCAGTTGCCGCGGGCCTTCCAGTGGATGCGCACGGTCCGGTCCGCGAGCGGCGTGGCATGACGCAGCGAGTTGGTCACCAGCTCCGTGGTGACCAACTCGGCCTCGCTGACGACCTCGTCGCTGACGCCGCGGGCCACCAGGTCCTGCGCCACGGCCTGCCGGGTCCGGGTCACGGTCTGCAGCTCCCACCGGGCGCGGATCGTGCGCGCCTGACCACGACCGATCTCCCCGCCGAAGCTGTCGAGACCGCCCGGCGAAGGCGTTGCCGTCCGTGCCTGGCCCACCGTCGAACTCCCATCGTCACGTGTCATGTCGATCCCCCTTCGCTCCTCATTGTCCCTGCGAGGGTGATCCGACCCAACTCCCGCCGCGCCGAACGCCTACGCTGACCGCCATGGGAAAGGCTTCACGACGCAAGAAGGACGCTGCGGGCAGGACCAAGGTCGCCCCCGCGCCATACACCGCACGCCCCTTCGCGGGGCTGCCCGGCGAGCCCGACTGGGTCGCCGCCTACGAGATCCTTCCGGCCGCGACGGCCACCCTCACCCTCAAGGCGGACGCGGTCCCCGAGGGCTCCCCGGAGACGGTCACCCTCGCCACGGTGCTGCCGATGGCCTGGCCCGCCTTGCGCCGTGACGACGGCAGCGTGCTCATCGCCAGCCAGTCCGGCTCCACGAGCGGCGACCCGAGTCGTGACCTCGCGCAGGCGCTGCTGACCGCCCTCGCCGCCGAGCCGGGCGCGCCGATCACCCAACTGCCGCGCGCGACCGCGCAGACCCCGCGCCTGCAGGACCTCATCGACACCAGCGCCGACTTCGACGTGACGATCCACGAGGGCTTCGACTTCTGGCTGGACGGCCAGGAGGTCACCGGTGAGGCCGCCGACTCGCTCGAGCGCGCCAACGAGTCGATCGTCCCGACCACCCCGATCACCAGCGCCCCGGCCGCGTACTGGTGCCGGATCGGCGAGCGCACCTACATCCGCCTCGTCCTCCCGGACGACGAGGACGCGGCGACGACCGCCCTGGCCCGGCTCCACGCGAAGGGGGAGGCGCACCTCGGCGAGGACCGCCGCCTGCTGGGGGCCTTCCGTGCGGGAGGCCTGCTCGTCCCGGTCTGGGAGGTCCCGGCCGACACGGAGGCGGCTGACCACGAGGGGGTCATCGCCGACTTCACCAGCCGGTACGCCGACGCGCTCGCGGCCACCGACGACCTGACCGCGGACGAGCGTCGCGCGCGCAACGGCCTGCTCTCCCGCCAGGTCACCCTGCGCTGACCCCGCACTCGCCCGCTCCCGTCGCACCTGCTTGGGCTCGTGCGAACTCCGCAGGCCAGCCCTTCGTACCTGCTTGGGCTCGTGCGGGTCCTGGGGCGCTGCGTCGCTAGGGTGAGCCCATGACCGTGATCGAGATCGCCCTGCTGTGCGGGCTCGTCGTCGCGCTGCTCGTCGCGGTCCCGGCACTGCTGCGCCTGCGCGCGCTCACCGCCCGGGTCGTCCGGCTCGAGCAGCGGTCCCCGGTCGGCGAAGGCGACCTGGCCTCCCTTCGTCATGACATCGGCCAGGCGCTGCGGCACGTGGCGGTCGTGCGCTACGACGCCTTCGGCGACATGGGCGGACGGTTGTCCTTCTCCGCCGCGATCATCGACGACACCGGCGACGGCCTCGTGATGAGCAGCATCCACGGTCGCGGGGAGTCCCGCACCTACGCCAAGGGCGTCGTCGGCGGCGACGCCGACGCCACCCTCACCCCCGAGGAGCGCCAGGCGCTCGCCGCGGCCCGCACGGGCTCGGCCGACGCCTGACCTGCGGTACTCGGCCATCGATCCAGCGTCCACCGGAGGCACCATGACCCGCTACGCATACGCCTACCTCGGCCCCGAGGGCACCTTCACCCAGCAGGCGCTGATGCAGTGGAGCCCGTCGTCCGGGGGCACACAGGTGCCGTGCGGGTCCGTCGACGCCGCTCTGGAGAAGTTGCGCTCCGGTGAGGTCGACGCCGCGGTCGTGCCGATCGAGAACTCCGTCGAAGGGGGCGTCTCGGCCACGCTCGACGCCCTCGCCTCCGGGGACCCGCTCGTGGTCGTCGGCGAGGTGCTCGTCCCGATCACCTTCGTCGCGTGTGCCCGGCCGGGGACGCGGCTGCAGGACGTGACGGCCATCGGCACCCACAGTCACGCCTGGGCGCAGGTGCGTGGCTGGGCCGACCAGACGCTCCCCCGCGCGGTCTACGTGCCGACGTTGTCGACCGCCTCCGCCGCCAAGGACCTCGCCGAGCACCCCGACGACCTCGGCTACCAGGCCGCGGTCTGCGCGCCGGTGGCCGCCGAGCGCTTCGGCTTGGAGGTCCTCGCCCACGACATCGGCGACATGACGACCGCCGTGACGCGCTTCGTCATCGTCTCGCGCCCGGACTGTCAGCCGAGCCCCAGCGGCAAGGACAAGACGACCGTCGTGCTCTACCAACGCTCGGACCGCGCGGGTGGCCTGCTGGAGCTGCTCGAGCAGTTCGCCGTGCGCGGCATCAACATGACTCGTCTGGAGTCGCGCCCGACGAAGGACTCGATGGGCTCGTACTGCTTCTCGATCGACTTCGAGGGGCACGTGCAG
The DNA here is from genome assembly GCF_037198315.1 of Janibacter sp. A1S7. Taxonomy (NCBI): domain Bacteria; kingdom Bacillati; phylum Actinomycetota; class Actinomycetes; order Micrococcales; family Intrasporangiaceae; genus Janibacter; species Janibacter alittae. Next base: position 49,565 of record NZ_CP144913.1, on the reverse strand, counting down.
GACGAGCGCGTGGGAGCGGCACTGATGAGCCTGCACCGCGTGTGCGCGGACCTGCGCTTCCTCGGCTCCTACCCCGCGGCGTCCGGTGCCGACATCACCGTCGACCCGATCACCACCGACGAGGCCTTCCTCGAGGCGCGCCGGTGGCTGGAGCGCCTGCGTGCCCTCGGCTCGCCGGACGCCTGACACGACCGGCCCCACGAACGAAGTGCTGCTGGCTGCACCTTGTTGAGTCGGCAGCACCTCATGGTGCTGCTGGCCATACGAACCAGAGCCTGCAGCAGTTCGTGTCGCGCACGGCTACGTCAGGCGCTCCCGGCACCAGGTGATCAGCCGAGCCATCAGGGCCTGCGACTCGGGCAGACGCGGATCCGACAGGTACGAGTGCCACAGGCCCTCGACGAGATCGAGCTCGGCCCGACCACCGGCCGCACGCCAGGCCGTGTGGATGCGGGCCGCGTCGGAGAGGAAGAGGTCCCGCGTCCCGGTGGAGAAGAACGCCGGAGGCAGCGCCTCACCACCCCAGTCCGCGTGCACGGGTGAGACGAGCGGATCGCGCAGGTCGGCCCCGCCCGCATAGGCCCGGGCGAACTTCTGCTGCTGACCGCGCCAGCGGATCCAGGCGTCGCGGCCCTCGTTGACCCGGTACGAGTCACCCGCACCCGCCAGATCACCGAAGGGGGTCAGCGCCACCACCCCGAGGGGCAGGCAGAGGTCCTCACCGGCCGCCCGACGGGTCCGGATGCGTTGCAGGACACCGAGGGCGAGGTTGGCACCTGCCGACACCCCGCCGAGCAGCACCCGTGGTCCACGCTCGGCGACGCCCAGCAGGTAGGCGTCCACGCAGGCATCGATCGCGACCGGGAAGCGCGCCTCGGGTGCGAGCGGGTACTCGACCGACAGCACGGTGATCCCCAGACCCTCGGCCAGGCGCAGAGCCGTCCCGTCCCGAGCGCTGCCCCAGCAGAAGCCCCCACCGTGGATCCACAGCACCCAGGCGCCGTCCACGTCGTGGGCGGGGTCACCCCCTTCGTCATGGCGGGCACGATCCGGCTGGGCCGGGACTCCCTGCCCACCTGACGACGGAGGACGCATCATCAGCACGTGGCCGTCGGGGCGCTCGGTGACCTGCACGCCGCCCGCACTCCGGTCCGCCTCGAACCCGGCCCGCCGCGCCGACGCGCCCTTCGACCGCAGCCACCGGGTGATCCGCGGCGTGAGTGGCCACCGGTGGACCCGGTTGTCCGCCTCGGCCGCCGCCACCACCGCCTCGGGGCTGATCGTGGCCGCACGTCGCGCTCCAGATCGGCTGACCGAGCCGCGCGGCGCCCCGGGACCTCGTGGCCCGGACGGCGGACTGCACTCCGACGCACCCTCGGTCACAGCTTCTCACGCCGTCTGACGTGCGAGTCCACCCAGTCGTTGACCTCGTCCCACTCGGCGTCCAGCCACGTGGCGACCTCATCCGGGTCGGTCGGCACGTCCTCGCTGCGGTAGGTGATGCCGCGGAAGAGCAGCCGGTTGCGGAAGGGGACCGCCCGGATCACCGGGCCCGGCCCGGTGAGCATGTCCAGACCGGTGTGGGCGACGACCATGACGTCGGCGTCGGGCGCGTTGTCCCGTATGGCGGCCACGCCGCGCGAGCGTGCCTCCAGCACCCAGGGGCGCGAGGCGACCCGGTCCGCGCGGGCGTGCTCCCCGCGCGCCCGCAGACGCTCCACGAGGTCCTCGTGCCGGTCGGGCGCCCAGTTGCGGCCCTCGGGGAAGATCAGCATCGCGTCCTTGCTCGACAACGTCGACGCGAGGTCCGCGACCCCACGGGACCGGTCGTCGCCGGCACCGGAGCGCGAGGGGACGAAGTAGGAGTCCAGTCGCTGCAGCACCATCGCGATGCCCGGATCCCACAGCATCACGTCGGCCAGGACGATCCGCGGGATCCGGCCGGCGGTCGAGGCGAGCAGCCACGCGATCGCCAGGGAGTCGGCAGGGCCGGCGTGCCGCGAGATGACCACGAGCGGGTGGCCCGGACGGCCGACCGTGATCATCCCCTCGACGTCGATCTTGAAGCCGACGACCTTGCCGGCGGTGAACATCACGTTGTTCAGCGCCTGGCGGATCAGGGCGAGGTGGTCCTCGTCCCACGTCGGGCTGGTGCCGCGCGGCGAGCGCAGCCGCAGGTACCAGCACTCGACGACGAGCCCGATGTCCTCCCACATGATGTAGAGCGCGAGGAAGAGGCACCGCAGCAGGGCAAGGTGGCGGTCCCACGGCCACAGCAGGAGCATGAAGGGCGCGACCACGACGAAGACCAGCGAGAAGAAGATCCCGACGAAGGGCACGATCGCCTGCAGGACCAGGCGCAACCAGTACGGCGGCGCCGGGAGCGAAGGGAGCGAGGTGATCTTCACGAGGTGGTCCCCTCCAGGTAGGCACTCGCGGCGTCGAAGGAGCGCACCATGCGGTCCTCGACCGCGGCCACGGACCCCTGGCCGAGCGCAGTCGCCGGTGTGCGCTCGACCCCGCTGGGCAGCACGTGCAGTCGCACGTCGTCGGGGACCTCGGCGATCTCCTCGACGAAGCGGTGGCGGCGAGCGATCTCGAAGGCGACGAGACCGACGTCCAGCGGGTTGTTCGGCGCGCTGAGTGGCTGCTCGACCCGGCCGACCTGGAGCACGTGGATCTGCGTGGCGCCCAAGGCGATCGCTCGTCCGACCGGGATCGAGTGCACGAGTCCGCCGTCGTAGTAGTGGGCGCCGTCGATCTCGACGGGGGCGAAGAGCCCCGGCACCGCGCAGCTGGCAGCGACGGCCTGCGCGACCGGACCGGAGGTGAACCACCGGGACGCGGAGCCCTCGATCTCCGCGGCGACGCACTGGAAGGGGACGGCGAGCTGCTCGAACGTCTCGACCCCGAGGTGACGCTCGACGAGGTCGGGGATCAACCCCCTTCGCATCACGTGGGTGCGGTACTTGGCGAAGCGGGCCGCCCGACGCACCGGGCTCTCGCTCATCTCCCCGGAGCGTACGACGTCGCGCCACAACTCCTCGAGCCGCGCCACGCCCTGCGCCGTGGGGTCCGCCGCGACGAAGGCGCCGTTGACCGCGCCGATGCTCGTGCCGACGACGAGGTCGGGCGTGATGTCAGCGGCCAGGAGCGCCTGGAGCATCCCGACCTGGGTGGCCCCGAGCACGCCCCCTCCACCGAGGACGAAAGCGGTCGTGGGCATGTGCGCCAGATTACTGGCTGGCTCCCGAGTCCGGCGCGGCGCTCTCGCGGGGGTCTCCCACCCCCAGCCGGATGACGTCGACGCCGACGTCCAGGCGGGAGCCGTTGCCCGTGGAGAAGATGATCCCCTTCAGCGGGGAGACGTCGCGGAAGTCGCGCCCCCACCCGGTGACGATGTAGCGCGAGTCGGCGAAGTGGTTGTTCGTCGGGTCGAGGTCGACCCAGTCGCCCTCCGGCGTCATCGCCGAGACCCACGCGTGGGAGGCGTCCGAGCCCTCGAGCTTGCTCTCACCGGGCGGCGGACGCGTCTCGATGTAGCCCGAGACGTACCGGCCGGGGATGCCCACGGCCCGCAGGCACCCGGCCGCGAGGTGGGCGAAGTCCTGGCAGACCCCCTCGCGGCCGTCAAGCAGCTGGGGCAGCGTCGTCTTCACACTCGTCGTGCCCTTGGCGTAGGTGAAGTCACGGTAGATGTCGGCGTAGAGGGCGACCAGCGCGCTGCCGAAGGGACGATCCGGCGGCAGGATGCCCGCGGCGTAGGCGATCACCTCGGGCGCGACGTCCACGAGCGACGAGGGCAGCAGGTACTGCGCGGCCTCGGCCCGGTCGATGCCCTCGCCCTCCGCGATCCGCTCGGCGACCTCGGCGACGGTCCAGGAGTTCAGACGCGCCAGGTCCGGGGCCGGCCAGTCGATCTCGACGAGACTGTGCTTGCACACCTCGAGGGAGGTGTGCGGGGTGCGCACCTCGTAGAAGCTGGAGTGGTTGCCGAAGTGGTCGACGTGCACGGTGTGGATGTGCGGCTCCGGCACGATCGACACCTCGTGCTCGATGAGCCGCTGCTGCGGGGTCTCCCGAGGTCGCAGCATCGCCCGACCGTAGGAGTCGGTGACGTACTCCTGGTAGGTGTAGGTCGTGCGGTGGCGCACCTCGTACCGACGCCGGGTGTGGTGCTCCGGTGTGCGCGTCGGCCCCGGGTCGTTCGTCATCGGCTCGGGAGCGGGCGGACGATCGGGTGTCGAGCTCACCAGGACCCCTCCCCGCTGCTCCACTGCATCCACTGCACCGAGCGGCCCTCGGCCTTGCGCTGGAAGTAGGTCTCGTCGAGGGTCCGGTGCACCTGGCGCAGGTCGGCACCGATGCCGGTGAGCACCCGGGACAAGGGCCTGCGTCCGTCGGCGAAGAGCTCGTCGAGATCGACCCCGGCGATCCGCTCGGCGAGGTCCCGGACCCACGGCAACACGGACTCGTCCTCCAGCAGCTCGAGGTCCTCGACCAACCGGCCCACCTGGAAGCCGACCGAGCGCGGGTTGGCACCGTCGCGCAGCAGCAGGTCGACCGCGGCCTGCAAGGGGGACAACCCGCCGAGACCGCTGGTCAGCCGGCGACGGTAGGTGATGACGGACTCCGCGGCGAGGAGCGCCGACTCGGTCGTCGTGCCCTCGACGACCGGGGCGCGCTCGACCGCGAGGACCGAGGTGATCAGGCGGATCGTCTGCTGTGCCCGCTCGACGCGCTTGCCCGCGTCCGCGAAGGCCCAGGTGGGGTCGCGGATGAGCGACTCGACGCCGATGCCCGCGAGCGCGAGGAGACCTTCGATGGTCTCCATGAGCAGTTCCTGCAGGTCGTCGTCGGGGACGGCGTGCCGCAGGGTGCGCTCCAAGCGGGACATCACCAGCCAGGTGTCGACCGAGAGCGTCTCGCGCACGGCCTGGGCGGCGATGACGGCGTGGTGGGTGCTGAACGCGACCGAGCCGACGACCCGCGGGTCGAGGGTGAGGGCACGCAGGTGCGGCAGCGGGTCCTCGCGGCGCTCGCGCGCGTCCTCCCCCACGAATCCGGGCCGGGAGGCCACGACGGACGTGACGGCCTCGAGCAGGGCGAGCATCGCGGTGTGTCCGGTCGTGCCCGGGCGGGCGGCGTGGTCGTCGACGAGGTTGTCGGCCACACGCAGCAGGCGGGCGGCGAACTCGGCCCGTTCGCTGTACCGGCCCATCCAGTACAGGTCGGCCGCGACGCGCGGCGGTGGCGCGGCAGAGGCGAGGGCCGCTGCTCCGGCGAACGGACTGGGGACGGCCAGGCCCTCCCCTTCGTCCTCCGTCCGGGTGTCGTCACGGACCCAGACGTCCTTGCTCATCGCCCCGGTGAGGCTCGAGATCGCTCCCGACTCCGGGCGCACCGCCACTCGGCCCAACCCACCGGGCATGACCGCGTAGTCGTCCTCGTCGGCCACGGCGAAGGTGCGCAGCACGACGTGTCGCGGCTCGAGCCCGCCGGCGGTGACCACGGGTGCGGTCGACATCGTCAACGGGTCCTGTGCCGTCCACTTCCACGGTTCGCCCTGGATGCGCAGGGCCAGTTCCTCGCGCTCCGCGGCCGTGATCTCCCACCCGAAGACGGCGTTGCCGCCGGCCGCGCCGTCCCCCCGGGAGGCGGGCTTGACGACGAGGCTGGAGAGGTTGGTGACGATGTGGCTGAGGTGGGTCGGCTCACCGGCCCACCACGTCTGCGTCGACTGCAGGAGCAGGTCCTCGTCGAGCAGGTGGCGACAGATCGCCGGGAGGTAGGGGATCAGCGCCGGGTTCTCCAGCACCCCCGAGGAGATCGGGTTGACCAGCGAGACGTGGCCCAGGCGGGCGGCCTCGACCATCCCGGGCAGACCGAGACGGGAGTCGCCGCGCAGGTCGAGCTGGTCGATGGCGCCACCGTCGACCCGGCGCATGATGACGTCGACCGGGGAGAGGCCGTTGGTCGTGCGCATCCAGATCCGGCCGTCCCGGCTGACGAGGTCCTCGGACTCGACGACGGGCACACCGAGGACGGTCGACTGCAGCGCCTCGTCGTAGGCCGTGTCGCTGAGCGCACCCGGGGTGAGGATGACGATGCGCGGGACGTCGTCGCTCTGGGGCGCGGTCGCCATCAGCGCCTTGTGCACCTGGTAGAAGAAGCCGCGCAGCCGGGCCAGGTCCACGCTGCGGTGCAGGTCGGGCAGCACCCGGGCGGTGATGCGGCGGTTGGCCAGCGCATAGCCGGCACCGCTGGGGGCCTGGGTCCGGTCGGCGAAGACCCGCCAGGTGCCGGTGCGGTCGCGGGCGAGGTCCATCGCCGGCATGACGAGCTGGCGGGGGCCGGGCACCCTGATGCCGTCGGCCTGCGGCAGCCACCCCTCGTGTCCGTACACGGCGGTGCCGGGCAGGATCCCGTCGCGGACCAGACGCTGCTCGCCGGTGAGGTCGGTGAGGATGCCATCCAGGAGCGCAGCCCGTTGGCGCACGCCCTGCTCGAGTTTCGCCCACTCCGTCGCGCCGAGGGTCAGCGGCAGCGGGTCCAGCTCCCAGGTGCGTGGCTCGGTGGGCACCCGGCGCCCCTCGGTGACCTCGTCGTCGTCCGGGGGGATGCCCGCGCCGTAGGTGATGCCCTCGTCCTCGACGAAGCGGCGGCTCGCGGCACGCGCGGCCAGCATGCCCGGCAGACCTCCGGCGTCGATCGTCCCGGCGAGCGGCCCGGCCGCCTCACGCACCCCGTCGAGCGTGACCACCTCGTCGATGCCCTCGGTGACCGTGACCTCGTCGCGGTACTCGTCGAGCGGGCTCGGGCGACCGAGGTCGCCGGGGGCCGAAACGGACATGGGCCCGACACTAACGCCCCATCCCCGGCCCAGCTGCCGCACGGACGCCAAAGATCTCTTTGCAAACAGATCTTTTGCAATCTACCATGGTGCGCATGGACGATCCCGCACTCCCCGACGTGACCCAGCTGAAGGCGCTCTCGCACCCGGTGCGGATGCGCATCCTCGGGCTGCTGCGCACGCTCGGTCCCGCCACCGCGACCCTGATCGCCCAGCGCCTCGGCCTGAACTCCGGGGCCACCAGCTACCACCTGCGCCAGCTGGCCGAGCACGGTTTCGTCCGGGAGGCCCCCGAGCTGGGCAGCAAGCGGGAGCGCTGGTGGCAGGCGGTCAGCCAGGTGACCTCCGTGCCCGAGCCGGTCGACCCCGATGACGAAGGGAGGGACGCCACCGACGCCTTCCACCACGTCGTCGTCGGTCAGCAGGCCCAGCGGATGCAGGCGGCGGCCGAGCGCCGGGGCGGGGAGAGCCAGCAGTGGCGGGCGGTGACCTCGGTCAGCGATGTCACCGTGGCCGTCACCTCGGACCAGGCGGCGCAGATCCAGCGCCGCTTCGAGCAGCTGCTGTGGGAGGTCATCGACGAGCACGGCGGCCCCCCCGGGCCGGTCGCCGAGGGCGAGCGTCGCTTCAACGTCGTCCTCGCGACCTTCGTCGACACCGACGAGGCCGCGTGGGGTGACGACCGTGCGTGAGGCGAAGGGGGCGACCCACCTCTCCCCGGACGCGGCCCGCCGCGTCCTGCTGCTCCTGACCGTCACGCGGTGGCTGCCGGTCGGCCTGGTCGTCTCGCTCCACGTGCTGTGGATGCTCGAGCGTGGGCTGACCCTGACCCAGGCGCTCGCGGCCAGCGCGGCCACCGGCGCCGCCGTCCTCCTCCTCGAGCTACCCACCTCCGGGGTCGCCGACGCCCTGGGCCGCCGGCCGCTCCTTGTCGTCGCGGGAGTGGTCAACGTCGGGGCGGCGCTGGCCTTCCTCGTCGCGGACTCGCTGGTGACCTTCGCCGTGGCCGCGGCCCTGCTCGGAGTCTTTCGGGCTCTGGACTCCGGGCCGCTGGAGGCATGGTTCGTCGACACGGTCCACCAGACCCACCCGGGCACCGACGTCGACCAGGACCTCTCCCGGATGGGCACGACCATGGGCCTGTCGATGGGCTCCGGGGCCGTGGCCTCGTCCGTGCTCGTGGCGTGGCACCCCGTCCAGGGCCACTCGGCGCTGTGGCTGCCGATCCTCGTCTTCGTCGGGCTCAACGTGGTCCACCTCGTCGCCGTCATGCTCCTGCTCCACGAGCCCGCCCGGCTCGACCAGCGGGGCTTCGCGGCGGCCCGCGCATCGGTCGCCCAGGCACCGGGCGTCATCCGGTCCGGGCTGCGAATGCTCCGCGAGAACCGCGTGCTGCGCTACCTCGTGCTCGTCGAGCTCTTCTGGTCGACGTCGATGATCAGCTTCGAGGCGCTCATGCCGGCACGGATGTCCGAGCTCGTCGGCGGCGAGGCGCAGGCCGCGGTGGTCCTCGGACCGATCGCTGCCGTGGCATGGCTCGTCTTCGCCGTGGGCGCCAGGGCCTCCGGGTGGCTGAGCCGCCGGATCGGTGTGGCGCGCACGGCGATCGTCGGGCGGGTCCTGACCAGCCTGGGCGCGATCTCGATGGGGCTCGCCCTCGGTCCGGTCGCCCTCGTCGTGACCCACCTGCTGACGTACTCGATGCACGGCTTCGGCGGGCCGGTCTACAACGCCCTGCTGCACCGCGAGGCCCGTGCGGACAACCGGGCGACGGTGCTGTCGATGGCGTCCATGGTCGCCTTCGCCGCGTTCACCCTGAGCAGCCCGCTGCTGGGGCTGCTCTCCGACCACACGTCCATCCAGGTGGCCATGGTCCTGGCCGGGGTCATCGGCCTGGGCGGTGCGTGGTGCGTCCTGCCTGCCCTGCGCGCCGAGCGGGAGCGCACCACCGTGGACGCAGCGGCGGTCCGTACCGGCCCGGGACACGAGAGGCAGCAGGACGGGCGCAGTGACGTCACAGCGTCCGGGAGATCAGTTCCTTCATGATCTCGTTCGTCCCGCCGTAGATCTTCTGCACCCGGGCGCCGGCGTAGAGGCGGGCGATGGGGTACTCCATCATGTAGCCGTAGCCGCCGAAGAGCTGCAGGCACCGGTCGACGACGTCGCACTGCACGTCGGTCGTCCAGTACTTCACCCGGGACGCGGTCGCGGCGTCGAGTCTGCTGTCGAGGTGCAGCCCCACGCAGTGGTCGAGGAAGGTGCGAGCGGCCAGCACGTCCGTGCCCACCTCGGCCAAAGTGAATCGGGTGTTCTGGAAGGCGCCGATCGGCTTGCCGAAGGCGGTGCGCTCCTTGGTGTAGTCCAGCGCGAGCTCGTAGGCCAGCTCGGCCGAGGCGACCGCACCCACGGCGATGACCAGACGCTCCTGCGGCAGCTGCATCATCAGCTGGTAGAACCCCTGACCCTCCTGCGTGCCGAGCAGGTTCTCGGTCGGCACCCGCATGTCGGTGAAGGCGAGCTCACGAGTGTCCTGACCGTGCTGTCCGATCTTGCTCAGCACCCGACCGCGCTCGAAGCCCTCCAGCCCCTCGACCTCGGCCACGATGAGCGAGATCCCTTGTGCCCCCTCGCCGCCCGTACGCGCGACGATGACGACGAGACCGGCGTGCGAGGAGTTGGTGATGAAGGTCTTGGAACCGTTGACGACGTAGTGGTCGCCCTCGCGCGTGGCGGTGGTCCTGATGTTCTGCAGGTCGGAGCCCGTGCCGGGCTCGGTCATCGCGACGGCGCCGACGAGCTCACCGGTGGCCATCCGCGGCAGCCACCGCTGCTTCTGCTCCTCGGAGCCGTAGGCCAGCAGGTAGTGCGCGACGATCGAGGAGTGCACGGAGTACCCGAAGGCGTCATCGCCCGCCCTGCCCTGCTCCCACAGCACCGCCGCCTCGTGCGCGAAGCTGCCGCCGCCGCCGCCGTACTCCTCCGGGATCGAGATGCACAGCAGCCCTGCTGCACCAGCAGCCAGCCAGGTCTCCTTGTCGACCTGGTGCTGCTCGGCGAAGCGCTCGAGGTTCGGCGTCACCTCCCGCTCGAAGAAGGTCCGGGCGAGCGTGCGCAGATCCGTGACGTCGGCGTCGTCCATCCACGGCGAGACGTAGGGCTGGGGCTGGAGGATGTCGGACATCGGGGGTGTCTCCTTGGACGAAGGGGGTCAGTCGACGACGGCGACGAGCGGGACGTCGTGCTCGCTCGCCCACTGCTCCCACTCCGCGGCGGTGCGTTCCGCGAAGATCCGCGAGAGCCGGTCGGTGCTCAGCTCCTCGGCCGGCAGCTGGAGCACATGGAGCAGTTTCGCGGTGAAGTGCGGCTCGAGCGCGGCGAGCGCCACGTGGCCGTCGGCCGCGGCGTAGACCGAGTAGACCGGTAGGTCGCCCGCGAGCATCCCTCCGGGCGCGGTCAGGCCATGGGCCACCGGTCGGGACATGGTGTGGGCCAGGTCCGAGAGGGCGACCTCCCGGCGAACCCCCTCCCCGGTCCGGGCCCGCTGGACGAGCGCCGCTGCACCCTCGGCAGCGGCCCGCTCGGCACCCGAGAGGTCCACGACGAGCGTGGCCGGGAGTCGACCGTCGCGCACCATCCCCGTGCCGGCCTGGTAGGTCAGGTCGTGGCCGGGCACCTCTGCCTGCTCGCCCGGGTAGCCCACGATGTCGACCTGGCACACCCGCGGGTGCGCGGCGTGCACGGTCGCGAAGTCGAGCCCGAGACGCCGCAGCGCCGACGGACGCGATGAGGTGATGAAGATGTCCGCCTGCGCGAGCAGCCCGTCGAGCTCGGCCCGACCGGCAGGGTCCTTCAGGTCGGCCCGCACGATGTCCTGACCGACGTGCAGCTCCTCGAAGTAGTCCTTCGCGAACTGCTCCATCGGATCTCCCGATGGCGGCAGCACCGTGGTCACGCTCGCGCCCTGCCGGGCCAGCCGCGCGACCGCGGCCGGCCCCGGCAGGTTGATCGCGATGGACAGGACCCGCACTCCGTCGAGCGGGCCGGTGGCGACCATCAGGCGGAGACGTCCACGAGGGTGCCCTTGGCGGCACGCTCGGTCAGCCACGCGCTCGGACGGAACCGCTCACCGTAGGTGTCGGCCAGCTCGTTGGCGCGCGCCACGAAGCCGGCCAGGCCCCCTTCGTAGTTGGTCATGAAGGTCGCCGGACCACCGGTGTGCGGCGGGAAGCCGATCCCGAAGATGCCTCCGATGTTGGCCGAGACGGCGTCGGTGAGGACGCCGTCCTCGAAGCACCCGGCCGTCTCCAGCGCCATGATGAACAGGTACCGGTCCTGCAGGTCCTCGAAGGGGACCTCGGCGCCCGTACCCCACCGCTCGCGCAGCTGCGGCCACAGGACCTTGGGCCCCTCGGCCGGGTAGTCGTACATGCCCGCGCCGGCTGCCCGGCCCTTGCGACCCAGCTCGACCATCGTGTCGATGAGCTCCTCGCCCGGCCCCCTGGTCAGGGTGGTGCCCTCCGCTGCGGCGGCTTTCTCGGCCTCGGCGCGGATGTGCTGGGTGAGGGTCAGCGAGACCTCGTCGAGCATGGCCAGCGGCGGTGCCGGGAAGCCGGCCTGGGTCGCGGCGCGCTCGATGAACTGCGGGTCGACGCCCTCGGCGAGCGCAGTGGCCCCCTCGAGGATCAGGGTGCCGAAGACGCGGCTGGTGTAGAAGCCACGGCCGTCGCCGACGACGATCGGGATCTTGCGGATCTGCTGGACGATGTCGATCGCGCGGGCCGTGGCCTCGTCCGAGGTCTGCTCACCACGGATGATCTCGACGAGCTTCATCTTGTCCACGGGTGAGAAGAAGTGCAGGCCGATGAAGTCCTTGGGGCGGGAGGTGAACTCCTGCAGGCTCGTGATCGGCAGCGTCGAGGTGTTGGAGCACAGCAGCACATCGGGCGCGACCACTGCTTCAACTTCAGAGAAGACCGTCTTCTTCAGGTCGTAGTCCTCGAAGACGGCCTCGATGACGGCATCGACGCCGGCGAGGTCCTGTGCGTCGGCGCTCGGCGTGATCCGGTCGAGGATCTCATCCGCCTGTGCCTGCGTCTTGCGGCCCTTCTCGACCTGCTTGGCCAAGAGCTTCTCGGAGTAGCCCTTGCCCTTCTGCGCACCCTCGAGGGAGACGTCCTTGAGGACGACGTCGATACCGGCCGTGGCGGCCGAGTAGGCGATGCCCGCGCCCATCATGCCCGCGCCGAGGATCCCGACCGTGCCGACGGTGGACTTCTCGACGCCCTCGGGGCGCAGCCGGCCGCTGTTGATGGCCTGCATGTCGAAGAAGAAGGCCTGGATCATGGCCGTCGACTCACGGCCGGCGGCCAGCTCGGTGATGTAGCGCGACTCGATGCGGCTCGCGGTGTCGAAGTCGACCTGCGAGCCCTCGACGGCGGCCGACATGATCGCACGGGGCGACTTCGTCGGCGCACCCTTGAGCGTCTTGCGCAGGTTCGCCGGGAAGGCCGGGAGGTTGGCCGCGAACCGCGGCGTGCTCGGGGTGCCACCGGGGATCTTGTGGCCCTTGACGTCCCAGGGCTTCACGGCCGCGGTCTCGTCGTCGGCGTGCTCACGGATCCACGCCTTGGCGGCGGGGACGAGCTCCTCGCGGGTACCGACGAGCTGGTCGATGACGCCCTTCTCCTGCGCGGCCGCCGGGTTGCGCTGCTGGCCCTGCAGCAGCCAGCCCATCAGGGCCTCCTGGATGCCGAGCATCCGCACCAGGCGGGTGACGCCGCCGCCGCCGGGGAGCAGGCCGAGGGAGACCTCGGGCAGGCCGAGCTTGATCTTCGGGTCGTCGACGGCGATGCGGTGGTGGGTCGCGAGCGCGATCTCCAGGCCACCGCCGAGGGCGGCGCCGTTGATCGCGGCGACGACCGGCTTGCCGAGCTGCTCGAGGCGGCGCAGCTGCGCCTTGATGCCCTCGATCTCCTCGAAGAACTCGCCCGCCGTCTCCGGGGTGACCGACTGCAGGTCGGTGAGGTTGCCACCGGCGAAGAAGGTCTTCTTCGCCGAGGTGAGCACGACGCCGGTGATCTCCTCGCGCTCGGCCTCGAGCCGGTTGATGGTCTCGTCCATCGCGGCCTTGTAGGTGTCGTTCATCGTGTTGGCGCCCGCGTTCGGGTCGTCCATCGTCAGGGTGACGATGCCCTCGTCGTCGCGCTCGTAACGGATCATGTTCTCGCTCATTGCTTCCTGGCTTCCTGTCCGCTGGTTCAGACGCGCTCGACGATGGTGGCGATGCCCATGCCACCGCCGATGCAGAGGGTGGCGATGCCGCGCTCGAGGTCGCGGCGCTCGAGCTCGTCGACGAGCGTCCCGAGGATCATCGCGCCGGTCGCGCCGAGGGGGTGCCCCATCGCGATCGCGCCGCCGTTGACGTTGGTCTGCTCCTCGGTCCATCCCATGTCGCGGATGAGCTTGAGGGCCACGGCGGCGAAGGCCTCGTTGATCTCGACGAGGTCGATGTCCGAGGCGCTCATGCCGACGCGGTCGAGGGCCTTGCGGCAGGCCGGGCCCGGGCCGGTGAGCATGATGGTCGGCTCGGAGCCGATGACGGCGGTGGAGATGATGCGGGCGCGCGGGGTCAGGCCCATCTCCTGGCCGGCCTTCTCGTTGCCGATGAGCAGCAGGGACGCGCCGTCGACGATGCCGGAGGAGTTGCCGGCGTGGTGGACGTGGTTGATCCCGTCGACCGAGTGGTACTTCTCCAGGGCCACGTGGTCGAAGCCGCCCTGCTCACCGATGGCGGCGAAGGAGGGCTTCAGCCCGGCGAGCGCGTCGGCGCTGGTGCCGGGGCGGATGGTCTCGTCGCGGTCGAGGATCGTCAGGCCGTTGGCGTCCCTGACGGGGATGACCGACTTGTCGAAGTACCCCTTCTCCCACGCGGCGGCGGCGCGGGCGTGCGACTGCGCGGCGAAGCGGTCGACCTCGGCGCGGTCGAAGCCCTCGAGGGTGGCGATGAGGTCGGCACCGATGCCCTGCGGGACGAAGCCCGTCTCGAGGTTGGTCGCGGGGTCCATCGCCCAGGCGCCGCCGTCGCTGGCCATCGGCACGCGCGACATCGACTCGACCCCACCGGCGAGGAAGAGGTCCTCGAAGCCGGAGCGGACGCGGGCCGCCACCTGGTTGACCGCCTCGAGACCGGAGCCGCAGAAGCGGTTGAGCTGCACGCCCGCGACCGGCTCGGGGTAGCCGGCCTTGAGGGCGGCGATCCGCGGCAGGACGGCGCCCTGGTCGCCGACCGGGGAGACGATGCCCATGACGAGGTCGTCGATCCGGGCGGCGTCCAGACCGGGATTGCGCTCACGGACGGCATCGAGGAGACCGACGGTCAGGTCGATCGGCTTGACCTCGTGGAGGGAGCCGGACGACTTGCCCTTCCCTCGGGGTGTGCGGACGGCGTCGTAGATGACGGCCTGGGGCTGCTCGGGCATGAACCGGTTCTCCTTCTCGGATGCACATGTGGCGATTCGTCTCGCACCCTACGCATCCATTGAACATCTGTGCAATAGTCTCGCCACTGTGACGTACACGACCAGACGTACACGACCAAGGAGAGGACCGTGACCGTGCGCGCGAACGGCACCGTCGATGCCAAGGAACGCATCCTCACGGTGGCCCTCGCCCTCTTCGGCGAGCGCGGCGTCGCCGCGACGAGCCTGCGCGAGGTGGCCCGGGTCGCCGGGGTGGCCCCGGGTCTCGTCGTGCACCACTTCGGGGGCAAGGAGGGTCTGCACGGCTGCGTGGACGACCACGTCGTCGCCCTCTTCCGCCAGGCCCTCGACTCGGCGCCGCTCACCGGGTCGACCGCCGAGGTCGCCGCAGCCCGGGACGAGGCGATCACGCGGATGTTCGAGGCGCACCCGGAGGCGATCGACTACCTGCGGCGGGTCGTCGTCACCCCGGACCCGGGCGACGTGGGACTGGCCCGCAAGCTCATCGCGGAGACCATCGTCCAGACGCGGATGTTGCGCGAGCACGGGATCGCCCGCAGCCGGGCACCCGTCGAGGAGCAGGCCGTCGCCGTGCTCGTCGGGCAGCTCGGCCACCGACTGCTGCAGCCCACCCTGTCGCGGCTGTGGACCATCGCCGGGGCCGACTCGGCGGTTCCCACCGTCACGGTGACGCTGCACGGCCGCCGGGAGTGACCCCCTTCGTCAGCGGGCGACCGGCTCCGCGCAGGTGCACCAGTCCTGCGACCGGACCTGCGCCTTCACCTCGGCGACGTGCTCGCCGCAGCCGGTCCAGGTGATCTTGCCGCAGTTCGCGCACTGGGCGGGCTGACACATGGTGGGTCTCCCCTTCGTCGACGTCATCGCCAAGGGTAGTGGCCCCACACCCGGCCCCGAGAAGCGCATCATGGGCAGATGACTCGAGAAGCCCCCCGCAACATCACCCTGAGCATCGGTCACGAGGAACTGCGCATCCGCGGGATCTACGAGACCCTCTCGATCGCCAACGACTTCCTCGCCGGCCTGCTCTTCCTCGTCGGCAGCATCCTCTTCTTCTGGGAGTCGACGACGCACTTCGCGACGTGGCTCTTCGTCATCGGCTCGGTGCTCTTCGTGGCCCGACCGACGATCCGTCTGGCCCGACGCGTCCACCTGGGGCGGGTCGCGCACCTCCCCCTGGAGACCGTCGGCGACTTCTGAGGCCGGCCCGGCGCTATAGGGTCACCCCATGGCCGATCGCAGCACCTACCTCCTCGTCGACGGCGAGAACATCGACGCCACGCTGGGGGTCTCCGTCCTGGGGCGTCGCCCACAGCCGGAGGAGCGCCCGCGCTGGAACACGCTCCTGGAGTACACCGAGGCCGCGTGGGGCCAGCCGGTCAAGGGGCTGTTCTTCCTCGCCGTCGCGGGTGACCTGCCCGCGTCCTTCGTGCAGGCGCTGCTGGCGATGGGCTACCGGCCGGTGCCGCTGCGCGGCGAGGGCAAGGTCGTCGACATCGCGATCCAACGCACTGCCCGGGCGCTCCTCGAGCGTGATGCAGACGTCATGCTGGTCAGCCACGACAACGACTTCACCCCGCAGATGGAGAAGCTGGCCGAGGACGAGGGACGCCGCCTGGGCATCGTCGGGTTCGGCGAGTTCATGGCGGGCGGTCTGCGGGACGTGCCGGGCGTGGAGTTCTTCGACCTCGAGTACGACATCGCGGCCTTCACCAGCCGCCTGCCGCGCGTTCGGGTCATCGAGATCGACGAGTTCGACCCGTTCGAGTTCATCTGAGGCGAAGGGGGTCACCCCTCGTCCCGCGCGATCCACTCGTCGTAGAAGGCCGGCATCCGTGACGTCCGGCTGGTGAACTCGGGGGCGCGCTTGCCGAGGAAGGCCGCCACCCCCTCCTTCCCGTCGCCGATGCTCGTGTGGAACATCGCGAGCGAATCGACCCGGTGCGCCTCGACCGGGTGGCTCTGGGCGGCGTTGCGGCGCAGCATCTGCCGGGCGAGGGCGACCGCGACCGGGGACCTGCCCTTCGTCCAGCGGTCGGCGAGCGCGCGGGCCGCACCCAGCACGTCGTCGCTCTCGTGCGGGCCGGTGGCCACCCCGGCCGCGACGGCGGCGTCCGCGTCGAGGATGTCGGCGGACAGCACGAGGTCCAGGGCCGTCGGCAGCCCGACGATCCGCGGCAGGAACCACGACGAGGCCGCCTCGGGGACGATCCCGATCCGGCCGAAGACGAAGCCGATGCGGGCCTTCGTGGAGACGAGCCGGGCATCCATGGCCAGGGTCATCGTCGCGCCGATGCCGACCGCGGCGCCGTTGATCGCCGCGATGACCGGCTTGCGGCAGTCGTGGATCGCCAGGGTGACGCGGCCCCCGGTGTCACGCACCCCGCGCAGGGTCTCGTCGTCGAGGTCGTCCATGTCGGCGAGCCCCGGGTCCCTGGTCTCGTCCAGGCCGAAGACGTTGCCGTCGGCGGTGAGGTCCATGCCGGCGCAGAAGGCCCGACCGGCCCCGGTGACGATGACCGCGCGGACCGCGTCGTCGTCGTTGACCTCGCGGAAGGTGCGCTCGAGCTCCTCGGCCATCGTCACGGTGAAGGAGTTGAGCTCGTCCGGCCGGTCGAGGGTGACGGTGAGGACGCCGTCGTCGAGGTCGTGGCTGATCGTCGTGTAGGTCATGGCCCGACTCTGCCGCATCCGCGTACGGTCAGCAGATGAAGGCATCCCTGAGATCGATCGCCCAGGCCGTGCTGGGGGCCGCGCTGGTCTTCACCGGCACCGGCCACCTGTCCTTCGCCAGACGCGAGTTCCAGGCCCAGGTGCCGCCGTGGGTGCCGCTGGAGGCGGACACCGTCGTCCTCGCCTCGGGAGTGGTCGAGATCGCCTTCGGGGTGGCCCTGGTCGTGACCTGGCGGCAGCCGTACCGGGCTGTCGTGGGGCTGGCCGCCGCGGTCCTCTTCGTCGCGGTCCTGCCGGGCAACATCGCGCAGCTGACCGAGCACCGGGACGCCTTCGGCCTCGACACCGACCGAGGACGGGTCGTCCGGCTGTTCTTCCAGCCGGTCCTGGTCGTCTGGGCGCTGTGGGCCACTGATGCGATCGGCCAGTGGCGAAGGGGGGCGCTGCCCGGCCACCGCGGGCGGTGACCGCGGCGCCGGGTGGGCACCCCCCTTCGCTCGTGCTCAGGCGGTCGCCGGCTGCGGCAGGGCGTGCGGCACCCAGGTGTCCGGGCCGAAGACCTCGTAGTGCACGTGCGACTCGGGCACGCCGCGCTCGGCGAGGCGTTCGCGCACGACCGCCATGAAGGGCAGCGGACCGCAGAGGTACACCTGCGCGTCGGGATCGATGTCCGCGGCGTCGAGGTCGATCAGACCGCGCCGGACGGTCTCGGTGGCCGGCCGCGCGCCGAGGTCCTCGTACCAGTGGTGCAGCCGGCCGCCCTCGAGCCGGTCGACGAGCTCCGCCAGTTCCTGCCGGTGCGGGTGCCGGGCCGGTGAACGGTCGGCGTGCAGGACCGTGACGGCCCGGTCGCTCTCCGTCCGCACGAGATGGTGCAGCATGCCGATGACCGGGGTGCACCCGATACCGGCGGAGACGAGCAGCAGCGGGTCGCGGCCGTCCTCGAGGACGAGATCGCCGAAGGGGAGGGAGCAGCGGATCGAGTCGCCCTCGAAGAGGTTGTCGTGCAGGAAGTTCGACACCTCGCCGGCGGGCACCGCAACACCGTCCCCCTCGGTCTCCGGGACGGCCTTGACCGTGAAGCCCCAGGTCGTGCGCCGGGGCGCACGGGTCAGGCTGTACTGGCGGATCTGCTGTGCGCCGTCGGGCAGGGTGACCTGTACGGAGACGTACTGCCCCGGGCGGGCCTGCGCCAGCTCGCCACCATCGCGACGACCGACCCGGAAGGAGACGGTGTCGGGGGACTCCTGGCGCCGCTCGACGACGACGAGGTCCTGCCAGACCTCCTGCGGGGAGACCCCGAAGCCGGCGTACAGGCCCTTCTCGATCCGGATGAGCGCGTGCGCCATGTCCCAGTAGACCTCGTCCCAGGCAGCGACGACCTCCGGGGTGGCGGCATCGCCGAGGACCTCGCCGATGGCCTCGAAGAGGTGCCGGTGCACGATCGGGTACTGGTCCGGGGCGATCCCCAGTGACGCGTGCTTGTGCGCGATCCGGGCCAGCAGGGAGTCCACGTCCGCCCTCTCCTGGCTGACCAGGAGCGTCGCGTAGGCCACGATCGCCCCGGCGAGCGCGCGCTGCTGGTCCCCCTGGGCCTGATTGCCCCGGTTGAACAGGTCGCGCTCCAGCTCGGGATGGGCGGCGAACATCCGTCGGTAGAAGATCGGGGTGATCTCGCCGATCGTCGAGCCGATCACCGGCAGGGTCGCGCGCACGGTTGCAGCAGCGGTCTCGGACAGCACCAGTACCTCCTGTCGGGACACGCCACGCACGTGTCTCCGGCTCCCTCCGCCCGGCCACCTCCCCTGTGGAGCGGCCGTCCCGGCGTCGGGTGGCCAGTCTCGCGCCGACCATCCTTAAACACCAAATCACTCGTGTTTAATGCTGGAGGGTCACCTGCCGCCGGTGCAAGGCGGGCGCACCACCCGACCGGTCGTCACGATGGCGGAATAGGACCCGCACCGCTCGACGCTGACGTGGCAATGACTGTTCCGACGCTGAAGCTCAACGACGACACCACCATCCCGCAGCTCGGCTTCGGGGTCTTCCAGATCCCGCCCGAGGACACCAAGGAGGCGGTGCTGACGGCCTTCGAGGCCGGCTACCGGCACATCGACACCGCCCAGATGTACGGCAACGAGAAGGGCGTGGGCGAGGCGATCGCCGAGTCCGGACTGGCCCGCGAGGACCTGTACATCACCACCAAGCTGAACAACAACAACCACCTGCCCGAGGACGCCAAGCGCTCGTTGCGCGAGTCGCTGGAGCTGCTCGGGCTGGACCATGTCGACCTCTTCCTCATCCACTGGCCGTTGCCGCAGGTCCACGACGGGGACTACGTCTCCACCTGGCGCGCGCTGCTCGAGATGCGGGAGGCCGGGCTGGCCACCTCGGTGGGGGTCTCGAACTTCCAGCCGGACCACCTGGACCGGATCGTCTCCGAGACGGGTGAGGTCCCGGCGGTCAACCAGATCGAGGTGCACCCGTACTTCACCAATGACGTCGCCCGCGAGGCCACCCGGCGACACGGTGCGCAGGTCGAGTCATGGTCCCCGATCGCGCAGGGCGCCGTCCTGGACGACCCGGTCCTGGTGGGCATCGCCGGAGACGTCGAGCGCACGCCCGCCCAGGTGGTGCTGCGCTGGCAGCTGCAGCGGGGCGACATCATCTTCCCCAAGTCGGTGACTCCCGGCCGCATCCAGGCCAACTTCGCCATCTTCGACTTCGAGCTGACCGACGAGCAGATGACCGCGGTCAGCAACCTGGACAAGGGCGAGGACGGGCGCCGGGGCCCGAACCCGGACGAGATGAACGTCGTGCCCGACTGACCCGACGCGTTCGCCGATACGAGCAAACCCTCGCCGTGGAGTGTCCACGGCGAGGGTTTCCTCGACCACCCGGTGGTGATGCCATGGCGAGGACCGCCACGATCACGGCGACGAGCGCTCTCAGACGCGTGCTCGCCCGGTGCCGACCGTCGAGAGGTGCTGGCGCGGGCCGTCCTCGTCCCCACGCCGGGACTGGCCTTGGGCGCGGACCGCGCGCAGACCGTTCCCGATGACGACGACCTCGGCGACCTCGTGGATCAGGACGACTGCCGCCAGCCCCAGTACCCCGAACAGGGCCAGCGGGAAGAGGATCGCGATCAGCGCCACCGAGAGAAGGACGTTCTGGGTCATGATGGCCCGCCCTTGGCGGGCATGAGCAAGGGCCTGGGGAAGCAGCCGCAGGTCGCGCCCGGTGAAGGCGACGTCCGCGGACTCGACCGCCGCGGCGGAGCCACCGGCACCCATGGCGATGCCCACGGTTGCGGAAGCCAACGCGGGAGCATCGTTGATGCCGTCGCCGATCATCGCCGTCGGGCTGCTGGCCATCGCGCGTCGGACGTGATCGGCCTTGTCCCGGGGAAGGCTCTCGGCGCGGACGTCGCGGATGCCGGCCTGCGCCGCCAAGGCGTGCGCGGCGCGGGTGTTGTCGCCCGTCAACATCACGGTGGACATCCCCTGGTGGTGCAGGGTAGCGATCGCCTCGGCTGCCTCGGGGCGCAGCTCGTCGCGGATACCGATCAGGCCGCAGGTCCGGTCGTCGACCTCGACGACCACGAGGCTCATCCCCTGGTCGGCCATCGCCTCGGCCTGCTCGGTCAGGCCACCCGGGCTGATCCAGCCGGGGCTGCCCACGCGCACCCGACGCCCGGCCACCGTTCCGGTCAATCCGTGGCCGGCGTGCTCCTGGACATCGTCGGCCTCCGGCCGGTCGGGTGAGGCGGCGACCACGGCCGCCGCCAAGGGGTGGCTGCTCGCGGCCTCGAGTGCGGCCGCCAGGGCCGAGATCTCGGTGTCGGTGTGGCCGGGGGCCGCGTGGACGGCCACCACCTCGGGATCGTTGCGGGTGAGGGTGCCGGTCTTGTCGAAGGCGACCGTGCGGATCGTGCCGAGCTGCTCGAAGGCCGCTCCGGAGGTGATGATCACCCCGAACCTGCTGGCGGAGCCGATCGCCGAGATCACCGTGACCGGGACCGCGATCGCCAACGCGCAGGGAGAGGCTGCGACCAGCACGACCAGGGCACGCTCCACCCAGGTCTGCGGGTCGCCCACGACGAAGCCGAAGGCGGCAACGAGCGCGGCAGCGAGCAGCACCAGGGGCACCAGTGGTCGGGCGATCCGATCGGCCAACCGGGCGCGCTCGCCCTTGTCCGCATGCGCCTGCTCGACCAGCTCGACCATCCGCGTCAGGGAGTTGTCGCGGCCATCGGCGACCGCCGTGATGCGCAGCGTGCCCGAGGTGTTGACCGACCCGGCCGCCACCGTGTCACCGGGAGAGACCTCGACCGGGATCGACTCGCCGGTGATCGCCGACGTGTCCAGCCACGAGTGCCCGACCGTGACGACACCATCCGTGCTGACGCGGTCGCCGGCCCCGACGACGAGGACGTCGTCGCGGCGGACCTGCTCGGCCGGGATCCGCTCTTCACCTGCCGGTCGTGACACGACCGTGGTCTCGGGGATCAGGCTGAGCAGCGCGCGCAAGCCGTGCCGTGCGCGGTCCATCGCGCGGTCCTCGAGCGTCTCGGCGATCGAGAACAGGAAGGCCAGCGCGGCGGCCTCGCCCACGTGCCCCAGCAGCACCGCGCCCGTGCCGGCGATCGTCATGAGCAGGCCGACGCCCAGGCGGCCGCCCCCCGATCCGCCGACCAGACGGCGCACCGCGCTCGGGGCGAAGGTCCACGCACCTGCGGCCAGACCGACCGCGTGGGCAACCGTGGCCAGGCTGCCGGCGCCGGCCCGGCCCAGCAGCAGGCCCGTCACCCAGAGCACCCCTGCCGTCGCCGGCAGGAGCAGTGCGCGGTCACGCCACCACGGCGCGAGCTCCTCGGTCACGACCTCGTCGCCACCGCCACAGCACGCATCGCTCATCGCATGACCTGCGCATCCGGCAGGGCAGTGGAGGTGCTGCCACAGCACAGCGGCAGATCGCAGTCCTCGTCCGTGCAGGGGTTCCCGTCCTCGACCGCCAGGACCACCTCCAGCAGCGACTCCAGGGCCCGCGTCAGGTGTACGTCGGCGATCTCGTAGCGGGTGCGACGCCCTTCCGGTGCGGCCACGACGATCCCGCAACCACGCAGGCAGGCCAGATGGTTGGAGACGTTGGGTCGACTCAGATCGAGATCACGAGCCAGCTGGGCCGGGTAGCCCGCCTCGTGCAGCAGCATCAGCAGGATCCGAGCTCGGGACGGGTCCGCCATCGCCCGACCCAGCCGGTTGATCACGTCGAGGCGTGAGGCACTGTTCAGCATGTGCTGACCATACAACCCGGGCCACCCCCGCCGCGGCATGCCGCCGTCCGGGTCTTCGCCCGGACGGCGACATCGTCGAGGACACGCGCCAATGCCCACCACCTCATGGGCCTGCCGGGACACCGCCTGACACCGGCCGGGCTCGGCCCACGGCCTCCTCGTCGTCGCCGGGGTGACGACCGGGGCCACTACCCGGGTGCGAGTCCGCTGGGAGGCTGGTGGTGGGACGCGGGGTGATCAGCTGGAAGGCCGCTGCGGATGCCAGGGCCACGGTGGCGAACCCGGTCAGTCCACCCAGGCCGTGAGCCTGGAGCCAGTCCCAGGCGATCAGCGTGATCAGGCCCACCGCCACCGCGGCCGTCACCGTGCCGAGTCCGCGGAGGTGGCGGCGTTCACCGACCAGGGGCAGGGCCCACTCGCCCCGGGACTCCAGCAGCGTGACCACCACCATGACGAGGAGGTTGACGCTCATCCCCACCCACACCGGATGGACCCCGAGATGGAACTGGTCGGGCTGCCACCCACCGAGCTGGTACCAGGCCAGCCCGGTGCCGAAGCCGACGATCATCGCCGCGACCACGGCGCGTCGCGTGGCCAGCGGCCAGAAGAGTGCGGCGAGGACCGGGGCGAGGGTGGCACCGTTGCGCAGCGTCCATGCCAACACGTTCCACCAGGCCGACTGCTCGGCACGCAGGAAGCCGAAAGCGATCATCAGAGCGGTGAGCAGGACCAGCGACCAGCGGGTATAGCGCACCATGTCCTCCTCGGTCGCCCCGGGCCGAAGGGCCCGGCCGACGTCCCGGCCCAGGCTGGTGGCTCCGGAGAACTGGCACGGCCCGCCCCAGCCCAGGGCACAGGCCCAGATGCCGAGGAAGAACACCGCCGCCAGCGGGGCGGGCAGCACCTGAGCGATGTAGAGCGGCACCCCGACGAGACCGAGCGCCTCGCCGGGCACCACGAGGGCTGCCGCCAGACCGCACACCACCCCCAGCAGGATGAAGGGCACCCCGAAGCCGACGGCATACACCAGACCGCGGCGACCCGCCTCGGGCGTGCGGCAGGACAGGGCCATCTGCAGCGCCGCCTGGGCGAGGATGACGTTGACCACGAAGGTTCCGAACCACGCGACCACCAGCGGCAGTCCGACCCCTGACCAGTCGAGCATCTCCGGGCGCGATGCTGCCAGCTCCCTCAGCCCGCCCACTCCGGGATCGATCAGGAACGCGGTGGCGCCCAGGGCGAGCATCAGGGTGAAGACCACGCAGTTGGCCGTCTGGGTGAACGCGATGGACCACATGCCGCCGGACCACAGGTAGAACAGGAGAAGCAGCGCCGTGCCCACGATCGCCACCTGGATCGACAGACCGGTGAAGGCGTGCAGCGCCGAGGCGAAGGCGATCGCGGTGGCGACCGACCACATCGGAAAGGTGAACGCGGTGATGGCTCCCCCCACGCCCAGCGCGAGCCGACCGAAGCGTTCGCCGATGAGGCCCGAGATGGTCACGACCATCCGCTCGCGCAGGGGCACGACGAGCAGCCCCGCGATGAGCAGGATCTGTACCGACTCCGCGACGCCGTACCAGAGGGCGGACACACCGGTGTGGTAGCTCAGCTCCAGGATGGCGATGAACGACGAGCCCGAGAACAGGCCGGTGATGCAGAAGGCGACCGTGATCGGCCGGAACCGCCGACCTCCGGCGAAGAAGTCCCGACCGGCCGACTCGCGGCGCTTGGCGACGCGTCCGGCACCGACGAGGAAGAGGGTGTAGGTGAGGGCCAAGCCGATCGTCCACGCACCGACGGTGGTCATCGCGGGCCCCCCGTCACCGACCAGTCGAGGGTGACCGGCACACCGGCGTCCTTGACCAGGTTGAACGCGGGGCAGCGGCGTTCGACCTCACGTTGCAGTGCGGGGAGTGCGGAGGGGTCGGACAGGCCGAAGCGGGCCCGCACCACCACCTCCCGGAAGTGGGGGCTGACATCCGCGGTCCCGAGGAAGCCGCGGGTGTCCATGGTCGCCTGGGTATCGATCTCCAGTGCGGTGAGCCCGAGTTCCTGCTCGGCGGCGACGGTTTCGGCCACCACGGCCAGACACCCCCCGAGGGCCGCCACCACGTACTCCATGGGGCTCGGGGAGCTGTCGTCGCCACCGACCGGGACGGGCTCGGCGGTCTCGAAGGCAGCGAACTTGCGTACCTGGTGACGGGCGCGCATCGCCCCCTCCCAGATGCTGCGGGCGCGAACCCGCTTCAGCTGGGCCGGCGTGGACTGCGTGGTGGAGGGGGACGAGGACATGGGTGTGGGCACGGTGAACTCCAAGGACGTCGTGGCGCCAGAGGGATCCCTTGGCACCGACAAGGAAGGGGGGTGAGCGCGGTGGACGCTCGGGGGAGGAGGGCGCGGCGAAGGGTCAGCCGCGCTCAGTGCGCATTCGACAGCGGTCGGCCGTCACCCGGCACAGGTCGATGTGCCGGCGGGCGACGAGCAGGCTGGCGTGGTCCGCAACGGCACGCCATGACGGTGCACAGAACATCGATCCTCCATCGGTCCCGGCGGTAGCACCCGCACCCGATGTGGGGGGTTGCTGCAGCGTCGTCGAGCCAGGTCTCTCGGCTGCTCTGGATAGGCGGGACCAACGTAGCATCTCCGTGGCCGCGTGTCCGACCACCTGACTGAACGTGGACCCACCCCCGGGAGCGACCTCAGACCACGGCAACCGAACAGCACCGCGCAGAGCCCGCAGGCGTCGCCCGACGGCCTCTTCGCGGTCAGGTCCCCTTCGCGTCCGTCGGACGGCGAATCTCGGCGATCGGGTGGTGGCTGGTCATGCCACCATCGACAACAAGCACCTGACCGGTGATGTACCGCGACTCGGACGAGGCGAGGAAGAGCATCGTGTGCGCCACATCTACCGGGTCACCGATGAACGGTAGAGCGTTGTGGGTGCGGATCCCCTCGATCATCTCGGCTGGCAGGTTGTTGGCCAAGGCCGGCGTCATCACTGCGCCGGGAGCAATCGCGTTGCAACGAATGTTCTGGTGGCCGTACTGGGTGGCGACATACTGCGTCAGCCGGATCACTGCGGCCTTGGCGGTCCCGTAGGCGATCTGGACGAAGTCGCCGTTCAACCCTCCGACCGACGCCGTGTTGATGATCGATCCTCCACCAGCCCGCGCCAGGTGTGGAATGGCCAGCCGACAGCCGACGATCGCACTGCGGACGTTGAGCCGCATTACCCGATCGAACTCATCCATGTCCAAGCCCACCACGTCCACGTCACGTGCGGGGTTGCTCCCACCGACGTGATTGCACATGACATCGAGTCGCCCGAAACGGCAGACGGCAGCATCGATCAGCCCTGCCAGGGAGTCCTCCTCCATGGCGTCGACGGCCACTCCCATGGCGCTGCCTCCGGCATCGGTGATCTCAGCTGCCGCGTTGACTGCGTCCTCCTCACGCAAGTCGCCAAGCACGACGGCTGCGCCCTCGGCCGCGAAGAGGTCCGCTGCGGCGCGGCCGATTCCGCTTGCTGCGCCGGTGATCACCGCAACCTGTCCATCTAGTCGGCCCATGTCAGGTCCTTCCCCTGGTCGACCTACCGGACTGTCTAGCAGGCTGATGGCGTTGGAGCTGGCTCCAGACGCATGCTTGCACTCTACGATCAGTCGGCTTCCCGGTCCTGTTCAGCGCTTCGCAACACCTGTCGAGCACTGGCACCCCGACAACGGCCCGGGGATCGTTGACGGAACTGGCCACGTGAGGGTGCAATCCGCAATCGCACGTGCTTCTACCTTCGGGAGAGCACCTCGTTGCTGAGCAGGATCACGAACTGGTGATCGTCTGTGAGGACGTTGAGGTATCCGGGGTCGACACTGAGAACGTACCCGGTGATGGTTCCGCCAGTGGTCTCGATCTGTTCCTGCGGGACCCAGGGTGTCTGGACGAACGCTGCGATCAGGAGCGTGGCCAGCCCCGTCATCAATCCCACCCGCGCCAGGACCGTCGAGACCGACCGGCGCAACCGGTTGCGCGGAGGCAGACGACGGATCAGGAAGAATGTCATGAAGACGGCGAACGTCGACAGCGGAAGCCACCACAGGTTGTAACTCGTGGTCAGCGCCCCGAGCACGAGAAGGCCGAGGACAGCGAGCATCGTAATGCCCTGCCGATGCTCGCCGGTCCCCCACACCGAGGACGCGATCAACGGCGGCAGCACGCAGATCAGCAGGATGGCCGTCAGCAGGTAGCTGGCCATGAGCGATCCGAACACCAACGCCAGCCCATCGTCCAGCCCGAGGGTGGTACTGACGAGGAACGCGGTCTCCCACTCGTAGTCGGACACGGCGAAGACACGCAGCAGCAGGAAGGCGAAACCCCACGCAGCCACGTGGGCTGCACCGACGCCCACCCGATCCCTCGCGCCGGAGTCCGACGACCTCGCGTTCTGCTCGGAAACGCTGGCTGTCATGAGACGACGTTACGCCAGGGGGCTGACCAAGGCGCCGGACCGACGACGGGCTGCCCCAGCCGTCGGGCGTCAACCCACACGGTGACGCCCCAGTCGTGTTGCCGCTGCTACTCGTCCTGGCCGCGCGCAGATACGCAGAGGTCCGTCCATCGCCCCCTGGGATCGGTCAGATGCCGATTCGAGTGGGCAACAAGGGCTGTGCGCGCATCCGCGCTCGTCTGCCTTGTCATCGGCGTGTGTCCGGTTGCCCGAAGCCGTGTCCGGCGCGTGTTGAGGGAGCCCTGTCGGGGCGGGCCCTGGACGTCGAGACATCCATCCCCTCGATCGTGGCGTCGAAGCGCTTTCCGGGGTCCGGACGGGACACGTCCGCGGCGAGCTCGTCCTACGCGTAGGAGTTCACGACCCGACTCTCCTACCGCCAGCGTTCCCCGGGGACCGAGGCGAAATCGGGGGCGGTGTTCGGTGCAGCAGCAGTGCCGCACGGGCGCACCCGACTTCTGCCTCCATCGGTGGACTCCCGGTGGTAGTGCGCGTGGGAGGCGCCGGGCGTGCGGATCAGTAGTAGACGGCCAGGCGTCCGTTGGGTCCGTCGATGACCTGGACGTCGGTGTCGAAGACGGCGGTGAGGACGTCGTCGGTCATGATCTCCTCGGGCGGGCCGAATGCCACGACCTCGCCGTCCTTGACCGCGCAGATGTGGCTGGCGTAGTGGCTGGCGAAGTTGATGTCGTGGATGACGATGATGATCGTGCGCCCGAGCTGCTGGGCGGCCTGCTCCAGGTGCTTCATCATGTGTGCCGAGTGCTTCATGTCGAGGTTGTTCAACGGCTCGTCGAGGAGCACGTACTCGGTGTCCTGGGTCAGGACCATCGCGACGTATGCGCGCTGGCGCTGACCGCCGGAGAGCTCGTCGAGGTAGCGATTCTCCAGGTCGGTCAGGTCGAGGAAGTCGATCGAAGCGGAGATGGCCTGCTCGTCGGCGACCGTCAGTCGTCCCCGGGAGTGCGGGAAGCGCCCGAAACCGACGAGCTGGCGCACTGTCAGGCGGGTGATGAAGTGGTTCTCCTGGCGCAGGATCGACAGGATCTTCGCCAGGTCCTTCGACGTGGTGCTCGAGACGTCGTACCCGGCCACCTCGATCACCCCGTCGTCGATGTCCAGCAGGCGGCCGATCATCGTCAGCAGGGTCGACTTGCCCGCGCCATTGGGCCCGACGAAGGCGGTGATGCCGCCAGCGGGGATCGTCAGGTCGACCGGGCCGATCCGTACCTCGCTGGAGTAGCTCTTGCCGACACCGGTCAGCGTGATCACAGGCGTCCCTTTCTCAGGATGACGAAGAGGAAGACGGATCCGCCGATCATCTCGATGATGATCGAGACGACCCCCTCGGCGTAGAAGACGTTCTTCAGCACGAAGTAGGACCCGGCGAGCACGACGAAACCGATGAGCACCGCAACCGGGAAGAGGTGATGGTGGTCGAAGGTGTCGGCGAACTGGTAGGCGAGCGTCGCGACGAGGAAGCCGAGGAAGGTCATCGGTCCGACGAGCGCGGTGGAGACCGCCATGAGGATGGAGATGAGGAAGAGCACCCGCATGATCTCGCGGCGGTGGTTCAGCCCGAGGTTGGTGCTGGTTTCCCGGCCGAGGGCGACGACGTTGAGCCGCTTGGCCTGCCACCACAGGGCACCGCCGGCGGCGAGGCACAGGGGAATCGCCACGGGCAGGTAGGAGGCCTCGGCACTGGCCATCGAGCCGAACATCCGGGCGGTGAGCACGTCGAACTCGCTCGGGCTGAGCAGGCGGCGCATGAAGGAGGCGACGGAGGCCAGTCCGCCACCGATGATGATGCCGATGAGCAGCATGATCTGGATGTTGCCGTAGCGCCCGGAGAGCAACCAGCCGTAGAGCGCGCACGAGAGGCCGACCATGAGCACGACCATGAGCACGAACTGCGGCAGGCCCTTGAGCAACCCGGCGCCGGCGACGCCGAGGACGTAGACGGCGGCGGTCTGCACCGCGACGTAGAGGGCCTCGAAGCCCATGATCGAGGGGGTGACGATCCGGTTGTTCGTGGCGGTCTGGAAGCTCACCGTGGCCACGGCCTGGCAGAAGGCGACGACGAGCATGACCATGACCATCGTCGCGCGCAGCTGCGCGATCCGCCAGAAGCCGTCGGAGCCGACCGGCATCGGGTTGTCCCAGGCGAGCAGACCGATGCCGAAGCCGACGGCCAGCACCAGAAGGGTGGTCACGACGATGCGGTAGCGCCGGCGTGCGCGGGCCGTGGGCAATGGCCCCGAGGCCCGCTCCGTCAGCAGGGACCCCGTCGGCGGGGTGAGTCGTTCGCGGGTGGGTGCCTCAGCCACGACTGCGCTGCCTGAGCAGGAGAGTGATGAAGACGACGGCGCCGACGACCCCGAGGATCAGCGACACCGGCACCTCGAAGGGGGCGATGATCGTCCGCCCGATCAGGTCACACCCGGTGACGATCGCGATGCCGAGCAGGCAGACCCAGGGCAGGTTGCTGCGAAGGTCGTCACCGCGAAACATCGAGACGACATTGGGCACGATCAGCCCGAGGAAGGGCAGATTGCCCACGACGACCGTGACGACACCTGTCGCGATCGCGATGAGGCCGGTACCCACGAGCAGCACCTGGTTGTAGTTGAGCCCGACATTCGTCGCGATCTCCTCGCCGAGGCCCGCGACGGTGAACCGGTCGGCGACCATGAAGACCACCACCGCGACCAGGGCGACGATCCACAACACCTCGTACTGACCGCGCAGCACCGAGGTGAAGCTGCCCGCGAACCACACGCCGAGGTTCTGCAGCATGTCGGTCTGCAGAGCGATGAAGGTCGAGATCGAGCCGACGACCGCGCCGAGCATGATGCCGATGATCGGGACGATCAGCGACGAGCGCAACGACACCCGGCGCAGGAAGAGGAAGAAGATCATCGTGCCGATGAATGCGGCGATGACCGCCCCGACCATCCGCTCCAGGAGGGAGGCGGTCGGGACGAGGATCATCACGGCGAGCAGACCCAGGCCGGCCCACTCGGTCGTGCCCGTCGTCGTGGGCTCGACGAAGCGGTTCTGGGTGAGCAGCTGCATCATCAGTCCGGACATCGACATGGCCGCGCCGGCGAGGACCAGGGCGATGGTGCGCGGGACCCGCGTGATGGCGAACATCTGCGCACCGTCCTCGGCGCCGAAGACGTCATAGACCCCGGTGACCAGGGAGAGGGCGAGCAGCGCGACGACGGCCAGCGTTCCCAGGGCCAGCCTGCCGTCGAGCAGCCGCCCCTTGGCCGGGGCGGCTGCGCGCGTGGATGCAGTCGTCAGCTCTTCTCCTCGAGTGCGTCGGCGAAGGTGTCGAAGAACGTGGTGTAGGTCTGGATGCCCTCGTTGAGATAGGTGTCGGCGGGCATGTACAGGACGTTGCCGTCCTTGACCGCGGTGACGTCCTGGAGCGCCTCGGAGTTCTCGATGAGGTCCTTGGCCGGCGTGTAGTCCTCATCCTCGGCGGCGATGGCGGCGTCGCGGTCCATGACCAGGATCCAGTCCGGGTCGGCCTTGGCGATGGCCTCGACGGAGATGTCATCACCCTGGTGGTCGTCGCTGCCGTCCTTGACATCCAGCGCCGGCTCCAGCCCGACGATGTCGAACATCGGCCCGATGACGCGTCCATCACCCGGGGCGACGTAGCCGAACTCACCCCCAGAGGTGTTCAGGCCCATGACGGTCTCGCCGGAGTCGTAGGCCCGGGTGGCCCGCTCGATCGAGGCGTCGAAGTCGTCGTTGAGCTGCTGGGCCGCGTCCTGCTGGTCGAAGACCTCACCCAGAACGCTGATCTGACGCTTCAGCTCCTCGTCGAAGGGCTTGCCCTCACGCGGGTCGAGCTCGAGGATCGTCGCCTCGGGCACCAGCTCCGCGAGCGTGTCGTGGTGGTCGGCGTACCGCTGGCCGTTGATGATCAGGTCCGGCTCAACGGCGACGGCGGCTTCCAGGTCGGGCTCCCGGTGGATGCCCAGGTCGACGATCGAGTCGTCATCGGTGTACTTGTTCGACTCCGGCATCAAGGCCACGGCGGCCGCCGACAACTCGACGTCCCACTCCGCGAGCGTCTCGAACGTCCGGTTGTCCGTGGCCACGACCGAGGTCGGGGCAGCAGGCACCAACTGGGTGCCGTTGTTGTCCTCGACCTCCACGCTGTCACCGCCCCCGGCAGCAGAGGCGGGGTCGGCGTCGGAGGAGCCGCAGGCAGTCAGGGCGAGGGCGAGGCCGGTCAGGAGCGCGGCAGAGCGCAGACGGGTCGGCATGGGTGGAGTCCTTTCGCAGGAGTGGCTGGTGCCCGAGCGACACTGCACCCCGGGACCGCATAACTTAGATGAGGGTAGCCTTACCTATTATGTTTGTCATGCTCGGTCCTCGCGCTTGCGGCGCGGCCGGCGGACAATCCACTCTCCTGAGAGCGAGACATCTGTGCACGGCGACGTCCTGACCACCATCCAGCTGACCCCGTCCCTCACCCGTGTCGTCCTGGGGGGCGCGGGACTGGACGGCTTCGCGATGCCGGAAGACGACACCGACGCCTACGTCAACATCGCAGTGCCACCACGAGGGGCCACCTATGGCCCGGTCTTCGACCCGCGCGCGGTGCGTGAGACCCAGCCGCGCGAGTTGTGGCCGGCACGACGGCGCTACACCGTTCGACGGTGGGACGCGCACGCACAGCAACTCACGCTCGACTTCGTGGTCCACGCAGGCTCGGGCTCCGGCGGCCCGTGGGCCCTGGCGGCCCGACCGGGGGATGTGCTGGTCTTCAACGGACCCGGTAGCGGATACCACCCGAACAGCCGGGCCGACTGGCACCTCATGGTCGGTGACGAATCGGCCGTGCCGGCCATCGCCGCCTCCGTGGAAAGACTGCCTCCGCACGCGCGCGCAGTGGTGCGCTTGGTCTGCGATGGCCCGGAGCACGAGATCCCGCTCGAGAGCCCCGGTCATCTGGATCTGCAATGGGTACACCGCACCGAGGCCAACCCCGCCCCCTTGTTGGCGGCTGTCGAGTCCGCGTCGTTCCCCGAGGGCACCGTGCACGCCTTTGTCCACGGGGAAGCCGAGGAGACCAGGGATCTACGGCAGCACGTGGTCCGCGAACGTGGCGTCGCCGTCTCGAGCCTGTCGTGCTCGCCCTACTGGAAGCGCGGGATGTCCGACGAGCAATGGCGCTCGGTCAAGAAGGACTTCGTCACGGCGATGAACGCCTGACGCACGACGGTCGACGTCGGGTGACTGTCGCCAACACCCGTAGTGGTGGGGTGTTGACGAAAAGGCCGCAGGCCAGCAGTGCCGGGGGCCTCGGATGCCTTGGATTCAGCCTCCCAACACGTTTGGAAGAGCGTGACCAACACGCTACTCCCGGCCTTGGCCCGGAGGCCAGGGCGGAGGCCTCTTTGCTGGCCTGGCCCTCTCACCTAGGCCCTACCAGGTGCTCAGTACCCGCGGCCGGGCGGAGCTCCACCTCAGCCCATCCCCAGCTGTCGTAGGCGTGCCAAACCGCGCGCCACTCGCTCTGCGCTGCGGGCTTATCCACTCCACCTAGGAGCAGAGGGCGGTCAGCTGAACCCGAAGAGAGAAGCCCATTCGTCCTCAGGGCCGGGTCGTGCCTGGATGGGCGAAGCGGGCTTGGTCACTTCATCAATAGACCTCGACACCTACCCTGTCACCGACGCGCTAACGGCCTCTACACCCTCATCTGTGACGAGCCGGATTACTCTCGTGTCCGGCGGGCGTGCCCTCGGGCCGGTCTTCGCCACAGGTGTAGGTACGCAGCTCGCACTCATAGGGGACGGTCATGCTGGTCCCAGCCGCCTTGGTGACTGACCGCAACTGTTACCCACCAAACTCGCCCTGACCCGCAGGTGGGTCAGGGCGAGTTCTGGCAAGCGCCCTTCGGAGGCTCACTGGCTGGACGGTTGACTCTCAACGCGGACCTGCCTGGGACCTCATTGACCGCTGTTATGGCGGGAACGCGATGGAAGATTTGGGCCGGAGAGGCACGGGGCGGTCGCTGTCTGCTTGTTAGTTGACTTTCGTCCCGTGCTCGGCGAGAAGCAAAGCGTACCTCCCACCAGCTGCGATCATTTCTTGTCCTCTCTCATTTAGCGGCTGCCCCTGTAGCTCAAGTCCCTTCGACGCAACCTTGACAGTCGCCTCGCGCCAATTCACCTCAAGCTCGTCCCACCGTTCAACGGCGGATGAGACCCCTGGAACCGTGAGTAACGGCATCCCGTTGCTTACCTCGCCTCGCCAGAAACCCGGCGCGAACGATTCAGCTATGACCCCGACGATGCCTTCATTGCGCATTGCAGTCATAGCGACGTAGTGAGGGTGACCATATCCGAAGTTTCGTCCACCAACGAGCCAGTCGCCCTCCCTTACTTTATCGGTGAAGTCTTCCTCATAGGCCTTCATGCACACGCTGTGCAGATGGTCAGGGTCCGTGTACTTGATGTTCTCCACGCCGATCATCAAGTCGATGTCGTGATCATCTCCGAAGATCCATGCAACCCGTCCGGTCAACACATCAGGAAGGACTTGTGGGAGCGCAGTCATCAGTTCACCACCTCACGGGGGTCAGTCAATGAACCCGTCAATGCGCTGGCCGCAACTGTCGTTGCCGATCCCATGAAGATGTCAGCATCGGCGCTGCCCATCCTGCCTGCGATGTTCAGCACACCGGTTGAAACGCACACCTCACCTGGCGCTAGCGGCTTGGCGTAACCGAAACAGAAATCGCAGGATGACTCCACGACGTGCGCTCCTGCGGTACGCAACGTGTCGAGTAGGCCTTCGCTTTCAGCCTGGTCGTAAATCCGCTTGGAGGTTGGGACAACATTCAACTCGACGCCGGATGCGACCCGCTCACCTTCGAGAATCTGGGCGGCTGCCCGGATGTCCTCGATCCGCCCGCTGGCACAGGAACCGATGAACGCACGCTGGATTTTTTGACCGCTGACCTCTCGCACATCGTGAGTGTTGGCAGCGCGGGCGGAGCCGGGTAGGACGATTTGCGGACTTAGGTCGTTCAAGTTGATGTCGTAACGTGCTGCGTACTCGGCGTCCGGGTCGCTGTAGAGGGGCTCGAAGTCCTTTTTGGCGACCTTACGGCTGTACTCGAGGCTCAGCTCATCGGGATTGAAGATCGCCGAGACTCCGCCAGCGAACATCGCCATGCCACACAACGCCTGTCGCTGTCCCAGAGGCATCGCCTGAGCGCCAGGGCCGGTGTACTCCATGACTTGGAATGCAACGCCATCGGCACCGATGTCGGAGATGATCTTGTGGATTAGGTCACGGCTCTCCAGACCGGGGGCGAGTGAGCCCGTCAGATGGAAGCGCGTGGTGTCGGGGATGTCGAGGTTGATTCCGCCGGTGACCCAGCCTTCGAGCAGGTCGCGACGCACGCCCATCCCGAGCGAACCAAAGGCCCCCAAGCTGGAGATGTGGCCATCGAAATGAATCAGAAAGGATCCGGGTAGCGCGTACCCAAGTTCCGCCGCGACCTGGTGTCCGATGCCTTCACCTTCGTGGAAATGGACACCATTCTTGTGGGCCCAGTCACGGGTGACCTTGTGGACCTCTGCCTCATGTTCGTTCTTGTTCGAAAGCAAATGGTCGATGAAGAGCACGTACCGATCCGGTTCTGCGACCTTCGTGACACCGAAGTCTTCCTTCATCTGACGGAAGAACCGATCGGTGTATCCAGGGAAGTCGTACGCGACCATGTAGTCTGGGCGAACGGGGTAGTTTTCGCCGACCTGGGCGGCGTCTACACTTCCTGCGCGCGAAAGTATCTTCTGTGTGATGGTTTGTCCCATTTTTGTCACGACTCCTCGATTGCTTGGGGGAGGTACGTTTCTTGCTGTTTCATGACCTCGTCGAAGCCGATAAGTTGCAAGAATTCAGTGTGTTCCATGTAGTCACTGCTGACCTTTGCGGGTGGTTCGCCCGCAGAAAGACGTTGCAAGGAATCCCTAATGCCGGTGCTGGCGGCGAGCAGGATCTGTGTGGGCAAAAGGGCGAGACGTACGCCGATTTGTTCGAGAACTTCGGGGGTGAACTCCTCCGCGGTCCACGTCCACGCGGTGAGCGAGCACATTAGGGGGACTCCGACCCGGGTATGAAGATCTGCCCATGCTTCGGCGGTCGGGAAGCCCCGTGAGATCGGCATGATGAGCTCTGCACCAGCCTCGACGTAGGCCTCTGCCCGTCGTATCGCGTCTTCCCCGATGCCGTCCGTGCGGCCAATGAGGACGACCTCGTCTCCCACTGAGTCGCGCACCGCGCGGATTTTTCCTGCCGCTTCCTTGACGGGTAGCAGGGTGGGCGCGTCGCTTGTGGCGACAGGGCAGCGCTTGGGCGCGAGTTGATCTTCCATGAATACGGCCGAGACCCCTGAGTCGGCAAACATCCGTGCTGTTCGCGCCGCGTTGACGGCGTTGCCGTACCCGGTGTCAATGTCGGCCACGATCGGAAGACGAGATGCGCCGCGAATGCGGCGTACTGCCTCAAGGTTCTCTGTCATGGAATACATCTCGGCATCTGGGAGGCCGAGCGATGCTGAAATCGCAAAACCTGACGCGCATAGTGCAGAGAAGCCACTTTGATCGGCCAGTCGGGCGGTCAATCCATCCCAGACGCCTGGTGCGTACACCAAGCCCTCCGATAACGTTTCCCTAAAAGTGTTCATCTCTGTTCCTTTCCGTGGGTCACCGCAAGGCTGGGGCGCCGAGGCGCTCAGATAGTGCTGCGCAGGCTGCGCGCACTCCGGTGATGATCTTTTCCAGTTGGTCGCCGTCGTAATGGTCAGCGGCACCGCCGAGACTGAGTGTGCACGTGACGGCTCCGTCGGGGCCGTAGACTGGGCCGCTCACTACGGCCACCCCGATGTTCAGGTCGTCCTTGGCAAAGACATATCCCTGCTCGCGAATTCGGGAGAACTTCTCTTCTAATGCGGCACGTGAGGTGTCCGTGAATTCGGTGAACGCCTGACGTGGTCCATTCAGGACCCGTTCGCGCAAGGAGTCATCCAGCGCTGCCATCACCGCTGGGCCGCCGCCTGCGTGGTATGGGAGGGTCGCACCGATGGTCACCGTATTGACCTTCAGTGGGTTGTTGCCTTCAACCATTTCTACGACCAGGGCCCCATCATCTCCTGCCGGCACGAGCAAGAACGCGGTATCGCCGAATTCTCCGGCCAAGGTCCGCAGGTGCGGCAGTGCTTCGTGGCGGACACTGAATTGCTTCAGCGACGCGTGGGTTAGCCGTGCCATGCGAAGGCTTAGCCGATATCCGTT
The DNA here is from genome assembly GCF_037198315.1 of Janibacter sp. A1S7. Taxonomy (NCBI): domain Bacteria; kingdom Bacillati; phylum Actinomycetota; class Actinomycetes; order Micrococcales; family Intrasporangiaceae; genus Janibacter; species Janibacter alittae. The sequence goes on along the minus strand of NZ_CP144913.1, from coordinate 13,414 downwards.
CCGGGGTCCGCGCTCGACCCAGCCGACCCGCTGCAATGACGCCAGTAAACGGTGGACCGTAGTCTTGCCCAGGTCACTACTTTCGGCGACCTCAGCCAGGGTGTACTCGGCTTCTCCTCCCGCGAGCGCCTCGACGACGGTGCACGCTTTGATGACCGACGCGACATAATTGCGGCGGTCGCTGCCGTCGTGCTCCACCTCCGTGGTCATCCGAGGTAGGCCTTCCGAATGTCCTCGCTGTTCGCCAGCTCGGCAGGGCTTCCGGACATGTGTACTTCGCCGCGCTGAAGCAGGTGGGCGTGGTCGGCCACCTGGAGGGCTCGGGTTGCGTCCTGCTCGATGAGCAGAATGCTCTGCCCCTCTTGGTGTAGTGCAGCGATTGCTGTGTAGATGATGTCAATGATGCTCGGGGCCAGCCCCATGGAAGGTTCATCCAAGAGAAGCACCTTGGGATCCGTCATGAGAGCGCGACCCATCGCGAGCATCTGCTGCTCGCCGCCACTCATCAGTCCCGCCTCTTGTGCACGCCGTTCCGCCAGGCGGGGAAAAAGGCTATAAACGCGATCCAACAGGTCGGGGCGGGATCGGCCAGAGAAAGCGCTCAGGCCCAAGTTCTCAGCAACTGTTAGGGAAGTCACCACGTGACGTCCTTCTGGCACCAATGCCAAGCCCATCCGCGTAATTCGATGCAGAGGAAGTTTTTGGATTGCTCGACCCCCAAGCCGAACAGAGCCTGTCTTTTCCCTGTGAACCCCTGCAATCGATTGAACGAGTGTGGATTTGCCCGCGCCGTTGGCTCCGAGGACCGCAACGAGGGAGCCTTCGGGAACGTGCAGACTGATGTTGCGAACCGCACGAATAGCCCCATAGCTCGCGCTCAGTTCAGATACCTGAAGCATCGCTTTCCCTTCCGAAGTAGGCCCGTTGGACCTCCGGGTCGTCCACACACTCCTGAGGGGTGCCCTGGTGGAGGACTCGTCCGAAGCTCATCACGTACGCCAGATCGCAGTAGTCGAGGATCAGTCGCATGTTGTGCTCGATGACCAAGACCGTCAGTCCCTGAGCGCGGAGCGAGATGATGAGTTCTCCTACCGCCACGGTTTCCTCGGTGTTCATGCCTGCAGTGGGCTCATCAAGGAGGACCAGCTGTGGGTCGGTGGCTAACGCTCGGGCGATCTCCACCCTGCGTTGGGTGCCGTAGGGCAGGGTTTCGGCGAGTTCATGACGCTCGCTGACCCCAACGCGATCCAGCAGGTCCTCTGCTCGCTCTGTACAGGCTCGTCGCTCCCTTCGCTCACCAGGAGAAAAGAAGAGACTGGACAAGGAGGACGCCTTGCGCGAGGAGTACATCCCGGCGACAACCTGCTCGAGGACACTGAACCCACTCAACAGACGAACGTTCTGGTAGGTCCGCGTAATCCCCTTTCGACTGATCAGGTGGGGAGCTAAGCCGGCTACGTCGGTCCCCGCGAAATCCACCGCCCCTTGATCTGGGGTGTAGAAGCCGGTGACGAGGTTGACAAGGCTGGTCTTGCCTGCGCCGTTGGGGCCCATGAGGCCCATGACCTTGCCTTGCGGAACGGTCATGGAGACACCGTCGACAGCGGTGACACCACCGAAGCGCTTGTACAGGTCACTGATGGTCAGCAGATCGTCGCTCATCGCGCCACCTCCATTCGACTGGTCGCCTCGGCGTCGTCGGGTGTAGGTGTTTCCTTGCGTCGTCGTCGCCGAGGATCAATCAGCCCTCGGGGCATGAAGACCATGATGGCCACTAGCAACGCTCCAGTCATGAGCTCGTCAATTCCTTGAACGTAGGACTTGACGACCTCGGGCAAGCCGACGAAAACCAACGCGCCAACGATGGGGCCCGCCCAGTGGTAGGTCCCGCCGAGCACCATCGCCGCGACCATGGTGAAGGCCAGCGTGATGAAGAACGTGTCAGGACCGATGTAGCGCAGCAAATTGGCCAGAACGACGCCCGCGATGCCGGCCACGAGGCCACTGGCGATGAAGGCAATGGCACGAACTTGGAAGGGATTGACCCCCAAGGCCGCGGCGACAGCTGCGTCCTCCCGAACGGCGTGTGCCGCCAAGCCGTACCGCGAGCGCCGCAGGCGAGCGAGGGCGTAGCAGACGCCGGCGACGAGAACCAGGACAACGAAGAGGTCGATCTGTCGACTAATGCTCGTACCGACGCTGCCGCCGGTGTACTTCTCGGCCGAGAGGATGATGACTCGGGTGATAAGGACCAAGGCTACGGTTGCCATGGCCATCCAATGGCTCTCCAACTTGAGCAAGAGCACCGACAGGATCGCTGCCGTGAGGAGGCCCAAGATCGCGCCGACGAGGAGTTGCACGATGATCCCGGCCTGCATCGTTTGATCGAGATAAGCGGCGCTGAAGCCCCCGACTGCGCCGAAACTAGCGCCTGCGAGGCTGAAGACGCCGGCCCACATGGCGATCCAGCTGGCCAGGGCGAAGAGCGCGTTGGCCATAGCGAATTCAATGACCGATCGGTACTGGTCCCAGAGTTCAGTCATCATGCCCTCGCTGTTTTCATCGCGGTTGCGGAGCCAAAGAGCCCACGTGGCCTGAAGACCAAGAAGGCCAAGAGCAAGCCGAAGGTTATGGCGTCTCGCAGGCTGCCCGATACGTACTGGGCCGTGAGGACCTCAGCTACGCCGATCAGTAGGCCGCCGAGAATGGTTCCTCGCACATCACCGAACCCACCGATGATCACGGCTGCGAAGCCCTTGAGGAGGAGTGCCTCTCCGAGGAGAAAGTTGACCGTACTGGTGCTCAATCCCATGGTGATTCCAGCAAGACCAGCGATGGCTCCGGATAGGAATGCCGTGATGGCGACAATGAGAACCGGGTTGACCCCGCCCAGTGAAGCGGCCATCGGGGAGGTGCCTACGGCGCGCATGGCTGCCCCCACCTTCGTGCGGTGCAAAAGGGCGTGGAGACCGAAGCCGACGATGATCAACGCAGCGATGCTGATGAGTTGGGCCCGCCCTATCGACAGCCCTAGCAGGGTGAAGGATCCTTGGGGGGTCGCCTCCGGTGCGTAACGTGAGGTCTTTGCACCAGTCGCTATCTGTGCGGCGGCGAGCAGGAAGATCCAAACGCCGATGCTCGTGATCAGGGCGGGAAGAAGGTCTCCGCTCCGGCTGCGAATGGGCTGAAAGGCGATGAAGTCGACCGCCACAGCCAACAACCCAGCAGCAATGACGCCGATGAGGATGCTGAGCCAGAGCCCGAGCCCCATGTCGTTGACCAGGTAAAGCACGATCAGACCTCCCCAAGTGGCGAAGGTGCCGTGCGCGGCATTTAGCACGCCAAGCGTGGCGAGCATGAGGCCGAAACCCACGCCAAACACCGCGTAGATCGCGCCAAGAGAGAGGCCGTTGAAGATCTGTTGGATCAACAGGTCCACGTCAATACCTCCATCGACTTAGGTCGAGGTTCAACCCGGTCACTTGCTGGCTGCCTTCCACAGCTCTGGCACGCCCTGGTCGTCGATCTGCACGATCTGGAAGTTCTCGCTTTCTGCTTGACCGTCGTCGAAAGTCAACTCGCCCCACGGCGACTGCATCGTGGAGATCTCCGCAAGCGATTCGGCAGTGGCTGCGGCGTCGGCTCCGTCTCCTGCCTCCTTGGCGCCTTGCGCCGCATACTTCACCGCTACATAACCCTGGGAGGCAAAGACATCCGGCTTCTCGTCGTACTTCTCCTCATAGGCCTGGGTGAAGTCCTCGGCCTCTGGGATGGTGCTGGCCGGTGTGTACTCGACGGAGTAGTAGGTCTCAGCCAGGGTCTTACCGAAGGACTTGAGCAACGGCGCGGTGGCGACCGCGTTGTTGGCCAGAATGACGCCGTCGTAGCCCTTTTCGCGCAGAGACTTCGTGATGGTGGCCGCCGCTTCCCCAAGTGTGTAGACGGTGACCAGGTCAGCATCCTTGGACAGGATCTCAGTAACAGCCCCGCTGAAGTTGGTGTCGGCAACGAGCGTCTTCACCGTGCCGAGGTTCTTGGCTCCCGCCTCTTCCGTGGACGTGCGGGCCGCCTCGCTCTGGGCGACTAGACCGTCGTTATCGCTGGCCGTGACATGGACCGCGCTCTCGATGTCCAGTTCTTCAACCAGCTGGGCGGACACTGGGGCGATGCCCTGCTGCGGGAGAAGCGCTGGACGCAGCACGTATGGAGGACTCTGAATGCCCGGCGTAGTCGCGCCGTACACGACGAGTGGAACTTCCTGCTCGGTGGCCAACGGCTTCATAGCGCCCGCGACTGAGCTCGAAATGCAGCAGACGATGGCGTTGACATCATCCTGCGCCAACTTGTTGAACGCGGTAATGCTCTTCGCCGGGTCCTCCGAGCCTTCTTCGGTGACCAATTCGACGTCCTCGAGCTCAGCGGCCAACTCGGCCCCCTGCGCGTAGGAGGAGCCGGCGAAGGCGAAGGGACCTTGCTCAGCGGCGATCAATCCCAACTTCACGTCACCCTCACTGGCAGCCGAGCCTGAGCCGCACGCACTGAGCGCCACGGCAGCTACGGCTGTCCCCGAGATCAAGACGGTTGCACGACGGGCCATTGTCGATGCCATAGAGATTCTCCTCAATATTCCGTTATGCGGAACCCATTCCGCATCTGCGAACAGAATAGAGGGTGAACTACGTCTCATGTCAACGGTTCGATGAGACTTCTGAGACTTCGCGCTTCGGCCGGAGCGTTCGAGGCTCTCTGTTCGCAAGTCTGCGCTGCGGCTCCAGGAGTCCATCGAGGTCGTCGACACGCTCGCCGACAGCGGCGCCCCGGTGCGGGAAATCCTCGCCGATCGTGGGTTCTCCTACGGAGATGTCGACAAGTGGGCCCGCCCTCTGGCAGATCGACAGGTCGAGCAGGTCATGGACATCCATCCCAACGACCACGGAGCCACACTGCACACCGAACACGGCTACCTGATGGTCGATGGCTGGCCGCACTGCCCATCCATGCCCGCTGAGCTGAAGGTCATCTCCCGACCAACGCGGTTTTCCGTGCCGAAACCCCCCGACTCCGACAGCAAAGCGCGCCCTCGTCCGGAGGTCCTCGCCCTCAACGCCCAGCACCAAAAGGAGCTGGACAACTTCTCAGCGAAGATCGCGGACCGCCGGCAGTACCGGTTCGAGAAGAACGGCAAGGCCGCCTCGGGTGCTCAGCGTTACGTCTGCCCCGCCCGAGCAGGGAAGATCGTCTGCTCCCAGTGCCCTCTCTCCCAGTTGCACCCCGAAGCCGCGAGCAAGCCCCAGATGACCCCGCCAGAGGGGAAGGTGCTTTCCGCGTGTGCCAACGAAACCATGTCCCTCAAGTCCGAGGTAGGGCTGAAGCTGCGTCAACGTCTCTACTGGGGCAGCCCGGAATGGATCAGCGAGTACTCCCAGCGCACCCGCGTCGAGGGCTCCTTCGGCAGGATGAAGCACTTCTCAACAGGAGGTGTCCGGCGAGGGTGGATCCGCCAAATGGGATTGGTCAAGACGGGCCTGGCCCTCGTCCTGGCCGTGGCCACCGTCAACCTCACCCAACTTCTGCTGTGGTCGCAGCGCACCGGAAACACCAGTGACCCGCTGACCACGATGGACACCACGTCCTACGGATTCGTCGAGCTCGACGAGCACGGCCAACCACTCCTCGAGAATCCGCCACCACCGCCAAAACCGTAGACATCGGCCACACCCCAACAGCACGGCAACCGAATAGCACCCACGAACAGCCCGCAGGCATCGCCTGACGGGCCATTCGTGATACCCACGCGCCGGCGACCCTGGGCACGAGGCACGCCACGGCTAGTCACCGGCCGCTCCGCGACGCGATGCGCACGTCCAGGGCACGAACCCCACCCCAATTTGCCGCCCCAACAAGCCCCCAAACGCCGAAAAGCCGCCCGGAATTCACTCCGAGCGGCATTTCGTCAACGACTAGGCCTTGATTTCGTCAACACCCCAGTGGTGCGAGAGGGGGGACTTGAACCCCCACGCCCTTGCGGACACTGGCACCTGAAGCCAGCGCGTCTGCCATTCCGCCACTCTCGCGTGTGCACCACCCGCCAGCATCGGCGCGTGAGCCGTCTCATTGTGCCCCATGACCGGCCCGATTCCCAAAGTGAGCGGTCACCTCCCTGCGTCCACGGTCCCGAGGGTGTCGCGATCGGTGTGCCAGAGAGCGGATACGCCATGGGGGTCCAGCGTTCGGTCAGGCTGCGCCGTTAGGATCGACCAACCTGTGCCATCCGCAACGCACACTGTGTGGGCGGAGCCGATCGACCGAGCGAAGGGAGGAGCCCGCGCGTGAGCCTGTTCGAGCGCATGGAGCGCAAGCTGGAACGCACCGTCAACGGTGTCTTCGCGCGCGCCTTCCGGGCACAGGTCCAGCCGCTCGAGCTCGCCTCCGCCCTGCGACGCGCCATGGACGACCGCGCGACGGTCCTCGGCCGCGGTCGCACGGTCGTGCCCAACCTCTTCACGGTCGAGCTCGCACCCGACGACTACGACCGCCTCACCGAGTTCGACGAGGAGCTCGAGGACGAGCTCGTCGCCGCCGCCCAGGAGCACGCCGAGTCCCAGCGGTACCAACCCGGTGGCCCCCTGCAGGTTCTCTTCGACCGGGACGAGGAGCTGGAGACCGGGGTCTTCCGGGTTCGCCCCGCGACCGCACGCCAGCGGGTCGACCGTGCCGAGGTGCGCGCCCACACCGCCCCCGAGGTCGACGACGACGGCTACGACGAGTACTCCGACAGCTGGGAGTTCGATCCCGAGCCCGCGGCGCCGGCGGCGCCCGGTCACGCCCGGGAGAACCCTCCTTCGTCCCCACCCCCGCCGCGCTCCGTGCCGGCCGACGACGAGGCACCCACCTCCGTCCAGCGCGCGGTCCCGCCGGGCCCGACCCCCTCGGCCGCCTCCGTCGACGAGCGGCCGTGGCTGGAGGTCTCCGGCGAGCGCTACCCGCTGATCGGCGCCATGACCGTGCTCGGCCGCGACGAGAGTGCCGATGTCGTGCTCGACGACCCCGGCATCTCGCGGCGACACTGCGAGGTCCGCGTCACCCGGGACGGCCCACGATTCGTCGCTCACCTGCGTGACCTCGGCTCGACCAACGGGACCTACGTCAACGGTGAGGCAACCGATGCCGTCCGCCTGTCCGAGGGTGATCAGGTCACCGTCGGTCGTACCCACGCCACCTTCCATGCCGGCCGTCGCTGACGGTCCCCACCCGAACGGAGCAGCGACGTGAGCGAGTTGACGGTAACCGTCCTGCGTCTCGGCCTGCTCGTGCTCCTGTGGGTGTTCGTGCTGTCGGTCGCCTCGGTGCTGCGCACCGACCTCTTCGGCACCCGGGTGGTCAACCGCCGCCCGGCCCCGGCGAAGAAGAAGCCGAAGGGATCACGCGGCGCCGCGACGGCACCGGCCGGTCCCCGCCCGCAACGCAACCCGCGGGTGCCGACCCACTTGGTGCTCACGACGGGGCCGTTGACCGGCACGTCGCTGCCGCTGCGCGACTCCGGAGTGCTCATCGGCCGCAACCCCGAGTGCTCGCTCGTCCTCGACGACGAGTTCGCCTCCGGGCGGCACGCCCGCATCATCCGGGCCGAGGACGGCTGGTACGTCGAGGACCTCGGCTCGACCAACGGCACCTTCCTGGGGCAGTACCGCGTCGGTGACCCCGTCCCCGTCGAGACGGGGACGGCGATCCGCATCGGGCGCACCGTCATCGAGCTGAGGAACTGACGTGGCGCTGACCTTCCACTACGCCGCCCGCTCCGACGTCGGGCTCGTGCGCAAGGACAACCAGGACTCCGGGTACGCCGGCCCGCACCTGCTCGCCGTCGCCGACGGCATGGGCGGGCACGCCGGTGGTGACATCGCCTCCGCGACCGTCATCACCGAGCTCGTCGAGATGGACCACGACTCCCTCACCGCGGCCGAGGCCTCCCTCCAGCTGGGCAAGGCGATCACCGCAGCCAACGAGGAGATCGCGCGGACCTACGCCGACAACGATGAGCTCGAGGGCATGGGCACGACGGTCACGGCCTTGCTGCGCGCCCGCAACAAGCTGATCCTCGCCCACATCGGCGACTCCCGTGCCTACCTGCTGCGGGAGGGCCGCCTGTCGCAGATGACCAAGGACCACTGCTTCGTCCAGACCCTCATCGACGAGGGACGGCTCACCGAGGAGGAGGCGAGCACCCACCCCCAGCGGTCCGTGGTCACCCGCGTCCTCACCGGCGCCGACGACGACGAGCCCGACCTGGGTGCCCGCGAGGCCCGGCGCGGCGACCGGTACCTGCTCTGCTCCGACGGTCTGTCCGGCTTCGTCGCCCTCGACACCATCGAGGAGATCCTCACCGAGGACTCCCGCCCCGGCCAGGCCGCGGACGACCTCGTCGCCCTCGCCCTGCGCGCCGGCGCGCCCGACAACGTCACCGTCATCGTCGCGGACGTCGTCGATGCCACCACCACGCCGTCCACCCAGCCCCAGGTCGTGGGCTCGGCGGCGCTGCGGCGGCCCGGCAAGCGCACCCAGGACTCGCCGGCCTCGCGGGCGGCTGCCCTGACCAGCACCGACGAGGACGAAGGGGTGGAGCTGGACGAGCAGAGCGGCTCCGGCCGTCGATGGGTGCGTCGCATCATCGGGGCAGGCATCACGGTGCTCCTCCTGGGAGCGATCGCCTACGCGGGGTACGCCTGGACCCAGACGCAGTACTTCGTCGGTGTCCAGGACGACAACGTCACGCTCTACCGCGGCGTGGCCCAGGACCTGGGGCCGATCTCCCTGCACACCGTCGTCGAGCAGACCGACATCGAGCTGCACGAGCTGCCCTCCTTCTACCGCAGCGAGGTCCAGGAGACGATCTCCGTCGGCTCGCGCAGCGAGGCCGAGCAGCGGGTCGACAGCCTGCGGGTCGCCGCGCAGAAGTGCAGCGACCTGCGCGCCTCCGGGGAGCCGTGCGGCCGATGAGTCGAGCGATCACGACCATCACCCCCTCTCGCGGCCGCAACATCGAGCTGCTGCTCATCACACTGGCGCTCGGGGTCGTCGTCATCGCCTACGCGAACGTCACCGTGGCCCAGGACGGCGAGATCCCGCCGGACCTGCTCGGGCATGCCGGTGTCCTCGGCCTCATCGCGCTCGGGGTGCACCTCGTGCTGCGCTGGCGGGCGAGCTTCGCCGACCCGATCATCCTGCCGATCGTCACCCTGCTCAACGGAATCGGGCTGGTGATGATCCATCGGCTCGACCTCGCCGCGGGCAATGACTTCACGTCAGGGCTGGCATCGCGGCAGGTGCTGTGGACGGCCCTCGGTGTGGTGATCGCGCTCGTGGTCCTCGTCACCCTGCGCGACCACCGGACGTTGCGGGGACTGACCTACACCTCGGGACTGCTGGCGCTCGTCTTCATCGCGCTGCCGCTGACCCCGTTCGGCCACGAGGTGTACGGCGCGCGGATCTGGATCAAGCTGGGCTCCTTCACCTTCCAGCCCGCCGAGGTCGCGAAGATCCTGCTGGCGATCTTCTTCGCCGGGTACCTCGTGCAGACCCGGGACATGCTCGCCCTGGCGGGCCGGAAGATCATGGGGATCAGCTTCCCCCGGGCCCGGGACCTCGGCCCGCTGCTCATCGCCTGCGTCGCTGCTGCGCTCGTCCTCGTGCTCGAGAACGACTTCGGCACGACCCTGCTGGTCTTCGGCCTCTTCGTCGCGATGCTCTACGTCGCCACGGAGCGGATCTCCTGGATCGTCCTCGGGCTCGGCTTCGCCGCGATCGGTGCACTCATCGCCTACCAGTTCGCCAGCCACATCCAGACGCGCATCCTGTGCTGGACCGACACGTTCTCCCAGGCGGGCGCCGAGCAGTGCGGCCAGCTGGCCACCGGGATCATGGGCATGGCCGCGGGCGGGGTCTCCGGCACCGGCCTGGGTCGTGGACGGCCGTGGATGACGCCGCTGCCGGAGTCGGACTTCATCTTCACCAGCCTCGCCGAGGAGCTCGGTCTGATCGGGGTCTTCGCGATCATCATGCTCTACGCCCTGCTCATCGAGCGGGGACTGCGCTCGGCCATCGGCCTGCGCGACGGCTTCGGCAAGCTGCTCGCCACCGGGCTGACCTTCGTGCTGGCCATCCAGGTCTTCGTCGTCATCGGCGGCGTCACCCGGGTCATCCCGCTGACCGGCCTCACCCTGCCCTTCGTCGCCTACGGCGGTTCATCACTGCTGACGAACTGGACACTCATCGCGATCCTGCTGCGGATCAGTGACCACGCACGCCGTCCGGAGCCGGAGTTCGACCCGGCGTCGATGGACGCCCCCACCCAGGTGGTGAAGACGCGATGAACCAACCGATCCGCCGGCTGTCCATGCTCGTGGCCCTGATGTTCGTGTCGATCCTCGCCTCGAGCACCTGGATCCAGGTGCTCGGTGCCCAGGACATCAACAACGCCGACGGGAACCGCCGCACCCAGCTGGAGAACTACGCCCGCGAACGCGGCCAGATCCTTCTCGGTGGGCGGCCGATCGCCACGTCCGAGCCGTCCCACGACGACCTGCAGTGGCAGCGCGTCTACACCCAGCCCGAGCTCTACAGCCACGTCACCGGCTACTACTCGTTCACCTACGGGCCCGGCGGTGGTGTCGAGGGTGCAGCCGACGGGCTGCTCTCGGGACGCGACGACAGGCTCTTCTACGACCGGATCACCGGGACCATCGCCGGCCGCACGCCCAAGGGCGCCAGCCTCGAGCTGACGGTCCGGCCCAAGGTGCAGCAGGCCGCCGAGCAGGCACTCGGGGACCAGCGCGGTGCGGTCGTCGCGCTGGACCCACGCACCGGGGCGATCCTCGCGATGGTCTCGCACCCCAACTTCGACCCCAACGCCCTGGTCAGCCACGATGCGAACGTCGAGAAGGAGGCCTGGGAGCGGCTCAACTCTGACCCCGCCCGCCCACTCGTCAACCGGGCCATCGGGGGGAACCTCTACCCCCCGGGCTCGGTCTTCAAGATCGTCACCGCCGCTGCGGCCCTCGAGGACGGCGAGTGGGACCCGGAGTCCACGCTCCCCGGCCCGGCGATTCTCGACCTGCCGCAGACGGATGTCGGCCTGCCCAACCACGGCGGTCAGCCGTGCGGGCCCAATGACGAGGTCAGTCTCGAGATCGCGGTGCAGAACTCGTGCAACACCGCCTTCGGCTGGCTCGGCATGGAGCTCGGCGGGAAGAAGATCCGCGAGCAGGCGAGCAAGTTCGGCTTCGGTGATGACCTCCAGATCCCGATGGACGTCACTCCCTCGAGCATCCCGAAGGACCTGAGCCCGCCCCAGGAGGCACAGGTGGGAATCGGTCAGTACGACGTGCGCGTCACCCCGCTGCAGGTCGCCATGGTCAGCGCTGCCGTGGCCAACGACGGGGACGTCATGCGGCCCTACATGATCGAGTCGGTCCTCGGCTCCGATCTGTCGACGATCGACGAGACGAAACCGGAGAAGCTCTCCGAGGCCATGGACGCCGAGACCTCCGACCAGCTCACGCGGATGATGGAGCTCGTCGTCACGAACGGAACCGGCACACCGGCGGCGGTGCCCGGCGTCAGCGTGGCCGGCAAGACGGGCACCGCAGAGCACGCGCCGGACGCCGCACCGCACGCGTGGTTCACCGGCTTCGCCCCGGCGGACAACCCGGAGGTCGCCGTCGCGGTCGTCGTCGAGGACGGCGGCCGAGCAGGCAGCGAGGCCTTCGGCGGGTCCGTGGCCGGGCCGATCAGCAGCGCCGTGATGAAGGCGGCCCTCGAGTGAGCACCACGAAGACCACCACGCCAGCCATCTGCACGCCCAGGGAGGCCACATGAGCACGTCACCTCGCCTGCTCGGCGGACGCTACGAGGTCGGAGAGCTCATCGGTCGCGGCGGCATGGCCGAGGTCCACCTCGGCCACGATGCTCGTCTGGGGCGTCCCGTGGCGATCAAGATCCTGCGCACCGACCACGCCCGGGACGCGGCCTTCCTCGCACGCTTCCGGCGTGAGGCGCAGTCGGTGGCGGGGCTGAACCACCCCTCCATCGTGGCCGTCTACGACTCCGGCGAGGAGCACGTCCGCGAGTCCGGTGGCGCGACGATCGACATCCCGTACATCGTCATGGAGTACGTCGACGGGTTCACCCTGCGGGAGCTGCTCAACGACTCCGAGTCGGGGACGCTCGATCCGAAGGAAGCCGCCGGCATCGTCCAGCACGTCCTCGAGGCACTCGACTACAGCCACGACATGGGGATCGTGCACCGGGACATCAAGCCCGGCAACGTGATGGTCACGCACGCCGGCGATGTGAAGGTCATGGACTTCGGCATCGCCCGCGCCATCGCCGACACCCAGGCCACGATGACCCAGACCCAGGCCGTCATCGGCACCGCGCAGTACATCTCGCCGGAGCAGGCCCGCGGGGAGACGGTCGACAAGCGCAGCGACGTCTACTCCACGGGTTGCCTGCTCTTCGAGCTGCTCACCGGGCGCACCCCGTACACGGGCGAGCCCATCTCCCTGACCTACCAGCACGTCAACGCCGACATCCCCCTCCCGTCGTCGGTCAACTCCGAGGTCCCCTCCGAGCTGGACGCCGTGATCGTCCACGCGCTGACCAAGGACCGCGACGAGCGCTACCCGGATGCCCGGGCGATGGCACAGGACCTGGAGGCCTTCGCCAACGGACGACCGATCAGCCCGGTGGCCACCTCCCGGCTCGAGGACGTGACCAGCACCCTGCCGGTCGTCGTTGCTCCGCGTGCCGAGGCGGTGACGAACCCCCGCAACGACCCCGAGACCGCGTCGATCCCCGCCACGGCCGAGCGACGGCGCGGCTCGCGGCTCGGCTGGCTCTTCGCGGCACTGCTGTTGATCCCGCTCGCCCTGCTCGGTTGGTTCGCCTGGACCGCCAGCCAGGGGCCGCCGGAGGTCACCGTGCCCAAGGTGGTCGGTACCAGCGAGGAGTCGGCCACCGCCACGCTGACCGACCTGGGACTCGAGGTCAACACCCGCAGCGAGCCCAGCGACGAGACCGCGGGCCAGGTCACCGCCCAGGACCCACGCGAGGGATCGACGGCGCACGAGGGTGACGAGATCACCCTCGTCGTCTCCGCCGGTCCTGCGGACGTCAGCGTGCCCAATGTCGTGGGGATGAGCCGGTCCGAGGCCACCGGAGCCCTCGAGGACGTCGGTCTCGAGGTCGGCGGCGTCACCGAGGAGGACTCCGCCGAGCAGGGGCCGGGCAAGGTCATCTCCGCCTCGCCGTCGGTGTCCGAGACGGTGTCGAAGGGAGCGTCGGTCGACCTCGTCATCGCCAGCGGCCAGGTGGAGCTGAAGGACTACGTCGGCCAGGACATCTCCGACGTGCGCTC